>NZ_FMWX01000006.1 GCF_900103265.1 Sphingomonas sp. NFR15 | reverse complement strand
GCCCTTCGACTGCGCTCAGGGCGAACGGGGTACCGGACGGACCGACCGCCCTTCGCCCCGCTCAGGGCCGGCGCGTCATCCGCTCCAGCGCGGCGTCGAGCGTCGCGTCCTGTTTGGCGAAGCATAGCCGCACCACGTTGGTCACCGGCGCCTCGGCATAGAAGGCGCTGACCGGGATCGTCGCGACGCCCGCCTCCGCGATCAGCCATTCGGCGAAGGCGACATCGCCCATGTCGACGCCCGAAGCGGTGAGATCGATGTTGAGGAAATAGGTCGAGGCGCAGGGCAGCACGGCATAGCCGAGCCGCTCCAGCCCGTCGCGCAGACGGTCGCGCGAGCGCTGGTAGCCGGCGCGCATGTCCTCGAAATAGCCTATGTCCTTGCCCAGCCCATAGGCCGCGCCGGCCTGGAGATTGGGCGGAGTGGTGAAGGTGAGGAACTGGTGCGCCTTGGCCAGCACCGCCGCGAGGCGCGGCGCGGCGCACATCCAGCCGACCTTCCATCCGGTCAGCGAGAAGATCTTGCCGGCCGAGCCGATCTTGACGGTCCGATCGCGCATCCCCGGCTGTGCGATCAGCGACTCGTGCCGCGCGCCGTCGAACACGACATGCTCCCACACCTCGTCGCAGATCGCGATCGCGTCGTGGCTGACGCAGAAGTCGGCGAGCAGCGCACGTTCCTCCGGGGTGGCGAGCGCGCCCGCCGGGTTGAGCGGGGAATTGAGGATGATGAGCCGGGTCCTGTCGCTCGCGACCGCCGCGAGCGCCTCGGCGGTGATCCGCCAGTCGGGGGGCGCGAGCCGCACCAGCTTCGCGACCCCGCCCGCCCGCTCGACCAGCGGCAGATAGGCGTCATACAGCGGCTGGAACATCACCACCTCGTCGCCGGGCGAGACCAGCGCGAAGATCGCGCAGGCGAGCGCCTCGGTCGCGCCCGAGGTGACCACCACCTCCTCCGCTGCGAGATCGAGCCCTTGATGCGCGCGGTAATGCTCGACAACCGCCTGCCGTAGCGAAGCGGTGCCGAGCATCGGCGGATACTGATTCGAGTCCTCGATGAGCGCGCGCGCCGCTTCGGCGAGCACGTCCCCGGGGCCGCGTCCGTCGGGGAAACCCTGGCCGAGATTGATCGCCCCGCTCGCCCGCGCGCGCGCCGACATCGCCTCGAAAATGGTGGTGCCGAGCTTGGTGTAAACGGGGTTCATGGATGTTCTCTCTTGATCGGCTCGGGACGAACGAACGCTGCACGCCGGGCTACAGGAACAGCTCCGCGAGGAAATCGCGCATCGCCCGCCAACTGCGCTGGTCCGCCAACGCGCGATAGCCGAAGCCGGGGCGCTCGGGCGCGTCGCGGTCGGTGAAGGCGTGGCCGGTGCCGCCGAAGGCGAGCAACTGCCAGTCGGCCTGCCCCTCGGTCAGTTCCTGCGCGAGTCCGGTCACGGCTTCGGGGGGGCCGAGCGGATCGTCCCAGCCGTGGCAGATCAACAGTTTCGCGGTGATCGGGGTGACATTGGCATAATCCGGCCGGTCATAGACGCCGTGGAAGCTCACCACGCCGCGCACGCCGAGGCCGGCGCGCGCGATATCGAGCACGCAGCCGCCGCCGAAGCAGAAACCGATCGCGGCCAGCCGCGCCGGATCGACCCGGTCGAACCCGGCGAGCGCGGCGAGCGACGCCGCCAGCCGCTCACGCAGCAGCGCGCGGTCGGCCCGCAGCGCGTTCATGTACACGGCGGGATCGGGCGATTCGCGCGTCGTGCGTTTGCCCTGACCATAAACGTCGCACGCCAGCGCGACATAGCCGAGCGCGGCGAGATCCTCCGCCTTGCGGATATCCGCCTCCTTCTGGCCGAGCACGTTGGGGACGACGAGCACGCCGGGGCGCAGCGTCCGCACCTCGTCCTCGAACGCGATCACGCCTTCGAACGGGCCGCCGGGGCCGTCATAGATCAAGCTCTGCCGGATGATCGCCATCGCACGTCTCCTTCACATGCCGACCTGCCACGGCGCCCAGTGCGCGCGCAAGTTGCCTCGGCGCGATCAGCCGCTAAGGACAAGGCGAACACCAGCAGAGGGAAATCCATGCCCAGCCTCGTCCTGATCCGCCACGGCCAATCGGCCTGGAACCTCGAGAACCGCTTCACCGGCTGGTGGGATGTCGATGTCACGGAGAAAGGCGCCGAGGAAGCGCGCGCCGCCGGACGGCTGATGGCCGAGAAGGGCCTCGATTTCGATCTGTGCTTCACCTCGCTGCAAACCCGCGCGATCAAGACGCTCAACCTCGCGCTCGAGGAGATGCAGCGGCTGTGGCTGCCGGTCGAGAAGGACTGGCGGCTCAACGAACGGCATTACGGCGGGCTGACCGGGCTCAACAAGGCCGAAACCGCCGCCAAGCACGGTGACGAGCAGGTGCATATCTGGCGGCGCAGCTTCGACGTGCCGCCGCCCCCGCTCGAAGCGGGCAGCGCGTTCGATCTGTCGGGCGACCGCCGCTACGCGGGCATCGCCATCCCGGCGACCGAGAGCCTGAAGGACACGATCGCGCGCGTGCTGCCCTATTGGGACAGCCGGATCGCGCCCGCGCTCAAGGAGGGCCAGCGCGTGCTGATCTCGGCGCACGGCAATTCGCTGCGCGCGCTGGTCAAGCATCTGTCGAAGATTCCCGACGACGAGATCACCGGGCTCGAAATCCCGACCGGGCAGCCGATCGTCTATGACCTCGATGCCGATCTCACCGCGACCGACCGCTATTATCTGAGCGAACGCTAAGCGGCGGCATCACAGCAGGTAGCGCATCTTCACCTGCTGCCGTTCGCCCGCGCCGGTCACGCTGAAGCGCGCACTCGCGAAGCGGGGCGGACCGAAGCGGATCGGCGGGTTGCGCGAGAAGCCGAAGCCCTCGCGCGGGATGCCGGCGATCGTGTCGAGCTTGCCGTTGCCGTTCTCGTCATGGATCACCGCGATCGCATAATCGCCGTGCGGCAGCCCGGCGAACCGGATCGCGCCGCCATCCGCCGGCGCGGTCCGCCGGGTCGATTCGGCGGTGTCGACGCATTGGGGGAAATTGTCCGCCACCGCGGTCAGGCACACGCGCACCAGCCCCTTGGCCGAACGCAATCCGCCGATATCGAGCGACAGGTCAGCGACGGGCGCCGCGCCGCCGAGCATCGTCAGCGCGAGCGCGCCCAGCCCGAGCCGCCGCGCGGGCATGACCGCGCGCGAAATCGCCCAGGCCGCGATCGGTGCCGCAGAGCCGGTCCCAAACCCGGAAATAAAGCCCATAATTGCCCTCATACTGCTGGTGGTGGCGCTGGTGATGGCTCGCGGTGATGATCCAGCCCCCGATCGGCCCCCGCCATAGCGCCGCCGGGAACATCTCCCAGCCCATGTGATTGGTGACGCCCATCACCGTCATCACCGTCAGCACGATCGCGAGGCCGATCGGATGGATCGGCACGAGGAACACGAGCAGCGGCACCACCAGCGCGCCACTCAGCGCCTCGATCGGATGAAACGCCATCGCCGCCCAGGCGGTGGGCGGGCGGCTGGCATGGTGCGCGGCATGGGCGATGCGGAACACGCGCGGGCGGTGCATCCAGCGGTGCGTCCAGTAGAACCAGGTGTCGTGCGCGGCGAGATACAGCAGCACCGACACCGGCAGATACCACAGCGGCCAGGCGTGGAGATCGGCGTAAATCCGCGTCCAGCCGCGATTCTGCCATCCCCAGGCGACCACGCCGGCGGGCACGCCGTAGATCGCCGCCGAGGCGAGGCTCCAGCCGATCTCCCGGCGAATCTGCGGATCGAGCCCGGCGTACAAACCCGGATGGCGCAGCCGCGTCGCCGCCGCGAACGCGCCGCTGACGACCAGATAGCGCACCCCGACGATCACCGACATCGCGAGCGCCGACAGAAGGATGGTGAGGATTGCTGCCACGCCGCTCGCCCTACACGATCGCGGCGCGATTTGCACCGCCGCGTGAATCGGCTAGGGGCCGGCGATGTCCGAAGTCCACCATTGTGACCTCGCGATCGTCGGCGGCGGTCTTGCGGGCGGCCTGCTCGCGCTCGCCCTGCACCGCGTCCGCCCCGATCTCGATCTGCGTATCGTCGAGGAAAACCCGCATCTGGGCGGCAATCACGTCTGGTCGTTCTTCGCGAGCGATGTCGCGGCGGCGGACCGCTGGCTGGTCGCGCCGCTCGTCTGCCACGGCTGGTCGGGCTATGAGGTCGCCTTCCCCGCGCACCGCCGCGGCATCGCGCAGACCTATTATTCGATCGAATCGGAGCGGCTCGACCAGGTGCTGCGCGACCGGCTCGCGCCGCGCGCGCTGATGACCGGACGGCGCGTGACCGATCTCGCGCCGACCGCGGTGATGCTCGCGGATGGCGACCAGATCTCCGCGCAGGGCGTGATCGACGCGCGCGGCCCCGCCGATCTCACCCGGCTCGATCTCGGCTGGCAGAAGTTCGCCGGCTGCGAGGTCGAACTCGCCGAGCCGCACGGCCTCGCCCAGCCGATCGTGATGGACGCGACCGTGGCGCAGGAGGACGGCTATCGCTTCGTCTATTGCCTGCCGTTCGCGGCGACGCGGATGTTCATCGAGGACACATATTACAGCGACACGCCCGATCTCGACGCCGCGCTGCTGGCCGAGCGAATCGACGCCTATGTCGCCGCGCGCGGCTGGCTGCCCGAGCGCGTGCTGCGCGAGGAGACCGGCGTGCTGCCGGTCGCGATGGGCGGCGATTTCGAGGGATATTGGCGCAGCGGCGGCGCGGGCATCGCCAAGGCGGGGATGCGCGCCGGGCTGTTCCATCCGATGACCGGCTATTCGCTGCCCGATGCGGTGCGGCTCGCGGCGCTGGTCGCGAAGGCGAGCGATCTGTCGGGCGCCGCGTTGCACGATCTCACGCACCGCCATGCGCAACGGCTGTGGCGTGCGCGCGGCTTCTATCGTATCCTCGCGCGCATGCTGTTTCGCGCCGCCGACCCTTGGGAACGATACCGCATCCTCGAACGCTTCTACCGCCTCGATTCCGATCTGATCGGACGCTTTTACGCAGGGACGACGACGATGACGGACAAGATGCGCATCCTGTCCGGCAAGCCGCCGGTGCCGATCGGCCGCGCGATCGCCGCGCTCGCGGGGTCGCGCTGATGCCGCCCGCCGCCCGTTCCGCGATCGTCATCGGCGCTGGCTTCGGCGGCCTCGCGCTCGGCATCCGCCTGCAATCGGCGGGGATCGACACGACCATCGTCGAGGCGCGCGACAAGCCGGGCGGTCGCGCCTATGTATGGGAACGCGACGGCTTCACCTTCGATGCCGGCCCCACCGTCATCACCGATCCGGCATGCCTGCGCGAGCTGTGGGGGCTGAGCGGGCGCGACATGGCCGAGGACGTGGCGCTGGTGCCGGTGATGCCGTTCTATCGGCTCAACTGGGCGGACGGCGTCAGTTTCGATTATTCGAACGACGACCCCGCGCTGACCGCCGAGATCGCGCGGCTCAACCCCGACGATGTCGCGGGCTATCGCAAGTTCCTCGATTATGCCGCCGGCGTGTACGAGGAAGGCTATGTCAAGCTCGGCGCGACCGCGTTCCTCGATTTCGCGGCGATGATAAAGGCTGCGCCCGCGCTCGCGCGCTATCAGGCGTGGCGCTCGGTCTATTCGGTGGTGTCGTCGTTCGTGAAGGACGAGCATCTCCGCCAGGCCTTGTCGTTCCACACGCTTCTGGTCGGCGGCAATCCGATGACGACGAGCGCGATCTACGCGCTGATCCACAAGCTCGAACGCGACGGCGGGGTATGGTTCGCGAAGGGCGGGACCAACCGGCTGATCGCGGGCATGGTCACGCATTTCGAGCGGCTCGGCGGCGTGGTGCGGCTCGGCGACGCGGTGACGAGCATCGAGACGGTCGGGGACCGCGCCACCGGCGTCACCACCGCGAGCGGATGGCAGGCGCAGGCCGACATGATCGCGTGCAACGGCGACGTGATGCACATCTACCGCGATCTGCTCAAGACCTCGCGCAGCGCGCAGCGCACCCGGCAGCGGCTGGAGGGCAAGCGCTGGTCGCCGTCGCTGTTCGTCGTCCATTTCGGCATCAAGGGCACGTGGCCGGGCATTCCGCACCACATGATCCTGTTCGGGCCGCGCTACAAAGGGCTGCTCGCGGACATCTACGATCATGGCGTGCTGCCCGAGGATTTCTCGCTGTACCTCCACCACCCCACCGTGACCGATCCGAGCCTCGCGCCCGAGGGTCATTCGACCTTCTATGCGCTCGCGCCGGTGCCACACATGGGCAAGTTCCCGGTCGATTGGGCGGAGATCGCGCCGGTGCTGGAAAAGCGCATTCTCGACGAGGTGGGGCGGCGGCTGATCCCCGACATCCACGACCGGATCGTCACCAAGTTCAGCTACACGCCGGCGGATTTCGCGGGCGACCTGAACGCGCACCTCGGCAGCGCCTTTTCGCTGGAGCCGATCCTGACGCAAAGCGCCTGGTTCCGCGTCCACAACCGCGACGACCAGATCCCGAACCTGTATTTCGTCGGCGCGGGTACGCATCCGGGCGCAGGGATTCCCGGCGTGGTGGGAAGTGCCAAGGCGACGGCGGCGTTGATGCTGGAGGACTTGAAGTGAAAAGTCTCGTCGCCCCGGCGCAGGCCGGGGCCGCCGCGTTACTGAGCGTGGCCGTCGTTTCGAACGATTACGCAACGGCCCCGGCCTGCGCCGGGGCGACGCTGTGAAACGCCTCGCGGTGTACTGCGGGTCGGCCTCGCCGGCTGATCCGGTTTATATCGACTCCGCCCGCCAGGTCGGCCGCGCGCTCGCCGAGCGGGGGATAGGCGTGGTCTATGGCGGCGGGCGGCTCGGGCTGATGGGGGCGGTCGCCGATGGCGCGCTCGAGGCGGGTGGCGAGGTGATCGGCATCATCCCGACCGCGCTGGTCAGCGCCGAAGTCGCGCATCGCGGCTGCACCGAACTGCGCGTCGTCGAGACGATGCACCAGCGCAAGCAGGCGTTCACCGATCTCTCGGACGGCTTCATCAACCTGCCCGGCGGCACCGGCACGATGGACGAATTGTGGGAAGCGCTCAGTTGGGCGCAGATCGGCTATCACGCCAAGCCGGTCGGGCTGCTCAACGTCGCGGGCTATTACGATCACCTGATCGCGTTCGTCGCCAAGATGGGCGAGGTCGGCTTCCTGCGGCCGCAGCACCAGCGCATCCTGATCGTCGATGACACGCTAGACGGGCTGCTCGCGCAGATGGCGGCGCACGAACCGATCGAGACGATCACCAAGATGCGCAAGGCGGATCTGTAAGCCGTGCCGTCCCCTCCTCCGTCCGGGCTGAGCGGGTTTTGAGCGTTTCGGAACCCACCCGCGCCGAGACGGTCGCCGCGGCGCAAGCCTCGATCGCGCACGGCTCGAAGAGCTTCGCCGCCGCGAGCCGGCTGTTCGACCGTCCGACGCGCGAGAAGGCGTGGCTGCTCTACGCCTGGTGCCGCACCTGCGACGATATCGCCGACGGGCAGGAACACGGCCATGCGATGCGCCGTGTCGCCGATCCGGCGCCGCGCCTTGCCGAGATCACCGCCAAGACCGACGCCGCGCTGGCCGGCGCTCCCGTCGGCGATCCGGCCTTCGACGCGCTGCGCATCGTCGCCGGCGAGACCCGGCTGCCGCACCGCTTCGCGCGCGATCTGATCGCCGGCTTCGCGCTCGATGCCGAGGAATGGCGACCGCGCGACGAGGCCGACCTGTACCGCTATTGCTACCATGTCGCCGGCGTGGTCGGCTGCATGATGGCGATCGTGATGGGGGTGTCGCCCGAGGACGATGCCACGCTCGACCGCGCCTGCGACCTCGGCATCGCCTTCCAGCTCGCCAATATCGCGCGCGACATCGCGGAGGATGATCGCGGCGGGCGATGCTATCTGCCGCAGGCGTGGCTCGCCGAAATGGACATCCCGCCGGGCGAGCATATGAAGCCGCCGTTTCGCGACCGGATCGCGGTGCTCGCGCGCCGCCTCGCCGACCGTGCCGCGCTGTACGAGGCGAGCGCGCGGCAGGGCGCGCCGGCGCTGCCGTTCCGATCGGCCTGGGCGGTGCTGTCGGCGGCGGCGATCTACGGCGCGATCGGCCGCGCGGTCGCCGCGCGCGGCGCACGGGCGTGGGACAGCCGCGTCACCACCTCGCGCGCGGACAAGGCGCGCTTCATCCTGCGCGCGCTCGGCCAGGCGCGCGGGCGCGCGCGCATGACGATCACGCCGCGCCCGGCGGATCTTTGGACACGGCCGCGCTGAGCTTCGCTTTCACGCGCCGCGCCGACACTGGCGAGGCGCGGGTCTCAGAGCTTGCCGAATTGCGCCTCATACGCGGCGCGATCGCCCGCGACGAGCAAGCGCGCCTGCTCGATCCAGCGGTCGCGCGCCATGCGCCCCTGAAACGCGCCGAGCCGCGCGTCGAGCGCTTCCGCTTCGGCGGGGGTGAGATCGGCGATCTGGTCGAGGCGGGTGTAGCCGAGTTCGGCCAGCGTCGCCGCGAGCTTGGGGCCGAGCCCCTTGAGCTGGGTGAGGTCCGAGCCGCCTGCGGAGGTCGAGGCGGGTGCGGGTGCCGGCGGAGCGACCGGCGCCGGCTCGGGTGCCGGCTCACGGGCGGGCGCGGGTGCCGGCTCAGGTACCCGCTCTGACGCCGGTTCTGGCGCCGGTCGGGGCGGGGCGGCGGGCACGGCCGGAACGTCGTCGCCCATCGGCGATCGCGTCGTCGGCGGCGCGGTCGCGCCGGCTTCCTCGGCGATCTCGCGATTCTCGGCGACCTGCCGCTCGGCGCGGCGGCGGCGGCGCACCAGCACGCCGCCGCGCCAGATGATGAGCAACGCGGCGAGCGCGAGCACCACCATCAGCGCGATGTGGACCGCCGTGATCGGCCCCATCGCGTCGATCGACGCGGTGCTGTGCTGGGCGCTCGTCGTGGTATCCATAGCTATGCTCCCTGGGCGTCAGCCCGTCCTAACGCACGAGCGCGGCAAAGCGCTACCGCGCGAGCGCCTCGGCGATCAACCGGCGTGAATTGGCGATGCCGTAGAGTGCGATGAAGCTGCCCATGCGCGGCCCCTGGCTCGATCCGAGCAGGGTTTCGTACAGAGCCTTGAACCAGTCGCGCAACGTCTCGAACCCCCCGACCCCGTCGAACTGCGTCTTGCCGATCTCATAGACGATGTTCTGGATCGTCTCGGCATCGGCGTCGGCCGGCAGCGCCGCCAGTTCGGCGTCGAGCCGTTCGAGCGCGGCCCGCTCGACCGCATCGGGCGCGCGCTTCACCAGCGTCGGCGCGACGAAATCGCGGCCATACGCAATCGCATAGCCGATCAGCCGGTCGAGCTCGGGATAGGCCGCGGGCGTCGCATCGGGCACGTAATTGGCGAGATAGCCCCACACCTGCTCGGCGGTCGCCTCGCCCATCACGCTGACGAGGTTGAGCAGCAGCCCGAACGTCACCGGCAGCGTCCCCTCGGGCAGCTTCCCATCATGGATGTGGTGGACCGGGTTGCCGAGCCGCTCCTTCACGCCTTGTGTCGGATAATTGGTGCGGAACTGCCAATATTCGTCGACCGCGCGCGGGATGACGCCCATGTGGAGCGACTTGGCCTTCTTGGGTTCGCGATAGGCGAAGAAGGCGAGGCTCTCGGGGCTGCCATAGGTCAGCCATTGCTCGATCGAGAGGCCGTTACCCTTCGACTTGGAGATCTTCTCGCCCTTCTCGTCGAGGAACATCTCGTAGTTGAACCCCTCGGGCGGGCGGCCGCCGAGCACGCGGCAGATCTTCGAGCTTTGCGTGACCGAATCGATCAGATCCTTGCCCGCCATCTCGTAATCGACGCCGAGCGCGACCCAGCGCATCGCCCAGTCGACCTTCCATTGCAGCTTGGCATGGCCGCCGAGAATCGTCTGGGTGATCCGCTCGCCGTCATCCTCGAACGCGATCAGACCGGCGTCGGCATCGACCACCTCGACCGGCACCTGGAGCACGATGCCCGACTTGGGGCTGACCGGCAGCACCGGCGAATAGGTCGCGCGGCGATCGGCGCCGAGCGTCGGCAGCATCACGTCGAGGATCGCTTGATAGTGGCGCAGCACCGCCTTGAGCGCATCGTCGAAACGGCCATCGGCGTAATAGTCGGTCGACGAGGCGAATTCATAGTCGAAGCCGTAAGCGTCGAGGAAGGCGCGCAGCCGCGCGTTGTTGTGCGCGGCGAAGCTCTCGTGCGTGCCGAACGGATCGGGGATGCGCGACAGGGGCTTGCCGAGATGCTCGGCGAGCATCGCCTTGTTGGGGACGTTGTCGGGCACCTTGCGCAACCCGTCCATATCGTCGCTGAACGCGATGAGGCGGGTCGGCTGGTCGCTGAGCGCGTGAAAGGCATTGCGCACCATCGTCGTGCGCAACACTTCGTTGAAGGTGCCGATGTGCGGCAGGCCCGACGGGCCGTAGCCGGTTTCGAACAGGATCGGCGCGCCGCCTGGTTTGCCGTCCGGATAGCGTTTGAGGAGCTTGCGCGCCTCCTCATAGGGCCAGGCTTTGGATTCGAGGGCGGCGGCGCGGAGGTCTTCTGTCATGGTACGATGCCGACTAGCGCCAAGTGAGTCGCGCGTCACCCCCGTGGCGATACCGCGCCGAAGCGCGGCATCGTCCGGTCCATCACGCCATGATCTTGTCGAGCGCGGTGCAGAAGTCCTTCATCTCGGCGGCCGAGCCGACGGTGATGCGGCTGACCGTCGGCCAGATCGGCCACGAGCGACCGATCTCGATGCTCTGCTTGCGGAACGCCGCCTGCACGTCGCGCGCGGGCTTGGTCTTCCAGTCGATCATGAACATGTTGGCTTCGGTCGGCTTGACCTCGATCCCCTTGTATTTCTTGAGGTGATCGAGCGTCAGCCCGCGCGCGGTCCGCATCTCGGCGCGGCGCTGCGCGATCAGCGGCGCGGCGGTGAGGCTGGCGGTCGCGCAGGCGAGCGAGGGCAGCGGCAGCGCGCCGGACTGCATGCCGCCGTCGTAGCGCATCATCTTCATCAGATTGTCCGGGTTGGTCATGATGAAGCCCATCCGCATGCCGGCCATCCCGAAGATCTTCGAAAAGGTCCGCATCACGATCACGTCCTTGCGCTTGGGCGCGAGGTACGATGCGGTCGGCACGCCGGCGAAGTGCGTATAGGCCTCGTCGATCAGCACCACCGCGTCGGCGGGCTTGTTGTCGAGCAGCCACTCGATGTCGGCGAGCGGGGTGATCGTGCCGGTCGGGTTGTTGGGCGTGCAGATATAATAAAGCCCGGCGTTGGGATCGGCGGCGACCATCGCTTTTACGTCGTGGGTATAGTCCTTGGTGAGCGGCACCGCCTTGACCGGCACCTTGAGCCACTGCGCGGTGCGCCCCGCCAGTTCGAAGGTCGGATCGGCGGTGACGAGGCCGCGCCCCGGCGAGCAGAAGGTGACGACCGCGCGCGACAACGGATCGCTCGACCCGGGCCAGGGCGCGACATGATCGTAGGGCACGCCCTCGACCGCCATCACCGCCTTGATGAAATCGCCGCGCTCGTCGTGCGGCGCATAGCGGTTGCCGCTGGCGATGATCGCCGCCGCCGCTTTCTGACCCGGTGCGAACGGGCCGGTCCAGCATTCGTTCGCACCGATCCGCACGCGCGCGGTGGGTGCGGGATCGGGCACGCCGCCCGACGCCCAGGCCGGGCGGCCGAGCGTCGCCGCCGCCGCGCCGACCCCGAACACCGCCGCGATCCGCGCGAGATCGCGCCGGCCGAAGCCGCGGCCCAACAGATCGTCCTGAACCTCTTCCGTCACCATCACGCTATCCGACATGGTTTTGCCCCTGAGAAAAAGTGAGAATTGCCAATAGATCGTTGAGCGATTCAGCGCAGATGCAGCGCCTTCATGAACATCGTCATCGAGATTACGACGAGATACAGGCCGAACACCTTCTTGAGCGGCGCCGCCGGCAGATTGTGCGCGACCGCGACGCCGTAGGGCGCGGTCAGGATCGACATCGAGGCGATCGCGAAGGTCGCCGGCAGATTGACGTAGCCGAGCGATCCCCACGGCAGCCCCTTCTCGCCGAAGCCGGTGATCATGAAGCCGATCGCGGTCGGGATCGCGATCAGCACGCCGATGCCCGCCGCGGTCGCGATCGCCTTGTGGATCGAGCGGCCGCACAAGGTCATCACCATGATCGCGATGCTGCCGCCGCCGATGCCGAGCAGCGAGGAGAAGGTGCCGAGCCCCCCGGCGATCGCGACGCGCGGCGCGAGGCCCGGCATGGTATCGGAAATAACGAAGTTGCTGAGCTTGGGCACGAGGAAGTTGACCGACATCAGCAGCACGCCGATCGCGAAGATCAGCAGCAGGATATGCCCGTCGACATGGTCCGCCAGCACGACGCCGGCGGCATCGCCCAGCACCAGCCACGGCGCCCAGGTCTTGAGCACTTCCATATCGACCGCGCCGCGCTTGGCGTGCGAGCGGAACGAGCGGATCGAGGTGACGATGATCGTCGCCGCCGACGTGCCGATCGCGACATGCGCATATTGCGATTTGTCGCCGCCGAGCAGCGGCAGCAGATACACCAACGCGGGCACCACGATGAAGCCGCCCCCGACTCCGAATATGCCCGCCGTGAACCCGGCCGCGAGCCCCGCCGCCAACAACGCCATCAGCGGGACGAGCCACGCCGTCATTTCCACCGTCATCAAGAACAACCCCCTTGTCGATCGTTCGTGCGCCTGTTCCGGCGCCGCGCCCCATTGTAACGAATCACCCAGAGCGAACCGCCATCGGAAATATCCTGCGGCAAAAGTTTTTCTGGGTAGGGCGTTGTTTTGCGCCGCAGCATCAAAGTCAACTCAATATGATTGCCCGACAGGAAAACGCGACGATCGGAGCGGGGCTGTGGCGCATTGGGCACAGCGCGGCGCGTGGCCGCATGTCCAGGCGGTTTTCCGGCCGACGCGCGCCGGCGCTTCGCGCGACTCGGCGGGGTGCGGGCGTGTCGGTGTCGGTCGGGCGGCTCAGCCCGCCGCGGCGGCCCGCAGCAGCATCGGGAAGCCGAGCTCGGGCACGAAGCGCGCGCCGATTTGCGGCTCGTGCGTGACGGTCCGGTTCCGCCCGGCGTCCTTGGCCGCGTACAGCGCCGCGTCGGCGCGGGCGGTGACGTCCAGGAAGAAGCGGTCCGCCGCCTCGCTCGCCGCGACGCCGAAGCTCGCGGTCAGCGGTGCGGCGACGTCGATCGCGCCCCGGTCGGCGGCGGCGAAGCGCTGGCCGATCACGCCCGCGAGCCGCGCGCCCTCCCCCGCCCCGGCGCCGGGCAGGAAGATCGCGAACTCCTCGCCCCCGGTCCGCGCGGCGACGCCGCCGGGGGGCAGCGCGGCGGCGATGATCGCGGCCAGCCCGGCGATCACGCCGTCCCCGGCGAGATGCCCGAAGCGATCGTTGACGCTCTTGAAATGGTCGATGTCGCCGATGATCATGCAGCCCTCCAGCGGCAGCGCCGCCAGCGCCTGTTCGAAACCGCGCCGGTTGAGCAGCCCCGACAGCGGATCGGTGATGGCGTCGCGCGCATAGCCCGCGACCACATCGAGCAGGATCGCCGCGAGCGCCGCCAGCCCCCACACCATGCCGAGGATCGCCGCGACCGACTGCATCTCGAACCCGTAGATCGTGCGCAGATAAGCCGGATGCCCGGCGAGCAGCGCGAGCGTGACGAACACCCCGCGCCCGGTGGTTTCGAGCGCGACCAAAGCGGTGATCGCGAACAGCAGGCGATCGATCTTCAGCGTGACGCGGCGGCGCATCGCGATCAGCACGGGCAGCAGCAGCAGCCCGCAACTGATATCCGAAGCGACATATTCGAGCGGCTGGTTGCGCGGGCCATAGATCGCATAGCCGCACACCGCCATCGTCGCCGCGGCGATGCCCAGCCGCGCGAGGCGGTGGCGATGCGGCCTGCCGATGTGGTGGAGCAGCCCCTGCCCATAGCCGAGGAACGACAGCGCGAAACAGCCGTCGGCGCCCAGCGCGCCGAGCGGAGCATCCTGCACGCTCTGCGGGAACAGCGGCATCGCGAAGCCGACCGCGCCCCACAGGAATCCGAACGCCCACCAGGCCGCGCCGCGCCGATACCAGCGCCACACCAGCCCGAACACGATCGTGAAGATCGCCATATAGGCGGGCAGCAGGAAGGCGAACGGACTGTCCATCGTCAACTGCCGCCGTCTGCCCCCTGCCCCGCCCGACTGCTAACCATCGTTGGTTAACGAAACGTTTGCCAGCGGCGCGTCAGTTCGCTGCCGCCACCGCCTCCAGCGCGGCGTCGATCGCCGGGGTGGCGCTCGCGCCCTCGGGAATGTCGTTGGCGAACAGGGCGAAGGTCAGCGTGCGCCCGCTCCGGGCGATCAGCCAGCCCGACAGCGCCGAGGTCGCGTTGAGGCTGCCGGTCTTGGCGAACAGCCGATGGTCGAGCGGTGTGCCGGCGAACCGCCGCGCGAGCGTGCCGTCGGCCCCGCCGACCGGCAACGTCTCGCGCCACGCCGCGCCCCAGCGCTGGCCGGAAATCCAGCGCAGCAGCGCGACCATGCCGCGCGGGCTGACGCGGTTGTAGGTCGACATGCCCGATCCGTCGTAAAGATCGAACGCGGCGCGCGCCACGCCCGCCTCCGCCAGCATGCCGCGCACCGCCGCCTGTCCGTCGGCGATCGCGCCGCCGCCCCGCACGCGCCCGATCCGCCGCAGCAGCAGTTCGGCGTGGAGGTTCTGGCTGGTCTTGTTGGTGATCCGCACGTCCTCGGCGAGCGGCGGTGGCACCAGCCGCGCCAGCGCCGGCGGCTCGGGCGGGTGCGCGATCGCCGCGCCGCCGCGCCGGGCGGGATCGTCGCCGGGGCTGGGCGGCCGGTGCCGCGCCGTCGCGTGCCCGCTCACCGTCACGCCCCGCGCGCGCAACAGGGCGCGAAAAGTCCACGCCGCGTACTCGGCGGGATCGTCGATGCCGAGGCGGTCGCGCAGCGGCGCGGCGCCGCGCGCGATCGTGCCGGTGATCCGCAGCACGGGGCGGTTCGGCGCGCGCTCGAAGCCGATCGCGGTCGCGCCGCCCGCCACGGTGATCGCGGCGTTCTCCACCGTGTAATAGGGGCTGGCCGTGACGCGCGGCGCCGCGCCGAGCGTGGCGGCGGGCGTCACCGTGATCGGAAGTTCGTTGTCGTCGAGCGTCAGCGCCGAAACACCGGTGCCCGAGCGGGTCTGGATGGTGTTCCAGCTCATCCCGGGGCTCCAGCGCAGGTCCGGGAACCAGCTATCGTCGCCGATCACATCGCGCACGACCCGCGTCTTCGCCGCCACGGCGTCCGCGAGCGTCGCGAGGCAATCGACCGTGCAACCGGCGGCGCTCGACAGCCGCGCGTCGCCATGCCCGGCGAGCACCACGTCACGCCCCTCGATCCGCACGCTCGCGCCGCCTTCGATATCGGGCCGGGTCAGATCGCCGAGCATCGCGAACGCGGTCGCGGTGGTGAAGATCTTGGTGTTCGAGGCCGGGACGAAGCGATCGTCGGGACGGACCGCGACCAGCTCGCGCCCATCGGCATCGACCACGAGCAGCCCGATTCGCGTGCCCGCCGGCGCGGTGGCGAGCGCCGCCGCGACGCGTGCGTCCACCGCCTCCGGTGCCTGCGCGGCGGCGGGGACGGCGAGGACGAGACACAGGGCAAAGCATAGGGGCAGCGCGCGCTTCATGCGCGGCACCGTAGCGCCCGATCACGGCACCGCAAACTTGACGCGGACTCCGTCCCGCGCGATGATCGGACGGAACCAACAGCCAACATTCAGGGAACTTCGAAGCATGGCGAGCCGCGTGCAGCCGCCGCTATGGCGTGAGACGGTGAAGGCTGGGGCGGTGCGCAGCACCCGCGTGATCGGCGCGATGGCGATCGTGATCGCCGTCGTCGCGTTCGTGATCGCGCTGGCGAGCTATCATTCGGGCGATCCCTCGTTCAACACCGCCTCGGCGGGGCCGGCGCGCAACTGGCTCGGCCCGGTCGGCGCGTGGAGCGCGGACCTGATGCTCTTCCTGTTCGGCCCGCTCGTCGTGCTGATGCTGCCGGTGCTGATGCTGATCGCGCTGCGGCTGTGGCGCGACGTGCCGGTCGGGCGCTGGCGGCTGATGCTGCTGCTCGCGACCGCCGGCGTGGTGCTGATGGGGACGACACTCGCGCTGATCTCGGCGACGGCGGTGCTGTGGCTGCCCGCCGGCTGGGGCGGGCTCGCGGGGCTCGCGATCGCCGAGTCGCTGCGCTTCGCGGTCGGCTTCGTTCCCGATCAGCAAGCGATGCTGTGGACGGCGCGCGCGCTGGGCGCGCTGATCGGGCTCGCCGGGCTTGCGTGCTGGGCGTCGAGCTTTGTCGTCGGGCTCGACGGCGCGAGCATTCCGAGCCGCATCAAGGCGCTCGCCGACCTGCGCGAGCGCGACCGTGACGGGCTGATCGAGGACGTGCCCGATCGTGTCGTCACGCGCGATCCCGCCGATACGCCGCGCATCAGCGTGCCGCGCCCGGTCGCCATGCCGGACGACCGCCCCGCGCCGGTCATCAGCGACCGCACGATGGCGAGCGCGGCGCCGCCGCGCCCGCGCGCGCAGCAGACCTCGTTCGATCTCGGCGACAGTTCGCAATTGCCCTCGATCGACCTGCTCAAGCCGGCCCCGCCCCCGACCGGCGGGCCGATCGACAAGGCCGCGCTCGAACGCAACGCCCGTCTGCTCGAATCGGTGCTCGACGACTTCCATGTGAAGGGTTCGATCGTCAACGTCCGCCCCGGCCCGGTGGTGACGATGTACGAACTCGAGCCGGCGCCCGGCATCAAGGCCAACCGCGTCATCCAGCTCGCCGACGACATCGCGCGCAATATGTCGGCGATCTCGGCGCGCGTCGCGACGATTCCCGGGCGCACCGTGATCGGCATCGAACTCCCCAACGCGCGCCGCGAGATGGTGGGCCTGCGCGAACTGATCGACGCGATCGAGGACGAACCCGGCTCGCTGCCGCTCGTGCTCGGCAAGAACATCGCCGGCGACGCGGTGATCGCCAACCTCGCGCCGATGCCGCATCTGCTCGTCGCGGGCACCACCGGCTCGGGCAAGTCGGTGGGCTTGAACAGCATGATCCTGTCGCTGCTCTACCGGCTCCGCCCGGACCAGTGCCGGATGATCATGATCGATCCCAAGATGCTCGAACTGAGCATGTACGACGATATCCCGCATCTGCTCTCGCCGGTCGTCACCGATCCCGCCAAGGCGGTGCGCGCGCTCAAATGGGCGGTCGAGCAGATGGAGGATCGCTACCGGCAGATGTCCTCGGTCGGCGTGCGCAGCCTCGCCAGCTTCAACGACAAGGTCCGCGCCGCCAAGGCCAAGGGCCAGCCGCTCGGGCGCAAGGTCCAGACCGGCTATGACCCCGAAACCGGCGCGCCGACCTATGAGGAGGAGACGCTCGACTATCAGATCCTGCCGCAGATCGTGGTGATCGTCGACGAACTCGCCGATCTGATGATGACCGCCGGCAAGGAGGTCGAGTTCCTCATCCAGCGGCTCGCGCAGAAGGCGCGCGCGGCGGGCATCCACCTCATCATGGCGACTCAGCGGCCCTCGGTCGACGTCATCACCGGCGTCATCAAGGCCAACCTGCCGACGCGAATCTCCTTCCACGTCACCTCGAAGATCGATTCGCGCACCATCCTCGGCGAACAGGGCGCCGAGCAACTGCTCGGCAAGGGCGACATGCTCTACATGCCCGGCGGCAAGGGCATCGTCCGCGTCCACGGCCCGTTCGTGTCCGACGACGAAGTTCATGCCGTGGCTGACCATTGGCGCTCGCAGGGGCGGCCCGATTACATCCAGTCGGTCACCGAGGAGCC
This sequence comes from Sphingomonas sp. NFR15, assembly GCF_900103265.1. Lineage (GTDB taxonomy): Bacteria > Pseudomonadota > Alphaproteobacteria > Sphingomonadales > Sphingomonadaceae > Sphingomonas > Sphingomonas pollutisoli. The sequence continues at coordinate 269,767 of NZ_FMWX01000006.1, read as the reverse complement.
CGAGGAGAGCTTCGCGATGGACGGCGCGCCCGCCGGCGAGGATTCGGCCGAGGACCAGCAATATCGCAGCGCGATCCAGTTGGTGTGCGAAAGCCAGAAGGCGTCGACCTCGTGGCTCCAGCGCCAGCTCCGCATCGGCTACAACTCGGCGGCGCGGCTGATCGAACGAATGGAGAAGGACGGCATCGTCGGCCGCCCCGACCATGTCGGCCGCCGCGAAGTGCTGCGCGATCGCGAGGGGAATCCGGTTTGAGGCGGTGAGATTTCCCCCGTTCGTGCTGAGTAGCGATTGAGTAGGGCCGAAGGCCCGTATCGAAAGCGTATCGAAGCACGGTAATCGCGCGGGGCCTGTCCTTCGATACACCACCTCGATACGCCCTGCGGGCTACTCGGTGGTTACTCAGGACGAACGGGGGATATGCACGGTCCTGAGGCATCGATTTCCGCATCGACTGCGGCGGGCACGCGATCCGCAGCCTCTGTTGACGATGGTTCAGAGCGGGTTCAAGCCACGCCGCGTAAGCGCGACCGCAGAATTTCGGGAGTTTTGACATGATCCGTTCTCCGGCCTGGGCGCTGCTCGCGGCGCCCGCCCTCATCGCCGCCGCGCCCGCGAACGAGGATCTCGCGCTCGTGCAGAAGCATCTGCGCAGCATACAGACGATGACCGCCGCCTTCACCCAGACCGATCGCAACGGCAAGGTCGTGACCGGCACGCTGACGCTCAAGCAGCCCGGCAAGATCCGTTTCCAATATCAAAAGGGCGTGCCGATCCTGATCGTCGGCGACGGCAAGGCGCTCACCTTCATCGATTATTCGGTGCGGCAGGTGCAGCGCTGGCCGATCGGGTCCACCCCGCTCGGCGTGCTGCTCAACCCCGATCGCGATATCGGCGGCATCGCGCATGTTGTCGACAGCGGCGATCCGCGCATCGTCTCGATCGACGCGACCGACCCCAAGCACCCCGAATATGGCCGCATCAATCTGGTCTTCACGCGCGACCCCGCCGCACCGGCGGGGTTGCGGATGGAAGGCTGGGTCGCGCTCGATTCGCAGAACAACCGCACCACCATCCGCCTGTCCGACGAACGCTTCAACGCCCCCGTGTCGGACGGCATGTTCCGCTGGAACGACCCGCGCAGCAAATCGCCCAAAGGCTGAGCTTCCCCGCGCAACACAATATTTCCAGGGGGAAACACAATAACGCGAATGTCATCCGAATCCGGCCCGGCCGTTCATAGTGGCGACAGGTTCGGGGGCCTAGATCGGTCTTGCGGTTGCGGGGACTTCGAGATTTCCCCCTGTTGCTCGAAGCTCCGCTCCCCGCCTGCGTGACGAACGCCGGTCGGCCCTCGCTCCATGCCCCCGGAGCGAGGGCCTTTCCTTTTAGAGTATCGCCCGTTCGTCCTGAGCGAAGTCGAAGAACGTGTTACAGGCGGTGCGCTTGGGACGCGCACTTCGACTCCGCTCAGTGCGGACGGTGGCGCGCAAACAACCGCGCTGGCGCCGCGCCGCCGCGATAGCTACATGCCCGCAATGCCTTCCTCCGTCGCCGACACGCTCAAGATCGTCTCCTGGAACATCAATTCGGTGCGGTTCCGCATCGAGATCGTCGAACGCTTCCTCCGAGACGTCGCGCCCGACATCCTGTGCCTTCAGGAGACCAAGGTGATCGACGGCGATTTCCCCGCCGCCGCGTTCAAGGCGCTCGGCTACAAGCATATCATGCTCCACGGCCAGCGCATGCACCACGGCGTCGCGATCCTCAGCCGCGTGCCCTTGGTCGAGGACGACCGGCTCGACTGGCAGGCGAATCGCGAGGCGCGGCATATCGGCGTGCGGCTGGCGAACGGGATGCGGATCGAGAACGTCTATGTGCCGGCGGGCGGCGACGTGCCCGATCGCGACGTGAACCCCAAGTTCGGCCAGAAGCTCGATTTTCTCGAGCGGATGACCGCCTGGTCGCAGAGCCTGACCGCGCCGACGCTGCTGGTCGGCGATTTCAACATCGCGCCGCTCCCTTGCGACGTGTGGGGGCACAAGCAGTTGCTGGGCACGGTCAGCCATACCCCGATCGAGGTCGAGGCGCTCGACCGGCTCAAGGCGTCGAATAGCTGGGTCGATCTCGGCCGGCATTTCCACCCCGCGCCCGCGCGGCTGCATACCTGGTGGAGCTATCGCTCGCCCGATTTCACCGTCAACGATCGCGGGCGCCGGCTCGATCATATGTGGGCGACCGCCGAGGTCGCGGCCAAGGCGGTGTCGCATACCGTGTTCGAGGCGTGCCGAAGCTGGCTCAAACCCTCCGATCACGTGCCGATCATGACCGAGTTCGCGGCATGAGCGACGCGCGCCTCACCGCGCTCGCGATCGACGCGCTCCGGCGCGGCTGGCCGATCGCGATTCGCGGGACCGACGGCGATCTCGCGCTGCTGCCGATCGAGACCGCTGATCCCGCCCGCCTCGCGGCGTTCGATTCCGAGGGCCGCGCCCCCGTGCTGCTCAGCGCCGGCCGCGCGGCGACGCTCAAGCTCGCCAACCAGCGCGACGCCGCCGTGCCCGACGCGCCGGTGCTGATCGAGCGCACGCGCTGGCTCGATTTCGCCGCCGCGACCGCGCTCGCCGATCCGCAGTTCGATTTGCAGAACCCGCTGATGGGTCCGTTCCGCGCGATTCCGCTCGCCGAGATGGCGGCGGCGGGCGCGGCGCTCGCGCTCGCTCGGATCAGCGGGATGCTGCCGGCATTTTTCGCGCTGCCGGGCGGATCGGCGGCGCTGACGATCACCCCCGCCGACATCGCCGCGCATGAGGACGCCGCGCGCCTCACCATCGCCACGCACGCGCGTCTGCCGGTGGCGGGCGCCGAACACGCCGAGATCTATGCGTTCCGCACGCCTGAGATGCCCGGCGAGCATGTCGCGCTGCTGATCGGCACGCCCGACGGCACGCCGCCGCTGGTGCGGCTGCACAGCGAATGCCTGACCGGCGACGTGCTCGGCAGCCTCAAATGCGATTGCGGTCCGCAACTCGACGCGGCGATCGCCGCGATCGCGGCGAGCGGCTGGGGCATCCTGCTCTATCTGCGGCAGGAGGGGCGCGGCATCGGCCTCATCAACAAGCTGCGCGCTTATGCACTGCAGGATCAGGGCTTCGACACGGTCGATGCCAACACGCGGCTCGGCTTCGCGATCGATTCGCGCAATTTCGCGGTGGCGGCGCGGATGCTCGCGCTGCTCGGGCAGGATGCGGTGCGGCTGCTCACCAACAACCCCGAGAAGGTCGCGCAGCTCGAAGCGGCGGGCATCACCGTCACCGAGCGCGTGCAGCACGTGCTGCCCGCCAACCCGCACAACGAACGCTATCTCGCGACCAAGCGCGACCGGACTGGGCATCAGTTCTGATCTGCTCCCTCTCTGATCAGGAGAGGACACGAGGGCAGAAAGTACCGGGCTTCGCACCTTTTGCCCCTCCCTGGAAGGGAGGGGTTGGGGGTGGGTTGCTCTCCGTATTAGGCGACGGCATCCTCATGCGATGCCTCGAATAGCCCCTCACATGACGGCAAACGCTCGCCTGTTGCGCAACGCCGCAACTGCGGAGGAGCGCGCCTTGTGGTCGCGCCTTCGCCACCTGCGTCCCCGCTTCACGCGACAACTTCCGATCGGCAGCTATATCGTCGACTTCGCGTGTCGCTCGATCAAATTGGTGGTCGAACTCGACGGCAGTCAGCACATCGATGCCGTCGCTTATGACGACTCGCGCACGCTATTCCTCGAGAGCCTTGGCTCGCGTGTCTTGCGATTCTGGAACAGCGAGGTTCGCGAGAATACCGATGGCGTGGCCGAAGCGATCATGGCAGCGGTCGCGCATCGTCTCGGGCCGACCCACCCCAAACCCCTCCCTTCCAGGGAGGGGCTTTAGTCTAGCGCCCGACGACAACCGCCCCACCTTCCCGAACGCCCCGCCCATCCCCATCTCCGCGCCCTCGCTCGCGCGATTTTGCCGGCGGGAGGGTGCGGATGTCACACGCACCCGCTAAGGGAGCGTCATGACCGAGATCACCGTCGCTGCGCTGCAGCTCGCCTTCAGCAACGATATTGATGCCAATATCGCCCATGTCTCAGAACTCGTCCGCGAGGCGGCGGGGAAGGGCGCGCAGGTGATCCTGCCGCCCGAACTGTTCGAGGGCGAATATTTCTGCCGAGTCGAGGACGAGGGGCTGTTCGCCACCGCCAAGCCCACCGCCGAGCACAAGGCGGTGCTGGCGATGCAGGCGCTCGCCAAGGAGCTGAACGTCTATATCCCGACCAGCTTCTTCGAGGCGGACGGGCCGCATCACTACAATTCGCTGGCGATGATCGGCCCCGATGGCGGGGTGATGGGCGTGTACCGCAAGAGCCACATCCCCGATGGGCCTGGCTATGAGGAGAAATTCTACTTCCGCCCCGGCAATACCGGCTTCAAGGTCTGGCCGGGTCCGCAGGCGACGCTCGGCGTCGGCGTGTGCTGGGATCAATGGTATCCCGAGACCGCCCGCGCGATGATGCTGATGGGCGCCGAGATCCTGTTCTACCCGACCGCGATCGGCAGCGAACCGCATGACGCCGATCTCGACACCTCGCGGCTGTGGCGGCGCGCGATGATCGGCCATGCGGTGTCGAACGTGGTGCCGGTGGTGGCGGCGAATCGAATCGGCACCGAACATGGCCAGACCTTCTACGGGCACAGCTTCATCTGCGACGAGCGCGGCGATCTGGTCGCGGAGTTCGGCGCGGGCGAGACGGGCGTGCTGACCGCACGGTTCGATCTCGATCGCGTCAAGCGGCACCGTGCCGCATTCGGGTTTTTCCGCGATCGCCGGCCCGAGCTGTACGGGCGGCTCTCGCAGGACGTGTGAACGCTATCATCGGCCCGGTTCCGCAGCTCAACCCCGCTGGACACCGTGTCGTCGCATTAATGCAATTGTAATTGCAAATTTTGCACTTGCGAGCAGCCGTGTTGCGGCGCACAAAGAGTGTGCCTTTCAGGCATCCTCTCCTAAAACTTTCATGGCCGGTCTCGTACCGGCCTTTTTTTTTGATTTCGACTCGGCTACGCCTCCGATTGTCGTAGCCGCCGTATCGAACATAAGAACGCCCTGGGGAGGACGCCGCCGGTAAGACCGGCACCGGCGATTGCGATAGCGCGGGGGATCGAGCGAGGCGCTCTCCCCCGTGCTCGTGTTTCAGGCATACCGCATGGCCGGCGCTGCCGCTCCACATCCCACCCGTTCGTGCTGAGCGAAGTCGAAGCACGTGCCAAGTACGTGGCGTTTGGGGCACGTGCTTCGACTTCGCTCAGCACGAACGGTGGAAAAGGCTAGCGCGCCCTCTCACCCCCCGCGCAGCTCCAGCGCGCGCGCGAACACCGCTTCGAACATCTCGGCGGTCAGCCGCCCGGTGTTCTGATTGTAGCGCGAGCAGTGATAGCTATCGATCAGCACGCGCCCGTCGGGCATGCGATGCTCGGCGAGATGCGCGAACCGCGCTTTGGGGAGCCGCCCGCCGAGCACCTTGACGGCCGATTGGTGCGCGATCTGCCCCAAGGCGATGAACACGCGCGCCTTGGGCAGCACCGCCACCTGATTCTGGACGAAGGGGCGGCAGGTGCGGATTTCCTCGGGGCTGGGCTTGTTCTCGGGCGGCAGGCATTTGACCGAATTGAGGATGATCGCGCCCTCCAGCCGGAGCGAATCATCGGGTCTGGCCTCGTACACGCCCGAGGCGAGGCCGAATTTGGCGAGCGTCGCGAACAGCAGGTCGCCCGCGTAATCGCCGGTGAACGGCCGCCCGGTACGGTTCGCACCGTGCTTGCCCGGCGCGAGGCCGATGATGCCGAGCCACGCATCCGGGTCGCCGAGCGCGGGCACCGGCGCATTCCACCAGCCCGGATATTCGACGCGCAGCGACTCGCGCAGCGCGACCAGACGGGGGCACAGCGGGCAATCGTGCGGCGGCTCGGTGTTGGGCAGCGGGCTTGGCGGCGGGCCGGCGGGCACCGACTCGGAGGGTATGGCACTTGGGGTCAGCATCGCGTTCGCGTAGGCGGGTGCCGCCATGCCGACAAGCTATGCCCTCGCGCTCGGATCGAACCGCCGCGGCCGCCACGGCGCCCCCGCCGCCGAACTGCGCGCCGCGATCACCGCGCTCGGCCGGCTCGGGGACGTGCGCGCGGTCGCGCCGGTGTTCGACACCGCACCGCTTGGCCCGTCGTCACGGCGCTTCGCCAACAGCGCGGTGGTGCTGGAGACGGAGATTGATCCCGCCGACCTGATCGCCGCGCTCAAGGCGATCGAGCGGGCGTTCGGGCGGCGGCGCGGGCGGCGCTGGGGCGAACGCGTGATCGACCTGGACATCATCCTGTGGAGCGGCGGGCGCGTGCGGATGCCCCACCTCGCCATCCCGCACCCGGCCTTCCGCGCGCGCCGCTTCGTGCTCGATCCGCTCGCGCGAATCGCCCCGCTCTGGCGCGATCCGCAATCGGGGCGTACCATCCGCCAGCTTGCCGCGCGGATACGCGCGGTTGACCGGCGGGCGAACCGTCCCTAACGGGCGTCCTTCGGTTTGGGGGCTCGTAGCTCAGTCGGTAGAGCAACGGACTTTTAATCTGTAGGTCCCGGGTTCGAATCCCGGCGAGCCCACCACCGCCCGAACCGCCGGTTCAGCAATCCGCAAGGTTTGCACCGGCATCGGGACCATGCAGGATCGGCCCGGGAGGCTTGACGATGCTGCGACATTACATCGTATCATGGTCGTCATAGCCGGAGCCTCCCAGCCCATGCCCCTTCGAATCCTGCTGCTATGCGGCTGCGCGCTGTTCGCCACGCCCGCCTTCGCTGACGATCAGCCGGCCCCGGCCCAGGCGCCGGCGAATCAGCCAGCCGACCAGCCCAAGGACATCGTCGTGACCGGCCGGCTCGACGCCGCGCGCGCCTCGATCCAGCCGAGCCTCGGCGCGACCACCTATTCCATCTCGAACGCGACGATCCAGGCGCTGCCCGGCGGGGACAACCAGCAGCTCAACCAGATCCTGCTGCAATTGCCCGGCGTGTCGCAGGACGGCGCGGGGCAACTCCACGTTCGCGACGACCACGCCAATCTGCAATATCGCATCAACGGGACGATCCTGCCCGAAGGCATCGCCGTGTTCGGGCAGACGCTTTCCCCCCGCCTGGTCGACCGATTCGATCTGCGCACCGGCGCGCTGCCCGCGCAATACGGGCTGCGCACGGCGGGCATCATCGACATCACCACCAAGAGCGGCTTCCAGAACGGCGGCGAGGTTTCGCTCTACGGCGGCAGCCGCGGCACGATCGAGCCGAGCGTCGAATATGGCGGCAACACCGGCAACACCAATTATTTCGTCACGGCGAGCTACCGCCACAACGATCTCGGCATCGAATCGGTCGATGGCAGCACCGATGCCCTGCACGACACCACCAACCAGTATCAGGGCTTCGTCTATCTCGATCACACCATCGACGACGGCAACCGCGTCTCGCTGATCGGCGGCTATTCGGACCAGCGCTTCCAGATCCCCAACCCGCGCGGGCTGCACCCCGACAGCGGCTACAGCGTCGGCGGCGTCACCGATTTCCTCAGCGATGATCTCGACGAGCGCCAGCATGAGAAGACCGCGTTCGGCATCCTCAGCCTGCTCCACGATGCCGGGCCGGTGACGCTGCAAGGCTCGATCTTCGCGCGCTACTCGTTACTGCAATACACGCCCGACGTGCTCGGCGAATTGCTGTTCAACGGCATCGCGCAGGCGGCGAAAAAGCAGGATTTCACCACCGGCGTCCAGGTGGAAGGCGTGTACCGGCTGAGCGGCGCGCATACGCTACGCGGCGGCTTCGTCGTGACGCGCGACCACGGCACCAGCCGCACCAGCACGCAGGTCTTCCCGGTCGACGCGTCCGGCGCGCAGACCGGCCAGCCGATCGCGATCGCCGACAATGGTTCGGCGACCGAGATGACCTACAGCGTCTATCTCCAGGACGAATGGCAGCCGATCGACCACGTCACGATCAACTTCGGCGGCCGGTTCGACCATTATGACGGCTATCGCAGCGAGCAGCAGCTCAGCCCCCGCGTCAACGCGGTGTGGTCGCCGCCGGGCGGGTTCACGATCCATGCCGGCTATGCGCGCTATTTCTCGCCCGCACCCTTCGCCAACGTCGCCACCACCACGATCGCCAAGTTCGTCGGCACCAGCGGCGCCGCGCCCGGCACCTACGGCGACGTGCCGTTCGCCGAGCGGCAGGACTATTTCGACATCGGCGCCGAACAGAAGATCGGCCCAGTCACGATCGGCGTGGACGCCTATCACCGCCGCTCGCGCAACCTGCTCGACGAGGGCCAGTTCGGCGCGCCGATCATTTTGACGCCGTTCAACTACCGGCGCGGGCGGATCGACGGGATCGAGGGCAATATCAGCTACACGCATCGCGGCTGGCTGATCTACGGCAATATCGCCCACGCCAAGGCGCAGGGCACCGACATCAGCAGCGGCCAGTTCAATTTCGATCCCGCCGATCTCGCCACGATCAGCCGCCAATATATCTATCTCGACCACGACCAGACCTGGACCGGCTCGGCCGGCGCGTCGTACCGTTTCGACGACGGCATCCTGCGCGACAGCAAGCTCGCGGCGAGCATGATCTACGGGTCGGGGCTGCGCCGAGACGGCGCGGTGCCCAATGGCGGCAAGCTGCCCGGCTATGCGGTGTTCAACATCAGCGCGAGCCACAGCTTCAAGGGGCCGGGCATCGAGGTCCGCGCCGACGTGTTCAACCTGTTCGACCATGTCTATGAGATTCGCGACGGCTCGGGCGTCGGCGTCGGCGCGCCGCAATATGGCCAGCGGCGCGGGTTCTTCTTCGGGATCAGCAAGAGCATCTGACAGAGTTCCCGCACGCTCCGCTCGACGCGCGGTGTTCCGAACCGGGAACAGGTTAACCCTCAATGCGCCTTCTCAGACCCTTCGCGCGCGGGCATTCCCCGCGCCCAAGGGAGTCTTGCCGATGCGTCCTCTTCTTGCCCTCGCCACGCTCGCGCTCGCCGCGCCGGTCGCGGCCCAGAGCGGCCCGCAGCCGTTCACCGTCCAGGGCGGCCAAGGCTTCGCGCGGCTCGACGAGGCGCTGATGGCGATTCGCGGGCAGGACGCCACGATCCTGATCGCCCCCGGCACCTATCACCAATGCGCGATCCAGCAGGCCGGGCACATCACCTTCAAGGCGGCGGTGCCCGGCCGCGTTATCTTTGAGCAGACGACCTGCGAGGGCAAGGCGGCGCTGGTGCTGCGCGGCGACGGCGCGGTGGTCGATGGCATCGTCTTCCGGGGGCTGCGCGTCGGCGACGGCAACGGCGCGGGCATCCGCATCGAACGTGGCGATCTCACCGTGCGCAACGCGATGTTCCTCGACAGCCAGGAGGGCATCCTCGGCGGCGCGGGCGCGGACATGGCGATCATGATCGACCACAGCACCTTCTCGGGGCTCGGCCAGTGCGACGAAAGCCCGAGCTGCGCGCACGCGATTTATCTGGAGACGCAAGGACCGGTCACCGTCACCCATTCGCGCTTCGAGCGCGGGCGCGGTGGCCATTACGTCAAGGTGCGCGGTCCGCGCGTGACGATCGCCGACACCAGTTTCGACGATACCGCCGGGCATAAGACAAACTACATGATCGACCTGCCCAACGGCGCGACCGGCACGATCCGCGGCAACACCTTCGTCCAGGGCCGCGACAAGGAGAATTGGACCGGCTTCATCGTCATCGCCGCCGAAGCGCACGATCATAGCGCGGCGGGCCTGCGGATCGAGGGCAACACCGCCACCCTCGCGCCGGGCGAGACGCGCAGCCCGGCCTTCGTCGCCGACTATAGCCACGAGCGCCTCGCGATCGGCGCCAACACGCTCGGCAAGGGCGTCCGCGCGTTCGAGACGCGCTAGGCGGCGTTACGCCGGCACGATCTCGATGATGTCGAGCATCGATTCGAAGCGCGGCGCGGGCAGCACCAGCCGCCAGCGCTTCGGCCCGATCCGCTCGATATAGCCGACCATGTCGCGCAGCCGGTCCTGCCCGTAGCGGAACGGCTTGTCCTCGTCGCCATACACCATCGTGCCGAGGAAGACCGCGCGCGCGCCATCGGGGTAGAGCAGCCCGTCGGGGCGCTGCACGCCGCCGGTCTTGTGGAATTCGAGCAGCCCGCCGCCGCCGACGATCTCGCAGTCGGTCGGCTCGAACGCGGTGAAATCGGCCATCGCGGTGCCGTTGGCGCCGATCTTGTACACGGTGCAGCGATACGCGCCCGCCGGCGGCAGCGGATCGGTGAGCGCACGGTCGGGATCGGCGAGTTCGTGCAGGCCGTCGATCGCGGCGCCACGCCCGCCCTTGCGCGCCTTGTCGACCGCCGCCAGCCAGGTGTCGCGCCAGCCGCGCAGCCGGTTGCGATCGTCATCGGTGGCGACCAGCCGCCAGTTCCGTTCGGGCGCGACCGCGCCGGCGGGGGCGGTGCCGCCCGGCGCGGGCCGATCCTTGCCGCCGCAGCCGGCGAGCGCCGCGCAGCCGCACAAAAGCCCAACGATTGCGGCGATTCTCAAGCGATCGTCTTCCTTGTCATCGGCGCACACCTAACCACGCGGGCCGGGCGTTGCCAAGGCCGCGCGCCGGAAGCCGCTCACACCCCGGCGACGATGTCCCGCAGCGCCGCCGCGACACCGCGCGTCTCTTCCTCGGTGCCGATCGTGATACGCAGGCCGTTCGCCAGCCCCTGGCCGGGCAGCCAGCGCACGATATAGCCGCGCTCCATCAACTGGGTGTAGGCCGTCTCGGCGGTCAGCGCGCCTTCGAACAGCACCAGCACGAAGTTCGCCTCGCTCGGCACCACGCGCAGGCTCGCCGCGCCCAGCTTCTCGATTTCCTCGGTGAGCCACGCGCGCCACACGCGATTGTGCTCGCGCGTCTTCTCGATCCACTCGTCATCCCGCACCGCCGCGATCGCCGCCGCCTGGCCCGCGATCGTGCAGCAGAACGGCGCGCGGATGCGGTGCATCGCCGCGACCGCCTCGGCCGAGCCGTACCCCCAGCCGATCCGCTCGGCGGCGAGGCCGTGGATCTTGGAGAAGGTGCGCGTCACGATCACATTGGGGGCGGTTCGCGCCAGTTCTAGCGCGCCGTCGTCGTCCTCGGGATCGAGGAACTCGGCATAGGCCTGGTCGATCACCAGCATCACGCGGTTGGGCAGATTGGCGTGCAGGCGCGCGATCTCCGCGCGCGAGGTGAAGGTGCCGGTCGGGTTGTTGGGGTTGGCGATGAAGACGATTCGCGTCTTGCTGGTCATGCACGCGAGGATCGCATCGACGTCGGTCGCGTAATCCTTGTCGCGCGCGATCACCGGCAGCGCGCCGACCCGCCGCGTCGCGATCTCGTACACGGTGAAACCGTAGCGGACGTGGATCACCTCGTCCCCCTGCCCGGCATAGGCGCCCGCGATGAGGTGGAGAATCTCGTCCGATCCGGTACCGTAGATGATCCGGTCCGGTTCCAGATCATATTTCGCGCCGATCGCCGCGCGCAGTTCGGTCGCGCTCGCATCGGGGTAGCGTGCGAGATCGCCGCTATGCGACGCGAACGCGGCGATCGCCTTCGGGCTGGTGCCGAGCGCGTTTTCGTTCGAGGAGAGCTTGACGGCCTTCGCGCCGCCATCAACCGTCGATCGCCCCGGTATGTAGGGGGCGATCGCCATGATCCAGTCTTTGGGTTTGGGTGCCAGCATGGCTGTCGCTTAGCGCCCGCATGGCACCCGCGCTAGTCCCGAGCGCAGGTCGTGCTCAGGTGTGCTCAATCGGCACCAGAGCGGGTCATGGTTACCGTCGAATTGCCGTCCCGCGTCCGTGCCGAACGGGGGCGCGCAGGGCCGCGATGGCCTCCGCGTGCCCGGCACGGACGGGGTCGGCGCGGGCGTCGCTTACCGCTGCGGCCGCTTGCCGCGCAGCGTCGGTCGGGCGGTGTGGCGCACCGGCGCCGGCCCGTTCGCGCGGCGTGGTCCGCGCGGGGCCTCCTGCGGCCCGTTGGCGAGTTGCTCGAACTGCACCCCGCCCTCGGCCTCCTCGCCCTGGGTGCGCTTGACCGAGGCGAGGAACTTGCCCGCCAGCGCGCGCGGGATCTGGAACGCGGTCTCGTTGGCGGCGATGCGGATCGCGCCGACCTCGTTCTTGGTGATGTGCCCGCGCCGGCAGATCAGCGGCAGGATCCAGCGCGGATCGGCATTCTCGCGGCGGCCGATGTCCATGCGGAACCACACCACGTCGTCGAAGCCGGCGCGATGATGCTCCTTGCCCGGCGCGCGCTCGGCCGGACCTTCGGCGAGCATCTCCTCGGGCGCGGGCATGCGCGCGCGGAACGAGCGGACCAGCGCGGCGGCGATCTCCTCCGGGGTCTTCTGTTCGAGCAATTTCGCGGCGAGCGCGCGATCGTCCTCATCGACCTCGACGGGTTCGAGAAGCTGGGTCATCAGCCGTTCGCGATCGGCCTTGCGGATGTCGTCCACGCTCGGCACCGGCAGCCATTCGACCGCGATGCGCGCGCCGCGCAGCATCATCTCGACCCGGCGCTTGCGCTGATACGGCACGATCAGCACCGCGGTGCCCTTCTTGCCGGCGCGGCCGGTGCGGCCCGAGCGATGCTGGAGCGTCTCGGCGTCGCGCGGCAGCTCGACGTGGATGACGAGCGTGACCGTCGGCAGATCGATGCCGCGCGCCGCCACATCGGTGGCGACGCAGACGCGCGCGCGCTGGTCACGCAGCGCCTGGAGCGCGGCGTTGCGCTCGTTCTGGCTATGCTCGCCCGACAGCGCCACCGCCGAGAAGCCGCGCTCGGTCAGCCCGGCGTGGAGATGCCGCACGTTGTCACGCGTCGCGCAGAACAGGATCGCGGTTTCGGCTTCGTGGAGGCGCAGCAGGTTGACGACGGCATTCTCGATGTCGGGCGGCGCGACCGTGACCGCCTGATAGCTGATGTCGCCATGCCCGCGATCCTCGCCGACCGTGGTGATGCGCAGCGCATCCTTCTGGTAGCGCTTGGCGAGCGCGACGATCGACTTGGGCATCGTCGCCGAGAACATCAGCGTGCGGCGCGAGTCGGGGGTCGCGTCGAGGATCTGCTCGAGATCCTCGCGGAAGCCCATGTCGAGCATCTCGTCGGCCTCGTCGAGAATCGCCGCCTTGAGCTGCGACAGATCGAGCGCGCCGCGCTCGATATGGTCGCGCAGGCGGCCCGGCGTACCGACGACGATATGCGCGCCGTGGCTGAGCGAGCGGCGCTCGCGCGAGGCGTCCATGCCGCCGACGCAGGTCGAGATGCGTGCGCCGGCCTTGCCGTACAGCCATTCGAGTTCGCGGCTGACCTGCAGCGCGAGTTCACGCGTCGGCGCGATGGCGAGCGCGAGCGGCGCGCGCGCCGGCGGCAGCTTGCCGTCCTCGGTCAGCAGTTGCGGCGCGATGGCGAGCCCGAACGCGACGGTTTTGCCCGAACCGGTCTGCGCGGAAACGATCAGGTCGCGGCCTTCGGCCTCGGGCGCGATGACGGCGGCCTGGACGGGAGTCGGCGCGGCATACCCGCGTGCGGTGAGCGCTTCGCCAAGAAGCGCGGGAAGGTGGGTAAAGGGCATGATTTTCCGAATGCTGGACGCGCAAGTCGCGCGATAAGCGCGGCTCCATAGCAGATACGGCGGAGAAACGCACGCCCCTAAGAAACAGTGCCTTCACCGGCGAACCGGTGCGCGGTTTTCCCGCCCCCGACCGGGTCCGGTTCGGGACGAACGGTTCATCCAGCCCGGTCTTTCGCGATGTCGTTACGGAGCCATTCAGCCGCGACGCGGTTATCGTGCGGTATGGACGCAGGATCAGCCCGCCGCCCCAGCGCGCGCCAGCATTATTGGGATACGCTCCGCGCGGCGCTGATGCTGCTCGGCATCCCCTATCACAGCGCGCTCGCCTTTCAGGCGGGCGGCTGGATCGTCGCGACCCATCGGCACGCGCCGGTGCTCGATTATGTCGCGGAGGCGATCCACCTGTTCCGCATGCCGGCCTTCTTCCTGGTCGCGGGCTATTTCGCCGCGCTCAGCCTGACCAAATATCCGCCCGGCGGCTGGTTCCGCGCGCGGCTGACGCGGCTCGGCATTCCGTTCCTCGCCAGTCTCGTCACGATTATTCCGCTGCTCAACATCGGCTGCGAACTGTCCAACTTCGCACCCGCGCAGGCGCTCGAATCGTGGCGGAATCTGTCGCTCACCTCGGGCGGCTATTGGGTGCGGCATCTGTGGTTCATCATCGTGCTGCTATATCTGTGCGGCGCGACCGCGCTGGCGGCGCGGATATGGCCGGCCCTGCGCACCGCCCCGCTGCCCGAGGGGATCGACCGCTGGGCGGCGCGCCGCCCGCTCGCCACGCTGCTGCTGCTCGGCATCGCCGTCGGGCTGTTCGAGGCGGTGACGATCGAGCTGTTCTACGCCGCCCACCTCAACACCACGCTGCCGCAGGAGATTTTGCGGCTCGACGATCTGCTCGGCGCGTTGCCGTGGTTCGTGCTCGGGCTCGCGCTCCAGCGCGCGCCGGAGACGCTCGCGGCGATGGGCGAGCGGCGGGCGGGGGTGGCGGCGCTGGCGGTGGCGGCGACCGCGCTGGCACTGGCGTTCTACGGGCATAGCTGGCCGCCGCTCTATCGCTTCGTCGGCGCGGGCGCGGCGATGCTGGTGACGCAAGTGATCCTCTCGGTCGCGCGGCAATCGTTCGATCGCGCCAGCCCGGTCACCGACCGGCTCGTGCGCGGATCGTTCGTGGTGTATCTGTTCCACGTGCCGGTGATCGTCTGGCTCGCGCTGGTCGTCGATGGCGTCGGGCTGCCGCCGGAGATCGGCTTCGTGGTGGTGGCGTGCGGCACGCTCGCGGCGACGCTCGGCATCGCCGCGCTGATCGAGCGCTCGCCGGCGCTGAGCCTGCTCTACAGCGGCACGCGCGGCGCGGCGCGGCCGCGCGCACGGCGGCAGGTGATGACGGCGGTGGCGGCGGAGTAGCGCCCCGCGTCCGGTCCGGGGCGGGCGGACTATGCCGCCGCGGGTTCGTCCACCGGCAGGATCGCCGCATTCTCGCGCTTTTCGGGCCGGATGTAGATCGACGAGAGGATCGGCAGGCGCGCCTTGAGATCGGTCTCGATCGTCTCGATGATCGTCTCGGCGTCGCCCATCGTCAGCGAGTCTTCGAAATCGGCGCTGATCGCGACGAACACGCTGTCGGGCGCGGTGTGGATGGTGCGGACATGGTTGACCGAGGTGATGACCGGATAGGCATCGACGATCGCACGCACCTCGGCCACGATCGCGGGATCGGCGCCCTCGCCGATCAGCAATCCCTTCGCCTCCCGCGCGAGCACCATCGCGATCAGCCCGAGCAACACCCCGATCAGGATCGAGGCGACGCCGTCGATGCGCGGATCGTTGAAATGATGGCTCGCCCACACGCCGACCGCGGCGATGACGAGGCCGGCGAGCGCCGCCAAATCCTCGAACAGCACGATGAACCCGGCCGGGTCTTTCGACCGCCGCACCGCGCTCCACCAGCCGCGTCCGCGATTGTCGGCGGCGAATCCGCGCATCGCGAGCAGCCACGATCCGCCCTCCAGCGCGAACGCGATGGCGAGCACGACATAGTTGACGAGCGGATCGCGCAGCGGCTCGGGCTCCTCGATATGGACGAGCCCCTCGTACACCGACACACCGGCGCCGACCGCGAAGATCAGGATCGCGACGACGAAGCTCCAGAAATACAGCTCGCGGCCATAGCCGAACGGATGGTCGATATCGGGCGGCCGCTTGCCGCGATGCTGCCCGTAGAGCAGCAAGATCTGGTTGAGGCTGTCGACGACCGAGTGGAACCCCTCGGTCAGCATCGACGACGACCCGCTGATCGCGGCGGCGATGAACTTGGCGACGGCGATGCCGAGATTGGCGGCAAGCGCCGCGAAGATAACGAGGTTCGATTCCCCCTGCTTGGACGACGACATGCAATTCTCCCGGGTGCAGCCTCGGCGTAGCGGGTGAACGGTTGAGGGCCAAGCGGGTGTGTGTTATAACATACGTATGAACGCGCCAACCGAACACGTCCGCAAGCTCAAGCTCATCAAGATCGGCAATTCGATGGGCGTCATCCTGCCCAAGGATGTCATTGCCGGACTGCGCGTTTCTCAGGGCGATTCGATTTATCTGAACGACGCCCCGAATGGCTACAGCATGTCGGCGACCGATCCCGATTTCCTCGCCGCGATGGAGGCCGCCGAGGACATCATGCGCGAGGATCGCGATATCCTCGCCGTGCTCGCGCGCTGATGCCGCATGATCGAACCGAAGTTCCTCAGCGCGGCGGTCGCCTACGCCGTTCATGATCGGCAGTTGGCCGAACATGGCGGGCTGGCGGGCGTCAAGGATGCCGGACTGCTCGAATCGGCGCTCGCGCGTCCCGTCAACAAACATGCGTATGGGGAGGATGATCCCTGTGCGCTGGCTGCGGCTTATGCGTTCGGGATCGCGCGCAATCATCCGTTCAACGACGGTAACAAGCGCACGGCCTGGGTGATCGCGCGACTTTTCCTCAAGCTCAATGGCGTGCAGATCGCATTCGACAAGGCCGAGGCGATCCGCATGGTGCTGGCGCTGGCGGCCGGATCGCTCGAGGAAGATGCCGTCGCCGACTGGTTCCGTGCGAGGATCATCCCCGCCTAGCCGCTTGAGCATTTCGCGCAGCGCGCTACCGAGCGTTGCCAATGTCGTTGCTTGCCGCCCATGCCCATGATCTCGCGGACCTCGCCGCGCGCGACAGGTTGCGGGGGCTGTTCCCACGCAGCGGCGTGGACTTTTCCTCGAACGATTATCTCGGCCTCGCCACGTCGGACCGTCTGCGCGGCGCCGTGATGGAGGCGCTGGCGCGCGGGGTCGCGGTCGGATCGGGCGGGTCGCGGCTGCTCCGCGGCAACGATCCCGAGCATGACGCGCTCGAAGCCGAAGCGGCGGCGTTTTTCGGGAGCGAGGCGGCGCTGTATTTTTCGAGCGGGTACGCCGCCAACGCCGCACTGCTCGGCACGCTGCCGCAGCGCGGCGACCTGGTGGTGTACGACGCGCTGATCCACGCCAGCGCGCATGAAGGGATGCGGCTCGGCCGCGCCGAGACTGTGGGCGTGCCACACAATGATCCACAGGGGTTTGACGACGCGATCGCCGCGTGGCGCGCGCGGGGCGGCACCGGACGCGCGTGGATCGCGGTCGAGAGCCTGTACAGCATGGATGGCGACCGCGCGCCGCTGGAGGATCTCGCCGAGGTCGCGGCGCGGCATGACGCCGTGCTGCTGATCGACGAGGCGCACGCGACCGGTGTGTTCGGCGCCAACGGACGCGGGCTCGCCGCCGCGTTCGAGGGGCGCGAGAATGTCGTCACGCTGCGGACGTGCGGCAAGGCGCTGGGCTGCGAGGGCGCGCTGGTGTGCGGTCCGCGCGTGGTCCGCGATTTCCTCGTCAATCGCGGGCGCGGCTTCATCTTCTCGACCGCGCCCTCGCCGCTGATGGCGAGCGCGGTGCGCGCCGCATTGCGGATCCTCGCTGACGAACCCGAACGGCGAGACCGACTGCGCACCCTGGTGGCGCACGCCGAGGCCGCGCTCGCGCCGTGCGGCGTCACCCCGACCGGATCGCAAATCCTGCCGCTGGTGCTCGGCGACGATGCGACGACGATGCGCGTCGCGAGCGCGGTGCAGGCGGCGGGCTATGACGTACGCGGCATCCGTCCGCCGACCGTGCCGGCGGGAACGTCGCGGCTGCGCATCTCGGTGACGCTCAACGCGTGCGAAGCCGATCTCGACGGGCTTGCGCGCGCAATCGAAGGGGCGCTGGCATGAAGACGATCATCGTCACCGGTACCGATACCGACGCGGGCAAGACGGTGTTCGCCGCCGGTCTCGCGGCGGCGCTCGGCGCGGCCTATTGGAAGCCGGTGCAGGCGGGACTCGACGACGGTACCGACGCGGCGCGCGTCGCCGCGCTCGGTGTGACGCGCGTGCTGCCCGAGGCGTATCGGCTGAACACGCCCTGCTCGCCACACCGCGCCGCCGAGATCGACGGCGTGACGATCGACCCGGCGCGACTCACGCCGCCGAACGTCGATGGCCCGCTCGTCATCGAAGGCGCGGGCGGGGTGCTGGTGCCGGTGACGCGCACGCTGCTGTTCGCCGATCTGTTCGCACGCTGGGGTCATCCAGTGGTGCTGGTCGCGCGCACCGCACTGGGGACGATCAACCACAGCCTGCTTTCGATCGAGGCGTTGCGCGCACGCGGAGTGCCGATCCTCGGCGTCGCCTTCAACGGCGATGCCAATGAAGACAGCGAGGCGACGATCGCCGCGATCGGCGGGGTCAAGCGGCTCGGGCGGTTGCCACGGCTGGAGACACTCGATGCGGAGCACTTGCGGGCGGCGTTCGCCGACAACTTCCGGTTGGAGGATTTCGCATGACCTTCCCTCCCCCGTTCGTCCTGAGCGAAGTCGAAGGACGCGCCAAAAGCGTCGCGTTTGAGACACGCACTTCGACTTCGCTCAGTGCGAACGGGTGGGGGCGGTGAGCGTCTCCTCCTCCTCATCCCCCTCGCCAGTCTGGCACCCTTTCACGCAGCACGGCCTCGGCGAGCCGATCCCGCTCGTCACGCATGGCGAGGGTGCCGCGCTGTACGCGCAGGACGGGCGGCGGATCGTCGATGCGATCTCGTCCTGGTGGGTGACGACGCACGGGCACCGCAACCCGCGCATCATGGCGGCGATCGCCGCGCAGACGCAAAAGCTCGACCAGATCATCTTCGCTGGCTGGACGCACGAACCCGCCGAGGCGCTCGCGCGCGGGTTGATCGCCACGCTGCCCCCCGCGCTCACCCGCGTGTTCTATTCCGATTCGGGATCGACCAGCGTCGAGGTCGCGCTCAAGATGGCGCTCGGCTTCTGGGCCAATCGCGGCGCACCGCGCCACCGCATCCTCGTGCTCGAGCACAGCTACCATGGCGACACGATCGGGGCGATGTCGGTCGGCGCGCGTGGCGTGTTCAACCGGGCCTATGCGCCGCTGCTGTTCGACGTCGGCACGATCCCCTTCCCAGCCGCCGGGCACGAACAGGCAACGCTCGACGCGCTTGAGGCGGAATGCCGGGCGGGCGCGGCGGCGTTCATCGTCGAGCCGCTGCTGCTCGGCGCGGGCGGCATGCTGATCTACCCGACCGAGACGCTCGCGGCGATGCGCGACATCTGCGCGCGCCATGGCGTGCTGTTCATCGCCGACGAGGTGATGACCGGCTGGGGCCGCACCGGCACGCTGCTGGCATGCGACCAGGCGGGCGTGGTGCCCGATATCCTCTGCCTGTCCAAAGGCTTGACCGGCGGTGCGATCCCGCTCGCCGTCACGCTGGCGACCGAGCCGATCTATGCCGCGCATTGTTCGCAGGACCGCGCGACGATGTTCTTCCACTCGTCGAGCTACACCGCCAACCCGATCGCCTGCGCCGCCGCGCGCGCCAATCTCGAGATCTGGCGCGACGAGCCGGTCGCGGCGCGGATCGCCGATCTATCACACCGGCAGGCCGTCCGGCTGGCGGCGCTCGATCACCCCGCGATTGGCGGCAAGCGCCAGCTCGGTACCGTCACCGCGCTCGATATCGCCGATCCAAACGGCGGCTATCTTTCGACTTTGGGACCGCGCCTGCTCGGCTTCTTCCGCGACCGCGATCTGTTGCTGCGCCCGCTCGGCAACACCGTCTATGTGATGCCGCCGTACTGCATCGACGATGCCGATCTCGACGCGATCTATGCCGCGATCGGCGACGCCTGCGCGATGCTCGCCGCCTGACAAAGCGATTGACCCGGCGCGCGCGCGGAGTAGCTTCGGCGCCGAGGGACGCGAAGGCGGGATGATCGACAGCCTGATCCAGTTCGAAGACGGCGCGCGCGGGGTCGCCGCGCTGATCGGCGGCTTCGCCCGGCGCATCAAGGGCGCCGCCACGCTCGCCGATCTCGCCGAACATGCGCTGGACACCGGCGTACCGCTCGCCGAGCTCGCGGAAGCCCGGCTGGGCGAGCCGCTCAACCTGCGCATGGTGCGGCTGCTCGCGCCGATCGACCTGCCCGATCCCACGCGGCTGCATGTCAGCGACAGCGGCGCGGCGGCGGCGGGGCGCGGTTCGGGCTGGCGCTATCGCGGCGACGGGCGTTCGCTGACCGGCCCGGGCACGGTACTGACGGTGCCCGAATTCGCGCTCGACGGCAGCGAGCGGCCCGAGATCGCCGGCCTGTATCTGATCGCGGCGGATCGCGCGCCCGTGCGGATCGGCTTCGTGCTCGGCAACCGCTTCCACGATCACGCCGCCGCGCGCACGCACCGCCATTTCCCCGCGCAGCTCAGCCCGCGCCCGACCGCGCTCGGCCCCGAGGTGCGGCTCGGCGAATTGCCGCACGAGATCACGGTGACGAGCCGCCTGCTCCGCGACGGCGTGGTCGAGCGCGAGCGCCGCTTCGGCGCGGGCGACGCGCATCTGCCGCATCCAATGGCCGAACTCGAACGCCGCCGGTTTGAGGGCGGCATCGTCGGTCGTCCCGGCGACGTGCTGGTGCATTTCTTCGTCGGCGCGAGCAGCGCCGCCGAGGATGCGGTGCGCACCCAGCCCGACGATGCGTTCGAAGCGACCGCAACCGGCTTCACGCTGCCGATGCGCAACCCGATCGCCTTCGCGCCAAGGGTGCGGGTGAAGGCGGGGCTGCTCTAACGCTGTCCTTCCCCCGATCGTGCTGAGCTTGTCGAAGCACGTGCGCCACGCGCAACGCGGCATATCTGGCACGCCCTTCGACAAGCTCAGGGCGAACGGGGAATGGTGCGCGTCTGATTAGGAAAGATCAGCCGAACCGGCCCACCGCCGCCCGCGCGCCGTCGGTTTCGAGTGTGGTCAGGTGGCGCACCAACGTCCCACGCACCTCGGCATCCGCCGCGAAGCCGAAGAATCCGAGCAGCGCATCCACCCGCGCCCCCGTATCCGACGCTCCGGCCGACAACGCGCCAAGCGTCTCGACGGCGGGATCGTCGACCGTGAACGTCTCGCCGGCATCGGTGACGCCCGCCTGCCAGCGCATCCACGCCGCCACCGCCAGCGCGAGCGCATCCACGGGAGCGCCCGCCGTCCGCCGCACCGCGATCGTCGCGAGCAGCCGCTGGGGGAGTTTCTGCGAGCCGTCCATCGCGATCTGACGGGTGCGGTGCTGGAGCGCGCTGTTGGCGAAGCGGCCCATCAGCGCGGTGCGATAGGCGGCGATGTCGAGCCCCTCGGGCGGATCGAGCGTGGTCTGCGCCTCGTCCCACAGCGCATCGACGAAGCCGCGCCCAGCCGGAGTCGCGACGAACTCATGGACGAACGCGTCGCCGCCAAGCGCGCCGAGATAGGCGATCCCCGAATGCGCGCCGTTGAGCAGCCGCAGCTTGGCATCCTCCCATGGCGCGACCGCCTGGGTGAGTTGTACGCCAAGCGCGGCGAAATCAGGACGTTCGGTGACGAAATGGTCCTCGATCACCCACTGGCTGAACGGCTCGGTCTTGACCATGGCGCGGTCCTCCACACCGAGATCGGCGGCGAGCGCAGCGACATCGGCGTCGGTGGTGGCGGGAACGATGCGGTCGATCATCGAGGCGGGGAACGCCACTTCGGCGGCGATCCACTCAGCGAGCGCGGGATCGTTGGCGCGCGCCACCGCCAGCACGGCTTCGCGCAGCAACGCGCCATTGTGGGGCAGATTGTCGCACGAGATCACCGTCAGCGGGCCGAGCCCGGCGCTGCGGCGCGCGGCGAGGCCGGCGGCTAGGAAGCCCGGCGCGGTACGCGGCGCGGCGAGCGATGCGCAATCGGCGGCGACATCGGCATCGTCGGCGAGCAAAGTGCCCTTGGCGCGATCGAGCTTATAGCCCTTCTCGGTGATCGTCAGCGTGACGATCCGCGCATCGGGATGCGCGAGCGCGGCGACGACGGCGGCGGGGTCTTCGGGCGCGACCAGCACCGCCTGTTCGGCACCGATGATCGACACGCTGCGCGCGTCGCCATCGCGAACCACCAGGGCGTAAAGGCAA
Source organism: Sphingomonas sp. NFR15 (assembly GCF_900103265.1). GTDB lineage: Bacteria > Pseudomonadota > Alphaproteobacteria > Sphingomonadales > Sphingomonadaceae > Sphingomonas > Sphingomonas pollutisoli. The sequence goes on along the minus strand of NZ_FMWX01000006.1, from coordinate 247,544 downwards.
TCCTGCGGCGCGAGCTGATCGCGCACGCTGCCCGAGCGCAGCGACACCGAGGTGATGCCCCAGCGCAAATCGCCCGCCGCCAAGGCCGCCTCGAAATAGGCCGCCTGATGCGCGCGGTGGAACGCGCCGATGCCGAGATGGACGACACCGCGCTTCACCGCGCTTCGGTCATAGGCCGGACGCGCGATTTCGGCGGGCAGGCCGGCGAGGGCTTCGGTCGAGAGCCTCACAGCTTGTACGCCGCTTTGGCGAGATCATAGGCGAGCGCGCGCGCGACGTCATGCGCCTCGTCCTCGGGCAAACGATGCTCGGCGACGAGCTGCGCGAGCCACACGCAATCCATCCGCCGCGCGACATCGTGCCGCGCCGGAATCGACAGGAACGCGCGGGTATCGTCGTTGAAACCGACCGTGTTGTAGAAGCCTGCCGTCTCGGTGGTCCGCTCGCGGAAGCGGCGCATGCCCTCGGGGCTGTCGTGGAACCACCACGGCGGGCCGAGCCGCAGACAGGGATAATGGCCGGCGAGCGGCGCCAGTTCGCGGCTGTAAACATCCTCGTCGAGCGTGAAGAGGATCAGCGTCAGCCGGGGATCGGTGCCGAACCGGTCGAGCAGCGGCTTGAGCGACACCACGAACTCGCCCTGCGTCGGGATGTCGGCGCCCTTGTCGCGGCCGAACCGCGCGAGCACGGCGGCATTGTGGTTGCGGTGGACGCCGGGGTGAAGCTGCATCACCATGCCGTCCTCGGTGCTCATCCGCGCCATCTCGGTGAGCATCTGCGCGCGGAACAGCTCGGCGTCCTCCGCCGTCGCCCCCGCCAGCACCCGCGCGTAGAGCGCGGCGGCATCCTCGGGCGAGAGATCGGCGGTGCGCGCCGAGGGATGGCCGTGGTCGGTCGAGGTCGCGCCGGCTTCGCGGAAGCGCGCGCGGTGGAAGCGGTGCGCGGCGAGATAGCCCTCCCAGGTGGACACGTCTTCGCCGGCGGTCTCGCCGAAACGGCGGACGTTGTCGGCGAACTTGGCCGCCTCGGGATCGACCACCGGATCGGGGCGATAAGCGGTGACGACGCGCCCGCCCCAGCCGCTCGCGCGGATCGCGGCATGGTGGGCGAGCGGATCAAGCGGGCTTTCGGTGGTCGCGATCACCTCGATGTTGAAGCGTTCGAACAGCGCGCGCGGGCGGAACGCCTCGGTCTTCAATGCGGCGTCGATCGTGTCGTAATACAGGTCGGCCGTTTCGGGTTCGAGCAGCACGTCGAGCCCGAACACCGCCGAGAACACCCAGTCGAGCCACATCCGCGAGGGCGTGCCACGGAACAGATGATAGTTGCTGGCGAGCAGGTGCCAGATCTTGCGCGAATCGGTCTCGGTCAGGCTGCCGTCGACGGTCGGCACGCCGAGCGTCTCGAGCGCGACGCCCTGGCTGAACAGCATGCGGAACACATAGTGATCGGGCACGATCAGCAGCGACGAGGGATCGCTGAACGGCGCATCGGTCGCGAACCACGCCGGATCGGTATGGCCGTGCGGGCTGACGATCGGCAGATCGGCGACGCCAGCGTAGAGCCGCCGCGCGATCTCGCGAACGGTCGGCTCGGCGGGGAACAGCCGATCGGGGTGGAGCGTGAGCGGTTTTGTCATGCGGGCGACAGGTCCGATACGGGAGAGCGATGGGCAAGCCTTACCCGCGCGGGCGCGGCGCGGGAAGAGCGGTGTCTGACCAATTTCATGCGGCCTCGATCGTCACGCGGGCGAGCCGTGGCGACAGCACCTGCACGATCAGCAGCGCGACGAAATAGGCGGCGGCGGCGACGAGGAAGATCGGCGCGTAACTGCCAAGCTCCTGAAGCACGCGGCCGACATAGAGCGAGAACAGCATGCCCCCGACCCCGCCGATCGCGCCGCCGATGCCGATCACCGATCCGACCGCCGATCGCGGGAACAGATCGGACGGCAGGGTGTAGAGGTTCGCCGAAAACGCCTGGTGCCCGGCGGTCGCCAGACCGATGATGAACACCGCCACCCAGAGATTATCGACAGATTGCACCGCGAAGATCGGCAGGATCGCGCAGGCGCAGATCAGCATCGTCGTCTTGCGCGCCGCGTTGACGCTCCAGCCCGCCTTCATCATCCGGCCCGACAGCCAGCCGCCCGCGACCGAACCGATATCCGACATCAGATATACCGCGACCAGCGGCGGCCCGAACGATTTGAGATCGAGGTGATAGCGTTCGCCGAGATACCCCGGCAGCCAGAACAGATAGAACCACCAGACCGGATCGATGCAGAACTTGGCCGCCGCATAGGCCCAGGTCTCGCGGAACCGCACGATGTCGCGCCAGCGCATCGGCGTGGTCGGATCGGCGGGATCCTGCTCGATCCAGGCGCGCTCCTCGGGGGAGACGCGCGCGTGTTTCGCGGGCGAGCGGTACAGGATCACCCACGCGACCAGCCATATCAGGCTGACGACGCCGGTGATGACGAACGCCGGCCGCCAGTTGCCGGCGTATAGCGCGACCAGCCACGGCACCAGCAGCGGCGTGACGATCGCGCCGACGTTCGATCCCGCGTTGAACACGCCGATCGCGAAGGCACGTTCGCGCGCCGGGAACCATTCGGTGACGGCGCGGATCGCGACCGGGAAGTTGCCCGATTCGCCGATGCCGAGCGCGAAGCGCGCGATCGCGAACTGGGTGATCGTGTTGACGGCGCCGTGCGCGATGTGCGCGGCGGTCCAGATCGCGAAGGCGACCGCATAGCCCACGCGCGCGCCGACCACGTCGACGAAGCGGCCGAAACCGATATAGCCGATCGCATAGGCCGCCTGGAACCAGAAGACGACATTGGCATAGTCGATCTCGGACCAGTGCAGATCGCTCGCCAGCACGGGCTTGAGCACGCCGATCATCTGGCGATCGACGTAATTGATCGCGGTGACGGCGAACAACAGCCCGCAGATCACCCAGCGATAGCGGCCGCTCGGGGGCGTCGGATGAGACACCGGTGTCAGTTTTTCCGCGTCGGCTGCCGTCATCGCTCTCCCCTTCGCATGATCTACCGGCATGCTTTCATGATGTGGAATTGCGACTCAGATAATGCGGTTTCCGGGACATGTATAGCCGCTTTGCCTTGGGCTACAGCGTCACACCGCGCTTCCAGATCGCGATGGCGCGTTCCTCGTTGACCTCATTGCGGGTGCGCGCGCCCGAGGCGATCGCGACGATCCGGTCGAGCAGCCGGTCGGCGGCGACGTCGAGACCATCGTCGAGCACGGCGCCCGCGTCGAAATCGATCCAGCCCGGCTTGGCCGCCGCGAGCGCCGCGTTGGAGGCGATCTTGACGGTCGGCACCGGGCTGCCGAGCGGCGTGCCGCGCCCGGTCGAGAACAGGGTCATCGTCGCCCCCGCGGCCGCGAGCGCGGTGGTCGAGACGGCGTCGTTGCCCGGTGCCTCCAGCAAGGTCAGCCCGGCGCGGCGCACGCGCCCGGCATAGGGCAGCACGTCCGTGACGGGAACGTGCCCGCCCTTCTGCACCGCGCCGAGCGACTTTTCCTCCAGCGTGGTGATGCCGCCCCGGATGTTGCCGGGGCTGGGGTTTTCGGAGACCGGCTCGCCGTTGCGGACGAAATAGTCCTTGAAGCCGTTGACCAGCGAGACCAGCGCGTCGAATGTCTCGCGGCTGGTGCAGCGATCCATCAGCAATTGCTCCGCACCGAAGATCTCGGGGATTTCGGTGAGCAGCACGCGCCCGCCAGCATCGCCGACGCGGTCGGCGATGCGGCCGATCACCGGATTGGCGGTGAGGCCGCTCAACCCGTCCGAGCCGCCGCACTTCACCCCGAGCGTGAGCGCGGAGAGCGGCACCGTGCTGCGCCGGTCCCGCGCGGCGAGCGCGACCAGTTCGGCGATCGCGGCCAGTCCTTCGGCCATTTCATCGGCGGACGCCTGCGCGCCGACCACGCGGATCCGGTCGCGCCGTTCGGGCGGGATCAGTTCGAGCATGCCGCTGAGCTGGTTCGATTCGCAGCCGAGGCCAAGCAGCAGCACGCCGCCGGCATTGGGGTGGCAGGCGAGCGCCGCGAGCACGCGCGTCGTGCCGGCGAGATCGTCGCCGAGCTGCGAGCAGCCGAACGGATGCGGGAAGGCGACGACGCCGTCGACCCCGGCGGGCAGATCGCCCCCGGCGCGCGCGGCGAGCCGCTCCGCCGTGCGCCCGACGCAGCCGACCGAGGGGATGATCCAGATCTCGTTGCGCGTCCCCACCGATCCGTCGGCGCGGAGATAGCCTTCGAACGTGCGCGCGCTCGGCGCGGCCGCGGGCGCGGCCGCGACGGGCGCGTAGCGGTACGCGCCGGCGGTGGCGAGCGCGGTCGCGACATTGTGCGTGTGGACATGCGCGCCCGGCGCGATGTCCGCGCGCGCGGTTCCGATCGGGAAGCCATAGCGCAGCACCGGCCGCCCGGCTGTTACCGGTGTCACGGCAAATTTATGGCCGGCGGGAATATCCTCGGCCAGCCGCACGTCCACACCGCCGACCGTGACGAGATCGCCCGCCGGCAACGCTTCCATCGCCACCGCGACATCGTCGCGCGGGTCAACCTTGATCGCTCGCATTTCACACCTCTATTGTCTGAGTAATAGACGCGCCTGGCTTTTTCAAGCCGGCGTCACTCGCCCAGCACCGTGCTCGTGTCCTCGAGCGCGAGCGAAACCAGCGCGGTCATCGCCTCACGCGCGCGGGCGGCGTCGCCCGCCGCGATCGCCGCGAACACCGCGCCATGATCGTCGAGCGGGTCGCGCGGCACCGCGTTCTTCCGGTATTTGAACGCGGTGGTCCAGCGCACCGCCGCGGTGATCGTGCTCGACAGGGCCGCGAGCGGTTCGTTGCCGGTCGCGAGCAGGATGGCGCTGTGGAAATCCTGGTCGGCCTGCCGCCCCTCCGGCGTGCCGAGGCCGTGCCGCCCCATATCCTCCAGCGCCTGCCGCATCCGCGCGAGCTGCGGCTCGGTGCGGCGTACCGCCGCCAGCGCGGCGGCGGCCGGCTCGACGATCAGCCGCATCTCGAACAGGCTGCGCACGAACGGTTCGGGCGGCTCGTTGACGAACGCCCAGGCGAGCACCTCGGGATCGAGCATGTTCCAGCGCGCGCGTTCGCTGACGCGGGTGCCGGTCTTGGTGCGGCTCTCGACCAGCCCCTTGGCGGCGAGCATCCGCACCGCCTCGCGATAGGCGCTGCGCGAGACCTTGAGCTGCGCGCTGAACTCGATCTCGCCGGGCAGCACCGCGCCGGGCTGATACTGGCCGCTGACGATCGCGACGCCGAGATCGCGCGCGATGCTGGTATGAATCCGCGGAGCCGCCCCCGCGCTTGGTCTTTCGGTCACGCCGTCTCTCCCCTCGCGCGCTCATGCTCCCAACCATCGGCGCTGTCGAGATCGGCGCGGACGCGTTGACCGGCGCGCGCCGCCGTAGGATAGCGCGTCAACGATCGGAGAGAGGACGCGCATGTCGATCCACGCCTTCAGGATGCAGCTCAAGCCCGGCGTGGTCGACGAGTATCGCGCGCGCCACGACGCGATCTGGCCCGAACTCTCCGCGCTGCTCACCGCGAGCGGGATTTATGATTATTCGATCTTCCTCGACGAGGCGACGCTGAGCCTGTTCGCGGTGCTCAAGCTGACCGAGGACAATGCCCGCGACACGCTGCCCGATCATCCGGTGATGAAGCGGTGGTGGGATTACATGGCGCCGCTGATGGAGGTCGAGGCCGACAACCGCCCGCGCGAATGGCCGCTGCCGCTGATCTTCCACCACGCCTGACTCAAAACGTATGCGAAAGCCGCTTCTTGTTCTCCCGCGCATGCGGGAGTCCAGAGTCCCAAGAGCCGCACATCGGTGTTTGCTTGGCTCTGGGTTCCCGCTTCCGCGGGAAAACACGATACGATACGCGTTCGGCGGCCTTCGCAAAGATCCCGCCTGAAGCGAGCATATCCCTACCCGCGCCCTTGAGGAGATTGCCATGAAAGCCAGCCTGCCGTTGCTGATCGTCGCCGCGCTCGCGCTGCCCACGCCGGGCGTCGCCGCCTGGTCGCGGAGTTGGGCGGTCGCGCCGCAGAGTCCGGGCAAACCCGGCGACCTGCCCGACCTGACCGGGCGGACGCTGCGCCAGGTGGTACGGATCAGCAGCGGCGGCACGCGCATAAGGCTGCGGCTGACCAACGAACTGTCGGCGAGCGCGCTCAAGCTCGGCAGCGTTCATGTCGCGCTGGTCGATGCGAGCGGCAAGATCGTGCCCGGCAGCGACCGCGCGGTCACCTTCGACGGCGTCGCCGCGCCGACCATTCCCGATCGCGCGCCGCTGGTGAGCGATCCGATCGCGCTGCGCGTCGCGCCGCTCGCGCATGTCGCGATCAGCCTGTATTTCCCGCAAGGCGCGCCCGATCCGACCGTCCACGGCTATGCCGCGGCGACCGCGTGGATCGCGGCGGGCGACCAGACCGGCGCGGCGACGCTCGACGGCGCGACCAAGTTCACCCAGCGGATGGTGATCGACGCGATCGACGTCGACACGCCGCAGCGCGGATCGACCGTGGTCGCGTTCGGCGATTCGATCACCGACGGGGTGCGCGCCACCGCCGACGCCGACACGCGCTGGCCCGATCAGCTCGCCGAGCGGTTGCAGAAAGCGGGGCGCACCAGCGTCGGCGTCGCCAACCTCGGCATCAGCGGCAACCGCGTGCTGGCCGAGGGCGCGGGCAACAACGCGCTCGCGCGCTTCGACCGCGATGTGCTGTCAATCCCCGGCGTGTCACACGTCATCGTGCTCGAAGGCGTCAACGACATCGGCGGCGCGACCGCGCGCAAGACGCCGCTGCCGACTGTCGCCGATCTTACCGGCGGCTATCGCCAGATGGTCGCGCGCGCGCACGACAAGGGCGTGAAGGTGATCTTCGCGACGATCCTGCCGTACAAGGGCGCGGGCTATTGGGGCGCTGAGGGCGAGGCGGTGCGCAAGCAGGTCAACACCTGGATTCGCACCAACACCGTCGCCGACGGTTATGTCGATATGGCCAAGGCGGTCGCCGATCCGGCCGATCCCGATCGGTTCGCCAAGGCGTATGACAGCGGCGACGCGCTCCACCCGAACGACGCGGGCTTCACCGCGATGGCGGCGGCGATCGACCTCAAGCTGCTGCGGTAGCCCAACGCGCCCCCTCAACCCGTTCGTGCTGAGCGAAGTCGAAGCACGTGCCACCTGCGATTCGCCTGGGGCCCGCACTTCGACTTCGCTCAGTGCGAACGGTAGGGCACGCTCATCCCCCCAGGCTGTTGCCGTAGCCGATCACCACCGTCGCGAACACGAGCAGGCCGATGCCGGTCCACACCATCGCCCTGACGCGCGGCGCGGCGGCTTTCCATTCCTTGAAGGCGAAGCCCCACAAGGTGCCGAAAATGATGATGCTCGCCATGTGCAGCGTCCAGCTCGAAAAGCCGAACCGGCCCATCTGGCTTTCGCCCATCGTGTAGAAGAAGAACTGGAAATACCACATCGTCCCGGCGAGCGCCGAGAGCAGGTAGTTGAGCCCGAGCGGCGCGCCCGCCGCGACCGTACCGCGCCCGAGCCACTGGCCGGCGCTGCGGTTCTTCACGATCAGCCACGCGCACCACAGCCCGTTGGTGACCAGCCCGCCGAACATCACCAGGCACAGGATCGGCAGCCCGGTCCACAGCGGGCCGGTGCCGGCGGCGGCGGAGATCGCCTTGATCGGCTCGCCCGCCGCCAGCCCGAACGCGAAGCAGGAGGACATGACACCCGAAAAGATCGCAACCGCGACGCCCTTGCGGAAGTCGAACTCGGCCACGGTCGCAGCCTTTTCCGCATCGCTCAGCGCCGCGTCCTTGCGCGCGCCGGCGAGCGCGACCGTGGCGATCCCCGCGAGCGTGATGGCAAGGCCGAGCAGCACGATCCGCCCGGACGCGGTGTCGAGCAGCTTGGCCGCGAAATCCCCCTGGACGAGCGGCGGGATCAGCGTGCCGAACAAGGTGCACAGCCCGAGCACCACCGCCATGCCGAGCGACAGGCCGAGATAGCGCATCGTCAGCCCATAGGTCAGCCCGCCGAACCCCCAGAGCAGCCCGAACACCACCGGCCACAGCAAGGTCGGCAGCGGCGCCTGCCCGAGCACGCCGAGCAGATCGTTGGTCTGCAGCGATGCGAAGAACCACGGCGCGATCAGCCACGAGAAGACGCCCCCGGTCAGCCAGTAGATCTCCCAGGACCACCGCTTCACGCCACGATAGGGCACGTAGAAGGTCGCCGAGGCGAACCCGCCGAGCCAGTGGTAGAGTACGCCGATCAGCGGGTTGGGATTGCCGTTCATAGCGTCAGGCCCAGTCGATAGATGCGATTGGCGTTGCCGGCGAACAGCGCGTGGCGCTCCCCGGCGGTCAGATCGGCGACGATGTCGGCATAGGTGTCGAGGTGCCGCGCGAAGCTGCCGAACAATTTGTCGGTCGGGAAATCGCTCGCGAACATCGCGCGGTCGGTCCCGAACAGGTCGATCGCGCCGCGGATCTGGTCGCGCGCGAGCCCCGCGGTCCAGCGGCGGTCGCTGAAGCCGATGCCCGACAGCTTGACCGAGACGTTGGGAAGCGCCGCCAGCGCGGCCATGCCGCCGCGCCAGTCGGCTTCCTCGCCGGGGATCATCATCCCCATGTGGTTGATGATGACCGAAATTTCCGGGTGGCGCGCGATGAGGGGCGCGAGGCCGGGGAACTGGCCGGCATAGGCTTGCAGATCGAAGCTGAGGCCGTAGCTGCCCAGCAGCGCGAAGCCGGCGGCCCAGGCGTCGTCGCGCGTCACGTCGCGGGGCGTGTAGGTACGCCGGGCGTCGGCATGCCAGTTGACGATGTGGCGGATACCGCGAACATTGGCGCGCGCCGCATGCGCGGCGAGCAGCGCATCAACGTCCGGATCGTCGAGCGCGGCGAAGGCGACGATCGCATTGGGCATGCCGCGTCCATCAGCGATCCGCTGGAGCCAGTCGGTCTCGGCGAGCGCATCGGCGGCATCGGCGCCGGCATCGACATGGACGATCCCGCGCACGTCCCAGCCGGCGGCATCGGCGAGGTAATCGTCGAGCAGATAGGTGCGCGCGATCGGTTCGACGCTGCCGTTGGGGCCGTCATCGGCGAACGGCGGCGTCAGCCAGGGATAGCGCAGATGCGCCAGATCCCAGAGGTGGACATGGGCGTCGACGAAGGGACGTTGCTCGGACATGCACTCTCCTGGGTGGCGACGCTGTCTCTTGGCGGACAGTCGCGCGGTACGATTTCAGGCTCCGTTGGCCCTGAGCCTGTCGAAGCCTGTCCTGAGCGGCTGGCTTTGCCAGCCAGCCGAAGGGGGCGTGCCTCACCCGGTCCGCCTTGGGACGCGTGCTTCGACAAGCTCAGCACGAACGGAAGGGTTCGGCATCAGCACGAACGGCGGTCGGCTAGAATGTCGTCCGCCCGCCCGATGTGTCGAACGTGGAGGCCGTGGTGAAGCTGCATTCCTCGCTGACCATGAAGCATACCATCGCCGCGCTTTCATCAACCTCGCCGAGGCGACCCATCGGGATCTTGGAGCGCATGTAATCGACCTGGCTCTGCGGCAATTGCGCGAGGATCGGGCTTTCGAAGGTCGCCGGGGTCAGCGCGTTGGCGATCACGCCCTTCTCGGCGAGTTCCTTGCCGAGTGACTTGGTGAGGCCGATCACCCCCGCCTTCGACGCCGAATAGGCCGAGGCATTGGGATTGCCCTCCTTGCCCGCGACCGAGGCGAGGTTGGCGATGCGGCCATAGCCGTTCGCGAGCATGAACGGCACCACCGCGCGGCAGCAATAGAACAGCCCGTTGAGGTTGATGTCGATCACCCGCCGCCAGCTTTCGAGCGGATACTCATGCAACGGCGCGGTCGCGCCGGTGATGCCCGCCGAATTGACGAGGATGTCGATCTTGCCGAGCGCGTCATTGGCACCTGCCGCCGCCGCCTCGACCTGCGCCTGATCGGATACGTCGAGCGCGAACACCGCGGCCGCGCCGGTCTCCTCCTGCGCGGCGGCCAAGGCGTCGGCGTTGACATCCCACAGGGCGACGGTGCCGCCCTCGGCGACGATACGCTTGGCGACCGCCTTGCCGAGCCCGGAGGCGCCGCCGGTCACGATCGCGGTGCGCCCCGCGAACCGGCCCGCATAGGCGCTCACGCGAGCGTACCTTCGCCGAGGTGGCGCCACGCGACGACCTGCTGGCGCTGCGTGCCGAGCTTGTCGATCGCGAGTTCCATCACATCGCCCGCCTTGAGGTAGATCGCCTCGGGCTTCTTGCCCTCGCCCACGCCCGGTGGCGTGCCGGTGATGACGAGATCGCCCGGATACAGCGTGATATACTCACTCACATAGGAAAGGAGCTGCTTGACGTCGAAGATCATCGTCTTCGTGTTCCCGGTCTGCATCCGCGCGCCGTTGACGTCGAGCGCCATGCCGAGATCCTGGCAGTCGCCGACCTCGTCGGGCGTCACCAGCCACGGGCCGGTCGGGCAGAAGGTGTCATGGCCCTTGCCCTTGCTCCACTGGCTGCCGCGCCGCTTCTGGTTGAACCGCTCCGACACGTCGTTGACGAGCGTATAGCCGGCGACATGGCCGAGCGCGTCCTCCTCGCTGACATAGCGGCAGGTCTTGCCGATGATGACGCCGAGCTCGACTTCCCAGTCGCCATGGGTCGAATCCTTGGGCAGCATCACGTCGTCATTGGGTCCGGAGAGGCTCGACACCGCCTTCATGAACATCATCGGCTCGGTCGGGATCGGCAGGTTCGATTCGATCGCATGATCGCGGTAGTTGAGCCCGATCGCGACGATCTTGCCGACACCTTTCAGCGGCACGCCGTAGCGCGGCGTCCCCTCGGCGAGCGGCAGCGGGGCGACGTTGGCGGCGAGCGCGGCGGGAAGCGTCGCGATCGTCAGGTCGTCGATCACGCCCGACAGGTCGCGAAGCTGGCCGTCGGCATCGACGATGCCCGGCTTTTCCTGGCCCATTGGGCCGAAGCGGCAGAGTTTCATGAAGGTCTCGCTGTCTGGAGGATCAGTGGGTGTAGGGGCGGTGCGTCGCCACATCGGGATTGAAGGTGACGCCGAAGCCGGGCGCGTCGAGCGCGCTCGCCTTGAGGCGGCCGTTCTCGGGCACCGGCTCGCCGAGCAGTTGCGGCGCGAACATCGGCACCACTTCGGTCGGGCCGGGGTGCATCATCAGGAACTCGGCGAACGGCGAGTTGTGGCGGGTGATGACGAAGTGATAGCTGTACACCGATGATCCGTGCGGCACGACCATCTTGCCCTTCGCGTCGGCGAGCGCGCTGATCTTGAGCAACTCGGTGATCCCGCCACACCAGCCGACATCGGGCTGGATGATGTCGCAGCATTCCATGTCGAGCAGCATGCGGAAGCCCCAGCGCGTCGCCTCATGCTCGCCGGTGGTCACCAGCATCCCGCGCGGCACGTTGCGGCGCAGCTCGGCGTAACCCCAATAATCGTCCGGGCTGATCGCCTCCTCGATCCACTTGAGGCCATGTTCGTGCGCGGCGATCGCGAGGCGGGTCGCATAATCGACGTCGAGCGCCATCCAGCAATCCCACATCAGCCAGAAATCCGGGCCGACGCGCTCGCGCATGTCGGCGAGTTCGGCGATGTTCTTCTTGAGGCCCTCGACACCCTCGGCGGGGCCATGATGCAACGCCATCTTGCCGCCGATGAAGCCGAGATCCTTGGCGATATCGGGGCGCGCGCCGGTCGCGTAGAATTGCAACTCGTCGCGCACCGCGCCGCCGAGCATATGATAGACCGGCTCCTGCCTGAGCTTGCCGAGCAAATCCCACAGCGCCAGATCGACGCCCGAGATCGCGTTGATGACGAGACCCTTGCGACCGTAATATTGCGTCGAGAAGTACATCTGGTCCCAGATCTTCTCGTAGTCGAGCGGGCTGCGGCCTTCGAGGAAGCGGGCGAGATGCTTCTCGACGATGTAGCAGGCGGGTTCGCCGCCGGTCGTCACCGCGAAGCCGATCGTGCCGTCCTCCGCCTCGATCTCGACGACGAGCGTGCCGAGCACGTTGATGCCGAAGCTCTGCCGCGACTGACGATATTCGGGATAGCGGCTCATCGGCGTGGCGATGTGGTTGTCGATCCAATGGCCTTCGCCCTGGTCGTGATAATCGGCGCCGCCGCCGCGCACCGTGAAGGCGCGGACGTGCTTGATCTTCGACAGGCTCTTCAACGTCACCGGCAATCTCCTGGGCGTAGGCGGCAGCATCCAGAATGTGAAAGGAATCGCATCGACGTTCCACAATATGATACGGTGTTGTCTTGGACGATCCGGGTATCTTCACGAAGAAAGCTGCGCCGATCCTCCCTTTGCTGTTTACTTTCTCACTTAATGGGATAGGATATTAATTGATGAGACATGCCCCGTCAAACGAAGAATCGGAAAGCGGCGAGGAGCGCACCAAGATTCAGGGCAGCCAGACGCTGCTGCGCGGGCTCGACATGCTCGACAAGGTCATCGACGGGCCGGTCAAGCTCGCCGACCTGTCGGCGGCGATGGGGCTGACGCGATCGACCACGCACCGGCTCGCCAACGCGCTCGCCGATCGCGGCTTCCTCACCTTCCTGCCGCGCGAGGGATATCAGCTCGGGCCGAAGCTGCTCCAGCTCGGTTTCCTCGCGCAGAGCCAGGCCGATATCGTGCGGATCGCGCGGCCCCGGCTGGAGGCGCTCGCCGCGCGCAGCGAGGACACGGTGCATCTCGGCCGGCTCGATACCGATCTGGCGCTGTATCTCGACAAGATTCCAGGCCGCCGCCGCGTCGATATCTCCAGCCGGATCGGCGACCGTCACCCGCTATCCTCGACCGGGCTGGGCAAGGCGCTGCTGCTCGACACGCCCGAGGCCGAATGGCCCGCGCTGTTCGAGGCGTCGCGCGCGCGCGGCGCGCCGGCGGTCGATTACGCGGCCTGGGCCGAACGGATGCGGGGCTATGTCGCCGCCGGCCATGCCTATGATCTCGAGGAGAACGAGGATCTGATCCGCTGCGTCGCCGCGCCGGTGCGCGACGCGTCGGGCCGGATCATCGCCGCGATCAGCCTGTCGAGCGCCGCGCAATATATGGACGACGCACGCATGGCCGCGCTCAGCGGCGAGGTGCGCGCGACCGCCGACCAGATCGGCACCGATCTCGGCTGGGTGCCCGGCGCCCGGCCAAACCGCCGCCCAAGGCGATAACCACAGAAGAGGAAACGCTCACGTGAAGCTGCTCGAAGGCAAGACCGTTCTCGTCACCGGCGCCTCCACCGGCATCGGCCGCGCCGCCGCGATCGGCGCGGCGCAGCATGGTGCCGATGTCGTCATCAACTATCATAGCCGCGACGAGGATGCCGAAGCCTGTATCGCCGCCATCGAGGCGACCGGGCAGCGCGGGCTCGCGGTGAAGGGTGACGTGGCCGAGCCGGAGACCGCGAAGGACTTCGTCGCCAAGGCGGTCGAGGCGTTCGGCAAGGTCGACGTGATGGTCAACAACGCCGGCATCTGCCCGTTCCATGCCTTCCTCGACATGCCGGTCGAAACGTTCGAGCGGACGATGCGCGTCAACATGCACGGCGCCTATTTCATGGTGCAGGCCGCCGCCAACCAGATGGTCGCGCAAGGGCACGGTGGCGCGATCGTCGCGGTGTCGTCGATCTCGGCGCTGGTCGGCGGCGAATATCAGACGCATTACACGCCGACCAAGGCGGGGGTGCATTCGCTGATGCAATCGACCGCGATCGCGCTCGGCAAGCACAAGATCCGCTGCAACTCGCTGTTGCCGGGCACCATCCTCACCGAGATCAACAAGGACGACCTCGCCGACGAGGCCAAGCGCAGCTATATGGAAAGCCGCGTCCCGCTCGGCCGGCTCGGCGCGCCGGAGGACATGGTCGGGCCGATCGTGTTCCTCGCCTCCGACATGGCCGCCTACGTCACCGGCGCGGCGCTGCTCGTCGATGGCGGCATGTTCGTGAACCTGCAATGATCCGCGCCGGCCTCACCGCCGCCGCCGCGCTGCTGCTGGCTGGCGCCGCCCCCGCGCCGCTGCCGGGCTTCGGCAAGATCCTGATCGCGAGCGATTCGACCGCGTCGGTCTATGGGGCCGAAACCTATCCGCAGACCGGCTGGGGGCAGATGCTGTCGTGCGGGCTCGATGCGGGCACCGAGGTGGTCGATCTCGCGACGGCGGGGCGCAGCACGCGCACCTTCATCGCGGAAGGCCGCTGGGACGGGCTGATGGCGCGGGTGCAGCCGGGCGACGTGGTGCTGATCCAGTTCGGCCATAACGACGCCTACAAGGCCAAGCCCGAGCGCTATGCCGATCCGGCGACCACCTATCGCGACAATCTGCTGCGCTTCATCTGGCAGGTGCGCGGCGCGCGCGGGGTTCCCGTCCTGGTGACGCCGGTCGCGCAGCATATGTTCGGGCCGGACGGCAAGGCCAAGGCGAATTTCGCCGACTGGTCGGCGGTGATGCGCGACCTTTCCGTCACCACGCGGACGCCGCTGATCGACCTCGAGGCGCTGTCGCGCGACTGGCTCGATCGCACCGGCGAAGCGGCATCGCGCGGCTATTACCTGCATCTCCCCGCCAACGCCGCGCCCGGCTTTCCCAAGGGGATCGACGATGACACGCATTTCAGCGAACTCGGCGCGCGACGGATCGCCGATCTCGTCGCCGGCGCGTTGAAGGCGCTGGATCTGCCGCTGTCGGGGCATGTGCTGGCCGAGCGCCCCGATCTCACCCGCGCCACCGCGCTCGGCCACAGGGGATGTTCATGACGATCGACCGACGCACGCTGATCGCCGGCGGCACCGCGCTCGGCCTCGCCGCCACCGCGAAGCGCGCGCGGGCGGCGCAGGCGGCACAAGCGGCGGTACCGCCCGATTTCACCGTGCTGCCGCTCTGGCCGGGCAAGGTGCCGGGCGGCGAGCACGTCACCGTCGCGCAGGAACAAGGCCCGCGCTCGGCGACGAGCGACGCCTATGACACGTTCTTCGCGCACGTCACCACGCCGACGCTGACGGTGCTGCGCCCGGCCAAGCCCAATGGCGCCGCGCTGCTGATGATCCCCGGCGGCGGCTACCGCCGTGTCGTTCTCGGGCATGAAGGGATCAACATCTCGCGGCGGTTCGCACGCGCGGGCTTCACCTGCTTCTCGCTGCTGTACCGGCTGCCGGCGGACGGCTGGGCGGCGGGGCCGGAGGCGCCGCTCCAGGACGCGCAGCGCGCGCTGCGCACGGTGCGGTCGCTGGCGCCCCGCTACGGTTATGACGCGAACCGGATCGGCGTGATCGGCTTTTCGGCGGGCGGACATCTCGCCGGGTGGCTGACCAGCCGCCAGTCGGTCCAAACTCACGCGGTGAACGACGCGATCGACCGCGAGCCACTCAGCCCCCGCGCAGCCGCGTTGATCTACCCGGTCATCACCATGACCGCGCCGCTCGCGCACAACGGCTCGCGCGTCGAACTGATCGGCGAACCGGCGAGCGACGAGAAGCGCCGCGCCTATTCGCTGGAGAACGACATCCAGCCGACTACGCCGCCGACCTTCCTTGCCCATGCGATCGACGACAAGACCGTGCCGGTCGAGAACAGCCTGATGATGCTGGCGGGCCTGCGCGCCGCGCACATTCCGGCGGAGGCGCATCTGTTCGAAACGGGCGGTCACGGCTTCGGGCTGACCCTGCCGGACGGCACGCCCTCGCCCTGGCCCGACCTGTTCGAGAGCTTCGCCAAGCGCCACGGGCTGCTGTGACGCCCGCGCCCGCCCCCCGCGTCGCGCTGTTCGTCACCTGTCTGGTCGATCTGATCCGGCCGCGCGTCGGCTTCGCGGCGCTCCGCGCGCTGGAGGCGGCGGGCTGCACGGTCGTCGTGCCGGCCGGGCAGACCTGCTGCGGCCAGCCCGCGCTCAACTCGGGCGCGCGCGCCGAGGCGATCGCGATCGCCAAGCGCACGATCGCGCTCCTCGAAGGGCATGACGCGGTGGTGGTGCCGTCGGGATCGTGCGCGGCGACGATCCGGGTACACTATCCCGAACTGTTCGAGCACGATCCCGCCTGGCGGGGCCGTGCCGAGGCGGTGGCGACGAACACCTATGAGATCATGGCCTATCTCGACGAAGTGCGTGGTTGGCGGCCCGACACCGCGCTCGACGCCACCGCGACCTATCACGACAGTTGCTCGGGGCTGCGCGAACTCGGCATCAAGGCGCAGCCGCGCCGGTTGCTGCGCGGCGTCGCCGGCCTGTCGCTCACCCCGCTCGACGGCGCGGAGACGTGCTGCGGGTTCGGGGGCACCTTCTGCGTCAAATATCCCGCCATCTCGAACGCGATCGCGGGCGAGAAAGCCGCGGCGATCGACGCGAGCGGCGCCGAGCTGCTGTTGGCGGGTGATCTCGGCTGCCTGATGAACATGGCCGGCAAGCTCCACCGCGAAGGATCGCCGGTGCGCGCCTATCACGCGATCGAAGTGATCGCCGGCATGGGCGATGGCCCCGCGATCGGCGAGGACGCATGAGCGCGGCCTTTTCGCGCCGCGTCGATGCCGCGCTCGCCGACCCGATCCTGAAACTCGCGATCGACCGCACCGCCGGCACCGCCGAGGCCAAGCGCGCGCTCGCGGTCGATGGCTTCGCGCATTTCGAGCAAGCGCGCACCCGCGCCGCGGCGATCAAGGATCATGTCGTCGCGCATCTCGGCCATTATCTCGAACACTTCGAGGCATCGGCGACCGCCGCCGGCGCGCAGGTCCATTACGCGCGCACCGCCGACGAAGCCTGCGCGATCGTGATCGGCATCTGCAAGGCGGCGGGCGCGCGCACCGTCGCGCGCTCCAAATCGATGCTGGGCGAGGAGATCGGGCTGCCGCACGCGCTCGCCGAGGCGGGGATCGGGCGGATCGAGACCGATCTTGCCGAGCATATCATCCAGCTCGCCGACGAACGCCCGTCGCACATCGTCTGGCCGGCGATGCACAAGACCCGCGAGCAGGTCTCCGCGCTGTTCAAGCAGCACCATACTGCGCCGCATACCGAGGAGACGATCCCGGCGATGGCCGAGAGCGCGCGGCGGCATCTGCGCCAGGGCATGCTCGGGGCGGATGTCGGCATTTCCGGCGCGAACTTCCTGATCGCGGACAGCGGCGCGGTCTGCACCGTCACCAATGAGGGCAATGCCGAACTGTCGCTGGTGCCGCCGCGCGTCCATATCGTGACGGCGGGCATCGAGAAGCTGGTGCCGTCGATGGGGCATGCGGCGCAGTTGCTGCGGCTGCTGGCGCGCTCGGCGACCGGCGCGACGCTGACGCAATATACCACCTTCTACACCGGCCCCAAGCGCGCCGCTGATCCCGACGGACCGGAAGCGATGCACATCGTGCTGATCGACAACGGGCGCGTGAAGATGCGCGACGAGGGGCTCGCCGAGATGCTCCGCTGCATCCGCTGCGGCGCGTGCATGAACCACTGCGTGGTGTTCCGCCAGATCGGCGGCCACGCCTATGGCGGCACCTATCCGGGGCCGATGGGCGCGGTGCTGACCCCCGCGCTCGACGGGTTGGCGGCGAGTCGCGATCTGCCCAACGCCTGCACGCTCAACGGCAAATGCCAGGAGGTCTGCCCGGTCAAGATCCCGCTGCCGACCTTGCTGCGCGGCTGGCGCGAGAAGAGCTGGCGCGAGGGACTGGAACCGGCGACGATGCGGCAGGGCATCGGCGCCTGGGCGTGGGTGGCGCAGCGGCCGCGGCTGTATCGGGCGGCGGTGCGCGCGGCGATCTTCGCGATGCGCCGCTTCGGGCGCGGCTGGATCAGGGCGCTGCCACTCGCGCGCGGCTGGACCGCGCACCGCGACCTGCCCGCGCCCGACGCCGAGAGCTTCATGAGCCGCTATGCGCGGGGTGAGCGATGAACGCGCGCGAAGAAATCCTCGGCGCGCTCGGCACCGCCGCGCCGCCGCCGGGCGCCGCCGATGCGCTGCTCGCGGATCCGGTGCGCCCATCGGTTGCGGAGGACCGCGTCGCCGCCTTCCTCGCCGCGCTGGCGCTGCCCGCGAGCGGCGCGACCCACGCGCGGATCGGGTCGGTCGCCGATGCGCCGGCGGCGGTGGCGCGCTATCTCGCCGAACATGGCCTGCCCCCGGCGGTGTTCCTGCCCGACGATCCTCGATTCGCCGCCGACTGGTCGGGCTTCGCGCTCAGCCTGGCGATCACGCCCGACGAACCGGCGGTGATCGCATGGGCGCGGCTCGGTATCGCCGAGTCCGGCTCGCTGGTGTTCGAGACCGGGCCGCACGCGCCGATGCTGCCCAATTTCCTCGGCCTGCATCATATCGTGCTGCTGCGCGAAGCCGCGATCGTCTCGCATCTGGAGGACGCCGCGCTACCCGGCCCACAGCCGCGCGCGCATTACTGGGTAACGGGCGTGAGCGGCACGACGGATATCGAGGGGCAGTATATTCGCGGCGCGCATGGTCCGCGGTTTCTGCATGTTCTGTTGGTCGGCGAAGACTGACCGGTCGTGTCGAGCGCAGTCGAGACACCTGCGCTCGGGACGAACGGACGGGTTAGCGCCTGACGTCGAACTGCCCGGACAGGAACGCATCGATATCGCCCTGCCCGAACAGGCTCGCGTCACCGGGGAGCGAATGTTTGAGCACGGTCAGCGCCAGCCCCGACTCCGCCGCGCCTTCGATATCGTCCGGGTTGCGCAGCAAGCCGTGCAGCACGCCCGCCGCGAAGGCGTCGCCCGCGCCGATCCGGTCGATGATGCCCGAGACCTCGACCTCCTCGGTCTGTGCGACCGCGTCGGGCGTTTCCACGCGCGCGGAGAGCAGGTGGCGGTCGGCGGCTTCGACATGGCGCGCGGTCGAAGCGAGGTGCTTGAGGTTGGGGAACGCCGCGAACAGCGCCGCCGCCGCTTCACGCCGCCGGTCCTCGCCGTCGCTCGTGAAGCGGGTGGCGAGCAGCAGCGCGATGTCCCGGTGGTTGCCGAACATCATGTCGGCCATGCCGACCAGTTCGGACAGCACGCCGCGCGGATCGCTGTCCCACGCTTCCCAGAGCAGGGCCCGATAATTGCCGTCGAAGATCAGGGTGAGCCCGCGATCCTTCGCCGCGCGTGCCGCCGCGATCGCGAGGCGCGACGAATCCGGCCCGAGCGCGGGGGTGATGCCCGACATCAGCAGGTGCGTCGCACCCGCGAACACCGCGTCCCAGTCGAAATCGGCCTCGGTGGCGCGCGCGAACACGCTGCCGGCGCGATCGTACACGACCTCCGAGGCGCGCAAGCCGGCGCCAGGGGTGAGGAAATACAACCCCATCCGCCCTTCGGCACGTGCGACATGCGTGCAATCAACGCCCGCCCCCATCAGCACCGAACGCGCCATGTCGCCGAGCGGATTGGCGGGCAGCCGGCTGATCATGCGCGTGGTGTGACCGAGGCTCGCCAGCCCGATCGCCACGTTCGCCTCGGCGCCGCCGACCGCGAGATCGAGCGTGCGCGCGCTGCGCAGCAGCAGCTTGTCGGGCGGGGAGAGGCGGACGAGCAGTTCGCCGAAAAACGCTATCGAGGATCGCATGCCGTCAGCCTAGCGCGCGAGCCAGCCGCCGTCGACCGCGAGGATATGGCCGTCGACATAATCCGACGCGGACGACGCCAGGAACACCGCCGCGCCGCCGAGATCGGACGGCTTGCCCCAGCGCGCCGCCGGGATGCGCGCGAGGATCGCGGCGTTGCGGTCCTCGTCCTCGCGCAGCGCGGTGGTGTTGTTGGTGGCGATATAGCCGGGCGCGATCGCGTTGACGTTGACGCCCTTGGCCGACCATTCGTTGGCGAGCAATTTGGTGAGCCCGCCCACGCCCGATTTCGACGCGGTATAGCTCGGCACGCGGATGCCGCCCTGGAAGGTCAGCATCGAGGCGATGTTGATGATCTTGCCCGAGCCTTGCGAAATCATGTGCTTCCCCGCCGCCTGGCAGAGAAAGAACACCGATTTGAGATTGGTGTCGATCACCGCGTCCCAATCGGCCTCGGAGAAATCGACCGCATCGGCGCGGCGGATGATACCGGCGTTGTTGACGAGGATGTCGAGCCCGCCGAGCGTGGCGACCGTCTCCTCGACGATCGCGCCAACCGGGGCGATGCTCGACAGATCGGCGGCGACGAACACCGCTTCGCGCCCGAGCGCGCGCACGGCGGCGACCGTCTCGTCGCAGGGCGACCGGCCGACCGCGGCGATGTCCGCGCCGGCCCCTGCCAGCGCCAGCGCGATCGCCTGGCCGATGCCGGTGTTGGCCCCGGTCACGACCGCGACCTTGCCGGTGAGATCGAACATCGCGCTCACGCCAACTGGCAGATGTCGAGGACGTTCATGTCGGTATAATCCTGGTTCTCGCCCGCCATCGCCCAGATGAAGGCATAGGCCTTGGTGCCCGCGCCCATGTGGATCGACCAGGGCGGCGAGATCACCGCTTCCTCGTTCTGCATGACGATGTGGCGGGTCGCCTCGCCCTCGCCCATGAAGTGCATCACGCGATCCTTGTCGAGATCGTCGAGTTCGAAATAGAAATAGATCTCGCTGCGGCGCTCGTGGATGTGCGGCGGCATCGTGTTCCACACCGAACCCGGCTTGAGCACGGTCAGCCCCATCACCAGTTGCGCGCTGTCGCACACGCCGGGGATGACGAGCTGGAAGATCGTGCGCTCGTTCGATTCGGCGAGGCTGCCGCGTTCGAGCGCGTTCGCGTCGGCGATCGACAGTTTGCGCGTGGTGAACGCCTTATGCGCCGGGCACGAGGCGAGATAGAAGCGCGCGCCGTTGCCCGAAAAGCCGACGTCCTTCGCGCTCATCGTGACGTAGAGGCAATCCTTGTTGCCGAGCGTGAAAGCCTCGCCGTCGACCGTGACGATGCCGTCGACCGTGCCGACGTTGACGATCGCCAGTTCGCGGCGTTCGAGGAACGGATGCCCCGCCGCCGAGGGCGGCTCGGTCTGATCGGGCAGCTTGACCGTGCCGGTGGCGACGGCGACCCCGCCGATCACGAAGCGTTCGGCATGCGTATAGTTGAGCACGCACGCGCCGGGGCGGAACAGGTTCTGGATCAGATAGCGGTCGCGCAGCTCGTCGTTGCTGACGCACTCCATCATGTCGGGGTGCGTGCCGTAGAAGGTCTTGTCGAACATATCGCCCTCGCCTGTCGTTTGCCGTCGCATAGCGACAAACCGGCATCGCTGCCAACCAAAATAGGGAACCGGTGTCAGAATGTGGGCCGGGCGCTCTCGGCGATCTCAGAGCGGCAGTTCGACCCGCGCGAGCAATCCGCCATCCGGGTGATTCACGATCCGCGCCGTGCCGCCATGCAGGTGGACGAGCGCACGGACGCTGGCGAGCCCCAGCCCGATGCCGCCGGTATCCTTGTTGCGCGATTGCTCGCTGCGGAAGAACGGCTCGAATACACGGTCGAGATCGGCGTCGGGCAGCCCCGGCCCGTGGTCGCGCACGTCGATGGTCGCCAAGCCGCGATCCCGCGCGATCGACACCTCGGCATCGCCCGCATAGCGCAGCGCGTTGGTCAGCAGATTGTCGAGCACGGCGCGCAGCGAGACCGGATCGCCCTCGACGACGACCGGCGGACCGGGCAGCAACACCACCTGCGCGCCACGATCGAGCAGGCCGTCCACCGCGCTTTCGGCGAGCGCGCGCAGCTCGAGGCGGCGGCGCGTGCTCGGCCCGGTCGCGCCGCGCACATAATCGGTGGTCGCCGCGATCATCGCCTGCATGTCGGCGACGTCGCGCTCGACCCCGCGCCGCAACGCCTCGGGCGCATGTTCGAGCCGCAGCGCGAGCCGCATCAGCGGCGTGCGCAGATCATGCGCGATCGCGCCGATCATCACGGTGCGATCATCGACATAGCGGTTGAGCCGGGTCTGCATCTCGTTCATCGCACGCGCGGCATGGGCGATCTCGGCCGGCCCGGAGACGGCGAGCGGGGCGGTGTGCGGATCGCGGCCGATCCGTTCGGCGGCGTTGGCGAACAGGGCGACCGGCCGCGCCACCCAGCGCGCGAGCAGCCACGCGAACGGCGCGACCGTGACGAGCGAGGCGAGCAGGAACAGCAGCAGCCGCACCCGCCACGCGTCGAGGCCGCTGCGCACCGGCGCCACCGCCAGCCAGCGTCCGTCGCCCCGGCGGAACGCCGCGCTGAAATCGCCGACCAGCACCGCGTCGCGATTCTCCCCGGCGTCGTGCGGCCGCGCCGCCCCGCCGGCCACGCCGTGGCGGAACATCGGCGGATCGGTGAAGGCGAGCCGCACCGCGTCGCGCGACACGCCCAGATCGCGCGCCAGCGCGGCCGCCAGCCATGTCGCGCGGCCGGGACGGGTCGGCTCCGGGGCGTCCGTCACCCGGAAGTGGAACGCACCCGGCGCCTTCTCCCCGCCGCGCAAGGCGGCGGCGACCTGCGCGACCGTGAACAGCGGCGGGCGCGGCAACGGCACGAATTGCAGCAGCGCGAAATTGGCGAGCTGCACCGCGACCACCGCCGCCAGCAGCACCGCCAGCACGCGCGTGAGCATCCCCCAGCTCGCGCCGCGCCCCAAGCTCATCGGTGCGTCATCACCGGCGCGTCACGGCGGGCACGAACATATAGCCCTCGTTGCGGACGGTACGGATCATCTCGTCGCCGGGCGCGCGCAACTTGCGCCGCAGCCGGCTGATCTGCACGTCGATCGCGCGGTCGAACGCGTCCGAATCGGGGCCGCGCGCGCCCTCCAGCAATTGCTCGCGCGACAGCACGCGGCGCGGGCGCTCGACGAACAGGCGAAGCACCGCGAACTCGCCGTCGGTGAGATCGATCAGCACGCCCTCGGGATCGGTCAGTTCCCACGCGCTCAGGTCCATCCGCCAGCCCGAGAACACCAGCACCGCCTCGCGCGCGCCCACGCCTTGATGTGTGCGCAGCGCGGCGCGCACGGTGGCGAGCACCTCGCGCGCGCTGCACGGCTTGGGCAGATAATGGCTCGCGCCGGTCTCGAGCCCGAGGATGCGGTCGCTTTCGCCGCCGCGCGCGCTGAGCAGGATCACGGGCGGGCCGCCCGCCTGCCGCAGCCGCCGGCACGCGGCGATGCCGTCCTCGCCGGGCATCATGATGTCGAGGATGACGAGATCGACCCGGCCGGTCCGCATGAGCGTGTCGAGCTGGCGCGTGTCCGCCGCCATGCTGACGGCGAAGCCATGTTCGGCGAGGCTTTCCCACAGCAGCGTGCGGATTTCGCGATCGTCATCGACGACGACGATGTGCGTGTCCGCATCGGCCGGGGCGGTGTCGATGGTCACGGACTCCTCATCGCGCTCCGATAGCATCACGCCACCGCCGCGATCAAACCGCGCGCGCGGCGCGATCGGCCCGCGATGGCGCACGCCATCTCGGCATGGAGGGTGCAGAGCCGGCGATGCGCGTCCGCCGCGGCCTCGCTGGTGGCGTTGATCGCGGCGATCTGCTCCTGGCGCGCGCGGCGGCAGAAGTGGAGAAAACTCGGTTCGGACATAAGCAACACCTCCAGGCGGGCTGGGTGGTGCCGCGATGTTTCGGCAGAATTTCCGCACGCCCGGCGTGCCGCGCCCGGCGTGCGGCCCGTCTCACGCCGGGAAGCGGTGGATGGTTTCGTCGCGCACGCCGAGCGCCTCGGCCATGCGGACGAGATCGGCGAGCGACTGCGCCGCCATCTTGCGCATCACGTTGCCGCGGTGGATCTTGACCGTGATCTCCGACAGATCGAGCCGGGCCGCGACCTGCTTGTTCATCAAGCCGGTGACGACCAGCGCCATCACCTCGCGTTCGCGCGGGGTGAGCCGGGCGTATGCGTCGCGCAGGCTGGCGTCGCCGGCGGCGGCGGCGCGCCGCGCGCGGTCGGCAGCGATCGCGGTTTCGACCGCCGCCAGCATCTGCTCGTCGCTGAACGGCTTGGGGAGGAAGTCGATCGCGCCGGCTTTCATCGCGCGCACGCTCATCGGAATGTCGCCATGCCCGGTGATGAGGATGACCGGCAGGTCGATGCCGCGCGCCGCGAGCCCCTCCTGGAAATCGAGGCCGTTCTCGCCGGGCAGGCGCACGTCGAGCACCAGACACGCGGGCAGCTCGGGCCGCGCGTCCGCCAGGAACGCCGCCGTGCTTTCATACAGCGCGACGTCGAAGCCGCTCGACCGCAACAGGCTGCCGATCGCGCCGCGCACTTCGGCATCGTCGTCGATGATGCAGGCGCGGCCCGGAGCGATGGTCATGCGGCGATCTCCTCGGATGTGGTGGTGCCGATCGGCAGGCGGAAGCGGAAGGTGGCGCCGCCGCCGGGCCGCTCGGCGGCGGTGAGCGTGCCGCTATGCCGCTCGACGATCGCGCGGCAGATCGACAGGCCCATGCCCATCCCGTCGGCCTTGGTGGTGAAGAAGGGGCTGAACAGCCGCTCGGGCGCGATGCCGGTGATGCCGGGGCCGCAATCCTGCACGTCGACCGTCACCGCCGTGCCGTCGCGACGGGCCCCGACGCAGAGGTGCCGGCGTTCGGCGGGGGTGTCGGCCATCGCCTGGCTGGCGTTGAGCATCAGGTTCATCAGCACCTGCTGAAGCTGGACGCGGTCGCCCGCGACCGGCGGCAGATCGTCCGCCACGTCGAGCCGCAGCGCCACCGCATGCGCGTTCAGGTCGCGCCCGAGCAATTCGGCGGTCTCGGCGATCAGCGCGGCGAGATCGGTGACCTCGCGCCGCGGCTCGCCCTTGCGCGCGAGATCGCGGATGCGTGCGATCACGTCGGCGGCGCGGGTGCCGTTGGTGGCGATATGGTCGAGACAGTCGCCGACCTCGGCCGCACCGGGCGCCTCGCGCGCCAGCCAGCGCCGGCCCGATTTGGCATAGGTGATGATCGCCGACAGCGGCTGGTTGACCTCATGCGCGATCGACGCGGCGAGCTGACCGAGCGTGGTGACGCGCGACATGTGCGCCAGTTCGGCCTGCGACTGGGCGAGCCGCGCCTGCGCGCGGTTGCGCTCGGTCACGTCCAGCGCCATCACCAGCACCTGCCGCCAGCCGTCATGCTCGGGCGGCAGGGTGATGCGCAGCACGACATCGACCGTGTCGCCGGTGCAGGTGAGGAGTTGCAGTTCCTCCTCGATCTCGGTCACGCCCTGTTTGAGCGCGAGGAAGAAGCGCTCGAACATCGCCTGCGCGGCGGGCGTATGGTGGCCGACGATGTTGCGCCCGGCGAGCGCCTCGCGCGTCTCGAAGCCGAACAGCCGCGCCGCCGCGAGATTGCCGGTGCGGATGTGCGCGGTCTCGGCGGCACGCCGGACCAGTTCCGCGTCCGGCGCGTCCACGTCGCGCAACATCGCATAGGCCGCCGACCAATCCGATTCCCAGATCGGAAAGCCGACCGCGTTGAAGATCGTGCGATAGCGCTGGTCGGACTGGCGGCGCGCCGCCATCGCGGTCTGGTGCCGCGCCGTCAGGATCGTGGTGATGGCGATCGCGAGCAGGCTGACGCCGAGCCGGATCGCCGGCGAGCCGAGCGGCGCGCCCCAATGGCCGACGACATAGCCCGCCGCCGCGAGCCCCGCGCAGATCACGCCGGCGGCGATCACCGGCGCGCGGTCCCGCCCGCGCGCGGCGAGCAGCACGACCGTCGTGTAGAGGACGGCGACCGCCCCCTGCAGCGGGCTGAGCGCGTCGAGCACGAAGATGCCGAGCGCGAGCGACAGCGCGGCCGCCGCCCGCAGCCGCCCCGCCAGCCGCTTCGCCTTGGCATCGCCGCGCATCAAACCCTCCCGCCCATTCACCCCCGCCGCTCTACCAAGCGTTACGATCTCGTAACAGCCGCATCATCTTGGTCGCGGCGAATCCACCAAAGCCCAAACCCTGATAGTGCGGAGCCGGCACGAGCGGCACCCCAACGTGCGTATGGTAGCTTTCGTGCAATCGTTGGACGATATCCAGCACCGACGGACCGGCGCGGCGCCGGCATCCAGACCGATGGAGATTAGCATGGCTTATGTGACCACCGCGGACGGCACCGAGATCTTCTACAAGGATTGGGGTCCAAAGGACGCACAGCCGATCGTCTTCCATCACGGCTGGCCGCTGTCGTCGGACGATTGGGACGCACAGATGCTGTTCTTCCTCGCCCAGGGCTACCGCGTGGTCGCGCACGACCGGCGCGGGCACGGCCGCTCGTCGCAGACCCCGATCGGCCACGACATGGACCATTATGCCGCCGACGCGTCGGCCGTTGCCGAGCATCTCGACCTCAAGAACGCCGTCCACATCGGCCATTCGACCGGCGGCGGCGAAGTCGCGCGCTATGTCGCCAAGTTCGGTCAGCCGCAGGGCCGCGTCGCCAAGGCGGTGCTGGTGAGCGCGGTGCCGCCGCTGATGGTGCAGACCGACGCCAACCCCGACGGCACCCCGATCGCCGTGTTCGACGGGCTCCGCGCCGCGCTCGCCGCCAATCGCGCGCAATTCTTCCTCGATCTCGCGTCGGGGCCGTTCTACGGCTTCAACCGTGAGGGCGCGGCAGTGTCCGAAGGCGTGATCCGCAACTGGTGGCGCCAGGGCATGATGGGCGCGGCCAACGCGCATTACGAGGGGATCAAGGCCTTCTCGGAAACCGACCAGACCGAGGATCTCAAGGCGATCACCGTGCCGACGCTGGTGCTCCAGGGCGATGACGACCAGATCGTGCCGTACAAGGACGCATCGCTGCTCCAGGCCAAGCTGCTGCCGAACGCGGAGCTGAAAATCTATCCGGGCTTCCCGCACGGGATGCTGACGACCCATGCCGAGGTCATCAACGCCGATCTGCTGGCGTTCATCCGCGCCTGAAGCGGCGGGGCGGCGGGCGATCGGCCCGCCGCCCCCGTCCCGTCATTCCAGATCATTCTCGCTGATGACGATCACGCTCGCGGCGTTGTTGCGCGCCAGCGCGACCAGTCCGGCCTCGGCGATCGTGTCGCTGAAGCGCGTGAACATATCGATCGCGTCATCCTCGGGCGCGTCGCCGCTCAGCGCTTCGAGCACGGCATATTGGACCGCGAACTCATATTCGTCGCCGTCGACCTCGGCGGTGAATTCGACCACCTGGTCCTCCACGTTGTCGAGCGCAGTCGCCAGATCGATGTCCATCTTGTCGGCAGCCATGAAATCTCCTTCGGTCATTGTCCTCCCGACGCATCGGAGAAGCGAACGCGCCCGTCAACGCCGCGCGTGGGGCGGCGTTCCTCCAAAACGGCTGGGACGCGCCTGACTCAGCGCGGCGCTTGGTGTCCGCCGCGCCCGGTGCCGATCCGCCAGGCATCGAAGTTGAACAGCGATTCGCCCGGCGTGCCGTGGAACACCAGGAAGACATCGTGGACGCCGCGGGTGCGCGCGAGCGGCGCCGATACCGTGCGCCACGTCTCCGGTCCCCCGGTCGCCGGCACCGCGAGCGTGGCGACACGCGGGCCGGCCAGGCCGTCGAGCCGCAGGTCGATGCCCGCGCCCGCGCGCGCCGCCGCGACCGTCGCCTCGAAGGTCTTGCCCGCGCCCGTGCCGAAATCGACCCCGCGCACGACGATATAGCCGCCGTCCAGCACATGCGTGACGTACATGCCCGTGGCGCCGCTCGACGCGGTGCGGACGCCCGGCGCCCACGCGTGCGCGCCGCTCGCCGACGTGTCCGTGGCCGATGTCCAGGCGATCGTCTCGGCTTCGACGCGGCGGAACGGGTCGATCGTGCCGAGTTGCTTGGCGCCGACCGTGTCCCACCACGGCTGCATCGGGATCGTGCCGTCCTTGTTGTAGCGGAATTCGGTGACCGTCACCGAGCGGCGCTCGCGATGCTCGCCGGTCTGCGCATCGTTGAGGCGGTAGTTGAAGCCGAAGACGTAGCTGTGGCCCTTATAGTCGATGATGCCCGGATGGTTGCCCGACGAACGCTTGTCGTGGTCCATGATCGAGCCCTGGTACCGCCACGGCCCGGCCGCATGGTCGCTCATCGCATAGCCGATCCCCTCCGGGCAGCAGGTCGAGGCGTACGCCATGTAATAATGGCCCGCGCGCCGGTAGAACCACGGCCCCTCCTGATAGTCGGTCAGCCGCGGCATCTTCACGATCGGCCCCGCGGTGGAGATCATGTCGGGGTTGAGCTTGACGCGCCACAGATCGGGATTGCCCCAGTAGAGCCAGGCCTGGCCGTCGCCGTCGATCGCCACGGTCGGATCGATATTGTCGCTGGCGGGGGCGATCAGCGGGTGGCCGAGCGCGTCCTTGAACGGTCCGTACGGCGTGTCCGCCACCGCCACGGCGATGACGTTCTTGGGCGATCCCGCCACGCTGATCGGTACGTACAGATAGAATTTGCCGCCCCGCGCGATCACCTGCGGCGCCCAGGCGTCATTGTCCTGCCGCGCCCAGGGGAAGGTCTTGAGCGAGGCGACCGCGCCGTGGTCGGTCCAATTGACCATGTCGGTCGAGGTGTAGAGCCGCCAGTCGCGCATCACGAAGTTGCGCGCGTCGTCCTCGTCATGGCTGGTGTAGAGATAGACCGTGCCGTCGTGGACCAGCGGCGCGGGATCGGCGGTGAATAGCGTCTGGATGATCGGATTGTCGGCGTTGACCGGCGCGGGAAACAGCGCCGTCGCCAGCAGGGCGCACAGCCCGGTGATGATGGATCGGATACGCACGGTCTTTCCCCCGGTTTCGAGCCTCAATCGAAGCGCACGCGCGCGGCGCGGCCGTCATAGTCGATCGCGCGCGACGCCGCGGTCGCCCCGGCCAGCACGATGTTGAGCCGGCGCTTCGCGACCAAGCCGGGGTACGCACCCTTGCGCGCGCCCACGCTCAGCGTACGGGCCTTGTCGTCCCAGACGAGATCATAGGTCGCGAACTTGCCCTTCTCGTACGCATACGTCTCGTTATCGTCCTCATAGACGGTGAAGGTCGCATCGGCGCCCGGATAGACGCGGATCTCATAGGGCGCGTCCGGGCTTTGCGTGGCATATTGCAGCGCCGGCCCCATCGGCACGATCGAGCCGGCGCGCACGTAGAGCGGAACCACGTCGAGCGGCGCCTCGCGGGTCACGCGCCGCCCCCCGTCGAAACGCTGGTTGGTCCAGAAATCATACCAGCCGGCGCTCTGCGGCAGATACGTCTCGACCGTGGTGTCGAGCTTGCCCGCGACCGGCAGCGCCTGCCGCTCGCTCGGGCGGCGCCAGCCGAAGCGCAGCCCGCGATTGCCGTCGGCCTGGAAATAGTCGATCACGACCTTGACGACCTGCCCCTTGCGGAAGCTCCGTTCGGTGCTCTTGTACCGCGTCGCGCCCTTCTGCCAGCTCTCGATCGCCGGCGTGCCGTCGAGCGTCAGGCGGAAGCCGTCATTGCCCTCGATCCCGAGTTCATACGTCCCGTCCTCGGGCGCGGTGAGCGTGCCCTGCCAGCGCGCCGAGAAATTGCTGAGGCTGGTGAGCCCGCCCGGAATGTCGGCGAACGGCGGGTCGGGCCAATTGTGGTCGATCTTGGTATCGACGAATTTGCCCTTCGGCGTCTCGAAATTCTGGCCCTCGAAATATTGCCCGGCCAGCCCCGGCTGGCCTTCGGGCGTGCGCAGATACTCCGCCGGCACCGTGACCGGCGGCGGCGGCACGATATGGTACATCGCGCGCGTGACGGGATGGACGAGCAGCGACGGCCCGAACATGAAGCTGTCGTCGATCGTGTCGGTGGCGCGATCGTCGGGGAAGTCCATCATCAGCGGGCGCATCAGCGTATAGCCCGCCGACGTCACCTTCCAGCTCAGCGGATAGATATAGGGGAGCAGGCGATAGCGTAATTGCGTGCTCTTGAGCAGCGACTCATAGACCTGCGGATCGAGCGTCTTGAAGCGGTACGGCTCGCGATCGACATCGGTGCCGTGGATTCGCATCAGCGGGTTGAACGCCGAGAATTGCAGCCAGCGCGCATAGAGTTCGCGCCACGCCGGGTTCTGCGCGCCGCCGATGAACTCCGAGACGAAGAACCCGCCGGTGTCGTTGGTCCAATAGGGGTTGCCGGTGACGGTGACATCGACGCCACCCGCGATCTGCTGTTTGAACGTCTTCCAGCTTGCGTAGATGTCGCCGCTCCACGAGGCGGCGGCGGTGCGCTGCGCGCCGGCCCAGGCCGAGCGGGTGAGCGTGAAGACGCGCTTGTCGCTCGTCGCGCGCTCGCCGTCATAGGTGCCTTGCGTCGTCAGCAGCGAATAAGGGTTCAAGTAGCGCGTGAAGTCGCCGAGCGCGTTCGATCCCAGCGCCTTGGTGTCGCGGACATTGTCGGCCGCGTTCCACATCGCGCTGCTGACCTCGACCTCGGTGCCGTCCATCCACAAGGCGTCGACACCCTTGTTGAGCAGCCCGGTCTTGATCGCGTTGAAATAGATCTGCCGCCCGAGCTTGCTGTACGCGTCATAGACGCGCGCGTGCTTGGAAATCCAATGGAGCGGCTCGAAGCGCAGGTTATGCGCGTCCAGCTCGTGCGCGAGCGCGGTGTCGTTGCCGACCGACGGCCAGATCGAGACCATCAGCTTGAGGTTCATGTCGTGGAGCTGGCGGCTCATCCCGGCGGGATCGGGGTAGCGGGTCTTGTCCCACGTCATCCCGCTCCAGCTCCCGTCCTTGTCGGAGCCCCAATATTGCCAGTCCTGCACGATGTAATCGAGCGGGAAGCGTTCGCGGCGGAAGGTCCGCGCGACATCGAGCAACTCGTCCTGCGTCTTGTAGCGTTCCTTGCTCATGAACAGGCCGAATGCCTGTTTGGGGAACATCGGCGCGGCGCCGGTCAGCCGGCGATAGGCGCCGACGACCTCGTCGGGCGTGCCGCCGGCCATGAAGTAATAATCGACCCCGCCCGGCGCGCTCTCCGCCCACAGCGACGCACCGCCCGCGTCGTCCTTGAAGCGCATCTGCGAATAGGTGTCCCACATCACGCCGTAGCGGCGCGACGACATCATCACCGGAATGATGATGCCCATGTTGGTCTGGACGAGCAGCAGATCCTTGCCGCGCCGGTTGCTGGTGTCGTCGGCGGTGAAGCCGAAGCCGTACAGCGCCTCGTCCGGGCGTAGTGTGAAGGTGTTGGTCGCCTCGTAGCTCGGCTTGCCCGAGATGGTGACGGGCTTGAGCGCCTGGGGCGCGTCGGCCTTCTCCTCGGTGTAGAGTTTGCCGGCGCCGTCGAGGAAACGCAGCGCGCCGTTCGCCTTGCTGATCTCGATCCGCAGCATCTTCGCGGTGATGACGAGCGCGTCCGGCGTTTCGCGGAGCGTGAACGGCACGGCGGCGGGGTTTTCGGTGACGACGATGCTCGGCGCGGTCCAGTGGTTCGCGCCGAGATTGGCGTTCACCCGCACCGTGTCCGGCCCGTAGAAGATCACGTTCTTGGTGACGCCGCCGACGCGCACCTGCACGCCGTCACGCAGCCGCACATAGGCGAAGGCGGCGGAGGACGGCTGCGGTAGCGCAACCAGATGCCCCTTGGCGTCGAGCCCGGTCGCGGTCTGCGCAAGCGCGGGAGTCGCGAGCGCTGACGCGCACAGCATGAAGAGGGCCGAACCGCGTTTCGCCACATGCATCTCCCAGAATCGACCGTAAACGTTTTCCCCCAAGGTCTTATCGGTGGCCCTCAGCCTGTCAAGGCGCGACGGCACCAAGCGCGGTAGCGATCCCATCGGCGTTGCCGCACGAGCCGGCTTACCGTATTTCCGGCTTCCGCCATCGGATGGGCCGTGCGTCGCGCGCCCCCTTCCGGATCACCCGCTCCAGACCAAGGGCCAGCATCATGATCGAACACCGCCGGACTCCATGCTGCGGCCATTCACGCCGGGATTTCCTCGCCACCGCCGGCGCCGGGGCGCTCGCCACCGGCGTGACCGGGGCGATGCCCGCGCGCGCCGCCACGCTGGAGCGGGGCGCCGGCCAGCCGGCCGCCGCGCTGAAGCCGTTCGACATGGCCGACGTGCGCCTGGCCGACGGCCCGTTCCTGCACGCGCAGCGCATGACCGAGGCGTATCTGATGCGGTTGCAGCCCGACCGGATGCTGCACAATTTCCGGGTCAACGCCGGGCTGAAACCCAGGGCGCCGGTCTATGGCGGGTGGGAATCGGAGCCCACTTGGGACGACATCAACTGCCACGGCCACACGCTCGGCCATTATCTGTCGGCCTGCGCGCTCGCCTATCGCGCGACCGGGGACGCGCGCTACAAGCAACGAATCGACTATATCGCAGGCGAACTCGCCGCGTGCCAGCAGGCGGCGGGTTCGGGGCTGGTCTGCGCCTTTCCCAAGGGCGCGGCGCTGGTCGCGGCGCATCTGCGCGGCGAGAAGATCACCGGTGTTCCCTGGTACACGCTGCACAAGGTCTATGCCGGGCTGCGCGACGGCGCGCTGCTGGCCGACAGCGCGCCGTCGCGCGCGGTGCTGCTGCGGCTGGCGGACTGGGGCGTGGTGGCGACCAGGCCGCTGTCGGACGCCGAGTTCGAGACGATGCTCGAGACCGAGCACGGCGGCATGAACGAAATCTACGCCGACCTCTTCGTCATGACCGGGAATGACGACTACCGGACGCTCGCGCGGCGCTTCTCGCACAAGGCGATCATGGAGCCGCTGGCGCGCGGGCGCGACCATCTCGACGGGTTGCACGCCAACACGCAGGTGCCCAAGATCGTCGGCTTCCAGCGCGTCTATGAAATCACCGGCGACGCCCGGTATCGCGATGCGGCGGCGTTCTTCTGGCGCACCGTGGCGAAGACCCGTTCGTTCGCGAGCGGCGGGCACGGCGACGAGGAGCATTTCTTCGCGATGGCCGATTTCGACAAGCACGTCTTCTCGGCGAAAGGATCGGAGACATGCTGCCAGCACAACATGCTCAAGCTGACCCGCGCGCTGTTCCTGCACGATCCGCGCCCCGAATACGCCGATTATTACGAACGCACGCTCTACAACGGCATCCTCGCCTCGCAGGATCCCGACACGGGCATGGCGACCTATTTCCAGGGCGCGCGGCCGGGCTACATGAAGCTGTACCACACGCCCGAGGACAGTTTCTGGTGCTGCACCGGCACGGGCATGGAGAACCATGTCAAATATCGCGATTCGATCTACTTCCACGACGATGCCGCGTTGTACGTGAACCTGTTCGTGCCCTCGGCGGTGACATGGAAGGAGAAGCGCGCGGTGCTGGCGCAGACCACGACCTTCCCCGAAACCCCGACGACCACCTTGCGCTGGACGCTCGCGCGCCCGACCGCGCTGACGCTGAAGCTGCGGCATCCGGGCTGGAGCCGGACCGCGACGGTGCTGGTCAACGGCGAGGAGGCGGCGCGGTCGGCCGCGCCGGGCAGCTATGTCGCGCTCGCGCGGACCTGGCGCGACGGCGACCGGATCGAGTTGCGGCTGGTGATGGAGCCCGCGGCCGAGAGCGCGCCCGCCGCGCCCGACATCGTCGCGTTCACCTACGGCCCGCTGGTGCTCGCCGGCGCGCTCGGGCGCGACGGCCTGGCGCCGGGCGCGGACATCGTCGTCAGCGAACGCAAATACGGCAGTTACAACGACACCCCCGTCGCGGTGCCGACGCTGGCCGGCGATCCGCGGCTGCTGGCGCAGCGCATCCGCCGCGGCGACCGGCCGCTCGACTTCACGATCGCCTCGGCCGAGGGGCAGCCGGTGCGGCTGATCCCGTATCACCGCATCGCGCATGAACGCTACGCCACCTATTGGCGGGTGCAACCGACGGTCGCGTGAACCCGGAACGGCCCCTCCCGCGTTCGTCGGCGGGGCCAGCCGCCGCGCGGGCGGTGCCGCTGCGACAGAGTGGAGCATGTCTCGATGAGTACCGACGACCTGATGATCGACACGCCCGACGGCCCGATGACCTTCGCGGAATGGAAGAAGAAGCACCCGGTGCAAATCCCCTCGCGCCGCACCAAGGGCAAGGATCTGCCCGTCAAGGTGAAGCGCTTCACCGACCGGTGAGGCGCGCGGGTAAGAGCGCGTTCGGCTGGTTGTCGCCGAGGTGACCCAAGATTCAACTTCTCCTTGACATTTTCACATGCTGGATTAAATCCATTCCCGTCTCATCCACCATGCGTGGAAGGAGCAACGGGGTCGCCTTTGGGCGGCCCTTGCCATTTCTGAGCTATAGCTTCCAGAAGCTGGCATGCTCAGCGGAGAAAGTCCGCGCTCGATTCGATTTCACGCAGTATGCTGTCCAGAACAGCCAAAACTGCTCTCGTTCCTCCAACACTATAGCGTAGTTGTCACCACGCAGCCAAACAACGACGCGCTTCCTTACCCTTGGAGGACGCCACCAAACAATGTCCCCGCATGAGCCATCATTACCCACCGCCTCCAACATGTGGGCGGCCCATGTGATCCGCTCGCATCGACGAAGATCGATAGTTCTATCATCTTCGCGCTCTGTTTCACCTGCCTCCGATACGGCGTGCCAAAAAGCAAATCCCTTACCGTCGGTCGCCGGCGCATGCTTGAAGCTTATGGGCTTTCCAAGAAATGTTAGATTTCCTCGAACCAGGGCGTCCACATAAGCAGCGTAAACAGCATCAATATACCGCTCAAAGTCGCCGCCAAAACCGGAAAGCTCGATGAGGTCGGGATACGACATATTCTAGGCTGCTGCGGACCAATAAAAAAGGTCAAACTTTTCCTCGGATAGAAACGACGTTTCTCCTAATTTTCTGGGGTACCGCCGCTTATATGTAGAAAGAGTATCTATAAGCTTGAGTTTGGCCTCGCTACCATCTTGCTGCCTATTGTAATAAGAAACAGCCCCTAAAATCAAATCGCAAAGCTGCAAAAGCTCGGATTCTTCGGATCTAATTTGCTCAACATGCTTGAGAACCATCTTCTGGTCATCTCTTAACTTTGTGCATAGAAAATCATGCAGACGCCTAGTTTTCGAGCCCCCACGTGTATCTTTTATATCGAGATATACATTGTACTCGTTGTTTTTCTTTTCAAGAATTCTCAAAAGAAGTCGATAATACAGCTTATAATAAAAATCATCGTGCGTCTGATCGAAGGCACTGTGATCTAGAAGATTTTTATCTCGCACAATTATAGATCGGAAATGCAATCTATCATCGTCGAGAAATAGCCGAATCAAACTGTCATAGAAGTGCAACTGCGCAGGGCCGACTTTCGTCCATTTGACTTCAAAACCCCGCGACCGGGCATCAGGGATTTTTAGTCCGTGCTCGCGCTTCAACGCCCTGATTGACTCTGATATCGAGCGGACCGCTCCTCGATCGCACCATATTGCGCCGAGCAGCATCACCCTCTGATTATCATGCTCCAAATGGCACGATTCATCACAGAAAATGCTTATTTCCACAAAAACCGGGCCTTTGATCCAAAGGGCGAACGTGGTGCCACTTATCCGATGTCCGTTAAACGGCCAAGCGCCGTACGACACTTCGACGAACCCAGAATTGCAGCAAATCCAGTATTGAGAAGCAGGCGAAGTTCAGAGTCCCAGCGAGCTTGGTATCCGCTCCCGCTGTGGTCAGCGAAGGCGGGGCCATCGCCATTCGTTGTCTACCATCAAGTACCACCAAGTCGCCCCATCCCGGGCAGACGATCTTGATGAGCGGATTCCCGCGCCGAACACTTCAATGACCCCACATCCTGACCGTTGCGTGTGCGTCCGGGTGCGGTTCCTGGAGGGCGGAGCGGGCGCGCGCCGCTGCGGAGCAGCCTAGATCATGGCTCAGCATCAACCCAATCAGAGCTCCTTGGCGTGAGTGGTGCCCGATAAATGAAACGATCCGCTGAGCACCGCGTCCTTCCGAGCCCGGCTTCAACATCAGCCGCCAACCGGTGGATGCGCCGTAGCGCTGCCGCGTAGCTATCAGTGCCGAGCAAGCGCTATACTTCGCTGACCGGGGCGGTGAGGAGATCGATCGACACTCATCGTCGTTAGCGGAAAATCCTCGCTATGAGCAACGACCGACCACCGATTGTGGAGACGCCTTATGTGAAACGAGGCGGCGATCTTTTCCCGATAATTTACCGGGACTTGAGCCATCTACACCCACATCATCGCGGAAACGCTCAGCGGGAAGGAAACTGGCGCTGAACCATCAGCCGACGGCTTTGCGAGAACGTCCAATACATTGGAAAACGCTGGAGCGGGCGAAGGGATTCGAACCCTCGACCCCAACCTTGGCAAGGTTGTGCTCTACCCCTGAGCTACGCCCGCTCTGGCGACTGCCTGCCGGTGTGAACCGGAAGGCGGGTGAGGCGCGGCTGATACCGATGGGTTGGGGGGCTGGCAAGCCCCTTCTTCACGCTTTTCGCATTCCGCGCGAAAAACTTGGCCGCGCGAAAAGCCTTGGCTTGTGCGCCCGAGCGCCCACATAAGGCGCCATATCTTCGATCCCCCTGACCTTCAGACATTGGAGCGCATTTTGGCTACCCTGGGAATGAGCGCCGCCGAACGCGAGGCCGTCGAGAGCTTCCGCCGCGACGTGGTCGAGCCGTCGATGACCAAGCTCGTCATCATCGATTTCTGGGCGGAATGGTGCGGGCCGTGCAAGGCGCTCGCCCCGGTGCTCGAAAAGGTCTCCGCCGCCTATGCCGACAAGGGCGTCGTGCTCGCCAAGGTCGATACCGACAAGAACCAGTTCATCGCCGCGCAATTCCAGATCAAGTCGATCCCGACCGTCTATGCGATGTTCCAGGGCCAGCTCGTCGCCGACCTGACATCCGCGCGCACCGAATCGCAGTTGCGCGCGATGCTCGACCAGATCCTCAAGCAATTGCCGATCGAGAGCGAGGAGGCGTCGCTCGAAGCCGAGCTCGAGCCGCTGCTCGCGATGGGCGAGCAGGTGCTGGCCGAGGGCGATGCCGAACGCGCCGTCAGCATCTTCGCGCAGATCGTCGAAATGGCGCCCGAGCATCCCGGCGCGCTCGCCGGCCATGTCCGCGCGCTGGTCGCCGCGCATCGTGTCGACGAGGCCGACGCGGCGATCGCCGCGCTGCCCGAGGCGGTCGCCAAATCGCCCGAGATCGAACGCGCCAGGGCGGCGCTCGCGCTCGCGCGCGATGCGAAGCCGGTCGATGATCTGGCGGCGCTCGCCGCCGAGGTCGCCGCCAACCCGCACGACATGGCCAAGCGCTTCGAACTCGCCGGCGGGCAGATGGCGGCGGGTGACCGCGAGGCCGCCGCCGCCACGCTGCTAGCGATGATCGCCGAGGACAAGGCATGGAACGAGGCCGCCGCGCGCACCCAGTTGCTCAAGCTGTTCGAAGTGGTCGGGCTTGAAGACCCGTGGGTCTCGGCGCAGCGCCGCAAGCTCTCCGCGATCCTGTTCGGATGAGCGGGCCGGGCGGGAGCGACGCGGCGAAGACCACGCGCCTGTCGGTCTTCCCGCTGCCGGGCGCGCTGCTGTTCCCGCGCATGCACTTGCCGCTGCACATCTTCGAACCGCGCTACCGCGCGATGGTGTCCGACGCGATGGCGCGCGACCGGCGGATCGGGATGATCCAGCCGCGCACCGACAAGGGCGGGCGCAAGGACAAGCCGCCGCTGTTCGCGATCGGCTGCGTCGGCAAGATCGGCGAGTTCGAGGCGAGCGAGGACGGGCGCTACAATCTCGTGCTCGAAGGCGTCGCGCTGTTCCGCATCGTGCGCGAACTCGATGTGACGACCGCGTTCCGTCAGGTCGAGGCCGAGCTGCTGCCGCTCGCCGAAGAGCCCGAAACCTTGTCGCTGTCCCGCCGCTCGCTGCTGGAAAGCGAATCGCGGCGCTTCGCTGATGCGCAGGGCTATGCGGTCGATTGGAAAGCGGTGACCCGGCTCG
This sequence comes from Sphingomonas sp. NFR15, assembly GCF_900103265.1. GTDB lineage: Bacteria > Pseudomonadota > Alphaproteobacteria > Sphingomonadales > Sphingomonadaceae > Sphingomonas > Sphingomonas pollutisoli. Next base: position 209,567 of record NZ_FMWX01000006.1, on the reverse strand, counting down.
ACGACGAGGCGCTGGTCAACGGCATCGCCCAGATCGCCCCGTTCGACGCGGCGGCGAAACAGGCGCTGCTCGAGGCACCCGATATCGAGAATCGCGCCGAACTCATCATCCAGCTCATGCAGTTCTTCGGTCGACACGACGGCGAGGATACGGTGACGCTGCAATAGCGGGTGTTCGGGCGATTATAGGTAACGCCGCCGCTATGAAATCCGTTCGTCCCGAGTAGCGGCCGAGTGGCCCGAAGGGCGTATCGAGGAACGGGCCTCGATACGGCGCAAGCGCCTACTCGGCACGAACGGGTGGAGGTGAGGTCGTCGCGCTCTGCTCTACGCTCGTCACTGGCGTCGCGGCGATCGTGCCCGCCGCCTGGCCCGCCATCGCGGCGGCTTCGAGCGTATCGAGCGCGTGGCGCGATTCGATGTAGCGCCGCGCCGCATCGGTCCAGCGGCCCGCGTCGGCCGCGCCGGGCAGCCGCGCGACCTCGCCTAGCGCCGCTTCGATCCGCCCGCCCTCGACCAGCCGGCGCGCGCGCGCGAGCCGGTCGGCGGGCAGCGGCGAGGGCGTGCCGGCGCGGTGGAGCGCGATCAGCCCGGTCAACTCGCGCCGGAAGCTCGCGACCAACCCGCCGCGAAACCCGCCCGTCACCAGATCGGGGCCGATCGCGTCGAGACCGCCGCGCAGATCGTCGAGCGTCACCGGCTCGCGCGCAGCCTGTACGATCGTCGCGACCGCGCCGGGCTGGCTCGCGCCGAAACGATAGCGCAGCCGCTCCTCGAGATAGCCGAGCCCGACCCCGCGATCGAGCGCGCGCCGCGCCGCGAAGGCGATCAGCATCCCCTCCGCGCGCGTCGCGTTGCCGGCGGCGGCCTGCGCATCGGCACCCACGCCGGCGGTGCGCTCCTCGAGCGCGTCGAGCTGCGCGGAGAGCGCGGCCTCGCGCGAGGAAAGCGCGTCGAGATCGATCGTCGATCCTTGCGCGCCGCCCTTGGCGGGAACGATCACGACCGGCGCTTGCGATCCGCCCGCGCCGCTCCCCACCGGCAGCGTCAGCGTGGTCGTCTTGGGCGCGGGGCCGAGCCCGAACATGCGGAACAGCGCGAAGGCACCGGCGGCGCCGGCCAGGATCAGCAGGATCGCGAGCAGCGTGATCGTTCGCCAGCCCGCGCGTCGGGCGGGAACCGTCGGGGTCGGCGGCGCTTGCTCCATGTCACCTTATCTCCGCCGAACGCGAGCCGGTCAACGCCCAAGCGCGTCGATCGCGGCGAACAGCGCCGTATCGCTCGGGCGCGCCGCGACCGCGACCGCGTGCCAGCCCGGACCAGCGGCGGCGGCGATCGCCGCGCTGAACGCACCGATCGTCACGCGCGCGCGCGGCAGCGCCGCCGCGTCGAGCAGCTCCCCCAGCCGCGTCGCCGCGCGCGCCGAATGGAGCAGCGCGACGTTTCCCGCCAGTCCGGCGAGATCGGCGGGCGCGACGGCGCGCGGTTCGCTCGCATAGACCGCGATCGCACGCGTGACCCCATCGACCGGGGTCCGCTCGCGCCCGCCGAGGTGTAGCGCGCGCGTCATGCCCCGCGCCGCGAGCAGGGCGGCAAGCGCTTCCGCGTCGCTGCTTCCGGTCGCCGTCACTGTCAGCCCGGCGGCGCGCGCGGCGGCGGCGGTCTGCTCGCCCACCGCGATCACCGGCAGCGCGGCGAGATCCGCGAGTCCCGCGCCGGCCATGCGGACGATATTGGCGCTGGTCAGCACCAGCGCGTCATGCGCGCGCGCGTCGGGCACGATCCAGGCGAGCGGCACCACCGCGAAGAGCGGCAGCCGCAGCACCGCATAGCCCGCCGCCGCCGCGCGCGCCGCCGTCGCCGCATTGCCCGGTTCCGGGCGCAGCACGGCCAGCGTGCGCGTCATCCCGCGAACAGCCGCCGCACCGAATCTGGCGCGCGATCGAGCAGGTCACGCGCCAGCGCCTCGCCGAGCGCGGCGCCGGGTTCGCCGCGGATTTCGCCGCTGACATGCGCGCTGCCATCCGCGGCGAGCAGTTCGGCGATGATATGCATCACCCCGCCCTCGATCGTCGCGAGCGCGGCAACGGGCGAGTGGCAATCGGCGTTCAGCCGCGCGAGCAACGCACGTTCGGCACCGACGCACGCCTGAGTCACGCCGTCGCCGATCGCCTCGACCAGCGCGCCCGCGCGATCGTCATCGGCACGGACTTCGATGCCGACCGCGCCTTGCGCCGGCGCGGGCAACAGCACAGCGATATCGACCGACACGCCGACATCGTCGCGCCCGAGCCGCTCAAGCCCCGCCGCCGCGAGCAGGGTGGCATCGGCCTCCCCCGCCGCGAGCTTCGCCAGCCGCGTATCGACGTTGCCGCGAAACACCACGATCGTCACGTCGGGCCGCAGCCGTCGCACCTGCGCGGCGCGGCGCGGGCTGCTGGTGCCGAGCACCGCGCCAGGGCGCAGCGCGGCGATGCTGTCCGCGCCGACCAACCGCTCGCGCACATCGGCGCGCGGCAGCAACGCGGCGATCCGGATCGCCTCGGGCCGGATCGTCTCGACGTCCTTCATCGAATGCACCGCGCAATCGATCTCGCCGCCGAGCAGCGCGCGGTCGAGTTCCTTGGTCCACAGCGCCTTGCCGCCGATCTCGGCGAGCGCGCGGTCCTGCACGCGATCGCCGGTGGTGCGGATCACGACGATCTCGACTGCGCTCTCGCCCCAGCCATGCGTGGCGCACAGCGCATCGCGCACCATATGGGCCTGAACCAGCGCGAGCGGTGATCCGCGGGTTCCGATCCGGAAGGTCATTTGGCTTCCCGAAAAAATGTGCGCCAGATCGATCTTACTCCCGTTCGTCCCGAGCGAAGTCGAGGGACAAGCCCGAAGCGCAGGTGCCTCGGCTTCGCTCGGCACGAACGGTTCTGTTTGGGCGCTCGCTGTACGGGAAAGTGCCGCCCTTCGACAAGCGGGCGACGACACGTTAGGGACGAACGGATCATGACCAAGCTCATCCTCGGCCTCGAATCGAGTTGCGACGAGACCGCCGCCGCGATCGTCACCTCGGACCGCCGTGTGCTCTCGCACCGCCTCGCCGGGCAGGAAGCCGCGCACCGGCCCTATGGCGGCGTCGTGCCGGAGATCGCCGCGCGCGCGCATGTCGAGGCACTGACGCCGCTCGTCCAAGGCGCGCTCGCCGATGCCGGCGTGACGCTGGCGGATGTCGATGCGGTCGCCGCGACGGCGGGACCGGGGCTGATCGGCGGGGTGATGGTCGGGCTGGTCACCGGCAAGGCGCTCGCGCATGCGGCGGGCAAGCCGCTCGTCGCGGTCAACCACCTCGAAGGCCACGCGCTCTCGCCCCGCCTCGCCGATCCCGATCTCGACTTTCCCTATCTGCTGCTGCTCGTCTCGGGCGGCCATTGCCAGTTATTGCTGGTCGAAGGCGTCGCGCGCTACCGCCGGCTCGCCACCACGATCGACGATGCGGCGGGCGAAGCCTTCGACAAGACCGCCAAGATCCTCGGGCTCGGCTTCCCCGGCGGCCCGGCGGTGGAACGCGCCGCCGCGCTCGGCAACCCGAGCGCAGTGCCGCTGCCGCGCCCGCTCAAAGGCTCGGCCGAGCCGCATTTCTCCTTCGCCGGCCTCAAGAGCGCCGTGGTGCGCGCCCACGCGGCGGGCACATGGTCGCCCGAGGATATCGCCGCATCGTTCCAGGCGGCGGTGGTCGATTGCCTGATCGACCGCACCACCCGCGCGCTCGACCGCGCCGAGGACGCGACCGCGCTGGTCGTCGCGGGCGGCGTCGCCGCGAACGGCGCGGTGCGGGCGAGCTTGCAGACGTTGGCGAGCGACAACGCGCTGCGCTTCGTCGCGCCGCCGCTGTGGCTGTGTACCGACAATGCCGCGATGATCGCCTGGGCCGGCGCCGAACGCTTCGCCGCCGGGCTCACCGATCCGCTCGACATGCCGGCGCGTCCGCGCTGGCCGCTCGATCCCTCGGCGGAGGCGGTGCGCGGCGCGGGGGTGAAGGCATGAACATCGGAATCTTGGGTGGCGGCGCGTGGGGCACCGCGCTCGCGCAGGTGATGGCGGCGGGCGGGCATGACGTGCGGCTGTGGGCGCGCGAGGCCGAGGTGGTCGCGGCGATCAACGCCAACCATGCCAACCCGCTGTTCCTGCCCGACATCGCGCTCTCGCCGGCGATCCGGGCGAGCGGCGATCTCGCCGACGTCGCCGATACCGATCTGATCCTCGTCGTCACGCCGGCACAGCATGCCCGCGCGGTGCTGCGCGATCTGCCCAAGCACGGCCAGCCGCTGCTGCTCTGCTCGAAGGGGATCGAGGCGGGCAGCCACAAACTGTTGAGCGAAGTCGCCGTCGAGGAGCATCCCGCCGCGCCGATCGGCGTGCTCTCCGGCCCGACTTTCGCGGGTGAGGTCGCGCGCGGGCTGCCGACCGCGGTCACGCTGGCGATGGCGGACGAGGATGCCGCCGCGCGCATGGCCGAGGCGCTCGCGCTGCCGACCTTCCGCCCCTATGCCTCGACCGACGTGATCGGCGCGGAGATCGGCGGCGCGGTCAAGAACGTGCTCGCCATCGCCTGCGGCGTGGTCGAGGGTGCGGGGCTCGGCCAGAACGCGCGCGCCGCGCTGATCGCGCGCGGCTTCGCCGAGATGACCCGCTTCGGCCTCGCCCGCGGCGCCCGCGCCGAGACGCTCGCCGGGCTGTCGGGGCTCGGCGACATGGTGCTGACCTGCTCCTCGGTCAGCAGCCGCAACTTCTCGCTCGGGCTGGGCTTGGGTCAGGGGCGCAAGGCGGCCGAGCTGATGGCCGATCGCCGCACCGTCGCGGAGGGCGCGTTCACCGCGCCGGTGCTGTGCGCGGCGGCGGCGGCGGCGGGCGTCGCGATGCCGATTGCCGAGGCGGTGGCAGCGCTGCTGGCGGGGGCTGAGGTGGGCGCGGAGATCGACACGTTGCTCGCAAGGCCGCTGACCCGCGAACACGCCTGATTGGGGTCATCGCCCTCACCCTTCCGTCGCTTCGCTCCTCCCTCCCTCTCCCGCTGGGAGAGGGAAGGGGCCCGCCCGGCGCAGCCGGGTGGGAAGGGTGAGGGTGACCGCGCGGAATTAAAAATCGACCGCGATGCCCTTCAGCGTCCAGTCGCCATACCGCGTCGGATCAAGCGTGAGCGGGTCTTTGGTCTCGACCTTCGGCTGCGGCTCGGGCACCGGCGTGGTCTTGGAAAGATACGCGGGTGGCTTCACATGGGGCGGTCGGCGGCTCATGGAGGCTCCTTTGGCGCGGGACTCCCCAGATCGCGCGCCCAACGTGAGAGTTCAAGACCCGTGGCCGTTCCGAAATCGTCCTCCGCCAAACCCACCGACCCGCCCGGCGTCCCCGCGCGCCGTGCCGCGCTGAAGCTGCTCGATGCGGTGCTGCGGCAGGGGCTGCCGCTCGAGGCCGCGCTCGGCCGCGCCACGGCGGGAATCGAGCGCGCCGACGACCGCGCGCTCGCCCATGCCATCGCCGCCGAGGTGCTGCGCCGGCTGCCCGATCTCGACGCGCTGATCGATTCGGCGACGCCGCGCGCGTTGCCCGACGACGCCAAGGCGCGCTTCGTGCTGCGGATCGCGCTGGTGCAGACGCTGTCGCTCGGCACGCCCGCGCACGCCGCGATCGCGACGGTGCTGCCGCTCGTCGATGGCGGGCCGAAGAAGCTCGTCCACGGCGTGTTCGGCGCGCTCTCGCGGCGCGGCGACACCCTGCCCGAGATTCCGGCGCTGCCCGATCCGGTCGCGATCCGCTGGCACTACGCCTGGGGTGACGACATGATCGAAGCGGCCGAACACGCCATCGCCGCGCCGCCGCCGCTCGACCTCACGCTCGCCGACCCCGCCGCGACCGCGCAATGGGCCGAACGGCTCGGCGGCACGTCGCTGCTGCCCGGCCATGTCCGGCTCGACTCGGCGCACGTTCCCGAGCTGCCCGGCTTCGAGGAGGGCGCGTGGTGGGTGCAGGATATCGCCGCCTCGCTGCCGGCGCGGCTGATCGGGCGTGGTGAGGGCACCGCGCTTGACCTGTGCGCCGCGCCGGGCGGGAAGACGATGCAGCTCGCGCATGCCGGCTGGTCGGTGATCGCGGTCGATGCGTCGGAGGCGCGCCTCACCCGGCTGCGCGCCAACATCGCGCGCACCGACACCAAGGCGCGCGTCATTACCGGCGACGTGCTGCACTGGTCGCCGCCCGAAAGCGCAGATGCGGTGCTGCTCGACGCGCCGTGCAGCGCGACCGGCATCTTCCGCCGCCACCCCGATGTGCTCTACCGCACGCGCCCCTCGGTGATCGCGCAGATGGCGGCGACGCAGGCGAAGCTGCTCACGCGCGCCGCCGGCTGGGTCAAGCCGGGCGGGACGTTGGTGTATGCGACCTGCTCGCTCGAACGCGACGAGGGCGAGGCGCAGATCGACACCTTCCTCGCCGACCATCCCGAATATGCGATCGATCCGGTCCGCCCCGACGAACTGCCCGCCGGCGTGACTCCGCACGAACGCGGCTGGGTCCGCCTGCTGCCGGGGCAGGTGCAGCCCGGCGGCAACGACGGCTTCTTCATCGCCCGTCTGCGGCGCGGATAGCCGTTCCGGTCGATACGTGGGTTGCGGGTGGTCGGTTGCGTGCCTACAGATTCGGGCATGCCGAACCCCGTCCGCATCGCACCCTCGATCCTCTCGTCCGACTTCGCCAAGCTCGGTGAGGAGGTGCGCGCGATCGACGCCGCTGGCGCCGACTGGATTCATGTCGACGTGATGGACGGGCATTTCGTCCCCAACATCACGATCGGCCCGCAGGTGGTGAAGGCGCTGCGCCCCCACACGGCCAAGCCGTTCGACGTCCATCTGATGATACAGCCGGTCGACGCCTATCTCGATGCGTTCGCCGAGGCGGGCGCCGACACGCTCAGCATCCATGTCGAGGCCGGGCCGCACACGCACCGCAGCCTCCAGCATATCCGCAAGCTCGGCAAGCGCGCGGGCGTGGTGCTGACCCCGCAGACCCCGGCCAAGGCGCTCGACTATTTGATCGATTCGGTCGATCTGGTGCTGGTGATGAGCGTCAACCCCGGCTTCGGCGGGCAGAGCTTCATCCCGAGCGCGCTTCGCAAGATCGAAGCGGTGCGCAAGATGATCGACAAGGGCGGCTATAGCGTCGATCTCGAGGTCGATGGTGGCATCGACGTCGAGACCGCGCGCGACGCGATCAACGCGGGCGCCGACGCGCTGGTCGCGGGCACCGCGAGCTTCCGGGGTGGCCCGGAGCGTTATGCCGAGAATATCCGGGCGCTGAGGGGCGCGTGAACGATTCCCCGTCGCAGGACGACGCGGACAAGCCTGCAGGTGCTGAAGCGGCCGAGGGCAAGTGGCTGGTCCGGGCCGACGGCGACAGGGGGCTGTCGCTCGCCGAGCGGATCAGCGAACATTTCCACCGGCTGACCTGGCGCACGCCGATCCACGGCTTGCGGCTGAGGGGGCGGCATCCGCTCAAGTTGCTCACGGTGCCCGACGATCCGTTCCTCGGCGATGCCAGGCGCGGTCACGCGCTGCTCGCCGGGCGGATCACCTTCCGGGGCGAAACCCGCGCGATCGACTCGCTCAACCTCCTCAAGCCCGATTTCTCCGCCGCCTTTGCCGACTATCTGCACGGCGGCGCCTGGCTCCGCGATCTCTCGACCGTGGCGACGCGGGTCCAGGGCGTGCCGGTCGCCGAGGCGATCCTGCGGCAGTGGCTCGCCGCGCATGCCGAGATCGTCAGCGAGCCAGCGTGGCGGGCGGATCTGTGCGCGCGGCGCATCCTCGCCTGGTCCGCGCACGCGCCGCTGATCCTGTCCTCGGCCGATCTGGTCTATCGCAGCGCGGTGCTCAACGCCTTCGCACGCTGCGCGCGGCATCTCGATCGCGGCGCGGAGAAGGTCGCGCCCGGCGCCGCGCGAGTCGCGACGCTGTGCGGGGTGGTCGCGGCGGGGATGCTGCTGCCGGGCGGCGACGCACGCCGCGCCGCGACCGAGGCGGCGCTCGCCCGCGCGCTGGCGGTGTCGCTGTTCGAGGACGGCGGCGTCGTCTCGCGCAGCCCCCAGGCGCAGCTCGATGTCGTGATGCTGCTCACCCAGCTTCGCGCGGTCTATGAGGCGCGTCGGATCGAGCCGCCCGCGCTGATCGCCGACGCGCTCGGCCGGCTCGTGCCGGCGCTGCTCGGCGTGTGCCTCGGCGATGGCGGGCTGTCGAGCTGGCAGGGCGGCGGCCCGGTGCCGGGGGACGAGATCGCCGATATCGTCGCCGCGACCGGGGTGCGCACGCGTCCGCTGCGCCAGGCGCGCGAATGGGGCTATCAGCGGCTCGCGGCGGCGGGCGCGGTGCTGGTGTTCGATGCCGCGCCGCCACCGGTCGCGCGGCTGGTCAAGGGCGGCTGCGCCTCGACGTTGGCGTTCGAATTCTCGGATGGCGCGCACCGCATCATCGTCAATTGCGGCGGCGCGCGGGCCGGTATCGCCCAGCTCCCCGCCGAGCTGACCGAGGGGCTGCGCACCACCGCCGCGCATTCGACGCTGGTCGTCGGCGACAGCAATTCCACCGCGATCCACGCCGACGGCACGCTCGGGCGCGGCGTCGCCGAGGTCGAGCTCGCCCGGCAGGAAAGCGAGAGCGTGAGCCGGGTCGAGGCCAGCCACGACGGCTACGCCCGCCGCTTCGGCTTCATCCACCGCCGCCAACTGGTCCTCACCGGCGATGGCCGTGAGCTGCGCGGTGACGACATGCTGCTGCCCGCCAAGCGGCGCGGGCGCATCGCGGCGAGCGGGTTCGTGATCCGCTTCCATCTCGGCGCAGGCATCGAGGTCTCGCCGACCGCCGACGGCATGGCCGCGCTGCTGCGCGTGCCGGGCGGCGCCTTGTGGCAGTTCCGCTGCAAGGGCGGCGCACTCGCCGTCGAGCCGAGCGTGTGGATCGACGGTCAGGGCCGGCCGCAATCGACCTTCCAGCTCGTCGTCACCGGCGACGCGCCGGCCGGCGGCACCAGCGTCGGCTGGGTCTTGAAGCGCGCCGGCTAAGCCGTGAGTGGAACGCCGAGCACCCACTCGCCGTTCGCCCTGAGCGTGTCGAAGGGCGTGCCCCAAGCGCTTCGCCCGTGACACGTGCTTCGACACGCTCAGCACGAACGGATCAAAGACGCGTCAGCCGGCGGCACCACCATCGGCTGGGTCTTGAAGCGCGCAGGGTAAGCGGGCAGGGAGCGCGCGAACTCACACCCCGTTCGTCCCGAGCGAAGTCGAGGGACAGGCCCCGTCCCTCGACTTCGCTCGGGACGAACGGTTGCTAGGATTCCATAATGACCACCATCCCCATCCGCCGCGCGCTCCTGTCCGTTTCCGACAAGACCGGCATCGTCGATCTCGGCCAGTCGCTCGCCAAGGCGGGTGTCGAGCTGGTTTCGACCGGCGGCACCGCCAAGGCGCTGCGCGACGCTGGCCTTGCGGTGCGCGACATCTCCGATCTCACCGGCTTTCCCGAGATGATGGACGGCCGCGTCAAGACGCTCCACCCCAAGGTCCACGGCGGGCTGCTCGCGGTGCGCGACGATGCCGCACACGCTGCCTCCATGCAGGAGCATGATATCGGCGCGATCGACCTCGTCGTCGTCAATCTCTATCCGTTCGAAGCGACCGTCGCGAAGGGCGCCGAGCGCGACGAGGTGATCGAGAATATCGACATCGGCGGCCCGTCGATGGTGCGTTCGGCCGCCAAGAACCACGCTTATGTCGCGATTGTCACCGATCCCGCCGATTACGCGCTGGTCGCCGGCGGCAGCACCACGTTCGAGGATCGCAAGCGGCTCGCCGCCAAGGCGTTCGCCGCCACCGCCGCCTATGATTCGGCGATCGCCCAGTGGTTCGCCTTCGTCGATCAGCGCGAATCCTTCCCGCAGGTGCTGCCGGTCGCGCTCACGCTCGGCACGACGCTCCGCTACGGCGAGAACCCGCACCAGTCGGCGGCGTTCTATGAAACGCGCGGGCCGGTCGCCAACGGCGTCGGTCAGGCGCGGCAGGTGCAGGGCAAGGAACTATCCTACAACAATTTCAACGATGCCGACGCCGCGCTCGAACTCATCAGCGAATTCCGCGACGCCGAGCCGAGCGTGGTCATCGTCAAACATGCCAATCCATGCGGCGTCGCCACCGCCAAGACGCTCGAACAGGCCTATGCCGAGGCGTTCGCCTGCGACACGGTCTCCGCGTTCGGCGGCATCATCGCGCTCAACCGCCCGCTCGACGCGGCGACCGCACGCGCGATCACCGGCATCTTCACCGAAGTGGTGATCGCGCCCGGCGCGGATGAAGAAGCGCTCGCTTTGTTCGCCGCCAAGAAGAACCTCCGTCTGCTGCTGACCGGGGAACTGCCCGATCCGTCGCGGCCCGGCCTGATGGCCAAGTCGATCACCGGCGGCTGGCTGGTGCAAAGCCGCGACAACGCCTCGGCGCCCGACCTCAAGGTCGTCACCAAGCGCGCGCCGACCGCTGCCGAACTCGCCGACTGCCGCTTCGCCTGGACGGTCGCCAAGCACGTCAAGTCGAACGCGATCGTCTATGCCAAGGGCGGCAGCACGGCGGGGATCGGCGCGGGGCAGATGAACCGGCTCGAATCGGCCCGGATCGCCGCGTGGAAGGCGAAGGACGCCGCCGAAAAGGCCGGCTGGGCGGAGCCGCGCACGATCGGCTCGGCGGTGGCGTCGGACGCGTTCTTCCCGTTCGCCGACGGGCTGCTCGCGGCGGTGGAAGCCGGCGCGACCGCGGTGATCCAGCCGGGCGGCTCGATCCGCGACGACGAGGTGATCGCCGCCGCCGATGCGGCCGGGCTGGCGATGGTGTTCACGGGGGTGCGGCACTTTAGGCACTGACGATCGCCCCAAGCCGTAGCGAAGCTACGGCGCGGGCTCGCCGCGATCGGCACGGCCGGCGGCGCTACAGCGCCGTCCGACGTCATGGGCTTTGCCCATGACGTGCTGCCACCCTACCCTTCGTCCTCGTCGAACCCGAAGGGGCGTGCCACGCCGCGCGGGCTTCGACTTCGCTCAGCCAGAACGGAGACTTTGGTTTACCCCGCCGCCGCCTTCGGCGTCCGCCGCAGCAACGCGCGATCCTCCGGCCCGAACGCGAATTTCCACAGCACGAACAGATAGCTCGCCGCGATCGCCGGTTCGCCGAACACCAACTCGGCCCATTCGTAGCGGTGCGGCAGCGAGGTGAAGATCGTCCCCACCGCGATCGCGACGCCGGCCGCGAGCAACAATTGCCAGCGCCAGCCGCGCACCGGCGCGCCGAGCATCCGCGCCAGTACGCTCGACTTGACGATCGAGGACGTTCCCATCGCCAGCAGCAGCGCCACCGCCGGCCCCGCCGCTTGCCACGTATCGGGCCAGCCCAGCCAGCGCATCGCGAAGATCAGCGCGAAGCTGAGCGCCACCTGCAGGCTCAGCGCGGCGATCGACAGCATCAGGTTGAGGTGCCGCGCGATATAGACGAGCGCGCTTTCGCACACCGCGCCGGTCGAGGCGGCGACCTCGGCGGTGAGCAGGAACGCCATCGCCGCCGTGCCCGCGACGAATTGCGGGCCGACCACGCCCATCACCGCCTTGCCCGGAATCGACCCCATCAGCGCGAGGCCCGCCTGCGCCGCCATGATCCAGAAGCCGACCTGCCGCACCTGCTGCGCCACCGCCTTGCGGTCGTTCTGCGCGAGGCTGGTGGTGATGACCGGGCCGAGGATCGGATCGAAACTGGTCTTCAGCTTGCCCGGCAGCGAAGCGATCTGCACCGCCATGTAGTAGATGCCGACGATCGCCGGCGCGAACAGATAGCCGAGGATCGCGCGGTCGACGTTGCGCGATCCCCATTCGATCGCGTCGGCGCCGGCGAGCGGGATGTTGCGCCGCGCGAGCGCGACCAGCCGGCCCGGATCTGGCCGCCAGCCCGAGGGCATGCCGTAACTGCGCAGGAACGGGATCAAAGCCGCCGTCAGCGCGGCGAGCATCGACAGCATGTAGGACAGGACCAGCCCGTCCTGCTTGGTGAAGAACGAGAAGACGAACGCGGCGATGCTGATCGTCCACGGCTCCACGATCGCGCGCGCCGTCACCGAGGCGCCGACGTTGCGGCGATAGGCGAGCGCGGCGAGCGTGATCTCGGTCCAGGCGGTCGCGAACACGACCAGCGGCAGATAATGTTCGAGCCGCCCCATCTCGCCGCTCGGGAACATGATCTGCGGGAAGGCGAACAGGATTACGCTGGCGATCGCCGAGGCGACGCCGGCGACCGCCAGCGCATCCCAGGCGACATGCGTGTGCGGCCGCTCGCCCGAATCGGAGAAGGCCTGCGCCAAGCCCCGCTTGAGCCCGAGCGTGGCGAGCTGCGCGGCGAATTCGACCACCACCACCGCCAGCGCGAAGCGCCCGACCAGATCGGGGCCGTAACTCCGCCCGGCGATGAACAGGAACGGCAACCGCGCGGCGAGCCGCAGCAGGAAGCCAAAGATGTTGGTCCGGCCGCCCTTGGCGAGCGCGTTGATATCGTCGGGGGCGCCCGCCGCCGCCGAAGGTGCCTGACTCAATGCGCCGCGCCCCAACTCGGCCCGACGCCGATCTCGACGCCGAGCGGCACCGACAGCGTCACCGCCGGTTCGGCGGCGCTCGCCATCACGCGCTCGATCACCGGGCGGGCCGCCGCGACATCGCCCTCGGGGAGTTCGAACACGAGTTCGTCATGCACTTGCAGCAGCATGCGGACATGACCCAACCCGGCCTCGGCCAAAGCCGGCCCCATCCGCGCCATCGCGCGCTTGATAATGTCCGCCGACGTGCCCTGGATCGGCGCGTTGATCGCGGCGCGCTCGGCGCCCTGCCGCTCGTGCTGGACCTTCGATGTGATGCGCGGGAAGTGCGTCTTCCGCCCGAACAGCGTCTCGGTATAGCCCTTCTCGCGGACGAACTCGGTGGTCGCGGCGATATAGTTGCGGATGCCGGGGAAGCGATCGAAATAGCGGTCGATCATCGCCTGCGCCTCGTCGGCGGTGACGTCGAGCCGGCCGGCCAGCCCCCAGCGCGAGATGCCGTAGAGTATCGCGAAGTTGATCGTCTTGGCGCGCCCGCGCGTATCGCGGTTGACTTCGCCGAACAGTTCCTGCGCGGTGAGACTGTGGATGTCGGCACCGCTCGCGAACGCGTCGCGAAGCTGCGGCACGTCGGCCATATGCGCGGCGAGGCGCAGCTCGATCTGCGAATAATCGGCGGCGAGGATGACATTGCCATCTTCCGCCACGAACGCATCGCGAATCTGCCGGCCGATCTCGGTGCGGATCGGGATGTTCTGGAGGTTGGGATCGGTCGAGGACAGCCGCCCGGTCTGCGCGCCGGTGAGGCTGTAGCTGGTGTGGACGCGGCCCGTCTCGGGGTTGATCTGCGCCTGAAGCGCATCGGTATAGGTCGATTTCAGCTTCGAAAGCTGCCGCCAGTCGAGCACCTTGGCGGCGATCTCGACGCCCGGCGAATCCTTGTCGGCGGCGATCCGCTCGAGCTCGTTGACGTCGGTCGAATAAACGCCCGACTTGCCCTTGCGCCCGCCCTTGATGCCCATCCGCTCGAACAGCACGTCGCCCAACTGCTTCGGGCTGCCGATCGTGAACGGCCCGCCGGCGAGCGCGTGGATCTCGGTCTCGAGGCCCGCGATCTGCGTCGAAAATTCGGTCGAGAGGCCGGCGAGCTTCTCGCGGTCGACCTTGATGCCGTGCCGCTCCATCCGCGCCACCACCGGCACGAGCGGGCGATCGACCATCTCGTACACGCGCGTCGCGCGTTCGGCGGCGAGGCGCGGCTTGAAGCGTCGCCACAGCCGCAGCGTCACGTCGGCGTCCTCGGCGGCGTAGCGCGTCGCGGCGTCGAGATCGACCTCGTTGAACTGGCGCTGGCTCTTGCCGACGCCGACCACGTCCTTGAACGCGATACAGCTATGCGAGAGATGCGTCGCGGCGAGTTCGTCCATGCCGTGGCCGTGCAAGCCGGCATCGAGATCGAAGCTCATCAGGATCGTGTCGTCGAACGGCGCGATGTCGATGCCGAGCCGCCCCAGCACGATCATGTCGTATTTGAGATTGTGCCCGATCTTGAGCACCGAAGGGTCTTCGAACAGCGGCTTGAGCTTGGCGAGCGCCACCGCGCTGTCGAGCTGCGCCGGCTTTTCCGCGAACAGCCCGGTGCCACCGTGGCCGAGCGGCACGTAGCAGGCGAGGTTCGGATGCAACGCCAGGCTGATCCCGACCAGCTCGGCGCGCGTCGCGTCGATCCCGGTGGTCTCGGTATCGACCGCGATCCAGCCCTGGTGCCGCGCGACCTGTATCCAGCGGTCGAGTCCGGCCTCGTCCACCACGGTCTCATACCCATCATGGTCGCAGGGCGGGTCTTCCTCCTGCGGCACGCTGGTCGGCGTCTCGACCGGCGGGTCGGCGACCGCGCTCAGCTTGGCGAGCAGCGACTTGAAGCCGTGATGTTCGAGGAAGACGCGCAAGGGCGCATCGGGAATGCCCTGAAGTTCGAGATCCTCGAGCGGCTCGGGCAGCGGCGCATCGCATTTGAGCGTGACGAGCACCTTCGACAGCCGCGCATTGTCGGCCTGTTCGATCAGATTGTCGCGCAGCTTGCCCTTCTTCATGGCGCTGGCGGCGGCGAGCACGCCTTCGAGATCGCCATGTTCGAGGATCAGCTTGGACGCCGTCTTCGGCCCGACCCCGGTGACGCCGGGCACGTTATCGACGCTGTCGCCCATCAGCGCGAGCACGTCGCCGAGCTTGTCGGGGCCGACGCCGAACTTCTCCATCACGTGGTCCGGCCCGAGCCGCCGGTTGTTCATCGTGTCGTACATGTCGACCGACGGATCGGTCATGAGCTGCATGAGATCCTTGTCGGACGACACGATCGTCACCTGCCAGCCCTGCGCGAGCGCGGCCTTGGTGTAGCAGGCGATGATATCGTCCGCCTCCAGCCCCTCCTCCTCGATGCACGGCAGCGAGAAGGCGCGCGTGGCGTCGCGGATCATCGGGAACTGGGGGACGAGATCCTCGGGCGGCGGCGGCCGGTGCGCCTTGTACTGATCGTAGAGATCGTTGCGGAACGTCTTCGAGGATTTGTCGAGGATGACGGCCATGTGCGTCGGGCCATCGGCCTTGTGGAGCTCATCGGCGAGCTTCCACAGCATCGTCGTATAGCCATAGACCGCGCCCACCGGCTCGCCATGTTTGTTGGTGAGCGGCGGGAGGCGATGATAGGCGCGGAAGATATAGCCCGAGCCGTCGACAAGATAGAGATGTGGCATTGTGCGCGCGGAATAGCCCAGCGCGAGAAACAGCACAAAGGCTTAGAATCGCCGGGGCCGGGCTGTTGCTTTAAGATCACGCGGAGGCGCGGAGGCGCAGAGAGGTTGCCGATCAAGCAAGCCAGCGCCCCGCCCACGTACCCTCAATCTTCCTTTTTCTCTCTTCGCGCCTCCGCGCCTCCGCGTGCAAAATCGCCCCAAGCGACGCGCTTCCTGATTCGCGCAAAGATCGCCGAAAAGAAGAGAGAGCCCGCGACCGGCCCACCGCCTCTGCGCGACATTTAGGGATCGGTTGACCAATCGCCGCTACGGCGGCGCCATGCCCTATGCCAAACTCTTCCGCAGCCGCTGGGCGGCGCTGCTCTGGGCCGGGGGCATCCTGTGGAGCGCCGTCGAGTTCGTCGGCGTGACGCCGGACAAGCAGGCGGTCGCGGCCAATGCGACGACCGACACCGATGTGACCGGCACGGCGGTGGATGCCAACGATCTCGCCGTCCTCGCCAATGCGATTTCCGAGAAGTGAGGCTCAGCGCCCCTTCGGCTTGACCGGCGGGCGCGGGCGGCGTGTCTCGACCGTAGGCGGCCCGGATTTGGCGCGCGAGCGCGGCGGTGGCGTCGGGCCGCGCGGCGTGGGCGGCGGCGGCGCGCCCCGGCTCGGCGCGACGGTATAGCCTTCCTTGAGCAGCCGCGCGAACGCATCGCGCACGCTGGCGGTGATTGCCGCCTGCACCTCGGCGGGCAGATCGGCGAGCGTGGTGTTGGCGTGAACCGCGTTGAGGTCGCGCACCAGCGCGTTGGGCAGCCCGCCCGACGCCTTCTTGAGCGCCATGAACGCATCGAGCGTCGCGGCGACGAGGATATCCTGCATCAGATCGGTTGCGGACTTTGCCATCCGCGCCCCAAGCCACGCGGTGCGGCGCGGCGCAAGCCAAAATACCCGGTCCCGCAGCGAAAATGCACCGCTCGCACCCAAGCCCGTTCGTGCTGAGCCTGTCGAAGCCTGTCCTGAGCGGCTGGCTTGCCAGCCAGCCGAAGGGCACGTGCTACAGACGCAGCGCTCTTGGCACGCCCTTCGACAGGCTCAGGGCGAACGGGGTTTAGGGCCGGAACCGATTAAATGACGTACTCAACCGTCTTCACCTGCTCGGTCGCCGCCGCCGTCGCCGCGCGCTTCTCGGCGATCTGGCGGTGGAGGCGGATGATCGTGCGGCTGCCGGTCGTCTTGAACGCGAACGGCAGGATGCCGTGGATCAGCGCGGCGACACCGGCGGCGATCATCGTCACGCCGAAGCGCGACGCCACGCCGAAATGCTCGCCATAGCTTTCGCCGACCGAGGCGGGATGATCGAGGAACAGGCGGCGGAACATGGCTGGACTCCTTCGCCCCCTTTTAGCCCGCAGTGGGCCGGGCGGCAATTTGCGTCAGCATGTCGGCGGCGAGTTGGCTCAGCGTGTCGTCGCGCGCGCCCATCACGACGATGCGGTCGCCCGCACGCGCGTCCGCGACCAGCGCGGCAGCGGCCTCGGCGCGATCGGGGATGTGCCGCGCGCGGCCACCGATATCGGCGACCAGATCGGCGCTGGTCACCGCACGCGTCACCGTGCCGCCCTGATAGACCGGATCGGGCAGCACGAGCAGATCCTCCGCCGCCAGCGTCTCGCGGAACATCGCGGCGAGTTCATGCCGCATCACCTTGAGCGGGCCATAGCCGTGCGGCTGGAACAGCACGAGCAATCGCCCCGGGAAGGCATGGAGCGTATCGAGCGTCGCGGCGATCTTGTCGGGATTATGCCCGAAATCGTCAATCACCGACACGCCGCCAGCTTCGCCGACCAGCTCGAAGCGGCGCTTGAGCCCAACGAACCCCTCGATCGCCTCGATCGCCTCGGCGAGCGGCACGCCGGCCGCGCGCGCCGCGCCGATCGCGGCGAGCGCGTTCGAGACGTTGTGCCGCCCCGGCACCGCCAGCCGAACCGGATGGCGCACCCCGTCCGCGACGAGATCGAAGCTGATCGCGAACGGCTCGGGCACGAGATTTTTCGCGACCAGTTCGGCCGTGCCTTCCACCGCGAAGGTGATCGGCGGGGTGGCGAGCGATGCCGCCAGCGCCGCCGTCTCGGCATCGCCGATGTTGAGGATCACCGTCTCCGCCGCGCGCGCGAAATCGCCGAACAGCATGCGCAGTTCGTCGAGCGATTTGTGATCGAGGCTGACGTTGTTGAGCACGGCGATCTTCGGCCGGTATAGCGCGATCGAGCCGTCGCTCTCATCGACCTCGCTGACGAACGCGTCGCCGGCGCCGACCAGCGCGCTCGCGAACGGGGCTTGCGGCGCCACGAAATTCTTCATCACCGCGCCGTTCATCACCGTCGGGTCGCGGTGGCAGGCGTGCAAAATCCAGCCGATCATGCCGGTGACGGTCGATTTGCCGCTGGTGCCGGCGACACCGATCGGCAGCGTGCTGGCGTTGAACAGCTCGGCGAGCAGTTGCGCGCGGCTCAGCCGCTGCGCGCCGACCGCCTCCGCCGCGACGATATCGGCGACGGTCGCTTCGATCGCCGCAGAGGCGACCACGATCTGCTCGGGCGAGGTCACGCCGCTGCCGTCCTGCGCGAACAGATCGATGCCGAGCGCGCGCAGCGCCTCGAACTTGGCGGGCAGCCGCGCCTGATCGAGCGCGCGATCCGACCCCGCCACGCGCGCGCCGCGCGCCGCAAGGATCATCGCCAGCGGCATCATCCCGCTGCCGCCGATACCGACGAAGAAGTAGGGGCGCGAAACGTGGGGTTTGGCGGATTGCATGGCGGCACGCTATCGAAGCTTTCGCAAGCCGGAGCAACCTCGACCGTTCGTGTCGAGCGCAGTCGAGACACTATGCGCCGCGCTTGCCCCTCGACTTCGCTCGGGGCGAACGGAGTTTGCGGCATGGATCAGGGCAAAACATGAAAATCGCCGTCTGCGCGCCAGCGCGCCCGATCGATCCGGTCGTCGAACCGCGCATCAAGGCGCTCGCCGCGATCACCGTCCCCGAGGTGGAGATCGTGTTCCACCCGCAATGCTTCGTGGAGGACGGCCATTTCGCCGGCAGCGATTCGGTGCGCGCCGCCGCGTTCCTGGAGTTCGCCAACGATCCCGCGTTCGACGCGATCTGGTTCGCGCGCGGCGGCTATGGCTCGAACCGCATCCTTCACACCGTCATGCCGCAGCTCGGCCCGGCGGCGGCGCGCAAACAGTATCTCGGCTATTCCGACATGGGCTTCCTGCTCGCCGCGCTCTACGCCCGACGGATCGGCCGCCCCGCGCACGGGCCGATGCCGGTCGAGGTCAACCGCGGCGGCGACCAGGGGCGTGAGGTGATGCGCGCGCTCGCCTGGCTGGCACGCGGCGACCGCGCCGGCCTCGAACCCAGCCTCGACGGCCGCCCCGCCGCCGCCTTCAACCTCTCGATCCTGAACGCGCTGATCGGTACGCCGTGGCTGCCCGACCTGACCGATCACGTGCTGATGATCGAGGAAGTCTCCGAACCGCTCTATCGGATCGACCGCATGCTCTCACAGGTCGCGCATGCGACCCAGTTGAAGGGCATTGCCGGCATCCGGCTCGGCCGCGTCACCGACATCCAGCCCAACGTGCCCGCGTTCGGCGAGACGCCCGAGCAGATGATCGCGCGCTGGTGCGGCGAGATGGGCGTCGCGTATCTCGGCCGCGCCGACATCGCGCATGATGCGGAGAACAAGGTGGTGCCGTTCGGGGTGGCATAGCGTCGCCCCGGCGAAGGCCGGGGCCGCTGGGTTGGGGCAATCCGATCGCCCAGCCATCCAACGGCCCCGGCCTGCGCCGGGGCGACGGCGGTGGCGAGTCGGTCAAACCTTGCCTATATGCCTCCACCCCGCATAAGCGGCATCCTCTCACCTCAAACCGAGCGAACCTCCATGTCCGAAATGTTCCGCATCACGCTGCCCGACGGTTCCGTCCGTGAGGTAGCCCCGGGGACCACCCCGGCGGACATCGCCGCGGCGATCGGGCCGGGTCTCGCCAAGGCGGCGCTCGGCGCGCGCGTCGATGGCGAGTTGCGCGACATCACGCGCCCGTTCGAGCACGATTCGCAGCTCGCGCTGGTGACCGCGCGCGACGAGGCCGACGCGCTCGAACTCGTGCGCCACGATTATGCCCACATCCTCGCCGAGGCGGTGCAGCAGCTCTTCCCCGGCACGCAGATCACCTTCGGTCCCTCGACCGACGACGGCTTCTATTATGATTTCGCGCCAAAGGACCGCCCCTTAACCGAGGAAGACCTCCCCGCGATCGAGGAGGCGATGCGCGCCATCATCCGCGCCGACAAGCCGCTCAAGCGCGAAGTGTGGGAGCGCGAGGCGCTGATCGCGCGCTGGCGCGAGCAGGGCGAGACGTTCAAGGCCGAATGGGCCGCCGAACTGCCCGGTGACGAGCCGCTGACGGTCTATTGGTCGGGCGGCGACTGGCTCGACATGTGCCGTGGCCCCCACCTCGCCTCGACCGGCAAGCTCGATCCCGATGCGTTCAAGCTGACGCGCGTCTCGGGCGCCTATTGGCGCGGCGACCAGAACAACGCGATGCTCAGCCGCATCTACGGCACCGGCTGGCTCAACAAGAAGCAGCTCGCCGAGCATCTCACGCGGCTGGAAGAGGCCGCCAAGCGCGACCACCGCCGCATCGGGCAAGAGATGGACCTGTTCCACCTCCAGAGCGAAGCGCAAGGCTCGGTGTTCTGGCACCCCAAGGGCTTCGTGCTGTGGCGCGCGCTCGAGGCGTATATGCGCCGCCGGCTCGACGCCGCCGGCTATGCCGAGGTCAAGACGCCGCAGTTGATGGACGCGCGCCAGTGGGAGCAATCGGGCCATTGGGGCAAGTACCGCGAGAATATGTTCGTGGTGCCCGACGAAATCCCCAATGCCGAAGAGGACGGCCCGATCCTGTCGGGCAAGGCCGATCTGATGGCGTTGAAGCCGATGAACTGCCCGGCGCATGTGCTGATCTTCCGCCAGGGCATCAAATCCTACCGCGACCTGCCGATCCGCATGGCCGAATTCGGCTGCTGCCACCGCAACGAACCGCACGGCGCGCTCCACGGCATCATGCGCGTGCGCCAGTTCACCCAGGACGACGCGCATATCTTCGTGCGCGAGGACCAGTTGATCGGCGAGGTCCGCGCCTTCTGCGAGCTGCTCGACAGCGTGTACCGCGACCTCGGTTTCGAGGAGTATGCGGTCAAGCTCGCGCTGCGCCCCGACAAGCGCTTCGGCGACGATGCGATGTGGGACAAGGCCGAGCAGGAACTCCGCGAGGCGGTGCTGCAATCGGATTTGAGCGAGGCGATCAAGGCCAGGTTCGAGGAACTGCCCGGCGAAGGCGCGTTCTACGCGCCCAAGCTCGAATTCCACCTCACAGATGCGATCGGGCGGACGTGGCAGGTCGGCACGATCCAGTCCGACCGGGTGCTGCCCGAGCGGCTCGATGCCTCGTACGTCGGCGATGACGGCGAGCGCCACCGCCCGGTGATGCTCCACCGCGCGATCCTCGGCACGTTCGAACGCTTCCTCGGCATCCTGATCGAACACCACGCCGGCCGCTTCCCGCTCTGGCTCGCGCCGGTGCAGGCGGTGGTGGCGACGATCGTGTCGGACGCCGATGAGTATGCCGCCGTGGTCGCGGCCAAGCTCAAGGCGGCGGGGCTGCGCGTCGAGACCGACCTGCGCAACGAAAAGATCAACTACAAGGTGCGCGAACATTCGCTGGCGAAGGTTCCGAACCTGCTGGTGGTCGGCAAGCGCGAAGCCGAGGAAGGCACCGTCGCGCTCCGCCCGCTTGGCGAGGACGCGAAGCAGGAAGTGCTGTCGCTCGACGCGGTGATCGCTCGGTTGAAGGCCGAGGCGACCCCGCCCGATCTGCGGTGATTCAGCCCGTCGTCTCGGTCAATTCGGCGATCTCGAAGCGGTAGCTCCGCCAGCCACGCTGCGCCGCGGCCTCCTTGGTCGCGGCGCGCTTGCCGGTCGCGTCCTTGAGCGATTTTGCATGCCCCCAGAACACCTCGGTCCGCCCGTTCTCAAGCTCGGCGACGATCCGCCAGTAATGCGTGAACGCGGCCGCGGTCGGCCCGATCGTCTTGACGTACCCGTCGGGCATCGTGGCGGTGAGATAGCGCTTCTTCGGCATGGCGCTTCAGATACAACGCCCCGCCCGACACCAGAAGACCGTCGTCGGAGATGTTTCCGTTCAACGGAAGCGCCAATCGCGGCAAAGCTCGTGACCGCCGCTTACGTCTCGCCGAACCGCCGCGAAATCGCCCCCTTGCATGGCAACCGCCGTTCCCCGATTGTTCCGCTTGCCGAATCATCTGACGTGGAGGCGATCTATGCCGGAAATGGACCCTGTGGTTTTGCACGAGGATGAGAAGACGGGCGACCGCTTTCTCGTTTATGGCACCGACAAGGGCATGCGCCTCGACATTCGATATATAGGCGAGGCGCTATGGATGACCCAAGCGCAGATCGCCGACCTCTTTGGGCGGGATGTCTCGGTTATATCCAGGCATATCAGCAATATCCTGGAGGAAGGCGAACTCGACGAATCGACTTCTTTGCAAAAAGCGCAAACATCGACCGGGCGCCCCGCGAACCTCTACAGCCTCGATATGGTCATATCGGTCGGCTATCGGGTGTCGTCGGCTCAGGCTACGCTGTTCCGGCGCTGGGCGACCGAGAAGCTGGTGCAGTTCGCGACCAAGGGTTTCGTGATCGATTCCGTCCGCCTCAAGCAGCCGGAGAATGCGGATCGCATCGCCGAACTGCGCGAGATCATCCGGGATATCCGCTCGGACGAGGCGAACGTCTATCGCGAACTGCGTAAGATCTGCGCCATGTGCCAGGATTATGGTGCCAAATCTGAAGCGTGGCGAGATTTCTACACCAAGACCCAGGCCAAGATCGTCTATGCGGTGACGTCGCGTACGCCCGCTGAAATACTCGCCACCCGCGCCGACGTGACCCAG
This sequence comes from Sphingomonas sp. NFR15, assembly GCF_900103265.1. Taxonomy (GTDB): domain Bacteria; phylum Pseudomonadota; class Alphaproteobacteria; order Sphingomonadales; family Sphingomonadaceae; genus Sphingomonas; species Sphingomonas pollutisoli. The sequence continues at coordinate 187,134 of NZ_FMWX01000006.1, read as the reverse complement.
CCCAACATGGGCCTGACCACTTGGCCGAACGATACCATCAGAAAGGGTGACGTCACCGTCTCCAAAAACTATTTCGGCAATTCGGAGGTCAAGGAGCTGAATCGCCTGACCACCATCCTTCTTGACATCTTCGAGGACCAAGCCGCTGTCGGTCGTTTGGTCATGATGGACGACGCACGCCGCATCTTGGACCGGCAGCTCCAATCTCTCGGCCGCGTCGTGCTCACCCACGGCGGGAGCGTGTCGGCGCCCGATGCGAAGCGGCATGCCGAGCGCCAGTACGAAATCTACAGCGCGGCCCGAAAGGCCGAGCGCCAGATCGAAGCCGATAAGATGATGGCCGCGCTGAAAGCGCAGGACAACGCCCTCCCCAAAACCAGTCGCCCGACGCGTCGATGATCCTGATCGTCAGCGCGCCCAATTGGGGGACTCAATTTCGGCGGCAGTGCCGAGCGCTCGGAGATTGCCGAGCGATCCCATCGATATGACGAGCCGCTGGATGCCCCGTGAGGATTCGAACCTCAATTGACGGAGTCAGAGTCCGTAGTCTTACCTTTAGACGACGGGGCAACGCGGACTGGCCCCTTAGGTGGCGCGCGCTGGGCTGTCAACTGACTCACGTCGCCCGCTTGCCGCATCCGTTCGCCTGCGGTAGCGTGGCACCCAAGCACCGGGCGCGGGCCATTCCGGCACGTCGCAACGGCAGATGATGTAGAGAGTGAGTTGACGGCATGGGGGATCATTCGCCCAGAATGCCGCATCGGCGGGGGCAGTCCTCCGCCCATCCGGCTCCGAAGGAGGCGCGTGCGCAATGGCCGGGAGCGCGCCATTATGCCGCGCTCGATCTCGGCACCAACAATTGCCGGCTGCTGATCGTGCGGCCGCAGGGCGCCGGTTTCGCGGTGATCGATGCGTTTTCGCGGATCGTGCGGCTCGGCGAGGGGCTCGCCTCGTCGGGGCGGCTCAGCGATGCGGCGATCGAGCGCACCGTCGCCGCGCTGAAAATCTGTTCGGACAAATTGCGCCGCCGCAACGTCACGCTGTCGCGCGCGGTCGCGACCGAGGCGTGCCGGCGCGCGGCCAACGGCGCCGATTTCATCGCGCGCGCCTATGCCGAAACCGGCATCCACCTCGACATCATCACCGCCGAGGAGGAGGCGCGGCTCGCCGTGCTCGGCTGCCACGCGCTGATCGAGCCCGGCGAGGGGCCGGCGCTGATCTTCGATATCGGCGGCGGCTCGACCGAACTCGTGCTGGTCGATACGCGCGCGCCCAATCCGGTGGTGCTCGACTGGCACAGCGCGCCGTGGGGCGTCGTGTCGCTCACCGAAAGCCTCGGCCACGGCGACGGCGAGGACGGCCGCCTCGCCGCCTATGCGCGGATGCGCGCGGCGGTGGCGGAAAGCTTCGCGGGTTTCGCGCGGCGCCTGCCCCGCGTCGAGCGGCCGCGGCTGCTCGGCACCAGCGGCACGGTGACGACGCTCGCCAGCGTCCATCTCGAACTCTCGCATTATGATCGCGCCGCGGTCGATGGTCTGATCGTGCCCGCCACCTCGATGCGCAAGATCAGCCGCGACCTCTCGCGGATGAGCCTCGCCGAGCGCGCGCGGCTGCCCTGCATCGGCAACGAGCGCGCCGATCTGGTGGTGGCGGGCTGCGCGATCCTCGAAACCATCCTCGACCTCTGGCCGGCGGAGCGACTCGGCGTGGCCGATCGCGGCATCCGCGAAGGGATTTTACGCCGCCTCATGAACGGACCCGTGTTTTGAGCCATATCCGATGAGCCGCGACGGTGGCGGCCTGCGCACCCGCGTCAAGACCGCGCGCAAGCGCACCGCGCAATCGACGCGCTGGCTCGAACGCCAGCTCAACGATCCTTACGTCAAGCGCGCCAAGGCGGAGGGCTATCGCAGCCGCGCCGCCTATAAGCTGATCGAACTCGACGAGCGGTTCGGTTTCCTCAAGGGCGTCCGCCGCGTCGTCGATCTCGGCGTCGCGCCGGGCGGCTGGGCGCAGGTGGTGCGGCGGCAGGTTCCCAAGGCGAGCGTGGTCGGCATCGATCTGTTGCCGGTCGATCCGCTCGATGGCGTCATCCTGCTGCAAATGGACTTCATGGCCGATGCCGCGCCCGACCGGCTGATGGCCGAGTTGGGCGGCGCGCCCGATCTCGTCCTGTCGGACATGGCCGCCAACACCGTCGGCCATCCGCAGACCGACGCGCTGCGCACGATGGGGCTGGTCGAGGCGGCGGTCGCCTTCGCGGTGGACGTGCTCGAACCCGGCGGCGGCTTCGTCGGCAAGGTGTTCGCGGGCGGCGCCGATTCGGCGCTGGTCGCCGAGTTGAAGCGCAACTTCACCAGCGTCAAACACGCCAAGCCGCCGGCGAGCCGCAAGGGATCGTCCGAATGGTACGTGGTGGCGCAGGGGTTCAAGGGGCGAGCGGCGGCGGAAACTGAGTGACCAATTCCCTCTCCCGGCGGGAGAGGGAGGGAGCCGGCGCAGCCGGCGGAAGGGTGAGGGCGACGGAGCGCGCCCGGCCCCTCCCCATCCGCCTAGGACGAGGCGAAGCCGGTCGAGCGGGACAGCCCCTCCCAGGCGGCGATCTCGGCCCGCATCGCGTCGAGCTTCTGGTCGACCAGGCTCAACGCATCATCGCCCAGGAACAGCCGCGCCGGCGGCGTCTCGGCGTCCACCAGCGCGAGCAAGGCTTGCGCCGCCTTGGCCGGATCGCCCGGCTGGTTGCCGCTCTTGGCCTGGCGCGCCGCGCGGATCGGGTCCATCACCGCGTCATAATCGTCGATGCTGCGCGGCGTCCGGTCCATCGAGCGCCCCGCCCAATCGGTGCGGAACTGCCCCGGCGCCAGCGCCGTCACCCGGATGCCGAAGCTTGCAACCTCCTTGCCGAGCGCTTCGGAAATGCCTTCCAGGGCGAACTTGCTGCCGCAGTAGAAGCTTATCCCCGGCATGGTGATGAAACCGCCCATCGAGGTGACGTTGACGATATGGCCGGCGCGGCGCGCCCGCATTCCCGGCAGCACCGCCTTCATCATCGCCACCGGGCCGTACACATTCGCGGCGAACTGGCGCTGGAGATCGTCGATCGAGGATTCTTCGAGCACGCCTTCATGGCCGTACCCCGCATTGTTGACCAGCACCGCGACCGGCCCGACGGCGTGTTCCGCCGCCGCCACCGCCGCCGGGATCGCCGCGAAGTCGGTCACGTCGAGGATCAGCGGGTGCGCGCGCTCGGGCGCGAGCGCGGCGAACGCGTCGGCGTCGCCCGCGTTGCGCACCGTCCCGATCACCCGGTGACCGGCGTCAAGCGCCGCTTCCGCGAACGCGCGGCCGAGGCCAGAACTGACCCCGGTGATGAGAAATGTCTTGGATTGCGCTGTCGACATGGACCAACTCCGAATTACCGCATATCAATGTATATCATGATATAGATAGGGCCATGGCGCGAGACAAGAGTCAGATACCCGCCCCCGTCCGGGGCGAAGCGGTGCGCCAGCGTGTGATCGACGCGGCGGAGCGGCTGCTGCGGGGTGGCAAGGCCGACTTTTCGATGCGCGATCTCGCCGCCGAGGCCGCCGTCAGCTTCGCGACCCCGTTCAATCAGTTCGGGAGCAAGGGGGCGATCATGCACGCTTTGTCCGACCGCCGGATCGACACGATGATGGCGCGGCTCGCCGAAGCGCGCCAACCGCCGGGGGCGGCGGCGCGCGTCATGCTCGCCGTGGACATGGCGGTCGCGGTGATGCTGGAGGAACCCGACGTGAATCGCGCGGTGATGGGGTGGATCGGCACGGCCAGTCCGTTCCCCGGGCGCGCCTGGTCCCGCTCCACCGCGCTCTGGGTCTCGGCGCTGGCCGGCGGAGAGGGGATCGCGGAGCCCTTGCGGGAGCAGGCGCTCGGCTACCTGCCGAGGCAACTGGCGCTCGGCTTTCGCGGCGCCCTGTCGTTCTGGAGCGCCGGCGAACTGGCGGACGATGCACTCGGCGCCGAGGCGCGGGCGATCGCCGCCACGCTGCTGTTGGCGTTCGCCGATCGCGCGCCCACGCCCGATCCGGCCGGCTAGGCACCCGCGCGCCGGGCCGCCCCCCGTTGCGCCTGTCCTACACGCGCCGCCTCGGGCATGCTCGCGCACATGCTCTTTGACAGTGTCAGCGCCCGCGCCATCACGGCGCTCCGTCACGACCGGTACTTTATACCCGGCCGCCCCGCGCGTCCAAAAGTGACACCTGCGTCACCGTGGCGAGGATGGACAACGTTAGCGATCTTAGGCCGTCGGTCAGTCCCGCTCCAGCGCATTGATCGCCGCATGGACCCGCGCCTCGGCCTCCTTGCGCGACAGCCCCGGCGGGATCGGCTCGCCGAAGCGGATCGTCACCACGCCCGGCCGCTTCGGCCCGCGCCGTGGCCACACCCGCCCGCTGTCGAGCGCGACCGGCACCACCGGCAGCTTGAGCATCTGGTACAGCCCCGCGAACCCCGATTTGAGCGCGGGCCGCTCGCCCGGCGCGACCCGCGTGCCCTCGGGGAAGATCACGATCGAGCGGCCTGCGTCGAGCGCCACCTTGGCCTCCCCCAGCATCCGCCTGAGCGCGCCCGCCGACGCCTCGCGGTCGACCACGATCACGCCGTAGCGCCGCGCCGCCCGGCCCCAGATCGGAATGTCGGCGAGTTCCTGCTTCATCACGATCGCGGGGCGATTCAGGATGCGGCTCAGCTCGAGCGTCTCGTACATCGACTGGTGCTTGGCGGCGTAGAGCGCGGGCGTGCCGAGCTGCGGATCGCCCACGATCCGCGTCTCGATGCCGAGCAGCGCGCGCGCCGCCCAGCGGTGGAACCCGATCCAGGCGCGCGCGAGGCCGAGCAGCGCGGGGCGTCCGATCGCGGCGGCGAGCGGCGACAGCAGCACGAACGCCACCGATCCGCCGTAGAAGACCACCGCGAAGGCGAGATTGCCCAGACCGATCATGCCCCCACTCCCAGCGTCAGCGCCACCCAGCGGACGATCAGCTTGTTGTACTCGGCGACCAGCGTCAGGAAGCGTGGCTTGCTCGCGACGCCGTCGCCATAGGCGATGATGTCGTCTCCCGTCGCATGGACCAGTTCGAGCCGCGCGCGCGGCAGATGCCAGTTGGAGGTGACGAGCCGCACCGTCCGATAGCCATGCTCGCGCAGCCACTGCGCGGTCTCGTCCGCGTTGGAGCGCGTATCCACCGCCTCCTGGCCGAGATCGACGCAGCACGCCAGCAGCGAGGGGGGCACGCGATATTCGAGCGCGAGTTCGATCGGCCGCACCTCGGGCGCCACCCCGGTCACCAGCAGCCGCTTGGCGGCATGGCGCTGGAGGAGAGCGAGGCCGCGGTCGATCCGCCCCGCCCCGCCGGTCGGCACGACGATCGCGTCGGTGCGGCGGTCATCGAGCGGCCCCGGCATCGCCAGGAGGAACACGCCGAAGCCGCCGCCCCACAGCAGCGCGAGCGCGGCGGCGAGCTTGCGGATCATGAGCGGGGCGCTTCCGCGCACGGCATCTGCGAGCCCGTCACAGGATCTTCCTCAGCGCGCCGAGCACGGCGTAGCGCGCCGCGACCGTGGCGAGCAGCGCGAAGGCGAACGGCAGCAGCGCCAGCAGCGCCCAGTCGCGCCGGCCGAGCGCGAGGCCGTCGAGCAGGTCCGATCCGAGCGTCGCCAGCCGTGCGCCCAGCGCCGCCGCGACCGCCACCGCCAGCACCGTGCCGACCGCGCCGCCAAGCAGCGTGTCGAGCGCGATGCGGCGCTGGAACAGCCGCGCGATCTGCATGTCGGTCGAACCGAGCATGTGCATCACCTCGATCGTCTCGCGGTGCGTCTCGAGGCTCGCCCGCGCGGCCAGGATCACCACCGCCGCCGTCGCCCCCGCGATCAGCGCGACCAGCCCCGCCGCCAGCCAGATGACGAGCCGCATGAACCCGCTCACCGGCGACATCCAGCGCTGGTGCCGGTCGACCCGCGCGGAGGGCGCCACGCGCGCCACCGCCGCCGCGACCGAAGCGGCCGCCGCATCGCCGCCCGAGGTGAGATCGACATCGATCATCGCCGGGATCGGCAGATCGGGATCGGCGCCATCCGCCCCGAGCCACGGCCGCAGCAGCGCGGCGAGCCGCGCGCGATCGACCTCGGCCGCGTCGCGCACCCCCGGCGCGGCGCGCAGCGCGGCGAGCGCGGCGGCGGTCTGCGCGGCGCGCGCCGGCGCAGACGGCTCGACGATCTGCACGGTCAGCCGCCCGACCAGTTGCCGGTCGAGCAGCGCCGTCGCCGCCAGCGTGGCGAGGCCGAGCGCGGCGGCGAGCGCGGTGAGGAACAGCATGATCGCCATGATCCACATCATCGCGCGCGTGCCGCCCCGCTCGTCAAGCAGCCGGCGGTCGGCGGCGGCGGTGATGAAGCCGATCCTCATGCCGCCGCCCCCGGCGCCTGGCTTTCGGGGGGCGGGAAGCGCAGCGACCCGGTCGGATCGAGCAGGCGTCCCTTGTCGAGCCGCATCATGTGCGCGTCGGGGATGCGCCCGAGCAAATGGAAATCGTGCGTCGCGACGACGACGGTGGTGCCGAGCCGGTTGAGCGAATCGAACAGGTGCAGCAGCCGTTCGGCCATATCGGGATCGACGTTGCCGGTCGGTTCATCCGCGACGAGGATTTCGGGCCGGCCGATCACCGCGCGTGCGATCGCGACGCGCTGTTGCTCGCCGCCCGACAGCGTCGGCGGCTTGGCGTCGATCCGCCGGTCGAGCCCCACCCAGGCCAGCATCTCGCGGACCGGCGCGTCGATATCGCTCTCGGCTACCCCCGACACGCGCAACGGCAGCGCGATATTGTCATAGGCGGAGAGATGCGGGACGAGCCGGAAATCCTGGAACACCACGCCGATCCGCCGGCGGAAACCCGGCAGGCGCGCGCGCGGCAGCGTTACCGCGTCCTCGCCGAACAGGCGGATGCCGCCGCGCGTCGGGCGCTGCGCGAGATACAGCAATTTGAGCAGCGAGGTCTTGCCCGCGCCGCTCGTGCCGGTGAGGAAATAAAAGGCGCCGCTCGACAGCGTGAAGCTCACGTCGGACAAGGTCTCCGCGCCCGTGCCGTAGCGCAGGCCGACATTCTCGAACTGGACGATGTTCGCCATTGATCCCGGCGCTTGCCGCTCGCTTCCTTGCCGTACCCCAACGCAGGCCCATCGCACGATCGGGCGCGCCGCTTCAAGCCGGGCGACTCGAAAGACTTGCCACCGCGCGCGCCGGATGCTTAGATTCGTAGTGAGGCTGCAGGTGGCCCGCCGCCTCGGACTGCGTATCATGATCCTTGAATGCCCCGATTGTCGTACCCGTTATCTCGTCCCCGATACCGCGATCGGCGTGGATGGACGCACGGTGCGCTGCGCGAATTGCCGGCATAGCTGGTTCCAGCCGGGCGTCGAAACCGTCGAGGAGGACGCCCCCGAACCGCTCGCGCCGGCCCCCGAACCGGAGCCCGTTGAAGCGGCTCCCGAACCGCCGGCGGCGCCGGAAGCGCCGCGCGTGTATGAGGATGCCAGCTACACCCGCGCGATCGACCCGTTCGCGCATCGCCCGCCGTTCAAGCCGCGCCGCAACCCCGCGCGGCGCTGGACCCTGGCGGCGATCGTGGCGGGGCTGGTGATGCTGATCGCGGCGGGAATCGTGCTGTATTCGGGCGCGCCCGGGCTGGCCTCGCAGCTCGGCCTCCCGCTCGGGCCGCGCGACACCCCGCTGCGGATCGTCAGCAAGCCGATCGATCATCACGATCTCGATAACGGCAGCGAGATTTTCGCGATCAGCGGCACCGTGCTCAATCCGACCGATTCGCGGCAGCAGGTGCCCGACATCCGCGCCGAGCTGCGCGACGAGCAAGGCCGGCTCGTCTATAGCTGGACGATCCGCCCCGATGCGATGATGCTCGCGCCGCACGGCCAGGTCGGCTTCAACAGCGCCAAGCTCGACGTGCCGGTCAACGCCAAGAAGCTGGTGCTGAGCTTTTCAGGCGAAGCGCGGGACTGACCGGGCGACGTTTCGTGACGGCGGCAAGCCCTCGATCACGCCAACGTAATCCCATCCGTTCGCGCCGAGCGACGTCGAGGCGCCTGCGTTCCTGGCCTGTCCTTCGACTCCGCTCGGGACGATCGGGTAGAAGCGGGCTGGCGGGTAGGAGCGGGCCGGCGCCGTTTTTCAAACAAAAGATGATTGCTGTTGCCAGCCCGGATTCGCTTTGCTAGTGGCGCTCGCCTGCCAGCCACCGGGGCATCCCGGTGTATCACGTGCGGTCGTGGCGGAACTGGTAGACGCGCAACGTTGAGGTCGTTGTGGCCGAAAGGCCGTGGAAGTTCGAGTCTTCTCGACCGCACCACTCCCGGATCGGCGGGCGCCCGCGCGGCGCCCGCCGCCGGAGCAGGGGGCTTCCCCCTATATAGCCCCGTTGCGGATGCATCATCGGTCTAAATCGTGCGGCCCTTCGCCGGCACATCTTTCGCGTGCGCGCGAAATCCCCTATATAGGCTGATCTAAAACCTCAGGAGCAATACCCATACGTCCTCCCATGATCCGTCGCCCGCAGGGCGCGCCGATGCCGATGAACGGCCCGCGCTTCAATGAATTCATCCAGTCGCCCAAGGTCCGCGTGATCGACCAGGACGGCGAAAACCTGGGTGTGATGTACACGCGCGAGGCGTTCGAACAGGCGCAGGCGGTCGGGCTCGACCTCGTCGAAGTGTCGCCCAACGCCGATCCGCCCGTCGCCAAGTTCCTCGATGTCGGCAAGTTCAAGTACGAGGCGCAGAAGAAGGCCAACCTCGCGCGCAAATCGCAGAAGACGCAGGAGATCAAGGAGATCAAAATGCGTCCGAACATCGACGATCATGATTATGATACGAAGATGAAGAAGATCATCGAGTTCATCGGTGAGGGCGACAAGGTCAAGGTGACGCTGCGCTTCCGAGGCCGCGAATTGTCGCACGGCCAGCTCGGCATGCAACTCCTCCAGCGCGTCCAGGCCGATGCCGCCGAGACCGCCAAGGTCGAAGCCTATCCGCGCATGGAAGGCCGCCAGATGCTGATGGTGCTCTCCCCCAAATAAGCATGCGAAGCGCCCGGCAGTGACGCGAGTCACGCCGGGCGTTTGCGTGCGGTGGCAGGAGGCAGGATCGCGTCGGGCATCCCCACGCGCATCTCATGGCGCGCGGCGGTCACGTGCTTCGACACGCTCAGCACGAACGCAGCGGAGAGCATCGTCTCCAACTCCGCCCAACGTATCGCGCACGCCGTCCCTCGCCGCGGTCAGCGGCTGAGCGCGCCCTTCAACTCATCGATGCGCTTGGACGCATCCGCCTTGGTCAGATCCTCGGGCGGCGGGGTTTCGCCGGCTTCCTCGCTCAGCGTGGTGAGATAGCTTGCCTGCGCGCCGGTCATCGGCTCGCCACCCGAGACCCAGTCGGACGGGTCTTTTTCGGTATTCGATCCAGGATGCTCGTCGAGCTTGGGATTGTGCGGCTGGTCGGTCATCGCTTGCCTCATGTGTTCGTGATATGTTCTGAACGCGAGAACCGGCACGCGGTTCCCGTCAGGTTAAACGCCGAGCCACCTCAGCCCGCTGGGCAAATCGTACGCCGCGAAATCGACCTGGAATACGCGCCGTCGGCCGGGCTCGGCCGCAGCCGCCGAGCCATGCAAGATCGGCGTAGCGTAAAGCCAAACATCCCCAGCGTCCGCCAGGCAGGCGACCGAGCCGTGGTCGGCCACAACCGCCTCGATACGATCCTCGGCGATCCGCCCGAGCCTGTGCGTACCCGGTGCGACGAGCAATGGCGCGTTGGTGGCTGGCACCGCATCGAGATGCACGCGCATTGTCAGCATACCTGCCAGCAACGCCGCTGGTGGAGCGACGTGGAGCATCCCCTGTTTCACAGACCACGGCCCGTAGCCCGGCGTGTCGATCCGCTCGCGCACGGCGATCACGCGGTCCTGATGCCAGCCGAGCGCCCAATTCGTGTCGGCGGTCTTGTCGAAGAGGATCGCGCGAACCGGCCGGGCGCGCGGACCAAGGCGAACGCCGGCGAGATGGCCGAGCGCCGCGTCGGGGGCGAGGAGCGCGGTCAGCGCGGGGATGCCGTGCAGGCGCGTACCGGCGCGCTCAGCCGGCAGCGTATCCGCCAAAGCTAGAAGGTGCGACAGGATCGGAAGCGCGGCGCAGTCCAGGCGTTCGGCACCGTGGCGTTCGAGCGAGAGATTGTCCGCGCTTACCATTCGGTCTGCTCATATGGCAGCGACGCGGGCAAAGCCCGCGTCGTCGGCCGCGGCTATGGCCGCGCCGGCCGGTCGAAATGGTGCATGCGCGCTTCGCTTGCACGCACCGGACCGGAGCTTCGCTCCGATCCTACAATTTCGACGTCAACTCCGGCACGATCTTGAACAGATCGCCGACCAGCCCGATGTCGGCGACCTGGAAGATCGGCGCGTCCTCGTCCTTGTTGATCGCGATGATCGTCTTCGAATCCTTCATGCCGGCAAGATGCTGGATCGCGCCCGAAATGCCGACCGCGATATACACTTCGGGGGCGACGATCTTGCCGGTCTGGCCGACCTGATAGTCGTTGGGGACATAGCCCGCATCGACCGCCGCGCGGCTCGCGCCCACGCCCGCGCCGAGCTTGTCGGCGAGCGGCTCGATCAGCGCGTGGAAATTCTCGCCGTTCTGGAGCGCCCGTCCGCCCGAGACGATGATCTTCGCCGAGGTCAGTTCGGGCCGCTCCGACGTCGCGATCTCGCTGCCGACATAGGTCGAGACGCCCGCGTCGGTCGCGCCCGACACCGGCTCGACCGGTGCCGAGCCCCCTTCGGCCGCTGCCTTCTCGAACGCGGTGCCGCGTACCGAGATCACCTTCTTGGCGTCCTTCGATTGCACCGTCGCGATCGCATTGCCAGCGTAGATCGGGCGCGTGAACGTGTCTGCGCTTTCGACGCTGAGGATGTCCGAAATCTGCATCACATCGAGCAACGCGGCGACGCGGGGCGCGATGTTCTTGCCGTTGGTGGTGGCGGGCACCAGAAACGCGTCGTGATCCGCCATCAGCGTCGCCACCAGCGGCGCGACGTTCTCGGGCAGCGCGTGCGCGAGCGCGGCCTCGTCGGCGACCAACACCTTCGCGACGCCGGCGATCTTGGCCGCGGCGTCGGCCGCTGCGGACACGCCTTCACCCGCGACGAGCAGCACCACGTCGCCGAGCTTGGCGGCGGCGGTCACCGTCGGAAGCGTGGCATCCTTGACGGCGGTGCCGTCATGTTCGACCCAAACCAGAACGCTCATCTATCTCGGTCCTCTCATTCCCGTTCGGGCCGAGCCAGTCGAAGCCCGCGCCCGAAACACGCCCGTCGACACGCTCAGGGCGAACGGTTCGATATGTTCGGCGCGCCTTACTTCGCGACGCCCAGCGCCTTCAGCTTGCCGACCAGCTCATCGACATCGGCGACCTTGACGCCCGCCGAGCGCTTCGCCGGCTCCTCGACCTTCAGCGTGGTCAGGCGCGGCGACACATCGACGCCGAAATCGGCGGCGGTCTTGGTCGCGAGCGGCTTGGACTTCGCCTTCATGATGTTGGGCAGCGAGGCGTAGCGCGGCTCGTTGAGGCGCAGATCGGTGGTCACGATCGCGGGGAGCTTGAGCTTCTCGGTCTCGGCCCCGCCATCGACCTCGCGCGTGACGGTGACGAAATCGCCCTCCACCTCGATCTTCGAGGCGAACGTGCCCTGTCCCCAGCCGGTCAGCGCGGCGAGCATCTGCCCGGTCTGGTTGTTGTCGTCGTCGATCGCCTGCTTGCCGAGGATGACGAGCGAGGGCTGTTCCTCGTCCGCGATCGCCTTGAGCAGCTTGGCGACGCCGAGCGGCTCGACCTTGGTATCGGAGGTTACGAGGATCGCGCGGTCGGCGCCCATCGCCAGCGCGGTGCGCAGCGTGTCCTGCGCCTTGGGTTCGCCGATCGACACCACGACGATCTCGGTGACGACGCCCTTTTCCTTGAGGCGGATCGCCTCTTCGACGGCGATCTCGTCGAACGGGTTCATGCTCATCTTGACGTTGGCGAGGTCGATCCCCGTCCCGTCCGCCTTCACCCGGGGCTTCACATTGTAATCAAGCACCCGCTTGACCGGCACCAGCACCTTCATGCGGCAGTCCTCTCACGTTCCTTCGCGCGACACGGCGCTTCGCGAGACTGCCGTGCGCGATGCGGCGGCCGGTTGGCAAATGTAAAGTTGCAAACCGGCCGGCGCTACCTTTGCAAACCGCTTACGCGGCCTTCTTCACCTCTGCCACGATCTTCTTCGCGGCATCGCCCAGATCGTTCGCCGGAACGATCGCCAGACCCGAATTGGCGAGGATGTCCTTGCCCTGCTGGACGTTGGTGCCCTCGAGGCGGACGACCAGCGGCACCGACAGGTTCACTTCCTTGGCGGCGGCGACGATGCCCTCGGCGATGATGTCGCACTTCATGATGCCGCCGAAGATGTTGACGAGGATGCCCTTCACGTTCGGATCGGCGAGGATGATCTTGAACGCGGCGGTCACCTTCTCCTTGTTGGCGCCACCGCCGACGTCGAGGAAGTTCGCGGGGAACATGCCGTTGAGCTTGATGATGTCCATCGTCGCCATCGCGAGGCCGGCGCCGTTGACCATGCAGCCGATGTCGCCGTCGAGCTTGATATAGGCGAGGTCGTACTTCGAGGCTTCGAGCTCGGCCGGGTCTTCCTCGGTCTCGTCGCGCAGTTCGAGCAGATCCTTGTGGCGGAATATCGCATTGCCGTCGAAGCCGACCTTGGCGTCGAGCACGAGCAACTGGCCCTGCTTGGTGACCGCGAGCGGGTTGATCTCGATCTGCTCGGCATCGGTGCCGAGGAAGGCGGCATACAGCTTCGCCGCGGTCGAGGCCGCCTGCTTGGCGAGATCGCCGGTCAGGCCGAGCGCGGCAGCCACGGCACGGCCATGATGCGGCATGAAGCCGGTCGCGGTGTCGATGTCGATCGCGTGGATCTTCTCGGGCGTGTCGTGCGCGACGGTTTCGATGTCCATGCCGCCCTCGGTCGAGACGACCATCGAGACGCGGCCGGTCGCACGGTTGACGAGCAGCGCGAGGTAGAATTCCTTGTCGATGTCGGCGCCGTCGGTGACGTACAGGCGGTTGACCTGCTTGCCATGCTCGCCGGTCTGGATCGTCACCAGCGTGTTGCCGAGCATGTCGGCCGCCGCCGCGCGGACTTCCTCCTCGTTCCAGGCGAGGCGCACGCCGCCCTTCGCCTCGGGCGGCAGTTCCTTGAACTTGCCCTTGCCACGGCCGCCGGCGTGGATCTGCGCCTTCACGACGTAGAGCGGCCCAGGCAGCTTCTTCGAAGCCTCGACGGCCTCCTCCACGGTCATCGCGGCATAGCCCGCGGGGACCGGCACGCCATATTTCGCGAGCAGTTCCTTGGCCTGATATTCGTGAATGTTCATGGCGCGCGCCTTTTCGAGTTGCGGACAGTTGATCCGCCTAAAGCACAGCGGCCCGCGCGAATCCACCCCTGCAGCGCAGCCGTCGGCGACCGGCCATCAAAGGGTGTTGATATTGCGAAACGTTATCGCGCAAGCCCACTCGCGCATAACGCCGCCGCCGTGGCGGTGACATCGACGATTTCGGGATCGTCGAGCGCGCGCAGTTCGCGGATGAGGCCGTCGATGCCCCGCGCACGGCGCGCCTTGCCGATCTCGCCGAGCCGGCGCAACTGGGCGATCGAAAGCCGGTCGCTCATCCGCGCGGCCATGCACCCCGCGATCGGCTGTGGCACGCCCGCGCTTATCAGCCCGGCGCGCACCTGCCCTTCGGGTGCCGAACAGCCGGCGAGCGCGGCGACCAGCAACAGCGGGATCAGGCGTCGCGTCTTGGCCATTGGGGCGCTATAGCGCCGCCTATGCCGTGGACCAACGCCCTTCTCCTCTTCCTCGCGACGATCGCGGGCATGGAAGTGTTCGCTTATGCCGCGCACCGCTGGGTGATGCATGGCCCCGGCTGGTTCCTCCACGCCAGCCACCACCGCGCGCGCCATGGCTGGTTCGAGCTCAACGATCTCTACGCCGCGATCTTCGCGGTGCCGTCGTTCGTGCTGCTGCTCGGCGGGTTGCAACTCGGCTGGTGGCCGGGCTTCACCTGGATCGGCGCGGGGATCGCCGCCTATGGCGCGATCTATTTCGGCTTCCATGACGTGATCGTCCATGCGCGCGTGCCGCACCGCTACGTGCCGCGATCGGTTTATATGAAGCGGATCGTGCAGGCGCACCGGCTCCACCATGTCGTCGAGACCAAGCACGGCACGGTGAGCTTCGGCTTCCTCTACGCACCCAGGCCCGAAGCGCTCAAGGCCGAGCTCAAGCGGCGCGCGCGCGCCGGCGTGCGGGCGCCGGCCGCGCGGTGAGCGAATCGCTGCTGTTCTATGCGCTGGCGGTGCCGGCGGTGATCCTGCTCGGCCTCTCGAAAGGCGGGTTCGCGGGGATGGGCGCGCTCTCGCTGCCGATCCTCGCGATGACGATCTCGCCGGTACGCGCGGCGGCGATCCTGCTGCCGATCCTGATCGCGCAGGACGTGGTGAGCGTGTGGGCGTTCCGCCGCGACTGGGACGGTTTCGTGCTGGCGTGGATGCTGCCCGGCGCGATCATCGGCATCGCGCTCGCCTATCTGTTCGCCGCGCATGTCGATCCGGACGCGGTGCTCGGCCTGGTCGGCGGGATCTCCATCGTGTTCGGGCTGTACCGGCTGTGGCTCGAGCGGCGCGGCGGCGCGGTGCCGGCAGCCAGGTCGCCCGGCTGGGTGGGGACGCTCGCGGGGGTGGTGTCGGGCTTCACCAGCCAGATCGCGCACGCGGGACAGCCGCCGTTCCAGCTCTGGGTGCTGCCGCGCCGGCTGCCGCGCGACGTGCTGGTCGGCACCACCGCGATTTTCTTCGCCGCGACCAACTGGTTGAAAGTCCCGGCCTATTGGGCGCTCGGCCAGTTCACCGCGCGCAATCTCACGACGGCGGCGCTGCTGATGCCGGTCGCGATCCTCTCGACCGTGGCGGGCGTGTGGCTGGTCCGGCGCGTGTCGCCGCAGCGCTTCTACGGCGCGATCTATGCGCTGATGATCGTCGTCGGTGTGAAGCTAGTGTGGGACGCGGTGGCTTAGGCATCCCGAACCGCTTGCCCCGTTCCCACTGAGCTTGTCGAAGTGCGTGCCCCAGACGCCGCGCATCTGGCACGTGCTTCGACAAGCTCAGCACGAACGGGGGAAGGGGGCGATCAGATCACCTCAGTCGAACAGCGACGACACCGAACTCTCGTCGGCGATCCGCTTGATCGCTTCGCCGAGCAGCGGCGCGATCGTCAGGTGGCGGATTCGCTTGGCGGCGGTGATCGCCTCCAGCGCGCCGATCGAATCGGTAATGACCAGTTCCTCCAGCGCCGACGCCTCGACGCGCGCGACCGCTCCGCCCGAGAGCACGCCGTGGGTGACATAAGCGACCACACCGGAGGCGCCCGCGTCTTTCAGCGCGGCGGCGGCGTTGCAGAGCGTGCCGGCCGAATCGACGATATCGTCGATCAGGATGCAGAACCGCCCCTCGACATCGCCGATGATGTTCATCACCTCCGATTCGCCCGCCCGCTCGCGGCGTTTGTCGACGATCGCGAGCGGCGCGTTGTCGAGTCGCTTGGCGAGCGCGCGCGCGCGGACCACGCCGCCGACGTCGGGCGAGACGACCATCAGGTTGCGCCCGCCGAAGCGCGCCTCGATGTCCGCCGACATCACCGGCGCGGCGAACAGATTGTCGGTCGGGATATCGAAGAAACCCTGGATCTGCCCGGCGTGAAGATCCACCGACAGCACCCGATTCGCGCCCGCGACGGTGATGAGGTTGGCGACCAGCTTCGCCGAGATCGGCGTGCGCGGCCCCGGCTTGCGGTCCTGTCGGGCATAGCCGAAATAGGGGACGACCGCGGTGATGCGTCGCGCCGACGCGCGCTTGAGCGCGTCGATGCAGATCAGCAATTCCATGAGGTTGTCGTTGGCCGGATAGCCGGTCGACTGGATCACGAACACGTCCTCGCCGCGCACGTTCTCCTGGATTTCGACGAACACCTCCTCGTCGGCGAAGCGGCGCACGCTCGCCTGCGTGAGCGGCATCTCGAGATAGGCGGCGATGTCGCGCGCCAGCGGCAGGTTCGAATTGCCGGTGAGGAGTTTCATGGTGGCGGCCCCTTACGCGCGACGTTTGCCGCCCCCTTAGAGGGACGGTAGGGATGGGGGAAGGGCTTGCGGGGCGATTATGACGGGCAGCGTAACATTCACGCCGACGATTGCCGATCACGTGGCGGCGCAACGGCTATGGCTGGTCAGCTCTCTGCGGCGGCCGCTGATAATCTGCTTCTTGATTATAATGGGTCTGTTGGCGGCTGTAGCTATCGCGGTCATCGCTGCCGAGACGCTGATGAATCATGTGACGCTTGGTAGAGCACTAGCCGAAAATATTTGGCCGATGGTCTTCCCGTTGGCGTTCATCGGTCTTCAGGTTCTGGGATGGTGGCGCGTTCCCGGATCAGTGCGCCGGATGAGCAAGCAGCAGCCCACTTTGCTCAGCGAAACGAACTGGCACTGGAGCGACGACTCGATTGTAGCCTCTTCAGCCGCAGGTAGCAGCATCGTCCGTTTGCCCGAGTTGCATCGCTGGCTCATCGGCAAAGCCTCGATCGTTCTGCTGCCTCAGGATCGCATGCTGTTGATTCTGCCGCGACGCGTACTCACCGACGATCAGGCGCGCGACATCGAAGATACGCTTGGACGGTTTGCGAGGAAGACGCGCCGCGCCTAGAGCGACGCGCATGACCGTCCGTACCCGCTTCGCCCCTTCGCCGACCGGCTTGCTCCATGTCGGCAACATCCGCACCGCGCTCCACAACTGGCTGTGGGCGAAGAAACACGGCGGCACATTCTGGCTGCGCATCGACGATACCGATGCCGAACGCAGCGAGGAGCGGTTCGTCGAGTCGATCCGCGCCGATCTCGGCTGGCTCGGGCTGACGATCGATGGCGAGGAGCGCCAGTCGTCGCGGTTCGCGCGCTATGAGGCGCGGTTCGAACAGCTTCGCGCCGCCGGGCGCGTCTATCCGGCGTATGAAACGCAGGCCGAACTCGACCTCAAGCGCAAGATCGCGGCCGGGCGCGGGCTGCCGCCGCTCTACGATCGCGCCGCGCTCGCGCTCACCGATGCCGATCGCGCCGCGCTGGAGGCGGACGGCGTGCGCCCGCACTGGCGCTTCAAGCTCGATCATGACGCGCCGATCGTCTGGGACGATCTGATCCGCGGGCCGCAACGCTTCGATGCCAAGACGATGAGCGATCCCGTCATCCGCCGCGCCGACGGATCGTGGCTCTATATGCTGCCCTCCGCGATCGACGATGCCGAGATGGGCATCACCCATGTCGTGCGTGGTGAGGACCATGTCTCGAACACCGCGCTGCAATTGCAGATGTTCGAGGCGATGGGCGCGACCCCGCCCGCCTTTGCGCATGAAGCGCTGCTGACCGGCAGCGAGGGGAAACTGTCGAAGCGACTCGGCTCGCTTGGCGTCGCGCATTTCCGCGACAGCGGGATCGAGCCCGAGGCGGTGCGCGCGCTGCTCGCGCGGATCGGCACCAGCGATCCGGTCGAGCCGCTGGTCGATACCGCCGCGCTCGTCGCCGGGTTCGATTTCAGCCGCTTCGGCCGCGCGCCGGCGCGCTTCGACGAGGCCGAACTCGCGGGCGTCAACACCCGAATCGTCCATCAGCTCGACTTTGAACGAGTCGCCGGTCGCCTGCCCGCCGGCATGAGACGGGCCGAATGGGAGGCGGTACGCCCCAACCTCACTCGGATCGACGAAGCCGCCGAATGGTGGCGTGTGATCGAGGGGCCGATCACCGCGGAACGCGACCCCGCCGATGCCGCCTTCCTCGCCGAGGCCGCGGCGATCGCCGCGACGCTCGACTGGGGCGCGGACCCTTGGGGCACGCTCACCGCCGCGCTCAAGGCGGCGAGCGGACGCAGCGGCAAGGCGTTGTTCCTGCCGCTGCGCCGCGCGCTGACCGGGCTCGATCATGGCCCCGACATGAAGGCGTTGCTGCCGCTGATCGGCCGCGATCGCGCGATCGCGCGGCTTTCTTGAGGATATAACATCTCTCTTGTCTTCTGTGTAATGATGTAACATCATGCCAGTGCCGTCGAACCGGGCGGCGCGACTCCAGGAGAAGGAGACAGAGGCATGTATGCGGATCGTCACGCACGGCACACTCAGATCAATCCAGGCAGCGCCGCCCTCGCGCTCGCCATAAACGGCGCGATCCTCGGCGGACTGGTGCTGTTCGCCAACCCGACGTTCAAGAAGCATGTCGAGACGATCCTGACGATCAATCCGATCCCGCTCGACCCCGTCAAGCCGCCCCCCCCGCCCCAACCGCAGCCGAAACCCGAAACGATCGAGCAAGCCTCGCCGCAGCCGGTCGATACCAGCACGCCCGTCACCGTTACGAAGATCGCCGATCCCGCCCCGATTTCGCAGCCGACCTTCACGCCGGCTCTCGATGGCGGCGGCACGGCCGGCGCCGGCACGGTCGAAATCGCCAAGCCGGTGCCCCCCGTCCTCGTCGATCCAACGATCGACCCGCGCTACGCCAGCCTGTTCCAGCCGCTGTTTCCGCCCGACGAGCAGCGTGCGGGTCGCGGCGGGCGCGTGGTGGTGCGCGTGCTGGTCGGGGTCGATGGCCGCGTGAAGGATATCGAACAGGTCAGCGCGACCAGCGATTCGTTCTTCGCGGTCACGCGCAGGCGCGCGCTGGAGAAATGGCGCTTCAAGCCCGGCACGCGCGACGGCATCCCGGTCGAGGCGTGGCGCACGGTCGCGGTCAGCTTCGTGCTCGCCGACGCGGAATGAGCCTATGCGGGGCGGGGGCTGGCGCCGTCCCCGCCCCGCCCCTATCTTCAGCCCCATGAAGTTCCGCATGCCCTGGATGTCCGAGGACCTCGCCGCCGCCGCTTCGGTGCGCGGAGCGATCGGCGATTTGCGCGCCTATCTGCGCCGGCGGCCGCGCCATCAGATCGTGTTCCTCACCGCCGCGATCGGGCTGACCTTCCTGATGATCTACGGTTTCGCGATCGAGATGAAGGGCAAGCCGCGCGAATATCACCGCGACATCATCTATTTCAAACAGTGGAACGCCGATCGCACCGACGCCGAGATCGTCGCGCAACAGAAGATCGACGGCCCCGAACAGACCAAGCGCGAAGAGGCCGAAAAACGCCTCGAAGCCGAGAAGCGCGCGATCTTCAAGCGGCTCGGCGATCAGATGAACGCAGTCGGCCTGTACTGATCGTGGCCGACGACGCGCGCTGGATGGCGGCGGCACAGTCGCTGGCCGAACGCGGACGCGGCCGATCGACTCCCAATCCCAATGTCGGCTGCGTCATCGTTCGCGACGGCCGTGTCATCGGGCGCGGCTGGACCCAACCCGGTGGCCGCCCGCATGCCGAGGCGATGGCGCTCGACCAGGCGGGCGAATCGGCCCGCGCCGCGACCTGCTACGTCACGCTGGAACCCTGCGCGCACGTCTCGCCGCGCGGCCCCGCCTGCGCCGATCTGCTCGTCGCGGCGGGCGTCGCGCGCGTGGTGATCGCGCTGCGCGACCCCGATCCGCGCACCGACGGCGATGGCATCGCCCGGCTGGAGGCGGCCGGAATCACCGTCACCACCGGCATCGGCGCGGCCGAGGCGCGGCGGGGCATGGCCGGTTTCCTCACCCGCCTGCGTCTCGGCCGGCCGCACGTCACGCTCAAGCTCGCGCTCTCGCTCGACGGTGCGGCGGCGATGGGTGACGGACGCAGCCAGTGGATCACCGGCGCGGAAGCGCGCGCGCACGCGCATCTCGAACGCGCGCGGCACGATGCGATCCTGGTCGGGCGCGGGACGCTGGCGGCAGACCGGCCGCGCCTCGACGTGCGCCTGCCCGGCCTCGGCGATCGCGCGCCGGCCCGCGTCCTGCTCTCCGCAACGCCCGAGCCCGGATGGACGACGCTCGCCGCGCCGGCCGAGATCGCGACGCTCGCGGGGATCGGCAGCCTGTTGGTCGAAGGCGGCGCCGCGACGGCGGCGGCGTTCCTCGCAGCCGACCTGGTCGATCGGCTGCTGCTGTACCGCGCGCCGATCCTGATCGGCGGCGGGCGCACCCTGCCCGCGATCGGCCTCGACGATCTCGCGCACGCGCACGGCCGTTGGGAGAGGCTTGACGCACGGCAACTTGGCAGCGACCGGCTCGAGGTCTACGAGCGCACGGAGAGAGTCTGATGTTCACCGGAATCATCACCGATGTCGGCACGATCGCGGCCGTCGAGCCGCGCGGCGACACGCGTGTCCGCATCACCACGTCCTATGACACCGCCGATATCGATCTGGGCGCGTCGATCTCCTGCTCGGGCGTGTGCCTTACCGTGGTCGACAAGGCGCCGGGCTGGTTCGCGGCCGACGTGTCGGGCGAGACGCTGTCGCGCACCGCGCGGGGCCAGTGGGCGGAGGGCCGCCGGCTCAACCTCGAACGCGCGCTGAAGCTGGGTGACGAACTCGGCGGGCATATCGTCACCGGCCATGTCGACGGCACCGGCACGATCGTCGATCTCCACGACGAAGGCGGCTCGAAGCGGCTCACCATCCTCGCCGGGCCGGAGATCGCGCCGTACATGGCCGAAAAGGGCTCAATCACGCTCGACGGCGTCTCGCTGACCGTCAACAGCGTCGAGGACGTCGCCGATGGCGTCCGCATCGGCGTCAACATCATCCCGCACACCGCCGAGGTCACCGCGATCGGCGCGGCCCGTCCGGGCGACACGGTGAACATCGAGATCGATGTGCTCGCCCGCTACCTCCAACGCATGGAAGACTATCGTGCAAAACGCTGAACCCCGGTCCGGTGATCTCCACCGGCTTCGCCACGGCTTCCTCTCCAGCCCGGAGGAGATCATTGATGAGGCGCGCAACGGCCGCATGTACATCCTCGTCGATGACGAGGACCGCGAGAACGAGGGCGATCTCATCATCCCAGCACAAATGGCGACGCCCGACGCGATCAACTTCATGGCGACCCACGGGCGCGGGCTGATCTGCCTCGCGCTTTCCAAGGAGCGAGTCGATCAGCTCGGGCTCGATCTGATGAGCCGCAACAACGGCACCCGCCACGAGACCGCCTTCACCATCTCGATCGAGGCGAAGGAGGGCGTCACCACCGGCATCTCCGCCGCCGATCGCGCGCGCACCGTCGCGGTCGCGATCGACGCCAGCCGCGGCCGCGAGGACATCGTCAGCCCCGGCCACGTCTTCCCGCTCGTTGCGAAACGCGGCGGCGTGCTGATCCGCGCGGGCCATACCGAAGCCGCCGTAGACGTTTCGCGGCTCGCCGGCCTCAACCCGTCGGGCGTGATCTGCGAGGTGATGAACGACGACGGCACGATGGCGCGGCTCGACGATCTCGTCGCCTTCGCCCAGCGCCACAACCTCAAGATCGGCACGATCCGCGATCTCATCGCCTACCGCCGCCGTCACGACCATCTGCTCGAACGCCGCAGCGAAATGCGGTTCAGCAGCCGCTGGGGCGGAGACTGGACCGCGATCACCTTCTACAACAAGGCGGTCGGCACGGAAACGATGGCGCTCGTCAAGGGCAGCATCGATCCGAGCAAGCCGACGCTGGTGCGGATGCATACGCTGTCGCTGTTCGCCGACACGTTCGGCGAACGCTCCCCCCGCGAGGGGCTGCTCTCCGGCGCGATGAAGATGATCGCCGAGGAAGGCAGCGGCGTGGTCGTCATCATCAACCGGCCGATGCCCAACTTCGCGTCGCGCCAGATGGAGGTCCACAAGACCGGCACGTTCGACGGCGATTCGGAGGAATTGCGCGATTACGGGATCGGTGCGCAGGTGCTCGCCGAACTGGGCGTGCATGACATGGTGCTGCTCACCAACACCCGCCACACGCTTGTCGCGCTCGAAGGCTATGGTCTGTCGATCATCGGTGAACGCGAAATCGAACGCATCGTCGAGGGAGACGCCTGATGGCGCGGATTCTGATCGTGGAAGCGCGCTTCTACACGCATCTCAACGACCTGCTGCTCGAAGGCGCGCGCGCCGCGATCGAGCAGGCGGGCCATAGCCACGAGACGATCACCGTCCCCGGCGCGCTCGAAGTGCCCGGCGCGATCGGCCTCGCCGCGGAAAGCGGCCGCTATGACGCCTATGTCGCGATCGGCGTGGTGATCCGCGGCGAGACCTATCATTTCGAGATCGTCGCGGGCGAGAGCGCGCGCGGGCTGATGGCGCTGTCGATGGACGGTCTCGCGATCGGCAACGGCATCCTCACCACCGAAAACGAGGCGCAGGCGCTCGCCCGCGCCAAGCCGACCGAAAAGGACAAGGGCGGCGAGGCCGCCAAGGCCGCGCTCGCCATGCTCGCCTTGCGCGAGCGCTTCGCCTGAGCGCCACGATCGTCACCCCAGCTTACGCTGGGGTGACGGTGATGGTTACGCCGCGACGGCTTCGGTCTCGAGCGCGGGATAGTCGGTATAGCCCTTCTCGCCCCGGGTGTACCAGGTCGCGGGGTCCGACGGGTTGAGCGGCGCGCCCGTCCGCAAACGCTCGGGCAGATCGGGGTTGGCGAGGAAGGTACGGCCGAATGCCACCGCGTCGGCCACACCCGAATCGATCACCGCCTGCGCCGCCTCGGCCGTGTCGTAGTCCGAATTGACCACCAGCGGCCCCGCGAACACCTTGCGGATCGCCGGCGACAGCTTCGGGACATCGGTGCTGCCGAAGGTGCCGTGAGGGCCGGGCTCGCGCAGTTCGAGGAAGCCGATGCCGAGATCGGACAGCAGCTTGGCGGCATGGGTGAACAAGGGCTCGGGATCGCTGTCGTTCACACCCTGCGAATCGCCGTTGGGCGACAGCCGAACCGAGGTACGCCCCGCGCCCGCCACCGAGATCACGCGCTCGGTCACTTCGCGCAGCAGCCGCGTGCGGTTTCCGATCGAGCCGCCGTAAATGTCCTCGCGGAAATTGGCGTTGTCGCGCAGGAACTGGTCGATCAGATAGCCATTGGCGGCATGGATCTGCACGCCGTCGAACCCCGCGGCGAGCGCGTTGCGCGTGGCCGTCTCGTAATCGTCGAGGAGGCCGGGGATCTCGTCGAGCCGCAGCGGCCGCGCGGTCTCGGACGGCTGGCGGCCCTCATAGGTGTGCATATGGCCTTCGGTCCTGGTCGCGGAGGCGGACACGGGCTGCTCGCCGGTCACCGACGAATGCACCTGCCGCCCCATGTGCCAGAGCTGCGCGACGATACGGCCGCCCGCCGCGTGGACGGCGTCGGTCACCGGCCGCCACGCCGCGACCTGCTCGTCATTCCACAGACCGGGCGCATAGGGCCAGCCAAGCCCCTGTGGCGAGATGCCGGTCGCTTCGCTGATGATGAGCCCCGCGCTCGCGCGCTGGCGGTAATATTCGATCATGATGTCGGTGGGGACATGCTCGCGCGTGGCGCGGCCGCGCGTCAGCGGCGCCATCAGCACGCGATTGGGAGCCTGGATATCGCCGAGGGCGATCGGGTCGAAGAGCGAAGTCATGGAACGGCACAATCCTTTTGTTGCCTGACGCGGCGGAGATAGGGCGCTAAGGGGCGGCATGCATCGCCGCGCCTCCCCAAGAATTTCTGCTGCACCGCAAACCGGCGGTGTGTTGGCGTTCGCGGCGCTGATCGGCGGCAACGTCGCGCTCGCGTTCGGGCCGTGGCTCGTCCGCCTCGCCGATACCGGGCCGGTCGCGGCGGCCTTCTGGCGCCTGACGCTGGCGGCGCCGGTGCTGATCGCGCTCTCGCTGCGCTCGGGCTGGCGCCCGGCGGCATGGTCGTGGCGGCTTTGGCTGATGACGGCGCTGGGAGCGGCGTGTTTCGCCGGCGATCTCGGCAGTTGGCACCTCGGCATCCTGCGCACCACGCTCGCCAACGCTTCGCTGTTCGGCAATTCGACGACGATCCTCTTCCCGATCTACGGCTTCATCGCCGCGCGCACGCCGCCGACGCGGGCGCAGGCGGGCGCGTTGCTGCTCGCCTTCATCGGCGCGCTGTTGCTGATGGGGCAATCCTATCAGCTCGATTCGAGCCATCTCGGCGGCGATCTGCTCTGCATCCTCGCCGGGCTGCTCTACACGGTCTATCTCGCGCTGATGGCGCATGTGCGCGCCACCACCCCGCCGATGCCCGCGCTCGCGCTCTCGACGGTGATGAGCATCGCGCCGGCGCTGCTGTTCGCGCTGGCGCTCGGCGAGCGCGTTTTCCCGCAGCATTGGGGGCCGCTGGTCGGCCTCGCCTTCGTCAGCCAGATACTCGGACAGGGGCTGATGCTGCTCTCGCTCGGCCGCTTCCCGCCGCTCGTGATCGGGCTCGCGCTGCTGACCCAGCCGATCGTCGCGGCGACGGTCGGCTGGGTCTGGTATGGCGAGGCGCTCGGCCCGGCGGACATCGTCGGCGCGCTGCTCGTCGCGGTCGCGCTGGTGATGGTGCGCGCGCGGCGAGCGCCGGTTGCAACCGAAGGCGCCAAACACCAGAATACGGGCGGAGACCTATGATGCCGATTATCCCCGAAGACGCCACGCTCGACGAGATTGCGGTTCAGCTCGCGCCGCTGATCGCCGCCAACGCCGCCTTCGACGGATGGGGCGCCGCCGCGCGCGATGCCGCCGCCGACGCCGCCGGCGTCGACCGCGACGTCGCATCGCTCGCGCTGCCCGGCCAGATCGAGATGATCGCGGCGTGGTTCGGCAGCATAAACGCCGACATGGTCGAACGCCTGCCGCCCGAGGCGGTCGCCACGATGAAGATTCGCGCGCGCATCACCGCGCTGGTCGAGGCGCGGCTGGCGATCGTCGCGCCCAACCGCGAGGCGTTGCGCCGCGCCTTCGCGATCCTGGCGATGCCGCAGAACATCACCGCCGGCGCGCGGCTCGGCTGGTCGGCGGCGGACGCGATCTGGCGCGCGGCGGGCGACACCGCGACCGACTACAACCATTATACCAAACGCACGATCCTCGCCGCGATCTACGCCGCGACGATGAGCGTGTTCCTCGACGACGAGAGCGAAGGCTGGGCCGACACGCGCGCGTTCCTCGCGCGGCGGATCGAGGGCATCATGCGCTTCGAGAAGACCAAGGCCGGCCTGCTCGCCCGCGCCGCCTACCGCCCGAGCCTGTCACGCTTCATCGGCCGGCTGCGCTACCCGGCGGTGTGAGCGCCGCCGAAAACGGGAAATCCCCTCCTCATCGGGGCTGAGCGCGCCCGAAAGTTCGCCGCGCCGGGGCGGTCAGCGTGCTGATATCGAGAACGGCCGCGCCGCAGCACCGCTGCCCCAAGATGTGTTCGGCGCGGCCGCCATCGTGAAGCGCAACTCCCCGCCGGCCCGAAGTTCCGCGTCGGTCACGAAGCTGCGCGAGAGCGGCGCGCCGTTCAGCGTCACCGCGCCGATATAGGGGTGCGCATCCGACAGGCCATCGGCGACCACCGTGAAGCGCCTGCCGTTCGGCAAGGTCAGCACCGCGCGCGACACGAACGGCCGCCCGAGGACATATTGGTTCGATCCCGGCGCGACGGGGTAGAAGCCGAGCGCGGTGAACACCAGCCACGCCGACATCTGCCCGAGATCGTCATTGCCCGCGAGCCCGTCGGGCGTCGGCTTGTACTGGCTGTCGACGATCTGCTTGAGCCGCGCCTGCGTCCGCCACGGCGCGCCGGCATAAGCGTAGAGATAGGCGACGTGGTGGCTCGGCTCGTTGCCGTGGATATATTGGCCGATCAGCCCGGCGATATCTTCCGCATGGCTGTAATCGACCTTGCTGGTGTCGAAATCGAACATCGCGTCGAGCTTGGCGATCGTCTTCGCATCGCCGCCGAGCAGCGCGATCAGCCCGGCCTCGTCCTGCGGCACGAACCAGCTATATTGCCACGCATTGCCCTCGGTATAGTCCGAGCCATAGTTGATCGCGGTCGGATCGAACGGCGTGCGGAACGCGCCGGTCGAAAGCCGAGCGCGCAGCCAGCCGCTGTTCGCGTCGAAGCTGTTCCGCCAGTTGCCGGCGCGTTTCTCGAATCGGTCGGCGATGTCGGTCTTGCCCATCGCCCGCGCCATCCGCGCGATGCTCCAGTCGTCGAACGCATATTCGACCGTCTTCGAGGCCGCCTCGGGCTCCTTGTCGATCGGCACATAGCCGCGATCGATATAGTCGCCGAGGCCCCCATACGCGCGGTGATCGGCGCTCGCGACCATCGCGGCGAGCGCGGCGTCGGCATCAAACCCGCGCAGCCCCTTCAGATAGGCGTCGGCGATCACCGGCACGGCATGATAGCCGATCATGCACCACGTCTCGCGCCCGGCGAACTGCCACACCGGCAGGATGCCGTCAGGACTAAACTGCTGGCTCGCCACCAGCGATTGCACGACATCGGCGGTGGTCTGTTCCGGCTGCACCAACGTCAGCAGCGGATGTTCGGCGCGGAACGTATCCCACAGCGAGAAGGTCGAGCGGAAGGTGAAGCCCTTGGCCTGATGGACCTGATCGTCCGGCCCGCGATACCGTCCGTCGGCATCGCTCCACACGGTCGGCGCGAGCAGCGCATGATAGAGCGCTGTATAGACGCTGGTGCGGATCGGCGCGGGCGCATCGATCGCCACCGCGCCGAGCGCTTTCTCCCAAGCAGCGGTGGTACGCGCGCGCACCGCATCGAAATCGCCCGACTCGCTGGCGAGATTGGCGACGGCGGCATTCTCATCCACGCCCGACAGCGCGACCTTCACCTCGAGCGGCGCGTTCAGCACGCCGAAATCGAGCCGCGCCTCCAGCGCGCGCCCGAGCTTCTCGGCGAGCGCATCGCTGCCGCGCCCCGGCCCCTGGAAGCCCTTGTAGAGCAGCTTCTCCTCGCGATCGACAAAGGCGTGGTCGGTAAGCGGCGCGGAGAAGCGCATCGCGAAGTACAGCTTACGCCCCGGCGCCCAGCCGCGCGTTTCGCGGAAACCCGTCAGCACGCCGTCGGGGCGGAGATGCAGCCCGGACCACAGCACCTTGCCGGGATAGTTGTAGAGCGACGAGCGCAGATCGATCAGCAGATGCGCCGCCTGGCCGGCCGGAAACGTGTAGCGATGCACGCCGATCCGCGTGCCAGCGGTCAGCTCGGCGCGCACCTTGCTGTCAGCGAGCGTCACCGCATAATAGCCGGGGTGCGCGGCTTCGGTCTTGTGGTCGAAGCGTGAGCGATAGCCGGTGCCCGGCTGCTTGGGATCGCCCGGATCGAGCGCGACGCGCGCACCGACCGCCGGCATCACCAGCACGTCGCCGAGGTCGCTATGCCCCGCGCCCGAGAAATGCGTGTGGCTGAACCCCTGGATGGTCGGGTCTTCGTAGCGATAGCCCGCCGCGTGGCTGTAGCATGCGCGGATCTCGCAGCGCGTATCGGTGTCGGGCGAGAGCTGCACCATCCCGAACGGCGCCGTCGCACCGGGGAAAGTATGCCCTTCGCCGCCGGTGCCGATCATCGGATCGACCGTGTCGATCGGCGCCGGCGTCTGCGCGGCGAGCGGGGTGGTGGCGAGGAGAGCGGCGAGCAGGAGGGGGTGGCGCATTGGGACAGTAGAGCAGCCCGGACCATCCTACGCCATCCCCGTTCGTGCTGAGCTTGTCGAAGCACGTGCCCCAAGCGCTCCCGCCCGGAACACGTGCTTCGACTTCGCTCAGCACGAACGGAATTGAGGCGGGACGATCAAATCGCCGCCAGCGCCTGCTCGAAATCGGCGATCAGGTCGCCGGCGTCCTCAACCCCGATCGAGATGCGCACCAGATTGTCGGTGATCCCCAGCGCCGCCTTGCGCGCGTCGGGCACCGACAGGTGCGTCATGCCGGCGGGGTGGCTCGCCAGCGTCTCGGTGCCGCCCAGGCTGACCGCGAGCTTGGCGATCTGGAGCGCGTCGAGGAAGGCGAAGCTTTCCGCCTCGCCGCCTTTGAGGAACAACGAGAAGGTGCTGCCCGCGCCGGTGCAATGCCGGCGATAGATGTCGGCCTGCCGCGCGTCGCCGTGCGCCTCGAGGAAGCCGAGATAGCCGACCCGCTCGACCTTGGGATGCCCGTCGAGGAACGCGCACACCTTGGCCGCATTCTCGCCCGCGCGGCTCATCCGCAGTTCGAGCGTCTCCAGGCTGCGCAGCAGCATCCACGCGGTATGCGGGTCGCAGATCGTGCCGATCGTGTTGCGCATCGAACGGATCGTGTTGATGTGCGCCTTCGATCCCAGCACGCCGCCCGCGACGAGATCGCTGTGCCCGCCGGCATATTTGGTGAGGCTGTACACCACCAGATCGGCGCCGTGCCGCAGCGGCTGCTGCCAGAGCGGGCCGAGGAAGGTGTTGTCGATGGCGATCGGCGGCTTCTCCTCGCCGTCGGCGAAGATCGCGTCGCGGCTCGCCGCCACCGCCTCGATATCGACCAGCGCGTTGGTCGGGTTGGCGGGGCTTTCGAGATAGATCAGCGCGACCCGGCCCTGCCCCTTGGCCTGTTCGAGCCCCGCGTCGATCTCGGCACGCGTCGCGCCCGCCGGGAAATCGAGCCACTTCACCCCGAACTTGCCGAGGATGCGCGCGATCAGCGTCTCGGTCGCGGCATAGAGCGGCCCTGAATGGACGATCGTGTCGCCGGGCTGCACCATCGCGAGAAACAGCGTCGCGATCGCCGACATGCCGCTGGAGAAGGCGAGCGCGTCCTCGGCCTCCTCCCACACGCCGAGCCGGTCCTCCAGGATCTCCTGGTTCGGCCCGTTGAAGCGCGAATAGACGAGACCGTCCGCACCGCCCGGTCGCTTGCCGGTGACGCCCTCGAAATGGCGCTTGCCGGCGGCGGCATTGGGGAAGACGAAGGTCGAGGTCAGGAAGATCGGGGGTTTGAGCGATCCTTCCGACAGCATCGGGTCATAGCCATGCCCCATCATCCGCGTCGCGGGGCTGAGCTTGCGCGCGCCGATCGATTCGAGCGCGGGCTTGGCGCGGCGCTGGGGCACGCCGCCGGTGAGGTCGGCTTCGGTTTCGTCGGTCATCTTGGTCTCCTGCGCACCCGGCTGAAGCGGGCCTGTCACAGATGTAACGATCTCGCGGACAAAAGGCAGCACCCGTTCGTCGCCCCGGCGAAGGCCGGGGCCGCTCCGTCGTGTTCGACCCGATCACGCCAAACGCCCCGGCGGCCTCCGCCGGGGCGACGTTCAGCTCAGCCCGATGATCGAAATCTGCCGCCCATAGCCCGGCTCGCCGCGATGCGTCGCGCGGCGGAAGCTGAAGAAGCGGTCCTCATCGGCATAGGTGTCGAGCCCGAGCGTCTCGATCCGCCCCACGCCCACGTCGGCGAGCCGATGCGCGACATACGCCTGGAGGTCGAACTGGTGGTGCCCCGCGCGCCCGCTCGTGAAGAAGCGCGCGTTGGCCGGATCGGCGGCGTCGAACGTCCGCAGGAACGCATCATCGACCTCATAGCTGGCGCGCGCGATGCACGGGCCGATCGCCGCGACGATCCGCTCGCGGCGCGCGCCCAGCGCCTCCATCGCGAGCACGGCGGAGGTGGTGACGCCGCCGAGCGCCCCCTTCCACCCCGCATGCGCCGCGCCGACCACGCCGGCGGCCATGTCAGCGAACAGCACCGGCGCGCAATCGGCGGTGAGGATGCCGAGCGCGAGGCCGGGCCGATCGGTGACGAGCGCGTCGGCGCGCGGGCGCCCGAATTGCTCGAACGCCGCGAGCACCGTCACCGCGTCCGACGAATGGACCTGGAACAGCGTGACCAGGCTCGCGCCCGGCAACACCGCCTCGGTGGCGCGGCGGCGGTTCTCGGTGATCGCGTCGGGATCGTCATCCGAACCGACGCCGACGTTCAGCCCCGCATATACGCCGCGCGACACCCCGCCGCGACGGCCGAGGAAGCCGTGCGCGACGCCGTCCAGCGCGGCCGCGCGGTTCACCTCGACGCTCATATCACCAACCGCAGCAGCCGGTCGTCGTCAATCGTTTCGCCGACCCGGAACGCATAGGCGCCGATCTCCTCGAAACCGCGCCGTTCGTAGAACCGCCGCGCGCGATGGTTGTCGACATAGACGCTGAGGATGATCTCGCGCGCGCCGTGCTCGCGCGCGTGGCGGATCGCCCAGTCCATCATCTCCTGCGCGACGCCGCGCCCCTGCCACGGGCCGAGCACGTAAAATTGATAGAGTTCGATCGCGTCGGGCCGCCACTCGCCGGGGAACGTGACCGGTCCCATCTTGGCGAAGCCGATGATCGCCCCCGAGTCGATCGCCAGCCGCACGGTGAAATCGGGGTCCGACAACTGCGCTGCCAGCCCGTTCACGCCAAAGGCATCGTCGAGGAAGGTGGCAAGATCGGACTCGCTGTAGAGCGTGCCGAACGTCTCGATAAACGATTGGCGCGCCATCGCCGACAGCGGCAGCGCATCGGCGGCGCGCGCGTCGCGATAGACGATCACGAAGCAAACCCCGCCGGCAACGGCCAGCCCGGCGCGGTCACGGCAAGCGCCTTGAACAGCGTCCCCATCTCGATCGTCAGCCGGTCGCGGTCGGCGACGATGCCGCGCGCCCGCGCCGGGGCGCCCTTGGCGAGCGCGGCGGCGCGCGCGTCGATGCCGAGCGCGCGCAGAAACGCGCCCTGCGTGACGACCGGCGACGGCCGCGCGCCTTCCTTCATCGCGGCGGCGGCGAGCGTGGCGAAATCGACATGCGCGGTCAGGTCATTCTCTCCCGGCGATTCGAACGGATTGGCGTAGGCGTGGCCGCGCACCGCCTGCAAGGTGTCGCCGATCGCGGGGCCTTCATAGCCATAATCGACCGTCAGCATCGCGCCGCCCTGCTGCGCGATCCGGCGTGCGAGCGCGCGGAAGATCGCGACGCTCGCCGGCGAGGTCTCGATGATCGATCCCGGCGCGGCATCACGCAACGCGGCGGGGATGATCTCGGCGGGCACCGGCTTGCCCGCGACCGGCAGGAACAGCGTGTCCTGGCACGCGACGAACCGCTCCGCCCAGCCGTCCGCCGCGCGCACGAGCTGGCGGATCGGCAGCGCGTCGAAGAATTCGTTGGCGACGACGATCAGCGGCGCGCCGTCGGGCAGCGTCGTCACGTCGTCGTGCCACGTCGCGCCCTCGACGCGCCTGGCCTGTTCGGCGCGCAGCACCGGGCTGGTTTCGACGAAATGGACCGGCGGCGCGAACCCCGCCTTGGCGGCGGCGCGCAGCGCATCGGCGGTGAGCGTGCCGCGTCCGGGGCCGCACTCGACCCACGCCGCATGGGGTCGCCCGGCGCGGTCCCACAGATCGGCCGCGCACAGCCCGAGCAGCTCGCCGAACATCTGGCTGATCTCGGGCGCGGTGGTGAAATCGCCGCCCGCCCCCAGCGGATCACGCGTCGCATAATAATGCGCGTTGGCGGCGGCCATGAACTGCGCGATCGGGATCGGCCCGGCGAGCGTGATCGCGCGCGCCAGCCGATCGGCGAGCGATGCTTCTTCTCCCCGCCCGCTTGCGGGAGGGGTCGGGGGAGGGGCGGTCAAAACGCGGGCCGGGCATGTGTGGACACGCCCTCCCCTAACCCCTCCCGCAAGCGGAAGGGGAATATCGTATGCATCAAGCCACGCTCTCCCCGCCCGCGATCGGCTCGACGCGGGTGCGGCGGCCCTTGGCGGTGGCGACCAGATACGCGCCGGCCAGGATCATCGGCAGCGTCAGCACCTGCCCCATGTGGATCGTGGTCGCGAAGAAGGTGCCGGCGAACTGCGCATCGGGCTCGCGGAAGAATTCGACCGTGAAGCGCGCGAGGCCATAGCCGATCAGGAAGATGCCGACGAGCTTGCCCGGTTCGTAGCGCGCCTTGGTCCGCCAGAAGAAGAACCACAGCACCGCGAACAGGGCGATCCCCTCCAGCCCCGCCTCGTACAGCTGGCTCGGATGGCGCGGAATCTCGCCGCCGCCGCGCGAGAAGATGATCGCCCAGGGCACGTCGCTCGGCTTGCCCCACAATTCGCCGTTCACGAAATTGGCGATCCGGCCGAAGAACAGTCCGAACGGGACGCAGCACGCGAGATAGTCATGCACCCGCAGCCAATCGAGCTTGTGGTTGCGCGCGAACAGGATGATGCCGAGCGAGGTGCCGATCATCCCGCCGTGGAACGACATGCCGCCGTCCCACAGCCGCAGGATGTTGAGCGGGTGGAGGAACATCTCGGGCGCGTAGAACACGGCATAGCCGAGTCGCCCGCCGAGGATGATGCCGAGCGTCGCGTAGAACACCAGATCGTCGGCATGCCGCCGCGCCATCGGCGATCCCGGCTGCGCGATCAGCTTGAGCAGATACCACCAGCCGATCAGGATGCCGGTGATATAGGCGATCGAATACCATTTGATGTCGAAGAAGCCGAGGCTGAGCGCGACCGGGTTGAGGTGCAGTTGCTCGAACCGCAAATGCGTCTGGGTGGGCGTCGCGAGCGCGGCGGCGGCGGCAATCAGGGTCAAGCGCATGTCCTCGAACGTTCGTGCGCTTCCATAGTCCCCGGTGCGGCCACGGCCAAGTGCGGAAGCGGCGGCCACCGACTGCCGCCCACCGCCCACCGCCTACCGCCTACCGTCACCCGCCCCACTCCGTTCGCCCACCCACTCCGTTCGCTTCGAGCGGAGATCGAGCGCAGCCGAGATCGCAGTCGAGAAGGCGCCCCTCGCCACCCGGTTCTCGGCGGCCGCTTCTCGGCTTCGCTCGAAGCTGCTCGAACCGAACGGGGCTTTGCGAGGAAAGCTATGGTGACGCCACCATTCGCCGGGTACAGCAGCGCGATGGCCGCACGCGGAGAGGGAAGCAACGTCAGCCGGCGCGGGCTGTTGGTCGGCGGTGGCGCCGGCGTCGGGCTGCTCGTCGCCTGGGCGCTGTGGCCGCGCGGCTATGCGCCCAACCTGCCGCTCGCGAAGGGGGAGACGCTCTTCAACGCCTGGCTCAAGATCGGCGAGGACGGCACCGTCACCGTCGCGGTGCCGCAGGCCGAACATGGCCAGGGCGTCTATACCGCGCTCCCGCAGATCCTCGCCGACGAACTCGGCGCGGACTGGCGCACCGTCGCGGTGCAACCCGCCCTGCTCAACCCGCTCTATGCCAATCCGCGCGCCGCCGACACGTTGTTCACGGGCGTGTTCGATGCGGTGCCGCCGCCGCTGCGCGAAGCCCATGCCCGGCGCGGCGCGCTGCTGCTCACCGCCGGATCGACCTCGGTGCGCATGTTCGAAGCGCCGCTACGCGCGGCGGGCGCGGCGGCGCGCGTGCTGCTGTGCCAGGCGGCGGCGAAGCGGTGGGGCGTCGATTGGCGGGCGTGCGCGACCGAGGCGGGCTTCGTGACGCACGGCAAGCGGCGGCTGCGCTTCGCGGAGCTCGCCGCGGCCGCCCCCGGCGGCACGCTGCCCGATCCGCTGCCGCTGCGCGCCGATGACACCAACCGGCTGACCGGCCAGTCGCTGCCCCGGCTCGACGCCCCCGCCAAGATCGACGGCTCCGCCAATTTCGCGGGCGATATCCGCCTGCCCGACATGGTGTTCGCCGCGATCCGCCAGGCGCCGCTCGGCGACGCCCGCTTGCTCTCGGTCGATCGCGCCGCCGCCGCGAAGGTGCGCGGCATGCTCTCGGTCGTCACCAACGATGGCTGGGTGGCGGCGGTGGCGAGCAACGGCTGGGCGGCGGACCGCGCGCTCGATGCGCTCGCGCCGCGATTCACGATTCGCGGCACGCCGATCAACAGCGACAGCATCGACGCCGCGCTCGATGCCGCGCTCGCCGGCGACGGCACGCGGATCTGGGCGCAGGGCGATCTCGCGCCGGTGTTCAAGGGCGCGCGGCTCGTCACCGCCGAATATCGCGCCGGGCTCGCCGTCCACGCCGCGATCGAGACGATGACCGCGACCGCGCGGCTCGAGGACGGGCGGCTCGAACTGTGGCTGCCCACGCAGGCGCCCGGTCTCGCCCGCGCCGCCGCCGCCGCCGCGCTCGGCATCGCCGAAGCCGCCGTGACCGTCTATCCGATGCTGATCGGCGGATCGTTCGGCGCCAATCTCGATCACCGCGCGGCGCAGCAGGCGGCGGTGCTCGCGCGCGTGCTCAAGCGCCCGGTGCAGCTCACCTGGTCGCGCCGCGAGGATCTCCAGCACGATCGCTATCGCCCGCCCGCGCTTGCGCGCATGGCGGCGCGGCTCGGCGCCAACGGCCAGATTCTAGGTTGGCAGGCGCGGATCGCCGCGCCCGCCACCGGCCGCGAGCTCGCCGCGCGGCTGCTCGACACCGATGCGGCCGCGCGCGCGGCGCTCGCGCTGCCCGCCACGGGCGATCGCTACGCGGTCGCCGGCGCGCGCCCGTTCTACCGAATCCCCGCCTATGCGATCGACCATCACCCCGCCGACATCGGCGTGCCGACCGGCCATTGGCGCTCGGGCGCGCACAGCTACACCGCCTTCTTCACCGAATGTTTCATCGACGAGCTGGCGCATGTCGCGGGCACCGAGGCGCTGTCGTTCCGCATCGCCATGCTCGGCGGCGATGCGCGGCTGGCGCGCTGCCTGTCGACCGCCGCCGCGCTCGGCGGATGGGAAGGCGGCGTGCCGGGCAGCGGGCAAGGCATCGCCTGCCACAGCTTTCGCGGCAGCCACATCGCGGTGCTGGCCGAGGCGCATATCGACGACGACCGGACGGTCGCGGTCGATCGCATCGTCGCGGCGGTCGATTGCGGGCGGCAGATCAACCCCGATCTCGTCCGCCAGCAGATCGAGGGCGGGCTGATCTTCGGCATGGCGGCGGCGATCGGCGGCGCGACCGGGTTCAGCGAGAATCGCGCCGACGTGCGCACCTTGCGCGACCTCGGCCTGCCGCGCCTCGCCGACACGCCCGACATCACCGTCGAACTGATTTCGAGCGAGGCCGATCCCGGTGGGGTGAGCGAACTCGCCGTGCCCGCGGTCGCGCCCGCGATCGCCAACGCCTTGCAGACATCGACCGGCTACCGCCTGCGTTCGTTGCCGCTCACCGTAGGAAACTCCTGATGCTCCCCGCCAACCATCCCCCCGTCGCGGCGCCGCGCATCGGCGTCCTGATCGTCAACCTCGGCACGCCCGATGATGCCTCGCCGCGCGCGGTGAAGCGCTACCTCGGCGAATTCCTGTCGGATCGCCGCGTCGTCGAAATCTCGCCCCTGCTCTGGCAGCCGATCCTGCGCGGCATCATCCTCAACACCCGCCCCCGGAAGTCGGCGCATGCCTATCGCCAGGTCTGGCGCGAGGACGGCTCGCCGCTCGCGGCGATCACGGCGGCGCAGGCGCGCGCGTTGCAGGGCGCTTTCGGTGACGGCGTCACGGTCGATTGGGCGATGCGCTACGGCACGCCGGCGATCCCCGAGCGGCTGGCGGCGATGAAGGCGGCCGGGTGCGAGCGCATCCTGATCGCCCCGCTCTATCCGCAATATTGCGCCGCCACGACCGCCACCGCCAATGACAGCGCCTTCGCCACGCTCGCGGCGATGCGCTGGCAGCCGGCGCTGCGCACGCTGCCGCCCTATCACGACGATCCGCGCTACATCGCCGCGCTGAAAGCATCGGTCGAGGCGTCGCTCGCCGCGCTCGATTTCACGCCCGATGCGATCCTCGCCAGTTTCCACGGCATGCCCAAGCGCACGCTGGAGCTCGGCGATCCCTATCACTGCCATTGCCAGAAGACCGCGCGGCTGCTCGCCGAGGCGATCGACCGACCGCTCACCATCACCTTCCAGTCGCGCTTCGGCCCCGCCAAATGGCTCGAACCCGCGACCGACACCACGCTGGCCGCCCTGCCCGCGCAAGGGGTGAAGCGGGTGGCGATCGTCGCGCCGGGCTTCTCGGCGGATTGTCTGGAAACGCTCGAGGAACTGGCGATTCGCGGACGCGAGACGTTTCTGGCGGCGGGGGGCACGGACTTCGCCTATCTTCCCTGCCTGAACGATAGCACCACAGGGGTGCAGCTTTTGCGGCAAATACTCAGACAAGAACTTGAAGGGTGGCTCCCCGCCGCCTAGCGTCGAAACGGCCAAACGCAGGAGAGAGACATGGCACGCGTAGGAATTGTCACGGGTGGAACGCGCGGTATCGGCGAAGCGATCAGTCTCGCACTCAAGGAAGCGGGGGTGACGGTCGCCGCGACCTATGCGGGCAACGACGCGCGCGCGCGGGAGTTCACCGAGCGTACCGGTATCGCCGCGTACAAATGGGACGTCGCCGATCACGCGGCCTGCCTCGCCGGTTGCGCCAAAGTGGTCGAAGAACTCGGGCCGGTCGATATTCTCGTCAACAACGCCGGCATCACCCGCGACGGCACCATTCTCAAGATGACCTATGAGATGTGGAAAGAGGTGATGGACACCAATCTCGGCGGCTGCTTCAACATGGCCAAGGCGGTGTTCCCCGGCATGCGCGAGCGCAAATGGGGGCGGATCGTCAACATCGGCTCGATCAACGGGCAGGCCGGCCAATATGGCCAGGTCAATTACGCCGCCGCCAAATCGGGCATCCACGGCTTCACCAAGGCGCTCGCGCAGGAAGGCGCGCGCGCCGGCGTCACCGTCAACGCGATCGCGCCGGGGTATATCGACACCGACATGGTCGCGGCGGTTCCGGCCGATGTGCTCGAAAAGATCGTCGCCAAGATTCCGGTCGGCCGCCTGGGGCAGGCGCATGAGATCGCGCGCGGCGTCGCGTTCCTGTGTTCGGAGGACGGCGGCTTCGTGACGGGCTCGACGCTGAGCATCAACGGCGGACAACATATGTACTGACGGGCGCAGGGCCGGCCGAGCCGCGCC
Source organism: Sphingomonas sp. NFR15 (assembly GCF_900103265.1). Classification (GTDB taxonomy): domain Bacteria; phylum Pseudomonadota; class Alphaproteobacteria; order Sphingomonadales; family Sphingomonadaceae; genus Sphingomonas; species Sphingomonas pollutisoli. Next base: position 150,092 of record NZ_FMWX01000006.1, on the reverse strand, counting down.
GACGCGCTCCGCGCGTCGCCCGGCACGGCCGGCGGGTCGGCGCCAAGCCGAACCCGGCCGACGGCTTCGCCGTCGGCGCCGGCATGCAAATCACCCGTTTGTGCCAAGCGGAAGGGAAGGTCAGTCCGGGGGCGGATAGTCGACCTGGCCGCAGCTCACCGGGCCGCCCGCGACCGCGTTCACCGTGCAGGCGGGCTTGCCGTACACCGTCACGCCGCCGAGGCCGGTGGTGGTGACGGCAGCGGTGTAGCGCGCCTGCGCGTCGATCGCGCCATTGCCGTCGAGCCGGACGGTGAGATCGTCCGCGACCAGCGGCGCGGCGGCGATGCTGGCGCTGCCGCTCGTCGTCAGCCGCGCCTTGGCGGCGCGCCCGCCAAGGGTCATCGTGCCCGCGCCGAGCACGGTCGCGAAAAGCTGATCGGCGTCGATCGTCGGCGCGGCGAGCGTCCCGCTGCCGGTCAGCGACAGGTCCAGCCGCTGGCCGCGAAACGGGCCGCCGACCGAGACCTGCGCCGCGCCGACCGCCACGATGCTGCGAATCGCCTGGGTCGAGATACGCACGACCGGCGCGGTGTGTCGGGCGCCGCCCTGCTCGCCCCAGCCGTTCACGCCCGCGCGCACGATCAGCGTGGTGCCATCGACGCGCACGTCGAGATCGCCGAGCGCGCGGGGATCGCCCTCGGCGCTGCCGCCGGGCGCGCCGCCGAGCGTCACGATCACGCGGAACGGCCCGTCGATGCGGACCCGGTCGAAGCTGCCGATCGCGAATCCGCGCTGTTCGGCGGCGGCGGGCGCGGGGAGGCAGAACAGCGGCAGGGCGGCGAGAAGACGTTTCACGCGAAGGGCATCGTCCGCTTTGTGCCCCCACACAAGCGCGAACGGGACGTTGCCGTTCGATCAGCCGCCGCAGCGGACCTCGCCGGTGCCGGTGTTGGTGGTCGAGCACCGCGCCGCCGGGCCGAGATCGACGTCGCCGGTTCCGGTGACCGACACCCGCGCCGGCCCTTCGACCGTCGCGCGCACGGAGCCGGTTCCCAGCACCGACACCGTCGCGTTCGTCGCCTTCAGCCCGGCGGCATCGACGTCGCCCGAGCCGGTCAGGTCGATCTTGAGCTGGTGCGCGCTGCCCTTGGCCGACAGCCCGCCGGTGCCCGACAGCGTCAGATCGGCGGATTCGACGCCGAGGGTGCCGATCGCGACGTCGCCCGAACCCTGGCTATGAAGGCGGAAGCGCTCGCCCTCGACCCGGTCGATCGCGAGATCACCGGTGCCGGTGAGATCGGCGCTGGTGATGCGCGGCATCGTCACGAAGATCTTCACATGGGCCTTGTCGCCCCATTGAAAGCCAAACGCCTGCTTGCGGCCGATGCTGAGCACGTCGCCGTCGCGGACGATTCGAAGCGCGTCGAGTTCGGCGGCCGGCCCCTCGGCGCGGACCGAGAAGCCGCTGCCGACGCGGATATCGACGTCATCCGAGCCGCGCAGCGCAACGCCGTTGAAACCGGCCACCTCATAAATGCGTGACGTGCCGCCGCCGGTCGCGGCGGCGGCGTCGCGGTCCTCGGCCGGTGAACAGGCGACCAACGCCATCAGCGCGATGAGAGACGCGAACCGCATGCCATCCTCCTTGTGTATTGTTTTTATAATACACAATCGCGTGAGCCACAACGAAAAAGGGGCGGCCGTCACCGGCCGCCCCCTTTGAACGTCAGGAAAAGGCGCCGCGGATCAAGCGGGAACCTTGTCCTTGTTGTGGATCGCCGCGGCCTTGCGCAGGATCTCGAGGATCTTCTCCTGCGCGGTCGGCTCATCGACCTGTTCCATCGCGGCGAGCTCGCGCGCGAGGCGGCTGGTCGCCGCTTCGAAGATCTGGCGCTCCGAATAGCTCTGCTCGGGCTGGTCGTCGGCGCGGAACAGATCACGGACCACTTCGGCGATCGAGACGAGGTCGCCCGAATTGATCTTCGCTTCATATTCCTGCGCGCGGCGCGACCACATCGTGCGCTTGACGCGCGGCTTGCCGGTCAACGTTTCGAGCGCCTCGCGCAGCGTCTTGTCACTCGACAGCTTGCGCATGCCGACGCTCTCGGCCTTGTTGGTGGGGACGCGGAGCGTCATGCGCTCCTTTTCGAAGCGAAGCACGTAGAGTTCGAGTTGCATCCCGGCGATTTCCTGCCGTTGCAGCTCGATGACACGGCCGACGCCGTGCTTGGGGTAAACGACATAATCGCCGACGTCGAAGGACAGCGCCTTGGCAGCCATTCCGTTAGCCTTTCTGTAGGACCGGTGATCCCGTGCGACAGCACCGCGCGCAAGAGGCTGCGAGGGTGCAAGCGGGTGTGGGTGTGTTAACGTCTCCAGCGGGAGAAACGCGCGACCGCGCCTCCGTCGCCGATGCTATAACACACCAGCAATAAAATTACCAGCCCGCCGTCATGAACGCGCGGGGGCCGCCGTGGCGGGCCGATCCTAGCAAGTGGCGGACGCGATCAGTCGCCGGCGCCCGGCGCCGCCGAAAAATATTTGTCATACTTGCCGGTTTCGTCCTTCATCGCATCGGCGTCGGGCGGCGTCTGATCGAGCTTGCGGGTGACGTTGGGCCATTGCGCCGAGAAGGTGGCGTTGAGTTCGAGCCATTGTTCGAGATTGCTCTCGGTATCGGGCAGGATCGCCTCGGCCGGGCATTCGGGCTCGCACACGCCGCAATCGATGCACTCGCTGGGGTTGATGACGAGCATGTTCTCGCCTTCATAGAAGCAGTCGACCGGACACACCTCTACGCAGTCCATATACTTGCAGCGAATGCAGGCATCGGTGACGACGTAGGTCATTAAACTCACTCCGGGACGGTAATCGCGCCCTGCTATGCGCGGGGACAGGCCCCGTCAATCACCGGGGACAAGATGCGAGCCGTTCTCAAGCAAATCGCTGTAGCACGCGCGTCCCTCCGCTGGCGGCCCACGCCGGGCGGGCAGCGCCTCGACCCGGATCGCGCGGACCCGCCCCGCCGGCGTCGCGAATGCGATCACCGCGCCGATCCGCACCGGCGCGGCGGCACGGTCGATGGGACGACCATCTAGGCGGAGGCGGCCCGCGGTGGCGAGCGCCTGGGCGATCGCGCGCGTCTTGACGATGCGGCTATGCCAGAGGAACACATCGAGCCGCATCGTGCCTTCAGCCAAGCCGTGCTCCCAAATCTGCAAGCGCCGCGAACGCATTGTCGCGCGGCGGCGCGGTCGGCGCCGCGCGGGTGAGGCCGCGCCATGCCCAGCGCGGCCGGCCATCCTCCGGGCGGGCGGCGCGGAAGCCCAACGCCGCCATCAGCCGCGCGAGCGTGTCGGGCGTCATCCCGATCGAGGTGGCGAGCGCGGGATCGGGCGCGAACGGGCGATGGCCGTCACGCGCATCATGCACCGCCCGCGCGACCCGTTCGGCGAGATCGACGCGCACCGCCTGGCTGCCGAGTGGACGATAGCCGTGCTGGAGGTGCGCGCCCGGCGCTTGACGCGGCAGCACCGTCGGGCCGGCGGCTGGTGGCGGCGACACCGCCACCCCGCGCGCGGCAAGCAGCATCCGCCGCCAGCGCGCCGGCTCGGGCTTGAGCAGGCGCGGATCGAACAGGTCGAGCGCGCCGATCGTCACGCCGGCGGCGCGCAACCGCTTGCGCGCGGCGGGATCGAGCGCGTCAACCGCCTGGCCGACGCTCATCCGCGTCGCGATCCCGCCGGCATCGACCAGCCCCGCCGCCACCGCGCGCAGCGGCGGCGACGCGTGCGCGTCGCGCAACACCGCGTCGAGCGTGCCGAGCACGGGCAGCCGCCGCGCGATCTGCGCAGTGACCCAGCGTTCGAGCCGCTCGCGCGCGGCCGTCTGCGCGGGCCGGTCGAGGCAATCGAGCGCGCGATTGAGCAGCACGCGCGGCCGCGCCAGCGAGGGCCCCGGCCCGAGCCGCGCGACCTCATGTCCGGCCCAGCGGATCGCCGGCGCGTCCTCGGCGAGGGTGAAATCGGCGTCGGCCGCATCGGCGAGCGCCTGCGCGCGCCGCGCGCGCTCGGTCCCGAGCCGGCGTTCGGCGGCCGCAAGCAGCAGCCGCTTGTCGGCAAGCCGCGCGTCGGGCGCGACGGTGAAGCGGAAACCGTTCAGCGTGCCGATCGGATGATCCTCTACGCTGACCTCGCCCTCCGGCCCCACAGTGACGGGCAGCGCGCGCGGATCGGCGCCGATCTGCCGCATCAGCAGCGTGGTGCGCTTGTCGACGAAACGTTGCGTCAGGCTGAGGTGGAGCGCGTCGGACAACCGCTCCTCGACTGCGCCGGCGCGCGCGCTCCAATGTGCCGGGTCGGCAAGCCAGTCGGCGCGGTTGGCGATATAGGCCCAACTCCGCGCCGCCGCGATCCGCCCGGCAAGCGTCTCGACATCGCCCGCAACATTGTCGAGCCGGGCGATCTCGTTGGCGAACCATTCGTGCGGGACATGGCCGAGACCGTCGCTCAGATAGCCGAACACGCGCCCGACGAAGCGCGCGTGCGGATCGACCCCGAGCTTGCGGAAATCGGGCAGCCCGCAGGCGGCCCACAGCCGCGCGACCATCTTCGTGCCCCGCACCCGGTCGCGCACCCAATCTTCGCCCGCGAGCCGCTTGAGCACGGCGAGATCGGTCGCCTCCGGCGCGGCGCGCAACACGCGCGCTTCGGGGCGCTGCTCGAGGCTCGCGATCAGCGCGCCGATGCTCGACAGATCGGGCACGCCCTCGCGCCAATAGAGATGGTCGAGCGGGGCGAAGCGATGTTCCTCGATCGCCAGCACCTCCTCGGGGCCGAACGCGCTCGGGCCATCCTCCACCAGCGCGCCGAACGTGCCGTCGCGCTGGTGCCGCCCGGCGCGACCCGCGATCTGCGCCATCTCGGCGACGGTAAGGCGGCGCTGGCGATGCCCGTCGAACTTGTGGAGCGACGCGAAAGCGACATGGCTGACATCCATGTTGAGCCCCATGCCGATCGCGTCGGTGGCGACGAGATAATCGACCTCGCCCGCCTGGAACATCGCCACCTGCGCGTTGCGCGTGCGGGGGGAGAGCGCGCCCATCACCACCGCCGCGCCACCACGCAAGCGCCGCAGCATCTCGGCGACGGCATAGACCTCCTCGGCCGAGAAGGCGACGATCGCCGAGCGCTTGGGCAAGCGGCTGATCTTCCGCGCGCCGGCATAGCTGAGCGTGGAAAAGCGCGGCCGGGTGATGATCTCGGCGTCTTTCACAAGCGCCTTGACCATCGGGCGGAGCGCCTCGGACCCGAGCAGCATCGTCTCCTCGCGCCCCCGCGCGCGCAAAATGCGATCGGTGAAGACATGGCCGCGCTCGGGATCGGCGCCGAGTTGCGCTTCGTCGAGCGCGACGAACGCGACTTCGCGGTCGAGCGGCATGCTCTCGGCGGTGCACAGGAACCAGCGCGCGTCCTTGGGGACGATCTTCTCCTCGCCAGTGATGAGCGCGACCTGGTTGGCGCCCTTGAGTTTGACGACACGGTCGTAGACTTCGCGGGCGAGCAGCCGCAACGGGAAGCCGATCATCCCGCTCGAATGCGCACACAGCCGCTCGACCGCGAGATGCGTCTTGCCGGTGTTGGTCGGCCCCAGAACGGCGGTGACCCGGTGGTCGGCGCGTGACATGACGCTGGTAACATCGGCTGCCGGGAGGGGATGCGCAACCACAAGATCGTCCTTGACCGGCGATTTTCGCGCCGTGATGTTCGCGGGCGTCTTGCGAAAGGCGGCGCGTAACGCCGTACAAAGAGCGCGATATCCGCATGTCGAAACTTCTTGCCCGACTCGGCGAACGCCTCGCCGCAGCGGCGGGAAAGCGGGTGGCGGGTTAAATTGACTTTCATCCTTTGGCGCCACACACATCCTGACCTCACGCCGGGGGTCGATGTATTGGGCGGCGTCATGAGGGGGGCGGTCAGCCGTGTTCTTGCGTAGCGATTCCGGGATCGAACTGGCTGGCGGCACGGCCACCGTGTCGCTCGGCCGGACGCTGTCGCCGCTTCGCGCCCCCACCCCGCTCGAACGCTTTCGCGCCGCGCTGGAGAAGATCGACTGGGTGCCCGACCTGGGCGCGCGGATCGGGTCCGCGGACTGGTGGCGGGGTGCGCTGACCTGCACGCTCTTGTGCGCCGGCGCGGTGGCGCTGGCGCCGCGCATCCACCCGATCGCCGGCACCGTGGCGCCGCCGCTCGCCGGCGCGCAGTGGGACGAAGCGCGCGCGCAATCGATCGCGCCGCTCGCTTATGGCGCCAACACCGGGCATCGGATGGCCGCCAATGATTTCGTCGCGCCGCTCACCGAGACGCCCGAGCGGCCGAGCGTCGACCTGTCGGCAAGCTATGGCGCGGGCGACAGCTTCGCCGCGGTGCTGCGCCGCGCGGGCGTGTCGCAAGGCGATTCGGACGCGGCGATGCGGCTCATCACGGCGGCGACCTCGCTCGACGATCTCAAGCCCGGTACGCAGATCGACCTGACGCTCGGGCGGCGCGCCAGCAAGCGCGTGGCGCGCCCGCTCGACCAGCTCTCGTTCCGCGCGCGCTTCGATCTGCAGCTCTCGCTGAAGCGCGTTGGCGGGGCGCTCACCCTTAGCCGGCAGGTGATCGCGGTCGATCATACGCCGTTGCGCATTCAGGGGCTGGTCGGATCGAGCCTGTACCGTTCCGCACGCGCCGCCGGCGCCCCGGCCAAGGTGGTCGAAGCCTATATCCGCGCGATCGCCAGCCGGCTCTCGGTCGGGCGCGACGTGCATGCGGCGGACAGTTTCGACCTGATCGTCGAGCAGGCGCGCGCCGCCACCGGCGAGGTGCAACTCGGCGGGCTGCTGTTCGCCGGGCTGAAGCGCGGCGGCGGCAAGCCGCTCCAGCTCGTCAAATGGGGCGACGGCGAGCGCGCGCAATGGTTCGAATCGTCGGGCCAGACCGAACGGCGCGGCGCGATGGGAATGCCGGTTTCGGGCCACGTCACCTCCAACTTCGGGCTGCGCATGCACCCGATCCTCGGCATTCTCAGGATGCACAAGGGCATGGATATCGGCGCGCCCTGGGGATCGCCGATCCACGCCGCGACCGATGGCGTGATCCAGTTCGCCGGCCGCACCGGCGGCTACGGCAATTTCGTCAAACTCGCCGGGCCGGGCGGGATCGCGACCGGCTATGGCCATATGAGCCGGATCGCGGTGCGCACCGGCACGCGCGTCGCGCGTGGGCAGGTGATCGGCTATGTCGGCTCGACCGGGCTTTCGACCGGGCCGCATCTACACTGGGAGGTGTGGCGCAACGGCGTGTCGGTCAATCCGCGCACGATCTCGCTGTCGAGCGTCGTGCAGCTTTCGGGCGACGCGCTGCGCGGGTTCAAGGCGCGGGTGGGGTCGTTGTTGGCGGTGAAGCCGGGCGCCCGGTGACAGGCGTCGCCGGGCTTACCGCCCCTGCGCGCGCCAGCGCGTGATCGTACGCGTGATGATCTCGTCCTCGCCGCCGACTTCGGTCCAGAGCGCCGAGAACAGCGGATCCTCGGAGGCCGGGCGTTTCACCTCTTCCAGCCCGTCGAACGCGACGCGGATCGGGATCGCGACGCCTTCGCCGCAGATGATGCATTCGCGGTTGCGCAGAGCGGGGATCGCATCGAGGAAGCCGCGCGCGCCCTCGGGCATCGCCGCGCGGACGAACGCCTGATCGCGATCGTTGTTGAGCCGCATCGCGATGATCGTGCCACATTGTGACAGCACGCCCTCGGCGAGATCGGACGGGCGCTGCGTGATGAGGCCGAGCGAGACGCCATATTTGCGGCCCTCCTTGGCGATCCGGCCGAGGATGCGCCCGACCGACGAGGCATCGGCGTTGCGCTCGTTGGGGATGTAGCGATGCGCTTCCTCGCAAACGAGCAGGATCGGGAGCCGCGGTTCGTGGCGCGACCAGATCGCGAAATCGAACACCATCCGGCTCAGCACCGCCACCACCACGGAGGTGATCTCGGAAGGCACGCCCGACACGTCGATGATCGAGATCGGCTTGCCGCCGCCGGGCAAGCGGAAAATCCGTTCGATGAACCCGGCCATCGTATCGGCGACGAGCAGGCCCGAGAACATGAAGCCGTAGCGCGGATCGGCCTTGATCTCCTCGATCTTGGTCTTCAGCCGCATGTACGGCGCGGTGTCGCCGGCGCGGTCGAGCTTACCCATTTCGAGCTGGATGAAGGCAACGAGATCGCTAAGCAGATAGGGAACCGGCGCATCGACCGTCAGCTTCGCGATGGCCTGCCCGAGCCGGCCCTTGCCGCGCGCGAGCAACAGGCATTTGGCGAGAATGTCGGCATCGGTCTGGCGCGACGATCCGGTCGTGGTGAGAAACACCTCGCAATGCTCGGCGAAGTTCATCAGCCAATAGGGCATCTGGAGGTTCGAGACGTCGAAGATCGCGCCGTTGGTCTTGAACGCGGCGGCATATTCGCCGTGCGGGTCGATCATCAGGATATGGCCCTGCGGCGCGAGATCGCAGATACGGTGCAGGATCAGCGCGGCGCTGGTCGACTTGCCGGTGCCGGTGCTGCCGAGCAGCGCGAAATGCTTGCCGAGCATCGCATCGACGTACAGCGCGGCACGGATATCGCGGGTCGGGTGGACGGTGCCGATTTCGATATGGGCGCGATCTTCGGTGGCGTAGATCTGGCGCAGATCGGTGGTGGCGACCGGATGAACGTGGCAGCCCGGCATCGGATAGCGCGTGACGCCGCGCCGGAAGCGGGCGAGCACGTCGGTTCGCGGGCTCGCATCGCCTTCGCCGAGGAAATCGACCAGCGCGACGATCCGCTCGCCATCGTCGGCGAGTTCGAGCGATCGCACGCTGGCGACCAGCCAGACGCCGCCAACGCGAAGCTTGATCTGGCTGCCGACCGAACCGGCGGCGGCGACGATCGGATCGTCCTGCCGCTCGAGCGCGGCGAGCCGGCCGGGATCGAACACGACCCGCCCGCACGATCCGGCGATCTCGGTGACGATGCCGATCGGATCGCGCGGGCTGACGACGCGCGGCGCGGCGGGTGTGGCGAAGGCGTGGCCGCCGGGCATCTCGGTCATTCGCGGCTCGTCCCAATTCGAGAACGACGTGCTTAACGCTCGAATCGTAAAGATTGGGTTTGGCGCGATCGCTCAGAACCGCCGCGCGATCAGCCCCGCGCCCCAGCCGAACGCGACCGACAGCGCGACCGCGACCAGCCCGTAGAGGACCGCGTTGCGTTCCGCCGAGCGGGCGACGAAGCGTTCGAAGCCCGATTTGCGGATCTCGATGTCGCGCGTCGCCACCGCCAGCACATGGCCGTCGCGCACCAGGAAGGTCTCCGCTGTGAAGCGGCCGACCGGCACGCGCGCGGGGATCGTCACCACCGCGCGGTACAACACGCCGTCGGTGATCTCGACCGCGCCGGGCGCCTCGACATACAGGCCGGCGCGGCGCTTGAGATCGACCAGCCCGCGCGCGAACCGGTCCTGCCGGTCGTCGAGCGCGCTGGTGGCGGGCGAGAGTTGCAGGCTGTCGAGCCCGAGTTCGTAGATCGCGCGGGTGCGCTCGTCGAGCAGGCTGGCGATCGGGCGCGACGAGGCGATCGCGTAAAAGCTCGGTGCCGAGCGATAGCGCAGCCGCGCGGCATTGACCCAGATCAGCCCGCCGAGCTTCTCCTTCTCGCGCACCAGGATCGATTGCGTCGGCCCCTTCACCACCACGACGATGTCGGTCGGCTTGTCGTCGTCGGGCAGGCGCCCGCCGGGATAGAGGATCGCGCCGAACAGCAGCAGGTCGGCGCCGGTGAAGCTGTAGACGATCTCGACATTGCGCTGCGACACGTCGGGGACGAGCACCGGCTTGCTCTCCGCCGCGATCAGCAGCGGCGCCAGCATCAGCGCCAGCCAAAGACGCGTCCCCACGCCCGCTCGTCCCGAGCGAAGTCGAGGGACACGCCCCGGACGGTGCCTCGACGTCGCTCGGCACGAACGGGCGGGCTGTTTCACGACACTTCGACCGAGTAGATTTCGGCGGGCCGCCAACCGAGCCCGATCGCGATCCACACCGCGAGCGACAGCACGATGATCGCGAGGGCAAGCCGCAGATATTCGGGCTTGGCCTTGGCGGCGAAGCGCGCGCCGACCTGCGCGCCGGCGACCGAGCCGATCAGCAGCAGCGCCGCGAGCACGATATCGACCGCCTTGGTGGTGGTGGCATGGACCATCGTCGCCATCGCGGTGACGAACAGCGTCTGGAACAGCGAGGTGCCGACCACCACCTGGGTGGTCATGCCGAGCAGGTACAGCATCGCCGGCACCAGGATGAAGCCGCCGCCGACGCCGAGCAGGATCGTCAGCATGCCGACGAAGAAGCCCAGCAGCAGCGGCGCGAGCGGCGAGATGTACAGCCCGGACCGATAGAAGCGCGTGCGGAACGGCAGCGCCGCGACCAGCGGGTGGTGCCGCCGCTTGCGCGCGCGCGGCGGCACCGCGCCGCGCGCGACGCGGATCGCGCCGATCGACTCGCGCGCCATCATCGACCCGATGAAGCCGAGCAGCAGCACGTAGATGATCGCGATCACCGTATCGATCTGCCCGGTCGCCTGAAGCAGCCGGAACACTTGCCCGCCCGCGACGCTGCCGAGCAGCCCGCCCGCCACCAGCACACCGCCCATCTTGGTATCGACTCCGCCGCGGCGGAAATGCGCGAACACGCCGGAGACGCTCGCGCCGGTCACCTGGCTCGCGGCGGAGGCGGCGGCGACGGTCGGCGGGATGCCGTAGACGATCAGCAGCGGCGTGGTGAGGAACCCGCCGCCGACGCCCAGCATGCCCGACAACAGCCCGACCCCGCCGCCGAGCAGCACGATCACCAGCGCGTTGACCGACAGATTGGCGATGGGCAGGTAGATGTCCATTGCCGCCACGCGATACCCGGTTGCGCGCACGAGGCAAAGCGCGGCCAGGTGTTCGGCCGAAAATTGCCGGGGCGGCTTCGCCGCGCCGCGCCTTGGGCGCGCCGGTCGCGGAAGAACGCCCGGCCCCGCCGCACGATAACGCTGGCGTTACCGCCGCTCTATTGATAATCACTCGCATCATGAACATGTTCTCGCGTGTGGACACACAGCTCAGTCTCGAATCGCTGCCCAATCGCCAGCCCGCGACCGTCGCGGCGATCGACTGGACACGGCTCAGCGTGCCCGAGGCGCGCCGGTTGCGCGAACTCGGTTTCGACGAGGGCGTCGGGGTCGAGGTGCTGCACCGCTCGCTGATCGGCAAGGGGCCGATCGCCTGCCGGATCGGGCGGATGACGGTGGCGTTGCGCCGCACCGTCGCCGGCGCGATCCGCGTGTCGCAGCACGCCGCGTGACGATGGCGGCCTGACCATGAACGCCGCACCGCTGGTGGCGCTGGTCGGCAACCCCAATGCCGGCAAGAGCGCCCTGTTCAACGCGCTGACGGGCGCGCGCCAGAAGGTCGGCAATTATCCCGGCGTCACGGTCGAACGCCACTCGGGCCGGCTGGTGCTGCCCGATGGCCGCCCGGCCGAACTGGTCGATCTGCCCGGCGCCTACAGCCTCGAACCCTCCAGCCCCGACGAGCGCGTGACGCGCGACTTCCTCGCCGGCACGCAAGCGGGCGAGCGGCTGCCCGACGCATTGGTGGTGGTCGTCGATGCCTCCAACCTCGACAACCATCTGCGCTTCACGCTGCAACTGATCGCGCTCGGCCTGCCCGTCGTGGTCGCGCTCAACATGATCGACCTCGCCGAGCGCGACGGACTGAAGCTCGATCCCGATCGGCTCGCGCGCGAACTCGGCGTGCCGGTGGTGCCGACCGTCGCGGTGCGCCGGCGCGGCCTCGACGATCTGCGCGCGCAGGTGGATGGCGTGCTGACCAGCCCGCCGCGTGCCAGGCCGGCAAACGCGGACGCCGAGGACATCGTCACGCTGCAACGCCGCGCGCGGAAAATCGCAGCGCTCGCCACGGTGTCGGAAGCGCCGGTGCGGCGCTGGGGCCATGCGCTCGATTCGGTCGCGCTCCACCCGGTCTCGGGCGTGCTACTGCTGCTCGCGATCCTGTTCGTGATGTTCCAGACGGTGTTCTGGGCCGGTGCCGCCCCCGCCGATGCGATCGCGGACGGGTTCGATTGGCTCTCCGGCCTCGTCAAGCAGGTGATGCCCGATTCGGTGCTGCGCTCGCTCATCACCGACGGCGTGATCGCGGGTGTGGGCGCGGTGGTGAAGTTCCTGCCCCAGATCCTCGTAATGTTCTTCTTCATCCTCGTGCTGGAAGCGAGCGGCTATATGGTGCGCGCCGCGTTCCTGATGGACCGGCTGATGGCGCATGCCGGCCTGTCGGGGCGCGCATTCATTCCGCTGCTGTCGTCTTTCGCCTGCGCGGTGCCCGGCATCATGTCGACGCGCACGATCGACGACGAGAAGGACCGGCTCACCACCATCCTGATCGCGCCGCTGATGACCTGCTCGGCGCGGTTGCCGGTCTACACGCTCATCATCGGCGCGCTGATCCCCAACGTCCGCGTGCTTCCGTTCGTCGGGTTGCAGGGGCTGGTGATGCTCGGCCTGTACGTCATGGGCGTGGCGGGCGCGTTCGTGGTCGCGGTGGTGCTCCGCAAGACGGTGACGCAGGGCGCGTCGTCGGGCTTCATGATGGAGATGCCCAAATACCAGCTTCCCCAGCTCAACCATCTCGCGATCGGACTATGGAGCCGCGCGGCGATCTTCCTCAAGCGCGCCGGCACGACGATCGCCTTCACGACGATCGTGCTATGGGCGCTGCTCAGCTTCCCCAAGCCGCCCGAGGGCAGCGCCGCCTCGCCGGTCAATTATTCGGTCGCGGGCCGGATCGCCAACGGGATCGAGCCGGCATTTCGCCCGATCGGCTTCAACCGTGACATCGTGCTCGCGCTGATCCCGGCGATGGCCGCGCGCGAGGTCGCGGTGGCGGCGCTCGGCACCGTGTACGCGATCGATGAATCGGGCGGCGACAAGGGCGAGGCGCAGATCGCGACGACGCTCGCCAAACGCTGGAGCCTGCCGACCGCGCTCGCCTTCCTGATGTGGTTCGTGTTCGCGCCGCAATGCATCTCGACCATCGCCGTGACGCGGCGGGAAACCAACGGATGGAAATGGCCGGCCTTCATGGTTGGCTATTTGTTCGCACTCGCCTACGGTGCCGCCGGAGCGACCTATTGGGTCGCGAAATCGTTCGGTTTGTAGGAAAAGAAGATGGCGGGCAGCGTCAATAAGGTGATTCTCGTCGGCAACCTCGGGCGGGATCCCGAGAGCCGCTCGTTCCAGAACGGCGGCAAGGTGGTCAACCTGCGCATCGCCACGTCCGAATCGTGGAAGGACCGCAACACCGGCGAGCGCAAGGAAAAGACCGAGTGGCATTCGGTCGCGATCTTCAGCGAGGGCCTCGCCAACGTCGCAGAGCGCTATCTGCGCAAGGGCAGCAAGGTCTATATCGAAGGCCAGCTCCAGACCCGCAAATGGCAGGACCAGCAGGGCCAGGACCGCTATTCGACCGAGATCGTGCTGCAAGGCTTCAACGCCGTGCTGACGATGCTCGACGGACCGGGTGGTGGTGCCGGTAGTGGTGGCGGCGGAGCCGTTCGCGACGATTTCGGCGGCAGCGAGGATTTCGGCGGCGGTGCGCGCGGCGGGTATAGCGGTGGTGGCGGTGGCGGCGGTTTCGGGGCCGGCGGTGGCGGCCGGTCGAACGCCCCGGCCGGCGGCAATCGTGGCGGCGGCTTCGCCGACGATCTCGACGACGACGTGCCGTTTTGAGCGCGCTCGACATGCCTGTGGCCGGCCGCGGCTGGCGGATCGACGAGGCGGCGCGCGCGGAAGCCCTCGCCGCATACGATCTCGCGGCGTTGCGCGGCGCCGCCGCATTGCGCCGCATCACCGATTTCGCGGCGGCGCTATGCGGCACGCCGGTCGCGCTCGTCAGTCTGGTCGAGGAGCATGTCCAGTGCTTCGTGTCGCGCACGGGCACCGACCTCACCGAGACGCCGCGCGATGTGTCCTTCTGCCAGTTCGCGATGACCGGCGACGACGTGATGGTGGTGCCTGACGCCCGTGCCGATCCGAAATTCGCCGACAACGCGCTGGTGACGGGCGAACCGTTCATCCGCTTCTACGCGGGCGCGCCGCTGGTCAGCGACGCGGGCGTTCCGCTCGGCGCGCTGTGCGTGATCGACACGAAACCGCACGACGGTTTGACGCCGCTCCAGCATCAGGGGCTGCTCGTGCTCGCCGAGGATGTGATGGCGCGTTTCCGGGCGGTGGAGATGGCACGGCGGTAAGGCGCTACCGCCTCCTTCTCCTTTCGCACTGAGCCGACCGCGACACGTCCTTCGACTTCGCTCAGGACGAACGGCGTATTCCGTGCCTCACGGCTCGTTGCGCAGCATCTCCGCCATGCCCGGCTGGAGCCGCTCCATATAGCGGTCCGCGCGCGCCAGCGGGTGAAACCCCAAGGCCGCATAGACGCCGTGCGCGTCCTTGGTGACGAGCCCGATGCGACGCAACCCGGCGAACTCGGGATGGTCGAGGAACCACCCGACCATCCGCCGCCCAAGCCCCTCCCCGCGCGCGGACTCCTCGATCCACACATCGGCGAGCCACGCGAAGGTGGCATGATCGGTTATCATCCGCGCGAACCCGACTTGCTCCCCGTTCCGATACGCGCCGAGGCAGTGCGACCCCGCGATCGCCTTCTCGACCACCGCGCGCGCGATGCCGGGTGACCAATAGCTCGACGCCAGCCAGCCGTGGATTCGCGCGACCTGCAACAGCGCGGCGTCGTCGGACAATGTGATCGCGGTCATTAGGACTCCCCCCATCGCTGATAGCAAGCGCGCCCTGATAGCAAGCGCGGGGCGGAGCGCCAGCCCGCGCCCAGCTTGCCTTGACACGCGGCATCCGCCATCTGCGGCACCATGCTGCCCTTTTCCCGCGTCACCATCATCGGCATCGGCCTGATCGGCTCCTCGATCGCGCGCGCGGTGCGCGCGACCATGCCGAGCGTGCGGCTGACCGGATATGACGCCGACGCCGGTGTGCGCGAGATCGCCGATCGGCTCGATCTGTTCGACGACGTCACCGACACGCCGGGCGCGAGTGTGATCGACGCCGATCTCGTCATCCTGTGCGTGCCCGTGGGCGCGATGGGCGCCGCGGCGGCGGCGATCGCCGAGGATCTGCCCGCCGACGCGATCGTCAGCGATGTCGGCTCGTGCAAGGCCGAGGTCGTGCGTGCGCTCGCAGAGGCGCTGCCGGACGCGACCGTCATCCCCGCGCATCCGGTCGCCGGCACCGAGAACAGCGGCCCGGAAGCGGGCTTCGCGACATTGTTCAAGCATCGCTGGTGCATCGTCACCCCGCCCGAGGGCGCGGCCCCCTTCGCGGTCGAGCGGGTGTGCGAGTTCTGGCGGCGGCTCGGCGCGGAGGTCGAGACGATGGCGCCCGACCATCACGACCGCGTGCTCGCGATCACCAGCCATTTGCCGCACCTGATCGCCTACACCATCGTCGGCACGGCGTCGGACATGGAGGAAGTCACCCAGTCCGAGGTCATCAAATATTCGGCGGGCGGGTTCCGCGACTTCACCCGCATCGCCGCTTCCGATCCGACGATGTGGCGCGACGTGTTCCTGTCGAACCGCGAAGCGGTGCTCGACATGCTCCAGCGCTTTTCCGAGGATTTGAGCGCGCTGCAACGCGCGATCCGCTGGGGCAAGGGCGACGAGCTGTTCGACCTGTTCACCCGCACCCGCGCGGTGCGCCGCAGCATCATCGACCAGGGCCAGGACGATCCGGCGCCGGATTTCGGGCGAGCGCGGGAATAGTCGGGATCGTCGCCCCGGCGTAGGCCGGGGCCGCTGCGTAATCTGCCGAGCCGCTCGCCCCATAGCCATCGGCCCCGGCCTTCGCCGGGGCGACGATCTTATTTGCCCGCGCGGAAATCCCCGCCCAGCGCGCGGAACGTGTCGCTCGCCGCCTGCAATTGCCGCGTCCGCAACTGAAGCAGCGCGCGTTCGGCATCCAGCGCGGCGGTCTGCGCGGTCACCACTTCCAGATAATCCGCCGCGCCGTCGCGGTAGCGGATCAGCGCGAGGTCGCGCGTGCGTTCGGCGGCCTTGGCGGCGGCGGCCTGATCGGCTTCGCCCGCGACGAGCAGCCGTTGCGTGGCGAGATCGTCCTCGACCTCGCGGAACGCGTCGAGCACGGTCTGGCGATAGGTGGCCGCGGCCTCGTCGAACTCGGCGCGCGCTTGCCGGACCTGCGCCGCGCGCCGGCCGCCGTCGAACACGGTCAGCGCCGCCTGAAGCGGGCCGAGTGCCCAGAAGCTGCTCGCCGCATTGAGCCAGTCGCCGCCGACCGATTCGAATCCGCCCTGCGCGCCGAGCGTCACGTTGGGGAAGAACGCCGCGCGTGCCACGCCGATCCGCGCGTTGGCGGCGGCGACGCGCCGCTCGGCGGCGGCGATGTCGGGCCGGCGTTCGAGCAGGGTCGATGGGAGGCCGGGCTGGATCGTGGGCGGACGCGTTTGTGGATCGGCGACGGTGATCGAGAAGGTCGCGGGGGCCTCGCCAACCAGCACGGCGATGGCATGTTCGTCCCTCGCACGGTCGATCTCGACCGCCGACAGCTCGGACCTCGCGCTCGACAATTGCGCCTGCGCGCGGCTGACGTCGATGCCGGAGGCGATCCCACCCGAATGGCGCGTATCGGTCAGGTCGAACGCGCGCTGGAACGATTCGACGGTCTGGCGCAGCAGCAGGATGCGCGCGTCGAGCCCGCGCAAATCGAAATAGGTCGCGGCGAGTTGACTCTGCAGGCCGAGCCGCACGCCTTCGACGTCGAATGCGGCGGCGTGCGCGTTGGCCCGGCCCGCGGCGATGCTGTTGCGCACCCGCCCGAACAGATCGAGCTCGTACGCGAGCGAGCCGCCCATGATCTTGTCGGTCTGCGTCGACGCAAGGCCGCGACTGATCGGCCGATTGGCGGAGAGCCGGTTGCGGTCGACGCTCGCGCTGACTCCGATCTGCGGGAAGAGATCGGCGCGCGCCTGCCGCACCAAAGCCTGCGCCTGATCGTAGCGAGCCGAGGCCGCGGCGAGATCGAAATTGCCGGCGTCGATCCGCGCTTCGAGCGCATCGAGCGCGGGATCACCGAACGCCTGCCACCATTTTCCGGCGGGCGCCGGGGTCTTGGTGGCCGCCTGCCACGGTGCGCCTTCCTTGAACGTGGCCGGTGGCGTCATCGCCGGGTGCTGATACGCGGGCGCGAGCGAACACCCGCCGAGCAGCGCCGCCGCGCTCAGCAGCCAGCCGGTCTTACTTGCCACCGGCCGCACCCTGGCGCTGCGCGATCTGCACCTTGTCGCCCGACTGGAGCGAATCGGGCGGGCTGTCGATCACGCGGTCGGTGGCGGAGAGCCCCGCACTGATCTGCACGCGATCGCCGAGATCGTGCGCGATCGTCACGGTCTTGAGCATCGCGCGCCCGTCGTTGCCGACCACGGCGACCTGCGTGCCGTTCTGCCCGACGATCATTGCGCTCGCCGGCAGCTCGACCGCGCCGCCGCTACCCGAAACCGGGAAGCTCGCCTGCGCATAGGCGCCGGGTTTGAGCGCGCGGTCGCCGTTGGGCGCCTGCAACTCGACCAGCACCGTGCCCGAACTGGTATCGACCGCATCGGCCGAGCGCGTCATCGTCGCGGTGAAAGTGCGGCCCGGATATTCGGGCAAGGTCAGCTTCACGTCCATGCCGGGGTGGACCTGCGCCGAATAGGCCTGCGGCACCTTCACATAGATGCGGATGCGGCTGATGTCGGAGACGGTGAACAGCGGCGTCGAGGCGGCGCTTCCCGCCGTCACCAGCGTGCCGACGTTGGTCGATCGCGTCGTCACCACGCCCGAGAACGGCGCGATCAGGCGGGTGAAGCCCTGCGTATAGCGCAACCGGTTGACGTTGGCGCTCGCGGCATTGGCGAGCGCGGTCTTGGCGGCGAGATCGCCGACCTTCTCGTCGGTCTCCTGCTTCGAGACCGCGTCCTTGGCGAGCATCGTCTTCCAGCGCGTCGCGGTGCTGGCGGCGAGCTGCTGGTTGGCGCGAGCGGTCTGGTAATCAGCTTGCGCCGCGGCGAGCTGCTGATCGACCTCGGGCGCGTCGAGCACCGCGAGCACTTGACCACGCCGCACGTCGTCACCGATGTCGACATACCATTTGCGGATATAACCGCTGGTGCGCGCGAAGATCGGCGCGGATTGCAGCGCGGCGAGCTGCCCGGGCAACACCAATGCGCCGGTGCCCTTGCTCACGCTCGGGCGGATCACGGTGACGGTCGGCACCGCCTGCGTGCTCGTCCAGGTCGCGAGTTCGGTCTCGGAATGCGAGCGCGCGGCGATCCCCGCGCCGACCACCGCCACCGCGGCGACCACGCCGATGATGCCGATCCGTTTCAAGTTGCGGGCATCGCCTTCAGGCATTTGCAAGCTCCAGATGGCCCGGCGTCGCGCCAGGTGCGGTTTTGGTATGGCGGCGATGCACCAGGCTGAAGATGACGGGCACGAACATCAGCGTCGCGAAGGTCGCGACGGTGAGCCCGCCGATCACCGCGCGGCCGAGCGGCGCGTTCTGCTCGCCGCCCTCGCCGAAGCCCATCGCCATCGGCAGCATGCCGATGATCATCGCGAGCGCGGTCATCAGCACCGGGCGGAAGCGGACCTGCCCGGCTTCCAGCGCGGCGGCGGTGGCGTCGCCCAGCACCTCGAGCCGCTCGCGCGCGAAGCTGACCACCAGGATCGCGTTCGCGGTGGCGACGCCCATGCACATGATCGCGCCGGTCAGCGCCGGCACCGACAAGGTGGTGCCGGTAATGAACAGCATCCACACGATCCCGGCGAGCGCGCCCGGCAGCGCGGTGATGATGACGAACGGATCGAGCCAGCTCTGGAAGTTGACCACGATCAGCAGGTATATCAGTACGATCGCGGCGATCAGGCCGAAGCCCAGCCCCGAGAAGGCGGTGCGCATCGTCGCATATTGGCCGCGTAGCGTCACCGTCACGCCCTTGGGGGTCTCGCTCTTCAGGCTCGCGATCACCGCGTTGATGTCGCCGGCCACCGCGCCGAGATCGCGGCCGTTGGTGGTGGCGTACACGTCTGTCACCGGCGCGATGTTGTAGTGCGAAACGACCGCCGCCGCGTTGGCGCGGCTGATGTTGCCGATCCCGCCGATGATCTGCGCGCTGCCGCCATTGCCGGCGGTGACCGGCACGTTGGCGAGATCGCTGAGCGAGCCGATCTGATATTCGGGCGTCTGCGCGACGATCGGGTAGGACACGCCGTTCTTCGGATCGAGGAAGAACACCGGCGCGGTCTGCGACGTGCCCGCGAGCGAGCTCGCCAGGCTCGTCGTCACGTCGCGTTCGTTGAGCCCGTATTGGCCGGCGCGGCTGCGATCGATGTCGACGTTGAGCTGCGGATAGCGCGCCGATTGCTGGATCCGCGCGTCGGCGACGCCGGGGATCGTGCCGATCCGCCGCAGGATCGCCTTGGCGAGCTTCTGGTTGTCGGCGTCGTTCTTGCCGGCGATCTGGATGTCGATCGGGGCGGGGGCGCCGAAGTTGAGGATCTGGCTGGTGATGTCGGCGGGCAGGAACGAGAAGGTCGTGCCGGTGAACGCCTTGGGCAGCACCTCGCGCAGCTTGCGTACATATTCGGCGGTCGGCTTGTGATCCTCGCTGAGTTGGATCAGGATATCGCCGTCCTGCGGACCGATCGTGCCTGAGTTGTTGTAAGTCGTGTTGATCGAGCTGACTGGCAGGCCGATGTTGTCGACGATCGAAACCAGCTCTTTCGCGGGGATGATCTCGCGGATCTTGCGCTGGATACGGTCGAACTCGGCCGACGTGTCCTCGATCCGCGATCCCACCGGCGCGCGCACGTGCAGCGCCATCTGCCCGGCATCGACCGAGGGGAAGAAATTCTCACCGAGGAACGGCGCGAGCAGGAACGACAGCCCGACGCAGACGAGGAAGCCGACCACGAACATCTTCCGCGCACCGAGCGCACGTTCGAGCAGGCCGATATAGCCGCTGCGCACCTTTTCGAACTGCCGTTCGAAGCCGCGCTGGAACCGAACCAGCGGGTTACGCGACGCCGGCGTGCCGGCCTCGTGCAGCGATTCGTCGTCGTGACCGGCATGGGGTTTCAGCAGATACATCGCCATCGTCGGCACCAGCGTGCGCGACAGGATGAACGACGCGATCATCGCGAACACCACCGCGAGCGCGAGCGGCACGAACAGGAAGCCCGAGACGCCCGGCAGGAAGAACATCGGTACGAACACGATGCAGATGCACAGCAGCGACACGAACGCCGGCGTCACGATCTGCGCCGCGCCGTCGAGGATCGACTGGGTGACGCCCTTGCCCTGTTCGAGATGCCAGTTGATGTTCTCGATCGTCACCGTCGCATCGTCGACGAGGATGCCGACCGCGAGGCTGAGGCCACCGAGCGTCATCGTGTTGAGCGTGTTGCCCGTCACCGACAGCGCGATGATCGCCGCCAGGATCGACAGCGGAATCGAGATCGCGATGATGACGGTCGAGCGCCACGAGCCGAGGAAAAGCAGGATCATCACCGACGTCAGCGCGGCGGCGATCGCGCCTTCCTTGATGACGCCCTCCACCGCCGCCTTCACGAACAGCGACTGGTCGGCAAGCGGCACGACCTTCAGCTCGGGCGGCAAGGTCGCCTGAATCTTCGGCAGCGCATCCTTGATGCCCTGCACGATCGCCAGCGTCGAGGTCGCGCCGTTCTTGAGGATGGTGATGAGCACCGAGCGCGAGCCATCGACATGGACGACGTTGGTCTGCGGCGCGGAGCCATCGCGGACATGCGCCACGTCACGCATGTAGATGGTCGCGCCGTTGACCACCTTGATCGGCAGCGCGTTGAGTTCCTCGATCGTGCTCGGCGCGTTGTTGAGCTGGACGCTGTACTGGAGGCCGCCGATCTTGGCAAAGCCGGCGGGGTTGATCTGGTTCTGCGCGGCGATCGCGTTGCCGACATCCTGGCCGGACAGACCCTTGGATTGCAGCGCGGCCGGATCGAGGTCGATCTGTATCTGCCGCGTCCGCCCGCCCGAGGGATACGGCACCGCCGCGCCCGGCACCGTCACCAGACCGGGGCGGATCTGGTTCTGCGCGAGATCGAACATCCGCCCTTCGCTCAAGCCTTTGCCCGAGAGCGCGAGCTGGAGGATCGGCACGGTCGAGGCGTTGTAGTTGAGGATCAGCGGCGGCGTGATGCCCGGCGGCAATTGCTTGAGCACGGTCTGCGACACGCTCGTCACCTGCGCCGTCGCGGTGCGGATGTCGGCGCCGGGCTGGAAATAGATCTTCACCACGCCGATGCCGGGCAGCGACTGGCTCTCGATATGGTCGATGTCGTTGACGGTGGTGGTCAGCACGCGCTCGAACGGCGTGATGATGCGCCCGCTCATCTGGTCGGGCGGCAGGCCGCTATATTGCCACGCCGTCGCGATCACCGGCACGCGGATGTCGGGGAAGATGTCGACGGGGGTGCGGATCGCGGTCAGCACGCCGATGATCGCGATCAAGATCGCCATCACGATGAAGGTCAGCGGCCGCGTCAGCGCCATCCGGACGATACCGATCATCGCAGGTTCCCGATGCTGGACTGGTGCGGCGGAGCGACCCGTGCGCGTGTCATGGTGAGCTATCGCCGTCAGATATTGTGCGATGCGGCGAACTGCGCCTCGCAAACATCGCTGTCCAATATTGTTTACGGCATGATTGATATGGTAGCCCTATCAATCATGGAGCTGCGCCACCTCCGCTATTTCGTCCAGGTCGCCGACGATCTGCACTTCGCGCGCGCCGCCGCGCATCTCGGCATCTCGCAACCGCCGCTCAGCCAGCAGATCCGCGCGCTGGAGGACGAGTTGCAGGTGCGACTGCTCGAACGCACCAGCCGCCGTGTCGCACTCACCCCGGCGGGGCGGCTGTTCCTCGATGCCGCGCGCGCGACGCTGCGCGAGGCGGACAACGCCATCTCGGTCGCGCGCCGAGCGGCGCGTGGCGAACTCGGCGAACTTGCGATCGGCTTCAGCGCCTCGGCGCCGTTCGTGCCCGAGATCGCGCACGCCATCTCCAATTTCCGTGATCGCTATCCGCAGATATCTCTGGTGCTGCGCGAGATCGCCGGCTCGGACCATCTCGAACAGATCGAGGATCATCTGCTCGACATCGGTTTTCGGCGGGGGCGCGCGATCCCCGACCTGCCCGATACGGTGATCGCCGAACCGTTCCTCAGCGAACGGCTCTATGTCGCCTGCCCGCCCGGCCACCGGCTCGCGCGGCAAGCCGGCGTACGCGTCGCCGATCTCGTCGACGAACCGATCGTGCTCTATGCGAACGAGCGCAGCACCTTCACCAGCCACCTGCTCGATCTGCTCCGCGAAGGCGGCGTCGAGCCGCGCATCGCCCAGATCGTCACCGACGTGACCTCGCTGTTCGGTTTGGCCGCGGCGGGGATCGGCGTGATGGTGATGGTCGAATCGCTCTGCACCCTCCAGTCGCCGATGCTAACCTACCGGCTGATCGAGGACGACGCTGCGACGATCATGCTCTGGCTGGTCCGCCACCGCGATCCGACGCTGCCGTGCCGCAACTTTCTCGCACTGCTGGATTCGCCCGGCCGGAACCCGTGATTCGCGGGTCGCCCACCCGGACTCGTCGGTCGCCTGCCAAACGCCTCAGAAATCCGCGCCCAGCGTCAGCGCCACGCCGGAGCCAGGCCGCGCCGCGCCGGCGACGCGTTCGCGCCAGTCGAGCGAGAGGCGCGCGGCGCGTCCGGCGATCGGCACGGTCGCGGTGATCGAGGGGCCGACGTCCAACCGCTCGGCGCCGCGTTGCGCGCCGCCCCACAGGCCCGCGCCGAGGTCGATCGGGATTGGGCCGAGCGCGCCGATCGGGTGCGACAGGTGCGCCGCGCCATCGACGAAGCCTTCGGTGCGCTCGCGGTGGATTGCGCCCGCCTGCGCGTAGCTTTCGAGGCGGAACCCGCCGCCGACCGGCAGCGGCCCGAAGCCGCCGACCAGTTCGACCGCGGGGCCGCCCTTGCCATCGGCGATCGCGATGCGCTGCTCCGCGACGATCCGCACCGGCAGCCGCGTCGGCTGCCATTCGACGCCGAGCGCCGCCTCGCGCAGCCCCGATCCGAGCGGGCTGGTGACACGCGCCATCGCCGCGAGACGGTGCTTGCGATCGAGCAGATAGGCCAGCCGCAACCCCGCCTGCGACCCGCCGAGCTGCCCGCCGAGCGGCGCGCTGGTGACGCCCCCGCCGCCGCGCGCGACCAGCCAGAAGCTGCCAGAGAGCCGCGACGCGCGGGCCGTGCCGACAGCAGCCGGGGCGGGACGCGGCAGGCCGGCGATCGGCGGCGCGACTGCTTGCGGACGCTCGGGCGCGTCAATCGCCCCGGCCGAGGGCAGAACGGGCTGGGCGATCCCACCGAGGCGGTTCGCGACCGCGCGCGTGCCATGCCACGGCCCCGCCACCCGGATCGGCGCGATCGGCACTACCGACGGGCCAGCGTCGGTGGCGACCGCCACGCCCGCCGTTCGCGCGCCTGCGATCGGCGCGCGCACCGTCGGCGCGGCGCGGCGCGCGGGGTCCGGGACCGCGTCCGCTTGCGGCCACAGCATCACCGCGCGTACCCCGATCCAACCCGCGACCAGCACGCCGATGAAGCGCAGCGGGCGCCCCCGCCCCGCGATCATGGTTCGATCGCCGCGTCGTCCGGGAAGACATGCGCGGTCTTGTCCCAGCGCACATGCGCGCCGCGCAACATCGCCGCGTAGCGCCAGAGCGCGCGGCGCACCGCGAGCAGCGCGATCAGATTGCCGACGAGCATGCGCGGCAGCGACCACAGCCCCTCGCGCCAGCCGTAATCGCGGGTCGTGAATGCCACGCGCGCGACGATCCGCCACAGCAGCATCGCGGCATTGGCCTGCAACAGCAGCGCGGTCGCGGTGCCCACGCGCGGCATCGGCGCGCCCGCGATCCAGTGCGCGACCTGCGAGGCGCCCCAGCCGAGCAGCGCGACATAGGCCACCGCCAGCACCAGCATCGCCAATGGCGCGCGGCGATCGCGCATCCGCATCCAATGTTCCGACCAGTGCCGCACCCGCCCCCAGCCGAGCCGATCCCAACCGGCGAGCGCGATACCGATCATCCAGCGCGTCTTCTGCCGCACCGCCGTCTCCAGCGTTGCGGGGAAATAGGCGCGTACCGCGACCAGCGGCGTGCCGGCGCCTTCGCGGACGCGCGCGAGCACGCCGGTGGCGCCACGCTGGCTCAGCAGCAGGCCGAGTTCGTAATCCTCGGTGAGACTGCCGCCGTCGAACGGATCGCCGCCGCGCATCGCCGCGACGGCGGCAAGAGCGTCGCACGCGACCGCGCAGCCGACGCCCGCGAGCGGTAACCCAGCGCCAACCGCCTGGCGCACCACTAGATTTTTGGTGTGCGCTTCCGAAAACTCATCGGCGTAGTGGCCCGAGACAAGCCGCGCGCGGCGGTCGATCAACGGCAACACCGGCAGTTGCACGACCGCATAGCGATCGAGCAGCGCGTCGTAGATCCGCAATTCATGGCGATCGACGACATCCTCGGCATCGTGCAGCACGATCGCCGCGGTGCGCGCGCTTTCCGCCGCATCGCGCCGCAACGCGTGCCAGAGCGTGTTGAGACAATCGGCCTTGGTCGTGGGTCCGGCGGCGTCGCCGATCACCAGCCGCACCCGCGAATCCTGTTCCGCGACCGCCGCGACCGCGTCGATCGTCGAGCGGTCATTCGGATAGGTGCCGACGTAGATGCGATAATCGGCCGCGCCGAACCGCGCGAGCGTGGTGCGCAGCATCTGGCCGATCACCGCCGCCTCGTCCCAGGCGGGCACGAACACCGCGAAGCGGCGTGGCAGGGCGCGCGGCGGATATTCGGCGAGCGTCCCGTCGCCGTCCCCCACGCTCGCCGGACTCAGCCGCCGCCGCGCCCACACCGCCAGGAAAACGAGATCGACCGCGAGATCGTCGATCCCGCCGATCAGGAAACCCACGCCCGCGAACAACATGGTTTCCCGCGCGGCCGCATCGAGCGCCGCAAGGACGATATCCCCCATCTCCAACGCCTCACCCCCCGAATCAGCGTTAACGATTCTTCAAGAGTGTTTCGCATTTGCAACGATCGAGCAAGCTACAATCAAGGCTTTACGCCCGCCGTGCCGCCGCCTAGCGTCGCCGCGCTCCTGGGGAGGAACGTTCGATGAAGGTCGTAGGCCGTATCGCGCTGCTGATGATGGCGCTCGCGCCAGTCGCCGCGCTTGGCGACGCCTCTCCGCAAGTCGTGATGGCGACGCCCGGCATCGGTGACGGCGCGATCGAGCGTTTCACCACCCGGTTCAGTCAGCCGATGGTCGCGCTCGGCGATCCGCGCGCGGCGTCGCCCTATGACGTGACCTGCGCTGTCGGCGGCACCGGCCGCTGGGTCGATACCCAGACCTATGTCTATGAATTCGCGAACGGCCTGCCCGGCGGCACGACCTGTTCGTTCACGATCCACGACAAGCTCAAGAGCGTGTCGGGCTATGAGGTGACGGGCCAGCGCGTGTTCAAGGTCGATGCCGGCGGTCCGGTCGCGCGCGCGGTGCTGCCCGCGCAATATGACGGCGAGATCGAGGAGGACCAGACCTTCCTCGTCGCCGCCAACCTGCCCGCTACCCCCGCCTCGATCGCCGCCAACGCCTATTGCGCGGTCGATGGCATTGGCGAGAAGATCCCGGTCGATGTGCTCCCCGCCGATCTGCCCGGCAAATTGCTCGGCGAGATGGGGACGAGCAACTGGAACGTCCGCAACTTCCTCGACAATGGCGGCTTGCCCGCCGCCGTGCCGGCGAGCGCGGCCGACCGCCAGAAGGCCTATGCCGGCGTCACCGCGCTCAAATGCCATCGCCCGCTGCCCCCGGGCCGCGATATGGCGCTGGTGTGGGGCGCGAACATCGCCAGCGCGGGCGGCAAGACCGCCGGCGCCGACCAGCGCTTCGATTACACGGTGCGGAAACCCTTCAGCGCGCGGTTCGAATGCAGCCGAGTCAACGCGCAGGCCGGCTGTTCGCCCGTCGAGAAGGCGTATGTCCGCTTCACCGCGCCGATCGCGATGTCGGCGGCGCAGGCGATCCGCATCACCACCGCCGACGGTAAGGCGATCGCGCCCAAGTTCGACAAGGACGACGCCAAGAAGGCGACGATCAGCGACATCACCTTCGATGCGCCGCTGCCGGCCGCGACCACGGCCAAGGTGACGCTCCCCGCCGGCCTCAAGGACGAGAGCGGCCGCGTGCTGTCCAATGCCGAGCGCTTCCCGCTCGACGTGAAGTTCGACGAGGCACCCCCGCTCATCAAATTCGCCGCGCCGTTCGGCATACTCGAAGCCAAGCAGGGCGGCGTGCTGCCCGTCACCGTGCGCAACGTCGAACCGGCGTTGCAGGGGCAGAGCCTGGCGATGCCCGGCCAGAGCCTGCGCGTGTCGGGATCGGACGGCGAGGTCGCGCAGTGGCTGCGCACCGTCGCCAAGGCGGGCGAAGAGAAGAGCCATGTCGTCAAGCGCGGCGGCAAGGACGTGCGAATCAATGACACCGGCGCGGCGGCGATCCTGAGCGCTGGCCAGGGCAGGGCGCTGTCGCTCGGCCTGCCCGGCAAGGGCAAGGATTTCGAGGTGTTCGGCATCCCGCTTGGGAAGCCCGGCTTCTACGTGGTCGAGCTGGCCAGCCCGGTGCTGGGGCAGGCGCTGCTCGGACGCAATGCGCCGCGTTATGTCGCGAGCGCGGCGCTTGTCACCAATCTGGCGGTGCATTTCAAATGGGGCCGCGAGCGCAGCCTCGCCTGGGTGACACAGCTCGATACCGGCAAGCCCGCCGCCAATGCCGAGGTGCGCGTGACCGATAGCTGCACCGGCGATCTGCTCGCCCGCGGCGTCACCGACAAGGCGGGCGGGCTATATGTGCCCAAGGGTCTGCCCGAGCCGGAAACCTATGCGAGTTGCGACGAGAGCAGTTCCGCCCACGCGCTGATGGTCTCGGCGCGGCTCGCCGACGATTTCAGCTTCACGCTGACCGATTGGGGCGAAGGCATCCGCCCCTATGACTTCGACCTGCCCTATGGCTATTCGGCGGCGGGCGACCTGCTCCATACCGTGTTCGATCGCGCGCTCGTCCGCCAGGGCGAGACGATCCACATGAAGCACATCCTGCGTCAGCAGATCGGTGCGGGCTTTGGCTTCGCGCCCGCCCTTTCGGGCACGCTCAAGCTGTCGCATCGCGGATCGGACACGGTGTTCGAACAGCCGGTGACGATCGACGCCAACGGTATCGGCGAATCGGAATGGACTGCGCCGCAGGGCGCGCCGATGGGTGATTACGACATCAGTATCGAAGCGGGCGGCAAGACGCTCTCGTCGGGCCAGTCGTTCAAGGTCGACGAATATAAATTGCCGACGATGCGCGCGACGGTCAGCGGGCCCAAGGACGCACAGGTGCGCCCCAAGACGCTGCCGCTCGATCTGTTCGTCGGCTACCTCTCGGGCGGCGGGGCGCCCAACCTGCCGGTCGATCTGCGCATCGGCTATTTCGGCCGCGCCGCCACGCCCGAGGGCTATGAGACATACACCTTCGGCGGCGCGGACGTGACCGAGGGCACCAAGCCGCTCGACGGCGACGGCGAGGAGGCCAAGACTCCGCTGCCGCCGACGCAGACGCTGCCCGCCAAGCTCGGCGGCGACGGCACCACCAAGACGAATGTCGATGTGCCGCAAAGCCTCGACGCCGCAACCGACATGCTCGTCGAGATGGATTATCAGGACGCCAATGGCGAGGTGCTGACCGCCTCCAAACGCATCCCGATCTTCCCGAGCGCGGTACAGCTCGGCATCAAGACGGACGGCTGGCTGATGAAGCAGGACTATCTGCGCCTGCGCTTCGTCGCGCTGACCACCGAGGGCAAGCCGCTCGCCAACCAGAAGGTGTCGGTCGCGCTCTATTCGCGCAAGATCCTCACCGCGCGGCGGCGGCTGATCGGCGGCTTCTACGCCTACGACAATCAGATGACGACGACCAAGCTGTCGGCGAATTGCACCGCGACCACTGACGCGCAGGGCCTCGCGAGTTGCAAGATCGACCCCGGCACCTCCGGCGAGGTCTATGCCGTCGCCACCACTGCCGACGCCAACGGCAATGTCGCGCGCGCGACCGCCTCGGTGTGGCTGGCGGGCGACGAGGATTGGTGGTTCGGCGGCGACAATGGCGACCGCATGGACGTGGTGCCCGAGAAGCTCAGCTACGCGGCGGGCGAGACCGGCCGCATCCAGGTGCGCATGCCGTTCCGAAGCGCGACCGCGCTCGTCACGGTCGAGCGTGAGGGCGTGTTATCGAGCTTCGTCACGCGGCTTTCGGGCAAAGACCCGGTCGTCGAGGTGCCGATGCCGGGGGCTTACGCGCCCGACGTGTTCATCTCGGTGATGGTGGTGCGCGGGCGTGTGGAGAGCGGCTTCTGGAGCTGGCTGCACGGCATCGCCCGCTCGCTTGGGCTGGAGAGCGGGCCGCCCGAGGGCCAGGAACCGACCGCTTTGGTCGATCTCGCCAAGCCTAGCTACCGGCTCGGCATCGCCAAGGTGAAGGTCGGCTGGGAGGCGCACACGCTCGCGGTCGCGGTCAAGGCCGATCGCCAACGCTATGCCGCGCGCGATGTCGCGCAGGTCGATGTGTCGGTGAAGACGCCCGACGGCAAGCCGGCGCGCGAGGCTGACGTCGCCTTCGCGGCGGTCGATGCCGCGTTGCTCCAGCTCGCGCCCAACGAGAGCTGGGACGTGCTGAGCGCGATGATGGGCGAGCGTCCGCTCGCGGTGCTCACCTCGACCGCGCAGACGCAGGTGGTCGGCAAGCGCCATTACGGCAAGAAAGCGGTCGAGGCAGGCGGTGGCGGCGGCGCCGATTCCTCCGGGCTCAACCGCGAGAATTTCCAGCCGGTGCTGCTGTGGAAGGGGCATGTCGCGCTCGACGCGAACGGCCATGCGCGGATCGCGGTGCCGATGTCGGATGCGCTCTCCGCGTTCAAGCTGGTCGCGATCGCCACGCAGGGCGCGCAGCTTTACGGCACCGGATCGGCGGAGGTGCGCACCGCGCAGGATCTGTCGATCTACGCGGCGATGCCGCCGCTGGTGCGGTCGGGCGATTATTACGCGGCCGGGTTCACGCTCCGGAACGGCTCGGACAAGCCGATGACCGTCACCGCGAGCGTCGATCTCACCCCACGCATCGCGCAGGGCAAGCCGCTGACGGTGCAGATCCCGGCGGGCGGCGCGGTGCCGATCGCCTGGAACCTGACGGCGCCCGCGAATGTCGCCAATCTGCGCTGGCATGTCACCGCGAAGACGGCGGACGGCAAGGCGGCGGACCAGTTGACCACCAATCAGGACGTGGTGCCCGCCTTCCCGGTCGAGGTATGGGCGGGGACGCTCGCGCATGTCGGCGAGAACACCACCATCCCGATCGCGCCGCCCGCCGGCGCGCTCGCCGGGCGTGGCACGGTCGATATCCGCCTCGACGATAGCCTCGCGCCGCCGCTCGCTGGCGTGCGCGCGTTCATGGCGGCCTATCCCTACACCTGTTTCGAACAGCGGCTATCGCGCGCGGTCGCGCTCGGCGATGCCGGTGCCTGGACGGCGCTGGCGAGCGACATTCCGACCTATCAGGCGCCCGACGGGCTGTTGCGCTACTGGCCGTCGGATACGCTGAGCGGCTCGGAGGCGCTCACCGCCTATGTGCTGTCGATGACCTCCGAAGCCGGTTTCCCGATCCCGGATGCCGCGCGCACGCGGATGATCGAAGGGCTGAAGGCGGTGCTCGACGGGCGGGTACGGCACGAGACCTATGGCGATCCGCGCCCGCAGAAGATCGCGGCGTTCGCGGCGCTCGCCCGCGCCGGCGCGGCGACCCCGGCGATGCTCGGCCAGATCGGGATGACCCCCAAGGAGATGCCGACCGCCAGCCTTGCCGACTATCTGATCGCGCTCGATCATGTGCCCGGCCTCGCCAACGCCGCCGCGCTCAAGGCGAATGCCGAGGCCGAACTGCGCACCCGGCTGGTCTATGAGGGCACGCGGCTCGACCTGTCCGACAAGGCCAACAGCCTGTGGTGGCTGATGTCGTCGACCGACGAAGCCTCGATCAAGGCGGTGATCGCCACGCTCGGCCGGCCCGGCTGGCAGGACGAGGCGGCGAAGATGATGGTCGGTGTCGCGCTGCGCCAGCTCCACGGCCATTGGGATACCACTACCGCCAACGCCTGGGGCACGATCGCCGCGCGGAAATTCGGCGCGCTCTATCCGGCGAGCGCGATCACCGGCGCGACGACAATGACGCTCGGCGCGAAGACGATCAGCAAGAGTTGGCCGATCGCCACCGACCAGCGGCTCGCCAGCTTCGCGCTGCCGGCTGCGCAGATGCCCTTGGTGCTGCGACAGGCGGGTGGCGCGGGGCCGTGGGCGAGCGTCTCGGTGTCGGCGGCGGTGCCGCTCAAGCAGCCCTTGTTCGCGGGCTACCGGATGGTGCGTTCGGTCGAGGTCGTGCAGCGCCGCACCCCCGGCAAACTGACGCGCGGCGACGTGCTCAAGATCACGATCGGCGTCGAGGCGAGCGCCGAACGCAACTGGGTCGTCATCAACGATCCGATTCCGGCGGGCGCGACGATCATCGGCGATCTCGGCGGGCAATCACAGATGCTCGCCGACAAGGGACAGGCGGGTGACGGCACCCGCTTCAACATCCGCGATGCCGACGGCAAGCTCTGGGATGTGCAGGCGGGCGTATCGGCGGCCTATGTCGAGCGGCGCAACGATAGCTGGCGGGCCTATTTCGATTGGGTGCCGCGCGGCAAGTTCGCCGCGTCGTACCTGATCCGCTTGAACGGCGCGGGCCGCTTCCAACTGCCGCCGAGCCGGGTCGAGGCGATGTATTCGCCCGCGATCCGCGCGCAGGTGCCACTCGCGCCGGTGGTGGTGGAGCAGCGGTGATGCCCGCCCGCCTCCCCCGTTCGTCCTGAGCGAAGTCGAAGGACGTGACACAGGCGCAAGCGTTTGAGGCGCGTGCTTCGACTTCGCTCAGCACGAACGGGTGGGGGTTAGGTGCCCTTACTTCGGCATGCGCATAAGCAACGGAAATGATGCGTGTTGAGCCGTAGCGCGATCTTACGGAGGTTCGCGGACCTCCGTTTCGCGGTAAGTCGGCGCGGTGACGCGCTGTTGAAAAGCCTGTGGACAAAGCCGGGCATAACCCTCGCCACGCTCGTTCTCGCGCTACTCGCCTTCGTCGCAATCGACTATGCCACCTTCCCACCGCCGCTCCCCGCCTACGCACAGGTACGCGGCGCGTGGCACCCGTCCGAAGCATGGCTCTACGATCGCAAGGGCACGCTGATCGATTCCGCCCGCGTCGACTTCAAAGCGCGCCGCTTGGCATGGACGCCCCTTTCCCGCGTCGCGCCGATCGCGCGCGACACGATCGTCGCCGCCGAGGACCAGCGCTTCCACGCGCACGGCGGCGTCGATTGGCTCGCCCTGCTCGGCATCGCGCGCGACAAGGCGCGCGGCGAACGTGGGCGCGGCGGATCGACGCTATCGATGCAGCTCGCCGGCTTCCTCGCGCCCGATCTCGCCGCGCCGGGCCGGCGGCATCTGTGGGACAAGCTGCGCCAAATGCGCGCCGCTTGGGCGATCGAGCGCGGCTGGAGCAAGGACCAGATCCTCGAAGCCTATCTCAACCTTGCCGGCTTCCGCGGCGAGGCGCAGGGGATCGGCGCGGCCGCGCTCGGGCTGTTCGGCAAGACCCCGGACGCGCTCGCCCGCGACGACGCGTTGCTGCTCTCGGCACTTCTGCCCGAGCCGCAGGCGACCGCAACCGTCATCGCCCGCCGCGCCTGCGCGATGAGCCGCGACGCCGATTGCGGCCGTTTCGAAGGCGAGGCGGCGGCGATGCTCGGCCCGGCGCGCAGCCTCGCGCTCGACCCGGGCCTCGCGCCGCATCTCTCCGACCGGCTGCTCACCAAGCCGGGGCTGCGCATCACCACCACGCTGGACAAGCGCGTGCAGATGATCGCGATCCAGGCGCTTCGCCGCCAGCTTCAGGGCCTCGGCGGCGCGCGCGCGCGCGACGGCGCGGTGGTGGTGCTCGACAATGCCAGCGGCGACGTGCTCGCCTATGTTGGCGGGATCGGCGGTGCCTCGACCGCGCCGTCGGTGGACGGTGCCAACGCCTATCGCCAGGCGGGGTCGACGCTCAAACCGTTCCTCTACGCCGAGGCGATCGAGAAGGGCTATCTCACCCCCGCCTCGATCCTCGACGATTCGCCGGTGCAACTCGACACCGCCTCGGGCCTCTACGTCCCACAGAATTACGATCGCGGCTTCAAGGGGCCGGTGTCGGCGCGCTCCGCGCTGGCGGGCTCGCTCAACGTGCCGGCGGTGCGGACTCTGCTGCTGGTCGGGGTCGATGCGTTCCGCGACCGGCTGTGGGACAGCGGCTATCGCGGGCTGGTCGAGGATGGCGACTATTACGGCTATTCGCTCGCGCTCGGCTCGGCGGAGGTGACGCTGATCGAACAGGCGAACGCCTATCGCAGCCTGGCGCAAGGCGGGCGCTGGGCGCCGGTACGGCTGACCCGCGACGATCCACGCGAGCCCCCGCGCGCGGTCACCACCCCGCAAGCCGCGTGGATCGTCGCCGACATGATCGCCGATCCCAATGCACGCGCCGCCACCTTCGGGCTCGATTCGGCGCTGCGGCTACCGTTCTGGGCGGCCGTGAAGACCGGCACCTCCAAGGCGATGCGCGACAATTGGTGCGTCGGCTTCACCCGCCGCTACACCGTCGCCGTGTGGGTCGGCAATCTGGAAGGCGATTCGATGCGCGCCGTCTCGGGCGTCAGCGGGGCCGCTCCCGTATGGCGCGACGTGATGGTGGCGTTGGACGACGGACAGGACCGTGGCCCGCCGCCGCGCCCAGCCGGGATCGAGCGCGCCAACGTCCGCTTCGCCGGCAATGTCGAACAGCCGCGCGCCGAATATTTCCTCGCCGGCACCGCGCAGCGCCTGATCGCGTTCGCCCCCGATGCGGCGCGGCGGCCGCGCATCACCAATCCGGTCTCAGGCAGCGTCTATGCGATCGATCCCGACATCCCGCCCGATCGCCAGCGGCTTGCGGTAACGGTCACGGGATCGGCGGCGACGCACCGGCTGCTGCTGGACCGGCGCGATCTCGGCCCGGCGACCGCGCAACCGCAAATATTGGCGCCGCCAGGGCAGCACCGGCTTCGGCTCGTCGATGTTGCGGGTCGTGTCGTCGATCAGGTGCTGTTTACGGTGCGCTGAGACGAAAAAGCCGTGAACCATTCCGGGTGGGCGGCGTTCAACACCACAGTCCCTTTCCCCCCTTTCGGGACTAGTGCCTAGTAGCTTTGACCCGGCACCGGCCGCGCACCTCCCCCACCCTGTGCGCGGCCGACCGGGACGGCTTACCGGTAGAAGCCGCGGATCACGTCGATGACATAGCCGCGCCGGGTATCGACCAGCACCACGTCGTTATAATGCCGCACCCACGTCTGGCCGAAGCGGACCGGCGGCAGGTGATAGCGCCACGGATCGACGATGACGTACCGCGTGCCGTAGTAATTCGGCGCGATCCGCACGCCGGGGCGGAAGGCGGTGTAGCGGAACGGCGCGCGCCAGTCCCCGGCCGCATAGAGCCGCGCGTTGCGATCGCGCCAGCCGCGCCAGTCGTCGCGCCCGAAGCGGCGGTTGCGATCGGCGATGTCCTCGCGATATTCCTGCCGTGCGTCGCGCAGGTCGCGATGTTCGGCGCGGATACGGTCCGGGTCGCCGCTGCGATAGGCGCGATCGAGATCGCGGCGCTGCTCCTGGATCTCGCGGCGATCGTGGCGGAGCTCGCCCGCCGATTGCGCCTGTGCCGCCACCGGCAGCGCGGTCGCCGCCATGAGCGCGGTGATGATGAATGAGCGCATGATGCTGTTCCTTTCCTGACCTGTGGATCGCGGAATGCACCGCGATCACGGGACGGTTCTGGAACGCCCGCGCTGAACCGCGCGGGAATGCCGCCTTCATCAACCAGCAAGGATGGCGTCGCGGCGCGCGCGGCGCCGAAACGGCCCGCCGGTTACGGCCGGTCGCGCCCGCCGCCCTGCTGGCCGCCGCCGCCGCCAACCGCGCCGACCGTTCCGATATTGCCGAACAGCTCGGAGAAGAAGCTGCTCTTGCGCCCGAGCGTCGGGGTAGTCTTCTTCATCGGCGAGATCGACGCGATCTGCTCGGCACCGGTCTTGCGGATGCCGGTGACGACGCCCTTGCCATCGAAGCTGATCCGCAGCGTCGTCTGCGATTTCACATGCGGGTTGTTGTATGCGAAGTTGCGCGCGTCACGGGAGACGTAATACCAGTCGCCCTGGTTGAATTCGCTGGTGAAGGTCGGCTTGCCCAGCACCTGCAACACCGACTGGCGGGTATCGACCCCGGCCTGCACCGAATTGACGAGATCGGCGTCGATCACATAGCCCTGATGCGAGCGAAGCTGCGTGCAGCCGCCGGCGGAGAGGCCGGCGAGGATCAGGGCAGGCCCCAGAAGCGAACGGGCCGAAAACAACGTCATCACAATCTCCCCGGCACGCGGCCATGTCACAAGGCCGCCGCCCGCGCGAAAACCGCGCATTGCATCGTACCGCGATCGCCTCAATATGCCGAGCTTGATGGCCAAACAAGGGCCGCCCTGTCGGGAGTCGATGCGCTTGAACTGGATCGGTCGAATGCTTGGCGCGCGCGATACCGAAGCGTTGCCGCTCTACACCGCGATCGTCGCGCGCGGGCGCGAACCGCATTGGTATGTGGAAGGGCAGGTCGCCGACACGATCGACGGCCGCTTCGACATGATCGCGGGCGTGCTCGCCTTCGTGCTGCTGCGGCTGGAGGACGATCCCGCAGGCGCCGAGACGGTGGCGCGCGTTACCGAACGGTTCGTCGAGGACATGGACGGGCAGCTTCGCCAGATCGGGATCGGCGACATCATCGTCGGCAAGCATATCGGCAAGATGATGAGCATGCTCGGCGGCCGGATCGGCGCGTATCGCGACGCGCTGGCGGCGGGAAATCTCGACGCGGCGCTGGTCCGCAACCTGTATCGCGGCGAGACGCCGTCCGAACCCGGCTTGCGCCATGTCGCCGCGCGGCTGTACGCGTTGCGTGACGCGCTCGCCGCCGCGCCCACGGCCGCGATCATCGCCGGAGACCTGCCATGACCCCAGAATTTTCCCGCCCCGAGCGGATCGACACGATCGGCGCGGGCGAACGCGGCGTGACCATCACCGCCGAGCCCGCCGAACGTGCCGCGCTCGCCGCGCGCTTCGGGTTGCTGGCGGTCGATCGGCTCGAAGCGAGCCTGTCGGTGCGGCGCGAGGCGGGGGGAATCGCGGTGCGCGGGCGGGTCGCCGCCGATGTCGTCCAGGCCTGTACCGTCACCGACGAGCCGATCCCGGTCACGATCGACGAAACCGTGGCGCTGCTGTTCGTCGAGGAGAGAGATGGGGGCGAAGACGACGAGATCGAACTCGACGTCGGCGCGCTCGACACCATCCCTTATGAAGGCGGGGCGATCGATCTCGGCGAGGCGGCGGCGGAGACGATGGCGCTCGCGCTCGATCCGTTTCCGCGCAGCGCCAACGCCGCCGCCGTGCTGCGCGAGGCCGGCGTGCTCAGCGAGGATGAGGTGAAGCCGCTCAATGCGCTCGCGGCTCTTGGCGACTTATTGAAGAACAAGCCTTCGTAAGATCGCGAATACGCTGGCCACCTACCTCAAGCGCGTCGAAGGACGGTCAAGCCTGGTCCGGGCCGAGCGTCGGGTCGAGATCGCGCGGGCGCACGAAGCGTTCGAGCACCGCGCCGCCGGCATTCACGTCCGACCAGTCCATGACGTCGAACGCCATCCGCGCGACGCTCGCGGTCGGGTATTTCCGCTCGACCGATTCGCGCAGCCCGTCGGCGACTTCCGGCACCAGCATCAGCACCAGATCCTCAAGCCCCGGATTGTGCCCGACCAGCAGCACGTCGTCGGTGCTTTCGGGGAGTTCCCGCACGACATCGAGCAGGGTCTCCGCCGAGGCGAGATACAGCCGCCGGTCCCATGCAGTGTTCAGCGCCCTGCCATAGCCGCGCTCGATCTCGTCGAGCGTTTCCATCACGCGCACCGCCGGCGAGGCGACGACATGATCGAACGACAGGCCGATCGTACGCAGATACCGGCCCATCATAGCAGCGGCGCGCTTGCCCTTGCCGTTGAGCGGCCGGTCGAAATCGCGCGCGACCGGATCGTCCCACCCGGACTTGGCGTGGCGGAGCAGCGTTAGGGATTTCAAAGGGCCGTCTCCGTCAGGCGTCGATCACCTCTTGCCCCGATTCGATGACGGAAGGAAGACGCCGCGCACGCGCGATCGCCTCGTCCAGCGTGACGCGCGCGACCGGCACGCCCGGCGGGAAGGCGGACAACAGCCGCGACGGCATCGCCGACGAGAGCAGCACGAACAGCCCGCGATCATCGGCCCGGCGGATCAACCGCCCGAACGCCTGCGCCAGCCGCGCGCGCACGATCCGGTCGTCATAGGCCGAACCGCCGTTCGCGAGCCGCCGCGCCGCGTGAAGCACGCTCGGCTTGGGCCAGGGCACACCCTCCATCGCAACCAGGCGGAGCGAGCGGCCCGGCACATCGACTCCGTCGCGAAGCGCATCAGTGCCGAGCAGCGAGGCGGAGAGATCGTCGCGGAAGATATCGACCAGCGTGCCGGTATCGATCGGATCGACATGCTGCGCGTAGAGCGGCAGCCCTTCGCGCGCGAGCCGGTCGGCGATGCGGGCGTGAACCGCGCGCAGCCGCCGGATCGCGGTGAACAGCCCAAGCATGCCGCCCCCGCTCGCCAGCGCGAGCCGCGCATAGGCGTTGGCGAGCGCACCGAGATCGCCACGCTTCACGTCGGTGACGATCAACACCTGCGCATGATTGGCGTAGTCGAACGGGCTCGTTGCCGAGAACCGCGCGCCGGGGCGGATGAGGTGCTGCGCGCCGGTGCGTGCCTCGGCGACGCTCCAGCCTTCGTTCGGGTCCGCGCCACCGCCGCGCAGCGTTGCCGAGGTGACGAGCGCGCCGTGCGCCGGGCGCAGCACGATCTCGGCGAACGGCTTGCTGGGATCGAGCCAGTGCCGCAGTAGCCCGATATCATAATCGCGCCCCTCGATGCGGTTGACGATCAGCCAATCGACGAACTGTTCGGCGGCCGGCCCGCCGACGCGCGCGAGCAACGCCAGCCACGACGCGACCGTTTCGGCGCGCCAACCGAGCGAGGCGATCGCGCCTTCGATCCGCGCGCGCGCGGGCGCGTCCATCCAGTCGGGCGCGTCGGCCAGCACCGCCTCGAGCCGACGCCCGAGCGCGACCAGCGGCCGCACCAGCGCATCGAGCGCGTGCGCCGCCTGCCCGGCCGCTTCGACCAGCGCCGCATCGGGTTCGACGAGTTCGGTCTCGAGCCCATAGCCGGCGTCGCCATCGCTTTCGGCGCGCGCGTAGGTGAGCCCGCGCACCGCAGCGAGCAGATGCTCGATCGGCCCGAACGGCGCCCCTTCCGCGATCCGTTGCAGCCAGCCGTCGGCGGCGAGCGCCCCCGCCGCCTTGACCGCATCGGCAATGGCAAGCGCGCCCGCTTCGTCATAGCTCGCGACATCGGACAGCCGTGCGGCGAGTCCGCGCCGGCGGCCCCGCCCGCCCGATTCCGGGCCGAGCAGCCAGCGCCTGAGTTCGATCGTCTCCTGACCGGTCAGCGCGGTCGAGAACATCATGTCGGCGGCGTCGAACAAATGATGGCCTTCGTCGAACACATAGCGTGTCGGGCGGGTGGTCAGTTCGCGGCCGCGCACCGCGTTGACCATCACCAGCGCATGGTTGGCGATGACGATATCGGCCTCGACACTAGCGCGTGCGGCGCGTTCGATGAAGCATTTGCGATAATGCGGGCAGCCGGCATAGACACACTCGCCGCGCCGGTCGGTCAGCGCAGTGTGGCCGGCACGCCGGAACAAGGTGGTGAGCCAGCCGGGCAGATCGCCGCCGACCATATCGCCATCGGCGGTATAGGCCGCCCAGCGCGCGACGAGTTGCGCCAGCACCGCCGCGCGCCCCGCGAACCCGCCTTGCAGCGCATCCTCGAGGTTGAGCAGGCACAGATAGTTCTCGCGGCCCTTGCGGGTGACGACCTTGACCCGGCGCTCGGCCGGATCGGGGAACAGCCGCGCGGTCTCCTGCGCGAGCTGGCGTTGCAGCGCCTTGGTATAGGTCGAGACCCACACCGCGCCGCCTGCCCGCTCCGCCCACAGCGAGGCGGGCGCGAGGTAGCCGAGCGTCTTGCCGATCCCGGTGCCCGCCTCGGCGAGCACGAGATTGGGCGCGTCGCGCACCATGCGCGGCGCGAACGCCTCGGTCGCGGCCTGCGCGAATGCGCGCTGGCCGGGGCGTTCCTCGGCACCCGATCCGGTCAGGCTGGCGAGCCGCGCGGCGGTCTCCTCCGCGCCCAGGCTGATCGTGCGCGGCGCCGGGCGCGGCGCCGCTTCCGACCATTCGGGCAGCTTGGTAAACAGCCAACGTTCGGCGATGGCGGGACGATGCAGCCGGGCGGCGAGAATCGGCGCCCACGGCCAACGCAGCCGCCCGAGATTTTGTGTCGCGCTCCACGCGCCCTCGCGCTCGGGCCAATCGCCGTCGGTGATGTCGAGCAACGCCGATGCCGCGCGGCGCAGGAAGCTGGCGACGTCCGCATCGCTGGCGGGCGCATCGATCCCGGCGGCGCGGGCCAGCCCCTTGGGGGTCGGCACCATGAAGCGTGCGGGAAACAGCACGGCGAACAGTTCGAGCACATCGAGCCCCGACAGCTCGGCATAGCCGAGCCGTTGCGCCACCAGCGGCGCGTTGAGCAGGATGACCGGCGTATCCGCCGCGATGCGGATCGCCTCGCCCCGCCCGATCGGCCGGGTGCCATCGGCATCGGCGAACCAGATGCCGCCGTGGCTGGCGTGAAGGGCGGGATGCGGCAACACGCTATCGAAATAGCGCCTCGGAACAGATTGGCAACTCGTTCAGCGGGCCGCCGCATCGGCGCGGCGGCCCGCTGAACGTGGAATCAGCAGCCGTTGCGGCGGTTCTGCGCGGCGTCGTGCTTCTTGTCGAGGTGGCGCCCGAGCAATGCGCCGCCGACACCGCCGGCGACGGTGCCGAGCGTGCCGCCGCCGAGTGCATTGCCCGCGAGCGCGCCGCCCGCGCCGCCCGCGATCGTGCCGGTGGTGCCGCTGCTGCGCTTGCAATCCTGACGATAGGTGCGGCTGTGGTGCTTGCGATCGCCACGGTGGCTGTCGCGCTGCGCCACGGCCGGCGCGGTCGCGACGATGGCGAGCATGGCGAATCCGATGATGGTCTTCATGATATACTCCCGATACGTAACCCGTCTGCGGACCGGTCGCGTACAAAACGCATGGGAGCCGATTTGTTCAGCGCCCGGTTGCGATCCGCCGGCGTCAGCCGTGTGAATCCTCATCGACGGGCGGTGTCTCGATATCTTCGAACACCTCAAGCGCGACGTTCACGAACTGCTTCGCCTCGAGCTGGATCAGCGGGATGGGAGCGTGATCCGAATCGATCCGCTCGACCCGCGCGCTGGTGATGCGGACGAGGAAACGGTCGCAACTGCTGAGCACCAGCATCGCGATCGCCTTGTTGTCGTCGAGCGCGATGTTCTCGACGATCCCCTCATAAGCGACATTGGCGCCCTGATGTTCGAGCGTGGTGACGACGTACGCGATGATGAAGCTGTTGGACGGTCGCGCGAGATCGACCCAGCGCTTGAGCCACCCGAAGGTCGCGGCTTCGCGCATGTCGCGCACCATTTTCCAGCCGCTGGCCAGATAGGCGAGCGCACCGGTGATCAACGCGGGCGTCGCCAGCGACACGAACCAGCACAGGAACGCCCAGTCGGACGGAACGCCCGCCGACCGCCCGTTGGTGAGGATGACGCGATACACGTTCGGATCGAAGCTCAGC
Source organism: Sphingomonas sp. NFR15 (assembly GCF_900103265.1). GTDB lineage: Bacteria > Pseudomonadota > Alphaproteobacteria > Sphingomonadales > Sphingomonadaceae > Sphingomonas > Sphingomonas pollutisoli. Next base: position 109,755 of record NZ_FMWX01000006.1, on the reverse strand, counting down.
CGCACACACGGCGCGATGAACCGGCACGCCCCGGATTGCAGCGCGAACAGACCCGACAGGATGATGTGGCCGGCGAGCGCGCCGAACACGATGACGAGCAGCGAAAAGGTCGATCCCGGCTTCTCGGGCGCCTGCGAGATCAGTTCGGATCGCTCACCCGCGCGCAAGCCCGCCCATACCGCCAGACCGGGCGCGAGCAGAAGCAGCGCCAGGAACAGCGTGTAGCTGAAACTCACTTCGTCCCGGACGCGCCCTGATCGCCGCGCATGGCCATGCTGCGAACGACGTATTTGCCGTCCTTGAAGCTCGACGATTCCTTCGCCGCCTTCCAACTGCCGAAGCGGTTGTGAACGCTCTTGGCGGTCTTGATCGACTGGCTGGTGTTGACGCGCATGCTGACCTCCGATCCGACAATAGGTACGCGCGCGGCGGCTTGCAATCGGCGCGCCGCCCGCGCGCGCGCGCGGTTAGCGGCGGCGGAACTTATAGACGAACTGGTCGGTATGGCCCCGGATCGCGGGATCGAACACCTTGAGCGTATGATCGTCGGCCGGGTTGGCGAGCGCCCTGGATTCGCCGACGAAGACGAAGCCGGCGTTCACCACCTGCCGCTTGACGACGGCAGGGTCGATGCGGTGGAGCGTCTCGGTATCGGCGAGGCCCGAGCCGGCGGGCGCGGCATGGTCGATCACAACATAGGTGCCGCCCGGCTTGAGCGCCTTGAACACCGCCGCGTTGAACGCGCTCAGCGCCGATTCGCCGCCGCCCTTGTTGGCGATGTCGTGATAATTCTCGACCGTCCAGACGAGATCGACCGGCTTGGGCACGGTGATGATCGCGGGATCGACCGCCGCCGTCACATTGGCGAGGCCGCGCGCCTGCAGCGCCGCGACGCCCTTGGCGCCGTAGGCCGCCGCGGCATTGGGCCACAGCGCATAGACATGGCCGCCCGGCCCGACGATGCCGGTGAAGATCCGCGTCCAATAGCCGCCGCCCGGCAACAGATCGACGACCTGCTGGCCCGGCTTCACGCCCGCGAACGCGAGCACCTCCGCCGGCTTGCGGCGCGCATCGTCGCCCTGCTGGTCAGCGCGCGCGGGGTCGGCGAGCGCCTTTTCGATGGCGGGCGTCACCGCCGGCGCGGCGATGATCGCGCCGGGAACGACGAGCGCGGCGACGGCGACAGCGGCAAGGTAACGCATCGGCTGGTCCTCTTGTGGATTTGCGCGTACTTTACGCCTGCCGCGCGACTCCGCAATGACGGCTTCGCCGAAATTCGCGCCGCCCGGCCGTCCGCTCAGATGCGAGAGCTTCAGCCGGATACGGGCCCGGCCGATGCCACGTAGATCGGATTGCCGATGAGGATAAGGCGGCCTTGCGCGTCGCGGACTTGGGCGCTGATCCAGTGCGGGCGGCCGTCGGCGCGCCACGGCGCGAACGTCGGAGAACGCCCGCCGCCAAACGCCGCGCGATATGCGGTATCGGCCGCGCCATCGATCACGAGTTGCACCGCGCCGTCGGCCACGCCCTTGAGATCGACCGCGAAGCGGATCGAGCCGCCGCGCGGCAGGTGCAGCGTCTCGCCCATCACCGCGTGCCGCTTCCCGGACACCGCCGACAGATCGAGGAGGCGATCGCGCGTGCCGTCGACGTCGACGAACACGCGGCCGGAGCGGATGCCCGCCAGCAGGCCGTGTACCGACAGTTCGGGCATATAGACGACGGTGGTGGGGCTGCCCACCGCGCCGGCTTCGCGCGCCGGCCGGTCCGCCTCATGGCTGTCGCTGCCGCCGACCGCGGTGACATGGCGCCTCGCGTTGAGCAGTTTCGCCCAATAGCTGAGGCCCTGCAACGTGCCGTCGGCCGACCCGGTCTCGCGCATCGTGCCACCGTTGACGACCTCGACCGAATCGACCGCGCCGTCCGGCAGGCCATCGACCCGCCAGCCGCAGCCCATGCAGATCGCGCCGGAAGGCGCGCCGGGATGATTGATCGAGACGATGCCGCCCTCGCGATGCACCGCGTCGATCCATTTCCGCGCCTGCTCCCAGTTCGGCCCGGTCATGCGGAAATCGAGGAAGTCGGTGGGTCCGAAGACGTTGCCATGCCCCCAGAAGGTGGTGATCTCGCGGCCCGGCACCAGCAGCATCCGGTCGAAAGCGCCCTGCAGCTCGCGCAACTGGTTGAACTGCGCGGTGGTGTTATGATCGCTGAGCGCGATGAAATCGAGCCCGCGCGCGGCCGCCGCCTCGACCGTGCGATAGACCGGGCACGGAATGCTCGCACCCGATTGCGCCTTGCATTTCCCGTCGCTCTCGCCGCTGTGCATGTGCAGATCGCCACGATACCAGCCCGGCTTCGCCGCGATCGGCGCATCGGCGAATTCGGTCACGCTCGGCGCGCGCTCGATGAAGATCTTCGCCGTATAGGGCGCGTGCGCGTTCGCGCTGATGTTGGGCGCACCGAGGATCAGGTTCCAGCGCCCCGCCGGCAGCGGCCCGGGCAGATACCCCGGCGTCGCATCCTCGGTGCTGAGCGTCATATGATCGCGCGTTCCGCCGCTCCAGCCGCGGAACCGCTCGGGATCGCGCAGACCCAGATCGATGACCGAGCGCTGCTCCTTGCCGCCGTAGCTGAAATATATGGTGAGCCGCGTCACCCCCGCCGGAAGATCGAAGGATACGTCGGTATAACGCTCGTAATCGGCGCGGGTCAGGTCGCCCTGGAGCACGCGCCAGGGCGTGCCCGCGTCCGCGCGGGGCGGGGGCGCCCCCGCCTGGCCATCGCGCGCGAGCGCGGGGACGGCCAGGGCGAGAAGCGTGGCGAAGAGGGCGGACGCGGGACGCATCTTCATCAGAACCGGTACATCACGGCCATGCGGAAGTTCCGCCCGATCAGCGGCCGGGCGATGAAGGTGTTGGCACCCGCATCGCCGTTCTGGACCTCGCCCGCGCGTGGATTGCCCTCGGTGAGGCCGAGCGAGTTGTTGACGTTGTCGATATAACCATAGAGCGACAGCCTGCTCGAAACGTCGAAGCGCGTGCTGATGTTGACCGTGGCATAAGCCGGCAGCTTCACCGAGTTGGCGGTGTCGACGTAGCGGCCGCCTTCATATTCCCACGAGGCCTGCAGGCGGAAGCGCCCGTCCAGCAGGTTGACGCCCGGCACGAGGCGGAGGCTGACGGTCGGCACGCGGATCAGGCGGTTGCCGTCATAATCGAACGACTTGCCGGCCGCATCGACGTAGGTGAGGCCCTTGTACTTGGGATCTTGCAGCGTGGCCGTGCCCGATAGATCGAACCAGCGTACCGGGCGCACCGTGCCCTCGAGCTCGACGCCGAACGTCTGCGTGTCGGCGAACAGCGCCTCGGTCACCGACGCGCCGGTGTTCAGATCGAACCGGTAGTTGGTGAAGGAGACATTGTTGTATTTGGTCCAGAAGCCGGTCGCATAAAGCTGCACCAGCGGGCTCGAATATTTCAGCCCGATCTCGCCGAGATCCATCGTCTGGGTGATCGGCTTGGCGGAGGCGCTGGTGATGTAGTTCCCCAGGCTCGGCATGCGATTGGCGGCGGTGAAGCGCGCGAACATACCGGCGCCGCGCGTGAACTGATAGTCGACGCCCACGGTCCAGGTGGCATGGCTGAACGTATCGTCGTAATTGGCGTAGACACCGCTGCCGGTGATGATCGACGACGTCGCGGGCGTGCCGAGGTTGACCGTCTTCTTGAGCCCGACCGTGCCGCGCGCGGTCATCGTTTCCCACCGCACGCCGCCATCGAGCCGCAGCTTCGGCGTGATCTGCCATTCGTCGGCGAGATAGAGCGCGTTGGTGGTCTGCTCGCCGCGCGCGTCTTCCCACTCATAGCCATATTTGTAGATGCCGTGATCGGTGAAGGTCTTGACGACATTCCCCGCCGCATCGACCGCGACGAGATCGAGCAGGCGGGCATTGTCCCGCACATCGAGCAGCGCGGTCGACGAATAGCGGCTGAAATCCTCGTCGATATGCGCGAAATAATAGCCGAAGGTGATGTCGTGCGTGGTCGAACCCATGTTGAAGCGGTGGGAGACGCGCGTGTCGCTCATGAACTCCTTCACCGGCAGCGTCAGGCCACGCAGACCGCCGATGATGACGAGACCGTTGCCGTTCTGGTTGGCGGTATCGAAGGTCTGGCCCGGTGTGGTCGTATAGCGCAACTGGAGCGCGCTTGCGCCAGGCGCCTGGGCGAGCAGACCGGCTTGCGAGGCGAGCAGGCTCGATGCGCTGAGCAGCGAGTTGGGATATACGCCGTTCCGCTGCGTCTTGCTGTCGTTGTAGCGCGAGGTGTTGGAGATCTTCCAGTCGTCCCACGGCTCGAACTCGAACTTGCCGGTGATCTGGGTGCGCTTCACCTGCGTGCCGACGCTGTTGTCGAAATCATAGATGCTGCCGTCGCCCTCGATCATCTTGATGCGTTCGGTCTCGGGGCCTGCGACGGTGCCGTAATTGCCGCTGAAGCCGGGCACCGCGCGAATCTTGCCGTCGGCATAGGTGCGCATCGGGATGCCGGTGTAGAAACCGACGATGTCGTCGAGCCGCTTCACGTCGAGGCTGAACTTGGCGCGCTCCCATTCGCGAGACACCGTGGCGCGGATCTGGCCGCCGCGGTTGGCGGTGAAGCCGGGATCACGCACGCCGCCTTCGGACCGGTAGAAGCCGCCCACCGCGAGCTTCCACTCGCCGATCGGCGCGCCCGCCCAGAAATCCATCCGATACTGGCTGTCCGCGCCGAGCGTGAGCTTGGCGAGACCCTCGGCATGGTCGCCGACCTGGCGCGGGATGAAATTGACCGCGCCCGCCGGCGCGTTCGAATAGAACAGCGAGGCCGGCCCGCCGCGCACGACTTCGATCCGCTCGATCGTTTCGTCGAGGCGGAACACCTGGTCGGCGTTGAGATAGCCGAGCGCCGGATCGTGCTGGACGGGGATGCCGTCCTCCAGCAACTGGATCGAGCCGAAGCCATCGACGGGCACGCCGCGCGCGCGGACGTTGCCGCTCGCTTCGCCGCCCGACGATTCCACCCAAAAGCCGGGCACGGACTTGAGCGCCTCGGTAACGCTGGTCGGCGCTTGCAGGCGCAGCGCCTCCTCGCTGATCCGCGTGACCGAATAGCTCATCTGCGCCTTCGTCCGGTCCTCGGTGCCGGCGCGGCCGGTGACGATGATGTCGTCGGGCTGGCCACCCTGCGCGGGGTATGCGTCGGTGCCGGCCGCTTCGGCCCGCGACGGGACTGGCGCGTCCTGCCCCCATGCAGGCGCGGTGCCCGCGCACAGGATCGCAAGCAGTGATGAGGTCGTCAGCAACAGCTTCATGATATTCCCCCTTGGTTCGTTCAGGCGTCTTCGGCCCGGCGCACGAGGTTCGTGACCGGTCGTTCCGGCGCGCGGGTTGCGCGTCGGTTAAAGCGTTCGATTGTGCTTTCGTGGCGCAGACGGGATCGCGGGCGCTTTCCACTACCGCAGCGCGGAAAAAATTTGGTCGGAGCTCCCGCCTCGCCGGATTTCCGACGTAAGCTACTGACAGTGTGACATTAAAAATATGAGCCGCGCGACAACCCCGCGAGCCGCACTGTCAAGCTTCTGTAACAGCAGCCGCCTAGGCGAAGGGTCGTTCCGGCATTTTCGATAGAGGCGGCGACGATATGGCTTGGCTGCGCGACATCGACATCTGGTTTGCCGACCATGTGTATCCCTATCACGCTCAAACCCGTCGCTACGCGATCAGCTTGGTGCGTCAGCCCGACGAAGCCGAGGAGCTTGTGCAGGAAGCCTATGCGCGGCTGTTCGCGCTCAGCGACTGGGCCGCGATCGCCAATCCGCATGCGTTCACGATGCGGATCGTGCGCAATCTCGCGATCGAGCGGTTCCGGCGTGCCGAGGTGGTCCGGCTCGACCAGAGCGCGATCCTGCACACGCTCGAGATCGCCGACCAGCACCCCACGCCCGACGTGGTGGCGATGGACCGCTCCGAGCTCGACCGCGTCGTGAGCGCGATGCGGGAGATGCCGCCGCGCATGCGCGAAGCCTTGCATCTTCGGCGAATTGAAGGCTTACCCCCGCCCGAAGTAGCGGAAAGAATGGGTATCTGCGTCTCCACGGTGGAAACGCATCTGAACAAGGCGCTGCGGCTGCTGATGCGGACACTCAACCGGCAAGATGCCCGGGCGAAGACGGAACGGGAATTTGGATGGGAGACGCGCGAAAGACGGGAGCGGAGCTGAACGAGCGAGCCATCGACTGGCTGGTGGCGCTCGATTGCGGCACCGCCGACGAACAGGCGTTCGACGCCTGGCGCGCGGCGGACCCCCGGCACGCCGCCGCCTTCGCTCAAGTCGCCGCGACGTGGCGGCGCACCGCCGACCCGCGCCTCGGCCCGCTGCTCGACCAAAGCGTTGAAGACCCGCGCGAACCGGAACCCGTCGTGCAACGCACATGGTCGCGCCGCGCCGCCGTGGGTGGCGTGTTCGCGGCGGTGCTGGGCCTGGGTGCCGGGGGCACGATGCTCGCATGGCCGGCCCGCGCCCATGCCGAGACGGCGGTGGGCGAGCGCCGCTCGATCCGACTGCCCGATGGCAGCCATGCGATGCTCAACACCGACACGCGCATCGCTTGGCGCTTCGGTGACGAACGGACCGTGTGGGTGGAGCGGGGTGAGGTCGCCCTGCTCGTCGGGCCGTCGCGGCAACCCTTCCGTGTCCACAGCGACCCGATCGACGGGCGCTTGAGCACGGGCAGTTACAGCCTGCGGATCGAGCCGACCGGTGGGCGGTTGCTGGTCCTGTCGGGGCAGGCGACGATCGGTGCCGAGACGGTTCGGGCGGGGAACGGTCTCTTCATCAACAATGGCGGCACCGAGATCGCCACGCTATCGCCCGATGCGATCACCAGCGCGACGGCATGGCAGGCGGGCAAGATCGTGTTCGATGGCATGCCGCTCGGTCGGGCGATCACCGAGTTCAACCGCTACCTGCCCGACAAGATCGTGCTTCAGCAGCCCGATCTCGCCACCACGCGGCTGGGCGGCGAATTCCGCACCGACGACCCCGCCAATTTCCTGATCGCGCTGCGCGACGGGTTCGACATCGACAATCGCCGGCAAGGCGACCGGATCTTGCTGTTCCGCAAGCACGATTGACCGGCGACGCTGCGCGACGCGCGACGGTGTGACACGAATCTGTCGCGTACCGCCGCCAGTGACGGCGTATGGGCGTGATTCGCGGTTTTCTCCCCATCATCGGACCACCGGGCCGGCGCGCCCTTTGTCTCGCCGGGGGGGTGATGTGCGGCTTCGCTCCGCCCCTCGCCGCGCCTGCGCGCGCGGCATCGGCCGAACGGTCGGTGCGCTTCGACATTCCCGCGCAGAATCTCGCCGCGACGCTCGACCAGATCGCCCGCCAGTCGGGCGTGCAGATCCTCTATCCTTACACGCTCGCCGCGGCGCGGCGCGGCGGCGCGCTCCATGCGCGGATGACCGTGCGCGCGGCGCTCGACCGGATGTTGCGCGGCAGCGGGCTGACGGTGGTGCGCGTCACCGATCGTCTAGTGATCCTGCACGCGGCGGCAGCGGCGCCATCTCCGCTGAGGCCGTCGAGCGGTCCACGGGGCGCGATGCCAACACCCCCGCCGCTGGTAACGGCGCCGCCGCGCCCCCTTGAAGATATCGTCGTGACCGGACGCGCGAGCGAGGCACCGCTTGACGAGACCGAACTAAGCTACGCGGTCACGCGGCTGGACGCAGCGGCGCTCGCCCGGAAGGGGCCGCAATCGACCGCCGACCTGTTCAAGCAGGTGCCGGGCTTCTGGGTCGAGGCGACCGGCGGCGAAGCGAGCAACAACGTCCGCTCGCGCGGCATCCCGACCGATGGCTATTCGTCGGTCGCGCTGCTCGAGGACGGCCTGCCCGTGCAATATGACGGCGGCCTCGGCTATCTGAACACCGACCAGATCTACCGGGTCGACTCGACGATCGACCGCGCGGAAGCGGTACGCGGCGGCCCCTCGGCGATCTTCATGGCCAACGCACCCGGCGGTAGCCTCAATTTCATCACTCGCACCGGGCTGCGCCACCCCGGCTACACGCTCTCTGTGACAGGCGGCGGCTCCGGATATCAGCGGGTCGACGGCTTCGCCGGCGCGCGTATCGCGCCGAATCTCGGCGTTTCGCTTGGCGGCTTCTATCGCCGCGACGACGGCCTGCGCGATCCGGGGTATCGCGCCGATCAAGGCGGGCAGCTTCGCGCGGGAATCGATTATGACGATGGCCACATCCGACTCGCATTCAACGTCAAGCGGCTCGACGACCGGGTAATCCTCTATCTCCCCGTGCCGCTCCGCTTCGAAGGCAGGGGCGATGTTCGCGCCATTCCCGGCTTCGACCCGCTCCGGGACACGCTGGCCGGGCCGGATACCGAGCACGTCCTCTTCAAGACCGCGAACGGCCCCCGCGACTTCGACCTCTCGAAAGGGACGCGAAGCCGGATCACCTTCTACACGCTGAGCGGTCGGCTGGGGTTGGGCGATCGGGGCGCGCTCGAGCTGAACGCGCGCCTGCGCACCGGCGACACGCTGCGCAACGGGCTGTTCCCGATCGGCCGACCCGTGGCCGGGGGCGACTATCTCGCAAGCGTGCTGCCGCAACTGACGGCGGCATATCCGGCTACCGCCACCGCCGCGCTCCGCTATGCCGACACTGGCGCGCCGTTCCAGCGTGACGGCAACGGCAATGGTCTGGTCGTCGGCGGCAACCTGCTGTCGGTACGGATGCCGATGACCGAGTTCATCGGCGACGCGCGGCTGACCCGCAGCATGGACCGCTTCGGCCACCACGATATCGCGCTCGGCCTGACCTATGCCGACACGCGGCTGGACTTCGCTCGCACGATGGGCACGGTGCTGCTCGACGTGCGCGGCCAGGCGCGCAGGCTCGATGTCGTGGCGCTGGATGCGGCGGGTCGGCGGATCGGCGCGCTCACCGACGGCGGCTTCGTGCGCTATGGCTCGTTGTTCGACAATGTCAGCATCCGCGCGTCGAACATCGCGATATATGCGGCGGACGAGTGGAAGATCGCGCCGCGCTGGCGCATCGATCTGGGCGGACGATGGGAGCGCATCCGGATCGGCGGCGGCGCGGAGGGTAGCATGCCGGTGGATCTCGGCGACCCAGCCACCCTCGCCGACAACGCCGTGCTCACCGGCAATGGCGTCATCGCGCCGATCCGCCGCGCATTCTCGGGCGTCAACGGCACGATCGGACTCAATTTCCGGCCAAGCCGGAGTACCGGCCTGTTCATGCGCCTCACCCGGATCGCGCGATTGCCGGGCGCAACCGATTTCAACAGCTCACCGAATCGCACCGACGACGCGGTCGTGCCGATCACCATGGCGGAAGCGGGCATCATCCTGTCGCGTCCGCACTGGCGCCTGTCCGCCGTCGGTTATGGCACACGGTTCGCGCGCTTGCCGTTCACCGATTTCCGCTTCGATACCGCTTCGAACGCGTATGTCGAACGCACGTCGATCGCGGACACATCGACGATCGGCCTCGAACTGGCCGGGCATGCCGATCTGGCCGGGCCGCTGGCGCTGGACGCGCAAGCGACGCTGCAAGATCCGCGCTACCGCAACTTCAGCTATGTCGAGTTGGTCGGCGCTCAGCCGGTCACCCACGATGCCACCGGCAATCAGTTGATCCGCGTGCCCAGGCTGTCACTGCGGCTGACGCCGAGCCTTACCCTCCTTGCCGACAGGCTGCGCGTCGACACCGAGTTCACGCACTATTCCGCACGCTTTTCGGACATCGCCAACACCCAACGCCTGCCGCCCTATTCACTCGTGAACGTCAACGTGAACGCGAAGATCACCGACCATCTCGCATTCGCGTTTCACATCACCAACCTCACCAACGCGCTCGGGCTGACCGAGGGCAATCCGAGAGCCGGCGCGTTCGACGCAGGCGGCAGCGGCATCAGCTATTTCCTGGCACGCCCGGAGTTCGGCCGAACGGTGCGGGCGACGTTGCGCGCTTCCTGGTAAGCCGTTCGCGGACCACTCCGCCGCCGCCCGCCAGGTCGAGTCGCCCGCCGCGCCGCTACGCCCGTGTGATCCGCGAGTCCGTAGTACCCCTAATGTCCGCCATTGCTGCAGCGCGGTAGCTCGACGGTGCAACAAGCTACGGGACGGATCACTTTGGACAGGCGAACGGCAACCGCCTTTGCGATGCTGGCTGCGCTGCTGGCCGCCGGCTGCACGCTGGCGCCCCGGCCAGCCCATCCGGACCTGCCCACGCCGACCCGCTATCCGAGCGTCGCGGCTTCGCCGCCGGGGGCGAGTAGCGCGCGGATCGGCTGGCGCACCTTCTTCGCCGATCCCGAACTCACCGCGCTGATCGAGCGCGCGCTGGCCAACAACCGCGATCTGCGCGCGGCGGCGGCGCGAATCGAGCAAGCACGCGCAGTCGTGCGGATCCGCGGCGCCGATCTCACGCCGCAGATCAGTGGCTCGCTCGATATGGCGAAGATCGGCGTACCCGACGATTTGGCGATGCTGTTGCGCGACGATACGCTCACCACATATGCGGGTCTGCTCCAGACGCGGTGGGAGATCGACCTGTTCAGCCGGCTGCGCAGCCTGCGTGCGGCGGCGCTGGAACAGTATCTCGCGAGCGCCGAGGCGCGGCGCGGGCTGGCCACCAGCCTGATCGCGCAGGTCGCCGCCGGCTACCTCGCCGATCGCGAATATGCGGAGCGGCTGGCGCTGGCGCGCGATACGCTCGCCAACCGTGAACGCGCGCTCCACCTGCTCGAACGTCGCTATCAGGTCGGGTCGGGGTCCAAGGTCGATGTCACGCAGGCAGAGACGCTGCGCACGCAGGCGGCTGGCGAGATTCAGGGTCTGGAACTCGCCCGCGCGCAAAATCTCAACGCGCTGGCGCTTCTGCTGGGCGCGCCCATCGACGCCTCCAGCCTCTCCCACGGCCTCGCGCAAGTCGGGCTCGACCAGCCGATCCCCGCCGGCCTGCCCTCCGATCTGCTCGTCAACCGGCCGGATATCGCTGCGGCGGAACATCAGCTTCGCGGCGCGGAGGCGAACATCGGCGCAGCGCGCGCGGCCTTTTTTCCAAACATCAGCCTGACCGCGATCGCGGGCAGCAGCAGCGACGATCTTGACGGGCTGTTCGCCAAGGGCACCGGGCTCTGGCTGTTCCGCCCCACCCTAGCGCTGCCGATCTTCACCGCCGGAAAGCTACGCGCCAACCTGCGCGGCAGCGAGGCGGCGCGAGACGAACTGCTCGCGGCGTATGAGAAGTCGATCCAGTCGGGCTTCCGCGATGTGGCGGACGCACTGGCGCAGCGACGCTGGCTCGCCGACCAGCTCGCCACCACCGAGGCTCTGGTCGCGACGCTCGTCGAACGCGCCCGGCTGTCGCAGCTCCGCTACGATGCGGGCCGGGCCGCCTATCTCGAAGTGCTCGACGCCGAGCGCGACCGCTTCTCTGCCGAACAGAGACGTGTGCAACTCCAGCGCGCGTGGCTGGCGAGCGGCGTCGCGCTGTACGCCGCGCTCGGCGGCGGCTTCCCCGAAACCGAGCCTCAAGGGCGAATTCCATGAACAAGCAAATGAGGACATGGGCGATCCGGCTCGCCATCGCGGCGGTGATCGTCGCCGCGCTGTTGATCGCGCGCATCTATCTGACGCGCGATCGGCTCGGCGAGGGTATCGCGGCAGGCAACGGCCGGATCGAAGCAACCGAAGTCGATATCTCGGCCAAGGCGCCCGGACGCATCCGCACGATCCTCGCCGAGGAGGGGCAGGAGGTGAAGGCTGGCCAGATCCTCGCCACGGTCGATGTCGATTCGCTGGAGGCGCAACGCGCCCAGGCACAGGCGCAGACGCTCGCGGCGCAGACCGCCGTGCAATCGGCGCAGGCGCAGGTCGCGCAGGCGCTGGGCCAGCGTGGCGCGGCGCTCGCCCAGCTTTTCGCGCGCGAGACCGATCTCGACACCGCCCGGCAGCATCTGCGCCGTTCGACCACGCTCGCCGCCGAAGGCGCGACGCCGCAGCAGGAGCAGGACGATGATCGTGCGCGCCTGCGGAGCGCCAGTGCCGGCACCGACGCGGCGCGCGCGCAGCTCGCGGCGATCGATGCCGCGGTCGCGACGGCGCGCGCGCAGGTGAACGGCGCCCGGGCCAATGCCGAAGCGGCACGAGCGACGATTCGCCGGATCGACGCCGACATCGGCGACGCGGTGCTGCGCGCGCCGCGTTCGGGCCGGATTCAATATCGCATCGCCGAACCCGGCGAGGTGGTCGGCGCGGGCGGCAAGGTGCTCAACATGATCGACCTGAGCGATGTCTATTTGACCTTCTTCCTGCCGGAGCAGGCGGTGGGTAAGGTCGGGCTGGGTGACGAGGCGCGGATCGTGCTCGATTCGGCGCCGGGCCGCGTGATTCCGGCGCGCATCTCCTTCGTCGCCGACGTCGCGCAGTTCACGCCCAAGACGGTCGAAACCAGGGACGAGCGCCAGAAGCTGATGTTTCGCGTGCGCGCCTCGATCGCGCCTGAGCTGCTCGCGCGGTTCCACAATCTCGTGAAATCGGGGATGCCGGGGATGGCCTATGTGCGGATCGACCCGGCCAAGCCCTGGCCCGCGAAGCTCGCGCTGACGCCCGCCAAATGAGCGGTTACGCCGCCCGTCTTTCCGGCGTGCGCCTGCGCTTCGGCGACACGGTGGCGCTCGATGGCGTCGATCTCGATCTGCCGGCCGGCAGCACGGTGGCGATGGTCGGGCCGGACGGGGTGGGCAAGTCGAGCCTGTTCGCGCTGGTCGCCGGGGCGCGCGCGATCCAGGAGGGAACGGTAGAGGTGCTCGGCGGCGACATGGCCGACGCCGGGCATCGGCAGCGTGTCTGCCCGCGCATCGCCTATATGCCGCAGGGGCTCGGCAAGAATCTGTACCCCACCCTCTCGGTTTTCGAGAACATCGACTTTTTCGCGCGGCTGTTCGGTCAGGGCCGCGCGGAGCGCGAGCGCCGGATCGACCAGTTGCTCGACGCGACCGGACTCGCGCCGTTCCGCACCCGCCCCGCCGGCAAGCTGTCCGGGGGCATGAAGCAGAAGCTCGGGCTATGTTGCGCGCTGATCCACGATCCCGACCTGCTGTTGCTCGATGAACCGACCACGGGCGTCGATCCGCTGTCGCGGGTTCAGTTCTGGGAGCTGATCGACCGCATCCGCGCGAGCCGGCCAGGGATGAGCGTGCTGATCGCTACCGCCTATATGGAGGAGGCCGCACGCTTCGATCAGCTCGTCGCGATGGACGCCGGCCGCGTGCTGGCGATCGGTACCGCCGCCGATCTGCGCGCGCGCACCGGCGCCGCCACGCTGGAGGAAGCGTTCATCGCGCTGCTTCCCGAGGCGCGGCGCCGCGAGCATCGCGCCGTGACGATCCCGCCGCGTGACCGCGCGCTGAATGGCACACCGGCGATCGAGGCGCGTGGCCTCACCAAGCGTTTCGGTGATTTCACGGCGGTCGATCACGTCGATTTCCGCATCGAACGCGGCGAAATCTTCGGATTCATCGGCTCGAACGGCTGCGGCAAGACGACGACGATGAAGATGCTGACAGGGCTCCTCCCCGCGAGCGAGGGCGAGGCGCTGCTGCTCGGCCGCGCTGTCGATCCGCGCGATATCGAGACGCGCAAACGGGTCGGGTACATGTCACAGAGCTTCTCGCTCTATGCCGAGTTGACGGTGCGGCAGAATCTCGAACTGCACGCGCAGTTGTTCCACGTGACCAAGGCGCACATCCCCGCGCGCGTCGCCGAGATGGCGGAGCGTTTCGGTCTCGCCGAACTCATGGAGACGTATCCGGACAGCCTGCCGCTCGGTCAGCGCCAGCGGCTCAGCCTGGCCGTGGCGATGATCCACGCGCCCGAGATACTGATCCTCGACGAGCCGACCTCTGGCGTCGATCCAATCGCGCGCGACGCCTTCTGGCAGATGATGGCCGATCTCGCGCGCAAGGACGCCGTGACCATCTTCATCTCCACCCATTTCATGAACGAAGCGGAGCGATGCGATCGCATCGCGCTGATGCACATGGGCAAGGTGCTGGCGGCCGATACGCCGGCGGAGGTGGTGCGGGCGAGCGGCGCGAGCGATCTCGAAGCGGCCTTTATCGGCCACCTCCGCCGCATCGGCGGCGTGGATGCGGACGGCGCCACCCTCGCCCCCACGCCGACGGTGCCGATCGCGGCGGCCAACCGCCCCGAGGCGCGACCGCGCCCGTTCAGCCTGCGCCACATGCTGAGCTACAGCCGGCGCGAGGCGCTGGAACTGCGCCGCGATCCGATCCGGGCGACGCTGGCGCTGCTCGGCAGCATCTTCCTCATGTTCATCATGGGCTATGGGATCAGCCTCGATGTCGAGAACCTCAGCTTCGCCGTGCTCGATCGCGACGGAACGATGACCAGCCAGAATTACGCGCTCAATCTCGCGGGGTCGCGCTATTTCGTCGAACATGCGCCGGTGCACGGCTATGCCGAACTCGACCGGCGGATGCGCGACGGCGAGTTGAGCGTCGTCCTGGAGCTGCCCGAGCATTTCGCGCGCGACATCCGCCGCGGCACCCCGGTCTCGGTCGGCATCTGGGTCGATGGCTCGATGCCGAGCCGGGCGGAAACCGTGCTCTCCTACGTCCAGGCGATGCATGTGTCGTGGCTGTCCGACTTCGCGATGCGCGAACTCGGCGTGCGCCCCGCGCTGGGGCTCGCTACGATCGAGACGCGCTACCGCTACAATCCGGACGTCGCCAGCCTGGTCGCGATCGTCCCCGCCGTGATCCCGATCCTGCTGTTGTTGATTCCGGCGATGCTGACGGCGCTGAGCGTGGTGCGCGAAAAGGAACTGGGGTCGATCGTCAACCTCTACGTCACCCCCGTCACCCGCACGGAGTTCCTGCTTGGAAAGCAGCTTCCTTATGTGGTGCTCGCGATGCTCAACTTCGCGCTGCTCACCGTCCTCGCGGTGACGGTGTTCGGCGTCCCGATCAAGGGCAGCCTGTTCGCGCTGACGGTCGGCGCGCTGCTGTTCGTCCTCTGCTCCACCGCGATCGGGCTGATCTGCTCGACCTTCCTACGCAGCCAGATCGCGGCGATCTTCGGGACCGCGATCATCACCATCGTGCCGGCGGTACAATTCTCCGGCATGCTGACCCCGGTCGCCTCGCTCGAAGGATCGGGGCGCTTCGTCGGCGAAATCTACCCCGCCACCCATATCCTCACCATCAGCCGCGGCATCTTCTGCAAGGCGCTGGGGATCAGCGATCTGCCGAGCGCCTTTCTCGCGCTCGCCATCACCGCGCCGATCCTGATGGCCGCCGGCATCGCGCTGGTCCGCAAGCAGGAGCATTGAGGGGTGAACCCGGCGAAGACGATCGCGAATATCTGGCGGCTCGGCATCAAGGAGATGCGGAGCCTGTGGCGCGACCGGATGATGGTCGGGCTGATCCTGTGGGCCTTCACCGGATCGGTGTATGTGGCCGCGACGGGCATCCCCGAGACGCTCAACAAGGCGCCGATCGCCATTGTCGATGAGGACGGCTCGCAGCTCTCGCAGCGAATCCGAAGCGCCTTCTACCCGCCCTACTTCAATGCGCCGGCGGTCATCTCGCAGCGCCAGGTCGATGCCGCGATGGACCAGGGCTTCTACACGTTCGTGCTCGACATCCCGCCCGATTACCAGCGCGACCTGCTTGCGGGACGGGCACCCACGATCCAGCTCAATGTCGATGCGACGCGAATGGCGCAGGCCTTCTCCGGCAACGCCTATGTCCAGCAGATCGTCAATACCGAGGTCGCGACCTTCGCCACGCGCAACGGCCGCGCGAACCCGCTCCCGGTCGATGTGGCGGTGCGTTCGCGGTTCAATCCCAACCTGACCGCGCTGTGGTTCGGCGCGGTGATGCAGGTCATCAATCACGTCACGCTGCTCTCGATCATCCTGACCGGCGCCGCGCTGATCCGCGAGCGCGAGCACGGCACGGTGGAGCATCTGCTGGTGATGCCGATCACGCCCTTCGAGATCATGGCCGCGAAAGTGTGGTCGATGGCGCTGGTGGTGCTGATCGCGACCTGGTTCTCGCTCATGCTGATCGTTCAGGGCGCGATGCACGTGCCGATCGCGGGATCGATCGCGCTGTTCCTGGTCGGCGCGGCGGCGCACCTGTTCGCGACCACCTCGATGGGAATCTTCCTCGGCACTTTCGCGCGCTCGATGCCTCAGTTCGGCCTGCTGGTGATCCTCACGATCGTGCCGCTGGAGCTGCTGTCGGGCGGCAGCACCCCGCGCGAGAGCATGCCGCAATTCGTGCAGGACGTGATGCTCGCGGCGCCCACCACGCATTTCGTCCGGCTCGCGCAAAGCATCCTCTACCGGGGTGCCGACATCGGCGTGGTGTGGCCGCAGTTGCTCGCGATCCTCGCGATCGGCGCGACCTTCTACACGATCGCGCTGGCCCAGTTCCGCAAAGCCATCAACACCATGGCCTGACCGTCGCGTGCAAACGGCACGCCGGGCGCGGGATGGCCCCGCATCCGGCGCACACCATCACCCCGGTTCTCAGACGTCGAGATTGGCGACGTTGAGCGCATTCTCCTGGATGAACTCGCGGCGCGGCTCGACGACATCGCCCATCAGCCGCGTGAAGATCTCGTCGGCGATATCGACCTGCTCGACCTCGACGCGCAGCATCGAGCGATTCTGCGGGTCGAGCGTGGTCTCCCACAATTGCTCCGGGTTCATCTCGCCGAGACCCTTGTAGCGCTGGATCGAAAGCCCCTTGCGGCCCGCCGCCAGAATCGCTTCGAGCAGTTGCGAGGGTCGGGCGACCATCGCCTCTCCCTTGCCGACCGCGACCGGCGCGGCCTCCGCGTCGCCGTCAGACGACGGTTCGGCTTCCGCCGCAACGGCGGCGGCGCGCGAGGGCACCAGCCGCGCGGTGCGCGCATACTCGCTCGCCTGTTCGGACGCGAGCGCATGCAGCTTGCGCGCCTCCGCCGACACCAGGAACGCCGCTTCGAGGACGTGGTGATCGGTCACGCCGCGCCACCAGCGCTTGAAGTGGATGCCGCCCTCCTCGCTGACCTCCGCCGACCAGCGCGCTTCGGGATCGCCTGCGTCGAGCGCCGCGACGACGTCCTCGACCCGCGCGGCGCGAGTCGCGACGTCGAGCGTCGGATCGAGCGCGCCGACCAGCGCGAGCGCCTCGACAATGGTTGGATCGTAGCGGCGCGGCACATAGCGCATCAGCGTCCGCATCCGCCGCGCATGATCGACCAGCGCGCGCAGATCGGCGCCGGAGCGCGACCCGCCCGCGCCCTCCAGAACGCTCGCCGCGACGCCGTTCTCGACCAGATAGTCGTCGAGCGCGGGATCGTCCTTGAGATAGACTTCCGATCGCCCGCGCGTCGCTTTGTAGAGCGGCGGCTGCGCGATGTAGAGGTGTCCGGCTTCGATGATCTTCGACATGTGCCGGTAGAAGAAGGTCAGCAGCAGGGTGCGGATATGCGCGCCATCGACGTCCGCGTCCGTCATGATGACGATCTTGTGATAGCGCAGCTTCTCGATGTTGAACTCGTCGAGGATGCCTGTACCCATCGCCTGGATCAGCGTACCGATCTCGCGGCTCGAAATCATCCGGTCGAAGCGCGCACGCTCGACGTTGAGGATCTTGCCCCGCAGCGGCAGGATCGCCTGGAAATGGCGGTCGCGGCCTTGCTTCGCCGAGCCGCCCGCCGAATCGCCCTCGACGAGGAACAGTTCGGACTTGGCGGGATCACGCTCCTGGCAGTCGGCGAGCTTGCCGGGCAGTGAGGCGATGTCCATCACGCCCTTGCGCCGAGTGAGCTCGCGCGCCTTTTTCGCGGCTTCGCGCGCCGCGGCGGCATCGATGATCTTGGCGACGATCGCCTTGCCGTGCGCGGGATTCTCTTCGAGCCACTCGGCGAGCTTGTCGGCCATCAGCGATTCGAGCGGCTGGCGCACCTCGGACGAGACCAGCTTATCCTTGGTCTGCGACGAGAATTTCGGGTCGGGCAGCTTGACCGAGACGATCGCGGTGAGCCCCTCGCGCATATCGTCGCCGGTGAGCGTCACCTTCTCCTTCTTCAGCAGCCCGCTCTTATCGGCATAGGAATTGAGCGTGCGCGTCAGCGCCGCGCGGAATGCCGCGAGATGGGTGCCGCCGTCGCGCTGCGGGATGTTGTTGGTGAAGCAGAGGACGTTTTCGTAATAGCTGTCGTTCCATTCGAGCGCGACGTCGATCGTCACGTCGTCGCGCGTGCCGGCGATCGCGACCGGCTCGGGCATCAGCGCCTGCTTGTTGCGATCGAGATACTTCACGAACGCGGCGATGCCGCCCTCGTAGAACAATTCGACCGTCTTGATGTCCTCGTGCCGCGCGTCGGTGAGGAACAGCCGCACGCCGGAATTGAGGAACGCCAGTTCGCGGTAGCGATGTTCGAGCTTGTCGAAATCGAACTCGGTGATCTTGAAGGTGGCGGGCGACGGGAAGAAGGTGACGCGCGTGCCCTTCTTGCCGTTGGCATCGCCGACGACCTTGAGCGGCGCCACCGCATCGCCGAACGCGAAACGCATGTAATGTTCCTGCCCGTCGCGCCAGATCGTCAAATCGAGCCACTCGGACAGCGCATTGACCACCGAAACGCCGACGCCGTGCAGACCGCCCGAGACCTTATAAGCATTGTCGTCCGAGGTGTTCTCGAACTTACCGCCGGCGTGGAGCTGGGTCATGATGACCTCGGCGGCCGACACGCCTTCCTCGCTATGGATGCCGGTCGGGATGCCGCGACCGTTATCCTCCACCGAGACCGAGCCATCGGCGTTCAAGGTGATGTCGATCCGGTCGCAATGCCCGGCGAGCGCCTCGTCGATCGCGTTGTCGGACACTTCGAACACCATGTGGTGCAGACCCGAGCCATCGTCGGTGTCGCCGATATACATGCCGGGTCGCTTGCGAACCGCGTCGAGGCCCTTGAGAACCTTGATCGAGTCAGCGCCATATTCGTTGGGATTGGATGGCTGGCCGGGGGCGGCGGAAGTCGGTGTCGTCATGGCGAGCATATAGGGATTCGCGCCCGCAAACGGAAGCGAAATGGCGAATCGCCGCTGGCGGGTCAGCCGATGAGGCGGGCGACCTCGTTGAAGTCCGACGCAACCGCGCGGACGCCCAGCGCGCGGAGCCGTTCGGCATGGTCGGGCGAACAATGGCTGCCACCGCAGAAACCGATCACGAACGCACCAGACGCGACCGCGCCGGTCGCGCCGACGATCGAATCCTCGAGAATCGCGGTGCGCGTGATGTCCACGCCGATCGCCGCCGCGGCATGATAATAGAGATCAGGAGCGGGCTTGCCACGCGCGACATGCTCCTTGCCCGAGTAGAGGTGGTCGCCGAACGCCTCGCGCAGGCCGATATGATCGAGGTGGCGCGCGATCCACGCGGTCGAACTCGACGAGGCGATCGCCTTGGGAAGCTCTTCGGGAAGCGCTTGGACGAACGCCACCGCGCCTGCCACGGCGTCGATACCCGCCGCCATCACGCGCGCATCCTCAATGCGGCGCGCGGCGTGATAGTCTTCGCCCAGCGTCGCGCCGATATGCGTCTCGATCGCATCGATGAAGCTGCGGCCGGACAGACCCATGAAGCGCGCCATCGCTTCTTGGCGCGAAATCGTGTGGCCGATACTGTTGAGATAGTCGGCGAGATGCGCGTTGCCGATCGATTCGCTCTCGATCAGCACGCCATCGAAGTCGAAAATGATGCCGTCGAATTTCATGCGCGTGCTCCAAACAGCGCGCTGCCGACGCGGACATGCGTCGCCCCAAGCGTGACCGCGGTTTCGAAGTCGGCCGACATGCCCATGCTCAGCCCGGCAAGTCCATGATCACGTGCGAGCTTGGCGAGCAGCGCGAAATAGGGCGCAGGCTCGACGTCCGCCGGCGGCACTGCCATCAGGCCGGCGACTGGCAGGCCGGCGGCACGTGCCTCGGCGAGCAATGCGGGTAGATCCGCGACCGCGCAGCCGCCCTTTTGCGGCTCATCGCCCATATTGACCTGCAGGAAGCAGTCGGGACGCCTGTCCTGCCGGTCCATCGCCTTGGCGAGCGCCGCGATCAGCGATGGCCGATCGACCGAATGGATCGCATCGAACAAGGCGACCGCGTCGTCGGCCTTGTTCGACTGGAGCTGGCCGACCAGGTGGAGCCTGATGTCGGGCCAGCGTTCGCGAAGCGGGGGCCATTTCGCCTCGGCCTCCTGCACGCGATTTTCGCCGAACACACGCTGCCCGGCGGCGAGCAGCGGCTCTATCGCCTCGGCGGGGTACGTCTTGGAAACCGCGATAAGCGTGACATCCCCCGGCTCTCTGCGCGCGAGGCGCGCGTTGTGTTCGATCGCCGCTTGGATGGCGGCAAGGGCGGCAACGGGGGCGGAGACGGGATCGTCGGATGACATCGGCGGCGCTATAGGCTGTGAAATGCGTGCCCGCCACCCCGTCCCCACGCTCTGGCTGATGACCGACGAGCGGCTCGGCGATGGCATGTGGGACGCGGTCGGGCGGCTGCCGCGCGGGGCGGGAATCGTGTTCCGGCACTATGCCACCCCCCTGCCCGAGCGGCGCGCGCTGTTCTCAAGCCTGTCGCGAATCGCACGACGGCGCGGGCTGGTGCTGCTGCGCGCCGGCGACGAGCGGTTGGCGGGGCACGAACGCGGCGTACATAATGGCCGCGCAGCGAACCTTTCGACGCGGTCCGCGCACACGCGCCGCGAGGCGCTGGCCGCATGCCACATGGGCGCGGCGGCGATCTTCGTTTCGCCCGTTTTCGCGACCCGCTCACACCCCGGCGCGCCGGCGCTCGGGCCGCTACGCGCGGCTGCCATTGGACGCGGGCTGGGCGTGCCGGTGATCGCGCTTGGCGGCATGAACGCCCGCCGGTTCGCCCGCCTGCGGGCGCTCGGCTTTCATGGCTGGGCGGCGATCGATGCGTGGAGCCTATCTCCGCACACCGGCGCCTCCGCGTGCAATATCGGTTCACGCGGAACCGCGGAGGCGCCGAGAGAAGAAGGGTACGGCGCTACGTGCGCTTCCGTCGCCAACAATTGAATAATAGCGGTCTTGGAACGGCTCCGCTTAGAAGCGGAAGGCGGTGCCGATATAGACGGCCTGGCTATCATGCCGATCGACGTTCAGATCGACCAGCCGATCGCTACGCTCGGCCTTGTAGCGCACGCCCGCCGTCACATCGAGATTGCGCGTCAGCCGGTACGAACCGCCGACATCGACCGAATAGACCGGCGCTTCCTCGATCAGCTTCGGTCCACCCGGCAGCGCGCGGTCGGCGCCCGCCTTGACCTGACCGCTAAACCGCTTGCCCGAATAGCTCACGCCCACATCGGCGGATTCGCGGCTGCCCGGCATCCCGGCGAGATCGACCTTGGCCATATCGCCCGACAAAGCGAATCGGCGCCAGCCGACCGCGACACCGAGATTATACGCGATCGGCGCCAATGCCACGGTGTTCGCCGCGCCATCGCCCGCGCGATCCGCCGTCACCGCACCGCGCACCGAACGCGCCTGCACCGCCACGGTTACCGCGCGGCTGCCGGCACGCCGAGAATCGGCGGGCGTGAAGCGGAAGCCCGAAGGATCGAGACCGCCGCGCGCGAAGATCGCCGCCAGCCGCGGGTCTGCGGAGGCAGGCGTGAATCCACCGATGCCATGCAATACCGGCACAGCCGCGCGCGCAACGCGCGCCTTGGCATCGTCCGATGCACCGATCGCCGGCGCCGCGACGAGACCGGCGGCGACAAGCACCCCCAACCCAATCCCAGACAGCAGCCGAGTCGAAATCACCGGAAAACCCCGTCGTCCCTGCACCAGACACGGCCCCGCGCCATGCCTGTTCTTATCAGTTAGAACGCGCCTATCACGATTCCATCCCCGGCTGCCACTATCTTGACTCAATTTATCCGCCATGTGGCGCTCGGGACACAGCCGGAGACCGGTGCGCGGCTTGCGGCTGGCTCGGCATAATCTATAGAGACACTCTCCTTCATGACCACGCTCAGGAAACCGCCCATGTCCCGCCCGTTGCGCACTGCGATCGTGGTCTCGCTGCTTCTGTCGAGCGCCGCCTGCGCCCACAAGGGCAGCCACCCGAAATCGGCGGCGCTCGCACCGTCCAAGGTCACCACGATCGGCGTAAACGCCTATCTATGGCGCGCGAGTCTCGACACGTTAAGCTTCATGCCGCTGCTTCAGACCGATTCCAACGGCGGCGTGATCGTCACCGACTGGTACGTCAATCCGGCGGCGCCGACCGAGCGGATGAAGGTAACCGTCACGATTCTCGATCAGGATTTGCGTGCCGATGGTCTGCATGTCGCGGCGCTCCGCGAGGTCAACCAGAACGGGCAGTGGGTCGCGTCACCGGTGCAGGCCGCGACCGTCCAGAAGCTCGAAGACATCATCCTCACGCGCGCGCGCGATTTGCGCCGCGCTGCCATGGTGAATTAAGCGCGCGGTTTTCGCGCAGGAGTAACAACGAACAATGTCTCGCTTCAACAGCCTGAAGTCGGATGCGGCATGGCAGGCGGTGTGGGACGAGCGCCGCACGTTCGCCGCCGACGACGCGACGACGAAGCCGCGTACCTATGTGCTCGAGATGTTCCCCTATCCTTCGGGGAAGATCCATATGGGTCACGTGCGCAACTATACGATGGGCGACGTGCTCGCGCGGTTCCGCCGGATGACCGGCCACGAAGTTCTGCATCCGATGGGATGGGACGCGTTCGGTATGCCTGCCGAGAACGCGGCGATGGAAAAGCGCGTCCATCCTGGCGGCTGGACGCGCGATAACATCGCCACGATGAAGGCGCAGTTGAAGCGGCTCGGTTTCGCGCTCGATTGGACGCGTGAGTTCGCCACCTGCGATCCCGAATATTATGGCCAGGAACAAGCGTTGTTCCTCGACCTGTTTTCGCATGGGCTGGTGTATCGGAAGGAATCTTCGGTCAACTGGGATCCGGTCGATATGACCGTGCTCGCCAACGAGCAGGTTATCGACGGGCGTGGGTGGCGGTCCGGCGCGTTGGTCGAGCGGCGCAAGCTCAGCCAATGGTTCCTGAAGATCACCCAATTCGCCGACGAGCTCCTGGAGGGCCTGAACGGGCTCGATCACTGGCCTGACAAGGTCAAGCTGATGCAGGAGAACTGGATCGGCAAGAGCCGAGGGCTACGTTTCACGTGGAACATGAGCGACGGCGAGACGGTCGAGGTGTTCACCACCCGGCCCGACACAATCTTCGGCGCGAGCTTCATCGCGGTCGCTGCCGATCACCCGATCGCGCAAAAGCTGGGCGCGGAGAATGGTGAAGTCGCGGCGTTCATCGAGCGATGCAAGCAGGGCGGCACCACCGCTGCGGAGTTGGAGACCCAAGAGAAGCTCGGCTATTTCACCGGGCTGACCGCGACCCATCCGTTTGATTCCGCTTGGCAGGTTCCGGTCTACATCGCCAATTTCGTGCTGATGGAATATGGGACCGGCGCGGTGTTCGGCGTTCCCGCGCACGACCAGCGCGATCTCGACTTCGCGCGCAAATATGACCTTCCCGTCCGGCGCGTCGTGGCGGAGGGCGCGAACACCGATCCTATTCTCACGGGCGATGAGGCCTATACCGGCCCTGGTACCTTGGTGAATTCGCATTTCCTAGACGGCATGAGCATCGCGGATGCCAAGCGGACCGTCATCGCGCGGGCCGAGCAAGGCGGCTGGGGTATGGGTTCGACCGTGTTTCGCCTTCGCGACTGGGGCGTCAGCCGTCAGCGGTATTGGGGCACGCCCATCCCGATCATTCACTGCGACGCGTGCGGCGCGGTGCCGGTGCCGCGCGATCAATTGCCCGTCGTCCTCCCTGAGGACGTCAGCTTCGACATTCCCGGTAATCCCCTCGACCGTCACCCGACATGGAAGCATGTCCCCTGCCCCACCTGTGGCGGCGAAGCGCGGCGCGAGACGGACACGCTCGACACGTTTGTCGACTCATCCTGGTACTTCATCCGCTTTGCTAGCCAGCCCGGCAACAAGCCATTCGATCGGGAGGCGGCCGAGAAGTGGCTTCCGGTCGCGCAATATATCGGAGGGGTCGAGCATGCGATCCTTCACCTGCTCTACGCTCGCTTCTGGACGCGTGCGCTGAAGCACATCGGCATGCTCGATATCGCCGAGCCGTTCGCCGGGCTGTTCACCCAAGGCATGGTGACGCACGCGAGCTATTATCAGCGCCCGCACGAGCATGAACGACCGATCTATTTCGAACCCGCCGCGATCTCGCGCCGGGCCGATGGTACGGCCTATGTTACCGACACCGGCGAGGACGTGATCGTCGGACGCGTCGAGAAGATGTCGAAGTCGAAGAAAAATACCGTCGATCCGACCGAGATCGTCGATCAATATGGTGCCGATGCGGTGCGCTGGTTCGTACTGTCGGATTCGCCGCCCGAGCGCGATCTCGAGTGGAGCGAGGCGGGCATCGAGGGTTCGTGGCGTTTCGTCCAGCGCGTGTGGAGGCTGTTCGACGGACTCGGCGAAGCGGCGGCCATAGATGGCCGTGACATCGCGCTCGACCGCAAGCTCCATCAGACGATCGCCGGCATCGCCGCCGACATCGAAGCGCTCGCCTTCAACAAGGCGGTCGCCAAGCTGTACGAGCTCGTCAATGCGATCGAGCGCGCCGCACCATCCGCTTCGCGCAACGCGGCAATTCGTACGCTGGTTCTGCTGGTGGCACCGATGGCGCCGCATCTGGCTGAGGAAGCCTGGGCGGCGCATGGCGGCGAAGGTTTGATCGCCGATGCCGCCTGGCCGGTCGTCGATCCTGCGCTGCTCGTCGAGGACGAAGTGACGATCGCGGTGCAGGTCAATGGCAAGCTCCGCGACACGCTCACGGTCGCCAAGGGCGCGGACAAGGCGGCCTTGGAAGCGATGGCACGCGGATCGGACAAGGTGATCGCCTTCTTGGATGGCAAGGAACCGAAAAAGGTTATCGTCGTGCCAGACCGTCTCGTGAACCTCGTCGCATGAAGCGTCTCGGCGCCCTTCTGCTTGCGCTCGCGCTGCCCGGCTGCGGGCTGCACCCGCTCTATTCGGGTGGCAGCGATGGTGCAGTCGCGACGATGCTGACCCGCGTCGAAGTCGCCCCAATCGACGGGAAGGCAGGCTGGCTGATGGGCAATGCGCTACGCGACAAGCTTGCCGCGCGAGGTGAAGCGCCATTGTATCGACTAGAGGTGCGGCTCGACGACAAGATCATCGGCCTCGGCGTGCGGAGCGATGACAGCGTCTCGCGCGAGCGCCGCACCTTGCGAGCGCGATACCAGCTCGTCGAACTCGCGCGGGGGACGGTAGTGCTCGACGCGTCGGCCGGATCGGACGCGGGCATCGACGTCGTCAGCTCGGACTATGCGACCATCGCGGCCGAGAACACCGCGCTCGAAAACCTGTCGGAGATCGTCGCCGACCAGATCGTGTCGCGCGTCGCGCTGTACGCGGAACACGCGCCCGCCTCCGAGCCGTGAAGGCCAACGCGAATCAAATCCGCATCGCGATCGACGCGGCCAGCCCCGACGTCCGCCTGTACCTGTTCCACGGCCCAGATGAAGCGGGCGCGCGCGAACTCGCTGCGCGGGTCGGCCGCGCACTCGGACCTGAGGCCGAACGGATCGACCTTGAGCCTGCGCAAATTCGCAGCAATCCTGGCCTGCTCGCGGATGAAGCTGCAGCGCTGTCGCTATTTGGCGGCGCGCGGCACATCCGCGTATCCGGGGCTGGCGAGGAGTCGCTCGAAGCGCTGACCTTGCTGCTCGACGCGGAACGCACCGGCAATCCGGTCGCCGTGATCGCCCCCACCCTCAAGGCAACCTCGAAGGTAGTGAAGCTCGCGCTGGCGCATCCGCGTGCGATGTGTCTCGCCTGTTATCTGCCCGAGGGCAGTGATGCCGACCGCCTTGCCATCGCGATCGCGCGGGAGCAGGGACTGCGTACTACAGGGGGGACCGCCGCGCGGCTCGCCGCCGCCAGCGGCGGAGACAGGGCGGTAATGACGCGTGAGCTGGAAAAGCTGGCACTCTATCTCGACGCTGCGCCCGAACGGCCGCGTGAGCTCGACGATGCGGCGCTTGACGCCGTGGGTGCCGATCTCGGCGATACCGAGATGTCGCGTGCGATCGACGCTGCGCTTGATGGCAGCCCGGACATGCTCGCCAATGAGCTCGCGCAGCTCGCGGAAGCGAGCGTCTCACCGATCCCGGTTCTGCGCCAGCTCACCCGACGCTTGGTCACCCTGGCAGAGATGCATGCCGAACTCGATGCTGGCGCCGACCCCAAGGCCATTATCGAACGCGTCTTCTTTCGCGAACGCGCCACCACCTCCCGCGCGCTGCGGCTGTGGGATTCGCGCCGGATCAACGACGCGATCAAACGCATTCGCGAGGCCGAACGTGCGGTGATGGCACCGCAAAACCCTGGTAACGTCGTTGCCGACGCCGCTATCGTCGTACTGGCGCGCATGGCGGCGCGCCAACGCTGATGTTCAAATCCGCTCGCCGCTCAGCCGCTGGCAGAGCATGTCGAGTTGGTCGAGCGTCGAAAAGCCGAGCGTGAGCGCCCCGCCCTTGGCGCCATACGAAATGCGCACCGAAAGCCCAAGCAAGTCGGCGAGCTGATGCTCGAGCGCACTGAGATCGGCATTCTTCTCGCCGCTGCCGTGCCCGCGCACCCGCGCGGTATCCGGCTTGACCGTCCGCGCGAGCTTTTCGGTATCGCGAACCGACAGGCCTTTGGCGACGACCTGGTCGGCCAGGGCCTCGACGTCCGGTGCGCCGATCAGCGCACGGGCATGTCCCATACTGATTGTGCCTTCGACGACACGATCCTGCACCGGCTTGGGCAGATCGAGCAAGCGCAACAGATTGGAGATGTGGCTGCGCGACTTGTGGACGATCTTGCCAAGTGCATCCTGCGTATGGCCGAAGTCGCTAAGCAGCCGCTGATAGGCCTCCGCCTCTTCGATCGCGTTGAGATCCTGCCGCTGAATATTCTCGATCAACGCTACCTCGAGCGTTTCGGTGTCGGTGAAATCGCGGACGATCACCGGCACCTCGTGCAAACGCGCGCGTTGCGCCGCACGCCAGCGACGCTCGCCCGCGACGATTTGATAGCCAGTGCCGTGCGGCCGGACCACGATCGGCTGGATCAATCCGCGTGCAGCGATCGACTCCGCCAGCTCTTCCAGTGCCTCCTCGCGAAAATGGCGACGCGGCTGGTCGGGATGCGGCGTGATCGAGCCGACCGGAAGCATCCGCACGCCCTGCGCGACCGGCTCGTTGGCGCCAACCGGCTGCTCGCGCGCCATATCCCCCATCAGTGCGCCGAGGCCGCGCCCTAGTCCGGACCGACCCTTCGGCCGCGCGATCGGGGTAGCGCCATCGCTCATGCCGCGACCTTGGTTGCGCGGTCAGGCGCTGACGTGTCAGGCAAGCGTGTGATAAGCTCGCGGGCGAGCGCGATATAGGCTTCCGAACCCGAGCAGCGGAAATCGTAGATCAATGCCGGCAGGCCATGGCTCGGCGCCTCGGACAGCCGCACGTTGCGCGGGATGACCGTTTCGAACACGACGCGGCCAAGCACGGCGCGCACATCCGCAGAGACCTGCTCCGTCAAGCGGTTGCGGCGATCATACATCGTTAGCGCGACACCGATGATAGACAGGCCAGGATTGAACCGCTCGCGGATCCGCTCGACGGTGTTGAGAAGCTGGCTCAACCCTTCCAGCGCGAAGAACTCGCATTGGAGCGGCACGAGCAACGAATTCGACGCGACCATCGCATTGAGCGTCAAAAGACCAAGCGACGGCGGACAGTCGATCAGCACAACATCCCATCGCTGATCCGAACGTCGGATCGCTCGGCTCAGCCGGTGCGTGCGCTCCTCATATTCAACCAGTTCGATCTCCGCACCCGAGAGATCGACCGTCGCGGGGACGAGATCAAGGCCGGGCACGCACGTGCCGATCACCGCGCTCGCCAGTGGCATTTCGCCGAGCAGCACGTCGTAGATAGAGCGTTCGCGATCGTTGCGGCCTACCCCAAGGCCCGTGGATGCGTTGCCCTGCGGATCGATATCGATCAGCAACACGCGCAGACCCGTCGCAGCGAGTGCCGTGCCTAGATTGATCGCGGTCGTCGTCTTGCCGACTCCGCCCTTCTGGTTGGCGACCGTTATGACTTGCATCGACGTGCCACTCCCCGCGCTACCACGATCAGCGATTCCTTATTGGTAAGGCTCTGTTCCACGTGAAACGCACCATGCCATGCGCGCCGCGCGATTGCCACCTCATCCCGCGCCGATTGCCCCTTGGGTAACAGCCACAGCGTCTCTTCGGTCGCCAGATCGGCCGCGCCGACGAGCAGGTGATCGAGCGTTGCCACCGCCCGAGCGGAGATGACGCGGACTGGCGCTGCCTTCAAGGCCTCGACTTTTCCAGCGAAGATGGAGGTCCGCGCCGCGATACCCAAAGCGTCTGCCGCCGCTTCAAGAAAGGCGACACGTCGCTTCCTGGGTTCGGCCAGTGTCACCGGCCTGTCGGTCAGCGCCGCCACCACCAAACCCGGAAATCCCGCCCCGCTACCGATATCGAGCCAAGCGCCCGGTGTATGTTCCGCGAACGGAACAAGCTGCGCGGAATCGACGACGTGCCGCGTCCAAATTTCGGCGAATGTCGATCGCGCGATCAGATTCTGCTGTTGGGACTCCGCGATCACGAGATCGACGAACCGCTCCATCCGTGCGACACCGGCGACTCCAAAGCGCGCGTTGATCCAGTCCCGTGCTTGGTCTTCGGTCATGCGGCACGCCGTCGGGCATGAAGCAGGATCGCGGCGAGCGCTGCGGGCGTGATACCCCGCAGCCGGCCCGCCTGCCCCAACGTCGCTGGCCGCGCGGTGCTGAGCCGCTCGACCATTTCGGCCGACAGGCCCGGGATCGCCGCGAAATCGAGATCAGGCGAAAGCACGATGGCGTCGTTCCCTCGGACCATCGCGATCTCTGCCTCCTGACGCAGCAGATACGGCGCGTAGCGAACATCCTCAACGATTTCCGCCAGCAGTGCCGGGTCCGCATTGGCGACCAGATCGGGCGCCACATGCGCAACGGTAACGCCGGCGAGCCGCAGCCACTCGGAACCAGGCCGACGATGCGGGCCCGCTGCAATCACTGCGCCTCGTTCGATCAGTTCGGCCGGAGAGAGCGGCCGCTCGAATACCGCTTCGATCTCCTCGCGCGCTCTGCCCCGCTGATCGAGGCGCGCTCGTCGAACGTCCCCTAGGCAGCCCGCAGCATTTGCTATTGGGCCGAGCCGTGTTTCGGCATTGTCGGCGCGCAAGCGCAGCCGATATTCGGCCCGCGCGGTGAGCATGCGATAGGGCTCGGTCACGCCTTGGAGCACGAGATCATCGATCATCACGCCGAGGTAGCTGCTCGCGCGATCGAGGATTACCGCACGAGTGCCGAGTGCGTGCGACGCCGCATTCAGGCCCGCGATCAAGCCCTGTCCCGCTGCTTCCTCATAGCCCGTCGTGCCATTGATCTGTCCGCAACAAAACAGACCTGGGATCGCACGAAGTTGGAGAGTCGCATCAAGGGCGCGCGGATCAATATGATCATATTCGACCGCGTAACCCGGCGTCAGGATGCGGGTACGTTCGAGTCCGGGGATCGAGCGAACCAGAGCTTCCTGCACATCGACCGGCAGCGAGGTCGAGATCCCATTGGGATACACCACCGGATCGTCCAGGCCCTCGGGTTCGAGAAAGATCTGGTGCCCGTCACGATCGCCGAACCGATGGATCTTGTCTTCGATAGACGGGCAATAACGGGGCCCGGCTCCAGCAATCGCGCCGCCGAACAAGGGCGAGCGATCGAGACCGGCGCGGATGATCGCGTGCGTTGCCTCGGTCGTCCGGGTTATCGCGCAATGTACCTGCGGAAGCATCCGAGCCGGAGTCAGCGGAGACATCGTCCATGGCTCCGCATCGCTCGCCTGCTCTTCGAGCCGGCCCCAATCGATCGTGCGACCATCGAGTCGTGGCGGCGTTCCCGTCTTCAAGCGTGCCATCGGCAAGCCAGCGCCACGAAGCTGCTCGGCCAAGATGCTCGCGGACGCCTCGCCGACCCGGCCGCCGACCTCGCGTTCCTCGCCTCGAAAAATTCGGCCGCCCAGAAACGTCCCCGTAGCTAGGATTACTGATGGCCCAACTAGGGTACGCCCATCTGCGAGCTTGATACCGGCAACCTGTCCAGCCGCTAGGTTCAGCGCCGCCGCCTCTCCAGCAACGATCGTGAGGTTCGGTTGGGAAGACAGCATCGTCTGGATCGCCGCCGCGTAGCGTCGACGATCCGCCTGCACGCGCGGGCCTTGGACCGCCAACCCCTTGCTACGATTGAGCATGCGGTAATGAATGCCTGCCGCATCTGCCGCCCGCGCGATCAAGCCATCGAAGGCATCCACCTCGCGCACGAGGTGCCCCTTGCCCAGCCCTCCGATCGCAGGGTTGCATGACATGGCACCGATCTTCGCCGGATCGAAACTTACCAACGCCGTCCGCGCACCGCGTCGCGCGGCCGCAGCGGCAGCCTCGGTGCCGGCATGGCCGCCGCCGACTACGATGACATCGAACTGGTTCATAGGGTTTCGCTATGCTCGTCGGGAGACCAAGTCAAAGCGTTCCACGTGGAACAATCACTTCCCGATGCAGAACCGCCCGAACAGAGCATCTAGCACAGCCTCGACGTCGGCCCGTCCCGTTACGCTATCGAACGCCGCCCGCGCGCTCCTGATCGCCTCCGCACGGAGCAGAATATCGGTCTCTGCAACGCCATCCCGCAACACCGCCTCGGCGCTGGTAAGAAGCGCGCGCTGGCGCGCGTTGATCGCCATCTCGTCTGCACCGACCCACAACCTCCCAGCCCGTTCTTCCAGCAAAGACCATAAGGCCGAGATTCCCTCACCGCTCGCCGCCGAGATCGCGAGGTCCGGCCCGGGCGGAAGCGATGCCCGCCTCGGAATATCACACCGCGCATGCAGCCACATCGCGCTTGGATATGGTGGCGCTACGTCGTCGAGCCACAGCACGATATCGCCCGCGGCGATCGCATCGATCGCGCGACCGATCCCGATCCGCTCGATCTCATCAGCCCCGTCATCCCGCAGGCCCGCGGTATCGACGAGGAGATAGGCAACGCCCGAGCGCATCACCGACACCTCAATGCGATCGCGCGTCGTGCCAGCGGTCGGAGAGACGATCGCCGCATCGCGACCGGCGAGCCGGTTGATGAGCGTCGATTTACCGCTATTCGGCGGCCCCGCGATCACGACGCGTACACCGTCCCGCAGGCGTTCGACCGACGGTGCCGCAACCACCGCGCCGATCTCATCTGCCAGCGCTGCTAATACGCTCGCCGACTCGGCAGTCACTGCCTCGGGAACGTCGTCTTCGTCCGAGAAATCGAGCGCCGCCTCGATGGATGCCGCCACCTCGACGAGGCGATCGTTCCACCGCTCGATCTGTTGACGAAGCCCGCCTTCCGACAAGCGCAACGCGGCGCGACGCTGATGCTCGGTTTCGGCGGAGAGGAGATCGCCCAACCCCTCCGCCTCGGTCAGATCGATACGGCCATGTTCCAGAGCGCGCCGCGTGAACTCACCTGGTTCGGCCTGACGCAACCCCGCGATCGTCCCCAGCGCCGCTTCAAGCGCGCGCTGGGTCGCGCGGCCGCCGTGGATGTGAAGTTCCACGATATCCTCCCCCGTCGCGCTGTCGGGGCCAGGAAACACGAGCACCAGCCCGCGATCGAGCAACGTGCCGGTCGCCGGATCGCGGAGCGCGCGCAACCCCGCGACACGTGGCGCGGGCAATGTACCGCTCAGCAGCCGTGCCGCCGCCAACGCCTGCGGCCCGCTGATGCGAAGGATCGAGATCGCCGCCGGTGCCGCGCCGCTCGAAACCGCGAAGATCGTGTCCACGGCTATTTCGACGTCGATGTCTCGAACATCTTACGCCAGAAATTCATACCAGCGTCTCCAACGGGCACCCAGCTCCGCATCATGTTTTCAACCATCTCATGCGAGATATTACCCTCCATCGAGTTGGTCAGCATCTCGATATATTTCTCATGCACCGGCGTGAAATCGGGCAGGCCCATCACGCGCCGCGCCTCCTCCGGAGTACATTCGACCTCGACATTGATCTTCATCCGCGCGTCCTCCGCTTGAGCGCCTCGATCGAACGCTCCATAATCGTGACATGTATGCGCGCGACTTCGCCCTGATCGCAACGCCCATCGGCATGGTGCGGCTCCACGGTGGTAACGATTGGCTCGATGCCATCACTATTGAGCGTGACGTGCAGCCCGAGGTTGCGGGAACCGGTGCGCTTGCGGAGGGCGCTGCTCAGATTTCCGCATATTTCGCGCGTCGGCTGACCGTGTTCGATCTGCCACTGAGCCCGCTGGCCACCCCGCGCGGAACGGCGATGCGCGAAGCGATGGTGGCTATCGGCTTCGGGGAGACACGGAGCTATGGCACGCTGGCGCGTTCGATCGGGTCTGGCGCGCGGGCGATCGGTCAGGCCTGCGCGCGCAATCCGCTGCCGATTGTGGTGCCGTGCCACCGCGTGACCAACGCCGACGGATCGCTCGGCGCCTATTCCGCAGGCCAAGGGACGGCGACGAAACGGTGGTTGCTCGATCATGAGCAAGGACGGCTGATTTAGCAGCGACGCGGGCAACGCCCGCGTCGTGGGTCGAGGCTGAGGCCTCGCCGGCCCGGCCGGAGCAAATCCTGCCGCAGCATGCAGCAGACCGCTCTCGGCTACTGATTCATGCTGTCGAAGAAATCCTCGTTGGTCTTCGAGTTCTTCATCTTGTCGAGCAGGAATTCCATCGCGTCGATCGTGCCCATCTGCATGAGGATACGGCGCAGCACCCACATCTTGGAGAGCTTGCTCTGATCGACCAGCAGTTCCTCCTTGCGCGTGCCGGATTTGCCGACATCAAGCGCCGGGAAGATACGCTTGTCGGCGACCTTGCGATCAAGGACGATTTCGGAGTTGCCTGTGCCCTTGAACTCCTCGAAGATCACTTCGTCCATGCGGCTGCCGGTATCGATCAGCGCGGTCGCGATAATCGAGAGCGACCCGCCCTCCTCGATGTTGCGCGCCGCGCCGAAGAAGCGCTTCGGACGCTGGAGCGCGTTGGCGTCGACGCCGCCGGTCAACACCTTGCCCGACGAAGGAACGACGGTGTTGTAGGCACGACCGAGGCGGGTGATCGAGTCCAGCAGGATCACCACGTCCTTCTTATGCTCGACGAGGCGCTTGGCCTTTTCGATCACCATCTCGGCGACCTGGACGTGGCGCGTGGCGGGTTCGTCGAAGGTCGAGGAGACGACCTCGCCTTTCACCGAACGCTGCATGTCGGTGACTTCCTCGGGCCGCTCGTCGATCAGCAGCACGATCAGGAACACCTCGGGATGGTTGTCGGTGATCGCCTTGGCGATGTTCTGAAGCATCACGGTCTTGCCGACGCGCGGGGGCGCGACGATCAGCGTACGCTGACCCTTACCCTGCGGCGAGACGATGTCGATCACCCGCGCCGACTTGTCCTTCATCGTCGGATCGCTCGGATCGAGCGTGAGCTTCTGCTCTGGATATAGCGGTGTAAGGTTGTCGAAATTGACCCGGTGACGCACCGCATCCGGATCATCGAAGTTGACCGAAATGAGCTTGGTCAGCGCGAAATAGCGTTCGCCGTCCTTGGGGCCGCGGATCTCGGCTTCGACGGTGTCGCCGGTGCGCAGACCGAACTTCCGCACCTGATTGGGCGAAATGTAGATGTCGTCCGGGCCGGCGAGGTAATTCGCCTCGGGGCTACGCAGGAAACCGAAGCCATCGGGCAGCACCTCGATCGTGCCGAGCCCCATGATCTGATCGCCATTTTCGGCCTGCACCTTGAGGATCGCGAACATCAGATCCTGCTTGCGCAGCGTCGACGCGCTCTCAATGCCGAGCGCTTCCGCCATCTCGACGAGTTCGGCGGGCTTCTTGTTCTTGAGGTCTTTGAGATGCATTGACGGCGTCCGAAGCGAGATGTGCTGGGAAAATGAGCGTCAGTCAGCGGGATACGCGACGAGGCTGAGGCAGGATGCCACACAACGGTCGCCAGGACGGCGCCGCGCGTTAACATTGATCGGACAGCTAAGTGCGGCGCGCACCCAAGTCAAGTCAGAAGGGGCGGACGATCACCAGAATGACGATCAGCGTCACGAGCACCGCCGGCACCTCGTTGACCATCCGCAGCGTCCGACCGGTCAGCGTCGCCTGTCCCTTCGCGAGCTTCTTCGCGTAAGACACCGCCCAGCCGTGATAGGCCGTCAGGACGATCACCAGCGCCAGCTTGGCGTGCAGCCATGCCAGCCCCGGCACGCCGCTGAACAGGCCCGCATTCGCCGCCAGCAGCAGCCCGAAGGCCCATACCAGCACCATCGCCGGGGTCAGGATGATCGCGCGGATCTTGCTTTCGCGGTCGGCCCAGCGCGCCGCCTCCTCGGGGTTACCGAGCGCTTCCTGATGATAGACCAGATAGCGCGGCAGCATGAACAGCCCGGCCATCCAGAACACCACGAAAATGACATGCGCCGCCTTGACCCAAAGATAGGCGTTGCCGAGGAAGTTCATCGCGCTCTCCGCACCAGCGCCAGCAGACGCTCGACATTTCCGATGGGCGTGTCCTGCAGGATGCCATGCCCGAGGTTGAAGATATGGGGGCGATCCGCGAACGCCTCAAGCACGTTCGCCACCGCCGCCTCCAATGCCGCACCGCCGGCGATCAGCGCGAGCGGATCGAGATTGCCCTGCACCGGCAGACCGACCGGCAGGTTCAGCGCCGCCCAATGCGGATCGACCGTCTCGTCGAGCCCGAGCGCATCGACGGCGGTCTCGCGCGCATAGGCCGGCAGTTTGCCGCCGGCGCCTTTAGGGAAGCCGATCACGGGTATCTGCGGGTGGCGCGCGTGGAGCGCGGCGACGATCGCGGCGTTGGGCGCGATCACCCAGCGTTCGAACTGCGCGGGGCTGAGCGATCCAGCCCAGCTATCGAACAGTTGCACCGTCTCGACGCCCGCCCCGATCTGGTGCGAAAGATAGTCGATCGTCATCCTCACGATCGCATCGATGATCTCGCCGAAGCGCACCGGATCGGCATAAGCGAAGCGGCGCGTCTCGCTCTGGTCACGGCTCCCGTGCCCCGCGACCATATAGGTGGCTACTGTCCAGGGGCTGCCCGCGAATCCTAGAAACGTCGTCTCCGGCGGCAAGGCGGCGGCGACGTTGCGGACCGTGGCATAGACCGGATCGAGAAAGGCAGGTTTCGGTGTCAGCGCTGCCAGCGTGTGACCAAGCAACGGCGGTGCCAATGCCGGCCCCTCCCCCGCTCCAAAACTGAGCGACTGGCCGAGCGCCGCCGGCACCATCAGGATATCGGAAAAAAGGATCGCGCCGTCGAATCCGAAGCGGCGGATCGGCTGCAACGTCACCTCGGCCGCCGCCTCCGGATCGGTCGCAAGCGCGAGGAAGCCACCCTTCTCCGCCCGCAGCGCACGATATTCCGGCAGATAGCGCCCCGCCTGCCGCATCAGCCATACCGGTGCGATGGCCTGTTTTTCCCCGCGCAGGGTCGCGAGCAAGGGTTTCACCGGGTCATCTCGATCGCAAACACGGCGTACCTCTTACAATAAAGAAGAATCTAAAGGGATGTTGAAGCTGTTGGCGCGTGGAAGCCGGGGCTTATGCGGTCGTCCCCGAAATGCCAACAGCTTGACGGGCGAGACTCCGCCGAACGCCTCGGATTCGATTCCGTCGCACCCGCTTTCCACAGGCTGTGGATAAAATCGGCGGATGTGCGCCGAACTGTGGGAAAGTGGCGAATTTTCCACCGTTCGATCGGCCTTTGCTGGCGTGCGAAGTTACGGTAGCGACGATCCCGATGTTATCCACACTTCTGTCCCGTTGAGGCCCCGCCGATGCGGCTCCACCTCCATCTCCTTTCGGATTCAACCGGCGAGACGCTGGAGAACATCGCCAAGGCCGCGCTCGCGCAATATGACGACGTCGAGACGATCCGGCACTTCTGGCCAATGGTGCGAACCGAGGGCCACCTGGAACGCATCCTTCAGGAGATTTCGCAGAATCCGGGGCTGGTGTTGTTCACGCTGGTCAACAGCGAGACGCGTCGCAATCTCGAGATGCGCTGCCGCGCGCTCGGCCTGCCCGCGGTCGCGCCGCTCGACGCGGTGACCGGAGCGCTCTCTAGCTTGCTCGGCCAGCAGGCGAAGGCGCGGCCCGGTCGCCAGCACATGCTGGACGCCGCCTATTTCGCGCGTGTCGACGCGATCCAATTCACCATCGCGCACGATGATGGCCTGGGTTCGGAGGACTGGGAGGAGGCCGATATCGTCCTCGCCGGTGTGTCTCGGTCCTCGAAAACGCCGACCTCGATCTATCTCGCCAACCGCGGTTATAAGACCGCCAATATCCCGATCGTGGTGGAAAGCCCACCGCCGCCAGTGCTCTTTGCGCTCAAGCGACCGCTGGTGGTGGGGCTGACGACCAGCGCCGACCGGTTGATTCAGGTCCGCCGCAACCGTCTCTTGTCGCTCAACCAGGCGCCGGAGACGGCCTATGTCGATCATGAAGCAGTCTCGCGGGAGGTCGCGTGGGCGCGGCGGATGTTCGCCGACAATGGCTGGCCGGTGATCGACGTGACGCGCCGATCGATCGAGGAAACCGCCGCCGCGATCATCGCGCTGGTCGCGGAACGGGGGGAAGCATGACGTTGATATTGGCCTCGAACAGCGCGTCGCGCCGCGCGATGCTATCGGCGGCATTGGTGCCGTTCGAGGCCGTCGCAGCGGGGGTGGATGAAGAAAGCGCCAAAGCGGCGCTGCGGGCGGAGGGCCTCGCCGCGCGCGACCTCGCCGACGCGCTTGCCGAACTGAAGGCGTTGCGCGTGTCGCAGCGCGCGCCCGGCGCCCTGGTGCTCGGCTCGGATTCGATCGTCGAACTCGAGGACGGCACGATGCTCGACAAGCCGGTATCGCGTGAAAATGCCGCCGACCATCTCCGCCGGTTGTCGGGCAAGCGCCACGATCTCGTCAGCGCGGCGGTGATCGCCGAAGCGGGGCGCCCAGTATGGCGGGTTGTCGATCGCGCGAAGATGCACGTTCGCACGCTTTCCGATGCCTTCATCGAGCGCTATCTCGACGCGGAATGGCCAGCGATATCGGGCTGTGTCGGCTGCTACCGGATCGAGGGAGCGGGCGCGCAATTGTTCTCCCGGATCGAGGGCAGCCAGTTCACCGTGCTGGGGCTGCCGCTGCTGCAAGTGCTCGACTATCTGCGTGTCCGGGGAGTGATGACGGCATGACGATGTATGCGGAGGTGATCGGCGACCCGATCGCGCATTCGAAATCGCCGCTGATCCACGGCTTCTGGATCGACGCGCTCGGTCTCGATGCGCGCTATGCGCGGCGTCATGTCCTGCCTGACGATCTCGCCGGCTATTTCGCGGAGCGGCAGACGGATGCCGATTGGCGTGGGTGCAACATCACGATTCCGCACAAGCAGACCGCGCTCGATCATGTCGAGGATCCTGGCGGCGTCCGGGAGTCGATCGGCGCGATCAACACCGTGCTGCGTCAGCCCGACGGCGCGATGATCGGCACGAACACCGATGCCGCCGGCTTCTACGCGCCGATTTCCGATCGCGATCTGGCCGGCAAGCCGGCGGTGGTGGTGGGCGCCGGCGGTGCGGCGCGCGCGGTGCTGTTCGCGCTGGCGCGTGCCGGCATCGGGCCGGTGACCTTGCTCAACCGAAATGTGCTGAAGGCGGCCGCGTTGCTGTCGGCGTTCGGCTTGAAGGGCAAGGCGTTGCCGCTGGGCAGCGCGATCCCGCCCGCGGCGCTCATCGTCAATACCAGCGCGCTCGGCATGGTCGGCCAGCCCGCTCTCGAGATCGATCTGTCTCCCCTCCCCGACGACGCGCTGGTGTATGATGTCGTCTACGCACCGGTCGAAACCGAGTTGCTCGCCCAAGCCGACGCGCGCGGACTCGAGACGGTGGATGGGCTGGAGATGCTCGTCGGGCAGGCGGCGGTCGCGTTCGAACTGTTCTTCGGCGCGGCCCCCCCGCGCGACCGCGACGAGGAACTGCGCGCGCTGTTGCTGGCGTGATCAAACTGGGCCTGACCGGCTCGATCGGCATGGGTAAATCCACCGTCGCCGCGATGTTCGCGCGCAGCGGCGTGCCTGTGTTCGATGCCGACGCGGTAGTTCACCGCCTGCAAGGCCCCGGCGGCCGATTGGTCGGCGCGATCGAGGCGGCGTTCCCCGGCACGACGGGGCCGAGCGGGGTCGATCGTGCGCGGCTCGGCAAGGCGGTGCTCGCCGACACGCCTGCGCTCAAGCGGCTCGAGGCGATCGTCCATCCCGCCGTCGCGGAAGAGCGGGCGGCGTTCCTGCACGATCACGCGGATGCGCCGATCGTGCTGCTCGACATCCCGTTGCTGTTCGAAACCGGGGGCGAAGCCGGGGTCGATCGTATCGCCGTCGTCGATGCGCCGAGTTCCGTACAGCGCGCCCGCGTTCTGGCGCGGCCCGGCATGACGGACGGAAAGTTCGAGGCGATCGTGGCGCATCAGGTGCCAAATGCCGAAAAGGTCGCGCGCGCCGATTTCGTCATCCCGACCGGGGGCGGCATCGCCGAAACCGAGGCCGCCGTCGCTACGGTGATCGCTTGCCTGCGGGACGGCAAAGGCGGATAACATCACGATGCGCGAGATCGTGTTCGACACCGAAACCACCGGATTCAGCTTCGCCGATGGCGACCGCCTCGTCGAGATCGGCTGTATCGAAATGTTCAAC
The DNA here is from genome assembly GCF_900103265.1 of Sphingomonas sp. NFR15. Lineage (GTDB taxonomy): Bacteria > Pseudomonadota > Alphaproteobacteria > Sphingomonadales > Sphingomonadaceae > Sphingomonas > Sphingomonas pollutisoli. The sequence continues at coordinate 70,602 of NZ_FMWX01000006.1, read as the reverse complement.
CGCGTGGAGACCGGACGCTCCTTCCACGCATATTTCCACCCCGAACGCACGATGCCGGCCGAAGCGCAACGTGTCCACGGGTTGAGCGACGCCTTCCTCGCCGACAAGCCGCTGTTCGCGCATGGGGTCGATGCCCTGCTCGAATTTCTGGGCGATGCACCCCTCGTCGCGCACAATGCGACGTTCGACTTCGGCTTCCTCAACGGCGAGCTCGGCCGTTGCGGACGCCCGCTGATCGGCATGCACCGTATGGTCGATACGATCGTCATCGCGCGTACCCGGCACCCCGGCGCGAAGCACAGCCTCGACGCGCTTTGCTCGCGCTATGGCATCGATCGCAGCGCACGTACCTTCCACGGCGCATTGCTCGACGCGCAACTGCTCGCGCAAGTCTATGTCGAGTTGACCGGTGGCCGGCAGATCGGCCTTGGCCTGGTCACCGAGGAGCGCGTCGAGGAACGCCCGATTCTGGTCGATACCGCCCCCAGGATCGCTCGCCCGGCGCGCGTCTTTGCCGCGAGCGAGGCGGAACTTGCGCGCCACGCAGCCTTTCTAAACTCCGTCTCCAACCCTTTATGGGGCGCGGAGGCTATTGGTTGACGATAGCGGACGGACGGTTCAGCCTGTCCGGCCGCGTTGAAAAAGGAGAATGCGCATGGATATCCGAGTCTCCGGCCATCAGGTCGAGACAGGCGAGGCGATCAAGGTCCATGTCGACGAACGCCTTCAGGCTATCGCCACGAAATACTTCGCGCGTGCGATTTCCGCGCAAGTGACCTTCGGCCGCGGCCCGCACGAGGCGTTCACCTGCGATATCGTCGCGCACGTCATGCAGGGGCTGGTGCTCAAGGCGAACAATAGCGGTATGGAAGCCCATGTCGCGTTCGATGGCGCCGCCGACAAGATCGAGAAGCAGCTCCGCCGCTACATGCGCCGCCTCAAGGATCGTAGCGCCGTGCCCGCCGGCGGGGCGACGATCGCCGATGATGGCACCGTTACCGACAACGCCGGCTACACCGTCTTCCAGGAAACCGCCGAGGAAGAGATCGAGCAGGATTTCCCGCCGATCATCGCGGAAACGCGCGTCGACGTGCCCGACGCCACCGTTTCGGATGCGGTGATGATGCTCGATCTGCGCAACACCACCGCCTTGTTGTTCCGCAATGTCGGCTCGGGCGCCTACAACATGGTCTATCGCCGTGGTGACGGCACGATCGGCTGGGTCGAGCCGCATCGGGCCACCAACGGAGTGGCCTGACGCTTCCGCCGGCGCGCAATCCGGTCTATGCGCGCCGGCGGAGAAGCGCCGGTGAACGGCCGAGGAAACTGATGACCGAGTTTAGCGATCTGCTCTTGCCCGGCGCGGTGGTGGCGAATCTCGCCGCCAGCGCCAAGAAGCCCCTGTTTCAGCAGATCGGCGCGATTGCGGCGTCCGCCTATGGCCTGAATCCCGCCGATGTCGCGAATGCCCTGGTCGCGCGTGAGAAGCTCGGCAGTACCGGCTTCGGCGGCGGCGTTGCCACGCCGCACGGGCGGATCGACGGGCTGGCGCATGTCGTCGGCGTGTTCGCGCGGCTTGCGCAACCGATCGATTTCAAGGCGGTCGACGATCTGCCGGTCGATATCGTTTTCACCTTGCTGTCGCCACCGGACGCCGGCGCGGCGCACCTCAAGGCGCTGGCGCTGGTGTCGCGGAGCCTGCGCGACCGCGCCTTTGTGGCGAAATTGCGCGGCGCAGGGTCGCCCGATGCGCTTTATGCGCTGTTCAGCACCGGCGAGGCGCGTGACGCCGCCTGATCCCGCCACCGCCGGGGAAGCAGCGCATTTCCGTGCGTTGGAGAACCTGTATGCGGCGGCGCCGATCAACCGGCTGTTCGAATCCCGGCTCGAGATTCCCGAGCCGGGCATCGCGCGCATCCACTTCGATATCGACGAGCGCTATTTCCATGCCGGGGGCGCGGCGCACGGCACGAGCTACTTCAAGATGCTCGACGATGCCGCTTTCTATGCGGCCAACAGCCTTGTCTCGGACCGCTTCCTCCTCACGACCGCATTCAACCTGTTGCTCACCAAGCCGCTGCGAAGCGGCCCGGTGGTCGCCGAAGGGCGCTGGATCAGCGGACAGCGTCGCGTGTTCGTCGCCGAAGCGCGGCTAATCGATGAATCGGGCGAAGAGGCCGCGCGCGGCACCGGCACGTTCATGCGCTCGCGCATCGCGCTGGCGGGTTTGCCCGGATATCGGGTCGCGTGAACGATCGGCTGCCGATCGATCTGCTCGTGTCGGCTTTGCTGCGGCGCGCCAACGATGCCGGCGGCATGGCGATGGTGTTGGCGAAAGGCGATTCCCAGGCAGGCAGCATCCTGCTGATCCTGAACGACAAGGGCAGGTTCTCCGGGATGCTAGAACAAGGCCGCGATTTGGACGGCCGGATAGCGCTGGTGTCCGCAGGACCGCCTGATACGGCGTTGCCCGACGAGGTGACATCCTATTGGCAACGCCGACGTGCGCGTGACCCGGACCTATGGGTAATCGATCTCGACATCCCGTCTGCGCAACGATTCGCCGCAGAAACGATCGCGCAACATTGACGATCGGGACCATTGCCGGGATAGGGCGAGCATCAGTTTTGGCGTTGTGTCAGCACGGGTGCGATCCGGGTTGATTACGCAGTCGGGGGATGTCCGGGAAGATTGCGTCGTTTGAGGCGATCTTTTGCGCGCACCACCGCATATTTGTCGGTTTAATGTCGCTTCTTCACCGTGCCGCAACCATCGCGGCGATTTTTGCCAGCATCACCGGACTCGCCGGGGCCAGCACACCTGGCTTCGCTCTCCAAATCAACCAGCCTATCAACGCACAGCCGACCTCGATGGTTCCGGCAGTCGCGGTTACCCAGACCCCTTCCGATAGCCAGACGCCCGCGGTCGATCCTGCCGATCCCGCCCCGTCTTCGGAAAAGCCCACCACTTCCTACGCCTCGCTTGCCGACGCAGTCGCGGCCCAGTCCGACGATGATGCGCGCAGCGACGATCTTCAGTGCCTTGCCGGCGCGATCTATTTCGAGTCCAAGGGCGAGCCGCTGAGCGGACAGCTCGCCGTCGCCGAAGTCATCATCAACCGCAGCAAGTCCGGCCGTTTTCCGGGCTCGATCTGCTCGGTCGTCACCCAGCCCGGCCAGTTCTCGTTCGTGCGCGGCGGCCACGTTCCCGAAATCAACGCGAACCGCAATTATCGCACCGCGCTCGCGGTCGCCCGTGTCGCGCTCGCCGACGCTTGGGACAGCCCCGCTTCGAAGGCGCTGTTCTTCCACGCGCGCCGCGTCAACGCGAACTTCAATCGCACGCAGGTCGCCTCGATCGGTAACCACATCTTCTATCGTTGAGGCGGTGAACCGGTCCCTGCCGGTTTGACGCGTTCGTGAAATGTTCTAGGATCGGGAGATGCTCGCCATTCCCGATCCCGTCACCGCCCACGATTCGCTATGCGCCGCTGAGGTGGCGCGTGGCACGGTTCGGATGCTGCTTCGCCACGATCTGATCGCCATTGGCGAGGTTCCGCTCGAAGGGGGGCGGCGCGCCGATTTGATGGCGCTCGACGCACGGGGAAACGTCGTTATCGTCGAGATCAAGGTTTCGCGCGCGGACCTGCTCGGGGATTCGAAGTGGACCGATTATCTCGGCTGTTGCGACCGCTATTTCTGGGCGGTGCCAGCGGGATTCGACATCTCACCGCTGAACGGCGCGGCGTTCCTTCCTGGGCGTACCGGAATCATCGTCGCGGATCGCTATGATGCCGTCATCACGCGTGAGGCGTACACCCATCCGCTTCCGGCACCCGCACGCAAACGGATAACCCTCGCCTTCGCCCGCCGCGCCGCGCGCCGGCTGACCACGGCGCTCGACCCCGAGGCCGACGGCGCGTTTTGAGCCATGCTTCGTTCAGGAGCGAGGAAGCCATCCACAAGAGTGGCGAACTACAGCCGCGGCCCGGATACGGCGCGTTTGGCGGCTTTGGGTGTCTCGTCGATCAACTTGGCTATGGCTGGGGAACGCGTGTCCTGATGCGCATAGTCCCGCGCAGACATGCCGGCGATCACATCGGCCTGATCGGGATCGGCCTTCTCCGCCAGCAAGGTGCGAACCGTCGCGAGATCACGATGCTGCACCGCACGGATCAGTGGAGTCTCGCCGCTATTATTGGCGAGATTGACGTTGGCGCCGGCTTTTTTGAGAATCTCGAGGATGTCGGTGCGACCGTTGCCGGCTGCGATCAGCATTGCCGTTTCGCCCTTGTTGTCGCGCAGATTGGGATCGGCCTGATTGGCGAGCAGGTAGTTGAGATACGCAATGTCGCCGCGCTTGGTGACGATGTGGATCGCGCCCTCGCCGGTGTTGAAATCGCGCGTGTTGACGATCGTCGAACCCGGTTTGGACAACGTCGCGATGACTTCGTCGTTCTTCGACTCGCGGATCGCCTGGAGGAATTTATATCCCGCCGACTGGCCGAGTTGCGCCGCGGCGGGGGTCAGCGGGAGCGCGAGCGCCACGGCGAACAGCGACAGTCCGGCAATACGTGCTTTCATGGATGGATTCGACCTCTTGCCTGCATGGTCAGACTTGCGCCTTTGCCGCTATCAGATCAATGCTGCGCGCACCATGAATGAGATTGTCCGCGTACCGGTCGCGTCGCTGGTCGCCCTGCTGGTGGCGGCTGCCCCGGTTGCCTGTTCCAAACCGGTCGATACCGCCCCACCGCCGCTGGCCGGCGCGAAGATCGGCGGAGCCTTTCGCCTGACCGATCAGGATGGCAGGAGCGTCACCGACACGAGCTTCGCCGGCAAATACCGTGTGATGTATTTCGGCTATACATTCTGCCCCGATGTCTGCCCGACCGATATGCAGACGCTCGGGCAAGGCTTGCGCGCGTTCGAGGCGAAGGATGCCGCGCGCGGTGCCAAGGTGGTGCCGGTGTTCGTCACGGTCGATCCCGAACGTGATACGCCGGCGGTGCTCAGGCCGTTCGTTGCTGCGTTCCACGCGCGCATGGTGGGGCTGACCGGCTCGCCGGCCGCCATCGCGGCGATCGCCAAGGAGTATGCGGTCTTCTACGAAAAGCAGCCACCCGCGCCCGGCGGCGGCTATATGGTACAACATTCGCGTGTCGCATATCTGATGGACCCGAATGACAAGCCGCTGGCGCTGATCCCGGTCGACAAGACCCCCGGCGACGTCGCCGCCGAGCTCGGACGGTGGGTGCGATGAGCACGCGGTTTTGGGAAGACACGCCGCTCGAAAAGCTCGACCGGGCGCAATGGGAGGCGCTGTGCGATGGCTGCGGCAAGTGCTGCCTGCACAAGCTCGAGGATGAAGAGACCGGCGAGATGTTCCCGACCAACGTGTCGTGCCGTCTGCTCGACCGCGCGACCGCGCAATGTTCGGATTACCGCCATCGCCACGCCTATGTGAGCGAATGCGTTCGGCTCAATCGCGACAATGTCTACACGATCGACTGGCTGCCCTCGACCTGTGCGTACGGCCTTCGCGCGGCTGGCAAGCCGTTGCCGGAGTGGCATTATCTGGTCAGCGGGGATCGCGACGCGGTTCACCGCGCAGGTGAATCCGTGCGCGGTTGGACGATCTCCGAGGATGATGCCGGCGATTTCGAAAATCACGTGATCGATCGGGAGTTGTGAGCGAACCGTTCGAGGTCGTCCGGCATCCGCGCGCGCGCCGTCCTCGGTTGTCGGTCGATCCGGCGAGCGGGCGCGTCCGGCTCACGCTGCCGCCACGTGCGCCGGTCAAGGCGGCGCTCGCGTGGGCGGCCGGGCAGCAGGCGTGGATCGATGCGCAACGCGCGCGATTACCAATGCCGCGCCCGTTCGCGCCAGGCGCGCTGGTGCCGTTCGGCGATGAGACGCTGACGATCGATTGGGACGCTGCCCGCCCCCGTGCGGTGACCCGCATCGGCGACCGGCTGGTCTGTGGCGGCCCGACCGAGAGTCTGTCGCGGCGCGTCGAGCTATGGTTACGGCGCGAGGCGCTTCGGGTGCTGTCGCTCGAAACCGCGGAGTGCGCGGCGCGCGCCGGCGTGTCGGTCAGCAGGGTGACGGTCGGCGATCCGCGCGGCCGTTGGGGAAGCTGCGCATCGAGCGGGGCGATCCGCTATAGCTGGCGGCTGATCCTCGCGCCGGCGTTCGTGCGCCGCTCGACGGTCGCGCACGAGGTTGCGCACCGGCTCCATATGAATCACAGCCCGGCGTTTCACGCGCTCGCGGCGAATCTTGATGAGCGTGACCCCGCCGAATCGCGCGCATGGCTGCGCGCCCATGGCGCGGGCCTTCACTGGTTCGGGCGCGAGTCCGAATAGCGATCCGGCCGCGCTGGCGGCGGTGCGGCGGCTGGACGATCGCCGCGCGGTCGATTTGGCGCAGGCGTGTCGCGGCCCAGGACATGATCCATCCATTGCTGGTCAAGCTTCTCGGGCCGGCCCTGCTGGTCGCCATCGGGCGCGATGATGCCGTCGTCGATCGGGTTGCCATCGGGATCGACACGTTGCCGATCGTTCTGCCGCGGTTGGGCACCCCCACCCTGCACCGGATTGCCGTCGTCATCGACGAAGACGCCATTGTCCGGCGCGCCGAAATAGCTTTCCTCGTCGGGTTCCATCGACATGTCGGGCAAAGTCACCTGCGTCTCGAACTGCTCGACCGGGCGGTTCGCCACCGCGACCGCCATGAAATCATGGAAGGCGCGTGCCGGCGCGGTGCCGCCGTGCAGCCCGGCGATCGGCTTGGCGTCGTCGCGGCCCATCCACACGCCCGTCGTGAGGCCGCTCGAGAAGCCGAGGAACCAGCCGTCCTTGCTCGACGTGGTCGTCCCGGTCTTGCCCGCGACCGGGCGGCCGATCTGCGCGGCCTTGCCCGTGCCGGTGTTGACCGTGGTCTGGAGCAGATCGGTCATCTCGGCGGCGACATAGGGCGCGACGAGAACGTGGCTGGTGTCGATCTGCTGCGTGTAGATCGTCTCCCCCGCCGCCGTCACCTTGGTGATGCCGTAGGGCGTCACCGCGACACCCTTGTTGCCGACACTCGCGAACGCACGCGTTAGGTCGAGCAGCCGTACTTCCGACGTACCGAGCACCATCGAGGGATGCGTGTTGACCGGCGTGGTGATGCCGAAACGCCGCGCCATGTCGGCGACGGTGCTGAAGCCGACCTGCTGACCGAGCTTGGCCGCGACCGTGTTGATCGAATAGGCGAAGGCGGTGCGGAGCGTCGTCGCGCCGATGTTGCGGCGTGAGTCGTTGCGCGGACTCCATCCGTCGATCGTCACCGGCTCATCGACGATCGAATCCTCGGGCTTGTGCCCGGCTTCCAGGGCGGCGAGATAGACGAACAGCTTGAACGCCGATCCCGGCTGACGCACCGCCTGTGTTGCGCGGTTGTAGATCGACGAGACGTAATCCTTGCCGCCGACCATCGCGCGCACCGCGCCATCGCGGTCGATCGCGACCAGCGCGCCTTGCGCACCCGCGGGCGCATTCTTGCGCACCGCCGCATCGGCGGCGCGCTGCATGCCGAGATCGAGCGTCGTCCAGACTTCGAGCGGCCGGCTCGGCTCGTCGATCAACGTCGCGAGCTGCGGCAGCGCCCAGTCGGTGAAGTAGCGCACGCTGTTCTGTTTGGGTTCCGGCGCGAACGTCACGTTCTGCACGTCGGCGTCGGCGGCTTGCTGCGGGGTGATCGCGCCGGTTTCCTCCATCAGCGAGAGGACGACACCGGCGCGGTCTTTCGCGGCGGCTTCGTCGGCGGTCGGCGAATAGACAGAGGGGGCCTTGACCAGGCCGGCAATGATCGCGGCCTCGGCCAGCGTCAAATGCTCGGCGCCGTGGCCGAAGAATTTGCGGCTTGCCGCATCGATGCCGTAGGCGCCGCCACCGAAATAGACCTTGTTGAGATACAGTTCGAGGATCTCGTCCTTGCTGAACTTGCGCTCCAGCGCGAGAGCGAGGAACCCCTCGCGCATCTTGCGGCCAAGATCATATTTGTTGGAAAGGAAGATCGTACGCGCGACCTGCTGCGTGATCGTCGATGCGCCTTGCTGACGCCGCCCGGTGCCGCGATTGGCGATGCCCAAGCGGATCGCGCGTGCCATGCCGATCGGATCGACGCCGAGGTGCGACCGGAACCGGCGATCCTCGACCGAGATCATCGCTTCGCGCATCACCGCCGGAATCTGGTCGTAGCTCAGCCAGTCGCCGTAGCTCGGCCCGAGCGACACGATCACGGTGCCGTCGGCGGCATGGACGCGGATCATCTGGCCATTGGGCGAGGATTTGAGCTGCTCGAAGCTCGGCAATTGCGCGCGCGTCACGTAGACCGTGATCGCCAGCGCGGCGAGCGCCAGTGCGGCGATGCCGAACCCGATCTGGATCAGCAGGATAAGACGACGACGCCAGAGCGGCTTGTCGGACACCCGCGCGCCTTGCGTGCGGGAACGGGCTTTGGAAGATCTGGCCATGCGATGGCCCAAGCGAATACGCGCTTAACGGGGGCCGAACAAGCTGGTGTGTTCAGCGCCCGCGCGGTGAAATGCTTCGGACGTACGACATGAAAAAGGGCGACCGCGCGAACGGCCGCCCTCTCGTGATCGGGAAGATTTTCGGCTCAGCCGTCGTAATCGGCGCCGAGATTCTGGTTGCGCGGGGGCGCGGCGGCCGTGAGGCGAAGCGCCTCGGCCGAAGCCGCGAGCGAACCGACCTCATCCGGAGCGTCCTCATCATCGACCTGGACCTTCTGGAGACCCGACACGACCGACTCCTCGAGATGATCGGGACGGACGGTTTCCTCGGCGATCTCGCGCAAGGCGACGACGGGGTTCTTGTCGCGGTCACGATCGAGCGTCAGCTCGGCGCCGCCCGAAATCTGCCGTGCGCGCTGCGCGGCGAGCAGCACCAGATCGAACCGGTTCGGAATCTTGTCGACGCAATCTTCGACGGTGACGCGCGCCATGAATGGCTTCCTTCGTGGATAATGCTGAAAGGATAAGCCAAGCGCTGTAGTCCCGCCCTGCCGAAGAGTCAAGAAAACGCCCCGCCAGGCATGGAAACCTCCGCGTGCGCTCGCGTTGACCCAATGTGAAGCCCGATACCCTGCTTGCGCGCCGGCCCGCCGCGCGCCACGACGCCGACATGGATCGTCCCGCGCCACAGCCCGTCTTCACCGTCGATGGCAACCGGTTGCGGATGCTCGTCAACGGCCCGGAACGGCTCGAGACGCTCGTCGCGCTGATCGACGAGGCGCGGGCGACGCTGCGGATGCTCTATTACATCTATGTCGATGATCGCGCCGGCGAAGCCGTCCGCGCCGCGCTGATCCGCGCGGCCGAGCGCGGCGTGCGGGTTTCGCTGATCGTCGATGGTCTCGGCAGCGAACATGCCGAGCAGCGCCATTTCTTCGACCCGATGCGCGATGCGGGCGTGACCGTCTGCCGGTTCGTGCCACGCTGGGGGCGGCGGTATCTGCTGCGCAACCATCAGAAGCTCGCGCTTGCCGACGGTGAACGGGCGGATACGGCGCGCGCGATCATCGGCGGGTTCAACGTCGAGGACGGGTATTTCGGCACGCCGGCGGAACAAGCGTGGCGCGATCTCGGCCTGCTGGTGGAGGGCGATGCCGCGCATCGCATCACCGGCTATTTCGACACGCTGTCAGCCTGGGCGAAGCAGCCCAAGCCACCACTGCGCTCGCTTAGGCGCGCGCTGTCGAACTGGAGCGAGCCGCAAGGCACGGTGCGCTGGCTGTTCGGCGGGCCGACGCGGCGGCTGTCGCCTTGGGCGCGCGCGGTCAAGCGCGACATGGAGGGCGCACGCGAGATCGGGTTGATCGCCGCCTATTTCGCGCCAAATCCCGGCATGCTCAGGCGGCTCGACAGGGTAGGGATGCGCGGACGCGTGCGGATCGTGCTCGCCTCGAAGAACGACCACGGCGCCGCGATCTGGGCGTCGCGCTTCACCTATGCCGGGCTGTTGCGCAAGCGCGTCGAGATCTACGAATACCAGCCGACCAAATTGCACACCAAGCTCTTCCTGATCGACGACGTGGTGTATATCGGTTCGGCCAATTACGATGTGCGCAGCCTGTTCCTCAACCTGGAGATGATGCTGCGGATCGATGACGCGGCGTTCGCCGCGCATGTCCGCGCGTATTTCGATGGCGAAGTCGCCGATTCCGAGGCGATCACGCCTGAACTTTACGCGTCGCGCAGCGGGTGGTGGACGCGCACGAAGCAGGCGGCGGCGTTCTTCGTGATGACCGTGCTCGATTATAACGTCACGCGGCGGCTCAATTTCGGGCCGGAGCGGCGATAGCGGGTCGGCCCATCGACGGCGCGGCGACCGGTTTTGGTTTCGTCGCCTCCTTCAATCGGTTAGGGTCGGGCATGGCGAAGTCGATCACGAAGAAAGCGCGATCGGCGCTGCGCGATTTGTTGCGACGGGAAGCGGCGGGCGGCATCGTGCTGATGGTGGCGGCGGCACTCGCGCTGATAATCGCCAATTCCCCGCTCGGCGCCGGTTACTTCGATCTGCTTCACGTGCGCACTGGCCCGGTGCTCGCGCCCATGATCGGGCCGATGACGGTGCATCTGTGGATCAACGACGCGCTAATGGCGCTGTTTTTCCTCTACGTCGGGCTGGAGATCAAACGCGAGCTGATCGACGGGCAATTGTGCAGCCCAGCGCGACGGCGGCTGCCGGTGATCGCGGCGGTGGCGGGGATGGTGATGCCCGCTTTGGTCTTCCTCGCGGTGACAGGCGGCGACACGGCGCTGCGCCCCGGCTGGGCTATTCCGGCCGCGACCGATATCGCCTTCGCGATCGGGGTGATGGCGTTGCTCGGCAAGCGCGTGCCACCCTCGCTCAAGCTGTTCCTGACCACCGTCGCGATCGTTGATGACATGGGCGCGGTCGCGATCATCGCGGTCGCCTATACTGGGGAAATCGACTGGATCGCGCTCGCGGGCGCGGCGGGCATGCTGCTGGTGATGGCGGCGCTCAATCGGCGAGGGGTCAAGCGTCTCACGCCCTATCTGATCGCGTTCGCGCTGCTCTGGTGGCTGGTGCTGCTGTCGGGCGCGCACGCGACGGTGGCCGGGGTGCTTGCGGCGGCGCTGATCCCGATCACGCGCTCGCCGGGCGCGCCCGACGCCGCGGATTCACCGCTGCATCGGCTCGAACATGCGCTCTCGCCCTGGGTCGCGTTCGCGATCGTGCCGCTGTTCGCGTTCGCGAACGCCGGGATTGCGCTAGGCGGGTTGCCGGCGGGCGTGTTGCGCGCGCCGTTGGTGATCGCGGTGACGCTCGGGCTGTTCTTCGGCAAGCAAGCCGGCATCTTCGGCGGGGTCGCGCTCGCCCAGCGGCTTGGCATCGCCGAGCGGCCCAAGGGCGCGAGCTGGCGGCAGCTTTACGGCGTCGCGCTGCTTGCCGGGATCGGGTTCACGATGAGCCTGTTCATCGGTGGACTCGCCTTCCCCGGCGCGGCCGCGCTGCAGGACGAGGTGAAGGTGGGCGTGCTACTCGGCTCGCTGCTGTCGGCGGTGGGGGGCTACGCGGTCCTGCGGTCGTCGAGCATTGCGACGCCGAGCACGGTTAATCCGCCCAAAGCGAGAAGCGCGCCGACCCAGCCGGTCGACGTCCAGCCGTAACCCGCCGCGATCGCGATGCCGCCGAGCCACGGCCCGAGCGCGTTGGCGGTGTTGAACGCCGAATGGTTGAGCGCGGCGGCGAGCGCCTGCGCCTTGCCCGCCACGTCCATCAGCCGCGTCTGCAACACCGTGCCGAGCGCGCCGGTGAAGCCGATCGCGAAGACATCGACGCAGATCGACCAGAAGTGCGTCGCGGCGAGCGGATAGAGCGCGAGGCTCACGATGCTGCCGACGAGCAACACCGCGCCGGTCGGCATCAGCGCCTTGTCGGCGAAGCGCGGCGCGACGATGTTGCCCAAGGTCAGCCCGACGCCGAAAACCATCAGCACGACCGGCAGCATCGCCGCGGAGACGCGCGTCACCTCGAACAGCGTCGAGGCGAGGTAGGTGTACACGCAGAACATCCCGCCAAAGCCGATCGCGCCGATCGCGAGCGTCAGCCACACGCGCTTGTTGGCGAGCGCGCCGAGTTCGGTGAGCGGACTCACCCCCGGCTCAGGTTTGTCGCGGGGTGCGAACAGCGCGACCAGCGTCACCGTGAGCAACGCCAGCACCGCGACCACGCCGAACCCCCAGCGCCAGCCCACCGCCTGCCCGAGCCAATTGGCGAGCGGGACGCCGAGAATCGTCGCGACGGTGAGCCCGAGCATTACGCGCCCAACCGCCTGCGAGCGTTGGTTGGTCGGCACCAGCGATGCCGCGACCAGCGCCGCGATGCCGAAATAGGCACCGTGCGGCAGGCCGCTGAGAAAGCGAAACAGCAGCATCCAGTGATAGGTCGGCGCGAGCGCGCTCAGCCCGTTGAACAGCGCGAACGCAGTCATCAACAGGATCAGCAAGGTCCGCCGCGACAGCTTGGCTGCCGCCACCGCGAGCAATGGTGCGCCGACCACCACACCGAGCGCATAGGCGCTGATGACATGCCCTGCCGTCGGCTCGTCGATGCCGAGCCCCTTGGCGAAATAGGGGACGAGGCTCATCGTGGCGAATTCGGTGGTGCCGATCGCGAACCCGCCCATTGCGAGGGCGAAATGGACCAGCGCGACTGGCGCGGCGGGGCGCTCGGCGACGATCGGGGCGAAATGGGCGGGGGCATTCATACTGCCTCACGTGGCTATGCTGCGGTGCAGCGTCAACCGCAGGGGTTGCAAGCGCGCGGCCCGGTGCCGCAATCGTCACCGCGGTGGTAGCACGCGGTGGTGGCATCGGCTCCGCTCCTGTGCGACGGTGCGGCGATGCTGCCCTTCCTGTTCCTCGCCCTCGCGGGCATCTTCTGGGGGCTCGGCTTCCCGCTCGGCAAGATCGCGCTGCACGAGATGGGGGCGGCGCATATGGTGCTGCTGCGCTTCGCGATCGCCGCGGTCGTCTCGCTGCCCTTCGCGCTGGCTTCGCGCGAGGCGCGCGCGCTGTTCCGCTCGGCGCCGGTCGTGATCGCCGGCATCTGCTATGGCGTCGCGTTCGTGGTGCAGTTCGAGGGGCTGGCGCGCGTCACCGTCACGCTCGCCGCGTTGCTGGTCGGCGCGATGCCAGCGCTGATCGCGATCGCGGCGTTCCTGCTGCGCGAGCGGGTGAGTCGCGCATCGTGGATCGGCGTGGCCGCCGCGACGCTCGGCGCGGTGCTGATCGCCGGCAAGCCCGACGGCTCCGGCACGCCGCTCGGCATCGCACTGTCGCTGATCGCGCTGTTGATCTTCCTCGCGTGGCTGCTCGCTTTGCGGCGGGCGCCCAAGACCGCGAGCGCGATGGCGGTGCCCGCCGTTACCGTTGTCATCGCCGCCCTGGCCGTGTTTCCGATCGCGCTGCTGCTGCATGGCGCGCCGCCGCTGCGGATGTCGGCGGCGGCGTGGGCCGGAATCGCCGGTCAGGGCCTGCTTTCGACCTTCCTCGCCACGGTCGCGTGGAACATCGGCGCGAGCCGGGTCGGCAGCGCGGCCGCGGGCGTGTTCATCAACATCGAGCCGCTGGTCGGGTCGATCCTCGGCATCGGCTTCTTCGGCGATCCGGCGGGGGCGACGATCCTCGTCGGCGGCACGATGATCATCGTCGGCAGTATCGTTACCGTCCTTGGCGAGCGGCCCGCCGACGGCGGACTCGCGGACGCGGCGCACGGACTATCCACGGACTGATGAGGTTTACCCCAGCGCGGCGCGTAGCGTCGCGCGCACGCCCCGGTGCCCGACATCATATTCGACGATCGTATGGAGGCTCTGCGCCATAGCCCGGATGAGCTTGGTGCCGACGCCCGTGCCGCGCGCCGGCGCGGCGACGTCCATGCCGACGCCATCGTCCTCGACCGCGAGCTGGAACTGGTCACCATCGACCTGCGACAGCGCGATCCGCACCTCGCCGGCCTGGAGCGGATACGCATATTTGCACGCGTTGCTGACCAGCTCGGTGACGATCACGCCGAGCGAGACCGCACGGTCGGTCGCGAGACGAATCGGTTCGGCCGACAGGCTGAGCGTGCGCGGCTCGGCGTCGCTCGACCATGTCTCGCCGAGTTCGTCGACCAGCGCGCGCAGATATTCGCGCATATCGACCTGTTCGACGTCGTTGGTGGTGTAGAGCCGGCGGTGCACCTGCGCGATCGCGGTGATGCGGCGCTGCGTATCCTCCAGCGCGGCGCGCGCATTCTCGTCGGCGAGCGCGGTCGATTGCATCCGCACCATCGCCGAGACGATCTGCAGGCTGTTGGCGACGCGGTGGTTGACCTCGCGCAACAGTGCTTCGAGCCGCGCATTGCTCGCGCGCAGCATCTGCTCGGCGGCGTGCTTGTCGCGTTCGAGCTTGGCGCGTTCGAGCACCTGTGCGAACGCGGAGGCAAGCAGATCGAAGAAATCGGCGCCCACCGACTTCACGACGTAATCTGCCGCGCCGGCTTTCAGCGCGGCGACCGCGATGCGGCCTTCTTCCGAGCCGGTGACATAGACGACCGGCGGCGCGTCGGGCAGCGCGGTCAGGTGTCCGAGCGTTTCCAGCCCATCCATTCCGGGCATGTAATGGTCGACCGCGATCAGGTCGAACCGCTGTTCCCGCGCGAGCGCGACCCCCTCGGCGCCGCCTTCCGCCACCGTGACGACGAACCCGTGCCGCGCGAGCGACCGCGAGGCGAGGCGGCGCAGGCCGGCATCGTCGTCGATGTAGAGCACATAGGTGGGCGGCGTATCGGCCATCAGTTGCCTTCGATCTCCGGCACCTGGATCACCGACAGGAACAGGCCGAGCTGACGGATCGCCTGCGCGAAGCTCTCATAATTCACGGGCTTGGTGATGTAGACGTTGCAGCCGAGATCATAGCAGCGCTGGATCTCGACCTTGTCGTCGGTGGTGGTGAGCACAACCACCGGCGTGCGCTTGAGGGCCGGGGTGCTCTTGATCTTAGCGAGGATGGCGGTCCCGCTCATATCGGGCAGGTTCAGATCGAGCAGCACCAGGGCGGGGCCATTGTGGGCCGGGCCGTCGGCATGGTTGAACAAATAGTCGAGCGCGGTGGTGCCGTCGGTGAAATGGGTGATGTCGTTGAGGATGCCGGCACGACGGATGTTCTTCTCGATCAGGCGCGCGTGGCCTTCATCGTCCTCGATCATCACGATGCTGACGGAACGGTGGTCGTTCATGCGGGGTCTCGCTCGGTTCGAGTGGTCGGGGCTTCGACATAGGTGATGGGAAGGTTGATGCGGAAGGTCGAGCCGCGGCCCAGCTCGGACGCCACGTCGATAGTCCCGCCGAGCCGGTACGCCAAGGCGCGAACATGCGCGAGGCCGATGCCCTCGCCGGGTTGGTCTTGCTGGCCGGAGCGGCGGAACAGGTCGAAGATGCGGGCATGATCGGCAGGCGCGATGCCACGGCCATTGTCTTCGATCTCGAAGATCGCGCGCACGCCTTCGCGACGGCTGCGCACGATGATGCGACCGGGCCGCTTGGGATCGAGATACTTGACCGCGTTCTCGATCAGGTTCGAGAAGATCTGCTCGAGCGCCAGACGATCGCTGACGATCGCGAGCATCGGCTGCGCGATCTCGAGCTCAGCACCGCGGTCGTCGAGCAGATGCTGCACGCTGGCCCGGACCGTCGCCGCCAACGCACCCGTGTCGAGCGGCTCGGGCGTGATCACCCGGCGGCCCTGGCGCGACAGCTTGAGGATCGCGTTGATGAGCCGGTCCATCTTCTGCGTCGACGTGCGGATGAAGCCGATCGCCTCGGGCAGATCCTCGCGCGCGGCCAGCCGCACCTCGTCGCTCAGGATCTCGGGGGCGTCCTGCTCGGCTCGGTCGATCAGCCCGGTGATCGTCGCGGTCGCCGCTTCCAGTTCGGCGGTGAAGCCCATCACGTTGACGAGTGGTGAGCGCAGATCGTGGCTGACGATATAGGCGAAGCGCTGCACCTCCTCGTTGGCGCGGGTCAGTTCGGTGGTGCGCTCGGCGACGAGATCCTCCAGCGAATCCGCGAAGTCGCGCAGCGTGTCGCGCGATTGGGCGAGGTCGCGCGTATAGCGTTGCACGGTCGTGATCGAGAGCAGCGCGACGATCATCAGCAACACGCCCGCCGCCGCGAGCACGCCGTAGAAAGCGCGCACGGTGTTGCGCTGCTCCATGTCACGAACGCCGAGCAATCGCGTTTCCTCATCGCCCATCGCGGCGAGGACGGCACGGATATGGTACATCCGACGCGCGCCCTTTTCGTTGAGGAAACTGGTGAGCGCGTCCGCCTTGTCACCCCGCGCGATCTGGCCGTTCGTGGAGGCGCGTTGCGCAAACAGCGCGCGCAGATAGGGCCGGAGTGTCGCGAGGTTCCGCCGCTGAACCGGATTGTCGCCGGTAAGCCTTGCGATCCGCGCGATTTCGGGCGCGGTCTGCAGCGCCGCCACGTCGTAATTATGCCGGTAATCAGGATCGCCGGTCAGCAGATAGCCACGCCGCGCCGTTTCGCCCTGTTCGATCAGCGTCTGCGTGTGCGCGATCGCGAGTTTGACCGTATAGGTGTGGTTGACCATGTCGGTATGCGCTTGGCTGCGCATCGTCGTCCACACCGCAGCTACGCCCGCCGCGAGCAGCGCGGCGAAACCGATACTCATACAGGTGATCAAAAGGCGGCCGATCGCACCTTCGCTTTCGCCGAATATTCGTAGCGCTCGCCGGATCATCGTGCGGGGTGGTAGAGGGCGTCGGCGCAAAACACCAGCCGCCCCACCTTGATGTGGATCAACATAGCAAACGCTTACAATAGTCGATCTTGCAACGTCTGCCGTCCGACGAAGCCGCCGCCCTGACGGCGCGCGAGTTCGGTCTCCGCCGTGAAACGCACGTCGATATCGCGGTCACCAAGAAACTTGGCGAGCGATTCATCCTCGATCTCGTGCCATTCCTTGCCGCGATCGGGGCCGAAGCGCACGCGCGGCAGCAGGCCGGGCAGTCGCGACCATTCGAGCAACTGCTCGACACCGACCAAATTGATCATGTCGCGCAGATGGAACGCGGTCACATATGCGTCGGGGAAGGCGCGATGCGCGGGCAGGCCGCGTTCATGCTCGATGCCTTCGGGCTTGCGCCAATAGCGCAGCACCTGATTGGAGAAGCTCGGCGCGTCGGGCCACAGCCGCATCGCGCATTTCCACGTGCAAATCCATTCAGCGCTACGGGTGAGCGCGGGCGTGCAGAATTGCTGCTCGAAATCGGCACGATGCGCGGCGAGCGCGAGCCGGCGCGGCCACGGATCGAGCGCCTGGCGCGCGACATCATGCCACATTGGCGCGTCCGCGACCTGCTCATCGAGGATATGGTGGATCGCCTGCGTGATCGGCGGCATCGATCGACCGGGGTTAACCAACCTCGAACCGCCTTCGCCGATCAACTCCCAACGGCCGTCGGCGCCCTGCGCGAGATCCTGCCAGCCGATCTCACAGACGCCGTGCGCGGGCGGGGCGGGGCCGGTGGTTTCAAGATCGACGACCCGGATCATCGGCGGGGGCGGGGGAGGGGGCATGCCACTTAGGTGGCGGCTCGAGCGGCGAAAAGCCAGTCCCTTAACTCTACCCTAATGCGCTCACGTCCGTGCCCGTCTTCGCTCGGCACGAGCGGGAGCGTTCATCAGGTCCGCGCGATGCCGCTCGCCGCGAGCTGTGCGTCGATCTGCGCGAGCAGCCGGTCGAGCGCAGCCTGGTCGCGCGCCTCGGCCCGCGCCACCAGCGCGTTTTGCGTGTTCGATGCGCGTAGCAGCCACCAGCCCTCCGCGGTATCGACACGCGCGCCGTCTGTGCGATCCACGGTGGCGCCGTTGGCGGCGAGGCGGGCGAGCACGTCCTCGACAACCGCGAATTTGCGCGCCTCATCCACCGGAAAGCGTAGCTCCGGCGTGTTCACCATTACCGGCATCGCGTCGCGCAAGGCAGCGAGCGAGCGCCCGGAGCGGTGGATCGCATCGATCAACCGCACTGCGGCGTAGTGCGCGTCGTCGACGCCATAAAAGTCTTGCCCGAAGAAGATATGCCCGGTCAGCTCGCCGGCGAGTGGCGCGCCGGTTTCGGCGAGCTTCGCCTTCATGTGGCTGTGGCCCGTCTTCCACATCAGCGGCACGCCGCCGAGATCGCGCACGCGATCGAACACGGTGCCACTCATCTTCACGTCGCCGATGATCGTCGCGCCCGGCAGGTCACTCAGTACCGGTTCGGCGAGCACGGCGAGAATCTGATCGCCCGCCAGGATGCGGCCCCGCGCGTCGATCGCGCCGATCCGGTCTCCGTCGCCGTCGAAAGCGAAACCGAAATCCAGACCTTCGCGCAGGACCAATGCTTTGAGATCGGCGAGATTCTCCGCCTCGGATGGGTCGGGATGATGGTTGGGAAAGCTGCCATCGACCGTGGTGAACAACAGATGATGCTCGCCGGGCAGGCGTTGCACCAATCGCTCGATCACCGGGCCGGATGCGCCGTTGCCCGTATCCCAGCCGATCCGGTACGCGCCGCCCGAATGGCCCATCATCAGCCGATCGACATAGGCGTCGAGCACGTCCGCGTCGGAGACGGCTCCCGCGCCCTCGCTCCAGCCGCCTTCCCGCGCGAGCGTCGCGAGGTCTTGAAGTTCGGCCCCGAAGAAGGGTGCATGCCTCAGCACGAATTTGAAGCCGTTCTGATCGGCCGGATTGTGGCTGCCGGTGATCTGGATGCCGCCATCCACGCCAAGATGCGCCTCGGCGTAATAGAGCATCGGCGTCGGTCCTAGGCCGATCCGCACGACATCGACCCCGCCTGCCGTCAACCCCGCGACCAGCGCCGCTTCGAGCGCGGGCGAGGACAGCCGCCCGTCATAGCCGACCGCGATGCGTGCGCCGCCCGCCCGCCGCACGCGGGTCGCGAACCCGCGTCCGATCGCATGGGCATCGCTCTCGTGGAGCGTTGTCCCGACCACTCCGCGCACGTCGTATTCGCGCAGGATCGTCGGATCGAAACGGTGGCTCACGGGCGTGGCGTCACCGCTTGAGCAGCAGGTCGCGCGCCGCGTTGATCCGCCGCGCAAGCTCCGGCGAACCGCCGTCGCGATCGGGATGGACGGCGGAAACGAGGCGGCGGTGCGCGGCGCGGATCGTCTCGGCGTCAGCGGAGGCGCTCACGCCGAGGATCGCACGCGCCTCCCGCTCGTCGATCCGAGGCTTGGCGTTGGAACGGCGCAGGAAAAAATGCCATCCGGCTGCGAGTAACGCGGCCAGGAGCAGGAACTTCGTCATCAGGCGAACATCGGCACGGCCGGATCGGGCAAGGAAAGGGCGTTCATCATCTCGCGCAGCTCCTGCCGCGCGGCGACATGGCTCAGCCCCATCTCGCCGAACGCGCCCGAATCGAGCATTGTCAGCCCCTTTGGAAACAGCTCGCGGTAGATCACCCGCTCGCCCAGTCCCGGGATGATGCGGAAGCCGACGCGCTTGGAAAGCTGGTCGAGCGCTTCGGATACGCGCCGCATGTTGCGTGCCTCGATATGTTGGACGCGGTTGCGCAACACCACCCAGTCGATCGTCGCGCCATCGGTGCGGGCGCGCACCTTGCGCGCCTCCCAGATCAGCTCGGCATAGAAGCTCGGGCGGGTCACTTTGTAGGTGTCGGGATCGACCTGACCGATCAGATCGAAGTCGACGAAACTGTCGTTCATCGGCGTCACCAGCGTGTCGGCGCGCTGCGCCGCCATCCGTGCGAACGGATCGTCGCGACCGGGCGTGTCGATGACGAGGAAATCGGCATTTTCGGACAAGGACGCGAACAAGTCCTCGAACTTAGTGTCGGTCTTGCCGTCATGCGTGGCATGGCGCGGCGTGATGAGTTCGCGCTCGGTGCGCTTCGCGGTTACGGCGCGATTGTCGAGATAGCGCCCGACGGTGCGCTGACGGTGGTCTAGATCGAACGCGGCGACACGGCCGCCCTTCATCGCCAGCGCGATGGCGACGTGGACCGCGGTGGTCGATTTCCCCGTGCCGCCCTTTTCGTTGGCGAAGACGATGATGTGCGGCTTTTTCCCGTCACCCGGCAATGTCTCAAATTCCTCTTATTGCCCGTTCGGGCTACCGCCCATAGAAGGCCCAGCCATTCTTACCGGAGGCTCGACGCCCGTGCAAACCATCCGTCAAATCGCCGTGCTGCGCGATGCCGTCGCCGCTTTCCGTGCCGCGGGAGAGTCGGTCGCGCTGGTGCCGACGATGGGCGCGCTCCACGCCGGGCATATCGCGTTGATCGAGGCGGCGAAGCGGCCGGGGCGGCGGATCGTCGCGTCGATCTTCGTCAACCCCCGCCAGTTCGGCGCAGGCGAGGATCTGTCGCGCTATCCGCGCCGCGAAGGCACCGATTCACAGATGCTCACCCGCGCCGGCTGCGACGTGCTCTGGGCACCCACCGTCGAGGAGATGTATCCAGCCGGCTTCGCCACCAACATCTCGGTCTCCGGGGTCAGCGACGGTCTCGATGGCGCGGCGCGGCCTGGGCATTTCGACGGCGTCGCGACCGTCGTCACCAAGCTGTTCAACCAGGTTCGGCCCGATGTCGCCCTGTTCGGCGAGAAGGATTTCCAGCAGCTCGCGGTGATCCGCCGGCTGGTCGCCGATCTCGATTTCGGCATCGAGATCATCGGTGTGCCGACCCAGCGCGAGGATGACGGCTTGGCGCTGTCCTCACGCAATATCTACCTCGACGAGGCCGAACGTGCCCGCGCGGTCGCGCTTCCGCGCGCGCTCGGTATCGCGGCGCGCGAGATCGGGCGAGGCGGTGACGTCGCCACGGCGATGGCGAGCGCGCATGACATGCTGAACGCGGCGGGTTTCGCGATCGATTATGTCGCGCTGGTCGATGCCGAGACGCTGACCGAGCATCCCGAGCCGGGCCGGCCGTTGCGGCTGCTCGCCGCCGCGCGGCTCGGCACCACGCGACTGATCGACAATGTCGCGGTGGAGATGCAGACGAGCGCCTGATCGCGGCGATGCGCGCCCGCCAAACCTGATCTCGCCAGTCTAGCTACCCGTTCGTGCCGAGCGAAGTCGAGGCACCTGCGCACGGCGCCATCCCTCCACTTCGCTCCGGACGAACGGGTCTGAAGCGATAGACCGTCAGGGTTTCTTGGCGGCCTTGGGCGCCGCCTTCTTGGCGGGTGCTTTCGCGGCGGGCTTGGCAGCAGCCTTGCTCGCCGCCGGCTTCTTAGGCGCCGCCTTTTTGGCAGGCGCCTTCTTCTTGGGCTTGGCCGGTGCCGCGGCGGCGCGCGCGTCGATCAGTTGCGCGGCCTCCTCAAGCGTCAGCGCGTCCTTTTCGATCGACTTGGGCAGGGTCGCGTTGGTCTCGCCGTCGGTGACATAGGCGCCGTAGCGACCCTCCATCAGCTTGATCTCGGCCTCGGTGCGCGGATGTTTGCCGAGAACCTTGAGCGGTTCGCGGGCGGCACCGCGTTGCGGTCGTCCGCCGCCCGCCGCTGCCTCGGCGAGCTTGACGACGGCAGCGTTCATGCCGGTCTCGAACACGTCGGCGGTCGAGGTCAGCCGGGCATATTTGCCGTCGTGCACCAGATACGGACCATAGCGCCCGATCGACGCGGTGATCGGCAGCCCGGTCTCGGGGTGCGTGCCGATCGTGCGCGGCAGCGAGAGCAGCTTTAGCGCCCATTCGAGATCGAGCTTGGGCACGTCCTTGGGAATCGACGCGCGCTTCGCCTCCTTGCCCTCGCCGAGCTGGATATATGGCCCAAACCGCCCCGACTTGCGCTCGACCGGCAGCCCGGTCTCGGGATCGTTGCCGAGAATCTCATTCTCGAGCGCGGCGCCATCCTCGGCCGCTCCGCCCTGGCCGAAGCGGCGGGTATATTTGCAGTCCGGGTAATTGGAGCACGCCACGAAGGCGCCGAACTTGCCGCCGCGCAGCGCGAGCTGCCCCTTGCCGCAGCTCGGGCACAGCCGCGGATCGCCGCCGTCCGCGCGTTCCGGGAACAGATAGGGCGCGAGGAACTTGTCGAGTTCGGCGGTCACCTCGGAGGGCTTTTGCTCCATCACCTCGGTGGTGCGTGGCTTGAAGTCCTTCCAGAACGCTTCGAGCACCGCCTGCCACTGCGCGCGCCCGCCGGAGACTTCGTCGAGTTCGTCCTCGAGGCCAGCGGTGAAATCATAGCCGACATAGCGTTCGAAGAAGCGTTCGAGGAACGCCGTCACCAGCCGGCCGCTCTCCTCGGCGAAGAAGCGGTTCTTCTCGGTGCGCACATAGGCGCGATCCTTGAGCGTCTTGATGATCGACGCATAGGTCGATGGCCGGCCGATGCCGAGTTCCTCGAGCCGCTTGACCAGGCTCGCCTCGGAGAAGCGCGGCGGCGGCTGGGTGAAATGCTGCTCGGCATCGACCGCCTTCTTGGCGGGCGCATCGCCTTCGCGCATGCGCGGCAGACGGCGGGCGTCCTCGTCCTGGCTGTCGTCGGTGCCTTCCTCGTACAGCGCGAGATAGCCGGGAAACAGCACGACCTGCCCGGTCGCGCGCAAGGCGGTGCGGCCAGTCCCTTCGGCGAGTTCGACCGTGGTGCGCTCGAGCCGCGCCGACGCCATCTGACTGGCGAGCGCGCGCTTCCAGATCAGATCGTACAGGCGGGCATGATCGCCCGAGCCGGCGCGGTCCTTGCTGAAATCGGTCGGGCGGATCGCCTCGTGCGCTTCCTGCGCGTTCTTGGCCTTGGACGTGTACTGGCGCGGCTTGTCGGGCACATAATGCGCGTCATAGCGGTTAGCGATCGCGAGCCGCGCGGCCGAGATCGCGCTGCCGTCCATCTGCACGCCGTCGGTCCGCATATAGGTGATCGCGCCGTCCTCGTAGAGCCCTTGCGCGATCCGCATCGTGTGATCGGCCGAGAAGCCGAGTTTGCGCGCGGCCTCCTGCTGCAAGGTCGAGGTGGTGAACGGCGGTGGCGGGTTGCGCGTGGCGGGCTTGGTCTCGACCGTATCGACGGTGAACCGGCCCTGCTCGACATCGGCCTTGGCGCGCAGCGCGGTGCCTTCGTCGCCGATCGACAGCCGATCGAGCTTGTCGCCGTTCCAGCGGGTGAGCCGCGCGACGAACGGCGTGCCGTCGTGCTCCATCTGCGCGGTCACCGACCAATATTCCTGTGCGCGGAACGCCTCGATCTCGCGCTCGCGCTCGACGATCAACCGCAGCGCGACCGACTGGACCCGGCCCGCCGACTTCGCACCGGGCAGCTTGCGCCACAGCACCGGCGAGAGCGTGAAGCCGACCAGATAATCGAGCGCGCGGCGCGCACGGTAGGCGTCGATCAGATCGGTATCGAGTTCGCGCGGGTGCTTCATCGCTTCGGTGACGGTCGCCTTGGTGATGGCGTTGAACGTCACGCGCTGCACGTCCTTGGGCAGCGCCTTGCGCCCGCGCAGCACCTCCTGCACGTGCCACGAAATCGCCTCGCCCTCGCGATCCGGGTCGGTCGCGAGGATCAAGCGGTCGGCGTGCTTGGCTTCGTCGGTGATCGCCTTGAGCTGCCGCGCCTTGTCGGCGTAATTTTCCCATTCCATCGCGAAGCCCGCGTCGGGATCGACCGAGCCGTCCTTGGGCGGCAGATCGCGGACATGGCCGTAGCTTGCCAGCACCCGGTAGTCGGAGCCGAGGTATTTCTCGATGGTTTTCGCCTTGGCGGGCGATTCGACGATGACGAGCTGCATGGCGTTGAGTCACATCCTTACGTGTACGCGCGAGGGTGGAAGGGGCGGCGGGGTGGCGTCAAGAGCGGCGCTCCCTTAGCGGCTGCGGCCGGCTTCGTCTCCGGATCGATTGGCTTGACTCGCACGCGCGCCCCCGCTAACGGCCCCCTTCGCATTTGGCCCCGCACCCCGGTGAAGCGGTGGCCCCGGCATCCGTGCCGGAGCGATTACCGGGATCTGATCGGCACCGCCCGCGTGGCGGCGCCGGTCTCGTTATTGGCATTTGCAAGGAAGAGAATATGTCGAAGCGCTCCAGCGCCAAGCACAAGATCGATCGCCGCATGGGCGAGAATATCTGGGGTCGCCCCAAGTCGCCTGTCAACAAGCGCGAATACGGTCCCGGTCAGCACGGCCAGCGCCGCAAGGGCAAGGTTTCGGATTACGGTCTGCAGCTTCGCGCCAAGCAGAAGCTCAAGGGCTATTACGGCGACGTCACCGAGAAGCAGTTCCGCGCTTGCTACACCGAAGCCGCGCGCATGAAGGGCGACACCAGCCAGAACCTGATCGGCCTGCTCGAGCAGCGCCTCGACATGATCGTCTATCGCGCCAAGTTCGCGCCGACGATCTTCGCCGCGCGCCAGCTCGTCTCGCACGGCCACGTCCGCGTCAACGGTGTGAAGTGCAACATCGCGTCGCGTCGCGTGTTCGCCGGCGAAGAGATCACGCTGGGCAGCAAGGCGCAGGAAATGGCGCTGGTGATGGAAGCGCAGACCCTGTCCGAGCGCGACATCCCTGATTATGTCGCGCCGGACGGCGCGGCGAAGGTGACCTTCACGCGCGTTCCGACACTCGACGAAGTGCCCTATCCGGTGAAGATGGAACCGAACCTGGTGGTCGAGTTCTACTCGCGCTGATCGAGATTTGGCGAAGCTAAATCGAGAAACGCACAGCGCGAGCGGCCGGCGGCGCCAAGGCGCCGACCGACGATGCGGGCTTCGCCCGCGTCGCGCTCCGAATCAAAAAAGGGCGGCCCGCGACGGCCGCCCTTTTTCGTGTCTTGCCTTCGCGTGGATCAAGCTTTCCGCGCCGCTCACGGCGCGGAGGGCAACACCAAGGTCGTACGCAGGAAGCCATCCATCTTGTCGAGCATGTCCGCCCGCACCGCATTGTCCTCGAGCTGATGGTCGAGCGCGGGATACTCCACATAGGTCACGGCTTTGTGCGCGCCCTTGAGACGGGATGCCATCAAGCGTGACTCGGCGACCGCCACGTTGCGATCGAGGTCGCCGTGGAACAGCAGCACCGGCGCCGTGAAGTGGTCGGCATGTTGGGCGGGCGAGCCGGCCTGGACATGCGGACCATGGCCGATTTGCGTGTCGACCAGCGAATAGTTGGTGAACTCGTGCCATTCCTCCCGGCGGCTTTCCAAATCCGTGACCGGTGCGACCGCGACGATCGCTTTGAACAGAGCAGGATCGAGAACCGCGGATTGCAATGCGGCATAGCCGCCGTACGACCAGCCGACCACCGCGAGCTTCGCCGGATCGGCGATGCCTTGTTTGATCAGCCAGCGCCCGCTGTCGTTCACGTCGCCGACGGCGACAGGCCAGGACTGGAAGCCGTTTTTCTCGAAGAAGGCGACGCCATAACCAGTCGATCCACGAAAATTGGGCTGGAGCACCGCATAGCCGCGGTTGGCGAAGAACTGCGCCAGCCAGTCGAAGCCCCATTCGTCCCGCGCATCCGGGCCGCCGTGCGGCATGACGATCGCGGGCAGCCCCTTGGCCGCCCCACCCGGCGGTAGTGTCAGATAGGCAGGGATCGTCGTGCCATCGGCGACAATCACGTTGACGGGCTTCACGCTTGCCAAAGGCGTCTTTGCCAGCGCCTGCCGCAACGGCAGCAGCTCCGCCAGTTTGCGGGTTGCCTTATCATAGAGGTAGTACCGCCCGGGATCGACATCGCTGCCGGCGAAGATCACCAGCTTGCTCTCGTCTCCGGTGGCATCGACGATGTTGACCAATGGAAGGCCTGGCAACGCCTTGGACAGCGAGGCGGACAGCTTGGCGAGTTCTGGATCGAAATATACGGTCTGACGCTTGTCGGTGGCGAAGCCGACACCGACCATGCGATTCTGCCGTCCCACCGACACGAGATCGTCGACATCGACATCGGGGCGTGCCAGCACCAGTTCGCGCTTGAGCGATCCATCAAGCGCCACCGAATACAGAGCGTTGCGACCGCCGACGGTGTCGAAGCCATATGCCACGTTCTTGTCGCGATCCACCGCGACCGGATCGAACCCGGTGCTGACACCGCCGGATTGCTTCACGGTGCTGAGCGGCTTCCACTGGCGGCTGTCTGGCGTGCGATAGAGGACATTGACCGTGTCCTTCATGTAACCGGTGTTCGTTTCACCCCGAACTTCCATGATCCGCACCGTGCCATGCCCGTCGCTGATATAGCCCTCGGCCCCGCGGCGCGGCGGCTCCACCATCGTATGCTTCAGAGTCACGGTGTCGATGCGGTCGACGCCAAGACCCTCTTGGGTAGAAGCAACGAGGCTGCCGGTCGTCGCTTCCGGGATGTAGGTGTGCGTCATCAGCACGCTGCCGTCGGCTTTGTCAGGCTGCCAGTCGATGATCTCGCCGCCGCCCAGCGAAAATCCGAGCGTGCGGTCGTTCGTGCGCGCGCTCAGCATAGTCGAGCGCTTGCCATCGGCATCAAGAGCGAAGATGCGCGAGAAGGGTAAAATGCGCTGGCGGCTGTCCGTAACCACCATATAGATCGCGCATGTCAGCCGCGTATCGGTGGTCCAATGACAGGATTGCAGTCGGTCCGGATTACCGGAAGATGCGGTGATCGCCTTCAGTTCGCCGGTCGCCACGGTCGCGATTATTACGGTATCGCCGCGCGTGCCGGTCGGCGCGATATACGCGATCCGCTTGCCGTCGGGTGATATGCTGATCTGGCGGACATCCTCGCGCGCGCCGAAACGCAGTGCCGCATCGCTCGCCGCCCCGGCTTGCGACGCGGTTGATAGCAGCGCCAAGCCGGCCCAATACGCGTATTTCATATCGCCCCCTGAATGTCCCCATCGCGAAATTAGCCTTGGCGATGAAGGGCGTAAAGCGGGGCTGTATGTGCTTCGATAGCAAACGGGCCACCTGCTCGATCAAGCAGATCGCCCGTTTTCACGTGGAACATGGGAGCGGCGAGATCAGCGCCGCGCGACCGACAGCTTGAAGATCATCTCGCTATGGTACGGCTTGCCCGGATCGACCCGCGCCGAGACGAAATCGGGATGGTTGGGCGAGTCCGGGAACTTCTGCGGTTCGAGCGAGACCGAATCGCCCATCCGGTACACGTGCCCACCCTTGCCGACGAAGGTGCCGTCGAGGAAGTTGCCGGTGTAGAATTGCACGCCCGGTTCGGTGCTCAGAATCTCGAGGACTCGGCCCGAGGCGGGATCTTCCAGTCGCGCGGCGAGCTGGGGTGTCGCGGTCAAACCCTTGTCGAGCGCGAAATTGTGATCGTAGCCCTGGCCGAAGCGAATCTGTTCATCGCGCCCGTCGCGAATGCCATCGGCGATCACACGCGGTTTGCGGAAATCGAAAACGGTGCCGGCGACCGGACGGCGTTCGCCGGTCGGGATCAGGTGCGCATCGACGGGCGTATAGGTCTGCGCGGGAATCACCAGCGTGTGGAAGGTCGCACCAGCCGGCGCGCCTTCGCCGGCGAGATTGAAGAAGCTGTGGTTGGTGATGTTGACGACGGTCGGCTTGGTGGTCTTGGCGTCATAGCTGACCTTCAGCGCGCCGCTTTCGTCGAGCGCGTAGGTCACCGTCACGTCGAGCGCGCCGGGATAGCCAGCGTCGCCATCGGGGCTCGAATAGGCGAGCACCACCGAGGCGACAGGGCCGGACTTGACCGAAACGATCTTCCAGAGCTGCTTGTCGAAGCCCTTGCCGCCGCCGTGCAACGAATTGACCTTGTCGTTGAGCGGCAATTGATACGTCTTGCCATCAAGCGTGAATCGGCCGCCGGCGATGCGGTTCGCATAGCGGCCGATGGTGGCACCGAAATAATTCGGATGGCTCTGGTACGTCGCGGCGTCATCATAGCCGAGCGCGACATCGGCGAGCTTGCCGTCCCGGTCGGGTGCGATCAGCGACTGGAGCGTCGCGCCATAGGTGAGGATGCGCGCGGAAACGCCGCGACCGTTCGAGAGCGTGATCGCCTCGATCGTCGAGCCGTCGCTGAGCTTGCCGGCCGCTTCGCGTTTTGCCTCCGCCGCGTTGGCCGCGTACGGCGTGAGAGCGGTAGCGGCGGCCAGTGCCACCACGCCGACGCGCATCATCTTCAGCATCCTCTGTGTTCCCTCATAGCGCGCCTGAAAAGCGCGACGCCGTTTGCATGCGGCTTATAGTCGGACCAAAATTGTCAGGGCAAGGCTTTGATCGTGGACGATTAGACGGGGGCGCCCATCGCGCTGGCGGTATCCTGAAGCGCGAGATCGACCAGCACGCGCATCGCCGCGCTGGCGCCGGCCGCATCCCCGGCCGCAATGGCTTCGTAGACGCGAGCATGGTCGGGGATCGGATTGCGAGGCAAGGCGCGCGCGCGCTGCTTGTACTGCGTGGTCCAGCTCACCGCCGCGCCGATGCTCGCCGCCAGCACCATCATCGCGTCGTTGCGGGTTGCACGCAGGATCGCATCGTGGAAGTCGCGGTCGGCGATCCGGCCCGCCTCGGTAGCGAGCGAATGGCGGCGCATCTGGGCGAGCGCCTCCTTGAGGACGCGCAGGTCTTCGCGGTCGCGCCGTTCGGCGGCGAAGCCGGCGGCGGCAGGTTCGACGACGGCGCGCAATTCGAACAGGTTGCGGACGAATTGTGCGTCAGGCTCGCCCGCGAACGCCCAGGTCAGCACGTCGGGATCGAGCAGATTCCAGCGCGCGCGGGGCAGCACGCGCGTTCCCGCCTTGGGCCGGCTCTCGACGAGTCCCTTGGCGGCGAGCGCGCGGATCGCCTCCCGGTAGGCCCCGCGCGACACATCGAGCGCCTCGGAGAAATCCACTTCGCTCGACAGGATATCACCGGGCGCATAGGTGCCCGAAACGATCGCCACGCCGATCTTGTGCGCGATCGACCCGTGCAGCCGCCGCCCAGTTCCGCGCGGCGTCCGCTCCATCGCCATGCCTTCGACGTCCTCGCCGTGTTCGGTCATCCTCGTCTCCTTGCGAAGCCGTAACAGCCGTTTCGGCTTTGCAAAACGAAAGATTGCGTTTCGCCGCTTGCGGAAATAAGTAGGAGTAATTGGATGGCCGTGCGAACGGGCTGAAAAGGCACGGTGTTTGCCCGTGACGAGAGAGAGGATGGATCGCATGGCCCTGTGCCGGTTGCAGCACCGAACCGCGTCCGGCTTTCGTCCCGCCATCGCCAAGGTGCTCTGATCGGTGAACCCCTTTCGTATCGGCATCGTCGGCATGGGCAAGATCGCGCGCGATCAGCATCTGCCCGCGATTCGTGGCGATGCGGCGTTCAGCCTTGCCGCGACGGTGAGCCCGATCGCCGATCAGAACGTGGCCGGCGTGCCGCACCTGCCGAGTCTGGACGCGCTGCTGGCGCAAGGCCCTGCGGTCGATGCGATCGCGCTCTGCACCCCGCCGCAAGTCCGCTACGATCTCGCCGCGCATGCGCTCGCGCGCGGTATCCACGTGCTTCTCGAAAAGCCGCCGGGCGCGACGCTGGCCGAAGTCGATGCGCTGGAAGCGCGGGCGGTCAAAACGGGCGCGTCGCTGTTCACGGCATGGCACTCGCGCTTCGCGGCAGGCGTCGCTCCGGCGCGCGCATGGCTGGCGGAACGGCGTATCGAACGCGTCTCGATCATATGGCGCGAGGATGTCCGCGTCTGGCATCCCGGGCAGGCGTGGATTTGGGAACCGGGCGGACTCGGTGTTTTCGATCCCGGCATCAACGCGCTGTCGATCGCGACGCATATCCTGCCGCGCCCGTTCTTCTTGCGGTCGGGTACGATCGCCATTCCCGCCAACCGCGCCGCGCCGATCGCCGCCGATCTCAGCTTCTCCGATAGCGCGGGTGCTGAAATCCACCTGGATCTGGACTGGCGCCAGACTGGCGCGCAAAGCTGGGACATCATCGTCGAAACCGACGCGGGCACCTGCAGATTGTCGCGCGGCGGCGCGGTGCTGACGCTGCCGAGCGGCGACGAGCATCATGAGGACCGCGAATATCGAGGGCTGTACGCGCGCTTCGCCACGCTGATTCGCAGCGGGCGTAGCGATATCGATACCGGGCCGCTCAAGCTGGTCGCCGACGCGTTTCTGCGCGCACGGCGCGATGTGGTCGAACCATTCAACGATTAACCGGGAGGACGAGGATGAGAAGACTTTTACGCATGCTGCTGGGCGGTATCGCGATCGCCGGGGCGGCCACCGGGAGTGTGGCGCAGCAGGCAGCACCCGACACGGCGACGGTGACGCTGCACGGTGAGACGCCGGGGCCGATCTATGATCGTCACATCTTCACCCAGTTCGCGGAGCATCTCGGCAACGGCATCTATGGCGGGCTGTGGGTCGGCAAGAATTCGAAGATCCCCAACACGCGCGGCTTCCGCAACGACGTGGTCGGCGCGCTCAAGGAACTCGGCGTGCCGATGGTGCGCTGGCCGGGCGGCTGTTTCGCCGACGAATATCACTGGCGCGAAGGCATCGGCCCGCAGGCCAAGCGCCCGGTCAAGATCAACACGCATTGGGGCGGCGTCACCGAACCGAATGAGGTCGGCACCCACGAGTTCATGGACCTGATGGATCAGATCGGGTCCGAAGCGTACATCTCGGGCAATGTCGGCAATGGCACGCCGCGCGAAATGGCCGAGTGGGTCGAATATATGACCTCGCCCGCCGGCAGCCTGGCCGATGAGCGCGCGAGGAACGGCCACAAGGCGCCGTGGAAGGTGCCCTATTTCGGCATCGGCAACGAGCTGTGGGGCTGCGGCGGCAACATGAGCGCGGCCTATGCCGCCGATGAGACCAAGCGCTATGCCACCTTCGTCGTCGCGCCGGAGGGCACCCGAATTCTCAAGGTCGCATCGGGCGCCAACGGCGACGATTACAAGTGGACCGAAACCATGATGCGCGACGCCGCGAAGCAGATCGACGGCGTATCGCTCCATTATTACACGATGACGGGCGGCTGGCCGCCGAGCGCGTCGGCGACCGAATTCGACGAGGCCGGCTGGGCGCACACGCTTGCCGACGCGTCGCATATGGAAGAGCTCGTCGCCAAGCACAGCGCGATGATGGACAAGTTCGATCCGCAGAAGAAGCTGTTCCTCGCGGTCGATGAATGGGGCACCTGGTTCAAGGCGCAGGAGGGCACCAATCCCGGCTTCCTGCGCCAGCAGAACACGCTGCGCGACGCGCTGGTCGCCTCGGTCCATCTCGACATCTTCGCCAAGCATGCCGATCGCGTCCGTGTCACCGCGATCGCGCAGATGGTCAACGTGCTCCAGGCGATGATCCTCACCGACGGCGCCAAGATGGTGAAGACGCCGACCTATTACGTCTATGAGATGTACAAGCCCTACATGGACGCGACCGTGCTGCCGCTCGACATCAAGGCGCCGTGGTACAACAAGGACCAGTGGACGATGCCGGGCGTGTCCGCCTCAGCGGTGCGCGACAAGGCCGGCAAGGTCCACGTCGCGCTGTCGAACCTCGATCCGAACAAGCCCGCCACGGTCAGCGTCGCGCTTGGCGGAGTGAGCGCGAGCAGCGTCTCGGGCCGCATCCTCACCGCGGCGACGATGAACGCGCATAACGACTTCACGACGCCGAACGCCATCGCGCCCGCCGCCTTCACCGGTGCGCGGATCGACGGCACGACGCTGACGGTGGCGCTGCCGTCCAAGTCGGTGGTGATGCTCGACCTGCAATAGCCGGTGACGAGACGGCGCGGGCGGAAATCGTCCTCGCCGTCACCGCGCGGGCGCTCGCGGATTCCGCGAGCGCCCGCCAGACCCGCAAGCAGAGGATCGCACATGATTGAGCTGACCCGTCGTGGCTTCGTTGGTGGCGCGGCCGCCACGCTCGTCGCCGCCCCCGGCGCGGCGCGAATCCGGACAGAAGCGGCAATCACCAATCCGCTGGTCAGGAACCGCGCGGATGCGCAGATCTTCCGCCATACCGACGGCATTTACTACATGACCGGATCGGTGCCCGAATATGACCGGCTGGTCTTGCGCCGTGCGAAGACGCTCGCCGGGCTCGCGACCGCGTCGGAGCGAGTGGTATGGCGGCATGAAACGTCCGGGCCGATGTCGGGTTTCCTCTGGGCGCCTGAGCTGCATCTGGTCGACGGGCGCTGGACGATGTATTTCGCCGCTGGCCCCAGCGGCGGTGGCGAGGACGTGTTCCGCATCCGCACCTATGCGGTGGTGTGCGACGGGGCGGACCCGATGACGGGCAACTGGGCGGTGCTCGGCCAGCTTCAGACCGCATGGGACAGTTTCAATCTCGATTCGACCTCGTTCGTCCACAAGGGTCAGCGCTACCTGGCATGGGCGCAACGCGAGCCGGGGATCGACACCAACAGCAATCTCTACCTCGCGCCTTTGAAGACCCCGCTGACACTCGCCGCGCAGCAGGTGCGCTTGTCCGTCCCGACGCTCGACTGGGAAGTGCGCGGTTACAAGGTCAACGAGGCCCCGGCGGTACTGACACGCAACGGGCGTTTGTTCATGACCTATTCGGCGAGCGCCACGGATGCGCGCTATTGTTTCGGCATGCTGACCTGCCGCGAGGATGCGGACATCATGGACGCGGCGAATTGGTCGAAAGCACCGCTGCCGGTGTTCCGGTCGTCGCCCGCGCACAAGGTTTACGGCCCCGGCCACAACAGTTTCACCACCGACGAACGAGGTCGCGACATGCTGGTCTATCACGCGCGCGATTACGCCGAGATCAAGGGGGATCCCTTGTTCGATCCTAACCGCCACACCCGCGTACAGCCGATCCGCTACGCGCCGGACGGCACGCCCGATTTCGGCGCGCCGGTGGCCAACGGGGTGCTGCGGGTATGAGCGGTATCGATCGCCGCACGGTGCTCGTCGCCGGCGCGGCGGCGGTAGCTCTGCCGGGCGCCACCAGCGCCACGCCGCGCGCCGCCGCTTCGCTCGCGCCGAGGCCGCCGATGGGGTGGAATAGCTGGAACAGCTTCGCCACCACCATCACCGAGGCGCAGGCGATCGAGACCGCCGGCATCATGGCGGCAAAGCTGCTGCCCGCCGGCTACGACATCTTCACGGTCGATATCCAATGGTATGATCCCGACGCGAAGAGCTACGAGTATAACGCCAAGCCGGTGCCGGTGATCGACGCCAACGGCCGGCTGCTCCCTGCGTTGAATCGTTTCCCGTCGAGCGCTGGCGGTCTTGGCTTTGCCCCGCTCGCCGCACGGGTTCATGCGCTCGGCTTGCGGTTCGGCATCCATGTCATGCGCGGCATTCCCCGGCTCGCGGTCGAACGCAATCTGCCGGTGCTCGGCACGCAGTATCGCGCGCGCGATGTCGCCGACGTGACCAGCGTGTGTTCGTGGAACCCCGACATGTACGGCGTCGATATGCGCGAACCCGGCGCGCAAGCCTATTACGACAGCGTGTTCGCGCAATATGCGCGCTGGGGCGTCGATTTCGTCAAGGTCGACGACATGAGCCGCCCCTATGATGCGCATGCACCCGAGATCGAAGCGGTCGCGCTGGCGATCAAACGCTCGGGTCGCCCGATGGTGCTCAGCCTCTCGCCCGGCGAGACGCCGGTGATCCGCGCCGATCACGTCCGCCGTCATGCCGAGATGTGGCGGATCGCCGATGATTTTTGGGACGAATGGCCGCAGCTCACCGCGCAGTTCACCCGCTTCGAAACCTGGAGCCCGCATATCGGCGGCGGCCGCTGGCCCGATGGCGACATGCTGCCGCTCGGCCGGCTCGCGCTCGGCGCGCGCGATTCGCGTTTCACCCCCGACGAGCAACGCACGCTGATGACCTTATGGTCGATCGCGCGTTCGCCGCTCATTATGGGCGGCGATCTGCGCCACCTCGACGCGGCGACGCTGGCGCTGCTGACCAACCCCGAGGTGATCGCGGTCAACCAGGCGAGTTCGGACAACCGGCCGCACATCCTCGAAGACGGCACGCATCTGTGGAGCGCGACCGCACCCGCCGGCGGGCATTATGTCGCGCTGTTCAACACGTCGGGAAAGCCTCGCCGGGTGGCGCTGCCGCTCGATCGGCTCGGCGTGCGTGGCATGGTATCCGCGCGCGACCTGTGGGAACGGACGCCGCTCGCCGACATGACCGGGGCAGTGGCGCGGGATCTGCCCTCGCACGGCGCCAGCCTGTTGCACGTTCGCCAGCGGAGTTGAGCGGATGATCGCCCTGAAACGCAGGCTGCGGGCCGCGCTCCTTTGCGCAGCACCGCTCACGCTGATCGCCGCCGCGCCCGCGCCCGCCCCGCGGCTCGATCGCGACGCGATCCTCGCGCGGCAGTACGGCAACGACGCCGACTGGTATCGCGATCGCATCCCGCTGTTCGACAGCTCGGACGCGACGCTCGACGCGGTCTATTATTACCGCTGGCAGGTGTTCCGCGCACACCAGCGCGATCTCGGCGCCAAGGGGTTCATCTCCACCGAGTTCCTCAACGACGTGGGTTGGCAGCGCGAGCCCTATGCCAGCCTCAACGACGCCACCGCCTTCCACATCAACGAGGGGCGCTGGCTGCGCGACCGCCGCTTCGCCGACGATTATATCAATTTCCTCTATCTCGACGGCGGCAACGACCGTCATTTCAGCGAAAGCATCGCCGATGCGGTGTGGGGCCGCTACCTCGTCGATCACGACCGCGACGGCGCGGTGCGGCTGCTGCCGGCGATGCGGCTGGTGTACGGCCTGTGGGACGATCGCTTCGACTTCACCAAGGGGCTGTACTGGATCGAGCCGCTGCTCGACGCGACCGAATATACGATCTCGTCGATCGATGCGTCGGGCGGCAAGGACGGGTTTCGCGGCGGCGATGCGTTCCGCCCGTCGATCAACAGCTTCCAATATGCCAATGCGATGGCGATCAGCCGGCTGTCGGCGCTCGCGGGCGACACCGCGACGGCGGCGGACTATGCCGCGCGCGCCGAGCGGTTGCGCGGTCGCGTGCTCGATGCGTTGTGGAGCGACAGGTTCGGCCATTTCATCGACCGCTACAAGGTCAGCAACGATCATGTGAAATACTGGGATCAGATCCGCGGCCGCGAGCTGGTCGGCTATTTGCCCTGGACGTTCGGGCTGATCGGCGCCGACGCCAAGTTCGATCGCGCCTGGACGCATATCCTGTCGACGAACGAGCTCGCCGGCCCCGCCGGGCTGCGCACCACCGAGCCGAGCTACCAATATTACATGCGGCAATACCGCTATGACGCCGCGACCGCCTTGCGCGAATGCCAGTGGAACGGGCCGGTGTGGCCGTTCCAGACCACGCAGGTGCTGACCGGGCTCGCCAACCGCCTCCATGCTGGACCGGACGGCACGATCGGGCGCGGCGATTACCTGCGGCTGCTGCGCCAATATGCGCGGATGCACTATCAGGGCGACCGGCTCGATCTGGAGGAAGATTACGATCCCGCCACCGGCAAGCCGATTGTCGGGCTGCCGCGCAGCCACCATTATTTCCACAGCGGCTTCGACGATCTGGTGATCTCCGGCCTCGCCGGCATCACGCCGCAGCCCGGCGACAGCGTCGTGGTCGATCCGCTGCTGCCCGCCAAGAATCGCGCCAGGGATCGCCTCCGCTGGTTCGCGGCGCAGGACGTGCCGTATCACGGCCGGCTGCTGTCGGTGGTCTATGACGAAGACGGGCGGCGGTATCGCGGCGGTGCGGGTCTGCGCGTCTATGTCGATGGCGCGCTGGCGGCATCGCGCCCGACGCTCGGCAAGCTGGTCGTGCCGGTCGCGGCCAAGGCCAATCCACCGGTGGATCGGCCGATCGCCCAGTCGATCAGTCTCGTCCGCACCGATTACCCAAAGCCGAGCGCATCGAGCGGCACCGATCCCGAGCGGCTGCACCAGGGTATCGACGGGCGCGTGTGGTTCATGCCCGAACTGCCCAACGGCTGGGATTCGACCGGCGCGGCGCAGGACGAATGGTTCGCGGTCGATTTCGGCAAGCCGGTCACGCTCGGGCGCGGCGAAGTGTCGTTCTTCGCGGGCGGTGCGTTCGGAGCACCGGACAGCTACCGGCTCGAATATCGTGTCGATGGCGCATGGCGACCGCTCGACACGCGCGGCGCGGCACCGCGCGCGAACGCCACCGATACGCTCACCTGGCAGCCGGTCCGCACCGATGCGATCCGCCTCGCGATCCGCAAGCCGCAGGGCAAGCAAGTCCGTCTCGCCGAGCTGAAGCTGTTCTGACCGGCGCGCGTTGCGCTCGGCGCGGCGCGCTGCCAAGACAGGCGCATCCTCTTCAGCGGAGTTCGTATGCGCGCCCTTCTGCTCGGCCTGACGTTCCTTGCCGCCCCTGCGCTCGCGCAGGCCCCCGCCATTTCGGTGCAGACGCTCGAGGACGTGACCAAGACGCTCTCGTCCGACGCGTTCGAGGGGCGCAAGCCGACCACGCCGGCTGAGGACAAGACCACCGCCTATATCGTCGAGCGCTTCAAGGCGGCTGGGCTCAAGCCCGGCGTCGATGGCGGCTGGTTCCAGAACGTGCCGCTGGTCGAGACCACCGCGACCAATGTCGCGCCGCTGACGATCACCGGCGGCAAGACCCCGCTCCGCCTCGCGTACCGCACCGACATGGTCGTGAAGACCTTCCGCGTCGCGCCACATATCGCGGTGAAGGACAGTGACGTCGTGTTCGTCGGCTATGGCATCACCGCGCCCGAGCGTGGCTGGAACGACTATGCCGGCGTGGATGTGAAGGGCAAGACCGTCATCATCCTCGTCAACGATCCCGACTGGCAATCGCCCGAGCGCACCGGTGTGTTCGAGGGCAAGGCGATGACCTATTACGGCCGCTGGACCTACAAGTACGAAGAGGCGGCGCGGCAGGGTGCGGCGGCGGCGATCATCGTCCACGATACCGAGCCGGCCGCCTATGGCTGGGGCGTCGTCCAGTCGAGCAACACCGGGCCGCAGCTCGAACTCGACGAGAAGGGCGACCATATGGGCGAAAGCGCGGCGGTCGGCTGGGTCCAGCTCGACAAAGCCAAGGCGCTGTTCGCGAGCGCGGGCCAGGATTTCGCCGCGCTGACCGAGGCCGCCAAGCACAAGGGCTTCCGCGCGGTGCCGCTCGGCGTCAAGGCGTCGGTGTCGTTCGACAACACCATCCGGCGGCAGGCGTCGAAGAACGTGGTCGGCATCCTGCCCGGCACGTCCGCGCCGAACGAATATGTCCTCTACAGCGCGCATTGGGATCATCTCGGCCACTGTGACGCCGTGAAGGGTGATGGCATCTGCAACGGCGCGCTCGACAATGCGAGCGGCGTCGCTGGCCTCGTCGCGCTCGCCGAGGCGCAGGTGAAGGCCGGGCCGGCCAAGCGATCGATCGTGTTCCTGTCGGTGACCGCCGAGGAAGCGGGGCTGCTCGGCTCGCGCTATTATGCCGAGCATCCGGTGTATCCGCTCGCGCGCACCGTCGGCGGGGTCAACATGGACGTGCTCAACGTGAAGGGCCGCACCCATGATTTCGAGATCACCGGCGCGGGCAAATCCGAACTCGAAGACATGATGAAGACTTTGGTCGAAGCGCAGGGCAGGGTGGTCAAGCCCGAGCCTAACCCGGAGCGCGGCAGCTATTTCAGATCGGACCATTTCAGCTTCGCCAAGCTCGGCGTGCCGATGTTCGATGGCGGCGCGGGCGAGGATCTGGTGGTGGGCGGCGAGGCCGCCGGCCACGCCGCGACGCTCGACTATATCGCCAACCGCTATCACAAGCCGCAGGACGAATATAATCCCGCCTGGGATTGGTCGGGCGCGGTCGAGGATCTCACCCTATATTATCGGCTGGGCCGCGAACTCGCCGATGGCGACGCTTGGCCCAATTGGTACAAGACCGCCGAATTCCGCGCGATTCGCGACAAGCAGCGTGCGGCCGCGCAATAGGAATCCCGAATGATGACTATCGTACCCCCCGCCGAATGGGCGCCGCACACTGCCGTCTGGATCGGTTTCCCGAGCCACCCCGAATTGTGGGAAGAGGATCTCGAACCGGCGCGCGAGGAAGTCGCCGCGTTCGGCCGTGCGGTCCACGCCGGGGGCAAGGGCGAGCGCGTGATCCTGGTCGCCGCCGATGACGCGGCGGCACAGGCTGCGGCGCAGATCGCCGGCGACTATGCCGAAGTGGTGGTTCAGCCGTTCGGCGACATCTGGCTGCGCGACACCGGGCCGATCCTGCTCGGCGACGGCAGCGCGCGGTCGTTCCGCTTCAACGGCTGGGGCGGCAAATACGACCTGCCCGGTGACGATGACGTCGGGCTGCGGCTGGCGGCGACGATCGACGCACCGGTCGAGCGGCGCGACTGGGTGCTCGAAGGCGGCGCGATCGACGGCGATGGCACCGGCCGCCTCGTCACCACCGCGCAATGCCTGCTCAACCCGAACCGCAATCCTGACCTGAGCAAGGACGAGATCGCCGCGCGGTTGCGCGACGATCTGGGCTTCAGCGACATCCTGTGGCTCGGTGACGGGCTGCTCAACGACCATACCGACGGCCATGTCGACAACCTCGCGCGGTTCGTCGCGCCGGGCGTGGTGGCGATTCCGCAAGCGGCCGAGGATGATCCGAACGCGGCGGTGTACCGCACGGCCGCCGAGGCGGCGGTGGCGGCGGGCCTCACGGTCGCGCCGATCCCCTCACCGGGGCGCGTGCTGCGCGACGACGAGATCGTGCCGGCGAGCTATATGAACTTCTACATCGGCAACGCCGCGGTCGTCGTGCCGCTCTACGGCGCGCCCAACGACGATGCTGCGGTGGCGGCGATACAGGCGCTGTTCCCGGATCGCGAGGTAGTGGGGCTGCGCGCCGACGCGATCCTCACCGGAGGCGGCAGCTTCCACTGCATCAGCCAGCAGATTCCGGCCTGAACACCTCCCGTTCGTCCCGAGCGACGCCGAGGGCCGCATCGCAGTGCGGCGCCTCTGCCCGCAGCGGCTCAGGGCATTCAGCGCACGAACGGCAGCGCTACGTGCGAGGCTTCGCCATGCAGTTCCGCGAACAGCGCCGCCTCCGTGCCGGTCATCCACACCTGTCCCTTGCCCGCCAGCGCCGCGAACAAGGCGGCGCGACGGCGCGGATCGAGGTGCGCGGCGACTTCGTCTAGCAGCAGCACCGGATGC
Source organism: Sphingomonas sp. NFR15 (assembly GCF_900103265.1). Classification (GTDB taxonomy): domain Bacteria; phylum Pseudomonadota; class Alphaproteobacteria; order Sphingomonadales; family Sphingomonadaceae; genus Sphingomonas; species Sphingomonas pollutisoli. The sequence goes on along the minus strand of NZ_FMWX01000006.1, from coordinate 31,348 downwards.
CGCCCGGTGCGCTCCGCCACGAGCTCCGCATGCGCGAGCACGATACCGAGCAACAGCGCCTTCTGTTCGCCAGTCGAGCATAAGGCGGCGGGCTGGGCCTTGCCGAGATGGCTGACCGCGAGATCGGTGCGGTGCGGGCCGATCAACGTCCGGCCCGCCGCCATGTCGCGCCGCCGCCCGGTGGCGAGATCGCCGGCGAGCGTTTCGCCGGCGCCGGTCCAGCCTTCCAGCGCGAGCCCGGCGCGCGCGAACGGTCCGTCGGGTTGCTCGGCAAGCCGAAGGCCGAGCGCGGCGACCGTCTCGCGCCGTGCCGTATCGATAGCGGCGCCATGCTCGGCCATCTGCGCCTCCAGCGCGGCGATCCAATCGGCATCGAGCGGCGCGCCCTCCGATGCTTCGCCGAGCAGCCGGTTGCGCGCGCGCATCGCCGCATCGTAACGGCTGCTATGGACGGCATGGCCCGGCGCGAGTGCCAGCGTGAGGCGATCGAGAAAGCGGCGGCGTTCGGACGCAGGCTCGACGAACAGCCGGTCCATCGCCGGGGTCAGCCAAAGCACCGTCAGCCATTCGGCGAGCGCGGTGGCGGGAGCGGTCGCACCCTGAATGCGTACGATCCGCCGTTCGGGCGCGGTGGCGATCGTGCCGGTGGCGATCGAAATCTCTCCTCCCGCAGGATCCTCCGCTCCCGCCTGTCCGCCTCGTGACAAGCCCTCCCCTAGCCCCTCCCACACGTGGGAGGGGGATTGGGGGTGCGTCGTCTCCAGCGTCGCCGCGACGCCGAACCCGCCCTTGCCGCCTTGCCGCGCCATTTCACCGAGCGGTGCCGCGCGTAATCCGCGTCCCGGCGCAAGCAGCGACACCGCCTCGATGACGTTGGTCTTGCCCGCGCCATTCTCGCCGGTCAGCACCACGAAGCCGCCGCCGGGCACGAGCGTGAGATCGGCGTGGTTGCGGAAATCGGTGAGGACGAGGCGTGACAGCATCCTCCGGGCCTTAGCGGTTTTCGCGACCATGACGCCAGTTTCACGCAACCGCCGCACCGAAGCGGCTATAGCGCGAGTCGCCTCAGCCCAAGGAGACCGCCCGTGCGCTTGCCATTGATCGCCCCCGCCGACCTGACCGATGCTCAAAAGCCGCTCTATGAGGACATGAAGGCGGGCATCGCCACCAACTTCAATGACTTCAAGGTGCTCGCCGACGATGGCGCGCTGATGGGACCGTGGAACCCGTGGCTGCACGAGCCCGTGATCGGCAAGGCGGTGTGGGATCTCACCAAGGCGATGTCGATGCAGGCGACCTTGCCCGATCCGGCCCGCCAGATCGCGATCCTGGTGACGGGCGCGCATTTCAATGCCGCCTATGAAATCTACGCGCATATCGCCGTCGCCGAACGCGAGAAGATGAGCGCCGCGCGACTCTCCGCGCTGTGTGCCAACATCAAGCCCGCTGATCTCGACCGCCAAGAGAGCGTCGCTTATGATGTCGCCTTCGCGCTGGTGAACGGCGGCGTGCTGCCCGAACCCTGCTATGCGCTCGCCATCGACACGTTCGGCCAGCATGGCGCCAACGAGTTGATTTACCTGGTCGGCCTGTATGCGTTGGTATCGATGACGCTCAACGGCTTCAACGTGCCGGTGCCCGAACGCGAGTGATCGCCATAACCTGGACGCGAGCGCGGCCGACGTGACGGGAACGTCATTTCACCGTCGCCTCGCATCCATGTAAGGCGGCATATGCGTTGCGGCGCACAATCCTGCCTCCTATGGCTCGGTGATCCGTTGACGTGACGGACGCCGGGTCACGGTGCGCGTCGAAACGGGGCGTTGGGTCTTTTACGCGAATGGCGGCAAGCGATTACGATTATTGGCGATGGCACGATCCGTCGTTCCGGCGGCGCGCTATCGCGTTCGGGCTGGCGCTCGCGCTCGAATTGCTCATCGCCTTGTTGGTCGTGCTGTGGAGCATGCAACGCCCGGCGCCGCCGGCACCCAAGCCGAGCGAGCTTCGGGTGTTCGTGCCCTCGGAACTCCCGGACCCCGCCAAGCAGGCCGCCGCCAAAGGGCCGAAGTCGCCGGTGCAACATGCTGCCAAGGCGACTGCGCCCAAGATCACCAAGCCCAAGCCCGAAATCACGCCGCCGGTCCCGCCCGTGCCCGTGCCGCCGAAGATGATCACGCTGAGCCAGGACGATTACGCCGCAACCGACATCTCGAAGCTGCCGACGCACGGCAGCGACAGCGGCGATGACAAAGCGAGCGGCGGCAATAATGGCGGCGCGGCCTATGGGCCGGGCGACGGGCCGGGGGGCCAGCGGCTGTTCAACGCGGAATGGTATCGCGAACCGACCGACGCCGAACTCGGCGGCTACATGCCCAAGGTCGACAATCCCGAATATGCCGACATCGCCTGCCAGACGATCGCCAACTACCATGTCGATAACTGCCGCTCGCTGGGCGAATCGCCAATCGGTTCGGGGCTGGCGCGCGCAATGCGGCTCGCCTCCTGGCAGTTCCTCGTCCGCCCGCCGCGTGTCGGGGGCAAGCCGATGGTCGGCGCGTGGGTGCGAATCCACATCTACTTCACCCGGCGCGAGGCGAAGTAGCGCCCGCTCAGGCGGCAGTGCGTAACTTCTCCCCGCTCGCGGCGACGAGCAGACGGCGTTCGATGCCGCGCAGCCGGGTGGCGTTGGAAATCTTCTCGCCGGTCAGGTCGGTCAGATAGAAGGTATCGACCGCGCGCTCGCCATAGGTGGCAACGTGCGCCGAGTGGATCGTCACCTTCGAATCGAACAGAGCGTGGGCAAGCTGATGGAGCAGCGCCGGCCGGTCGCGCGCGTTGACCTCGATCACGGTGAAGCGGTTCGATGCCTTGTTCTCGATCAGCACGTTGGGCGCGATCGGGAAGGCAGTCGCACGCGGCCGTGACAGCGGCTTGGCGAGCAGTTTGTCGACCAGCCGCCCGCCGCGTGCGGCGAGCGCGTCCTCGATTCCCATCCGCAGCCGCTTGAGCTGCATGTCGTCCTCGAACGGTCCGCCCATCGGGTCTTGCACGACGAAATTGTCGAGCGCCATGCCGTCGCGGGTGGTGTGGATGCGCGCGTCGATGATGTTGCCGCCCGCGAGGCTGATCGCGCCGGCGATGCGGTAGAACAGTCCGGGATGGTCGGCGGCGTAGACCGAGACGAGCGTCGCGCCGCGATCGGGATCGGGCCGGGTGTCGATCGAAAGCTGGGCCGCGCCGGCGCGATCGACCAGATGCGCGTTCTGCACCAGTACCTCGTCGGGTTCCGCCACCCAATAGGGATCGGGCATGCGCCGAAGCAGGGCGGCGAACTTCGCGTCGTCCCAGTCGAGCGCCGCGCGCAGACTGGCCTGTTTCGCCGCGATCCGCTCTTCACGGCCCTTCTGCTTGTGCCCCAGCCGCAGCACCTCCTCCGCCGATTCGTACAGATCGGTCAGCAACTGCCGCTTCCAGCTATTCCATACGCCGGGGCCGACCGCGCGGATATCGACGACGGTGAGCAACAGCAGCAGCCGCAGCCGTTCCGGGCTCTGGACCGTTTCGGCGAAGTCTAGGATCGTCTTGAAGTCCGACAGGTCGCGCTTGAACGCGGTGGCGGACATCAGCAGATGATAGCGCACCAGCCAGGCGACCGTTTCGGTCTCCGCCTCGCTCATCCCCAGCCGCGGGCACAGCCGATGTGCGACCTCCGCGCCGAGGATCGAGTGATCGCCGCCGCGCCCTTTGGCGATATCGTGGAGCAGCACCGCGACATATAGCGCGCGGCGGGACACGATCTGGTCGAACACCGCGCTCGCGAGCGGATGATCGTCGGCGAGCGTCTGCTTCTCGATCGCCGACAACAGCCCGATCGCGCGAATGGTATGCTCATCCACGGTGTAATGGTGGTACATGTCGAACTGCATCTGCGCGACGACGCGGCCGAAATCGGGAATGAAGCGACCGAACACGCCCGCCTCGTTCATCCAGCGCAGCACGGTCTCGGGGTCGCGCTGCGAGGCCAGCACGTCGAGGAACAGCGCGTTGGCGCGCGGTTCCTGCCGGATGTCGTCGGCGAGCTTGGCGTCGCGCGCGGCGGTGCGCATCGTCAGCGGGTGAATTTCGAGCCCGTTCTGGTCGGCGAGCGCGAAGAGTTCGATCAGCCGCACGGGATCGGCCTGGAAGAAATCGTCCGACGGGATCGCGAGCCGGCCGCGCTCGATCACGAAGCCGTGCAGCTTGCGCGGTGCCCGGCCGCGGCCGAGCATCGGCAGCCCGAAGCGCCGGCCGCGCGCGGCGAACTTCTCGTCGAGATGCGCGAGGAACACACCCGTCAGGTCGCCGACGCGCTTCGCCTGCAGAAAGTAATAATGCATGAAGCGCTCGACCTTGGACTTTCCGGTACGGTCGGCGAAGCGCATGCGACGGGCGATCTCGGCCTGCATGTCGAAAGTGAGCCGGTCCTCGGCGCGCCGCGCGATGCTGTGCAGGTGGCAACGCACCGCCCACAGGAAATTCTCGGCGCGGTTGAACTGGCGATATTCGGCGCGGCTGAGCAACCCGGCCTCGACCAGCTCGCCCGGTTCGGACACGTTGTAGGCGTATTTGCCGATCCAGAAGAGCGTGTGGAGGTCGCGCAGGCCGCCCTTGGCCTCCTTGACGTTGGGTTCGACCGCATAGCGCGTGTCGCCCATCCGCTTGTGGCGGGTGTTCCGCTCGGCAAGCTTCTCGGCGATGAAGCTGCGCACCGTATCGGCCTGCACCTCGACCTTGAAGCGCCGTGCGGCCTCGTCATAGAGCGGCTGGTCGCCCCAGACATAGCGCGCCTCCAGAAGCGCGGTGCGGATGGTTACGTCGCTTTTCGCCTGGCGTACCATCTCGTCGAGCGAGCGGCTCGAATGGCCCACCTTGAGCCCGAGATCCCACAGCGCATAGAGCATCGATTCGATGACCTGCTCCGCCCACGCCGTCTGCTCCCAGGGGGTGAGGAAGCCGATATCGACGTCCGAATAGGGTGCCATTTCGCCGCGCCCATAGCCGCCGACCGCGATCACGGTGAGGCGCTCGGCCGCGGTCGGATTGTGGACCGGGTACAGCCGCTGGGTGGTGAAATCATAGAGCAGCCGGATCAACTGATCGACCAGGAACGCCTGCGCGGCGGCGATCTCCAGCCCGCGCGAGGGGTACTCGATCAGCCGCCGTCCGATTTCGGTACGGCCGGCATCAAGCGCGGCCTTCAGGAGCGCGGTGCCGGCGGCGCGCAGCGGCACCGGATCGCTCCCCTCAAGCGCGGCGAGCGCATCGGCGAGGGCGCGCCGGTCGATGATCGCGCGGCGTTGCGGGAGGGAGTCGAAACGGGCTGGCATGCAGCCGGGATAGAGGCTTGGGATCGCCCCGTCACGCGCCGATGCCGGGGCACCCGCCGAGCGGGTTTATCGGCCCGGCGCGCCGATGGTCGCGTGTTGCGCTTTTTCGATGTTGCGCACGATATCCTGCACGAAGCGGGAGTGCCGCACACCGAACAGGAAGGCGTTCTGGATCACGTTGGCCACCCCCCGGCAGGGCCGCTTGATCTGGATGAGCAGAATGTAGCGATCCTCGTCGGTGTCGTTCGCGACCTGGTGATTGTAGAGATCGTCGAACAACAGTGACTCGCCCTCGCCCCAGGGAAGGACGTGACGCGCGTCGCCCTCTTCTATGGTCATATAGCACTTCGTGCGTTCGGCCGGCACTTTCAGCCCGAGATGATAGGTCAGCATGCCCTTGGTCATGCCGTGGTGACGCGGGATCTGGCCGCCGGCCTCCAGCACCGAAAAACATGCGGTCACCAGCCCAGGAACCCGCTCGATCAGCGCCGCGGTGACCGGAGCCCGCGCGGCATTGCCGGTCAGACGGTAGCCATAACCCTTGAGGAACAGCGATTTCCAGCGACGGTCTTTGGCGATCCGGCCATGATCGAACGAAATGTCGCCGAGCGAGGGTATTTCCTCGGTCCGGATCGCGATCGCCTCGGCCTGGATTTCGCGCCAATGCGCCTCAAGCTCGGGAATCCAGGCGAAATACGCCTTGTCCATCACCGGTTGGTCGGGAACGAGCGAGCGGCGCATGATGATCGCGTCGATCCGCGGCACCAGTTCCTTGCCGATCTGAAACAGCGATTTGTTGACGAACGGCACCTTCCAGCCGCGCGCATTTACCGTGTCTTTCCAGTTCACTCCACTCTCCATCGAGAGGTATCGCGGGCGAATATCGCGTCGGTTCGTCGCGCTCAAGGGCGCGCGAGGCCGCGTTCGCGGCTCCGACCGATGCGGCTATAGCAGCCCTTTCAGCCGGTAGAGCTGCTCGAGCGCGTCGCGCGGGGTGAGCGCATCGACATCGATCGCGGCAAGCGTGTCGCGCACCGGATCGGCCGGCGGCGTTTCCTCCTCACGCGCGGCGGCGAAGAGCGGGAGGTCGTCGAGTCCGGCCGCGATGCCGCCGGTCTTTGCGCGGCCCGCCTCGAGCTTCGCCAGGACGGCCTTGGCGCGCGCGAGTGTCGCGGGGGACAATCCCGCCAGCCGCGCGACCGCGAGGCCGTAGCTTCGATCCGCCGGCCCCTCGCTGACCTCATGGAGCAGCACCAGATCGCCCTTCCACTCGCGCGCCCGGACGTGGTGGAGGCTCAACGCTTCGCAGCGTTCGGCGAGGCGGGTCAGTTCGTGGTAGTGCGTCGCGAACAGGCAGCGGCAGCGATTGTCCTCGTGGATCGCCTCGACCACCGCCCAGGCGATCGCGAGCCCGTCATAGGTCGAAGTCCCCCGTCCGACTTCGTCGAGGATGACGAAGCTGCGCGGAGTCGCTTGCGCCAGGATCGCGGCGGTCTCGACCATCTCGACCATGAAGGTCGAGCGGCCGCGCGCGAGATTGTCCGATGCTCCGACGCGGCTGAACAATCGGTCGACCAGCCCGAGCGTCGCCGCGTTCGCGGGAACGTAGCTGCCGGCCTGGGCGAGCACGGCGATGAGCGCGTTCTGGCGCAGGAAGGTCGATTTGCCGCCCATGTTCGGGCCGGTGACGAGCCACAATCGCGAGTCTTCGGACAGCTTGCAGTCGTTGGCGACGAAGCGCTCGCCGCGCTTCGCCAGCGCATCCTCGACCACCGGATGACGGCCGCCTTCGACGTCGAAACAGGCATGATCGACCAGCGTCGGCCGCACCCAGCCGCCCTCGCACGCGCGCTCGGCCAAGCCGGCCGAGGCGTCGAGCCGGGCAAGCGCATCGGCGGTGGCGGCGATCGCCTCGCGCCGGTCGAGCGCGGCATGCGTTAGGTCTTCGAGATGCGCCGCCTCCGCCGCGAGCGCGTGCGCTCCGGCCTGCGACACTTTCACCGCGACCTCGTGTAGTTCGGGTGCGTTGAAGCGTACGACGCCCGCGAGCGTCTGGCGGTGGGTGAAACCGCTGTCGGGCGCCATCAGCGCATCCGCCACGCGCGCGGCGACCTCGATATGATAGCCGAGGACGCCGTTATGCTTGATCTTCAGCGCGGCGATGCCGGTACGCGCACGATAATCCGCTTCCAGCGCCGCGATCGCGCGCCGCCCACCGGCGCCGGCGTCGCGCAGATCGTCGAGCGCGGCGTCATAGCCAGGCGCGATATAGCCGCCGTCGGAAGCGTCGATCGGCGGTGACGCCACCAGCGCGCGGGTGAGCAGGTCGATCAGCGCGCCATGGCCGCGCAGCCGGGGGGCCAGATCGGTGAGGAGTTCCATCCCCGTTCGTGCTGAGCCTGTCGAAGGACGAACGGGGGAGAGGAGGTCCTCCAGCTTCTCGCCGAGCCGCCATGCGCCATCCAGACCGTCGCGCAACTGCCCGAGATCGCGCGGCGATCCGCGTCCCGCCGCTAGCCGCCCCAGTGCGCGGCCGATATCGGGGAGCGCGCGCAGTGTGGCGCGCAGCGACTCGCGCAAGCCACCATCTTCGCACAGCAACTGAACGAGATCGAGCCGCGCCTCGATCGCGGCCCGGTCCACCAGCGGCGCGCCGATGTCGGCGGCGAGCGCCCGCGCGCCCGCGCCCGTCACGGTGCGATCGACCGCGTCGAGCAGACTGCCCTTGCGCGACCCCGATGTCGTGGCGGTGAGTTCGAGGCTCTCGCGCGTCGCCGCGTCGATGGCCATCGCCTGTGCGCTCAGGCGCAGCACCGGCGGCCGCAGGAACGGTAGCGCACCCTTGGCATTGTGATCCAGATACGCGACCAGGCCGCCCGCAGCCGCGAGCGCCGCGCGGCTGAACTGGCCGAAGCCATCGAGCGTGGCGACGCCGTAGAGATCGCGCAGCCGGGCCTCGCCACGCGCGCTGTCGAAGCCGGGCTTCGGCCGCAGCGAGGTGGTGACCTCGGCGAAAGCGCTGTCCTCGGCGGCGATCGTCTCGGCGGGGTTCAGTCGCGCGAGCTCGGTGGTCAGGCTCGCGGCGCTCGTTTCGATCAGCTCGAACCGGCCGGTGGAAATATCCGCGGCGGCCAGCGCGACGCCGCCGCCCGCCTCTCCGATCGCGACGCACCAATTGGCCGCGCGCGCATCGAGCAAGGCTTCCTCGGTCAGCGTACCCGCCGTTACCACGCGGATGATCCCGCGCGCGACGAGAGCCTTGGAGCCGCCGCGCTTCTTCGCCTCGGCGGGGGTTTCGGTCTGGTCGGCGATGGCGACGCGGTGGCCGGCCTTGATGAGCCGCGCGAGATACCCTTCGGCCGAATGGACCGGCACGCCGCACATCGGGATCGCCGCGCCGCCATGCTCGCCACGCGCGGTGAGCGCGATGTCGAGACAGGCGGCGGCGATCTTCGCGTCTTCGAAGAACATCTCGAAGAAATCGCCCATCCGATAGAAGAGCAGGCAGTCCTGCGCCTGCGCCTTCAGGGCGAGATATTGCGCCATCATCGGCGTGGGAGCGGAAACGGGATCGGTCACGCGTCCAGCCGATAGAGGCTCGGCGCCAGCGGCTCAATGCCGCTGGTCGAGCGCGATGGACCGCGACGGTTCGCTTATACGCGCCGTGCCCGGTCATCCGCCGCACGTCGATTGCCGTCCGACGACCGCGGTCACGGCTTGCGCGAGGGGCTCTGCGGCGTTTGGGACCGTGGCCGACGCCAAGATCGACCGCACCCGGCAAGACTTTGACACGCGCAAAATGGGATAGTGGCGTTCCCTTTCCCAGAGAGTGACACTAAGGGCTAGACGCTTCTGGAGAAGGCTGCCCAATGTCGAACGAATCGAACGTCCAGTTTTCCGAGCGCGAGGCGCTGCTGTTCCACTCCGAGGGACGCCCCGGCAAGATCGAGATCATCGCCTCCAAGCCGATGGCGACGCAGCGCGATCTCGCGCTCGCCTATTCGCCCGGCGTCGCCGTGCCGGTGTTGGCGATCTCGCAGGATCCGGCGACCGCATATGATTATACCGCCAAGGGCAATCTCGTCGCCGTGATTTCAAATGGTACCGCTATCCTCGGCCTGGGGAATCTCGGCGCGCTTGCCTCGAAGCCGGTGATGGAGGGCAAGGCGGTGCTGTTCAAGCGCTTCGCCGACGTCGATTCGATCGATCTCGAACTCAAGACCGAGGACGTCGATCGCTTCATCGACGCGGTCGAACTGATGGAGCCGAGCTTCGGCGGCATCAACCTCGAGGACATCAAGGCGCCGGAATGCTTCGTGATCGAGCAGACCCTGCGCGAGCGCATGAACATCCCGGTGTTCCATGACGATCAGCACGGCACCGCGATCATCGCCGCCGCCGGCCTCATCAACGCGCTGTTCCTGACCGGCCGCGACATCAAAACCACCAAGATCGTCGTCAATGGCGCGGGCGCCGCCGCGATCGCCTGCGCCGCGCTCATCAAGGCGATGGGGCTGCCCGGCAACAATCTGCTGATGTGCGACCGCACTGGCGTGATCTACCAGGGCCGGGACAATGTGAACCAGTGGCAGTCGGCGCACGCCGCCGTCACCGATCGACGCACGCTCGAGGAAGCGCTCGACGGCGCCGACGTGTTCCTCGGCCTCTCCGCCGCCGGCGCGCTGCCCGCCGAATATCTCGCCAAGATGGCACCCAAGCCGATCATCTTCGCGATGGCCAATCCCGATCCCGAGATCAGCCCGCCCGAGGCGAAGCGGGTGCGCCCCGATGTCATCATCGCGACCGGCCGGTCGGATTATCCGAACCAGGTCAACAACGTACTGGGCTTTCCCTTCATCTTCCGGGGCGCGCTCGATGTGCGCGCGACGACGATCAACGACGAGATGAAGGTCGCCGCCGCGCAGGCGCTCGCCGCGCTCGCGCGCCAGCAGGTCGCCGAGGAGGTCGCGCAGGCATATGGCGTCCAGCACAGCTTCGGCCCCGATTATATCATCCCCGCGCCGTTCGATCCGCGGCTGATGGAGATCGTGCCGGTCGCGGTCGCCAAGGCGGCGATGGATTCGGGCGTCGCCACCAAGCCGATCCTCGATCTCGAAGCCTATCGCCAGAGCCTCAAGGCGCGGCTCAACCCGACCACTTCGGTGCTGACGCTCGCCTATGAGGGCGCCAAGGCGCACCCGAAGCGCGTGCTGTTCGCCGAGGGCGAGGAAGAGACGGTGCTGCGTGCCGCGATCGCGTTCAAGGACGGCGGCTACGGCGTGCCGGTGCTGGTCGGCCGCGACGACGTGCCCGATCGGCTGCGTGCGCTCGGCGTGACCGATCCTTCGACCTATGAACTGCACAACAGCCGCAACTCGCCGCTGGTGCCGCGCATGGTCGATTTCCTCTACGAGCGGCTCCAGCGGCGCGGCTATCTGCGCCGCGATTGCGAACGGATGATAAACCAGGACCGCAACATCTTCGGCGCGGTGCTGCTCCAGCTCGGCGAGGCCGACGCGATGATCACCGGCACGACGCGGACCTATGCGCACACGATGCGCGAAATCCGTCGCGTGATCGATCCGGCGGCGGGACGTACGCCGTTCGGTATTCATCTGATGGTCGGCCAGAGCCACACGGTCTTCCTCGCCGACACCACCGTCAACGAACGGCCGACCGCCGAGGAACTCGCCGATATCGCCGAGGATACCGCGCAGGTCGCCCGCCGCATGGGGCATGAGCCGCGCGTGGCGTTCCTCAGCTATTCGACCTTCGGCAACCCGGGTGGCGCCTTCCTCGACAATATCCGCGACGCGGTGACGGTACTCGACGGGCGGCAGGTGAGCTTCGAATATGAGGGCGAGATGGCGGCGGATGTCGCGCTCAACCCCAAGCAGCTAGCCAATTTCCCGTTCGCGCGCTTGTCGGGTCAGGCCAACGTATTGGTCATGCCAGGGCTGCAATCGGCCAACATCTCCGCCAAGCTGCTGCGCGAGCTCGGCGGCGACGCGGTGATCGGGCCGATGCTCGTCGGCATGGAGAAGAGCGTGCAGATCGCGCCGATGACCTCGACCGCGAGCGAACTGGTGACGCTGGCGGTGCTGGCGGCGGGCGGAATCGCCCGGTAGGTCTTCAGCCGTTCGTGTCGAGCGAGTCGAGACACCTTGCGTTACGCGCGGGAGTTGTCCCTCGACTTCGCTCGGGACGAACGGTGAGCTTCGAAACTTACCCGGCCCGTGCCCGCACGAAGGCCGACGACACCCAGCCCGAGCGACACGGCCCGGCATAACCTCGTGGCGCTGAGACCGGCGCGGCGACGCCGCAATCGGCCGGGGTTCCGCCCGCCGGCGGCACCACCACGCCCTGCCAGCGCTGATCGAGTGAGTGTGAGCACAGCAGGAGCGGCGCGCCGTTTTCAAGCCGCCCGATCTCGCTCGCCTCTGCGAACGGCGCGGCGCGGATCGGCAGGTAGGGCTGGTCTTGTGGCGAAAGATTGACGACCGTTCCCGCCGCCGCGCACGCGGCGAAGCCGGGGCCGCCCTCGCCGATCCGAACCGGCTGTACGCCGGGCGAAAGCTGGGCTTCTTGCTCGCCGGCGTTGTAGATTGCGTCGGCGTCGCCACTCCCGCCACGCGGGGAACAGGCGAGCGAGAGCAGGCAAAGAGCCAGAGCGGCGCGTTTCATGGCGATGATTCTACAGCGTCCGCAGCGTTATGGCGAGCGCAGACGCCCGCCGTTCGCGCCGAAGCACGGTGCCGTGGGGCAGTTATCGTCGCTGAAACACGCTTCATCGGAAAAGGTTCCATTCGTCGGCGTGGCCGGGTTTTCATCGCGTCCGCGACCTGCTCAATAGGCTCAACGAAGCCAAAGACCTTGGGGGGTCGCATGAATTTCAAGTCGTTTGCAGCGCGTTCCGCGCTGGTGTTGTCTTGCGCCCTGACGGCAACGGCTCCTGCGGCCGCCCAGTTTTGGCAGTGCGCCCCCTATGCCCGCACCATCTCCGGCATCCAGATTCGCGGTAATGCCAACACTTGGTGGGGTCAGGCCGCCGGTCGCTATGACCGTGGCCGCGCGCCGAAGGTCGGCGCGGTGCTCGCCTTCGCCTCGACGGGGCACATGCGGCTCGGCCACGTCGCAATGGTGAGCGCGGTGGTGAACGACCGCGAAGTGCTGCTCACCCATGCCAACTGGTCGCGCCGTGGCCGCATCGAGACCAATGTTCGTGCGATCGATGTCTCGGCGAACGGCGACTGGAGCATGGTCAAGGTCTGGTACGGCCCGCAGCACGATCTCGGCTCCACCGCCTATCCGACCAAGGGCTTCATCTACTCCGACCACGCCGGCAATGCCGATGCCGAGCCGGCCACCGACACCCCCGCCCCCAAGATGACCCTGGCGAGCGTTCAGACCGGCGCGTACGAGACCGCGAGCTTTTAAGCGCCTCCTCATTGGCGGGCGGCGCGGGACTGCGGCTCCTGATTCCTGATACGGCTGATTCCTGATACGGCGCAACGCCCGGGCGCCGGCTGCTTGATGCTCCGGTCCGGAGACCTCGCACCCTCCGAAATCCACAATCCGCTTGCCATTTTAGCGCGTTCCCCGTTCGTTGAGCGCTAACGGGGGAACAGGCATGTCACAGCCAACACGCATTTTGCTGGCGCTCGTAAGCGGGCTGCTGATCGGCATCGCGCTCGTCGCGATCGATTCCAGGCTCGCATTGGCGATCACCGGCTTCACGCAGCCGATCGGCCTTGCCTGGCTGCATGGCTTGCAGATGGTGATCGTGCCGCTGATCATCGGTTTGCTCGTGACCGGTGTCGGTGCGGCCGCCGATGCCGCGCGGGCGGGCAAGCTCGCCTTGCGCGCGGTGCTGACGATGATCGTCATCCTGTGGTCGACGACGGTGATGTCGGCGATCGCGACGCCGCTGCTGCTCGATGTGTGGCCACTCCCTGCGCATTGGTCGGCGGCGCTGCGGCAGGCGCTAACCGGCGCGCAACCGGTTGGCACCGTGCCGACGCTCGGCGCGTTCTTCGAGACGATCGTCCCGTCGAACGTCGTGAGCGCGGCGGCGGGCGATTCGTTCCTGCCGCTCACCGTGTTCGCGCTCGCGCTCGCCTTCGCGATCACCCAGCTCGCGCCGGAACCGCGCGCGATGCTGACCCGCTGGTTCCAGGCGATCACCGATGCGTTGCTCATCATCATCGCCTGGGTGCTCAGGCTCGCGCCGATCGGCGTCGGCGCGCTTGCTTATGGGGTGGGTGCGCGGACGGGGGCGGCGGCGTTCGGCGCGCTGCTGCACTATATCGTCATCGTCTCGGCGATCGGCTTCGTCGTTCTGCTGTCGGCCTATCCGGTCGCGGCGGTGTTCGGCCGCGTCTCGGTGCTGCGGTTCGCGCGCGCGGCGGCACCCGCGCAGGCGGTGGCGATCTCGACGCAATCCTCGCTCGCCACACTGCCGACGATGCTGGCGGCGAGCGAATCGCTCGGAGCGGCGCCCGCTGCGGCGGGGATCGTGCTTCCGCTCGCGGTCGCGGTGTTCCGTGCGACCAGCCCGGCGATGAACCTCGCGGTGGCGCTCTACATCGCACATTGGCTGGGCGTCGCGATCGGGCCGGGCGCGCTCGCGGCGGGCGTGTGTACGGCGGCGATCACGACGATGGGTTCGGTCAGCCTGCCCGGCACGATCAGCTATATCGCCTCGGTCGCGCCGGTCGCGTTCGCGATGGGCGTGCCGATCGAGGCGCTCGGGCTGCTGATCGCCGTCGAGACGATCCCCGACCTGTTCCGCACCGTCGGCAACGTGACGATGGACATCGCGATCACGGTCGGGCTGGGCCGGGCGCGGGCGACCGGATGATCTCGCGTAAGAGCCGTCTACGATCGCGCGGCTCCTCCAAGAGCCGTTCGTCCTTCGACTTCGCTCAGCACGAACGGAAAGGGGTGATCGCGCGGCGCCGGTCAGGGAGCGAGCGCGGCCCATTCGGCGTAAACGTCGGCATCCGTTTCGGCTGACATCCGGAGCGTGCGCGCTGCCGCCGCTTGGTCAGGAGCAAGCCGCCCGAGCGCCCACACCGCAGCACCGCGCACCACAGGCGCGGGATCATCGAGCAGCCTCGCGACCGGCGCAATCAACGCCGCCACGCCGCTGTTGCCCGCTGCGATAAGGCAGTTGCGCACCATCCGGTCCCGCCCGATCCGCTTGATCGGCGATCCCGCGAAAACGGTGCGGAAATCCGCGTCGTCGAGCGCGAGCAGATCGGCGAGCTCCGGCGCGGCAAGTTCCGCGCGCGGCAGGAAGGCGCGGTTGGCGGCGGCGGCGGTTGCGAACTTGTTCCACGGGCATACCGCGAGGCAATCGTCGCAACCATAGATGCGGTTGCCGATTCCCGCGCGAAGCGCGCGCGGGATTGGCCCCGCATGTTCGATCGTCAGATACGAAATGCACCGCCTGGCATCGAGCCGGTAGGGCGCGGGGAAGGCGTCGGTCGGGCAGGCGCGCTGGCAGGCGTCGCACGATCCGCAAGTGTCGCGCCCGCCCGCATCCGCTTCCAGATCGAGCGTTGTGTAGATGGCGCCGAGGAACAGCCAACTCCCGGCCTCGCGGCTGACGATATTGGTGTGTTTGCCCTGCCAGCCCAGCCCGGCGGCTTCGGCGAGGGGCTTCTCCATCACCGGCGCGGTATCGACGAACACTTTCACATCCGCGCCGGGCGCCTCCGCCACCAGCCACCGCGCCAGTGCCTTCAGCGCGCGTTTGACGACATCGTGATAATCACCGCCCTGTGCATAGACCGAGATGCGGCCGATGTCCCCGACATGGGCCAGCGCGAGCGGATCGGCGGCGGGCGCGTAGCTCATGCCGAGCGCGACCACGCTGCGGACCGCCGGCCACAAGGCCGCAGGGCTTTCGCGCTGTGCCGCGCGCTCGGCCATCCATAGCATGTCGCCATGCATGCCTTGTGCGAGCCATTGGCGCAGTCGCTCGCCCGCACGCGGGGTCGCATCGGCGGACGCGACTCCGCAGGCGACGAAGCCGAGCTCCGCCGCCTTGGCCTTGAGCCGCGCGGCAACCGATTGGCCCGCCAGCGGGTTGTGTTCGTTCATCAATGCCCGCTACCACGGCGGCGCGGCGCCATCACCCCTCCCGTTCGTGTCGAGCGAAGTCGAGACACCTGCTGGACGCTCGGTTGCGCCCCGTCCTCGGCATCGCTCGGGACGAACGGAGGTAGGTTTGACGAACGCGTTTGCCATCCATGCGACAGGGCTGGTCAAGAACTTCGGCGGAAAGCGTGTGGTCGATGGCGTCGACGTCGCCGTGCCGCGCGGCGCGATCTACGGCGTGCTCGGGCCAAACGGCGCGGGCAAGACCACGACGTTGCGCATGCTGCTCGGCATCATAGAGCCCGACGGCGGGCATCGCACGCTGCTCGGCCACACCCACCCGCGCGACGCGAGCGACCGGGTCGGCTATCTCCCCGAGGAGCGCGGCCTGTATCCGGGAATGCGCGCCAGGGATGCGATCGCGTTCATGGGCGCCTTGCGCGGCCTCGATCTGAAGGCCGGGCGCAAGCGTGCCGTCACGCTGATGGAAGGCGCGGGCCTCGGCCATGCCGCCGACACCAGGATCCGCAAGCTGTCGAAGGGCATGGCGCAGTTCGTCCAATTGCTCGGCTCGGTTGTCCACCAACCCGAACTGCTCGTGCTCGACGAGCCTTTCTCCGGGCTGGACCCGGTCAATCAGGAGCGGCTCGAAACGCTGATCCTCGCCGAGCGCGATCGTGGCGCGACGATCGTCATGTCGACCCACGTCATGGCGCACGCCGAGCGGCTTTGCGACCGGCTGACCATCATCGCCGGCGGCAGGCATCGTTTCGAAGGCACCGTCGCCGAGGCACGCGGATTGCTGCCGATGCGCGCCCATTACGTACCCGACCGCGACGAGCCCGGCCTGGCCGCCTACCTCCCGGACGGTGCGGTGCATCAGCGCGATGGCTGGCACTTTCCGGTGCCGGATGGCGGCGTCGAGGCGGCGCTACGCCGGCTGATCGACGGGGGTCACGGCATCGCCGGACTCTCGATCGAGCGACCGGGGCTGCATGACGCCTTCGTCCGCATCGTCGGCGCCAGTGCGCTCGACGCGACGCAGGAGATTTCGGCATGAGCGTCAGGTCCAACCGCATCGTCCGCCAGACGCTGACGATCGCGCGCCGCGATTTCGTCGCGACCGTGTTCACGCCGACCTTCCTGCTGTTCCTGCTCTCGCCGATCATCATGCTGTCGTTCGGACTGGTCGGCGCAGGGGGCGCGACGTCGATGGCGACCAACGCCGCCGACAAGGCGCAAATCGTCGCGATCGTCGCGCCCGAGCGGCAGGCGGCGATGCGCGCCACGGATGCGCGGCTGCGCAAATTGTTCGGCCGTTCCGATCAGCCCCCGGTGCTGACGTTCGAGACGCCCGGCACCACGCCCGCCACGCAAGCGCGTGCGGTGTTCGCCGGCGCGGGGCCGGACACCACCGCCGCGCTTTATGGCGATCTCGCGGCTCCCACGATCCTCTACGGCGCGCAGGGGCGCGGCGATTCGCGCTATCTCGCCGAACTCTCCGAGGGAACGCTGCGCGCCGCGGCGAGCGGCGCGCGCCCGCTCTCAGCGGCCACCTTCACCCCCATCGCACGCGAACGCGCCTCGTCGGGCGGACACAGCCAGGCGGCGTTCTTCAGCGTGTTCGGTATCTTTTTCCTGTCGCTGCTGCTGTCCGGCCAAGCGGTCGGCACGATGGCCGAGGAGCGTAACAACAAGGTGATCGAAATCCTCGCCGCCGCGGTGCCGCTGGAGGCGGTGTTCTTCGGCAAGTTACTCGGCATGTTCGGCTCGGCGGTGTTGTTCGTCGGCTTCTGGGGCACGCTCGCCAGCCAGCTCACCGCGATCCTGCCGGCGAGCATGGCGGGCGGCCTGGGCGAGATCGGTCCGGCGATCGGCCTGCCGCTCTTCGTGCCATTGTTCTTCGCCTATTTCGCCATGGCCTACATGCTGCTCGGCGCGGTGTTCCTCGGGGTCGGCGCGCAGGCGACCACGCCGCGCGAGCTTCAGATGCTGTCGCTGCCGATCACGATCGTCCAGGTGCTGATGTTCAGCCTGGCGCTGCGCGCGGCCGGCGGCGCGGACAATTGGGTGACGCGCTTCGCCGAGATTTTTCCGTTCAGCTCGCCGTTCGCGATGGCGGCACATGCGGCCAACTTCCCGCACGTGTGGCCGCATCTGCTCGCGCTGGCGTGGCAGGCGCTGTGGGTGGGAATCGCGATCACGATCGGTGCGCGCGCGTTTCGGCGTGGCGTGCTGCAATCGGGGAGCGGGAGCTGGTTCAAGCGTCGTGTCGCAACGGTGGGCGAGGCGCTCAGCGGAACGCCCACGCCCTGATCGCCGCTCGCTGGTGCGCGGCGCGCATCCGTGCATTCGCGCCCCGCGTACCTATATGCTTTCCATCCTTCGAAAAGGTTCTCTGGAATGCACGATCGCAGACAGTTCCTGACGCTCTCCGCCTCGGGCGCGGGAGCGTTCCTGTTGTTCGGGTGCCGTGGCGCCGCCGCCGCCCCGCCCGAGCATTTCGAGATCGCCCTGTCGGACGCTCAGTGGAAGGCGAAGCTCTCCCCCGCCGCCTATACCGTGCTGCGCCATGAAGGCACCGAACGCCCCTTCACCAGCCCGCTCAACGAAGAGCATCGCAAGGGCGTGTTCGCCTGCGCCGGCTGCGCGCTGCCGGCGTTTTCGTCCAGGACCAAGTTCGACAGCGGCACCGGCTGGCCGAGCTTCTGGGCGCCGCTGCCGAATGCGGTGCGGACCCGCAACGACGCATCGCTCGGCATGTCGCGCACCGAGGTGCATTGCCGCCGCTGCGGCGGGCATCTCGGCCATGTCTTCGACGACGGGCCGCCGCCGACCGGCAAGCGCTATTGCATGAACGGCGTCGCGCTCAGGTTCACGCCCGCCTGAGCGGTGTGGCGCGCGTTCAGGGTTTGGCACCGGCCTTCAGGAACGCTAGAGCGAACGGCATGAACCGAGCGGACGTAATCATTCTGGGTGGCGGGCTGGTCGGCAGCGCGCTCGCCGTGGCGCTGTCGGCGCACAAGCTGAGCGCGATCGTGATCGACATCGCCGATCCCGACGTGATCCTCGCCGCCGGTTTCGACGGGCGCGCCTCGGCGATCGCCAGCGCGCCGACCCGTCTGCTCGGTGCGATCGGCGTGCTCGACCGGCTCGACGGAATGGGGTGCCCCATCGAGGGCATCCGCGTCAGCGACGGTCTCGCCCCGGGCAAGCTCGATTTCGCACCCGAACCCGGCGAGGGCGCGCTCGGCACGATGTTCGAGAACCGCCTGCTGCGCCGCGCCCTCTATGAGGCGGCGCGGGCGGCGGACGGGGTCGAGGTGCGAATGAAGACCCGCGCGGTCGCCACCACGCGCGACGCGAACGGCGTCTCGGTCACCTTGTCGTCGGGCGAAGTCATTAGCGCACCGCTGCTGATCGCGGCCGAGGGGCGCGCGTCGCCGACGCGCGAAGCGGCTGGCCTCAAGGTCGCACGCTGGCAGTACGATCACGCGGCGATCGTCACCTCGCTCCACCACGAACATCCTCACGAGAATATCGCGTTCGAAATCTTCTACCCGCAGGGCCCGTTCGCGATCCTGCCGCTCAACGACGACGATCAGGGCCATCGCTCCGCGATCGTCTGGTCGGTGAAACGCCACGAGGCGCCGGGCATGATCAAACTGTCCGAGCGTGGCTTCCTCGCCGAATGCGACAAGAAGATGGGTGGGTTCCTCGGCAAGCTCGGGCCGCTAGGTCAGCGGCAGAGCTATCCGCTCGGCTTCCACCATGCCGCGACGATCACCGCCGAGCGGCTCGCGCTCGTGGGAGACGCCGCCCACGGCATCCACCCGATCGCCGGGCAGGGTGTCAACGTTGGCTTCCGCGATGTGGCGACGTTGGTCGAGGTGCTGGTCGAGGCGAAGCGCACCGGACTCGATCTCGGTGACCGGCAGGTGCTGACGCGCTACGAACGCTGGCGCAGTCTCGATACGTTCATGGTCGCGGCGGCGACCGACGGGCTGACGCACCTGTTCGGCATTCCGGGCAAGGCCGCGAACGCTGTGCGTCGCTTCGGCCTGTCGGCGGTCGACCGGCTGCCGCCGCTCAAGAATCGCTTCATGGCCGAGGCCCGCGGCGAGAGCGGCGATGTGCCCAAGCTGTTGCAAGGGATGACGGTTTGAGGGCTATAGCGCCGTTTCTCACGCATTGATCCGTCATCCCGGACTGTTCCGGGATCCACGGTCCCGCGAGACCCGCCGCGGATCGATGTGCGGAACGGTGGATGCCGGAACACGTCCGGCATGACGTATGAGTGCTGCCGATCCGCCGGACATACCTCAACCGTTCGTGTCGAGCGAAGTCGAGACACCTGCGCCTGGGGTACGTCCCTCGACTTCGCTCGGGACGAACGGGGTTGGGTTATAGCGCCGGCTTGGGCGTCCGGTCCGCGTTGCGCTTGTCGGCGACATAGGTCTGGCCGTTGTCGCCCTTGACGATCTCGAACGCGCCGGTCGCCTCGAACAAGGCTGGGAAGTTCTTCACGCCATAGTTGCGCGGGTCGATCGGCGCCTGGCGTTTGGCGGTGCTGCCAGCCGCCGACATCGACGCCCAGCCATCGTCCCAGGCGGACGCCTCGACCGCGCCGCGCAGCAGCGCGATCAGTTTGGCGTCCTGGGTCAGCGATTTGGCCGTAGCGGCAGGTTTGTCGGCGGCTTTCTTGTTCGCCTTGGGCTTGGCGGCCGGTTCGGCGGCCGCGTCCTTCGCCGCGCCGCCATCGAGGCTGTCGAGATACAGGAAGGTGGTGCAGGCATTGACGAACGGCGACGGGGTCTTGCGTTCACCGAACCCGTACACATCGTGACCATTGGCCTTCAACTGCATCACCAGCGGCGTGAAATCGGCGTCGCTCGATGCGATGCAAAATGCGTCCGGCTTCTGCGTGTAGAGCAATTCCATCGCATCGATGACGAGCGCGATGTCGGTCGCGTTCTTGCCGGCCGAATAGCTGAACTGCTGGATTGGCCGAATCGCGAATTCGTGGAGCTTGTCGCGCCAGCCCTTGAGGCCGGCGCTGCCCCAGTCGCCATAGGCGCGTCGGATGTTGGCGGTGCCGTATTTCGACAGTTCCGCCAGCATCGCCGCGATGTTGCTGTGCGATACGTTGTCGGCATCGATCAGCAGCGCGATGCGGCGATCCGGGGCCGGCGCGGCGGGTTGGTCTTTTTCCAAGCGAATTCCTTTTGTTGACCGAAGTGCGGCGGGTGGCCAAGCATTCCGGCATGATGGCGGCGTACACTATCACGATGCCCCGCGCGATGCGCGTGCCGATGCTGCTCGCGGGGCTTCTGAGCGCAGCGAACGCACACGCCCAGGCCGTCGATCCGGCGACCGGCGATATCGTCGTGCTCGGGCGCGGGCTCGATCTGCCGCCGGGCACCCCGGCTTACGGCTCGATGACGATCGACCGCGCGCGGCTGACCAACGACGCATCCGGCCGGGTCGAGGACGTGCTGCTCGATGTCGCGGGTTTTCAGCAGTTCCGCCGCTCCGACAGTCGTTCGGCCAATCCGTCCGCGCAAGGCGCGACGCTGCGCGCGCTTGGCGGCAACGCGTCGAGCCGGACTTTGGTGCTGCTCGACGGCGTGCCGATCGCCGACCCGTTCTTCGGCTACATCCCGTTCAATGCCGTTGTCAACGCCCGTCTTGGCGGCATCCGCGTGACGCGCGGCGGCGGATCGGGGCCGTTCGGTGCGGGGGCGGTGGCGGGCACGATCGAGATGACGAGCGCCAGCCGCGCCGATCTGCCGCCCGTCTCGGGGGAGGCGCTGTACGGCAGCCGCAACGCGCAGGCGCTCAGTGCCACCATCGCGCCCACGGTCGGCAGCGGCTTCGTCGCCCTATCCGGCCAGTTCGATCGCGGCGACGGCTTCCAGACCACGCCTGCCGATCAGCGGACCGTCGCCAGCGTGCCAGCGCGCTACCGTGACTGGTCGGCGGGGTTGCGCGCGGTCGCGCCGCTCGGGCCGGACAGCGAGGTTCAGTTTCGCGGGCTCGTGTTCGGCGACAATCGCACGCTGCGCTTCGCCGGCGCCGATTCGGCTTCGAGCGGCGAGGACGCCAGCGTACGGCTGATCTCGCGCGGGGTCTGGCAGGTCGATGTGCTTGCCTATGTGCAGGCCCGCAACTTCGCGAACAAGGTCATCAGTTCGTCCACCTTCAAGCTCACGCTCGACCAGCGCAACACACCTTCGACCGGTATCGGCGGCAAGATCGAATTGCGTCCACCGGTCGGCGCGGATCACGTGCTGCGTGTCGGCGGCGACTTTCGCCTCGCGGACGGGCAATTGTTCGAAGATGCCTACGGCGCGACCGGCCTCGTCACCGCGCGGCGCAACGCCGGCGGCGACACGCGTGTCGCCGGACTATTCATCGAGGATGACTGGACGCTCGGGCGGCTAGTGTTGACCGGCGGGGTGCGCGCCGATCACTGGACGATCACCAACGGGCGCTTTCGCCAGCGCGATGCCGCCGGCCTGCTCACCACCGACACGATCTTCCCCGATCGCGACGGTACCGAGGCGACGGGGCGTGCGGGGGCATTGTTCACGCTCGGCGCTGTGGATCTGCGGCTGGCCGGCTATACCGGCTTCCGGCTGCCGACGCTCAATGAGCTGTACCGGCCTTTCACCGTGTTCCCGGTGACGACGCAGGCCAATGCCAATCTATCGCCCGAGCGATTGCGCGGAGTCGAGGGCGGTATCGACGCGCGTCCGCTGCCGGGCATGACGGTGAGCCTGACCGGCTTCTACAACCGGCTCGGCGACGCGATCGCCAACCTGACGATATCGCCCACGCTTCGGCGACGCGGCAACGTCAACGCGGTCGTCGCCAAAGGTGTCGAGGCGAGCTTCGACTGGCGGCGTGGCGCGATCGACCTATCAGCGAGCTATGCGTTCAGCGATAGCGCGGTCGATGCGCCCGGTATGGCGTTCGATGGCTTGGTCCCGGCCCAGAGCCCACGACACACCGCGAGCGCGACACTGGCGTGGCGGCCGCGTTCGGCGTGGCTCGCCTCGCTCACCGCGCGCTATGTCGGCAAGCAATATGAGGATGATCTCCAGACCGACGTGCTGCGCGCGGCGACCACCGTTGACGCTTTCGCCAAGCTACCCGTGCGCAAGGGCCTCGCGGTAATAGCGCGCGCGGAAAACCTGCTCGACGCGACGGTGGTGACGCGCAACCAGGCGGGATCGATGGACTTAGGAACGCCGCGTACCTTGTGGATCGGCGTGCGGTTCGGAAGATAAATTCCGTACCCCGTTAGTGCGACAGCCTCAGCCGCCGACGTTCTTGCGCCGTGTCACCCAGCCCTTGCGCGCCGCCGCCGAGCGTTGTTCGGCCGAACCGGATGCGTGCGCCTTGCCGCCGCGCGATGACGAGACATGCGTGTCGGGCTTGCCGCGCCCCGAGCCGGATTTGTTGCCGCCGCCCGATTCCTTGTTCACCGTCGCCCAGGCGCGCGCCTCCGCTTCCTTCCTGGGAACGCCGCGATCCTCATAACTTTCCTCGATATGCTCGGCCTTGCGCTTCTGCTTGTCGGTATAAGCGTCCTTGTCTCCGCGCGGCATGGCACTCTCCTTCACCCGACAAAACGCGCGAATGCCGCGGCCGTTTCCGCGTCAGCCCGCGCCCAGTTCGACACCTTGCCCGAGCGTCGCCGCCAGCGCCCTGATGTCGCTCGCTTCGGCTTCGCCCGGCGCCCAGCGGCCGGCGTAGAAGGCGACCAGCCGGTTGACGAAATCGAGCTTCAGGACCACCCCCGGCGACAGCCGGAACGGGTAGAGATCGGGCTGGCCCATGCTGCGGTTGATCTCGTTGATCGCGAACGCGAACGGAATCCAGTGGGCAGTCAGCGTCGCGGTGTCGGCGCTGTAGGGATCGAAGTCGATCACGCTGTCGGGCGTGCCCGGCGCTGCCGCGGGCATCGGATCGAGCCGGGTGCCGAACTCGCCGATCGTCGCGAGCGTATCGACAATGTGCGAATGGTGCGCGAAGGTTTCGGCGAAATCCTCCCACGGGTGCATCGTCGCGTAGGCCGAGACATAATGGTCCTCCCAGCCGGGGCGGGGTGGATTGGTGTAATGCGCCTGCAGCGCCGCCTGATAATCGGCGCGCTCGTCGCCGAACAGCGCGCGGAACGGGATGAGGTCCGGCCCGAATTCGATCAGCCGCGACCATACATAATGGCCGATTTCGTGCCGGAAATGCCCGACCAGGGTTCGGTACGGCTCACCCATCTGGCGGCGGATGCGTTCGCGTTGCGCATCGTCGGCTTCGACCAGGTTGAGCGTGATGAGGCCGTTTTCATGGCCGGTGAAATGCCGGGGCGCATAACCTTGCTCCGCGGAAGGATCGTAGAGGAAATCGAAGGCGAGGCCGTGGATGTTCTGCGCCTTGGTTTCCAGTTTGAGCCCGAGACGCATCAGCCCATGCAGCACGCGGCGCTTGGCGTCCTCGATCCGGGTCCAGCGTTCGAGCACGCCGGGCACGCCGAGGTCCGGGATCGTGCGGTTGTGCCGGCAGGCGAGGCACATCGATTGGGGGTCGCCACGATCGACCACCCAGTTGCACACGCCGTACCGCGTGTTCGCGCACGGCTGCACCATCGCGGCCGCGCCGCTCGCGTCCTGCCACGCGCCATCGGCGACGTCGAGGTGAAGGAAGCGGTTGGCGACGGGCGCGAAGCCGAGCGGATGCGCGCAACTCGGGCAGACGCGCGATTCGAAATGGAGACGCTGCCGGCAATTGGGGCAGGTATATGCGGCCACTCGCAGTCTCCGATTGGGATTGTTCCCGCTCAACGCGACCCGGCGACGCGAGTTTCGCTTCAGGAAAGCTTTTCAAGATTTTGGTTGCATAGCAGCAACGCATGCCGTCTGTTTGGTCTCATGCTCAAAGCCGGTCTTCACCATCTCACCGCCTATAAGTACAGCCGCCCGATCCGGCTCGGGCCGCAGGTGATCCGGCTGCGCCCGGCGCCCCACAGCCGCACCAAGGTGCCGAATTATGCGTTGAAGATCGAGCCGGCCGGCCATTTCCTCAACTGGCAGCAGGATCCGCACGCCAATTGGCTCGCGCGAATCGTATTTCCCGATCCGGTCGATCATTTCACGATCGAGGTCGATCTGCTCGCCGATCTCGACGTCATCAATCCGTTCGACTTCTTCGTCGAGGATTATGCCGAAAACTACCCGTTTCACTATGACGATGCGCTGAGGATCGATCTCGCCGCCTATTTCGACCTCGAACCGCAAGGGCCGCTGTTCGAAGCACTGGTGGCGCAGCACGCCCAGCACCGCGGCCGGACGATCGACTTCCTCGTCGATATCAATGCGAAGCTCCAGGAGCGGATCGGCTACATCATCCGCATGGAGAGCGGCGTGCAGACGCCGGAGGAATCGCTCGAGATCGGCCAGGGTTCGTGCCGTGACAGCGCGTGGTTGCTGGTGCAGTTGCTGCGCCGGCTCGGTTTCGCGGCGCGCTTCGTGTCGGGGTATTCGATCCAACTCGTCGCCGATGTCGAACCGGTCGAAGGGCCGAAGGGAGTCGCCCAAGACGTGGTCGATCTGCATGCCTGGGCCGAGGTGTATATCCCGGGCGCCGGCTGGATCGGTCTCGATGCGACGTCCGGGATGTTCGCTGGCGAAGGGCACATCCCGCTCTGCGCGACGCCGCACTACCGGTCAGCCGCACCGATCAGCGGCATGGCCGAGCCTGCGGAGGTCGACTTCCATTTCGAGATGAGCGTGTCGCGCATCGCCGAAGCGGTACGGATCACGCGGCCGTTCACCGATGATCGCTGGGCGGCGCTCGATGCCCTGGGGCACCGCGTCGATGCCGATCTCGTGACGCAGGACGTCCGCCTCACGATCGGCGGCGAACCCACCTTCGTCGCGGCGAACGGCGGTTCGGCGCCGGAATGGAACGGCGATGCGGTCGGTCCCACCAAGGCGGCTTATGCCGACACGCTGATCCGGGATTTGCGCGCCCGGTTCGCGCCCGGTGGGCTGCTCCATCACGGTCAGGGCAAATGGTATCCTGGCGAGACGCTGCCGCGCTGGGCTTATGCCGCGTATTGGCGTGATGACGGCGTTCCGATCTGGCGCGATGCCGGGCTGATCGCCGAGGAGGACGGCACCGGCAAGCCGGCCGTGACGGCCGAGACGGCCGAACGCTTCCTCGATCTGCTCGCCTCCGGGCTGGGACTGCCCCAAGGTCACGTCGTGCCGGCCTATGAAGATCCGCTCGCCTGGTCGCTCAAGGAAGCCGAACTGCCGGTCAACACCTCGCCTGACGACCCCAAGATCGACGATCCGGAAGCGCGCAGCCGCATGGTGCGCGCGTTCGAGCGCGGGCTCTCCACGCCGATCGGCTATGTGCTGCCGGTGCAGAAATGGCAGAGCAAGGTGGAGCGGGGGTGGCTGACCGAGCAATGGAAGCTGCGGCGCGGCAAGCTCTATACGGTGCCGGGCGACAGCGCGCTCGGCTATCGCCTGCCGCTCGGCTCTTTGCCTTATGTGCCGCCGTCCGAATATCCTTACATCAACCCGCGCGACACCAGCGAGCCGCGCGAGCCTCTGCCCGATTTCCGCACCCAGCGCCCCGCGATGGCGCGCGAGGCGGCGCCCGCCACCGAACAGCGGATCACGCAGCGTGCGCCGATCTCGGGCGCGCAGCCGCAGGAGCGCGTCGAGCAGGAGATCGTCGCCGGCGCCGTCCGTACCGCCGTCACCGCGGAACCGCGCGGACATTTCCTGTCGGTCTTCATGCCGCCGGTGCGCGCGATCGACGACTATCTCGAGCTGATTGCCGAGATCGAGGCGGCGGCGGCCACGCTCGGCGTGCCCGTGCGGATCGAAGGCTATGCGCCGCCCCCCGACCCGCGCCTCAAAGTGCTCAAGGTCACGCCCGACCCCGGTGTGGTGGAGGTCAACGTCCACCCCGCGGCAAGTTGGGCCGAGACCAGTGCGATCACCGAGACGCTGTACGACATTGCCCGCAAAGCCGGCATGACCGCCGACAAGTTCATGCTCGACGGTCGTGCGATCGGCACCGGCGGCGGAAATCACATCGTGTTGGGTGGGCCGTCGCTGTACGATTCGCCGTTCGTGCGCAGGCCCGATCTGCTCAAGAGCTTCGTGCTCTATTGGCAGCGCCACCCTGCGCTCAGCTATCTGTTCTCGGGGATGTTCATCGGCCCGACCAGCCAGGCCCCGCGTATCGACGAGGCGCGGCATGACGGTCTCTACGAGCTGGAGATCGCGCTCGCGCAGGTGCCGGGGCCGGTCGCGGGGGAGCAGCCGCCGGCGTGGATCGTCGATCGGCTGTTTCGCAACCTGCTCGTCGATGTGACCGGCAACACGCACCGTACCGAAATCTGCATCGACAAGTTCTTCTCGCCCGACGGCCCGACCGGACGACTCGGCCTCGTCGAGTTTCGCGCGTTCGAGATGCCGCCAGACGCGCGGATGAGCCTGGCCCAGCAACTGCTGCTACGCGCGCTGACCGCGTGGTTCTGGCGCGAGCCGCAGCATGGCCAACTCACCCGTTGGGGCACCGCGCTGCACGACCGCTTCATGCTGCCGCATTTCGTGTGGGCGGATCTGCTCGACGTGCTCGGGGATCTCGGCCGCGCGGGCTATCCGTTCGATCCGGCGTGGTTCGAGGCGCAGCGGCAGTTCCGCTTCCCGATCCACGGCACGATCGACGCCGGTGGCGTCAGCCTCGAGATCTCGCATGCGCTCGAACCGTGGCATGTCCTGGGCGAAACGGGTGCGATCGGCGGTACGGTGCGGTATGTCGATAGCTCGACCGAGCGCTTGCAGGTGCGGGCGAGCAATCTCACCGCCGGGCGGCACGTGCTGACCTGCAACGGTCGCCGCATCCCGATGGTGCCGACCGGCGTGCCGGGCGAGGTGGTCGGCGGCGTGCGCTACAAGGCATGGGCGCCGGCCGACTGCCTGCACCCGCGCTTGCCCGTCAACGCGCCGTTGACGTTCGACGTGCTGGATACGTGGAGCCAGCGCTCGCTCGGCGGGTGCGTCTATCATGTCGCGCATCCCGGCGGGCGCAATTACGACGAAGTGCCGGTCAACGGCTTCGAGGCGGAGGCGCGCCGCAAGGCGCGGTTCCAGGATTATGGGCACACCCCCGGTCCAGTCCCGGTGCCGCCGGAGGAACCTCCAGGCGAGTTCCCGCTCACGCTCGATCTAAGGCGACCGGCGAACCTGCGCTGATTCCATCGCCGCCCCAGCGCAGGCGGGGGCCGCCGCATCGTTTGGCGAGCCGGGCGCCACGTCATATGCCGGCCCCGGCCTGCGCCGAGGCGACGCTCAGGTCACACCCGTTCCAGTGCCACAGCGGTCGCCTCGCCGCCGCCGATACACAGGCTCGCCACGCCCTTCTTCAGCCCGCGCGCCTCGAGCGCACCGAGCAACGTCGCCATGATCCGCGCGCCCGATGCGCCGATCGGGTGGCCGAGCGCGGTCGCACCGCCGTTGACGTTGAGCTTCTCGGCGGGAATCGCGAGTTCGCGTGCGGCGATCATCGCCACGACCGCGAACGCCTCGTTGACCTCGAACAGATCGACCTCGTCCGCGTTCCAACCCGCCTTGGCGAGCACCTTGCGGATCGCCGGTACCGGCGCGCTGGTGAATTTCGCGGGCTCCTGCGCGTGCGCGGCCGTGGCGACGACCCGCGCGATCACGGGCAGTCCGAGCTTTTCGGCGACGCTCTGCCGCGTCATCACCAGCGCGGCCGCGCCGTCCGAGATCGACGAAGCGTTGGCCGCCGTCACCGTGCCGTCCTTGACGAACGCCGGCTTGAGCGCCGGGATCTTTTCGGGCTTGGCCTTGCCGGGCTGCTCGTCGATGTCGATCACGGTGTCACCGCCACGCCCCTTGACGGTGACGGGCGTGATTTCGCGGTCGAACGCGCCGCCCGCGATCGCATCCTGCGCGCGAGCGAGCGAGCGCAGCGCATAGTCGTCCTGATGGGCGCGGGTGAGCTGATATTCGCGCGCGGCATCCTCGGCGAACACCCCCATCGGGGTACCCGGCTGATAGGCATCCTCCAGTCCGTCGAGCATCATGCTGTCGTACATCGCATCATGGCCGATCCGCGCCCCGCCGCGATGCTTGGTCAACAGGTACGGCGCGTTGGTCATGCTCTCCATGCCGCCCGCCACCGCGATGTCGACCGAGCCGGCGGCCAGCGCGTCATAGGCCATGATCGCCGCCTGCATGCCCGATCCGCACATCTTGTTGACCGTCGTCGCCTCGACCGAAACGGGCAGGCCCGCGCCGATCGCTGCCTGCCGCGCCGGCGCTTGCCCGAGGCCAGCCGGCAGCACGCACCCCATGTAGATGCGTTCGATCGCGTCGGGCGCCACGCCGGCGCGCGCGACCGCCGCAGCGACTGCGATCGACCCCAATTCGGTCGCCTTGAGCGGGCTGAGCGCGCCCTGGAAGCCGCCCATCGGCGTGCGGGCATAGCTGGCGATGACGACGGGATCGGTCATGAACATCTCTCTCGAAGGATCGGGCGCGCTGATGGGCGTGCTCCTGTTGCGCGCGAGATAGGGGATCCGACGGCGGTTTGCGATAGCGCGATGTCGCGATCGTAACCGCCGGGACATCATGCTATGGAAGCGTGATGATCGCGGGGGGGCGTCATGAAGAAACCGTTCAATGTCTTGCAGGCGAGTATCCTCAAAGCGCTGACCAAGGCGCTGTTCCACAAGGTCGAAATGGCGATCACGCCCGGTCAGGTGGTGGCCAATCTACAACATCAATTTGGTTTGATGGAGGGCGGGAAGCCTCGCGAGATCGGGCTCACGTTGTATCTTGTCTGTCTCGCCCTCGGCGGTCCGCTTTTCCTGTTGCTCGGGCCGGGCTGGGGGGCTCGCAAGATCGCGCGGCGGCTCGAGCGATCACAGAATGATCTGATGCAGGATCTCGCGCGCATCCGTGGCGTCATCTACGCGGGCTATTACGGCCACTGGCAGGGCGCCTCGCAGACGAACGAGCAAGGGCAGATCGACAACGCAGACAACCCGGTGCTTGCGCAGATCGGCTTCACGCTCCCGTATTTCCGCGAACGCGGCGCGGGCGAGATGCCGATCACGCATTACGACAAGCGCGACCTGAGCCATGCCGACCTGGTCGACCACGCGAACGTGCCCGAGGAAGTCGATGTCATCGTGATCGGCTCGGGCGCCGGTGGCGCGGTCGCCGCCGCCAATCTCGCGCGGCAGGGGCACGACGTGCTGATCGTCGAGGCGGGCGCTTTATGGGCGTCGCGCGATCTCAGCCACGAAGAACGTCGGATGACCTCGCGGCTGTTCATCGACGGCGGGCTGCAGTCGAGCCGCGACCATGATGTGATCGTGTTCCAGGGGCGCTGTGTCGGCGGCTCGACCGTCATCAACAATGGCATCTGCTTGCCGGTCAACCGCGACGGCCTGACGCATCCGCAAGCCGACGACGTGTTTGAACGGTGGGCGAGCCTCGGTGCGCCGGTCGATCGCGCGCGCTTCCACGCCGCTTATGATGCGATCACCGAGCGACTCTCGATCCAGCCGATCGCGCACCGCGCCGGGCGGAACAACGGCCCGCATCTGCTCAGGGGCTGGGCGGCCTATGCGGCGGAGAGCGCCGATCCGATCGACAAGGCGGCGCCGGCGGTGTGGTTCAGCAAGAATTTCGGGCCACCCAATGGCCCGGCCGAATGCGCCTATTGTGGCTATTGCAACACCGGCTGCCCCTATGGCCGCAAACAAGGCATGGCGCAGTCATTCTTGCTCGATGCACGCGCGCAAGGCGCCCGCATCCTCGCCGAAGCCAAGGCCGAGGCGATCCTGTGGCGCGACGACCGGCAGGATGGCCGTCATGTCGCCGACGGGGTGACCGTCACGCTCGCCGGCGGCGATGAGCGCGTGGTCCGCGCGCGCAAGGGCGTGGTGGTGGCGGGCGGCGCGATGGCATCGAGCCGGCTGCTCCAGGCGAGCGGCATCGGCCAGGCGGGCACCGGCCTGTCGTTCAACATGGCCTGCCCGGTGGTCGCGCTGATGCCGAACGCGGTGAGGAGCTGGGACGAGGACCAGATGGCCACCTATGTCGATGCGCGCGATTTCCTGCTCGAATCGCACTTCCAGCCGCCGATGAGCATGTCGACGCTGATGCCCGGCTGGATCGGCGATCATGCGCAGCGGATGCGCAATTACGATCGGCTCGCCTCGGCGGGCGTGTTGATTCCGGTCGATCGGCAGGGTTCGCTGATCGACGGCGCATTGCATCTCAAGCTGCGCGCGGATGTGGAACTGCCCAACCTACGTCGCGCGCTCGCGACGCTGTCCCGTGTCCATTTCGCGGCCGGCGCGCTGGAAGTCTATCCTGCGCTCGCGCGCGGTACGACGCTCCGGCGCGACGAGGACATCGATGCGTTCTTCGAGCGGTACGTGCGTGAGGCGGACGACGTGACGCTTTCCACCTCGCACCCGCATGGCGGCAACGCGCGCGGCACCGATCCCGCGACAAGCGTGGTCGATCTCGATTGCCGCGTCCACGGCGTCGCCAACGTGCTCGTTACCGATGCCAGCACCTTCACCAGTTGCATTCGCGTCAACGCCCAGATGACGACGATGGCGATGGCGTACTACGCGACCGAGCATGATCCATTTTGATCCGGCCGAACTTTCGGTCCGATCGTACCTCGCATTGCAACATTTTCCCTTCACCGCGCATTCTGCTACGCGCGTGGAACGACCTCGCCGAAATCCTGTCTGGAGAATCCCCGATGCCGTCTTCGACGCCGATCACGCCTGTCATCTTGTC
>NZ_FMWX01000001.1:687752-1186101 GCF_900103265.1 Sphingomonas sp. NFR15 | reverse complement strand
TGCCTGGTGGCTATAGCGTCTGTGCCCCACCCGATCCCATCCCGAACTCGGCCGTGAAACCAGTCCGCGCCAATGGTACTATCGCTTAAGCGATGGAAGAGTAGGTCGTCGCCAGGCATTGAAGCCGGTGCGCAGGAACATATACTCGGATCTCTCAGAACCCATTCACATGTCTCCCCCCGCACACCCACGCGGGGATCCTTGGCGCGGGGTGGAGCAGCCCGGTAGCTCGTCAGGCTCATAACCTGAAGGTCACAGGTTCAAATCCTGTCCCCGCAACCAATCACCACACGCCCACAACCGCCCGAGATACCTCAGGGCGGCTTTTTTGTGCGTTTTCTCCATGCCTTGTGCCTCTGAGCAACCTCCCAAGCGTCCGGCGAAATGTGGCTGGATGCCACCATGTCTATCCGCTGTCGCCGGCCGGATGCCGTTTGCAGCCAGCGGTTCGGCCTCGATACGGGTTCGCCCGGCCGCGCAGCGCCCGAGCCCGCGCCGATCGGTCCGTGCTGCCGCGATTAGCCCCGGAAGACGACGGTACGCCCGTCATTCTGGAAGACGCGATCGTCGAGATGCAGCCGTACCGCCTCGGCCAGCACACGGCGCTCGATATCGCGGCCTTTGCGCACCAATTCGTCAGGTGTGTCCGAATGGCCGATCGGTTCGACGTCCTGGTGGATGATCGGTCCTTCATCCAGATCCGCCGTGACGTAATGTGCAGTGGCCCCGATCATCTTGACGCCGCGGGCGTGAGCCTGATGATAGGGCTTGGCGCCCTTGAAACCGGGTAGGAAGCTGTGATGGATATTGATGCAGCGACCGGAGAGGAAAGCGGCGAGATCGTCGGAAAGTATCTGCATGTAACGCGCCAGGACGACCAATTCCGCTCTCGTTTCCTCGACCAGCGCCTTGATCTGCGCTTCCTGCTGCGCCTTCGTTTCGCGGGTGACGGGCAGGTGGTGGTAGGGAATCGCGTCCATCAGCGACGTGTGAAGCACCTCGCGCGGGTGGTTCGATGCGATCGCCACCACCTCCATCGGCAGCTCGCCCAGCCGCATGCGGTACAGGAGGTCGCCCAGGCAATGGTCCCATTTGGATACCATCAGCAGCACCTTCTTGCGGCTGCGCTGATCGTTGAGCGACCAATCCATCCCGGCCGCGCCCGCGATCGGCGCGAATGCCGCGCGTACCGCATCAAGGCCCGCGTCGCTGCCGGGCCGGAACGCGACCCGCATGAAGAAGCGATCGTTTAGCGCATCGTCGAACTGCTGCGCATCGACGATGTTGGCACCGCTTTCAAACAGGAAGGTGGCGACACGCGCGACAAGGCCGGGGCGATCGGGGCATTGCAGGCGCAGCGTATAGAGTTCGGGCATCATGCGTTCCCCAAGGTGTGCCGGCGCGCGGCGTTCGTATCCGTGGTCTGCTGGGCCATCATCAGCATCTACACCGGTGCCGACAAGATTATCACCGCGCGGGCCGAAAAGATCAGCATGCCAGTGGCTTCGGCGCTGATACCGAGATGGACCTACGCAAAATAGCCCGGAAAGAGTTCAGATGCCGACCAGATCAGCGTCTTGACTGGTCATGGGGTGCGCAGCGGAAGCGTTTGACGCTCGCCGCGCAAGTCGCGCAGCCGGGACACCAGCGCCGTCATGTTGACTGGTTTGGGCAGATAGGCCGCATCGGCGAGGTCCGGGGGGAGCGCCGACGCGTCATAGCCGGTCGCGAACAGGATCGGCACGCCGTCCCCGCGCAGGCCGCGGCCCACTTCGATGCTCGTCTCGGCGCCGAGATTGACGTCGAGCACGGCGAGATCGGGGCGCGCGCCGCGCAGCGAAGCGAGCGCGCCCGCCGCGTTAGCGAACGGGCCCAGCACGCGGGCGCCGGCCCGCCTCAGCGCCTCGGCGATATCGTCGGCGAGGTAGAAATCGTCCTCAAGGACGAGGACGGAACAGCCCTCAAGCGATGGTGCGGTCACGATCCGGTCTCCCGTATGTTCGGCAGCGGCGGCGAATTGGTCTGCAGGATGCTGTCGCCGGCGGCGAGCGGGAAGGCGATGCGGCAACGCAGGCCGTCCGCAGTGACCGTGAGTTCGCCTTCGCCGCTCAGCTCATAAGGAACACGGCGGGTGATCAGTTCGGTGCCAAAGCCCCGGCCATGTCCCGCGTCCGCCGGGTTCTCGACCGCGCTCTCGCGCCATTCCAGCGCCAGCCAGTCGCGTTCGTCCCGCCGATCGAGTCGCCAGCCTACCGTGATCCGGCCGCGCGGTTGCAACAGCGCGCCATATTTGGCGGCGTTGGTGGCAAGCTCATGGATGGCGAGCGTCAGCACTTCGGCCGCCTTGGGCGACAGCGAGATCTGCGGCCCGGCGACCGTGACCCGGCTCTCCTCCGCGTCCTGCGCGACCAACTCGTCGCGGATAATGCCGTCCAACGCGACGCCAACGCCCGGGCCCCGCGTCAGCAGCGCCTGCGTGCGGGCCATCGCCGCGATGCGTCCGCTCAACCGGTCGCGAAACTCCTGCGTGCTGACCGCCGCGTCGCCGCGCTTGACCACGGAGGCCACCATCGCGAGCACGTTGCGAACGCGGTGCTGCAGTTCGGCCAGCAGCACGGTCTGGCGTTCCTCGTTGCGTTTGCGATTGGTGAGATCCTGCCCGATCTTGAGGAACCCCGCGACCGCGCCGTCCGGGTTGCGCAAGGCGATAGTCTGGCCATCGACGAAGACGCGGCTGCCGCCTTTGGTGACGTGCCAGCGGATGTCCGGCGCCTTGCCATTGGCGCGCGCTTCCGCGCTCTCGCGCTCCGGGATGCCGTTGAGGCGATCTTCGGGGGTGAAGATGTCGGCCATCGTCCTGCCGATCATCTCTTCCTCACTCCAGCCGAACACCTCGGTGGCGCCGTGAAACCAGTCGGTGATGATATCATCCTGATCGGACAGGATGATCGCGAAGCCATGCGCGTTCTCGACGACCAGCCGAAAACGCTCGTCGGTGCGCTCCAGCGCGGCCATCTTGAAGAGCCGGTCGACGATCAGCCCGAGCACCGCGCAATAGGTGTGCAGGAACGCGATATCTTCTTGGTCGAACGCGCCTGGCGCGCGCGCGAGCGCCTGGAGCACCCCATAGGGCTTGCCGCCCGGCAGGATGATCGGCGCGCCGACGATCGCGCTCACGTCCCGCGCGCGCAGGGACCGGGTCTGCGGGGCGGTGTCCTGCGTCATGGCGAGGCTTTCCGGCTCGAGCGAACGCACCGTGAAGGCGGTTTCGTCCGCGTCGAGATGCGTGCCGACCATATCCGCCGCCCAGCCGATGCCGGCGCGGACCCGCGCCGCGCCGCCGGCCGCGTCGAGTTCTACCACCCTGACGACATCGGTGCGCAGCGCCCGCGCGACGATGCGGCAGCCTTCGGCAAGGACGGCGGAAAGGTCGTCGCAACGCAGCGCGAACGCGCCGAAATCGGCGAGAAGGCCGTGTCGCTCAGCGAGTTCGTCGCGGCTGGCGGTCATCTTCACCCTTTGATTTCATAGGGATGAAACCCGCTGCGGGCGCAAAGGTGCCGAAAGCCCGGCCATTTCGAAACCCGTCATGATCTCGCACTTGCACAATAGACTCTAATCATCCATATACCATCCACACGGATGGTAGGGCGGTTGTGATGGCGGAAGTTCACGAGTTCAGGCCCAAGGCCGACAGTGAGAAGATCACCATCAATCTCGGCTATGTCGATCTCGGCCATATTGACCTGATGGTGCGGGACGGTTTCTATTCGAACCGCACCGACTTCATCCGCACGGCGATCCGCAACCAGCTCGAACGCCATCGCCAGGCCGCCGAAAAGTCGGTCGTGCGCAAGCGCCTCGATCTCGGCATCAGCTATTTCTCACGCGCGCAGCTCGAGGCGGTGCGCGATGCGGGCGAGGTGCTCGAAATCCGTGTGCTCGGCCTCACCAGCATCGATCCCGAGGTTTCCCCAGAGCTCGCGAGGGCGACGATCGCGTCGCTCACCATCCTCGGCGCGCTGCACGCGACGCCGGCCGTCAAGGCCGCGCTCGCGGATCGCATCGCCTGACCATCGAAGGATATCAACATGGCTCTCAAGACATCGATGGAAGAGGCGCTGCGCCTGACACGATCGGGCAAGCTGCTCGAAGCGACCGCCTTGCTCCGCTCCGCCTTCACGCGCGGCGGCGGTGCGCCGGCTCCGGCAGGCGCGGCCGGCGGCACGTTGATCGAGAACGTCCCGTTCGGGCGGACGAAAGCCGCGCCTGACACGACCACCGCGCCCGGCCGCGAAGCGCGCTTCGAGGAGCGCAGCTACAGCGGCCCGGAGGGGACGATGCACTACCGGCTTTACCGGCCCGCGCAGGCGAGGGCGGGAATGCCGCTGATCGTGATGCTGCACGGCTGCACGCAATCGCCCGAGGATTTCGCGCGGGGGACGGGCATGAACCGGTTCGCGGACGAACACGGCTTCCTCGTCGCCTATCCACGCCAGACGCAAGCCGCCAACGCGCAGAAATGCTGGAACTGGTTCAAACCCGGCGATCAGCGGCGTGATCGCGGCGAGCCGGCGCTGCTCGCCGGCGTCACCCGTCAGGTGATTGCCGAGGAACGTGCCGATCCCGCGCGTGTCTATGTCGCGGGCATGTCGGCGGGGGGCGCGGCGGCGGCGATCATGGCGGCGGAATATCCCGATCTCTATGCCGCGGTCGGCATCCATTCGGGTCTCGCCTGCGGGGTGGCGCGCGACTTGCCGAGCGCGCTCCACGCGATGAAGCGGGGCGGCGGCACGCGCGCGACGGACACCGGGCGGCGGTTCGTTCCCGTCATCACCTTCCACGGCGACCGCGACGCGACCGTAAACGAGATCAACAGCCGCGAGATCGTGGCGGCGGCCGCCGCCGTCGCGCCGGCGCCGCTCACCGCCACGGTCGAGACCGTCCGCAATCCGGCCGGGCGCTCCTACACGCGCGAGACGAGCGCCGACGGGCGGGGCAGGGTGCTGATCGAACGCTGGACGATCGCGGGTTCCGGCCATGCCTGGTCGGGCGGAGACGCATCCGGCTCCTACACCGACCCGGCCGGCCCCGACGCGTCGCGCGAAATGGTGCGCTTCTTCCTCGAACGCAAACGCGCCACCGTCTGATCCTTCCCGCGTCGCGGCGGAAAGGGCGCGTGGGCTCCGGGATGGTGGGCTTGTGCGCGCGACATCGCTGGCGGAGAGCCCTCTCCGTCGCGCCATGCGCGCCACCGCTCCGCACGGGAAGCGGCCCTCTTACGATGCTACCATCTCGGCGATCTTGGCGCTCAGCGCCTCGATCGCGAACGGCTTGGTAATCATCGCCATGTTGGTGCCGAGGAATCCCGCGCGGATCGCGGCATTCTCGGCATAGCCGGTCACGAACAGGATCGGCAGGTCGGGCCGATGCTCGCGCGCAACTTCGGCGAGCTGGCGGCCGTTCATGCCGGGCAGCCCGACGTCGGAGATCATGAGATCGATATGCTGGTTCGATCGCAGGATCGGCAGCGCGCCGTCGGCATCGCTCGCCTCGATGGTATGATAGCGCAATTCTTCGAGAACGTCGCCCACCAGCAGGCGGACCGATTGGTCGTCTTCGACCAGCAGCACCGTCTGGCCGTGTCCGTCGATCGCCAGCGGCGGCGTGTCCGGCCCTTGCGCGAGCGGAGCCTGTTCGACCGGCAGATAGATTTTCACCGAGGTGCCCTGTCCCGGCTGGCTGTGGATACGCACCTGCCCGCCCGATTGCCGCGCGAATCCATAGACCATCGACAGGCCGAGTCCGGTGCCCTGGCCGGTCGGCTTGGTCGAGAAGAACGGCTCGAACACCTTCTCCAGCACCTCCGGCGACATGCCCACGCCGGTATCCGACACGCCGATCATGACATAGCGGCCGGGTTCGATATCGGGCTTCGCCGCCGCATAGGCCGCATCGAATTCGACCACGCCGGTCTCGATGGTAAGCTGCCCGCCGTCGGGCATGGCATCACGCGCGTTGATCGCGAGGTTGAGGATCGCGTTTTCGAGCTGATTGGCGTCGGTCACGGCGAAGGGAAGGCCGGGCGCCAGCGCGAAGTCGAGGGAGATGTTCTCGCGGATCGAGCGCCGCAGCAGATCGTCGAGCGAGCGCGCGAGCGCGTTGACGTCGGTCGGCTTGGTGTCGAGCGATTGCCGCCGCGAGAATGCCAGCAGGCGCGCGGTCAAGGCCGCCGCGCGCTGCGCGGAGGCCGCGGCGGCATCCATGAACCGTTCGAGGTCGTCGGTCCGGCCGCTCGCGAGCCGCCGTTTTATGATGTCCATCGCGCCGATCACGCCGGTCAGCATATTGTTGAAATCATGCGCGATGCCGCCGGTGAGCTGCCCGACCGCCTCCATCTTCTGGCTCTGCCGCAGCGCCGCCTCAATCCGGCTGCGGTTCGCCATCTCGGCTTCGAGTTCGGCGGTACGTTCGGCGACCTTCTGCTCAAGCGTGCGGTTCAACTGGTCGAGCTGCTCGCCCTCGCGCCGCAGCGCCTCCTGGGATTCGGCAAGCGCGCGCTCGGCCGCCTTGCGCGCGGAAATGTCCACGACGGTGCCGAGGAAGCGGACGCGGCCCGTGGCGTCGCGGATCGTGCGGCCGCGCGCATTCACCCAGCGGGTGACTCCGTCCTGCAAGCCGATCGTGCGATATTCGATGTTGTAATGGCCGTCGCCATCGGGATCGAGTGATCGCTCGACCGCCGCCAGCGCCCGCGCGCGATCGTCCTCGTGCAGCCCGGCGACGAACGACCCCTGATACGTCACCTCGGCATCCGCCGGCAGCCCGAACAACGCCTTGCAGCGCGCGTCATAGCTCAGCACGTCGCGTTCCGGGTCATATTCCCAGGTGCCGATGTCCGCCGCGCCGGTCGCCAGCCGCAACCGTTCCTCGTTGGTCGCCAGATCGCGCAGCCGGTCGCGCAGGTCGAATTGCCGCTGGCGCGATCGCATCGCCGAGCGGATCGCGCTCAGCAGCGAGGCGGTGCCGAGCGGCCGTTCGAGCACGATCGTGTTCGACAGCACCTCGGCGATCCGCAGCCGCGCCCGCTCGCTCGATCGCCCCTCGATATCGCGCCGCGAGGCGAGCAGGATGAACGGTATGTCGGACCAGGCGGGTTGCGCGGCCAGCGCGGCTTGCAGCGGCTCCAGGCCGCCCCGCAACGCCTCCTCGGTGACGAGGACGACGCCGGTTTGTTCGTCGAGCGCGGC
Source organism: Sphingomonas sp. NFR15 (assembly GCF_900103265.1). Classification (GTDB taxonomy): domain Bacteria; phylum Pseudomonadota; class Alphaproteobacteria; order Sphingomonadales; family Sphingomonadaceae; genus Sphingomonas; species Sphingomonas pollutisoli. The sequence goes on along the minus strand of NZ_FMWX01000001.1, from coordinate 1,178,851 downwards.
GGCGAGGTCCGGCACGCTCCCGCGAACGCATACGTCGTACCCCTCTCGCGCCAGCAGCGCGGACACGCTCTCGGCGTCACGCCCATAAGGCGCGCTGATCAAAACCCGGTGGCCGAGCGGGGCATGCCTATGGCTCAAGCCGGTCTTCCATCAGCGGATCGTCTCCGCCCCGATATTCGGGCGTGCCCGTCATCACCCCCTTGAACTCGGTCAAGGGCTCCCCGACGCGAACGCCGCGTGGGTCGATACGCAACTCACGGATCGCGTCCTCATGCTGGCCGCCGCGATTCTTGATGACCGAGATCGCCTTGCGGAGCCGCCCACCCGCCTCGAAGAAGCGCAGCAGCAGCACCGCGTCGGCGACATACGAGACGTTGAGATTGCTCGTCATATTCCCGAGCAAGCCTTGCTGCGGGTTGATGAGGAACGTCACGACGCCCTGCTGACTGAGGTAGGACAGCAACTCGTGCATTTGCAGGATGAGCTGCTGTTCCTGCGGCATCGCCGCGATATAGCCGTTGAGGCTGTCGAGCACGATCATTCGCGCGCCGCGCGCCTCGACCTCGCCGCGAATCCGGCTCGCGAATTCCCCGGGCGAGATTTCCGCCGGGTTGATCTGCTCGATGCGCAGGCAACCGCTGTCGAGATGTTTTCGCAGATCGAGGCTGAACGCCGTCGCCCGCGTCAGCAGCGTTCCGATCCGCTCGTCGAATTCGTAGATCGTGGCGCATTCGCCGCGATCGCAGGCGGCGTGGACATATTGCAGCGCGATCGTCGTCTTGCCCGTGCCGGCCGGCCCGGTGACCAGCGTGCTGGTGCCGCGCATCGGCCCGCCGCCGAGCAAGGCGTCGAGCTCCGCCACCCCGCTCGCCACCGGCTCGTCCGCATAGTCGCGGTGGTGATCGGCCGCGATCATCCGCGGGAAAACATCTAGCCCACCCTTGCGGATCATGAAATCATGATAGCCGGCGATGAAATCGACGCCGCGCAGCTTCTGCACCTGCAACCGCCGCCGCGCCGCGCCGAAATCGAGCGTCAACCGCTCCAGCGTGATGACGCCGTGGCAGAGGCTGTGCAGTTGAGAATCGCGGCCGGTCTCCGATCCGGTCATGTCGTCGACCAGCAGCACTGTGCCGCTGCGCCCGGCGAAGAACTGCTTGAGCGCGAGCACCTGCCGACGATATCTGAGCGGATCCTGCGCGAGCAGCCGCATTTCCGAAAGGCTATCGAACACGACGCGCGTCGGCTTGACGCGGTCGACCGCGTCCTGGATGAGCTTGATGGTCTCGCTCAGCTCCATTTCCCACGGATGCAGGATCGACTGATCGCGCGCGTCGCCGAGGATCTCCGCGGCCGAATCGAACTCGAAGATCGCGAAATCGTCGATCCCCCAGCCGTGCGACGCCGCCACGACGGCGAGTTCCTCCTTGGTCTCGGATAGGGTGATGTACAGGACGGGTTCGCCCTGAGCGACGCCTTCGCGCAGGAATTGAAGCGCCAGTGTCGTCTTGCCCGCGCCGGGCGCGCCTTCCAGCAGATACAGCCGGCTCGCGGGCAATCCACCCTTCAGGATCGTGTCCAGACCGGCATTGCCCGTGGATATGATGGTGTTGCCCGACATTTGCCCGCCATTCGTCAGAAAACACCGATCCTAAACTACGCCCGCCGGCGCGCGAAATCGTTGTCTTTGAAGATTCGTCACAAAGCGCGATGATCTAAACTTGGATCAATCGAAAAAGATCCAGCCGCGCGCTTGGGTGCGTGTGGCAACTGCCGTCCCTTTGTCCCGGCTGCCGGAACGTGGCGCGGCGGAGCATGCCTGCGCCCGAACCACTTGAGCTTGGAGATTTGCCGCCGCTTCGAATTTATAAGTCGTTGAAAAACAACGAATGGTGACCCCTACGGGATTCGAACCCGTATTTCAGCCGTGAAAGGGCCGCGTCCTAACCCTTAGACGAAGGGGCCATGCCGTTGCCGGGCGGGCGTTGGGCGCTGCTAGGGAAACATGCGCTCGAGGTCAAGCGTCTAATCGGCCCAGGCGGCATCGTCGAGGTGAAGTTCGGCAGCGGGCTTGGCGCCCCAGTCGTCGATCTTGGCGCGGCCGGCGACCCACAGCCTGCGGTGCGGCGGTGCGCCGAGCAGCGCCTGCCCGAGCAGCGTATCGGCGGCGCGAAAGGCGACGGTCTTGAGCGGCCGGCCGTCATCGCCGCTGGCGATCGCGCGGACGTGGCCGTTGCCGACGATGTCGGCCTTGAGGATCCGCACCGGCCCGGCGGCGATGCGCGGCGCGGGCCAGCCCATGCCATAGGGGCCGCCGGCCTCCATCGACTCGACCAGCGCCGGATTGACCCCGCCGGGCGCGAGCAACGCATCGACCAGCAGTGCACGGTCGCCGATCGCGCGGGTCACCGCCGCTTCGAGTCGTTCCTCGAGGAAGTCCGTGAACGCGTCCAGCCGGTCCTCGGCGATCGTCAGCCCTGCCGCCATCGCATGCCCGCCGCCCGCGATCAGCAGGCCGCTGTCCTTCGCCGCCAGCACGCCTGCGCCGAGATCGACTCCGGCGATCGAGCGGCCCGAGCCCTTGCCGACGCCCGCCTCATCCAAGGCGATGACGATCGCGGGGCGGCCGTATTTCTCTTTCAGGCGCCCGGCGACGATGCCGATCACGCCGGGGTGCCAGCCGGGCCCGGCCACCACCATTACCGCGCGGTTGCCCTTGTTGAGCGCGATCGCCTCGGCGGCCTCCTGCACTTGCGCCTCGATCGCGCGGCGTTCCTCGTTCAGGCGATCGAGCTCGGCGGCGATCGCCTCGGCCTCGGCGGGGTCGCGCGTCGTCAGCAAGCGCACCCCGAGATCGGACTTGCCGACCCGCCCGCCGGCGTTGATGCGCGGGCCCAACGCGAAGCCGAGGTCGGAACACACCGCCGCGCGCTTCATCCGCGCGGCATCGGCCAGCGCGCTGAGGCCGACGTTGCGGCGCTGCCCCATCACCTTGAGGCCCTGCGCGACGAACGCGCGGTTGAGACCCTTCAACTGCGCGACATCGGCGACGGTGCCGAGCGCGACCAGATCGAGCAGGTCGAGCAGCCGTGGCTCCGCGCGGGCAGCGAAAAATCCGCGTCCGCGCAGCGTCCGCACTAGCGCGGCGCCGAGCAGGAACGCCACGCCGACCGCGGCGAGATGCCCGTGCGCCGCGCCCTCGGTCTCGTCGAGCCGGTTGGGGTTCACCAGCGCATGCGCGTGGGGCAGCGCGGTCGCGCATTTATGGTGATCGACCACGATCACATCGACTCCGGCTTCGCGCGCCATTTCGAGCGCCTCGAACGCCTGAGCGCCGCAATCGACCGTGACGATCAGCCGTGCGCCTTCCCGTGCCAGCCGCACCAGCGCCTCGCCCGACGGGCCATAGCCTTCCATCAGGCGATCGGGGATATAGGCGCGCGCCTCCAGCCCGAGTTCGCGCAGCAGCAGGATCATGAGCGCCGCCGAGGTGGCGCCATCGACGTCGTAATCACCGAAGATCGCGATCTGTTCGCCCGCCTGCACCGCATCGGCCAGCCGCGCGGCGGCGCGGTCCATGTCCTGGAAGATCGACGGATCGGGCATGAAGGCGCGGATGCTCGGGCTCCGGTGCGCGTCGAGCGCCTCGCGCGGGCACCCGCGTGCAAGCAACAGATGCGTGACGAGATCGTCGGGCGCGAAACCGGGGTCGCGTGCGTCCGCCGCCAGCATGCGCCAGCGCCACGGCTGGCCGAGGATCGAGCGGGTGATGTTGAGGACGGTGGGGGTCATCGCGCGCGGGCTGGGGGGCACTGCATCGCCGCTCCCTGCACCAAATCGCGGCGGGTTAACAGGCGCCCCCGTTCGGTGTGTGATGAATATCACACTGCTTCGTAATCGCACGGTCCGGCCCGGAGTGGGGCTGGCGCATGGCCGAATTTTGCGCCAAGGGCGCGCCGCGTTGATGAAAAGACCGCGAGGAGAGCAAGTGTTTGCGGGGCATGGCTGGCTGAACAGCCGGTCACCGTGAAAGCAAAATCTCTGTCATCAAAACTACACAATCCGATCCTAGCCGCGCGGCAAGGGTCAGCCGCAAACACCACCGAACGCCTGTTCTTGACGAGCCGGCGGGCGGTGGCGTGCGTGCGGGCAAACAGATTCGATCGTGTCGATCCTTTTACCTTGGGGGTTCCCGTGTCCAACTTCACCATTCGTTCGCTTCTCTTCGTCGGCTGCGCCACCGCCGCGCTGTCGTTCGCGCCGGCCGCCTCGGCCCAGGACGCGCCGACGGCCACGACCGCCGCGGCGAGCGACGGCACGCTCGGCGACATCGTCGTGACGGCGGAGCGGCGTTCGGAGAATCTCCAGAAGGTGCCGATCTCGGTCGGCGTGCTCCAGGGCAGCGACCTGCGCGACTATACCGCCGGCGGCAGCGATACGCTGCTCGAACTCGCCAACCGCGTCCCCGGCCTCTACGCCGAGACGACCACGGGCAAGATCTTCCCGCGCTTCTACATCCGCGGCCTCGGCAATATCGATTTCTATCTCGGCGCGTCGCAGCCGGTCGAGATCATCCAGGACGACGTCGTGCTCGAGCACGTCGTGCTCAAGTCGAACCCGGTCTATGACGTCAACCAGATCGAGGTGCTGCGCGGGCCGCAGGGCACGCTGTTCGGCCGCAACTCGACCGCCGGCATCATCAAATTCGACACCAACAAGCCGACCAACGAGTTCACCGGCCGCGCCACCGCGTCCTACGGCACCTACAACACCGTCACGCTCGACGCGGGCGTCGGCGGGCCGATCGTCAAGGACGTGCTGACCTTCCGCGTGTCGGGCCTGTATCAGCACCGCGACAACTGGATCACCAACACCTACACCGGCACCAACAGCGCGGACGGCACCACCGGCGGCAAGGACACGCTCGGCGGCTTCGACGAGAAGGACATCCGCGTCCAGCTCGAGCTGACCCCGCCCGACACCGGCTTCACCGGCCTGCTCTCGGCGCATGCGCGCGATTACAGCGGCACCTCGACGATCTTCCATCGCGGCGCCATCCTCAAGGGCACCAACGACGTGAGCAACGCGCCGCGCGCGTTCGTCGGGCTCGACGAGGGCGCGGGCAACCCGCAGGCGTACAAGACCTACGGCGGGTCGTGGAACATGAAGAATGATTTCGGCGGCGTCACGCTGACCTCGATCAGCGCCTATGAGACGACCTCGGGCTACAGCCGCGGCGACACCGACGGCGGCGTCGCGACCAACTTCCCGGGCAACCTCTATTTCGGCGAAAGCCAGGGCCGGGTGCGTGATCTCGACCAGCTCACCCAGGAGCTGCGCCTCGCCAATAACGGCAACGGTCGCTTCAAATGGCAGATCGGCGGCATCTATTTCTATTCGCGCGACAACACCGAGTTCGACCAGCGCGGCTTCTTCCTGCTGCCGGGCCAGGCGGCGCGCAACCCGAACAACTATGTCCTGCTGCGCAACACCAACACGTCGTACGCGGGCTTCGGCCAGGCGAGCTATGAGATCGTCCCCAAGCTGACCATCACGGGCGGCGTGCGCGTCACCAACGACACCAAATCGACGCGTCTGGTGATCGGCCCGCGCAACGCGGCGGGCGTCTCGACCTTCCCCGCCACCGCGCCGACGTTCGTCCGCCTGTCGGACACGCAGCCGAGCTGGGACGTGGCACTGCGTTATCAGGCCACCGACGACGTGAGCCTGTTCGCGCGGGTCGCGCACAGCTTCCGCGGGCCGACGATCCAGGGCCGCAACGCGGTGTTCAGCTCGGCGTTCGTTACGGCGGGTTCGGAGACGATCACCTCGTATGAGGGCGGCTTCAAGTCGAACCTGCTCGGCAACACGCTGCGCTTCAACGCGACCGGCTTCTACTACAAGGTCAAGAACATCCAGTTGAACGGCAACGACGCCAACAACAACGGCCTGCTGTTCAACGCCGATCAGGCGCAGGCGTGGGGCGGCGAGGCGGAGCTGACCTGGCGGCCGGTGCCGAACTTCACGGCTGGCATCGGCGCGAGCGTGCTCCACACCGAAATCAACGACAAGCGCGTCTATACGCCGGTGTGCTTCCTCAACGGCGCGGTGACCTGCACGGTGCTCAACCCGACGATCCCGGTCCGCAACGCGGCGGGCGTGACGACCGCGACGCTCGCGCAGATCGATGGCAACCCGCTGCCCAACGCGCCGAAATATCAGCTCGACGGCAACGCGCGCTACGACTTCCCGCTCGGCAACGGCGGCAAGCTGTTCGTCGGCGGCGACGTGACGCTCCAGGGCTACACCAGCCTGGTGCCGTACAAGACGATCGAATACACCTCGGACGGCACGTTCGAGGCGGGCCTGAAGGCCGGCTACACCGCCCCCGAAGGCGCGTATGAGATCGCCGTGTTCACGCGCAACGTGACCAACGAGAAGAACCTCAAGGGTGTGCTCGACAATTACAATGCGGCGGTGTTCAACGATCCACGCATCGTCGGCGTCCAGCTCAGCGGCAAGTTCTGATCCCCGGTGGGGCCGCCGCCCGGCGGCCCCGCACCCCGCGCCGCCCAGGGGCGGCGCAAATGCTTGTAATGTCGGGCGGCTGCCGCGAAAGGACCGGTATGACCGAGCCGACCGCACGCTATCCGATGAGCGGGTTCGAGTTCGTCGCGTTCATCGCCGCCTTGATGGCTGTGAACGCGCTGGGCGTCGACCTGATGTTACCCGCGCTCGCCGATATCGGGCGCGATCTCGCGATCGTCACCGCGAACGACCGGCAATGGATCGTCACCGCCTATATCTTCGGTTTCGGCATTGGGCAGATCTTCTACGGGCCGCTGGCCGACCGGTTCGGGCGCAAGCCGGTGGTGGTGGTGGCGCTGCTCTGCTTCGTCGGAGCGGCGGCGTTCGCGGCGCATTCGGCCTCGTTCGCGGCGCTGCTCGGCGCGCGGGTGTTGCAGGGGTTGACCTCGGCCGCGTCGCGCGTGCTGTCGGTGGCGATCGTGCGCGATCGGTTCTCGGGCCGGCAGATGGCGCGCACCCTGTCGGTCGCGCAGATGATCTTCTTCGTCTTCCCGATCCTCGCGCCCACGTTGGGGAGCCTCGTGCTCGCCTTCGGCCCGTGGCGGCTGATCTTCTACGCGCTCGCCGGATATACGCTGGTGGTGCTGCTCTGGACCTTGCTGCGCTTCGCGGAGACGCTGCCGCGCGCGCGGCGCATACCGATCTCGTGGCCGTCGCTGCGCCAGTCCTATCGATTGACGCTGACCGACCGCTTCTCGCTCGGCTATGCGGTGAGCAGCGCGCTGACCTTCGGCGGCATCGTCGCGTTCGTCTCCTCCTCGCAGCAGATTTTCGTCGATGAGTTCCACGCGGGCGGCAAGTTCACCATCCTGTTCGCGGTCTGCGCCTTTTCGATGGGCTGCGCGGCCTTCGCCAACAGCCGCCTCGTCGAACGCCTCGGCATGCGGCTGATCTCGCAGAGCGCGGTGTTCGGGCTGATCGCGCTGTCGCTGGTCCATGTCGCGATCATCGCCAGCGGGCACGAATCGCTTGCCACCTATATCGTCTTCCAGGCGCTGAGCATGACGTGCATCGCACTGTGCGGATCGAATTTCGGCGCGATGGCGATGGAGCGGGTCGGCCATATCGCCGGCACCGCTTCCTCGGTGCAGGGCTTCATCGCCAGCGTCGGCGCGGTGGTGGTGGCGGCGGTGATCGGACAATCCTATGACGGCACCACGCTGCCGCTGGCGCTCGGCTATCTCGCGATCGGCGTCGTCGCGCTGGGGCTGATCCTGTGGATCGAGGGCGGGCGGCTTTTCCAGGCCCGGGCCGGGGCGTGACCGCGCCGCGCCTCGACGTGCGCGGCCTCGGCAAGAGCGTGCCCGGCCCGCGCCGTCTGTTCGCCGGGCTTGATCTCGCGGTGCGCGGGGGCGAACTGGTTGCGATCCTCGGCGAATCGGGCGTCGGCAAATCGACCTTGCTCAACATGCTAGCCGGTCTCGACGAGGCCGATGAAGGGACCGTCACGATCGAGGGCAGCACGCTCGGCCCGCTCGACGAGGCGGCGCGGACGCGGTTGCGGCGTGAGCGGATCGGCTTCGTCTTCCAGGCCTTCCACATCCTGCCGTATCTCACGCTGGCGCAGAACGTCGCGCTGCCGCTCGCGCTCGTGTCGTCCGACTCGCGCGCCGCGCAGGCGCGTGCCGAGGCGATGCTCGACTCGGTCGGGCTTGGCGGGCGCGGCGGCGATTATGCGCGCGATCTGTCGGGCGGCGAGTTGCAGCGCGTCGCGATCGCCCGCGCGCTCGTCCACGCGCCGGCGCTGATCCTCGCCGACGAACCAACGGGCAATCTCGATCCCGAAACCGCCGCGCGCGTGCTGGCGCTGTTCGGCGGCGCGGTGCGCGAGCGTGGCGCGGCGGGCGTGATCGTCACCCATTCGGATGCGACCGCCGCCATCGCCGACCGCGTCCTGACGCTCACCGCGCAGGGGCTCGTGGAACGCCGTGGCGGCTGAGCCTGACCTGTGGTCCGGGCGGCTCGCGCTCGGCTGGCTGATCGGCGGCGAATGGCGCTTCCACCCCGGTCGCTTCGTGCTGACGGCGGTGGCGATCGCGGTCGGGGTGGCGCTGGGCTTCGCGGTGCATCTCATCAACGGCTCGGCGCTCGCCTCGTTCGACGGCGCGGTGCGCGGCGTGGGCGGAGGCGCGGAACTGTCGGTACGCGCGGCCAGCCCGCTCGGCTTCGATGAAGCGCTGTATCCGCGCGTCGCGCGTGCGGCCGGGGTGCGCGACGCCAGTCCGGTGGTCAAGCTCGACGCGCGCATCGGCAGCGCGCGGCTGACGTTGCTTGGCCTCGACGTGATCCGCGCTGCTGCCGTCACGCCGGCGCTGGTCGGGATCGCCCCCGAACGCGGCAACGATGCGATGTTCGCCGAGGACGCGGTCTTCCTGTCGCGCGCGGCGCTTGCTCAGACCGGAGCAAAGATCGGCGCGCATGTGGCGGTTACCGCCAACGGGCGAAGCGTGCCGCTGCGCGTCGCGGGAACGCTGCCCGGTGCGGGCGACACCGCTGTACTTGGGGTGATCGACATCGCTGCCGCGCAGTGGCGCTTCGGCCGGCTCGGCACGCTCGACCGGATCGATCTTGCGGTGTCCGATCGGGCCGCCGCCGAGTCCGCGCTGCGCGGCCTGCCTGGCGCGACGCTCTCCGCGGCGGAGGCGCAGAACGCGCAGGGGGATGTGCTGTCGCGTGCCTATCGCGTCAACCTCGACATGCTCGCGTTGGTCGCGCTGCTCACCGGTGGGTTCCTGGTCTATTCGGCGCAGTCGCTGTCGGTGGCGCGGCGGCAGCGCGCGTTCGCGCTGCTGCGCACGCTCGGCATGCCGCGCGGCGGGGTGGTGGCGGCGGTTGCTGTCGAAGGGCTGGCGATCGGCGTGGTCGGCGCGGGCGCGGGACTTGTGACGGGCTATGTGATGGCCTGGGCGGCGTTGCGCTGGTTCGGCGGCGATCTCGGCGCGGGCTATTTCGGCGGCGGCGTGGTGCGGCTCGCGTTCCAGCCCGGCGCGGCGCTCGGGTTCTTCGCGCTCGGGCTGGCCGCGGCGGCGCTGGGCAGCGCGATCCCCGCGCGGCTGGCGGCACGCGCCGCACCCGCCGCCGCGCTGAAAAACGCCGGCGACGTGCTCGATCCGCGCGCGCGGGTGGCATGGTGGCCGGCGGCGGTGTTGCTCGTTGTCGGCGGCGCGGTCGCGCTGCTCCCGCCGGTCGGCGGGCTGCCGCTGTTCGGCTTCGCGGGAATGGCGCTGCTGCTTGCCGGCGGCGTCGCGGGCGTGCCGTGGTTCGCGCGCGTGCTGCTCACCCCGCTCGCGCGGCGCAGCGGCGGGGCGGTGCCGCGCCGGCTCGCGATCCGCCACCTCCACGGCGCGCCCAACGATGCCGCGACCGCCTTGTGCGGAATCGTCGCCTCGACGGCGCTGATGATCGCGATGGCGACGATGATTACCAGCTTCCGCGGCGCGGTCGATGACTGGCTCGGGCAGGTACTCGGCGCGGACCTCTATCTGCGCACCAGCGCGGGCGCGGTGTTCGATCCGGCCACGCAGGCGCGGCTCTCCGCCACGCCCGGCGTCGCGCGCGCTGCGTTCAGCCGCCAACTGCCGCTGACGATCGTGCCCGACCGCCCGCCGATCACGCTGATCGCCCGCCCCGAGCGCGGCGCGCACGACCCGCTGCTGGTGCTGATTGCCCCAGCCGTACCGCTCCCGACCGGTGCGCGGCCGGTGTGGGTGTCGGAGCCGGCGCAGCGGCTCTATGGCTGGAACCCTGGCGATAGCGTCACGCTGCCGATCGGCGGCGGCGCGCGCTTCACCGTCGCCGGCGTGTGGCGTGATTACGGACGGCAGACCGGCGCGGTGCTGGTCGATGCGCATGACTATCAGCGCCTCACCGGCGATACCGGCCGCGACGAACTCGCGGCGATGCTGCGCCCCGGTGCTGACACGGGGGCGGTCACCGCCGCGATCCAGGCGCGGCTTCCGGCCGATCTGCGCGATCAGGTCGAGATCACCCGGCCCGCCACGCTGCGCCGCTTCGCGCTGACGTTGTTCGATCGCAGCTTCGCGGTCACCTATCTGCTCGAGGCGATCGCGATCCTCGTCGGGCTCGCCGGGGTCGCCGCGACCATCTCGGCGCAGACGATGGCGCGCGAGCGCGAGTTCGGCATGCTCCGCCATCTCGGCCTCACCCGCCGCCAGCTCACAGCGATGCTCGCCACCGAAGGCGCCTTGGTCGGGCTGACCGGCGCGCTCGCCGGCATCGCGCTCGGGCTGGTGTTGGCGCAGGTGCTGATCCACGTCATCAACCCGCAGTCGTTCAACTTCACGATGAGCACGCGAATCCCGTTCGGCACGCTCGCGGCGGTGGCGGCGGCGCTGTCGGGCGCGGCGGCGGCGACCGCGATCCTCGCCGGCCGCCGCGCGACCGCACGCGGCGCGGTGCAATCGGTACGGGAGGATTGGTGATGCTGCGTTGGATAGCGGGCCTCGCGCTCGCCGCCGTCGCGCCGGCCGCGACGCCCTATCCGGTGGTCAGGCCGGGCATAACGCTGCGCTTTCCACAGGATCACGGCGCGCATCCCGCGTTTCGTACCGAATGGTGGTATGTCACCGGCTGGCTGCGCACCGCGCGCGGCGACGATCTCGGCTTTCAGGTGACGTTCTTCCGCACCCGCCCACAGACCGACCCGCGCAACCCGAGCCGTTTCGCGCCAACGCAGGTTCTGTTCGCGCATGCCGCGCTGTCAGACGCCAAGACCGGCCGCCTGTTCCACGGCGAGCGCGTCGCGCGCGCTGGCTTCGGGCTGGCGCAAGCACGCGAAGGCGATGCCGATGTCGCGATCCGCGACTGGCGGATGCGGCGGCTGCCCGACGGGCGCTGGGCGACGCAGGTCAACGCCGATGGCTTCGCGCTCACGTTGGCGCTCAGCCCAACCCAGCCGCCGCTGCCGCAAGGGCAGGGTGGCTACAGCCGCAAGGGGCCGCGCCCCGAAGAGGCGAGCTATTATTACTCGATTCCGCATTTGCGCGTCAGCGGGCGTGTCACGCGGGCCGGCACGACCGAGCCCGTGACGGGCGAGGCGTGGCTCGATCGCGAATGGTCGTCGGACTATCTCGCGCCTGAAGCGCAAGGCTGGGACTGGACCGGGCTCAACTTCGACGACGGCAGCGCGCTGATGGCGTTCCGCATCCGCCGCAAGGGCGGCGGCACGCTCTGGGCGGGCGGGGCGTTGCGGCGCGCCGATGGCACGCGATCGGTGTTCGCGCCCGGCGATGTGTCATTCCGGCCGCTTGCGATCTGGCGCAGCCCGGCGACGGGGGCGACTTATCCGGTCGCGCAGCAGCTCAGCGTGCGCCTCGCCGACGGCATCCACCGCTGGCGCCTGCAGCCGTTGTTCGCGGCGCAGGAACTCGATACGCGCGGCAGCGGCATGCCGGTCTATTGGGAAGGCGCGGTGCGAACACAGGGCGGGCGCGGCTATCTCGAACTCACCGGCTACGCCAAAGCGCTCGCGATGTGAGGGCAGGGCGGATCAACCCGCCGTCAGCAGCCGGTATCCCACGCCCAGTTCGTTCGCCACCACCGATCCGACCGCGTCGGCGGGTTCGATCTTCTGGCGCAGATTGCGGATGACGATGCGCAGATATTCGATCTTGCGGTCGTGATCGAGCGGCCAGGCGGCGGCGAGGATGCGCTGATGCGTCACCACCCGCCCCGGCGCTTCGGCGAGGCATGCAAGCACGTCATATTCCTTGCGAGTCAGATGCACCTCCTCGCCGGCGCGGCGGACGCGGCGGTGCTCGAAATCGATCTCCACATCGCCCGCGCGCAAAGTCTTTGGTTTGGCGCGATGCCCGGCGTGGCGCAGCGCGACACGCAGGCGTGCGAGCAATTCCTCGGTGTCGAACGGCTTGGTGACATAATCGTCGGCGCCGAGATCGAGCGCGGCGACCTTCTGGTCGGTCTCGTCGCGCGCCGAGACGACGAGGATCGTCGCCTCCCCCAGCTTGCGCAGCAGCGGCACCAGCGACAGCCCGTCGCGGTCGGGCAGGCCGAGATCGAGCAGGATCGCGGCCGGCGTGTGGCGCTCCGCCGCCTTGAGCGCCTCGCCGCCATTCGCCGCCTCGACCACGCCGTAGCCGGCGCGCTCAAGCGTGTTGCGCAGCAATCGGCGGATCGATTGCTCGTCGTCGATCACGAGAACGGTGGCGTCGGTCACAATATCCAATCTCCATCGCTGTCGCGGACCAGCAGCGCCTTGGGGAAGATCAGCCGGAAGTCCGCGCCGGTGCCGTCCTCGCGGTTGCCGGCGCGCACCGCCATGCCCATCGCCTCGGCGAATGCCTTGACGATGGCGAGGCCGAGCCCGGTGCCGCCGATCTGACGGTCCGATCCCTCCAGCCGCCGGAACGTCTCGAACACCTCGCTCTCGCGCCCCGGCGGCAGGCCCGGCCCCTGGTCGAGTACCGACAGCGTCAGCGTGTCGTGGCGATGCACGCCGCGCACCGTCACCGGCGTACCCGGATCGGCATAGCGCCCGGCATTGTCGAGCAGGTTGAGCAGGCAATGGTGGAGCAATTGCGGATCGACGCGCACCAGCGGCAGGTTGGGCGGCACGTCGAGGACGATCGCATGCCCCTCCAGCGCACGACGCGCGTCCTGCGCCGCGCCGGCGACGGCGTCGGACAGATCGACCGGCTCGAGCGTCAGCGTCAGCGCCCCAGCCTCGACGCGCGCCATGTCGAGCAGGTTGGCGACAAAGCGGTTGAGCCGCGCCGATTCGCTCTGGAGCGTCGCGATCAGCTCTGGCGTCGCGCCCTGATCGAGTTGCCCTGCCGCCGCCATCACCGCAGTCAGCGGCGTGCGCAGATCGTGGCTGACCGACGAGAGCAGCGCCGCGCGCAGCCGGTCACGCTCGCGCAGGCGGTCGATATCGCGCATCTCGGCCTCCAGCCGCAGCCGTTCGAGCAGCAGCGCCGCCTGGTCGATCAACCCGGTCAGCAGCGGCAGTTGGTCGGCGCGGAGCGGTTCGGCGCTGTCGTCGCGCGCCATGCCGAGCACTGCCAGTGTCCGCTCGCCCGCGCGCATCGGGCGGAACAGCCATTCGGAGGCGGCGAGCGTGTCCGAGCCGCGCCCGGCCGGCGTGCCGGCGTCGAGCGCCCATTGCGCGGCGGCGAGTTCCATCGTCTCCAGCCGCACTTCGGTGTTGGCGGCCTGTAGGACCAGGCCGGTGCCGGTCGGCGCGGGGACGAGCAGCATCGTGCGGAAATCGAACAGCCGGCCGATCTCCTCGCAGATCGCGCGCGCCAGCGCCTCGGCATCGTTGATCGCGCCGAGCTGGCGCAGGAAGCCGGCGAGGGCGGCGTTGGCGCGCGCGCTCGCCGCCGCCAGATCGGCCTGCGCGCGCACGCGCGAGGTGAGCTGGCTGGTCGCCAGCGCGATGCCGAGCAGCACCAGCACCGAGACGACGTTCTCAGGGTTGTTGATCGTCAGCGTACCCGTCGGCGGCAGGAAGAAGAAGTTGTAGGCGAGCGACGAGAGCACGCCCGCGAACAGCCCCGTGCGCAGCCCGAAAAGGCTCGCCGCCGCCATCACCGGCAGCAGATAGAGCAGCGCGACATTGCCGAGGTTGAGAATGTGGAACAGCGCGTTGGCGATCGCGGTGACCCCGCCGACCATCAGCGCGGTCCACGCATAGCCGGCGCGGCTGCCCCAATGGCCGGGACGCAGCCGAAGCTTGCGTGATCCCGCACCCTCGATCGGCAAGACATGCACCGCCACGCCGGGCGTCTCGCGCACCAGCCGGTCGACCACCGAGCCGTGGCGAAGCTCGAACCAGCGCGACCGCACCGATTTGCCGACGACGAGCTGGGTCGCGCGGGCATTGGCGGAGAACGCCTTCAGCCCCTCGATCACCGATGCGGCCGGGACGGTCGCGGCGGCGGCGCCGAGTTGCGTGGCGAGGTTGAGCACCTTGGCGATCTGCCGATGCTCGTCGTCACTGAACCCCTGCGTGCGCGGCGTTTCGACATGCAGCGCGGTCCAGGGCGCGTGCAGCGCGTCGGCGATGCGTTTGCCGGCGCGCACCAGCCCCTCGGCGCCGGGCGCCTCGCTCACCGCGACGACGATCCGTTCGCTCCCTGCCCAGGTGCCGCCGACGCCGAGCGCGCGGACATGGTCGAGCATCTGCGCATCGACCGCCTGCGCCGCGCGCCGCAGCGCGAGTTCACGCAGGGCTGACAAATTCGACTTGGAGAAGAAAAGCGACAGCGCGCGCGTCGCCTCCTGCGGCAGATAGACCTTGCCATCCTTGAGCCGCTCGATCAGTTCGTCGGGCGGGATATCGACCACCTCGATCTCGGCGGTTTCGAGGATGCTGTCGGGCACCGTCTCGCGCACCCGCACCCGCGTGAACGAGGCGACGACATCGTTGAGGCTCTCGACATGCTGGATGTTGAGCGTCGAATAGACGTCGATTCCCGCATCGAGCAGCTCGACGACATCCTGATAGCGTTTCGGATGGCGGCTGCCCGTCGCGTTGGTGTGGGCGAGTTCATCGACCAGCACGAGCCGGGGGCTGCGTGCGAGGATCGCGTCGAGGTCCATTTCCTGAAGCGTCCCGCCGGCGTGGGCGACGGCGCGGCGCGGCACGATCTCATAGCCGCGCGTGAGCTGCTCGGTCTCGATCCGCCCGTGCGTCTCGACCACCCCGATCACGACGTCCACGCCCGCTTTGGCGCGGGTGCGGCCGTCGCTCAGCATCTCGAAGGTCTTGCCGACGCCGGGCGCCGCGCCGAGGAAGATCTTGAGCCGCCCCTTACCCTCCTGCGCCGCCTGGCGCAGAAGGGCGTCGGGCGAAGGGCGGCCGGTCGTGTCGTTCAACGCGTGTGCCCAACACCATCATGGCCGAGACCATCGAGCGCGCGGTTGAGCGCGAGCACGTTGACGTGCGGCTCGCCGATCACGCCGAGCAGCGGCTGTTCGACATGATCCATCACGAGCGCTCGCACCTTTCCAACCGGCAGGCCGCGCACCTTAGCGATACGCTGCGTCTGATACAAAGCCGCCTCGGGGCTGAGATCGGGATCGAGCCCCGAGGCGGAGGCCGTCACCAGATCGGCGGGGACTTTCATCCCTGGTGCGGAAGGCTTGGCGGCGGCGACATCGGCGCGCACGCGGTCGGCGAGCGCCTGCGAGGTCGGGCCATAGTTCGAACCGGACGAGGCGAGGCCGTCATAGCCTTTGCCCGCCGCCGAAGGACGTGTCTTGAAATAACGGTCGCTGGTGAATGCCTGGCCGATCACGGTCGAGCCGATCACCTTGCCGCCTTGCGAGATCAGGCTGCCGTTGGCCTGGCTCGGGAAGATCGTCTGGCCCATGCCGGTCAGCGCGAGCGGATAGGCGATCCCGAGCAGCAGCGCGAACAGGATGGTCATGACGAGTGCGGGACGAAGCGCGGAAGAGATATCGTTGCCCATGAGAATTTCCTCAGGCGAGACCGAGGCCGGTGACGGCCAGGTCGATGATCTTGATGCCGATGAACGGGGCGACGAGGCCGCCCAGACCATAGACGGCGAGATTGCGGGCGAGCAGCGGGCCGGCGCCCATCGGCTTATACGCGACGCCCTTGAGCGCGAGCGGCACCAGCAGCGGGATGATGAGCGCGTTGAAGATGATCGCGGACAGGATCGCCGATTGCGGGGTGCTGAGGCCCATCACGTTGAGCACGGCAAGCCCCGGATAGAGCACCACGAACATCGCCGGGATGATCGCGAAATATTTGGCGACATCGTTGGCGACCGAGAAGGTGGTCAGCGCGCCGCGCGTCATCAGCAACTGCTTGCCGAGGCCCACCACCTCTATCAGCTTGGTCGGATCGCTGTCGAGATCGACCATGTTGCCGGCCTCGCGCGCGGCTTGCGTGCCGGTGTTCATCGCGACACCCACGTCGGCCTGCGCGAGCGCGGGCGCGTCGTTGGTGCCGTCGCCGCACATCGCGACGAGCCGGCCGCCCTGCTGCTCCTTGCGGATCAGCGCGAGCTTGTCCTCGGGGGTGGCTTGCGCGAGGAAATCGTCGACCCCCGCCTCGGCGGCGATCGCGGCGGCGGTGAGCGGGTTGTCGCCGGTTATCATTACGGTGCGGATGCCCATCTGGCGAAGTTCGCCAAACCGCTCGCGGATGCCGGCCTTGACGACATCCTTGAGGAAGATCGCGCCGAGCAGCTTGCCGTCCTGCGCGACCGCGAGCGGCGTGCCGCCGGCGCGCGCGATCTCGTCGGTGACGCGGCGCAGTTCGGTCGCGGCGGCGGTCTCGCCCGCACCCGGATTGGCGCGCAGGATCGAATCGACCGCGCCCTTCTGGATCAGCGAGCCGTTCATCTGGACGCCCGAAATGCGCGTCTGCGCGGTGAACGGGATCACCTCGGCCCCGGCGGGCAGAGTATGGGTGGTGACGCCGAATGCCTCGCGCGCCAGCACCACGATCGAGCGACCTTCGGGGGTCTCGTCGGCAAGGCTGGCGAGCAGCGCCGCCTCGGCGAGATCGGTCTGGCTCGCACCGCCGACCGCGCGGAACTCGGACGCCTGCCGGTCGCCGACGGTGATCGTGCCGGTCTTGTCGAGCAGCAGCACGTCGATATCGCCCGCCGCCTCGACCGCGCGGCCCGATTTGGCGAGCACGTTGAAGCGTACCAGCCGGTCCATGCCGGCGATGCCGATCGCCGAGAGCAGCGCCGCGATCGTCGTCGGGATGAGGGTGATGAGCAACGCCGCGAGGATCGCGACCGGAATCCCGCCGCCGGCATAGCTGGCGAAGCCCGGAATGGTGGCGACCGCGATCAGGAAGATGATCGTCAACCCGACCAGCAGGATCGTCAGCGCGATTTCATTGGGCGTCTTCTGGCGCTCGGCGCCTTCGACCAACGCGATCATGCGGTCGAGGAAGCCTTGCCCCGGATTGACCGTAACCCGCACCGCGATCCGGTCCGAGATGACGCGCGTGCCGGCGGTGACGGCGGAACGGTCGCCGCCCGCCTCTCGGATCACCGGCGCGCTTTCGCCGGTGATCGCCGCTTCGTTGACCGAGGCGACGCCCTCGACGACCTCACCGTCGGAAGGGATCAACTCGCCGGTTTCGACGAGGACGAGATCGCCGATGCGCAGCGCGCTGGCGGGCACGTCCTCGACGCTTGCGCCCTTGACGCGGCGGGCGGTGAGTTCCGCCTTGGTCGCGCGCAGCGACGCGGCCTGCGCCTTGCCGCGCCCCTCGGCGAGCGCCTCCGCGAAGGTGCCGAACAGCACCGTCAGCCACAGCCAGATCACGAGCTGGAGCTTGAAGCCGACACCGAGCGCGTCATGCCCGACGACGAGCAGGATGGTCAGCAGCGTGGCGACGATCGCGGTGGTGAACATCACCGGATTGCGGACGAGCTCTTTGGGATTAAGCTTGCGGAACGCGTCGCCGATCGCGGGCGCGATCAGGTCGGCGGTGAACAGAGATTTGGCAGGTGTGCGTGCCATGATGGCGGCCCCCGATCAGACAGTTTTGCCGGCGATCATCGCGAGATGATCGGCGATGGGACCGAGCGCGAGGCTCGGCAGGAAGGTCAGCCCGCCCAGGATCAGGATGATGCCGACGAGCAGCCCCACCCACAGCGCGCCGGTGGTCGGGAACGACCCAGCCGATGCGGGCGTGTATTTCTTGGCGGCGAGGCTGCCGGCGATGGCGAGCATCGGCACGATCACGAAGAACCGCCCCAGCCACATCGCGATGCCGAGCATGGCGTTGTAATAGGGCGTGTTCGCGCTGATCCCGGCGAAGGCCGAGCCGTTGTTGCCGACGGCGCTGGTGAAGGCGTAGAGAATTTCGCCGAAGCCATGCGGCCCCTTGTTGAGCGGACCGGCGAGGCCGTCCGCGACCACCGACGAGATCGCGGTCATCCCGAGGATGACGAGCGGCAGGATCGCGATCGCCAGCACCGCCAGCTTCACTTCGCGCGCCTCGATCTTCTTGCCGACATATTCGGGCGTGCGCCCGACCATCAGCCCGGCGACGAACACGGCGAGGATCGCGAACAGCAGGAAGCCGTAGATGCCCGCGCCGACACCGCCGACGACGACCTCACCCAACTGGATGTTGAACAGCGGGATCATCCCGCCGAGCGCGGTGAAGCTGTCATGCATCGCATTGACCGCGCCGCACGACGCCGCCGTGGTGACGACCGAGAACAGCGCCGAGGCGACGATGCCGAAGCGTACCTCCTTGCCCTCCATATTGCCCCCGGCGACGCCGAGGTGATGGAGCACCGGATTGCCGGCCGCTTCCTGCCAATAGGTGATGGTGACGCCGGCGAGGAACAGGATCGCCATCGCCGACAGGATCGCCCAGCCCTGGCGGGGGTTGCCGACCGCCTTGCCGAACGTCCAGGTCAGCCCGAAGCCGATCACGAAGATCGACAGCATCTGGACGAGGTTGGTGAGCGCGCTCGGGTTCTCGAACGGGTGGGCGCTGTTGGCGTTGAAGAAGCCGCCGCCGTTGGTGCCGAGCATCTTGATCGCTTCCTGGCTGGCGACGGGGCCGAGCGCGAGCGTCTGCTTGGCGCCTTCGAGCGTCGCCACGTCGACCGACCCGGCGAGCGTCTGCGGCACGCCGCTGGCGATCAGGAACAGCGCATAGACGATCGAGATCGGCAGCAGCAGATAGAGCGTGACGCGCGTGCAATCCGCCCAGAAGTTGCCGACGGTCTTGGCCTCACGCCGCGCGAACCCGCGAAACAGCGCGAAGGCGAGCGCGATGCCGGTCGCCGCCGACAGGAAGTTGTGGATCGTCAGCCCGAGCATCTGCGAGAGGTTCGACATGGTCGATTCGCCCGAATAGCTCTGCCAGTTGGTGTTGGTGGTGAAGCTGATCGCGGTGTTGGCGGCGAGATGCTGGCTGGTGCCGGCAAAGCCGAGCGGGTTGCCCGGAAGCACCCCCTGCAAGCGCAGGATCGCATAAGTGAAGAGCATCAGCGCCGCGTTGAACAGCAGCATGTGGACGGCATAGCGCCGCCAGCCCTGTTCCTGGGTCGGGTCGATCCCGGCGAGGCGGTAGAAGCCGCGCTCGACGGGGCCGAGCACGCGGTGGAGCGGGGTGCGCCGCCCTTCGTAGAGCGCGTGGAGCCACAGCCCCATCGGCTTGGTGAGCGCAAGCAGGATGCCGACGAACGCGGCGATGAGAATCCAGCCCTGGATGGTCATGGATGCGCTCCCTTCAGAAGCGTTCGGGCCGGACGAGCACGGCCACGAGATAGAGAAGCAGACCGAGCGTGGTCAGCGCGGCGAGCCAGAGGTCGAGCGTCATCGCCACCTCACGCCTTGTCGCAGAGGCGGACATAGGCGAGCGTTGCCGCCACCAGCCCGGCCATCGCTGCGATCCAGAGCAGATCCTGCATGGGAAATTCCTTTCGAGATGCGAAGGCGCGCATCGCGAAGCACGGCCCCACGCCGCGCATCGCGCGCGCGCAAGGGTTCAGGCGGAACGCGCCGCCGGGCGGGTGCAAGCGGGATTGGCGGCAGCGGCGTGGGCCGGCCGTACAGAGACTCGTGTCATGATCGTCCTCGATCACGATGCGACGCGTCCGACACCCGGCCACGACCCTCGTGAGGACGTCTAATTAGGCCCGACTCGCATAGGGTTTCGAGATCGATTCCCGGACGGGCGCATAGGTTTTACATAGTATTTGTGTGGCTGTGGTTGCCCGTTCGCCCCGCGCGAAAGTGTCTCGACTTCGCTCGACACGAACGGGCGGCGAGGGTGCGCCGCATCCATCATTTGGTGCTGAGCGCAGCCGAAGCGCGTGTTACCAACGCAGCGCGCGGCACGCACTTCGACTGCGCTCAGTGCGAACGGATTGGAGGTACAAGGCCCTGAATCACCGTTCGTCCCGAGCGAAGTCGAGGGAGGTGCCCGGAGGACAGGGTGCCTCGACACGAACGGGTGTTTACCTCGGTAAGCGCTTCAAGGGGCGGCGCGCCGCCGCCCCGCCGCAAAGGTCACTCCGCCGCCACCCCGGCGCGCGAGAACATGTCGCCGCCTTGCTCGCCGGCATCCTCGTTGGCGGCCGGACCGGCCTTGGCCTTCTGGCGCGTGTCGAACGAATCCCACACCTCGTTCCAGTTGCCGCGCGTCGCCGCCTTCGAATATTCGGTCGCGCGCTGTTCGAAGAAGTTGGCGTGCTCGACGCCGTTGAGCAGCGGCGCCAGCCAGGGCAGGGGATGCTCGTCGATCATGTAGATCGGCTTCATCCCGAGCTGGCCCAGCCGCCAGTCGGCGATGTAGCGGATGTACTTCTTGATCTCCTTGGGGGTCATGCCGTTGACCGGCCCCATCTCGAACGCGAGATCGATGAAATTGTCTTCGAGATGCACCGTCGTCTGGCACATGTCGCGAATGTCCGACTTGACCGACTTTGTGAAACAGTCGCGCTCGCGCACGAAGGTGTGGAACAGCTTGACGATGCCCTCGCAATGCAGGCTCTCGTCGCGGATCGACCAGGTGACGATCTGCCCCATGCCCTTCATCTTGTTGAAGCGCGGGAAGTTCATCAGCATCGCGAAGCTCGCGAAGAGCTGAAGCCCCTCGGTGAAGCCACCGAACATCGCCAGCGTCTTGGCGATGTCCTCGTCATTGTCCACGCCGAAGGTCTGCAGGTAATCGTGCTTGTCCTTCATCTCGCTATATTCGAGGAAGGCGCCATATTCGCTCTCGGGCATGCCGATCGTGTCGAGCAGATGGCTGTACGCGGCGATATGCACCGTCTCCATGTTGGAGAAGGCGGCGAGCATCATCTTGATCTCGGTCGGCTTGAAGATGCGGCCGTATTTCTCGTGGTAGCAATCCTGCACCTCGACATCGGCCTGGGTGAAGAAGCGGAAGATCTGCGTGAGCAGGTTGCGCTCGTGATCGCTGAGCTTCTGCGCCCAGTCGCGGCAATCCTCGCCGAGCGGCACTTCCTCCGGCATCCAGTGGATCTGCTGCTGACGCTTCCAGAACTCGAACGCCCAGGGGTATTCGAATGGTTTGTACTGCTTGCGGGCTTCGAGGAGGGACATGGGGTACGCCTTTCGGTCTTAAATCTGGGAATGGGAAGAAACTGTCGCGGGGCCGCTCACGCCGTCACCCACGCCATCGTCGCGAAACCGGCGAGGAACAGCGCCGCCGCCGCCAGCATCGCGCCGCCGATACGCAGGCGGTAGGTCGCGGCCGCGTCCGCCACCCGCCCCGAGCGAGCGACCAGCGCCACGCCGCACACGAACGCGCCGCCCGCGCACGCGTCGATCGCGATCAGCGCGCGCGGCATCACCGTCGCACCACCCGCGTGACATAGACGGTACGCGTGCGGTGCGAGCCGACGCCAAGAAACACGATGCCGATGAAATAGCCGAAATCATACCAGCCGCCCTGGTTGGGCACGGCATAGACCGCCACGCCCTGCACGAACAGCGACAGCACCCACGCCACCGGGAAGATGAAGCCGTGCCACACGCCCAGCAGGAAGCCCGGCGTATCGGGCGTATGCTGCACCGAACTCGCGACGCGGTGCGCGCAGGCGGCGAGCGCGAGGCTCATCCCGAGCAGCAGAATCACGCGGTACTTCATCTTACGCTCTCGCCTGCATCGTTTCGCTCGCGTATGCGTTCAGCCCCGGCAACCATAACGCAGGAGCATTGCACATGGCCGACAAGAGCGCGATCAAAGAACATATGGAAGTCATCGGCGCCGACGGCGTCCATGTCGGGACCGTCGATCATCTCGATGGCGACCGCATCAAGCTGACCAAGAAGGACAGCGGGGAAGGCAGCCACGAAGGGCACCATCATTACATCTCGCTCGGCCTCGTCGCCGATGTCGAAGGCGACAAGGTCCGCCTCAGCGCCAACGCCGACGTCGCGGTGACGTTCGAAGAGGAAGAATAAGCTCACTCCCCCTCTCCCATCGGGAGAGGGGCAAGCGGCGCAGCCGCGCGGGGTGAGGGCGTGTGCGCTAAGAGTGTCGCGTCGCCCTCACCCTTCCGCCGCTGCGCGGCTCCTTCCCTCTCCCGCTGGGAGAGGGATTTTGTGATTCTCGCAATTACCCCGTCGAGATTTTGCAGCACATCGTTGTTCCAGAACCGCAGGACTCGATAGCCTTCGCTCTCCAAAAAGCTTGAGCGGATCGCGTCATAATCTGTCGCCGCTGCGTGCTGGCCGCCATCGATTTCGATGACGAGTCTTGCCGAGAAACACAGGACGTCCGCAAAGTATTGGCCGACTGGTACTTGCCGCCGCCATTTTAGCCCCGGGAAGCTTTCGCGCAGCGCACGCCACAGCGCTTTTTCCGCCTCGGTGGCGTTACGACGCAAATCGCGCGCACGTGTTACCGTGCCGCCGGGTTGATTGCGATACGTGCGCATTCTCCCTCACCCTTCCGCCGCTGCGCGGCTCCCTCCCTCTCCCACAGGGAGAGGGGCAGAACCCCTGTCCCTTTGGGAGAGGGAGGAGCCCATGCGCAGCATGGGAGGGTGAGGGCGACTTACCTCAACCACCTCACTGGCACGCCAGACATTCGTCATAGTCCGTGCTCTCGCCGAGCTCGAACTTGGGCGCGTCGATCGTGTTGTCGGCTTCGACCCCGCCCGCGAAACCGGCGCGCTGCACCGATTTCGAGCGCAGATAATAGAGCGACTTGATGCCCAGTTCCCACGCGCGGAAGTGCAGCATCAGCAGATCCCATTTCTCGACATCGGCGGGGATGAACAGGTTGAGCGAGGTCGACTGGTCGATATACGGCGTGCGATCGGCCTGAAGCTCGATCAGCCAGCGCTGGTCGATCTCGAAGCTGGTCTTGTAGCAATCCTTCTCCTCGGGCGTGAGGAAGTCGAGATGCTGCACCGAACCACCGCGCTCGAGGATCGAATTCCACACCGCTTCCGAGTTCTTCGATTTATCGATCAGCAGCTTCTCGAGATACGGGTTGCGCACCGAGAAGCTGCCCGACAGCGTCTTGTGCGTATAGACGTTCGCCGGGATCGGCTCGATGCACGCGCTGGTGCCGCCGCAGATGATGCTGATCGACGCGGTCGGCGCGATCGCCATCTTGCACGAGAAGCGCTCCATCACGCCGCGATCGGCCGCGTCGGGGCAGGGGCCGCGCTCGACCGCGAGGTGCATCGAGGCTTCGTCGACCTGCGCCTTGATGTGCTTGAACATGCGCAGGTTCCAGGACTTCGCCATCGCGCCTTCGAAGGCGAGCCCGCGCGCCTGCAGGAACGAGTGGAAGCCCATCACGCCGAGCCCGACCGAACGCTCGCGCATCGCCGAATAGGCGGCGCGCTCCATGCCCGGCTCGGCGCGGTCGATATAGTCCTGAAGCACGTTGTCGAGGAAGCGCATCACGTCCTCGATGAAGCCCTTCGCGTCCTTCCACTGGTCCCAGGTCTCGAGGTTGAGCGAGGACAGGCAGCACACCGCGGTGCGATCGTTGCCGAGATGGTCCTTGCCGGTCGGCAGCGTGATCTCGCTGCACAGGTTCGAGGTCGAGACTTTGAGGCCGAGCTCGCGGTGGTGCTTCGGCATGTTCTTGTTCACATGGTCGGCGAAGACGATGTACGGCTCGCCGGTCGCCAGCCGGGTCTCGACCAGCTTCTGGAACAGCGCGCGCGCATCGACCGTGCTGCGCACCGATCCGTCCTTGGGGCTGACCAGCGCCCATTCCTTGCCGTCGCGCACCGCTTCCATGAAGGCATCGGGGATCAGCACGCCGTGGTGCAGGTTGAGCGCCTTGCGGTTGAAATCGCCCGAGGGTTTGCGGATTTCGAGGAATTCTTCGATCTCGGGATGCGAGATGTCGAGATAGCAGGCCGCCGAGCCGCGCCGCAGCGAGCCTTGGCTGATCGCCAGCGTCAGCGAATCCATCACGCGCACGAACGGGATGATGCCGCTGGTCTTGCCATTGAGGCCGACCGGCTCGCCGATGCCGCGCACATTGCCCCAATAGGTGCCGATCCCGCCGCCGCGCGAGGCGAGCCAGACGTTCTCGTTCCAGGTATCGACGATACCGTTGAGGCTGTCGGGCACCGAATTGAGGAAGCACGAGATCGGCAAGCCTCGCCCGGTGCCGCCGTTCGACAGCACCGGCGTCGCCGGCATGAACCACAGTTGCGAGATGTAATCGTACAGCCGCTGCGCGTGGCCGGCGTCGTCGGCATAGGCCGAGGCGACGCGCACGAACAGATCCTGGAAGCGCTCGCCGGGCAGCAGATAGCGATCGGTCAGCGTCTCCTTGCCGAAATCGGTAAGGAGCGCGTCGCGCGAATGATCGACTTCGACCGGATAGAGCTGCGGGCGCACCGCCTTCGAATCGCCGCGCTCGGCGAGCTTGCGGTCGGCGCCGCCGGCCTCGACTTTCGTCGCTTCGATCGTGTCGGTCGCCATCTCTACGCTCACTTCCTGGGTGTCCCTGAAATCCATCGGTATCGCCCCTGTCCAAACCATCTCTATAGGCGGACCGTGTTCCCGGTCCGTTCGAATCGGGGGCAGTCCCCGATGCTATCACTGCGGGCGCTCGCCCGTGAGAACAAAATAAGGCCGCGCCTATGCAAAACGCACCGCGCAACCGCTCTATCATATGGGGTTCGCCACCCCATTCTACCAGTTCTTGGGTTCGCCCCCGAACCTTACCCCTACAGATTGTGCCGGATCGCGCGCGATCGCAAGACCGTAAATGACAGATCAGGGACTCGGTTCGTCGCTATTTTGATTCGGTTCATGGCATCGCGGGAAGCGTGCCACGCCGCGACGCGTGGACTTCCGCCACCTCCGCGAAACGCAAGGGAACGAACCGGGAATCCACAGATTTCTTTGCGCGCTGCCGGCCACCCGACCCGGTATGTGCCGGGCGCTTAGCGCCAACAGGTGCGGCGATGCTCGCGCGCGCCTTCGGGACGGGAAATAGGCTATCCCGCCTTGCGCACCGGCAAGGTTGGGCGGGCGAGCCGCGCCATGTTGAAGGGGCTTTCGAATTCCAGCCCGGCGCGGCCATCGATCGCCCAGCGCAGCTTGGCGGGAAACATCTCATCCTCGACCAGTTCGATCATCACGTCCACGTCGGTCGCCTCGCCGTCGATCGCGATGCCGTCGATCATCGCCCCGCCCGGCGACAGGTTGCGGATGCGGATCTCGCCCGCGGCATCGCCCGCGCGGATGCGCGCGGTGCGGATCATCGTGTGGCGCGGCGGGCGGCTCCTGGCAGGGGCCGAGGCGAGCGGCATGCCGCCCTGCGCGGCGAGCTGCGCCGGCACCTCGCCCGCGCGCGCGGCCTTGCCATAGGCCCAGCCCTGGATGTGGCTGCATCCGAGCGCGCGGATCAGCGCGATCTCGTCCTGCGTCTCGACGCCCTCGGCGGTCGTCTCCATGTCGAGCGCGTCGGCGAGCGTGACGATCGCGCGGATGATCGCCGCGTTGCGGTTGCCGGGGATCGCGGCGCCGCGCACGAAGCCCTGGTCGATCTTGATCTTGTCGAACGGCGCCTTCTTCAGATAGCCGAGCGAGGAATAGCCGGTGCCGAAATCGTCGAGCGCGAGCCGCACGCCGATCGCCTTGAGCGTCTTGAACATCTGCTCGGACTGCGCCGTTTCGTCGAGGAACACGCCCTCGGTGATCTCCAGTTCGAGCCGCCCCGGCGCGATGCCCGAGCGCGCCAGCGCCGAGGTGACGATCGTCGGCAGCGCCGGATTGGCGAACTGGATCGGCGAGACGTTGACCGCGACGCGGATGTCGTCCGGCCATGTCGCCGCCTCGATGCAGGCGGTGCGCAGCACCCATTCGCCGATCGCCTCGATCAGGCCGCAATCCTCCGCGACCGGCACGAACTCGGCCGGGGAGACCGATCCGCGCGTCGGATGCTCCCAGCGCACCAGCGCCTCATAGCCGACGATCCGCCCGCTCGCGGTGCTCACCACCGGCTGATAGGCGACGTGCAATTGATCGGCGGCGAGCGCGTGGCGCAGATCGTCCTCGATCTGCTTGCGGCTGCGCGCGCCGTCGAGCATCGCCGGCTTGAAGAAACGGTGGACGCCGCGCCCGTCGCCCTTGGCGCCGTACAGCGCGAGATCGGCATTGCGCACCATCGTCTCGGCATCGTCGCCGTCCTCGGGCGCGATCGCGATGCCGATCGAACAGCCGATCGAGATCGAGGAGCCGTCGATCGAATAGGGCTGCGACAGCGCCTCGATGACGCCGCGCGCGACCGTGCCGAGCATGTCGTGCTCGGTCATCCCCGGCAGCACGACCTGGAACTCGTCGCCGCCCAGCCGCCCGACCAGCCCGCTGTCGCCGATCGCGCGCACCAGCCGCTGCGCGACCTGCTTGAGCAGCGCGTCGCCGGTCTGGTGGCCGAGCGTGTCGTTGACCGCCTTGAACCGGTCGAGATCGAGCAGGAACAGCGCGGTGCCGCGCCCGCCGCGCGCCTGCGACAGTGTCTGGTCGAGCCATTGCCGCATCCGCTGTCGGTTGGCGAGGCCGGTGAGGCTGTCGAACAAGGCGAGGCGGGCGATCTCGGCTTCGGCGCGGCGGCGCTCGGTGAGGTCGCTGCCGTTGCCGATGAAACCCTGGAACGTGCCGTCGGCATCGGTGATCGGCCGGCCCGACATCGACCACCAGCGCTCCAGTTTCCCCGGCACCGCGGGGCGCACCGAATAGTTGGAGAAGGCGGTGCGCGAGGCGAGATGGAAGGCGATCGTCCGTTCCGTCTCGGTCGCGTTGGTATCGACCCGGAACAGCGTGCGGATCGGCGCGCCGATCGCGGGCGTATCGGCGGTGTCGAGTTCGGCGGCGACCTTGGTCGAGAGATAGGTGACGCGCCCCTCGCGGTCGGTCTGCCAGAACCAGCCGGTGCCCTGTTCCTCATATTCGCGCACCAGCCGCGCCGCGACTCCATCGGCGAGCGGGTTGGCGAGCGCCGGGGGGCGCTGCGGCGCGCGCGCGGTGCGGAACAGCAGGACCGCGACCCCGCCCACCAGCATGAGCGCGAGCGGCACGGCGCGCGCGTCGCGGCTCGCCATCGCAGCCGCCGTCGTCACGGCGACACATAGACAAAGCGCGGCCGTGCGGAGGGGAGTGAGCGGTGGAACCATGCGGCGGACCT
Source organism: Sphingomonas sp. NFR15 (assembly GCF_900103265.1). Lineage (GTDB taxonomy): Bacteria > Pseudomonadota > Alphaproteobacteria > Sphingomonadales > Sphingomonadaceae > Sphingomonas > Sphingomonas pollutisoli. The sequence continues at coordinate 1,151,124 of NZ_FMWX01000001.1, read as the reverse complement.
AGCCGCCGATCCTTGCCAATTGCTTGCCGGCATGCGCCGGAATACGGTGTTCACCTCCATAATGGTGGTAACCGCCACATTCACGCTCAAGCCGCCGCTCGGGCGTGGGACTTTCCCTCGGCGCGCGATGTGGTCTAGGTGCGGCCACCATTTCCTTCGAGCGAGCAGCCATGACCACCATCATCCGCGAAGCCGATCTGATCGAGAGCGTCGCCGACGCGCTCCAGTTCATCTCTTACTATCACCCGATGGACTATATCCGCGCGCTCGGCGACGCCTATGAGGCCGAACAAGGTCCGGCGGCGAAGGACGCGATCGCGCAGATCCTCACCAATTCGCGGATGTGCGCGGAGGGGCATCGCCCGATCTGCCAGGATACCGGCATCGTCAACGTGTTCGTGAAGTGGGGCATGGACTGTCGCTTCGACGACACCAGCCGCTCGCTCCAGGAGATCGTCGATGAGGGCGTCCGGCTTGCCTATCTCAACCCCGAGAACAAGCTGCGCGCCTCGGTGCTCGCCGATCCCGCCTTCACCCGCCGCAACACCAAGGACAACACGCCCTGCGTGCTCCATGTCGAGATGGTGCCGGGCGCGCGCGTCTCGGTCGATGTCGCGGCCAAGGGCGGCGGCAGCGAGAACAAATCCAAGTTCAAGATGATGAACCCGAGCGATTCGATCGTCGACTGGGTGCTCGAAATGCTGCCGCAGATGGGCGCGGGCTGGTGCCCGCCCGGCATGCTCGGCATCGGCATCGGCGGCACCGCCGAACATTGCGTGCTGCTCGCCAAGCAGGCGCTGATGGAGCCGATCGACATGGGACCATTGAAGGCGCGTGGCCCTCGTAACGATATCGAGGCGCTGCGCATCGAGATCTTCGACAAGGTCAACGCGCTCGGCATTGGCGCGCAGGGGCTGGGCGGGCTCTCGACCATCCTCGACGTCAAGATCAAGGATGCGCCGTGCCATGCCGCCGGCAAGCCGGTTGCGATGATCCCCAACTGCGCCGCCACCCGCCACGCGCACTTCACGCTCGACGGCTCCGGCCCCGCCTTCCTCGAAACCCCCAAGCTCGACGAATGGCCCAAGGTCGATTGGAAGCCCGATTCCGCCGCGATCCGCGTCGATCTCGACACGCTCACGCCCGAGGACGTCAAGGGCTGGAAGCAGGGCGACCGCCTTCTCCTCAACGGCAAGATGCTCACCGGCCGCGACGCCGCGCACAAGCGGATCAAGGACATGCTCGATGCGGGCGAGCCGCTGCCGGTCGATTTCCGGGGGCGGGTGATCTATTATGTCGGTCCGGTCGATCCGGTCGGCGAGGAAGTGGTCGGCCCCGCCGGCCCCACCACCGCGACGCGGATGGACAAGTTCACCCGCATGATGCTCGACCAGGGCCTGCTCGCGATGGTCGGCAAGGCCGAGCGCGGCGCGGACGCGACCAAGGCGATCGCCGAGAAGGAAAGCGCCTATCTGATGGCGGTCGGCGGCGCGGCCTATCTCGTCGCGCGCGCGATCAAGGGTTCGAAGGTGGTCGGCTTCGCCGATCTCGGCATGGAAGCGATCTACGAGTTCGAGGTGCAGGATTTCCCGGTGACGGTCGCGGTCGATTCGTCGGGCGCGAACGTGCACCAGCTCGCGCCCTTGGTGTGGAAGGAGAAGATCGCGCGGGAGAAGCTGCTGGCGTGAGGTAAAGGGTGAGATAGCCAAGCACGTCGCCCCGGCGCAGGCCGGGGCCGCCAGGTGATTTGGCGATCGAGGTGGTTAAAACGCAGCGGCCCCGGCCTGCGCCGGGGCGACGATATCGGGCCGGGGTGTTGATGGGCGGCTTCACGTACATCATGACCAACAAGCCGTTCGGCATCCTCTACATCGGCGTCACGGCTGACATCGCCCGCATTCAGGCGCATCGCGAGAAACGCGGCTCCGCCTTTGCCGCGAAATGGAATTGCACCCGCCTCGTACTGATCGAACATCACGACCGCATCGAGGATGCGATCCTCCGCGAGAGGCGCCTGAAAGACTGGAATCGTTCATGGAAATGCCGCCTGATCGCCGAAGCGAACCCCAATTGGGATGACCTCTGGGAAACGATCAACGCATAACCGTCGCCCCGGCGAAGGCCGGGGCCGCTGCGTAACTTTGCGAGCGGACTGCCCAAAACTCGGCGGCCCCAGCCTGCGCCGCGGCAACGTGCTTGGGCGCACGCCATGATCGCCTCCCCGATCTGGCTCCCCGTTACCCTTGTCGCGGGCGCGGTGCAGGCGTGGCGGACGGCGGTGCAGCGGCGGGTCGGCAGGTCGCTGTCGGTCAACGGCGCCGGGCTGGTGCGCTATCTCTACGGTCTGCCGTTCGCGCTCGTCATGCTCGCCGGCTATCACGCACTTGCCGCGCCCGGCGTCTGGCCCGCGCTCGGTGCGCAATTCTGGCCGTTCTGCCTCGCCGGGGCGATCGGGCAGATCGTCGCGACCAACCTGCTGCTGATGGCGTTCGGTGAGCGCAACTTCGTCGTCGGCACGGCCTATTCGAAGACCGAGGCGGTGCAGGCGGCGCTGTTCTCGGCGGTGCTGCTCCATGACCATTTGAGCGCGTTGAGCTGGGCCGGCATCGCGCTCGGCGTGGTCGGGGTGATGGTGCTGGCGACCGGCGGGCGGGCGATGGCGCCGGTCGCGTTCGCGCGTGCGCTCGGCGAGCGGGCGGCGCTCTACGGTATCGCCTCGGGCACCGTGTTCGCGCTGGCGACGATCGCGATCCGCCGCACCACGTTCGAAGTCGCGACCGGCGATCACATCCTCGCCGCGCTCGTCACGCTCACGGCGACCGTCGCCACCCAGACGATGTTGCAGGGCGGCTATGTGCTGCTGCGCGAACGTGGCGAGATGGCGCGCGTGCTGGCGAGCTGGCGGGTGTCCGGCCAGGTCGGTCTGCTCTCCTCGGTCGGTTCGGCGTGCTGGTTCACCGGCTTCGCCACCGCGCCGGTCGCGCTGGTGCGGATCGTCGGGCAGGTCGAGGTCGCCTTCACGATGGCGTTCGCGCATTTCTACCTCGGCGAACGCATGGCGCGGAGCGAGGTCGCGGGGCTGCTGATCGTCGCGACCGGCGTGGTGCTCGCGCTCGCCGGCGCGCTGTGACGCACGCGGCCGCCTGACCCGCGCTATCCGGTGTGCGGGGCGACGGGCGCTCCGCGCGGGGTTGCGCCGCGCCGCACAATGGCTCAACGGCACGTCATGCGGTTTCTTCGTTTCCTGGTGGCGGCGATCCTGTGGATCGTCGTCTTGATCTGCCTTGCGATCACGGTTCTGCCCCGCTTCCTCGACGCGCGCTATTATCGCGGACCGGTGAGCGGGCATTTCGACGGCAGGCGCTTCGCCAATCCCGATGGTGACGACACGTTCGCGCCCGCCGCCCGCCCCGGCGGCAAACCCGCGCCGGCGCCGGGCCTGGGCATGATGGTGCGCTTCCTCACCGGCAGCGACGGGCGCCCGGCGTGGCCCGATCACGTCGCCGTCCGCCGCGTCGCACCGCCGCCGCGCGTCAGCGGCGACGCGATGCTCGCCACCTGGGTCGGGCACGCCACCGTGCTGGTGCAGACGCAGGGGCTGAACATTCTCACCGATCCGGTCTGGTCGCCGCGCGCCGGGCCGCTCGGGCTTGGCCCCAAGCGCGTCGCCGAACCGGGCGTGGCGTTCGACTCGCTGCCGAAGATCGACCTCGTCCTGGTCAGCCATGACCATTACGACCATCTGGACCTCGCCACGCTCAAACGATTGTGGGATCGCGATCACCCCCGCATCGTCACCAGCCTGGGCAATGACAGCGTCATCGGCCAGGCGGGCGTCCCCGCGATCGCGCGGGATTGGGGCGGCCGCGTGCCGGTCAAGCCCGGCGTCGAGGTGATCGTGACGCGCAATCACCATTGGGGCAGCCGCTGGATGGCCGATCGCAACCGGGCATTGTGGTCCAGCTTCGTGGTGACGCTGCCCGGCGGCAATCTGTTCTTCGCGGGCGACACCGGCGCGGGCGATCTGCGCTGGGCGGACGAGGCGGCGGCCTATGGCCCGGTGCGGCTGGCGTTGATCCCGATCGGCGCGTTCCGCTTTTCCGCCGGGCAAATGGCGGCGGGCAGCCATATCGGGCCGATCGACGCGGTCGAGGTGTATCGCCGGCTTGGCGCATCGAGCGCGATCGGCATCCACTGGGGGACTTTCCGCCTGTCCTACGAAGCCTATGACACGCCGCCGCGTCTGCTCGCGGCGATCGAGCGCTGTCGCGGTTTGAGCGGCTTCGGCACCGTCGCGTTCGGCCGCCCGGTACCGATCGCGCCGTATGCGCCGCCGGTGGCGAAGCCTGTTCTGCCGGCCGCTACGGCGGCGTGCCTCGCCTCGCCGGCGGTGCGGAGCTTGCCGTGACGTTGCGCCCGGCGATGGTCCGCGCTGGCCTGATGGCGATGCGGCGCGGCGGATAGGGCAAAGCGCGCCGCCGCGCACGGCGACGGCGCGGGAGACTTACCAGTAGCGCCAGCCGCCGTGCCAGCGTTGACGGCGATGCCAATAGCGCCGGCCGTCCCAATAGCCGCGACCGGCATAATAGCGATCGACCACCAGCGGCCCGCGCTCGACCACCACCGGGCCACGCTCGACGATCACCGGCCCGCGGTTGGGGCGGCAATCGCCCCAGCGATTGCGATGCCCGCCGGGGCCGCAGCCGTCGCGCGCCTCGGCGCTCGATACCGACAGCATCGCGATCCCGATCGCCAGTGCGGCGGCAACACGTTTACGCATACACACCTCCTCCTTCGGAGGCGGTGGAACGCACATTCGGGCGCGGCGTTCCGCGCGGGACGGCGCGGGCGGGGCACGCTCCGCCGCGCAGGCAGTGGCGCCTTACGGCTTGGTTTTCGGCGTCGCTCCGTTCTCGTCGCCACGGCATTCGCCGGTGCGCCTGGCGTCGATCGTGATCGTCATCTTCTGCGCGCCCGGGCCGCCTGGCGCCGCGCCGGCACCGGGCGCCTCGGTGGTCGAACGCATGTCGAAATGATAGCTTTCGGGCGTGTAGCTGCCCGCCATCGTCGCCTTCATCGTGCCGACGGTTTCCTTGCAGACCATCGCCGCGTCGATCTTGCCGCCCGCCATCGTGAAATGGTCGTAGGTGCAGTGGCTGTCCTTCGCGCCGGTGAAGAAGCCGCGCTTGGCCTTGACGTCTTCGGGCGTGACGCAACTGGTGAAGCGATGCGGCTCGGTCATCCGCGCGCTCATCTGCTGCTGCACCTCAGGGGGCAGGCCGCTCATCTGCATGTCGTGCATCGTCATGCTGCCTTCCCACCGCCCCGGCTTGACGAGATCGGCGTCGCCGGTCGCCGCGGCCACCTTGGCTTGCACTTCGGCGGGCGTCGCGTTGGTCGCCTCCACGGTCGGGGTCTTGGCGGGGCCGCAGGCGGCGAGCGGCAGAGTCAGAACGGCGGCAAACACCAAACGCATGGAGTCATCCCTTTGATACGGTTTGTTTTGTGCGACCCGTTCCCGCTTTGTTGCGGCTGGGCGCGGTACAGCCCATATTGCCGGACATGGCAATCCAGATTCGCACGACCTTGGACGAGCCCGAAACCGGGCAGACCTTCATCCCGCACCGGCCCTCGCGCCCGCCCAAGGCGGAAGGCGGGCGGCCGTTCAAGATCGTCTCGGACTATAGCCCCGCCGGCGACCAGCCCACCGCGATCGCCGAACTCGTCGCGCAGACCGAAAGCGGCGAGCGCGATCAGGTGCTGCTCGGCGTCACCGGATCGGGCAAGACCTTCACGATGGCGAAGGTGATCGAGGCGGTGCAGCGCCCCGCGCTGATCCTCGCCCCCAACAAGATCCTCGCGGCGCAGCTCTACGGCGAGATGAAGTCGTTCTTCCCGGACAATGCGGTCGAATATTTCGTCAGCTATTACGATTATTATCAGCCCGAGGCGTACGTCGCGCGCTCGGACACCTATATCGAGAAGGAAAGCTCGACCAACGAGGCGATCGACCGGATGCGCCACTCGGCGACCCGCTCTTTGCTCGAACGCGACGACGTCATCATCGTCGCCTCGGTGTCGTGCCTGTACGGTATCGGCTCGGTCGAAACCTATTCGGCGATGATCTTCGATCTCAAGAAGGGCCAGAGCGTCGACCAGCGCGAGATCGTCCGCAAGCTCGTCGCGCTGCAATACAAGCGCAACGACGCCGCCTTCGCGCGCGGCAATTTCCGGGTAAAGGGCGATAATCTCGAGATTTTCCCGTCGCACTATGAGGATACCGCCTGGCGCATCTCCTTCTTCGGCGACGATATCGAGGAGATCACCGAGTTCGATCCGCTCACCGGCAAGAAGGTGGCTAATCTTGATTATGTTCGCATCTACGCGAACTCGCATTACGTCACGCCCGGCCCTACGCTCAAACAGGCGATGGAGGCGATCAAGCACGAACTCGCCGAGCGGCTCAAGGAACTGATCCCCGAGGGCAAGCTGCTCGAAGCGCAGCGGCTCGAACAGCGCACCAACTTCGATCTCGAAATGATCGCCGCGACCGGATCATGCGCCGGCATCGAGAATTACTCGCGCTTCCTGACCGGCCGCCTTCCGGGTGAGCCGCCGCCCACCTTGTTTGAATATCTGCCCGACAACGCGCTGCTGTTCGTCGATGAAAGCCACCAGACGGTCGGCCAGATCAACGGCATGTCGCGCGGCGACCACCGCCGCAAGCTGACGCTCGCCGAATATGGCTTCCGCCTGCCGAGCGCGATCGACAACCGGCCGCTACGCTTCAACGAATGGGACGCGATGCGCCCGCAGACCACCTATGTCTCGGCGACGCCGGGCGCTTGGGAAATGGAGCAGACCGGCGGCGTGTTCGTCGAACAGGTGATCCGCCCGACCGGGCTGATCGACCCGCCGGTCGAGATCAAGCCGGTCGAGGAGCAGGTGCAGGATTGCATCGTCGAGTGCCGCAAGACCGCGGAGCTCGGCTATCGCACGCTCGTCACCACGCTGACCAAGCGCATGGCCGAGGATTTGACAGAGTTCATGCACGAGGCTGGGCTCAAGGTCCGTTACATGCACTCGGACGTCGAGACGCTCGAGCGGATCGAACTCATCCGCGATCTGCGGCTCGGCGTGTACGATGTGTTGGTCGGCATCAATCTGCTGCGCGAGGGGCTCGACATCCCCGAATGCGGGCTGGTGTGCATCATGGACGCCGACAAGGAAGGCTTCCTGCGCTCCGAAACCTCGCTGATCCAGACGATCGGCCGCGCCGCGCGCAACGTCGACGGCCGCGTCATCCTCTACGCCGACCGGATGACCGGCAGCATGGAGCGCGCGCTCAACGAGACCAACCGCCGCCGCGAGAAGCAGCGCGCCTACAACGAAGAACACGGCATCACCCCGCTGACGATCCGCCGCAACATCGGCGACATCATCCAGGACGTGTCGCAGCGCGATCAGGTCACGGTCGAGATCGACGAGGACCGCCCGCACATGGTCGGCCACAACCTGCGCGCCTATATCGAGGAGCTCGAGAAGAAAATGCGCACCGCCGCCGCCGACCTCGAATTCGAGGAAGCCGGCCGCTTGCGCGACGAGATTCGCGTGCTCGAAGCGGAGGAGTTGGGGCTTCCCGGCGCCGAACGCCCGGTGGCGCCGGTGATGGGCCGCTCGAACGAGGGCAAGCCGGGAACGCGCAAGACGCGGTATGGCAAGAGCCAGAAGATGCGCGCCGGGCTGCCGGGGGCGAGCCGGCGGGGGCGGTAAACCACTGGTCGAACGGAGGCGCGGAGGATGTCCGGATCGAGGACTACCATCGCGGATGAGGACCGGCTGGACAATGTCCATCCCGGCGACATTCTGCGCCAGGATTTTCTGATCGGCAGCGAAATCCCCTTGGCGGAAGTCGCGCTGGGGGCGGGTATCGATGAGACGCGTCTCGCCGCGCTCGTCTCGTCGAAGCTCGATGTCGATGCCGCGATCGATCTGCGGCTGAGCGGCTATTTCGGTATTTCCGAAGGTGTGTTCCTCGCGCTGCAAAACGACTTCGATCTTGAGGAAGCCAAGCGCGCGCTTGACGGCGACCTCGACCGCATCGTCCCTCGCGCCGCCTAACCGTCGCCCCGGCGCAGGCCCGGGCCGTTACGTAGTTTGGCGAGCCGAGTGCCCTATAACGCAGCGGCCCCGGCCTGCGCCGGGGCGACGCTTATTCTCCCCGCGGCTTCCACGTCACCACGCGCCACACATACACCACCGCCACCGCGGCCATGATCGCCGCGCTTGCCGGGCCGAACCAAGCCTCCAGCACGCGGAACCGCGCGCCGAGATACCAGCCCGCCCACGCCAGCAACGTGTTCCAGATCGCCGCCCCTGCCGTCGTCCACAGGCAGAACTTCCAGCGTTGCATGCGCGCCATCCCCGCCGGCAGCGAGACGATCGTGCGGAAGGCGGGCATGAAGCGGAACACGAACGCCACCCATTCGCCGTGGCGCTGGAAGAAGGCATGGAGCCGCTCGACATCGCGCCATTCGACCGTCAGCCAGCGGCCCCAGCGGGCCACCACGGGCTTGAGTGGTGCGACACCGAAATGTCGGCCAAGCGCATACCAGGCGTAATTCCCGGCGGTCGTCCCCAGCGTGCCTGCGACGATGAGCGGTACCATGTCCATCTCGCCGTGCGCGACGGCGATGCCGCCCAGGCCCATGATGACCTCCGACGGGATCGGCGGGAAGATGTTCTCCAGCGCCATCAGCAGGAAGATGCCGAGATAGCCGCTGCGGGCGATGAGTTGGACGATCAGGTCGGTCATGAGGGTTGAACGCCGTCCCTAGCCGCGCGGGTGCGAAAGGGAACCGCCTTGAACAATTTGTAACGCACGCGCCCCTCGTATATTGCGCGCGCACCCATGACCGACACCACCGCATCCGATACGCCGCGCGACTGGCGCGAAACCGTCTTCCTGCCGAAGACCGACTTCCCGATGAAGGCCGGCCTCGCCGCCAAGGAACCCGCGATCCTGGCGCGCTGGGAGAAGCTCGGCCTGTACGATCGGCTGCGCGAGCAGCGCGCCGGGCGCGAGCGCTTCATCCTGCACGACGGCCCGCCTTACGCGAATGGCGACATTCACATGGGCCATGCGATGAACAAGGTGCTCAAGGACATCATCGTCCGCAGCCAGTCGCTGCTGGGCAAGGATGCGCCCTACGTGCCGGGCTGGGATTGCCACGGCCTGCCGATCGAATGGAAGGTCGAGGAAGCGTATCGCGCCAAGAAGCTCGACAAGGATCAGGTACCGGTCGCGCAGTTCCGCGCCGAGTGCCGCGCCTATGCCGAGAAATGGGTCGCGGTGCAGCGCGCGCAGTTCGAGCGGCTCGGCGTGATGGGCGACTGGGCCGATCCCTATCTGACGATGAAGTTCGAAGCGGAAGCGTCGATCGTCGGCGAGTTGCTCAAGTTCGCGGAGTCGGGGCAGCTCTATCGCGGCGCCAAGCCGGTGATGTGGTCCCCGGTCGAAAAGACCGCGCTCGCCGAAGCCGAGGTCGAATATGAGGACGTGGTCTCGACCCAGATCGACGTGGCGTTCGAGATTGTGGAAGCGCCGAACGCGCCCGAACTGGTCGGCGCGCATGCGGTGATCTGGACGACGACGCCGTGGACGATCCCGGTCAACCAGGCTTTGGCTTATGGGCCGGAGATTGAGTACGCTGTGGTTGCGCTTCATCTTGGTGCAACCATGCGCGGTTCTGGCGATGCTCATGTCGTTGAGGGAGCGCATCCACTCCTTCCTATTGCTGAGAACAGATACATCGTGGCCTCGCATTTGGTCGGCGCGTTGCAGAGCCGGATGCAACAAGGGCTTGGGCGAGATTATCAGGTCAACCTAGTCGTTGAGGCCAACATCAGAGGCTCAGACCTTACTGGCGCAACCGCGCGCCACCCGATGCACGCGCTCGGCGGGTTCTTCGCGCGCCCGCGTCCGTTCCTCGCCGGCGACTTCGTCACCACCGATGCCGGCACCGGCCTTGTCCACATGGCGCCCGATCACGGCGAGGACGATTTCCTGCTGTGCAAGGCGCACGGCATCGATCCGGTGTTCGCGGTCGATGGCGCGGGCATGTACCGGCCCGACTGGCTGTGGCTCGGCGGGCAGGGCAGCGTCATCAACAAGAAGTTCGTCAGCGCCGAGGGGCCGATCTGCTCCGACCTGCGCGCTGCGGGCGCGCTGCTCGCGGCGAGCGACGATTTCGCGCATAGCTATCCGCATAGCTGGCGCTCGAAGGCGAAGGTGATCTTCCGCGCGACGCCGCAGTGGTTCATTCCGATGGACCAACCGTCCGGGGCACGTGCTTCGACTTCGCTCAGCACGAACGGTGTAGAGAGCGGCGCGACCAGTCCCTCCGTTCGTCCTGAGCTTGTCGAAGGACGTGCCACGCACGCCGCCCCTAGCTCCAACGGCGCCACCCTCCGCGAGATCGCGCTCGATGCGATCGAACATACCCGCTGGGTGCCCGAGCGCGCCAAGAACCGCATCAACGCGATGGTGTCGCAGCGGCCCGATTGGGTGATCTCGCGCCAGCGCGCGTGGGGCGTGCCGATCGCGCTCTACGTCAACCGCGCGACGGGCGACTACCTCCGCGACCCGGCGGTCAACCAGCGCATCCGCGACGCTTTCACGGCGGGCGGCGCCGATGCGTGGTTCTCGGCCGATCATCAGGCGCTGCTCGGCCCCGACTATGACGCGGCCGACTATGAGGTCGTCACCGACATCCTCGACGTGTGGTTCGACAGCGGCTCGACTCATGCCTTCGTGATCGAGGCGCGCTACGGCGAAGGCGTTCGCGCCAACCTCTATCTCGAAGGTTCGGACCAGCATCGCGGCTGGTTCCAGTCGTCTCTGCTCGAAAGCTGCGGCACGCGCGGGCGCGCGCCCTATGACGCGGTGCTGACGCACGGCTTCGCGCTCGACGGCAACGGGCGGAAAATGTCGAAGAGCCTCGGCAACGTCGTCGATCCCTTGAAGGTGATCGGCGAGAGTGGTGCCGACATCCTGCGCATGTGGGTCGCCTCGGTCGATTATTTCGAGGACGTGCGGATCGGCAAGGAGGTGCTCAACACCACCTCGGACGCCTATCGCAAGTTGCGCAACACCTTCCGCTATCTGCTCGGTGCGCTCGACGGCTTCACCGACGTCGAGACGGTCGCGCCGGATGAGATGCCCGAACTGGAGCGCTACGTGCTCCATCTGCTCGGCACGCTCGACGTGGAGTTGAAGGCGGCGGCCGAGGCGTATGAGTTCAACCGTTATCTGCGGCTGCTCACCGATTTCGCCAACGAGGATCTGTCGGCCTTCTACTTCGATATCCGCAAGGACTCGCTCTATTGCGACGCGCCGAGCGACCTCAAGCGCCGTGCCGCGCGCACCGTGTTCGACATCCTGTTCCATGCTTTGGTGCGCTACGCCGCGCCGATCCTGTGCTTCACGGCCGAGGAAGTGTGGCAGGCGCGCTTCCCGAGCGAGGACGGCTCGGTGCATTTCCTCGAATGGCCCGAACTGCCGGCGGTGCCGGGCGACGATGGCGTGTCGACGCTCTGGGCCGAGGTGCGCGCCCTGCGCGCGCAAGTCACCGAGGCGATCGAGCCGCTGCGCCGCGAGAAGGTGGTGCGCTCCAGCCTCGAAGCCGAGGTGACGGTGCCCTCGCTGCCGGTCGATGCGGCCGAACTGGCCGAGGCGTTCATCGTCGCGAAAGTGACAAAGGGTGAGGGTGTGTCGGTGACGCGCACCGACTATCATAAATGCGGCCGCTGCTGGCGGTTGCTGCCCGAGGTGACCGAAGACCTCGCTTTGTGCGATCGCTGCGAAAGCGTCGTCGCATGAGCCGCTTGCCGATCGCCGGCTTCGCCGCCGCCGCCGTGTTGTTCATCGCCGATCAGGCGGCGAAATACGGTGTCACCCAAGTCCTTGGTCTCGACGAACTGACCAATGCGCGCGAGATCACGCCGTTCTTCAACCTGCAGTTCGTCGCCAACCGTGGTGTCTCGCTCGGGCTGCTCCACGCCAGCACCGACATGATGCGCTGGATGCTGGTGGCGATGACCGGCCTCATCGCGGTAGGCGTGCTGGTGTGGATGCTGCGCGAGCCCAAACGGATCGAGCAGATCGCGCTCGGCTGCGTGTTGGGCGGTGCGATCGGCAACATCCTCGATCGCGTCCGGCTCGGGTACGTCGTCGATTTCGCCGATTTCCATATCGGCACCTGGCAACCGTTTTTGGTCTTCAATGTCGCTGATGCGGCGATTACGGTGGGGGTGCTCGTCTTGTTCGTCCGCGCGCTTCTGGTACGCGACAAGCCCCGGGCGGAACGAGCTTCTGTGGAGAATTCTGGCAATGCGTAAACTGGTTTGTGTCGCGAGCGTATCGAGTGTCGCGCTGTTGCTCGGCGGCTGTGGCCATTCGCGGCTCGGCCGCCCCGGCGGACCCGACGAGTTCGCCGTCGCGCGCCAGGCGCCGCTGGTGATTCCGCCCGATTTCTCGTTGGCGCCGCCGCAGCCGGGTGCCGCGCGCGCCAACGACATCAGCCCCAACGCGCAGGCGCTCGATGCTCTGTTCGGTGGCCCGGCCGCGCGTGGCGCGGGCGAGAGCGCGACGATCGCGGCGGCGGGCGTGGACTCCGACGATCCCGGTATCCGCTCGTCGGTCGACGATCCGCAGACCAACGTGATCGACAAGGGCGCCTCAACCCGCGACGTGGTTGCTGCCCCCGAGGGCGACGGCCAAAGCGCACGGGCGTCCGCGCCGAAGTGAGCCGCCGCTAAGCCACGGACACAAAAAAGGGAGCGGCGAACCGCTCCCTTTTTCTTTGTCGTCGGTCCCTGGCGAGCGCTCGCTTAAAACGCGGCGCCCAGCGACACCACGACGCCGGACCCGGAAATGTTGCGGGTTCTGTCGTGCTGATCGGTGATGAACGAATCCTTGTTCGTATCGACATAGCTGACGCCGAGCGTGAGGTGGTTCCACGTCACCGCGCCACCAAGGCCCCAATCGGTGTAATTGTCGCCGATCGAAAGATAGCTCGGGCCGAAGGTGTGGCCGAGATGCGCGGTGAAGCTGATCGGGGTGTTGGGCACCGAGGCGGCGAGATCGCCAGCGAGATACACATTGTCCTCGGCGCCCTTGCCGACGCTCAGCGCCTTCTGCTTGGGCGCGTAATTGACGGTGACCTTGCCGTTAACCGGACCGAACTGGGTCGAGACGTCGAAATAGGGCTCGGCGAAATCGGTGTTGGCGTGGCCGCCGCCGGGATAGTAATAATAGAGCACGCCGCCATCGAGCTTGATGCCGTTGATCGTCTTCGAATAGCCCGCGATCAGATCGATTTCCTGATCGCTGCCGTTTGCGACATAATCATCGATCGAGGAGCCCCAGACCGTCGCGTAAAGGCCGGACTCATGCGAGACCGTGAAGGTGCCCTGCAAAGCCACCTTCTTGTCGGTCTGCGAGATGCCGCGGAACCTGTAGTCCGAGATCAGCGTGGCACCGCCCGAAACGGTGAATGCCGGAGCCGGAGCGGTGGGTGCGTCGTCCGCGAAGGCGGGCGTGACGGAGGCGGCGAGCAGCAGCGCGCCGAGCGAGAGTGTGGAGAAGCGCATCGTTTTCCTTTCGAAATGCGTCGTCCCCGCCTGCTTCCGTGGGCATGTGCGTCTGTAAGGGAAGCCCTCCGCGCAACTGGCCGTTGGAGGCTTTGATGTGCCGGTGCTCATGGTGCAGCACAACAAAATTTTGCTGGTTTGTGTCTGTTTTGTTGCCAGTGTGGTGGCCGGGCAACACGTCTTCCTTTATGAGACGTGCGCGCGGAAGCGGGCGAGCCCGGCGTCGAGGTCGGCGATCAGATCGTCGGTGTCCTCCAGCCCGATTTGGAGGCGGATGATCGGTCCGGCATCGGCGCGGCGTGTTGCGGTGCGGTGGCGTGCGGGATCGACCGGCAGCGCGAGGCTTTCGAACCCGCCCCAGCTAAAGCCGATGCCGAAATGGTCGAGGCCGTCGATCAGCGCGGCGCGCGCCGCATCGTCCCCGCCGTTCAACACGAACGAGAACAGCCCCGACGCGCCCTTGAAGTCGCGCGCGAACAGCGCATGGCCGGGGCAGGAGGGCAATGCCGGGTGTAGCACGCGTGACACTTCGGGGCGCCCCGCCAGCCATTCGGCGATGCGGAGTGCGCTCGCCTGATGCTGGCGCAGCCGCACCGCCATCGTCCGCAAGCCCCGCGATCCGAGCCACGAATCGTCCGGGCTCGCGACCTGACCCAATTGAAAGCTGGTATCCCGTAGCTTGCCGAAATGCCCTGGTGCCGCCGTGACCGATCCGAGCATCACGTCCGAATGGCCGACGACATATTTGGTGCAGGCGAGGATCGACAGATCGACGCCATGTTCGATCGCGGGGAAGAACAAGGGCGTAGCCCAGGTGTTGTCGAGTAGCGTCACCACGCCGCGCGCCTTCGCCGCCGCGCAGATCGCCGGCACGTCCTGCACCTCGAAGGTGAGGCTGCCGGGGCTCTCCATCAGGATCGCGCGCGTGGCGGGGCCGATCAGGTCGGCGATGCCGGCCCCGATCAGCGGATCGTAGAAGCGCGTGGTGATGCCCATCCGCTTGAGCAACGTGTTGGCGATCCCGCGCGACGGATCGTAGGCACTGTCGACGAGCAGCAGCTCGTCGCCGGGAGACACTACCGAAAGCAATGCCGCGGCGATCGCCGCGACGCCCGACGGATAGAGGAACGTCGCCTCGGCGCCCGGCTCGAGTTCGGTGAGCGCGTCGGCGAGGCTCCACTGGGTCGGCGTACCACGCCGGCCGTAGAACAGGCGATGGTGCGTGTCGGTGGCGCCCGAGGCGCGCAGGTCCGCGACGCTGTCGTACAGGATGGTCGAGGCGCGCCAGACCGGGGTGTTGACGATGCCCTGGGTCCAGTCTTTGCGCCGTCCGGCGGCGACGACGCGGGTCGAATCGCCCTTACCGTTCGCGCTCATGCCTCGCCCGTCGCATTGGGGGTAGCGGGATCGGCCCCCCATTCGGACCAACTGCCGTCATAGAGCGCACCGTCCGCGCCGAGCAGATGCGCGCCGAACAGCAGCCCGGCGGCGGTGATGCCCGATCCGCAGGTGGTGACGAGCGGCTTCGCGAGATCGATTCCGGCATCGTCGAACGCCGCCCGCAGCGCGTCTCCGGTCTTCCACGTGTTGTCGGCGTTGAACAGCGTCGCATAGTGCAGGTGTTTCGAGCCGGGGATATGGCCGGGAGCAACGCCAGGGCGCGGGTCGGCTTCCTCGCCGGTGAAGCGGCTCGCCGATCGCGCGTCGAGCACCTGCTCGGCACCGCTGTCGATGTTGGCCCGCATCGCCGCCAGATCACGCACGTCGTCTCGTATCGCGGCGATGGTGAAATGGCGGTGCCGTGGCGCGGGTTCGCCGCTTTCCACGGCGCGGCCCTCGGCGCGCCATTTGCTGAAGCCGCCGTCGAGGATCGCGACATCGCGCACGCCGAAATGGCGCAGCATCCACCATGCGCGTGCCGATGAACGCACCGGGGATGCGTCATAGATCACGATCCGCGTGCCATCGCCTAGGCCAAGCGACTGCATCCGGCTCGCGAATTTCTCGGGCGCGGGCAGCATGGTGGGGAGGGGGCTCGCCGTGTCCGCCACCTCGGCCAGATCGAGAAACACCGCGCCCGGGATGTGCGCGGCCGCGAACTCGGCCCGCGCATCGCGCTTGTGCTCGGCAAGGTAATAGCTCGCATCGACGATGCGCAGATCGGCCGCGCCCAGTTCGGCGGCGAGCCATTCGGTCGATACCAGCGAGTCCATGTTCACACCTCATCGTGTCTGGGGGCGGGGCGGTGCAGCCCTCGAACCGCGTCCTAGCCCTGCATCCCGGCGTCGTCGAGGCGCAGTGGCGAACCCGCGTGTACGACACTACATAGCCGGCATGACTCCAAAGCATCTCGGCCAGACCAGCGCGCTTCCTTCCTCGCCCGAGGAAGCCGTGCTCGATTACGTTCCCAACCCGCGTCGCGGGCGCCCGTATCTGGTGCGCTTCACCGCGCCCGAATTCACGTCCCTGTGTCCGGTGACGGCGCAACCCGATTTCGCGCACCTCGTCATCGATTACGCGCCCGACGCGACGATCGTCGAATCCAAGTCGCTCAAGCTGTTCCTTGGCGCCTTCCGCAACCATCAGGCGTTTCATGAGGATTGCACGGTCGGCATCGGCGAGCGGCTGTTCGCGGAAATGCAGCCGCTGTGGCTCCGCATCGGCGGCTATTGGTATCCGCGCGGCGGCATTCCAATCGACGTATTCTGGCAGTCGGGCTCGCCCCCGGAAGGATTGTGGCTGCCTTCGCAGGACGTGCCGGGGTATCGCGGACGAGGCTGAGCGGGAACAATATTGATTCAAATCAATGGGATTCGATATGCCGCGATGCAACAATAATGCAACCATATCGCGGCCGAACCGTTTGAGGAGGCGTAGCGGGCGTTAAGCCGTTGTTCATGCAGGATGGCCTTTGATGACACGATCAGCAGACGTGCTCCCTTCTGTCGATCATATCGCGTTGCTCGGCAATTTCCTTCCGCGCAAATGCGGCCTCGCGACATATACGACTGATACGTTCACCGCGTTGAAGGGCCGCTTCCCCGACCTGAAGGTCGATGTGTACGCGATGGACGATCATCCGGGCCGTTACGCATATCCCCCGGAAGTGACGATGAGCATCCCCGAGCAGGATCGCATCGCTTACTCCGAAGCGGCGCGGGCGATCGAACAGAGCGGCGCGCAGGCGCTGTGGGTTCAGCACGAATATGGCATCTATGGCGGCCCGGCGGGCGAGCATTTGCTCGCGCTGCTCGACCGCGTCACCATTCCCGTCATCGTGACGTTGCACACCATCCTCGAACGCCCGAGCGCGGACGAGCGACGTGTCATGGAGGGGCTGCTGCGCCGCGCCGCCAAGATCATCGTGATGGCGGAGCGTGGCCGTGAGATTCTCGAGCGCGTATATGGTGCGAGCGCGCGTACCCTCGCGATGATCCCGCACGGCGTGCCCGATCGTGAGTTCGTCAACCCCGATACGCTGAAGGCGCGGTTCGGCTGGCAGGGCAAGCAGGTGATCTTCACCTTCGGCCTGCTCGCGCCCGGCAAGGGCATCGAAACGATCATCGACGCGATGCCGGCCATCACCGACAAGCACCCGGACGCGCTGTATGTCGTGCTTGGCGCGACTCATCCGAACCTCGTCGCGCACGAGGGCGAGGCGTATCGCGACCGGCTCAAGGCGCTCGCCGCCGAGCATGGCGTGGCCGACCAGGTGGCCTTCATCAACGAGTTCGTCGAGCATGACGATCTGATCGATTATCTCCAGGCGGCCGACATCTACGCGACGCCTTATGTGAACCCCGCGCAGATCACGTCGGGCACGCTGTCCTATGCGGTGGGCGTCGGCAAAGCGGTGGTGTCCACACCGTATGTCCACGCCACCGAGATCCTCTCCGACGGGCATGGCGTGCTGGTCGATTTCGGCGACAGCGAAGCCTTCGCACGCGAAATCAACGCGTTGCTTGGAAGCGATCGTAACCGCATGCGGCTGTCGCAGCGTGCCTATGAGCGTGGCCGCACGATGATCTGGCCGCGTCTCGCCGAGCGCGCGATGCGCGAGATCGTCGGAATGGTCGCGGCCAGACCGCGCCGGATCGCGGGGCCAAGCACGTCGCTCACCCCGCTCGATCCGGATTTCTCCGCAGTGGAGCGGATGAGCGATTCGACCGGCATGTTTCAGCACGCGATCTTCTCGGTGCCTGACCGTCGCCACGGCTATTGCATCGACGACAATGCCCGCGCGCTGATGCTGACGTGCAAGATGGACGCGCTCGCCGACGACACGCGCGACAAGTGGATGACGATCTACGAATCGTTCCTCCAATATGCCTGGAACCCCGAGGCGCGCCGCTTCCGCAACTTCATGCGCTTCGACAGGACGTGGTGCGAGGACGCCGGATCGGAGGATTCGAACGGCCGCACGCTCTGGGCGTTGGGCGTAACCGCGCGCGACGCGCGGCATGCCAAGCACCGCGACTGGGCCGTGGCGATGTTCGACATGACCGCGAGCCTCGCCTTCGAACTCGGCAGCCCCCGCGCGCACGGCTTCGCCATGCTCGGCGCGGCGGCGATCCTCGAAGCCTTCCCGGGACATGCGCTCGCGCGCAGCATCCTCACGCGCTTCTCGACCGAACTGCTGGCGTTGCTTGAAGAGGCGCGCCGCCCCGAATGGGAGTGGTTCGAGATCGTGCTGGCCTATGACAATGCGCGTCTGCCCGAGGCATTGCTCCGGGCCGGCAAGGCGCTGAACCGCGACGATCTGATCGCATGCGGCACCGCCACGCTCGATTGGATCATCGCGCAGCAGACCTCGCCCGAGGGCCGCTTCCGCGCCGTCGGCAGCGAGAGTTTCAACCGGCCTTATCAGCCGCCATTGCCGTTCGACCAGCAGCCGCTCGAAGCGCAGGCGACGATCGAGGCGTGCGAGGCCGCGTTCGAGGCCACCGGCGATCAGCGCTGGATCGACGAGGCGATGCGCGCGTATCTATGGTATCTGGGTGTCAACGATCTCGATCTGCCGCTCGCCACCGTACAGGACGGCGGCTGTTTCGATGGGCTGATGCCCACCGGTCTCAACCGGAACCAGGGTGCCGAATCGATTTTGGCGCTGCAACTTGCCTCTTGCGCGATTTCGGGGCTTTCAAAACGGGCCGAAAGCGTGGCAGGACCGGATCGCGCCGTCGCGTAGCCTCGCTCGCGACGCCGCGGGTGCGGACGATTGGCGAGGCTTAGGCGTGATAGATTTGTTTCACCATGCACTGCGGCTGCATGCCGATCCGTCGCGGGTCGTCGTGCGCCCGTTCCACCTTGCCTGGGCGAATAACGGGCAGGGGCCGAGCCGCACCGAGCGGATCGTCAACGCCGTGCTCGCACTCGACGCTGCCGAGACGAGCGCCGAGCTGGAGATCGTGCTCAAGGATTTCGAGGCGCGGCACTGGCAGACGCGGCGCGTGTTCATGACGCGCTATGACGAGATCGAGGGGATGCTCGGCCTGAATGGCGCGGCGATCGACGACGAGAAGCGACAGTTGATCGGCGCGTATTTCTGCCACGAATATAGCTATGCGGCCGCCGCGCTCATGAACCCTAGCGCGGTGCCGCACCACGACCAGTCGGGCATGCCGCCGGGGTCGCAGCGCATCCTCATGTCGCTGCGCGCGGTCGGCGAGGGGCACATCTCCTCGGTTGCGTTTCGCGAAGGCATCATCACTGACAACAATGAGTTGAAGCTCGCTCCGGAGCCGCCCTTCGCGACCGCGACCGATATGGTCGGCGTCGATGAAGAGCATGTGCCCGAGGGCCCGGTGACAGTGTACCGTCACCGCGACTCGACTCTGTCGGGCACGGTGATCTTCCCGATCACCAACGCGCAATCAAAGGGTCTCGAGGATCTGCGCCTCGTCCATTTCCAGCACGATGACGGCTCGTGGGAGTGGCTCGGCACCTATACCGCCTACAATGGGTCCGCGATCCAGTCCGAGTTGATGCGAACGCGTGATTTCCGCGCGTTCGATCTGGTGCCGATGACCGGTCCGGCCGCGCGCAACAAGGGCATGGCGTTGTTCCCGCGCAAGATCGATGGCCGATATATGATGATCGGCCGCCAGGATGGCGAAAATCTGTTCCTGCTCAAATCCGATACGCTCACGCATTGGGAGGAAGGCGAAAAGCTGCTCGCCCCCGAACTGCCGTGGGAGCTTGTGCAGATCGGCAATTGCGGGCCGCCGATCGAGGTGGATCAAGGCTGGTTGCTGCTGACCCACGGCGTTGGCGCGATGCGCAAATACGCGATCGGTGCGGTGTTGCTCGACAAGCACGATCCCTCGAAGGTGCTCGGGCGGACCAAGGAGCCGATCCTCGCGGCGGCCGACCAGGACCGTGAAGGCTATGTGCCCAACGTCGTTTATACCTGCGGCGCGCTGCGGCACGGGGACAAGCTGTTCGTGCCTTACGGCGTGGCGGACAGCTCGGTCGCATTCGCCTTCATTCCGATCGCGAGCCTGCTCGCGGCGATGTGACGGGGCGCCGGTCGGTCAGCGAAGCTGGTCGATCAGCGCGCGGAACCGCCGGGCGCGGATATCGAAGCTGAACTGGTGTTCGTACAACGCGCGCCCCGTTGCGGCGATGTGCGCGGCCAGCGCCGGTTCGGCGAACATCGTGTCGATCGCGCGAATCCAATCGGCGGGGTCGTCCGGATCGCAGAGCATCGCGCTATGCCGGTCCGCGACCATGCGTTCCACCGAGGGAATGCGGGACGCCACCACGATCCGCCGCGCCGACAGATATTCGACGATCTTGAGCGACGAGAGATCATCCGCGCGTACGAAAGGCGCGCCGTCACCGCCGAAGCCTGCGCGTTCGTAAGGCGCCAGGCCGACGCGGAAACTCGCGAGCGCGGCGCCGACGTCGGTCGGGTTCACATAGCCGGCGAGCGTGACGTTGGGGAGCGCCGCGAGTCGCGCCGCGGAGGGTGGATCGCGCGAGGGGTCGCCGTAAAGCACCACGCTATAATGGGGCGCGAGTCGCGCGATCGTCTCGACGAAGCCGACGCCTTTGCCGGGCATGAAGCTGCCGACGAAACCGATATCGTAACGCGGGCGGATGTCGGCCCCCCCGGCGAAATCGCGCGCCGCGCTCGCAATCATGGCCGGCTCCCCGCCTTTTCGCCTCAAGAGCGGATCGAGTTCATCCACCACACCCTGCGACAAGGCGGCGACACGCAGCCGGTCCGACCGGACCAGGTGCGACAGCCGCCGCCACACCGCCCAATGTTTGTAGGTCGCGGAATGCTGGTGCAGTTCCAGCACGGTTCGCCGGCCCAGCGCCGCTGTCAGCAGCGCGACTTGCGGCATGCGTGTGATGATGATCGCGCGGGCGAACTCGGGCCGGCGCAGGGCGGCGGCGTATGCGGGATAGTGCCCGGCATTGTCCGGTACGCTCAGGTTGCGGAACCGCACGCGCGGATGTGGCTGATAGGTCGCGGTGATCTCCGCCGTTGTTCCACCGCCATCAGGGGAAACGATGCATATACGCTCCCCGAGGGCCGCGAGCGCGGAGCATAATCCGATGACGGCGCCCGAGTTCGCGGCTTTGTTAGGCAGGGTCTGCCCATAGAGATAGACGATCGTCGGCGTGTCGGCCGCGCCCGGCGGGCCGATCATATGGCGCGGCCACGCTGACGGATCATCGCGCGAAGGACGCTGTCGACCAGCCACGATGGCGCCGTGAACAGGACGAAGCCCAAGAAGAGCGCATCCGCGATCGCCATCACCATTTCACCCGACCAATAGCTGAGCCGCGCAACCGCGACCGCCGCCAGCACATGAAACAGGAGCAACCCTCCGGCGAGCGCCGCGGCGCGGGCATGAATCATGATGGTGCGCGAGAGACTGGCGTGCAGCAGCCGTACCGCTTGGCCCAGCGAGAGGGCGTAGAACAGCCACACCGCGATCGACGTGCTGAGCGCGACGCCCGCCGACTGCCAACGCACCGCGATCAGCGCGCCCGATGCCAGCGCGACGAGATATACAAACTGGCGCAGCGCCGCCGAGCGTGCCCGCCCGAACCCGACCAGCACGCTCTCCGAAACCTTGTACCCGCAACGCGCCACCAGCGCCGAGAACAGGATCTGGACGAGCGGAATCGCCGCCAGCCACTGCTTGCCGAGTAGCGCGCGTACGATCGCCTCGGCGTGGAGGCACGCGAACGTTCCCGTGACGGCGAACACCGGAACCGCGACCGCCAGCGCACGCTCGAACGTGGCGCGCGCCGCGCTGCCGCCGTCCTGCAGCCCTGCGAAGATGGGCACCAGCACGCGCTGCATCGGCCCGCTCGTCGCGGATACCGCGATGTCGAGCAGGCGCCAGCTTCGCGAATAATAGCCAAGTTGCGCCAGACCCAGAAAGTGACCGGCAACCAGACTGGTGCTGGAGAGCGCCGCCCAGTTGAGCAACTGGTTGAGCGCGAAAAAGCCTTCGGTCGCGCCGAGTTCGGACAGGCCGGCGCGCGAAATGGTGACGCGCCACGGCAGGCGCGCCTTGCGCGAAACGATCGCCGTCTCGACGGCGCTCATCGCGATCGTTCCCAGCAGCAAAGACCACGCGCCGCAGCCGCTGATCGCGAGCGGCACCGAGACGAGCAGCGATCCGCAAGGCGCCGCGACCAGTGAGGCGAGCGAAATCGCCTTGTAGCGTCGCTCCCGCTGTAGCACCGCACAGGCGATCACGAACACCGCGCGTAGCAGGATCACGCTCGTCGCGGCGGCGATCAGTTCGGCGAGTCGGTCGAAATGGAAGAAGCGCTCGATCAGCGGCGATGTGGCGACCAGCGCGCCCGCCAGTATCACGGCGACCAGCAGGCAATTGCCGAGCGCGATGCGCACCCGTTCACGGTCGAGTTTGGGGCTACGGATGATGCCGACGCCGAAGGTGCCGTCGAAGACCGCCATCGACAGCGAGATGACGATCATGACCGGCACGAGCTGGCCGAATTGCTGAGGGGTCAGAAAGCGCGACAAAATCGCGGTCGTGACGATCGACAGCGCTATGTTGCTGGAGCGCCCGGCGACCAGCCAGGCGAGACCGCCGGCGGCGCTCTGCCTTCCCGGACGACGAACGCCGCCTGCTGCGGCGGCTTCAAGACCGGCCATCATCATGTCCGATCGCCGCGTGGGCGGTATGGCCGTTGAAGAGTTTCGTCACGAGCGTGGCGAGCATGGGCTCCAGCACGGCGTTGCCGGCTGCGCCGGGGTGAGATGCATCCCAATACAAGGGGGTTCCAGCCGCATCGGTCACGGCGCAAAGCGACCGGCATGTGATGTCGGCGGGATCGACGATGGCGTCCGGCCGTAGCGCGTCGATCGCGCGATTGAGCGGAACGAACGCAGCGCGATGATCGGCCAGAGTGTAGTGCAACGGTGCGAGGCTGCTACGGGCCACCGCACGGCCCACCGACGTGGTGGCGCCGGGCAAGGAACGGACGATGCCGATCCGAACGCCCATCGAGCGATAGACGGCGACAGTCCGGGATAGCGCACGCGTGACATTGTCGAGGCGTGATGCGGCATCGTAACTGGTTCGTCCCGCGAAGATGGTGTTCTTGGCGCTGAGCACGTTACGCCAGTTTGCGACGAGGATGATCGCCGCCGGCTTCACCGCACGCACATAGGCGGCCATCGCCGCGCTCGCGGCCGCGCAGCCGCGCGACGTCTCGACACGATCAAGGCCGAGCAGCGGCGGGCAGCCGGGCTTCGAAATCAGCCGCGCCGGGATGTCCGATCGTTCGAGCGCAGCCGAAAACGCCGGCTTCAACGCCATGGCTTCGGAATCGCCGAGGATGACCAGGCGCGGTCGTCCGCCCGGCCCGACATCGCAGACGCCGACTTTCTTGCGGATGCCGATCTTGTGGGCGGCGCCGCAGCGATAGGCCGCCTCCATCGCGGCGCCTTCGCGGATGGACAAGTCGACCATCCGGTTCTGCATGGACGTGAACCGCGCGGGCAGGCCGTTGCCGACGATCAATATCGCGGCGACGGACATTCCCGCTGTCAGGCAGGCGCCGCCGAAGCTCCACACGAAGGGCTTGCCGCCGCCCTTGCGCAACGGCCGCTCGACGAAGCGCCATGACGCGGTGGCGACGGCCAGCGAGAGCAGGATCGCCACCACGGTCAGGTCGGGCGACATTGGCATGCCGAATTTCAGGCCCAGGAAGACGATGATCGGCCAGTGCCAGAGATAGAGCGAGTAGGAGATCAGACCAAAGAATCGCAGGCCGCGGTTCGACAAGGCGACCGCGCAGGAGGTTCCGCGGCTCGCCCACAGGATCGCCGCCGCGCCCGCGCATGGCGGCAGCGCGGCGATGCCGGGGAACAGCATGGACTCCTGAAAGGTGAGTACCGGGATCAAGATCGCGCCAACCCCCGCCCAGGCCAGCACGGCGGCATATCGGCCCGAATAGGCGGGGATCAGCGCAACGAGCGCGCCGATCAACAGCTCCCAGGCGCGTGTCGGCAGCATGAAGAATGCGGTGCTGGGGAAACGGTGAAGAACAAGCTCGCTGACCACCAGCGATCCCACGATGCCGAGCATCACGATAGGCCGGATCGCGGATCGCGCATATCGGACCATGAGCCAGAGCAGCAACGGGAAGATGATGTAATATTGCTCTTCGACTGCAAGCGACCATGTGTGCAGCAACGGCTTGGTCGCGGACTCGGCGTCGAAATATCCGTCCTCGCTCCAGAACAGGATGTTCGACATGAACAGGCAGGTGGCGAGGATTTGCCGCCCGAATGCCGCGAATTCATCGGGAAGGAGGATGAACCAGCCGATTGCCGAACTCGCCGCGAGCATCGCGAACAGGGCAGGGAACAACCGCCGGATCCGGCGTTCGTAGAAGTTCAAGATACTGAACTTACCTGCGGAAATCTCGCGATAGAGGATCCCGGTGATCAAAAATCCGGATATGACGAAGAAGACGTCGACTCCGACGAAGCCGCCGCTGAAGAAGGTCACGCCGGCATGAAACAAGATCACCGGTAGTACCGCCAGCGCGCGCAGCCCGTCGATCTCGGGCCGATATCGCAGCGCTTCGGGCGAGTGGACCTGCCCGACCTCCGGCCTGCTTCCGTGCATGAACGCTCAACCCCCGTCGATGCGTTCGGGATCGCTTCCCGAACTCAGAATGCGGTGGCCTCTGTATCACTTCGTCGAAGCTTTGTGCGGTGCAGCGCGAATGAGATTGGGCGGTTTTGGGTGCAATTCTCGCGCGTCACCGCGCGGATCCTACTTTACGCGAGCTCTGCCCGCGTATGCCTTCAAGGTCTCCGTTGCGCTGTATGCGGAAGGCGCGCGTGATCCTCGCGGTCAGCGCACGACGCTCATCGTCCGCCGGTACAGGGCAGCGGCCAGCACGATGAAGCAGAGTGTCCCCGTCACCAACGCGATCTGGGCGAATCCCGGACCGACCAATGCCATGGGCGCGTCGCTGCCGGTCAGATACACGATGAAGGCGAACGCCACGCCCCACAGGCTCTCGCCGACGATCAGCCCGGTCGCGGTCAGCGTTCCCATCCGCTCGGCGACTTCGGGGTTGTGGCTGCGCCGTGCCCAGCGATCGTAGCAGAAGCCGACCACCGATCCCGCCACGGTGGGCAGGATCACCGACATCGGCAGATAGATGCCGAGCGCGACACCGAGCGGCGGCAGCCGCAGCAGCCTGAGTCGCCCAAGACCCTCGTCGAGCACGATCAGCGCCACGCCGGCGAGCGCGCCATAGCCGAGCATCGTCCAATTGGCGTCGCCCGACAGCACCCCCTTGGCGAGCGCCGAGATCAGCCCCGCCTGCGGCGCCGCCAGCGCATTCGGCCCCGCACCCGGCGCGCCGACGAAGCCGATGCCGGTGTTGAGCACGTTGAGCACTGGCGGGATGATGAGCGCGCCGAACACCACGCCGATCACCAGCGCCACCTGCTGCTTCCACGGTGTCGCGCCGACGAGCTGGCCGGTCTTGAGATCCTGCAAATTGTCGTTCGAGATCGTCGCGACCCCGAACACGATGCCGGTGACGATCAGCGCATAGGCGATCAGCGCGCGCGTGGTGTCTTCGCCGGGATGCTGGCCGAACAGCCCGACCAGCAGCAGCGCCGAGCCGATCGCGGCGAGGATGCCGATCCCCGAGACCGGCGAGTTCGACGCGCCGATCAACCCGGCCATATAGCCGCACACCGCCGCGATCATCAGCCCGGCGACGAGGATGAACACGAGCGCGCCCGCGATCAGCGATACCGCCGATCCCGACAGCGCACCGCCCGCCAGCACGTCCCACAGCAGCCACACGATCGGCAGGAGCGTCAGCAGCGCGGCCGCGCCGACCCACAGGATCGGCAGGTCGCGCTCTTCGAGAGCGAGCGTTTCACCCGCCTGCCGCGCCGCGCTCGCCGCCAGGGCGGAACGGATGCCGCCGAGCACGGGGCCGGCGATGCGCAGCAATGTCCAGATCGCCGAAACGCCGATCACCCCGGCGCCGAAGAAGCGCACCTGCCCCTTGAAGATCGCACCGACCCAATCCGCCACATCGCCCGGCATCGGATGATAGGCGGTCATCACCGGAACCAGCACCACCCAGCCGATGACCAGGCCAAGCGCCATCGCCGCGCCCACCGAGATGCCGACGAGATGCCCGACACCGAGCAGCGCGAACGAGAGACTTCCCGAGATTCCCGTCGCGCCCGCCCCGACGCGGAAGGCGGTGGCGGCGGTGTCGGTGATGATCTTGGTCTGCGTGGCGATCGCGAACCCCGCCGAGGCGAGGCTGTTGAGGACAAGTACCTTCAATCCGGTCGCGCTTTCCTCGCCGCCCTCGCGCGAGCCCGCGCCGACTTCGAGCACCTCGGCGGCGGCGACGCCCTCGGGATAGGGCAGATCGGTATCGACGACGAGCGCACGCCTGAGCGGCACCGAGAACATCACGCCGAGGATGCCGCCGGTCGCGGTGATGAGCGCGGTTTGCACATAGGGGAAACCCTGCCACCAGCCGATCATGACCAGCCCCGGCAGCACGAAGATGATCGCCGATAGCGTACCCGCCGCGCTCGCGATCGTCTGGACGATGTTGTTCTCGAGGATTGACCCACCGGGCAGCAGCCGCAGGATCGCCATCGAGATCACCGCCGCCGGGATCGACGTCGCGAAGGTCAGCCCGACCTTCAGACCGAGATAGACGTTGGCGGCGGTGAAGAAGAGCGTGATGATCCCGCCCAGGATCACACCGCGGATGGTGAGTTCGGCAAGGGGCTTGGCGGTGGTCTGCATGGCGCATCGTTGCATGATCGCGGCGGCCAAGCACAGCCCTTTTTCTGCGCCACCACTCACCCGGAGAGCGGCCGTCGCGAGCACTGTGCTGCTGTTGCCCCTCTCCCAACCCTGTCTCGGAGGGAAGAGGGCTTCCAGAAGAATGCGGCCTTTTCCTCTTCCACGCGTTGGCGCGGCATGAAGAACATCTGGTTCATCACCAACCCCGCGTCCGGCTCCGCCACGGGGGCCAAGGCCGAGGCGCTGCTCGCCGTCTTCGAGGAGCGCGGCCTCGCGCTCGTCGGGCGCACCGCCTTCCCCAAGGACGACCTGCCGAGCGGCGACGCGCTCGACGCCGCCGGCGCGGATACTGTCGTTCTGTTCGCCGGCGACGGCACGATCAACGCCGCCGTCTGCGCGCTCGCCAAATGGGACGGCGCGATCCTGATCCTGCCCGGCGGTACGATGAACCTGCTCGCCAAGGAACTCCACGGCACCGCCGATCCTTCCTCGATCATCCACGCCGCGCACGAGCGGGGCGAGATCGTCTCGCTCCCGTTCGTCGAGGCCGGGCAGCACCGCGCGCTGGTCGGGCTGATCCTCGGCCCGGCGACGAGTTGGGTGCATGCGCGCGAACTGGTGCGATCGGGCAAGCTGCGTGGGCTCATGCGCGCGCTTCGCCACGCGGTGCGGCGCACCTTTTCGCGGGGCATCCGGCTGGAGGGCGTGCCGGGGCTGGAGCATCACGCGCAGGCCGTGTTCGTGCGGCCCGGCAAGGAGCGCCTCGATATCGCCGCGGTCGACGCGCGCGATTTCCGCTCGATCGCCGCGCTCGGCTGGGAGTGGCTGACCGGTGACTGGGTCGCGGCGCGCGCGGTGACTCAGGTGTTCGCGGAACGGTTCCGCATCGGCGGCCGCAAGCCCGTGCTAGCGCTGTTCGACGGCGAACCGGTGATGCTCGATCCCGCCACGCAGATCTGCGGCGGTCGGACGAGCGAGATGTTCATCCGCACGCTGCGCGCGGACTAACAGGGGAATTGCGATGGTCCGACTGTTCCATGTCAGCGATGTCCACTTCGGCCGCGAGGACCGCGCCGCGATCGCGTGGTTCAACGATCTCGTTCACAAGGAGCAGCCCGATGCGGTCGTGATGACCGGTGACCTGACGATCCGCGCGCGCCGCCGCGAGTTCGCCGATGGGCTCGCCTGGCTGCAGGGGCTCGGCGTGCCGGTGACGGTCGAGGTCGGCAACCACGATCTGCCCTATTACAATCTGTTCGAGCGGTTCGCGCGACCCTACAGGCGCTATCGCTCGGTCGAAGATATGATCGAGAAGCCGCTCGAACTGCCCGGCGTTACGATCGTGCCAATGGTGACGACCGCGCGCTTCCAGTGGCGCTTCAACTGGTCGAAAGGCTATGTCGCAAAGCGCGAGCTCGCCAAGGCGGTGGCGCTGGCGCGCGCGGCGCGGCCAGGCACGCGTGTGTTCATCGCCTGCCACCATCCGCTGATCGAACCGCACACGCGCATGTCGGCGCAGACCCACCGCGGCGCCGAAGCGTTGCAGGCGCTCGCGGAAGCAGGCGCGGACGCCGTGTTGACCGGGCACGTCCACGATCCGTTCGACATCGCCCACGACGCCGCCGGCCACCAGATCCGGCTGATCGGCGCGGGCACGCTGTCGGAGCGAACGCGCGAAACGCCGCCCTCGTTCAACGAGATCCGCGTCGGCGCGGAGGGGTTCTCGGTCAAGGTGCGAACGCTCGCGCCCGAGCCAGACGTGAAGCTGCCGGTGGAGCAGGCGGCATAAGGTTTCGCCGCAACCCTCGGCCGCCAATCACATACGTCACCCCAGCGCAAGCTGGGGTCTTTTCCCGTCGGGCAACCGGCTCGACCCCGTCGCCCTCACCCTTCCGTCGCTTCGCTCCTCCCTCCCTCTCCCATTGGGAGAGGGAAGGGGCCCGCGAGCCGAGGGCGAGTGGGAAGGGTGAGGGTGAGGGTGATGCTCGCCCGTCAAATCCGGTCGAGTAAACCTCGCTCCGTTAGATACCCGCTCACCAGCCGCGCCGGAGTCACGTCGAACGCTGGGTTCGCAGCGCTCGAAGCCGTCACCCGAATATTTCCACCTCGACCCGCGACGTGAGTCACCTCGTCGCCGCTGCGCTCCTCGATCGGGATGTCCGCACCGGTCGCGGTGGACGCGTCGAAGGTGGTGTAGGGCAGCGCGACGTAGAACGGCACGGCGTTGTCGTGCGCGGCGAGCGCCTTCAGATAGGTGCCGATCTTGTTGCAGACGTCGCCGTTCGCGGTCACGCGGTCGGTGCCGACGATCACCGCATCGACCTGGCCGCGCATCATCAGATGCCCGCCGGCATTGTCGGCGATGACGGTGTGCGGCACGCCGTGCCCGGCCAGTTCAAACGCGGTGAGCAAAGCGCCCTGGTTGCGCGGGCGGGTTTCATCGACCCAGACATGGACCGGAATGCCCGCATCATGCGCGAGATAGATCGGCGCGGTGGCGGTGCCGTAATCGACCGTCGCGAGCCAGCCGGCGTTGCAATGCGTGAGGATGTTGAGCGGCCGATCCGGGTGCTTGGCGTGCAGATCGCGCAGCAGCGCGAGGCCGTGCTCGCCGATCGCCTTGTTGAGCGCGACATCCTCGTCGCAGATCGCGTCGGCGCGCGCGAACGCGGCTTGCGCCCGCTCGGCCGGCGCGAGCGGGCGCACTGCCGCCGCGACCTGATCGAGCGCCCAGCGCAGGTTGACTGCGGTCGGCCGGGCTTCGGCGAGCAAGGTATAGGCCGCATCCAGCGCTGCGTCCGATCCATCCTCGGCCAGCGCCATCGCCAGGCCATAGGCGGCGGTCGCGCCGATCAGCGGCGCGCCGCGAGTCCACATCTCGCGGATCGCCACCTCGGCATCGCGCGCCGAGCGGAGCTCGACCCACACGATTTCCCACGGCAACCGCCGCTGGTCGAGGATGCGCGCGCCCTTGCCGTCGGCGGTGCGGGCGATCGAGCGTTGGTGGGTGTTTTCGAGGATCATGTCGCTCTGGCTCTCACGTCCGTTCGTCCCGAGCGAAGTCGAGGGACACGCGCAGGTGCCTCGACTTCGCTCGACACGAACGGTTCAGGGTTGGGTCTCGGGTATGAGTATCTCGTCAAACGTCGCGATGTCGCCGCCACCGCCGTCGCGCGCGATCCGCAGCGCCTGCATGCCCGCGTCCCGCGCGGCGGCGATTTCCTCGGGCGTATCGGACAGGAACAGCACGTCGCCCGCCGGCACGCCGATCGCCCCGGCGATCTTGAGGTAGGAGGCTGCCTCGCGCTTCGCCCCCGTCGTCGTATCGAAATGGCCCGAGAACAGCGGCGTCAGGTCGCCCGCGTCGCTATGCCCGAACAGCAGTTTCTGCGCGGCGACCGAGCCGGACGAAAACACGTGGAGCGCCACCCCAGCCGCATGCCAGCGCCGCAACGCCGCCACCGCATCGGCATAAACATGGCCGGTGAACGCACCGCTCGCATAGCCGTCCGCCCAGATCATTCCCTGCACCGTCTTGAGCGGGGTCGCCTTGCGATCCTCGTCGATCCAGCGCAGCAAGGTCGCGATCGGATCGCCGGGCTCGGCGGCCGCGACATCGGCAAGGATCGGCGCGGTCTCCTGCGGGTGCGCGACGACATAGGCCGGCAGATGCGCGCGGGCGTAGGGGAACAGCACGTCCGCCACGAACGACAGGCTCGTCGTCGTCCCCTCGATATCGGTGAGGATCGCCTTCACGCGGCGGCCGGTTCGTGGCGGGGGAAGCGGTCGGCGATGGCATCGCCGGTGAAGCGCGCGATCCATCCGTCGGGATTGCGGAACAGCCGGATCGCGGTGAAGCTGGGGCTCGGCCCCATGTCGAACCAATGCGGCATCCCCGCCGGCACCGAGATCAGATCGCCCTGCGTGCAGAGCATGTTGAACACGCGGCCCGCGGCGTGGAGCGTGAACAGCCCTTCGCCGGCGACGAAGAAGCGCACCTCGTCCTCGCCGTGGGTGTGTTCGGACAGGAATTTTTGCCGCAGCGTGGCGCGTTCGGGGTGATCCGACGTCATCGTGATCGTATCGACCGACAAATAGCCACCCTCTGCCTTGAGCCGCGCGATCTCGGGCGCATAGGCGTCGACGACGTCGGCCGACCCGATCTCGCGCGTCGCCCAGCGTTCGAACCGCACGCCGACTGGCGCGAGTTCGGCGGCGATTTGGTCGCCATCGGTGATATCGATCAGCGCGGTGGCGCCATCGGCTTCGTCGAACACCTGCAAGCGGCTCATGCGCTGAAACTCCTCTCGGCACGCTCGGTCGCGACCATGAACTCGATCGCCTCGATCACGCGCTCCGCCTCCGCCATGTCACGGCCCCAGCCGTAAAGGCCGTGGCCGCGAATAAGATAGGCGGGCGGCGCGCCGGGCGCCAGCAGCGCGGGCGCGATCGCGGCGTCGATCATCGCCATGTCCTGGCTGTTGTCTACGATCGGGAGACGCACCGAGGCGTCATGGGTGGGGTTGCCCGGCAGCGCCTTAAGCATTTCGTGCCCCGTGAAGGTGAAACTATCGCCACGCACGGCCCGGCTCAGCCCCACGCTGTCCGGGCTGTGGCTGTGCAGCACCGCGCCTGCGTCCGGGAACAGCCGGTAGATCGCCAGGTGCAGTGCGGTCTCCGCGGAGGGTTTCTTGCCGTCGAGCGACGCGCCCTCGGCAGAGACCCGCATCACGTCGTCTTCGCCCAACCGGCCCTTGTGCCGTCCCGACACGGTGACGGCGATGCTGCCATCGTCGAGCCGCACCGAGTAATTGCCCGAGGTCGCCGGTGCCCAGCCCTTGCCGTCGAGCCAGCGCCCGACCGCAACGATCTGCCGCCTCGCCTCGGGGAAGGAGATGGCGGTCATAAGATTGGCTCTACCGGAAAGGGTGGAGCGGGTAACGGGAATCGAACCCGTGTATTCAGCTTGGAAGGCTGCTGCACTACCATTGTGCTATACCCGCGTTGTGGCGGGAGATACCGGCAAGCCGCCCCGCGCGCAAGACCAACCGCCTGCGGTTTCCTTCACGCTTGGCTAACCACTCGCGCGCTACGGATTGGTATGCTCCACAATACCGTCCTCGCGCCCGTCACGCGCGCCTCCGACACCCGCCCGCGATCGGCGGTGAGCGGCGGTAGCGGACTCGCGGGACTCGCCGGACTGCTCTCGTGGGTGGCGGTCGCGCGCGCCTATGGCATGGACGGACCCTATTCGGCGCTCATCAACGTGGTCGCGTGCGGGCTGCCGATGGTGCTGTGGTCGCTGCTCGTGGACAAGGTCCACCGCAACCCGTCGACGGGGATCGACTGGTCGACCGCGAAACCGCTGCGCGCCACCTATGAGATCAGCCTGACCAAGCTTGCCGGTCTGTGGCTCACCTGGGCGGGGATCGGCGTGATCTACGGGCTGGAGCGCTTCTACTGGCAGGAAGATTATAGCTTCGCGATGTGGTGCCTCGGCGTCGTCGCGCCGGTTCTGTTCGTCATGTCGATCCCGTATGTGCTGTGGCTCGATCGTCATCTCGTCGAGCCGAGGGATGGCGCCTGGGCGCTCGGTGCGTGGCTGATGGGCCTCGACGAGCAGGTCGACCGTGAGGCGATCTACGGCCATGTGCGCGCCTGGGCGGTGAAGGGCTTCTTTCTCGCCTTCATGCTCGCGATCGTCCCGCCGGGCTTCGGCGACTTCGTTCGCGCCGATACCAGCCTGATCCTCCACGATCCGGTCGCGCTTGCCAATTGGCTCATCACCTTCATGTTCGTGGTCGATGTCGCCTTCGCGACCGTTGGCTATATTCTGACGCTGCGGCCGCTCGATTCGCATATCCGCAGCGCCAATCCGTTCGCGGCGGCGTGGATGGCGGCGCTGATCTGCTATCCGCCGTTCGTGCTGATGGCGGATGGCGGGGTGCTCGATTACCATCCCGGCACGCGCGGTCCCGATGGCTGGACGGTCTGGCTCGCGGGCCATCCGATCCTGCTCGCCGCAACCGGTGCGGTGCTGGTCGGGCTGACCGCGATCTACGCCTGGGCGACGGTGGCGTTCGGCCTGCGCTTCTCCAACCTCACGCATCGCGGCATCCTCACGCACGGGCCGTATCGCTTCTCGCGGCATCCGGCCTATCTGTCGAAGAACCTGTTCTGGTTCATCTCGACGCTGCCGTTCCTGACGACCGGCTCATGGCTGGATTCGGTTCGCGCGACCGGGTTGATGGCGGCGACGGCGGGCGTTTATTATTGGCGCGCCAGGACCGAAGAACGCCATCTCGGCCTAGACCCGGAGTATCGCGCCTATTCGGAATGGATGGCCCGCAACGGCATGGTGCCGCGCTTTTTCGGGTGGGTGACGGGTAAGCGATGAACGGCGCTCATCCCTCCAGTTCGTCCTGAGCCTGTCGAAGGACGCGTGGCGAGCCCAGCGCGTCCCAAACGCACTTCGAGAAGCTCAGTGCGAACGGTCTACGTAGCGGTACGTCAGCGCTAAAACTTCATGTCCTCATACACCCGGCTGACGTCACCGCCCCACGCGCCGTGATATTTCTCCAGCAGCACCTCGGCCGGCACCTTGCCGCTGCGCACGACTTCGCGCAGCGGATCGAGGAAGCCAGTCTCGTTGCTGCCGCCGGCATCGAGCCGCGCCCGCGCCGACAGGCCGCCATGCGCGATGTCGAGCACCGCGCCGGCGATGTCGCGCAGCTTGCGGCCGCCCGCGATCGGCGCGTCGAGGCCGAGCTTGGGCACCGACGCGCGCAGCGTCTCGCGCTCGTCCATCGTCCAGTGCTTGACCACGTCCCACGCCGCATCGAGCGCCGCGTCGTCATAGAGCAGCCCGACCCACAAAGCCGGCAGCGCGCAGATCCGGCTCCACGGGCCACCATCGGCGCCGCGCATTTCGAGGAAGGTCTTGAGCCGCACCTCCGGGAAGGCGGTCGAAAGGTGATCGTTCCAGTCGTCGATCGTCGGCAACTCGCCGGGCAGTACCGACAGCTCGCCCTTGAGAAAGTCGCGGAACGACAGACCCGCCGCGTCGATATAGCGGCCTTCACGGTACACGAAATACATCGGCACATCGAGCGCGTATTCGGCATAACGCTCGTAGCCGAAGCCATCCTCGAACACGAACGGCAGCATGCCGGTGCGCGCCGGGTCGGTGTCCGACCAGATGTGGCTGCGGTACGAAAGCATGCCGTTCGGCTTGCCTTCGGTGAACGGCGAATTGGCGAACAGCGCCGTCGCGAGCGGTTGCAGCGCGAGGCCGACCCGGAACTTCTTCACCATGTCCGCCTCGCTCGCATAGTCGAGGTTGACCTGGATGGTGCAGGTGCGCAGCATCATGTCGAGCCCCATGCTGCCGACGCGCGGCATGTGGCGCAGCATGATTGCATAGCGGCCCTTGGGCATGATCGGCAGCTCGGCGCGGGTCTTGTCGGGCCACATGCCGAGTCCGAGGAAGCCGATGCCGAGCTCGTCGCCGACGGTCTTGACCTGTTCGAGGTGCCGGCCGGTCTCGGCGCAGGTCTGGTGGAGATTGTCGAGCGGCGCGCCTGACAGTTCGAACTGCCCGGCCGGTTCGAGGCTCAGGCTGCCGTCCGCGCCGGTCATCGCGATGACGTTGCCGTTCTCGATCACCGGCTCCCAGCCGAAGCGCTGGAGCCCCATCAGCAGATCGCGGATGCCGCCCGTCTCGTCATAGCTCGGCGCATGATGATCGCGGAGCGCATAGACGAACTTCTCGTGCTCGGTACCGATCCGCCAACGGTCCTTCGGCTTCTCGCCGCGCGCGAAGCTCGCGATCAACTGGTCGCGGTGCTCGATGACCGCATGCTTGGCGGAAGAGGCGGTCTTGGTGCTCATCGCCGCGCCTTAGCGGCGCGATTGCGGAGGCGCTAGAGGGGGTGAAACGAGCGGTACAGAATCCTCTTTGCTCACGATCGTTGCACGGGTTCGCCCTTGTCACCCCAGCTCCACCATCGTCACCCCATCGCAAGCTGGGGTGACGGATATAGCTGTGACGCGCCGACGGCAAAGCCGTCCGTCGGGTTCGGGGCTTCGCGTCGACCCGCCGGCCGGGCGCGGCGATGCGCTGCGCGCAGCGGCGCGTGGACGCGCCTTCGCCGCGACTACCAATCCCCTTTCGCCGCCATCCAAAGACTCACTGCCGCCGCCGCCGCCGTGTCGGCGCGCAGGATGCGCGGGCCGAGCGACACGCCGATCGCCTGCGGCAGCGCGCGGATCGCGTCGCGTTCGGCATCGTCGAAGCCGCCCTCGGGGCCGATCAGGATCGCCGCCGCCGTGCCGCCGTCCCGCATCGCGCCCAGCGCGGGCACGCCGCCGGCTTCGTCGGCGAAGAAGAGGGTGCGATCCTCGGGCCAGTCGCGCAGCAGGCCGCTGAGCTTCACCGGCTCGGCGAGGTTGGGCACGGCGGTGCGGCCGCATTGCTCGGCCGCCTCGACCATATGCGCGCGCAGCCGTTCGAGGTTGAGCCGATCGACCACGGTGCGCCGCGTCAGCGTCGGCATCAGCCGCGCAACGCCGAGTTCGCACGCTTTTTCGACCAGCCAGTCGATCCGGCCCTTCTTGAGCGGCGCCGCGCACAGCCAGAGATCGGGCACATGCTCGCGCTCGCGCAGCCGCTCGGTCACGTCGAGCAGCAGGTCGCGCTTGCCGACCACGCTCGCCACGCCGAGCCACTCGCCCGACACGCCGTCGAACAGCTTGACCGGATCGCCGACCTTGGTCCGCATCACCGAGACGAGATAATGCGCCTGCGCGCCCTCGATACGGATCTGGCCGGGGCCGAGCGGCTGCTCGACGAACAGCCGCGGCGTCGATTGCGGCGGCCAGGCTGGGGTGGCCACCATCAGCGCCGCTTGCCCTGATGGCGGATGTTGGCGGGCCGGCCACGCCGCTTGATGACCCGGTCGCGGCGTGGCTCGGGGGCGGGGCGGCTCTCGCCCTCGACCATTTCGAAGCGCAGCGCGCCCGATACCGGATTCGATTCGGCGAGCCGCAGCCGCAGGCGCATGCCGCTCGCATATTCGGTGCCGCTATCCTCGCCGACCAGCCGGCGGCCGGCTTCGTCGTAGCGGAAATATTCGCGCCCCAGATCGCGCACCGGCATCAGCCCGTCGCCGCCGATCCCCTCGACGGTCGCGAAGAAGCCGAAGCTCGCGACGCCGGTGATGCGCACATCGACGATCTCGCCGATCCGCGTCGCGAGGAACGCGGCGACATAGCGATCGATCGTGTCGCGCTCGGCCTCCATCGCGCGGCGCTCCAGCATCGAGATCGACTGGCCGATCTTCTCCATCGCCGCCGCCTCGCCCTCGGTCAGCCCGCCTGGCCCGAGCTTATAGGCGTCGACCAGCGCGCGGTGGACGATCAGATCGGCATAGCGCCGGATCGGCGAGGTGAAATGCGCATAGCTTCCGAGGGCGAGGCCGAAATGGCCGTGGTTCTCGGGCGTGTAATAGGCCTGCGTCTGCGTGCGCAGCACCTGCTCCATGATCTGCGGGCGGAAATCCACCTCGCCGACCTTGTCGAGGATGTGATTGAACGTCGCCGGGCGGATCACCTGGCCGAGCGCGAATTCGACGCCGAAGGTCTTGAGGTAATCTTTCAGCGCGACGAGCTTCTCGCGGCTGGGCGGCTCGTGGACGCGGTACATCACCGGGGCTTTCTTCGCCTCGAGCGCCTTGGCGGCCGCGACGTTGGCGGCGATCATATAATCCTCGATCAGCATATGCGCGTCGAGCCGCTCGCGCGGCGCGACCGAGAGGATGCGCCCCTTTTCGTCGAGCATCACGCGCCGTTCGGGCAGATCGAGATCGAGCGGCGCGCGTGCGGCACGTGCTTTCGACAGCGCGCGCCAGCAGCCCCACAGCGGCGTGAGGATTGGCAACAAATCCCCCTCCCGCTTGCGGGAGGGGCTAGGGGAGGGCGTGTCCTCATTCGCCTCCGTCTGCGGGGACAGGCCCTCCCCCGACCCCTCCCGCGAAGCGGGAGGGGAGGAAGCGGCGTCGTCGATGATCGCCTGCGCGTCCTCATAGGCGATGTTCGCCGCCACCCGGATCGCCGCCCGCGTGAAGCGCCAGCTTTGCAGCGTGCCGTTTTCGGCGATCCGCAGATGGCAGACCAACGCCGCGCGATCGACGCCTTCCTTCAGCGAGCAGATGTCCGCCGACAATTCCTCGGACAGCATCGGTACGACCCGGTCGGGGAAATAGACGCTGTTGCCGCGCCGCCGCGCATCCTTGTCGAGTGCGCCGCCGGGGCGGACGTAGAAGCTGACGTCGGCGATCGCGACGATCGCCTGCCAGCCGTCGGGGTTGGCGGGGTCGTCGTCCGGCGCGGCCCACACCGCGTCGTCATGATCGCGCGCGTCGGCGGGATCGATTGCGACGATCGGGAGGTGGCGCAGATCTTCGCGCGCCTCACCGAGCGGAAGCCCGGCGACTCGATGCGCTTCCTCGATCGCTTCGGGAGCGAAGGCTGTTGGAATTCCGAGCTTGTGGATCGCGATCATCGAGAAGCTGCGCGGCGCGAAGGGATCGCCGAGGATTTCGGTGACGCGCGCGGTGATGCGGGGCGGGCGCCCGGCCTTCTCCGCCAGCACGAGATCGCCGGGTTGGGCGCCGCCCGCGTCGGACACCTGGAAATCGCGGCGTTCCTTCTTCTCGACGCCTTGCAGCCAGAGCTTGCCGCCTTCCTCGTGGAGCACGCCAAGGATCATCTCCTCGCCACGCGCTAGAGACTTCATTGGATGCGCGATCCAGCCGCTGCCGGCTTCCTCGGTGCGCGCCAGCACGCGGTCCCCCACCGCGAACGTGCCGTGCCTGCGTTCGCGTACGCGCAGGCGGGGGGCGGGGGTCTCTGCCTCCCAGCGCTCGGGCACCGCCCAGACGTTGCCGCCGTCATCGACATCGGCGATGCGCAGCACCGTCACCTTGGGCAGCCCGCCGAGCTTGTGGAAGGCGCGGCCGGGCGCGCTGTCGATCAGGCCTTCGTCGGCCATGTCCTTGAGCAGCGCCTTGAGGCCGATCTTCTCCTGCGCGCTCAGGCCGAAGGCGCGCGCGATCTCGCGCTTGCCCGCCGGCGTGGGCGAGGTGGTGATGAAATCGAGAACCTGTTCGCGCGTGGGCAGGCCGGGTTTGGGACGCTTGGGCATCCGCCAGAGATAGGGAGGTTACACCCCCGCGTCACGCTTTCCCGCCGAATCATCGGCATGGGCGAGGTGCAGCGCGACCAGCCGGGCGAGCAAGGTCGCCGGAAACAGATGCCCGAACACCGATTCGAGATTGACCAGGCTGCGCGCGATCGGGTGCATCGGCACGATATCGCCGAAGCCGGTGGTGGTGATCGTCACTAGGCTGAAATAGGTCAACGCTGCCGTCCGCGCGCCGGCGGGATTGGCGAACTTCAGCCCGTCCGACATGACGAGCGCGCCCGGCGCGCGCGTCTCGATCACGCCATAGGCGATCGCGAACAGTTGCGCGACGTTGAGATAGACCAGCACGGCGCCCTGCAACCGGTGGCTCGTGACGCGGCCGGGGCCGAACACGTGCCGCGCGATCAGCGCCGTCACCAGCCCGTTGAACACGAACGCGGTCAGCGCGATCGATTCGTGCATCGTAACGGCGGCGAGGCCGCGCGATGCGACCGCCTGTTCGCCGATGATCGGCCCGACCGCCAGCCCAGCCAGCGCGGCGAGCAGCAGCCCGCGCGTGACGCGATTGTGCGCGAGCACCGCGACCGAAACGGCGGCGAACACAAGATGTCCGGCATCGAGCACGACATGCCAGCCGGGATGCTGCGCCGAGAGCGGGATCGCGACGAAGAGCGACACTGCCTGCACGATCAGCAAGGCGCTGAGCGCGCGATCGGCGTGCGGGGGCGGCGCGGGCGCGGGTGGTGACGCAGTCATGATCCGCGCTTATCTCCACCGGCGACGAACGTGCGATTAACAAGCGCGTCGCCCCGGCGCAGGCCGGGGCCGTTGTGTTTGGGGGCGAGCGGCTCCCAGATAACGCAGCGGCCCCGGTCTGCGCCGGGGCGACGGGTCAGGCGGTCGCGTCGGCGGCCTTGGAGCGTTTCGCGAAGCTCTTGCGCAGCTTGGCAAGCTTGGGGGGGATCACCGCCAGGCAATAGGGATTGCGCTGGCCTTCACCCTCCCAATACTCCTGATGATAATCCTCGGCCGGATACCATTGCGATGCCGGCTCGATCGTCGTCACGATCGGGCTGGGCCAATCGGCGGCGGCGCGCTCGATCGCGGCCTGCGCTTCCTCGCGCTGGTCGGGCGACAAGGGGAACAGCGCCGAGCGATATTGCGTGCCGACGTCGTTGCCCTGACGGTTGAGCTGCGTCGGATCATGCGTCGCGAAGAAGATGTCGAGCAGATCGGCATAGCGGACCTGATCCGAATCGAAGGTGACGCGGATCGCCTCGGCATGGCCGGTATCGCCGCCGCACACCTGCTTGTAGGTCGGGTTGGGGATCGCGCCGCCGATATAGCCGCTCTCGACCTTTTCGACACCGATCACGTCGGCGAACACCGCCTCGGTACACCAGAAACATCCGCCCGCGAAAATCGCGACTTCGCTCGCCATCATCTGCTCCTTCTTGATGACGATGAAGATAGGGAGCGATTGGCGCGGCGCAATCTCCGGTGGTAGGCGGAGATGGGTGCGATGCAGCATGGGGATGATTCGATGATCGACGGTGCGGTGCTGGTGACGGGCGGGGCGGGCTATATCGGCAGCCATGCGGTGCTGGCCTTGCTCGATGCGGGCTACCGCGTTGTGGTGGTCGACAATCTCGTGACCGGTTTCGCCTGGGCGGTCGATCCGCGCGCGATGCTGGTCGAGGCGAGCATCGAGGACGACGAGGCGGTGCGTGCCGCAATCCGCGACCACGGCGTGAAGGCGATCATGCATTTCGCGGGATCGGTGGTGGTGCCCGAATCGGTGAGCGATCCGCTCAAATATTATCGCAACAACACCGTCGCGACGCGTGCGCTGCTCGAAAGCGCGGTGGTGTGCGGGGTGCCGCACTTCATCTTCTCCTCGACCGCCGCGACCTATGGCACGCCGGCGAGGATTCCGGTGGTCGAGACCGACCCGACCGTGCCGATCAACCCCTATGGCATGTCCAAGCTGATGAGCGAGGCGATGCTGCGTGATGTCGCGGCGGCGCACCCGATCAACTATTGCGCGCTGCGCTATTTCAACGTGGCGGGCGCCGATCCGCAGGGCCGCTCCGGCCAATCGACGGCGGGGGCGACGCATCTCATCAAGGTCGCGGTCGAGGCGGCGACGGGCAAGCGCGCGAGCGTCGGCGTGTTCGGCACCGATTTCGACACGCCCGACGGCACCGGCGTGCGCGACTATATCCATGTCAGCGATCTCGCGGCGGCGCATGTCGCGGCGCTCGACCTGCTCACCGCCGACCCCGCCAAGAGCCACACGCTCAACTGCGGCTATGGGCGCGGCTTCTCGGTGCTGGAAGTGCTCGATGCAGTGGATCGTGTCACCAACGTGCATATCGAGCGCAAGATCGAAGGCCGCCGCGCGGGCGATCCGGCGGCGTTGGTCGCCGACAACACCGCGATCCTCAAGGCGCTCGACTGGCGGCCGCAGCGCGACGACCTGGACCTGATCGTCCGCGACGCGCTGGCGTGGGAGCGGGTGCTCGCCGAGCGCGACGCGTAAGAGCCGCCACGCCACCCCGGACGTGTTCCGGGGTCCGCCGAGCCGCCAGATCGCCGGCTGCGCGGTTTCGCTCGACTTTTCCGCCTCCCGCACGCTAGCCTTTGTCTTTGTACGAAAAGGGGCGGGGCGGATGCGAAGGATGGCGATGGCGCTCGGGGTGGGCGCGGCGATGCTGTCGGCCGCCGCCTCGGCGCAGACCCGGCCCGACCAAAAGGCGTTCTTCACGCTGTACAAGGAGCTGGTGGAGACCGACACCACGCTCTCTACCGGGAGCTGCACCGACGCCGCCGCCAAGATCGCGGCGCGGCTCGAGGATGCGGGGTATCCGGCGCGCGACATCACGCTGTTTTCCGTGCCCGACCATCCGCGCGAGGGCGGCATGGTCGCGATCCTGCCCGGCAGCGACCCGTCGGTGAAGCCGATCCTGCTGCTCGCGCATCTCGACGTGGTCGAGGCCAAGCGCGAGGACTGGAAGCGCGATCCGTTCACGCTGGTTGAGGAGGGCGGCTATTATTATGCGCGCGGCGCCGCCGACGACAAATCGATGGCGGCGATCTGGGCCGACAGCCTGATTCGCTTCCGCCAATTGGGCCATCGCCCGAGGCGCACGATCAAGCTCGCGCTGACCTGTGGCGAGGAGACGACCTACGCCTTCAACGGCGCGGCATGGCTGGCCAAGACCAAGCCCGACCTCATCGCCGCCGAGTTCGCGCTCAATGAAGGCGGCGGCGGGCGGTACGGCGTGAACGGCAAGCCCGAGGTGCTCGCGATCCAGGTCGGCGAAAAGGCCGCGCAGAATTACACCTTCGCGGCCACCAACCCGGGCGGCCACAGTTCGCAACCCACTTCGGACAACGCGATCTACCAACTCGCCGACGCGCTGAAGGCGGTGCAGGGCTATACCTTCCCGGTCCGCTTCACCGACACCACGCACGCCTTCTTCACCGCGATGGCGAAGACCACGCCCGCGCCGGTCGCCGATGCGATCCGGCGGTTGCTCGCCAACCCCGACGAGGCCGAAGCGTCGGCGCTGCTCGCCCGCGACAAGACCTTCAATTCCACGCTGCGCACCACCTGCGTCGCGACCCTGCTGTCGGCGGGACATGCCGAAAACGCGCTGCCCCAGCACGCCAGCGCCAACATCAACTGCCGTATCTTCCCAGGCGAAACCGTCGAGGGCACGCTCACCAAGCTGAGGGAACTGGCCGGGCCGAACGTGACCGTCTCCGCCAACGCGCCGATCCGCCCGACCGCGATCCCACCCGCGCTCGACCCACGCATTCTCGAACCGGCCAAGGCGGTGGCCGAGCGCTATTTCCCCGGCGTGCCGATGCTGCCGCTGATGTCGACCGGCGCGACCGACGGCATCTTCCTCGAGGCGATCGGCATTCCGGTCTATGGCGCGCCGGGGCTGTTCTTCGATGCCGACGGCAACGGCATTCACGGGCTGAACGAGCGGATCGGCGTCAAATCGCTCTACGAGGGGCGCGACTATCTCTACGATCTCGTCAGCGCCTATGCCGGCTAGCGATGTTTAGCGCGGGTTCAGCCGCGGGGGTGTAATTCCGCGGGACGCCACCGATATCGGCGGCATGGAGACCTTGGCGATGAAAACCGTGCTGGCAGGATTGAGCGTGGCGGGCGTGGCGCTGTTCGCGCTCTCGGGCGGGGCGGTGGGCGCCGAGCGCGCGGTGCCGATCCCGGCGGCGCTGCATGACGTGCCCGGAACCGGCGGCACGCAGGTCGCGGTGCTGGCGGGCGGTTGCTTCTGGGGCATGGAAGCGGTGTTCGAGCATGTGAAGGGCGTGAAATCGGTGACGGCGGGCTATGCCGGCGGCACCGCGCGCACCGCCACCTACGATCAGGTGAGCAGCGAGACGACCGGCCATGCCGAGGCGATCCGCATCGTCTATGATCCCGCCAAGGTGAGCTACGCCACCTTGCTGCGCGTCTATTTCTCGGTCGCCCACGATCCGACGACGCTCAACCGGCAGATGCCCGACAGCGGCACCAGCTACCGCTCCGCGATCTTCCCGCAGACCCCGGCGCAGCGCACGGTCGCGGCCGATTACATTGCCCAACTCGGCCAGGCGCATGTGTTCAAGGCGCCGATCGTGACCAAGCTGGAGAGCGGCGGCTTCTTCCCGGCCGAAGACTATCACCAGCATTTCTACGACCGGAATCCGAACCACCCCTATATCGTGCGGTGGGACAAGCCGAAGGTGGCGGCGTTCAAGGCCGGCTTCCCCACGCTCGCGACCAGGGCGGCGTGAGCGTGGCCGCGCCCGCTCTTCGAGCGCGGCGGTGGCGGGTCAGGCCGGTCGGCGCAGCGTCATCCATGCGGCGGCGGCGACCGCGACCAGCACGACGGCTTGCGACACCAGCACCGCCGGCTCCGCGCCGGTCGGCGCGAGCGCGTGCAGCGCCGGGATCTTCTGATAGCTTTGCACCACCAGCACCACCATGTTGAGCCACTGCGCGATCAGCGCCGTGGCGAGATACACGCGCCGCCAGGGCCCGCCGAGCTTCGCGCCGTAGAGGGCGTAGAGCGCGACCGCGAGCAGCACCAGCGAGACCGCGCCGAAGATGTGCGGCGGCCCGATCGGCTTGGGTGGGAACAGGAAGCCGGTCACGCTCGTCAGGATCGTGAAGACGAGGAAGACCGCGTTGGTGGTGCCCAGCCACCGCCCACGCGACAAAGCGATGAAGAAGAGGAGACCCGCGCCGATCGCGACGAGGCTGATCGCGGTGTGGAGCAGCGTGAAAGCATGTACCGAAAGCCCGAGAACCATCTGCGTTCCTTCCGATCGTCTTTCGCGATCATGCGACGGCGCGGCACGAAAAGCGAGTCCGTTTTGGGGCCGTAACGATGTTCCGGGCGACGCGTTGGATCGCAACGTTTCGTTTACCATGTCGTGGCACAGGCATTCCCGGGTCAGTTCGGTGAAAGGTCTCAGGTGTCGCACAAATTGGCGTTTTGCGCGGGTTTCCTCGTCACGGTCGCGTTGGCGACGCCGTATCTCGG
Organism: Sphingomonas sp. NFR15; assembly: GCF_900103265.1. GTDB lineage: Bacteria > Pseudomonadota > Alphaproteobacteria > Sphingomonadales > Sphingomonadaceae > Sphingomonas > Sphingomonas pollutisoli. The sequence goes on along the minus strand of NZ_FMWX01000001.1, from coordinate 1,107,391 downwards.
TGCCATGGTCGATCGGCCTGCGGCGACCGCGCCGGTCGTGACGACGGCGGCGCCGGCACCGATGTTCGCTCCCGCCCCGGCACGCCCCGTGCCCGCCCCGGCGCCCGCCGCGCTGGTCGTCGGCCCGTCCGCGCCGGACACGGTCTATGGCGACGCCAAGATCGCCGATTTCGATCCCGAGCATCCGCCCCCGCGGATGGGCGAGCCGGGCTGACGCTTCCGCGTTGACAGGCGTGGCACCGATCCGGCACGCGTCCGGGCGTGATGAGCGACCGCATCAACCTCCATCCCGAATGGCGCGTCGCGCTGCAAGCAGAGTTCGACAGCCCCTATATGGCCGACCTCAAGGCGTTTCTCGTCGCGGAGAAGGCGGCGGGCACGCAGGTCTTCCCCAAGGGCGGCGAATGGTTCCGCGCGCTCGACCTGACCGTGCCCTCGGCGGTGCGCGTCGTCATCCTCGGGCAAGACCCTTATCATGGCGCGGGGCAGGCGCATGGCCTGTGTTTCTCGGTCAACCCCGGCGTGCGGACGCCGCCGAGCCTCGTCAACATCTATAAGGAAATGCACGCAGATCTCGGCATCGCGCCGGCGCGGCACGGCTTCCTCGAACATTGGGCGAAGCAGGGGGTGCTGCTGCTCAATTCGGTGCTGACGGTGCGGATGGGTGCCGCCGCCTCGCACCAGGGGCGCGGCTGGGAGCGTTTCACCGACGCGGTGGTCCGCACCGTGGCGGCCTCGCCCGAGCCGATCGTGTTCCTGCTGTGGGGCGCCTATGCGCAGAAGAAGGCCGCGTTCATCGCCGACGTCACGCGCGGCGGGCGGCATCTGGTGCTGAAGTCCGCGCATCCCTCGCCGCTGTCGGCGCACAACGGATTCTTCGGGAGCCGGCCGTTCTCCAAGGCCAATGCATTCCTGCGCGAACATGGCCGCGAGCCGATCGACTGGGCTTTGCCGGCGATACCCTAGCGGATGATCTATCCTCCGCTCGGGATGAACGGAGTGAATGCGGAACGGGGTTGGTGCTGGAAGGGCGCGGCATGTGCGCCGCGCCCTTCTTCGTTTCAGGCGGCGTCGACGAGGACGATCTCGGCTTCGTCGTTGGCGGTGATGCGAAGCAACGTCTCGCCGGTGATGGCGGCGCCGTCACGCGCGTCGAGCTTGACACCGTTGATCTCGACCGAACCCTTGGCGAGCACCAGATAGGCGTGGCGGCTGGCGTCGATCGGATATTCGGTGGTCTCGCCGGCCTTCAGCGTGGCACCGGAGATGCGCGCATCGGTGCGGATCGGCAGCGCATCGGCATCCTCGGCGAAGCCGCTGGCGAGCGTGACGAAATGGCCCGAGCGTTCGCCCTTGGGGAAGGGCTTCGCACCCCATGACGGCTTTTCACCGCGCGTCTTCGGCTCGATCCAGATCTGGAAGATCCGGGTGATGCCCGGCTCCTTGTTATACTCGGAATGGCGCACGCCCGAGCCGGCGCTCATCACCTGCACGTCGCCGGCTTCGGTGCGGCCGATGTTGCCGAGGCTGTCCTGGTGCGTGATCGCGCCTTCGCGGACATAGGTGATGATCTCCATGTCGGCGTGCGGGTGCGGCGGGAAGCCGGTGCCCGGTGCGATCGTGTCGTCGTTCCAGACGCGGATATCGCCCCAGCCCATCTTGGCGGGATCGTAATAGCCGGCGAACGAGAAGTGATGTTTGGCGTCGAGCCAGCCGTGGTTGGCGCCGCCGAGTTGATTGAAGGGCCTACGGTCGATCATCTGACAAACTCCTGTGAGAGCGACTGCCGCTCCGTGTGACCGCAACGTGCGGTCGATCGTGGCTTGACGAAAGAGAAACAATGGCATTGTATCATTGCCAGAAATGACACGTAGGCTCCCCGACCTCGAAGCCTGGGCGATCTTCGCCAAGGTAGCCGAATGCGGCTCGTTCGCGGGCGCGGCGCAGGCGCTCGGGCTTTCCAACCCGACCGTGTCGAAGGCGGTCGCGCGGCTGGAGGCGCGGCTGGGCGTCGCGCTGATCGCGCGCACGTCGCGGCGGCTGTCGCTGACCGAGGGCGGGCGCGCCGCGCTGCCGCGCGCGATGCGGTTGCTCGCCGAGGGGGAGGCGGCGGAGGACGAAGCGGCCGAGCAGTCCGCGCGCCCACGCGGAACGGTGCGGATGAGCGCGCCGCTGTCGTTCGGGATCGGCTATCTGGCGGACGCGCTGCCGCCGTTCCTCGATCTGTATCCCGAGATCACGCTCGATCTGGCGCTCAGCGACCGGCGGGTCGATCTCGTTGCCGACGGGTTCGATCTCGCGCTGCGGATCGCGCGGCTGGAGGATTCGTCGCTGCTCGCGCGGCGGCTGTGCGCGGTGCGGATCCTGCTGGTCGCCTCCCCCGGCTATCTCGACGCGCGCGGGCGGCCGACTCACCCGGCGCAACTCGCCGGGCATAGCGCGCTCGCTTATACCGGGGGCGGCCCGCGCGGCGTGTGGCGCTTCACCCACCCGCACTTCGGCGAGGAGATCGTCGAGCCGCCGGTGCGGATCTGGACCGACAATGCCGATATGCTCGGCCCGGCGCTGCTCGCCGGGCAGGGGCTGGCGCTCCAGCCCGAGTTTCTGGTGTGGCGCGCGCTACGCGCGGGAACGCTGGAGGTGGCCATGCCAGAGTGGTCGGTGCCGCCGCTCGCGCTGCACCTGCTGATGCCACCCTCGCCGCTCAGGCCGCTGCGCGTGCAGGCGCTGATCGATTATCTGGCGAAGGCGCTGGCGACGCCGCCTTGGGGCTGACCCGCGCCGTGCCGCGAACGCGCGCGGGTGTCTCGACTACGCTCGACACGAACGGTTAGTGGGGGCGTCGTGTGCGTTCGGCGACTGACGAGAGCGGTTGCGAGCGTTTTTGCGCCCGACCTCCAACCGTTCGCCCCGAGCGAAGTCGAGGGGCACACCGCGCGCAGGGTGTCTCGTATATGCTCGACACGAACGGGTCGGGCGGGGCGCCCGCTACTGCCGCGCGCGGAACGTCACGCCGATCGTGCGCGGGTCGCTCGGGGTGGCGAGGATCAGGCCGGAATTGCCGGCCTGGATCGTCACGTTCTGGAGGTAGTTCGCGTCGAACAGGTTGCGCGCGAACACGTCGATTTCCCAGCCCGCGTTGTTGCGGTAGCCGAGGCTGGCGTTGACGAGCGTATAGCCGTTGATGCGCGTATAGGCGGAGTCGGTCGGGTCGCCATATTGGCTGGTGCGCGACATCGAATCGGCGTGCAGGATGACCGCGCCGCGCAGCGCCGGGACCGGCAACGTGTAGTCGCCGCCGGCCGATACGGTCCATTTCGGCAGGCTCGACAGCGGCTTGCCCGAGAGGTTGCAGACGGTGGTGCTGCTGCTGATCGCCTCGATCGGGCAGGGAGCGTTGGGATAGGATGTGTAGTCGCCGGCCGCATAGGCGACCGCGCCGCGCAGCGACAACGCCGGGATTGGCGTGGCGACGGCATCGGCCTCGAACCCCTTCACCGTCACCTTTGGGATGTTGGCGAGATAGGTGCGCAAAGCGGCGGCAGCGCCGGTATCGGTGACGTTCGCCTGGAAATCGGTGACACGCGTGTAGTAGCCGTCGATGTTGAAGGTCAGCCGGCGGTCGAACAGCCGCGTCTTGAGGCCGATTTCATAGGCGGTGTTGGTCTCCGGCCGCACCACCGCCTTGGACAGAGCGGGCTGGTTGGTATTGTCGAGCGGCAGGCCCGACATATTGATCCCGCCCGATTTGGCGCCGCGCGCGAAGCTGACATAGCCGAGCACGCCGGGGGTAAAATCATAGGCGACGTTGGCGCGCCCGGTGAGGCTGCCGTCGTTGACCTTGGCATCGTAAACCTGCCCACGCAGGACCGAGAGCTGGCTGTTGATCTGCGCCTGAGTGAGGCCGGTCGGGCCGCCGAAGGTGAAGGTGTTATAGCTGCCGGTCTTGGTCTCATAGGTGTAGCGCAGGCCGCCGGTCAGCGTCAGCCCGGCGAGCGGGCGCCAGTTGACCTCGCCGAACGCGGCATAGCTGTTCGACTGGAAATCGGTGCGCCCGTCCGAACCATAGCCGTCGAGCAAATTGCCCGGCAGCGCGGCCGAGGGGCTGCCGAGCAGCCAATAGGTCGCGAGCGGGCCATAGATCGAGATCGGCCGACCGATCACGCGCTGGCGGAAGAAATATAGCCCCCCGACATAGCTCAGCGCGTGATCGCCGTTCGAGGCGATGCGCAGTTCCTGGCTGTACTGGTCCTGCCGGGAGGGAATGTGCTGGCTCGTCTGGATCGGGATGCCGGTATAGTCGCGGTCGTTGGCGGCATCCCAGTTCCAGAACCGCCACGCGCTGACCGAGGTGAGCGTGGCCGGCCCGAGGTTCCAGTCGGCCACCGCCGACACACCGCCCTCGTTGGTGTTGGTGCCGACCGCCGCGTCGATATCGGTGAGGCGATCATAGGGATTGCGGCTGGCGGGCGTGTACGCGCCGCCCGGCACGTTGGCGGCGAGCGCCGCATATTGCCGCGCGGCGGCCTTGAGCGTGGGCGCGACGCGCAGATAGACTTGCGTGCAGCAATCGCTTTCGAAAGTGCTGAAATCGGCGGTGAGGCGGAGCCGGAACGTGTCGTTGGGCTTGATGAGGAGTTGCCCGCGCACCGCCTGATTGCCGATCGTGTTGAGATCGGCGCCGGTGCGAAGGTCGTGGATCACGCCGTCGCGGCGCGTCACCACCGCCGAGATGCGCCCCGCCACGGTATCGCCGATCAGCGCGCCCGAGGCGGCGGCCTTCGCCTGCACGAAATTGCGGCTGCCGATCGAGACTTCCTCCTCGGCCTCGGGTTCGAACGTGGGCTCTCGCGTGGTGATACTGATCGCGCCGGCCGTGCTGTTCTTCCCGAACAACGTGCCCTGCGGGCCGCGCAGCACCTCGACATGGTCGATATCGCTGAAATCGAACGCGGCGGTGGCGGGGCGGGCGTGATAGACCTGATCGACATAATAGCCGACCCCGGGCTCCAGCCCGTCATTGGCCTGGCTGACCGCGACCACGCTCGAGCCGAGCCCGCGGATCGTGAAGGCGGTGTTGCGCGGATTGGCCGAGCTGTAGTTGAGCGCGGGCACGAGCACCGACAGCCCTTGCGTGTTGATCGTGTACGACCGATCGAGCAGCGCGCCCGACACCACCGAGAGCGATCCGGGGATGGTCTGCGGGTCTTCGGGCCGGCGGCGCGCGGTGACGAGGATGTCGGTGCTGGTATCGGGCTGAGCGATGGCGTCAGGCGTCGGCGCGTCGCCGGGCGCGGCGGCGTGTGCAGCGGGTGGCGTGGACGCGAGGATAGCCGCCGCGGTCGCGGCGATGGCGCGGATTTTCATGGTAGCCCCTTTGTCCGCTCGGGCGCTGGTGCGCTTACGGGTGTCGGGGCCTTATTATATACGGTGGAATATAGTGCAAGGGCGTGCGGACCGGGATCGCACGCGCAAAAAGCCCACCCGGCGGAATGCCGGGCGGGCAGGTGGGGTAAGGCTTAGAATTCGGCGCTGACGCCGAACGTGAAGGTGCGGCCGGCGGTGGTGTAGACTTCGGGCCGGTCGTAATCGACGCTGGCGAACTGGCGGATCGCGGTGTTGGTGAGGTTGATGCCCTCGGCGATCAGGCGGACGCCCTTGCGCACGTTGACGTGCGCTTGGAAGTCGATGTTGTTGGTGCCCTTGATGGCGTCGCCGGCATTGTCATAGGCGTTGCTGGCGCCGATCAGATACTGGCTGCGATAGGCGTCCGACACGCGCACGCCCCATACCGCGTTTTCGTAATAGAGCGTCGCGTTGGCCGCCCATTTCGACAGATTGTAGAGCGGCAGGCGGCGCGGCACGCCGCTGTAGAACACCGTCTGGTGCCCGTCGAACCACGTCCCGTTCGCCACCACGCCGAGATGCCTGAGCGCGCCCGGCAGGAAGGTGAAGTCGTGCTGGAACGCCGCCTCGATCCCCTTGATGTCGGCGCCGGGTCCGTTGATCGGCTGGCTGACGTCGAACTGGGTGTTGGCGTCCTGCCCCTGGATCAGCAGCGACAGCGGCAGGCCGGTCTGGCCGTAGGGGATCTGCTGGGTCGACGAGACGATGAAGCTGTCCATCTTCTTGTAGAACGCACCGAGCGAAGCGAAGCCGGTACGGTCCATATACCATTCGATCGATCCTTCGACCGAGGTCGCCTTGTATGGCTTCAGGTACGGGTTGCCGAGGCTGAGCGAGCCGCCGTTGGGGCGGGTCGTGATCGAGCCAGCCGCCGCGAGATCGCCGAGGCCGGGGCGGTTGACGTTGCGGCTGGCGCTCACGCGCACGACCACGTCCTTGGCCACGTCGAGCGCGACGTTGGCGGCGGGGAGGAAGCCGTGGCTGTTGGTGCCGACCGCGACCGGCACGAACTGCGTCACTCCGGCGATCACCTGCGAGAGATGGCCGGACGAGATCAGGTCGGTCGAATAATAGCGCACGCCCGCGTTCGCGCGCAGCCGCATTCCGGCGACGAGCGTATCGAGATCGAACTGCGCGAAGCCAGCCCAGGTCTTTTCATCGACGCGGTAGTCGCTGCCGGTTTGGAGGAACGAGGCGTCGAGGTTCCGGCGGTCGCCGATATAGCCGTACACGCCATCGACATTGCCGACGATATATTGGGTGAGCGTATCGACGCCGACGGTCTGCTTGAGGTTGTTGGGGATGGCGACGTCGGCGGGGACGTTGTGGAACACCTTGTTGACCCAGGTGTAGCCGCTGTTGATGAAGTGCTTGAACTCGCCGCCCGCCTTGAAGGTCAGCGCGTCGGTGAGCTTATAGGCACCGTCGAGCTTGGCGTTGGCATATTGGTTGGTGATCTTGTTCTCCTGAACGTCGAGGCGCTGAAGCGCCCAGTTGTTCGGATCGGTAATGTCCTTGCCATAGGTGTTGACCGGGATCGTCGGCTTCATGTCGAAGCTGAACGGTGTGTTCTTCAACTCCATGAACACCTTGTCGAACACCGGCTGGCCGAAATCCGATTCCTCATAGCCGCCGAGCGCGTGGAGCGTCAGCCGGTCGCCGACCTTCCACTCGGCATTGGCGACGCCCTGGTAGAAATCGGTGTGGTTCTCGACGATGTGATGCTCGCTGCGCAGATCGATGCCGGTGAAGCTCGCCGCGCGCAGCGTGTTGGTGCCGTCGATCTCGGCGCTCTGGATCACCTGGCCGCCGGTGATCGAGGTGCCGGTCAGCGCGTTGGTGCCGGCGGTGGCGAGCGCGTAATCGTCGCGGTGATCCCACAGCCGGCCGTACAGGCCATCGATGTCGAGCTTGAAATTGGTGCCGGGGTGATATTGCAGCGACGAGGTGACGCCGAGCCGCTTACGATCGGTGTACCAGCTCGATGGCGATTGCGCGGTCGCTTGCCATACGCCGTTCAGCAGCTTCTGGCGGGTCGCCGCGTCGATGTTCGGGCCGATGTTGGCGGCGCCGTATTTGGTGAGGCCCCAGCCCCAGTTGCGATAGCCGAACTCGTTGTTCTTGATTTCGCTATAGGCGACCGAGACGAGCGCGCCGAAGTCGCCGTGGCGGGTCGAGGCGAGCGCCACCACGCGCGGGGTGATGCCGCTGGTGTTGTCGTTGGTCTGGCCCTTGGCGGAGACGACGAATTTGGTGCCGGCATAATCGAACGGCCGCGCGCTGGAGAGCTGAACGGTGCCGGCGATGCCGCCTTCGTCCTGTTCGGCCGAGAACGACTTTTGCACCGCCACGCGGTTGAACAGTTCCGAGGCGAACAGGCTGTAGTCGAACGCGCGCGAGCGCGTCACGCCGCCGCGATTGTCCATACCCGAGGCGGTGTTGCCGAGCACTTCCATGCCGTTGAGCTGGGTGCGCGTGAAATCGGCGCCGAGACCGCGCAGCGCGATCTGGCGGCCCTCGCCGCTGTCACGGGTGATGGTGATGCCGGGGATGCGCTGGAGCGATTCGGCGAGGTTCAGGTCGGGAAAGGCGGCGATATCGGTGGCGAGGATGTCTTCCTCCGCGCCGACCGCGCGGCGCTTCAGATCCTGCGCCGCCTCGAGGCTGTGGCGATAGCCCGAGACGATGATGTCGCGCTGGGGCACGCTGTCATCCTCGGCGGGCGCGGCGGCCGGGGCCGGCGTGGTCGCTACGGGCGTGAGGTGGGCGGCCGGCGTGACCGTGCCGGTGCCGGGAGTGAGCACCGCCACGCCGCCGCGGATCGTCGCGGTGAGGTTGGTGCCGCGCAGCAGCGCGTCGAGCGCCTGGCGAACGGTCATGTCGCCGCGCACTCCCGCGGTGTGGCGGCCGTTGACGGCGTTGGGCGCAACGACGACCTGAACGCCCGTGGCCTTCGAAAATTGCGAAATCGCGCTGCGCAGATCGGACGCGCCGATCTCGAAGCGCATTGGGCGGGCCGTGCTGGTATCGACCGGCCGCGCCTCGGCCAGAGCCGGCGCGGCGAGTGCCGCCGCCAAGACGATCAACGATGTTCCCTTTATGCGTTTCATCAAATTCCTCCGCTCGGACGCATCTGCGCCTCGAACGGAAGACGGCGGTTGGCCCCACTCAGGACAAAAGAATTTTGTTACGATTCAATGTCATGAGTGTGACGTTTCGACGATGCGGATGCGGTCGCCGGTGCGCACCGTCTCGAAGCCATAGGCCGCGCCGATCGCGCCGAGCAGCGTTTCCGCATTGTCGAGCTTGAACCGGCCCGACAGCGTCAGCCCGGCGAGCGCGGGTGGGGGCGGCGCGATCATCGGCCCGCCGCGCCGATTGAGCGCATCGACGAGATCCTCCAGCCGCATGTAGTCGGTATCGAGCCAGTTCCGGCGCCAATCCTGCTGCGCGGCATCGAAGCGCACCGGCGCCTGCGCCACGCCGCCCGCGAAGCGCGAGCGCCAGCCGGCGGGCACATCGACGCTGCCGGCCGGGCCGCCGAAGCGGACGCGGCCGCGATAGACGTCGAGCTTCACCTCGCGCCGGGCGACATCCACATCGAATGCGGTGCCCAGCACGCGGGTTTCCGATCCCGCCGCCGCCACGACGAACGGCCGCGCGGGTTCATGCGCGACATCGAAATACACCTCGCCGCGCCGCAACGCGACACGGCGCTGTCGGTCGCCGAGCGTCACGTCGACGCTGGTTTCGCCGTTGAGCTGGAGCCGGCTGCCGTCGGCGAGCGCGAGATCGAGCTGTTGGCCGCGCTTGGTCTCGTAATGCGTGGTGACCGGCGCGGAGGGGCCGAAAGCCCCCTGCTGCCACGCGCCGATGCCGAGCGCGAGCGCCAGCGTCGCGGTGCCGCCAACGACGAGCTTGCGGCGGCGCGCGGCGCGCATCTCACGGATGTCGTCATTCGACAGCCGTCCGAAGCCGGCGGCGCGCGTCAGCGCCTCGCCGAGCGCGGGATCGTCGAGCGTCACGCGCAGATCGGCGGCGGCGGGCGGCGCGGGGGAGGGCGGGATGTCGTCGCCCGCCAGCGTCCAGCGCGCGGCGGCCGCGAGATCGGACCGGCGCGTCATGGCCGCGCGCCCGGCGGCAGCCCGCGCCGTTCGAGCGCGGCGCGCAGATCGGCGAGCGCGCGCGTGCAATGCTTGTCCACCGCCGCGCGGCTCAGCCCGAGATCGGTGGCGATCTGCGCGGCGGGCGTGCCGTCGAGCTGGCGGCGCAGGAAGACCTCGCGGCGCAGCGCGGGCATCACCTTCATCGCGCGCACGAGGATCTCGACCCGCTGGCGATAGTCGAGCACCTCCTCGACGCGCGGCTGCGGGCAGACGATCGCCTCATCGACCGGTTCGGTGCGCGGTGCCGCGGCGCGGCGGCGAAAATGGTCGTGGACGAGATTGCGCGCCACCGCGAAGCAGAACGCGCCGATATCCGCGACCGGGCGCGTGCGCCGATAGTCGTAGAGGCGCAGATAGGTTTCCTGCACGATGTCCTCGCCATCGGCGCGCTCGCCCGCACCGAGCCGGCCGCCGACGAAGCGCCTGAGCGCGGTGCGAAGCTCGGCTTCCTCGCGCGCGGCGCGGCGGCGCTCGGCAGCGGGCGCGGCGATCGCCATGGTCTCGTTCATCGCGCCCGCACCCCGCCGGGGAGCGGGCGCGCGATGTGGTGCCCCGTCACTCTTGCGTCTCCCCGCTCGGACTTCTGCCCGATTCTCGGCTTACGCTAGCGCCGCTCCATGAAGCGCGCGTGACAGTCCGGTGCGGCGAGCTTCCCGCTTCTCCCCTCCCTTCCAGGAAGGGGAGCAGGATACGCCTTATCGCACCGCCATCTCGAACGGCCCGGCGGGGAGAGCCGCGTCGTCCACGAGATTGACGATCGGGAAATCCGCCCACGCATAGCGCACGCGCGCGACCGGCTGGCCGTCGCCCGCCAGCATCACGCGATCGCCCGCGACACTGGCCGATGCGTAACGGCATGATCCCGCCGCCGCGCCGCACAGTTCGAAGCCGGTCGCTTGCGTGGCGCTGCGCGTATGCAGCGCGCCGGTCACGCCCTTGAACGTGACGCTCGCGCCGCCATTCGCGTCGCGTGTTACGCTCGCGACCTGCGGGCCGGACGGGGGCGGGGCGGCGCCATAAGCGAGACTGCCCATCGCCACCGCGAGCCGCCGGCCGATCTCATGCTTCTCGCCGGGGTGGATGTCGAGCGGGTCGCCGAGATCGATCGCGAGCGCGAGCGCGGTGTGCCCGTCGGTTTCGGCGACACGGCGCTGGTCGTCGCGCACGCGCGCCCAGCCGCTTTCGCCCGGCGCGATCGCCGGCTTGCCGAACCCTGCGAGCGAGACGAGCGCGAACGGCAGCGCCGGCGCGCCGAACTGCGCGCGCCATTCGGCGATCAGCGCCTTCATGCGATCGGCATAGCCGGGAATGTCGGTATCCGATTCGCCTTGATACCAGGCGACGCCAGCCAGCCCGATCCCGCCAAGCGGCGCGATCATCGCGTTGTAGATCGTGCCCGCGCCGGTGATGTCGTCCCACGGCACGCGCGGCGAGGTGCCGCCCGGCTTCTTCGCCACCGCATAGCGCCAGCCCTCACCGATCGGCGCCGCGCTGCCGTCGGCGAAACTGAGCTTCATGACGTCGGCCGGGCCGGGCAGGCCGCCGGTCGCATAGGCATTTTCGATGTTGATCGTGATGACGTTGCGCCCGGCGACAAGCGTTCCCGCCGGTACGGTGTAGACGCGAGCATCCCAGCCGCCACGCCCGCCGACCGACTTGCCGTTGATCCACACGCGGTCGGCGTCGTCGGCGGGGCCGATCGCGATCATCGCGACCTGTTTCGCCTGCTCGGGGGTGAGATCGACGGTCTTTTGATACCAGAGCATGCCGAGATAGGTCTGGAGCGCGGGCACGCCCCAGTTCTCGTAGAAGTCGATGCGCGGCACCGGCTGCCAATCGAGCGCGGCGTCGGGCTGCCACGGCTCGTGGCCGGGCGTGTCGCCGGTCTTTTCACGCCACCACGCTTCCCACGTCGCATTCGCGCTGCGCATCGCGGCGGCGGGATCGCGGGCGTAGAGCTTGAGCAGATCGGCCTGCGCGCCGCGCCCGGCCGCGCGCTGTGCATCGTCGCCCATCCACGCCGAGATCGACGAGCCACCCCAGCTCGAATGGATCGCACCGATCGGCACGTTCGCGGTTTTGCGCAGCTCACGCGCCATGTAGAAGCATGCCGCCGAGAAGCCGCCGGTGGTGAGCGGGCCGGCCGCCGCCCACACCGGCTGTTGCGCAAGGCGATCCTGCGCGACCGGTGCGGTCGCCTTGGCGATCGTAACGAGGCGAAGCTGATCGTCGGCCGGGCCGTGGATCGCGCTGCCGGCATCCTGCGCGCGCTCGACCGGCAGTTCCATGTTGCTCTGGCCCGAGCACAGGAACACGTCGCCGATTAGCAGATCATGGACTTGCGTGGTGCCGCTCGGCGCGATCACCGACAGATCGTACGGGCCGCCGGCGGGCAGAGCGGGCAGGGTGGCGCGGAACGCACCATCGCGGCCCGCGCGTGCCTGCGCGCTGTGCCCGGCCAACACCACCGTCACCGGCTCGCCCGGTATCGCGGTGCCGGTCAGCACGATCGGCTTGCCGCGCTGTATGACGGCGTGGTCGCTGGTCAGTCCGTCCAGCTTCGGCGCGGCGAGCGCTGGGGTGGCGAGGGCGAGCAGGCTCACCCCCGCCGCGATGGTGCGAAGCATGGGGCCTCCTTACAGCGGCAGCGGCGCGGATTGCGCGGCCTTGAAGCTCGCCGAGCGCACCGGCACGTCGGTGCCGGGCTGGCCCGAGCCGACGCTGACGCGGTACTGGCCCGCCAGCACCTGGCGCGTGCCGTCGGCGGTGACCGCGCTGAGATCGCGCGGGCTGAGCTCGAACGTCACCGGCCGGGCCTCGCCGGGTGCGAGCGTGACGCGTTGATAGCCGCGCAACGCGATCTTGGGCGCGCCGGGTACGTCGGGGAAGGTCAGGTAAAGCTGCGCGACCTCGTCACCGGCGCGCTTGCCGGTGTTGCGCACCTCGGTCGTCACGCGCAGGCCCTGTTCGGCGCCGCCCGCCGCTGGCGTCACCTCCAGCGGCGCATAGGCGAAGCTGGTGTAGCTGAGGCCATAGCCGAACGGATAGACCGGCGTGCCGGTGAAGTAGCGATAGGTCCGCCCCTTCATCTCATAATCGCCGAACGGCGGCAGATCGGCGACGCTCTTGTAGAAGGTCAGCGGCAGGCGGCCCGCCGGATTGACCTTGCCCGACAGTACGTTGCCGACCGCGAGACCACCCGACTGGCCCGGATACCATGCCTCCAGGATCGCGGCGGCATTGTCCTTCGCCCAGGCGAGGTTGATCGGGCTGCCGTTCATCGCGACCACGACGAGTGGCTTGCCGGTCGCCTTGGCGGCTTCGAGCAGCGCCTGCTGGTCGGCCGGCAGATCGAGCGTGGTCTTGTCGCCACCCTCGAAGCCCGGCACCTTGACCGGGGTTTCCTCGGCCTCGAGGTCAGAGGTGAGCCCCACCGCGGCGACCAGCACGTCGGCGTTGGTGGCGGCGGCGCGCAGATCGGCATCGGGGTTGGTGGAGATGCGCTTCCACACCAGATCGACCCCGCCGCCGACATGCGCGTCGGTGGTGACGGTGATCGGATAGCGGTGGCCCGCCTCGAGCGTGACATCCTTGAACGTCGCCAGGCTGCCATAGGCGCCGGCGACATCGACCAGCGGCTTGCCGTCGAACACCAAGCTGCCCGAGCCGTTCATGCCGAGCCGGTAGCTGCCGCTCGCCGGGGGAACCAGAAAGCCGGTCCAAATGGTCCGGTGATGATCGGAGACCTTGGCGAGATCGAGGTTGGCGCCGGAGACACCCGCCTCGATCCGCGTGACGACGGGCTTGGTCGCGAAGCGCATCGCCTTGGTCACATCCTTGAACGTGTCGGGCGCGAAATATTTCGGCGGGGTTTCGAGCGGGTTGTAATAGCGCGCGAGCAGGCCGGGCTTGCCATCGGGCGTGCGCAGCGCGGTGGTCGGCACACGATCGCCATCGGTGAAGGACTTGCCGAACGGAACCAGCGTCACGGTCGCGCCGGGCAGCGCCTGCTTGAGCCCGTCCACGATCGAGATCGGCGGGGCGGACAGTTCCGACGAATAATTGCCGCGCAGCACGCGGGTGGCGTCGCCGAGCGGGCCAATCACGGCGATCCGCAGGCCCGGCTTGAGCGGCAGCACGCCGGTGTTCTTGAGCAGGACCAGGCTCTTCTCGGACGCGGTCAGCGCGAGCGCGCGATGCTCGGGCGTGTCGATCTGCGAGATCGGCACCACGCTCGGCGTGCGCGCGCTAAGGCCGGGCAGATCGCCGTTGCGGTAGCGCGCCGAGAACAGCCGGACGAGCGTGCGGTCGACATCGCCTTCCGAGATCAGCCCGCGCTTCAGCGCCTCGTGGTACCGGTCGCCGAGACCGGCGGTGTCGTTGAGCGTGCGGGTGTGGCATTCGTTATCGACGCCGACCTTGATCGCCGCCGCGACCGCCGCGGCGCCGTCCGGCGCATATTTGTGATTGTCGCTGATGTCCTTCACCGCGTCGCAATCCGACACGACATAGCCCTTGAAGCCCCATGCGCCGCGCAGGTGATCCTTGAGCAGCAGATCGTTGGCGCAGGCGGGCTGGCCGTCGATGCGGTTGTACGCGCACATGATCGACCCGGCCTGACCCTCGACGATCGCGGCGCGGAAGGCAGGGAGGTAGGTATCCTCCAGATCGTGCGGCGACACGAAGACATTGGCGGCGTGGCGGGTCGATTCGGGGCCGCTATGGACCGCGAAATGCTTGGGCGTGGCGATCACGGCGGGCAGATCGGGGTTCGGCCCTTGCATGCCGGTGACGAAGGCGACGCCCATGTGCGCGGTGAGATAGGGGTCTTCGCCGTAGGTTTCCTGCCCGCGACCCCAGCGCGGATCGCGGAAGATATTGATGTTGGGAGACCAGGTGTCGAGCCCGGTGCCGATCCGCCCGAGCCGCCCGGTCTGGCGGCCAAGCGTGTGGAGCGCGCGGACCTCGGTGCTGATCGTGCCGGCGACTTCATGCACCAGCGGGGTGTCGAAGGTCGCGGCGAGGCCGATCGGCTCGGGGAAATTGGTCGTCGGCAGCGTGCCGATCGCGCCGTGGAGCGATTCGGTCCACCAATTGTAAGCCGGCACGCCGAGGCGCGGGATGGCGGGGGCGACGTTGAGGAGCTGACCGACCTTCTCGTCGAGCGTCATGCGCGCGACCATCGCCGCCGCCATCCGATCGGCCTCGGCGCGGACATCTCCGGCGGGGGCGGAGATGGTCTGGGCCTGCGCGGCGACGGCGGCGAGGCTGGCGCCGAGCAGGAGGAGCGCCTTGGCGAACGGGAAGGACGATGCCATGAAATACCTCATCTGGGGGGAAGGGGGAGTCAGATCGCGGGAAGTCCGTGGTCGATGATCTTGCGGATCAAATCGCGGTGGCGCGGCAGGCCGGCACGCAGCCGCTGCGTCTGCACCGCCGCCTCGCGCCGGGTCTGCTCGGCGAGCCGGGCCTCCGCCGACAAGGCCGCGCGCGACACCTCGGTGCCGAAGCGCATGCCGTAGAGCACATATTGATAGCTCGCCGCCGGGAAGACCTCGTCAACGCGGTCGAACTCGTCGTGGAACCAGGGCGGCTGGTATTTCCACAGCGTGAGCAGATCGCGCAGCCGATCCGGGATCGTGTCGGCACGGACGTTGTCACGCCAGAAGTCGCTGTCGGTGCGCTTGGTCAGCACATAATGCAGCTTGAGGAAATCGATGATCCGGCCCCACCGGTAATGCGTGGTGGCGTTGAAGCGGGCGGCGACGATGTCCATCACCTCGCGGCACACCGGCATCTGCTCGGCGATCAGCTTCGTCGACATTTCGATCAGCACGATCGCCGAGGCTTCGAGCGGTTCGAGGAACCCCGCCGCCAGCCCGACCGCGACGACATTGTTCTTCCAGAACGTCTCGCGGTGGCCCGAGCGGATCTTGATTTTCCGCACGTCGGCGTCCGCGCCGACCGGGCCGAGATAGGCGCGCAGTTCGCGCTCGGCATCCTCGTCGGAGATGTGGCTGCTCGAATAGACATGACCGGTGCCGCGCCGGCTGGGCAGGCCGATGTCCCAGATCCACCCCGACGACTGCGCGGTCGAGATGGTGTGCGACGCGATCGGCGCGTCCTCGCTCTCGTACGGCACCTGAATCGCGAGCGCGGTGTCGCAGAACAGCACGTCGGCACAGCTCTTGAACGGCACGCCCAGAGTCTTGCCGATCAACAGCGCGGCGAAGCCGGTGCAATCAACGAACAGATCGCCAGCGATCTCGCCCGCCTGTTCGGTGACCAGGCTAGTGATGTCGCCGTTCTCGGCCTGACGGACCTCGGTCACATCGGCGAGGACATGGCGCACGCCGAGCTTGGTGGTGCAGTGGCGCTGGAGGAAACCGGCGAATTTTCCGGCGTCGAGATGATAGGCGTAATTGGCGACGGCGTCGAACTCGGGGGTGGCGATCGTCTTCGGCGCGAGGCCATCGTCGCACAACACGCCCTGCGGGGTGACCGCGTCGCAAAAGCTCTGGTCATGGCGATCGGCCAGCCAATGCGCGGCCATGTTTACGCGTTGGAAGCCCTGCGGCAGCATCAACGGGTGATAATAGCCTTCGTCGGCCTCGCCGGTGGTCCAGCGGGCGAAGCGCGCGCCCTGTTTGAACGAGGCGTTGCATTCGCGAAAGAAGTCGGTTTCGGACACGCCGATCTTGGCCAGCGTGGTGCGCAGCGTCGGCCACGTACCTTCGCCCACACCGATGATCGGGGTGTTGGGGGATTCGATCAGCGTGACGGTGAAGTCCGCCGGCATCCTTGCCTGATGCTTCGCGGCGATCACGCCCGCGGCAAGCCAGCCAGCGGTGCCGCCGCCGACGATCACGATGTTTTGAACGCTCTGCATAAGCTTCCGTTACCAAAAAAACGGGGGTGCCGGATAGGCACCCCCGAGGCTGAGGAAGGTCAGAAGCGGAAGTGGGCGCCGAAGGTGAAGCGGCGACCGTAATCGAACACGTCGAGGAGCTGGTTCTTGAACCGGCCGTGCGTGCTGACCTGTGCGTTGTTGACGTTGGTGATCTCACCGAACACGCTGAAGTGCGGCGTGATGTCATAGCTGGTGCTGAGATCGATCTGCGTGGCGGCATTCACGAAGGTCGGTTCGGCACCGAACTGGCCGGTGTTCTGGTTCTGCCCGAACTGGAGCAGATATTCGTCACGCCAGTTGACCGCGGTACGGAACTGGAAGCCGTTCTTGTCATAGAAGCCGACGAAGTTGGCCGAGTTGGCGAGGCCGGTCACCGCGAAGCCGGTCTGCGAGATGTCGGTCGGATCGTACGGCTTGTTGGTATCGACGAAGGTGGCGTTGGCATTGAAGCCGAAGCCGCTGTCACCGAACACGTGCTGGAGCGCGACTTCGACACCGCGCACGGTCGCGTCCGGGCCGTTCAGCCGGGTCGTCACCGCGAAGCTCGCGGGCTGGCCGGTGGTCGGGTCGATCACGTTGTTGATCGTCTGCCGGCTCACGCCGCCGACGATGAAGTTGCTGACGTTCTTGAGGAAGAAGTCGACCGAGAGGTACGAGTTGCGCTGGTAGTACCATTCCACCGCTGCGTCGAAGTTATCCGACAGATAGGGCTTCAGGTTCGGGTTGCCGCCGCTCGCGGTGAGCGCGCCGACGCGCTGGCCGCTGCCGACGCTGAGCACCGGCGTGAGCAGGCTGAGGCCCGGCCGCGTCAGCGTGCGCGAAGCATCGACACGCAGGATCAGCTTGTCGGTGACTTCCAGCTTGGCGTCGAGGCTCGGCAGCAGATACGAATAGTTGCTGCGTGTCGTGACGTTCTGGATCGGCGTGTAGCCCGAGGGATCCGGGATCGACAGCAACGTCGGATCGGCGGTGCTCGGCAGCAGCACAAGCGGCAGGCGACCCTGGCCGGTCGAGGTCACGTGCGTGTTTTCATTCCGCACGCCAGCATTGAAGTGGAACGGCATCCCGGCCACTTCGGTGTTGAACGAGGCGCTGAAGAACAGCGACCAGGTCTTTTCGTTGATGCGCTGGATGCTGCCGGGATCGACCGCCTGATCGAACGCGCCGGTGAAGCCGGTCACGTTGTTGAAGCCGGGGATCGTCTGGGTCTGCGGATTGCCGAGGCCGCTCAGATAGTTCTGATAGGCGATCGGGCTGTACATGAAGATCGACGGCGGCAGCGCCCCCTTGAAGCCGGGGATGAAGTCCTTCGTGCTGATCGAGCCTTGATACAGGTTCGCGGGCAGCGGCGCGATGCCGGTGGTGCGACCCGAGGGCGTGCCGTAGCCCGCATAAGCCTGCCAGAAGTTGTTGGTGAACGTGCTGGCGTTCTGGAACTCGAACGTGTCGTCGATGTACTGGCCGCCGACCTTGATCGTCAGGTCGTCCTGCTTCCAGGTCGCGGTGAGACGGCCCTGCTTGAGCCGGTCGGTGTTCTTCTGCGTCTGGTTTACGGTGACGTGCGAGCCGATCAGCGCGGTGTTGGCGTAGTTCGCCTGGTTGCCGTTCGGGCCGTAGCTGGTCAGCGTCGGGAAGGCGTCGCTGCTGTTGCCGGTGATCGACAGGCCGGTCAGCGTGCCGAGATTGCCGCCATAGCCGATATCGCCATTCTGCGAACCGATGTTGCCGTCCGGATTGAGCCAGCTCTGGCCGTAGCTGACGTCGGCGTCGATATTGAGATGCTCGGTCGCATCCCACTTCAGGTTGCCGCCGATCTGGTTGGTTTGCAGCACCTGCTTGTTGATCGCCGAGGTGAAGTCGGTCGGCGTGCCGGCCTGAAGGAAGTTGGTCGTCTGGCCGTTCTTGTCGAGCGTTACGTTGCGCAAGTCGCCCTGGTTGAACCAGAGGCCGACGCCATAAGCATTGGTCGTGACCGTCTGACGCGAGAAATTGTCATCGACGGTCAGCATCACGCTTTCGGACGGATGCCACTGAAGGGCGATACGCGCATCGACGCGTTCGTCCTTGGTATAGTCCTGCTCGTAACCGTATTGCTGCGGGAACCAGCCGACCACGGTCTGCTTCTGCGAGGCGGGCGCGTTGATGTTGGCGGCGTTGTTGGCCACCGGTGCGCAGGTGGCAGCGGTGCTTCCGGCGAGCTGGCACGGCGCGTAATAGCCACCCGCCCAACCCGATACGAACACGCGGTTGGTGGTGGTGTCATGGCGCGTGTAGATCGCGTCGGCGAGCACGCCGAGCGTGTCGTTGGCGAACGTGTCGCTGATCAGCAGCCCGCCGGTGGGCACGACCTTGCCGGCGCGATCCTGGACCGAGCCTGAGGCGCTGCCCGCGATGCGGAAGCCGGGGTGATCGAACGGCTTGGGGAACGAGATATCGACGGTCGCGCCGATCGAGTTCGACGACACCGCGACGTCGGGCGTTTTGTACACGCTCAACTGGCCGATGAAGTCCGAACCGACGGTCGAGAAGTCGATCTGGCGCCCGCCGGTGCCGGTCGAGATGCGACGGCCGTCATACAGCGTGGTGTTGAAGTCGCCGCCGAAACCGCGGACCGTGATGCCGGTCGGCTCGCCGCGGGCGCCGTTGCGCTGGATCGACACGCCGGGGAGGCGCTGGAGCGAGGCCGCGACGTTCGAATCCGGGAACTTGCCGATATCCTCGGCCGAGATCGCGTCGACCACGCCCGACGACGTGCGCTTGATGTCGAGGTTGCGCTGGAGCGAACCGCGCAGACCGGTGACGATGATGTCCTGGGTCTCGTCGACCGCGGGGGCGGCGGTGGGGCCGGTGGTCGGATCGGTCTGCGGCGCGGCCTGGCTGGCGGCATCCGTCGTGGTGGTCGCGGTCTGCGCGGCGGCGGGATTGGCGATCGCCAGCGCGATCAGGCTCGACGCGCCGATCAGACCGAACTTGCGGCCCCGCGCGGACATGAATGTGGTTGATTGTCTCACAGCACTCCCCTCCTTAGAAAACGTTTCTCTTCGGCATTGCCGCTCTCGCATCGTTGGCGGGAGCGGGGTTCACCCCATTCGAGGCCGGATCGGGCCGGATCATATGCCCGGCTGTGGAATCGGCTTCGTCTGTGTCGGTGGTGGTACCGCTACCAGAAAGGTTCTGCAAGCAGTTTCTGTAGGACTATAAAAGCACGCTCGACGGCTTGGCCGGAGATGGCGCGCCGGTTATGCAGCGGTAACACGCCGAAGCGAAACGCGGCCCGGCGGGCGCCGCGGGGGCGGATCAGCGACAGCAATAGGACGGGAGAAGGGTGACGATGCCCACATGGGAAGTTCTCAACAGCCAGGTGCATGCCGATCTGCGCCTCGGCGCGCCGGTGGTCGATGAGCGATTGTTCGTGCAGATCGTCGCCACCGAGTTCGAATCGGCCGCCGCGCGCTTCCCGATCCTGTTCTCCAAGAAGGCCGACACGGGCGCCTTCTATGCGGGCGCGATGCTCGGCTTCAAACCAGGCCGCCCGCTGCTCGCCGGCTCGCGCGATCTCAGCGACGCGCAGCGCCTGTTCGACGTCGAGCGCGAGGGCTTCTACGTGTCCGACGATTCGATCGTCATCGACCGCGACCATCCGCGCTTCGGCAGCGCCGAGGGCAAGCCGGTGTTCGATTGGGAGGGCAAGCCCGACGAGCCGTTGCGCCGCGTCCAGCGCGCGCTCGCGCAGCTCAGCGTCGGGCTGGAGGCGACCGACCAGTTCATCCGCGCGTGTCTCGACCTCAAGCTGATCGAGCCGATCGACCTGACCTTCCGGTTCGACGATGGCGAGCATCTCGTGCTCGACGGGCTGTACACGATCAGCCGCGATGCGCTCGGCGCGCTCGAAGATGCCGCCGCGCTCGATCTGTTCCGGCGCGGCTGGCTGCACCTCGCCTACGCGGTGATCGGCTCGCTCCAGCATGTGCCGCGGCTGGCGCGGCTGCACAACGATCGGCTGGCCGAGGTCGCGTGATCGAACGAGACGGTCCCCTCGACCGCGCGGCCTTCCTCGCCGAGATCGCACCCGCGTGCGCGCCGGTCGTGCTGCGTGGACTGTGCCGCGACTGGCCGGCGGCGCGTGCCGCCGCCCGGTCCCGCCAGACGCTGCTCGCATGCCTGGAAACGTTCGATTCCGGACAGGTGGCGGAGGCGTTCGTCGGCACCGCCGCGATCGCGGGGCGCTATGATTACGCGGCCGATCTCGACGGCTTCAACTTCGTGCGCGAGGCGATGCCGCTGCGCGATGCGCTCGCGCGAATCGATGCAGCGGCGGATGCGCCGGAGAGCGCGTCGGTCTATGTCGGCTCGTTGCCGGTCGAACGCTATCTGCCGGGCTTCGAGCGCGAGCATCGGCTCGCCGCGCTGCCCGACGGCGCGGTGCGGCAGCATGTCTGGATCGGCACCGCCTCGACGGTCGCCTGCCATTACGACACGTTCGACAATTTCGCCTGTGTCGTCGCGGGGCGGCGGCGCTTCACTTTGTACCCGCCCGACGCGATCGGTGATCTCTATGTCGGGCCGATCGACTTCACGATGGCGGGCCAGCCGACCAGCCTCGCCGCCAGCGCGCCGCCCGATGATCCGCGTTACCCGCGCTTCGCCGCCGCGCGGGCGCGGGCGATCACCGTCGATCTGGAGCCGGGCGACGCGCTCTACCTGCCCAAATTGTGGTGGCATTCGGTCGAGGCGACCGCGCCGTTCAACATGCTGGTCAACTTCTGGTGGGACGCATTCGCGATCGGCCCCGACGCACCCTATACGGCGATGCTGCTGGCGATGATCGCGATCGCCGAGCGGCCCGAACGCGAGCGCGGGGCATGGCGCGCCTATTTCGACCATTATGTGTTCCGTGACCGAGGCCATCCGCTGGCCCATCTGCCCGCGGCCAAGCACGGTGTGCTCGGCCCGCTCGCGCAGGGCAATTACGGCCGTATCCGCGCGCAGGTGATGAAGTGGCTGCGCGGCGGCTGACGGTGCCGGCCAGCCGCTCGCGATAGCGCTATCGCAGCGCCAGCACCGCGACCGACTTGGGCGGAAGCACGATGCGCAGGCCCTTGGCCGTCGCCGTCGCGGCGATCGGCGTGGGCGCGACCGCATTTGGGGCGGCGAAGCTGTTGACGCTGTCGACTCGCGGCGCGGTCAATAGCTGGCCGCTGCCTTGCGAGACCTTCGCGCCCGCCACGTCGAGGATGATCTCGGCCGGCCGGTTCGGATCGACGTTGGTGGCGGACACCCAGAGCTGGCCGGTGGTGTCGCGCGCGGCGACGGCATCGACCTGCGGCATGCTGATCTTGCCATGCGTGTAGGTCGCCGATGTGTAGTCGAGCGGCACATAGGTCGCGTCCTGGAAGGGCAGGTACATGCGATACAAGTGATAAGTCGGCGTCAGCACCAGCTTCGGCCCGTCGGTGAGGATCATGGCCTGCAACACGTTAATCATCTGCGCGATATTGGCGAGGCGGACGCGATCGGCATGGCGCATGAAGATGTTGAGGTTGATCGCAGCGAGGATAGCGTCACGCAGCGAATTCTGCTGTTGCAGGAAGCCGGGGTTGCTGCCCGGCGTCGGCGCCAGCCACGCGCCCCATTCGTCCACCACCAGCGCGATCTTCTTGCCCGGATCGTAGCGGTCCATGATCGCCGATTGCTTGGCGATCAGCGTATCCATGCCGCGCGTTTCGTTCAGCAGCCGCGCGTAATCGTCCTCACCGAAGCCGGTGCTCGGCATGCGGGGCGGCCAGCCGCCGACGCTGTAGCTGTGTAGCGACACGCCATCGATGTCCCAGCTCCAGGCCTTGCTGGCCCAGGCCTTCATCACGGCTTCGGTATAATCGCCCTTGTCGGCGTCCCAGCCGACCGCGATCCGCTGCATCTGGTCGGTCGCCTTCTGCGCCGGATTGCCGTTGCGCGCGAAGTGGCTGAACAGCTTCATTTGTTCGACATAATGATCGGGCGACATCGCGCCACCGCAGCCCCAATTCTCGTTGCCGAGGCCGAGATATTTGATCTTGTACGGCGCCGGGTGCCCGTTCGCGGCGCGCTCCTTGGCGAGCGTGGTCGGCTGGTCGGTGGTCATATATTCGAGCCACTTGCTCGCCTCCTCGGGCGTGCCCGAGCCGACGTTGACCGAGACATAGGCATCCGCGCCGATCTGGCCGAGGAAGTCCATATATTCCTCGGTGCCGAAGCTGTTGGGCTCGGGCACGCCGCCCCAGTTGGAATTGACCGTGACGGTGCGCTTGGCCTGCGGGCCGATGCCGTCGCGCCAGTGATATTCGTCGGCGAAGCAGCCGCCCGGCCACCGCACGTTGGGCACCTTCAGCGCGCGCAACGCCTGCACGACGTCGCTGCGGATGCCGCGTACGTTGGGGATGGCCGAATCCTTGCCGACCCAGATGCCCCCGTAAATGCCGGTGCCGAGATGCTCGGCGAACTGGCCGAACAGATCGCGGTCGATCTTCGCGCCGGGCTTGGCGGCATCGACGTGGACGACCAGCGGCGCATCGCCGGCGAGGGCGGGCCCGGCGGTGGACAGCAGCAGCGCGGCGAGCGCGCAAGCAAGGCGTTTCATCGAGACCTCGTCGTCAGGGGAGGATGCGGAACCGCGTCAGATCGGCGTTGTCGGCGGTCGGGCCGGGGCTGTCGGCGCGCAAGGCGCCGGTGGCGGGATCGACATGGAGATAGCGGTTGGTGGCGAGCGACATCAGCACCGCGCCGCCGCTGAGGCTCTCCATCCACTGGAAGCTCTGCCCCGGCGCGTCTGCGCGCACCGGCTGGAGCGATACCGTGCCGTCCGCTCCGACGGTCAGTGCGTTTTGTCCGTTGAGCAACGCGACGCGGCCGAGCTTGCGATCGGCGACCAGCAACGGCTTGTTTAACAGCGCGGCGGTGTGATCCGAACCGACCGGGCGTAGCGTGATGCGCCTGCCATAGGGGATCGCCGGGCGACTCTCGGGGCGGCCTTCGGTGACGTCGACGCCGGCGAAATCGGCGAAACCGCCAACCGCGCCGCGCTGGTTATAGGCGAACAGCCCGTAGCGGACGCCCTGGAAGGTCATCAACTGATAGACCGTCGTGAAATCGGGGCCGAGCACGGTGAAGTGCATGCCATCGGTCGAATAGCTCAGCCGCGCCTGCTCGGTGTCGAAATCGCACGCGGCGCGCAGCCACAGGTGCGTCGCGCGGATCGGCGCGCTTGCCACGCGACCGCCTTTCTCGTCGAAACGCACAATCGTCAGCCCGTCCGCGCCGCGTTCGACGCCGAGCCACGCATAGGGGCGGTTGAGCAGCGCCAGCCCGGCCACGTCGCCCACCGCAAGGCCGCTCGCGTCGAGTTCGGCGGTGACGGTCGATTGCGGGCCGATCGCGCGCTGGGTAAGCGTGTTGCGCGCGCCAAGGAAATCGCTTGCCGGCGCGGTGTGCAGCCGCAGCGACCCCGGCCGCTCGGTGAGCGACCAGCGGGCCGGATCGGGCACGTGGTTCCACTGCCACACGTTGGCCAGCGTGCCGTCGAAACTGTCGCTGCGCGTGTAAGGCGCATGCGGCGGGGCCGCCGACGCGATCGGCTTGACCCAGGTGCGCGGGGTGCGGCCGAGGTTGCCGGGCAGGCCGAAATAGGGCCAGCCGTCTTTCCACGTCACCGGCGACAGCGCGGTGAGGCGGCCGACCGAATTGCCCTCGAACATTGACCAGCCCCACCAATCGCCCTTGGGCGTCTGGATGATGCCGCCCTGGTGCATCGACATGCCGTCGCGCGCGTGCGGATCGGGCGGCAGGATCGTCGTCGGATCCTTGCCGCGCAGGTGATAGCCTTTGCCAAGCCCGAAATCCTCATGCTCGCTGATCGACGGATTGATCTCCCACGGGCCGAGCGGCGACTTGGCGCGCGCGGCGGGCATGCGGAAGCTGCCGGAATATTCGGCGGTGGTGATGTAATAGGTGTCGCCGAACTTGTAGAAATGCGAGCCTTCGCCGAGCCCGGTGCCCTTCTGCGTGATGACCCGCTCGCTGCCCGGCACGATATCGGTCAGGCTCGCGTCGAGCTGCGCGAGGTGGAGTTCCTGATAGCCCCAGACGACATAGACCTTGCCGTCATCGTCGAACAGCACCGACAGATCGTGGAAGCTGCGCTTCATCGGCGTGCGCGTCCACGGGCCCTTGGGCGACTTCGCCGTGAACATCTGCGTCATCGCGTGGTTGACGTTGCTGAAGATGTAGAAGGTGCCGTCGTGATAGCGGAAGCTCGGCGCCCAGATGCCCTGGCCGTAGATGCTCTTGCCGTCCTCGAGCCGGTACGCCGGGCCGAGATCGAGCGTGTCGAGCGCGTAGCCGACGAAATCCCAGTTCACCATGTCCTTCGAATGGAGGATCGGCAGGCCGGGCATCGCGTGCATGGTCGTGCCGGTGAGATAGAAATCGTCGCCGACGCGGATCATGTCCGGGTCGGAGAACTCGTCGTAGAACAACGGGTTTGTATAGGTGCCATTGCCGTTGTCAGCGGTCCATGTCGGGTGCTGTGTAGCGATGGCGGGGGTGGCGGCGAGCGCCAGGGCGAGCAGGCTTGCGAACGTCTTCATTGTTATCCTCTCCACCAACTGCCGTTCGTGCTGAGCGAAGTCGAAGCACGTGTGGCGAACGCACCGCTTGCGGCACGCACTTCGACTTCGCTCAGTGCGAACGGAACTGTGCGTTAACCCCGTGGCCCCTGCGCGAACGGGCCGATCATCGTGCCGACGAACCCGCCCGCGGTTGCGGTGCTGAGGTTGGTGGCATCGACCCCGGCGGCGACCGTCGTCCACGCCTTGCCTTGCGAAACGGCGAAGTCGTAGCGGCCGCCGTGCGCGGCGATGCGTAGCCGCACCGGGCCGGCCGCGATCGGGCGCTCTGCGATGGTGACGCCGTCGCGCGGCTCCTGCTTGCCGGCGCGGCGTGCGACCCGGACGAACGTGCTGCCGTCGTGACGGGTGAGCGCGATCGTCAGGAAATAGTCGTCGTTCTGGAGTGCGGCGAGCCCCGCCATCTCGCCCTCGCGCGGGGAGAAGCGGAGCGCGGTGGTGACGGTCGCCTCGGCATGTTGCTGGCGTCGCGCGACGAACGCGGGGCGGCCGAAATCGCCAAGGCCGTCGCGGCCGGGCGTCAGCATGAGCGCGCCGCCGGCGGGCCGCACCGGCGCGCCGCGCATCGCCATCCATTCGCGGCCGAGCTTGGGCGCGGTGAAATCGTCGCGCACGGTGAAACTGCCGGTCATCGGCGTGGTGCCGGCCGTCACGGCGGGAAGCGGCGCCTTGAGCAGCGTCGGTACCGGCTTGCCGCGATCGAGGATCACCGGCCAGCCGTCGCGCCATGTCACCGGCAGGAGGAAGGTCTCGCGCCCGGCGTTGTAATAGTCCTGCGCATAGGGTCGCGTGGCGAGGAACACCGCCCACCAGCGGCCATCGGGCAGTTGCACCAGATCGGCATGGCCGGCGGCGCTGATCGGGTTCGGACGGCCGGCGGGCAGATCGCGCTGGGTGAGGATCGGGTTGATCGAGGGCGGGGCGGGGCGATAGGGGCCAGCGACGTTATCGGCGCGCAGGATCACCTCGCTGTGGTTGACGCTGGTGCCGCCCTCCGCCGCCATCAGATAATATTTGCCGTTGACCTTATAGACGTGCGGCCCCTCGATCCAGACCGGCTTGGTGGCGGGATCGATGCCGCCGTCGACGACCAGCTTGGCGTTGCCGAGCATCCTTAGGCCGACCGGATCGAACTGCTCGATCCAGATCGCGCGGTGTCCGGAATAGCGCGGCGTGCCCTCGGGCGCGCGGTTGTTGACGATCCACGCGCGGCCATCATCATCGAAGAACAGTGACGGGTCGATACCTTCGACGGTCTTGAGCCAGACCGGAGCGGACCAAGGACCCGCCGGGTTGGTCGCGGTGATGACGAAATTGCCGCCGCAATCGACGCAGGTGTTGACGATGTAGAAGCGGCCATTGTGGTAGTTGATCGCCGGCGCGAACACGCCGCGCGACATCGGCAGCGTACCGAAATCGAGCTGGTCGGGACGGTCGATCGCGTTGCCGATCTGCGTCCAGTGGATCAGATCGCGGCTGTGGAACACCGGAATGCCGGGGAACCACGAGAAGGTCGAGGTGACGAGATAATAATCGTCGCTGACGCGGAGGATGCTCGGGTCCGAATAGAAGCCGGCGAGGATCGGGTTGCGATACTGGCCCGCCGGTGTGGCGGGGCCGTCGGCTCCCTGATACTCGACCCAGTCGAAGCGCGCTCCATCGTTGGCCGGGTGAGGCGCTGGCGCGGCCGAAACCAGTGTCGCCGCCGCAAGCGCGCCGACCATCGCCAGGATTGTGCTCTTCATCGTCCGACCTCTCCCGTACCGCGCCGTCCCGCAGCGTCGAGATCGGATGTTAACGCTATCAAAGCGCGCTGTCGAGGCGCTCGGTCAGCGTTCGATATCGACGTCGCGGCCGGTCTGCGGGAAGCCGTCGCCGGTCGCCGCGTCGCTGTCGAAATCCTCGCCCGCGTTGCCGCCGCCGGCGCCCGCGCCGCTGCCGCGCGCCGCGCCGGTCGCGGGATCGTAGGAGGCGCGCTTGCCGTTGTCGGGCGGGAGCGCGGCGTCGGCGGCCGGCGGGGTCACGCCGTCGCTGGCGTTGGCGTCGAGCGCCCGTTCGCTGGCATGCGCCTGGCTGTCATATTCCTGGCCCGAATAGCCGGGTCCGGTGCCGAGCTTGCCGGTCTGGACGTCGATGTCTTTGTCGATGCTGCCCCCGGCCTTGGGCGACGTGGGTAGATCCTTGGGTGCGGACATGATGTTCTCCTTGCGGGTATAACGCATCACATCGTAGCGGGTGCCGAACGTGGGGCCGAAGCCGGTTCCCGTGCGTTGTTGCACCGCAGCACTTCGAGGAAGCCACGATGCCATCCGTCACCGACAATGCCATGACCCTGTGGACCTGGCCGCTGGCTGCCGCCCAGTGGAACAAGGACGTGATCGACATGATGTTCGGCGCGCAGCGCGTCGTCGCGGCGCGCCTGCCGACGATCGCGGCGGCGATGCAGAACCCGCTGGCCGCCGACCATGTCGAGCTCAGCCGTATGGTCACCGAGAAGGTCGGTGCTTTCACCACCTCGGGCAAATCGATCGGGGTCGCGGGCGACGCGGTACAGCGCGCGGGCAGCGCCAACGCTAAAGCCATCGAGCGGATGGCGCAGGGCAAGCTGTTGTGGCCAAGCGATTGGATGCGACTGGCGGAAAGCAATCTCGCGGCAGCGGCTGCGGTCGCATCGTTGCCGACCGCGGCGCTGGCGCCGCTCCAGGCCGGAGTGAAGGCGAACGACACTCGGTTGCGGCGGTAGGACGCGGCGCAGCCCAGACGGCGGATGAGATAATGCAGGGGCCGGGGTGGCGATGCACCCCGGCCCATTCGATCACCCGCCGAGCGACACGGTTTCGAACGTGCGCGCTTCGGGCGTGGGCAGCTTCTTCTTGTACTGCGCGGTCAGCTCTTCCTTACGCGCGGCCATCTCCTCGCCGAGCGCGGCGAGATCGAGATCGGTGCGCCGCGCCTGCGCGAACAGGCCCTTGAGGAACGCCTCCTCCTCATGGACGTGGTGCTTGATCTGCTCCGCCAGCACCGTGACCTTCGCGTCGTAGAAATCGTCGCTCGGCTTGCCGTTCTCGATCTCGGCGATCAGCACCTTGGCGCCGTCATGTTCGACATAGCTTTCGTCAAGCAGGTCGCCCTCCACCTTGCCTTTGCACGCCGGGTAGAAGATTTCTTCCTCGATCTGAGTATGGACGGTGAGTTCGAGGCAGATCCGTTCGGCGAGCTTGCGCTTGGCGGCGGCGCCCTTCGCGCTTTCGTATTCCGAGAACAGATCCTCGACCGTGCGATGATCGGCCTTGAGCAAGGCGATCGCGTCCTGTGCCATGTCGTCGTCTCCTGTTGATTGCGCGCCCTTAACGTCTTGTCGGCGCGCGGCGTTCCTCGCCGGCTTGATCGGCACCGAAGGACCATCCGGGCGCCTCGCGGGTTACAGTCGGGTCCAGTCCTTCCCGGAGCATTCCCTTATGGCTCAGACCGTTGCGCAGGTTATCATCGAAACGCTCGAACAGGCAGGCGTGCGGCGCTGCTACGGCGTGCCGGGCGACACGCTCAACCACGTCACCGACGCGATCCGCACCTCGGGCATCCGCTGGGTGCACGTCCGGCACGAGGAAGCGGGCGGCTTCGCGGCGGGCGCGGACGCGCTGCTGACCGGCGAATTGGCGGCGTGCGCGGGGTCGTGCGGTCCGGGCAGCCTGCACTTCATCAACGGGCTGTTCGAGAGCCACCGCAACCGTGCGCCGGTGGTGCTGATCGCCAGCCAGATCGTCCGCGACGAACTCGGCTTCGAATTTCCGCAGGAGGTCGATTTCAAGCAGGTCTATTTGGCGTGCAGCGTGTTCTGCGACGAAATCCGTACACCCGCCCAAGCGCGCCGCATGACGGCGATGGCCGCACAGGCCGCGCTCGCCAAGAAGGGCGTCGCGGTGCTGATCGTGCCCGCCGACGTTTCCTCGTCAGCCGCGCCCGACGAGCCGGGGTTCGCGGTGCATCGCGCCGAGCCGCGCACCTTGCCCTCCGAAGACGAACTCGCCCGCATCGCCGGGCTGCTCAACGCCGGCGAGAAGATCGCGATCTACGGCGGTTCGGGCTGCCATGATGCGCATGACGAGGTGGTCCGGCTCGCCGAGCGGCTCAAGGCACCGGTCGCGCACACCTCGCGGGCGAAGGACTTCCTCGAACACGACAATCCCTTTGTCGTCGGCATGACCGGCGTGTTCGGATCGGAGAGCGGCTATCACGCGCTGATGAACTGCGACACGTTGCTGCTGCTCGGCTGCGATTTCGCGTGGCGGCAATTCTACCCGGAGAAGGCGACGATCATTCAGATCGACATCGACGGATCGCATCTCGGCCGTCGCCATCCGGTCGATCTCGGCGCGGTCGGCGGAATTCGCGAGACGCTGGGCGCGCTACTGCCGCTGATCAAGGCGCGCGAGGCGCGCGGCTTCCTCGACGAATGCCTAGAACACCGCGAGAAAGCGCTGGCGGGCGAGCGCAAGCATGCCGTGCCAGAGGCGGGCAAGGCGATCCACCCGCAATATCTCACCGAGACGATCGGCCGCCATGCCTCGCCCGACGCGGTGTTCACCGCCGACGGCGGCTCGCCGATGGTGTGGCTGTTGCGCCATGTCCCCGCGACCGGACGCAACCGCACCGTCATTTCGCTGACGCACGGCACGATGGCGAACGCGATGCCGCAGGCGCTCGGCGCCAAGGCGGCGTTCCCCGAGCGGCAGGTGATCTCGCTGTCGGGCGATGGCGGCATCGCGATGCTGATCGGCGATCTGATGACCGCGATCCAAGAGGATCTGCCCATCAAGGTGTGCATCTACAACAACAGCTCGCTCGGTTTCGTCGAGCTGGAGCAGAAGGTCGAAGGGCTGCTCGACACCTATACCGATCTCAAAAATCCCGATTTCGCGCGCGTCGCCGAGGCGATGGGCTTCTGGAGCCGGCGGGTCGAGGACAGCGCGAAGCTCGACGAGGCGGTGCGGCAGTGGCTCGCCGAGCCGGGGCCGGCGCTGCTCGATGTCGTCACCGACCGCTACGAACTGGTGATGCCGCCCAAGATCGAGGCCGACAAGGTGTTCGGCACCGCGCTCTATTCCGCCAAGGCGGTGTTCGCGGGTCGCGCGGGCGAGGCGTTCCAGCTTATGAAGGGCGCGATACGGTGAGGGGGATCGCGAATGGCCGGGAAGACACGGTGCGCCTGGTGCGGCGACGATGCGCTGATGGTACGATATCACGATGAGGAGTGGGGCGTGCCGCTCCGCGACTCGCGCGAACTCTGGGAGACGCTCGTCCTCGACGGGTTCCAGGCCGGGCTGTCGTGGCGGACGATCCTGCACAAGCGCGAGGCGTTCCGCGCCGCCTTCGCGGGTTTCGATCCCGCGATCGTCGCGCGCTTCGACGATGCCGATGTCGCACGGCTGATGGCGGACCCCGGCATCGTGCGCAGCGCCGCCAAGATCCGCGCGACGATCGCCGCCGCCCGCATCTATCTCGACATGGTGGCGCGCGGCGAGGATTTCGCCGCGTTCGTGTGGGACGTCGCCGGTGGCGCGCCGGTGGAGGGCGACGGCCATGTCCTCGCCAGCACGCCGGCGTCCGAAAGGATGTCGCGGGCGCTCAAGGCGCGCGGGTTAAAGTTCGTCGGCCCGGTGATCGTCCACGCCTGGATGCAGGCGGTCGGCATGGTCAACGATCATGCGCGCGCGTGCTTTCGTCATGCCGAGGTGCGCGCGCTCGCATGAGCTTCTTCGAAAGCCTCATCGCGCTGCTCGCCGCCGCAATCCTGCTGTTGCAGGTCGCGCGGCGGGTGCGGCTGCCCTATCCGGGGATGCTCGCGGCGGCCGGCGTGGCGGTTGCGATGGTGCCCGGCGCCCCGGTCATCCCGATCGACCCGAACACCGCGCTCGCGCTATTCATCGCCCCGGTGCTGATCGATTCGGCCTATGATTTTCCGATCGGCGCGGCCTGGCGGCTGCTGGTGCCGCTAATCGTCTTCGCGGTCGGCGCGGTGGTGCTGACCACCGCCGTCGTGGTGGCGATCGGCTCGGGCGCTTTCGGGCTGCCGGTCGTGGTCGCGGTGACGCTCGGCGCGATCGTCTCGCCGCCCGATGCGGCGGCGGTGACGGCGGTGCTGGTCAATCTGCCGGTCGCGCGGCGCGTCGACGCCTTGCTCAAGGGCGAGAGCCTGTTCAACGACGCGACCACGCTGCTGCTATTCGGCGCCGCGCTCGCGGTGCAGTCGCACGGAGGGATCGATGGCGGCACCGCGCTCAAGCTGACGCTCGCGGTGCCCGGCGGCATCCTGTTCGGGATCGCTTACGGGACACTGGTGTCGCGGATGACCCCGCTCGCTGGCAATACCGTCGGTGCGACGTTGCTCCAGTTCGTCCACGCCTTCGCGACCTGGCTGATCGCCGAGCGGCTGCATCTGTCGCCGGTGCTCGCCACCGTCGCCAGCGCGATGACGATCGCCTACCACGCGCGCGTCACCGATTCGCCCCGGATGCGGGTCCATTCCTATGCCGTGTGGACAACGGTGGTGTTCCTGCTCAACGTGCTCGCCTTCCTGCTGATGGGGTTGCAGGCGCGGCGGATCGTCGGCGGCATGTCGAGCGCCGATCTGCACCGCGCGGCCGGCCTCACCAGCGCGGTGGTGGTCGGGGTGATCGTCACCCGGCTGCTGCTCGCCTTCCTGTACCGCGAATTCGCGAAATTCCGCCACAACCGTGCCGGCGGCGCCGAGCCGGCATCGCGCGGGGAGGCGGTGCTGATCGGCTGGGCGGGGATGCGCGGGCTGGTGACGCTCGCCACCGCCTTCGCGCTGCCGGCGAGCTTCCCCGAACGCGACCTCGTCGTGCTGACCGCCTTCGCGGTCGTTTTGGCGACGCTGGTGCTGCAGGGCGCGACGCTCGCGCCGCTGATCCATCTCCTCAAGCTCGAACGCAGCGGCGATGCCGCGCGGGAGCGCGACGCGGCACGACGGGCGCTCGCCGAGGCGGCGCTCGCGCGGCTGGAGGACGAGCCCGGCGACGCCGCCGAGGCGATCCGCGCGGCCTATCGCGAACATCATGATCGGCTGAGCGGCCCCGGCCATGAAGCGCCGCTCGCGCACCGGCGCGGGCTCTCGCTCGCCGCGGTGCTGGCGCAACGCAAGCGGCTCGACGCCTTGCGCGACGCCGACGAGATCGGCCCGGACGAATATCTCCAATTGCAGGAAGATCTCGACTGGAAGCAACTCGCCGTCGTCTCGGACGAAGACCGGCGCATCGACGAGAGCTGACGCTCGCTGATGCCGGAAAGACCCACCAGGCGTCCTCCGTATCAAACCTAGGGATAGATGGTCCGCGTTCGCGGTAGATCGTAGTCGCGTCATGCGAGTGTCGTCGGCTGCCGGCTAGACCGGCGTGCCGACGATGCCGCAGTTCTTGCCGGACCGGGGAATCGAGCGCCATGACATGCTGCCGACATGACGGAATGTTACGGAATCTTGCATTTCATAACCGCTGGATGACGGACTTGTCACTGTTACGCCGCCATGCCGCGGCGTAATGCCGCGCCGGACCCATTTTCGCGCCTGCCCGAAACACACAGGAATTCGATGCACACACATGACGAGCCAAAGGCGCTGCCGCCTTCGACGCGCCTGCCCGCCCGCACGCAGCTTCGCTGGCTCGGGTTGGCCGTCGCCGCGCTCGTGGTGATCGCGGTGCTGGCTATGGTGATCGCGCAGTTCACCCGCAGCACGCCCCCTGCGCCGCCGGTGACGCCGCCCGGCACGCTGCGCCTCTCGCCCGATCAGTTCGCCGCGTTGCAGACGATGCGCGTGGCGATCGGCAACTCGGACGCGCGCACGCTCGCGACCGGCGCGATCACGGTCGATGCCGATCACAGCACGCCGGTGCTGATGCCATATTCGGGGCAGGTCGCGCAGGTGCTGGCCGACGCCGGCCAATATGTGAAGCAGGGCCAGGCGCTGCTGACGGTGCGGACCAACGATTTCGTGGATGCGCGGAACGGGCTGTTCTCGGCGCGCGCCGCCTATCAAAGCGCGCAGGCGCAGCTACAGACCGCGCAGCGCACCGCCGAGCGGCAACAGCAGATCTATTCGACCGCCGGCGGCGCGCTGAAGGATTATCAGCAGGCGCAGGCAGACCTCGCCGCCGCGCAGGCGGCCGCGCGCACCGCCGCCGCAGCACTCGGCGCCGCGCGCGACAAGCTCGCCATCCTCGGCAAGAGCCCAGGAGAGATCAACACGCTGGAAGGCGCGGGCGAGGTGTCGGGCATCCACGACATGACGACGCTGCACGCGCCGATCTCCGGCCTCGTGGCGACGCGCGACGTGTCGGTCGGGCAATATCTGTCGCAGGGCGGCGACAAGCCGGTGATGACGATCACCGATCCCTCGCGCGTCTGGCTGGTCGCGCAGATCGCCCAGAGCGACGCGAGCGCGGTCCATGTCGGCGATGCCGTGACGGTGACGACGCCGGCGCTGCCCGGCCGCGTGTTCCACGCGACGATCAACCTGGTCGGCGCGGCGCTCGACCCCGATACGCACCGCCTGCCGGTGCGTGCCGCGATCCCCAACCCGGACGGGGCGCTCAAACCGCAGATGTTCGCGAGCTTCGCGATTCACCAGAGCGGTGCCGGGCAGGTGATCCGCGTTCCCGCCGCCGCCGTCATCCACGAAGGCGATTCGGCGCGCGTCTGGGTCGTGCGCCCCGACGGGCTGCTCGCCGCGCGTTCGGTGACGGCGGGCGAGGAACAGGACGGTCAGGTCGAGATCACCGCCGGCCTCAAGCCCGGTGAGCGGATCGTCACCGCGGGCGCGTTGTTCGTCAACGAGGCGGGTCTGGGCGAATGAACCGTCTCGTCGCGATCGCGCTACGCCAGCGGATGCTGATCGTCGGCATCTTCTGCGCGATGCTGCTCGCCGGGGTGATCGGCTTCCTCAACCTCAATATCGAGGCGTATCCCGATCCCGTGCCGCCGATGGTCGAGGTCATCACCCAGACCAACGGCCTGTCCGCAGAGGAGATGGAGCGCAACGTCACCATCCCGATCGAGGTCGGCATGGCGGGCATCCCGCATCTCACCGCGATCCGCGCGATCTCGCTGTTTGGCCTGTCCGACATCAAGATCCAGTTCAGCTATGACCTGACCAACGAGGCGGCCAAGCAGCAGGTCATCAACCGGCTTTCGCAATTGCCGCCGCTCGCCGGCGGTGCGCAGCCGACGCTGTCGCCGACCAGCCCGGTCGGCGAAATCTACCGCTACAAGATCACCGCCCCCAAGGGCTATTCGGTGATGGACCTCAAGACCCTGCAGGACTGGGTGCTGCAACGCCGCTTCAAGCGCATCCCCGGCGTGATCGACGTGACCGGCTGGGGCGGCAAGCTGCGCACCTATGACGTGGTGATCGACAGCGCGCGGCTCGCCGCGCACAACGCGACCATCTCGCAGGTGCTGACCGCGCTCTCCAAGAGCGACAGCAACGTCGGCGGCCAAACGATCAACTTCGGCGCGCAGGCGGCGATCGTGCGCGGCGTCGGCCTGATCCAGTCGGCCTCGGCGATCGAGAACGTGCTGGTCGGTACGTCGGGCGGCCAGCCGATCCTCGTCAAGGATGTGGCGGACGTCCAGATCGGTAACGCGCCGCGGCTCGGCATCGCCGGCTACAACGACCAGGACGATATCGTGCAGGGCATCGTTCTGATGCAGCGCGGCGCGCAATCGATGCCGACGATCCAGGCGGTGCAGAAGGAAGTCGCCGACATCAACAGCTCGGGCGTGCTGCCGCCGGGCGTCCAGCTCGAACGCATCTACGACCGTTCCGACCTGATCCACCTGACGATCCATACCGTGCTGGAGAACATGCTGGTCGGCATCGTGCTGATCTTCGTTTTGCAGGTGCTGTTCCTCGGCAATTTGCGCAGCGCGATCATCGTCGCGGCGACCATCCCGTTCGCGCTCGCCTTCGCGATTCTGTTGCTGGTGTTGCAGGGGGAGAGCGCGAATCTGCTTTCGGTCGGCGCGCTCGATTTCGGGCTTGTGGTCGATGCCAGCGTCATAATGGTGGAAAACATCTTCCGCCACATGGTCGATCGAACCGCGCGCGTGGAAAGCGGGCATGGCCATTACACGACGGCGACGCGTTTCTCGGCGATCCTCGGCGCGAGTTCCGAGGTGAGCCGCGGCATCTTCTTCGCCGCCGCGATCATCATCGTCAGCTTCCTGCCGTTGTTCACCTTGTCCGGCGTCGAGGGCCATATCTTCGGGCCGATGGCGAAGACCTATGCCTATGCGATCACCGGCGGGCTGATCGCGACCTTCACCGTGGCGCCGGTGCTCTCGGCGATGCTGCTGCCCGACAAGCTTTCCGAAGTGGAGACGTGGATCGTCGCGCGGCTGCGGCGCGTGTACGAGCCCGCCGCCGCCTTCGCGCTCGGCAACCGCATTCTCGCGATCGGCGGGGCGGTGCTGCTGCTCGCCGTCGCGCTGATTGGCGCGCGCTCGCTCGGCATCGAGTTCCTCCCGCATCTGGAGGAGGGCAACATGTACATCCGCGCCAGCCTGCCGCCCTCGATCAGCCTCGAAGCGGGCGAGCCGGTGGTCAAGGGCGTGCGCCGGATCATCATGCAATATCCCGAGGTCAACGCGGTGCTCTCCGCGCATGGCCGCCCCGATGACGGCACCGATGCGACCGGCTTCTTCAACGCCGAATTCTTCGTGCCTCTGAAGCCGTTCGACACCTGGCCGCGCGGCGTGACCAAGGACACGTTGATCGCCGAATTGTCGAAAAGACTTTCCGACAAATATCCCGGCGTCGAATTCTCCTTCTCGCAGATCATCGAGGATAACGTCGAGGAAGCCGCCTCCGGCGTGAAGGGCGCCAATTCGATCAAGCTGTTCGGCCCCGATCTCGCGACGCTCGAGAAATATGCCGACCAGATCAAGGATCAGATGGCCAAGGTTCAGGGCATCGCCGATCTCGGCGTGTTCCAGTCGCTCGGCCAGCCGACCGTACAGGTCGATGTCGATCGCGGCGCGGCGGCGCGTTACGGGCTCACGCCCGACGACGTCAACCAGACCGTCGCCGCCGCGATCGGCGGGTCTTCGACTGCCGACCTGTATGAGAAGGGCACCGATCGGCACTTCCCGATCGTGGTGCGCCTCAAGCCCGAACAGCGCAACAGCGTGGAGGCGATCCGCCGCATCACAATCGGCGCGACCGCGCCGAGCGGCACCGGCATGATCCAGGTGCCGCTGTCCGAAATCGCCAACGTGCGGCTGACCTCGGGCGCGTCGTTCATCTACCGCGAGCATCAGGAACGCTACATCCCGATCAAATATTCGGTGCGCGGGCGCGATCTCGGCAGCGCGGTGGCGGAGGCGAAGGCGCGGATCGCACGCAACGTCCATTTGCCATCGGGCTATCACCTCGAATGGGCGGGCGAGCTCGACAATCTCAACAACGCCGTCGCCCGGCTCGAGATCGTCGTCCCGATCAGCCTGCTGCTGATCCTGCTGCTGCTCTACGCCAATTTCGGCTCGATCCGTGACAGTCTGCTCGCCTTCTCGGCGATCCCGATGGCGGTGATCGGCGGCATCCTCGCGCTGGCGCTGTCGGGCACGCCGTTCAGCATCTCGGCGGCGATCGGCTTCGTCGCGTTGTTCGGTATCGCGGTAATGGACGGGATTCTCGTGGTGACGACGTATAACAACGCGATCGACGAGGGCATCGATCGCGAGGCGTCGCTCGCGACGACGGTGGCGCATAGCCTGCGCCCCGTGGTGATGACGTGCCTGGTCGCCGCGATCGGTCTGCTGCCGGCGGCGATGTCGAGCGGGATCGGCAGCCAGGTGCAGAAGCCGCTCGCGCTCGTCGTGGTCGGCGGGATGACGTTGGCGCCGGTGCTGATCCTGCTGGTGCTGCCCGCGCTGATCGCGCGCTTCTCGCGCCGGGTGTCGCCCCACGATCGCGGCGCGCATGGCCGCGATGTCGGGCACCACACACCACCTGCGGGCGATGGGGAGGTGCCGGCATGACGCGCGCGATCCTCATCGCCGCGCTGCTCGCGACCAGCGGCTGCGCGCTCGGCCCCAAGACCCTCGATCCGCACGCGGCGCTGCCGCCCGCGCCCAAGCCCGAGACGATCAGCCCGGCGAGCGGTCCGGCGCAGGCGCTCACCGCCGACGCGCCCGCCGGCGACTGGTGGCGCGAGTTCGGCAGCGGTCAGCTCGACACGCTGGTGGCGACCGCGCTCGCGCACAATAACGACATCCAGGTCGCCGAAGCGTCGCTGCGCCAGGCGCAGGAGACGGGCAGGGCGGCGGCTGGCGCGGCCTTGCCGCAAGCCGACCTCAGCTATCAGGCGCAGCGCACGCGTATCTCGCGCGACCTTTCGCCCGCGGTCGCGGATGCCAACCAATATCTCTACAGCCTCCACACCGCGCAGGTGACGGTCAGCTACGGCCTCGATCTGTTTGGCGCGACGCGCTCGCGGATTCGCTCGGCGCGTGCGGCGGCCGAGGTGCAGGCGCACAGGCGCGATGCCGCGCGCGCGACCGTGGTCGCGAATCTGGTCGCCGCCGTGATCCAGCGCGCGGCGCTCGCCGAGCAGATCGCGGCGACACAGACCAGCATCGCGGTCAACCGTGATATTCTCGGCGCGTTGCGGCGGCGTCAGCAGCTTGGCGATGTCGGCGCCGCCGACGTGGCGACGCAGCAGACCGCGCTTGCGGCAGCCGAGGTCGCCTTGCCGCCGCTGGTGCGCGCGGAACAGCACCAGCGGGTCGTGATCGGCAGCCTGATCGGCGTGCCGGCCGGAGCGGCCTTGCCCGATCTGCCGACGCTCGACTCGCTCGCGCTGCCGACCCGCTTGCCGCTCGCCCTGCCGTCCGATCTCGTCACGCGACGGCCCGACATCGGCGCGGCGCGCGCGCAGCTCGAAGGGGCGGGGGCGGATGTCGGCACCGCGATCGCGGCGCGCTTGCCGAGCATTCAGCTCAGCGCCAGCGCCGGCGGCACCGCGCAGGCATTCGGCGATATGTTCAAGGACGGCAATCCGTTCTGGGCGATCCTCGGCGGTGTGACCCAGCCGCTGTTCCACGCCGGCGCGCTGCGCCACCAGCAGCGCGCCGCCGAGGCTGCGCTCGATGGCGCCAAGGCGCAATATCGCGCGACGGTGCTTCAGGCGTTCGGCGAAGTCTCCGACGCGCTGAGCGGCCTGCGCACCGATGCCGAAGCGCTCGACGCGGCGACCCGCGCCAGCGATGCCTCGGGACGCGCGCTGGGTTTCGCGCGGCGCCAACTCCAGCTCGGCAGCATCGGCACGCTCGCGCTGCTCAACGCGACCGCGGCGGACGCGCAGGCGCGTGCGCAACTCGTCCAGGCGCGTGCCGCGCGGCTGAGTGACACGGTCGCCCTGTTCCAGGCGGTCGGCAGCCGAATCGGCGCGAAATAGCCGCATACCCGCACGCGCGAGGATCGGTGGCACGGCAGCGGGAACGCGCTTGCCGGGTCGCGGTACCTGCCACCCGGCATGTTCGCGACAAAAAAAGGGCCGCCCCGGAGGGCGGCCTTTGAAAGTTTTAGGAGAGGATGCCTGAAAGGCACGCCCTCTTTGCGGCGGAAATGAAAATGCTGCAAGTGCGAACAGGGCAGCTCTGATTGCGCGGAACGCATCCGATCCCCGGAAAATTAAGTGCGCGTAAACGAAATCTCGATACCCAATTTGGGGTTAGCGCCGGGCATAGCTCGACCGGCCAGCACAATGGCGCGTCACGCCGGGGAGAGAGCGGCCATGTTCGACCATCGCAACGACAAAGCCTTGACCGTCATCTCGATGTCCGATGACGTGCCGCCGGCGCCCGAGCGCCGTGCCGACGCCCGCAACCTGTCGATCCTGAAGGCGGCTATCCTGCGCACCGCGCTCGGCGAGGAACTGTGCCTCGTCCGCAACATCTCGCGCGGCGGGCTGATGGCGCATATCTTCTCCGATCTGGAGGTCGGCGACGCGGTGAAGATCGAGTTCCGCTCGTCGAAGATCGTGCGGGGCCGGGTGGTCTGGCGCCGCCCGGAGTTGATGGGGGTCCGGTTCAGCCAGTTCATCGACATCGCCGAAGTCCTCACCGAATCCACGCCGACCTCGGGCTATGTCGCGCGCGCGCCGCGCGTCGCGGTCAGCGTGCCGGCGCGGCTCCGCTCGGGCGCACGCTATCAGCCCGTTGCGCTCGCCAACATCTCGCAAGGGGGCGCGCGAGTCTATCTGAGCGACCCGGGCCGGGTCGGCGACGACGTGGTGCTTTCGGTCTCTGGCCTGCCGGTGCTCACCGGTTCGGTGCGGTGGCGTGCCGATGCGTGCGCGGGCATCGCATTCAACGAACTGCTCGCGTTCGAGGATGTCGGCCGCTGGATTTCCAGCCACAATGTCGGAGTTGCCACCGGACTGGCGGAGTAGCCGCCAGCGGTTCGAGACGATCTCAGGCGGCGGCGGTTCGTGGTGCGGCGCGTCCGCCCGCCACAAACAGTCCCGAGGCGATCAGACCGAACAGGCCCGCGATGACGAAAGCGGGCAGGTACGTGCCGGTCGCCTCCCGGATCGCGCCCGCACCGAACGCGGCGGTCGCGGCGCCGAGTTGATGGCCGACCATGATCCAACCGAACATCACCGGCGCATCGCGTTCGCCGAACGCCTGGTTGGAGAGCTTGACGGTGGGCGGCACGGTCGCGATCCAGTCGAGCCCGTAGAACACCGCGAACACGGTGAGGCTGAGCGCCGAAAGGTCGATGAACGGCAGCGCGATCAGCGATGCCCCGCGCAGGCCGTAATAAACCATCAGCAGTTTTCGGGGATCGTAGCGGTCGGTCAGCCAGCCCGACGCGGTCGTGCCGATCAGGTCGAACACGCCCATCATCGACAGAAGCCCCGCCGCCGCCACCGGGGCGATGCCGTGATCGCCGCAGAACGCGATCATATGCGTGCCGATCAGCCCGTTGGTGGTCAGCCCGCAGACGAAGAAGGTGCTGAACAACAGCCAGAACACCGGGTTGCGGCTTGCCCGGAACAAAGCCTCGAACGCAAGCAGCGGCGTCGCCGCCTGTTTCATCGCGGGCGGGGCGGTCGGCTCCGCCTCGCCGAACCGGCCGGTGCCGACGTCGCCGGGATGTTCCGGGATCAGCAGCCATACCAACGGGATCAGGGCGAGCGCGGCGATACTCACCGCCGTGGCGACCGGCTTCCAGTCGCCCGCGCTCGAAAGCCACGCGAGCATCGGCAGGAACACCAGCGCGCCCGTCGCGGTGCTCGCGCTCAGCATCCCCATCACGAGGCCCTGCCGGGTCGCGAACCAGCGGTTGACCACCGCCGCGCCGAGCACCGAGGCGACCGCGCCGCTGCCGATCCCTGAGACCACGCCCCAGCTCAGCACATAGTGCCAAGGCTCGGTCATCTTCAGGCTGGCGATCGTTGCCGCCGCCATTAGCCCCAGGCCGCCGAGCATCGTGCGGCGAATGCCGATGCTCTGCATCAGCGCCGCCGCGAACGGCCCGACCAGCCCGTAAAAGAAGATTCCGATCGCGGCCGAGGCGGAGATGGTCGCGCGATCCCAGCCGAAGTGCATCTCCAGCGGTACCATCATCACGCCCGGCGCCGAGCGCAAGCCCGCCGAGACCAGCAAGGCGAGGAACGTCACCGCGACGACGACATAAGCGTAGAATCGCGGCGGCACGCGCGGGATCATGCGTCGGCTTCTTGCGCGAGCGTGGACAAACGGCCGAGCGTGGCTTCGAGCGCGGCCCATTGCTCCGCCCCGAACGCGCCGATCAAGCGCCTCTGCATCGCCTGCCACGGCGCGCCGGCGCGCTCCAGCGCTTCATGTCCCGCATCGGTGACGGTCACGGCCTTGGTCCGCGCGCCGGCGTCGGCGATCGCGAGCCAGCCGAGCCTTTCGAGAGGCGCGAGCGCCCGATACAACGACGTCCGCTCCATCACCAATATCTCGGCGAGCCGGCTGAGCGCGACCGTGCCACGCCGCGCCACGTTGCGCAGGATCGCGAATTGCGTGATCGTCATGCCGGTCGGCGCCAGCGCCTCGTCATAGAGGCGCGTGATGGCGCGGGTCGCCTTGCGAAGCGTCGTGCAGGCGCAGGCGGGGTCTGATGTGGTGGACATGGCGATGATGTATATGCATCATCGCACGGACGTCAACCGAGCGGCTGGCGCGCCAGCCAGCCGCTCTGGTTCGGCGCGAACGTCGGGTGACTCGTCAGAAGTTGACGCTGATCGTGCCGAACACCTGCCGCGGCGCGACCGGGAACTGGTTGAACGTGCCTGATGCCGCACCGATGCTGAGCGTCGACGCGCCCTTCTGATCGGTGATGTTGGTCACGTTGACGCTGAGGTTGAGCGTCTTCACGAACATCGCGTCGTTCAGCGGGACGGCGACGCCGATGCGGCCGGCAAGAGTGAAGTAGCCTGGCACCGACAGATCGTTGGTGTAGGTCGCGAAGCGGCGGCCGAGATAATCGCCGGTGAACTGCAGGTCGAAGATGCCGTAATTGGCCGAGACGACGGTCTTGTTGAGCCATTTCGGCGAGCCGGGCACCTGTTTGCCAGCGGTCGGCACCACCACCGCCGGAACGCCGGTCGAATAGTTCTGCTGGTACTGCGAGTCGTTGTACGACACCGCGTTGTAGATCGAGAAATGCGGCCCGAAATGCAGCGTCGCCGCGAAATCGACCCCGTTGGTCTTCACGTCGCCGACGTTCTGGATGATCGCCGCGCCGCTGATGATCGAGGTGATGACGGTCGTCGGGCTGAGCGCGAGCAGGCGGTTGCTGAAATCAACGTGATAATAGCTGATCTGCCCTTCGAAGCCGGTGATCGGGCCGAGTGAAACCGCGTGCTGTGCGCGCGCGCCGACTTCATAGGTCCAGCTCGTCTCCGGCTTCACGTTGGCCTTGAAATCCTCGAACACCGGCTGGCTGCCGAGCGCGAACGGTGACAGGCCAGTGGCGGCGCTGGTCGGGAACTGGCGAATGTTCTGCTGCGCGTTGACGAAGAACTGGTCGTGTTCGGTCACCGCCCAGGTCGCGCCGATCTCGGGCAGGAACGCCTTGTCGGTGTTGATGCGCCCCACCGGCAGCGCCGTCGAGTTCGAGAAAGATCCGGGGATCGGCTGGACCGGGACGTCCTGGCGCGCCTTCTGGAAGGTGCTCTTGAAGCCGGCCAGCACGGTCACGTTCGGCAGGATGTGCCAGGTATCCTGAATGTGCGTTTGGATTTCGTCGACGGTGATGCGGCTGCCGTATTGCGTGATGAGCGGCGCGGCCTGATCGAACGGGCGGGTGTAGGGCGACGAGGGATTGTTGACGTCGAGCGCATACCAGCGCCGGAACGCCGACGAGCTTTGCCGTTCGTACCAGCCGCCGACTTCGATCTCATGGTTGCCGAGGTGCGCGCTCAGCGTCGAGAGGATGCCGCCGCGATCGATCTGATATTCGGTGGTGCGGGTCGCGAGGCCCGAGCCGCCGAAGATCGTCGAAAGCCGCGCGAGGTTCGCCGCCGAGGTCGGGCTGCTGCCGGGGACGCCGGGATAATAGAAGGAGAACAGCCCCGGCAGGCCGGCGACGTCGATCGGCCCGGCGACGACGCCGACGCCGTCGTTGTGATGCGCATAGGCCTGGTTGGTCCAGGTGACGCGGTCGCTGATCCGCCAGTCGTATTTCGCGTACGCCAGATAATCGGTGCGCTGCGCGTCCGAATAATAGTTTCGGTAATTCGAACCCGCCGCCTTGTATGCGCCGGAGTTCAGATAGGTCTGCATGCCGGCGAAATCGGGATAGAAGAACGGGCGCGTATAGGGCGCGGTCGCGCGGTTCGCCGGGGTGATGACGGTCGCGTCCTCGTTCGGCTCGGTCTTGTCCGAATAGGCGGCGTAGATGGTGAACTTGCCGGTGGCGTCGTCATGGACGAACTTGCCATTGGCCTGATAGCCGCCCTGATGGCCGTTGAAGTCCCACGCGCGGGCATCCTGCCGCACGCCCGAGAGATAGAAGGCGCTGCCGGTGCCGAGATCGCCGCTGTCGATGCGGACGAAGGTGCGGTAGGTGTTGTAGCTGCCGAAGGTCTGCGCGATCGTGCCGCCCATCTCGTGCTTGGGATCGCTCGAGAAGGTGTCGATCGTGCCGCCGAGGTTGCTGGTCGATGCGGTGCCCAGGTCGCCCGCGCCGCTCGCTAGCGTGACACGCCCGACATTCTCCGAGATCACCGCGCGCTGCGGCGCGAGGCCGTTGTAATTGCCGTAGGTCTGGTCGCCGAGCGGAATGCCGTCGAGCGTGTAGCCGAGCTGCTGCTGGTTGAAGCCGTGGATGAAGAGCGAGATGTTCTGCTCGTTATTGCCCCACGGGTCGGCGGTG
Source organism: Sphingomonas sp. NFR15 (assembly GCF_900103265.1). Classification (GTDB taxonomy): domain Bacteria; phylum Pseudomonadota; class Alphaproteobacteria; order Sphingomonadales; family Sphingomonadaceae; genus Sphingomonas; species Sphingomonas pollutisoli. Next base: position 1,063,822 of record NZ_FMWX01000001.1, on the reverse strand, counting down.
AGGAAGGTGACGCCGGGCAGTGTCTGGATCGCCTTCAGCGGGTTGATGCCGGGCAGTTGCTTCTGGATCTGGATGCCGTCCATCTCGACGACCGAGCGCGTGCGGCGGCCGGTGACGACGATCTGCTGGTCGTCGTCCCCCGCAGGTGCGGCGTCATCGGCCGGGGCCGCCGCCGGGGCGGGGGCGGCATCGGCGGCATGTGCGGCGAACGGCGTGCTGGCGATCCCCGTGGCCAGCGCGATCATGGAAATCAGACCGGTCTTCATCGTCTCTTCCCTCTTTGCGGCACTGCAACAAAGCGGGCGGGTAGAGGCGCTGGAAGACGATATGGCGTCAGGAATGTTTCAGATTCGCGGCAGGGCCGATTGCCGGTTACTGTCACATATCGGCATCAGTGGCGGGGTGGGTACTGGAACCCGTCCGGCATGACGACGAAGCTATTGCGGAGGTTTCGCGTCACGCCGCGGCGTCCGCCATCGCGCCCATCGTCACGTAATCGGTCTTGCCCGTGCCGAGCACCGGCAACGCGTCCACCACGCGGATGTCGCGCGGGATCGCGAGTTCGGCGATGCCGTTCGCGCGCCCCCAGGCTTGGAGATCGGCGGCCTTGGCGTTGGTGCGCGTGGTGAACAGCACGAGCTGCTCGCCCTTCTTGGCATCGGGCCGCGTCACCACGCCGTGTTGCGCCCCGGGCCAAAGCCGGGCCGCATAGCCCTCCACCGCCGGCAGCGACACCATCTCGCCGCCGATCTTGGCAAAGCGCTTGGCGCGGCCCTTGATCGTCGCGAACCCCGCCTCGTCGACCTCGACGATGTCGCCGGTGTCGTGCCACCCGCCCTCGGGCGGTTGCAGCACGCCCGGCCGATCGGCCTTGAGATAGCCCGCCATCACATTAGGCCCGCGGATCGACAGTTTGCCGCCGCCGCCGATCCCCGGCACCGGATCGAGCCGCCCCTCGATACCGGGCAGCAGTCGCCCGACGCTGCCGGTCTTGAAGTGCATCGGCGTGTTGACCGCGATCACCGGCCCCGCCTCGGTCGCGCCATAGCCTTCGAGGATGCGCAGCCCGAACTTCTCCATCCAGCTTTTGCGCGTCTCGTCCCGCACGCGCTCGGCTCCGGCGAAGACGTAGCGCATCGCGTAGAAGTCATAGCTATGTGCCATCCGCGCATAGCCGGCGAGGAAGGTGTCGGTGCCGAACAGGATCGTGGCGTTGGCGTCGTAAGCAAGCGCAGGCACGATCCGGTAGTGGAGCGGGTTTGGGTACAGCAGCGTCTTCACGCCCGACAGGATCGGCAACAGCGTGCCCCCGGTCAGCCCGAAGCTGTGGAACACCGGCAGCGCGTTCAGCACCATGTCCGACCCGCTGAAATCGATCCGCGCCGCGATCTGCGCGCAATTGGCGAGCAGGTTGCGATGCGTGAGCACGACACCCTTGGGCAGACCTTCCGAGCCGCTGGTGAACAGGATCACCGCCGGCGCATCCGGCGCGATCCGGCGGCGGGCGTGGAGATGCGCTGCGAACCGCGTCGCGACCAGCGCGCGCAGCTTGGCGAACGCGCCGATCCCGGCGGAGACATCCTCCAGATAGCGCACCGTGATCCCTTCGGCGGTGAGTCCCTCGATTACCGCCGCGAGCTTCGCCTGATCGATGAAAGCGCGTGCCGTCACGATCGTCCGCAGCTCGGCGGCGGCGCACGCCGCCTTGAGATTGGCGAGGCCGGCGGTGTAATTGAGCATCGCCGGCACCCGCCCGGTCGCCTGCAATCCGAAGAACGTCACCACCACCGCCGAGACGTTGGGCAGCAGCACGCCGATCGCCTCGCCCGGCTTCGTGCCCGGCTCCAGCGCGCGCCCGAGCGCGAGGCTGCCGGTGACGAGCCGGCCGTAGCTGAGCGGCGTGCGCTTCATATCCTCGACCACCGGCTTGCCCGCACCGCTCAGATGGCTGGCATCCACCAACGCCTCGAACAAGGTCCGGTCGATATGCGAGGTCGCGAAGATCATCGCGCTCATCTCGTCATAGAGCTGGCGTCCGGCTGCGGCGCGGCGCGCGCGCGCCGTCATCTCGCCGTCGATGTGGAAACGGCGCGGCGGCAGCACGGTCAGCGAAATCTTGGGGAACAGCCGCGTCCGCACCTTGCCGCGCAGATAGGAGAAGGGGGTGAACTGCGCCCCCTCGATCCGCACCGGCACGATCGGCGCGTCAGCCTTGTCGGCAACCATGCCGGGGCCGTCGAACACCTTCATCAGCGCACCCGTCACGGTGATGCGGCCTTCGGGGAAGATGACGAGCGTATTGCCCGCCTTCACCGCGCGCACCATCGCCTTGGCCGACATCGGGTTGGTCGGATCGACCGGGAAGGCGCGGAACAGTTTCAGCGCGGGCGCCATCCACCAGCGTTTGGTCACCGCGGTGTGCACCGCGAACACCGGCTTGCCGGGCAGGAACACCGCGAGCAGCAGCCCGTCGAGCCACGACACATGGTTGACCACCACCACCGCGCGCTCACCCGGTTGCGGCATGTTCTCGCCACCCGCGACCTCTACACGGTACAGCATGGTCAGCAGCCAGCGCATCACCGCCTTGATGACCGTTTCGGGCAACAGCCAGCACGAGATCAGCGCCACCGCCAACGTCGCGAAGCCGAGCGCGCCGATCACCCCCGGTGCGCCGGTGCCGCTCGCCTGAAGCCCGGCGACCGCCGCCACCACCGCCACCGTGACGGCGGCGTTGAGGATGTTGTTGGCGGCGATGATCCGCGAGCGTTCCTCGGGCGGACTGGCGGTCTGCAGGATCGCATAGAGCGGCACGATGAACATCCCGCCCGCGAACGAGATGCCGGCGAGATCGAGCAGCACTCGCCACCCGCCGTCGCTGCGCGCGAAGGTCAGCATGCCGGGGTTGGGCGCGTGGACGACATAGGACGAGGTCGACAGCCACAGATCGATCATGAACCCGGCCATCAGCAGCGCCGCCACCGGCACGTAGCGCGCCGAGACTTCGCCCGCGAGCAGCCGGTTGACGAACAGCGAGCCGAGCGCGACCGCGATCGAGAAGGTCAGCAGGAACAGCGTCACGACGGGCGACGCACCGCCCAACCGCGCCGTCACCAAGGACGGAAATTGCGAGACGAGGATCGCGCCGACCGCGAAGAACCAGCTAATGCCGAGGATGCACAGCCACACGCCTTCGCCGTCATGCGCGGCCTTCAGGACGTGCCAGGTGCTCTTGAACGGATTGCGCTCGATCCGCACGTCGGCGCGGACCGGCGGGGCGGGCGCGATGGCGAGGCTGGCGACCAGCCCGCACGCCGCCAGCGCGGTCGCGATCATGCCCGCCTGCCACGGCTGCACCACGCCCGCGAGCAACTGCCCGCCGAGGATCGCGAGGAAGGTGCCAGCCTCGATCACACCGGTCGCGCCCATGATCTCCTTGGGCGCGAGTTGCTGCGGCATGATCGAATATTTGACTGGACCGAACAGCGTCGAGTGGCACCCCATCATGAACAAAGCGACGAGCAGCAGCGGCACCGACTGGAACCAGAAGCCGGCAAGACCGATGCCCATGAAGGCGATCTCGGCGGTCTTGACCAACCGGATCAGCTTGGCCTTGTCCCATGCGTCGGCGATCTGCCCGCCAAGCGCCGAGAACAGGAAATAGGGGAGGATGAAGATGCCGGTCGCGATCGTCGCGAGCATCTCCGCCTTGGCCGGCTGCCCCGCGTAGAGCGTGAAGTTGGCAAGGAACAGCATCGCGAACTTGAGCACGTTGTCGTTGAACGCCCCGAGGAACTGGACGACGAACAGCGGGCCGAAGCGACGCTTGGCGAGGAGCGAGAAATCGGGTGCCGACATTGTCATCTCCGAACGGGGCGGACGCGCATTGGTTGCCGTCCGCAACTGACGATCACGACGTGCCACATAAATGAGCGGTGTTCAATATAAGAATTAGACGGTGTTCATTTTTTGTTTTAAGGGGCGCTCATGGGCCGCCGATCCGATCATAGCCGCGCAGAGCTCGAGGAGCTGATCCTCGCCGAGGCGCATGCGCTGATGGCCGAAGTGGGGTTCGCACGCTTCTCGGCGCGCGAAGTGGCCAAACGGATCGGCTATTCGATCGGCACGATCTACAATGTGTTCGGCAGCCTCGACCGGCTGGTTTTGGCGGTCAACAGCCGCACCTTCATCGCCTGGGCGGGGCTGGTGCGGGCGCGGCTTGACGCGGCCGGGGCGGACCGGGTGGCGGCGCTGGTCGAAGCCTATTTCGATTTCGCCGAGGCCAATCCGAATCTGTGGATGGCGATCTACGATCATCGCCTGCCACCCGACGCGCCGTTTCCGGAGGGGTATTTCCGCCAGCGCGCCGAGCTGACCGGCTTGGTCGAGGCCGAGATCGCGGCGATCCTGCTGCCCGCCAAAATAGGGACGGCGGCGGCGCTGGCACGCTCGCTGGTGGCGATGGTCCACGGGCATTGCGTGTTCGCGCTCAACGGCACGTTCGCATTGCTGGGGGAGACCGATGCGCGCGGCGCGGCGCTGGCGCGCGCGCGCGAGGTGCTGGCGGCGCAATAGTCAACACGTCGCCCCGGCGCAGGCCGGGGCGACGGTGATCTTACTTCTTCAGCTTCACCGCGATGAACAGCGCTGGCATCCGCCCGCGCTGCACGTACAGTGCGACCTGATCGCGGCCGTCACGCTTGGCCTGCGCCACGACCGCCGCCAGCTCCGCAGGTGCCGCCGTCGGCGTGCCGTTGGCGGAGATGATGACATCGCCGCGCTTGAGCTTCTGGCCGGCGTCGCTGGCCGGATCGGTGGTCGCGATCACGACGCCCCGCACCGACGAATCGATGTTGAGGCTGCGCGCGATTGCGGGGGTGAGCGTCTGGACGGTCAGCCCGAGCGGGTTGGCCGTTGCCGAGGGCGTGCCCTGCTGCTGATCGTCGTCGCCGCCCAGCGCGTCGTCATCGTCGCCGGTCGCGACCTTGGCGGCAAGCGCGTCTTCCGACGGACGCGTGCCGATCACCGCGCTGACCGTCATCGGCTTGCCCTGGCGGATGATGCCGATCGGAACGCGTGTGCCCGGCGTGACGTTGGCGACCAGATAGCTGAGCGACTGATCGGGCGTGACGTCCTTGCCGTTAACCGAGGTGACGACGTCGCCGACCTTGAGGCCAGCCTTGGCGGCGGCTTCGTTCGGCTCGATCGAGCGCAGCAGTTCGCCGTGGTTCTTCTGGAGGCCCAGCGCCGCCGCGATATCGTCATCGACCGGCTGCGGGCCGACGCCGAGATAACCGCGCGCGATCTTCGTGCCCTTCATCAGCTTGTCGATGACGGGGCGCGCGTCTTCCGCCGGAATCGCGAAGCCGATGCCGATGTTGCCGCCCGACTGGCCGGCGTAGATCTGCGAGTTGATGCCGATCACCGCGCCGGTCATGTCGAACATCGGGCCGCCCGAATTGCCCTGGTTGATCGCCGCGTCGGTCTGGATGAAGCGATCATAGGCGCCGCCGCCGGTGACGCGGTGGAGCGCCGAGACGATGCCCGCGGTCACGGTCGAGCCGATCCCGAACGGGTTGCCGATCGCGATGATCCAGTCGCCGACGCGCGCGCGGCTCGAATCGCCGAACTTGACGTAGGGCAGGTTGGTCGCGTCGATCTTGAGCAGCGCGAGGTCCGAGGTCGGATCGCGGCCGATCAGCTTGGCCTTGTATTCCTTGCGGTCGATCATGATCGCGGTAATCGAATCGACGGTCGCACCCTTCGCGCCGGGTGCGACGACGTGGTTGTTGGTGACGATATAGCCGTCGGGCGAGATGATGAAGCCCGAACCGAGCGAGGTCGCCTCGCGCGTGATCGGCGCGCCGTTCCCGCCCTGGCCCTGGTTCATCTGCCCGAACAGATCGCCGAAGGGCGTGCCGGCGAACGGATTGGCGGGCTGCTCGACCTTGATGTGCTGGCTCGTCGAGATGTTGACAACCGCCGGCTGCAGCTTCGCGACCATGTCGGCGAAGCTCATCGGCGCGCCGGAGCGCGGGACGGCGGCGGCGATCGCGCCGGGTTCGTTCTGCGCGGTCTGCGCGGGCGGTTCCAGCGCGACGGCGGCAGCGGTGCCGCTGAGAAGGATGGCAGCAGTAATGGCGTAAGCGTATCGCACTTGGGTTGATTCCTTCCGTGTGCCGTATCGGGGCAACGCACCGACCTTAGCCAAGGTTGCTGAACGGTGATTGAATATGAACAAGCCGAAAGAGTCGATCAACGCCGGCCCTGGAACTCCTTCAAATAGGCATTGTCGGGCGACAACACCATCGAGGTCTGGCCCTTCGCGCTGTCGCCGAAAGTATAGCGATAGGACTGCATGGCGCGATAGAAGTCGTAGAAATCCGGGTCTTTATTGAAGCTTTCCGCGTAGATTTGCGCCGCCTTGGCGTCGGCTTCGGCGCTGATGATCTGCGCGGTCTGCTGCCCCTTCGCCTGGATGGTCAGCGCTTCCTGTTCGCGCGCGGTCTTCATCCGGTCGAGCGCGCTTTGCAGTGGCGCGCCGTCGGGCAGGTCGGCATGCTTGATTCGCACATCGACGATCTGCACGCCGTATTGCGCGGCCAGCCGCTGCAACCCGGCCTGGATATTGTCCATCACCTGACCGCGCTCTGGGCTGAGCAGCGCCGCGAACGGGCGTTTGCCGAGTTCGTTGCGCAGCGCCGAGCTGAACAGCGGCTGGAGCTGATCGATCACGCGCTGCTCGGTGACCGATGTGCTGCCGGTCGAGACCACCGCCTTCAGCGGATCGACGATGCGGAAGCGCGCATAGGCATCGACCTCCAGCCGCAACTGATCGGTCGAGAGCACCGGCTGATTTTCCAGATCGACATCGAGCACCCGCTTGTCGACCCAGACGATCCGGTCGATGAACGGAATGCGCGCGATCAGACCCGCGCCGGAGCGGCCGAACACCTCATGCGGCTTCCAGCGGTTGATCGCCCCGCCGACCGGCTGTTCGAAGCGCAGGATCACCGCCTGTTTGGTCTCGGGGACGATCGCAAAGGTGCTGGCGATCAGGATCAGCGCGAGCATCGCGACGATGCCGATCGCGATCGGATTGCGGAAGCTGAGGTTCACTGGGCGTCTCCCTGAACCTGCGGGGCGGGGGCCTGGGCTGCCGGGGCCTGCGCCTCGGGCGCACGCCGCGCGCCGCCGGGCAGCGGCAGATAGGGCACGACGCCGGGCGCCTCCACGATCGTCTTGTCGCTACGCGCCATCACCTGTTCCATCGTCTCGTAATACAGGCGCTTGCGCGTCACCTCCGGCGCGAGTTTGTACTGGGCGTAGATCACGTCGAACGACGCCGCCTCGCCCTGCGCGAGCGCGAGCTTCTGCTGCGCATAGCCGCGCGCCTTGTTGATGTTGCCCTGCGCCTCCTGCTGCGCGGCGGAGACCTTCTTGAACGAATCGATCACCTGCTCGGGCGGCTGCGCGCCCTTGATCGCTACGCCCTGGATGCGGATGCCGGCGTTGTAGCTGTCGAGGATCGCCTGCATGTTCTGCTGGACCTTGACCTCCATCGCGCCGCGCCCCGACCCGATCGCGTCGTCGAGCGTCGCGGTCGCCAACACCGCGCGCATCGCGCTCTCGGCGGTGGCGCGCAGCGTCGCCTTGGGGTCCGCGATCTGGAACACATAATCCTGCGGGTTGCTGATGTCCCAGCGCACCGAATAATTGACGTCGACGACGTTCTGGTCGCCGGTCAGCATCAAATTCTCGCCGCCATTCTCCGGGAAGGTATCGGTCTTGATCTCGCGGACATCGACCTTCATCACCGAGTTGAACGGCGCTGGCAGCGTCAGCCGGATACCGGGTTCGAGCGTGCCAGCATAACGGCCGAAGAACGTCACCACCGCGCGCTGCTGCGGGCCGATCGCGTGGATCGAGGTGAACGCGATCCACATCGCCACGAGGATACCCACGCCGATCAGCCACAGCGCGCCCGCGCTCGGCGTGCCGGGAATGTGCGGCCGGCCGCCGCCGCCGTTTCCACCGCCGCCCGCGCCCCGCGCGCGCTTGATGAACTCGTCGAGTGCGCTCGGGCCGGGAATGCGGGGGCGGTTGCCGTTGCCGTTGCCGGGTTTGGGCGCCCACGGATTGCGCGGGCCTTCGCCACCACCAGCGCCGTCACCGCCGGGGCCGCCGCCCCACGGGCCTTTGTCGTCGCTATTCAGGAGTGGGGGACGCTGAAACCAGCCCGTTAGGATCGTCATCCTTTCTCTATAGGTACGCGTTCCGCCGAAAAATAGTGGCAAGCGCCCGCAACCGCCCTATCTGCGCAACGATGACTGATCCAAATCCGCTCGATAGCGCGCTCGCTCCCGTCGCAGGCACCCGCGCGACCGCGCGTACGGAGGGGAACCGCGCCAGCATCATCCTCGACGTGAGCGGGCTTGAGCCGAGCGAGCATGCGCCGCTTGAAGCGCGCGTCCGTGCCGCCGCCGCCACTGTTCCCGGCATCGAGACGGTGCGCGTCGCGCTGACCAGCCAGCGCACCCGCCGGCTGTCGATCGCGGTGGCGAGCGGCAAGGGCGGGGTGGGGAAATCGACGGTCTCGGCCAATCTCGCGATCGCGCTCGCCGCGCGCGGGCGCCGCGTCGGGCTGGTCGATGCCGACATCTACGGCCCGTCGCAACCCAAGCTGATGGCGGTCGAAGGCAGTAAGCCGACCGCGCGCGACAAGGTGCTCCAGCCGGTGGCGACGCCCTATGGCGTGCCGTTGCTGTCGATGGGTCAGCTCGTCGCCGCCGATCAGGCGATCGCGTGGCGCGGGCCGATGGCGGCGGGCGCGCTCGGGCAGCTCATGGACGCCAATTGGGGCACGACCGATACTCTGGTGATCGATCTGCCGCCCGGCACCGGCGACGTCCAGCTCACCATGATCCAGAAGCATCGTCCGGCCGGCGCGGTGATCGTCTCGACCCCGCAGGATCTCGCGCTGATCGACGCGCGCCGCGCGATCGACCTGTTCAACAAGGCGGGCGTGCCGATCATCGGTCTGGTCGAGAACATGTCGGGCTATGCCTGCCCGCATTGCGGCGAAATCTCGAACCCGTTCGGGCAGGGCGGCGCGGAAGCGGCGGCGGCCGAACTCGGCATCGCATTTCTGGGCCGAGTCCCGCTCGACATCGCGATCCGCTCCGCCTCCGACGCGGGCACGCCGCCCGCCGCCGGGAACGGTCCCGAAGCCGCCGCGTTCGCGACGATTGCCGACGCGGTTTCGCGCTGGATCGAAACGGAGGGACGCTGATGCCGATCACCGATGACGCCGGGATCAAGGCTTTGCTCGAAGAGACGCGCACGATCGCGCTGGTCGGCGCGTCCGACCGGCCCGATCGCCCATCCTACGGCGTGATGAAGCGCCTCCAGGATCACGGCTACCGCGTGATCCCGGTCAATCCGCAGATCACCGGCGAGCATATTCACGGCGAATTCGTGTTCCGCGATCTCGACCAGCTTGGCGATCCGATCGACCTCGTCGATATCTTCCGCAATTCGGCGGCGGCCGGCGATGCGGTGGACGATGCGATCCGCATCGGCGCGAAGGCGGTGTGGATGCAACTCGGCGTGGTCAACGAAGCGGCTGCCGCGCGCGCCGAGGCGGCGGGGCTGAAAGTGGTGATGGACCGCTGCCCCGCGATCGAGATCCCTCGGCTGGGGGTCGCTCGCGTCGCATAACCACGGCGTGGTTGACCTTGCGGCGCGCGCGGATCATCCTCGCGTGATCTAAGGCTTCCGGGCGACTCCGCGATGGTGTTTCCGCTGCTCCTGCTGCTCGCCGCGCCCGATGACGTGGCCATCACCACATACCATGCGCTGACCAGCGCCACGCCTGCCTGCTCACGCCCGGCCGGCGACGACGTGGTGGTATGCGGCCGCCGCGCCGCCGATCGCTACCGGGTGCCGCTGGTCATTCACGACCCCGGCGACCCGGCGTACGAAGGCGTGCCGGCCGAGCGCGAACGGCTGTTCGCGCGGACCGACAATTGCGAGGAGAAGTCGATCTTCCTCGTCGGCTGCGGCTCTTTCGGCATCAAGGCGACCGTCAACGCGAGCGGCACGCATGTCGCGGGCGAACGGGCGCTGGCGCCGTAGCGCCCGCTCGCGTGGTCGTCAGCGTGCTTGCGCGAGCAGCACTTCGGCGATCTGCACCGCGTTGAGCGCCGCGCCCTTGCGCAGATTGTCGCCGCTCACGAACAGCGACAGGCCGTTGGCGACAGTCGGATCGGGCCGCACGCGGCCAACGAACACCGCGTCCTGTCCCGTCGCCGCGAGTGGGTTGGGCACCGCCACCAGTTCGACTCCTGGCGCGCGGCGCAGCAGGCCGTTCGCTTCGCTCACCGAGATCGGCCGTTCGAACGCCACGTTCATCGACAGCGAATGGCCGGTAAACACCGGCACGCGCACGCACGTCGCCGACACGGCGAGATCCGGCAGGCCGAGGATCTTGCGGCTTTCGTCGCGGAGCTTCAGTTCCTCTTCGGTATAGCCGTCCTCGACCAGCACATAGTTGAGCGGCACGACGTTGAACGCGATCGGCGCCGCCCACTTGCGCGGCACGCCCAGCTTCACCGCGCCGCCGTCCTGCGCGAGCCCGGCGCACGCGCCGGCGCCAGCGACGATCTGCTCCTCGAGTTCGCGCACGCCCTCCATGCCACCGCCCGACACCGCCTGATAGGTGCTGGCCACCAGTCGAGTCAGGCCGGCGGCGTCGTGGAGCGGCTTGAGCACCGGCATCGCCGCCATCGTCGTGCAATTGGGGTTGGCGACGATGCCCTTGGGCAGATCGCGCAGCGCATCGGGGTTTACCTCCGCCACCACCAGCGGAACGTCCGGATCGCTGCGCCAGGCCGAGCTGTTGTCGATCACCACCGCGCCCGCCGCCGCGACCTTTTCCGCGAGCGCCTTCGAGGTGCTACCGCCGGCCGAGAAGAACACGATGTCGAGCCCGCTATAGTCGGCGGTCGCCGCATCCTCGACGAGGATCTCGCCGCCCTTGAACGGCACGCGGCTGCCCGCCGAACGCGCCGAGGCGAACAGCCGCAGCGCGGTGAACGGGAACTTCCGCTCGGCCAGCATGGTCAGCATCATGCTGCCGACGAGGCCGGTGGCGCCGACGATGCCGACGGCGAGACGATCGGGCGAGGGGCGGAACGAAGGCATGGGTAGGCGTCTCCTGTTGAGCGGAGGCGCGGGTGTGATTTCGGTCCTGTCGTACAAGGCCGCCCCGCGCTACCGCGGGGCTGTGTCCGGTTGGCTTAGGGTTGAACCGTCAGCACGACCAGACCGCCCCGCGTATGCGGGTCGGCTTGGTGCTAATGGTTTTGGCCATCGAGGACATGGGGAGCGCCGATAGCGGGGCGCGAGGGCGGTGTAAACCGGGGTTGGCGCTTTTTGCTCCCCTCCCTGGAAGGGAGGGGCTGGGGGTGGGTCGCTCTCGTTGGAGCGCTGCGCCAGCCTCAAGCCAACCCACCCCCGACCCCTCCCTTGTTCAAGGGAGGGGAGTAAGAGCGCGGTCACTCCAGAATGTGCATCCACAGCGGCTGGCCGGTGAGGCTCTGCGAGCCGCGCAGCCGTTCCAGCGCCTGTGCGACCGCACGCTCGGGGGCTTCGTGTGTCACGATCGCGACCAGTACGCTGCCGTCGCCGCTCGCACCGCGCTGGATCAGGCTCTCGATCGACACGCCGGCATCGCGCATCGCCGCGGCGATCTCGGCGAGCACGCCGACCTTGTCCGCCACCGCGAAGCGCACATAGTTGCGCCCGCGCCGCTCGCCCGGATCGGCCGCGCCCTGTGCCGCCAGCGCGGACGAGGGCATGGCGAAGGCGGGGCCGAACTCGCCGCGCGCGATGTCGATCAGGTCGGCGACCACCGCGCTCGCGGTCGGGCCGTCGCCCGCGCCGGCGCCCTGGAACAGCAACCGGCCGACGTAATTGCCCTCGGCCACCACCGCGTTGGTCGCGCCCGTCACGTGCGCGAGCGGATGGCTGATCGGCACCAGATGCGGGTGGACGCGCTGGAACAGCCCGCCCGCGCCGTGATCGGCCACGCCGAGCAGCCGCACGCGGTAGCCGAGCGCGGCCGCCTCGGCGATGTCGGCGGCGAGGACGTGGCGGATGCCGCTCGCCGCGACATCGCCGAACGCCGGCTGGGTGCCGAACGCGATGCTGGCGAGGATCGAGAGTTTGTGCGCGGCATCGATGCCGTCGATGTCGAAGGTCGGATCGGCTTCGGCATAGCCGAGCGCCTGCGCCTCGGCGAGCACCTCGGCGAAATCGCGGCCTTCGGCTTCCATCTTCGACAGGATGAAATTGCAGGTGCCGTTGAGGATGCCATACACGCGGCCGATCTCGTTGGCGGCGGCGCCCTCGCGCAGCCCCTTGATGACCGGGATGCCGCCCGCGACCGCCGCTTCGAACTTGAGCGCCGCGCCGGCCTTCTCGGCGGCTGCGGCGAGTTCGAGACCGTGGTGCGCGATCATCGCCTTGTTGGCGGTGACGAAACCCTTGCCCGCGCCGAGCGCGCTGCGCGCCAGCGTGAGGGCGGGGCCGTCCGACCCGCCGACCAGTTCGACGACGACATCGACCTCGCGCGAGGCGAGCGCGGTGGTGTCATCGACCCATTCGAAGCGGCCGATATCGACGCCGCGATCCTTGCCGCGGTCGCGCGCGGAGACCGCGACGATCTCGATCGGCCGGCCCGCGCGCCGCGCGATCAGCGCGCCATTCTCGTCGAGCAGCCGGATCACGCCGCCCCCGACGGTGCCGAGGCCAGCGAGCGCGATACGAAGCGGTTGGGTCATCGTCTAAGGTCTTTCCGAGGTCTCGCCACACCACCCGTTCGTGCTGAGCGAAGTCGAGGCACGTGCCGCAAACGCTCGCGGCCGAAACACGCCCTTCGACTTCGCTCAGGGCGAACGGTGTGGGGTTGACTTTAGACAGGCGGATAAGGCGGGGACAAGCCCGGCGTGGCTACTTCTTCACCAGCCCGATCTCGACCAGCCGCTCGTGCAGATAATCGTGCGCGGTGATGGGTTGCGGATAGCGGTTGGGTCGATCCGCGTCGATGCAGCCGGGCAAGGTCTCGATCAGGAAATCGGGGTTCGGATGCAGGAAGAACGGCATCGAATAGCGCGAGACGCCGCGCCGCTCGGGCGGCGGGTTGACGACGCGGTGGCTGGTCGAGGGCAGCACATGGTTGGTCAGCCGTTGCAGCATGTCGCCGACATTGACCACCATCGCGCCCTCGGGCGGCTTGACCGGCAGCCAGCGCCCGTCGTGATCGAGCAGTTCGAGGCCGGCCTCCTCGGCGCCGAGCAGCAGGGTTATGAGGTTAATGTCTTCGTGCGCGCCCGCGCGCACGCCCTCGGCATCTGCGGGGATCGGGGGGTAATGCAGCAGCCGCAGGATCGAATTGCCATTCGCCACGGCGGGATCGAACCAATCCGGCGCGAGTCCCAGATGTCGCGCGATCGCGGAGAGGATGCGGTCGCCGGCGCGATCGAACGCGGCGTAGAGCTGGAGGAAGGTATCCTTGAAACCGTCCGGCCGCTCGGGCCAGACGTTTGGCGGCATTCGGTCGGCGAGCGGATGTCCCGCCGGCAGCTCGCGGCCGACGTGCCAGAACTCCTTGAGATCGACCGCCGATGCGCCCTTGGCGATCTCGGTCTTGAACGGCGTATAGCCGCGCTGCCCGCCGCCCTCCGGGGTGAAGTAGCGGCGCTTCTCCGCCTCGGGCAGCGGGAAGAAGGCGGCGGTGTCGGCCCAGCCGCGCGCGATCAGCTCGCTTGGGATGCCGTGGTCGGCGATGACGGCGAAGCCGAACCGCTCGAATGATCCGCCCAACGCGGCGGCGAAACCCGCGGGGTCGCGCGCTTCGTCGGCAAGCGAGAGCGTCGGGATTTCGGAAGGCGGGGTATCGAGCATGGACGCGACCGTTGATTGGGGCTGGGCCGCGCAACATAGTCGGTCGGGCCGCGAGCGAACACCCCGCCCGAACCACCTCCGTCCTCCCGCGCTCGCGGGCACGGGTGGGCGGAAGCTGGCCTAGCCGATCAGGATCGTTCCGTCCGCCTTGTCCGCGCCCCTTGGCGCGAGATCGAGGCGGAACGGCTTGCCCTCATCCGTCGTGCCCGACAGCCCCGATCCGTTCGGCGCGACCTTGAACCTCGCGCGCCCGAGCTTCGCCGCGAACCAGTCGCGCACGGCGGCCGGCGTCGCAGGGCTTTCGAAGCTGACCTTGACCCGGCCGTCATCGTCGCGGCCGGAACGGTCATGCCCGTCGATGTTCATGCCGCTGATCGTCGAGCCGGGGTAGAGATGCACGCCGTTCATGTCGAAGTCGCCGGCGTCGAGCTTGATCGCGGGCAGTTTGATGTTACCCGATATGCCTGGGGCGTTGAGCGCCAATTGCCCGTTGGCGGCGATGCTCGCGACGACATTGCCGTCCGCGCCATCGGCGTTGAGGGTGATGGCCGTACCGTCCTTGCCGCTGCCGCACGCGGCGAGCAGCGCAAGGGGGATGACGAGGATCAGGGGGCGGGCCATGACGCTCTCCGTGTATCAGCAGTACAATACACTATGCCGAAGTCGCGCGTCAGGTCAACGCGCTTGCGCGTGACCGGGGCAGTGATGTCGGGCATGGGGACGGTCGATGTCGATCGAATCGCCTCCTCGCACGCTCAATGCCGCGCCGATCCCGTTCTTCGAATTCGTCGCGCTGGTCGCCGCGCTGATGTCGTTGGGCGCGCTCGGCATCGATTCGATGCTGCCCGCGCTCCCCGAGATCGGGCGGCGGCTCGGCGTCCGCGACGTCGGCGGCCGTGCGCTCGTCGTCACCGTGTTCGTGGTCGGCTTCGGCCTCGGCCAGTTGGTTCAGGGGCCGCTCACCGATCGCTATGGCCGGCGACCGGTGCTGATCGGCGGGCTGATCGGCTATATCGTCTGCTGTCTTCTCGCCGGGCTGGCAGGCAGCTTCACCTTGCTGCTAGTCGCGCGCTTCGCAGGCGGGCTGGCGATCGCGGCGAGTCGTGTCGTCACCATCGCGCTGGTGCGAGACTGTTTCACCGGGCGCGCGATGGCACAGGTGTCGAGCCTCGCGTTCATGGTGTTCATGGCCGCGCCGATCCTCGCGCCGAGCGTCGGCCAGCTCATCCTGCTGGCGGGATCGTGGCGGTTGATTTTCGAGGTGATCGCCGGCCTTTCCGCGATGGTGCTGGTGTGGTTCGCGTCGCGCATGCCCGAGACGCTCGCGCCCGAGAACCGCGTGCCACTGTCGGTGCGGCAGTTGCTGCGCGGGTGGCGCGCGACGCTCGCCGACCGCGCCTCGCTCGGCTACATGATCGCCGGCATGATCGTGCAGGGCGCGCTGTTCGGGTATATCGGGCTGATCGAGCCGATCATGGAGCGCGTGTTCCACGCCCAGCATCTGCTCGGCCCGGTGTTCGCCGCGTCGGCGGGGACGATGGCGGCGGCGAACCTGCTCAATTCACGGATCGTGATGCGGCTCGGCATGCGGCGCATCTCGCAGGCCGCGCTGGTGGTGATGATACTGGCGGCGGCGGGTGGGCTGATCGCGGCGGGGGCCGGGCGCGAGGGGCTGGTGCTGTTCGTCGTGCTGCAGGCGATGGCGATGGCGGGTTATGGTCTCGCGGGATCGAACATGTCGGCGATGGCGATGGAGAATATGGGCGCGATCGCCGGCACCGCCGCCAGCCTGCAGGGATCGCTGGTGGTCACCGGCGGCGCGGTGCTGGGGTCGATCATCGCCAGCTTTTTCGACGGCACCACGATCGCGCTGCATACCGGCTTCTTCGTGGCGGGGTTGCTCGGCCTTGGCATCGCCGCGATCGTCGAGCGCGGGCGGCTGTTCCGGCCGAGCTGAAAGCGCGCCGATTTCGCGTGTGACGGGAACCGACCTTCGGTTATGATGTTGGCGTCGTGCCCCCCATTTTTCCCGGGACAGGAGAGCGAAGATGGCGATCAGCGGTGGATATCAGGTGCCCGGCGAAGGCCCGGGCGACGATGGTTATGACGAGGAAGGCTATGACGAGAGCCAGCGCGCCGAAATCCTCGAGGCGACCAGCGGCGGCCCGAGCGACGGTGCGATCCTGACCGACCTCGAACCCGATATCGCGGGCGACGAGGATGAGGACGACGAAGACGATCTCAAGATGGAGAGCGACGAAGTCGGCGGGGAGGACGATGACATCGATCAGGACGAGGACGACCAGGACGAGGACTCGCTCCAGGAGGATTTCGAGGACGATGATCTCGCCGACGACGACGATCTCGACGACGAGGACGACGTCGCGCTCAAGCCCTGAATCGTCAGGCGGAGGGTTCGAGAGGGCACGGTCGGCACCCCCGGCCGTGCCCTTCGCTGTACCGGGCATAGCCCGGTCAGAACGTTGCAGGATCGATACGAGTTGACCGGAACGGAGCCGATGACGCATCGTTAAAGGCGCGTAAATGTCATCGAAAGGCCTGCCCGTGCGCGTTGCCGCCGCTTTGCCCCTGCTCCTGATCGTCGCGTGCTCGCCGCAGACCGATGTTGCGGCCAACAATGATGTCGATATCGACGCGGCGGCGGAGCGCGCGCAGAGCAGCATAAATGCCTATCATCCGGATAGCACGCTGCCGGAGAACGATCCGGCCGCGCCGCCGCCGCCGACCGATCCGATGCCATCACCCACCCCGACGCCGACGGCGAGCGTGCCCGATGGTATCGAAGAGCCGCTCTCGCCGCCGGCGCCCGGTACGCCGGGGGGACTGCCCGATGATCGCACGCCGATCTCGGAAGCGCCCGCGGCCCCCGAGAGCGCCCAAGGCGCCGCGAGCATCGTCGAGCGCTATTACGGGCTGATCGGCGAGCGCAAATACAAGCCGGCCTGGCAGATGTGGCGTGGCGGCGGCGCCGGATCGCGGCTCACGCTCGCGGATTTCGCCGACAGTTTCTCGCCCTACAGCGAATATCACGCCAATGTCGGCGCTCCTGGGCGGATCGACGCAGGTGCCGGCCAGCGCTACGTCACCGTGCCGGTGCAGATCTATGCGCGGCTCAAGCAGACGCGCAAACCCTTCTATCAGATCGGGACGGTCACGCTCCAGCGCTCCGACGTCGATGGCGGTACGGCCGCGCAGAAGGTCTGGCATATCCAGCAGGTCGCGCTCAAACCGGTGTTCAAGCGCTAATCCGAAGCCTGGCGCTCGCGCGGTAGAGCGTTACGCCCGATCGCCGTCGTCGGGTGGTGGGAGTGGTTGCGCGTCGGTGCCTTGCGCCTGCGCTGCGCATGCGGCGGCATGGATCGAGCTTGCCGTCCGACGCGCCGCATCGGGCGTGAGCGATAGGGCGAGACCGTCCGGGCCCTCGATCAGCACTTCGCCGCGTTCGGCCGTCGCTTCCGCGGGTGTTTTTTCCGGCTGCTTGGTCATGGACGATACCTCTTGCGGGAAATAACGTGCATGGCAGGGTGGCGTTCCGGTGTTGGGGGTGTTCGAGCGATGATGACGCGGTTGTTTCTGCAGGCGCACAGAACCCCGGCGCTGACGCCGGAGGATGCCGGTGCGCTGGAACAAGCGATCGCCCGCACCGCCGAGTTCGCCGCGCGCCGTACGATCGTGCGGCCCAACGAACCGCTCAGCCAGTGCACGTTGCTGCTCGACGGCTTCGTCCAGCGCTACAAGGACACGCCCGACGGGCGCCGCCAGATCCTCGCGATCCATGTGCCAGGCGATTTCGTCGATCTGCACAGCTATCCGCTGCGCCAACTCGAACATCATGTCGCGGCGATCACCCCCGCCCATGTCGCGCTGCTGCCGCATAGCGCCATCCGCGCGTTGACGATGGAATCGGCGACGCTCACCGAATTGCTGTGGCGATCGACGATGATCGACGCGGCGATCAACCGCGAGTGGATCGTCTCGATCGGCGCGCGCCCGGCGGCGGTGCGGCTCGCGCATCTGTTCTGCGAGATGTTCCTGCGGCTGGAGCGTGTCGGGATGGTGGACGGCACGCGCTATGCACTGCCGCTGACGCAGATCGATCTCGCAGATGCCACCGGGCTGACCGCCGTCCACGCCAACCGCATGCTGCGCCAGTTGCGCGAGCAGGGGCTGGTCGAGTTCCGGCAGGGCGCGGTTGAGATTTTCGACTGGGCGGCATTGAAGCGTTTCGCCGAGTTCGACGCGAGCTACCTCTATCTCGATTGAGCGGCGGCGGGGAGCGCGGGCCTAAACCGCCCGATCGCCCAGATAATGCGCCTGTGCCGCGTCGGTCGCATTGATCGCCAGGATCGAGCGCGCTTCGCTCGGCGGGCGCGTCTTGCCGTGGCGGTCGGCCGCGGCGTGGACGACCCGGTCGAGCAGTTCGCGTCCCTCGTTCCACCAACCGATGCCGCTGGCCGCGTTGAGATGTCCCTGCGCGCCCGCATCGACGAAGTGGCTGCCCCAATCGACCGCGAGGCTGTGCGCGCGCTCGATGTCGATCCACGGATCATCCGTGCTCGCCACCACAATCGACGGGAAGGGGAGCGGTGCGCGCGGCGCGGGCGCCAGCGCCTTCAACTCTTGCTGCGCGTCGGCGCGATCGACATCGGCGGGCGCGACCAGCAAGGCGCCCGCGACAGGCCAGCCATAGGGTTGCCGGGCCAGCTCCGCCCACCACGCCACCGCGAGGCAGCCGAGGCTGTGCGCCGCCAGCACGACCGGTGCCTGCGCGGTGCGGATCGCCTGATCGAGCTTGGTTACCCAGGCATTGCGATGCGGGGTGTTCCACATGCCGAGTTCGACCCGGACGGTGTCGGGGCGCGACTCTTCCCACAGAGTCTGCCAGTGCGATGGCCCCGAGCCGCCGAGGCCCGGCACCGTCAGGATCGTCGGCTGCGCCGGATCGAAGTGCGAAAAGGTGCCCATTGTGCCTCTCCAAGAGTTGGAGGAAACGTGGCCGTCCGTCGCTCTAGGGTACGCCGGATAACCACGCTTCCCAGGCCCGAAGATATTCCTACTTAAGAGATAGGCAATAGCGCCTGCGCCGGAGCGAAGACCGGCTGCGACAGCCCGAAATCGGCGCGGTCTTTGCGTCGGTGAAGCGCCGCTGTTAGGAGGTGGAATGCCCAAGCTGCGTGCCGACCAACTCCTCGTCGATCGGGGACTCGCCGAGAGTCGCGCGCGCGCGCAGGCGCTCATCATGGCGGGGCTCGTGTTCGCCGGTACGCGCAAGATCGACAAGCCGGGGCAGGCGGTCGCCGACGATGTGGCGCTCGACGTGCGCGGGCGCGATCATCCGTGGGTCTCGCGCGGCGGCATCAAGCTGGCGCACGCGCTGGCCCATTTCGGACTCGATGTGCGCGGTGCGGTGGCGATCGACATCGGCTCCTCGACCGGCGGCTTCACCGATGTCTTGCTGACCAATGGCGCGACGCGCGTCTATGCGGTCGACAGTGGCACCAATCAGCTCGCGTGGAAGCTGCGCGAGGACGAGCGCGTCATCGTCCATGAAAAGACCAGCGCACGCATCCTGACGCCGACACACATTCCCGAACCCATCGACCTGATCGTGTGCGACGCGAGCTTTATCGGTCTCGCCAAGGTGCTCGACGTGCCGCTCGGCTTCGCGCGGGCGGGGGCGCGGCTGGTCGCTCTCATCAAGCCGCAGTTCGAGGCTGGCCGGGGCGAGGTGGGCAAGGGCGGGGTGGTGCGCGACGTCGCCGTCCATGCCCGCGTGTGCGCGGAGGTTTCCGAATGGCTGACGCACAAGGGATGGCGCATCGACGGGCTGGTCGAAAGCCCGATCACGGGACCGGAGGGCAATGTCGAGTTTCTCATAACGGGGCATCTGCCTGAGAACGACGCCGACTGACGCGGAACTCCGCCGCGCGGCGGCAATTGTGTTTCGTACCTGCAATGATACACGACCCACTCACCCGCAGGGCGTAAAGGATCGACGATTGAGCGAGATCGCGTCTAGGCAGCAGTTGAGGCTGGCGTTCCTGCGCTGGGCGATCGTCACGGTGCCGCTGATCCTGCTGCTGGGCTTCACCTCGGCGCGGATCGCGCCGGCGGGGTCGCAGAACCGCTGGTATGCGATGCTCGCGAAGCCGGCCGCGAACCCGCCCGACTGGGTGTTCCCGGTGGCGTGGACGACGCTGTACATCTTGATGGGGCTGGCGCTGGCGATGGTGATCCATGCGCGCGGATCGCGGCTGCGCGCGCCGGCGATCGCGCTGTTCGCGGTGCAACTGCTCGTCAACCTGATCTGGTCGCCGGTGTTCTTCGGCATGCATCTGATCGGCTGGGCACTGGCCATCATCGTCGCGATGTTCGTGCTGGCGCTGGCGACCACGCTGCTGTTCGGGCGCGTGCGCAGGCTGGCGGCGTGGCTGATGGTGCCCTATCTCGCGTGGATAACGTTCGCGGGGGCGCTGCTGTTTCAGATCGATCGGCTCAATCCGAACGCCGAAACCATTGCGCCCGCGTCGGCGAGTACCCAAGTCATCTCTCTGTAATCCAGCCAAGGAAGTGTTTTCATCATGCAGGCCGACAACAAAATCTTCGACGATCTCGTTAAGCTGATGAACAGCGCGGCGGGTACGATCGCCGGCGTCGGCCGCGAAGCCGAAGCGAGCGCGAAGGCGCGTGCGAAGGAATGGATCGGCGGGCTGGACTTCGTCAGCCGCGATGAGTTCGACGCGGTCAAGGCGATGGCGGCCGCCGCGCGTGACGATGCGGATGCGTTGCGCGCGCGCATCGCCGCGCTCGAAGCCAAGCTCGGCGCGGGGGTCTCGAGCGAAGCTTGACATCTTATCCACAGCTTTTGTCGGCGGGCCCGTTCTCACGGGCTTGTCGGCGTTTCGCGGCTCCGCCACGCTTGAGCATGTACCGCCTAAAGCGTAAGGGCTGACGATATGCTCGACGAAGCCGATTACGAACGCGACGACGCCGCCCCCATCGATATGCTGGAAAGTTACTTCTCGGCGCATGGCTGGGAGCACGAGCGCCAGGATGACGAGGTCATCGCCAAGGTCAAGGGAAGCTGGACGCAGTACGAATTGCGCGCCCTGTGGCGCGACGAGGACAGCGTCATCCAATTCCTCGCCTTTCCCGACATTCGTGTCACCGACGATCGCCGCAGCGCGCTGTACGAGACGGTCGGGCTCATCAACGAGCAGCTCTGGGTCGGCCATTTCGAGATCTGGTCGGCGAGCAACATCCTGCTCTACCGGCATGCCGCGATGATCGATGGTGACGGCGGCACTCTGTCGCTCGCCGCGGCGGAATTGCTGGTCGAATCGGCGATCGACGAATGCGAGCGCTTCTACCCGGTGTTCCAGTTCGTGCTGTGGGGCGGCAAGAGCCCCAGGGAGGCGCTCGCCGCCGCGATGACCGAGACGCAGGGCGAAGCCTGAGATGAGCCTTTCCGCCGCCGGATTGCCCGGCCGTATCCTGCTGGTCGGCGCGGGCAACATGGGTGGCGCGATGCTGGATCGCTGGATCGATGCCGGCGTGGTGCCCGAGAATATCACCGTGCTGGATCCGGGTGCGCCTCGGCTTCCCGCCGGCGTGAGACATCTCGCCGCGCTGCCGATGGACTACACGCCGGACACGCTCGTCCTCGCGATTAAGCCGCAACAGCTCGATGCGTTCGTGGCCGCCGTGCCGGGGCTCGCGCCGCGTCTGCTGGTGTCGATCCTCGCCGGTGTCGAGGAAGCGTCGCTGGCCGCGCGCTTCCCCGGCGCCGGAGCGATCGTGCGCGCGATGCCCAATCTGCCGGTGCTGATCGGCAAGGGCGTGGTGGCGCTCCACGGTGCCGGAGACGACGGCGAGGCGCAGGTCGCCAGCGAAGCGCTGATGCGGCCGCTCGGGCTGGTCGAGTGGATCGCCGAAGAGGCGTTGTTCGACGCGGTGACGGCATTGTCGGGCTGCGGGCCAGGGTTCGTGTTCCGCTTCGCGGAGGCGCTGGCGGAGGCGGGCGCCGCGCTCGGTCTTCCCGCCGATCAGGCTGACCGGCTCGCACGCGCGACGCTCGAAGGCTCTGGGATCATGGTCGCGTCTGCCACCGAAAGTCCGGCGACGCTGGCCGATCGCGTCGCGAGTCCCGGCGGCTCGACTCGGGAGGGTCTCAACGTGCTCGATGTCGACGCCGCGCTCAAAACACTGCTGCGCGAAACGCTGGCGGCTTCCGCGCGCCGCAACGCCGAGTTGGCCGCAGCGGCGCGATAACGCGCGGCTAACGTTCATTGCATCCAGAACCCGCGATTTTTGGCGGTCCGTTCGTCCTGAGTAACTGCCGAGTAGCCCGAAGGGCGTATCGAGGTGGTGTATCGAAGGACAGGCCACGCGCGATCACCGCGCGTCGATACGCGCTTTCGATACGGGCCGTCGGCCCCACTCAATCGCTACTCAGCAGGAACGGGTGAGGTAAGTCATCCGCTCCCAATATACTCGGAACGAAAAAAGGCGGCCCGTTGCCGGACCGCCCTTTCGCGACTTCGAGACGGGGAACGCTTAGCGCTTCGAGAACTGGAAGCTGCGGCGTGCCTTCGCACGGCCGTACTTTTTGCGCTCGACGGCGCGGCTGTCGCGGGTCAGGAAGCCGGCGGCCTTGACCGGCGCGCGCAGGATCGGCTCGTACTTGGTGATCGCCTGGCTGATGCCATGCTTCACCGCGCCGGCCTGGCCCGAAAGCCCCCCACCCTTGACGGTGCAGACCACGTCATACTGACCGACGCGCTCGGTGATGCCGAACACCTGGTTGATGACGAGGCGCAGCGTCGGACGTGCGAAATACACTTCCTGATCGCGGCCGTTGATGGTGATCTTGCCGGTGCCGGGCTTGAGCCACACGCGGGCGACGGCGTCCTTGCGGCGGCCGGTCGCATAGGCGCGGCCGAACTTGTCGAGATCCTGCTCGCGCAGCGGCGCGCGGTGGACCGGCTCGTCGATCTGGCCCGAGAGATAGGCTTCGGCCTTGACTTCGGCGGCGGCCTGCGCGGCTTCGCCCTGCTGGTTGAGCACGGCGCCGAGATCGGAAAGGGACTGGCGATTGTCGGTCATTACACGCCCACCTTGTTCTTGCGGTTCATGCCCGCGATATCGAGGACTTCGGGGTTCTGCGCGGCGTGCGGGTGCTCGGTGCCGGCAAAGATGCGAAGGTTGCGCATCTGGGCGCGGCCGAGCGGGCCGCGCGGGATCATGCGCTCGATGGCCTTTTCCAACACGCGCTCCGGGAAGCGACCTTCGAGCACCTTGCCAGCGGTGATCCCCTTGATGCCGCCGGCATAACCGGTGTGCTTGTAATAAACCTTGTCCTTGAGCTTGTTGCCCGTGAACCGCACCTTGTCGGCGTTGATGATGATGACATTGTCACCACAATCGACGTGCGGGGTGAAGCTCGGCTTGTGCTTGCCGCGCAGGACGTTGGCGACGATCGAGGCCATGCGGCCGACGACCAGACCGTCGGCGTCGACGATATGCCATTTCTTCTCCACCTCGTGCGGCTTGACCGCCTTGGTGGTCTTCATGAGCGCCTTCATGGGGCTGTGACCTCTTGTTCGAAACGAAAGGCGCCGCCCACGGATGGACGGCGCTCGGTGATGGGCTAATGTTGGAGAAGCGCGTGCAAGTCAAGCAAAACGCGGGTTTGCTGACGGGTATCATGATACCCGACGCGTTTCAGCCCCGGCGGCGCCCGATCGCATGCACGCCCCAGGTGGTGGCGATCACCAGCAGCGCGCCGACCAACTGGTGCAGCGCCGCCAGGGTGATATCCACGCCGGTCATCACCGTCGCGATGCCGAGCAGGATCTGTACGCCGAACGCGCTGTGGATCGCCACGGAAGCCGCGCGATGCCGCGCGCGCTTGGCCGCGCGCGCGAGCACGATCAACGCGGCGACCGTTACCCACGCCCACCAGCGATGGATGAAATGGACCAGCGACGGATCATCGAGCAGCAGCGTGCCGAACGGGCGCGTGCCGAGTACCTCGTGCGGGAAGAACCGCCCGTTCATCAACGGCCATTGGTTGGTGACGAGGCCGGCGCGCAGCCCCGCCATCAACGCGCCGTAGAGCAATTGCACCGCCAGCACCGCGCCCGCCAACGCGCCCAGCGCGGTAAGCCGCGCCGGTTTCGCATAGGGGTTGGCGGCGAGCGCGCGCAAATCGAGCGCGGTCCATACCAGCCCGGCGAGCGTGAACAGCGCGGTGAGCAGATGCGCGGCCAGCCACAACGGCGCGACCTCGGTCCGATCCGACAGGCCCGAACGTACCATCACCCAGCCGAGCGCGCCCTGCAGCCCGCCGAGCGCGAGCAGCGCGACGAGCCGCCAGCCATAGCCGCGCGGAATCTGCCGACGGATCGCGAACCACACCAGCGGAACGGCGAAAACCGTCCCGATCAGCCGGCCGAGCAGCCGGTGGAGATACTCCCAGAAGAAAATCCCCTTGAAGCCCGCCAGCGTCATGCCGTGATGGATCGCCTCATATTGCGGAATGCGGCGATAGTTGGCGAATTCGGCCTGCCATTGGCTTTGGGTGAGCGGCGGAATCACGCCGGTGATCGGCTTCCATTGCGTGATCGACAGCCCCGATTCGGTGAGGCGGGTGACGCCGCCGACGACGACGATCAGCACGATCATCGCGGCGACGACATAGAGCCAGCGGATCATCGCGAGCGGAACGGCCGGCCGGCCTGAGAGCGGCTTTAGCATCGCCCATGCGTAGCGGGGGAGCGCGGCGCCGTCGATCGGACAAATTGGCGCGGGCCTACCCGCGGCGTTCGCGACGATCGCCGCGTGCGGCGCGCTAGCCGATCCGCTCGCGCACGAATTGCGCCCGTTCGTCGATCGACGCCAGCGGAAGCGTGACGAGTTCGTATCCCATGCCCGAATAGGTAGCGATCATCGCATGATACGTGGTCTCGGCCTCCGCCAGCGTTTGTCTGCGCTCCGCGTCCTGCGCGAAGATGGCTGGCCAAGGTGGCGCGATGAACACGCGGCGCGCATACCGCCGCAGTTCCGCCGCGCGCAGCGTTGCGGCCGGCACCGGCAACCCGCACAGCCGCAGATAGCCGATCACGTCGGGGATGCCGCGATCGAACACGATCGGGCCGGGCGCGTTCACCGCCTCACGGTGAGACCGCATCTCCCACGCCAGCATCAATGCCGCGAACGCCTCCCGATCGTTCCAGGGCAGCGCGGTGCCGCCGATATCCACCTGATCCTGGATGATCGCCCTGCCGGCCTCCGGCATGTGGCGGATGCCGCCGGCGGCGAGAGCGTGGATCAGGGTCGTCTTGCCCGAACCGGGACCGCCCGTGATGATGTGAAGATGGTCGGCCATGCTCTCGTTGCGTGGTTCGGCGCGGTATCGGCTTTCGGAAAGGCGTGCCGCCCTTCAGATATCGGTCGTCGTGTCGGCGGACCTCAGGTTGGTGCGCAAGGCGGTCAGCGTCGTCCGCATCGTCTCCAGTTGGGCAGGGGTGATGCCGGTCGCCTTGAGAACCTGTTCGGGCAGGCACGCGGCTGCTTCGGCAAGCGCGCGGCCGGCCGGCGTGAGCGACACGCGCACCACCCGTTCGTCTTTCGTGTCGCGTCGCCGGGTGACGAATCCGGCGGCTTCCAGCCGCTTTATCAGCGGCGTGAGCGTATTGGATTCGAGGAACAGCTTCTCGCCCAGTTGCGAGACCATCTGATTGTCCTCCTGCCACAGCGCGACCATCGCCAGATATTGCGGATAGGTCAGCCCCAGCGGATCGAGCAGCGGCTTGTACACGCGGTTGAACGCCAGGCCCGTCGAATAGACGGCGAAGCACAGGAACTCATCCAAATTCGGCCCTGCGGCGGTGCCGGGTTGTCGTGCTGGGGAGGTGCGCTCGGTCATGGCCCGAATATATATCGCGCACGATTTAATCGCAATGCTTGCGCAGCGGCTGGATGTCCCTATATAATTCGCACGCGATTAAATCGTGTAACGCTAAACGGAGATGCATCATGACGATCAAGGCGGCTTACGAAGCACAGGCGACCGCGACCGGCGGCCGGGACGGACGCGCGATCACCAGCGACGGTGGGCTGGACGTCAAGCTGGCCACGCCCAAGGCGCTCGGTGGAGACGGCAACGGCAACAACCCCGAGCAGTTGTTCGCGGCCGGGTACAGCGCATGTTTCCTCGGCGCGATGAAGTTCGCCGCGTCCCAGGATAAGGCGTTGCCGCGCGTTCCGGCAGACGCCAGCGTGACCGCAACGGTCGGGATCGGCCCGCGTGAGGACAAGGGTTTCGGATTGGCCGTCGGCATCACCGTCACGCTTCCGGGCGTCGACCGTGCCGCGGCGGAGGCGCTCATCGCCGAGGCCGACCAGATCTGCCCGTACAGCCACGCGACGCGCGGCAATATCGACGTCGTGCTGACTCTCGCGTGAGGCCCGCGTCGGGCACGCTCGCAGTGGCGTGCCCGAGCGCGCCAGACGTGAACTGGGAAGTCGGCGAGGCGACCGGCGTCACCGCGCCTGCGTAGAATTGCGGAATGCCCGCACGTCGATGCGCGGCTAATCCAGCCCGGCAGGTTGACGAGGGGACCATGACGCTGTCCGGCATATCGCAAGGTGAAACGCTGATCTTCGGCCCTCGCGGCATGGCGATCGGAACACGGCGCAGGGGCGGGCGATGACGCTCAGGGAGATCCTCGTCGTCGAACGCCAGGGGCATGACAATGCATCGGTGCTGGCGGTTACCGGCTGGCTGGCCAATGCCTTCAACGCCTTCGTCCGTGGCCTTTGCGTCTACGCTGCACCCGATCCGACGATCGCGGAATGCTTCGCGATCGGCGACCGGCCTATGCGCGCGGTTTCCGACCATCTCGACCGCCAACGCGACGAGTCGGTGGTGCCGGTGGAGACCGGCTTCCGCGCGACCCTCACCGAAGCGGGCGCGTCGGGCGATTGGGCGCGGATCGACAGTGGCGCGGCGGTTGACACCGGGCCGCTCCGGGCGAGGCTGGTCGATCTGGTGGTCCTGCCGCGACCGGCGGGAGACGATCATGCGAGCCTGCGCTTGGTCGAGAGCTTCCTGTCGGACGGCGGCACGCCTTGCCTGCTGGTTCCCGAGGCCATCGATCTCCCGGTCTCCTTCGATCGCATCCTGCTCGCCTGGAACGGATCGCGCGAGGCGAAGCGCGCGCTCGACGCGGCCCTGCCGCTGCTCGCGCGGGCGGCGGCCGTGCAGGTGGTGATGGTGGGAGAGCCCACCGAGAGCGAGGCACAGGGCCATATCGACGCGCTCGCCGCGCGGCTCGCCCGGCACGGCATAACCATCGACGCGCGGCATCATCCGCGTGGCCACACCGCCCAGCAGATCCTGGAGAGCTGCCGGACCTTCGACGCGGATCTGCTGGTGCTGGGCGCCTACGGCCAGAGCCGCACGACCGAGGCGATCCTGGGCGGGGTCACCCGGACGGTGCTGCTGAACGCGCCCGTGCCGGTGCTGATGGACCGCTGATCGCGCGCGAGCGCCCGTTTCATTGCACGAGCACCATCGCGAGCGCCGCGGCGGCCATGACGATCGTCGCCGCCCAGCCGGTCGCGAGCAGCGAGGGTGCTGCCCGGAACGCCCCCATGATCGCCTGACGCGAGACCACGATCATCATCGCCGCCATCAACGGCACGGCGACGACGCCGTTGATCACCGCGCTCCAGAACAGCGCGCGGGTGGGATCGATCGGCGACCAGTCGATGACGATGCCCAGCACCGTCGCCGCCGTGATGATCGAGTAGAAGCCGATCGCCTCGCGGGGCTTGCGTTCGAGGCTGGACGGCCAGCCGCGCAAATCGCCGACCGCATAGGCCGCCGATCCGGCGAGCACCGGCACGGCCAGCAAGCCGGTACCGATGATGCCAAGGCTGAACAGCAGGAACGCGAACCGCCCCGCGATCGGCGACAAAGCGCGCGCGGCGTCGGCGGCGGTGGTGATCGAGGTGACGCCGCTGGCATGCAGCGTGGCCGCGGTGCCGATCATGATCGCGATCGCGACGATGTTCGAAACGGCCATGCCCGCAAGCGTGTCGAAGCGCATCCGCCGCATCTCGGCAGGCGCCTCCTCGGGCGAGGTCACCAGCGGATGTGCATCCGGGTGCTGCGCGATCTCCTCCACCTCCTGCGCGCTTTGCCAGAAGAACAGATACGGGCTGATCGTGGTGCCGAACACCGCGACGATCGTCACCACCGCGTCCTTGCTGGTGACGCGGGGCAGCACCAGCCCGGTCGCCACCGCGCCCCAATCGAGGTGGAGCACGAACAGTAGCGCCACATAGCTCAACAGCGCCAGCGTGAGCCATTTCAGGATGTGGGCGTAGCGATGATAGGGCACGAACAGTTGCAGCAGCAGCGAAACGACGGCGAACAGGATCGTCGTCGCGTGGCCGCTGATGCCGGTCACCAGCTCGCCGGCCTCGCCCATCGCGGCGATGTCCGCGCCGACGTTAATCGTGTTGGCGACGAACAGCAGCGCGACGAGGATGTCGACCGTCCACAGCGGGAGCACCTGGCGCATGTTGCCGGCCAGCCCCCGCCCGGTCACCCGGCCGATATGCGCGCTGACGAGCTGGATCGCGCTCATCAGCGGATAGGTCAGCACCAGCGTCCAGAGCAGGGTGAAGCCGCATTGCGCGCCCGCCTGCGAATAGGTGGCGATCCCACTGGGATCGTCGTCGGCCGCGCCCGTCACAAGACCGGGCCCGAGTTCCCGCAGCAGCGCGACGGGGCGAATCGGCACTCGGCGCCGCCCCGCCTTCGCCCAGGGTCTCCGAAACGGCAGCATGGTCAGGCGGCGCCGCGCGCGCGCTTGCCGAAGGCGCGCGTCGCCGGTTGCCGCGCGAGCCGCTCATGCGAGGTCGCCGCACGTCTTCGCAACCTGACACTCATTGGGCGCACCCCGTCTGAACCGCCTTCTTGATAGTGGGTGGTGATACTCAGCGCACGGATATTCGACGGGCCACGGTCGTTCGCCTAGGGCGATGACAATGACACACGGGGAAGCACGATCATGCCGTCAGGACTCGTAGCGCTGCTCGACGACGTCGCGGCGATCACCAAGCTCGCCGCCGCCTCGCTCGACGATGTCGCGGCGGCGACGGGCAAGGCGGGCAGCAAGGCGATGGGGGTGATCCTCGACGATGCCGCCGTCACGCCTCGCTATGTCACCGGCGTCACGCCCGACCGCGAACTGCCGATCATCGGCCGGATCGCCTTGGGGTCGGTCCGCAACAAGCTGCTGATCCTGCTGCCCGCCGCGCTGCTGATGAGCGCGTTCGCGCCGTGGCTGGTCACCCCGCTGCTGATGCTGGGCGGATGCTATCTGTGCTTCGAAGGCGCCGAGAAGGTGTTCGAGGTGATCTCCGGCCACCACGCCGAGGAAGCGGTCGCGGCGGAGGCCGCCGATGCTGCCACGGTCGAGAAGGAAACGGTATCCGGCGCGGTCCGCACCGATCTGATCCTGTCCGCCGAGATCATGGCGATCGCGCTCGCCGACGTGGCTGCCGCCTCGATCGTGACGCAGGCGATCGTGCTCGTGCTGGTCAGCCTGGCGATCACCGCCGGGGTTTACGGCGCGGTCGGGCTGATCGTGAAGATGGACGACATCGGCCTGCATCTCGCCAGGCGCGACGCGGCGCCGGTTCGGGCGATCGGCCGCGCGCTGGTGACGGGCATGCCGATCGTGATGCGCGCGCTCGCGATCATCGGCACCGCCGCGATGATCTGGGTCGGCGGCGGCATCCTCGTTCACGGGCTGGAGGCGTTCGGGGTCAGCGGCCCCGCGCATGTCGCGCACGCGTTCAGCGCCGCCGGCGCCGGCCTCCCCGTGATCGGCGGCGCCGCGTCGTGGGTCGCCGGCGCGGCGTTCTCCGGCATCGTCGGGCTGGTGGCAGGGGGCGTCATCGTCGCGGGGATGCACCTGATCGCCGCGCTGCGCGGCCGGAGTAATCACGCGGGCCACTGATGTCCGGCGCGACGCGCGCCCGCTTTGCGGCGGGCGGGACATCCTTTTCGGCTTCGGGCCGAAAGACATGCTAGACGCCGGGCGGCGGCGGAAGGCAATGCTGGGAGCGCAGGCTTGGAAACTATCTCTATCGTGTTGATCCTGCTGCTGGCGGTCGTCGTCAGCGGCGCCATTTCGCGGATGCTGCCGGTCGCGTTGCCGACGCCACTGGTGCAGATCGCGCTCGGGTTCGTCGTCGGTCTGGCCGCGCACTTGCGTGTCTCGCTCGACCCGGATCTGTTCATGTTGCTTTTCCTGCCGCCGCTCCTGTTTCTCGATGGCTGGCGCATTCCCAAGGATGCGCTTTTCAAGGATCTGCCGACCGTCGTCGAACTGGCGCTGGGTCTGGTCCTGCTGACGGTGGTGGGGATGGGATTCCTGATCCACTGGATGATCCCGGCGATGCCGCTGGCGGTGGCGTTCGCGCTGGCGGCCGTCGTGTCGCCGACCGACCCGATCGCGGTCTCCGCGATCGCCGCGCGCGTGCCGATCCCGAAGCGGATGATGCACATTCTGGAAGGCGAATCGCTGTTCAACGACGCGTCCGGGCTGGTGTGCCTGCGCTTCGCGATCGCCGCGGCGCTGACCGGCACCTTCTCCGCGACCGGCGCGGCATTGAGCTTCCTCTGGATGGCGGGGGCGGGGATCTTCGCCGGGGTCACACTAACGCTTGTCGTGACGTGGGCGAAGGCTTGGGTGTCGCGCCGCTTCGGCGAGGAGACGGGATCGCAGATCCTGATCAGCGTGCTGATCCCGTTCGGCGCCTATCTGATCGCCGAACACGTCCACGCCTCCGGCATCCTCGCGGCGGTGGCGGCGGGCGTAACGATGAGCTACGCCGAGATTTCCCGTCAGGCGCTCGCCGTCACGCGGATGCGGCGCAACTCGGTATGGGACACGATCCAGTTCGCGGCGAACGGCATCATCTTCGTGCTGCTCGGCGAACAACTGCCCGAGATACTGTCGGGGCTCGATCGCACCGTCGAACTGACCGGCCGCACGAGCCCGTGGTGGCTCGCGCTGTACGTCGGGGCGATCATGGCGGGGCTTGCCGCGCTGCGGTTCGCCTGGGTGTGGGTGTCGCTCCGCATCACGCTTCTTCGGCGCGCGCCGGGCGGCAAGATGGGTTCGACCCCGCCCTGGCGCCTGGTCGCGGCGATGTCGTTCGCGGGCGTGCGCGGCGCGATCACGCTCGCGGGCGTGCTCACGCTGCCCCTGACGATGGGCGACGGGACGCCGTTTCCCGGCCGCGAGCTTGCCGTCTTTCTCGCGACGGGGGTGATCCTGAGCTCGCTGGTCATGGCAAGCGTCGGCCTGCCGCTGTTGTTGCGTGGGCTGACGATGCCACCCGAGCCATCGCAACAGGCCGAAGAGGACATGGCACGGATCGCCGCCGCCGAGGCGGCGATCAAGGCGGTCGAGCGCCTCCAGCACGCGCTGGTGCAGGGACGGGACGACGCCGACGTATATGCCGCCGTCGGCGCGCGGATCATGGACGGCTATCGCGAGCGAATCGAAAGCCGCGCCGGTGACGGCGACGCCAGACACGAAGCGCGCGCGAGCGAGCGGATCGAGCGCGATCTCCGCTTGGCGGCGGTGCAGGCCGAACGCGAGCAGATCGTCCGCATCGCCCGCGAGCGCCGCATCGGCAGCGAACTCGCGAGCAAGCTGATGCGCGAGCTGGATCTGCTAGAGGTGCGCTACAAATAGCGGACCCGCAGCGCTGACTTATCGCTGCAAGAAACCGCATCTAGGGCTTCGCGCTCGAAAGGGCGGGGACGAAAATGCGGTTGCGGTACAGGCTGGCGGGACTGGCGCTTCTGAGCGCCGCGTTGGGCGCGTCTTCGGCGCGCGAGCGGCCGCTGTTCAGCATCGGCGCGATCGCGGATGCGCAATATGGCCCCGCGCCGGATAGCGGCCAGCGCCTGTACCATACCGCGCCGGGCAAGCTCGCCGCAGCGGTCGCCGACTTCAACCGGCGCAAGCTCGCCTTCGTCGTTCATCTCGGCGATTTCATCGACCGCGACTGGGCGAGCTACGACACGCTGTTGCCGGTCGCGGCGAAGCTCCGGCACCCGTGGCGCTTCGCGCTCGGCAATCATGAATTCGCGATCGACGACGCGCACAAGCCGATGGTGGCGGCCAAGCTCGGGATGCCGGGGCGCTATTACAGTTTCACGCACGACGGCTGGCTGTTCCTCGTCACCGACGGCACCGATCGCAGTACGTTCGGCTGGCCGGCGGGCAGCGCCGAGGATCGCGCCAGCCGCGAACTCCACGCCGCGCGCTACGCCGACAAGCCGGAGTGGGACGGCGGCATCGGCGACGTACAGATGCACTGGATCGACGCCGAACTGACCCGCGCCGACCGTGCGGGACTTAAGGCGATGTTGCTGTGCCACTTCCCGGTGTGGCCCGAGAACCCGCACAACCTCTGGAACGCCGCCGAGGTACGCGCGCTGCTGGAGCGGCATCCTTCCGCCAAAATCTGGCTCGACGGGCACAACCACGACGGCAATTACGGCGAGCGGGCCGGCATCCACTATGTCAACCTCAAGGCGATGCTCGACACACCGGAGACCGCCTATGCGCGGCTCGACTTCTTCCCCGATCGGGTGATCCTTCACGGCGTGGGCCGGCAGCAGGACATGACGTTGCCGCTGCGGTGACACGCCGGGCGCGATACCCGCGCTACAGGATCGCCAGCCCGGCGCGCTTGAGCCCGCCGAGATAGCCGCGCATCGCCTCGCTCGCGCTGGGCGCGAGTTCCATGAAGGCGCGGCGGCGGTCGAACGGATCGGGCACGCGGGTCAGCAGCCCCGCTTCGGTCATCTTGGCGATCCAGCGTAGCGCCGTGGTCGGCGCGACGGCGGCGGCGATGCACAGGCTCGACACAGAGACCTGAACGCGTTCGAGTTCGGCGGCGAACAGATCGAGCAGAATGTCCCACGCCGGGTCTTCGAACAGCCCGACGGTGAAATATTGATCGCGTAAACGCCGTGCGCGGATCGCGCCGCGCACCTCGCGCGGGGAGATCGGGGGCGGCTCGTCCGACGGCGGCTGCGCGGTGTAGCTGCCGCCGCGATCCGCCACGCGATCCCGCGGCGAATCGGTGCCCTCGACCCGGCTGAGCCGCGCCAGCGTCTCGGCGATGCGGGCGATCTCCTCATTGAGCCGGCGCAACCGGGTCGTCTCGACCTCGCGGGCGCTGTCGAACAGCCGGTCCGGGTGCGACTGCGACAGCGACGGCGCATAGGCCGCGACGCGTTCGGCGAGCGACGGCGCGCACAACAGCTCGACGTTCGGGCCGAACAGATTGGCCGCTACGAGATCGACCTGAGTGGACGCGAGCGTCGCGACGAGCCGTGCGTCATTGTCGCGCGCGAATTGATTGATACGCGGCAACGCCTCCGCCAGCGCGCCATCGTCGGTGCCTTCGCAGTCGGCCGCGATCAGATGGACCGGCCCTTGCGCTTCAAGCCGCGTCGGCGCCGCGGCCCAATCGACGCGCGCGACCAGGCGCGCGGGCGTCGCGCCGATCGCGGCGGCGGCGTCTGGCGCCTCGTGATCGGCGATCACCAGTGCAGCGATGGTTTTCGCCGGCGATCGTGTGGTTTCCCAAGCATCGGTTCCGTTCATGCCAGCCCCCTGACTTCGCTCCCGCAAGGTAATGCTTTTCACCAAAATGGAGGCAGGTGGATCATGTC
Source organism: Sphingomonas sp. NFR15 (assembly GCF_900103265.1). GTDB lineage: Bacteria > Pseudomonadota > Alphaproteobacteria > Sphingomonadales > Sphingomonadaceae > Sphingomonas > Sphingomonas pollutisoli. Next base: position 1,030,047 of record NZ_FMWX01000001.1, on the reverse strand, counting down.
CAGAATGAACTCAACTGCGGGTTCCATATCGTTGACGCGACAAGATTCGGCGAAAACATGCGCTTAGCGCCGCCGAAACGGAGTTGACGTATGGCACAGTTTCAAAAGATATCAATACGTGTTTGTGCGAATTCGGCACAGCGAAAGGTCTATACCAAAGAGGATGACGTCGCTCCCGAGATGCGGCCGCTCAATCGAGCGCTTTGACGATCTCCTCGACCATCTTCTTGGCGTCGGCAAGCAGCATCATCGTGTTGTCTCGATAGAAAACATCATTGTCCACTCCGGCATAGCCGACACCGCCCATCGAACGCTTCACGAATAGTACCGTCTTGGCATTTTCTACATCGAGTATGGGCATGCCGTAGATCGGCGAGCTCTTGTCGGTCTTGGCGGCGGGGTTGGTGACGTCGTTGGCGCCGATCACGAACGCGACGTCGGTCTGCGCGAACTCGCCGTTGATGTCCTCGAGCTCGAACACCTCGTCATAGGGCACGTTGGCCTCGGCGAGCAGCACGTTCATATGGCCGGGCATGCGCCCAGCGACCGGGTGGATCGCATATTTGACGCGCACGCCATGCGCCTTCAGCTTGTCGGCCATTTCACGCAGCGCGTGCTGCGCCTGCGCGACCGCCATGCCGTAGCCCGGCACGATGATGACCTGCTCGGCCTGGCTCATCAGGAAGGCGGCGTCTTCGGCGCTGCCGCGCTTCCACGGGCGATCGACCTTGGCGGCGCCGTCGCTCGCCGCCGCGGTCGCGCCGAAGCCCCCCGCGATCACGCTGATGAAGCTGCGGTTCATCGCCTTGCACATGATGTAGCTGAGGATCGCGCCCGACGAGCCGACCAGCGCGCCGGTGATGATCATCGCGGTGTTGTGGAGCGTGAAGCCCATCGCCGCCGCCGCCCAGCCCGAATAGCTGTTGAGCATCGACACCACCACCGGCATGTCCGCGCCGCCGATCGGGATGATGAGCAGGAAGCCGATCGCGAACGACAGGATGGTGATCGTCCAGAACACCCACGCGCTCTGGTCCTGCGTGAAATAAGCGACGAGTCCGAGGATCGCGGCGAGCACGGTGAGGTTGATGATGTGACGCGCCGGCAGCAGGATCGGCGCGCCGCCCATGTTGCCGTTCAATTTGAGGAAGGCGATCACCGAACCCGAAAAGGTGATCGCGCCGATCGCGATGCCGAGGCCCATTTCGATACGGCTCTGCGGATAGATCGCGAAGAACGGCTTGCCGATCAGCGGGATCACCATGTCGGCGATGCCGAACGCCTGCGGATTGAGGAACGCCGCCGCCGCGACCAGCACCGCCGCCAGCCCGACCAGCGAGTGGAACGCGGCAACGAGCTGCGGCATGTCGGTCATCGCGATGCGCCGCGCGGTGGTGAGGCCGATCACCGCGCCGATCGCGATCGCGGCGAGGATGAGCCCAACCGTCGACCAGTCTACAACGAGAACAGGTGCATAGGTCATATCATGGCACAGAGCCGGACCACTGCCGGCGATCGTGTGCATTTGGCTGCACAGTTGGCCGGTGGCCTCGACCATTTCGCCCGGCACATGCGTCACTAGCGTGGTAACCACCGCGATGGTCATGCCGATGATGCCCATGCGGTTGCCGCGCTGTGACGTGGCGGGCGACGACAGGCCGCGCAACGCGAGGATGAAGCACACGCCCGCGACGAGATAGGCGAAGGCCGCCCAGGGATTTACGCTTGCGTGTTCCACGATATTTCCACCCCTTGTCGTCACCCCAGCGAAAGCTGGGGTCTCCCGTTGCTCGCGCGGGACAGGAGCCCCGCGAGACCCCAGCTTTCGCTGGGGTGACGGGCTGATTAGTGCTTAGCCGGAACCGGCCGCTCCTTCTTCTTGTACATCGCGAGCATCCGCGCGGTGACCGCGAAGCCGCCGAAGATGTTGACGCTCGCCAGCACCACCGCGAGCAGCCCCAGCCATTTCGACACCGCGCCGCCGGCGCCGATCCCGGCCGCCGCCGCCGCGATCAGCGCGCCGACGATAATGACCGAGGAGATCGCGTTGGTGACCGCCATCAGCGGCGTGTGCAGCGCGGGCGTGACCGACCAGACGACGTAGTAGCCGACGAAGCACGCCATGACGAAGATCGACAGGATCGCGATGAAGTCCATGTCAGTCCATCCTCTCGAAGTTCCGGAAGCTTGTTCGTGTCAAAGTCGAAATCGCGGCGACCGTGCATGACCGTGGAATCTGGCACGGCCAGGCGCGCACCGCAGCGTAGTACAAATCACGACTGGCCACCCCCGCACCAGCGAGGCTCACGCGAGAAGCCTTTGATTCACGACCTCACCGCCCTTGGTCAGGCGGATCGCATCGCCGATCTCGGCATCGAGCACTGGCGCGCCCGCCGCCTTGTCCCAGAACGCGCTCAGGAAGTTGAACAGGTTGCGGCTGAACAGCGCGCTGGCATCCGCCGCCAGCCGGCTCGGCACGTTCTTGTGGCCGACGATCTTCACGCCGCCGATCTCGATGATCTCACCCGCCACCGCGCCCTCGACATTGCCGCCCTGTTCGACCGCGAGATCGACGATCACGCTGCCGGGCTTCATGCTCGCCACCTGCGCGGCCGAGATCAGTCGGGGGGCGGGGCGGCCGGGGATCAGCGCTGTGGTGATGACGATATCCTGCTTGGCGATGTGCGCCGAGACCAGTTCGGCTTGGGCGGCCTTATATTCGTCGCTCATCTCGCCGGCATAGCCGCCGGACCCTTCGCCCTCGATGCCCGCGACATTTTCGACGAAGATCGGCTTGGCGCCGAGCGACAGGATCTGCTCCTTGGTCGCCGAGCGCACGTCGGTCGCCGAGACCTGCGCGCCGAGCCGCCGCGCGGTGGCGATCGCCTGCAGCCCCGCGACGCCGACGCCCATCACGAACACGCGCGCGGCGGAGACGGTGCCCGCCGCGGTCATCATCATCGGGAAGGCGCGGCCATATTCGCTCGCGGCATCGAGCACCGCCTTGTAGCCGGCGAGGTTCGATTGCGAGGAGAGGATGTCCATCGATTGCGCGCGGGTGATGCGCGGCATGAACTCCATCGCCAGCGCCTCCAGCCCCGCCGCCGCATAGCCATCGACTTGCGCGCGCTCCCCGAACGGGTTGAGGCTGGCGACGACCCATGCGCCCGGCGCGACTCCGGCGAGCGACGCCGGCTCCGGACCCTGCACGCCGAGCACGATGCCCGCGCCGGCGAGCGCGCCGGCGCGGTCCGCGACCTGCGCGCCGGCGGCGGCATAGTCCGCATCGGCGATCGCGGCGGTCAGGCCGGCGCCGGCCTCCACCGCGATCTCGGCGCCCAGGCCGATGAATTTCTTGACCGTTTCCGGCGTCGCCGCGACGCGGCGCTCACCCGGCGCGCTTTCCTTGAGGACCGCGATCTTCACTTGCTGGCGGGGGCGAGCGCGAAATAGACGATGACGAACGCGAGCAGGAAGCACGCCGCCGCACCATATTTCAGCAGGCCGATCACCTTGTGATAGGTCGCTTCATGGACCTTGATGTCGCCGTCTTCGGCCATGCCCGCATCTCCCAATGCTTATATCGGCATATGGCTTAACCGCTGCGCGCCCCGCCCTCAAGTCCGCACCGGGTGTTTAAGGGCGCTTTTACCGATCCACCCTAAACGGGCCGCTCGAACGGCTTTTGTGGGATGGCGGATGACGCGTAACGGGCAACGGCTGCTGATGCTGATCGATGACGAGCCGGCGCAACGCCGCCTCGTCGCCGCGATCGCGGCGCGGCGCGGCTGGCGCGCGATCTTCGCGCAGGATGGCGAGACCGCGATCGCCATGCTCGGCACCCAGGACGGGATGCAGCTCGACGCGATCCTGCTCGATCATTGGGCGCCCGACGCCGACCCGACCATGTTGATCGCCGAGGTGCGCAGCCGCCGCCCGGCGCTGCCGCTGCTGCTGATCACCGCCAACAGCTCGGTCGCGCAGGCGGTGGCGGCGATGCGCGCGGGCGCGACCGACTTCCTCGTCAAGCCGCTCGCCCCCGAACGGCTGCTCGGCGCGCTCGACGCGGCGGTGGCGGGGCAGGCGGCGGGCGAGCTGCGGCCGCTCACCGAGAAGATCCCGGCGCTGCTCGCGTTCGACGAGATCGTCGGCTCGGCGCCCGATTTCCGCGCCGCGCTCGCCATCGCCGCCAAGGCCGCGCGCGCGCGCGTGCCGGTGCTGCTGGAGGGCGAGAGCGGGGTTGGCAAGGAAGTGGTGGCGGAGGCGATCCACGCCGCGTCGCCGCGCGGCAAGAAGCCGATGATAACCGTCAATTGCGGCGCGATCCCCGCCAATCTCGTCGAGAGCGAGCTGTTCGGGCACGAGCGCGGCGCCTTCACCGGCGCGTTCGAGCGCAAGATCGGCCGATTCCAGGAGGCGGATGGCGGCACCTTGTTCCTCGACGAGATCGGTGAGATGCCGCTCGAGGCGCAGGTCAAGCTGCTGCGCGTGCTGCAATCGGGCGACATCCAGCCGATCGGCGCGCGCCACGCGCGCGAGGTCGATGTGCGCGTGATCGCGGCGACCAACAAGACGCTGATCGACGAGGTCGAGGCCGGGCGGTTCCGCGAGGATCTCTATTACCGGCTGAACGTGGTGCAGGTGACGATCCCGCCCTTGCGCGAGCGGCCGGGCGACATTCCCGCGCTCGCCCGCCACCTGCTCGCGCGGATCGCGCAGCAGCCGGGGCTGCGGCCGCTTGGCATCACCGACGAGGCGCTCGATCTGCTGTGCCGGTATGATTGGCCCGGCAACGTCCGCCAACTTCAGAACGCGCTGTTCCGCGCGGCGGTGCTGTGCGAGGGCGCGGCGCTGACCCCGGCGGATTTCCCGCAGATCGCGGCGCTCGGCGCGCAACGCCGCGCCGTCAGCGCCGCCGCGCCGATGGCGACCTCGGGCGGGGTGACGCTGTTCCACCCCGACGGCAATCTGCGCGCGCTCGAGGAGATCGAGGCCGACGTGATCCGGCTCGCGATCGGCCATTACCGCGGACGGATGACCGAGGTGGCGAGGCGGCTGGGGATCGGCCGGTCGACGCTGTACCGCAAGCTGGGCGAACTGGGGATCGACAGCGCGGCGTGAGGCGCAGGCGCGGCTCCGCGCCAGGGCGCGAAGCGCAGCGCCTCGCCCGGACGGCGGGTCGCGTCAGCGAATCCGTCCGACGCCGGCTTTGCCGGCGGCGTGGTTTGATGGCCCACGCCCCCGGGCTGCTAAATCTCGTCCAGCCCACCGTCGCGTCTCGATGCGTCATAGGCGCGCTGCGCGCGTTCCAGCGCGGCGCCGTTGGTGAGCGACCAAGTGTATAGCGCGGCGAAGGGTTCGCGTAGCGAGCAGCCGAGATCGGTGATCGTGTACTCGACGCCGATCGGCTGCGTCGGCAGGACTTTGCGGCTGATGAGGCCGTTGCGTTCCAGGCGCTTCAGGGACTCGGACAGAGCCTTGTGGGTGATGCCGTCGAGGCGGCGCTTCAAGTCGTTGAACCGCGCCGGCCGCGTGCACAGGACGCTGAGGATCAGCACCGTCCATTTGTTGGCGATATGTTCGAGGATGGGCCGCGTCGCGCCGACATCGAGCGGCAGGTCGAGCACGTCTAGGGACATGGGTATACATCTCACTATCTAGGCACCACCTGGTGCCTTCTTGTGATTAGATATAGGATTGATATCTGCCCGTCATCATCCGAGACGGGAGGACGTATGAGCAGACTTTCAGGAAAAATCGCCGTCGTGATCGGCGGCCATGGCGGCATCGGTGGCGCCATCGCGGAGCGGTTCGCGGCGGAAGGCGCCACGGTTTACGCCACCAGCCGCCGCGCCGAAGAGGGGGAGGTCGAGCTTGGGGCCGGCAGGCTGCGCGCGCGCCGCGTCGATGCCGCCGATCCGGCGGCGCTCGCCGCCTTCTTCGAAGTGGTGCGCGGCGAGGCCGGGCGGGTGGACGTGCTCGCCGTCAACGCCGGCATCTCGGAGTTCGCGACGCTCGACGAGATCAGCGAGGATCATTTCGACCGGACCTTCAACCTCAACGTGCGCGCGCTGCTGTTCGCCGCCAAGGCCGCGACGGCGGTCATGCCGGATGGCGGCTCGATCGTGCTGGTGGGCTCGATCGCCGACGCGATCGGCACCAAGGGCTATGGCGTCTACGGGGCGACCAAGGCCGCGGTGCGCTCGTTCGCGCGGACCTGGGCCAACGAGTTGGCGCCCCGCAACATCCGCGTCAACGTCGTGGCACCGGGGCCGACGGACACCGCCATGATGGCGGCGGTCTCCGACGAGGTGCGCGAGGCGCTATCGACGCTGATCCCGCTCGGCCGGATGGCGCGCGCCGACGAAGTGGCATCGGCCGCGCTGTTTCTCGCCAGCGACGAAAGCAGCTTCATCACCGGCGCCGAACTGCCGGTCGATGGCGGCATGGCGCAGGTCTGATCCGCGGCGCGTCCTCACCCCAGCAGGGCGCGGTCCTTCAGGCCGCGCCATACGCGCAGCGCCTGCACCGTCTCGGCGACGTCGTGGACCCGCAGCAATTGCACGCCGGCCTCGGCGCCCTTGAGCGCCAGCGCGACCGAGCCGCCGAGGCGTTCGCCGACCGGCGCTTCGCCCGAGAGCGCGCCGATCAGCCGCTTGCGGCTCGCGCCGAGCATGATCGGCACGCCGAGGCCGTGGAACAGCGCGAGCCCGTTCAGCAGCGCGAGATTGTCGGCGAGGCCCTTGCCGAAGCCGATGCCGGGATCGACCAGGATCTTCGTGCGGTCGATGCCGGCGGCGACCACCGTGTCGATGCGCGCCTCGAGCCAGTCGTACACTTCGGTCAGCACGTCGGTATAGCCATCGCCGCCGTGGGGGCCGCGTTTGGGATCGGGCGAGTGCATCAGGATCACCGGCGCGCCCGCGCGGGCGACGATGCCGGCGGCGCGATCGTCCCAGAGCAGCGCCGAGACGTCGTTGACGATCACCGGGCCGAGCGCGAGCGCGGCTTCCATCACCGCGCCCTTGCGGGTGTCGACCGAGACCAAAGTGCCCGCGCGCAGTAGCCGTTCGGCGACCGGCGCGACGCGCCGGGCCTCGTCGCCCTCCCAGACGAGCGGCGCGCCGGGGCGGGTCGATTCGCCGCCGAGGTCGATCAGCGCCGCGCCCGCCGCCGCCATCGCGACGCCGGCCGCGGCGGCGGCTTCGGGATCGTTCTCGAGCTTGCCGCCGTCCGAGAAGCTGTCGGGCGTGACGTTGAGGATGCCGGCGACCAGCGGCTGATCGAAGCGCAGCGTGCGCGCGCCGAGCGTGAGCGGCGGACGCGGGGCGACGACGCGCGCGTGGATCGCGGTGGCGTGTGGGCCGAGCGTGGCGATCTCGGCGACGGGCACGGTGCGCCTGGTGCCGCGCTCGATCACCTCATAGGCGGCGAACCACAGCATCCCGCCGGCCAGCCGCGCGACGCCGCCGTCCGGGTGGGCGGCGGGGGTATCGACGAACTGGGTGGGGCGGAGGTGGAGGGTGGTCATGGAACGCGCCGTAGCCCCCACGCTCCGTTCGTGTCGAGCGAAGTCGAGACACGTTGCGCCTGGGCGTGTCCCTCGACTTCGCTCGGGACGAACGGGTGGGGTGGCCTTCCTCAGCCGGGTGTCACGGCTGCGTCGCGAGCAGATACGTCTGGCGCAGCGTGTCGATCGGGGCGAGGCCGGTCTCGGTCTCGATATGCCAGAAGGTCCAGCCGTTGCAGGCCGGCGCGCCTTGCACGAGCGAGCCGACCTTGTGGATCGAGCCGCTGTGCGTCCCGCACGCGCTTTGCAGGCTGCCGTCGGCGCGGACCAGCGCGCGGTGTTTGCGCTTGGCGTCGCTCAGCACCGCGCCGGGGGTGAGATAGCCGTTCTCGACCAGCACGCCGAACGCCACCTTCGGCGCGGCCTTGGGGCTTTGCATCGTCGTCAGCGCGGATTCGTCGAGCGGCAATGCGGCGTCGATCCGTTCCTGCGCGGCGGCGACATAGGCGTCCTCGCGCTCGATGCCGATCCAGTGGCGGCCGAGCCGCTTGGCGACCGCGCCGGTGGTGCCGGTGCCGAAAAAGGGATCGAGCACCACGTCGCCCGGCTTGGTGCAGGCGAGCAGGATGCGGTAGATCAGCGCCTCGGGCTTCTGGGTCGGGTGGACCTTGACGCCGTCCTTCTTGAGCCGCTCCTGCCCGCCGCAAACCGGGAATTCCCAGTCGCTGCGCATCTGCAACTCGTCGTTCAGCGTCTTCATGCTGCGATAGTTGAAGGTGTAGCGCGCCTTTTCGCCCATCGACGCCCAGATCAACGTCTCGTGCGCGTTGGTGAAGCGCGTGCCCTTGAAATTGGGCATCGGGTTCGACTTGCGCCAGACGATGTCGTTCAGGATCCAATAGCCGAGATCCTGGATCGCGGAGCCGACCTTGAAGATGTTGTGGTAGCTGCCGATCACCCAGATCGAGCCGTTGGGCTTGAGGATGCGGCGCGCCTCGGCGAGCCATGCGCGGGTGAAGGTGTCATAGGCCGAGAGGCTGTCGAACTTGTCCCATTCGTCGGTGACGGCATCGACATGGCTGCCGTCCGGGCGCGACAGGTCGCCGCCGAGCTGAAGGTTGTAGGGCGGATCGGCGAAGATCATGTCGATCGACGCGGGCGGCAGCGCGCGCATCGCGGCGATGCAATCCCGCTGGAGGATCTGGTCGAGCGGGAGCTCGACGGGAGCTGCCACGACCGGCGCCGCCTTGCGCGCCTTAACCTTCTCCATCAGCCCCATGCATATACCCCCGCTTCCAAGTCCGCACCTTCCTGCGGATCGCGAGACTCGCGTCAAGCGAACATTGGTTAACGATTCGGCTTGCTAAATCGTTAACGTGGCGGAACATTTCGGGAAGGATCGCAGATGTTGAGTCCCGACTTATCCACAGGCCCCAGCGATAGCGTGTGGCGGCGAAGACTCGGCTTCGCGAAAAAACGCCGCGACCGGCGCGAAGCTGCGCCGATGGAGCGGGGAGGGGCCGTGTTCGCGAAGCGCGCGCAGATGTTCGGGGGCGCTATAACCCTTGTTGGTGATCCAGCCGTACTGCGGATGCGCCTCGTGATGCGCGAGCATGATCGTGTCGCGGGTGTGCTTGGCGACGATCGAGGCGGCGGCGATCGACAGGCTGATCGCATCGCCCGAGACGATCGCGGTGGCGGCATGGCTCCATTTGGGCAGCCGGTTGCCATCGACGAGGACATGGCCGGGCGCGCAGCCGAGCGCCTCCACCGCGAGCGTCATCGCCTTCATCGTCGCCCAATAAATGTTGAGCGTGTCGATCTCTCCGGCCTCGACGATGCCGATGCCGATCTGCGCGCAGCCGCGCAGCCGGTCATGCAGCCGCGCGCGCTCGGCGGCGGGCAGCTTCTTCGAATCGTCGATCCCGCGCGGCACGCCCTTCGCGGGCAGGATGACGGCGGCGGCGACCACCGGCCCGGCGAGCGGACCGCGCCCGGCCTCGTCGACGCCGACGACCGGCGCGAGGCAGAGCTTTTCATGTTTGAGGGACGGCATCAGGCGATCCGCCATGCCGGAAAGCGGCGCGCTTCGCCAGCCTGATAGAGACAGATCGCATTGCCGGCGGGGTCACGCGTGCGTGCCTCGCGCCAGCCCCAGCGCTGATCGGCGGGATCGCTCACCGCTGCGCCGAGCCCGCGCAACGCGGCGACGGCGGCGTCGAGATCGCCGCATTCGACATAGAGCATCGTGCCGTCCGGCATTTCGTCCGCCGCCTCGATCGACAGCGTGACGCCGCCCGCGCTTTCGAAGCGGGCGTAACGCGGGGGGGCATCGACGATGCGCCGCAAGCCAAGCGCTTCGTAGAAGGCGGCGCTCGCGGCGAAATCGGTGAGCGGCAGCGTGATCTGATTGGGGGTGGGGGCGTCGGGCGCGTCGAGCCGGACGCTCTGGTGCCCCATCGGGCCGTGGCCGGCGCCGAAACCGGGCGCGCCGAGCATCGCCAGCCGGACGAAGCCGCGCCCGCGCGCGACCGCCTGCGGCAGCGGTGCGCCGCGCGCGAGTTCGGTGGCGATCGCCGAGGCGAGCGTGCAGCCGGTGCCGTGGGTGTGGCGGGTCTCGATGCGCGGGCTGTCCCAGCGCGCGATCTCGCCTTCGGGGCCGACGAGGCGGTCGGTCAGCGTGTCGCCCTCGGCGTGGCCGCCCTTGGCGAGGATCGCGGTGCCGGTGGCGGCGGCGAGCCTTTCCGCGTCTCCGTCCGTTCGCGCTGACGTCTCAGCTTTCCCTTCCGTTCGTGCTGAGCTTGTCGAAGCACGTGTCGCGGGCGCTGCGCCTGGGACACGCCCTTCGACAAGCTCAGGGCGAACGGGAGGAGAGAGCGTGGCCAGTTCGGGCAGGTTGGGGGTGACCAAGGTCGCGAGCCGCATCAGGCGGCCGAACGCGGCGATCGTGTCGGCGTCGGCGAGCGCCGCGCCGCTGGTAGCGACCATCACCGGATCGAACACGATCGGCACCTCCAGGCTTTCGATCGCATCCGCGACCGCATGCGCGGTCTCCGCCGAGCCGATCATGCCGATCTTGATCGCATCGACGCCGATGTCCGACACGCACGCCTCGATCTGCGCGACGACCATGTCGGCGGGGACCGGCAGCACCGCCTGCACGCCGGTGGTGTTCTGCGCGGTGATCGCGGTGATCGCGGTCATGGCGTGGCCGCCGAGCATCGTCACCGTCTTGATGTCGGCCTGGATGCCCGCGCCGCCGCCCGAGTCCGAGCCGGCGATGATGAGGATGCGCGGGGTCACGCATGTCCCTTGAAGCGGCGCACGCTCGATCCCGGATTGCCGGCGAGCGCCTTGCCGGTGCGCGCGGGCCGGTCCATCAGCTCGCCGCCGCAGTTCGGGCAGCGATCGTCGAGATCCTCGGCGCATTCGGCGCAGAAGGTGCATTCGAACGAGCAGATGAACGCGCCGGGGGCGTTGGCGGGGAGATCGGTGCCGCAGCGTTCGCAATCGGGGCGCATTTCGAGCATTGTGTTTCCTTTTTTCCCCTCTCCCATCGGGAGAGGGGCAAGCCGCGAAGCGGCGCGGGGTGAGGGCGGGGGCGTGCCTCACCCTCACCCTTCCGTCGCTTCGCTCCTCCCTCCCTCTCCCGAGGGGAGAGGGACATTTTACGCCGCCGCCCGCACCGCGTCGCAGATGCGCTCGACCACGCGCTCGACCTGGCCGGGATCGTCGCCTTCGGCCATCACGCGGATCACCGGTTCGGTGCCCGAGGGGCGGATGACGAGACGGCCCTTGCCGGTCAGTTCGGTCTCGGCCTCGGCGATCACCGCCTTGACCGATTCGGCTTCGAGCGGCTTGCCGCCAGCGAAGCGGACGTTCTTGAGCAGTTGCGGCAGCGGATCGAAACGGTGAAGCAATTCGCTCGCCGGCACGCCCGATCGGACCAGCTCGGCGAGGATCTGCAACGCCGCGACCAGCCCGTCGCCGGTGGTCGCGTAATCCGACAGGATGATGTGCCCCGATTGCTCGCCGCCGACGTTATAGCCTTGCGCGCGCATCGCCTCGAGCACGTAGCGGTCGCCGACCGCCGTGCGGACCAGCTTGATGCCCTGCGTGGCGAGGTGACGTTCGAGCCCGAGGTTGGACATCACCGTCGCGACCAGCCCGCCCTGCTTGAGCCGGCCGGCGCGCGCCCAGCCGCTCGCGATCGTCGCCATGAGCTGATCGCCATCGACGACCTGGCCCTTCTCGTCGACCACGATCAGCCGGTCGGCGTCGCCGTCCAGCGCGATGCCGATATGCGCGCCGCTCGCCACCACCGTCTCGCGCAGCACCTGCGGCGCGGTCGAGCCGACCCCGTCGTTGATGTTCTTGCCGTTGGGGGAGACGCCGATCGCGATCACCTCGGCACCCAATTCCCACAAGGCCGAGGGCGCGACCTGATAGGCGGCGCCGTTGGCGCAATCGACGACGATCTTGAGCCCATCGAGCGTCAGCCCGCCGGGGAAGGTCGATTTGGCGGCGTGGATGTAGCGCCCGCGCGCATCCTCGACACGGCGCGCGCGGCCGATTTCCTCGGCGGGCGCGAGCGCGACCTCGCCGTCGATCAGCGCCTCGATCGCGAGTTCGTCGGCGTCGGAAAGCTTGTAGCCGTCGGGGCCGAACAGTTTGATGCCGTTGTCCTGATACGGATTGTGGCTGGCCGAGATCATCACGCCGAGATCGGCTCGCATCGCATGCGTCAGCATCGCCACCGCCGGGGTCGGCATCGGGCCGACCAGCACCACGTCCATGCCGACAGAGGTAAAACCCGCCACCATCGCGTTTTCGAGCATATAGCCCGACAGCCGCGTATCCTTGCCGATCACGACACGGTGGCGGTGATCGCCCCGCCGGAAACGCGCGCCCGCCGCCATGCCGACCTGCATCGCCATCGCCGCCGTCATCGGGCTCTTGTTGGTCAGCCCGCGAATGCCGTCGGTGCCGAAATATTTGCGTGCCATGCGTGGGGTTCCGGATCGGTTGTTTGCGCTCAATATCGTGGGTTCGTCGCCTGCGCGACCCCTGTACCCGTTCGCCCTGAGCCTGTCGAAGGGCGTGCCAAGGGCGCGACGTTTGGGGCACGTGCCCTTCGGCTGGCCGGCAAGCCAGCCGCTCAGGACGGGCTTCGACAGGCTCAGCACGAACGGGACGGACGGGGGGCGTCACGCCAGACATCCAGCGCTCAGCACGAACGGGTTTTCACGTCACCCCATGCATCCAGCGCTTGAGCGGCCACGACAGCGCGAGCAGCACCACGCCGAGCGCGATCGCGACTTCGGAGATCGTCACGAACACGCCGACATAGGTGTCGAGACTGACCTTGAGGTTGGTCACCTGTCCGCCGACCGTATCGACGCTGGCGAATTGCGCGACGACGCCGGCGACATATTGCGCGACCGAGATCGACAGGAACCACACGCCCATCATCAGCCCGACCACGCGCGCGATCGACAGCTTGGTTATCATCGAGAGGCCGACCGGCGAGATGCACAGTTCGGCGAGCGAGTGGATCACGTAGAGGCCGGCGAGCCACCACAGCCCGACCTTGTAATCGGCGCCGACGAAGGTCGTGCCCCAGACGAGGAACAGGAAGCCCGCGCCCACCCCCATCAGCGCGATGCCGAACTTGACCGGGATCGAGGGTTCCAGATTGCGCCGGGCGAGGAAGCCCCACACGACGCTCATCACCGGCGCGAGCAGCATGATCGCGATCGAGTTGAAATTCTGCGTTTGCGGCGCGGACAGCGAGAACAGCCCGAACACGCTGAGATCGGTGTTGCGGTCGGCGAACAGTGTCAGGCTCGATCCGGCCTGTTCGAACAAAGTCCAGAAGATCACGTTGAAGGTGACGAGCACCATCGCCGCCATCATCATCTGGAATTCGGTGCGGCTGCCGGCGAACCACGACCACAGGATGATCGCGGGAACCGAGACGAGGAAGGTGCCGAACAGCAATTTGCCCATCAGCGACAGTGACGCGAGATAGCCGAGGAAGCCCGATCCCGGCGCGGCCGGCGCCGCGCTCATCAGGTTGGTGAACAGGAAATAGAAGGCCGGCACCGCGAGGAGCGCACACAGATAGATGATCTTCGAGCGATCCTTCACCGCGTCGGCGGGCGGATTGCCGACCAGCGCGAGCTGGCCGCCGTGGAAGCTCACCATCGCCCACGAAATCAGCATAACCACGCCGGCGAAACCGAGCCCGAACGGCCAGCCGAACACGTCGGCGAAGATCGGGCACAGGATCTGCCCGAGGAACGAACCGGTGTTGATGCCCATGTAGAAGATCGTGAAACCCGAATCGCGGCGGCGGTCGCCTTGCGCGTAGAGTTCGCCGACCATCGTCGAGATATTGGGTTTGAAGAAGCCGTTGCCGACCGAGATCACCGACAGCGCGATGAGCAGGATCATCGTCAGCAGCGGATCGCGCTCGGCTTCCTCCGCGAAATGCCCGGCCGGCACGGTATGCGCCACGCTGCCGTCGGCGGCGAGCAGCGCGAGGCTGCCGTCGTCATTGCCGCGGATCTTGAGCTTCTGCCCCTGGTACAGCAGCGAGCGAACCTCATTGGGATCGCTGGTCGGCGCATCGCGGAAATGATCGACCACGACTTCGTAGCGCTGGCCGTCGATCACCTGATACGGCTTGGCGGGCTGGCCGCCGAACGCGAGCGTGAAATAGCCGACCGCCATCATCAGCGCGCCGAACTTCACCGCGCGCTTGGAGCCGAGATATTGATCGGCGAGGAAGCCGCCGACCAAGGGGGTGAGATACACCAGCGCGGTATAGCCGCCGTACAGCCCGGTCGAGGCGCGGTCGCCGAGCACGAAATGCTTGGTGAGGTAGATCGTCAGGAGCGCGCGCATCCCGTAATAGCCGAACCGCTCCCACATCTCGGTGCCGAACAGCCAGAACAGCGGCTTGGGGTGGCCGAACCACGTTCCGCTCGCCGCCGGATTGACATGGGTGATGTCCGGCTCTCGCGGGCTATCCGCGGTCGGGGTGTCCACCATTTTCTAATGTGCTCCTAAAAACGCGACGCGCCGCGCTTGGTCGCGCGGTGTTTTGTAGCAGATGAAACTAGCGGCATTCCGCCGGCTGTAAATATGTCCGCTGCCGCGCTACAGGGCCGGGCCATGTTCAACGACACCAGTTCGCCGCTCGCGCTGCTCGCCACGCGCCGCTCGGGCAAGCCGCGCGACATGATCGCGCCCGGCCCCTCGCCCGAACAGATGGAAACGATCCTCACCATCGCCGCGCGCACGCCCGATCACGGCAAGATCGCGCCGTGGCGCTTCGTGATCGTGCCCGGCGACAAGCGCGACCGGCTCGCCGAGGTCATCACCGAGGCGTACCGCGCCGAGCGGCCGCAGGCGACGCGCGTCGAACTCGAGTCGCTCGTCCAGTTCGCGCATCAGGCGCCGGCCCTGGTGGTGGTGCTCTCCGCGCCCCACCCGACCAGCAAGATCCCGCTGTGGGAGCAGGAGCTTTCGGCGGGCGCCGCGTGCATGAACCTGCTCACCGCCGCGCATGCGCTGGGCTTCGTCGGCGGCTGGCTGACTGGCTGGCCGGCGTTTTCGGATGCGGTGCGCGATGCGTTCGGCGCCGCGCCCGAGCGAATCGCCGGCTTCATCTTCCTCGGCACGCCCGAGCGCACCCTCGACGAGCGCCCCCGGCCCGAACTGGGCGACGTCGTCTCGACCTGGGCAGGCTAGGGCTGGACGCCACGCCCCGCTGCTGTATTAAGATGGCATGACAGCGCTCAGCAACGACGACAGCCCCGTGTACATCCGGCTGCGCGGCACGATCGCGGCGGCGATCCTGCGCGGCGATTATCGCGCGGGTGACCAGCTCCCCTCGGTGCGCGCGCTTGCTGCGCAGCATGGCGCCAATCCGCTCACCGTGGCGAAGGCATACCAGACCTTCCAGGACGACGGCTATGTCGAGGTGCGGCGCGGAGTCGGCATGTTCGTGCTGCCGGGTGCAGCGGAGAAGCTGCGCGACGCCGAGCGGACCCAGTTTCTAAACGAAAGCTGGCCGCGCATCCGGGAGCATATCGGTCTGCTCGGTCTCGATCCCGCCGACCTGCTGGAACGCAGCCACGCCTGAGCGAGTGACGATCACCGGCGAGTCGCTCGCGCGCGCGGATATCGCCGCGCTGGCTGGTTCGGCGCCCGTGAGCCTGATCGACTGCGATCTCGCCGAGGCCGAGCTTGGCCGGCTCGATCTGTCGGGATGGCGTTTCGAACGCTGCGGCCTGCGGCGCGCCGACTTCTCCGGCGCGCGGCTTGAGCGGACGCACTGGCGATCGTGTCGCGGCGCGTTCGCGACTTTCACCGGCGCGGAACTCGGCGATGCGGTGTTCGTGGCGAGCGATTTCAACAATGCGCTGTTGCGCGGCGCGACCTTGCCGGCGGCGTCGTTCACCGGCTGCAAGCTGACGGGCGCGGACTTCACCGATGCGCGCGCACTCGAGCTGCGG
Source organism: Sphingomonas sp. NFR15 (assembly GCF_900103265.1). GTDB lineage: Bacteria > Pseudomonadota > Alphaproteobacteria > Sphingomonadales > Sphingomonadaceae > Sphingomonas > Sphingomonas pollutisoli. The sequence goes on along the minus strand of NZ_FMWX01000001.1, from coordinate 1,014,012 downwards.
TTCGAAGAGACGTTGCTGATCGACGCGAGATTGGCGGGCTTTCGTTCCTCAAGCAGACGCTAACCCGGCTCGATCTCAGCCGTGCCGATCTGCGCAAATGCGATTTCCGCCACGCGGTGTTTGAAGCGTGCAGCCTGCGCGACGGCAACATGGCGGGCTCGCGCTTCACGGGCGCGGACCTGCGCGGTGCCGATCTCGGCGGGTTGCGGCTGGTCGATGCCGCGCTGTTCCGGGGCGCGACGATCTCGCGCGACCAGGCCGGGCAGTTGCTGGGCGAGCTCGGCCTCAACGTGCGGTAGCGCATCCGGACCGGGAGCGATAAGAGGCGCGCGATCAGGAGAAGCCGTATGAAAACCCGCGCTGCCGTATCGTTCGAAGCCAAAAAGCCGCTGGAGATCGTGGAACTCGATCTCGAAGGCCCGAAGCCGGGCGAGGTGCTGGTCGAGATCATGGCGACCGGCATCTGCCATACCGACGCCTATACGCTCGACGGGCTCGACAGCGAGGGGCTGTTCCCGAGCGTGCTGGGCCACGAGGGCGCGGGCATCGTCCGCGAAGTGGGCGCGGGCGTCACCAGCGTGGCGCCGGGCGATCACGTCATCCCGCTCTACACGCCCGAATGCCGCCAGTGTAAATCGTGCCTCAGCGGCAAGACCAACCTGTGCACCGCGATCCGCGCGACCCAAGGCAAGGGGTTGATGCCCGATGGCACGACTCGGTTCAGCTACAAGGGGCAGCCGATCTTCCACTACATGGGCTGTTCGACCTTCTCGAACTTCACCGTCCTGCCCGAGATCGCGGTCGCCAAGATCCGCGAGGACGCGCCGTTCAAGACGAGTTGCTATATCGGCTGCGGCGTGACGACCGGCGTCGGCGCGGTGGTCAACACCGCCAAAGTGCAGGTCGGCGACAACATCGTCGTGTTCGGGCTGGGCGGAATCGGCCTCAACGTGCTCCAGGGCGCGAAGCTGGCCGGCGCGAACAAGATCATCGGCGTCGATATCAACCCGGATCGGGAGGAATGGGGCCGCCGCTTCGGCATGACCGACTTCATCGACGCGCGCGGCAAATCGCGCGAGGAGACGATCGCTGAAATCCTCGCGCTCACCGACGGCGGCGCGGACTATACGTTCGATTGCACCGGCAACACCGAAGTGATGCGCACCGCGCTCGAGGCGTGCCATCGCGGCTGGGGCACCTCGATCATCATCGGCGTGGCCGAGGCGGGCAAGGAGATTTCGACCCGTCCGTTCCAGCTCGTCACCGGGCGCAATTGGCGCGGCACCGCGTTCGGCGGGGCGAAGGGTCGCACCGACGTGCCCAAGATCGTCGACTGGTATATGAACGGCAAGATCGAGATCGACCCGATGATCACCCACGTCCTCTCGCTCGACGAGATCAACAAGGGCTTCGACCTGATGCACGCGGGCGAGAGCATCCGTTCGGTCGTGGTGTATTGAGGCGATGTTCACCCACATCATGCTCGGTGCCGACGATCTCGATGCGTCGCAGCGCTTCTACGACGCCACGCTCGGTGCGCTCGGCATCGCGCCGGCGCGCCGCGCCGAGGATCGCTTCCTCTACGCGCACGACGGGGGCATCTTCATCGTGATCAAGCCGATCAACGGCGAAGCGGCATCTTGCGCCAACGGCGGCACGATCGGCTTTCGCGCCGTGTCTGCCGAGGCGGTCGATGCGTGGCACGCCGCCGGGCTGGCGCATGGCGGCAGCGCCTGCGAGGATCCGCCCGGCCATCGCGACACGCGGCTGGGCCGCGCGTACAGCGCGTATCTGCGCGACCCCGCCGGCAACAAGCTTTGCGCCGCGTACCGGATCGTCGCATGATCGAGACGGTCAGCACCGCGCGCGCGCATGGCGGCGTGCAGGGCGTGTACCGGCACGCGTCGGCTACGACCGGGACGACGATGACCTTTTCGGTGTTCGTGCCCGATCACGCGCCGGGGGCGCGCCTGCCGGTCGTGTGGTTCCTGTCAGGACTGACCTGCACGCACGCCAATGTCACGGAGAAGGGCGAGTATCGCGCCGCCTGCGCGGAGCTCGGGCTGATCTTCGTCGCGCCCGATACGTCGCCGCGCGGCGAGGGCGTGGCGGACGCGCCCGAATATGATTTCGGGCAGGGTGCGGGCTTTTACGTCAATGCGACACAAGCGCCGTGGTCCGCGCATTTCCACATGCGCTCGTACGTCGAGCAGGAACTCCCCGCGCTGATCGCGGCCGAGTTCCCCGCCGACATGGCGCGGCAGGGGATCACCGGCCATTCGATGGGCGGGCATGGCGCGCTGACGATCGGCCTGCGCAACCCCGACCGCTTCCGCAGCGTCTCCGCTTTCGCGCCGATCGTGGCGCCGAGCCAGGTGCCGTGGGGGCGGAAAGCGCTCACCGGCTATCTCGGCGACGATTCGGCGGTGTGGCGCGCGCACGACGCGGTCGCGCTGATCGAGGACGGCGCGCGGCTGGACGCGCTGCTGGTCGATCAGGGCGACGCCGATCCCTTTCTGGCCGAACAATTGCGCCCGGAGTTGCTTGCGGCGGCATGTGACGATGCCGGTATCCCGCTCACGCTCCGGCTCCAGCCCGGCTACGACCATAGCTATTATTGTGTCTCGACCTTCATGGCCGATCATCTGCGCTGGCATGCGGAGCGCCTCGGCTGAACCCGTTCGTGGTCCTCACGCGTTGGGTGGCTCTGAGGAGAACGACATGACCGACGATACGGCCACCGGGCGCGAGGATGAGATCGACCGCGATGTCGGCGGGGTTCAGGGCACCGAAGGCGACGACACGACGGCGGACGCGACCGGCGATGCCGGCGGGACCGACGAGGGCACCACGGTGATCGCGCCCGATGCGGGCGAGATCGAATGGGCCGGCGGGCTGGTCAAGAAGGCGCCGGGCACGTCGAACCCCTGACGATCGGGGCGTCGAGTCGCGCTTGTCGCAGTGCAACATTTCTGGCTTGACCGACTGAACACTCTTTAATAGACGGCGCGCCATGGCGAGGCCGAGAAGCGACGACAAGCGCAACGCGATCATGGCGGCGGCGACACGGATCATCGCCGCGCAGGGGCTTGGCGCGCCCACCGCGCTGATCGCCAAGGCGGCGGGTGTCTCGAACGGATCGCTGTTCACCTATTTCGAGACCAAGGCCGATCTGCTCAACCAGCTCTATATCGAGCTCAAGAGCGAGATCGCCTCGCTCGCGCTGGCGGATATGCCGATGGAGCAGAGCCCGCGCGAGCAACTCTTTCATGTCTGGTCGTGCTCGCTGCGCTGGGCGCAAAGCTATCCGGAGAAGCGCCGTGCGATGATGCAGCTCAACGTCTCCGACGAGGTCGGCGCGGCGAGCCGCGACCGCGTCCGCTGCGCGTATGGAGAGATCACCGCGCTCGTCGAGCGGGCGCGGGAGAATGGCCCGATGCACGCGGCGCCGTTCGGGCTGTTCGCGGCGCTGATGCACGCGGTAGCCGACGCGACGGTCGACTTCATCAATCAGGATCCCGCCAATGCCGATGCGCATCGCCAGACCGGCTTCGACGCGCTGTGGCGGATGATCGGATGATCTTCTTTTCAACTTCAAACGACTGACTGGTCAAACATGCAGGGTTTCATGATGACGCGATATGCAGACGGGCGGACGGTTGGGGCGCCCCCATCACGCAAGGCGAAGGCGGTGACGGCGCGATGAGCGACACGCCCGATCAGACCATGCGCGACGACGCGTCGGCACAGGACCAGCCCGAGGCCACTGCCAAGAAGTCCAAGCTGAGCCCGGTCACCAAGCTGGTGCTGCTGGCGGTCGTGGCCGTGCTGGTGGTGCTCGGCATCGTCTGGTTCATCCATCACCAGACCGTCGGCAAATATCTGCAATCGACCGATGACGCGACGATTGCCGCCGATGCGGTGGTGATCGCGCCGAAGGTGAGCGGCTATGTCGAGCAGGTGCTGGTGATCGACAACCAGGACGTGAAGGCCGGCGACCCGCTCGTCCGCATCGACCCGCGCGATTATCGCGCCCGCGCCGAGCAGGCGCAGGCGCAGATCGCGCAGGCCGCCGCGACGACCGAGAACGCGCGCGCCGGCATCGCCGAGCAATATGCTGCGATCGACCAGGTGCGCGCGCAGCTCGCCGCCGCGCGCACGAAAGCCGCGCACGACGCGGCCGAGGTCGCGCGCTACACGCCGCTCGCGGCGAGTGGTGCCGAGACCCGCCAGCAACTCGCGCAATTGCAGCTTGCCGCCAAGCAATCGGCCGAGGACGCGCGTGCGCAGGCGGCGGCGCTGGTCGCGCAGGAACGCCGCATCGCCAGCATCCGCGCGCAGGTGCGGCAGGGCGAGGCGCAGGCGCAGGGCGCGCGCGCCCAGCTTGCCGCGGCGAACGTCGATGTCGGCGCGACGATCCTGCGTGCGTCGATCAACGGCCGCATCGGAGACAAGACGGTGACGCTCGGCCAGTTCGCGCAGGCCGGTACGCGACTGATGTCGCTGGTGCCGCTCGACAAGATCTATGTGACCGCCAATTTCAAGGAGACCCAGCTCGCGCTGATGCGCGCCGGACAGCCGGCGACGATCGAGGTCGATGCGCTCGGCGGCACCGAGTTGCACGGCCGAGTCGAGAGCGTGTCGCCCGGCACCGGCGGCGAATTCTCGCTGCTGCCGCCGCAGAACGCGACCGGCAACTTCACCAAGATCGTCCAGCGCGTTCCGGTCCGCATCGCGATCGACGCGACCCCGGCGGCGCGCAAGCTGCTCGTCCCCGGGCTGTCGGTGACGGTGACGGTCAACACGATCGGCGCGAAGGGCGAACTCGACCATATCCGCGATCAGGAAAAGCAGCGCGAAAAGGCCCGTACGCGTGGCTAGCTCCGCCGCCGCCGTGCCCAAGGCGCGGCCGCCCGCCGATGCCGAGGGGCGCCGCGCCGATGCCAGCGCCTGGCTGGCGGTGGCGGCGGGCACGCTCGGCGCGCTGATGGCGACACTCGACATCTCGATCGTCAACTCGGCGCTGCCCACGATCCAGGGCGAGATCGGCGCGAGCGGTACCGAGGGCACGTGGGTCGCCACCGCCTATCTGGTCGCCGAGATCGTCATCATCCCGCTTTCGGCATGGCTGACGCGGATGCTCGGCTTGCGCACCTTCCTGCTGATCGCGACGGTGCTGTTCACCGGCTTCTCGCTGATCTGCGGCACCTCGACCAACCTGACGCAGATGATTATCGGTCGGGTCGGGCAGGGGTTCACCGGCGGCGCGCTGATCCCGACCGCGCAGACCATCATCGCGCAGCGGCTGCCGCGCGCGCAGCAGCCGGTCGGCATCGCCATGTTCGGCGTGGTCGCGATCATGGGGCCGGTGATCGGCCCGCTGCTTGGCGGCTGGCTGACCGAGAACGTGAGCTGGCACTACGCCTTCTTCATCAACCTGCCGATCTGCGTGGTGCTCGCGGTGCTGCTGTTCGTCGGTCTGCCCCACCAGAAGGCCAAGCTCGGCGAATTCGCCAATGCCGATTGGCTCGGCATCGCCGGACTCGCGCTCGGGCTGGGCGGGCTGACCGTCGTGCTCGAAGAGGGCCAGCGCGAATTGTGGTTCGATTCGAGCGTGATCCGCACGGTGACGGCGATTTCGGCGGTCGGCTTCATCTGTCTGTTCGCCGGGCAGGTGTTCGCGAAGCGGCCGGTCATCAAGCTCAGCCTGCTGCTCGATCGTCAGTTCGGGTCGGTGGCGCTGATGGGGATCGTGCTCGGCATCGTGCTGTACGGCACATCCTATGTGATCCCGCAATTCCTCGCTTCGATTGCCGATTACAATTCGCTGCAATCGGGCAAGGTCGTGCTGCTGTCGGGTATCCCCAGTCTGTTGCTGATGGCGGTTGTGCCGATCCTGCTCAAGCGGATCGATATCCGTATCGCGGTAGGGATGGGGCTTATCATCATGGGCACCTCGGCGCTGATCGATTCGAGCCTGAACGCGCAATCGACCGGCGGCGACTTCACCGCCTCGCAATTGTTACGCGGCGTCGGCCAGATCCTGACGATGCTGTTCCTCAGCCAGGCGGCGGTGCAATCGGTTCCGCCGGCCGATGCCGGCGACGCTTCGGGCCTGTACAACGCCGCGCGCAACCTTGGCGGCAGCCTCGCGCTTGCCGGCATCTCGATCATCCAGGATCAGCGGGTGTGGCTGCATTCGCGGCGGATGGAGGAATCGCTCCACGCCAATTCGGTGGCGGTGCAGGATTACATGGCGGCGACGGCGCGAACCGTCGGCAGCCAGGTGGCGGCGTACCGGCTGATCGGCGGGCAGATCCAGATCGAGGCGCTGGTGATGACCTATAACGACATCTTCTTCGTGATGGGCATGGGCGCGCTGATCGTGCTGCCGCTCATCTTCTTCCTTCGGCCCTTGCCGAAGCATTCCGAATCTGCGGCGGTGCATTGATGCTGAAACATACTCCCCTCGTCGCGCTGGCGTTGCTCGGCGCGTGTACGGCCGGCCCGAACTATGCCGGCCCGCCCAAGGCCGCGTCCGACGCGGTGGCGCGCGGCGGCTTCGTGCGCGCGAAGGACGCGGCGTTCGTCCCCGCGCCGGGCCTCGCGCGCTGGTGGGAGGCGCTCGGCGACACGACGCTCGACCGGCTCGTCGACGACGCGCTGGCGCACAGCCCAAATATCGATCTCGCGCAGGCGCGCATCCGCGAGGCGCAGGCGCAACTCAGCTCGCGCCGCGCCAACGAACTTCCCAATATCAGCGCCAACGCCACCTATCTGCATGCCGGGCTGCCGGGCACCAACCTGGTCGGATCGAGCGACAGCGGCAATGGCGGCAGCAGCGGCGGCGGGGATGTCTCGTCGCTCAATTTCTACAATCTCGGCGGGCAGGCGTCCTGGGAGGTCGATCTGTTCGGCGGCGGCCGGCGCGGCATCGAACAGGCGCGCGCGGGTGTCGCGCAGCGCTTCGCCGATCTCGCCGACGCGCAGGTCAGCCTGTCGGCGCAGGTCGCGCAAGCCTATGTCAATCTGCGCGACGTGCAGGAACGCCAGCGGCTCAACGCCGAATCGAGCCGGCTCCAGCGCCAGGCGCTCGATCTCACCCGCCAGCGCCTGCGCGCGGGCACGGCGTCGCAACTCGACGTCGAGCGCCTGCAGACCCAGGTCCAGAACACCGACGCGCAGAACGTGCCGCTCGCCGCGCAGATCGACCAGTATAAGGATCAGCTCGCGGTGTTGACCGGGCGGACGCCGGGCGCGCTCGACGCGCAGCTCGACGCGGGCGCGCCGGTGCCGCTGCCGCCCGCGCAGGTTCCGATCGGCGACCCGGCGACGCTGATCGCGCATCGCCCCGATATCCGTTCGGCGGAGCGCGCGCTCGCGGCGGGCAACGCCAATATCGGCGTGCAGACCGCCAAGCTGTATCCCAAGATCAACTTCATGGGCATCCTCGGCCTGGGCGGCACCAATCCGGGCGATGTGTTCGATCCGGGCAAGCTGACGTCTCTGGTCGCGCCGATGCTGAGCTGGTCGTTCCTCGATTTCGGCCGCACCCGCGCCGCGATCCACACCGCCGAGGCGCAGCGCGACCAGGCCGAGGCGCAATATCGCGAAACGGTCTTGGAGGCGCTTCAGGACGCCGAGCGCAACCTGTCGCTGTTCGGCAACGTCCGCCAGCAGCTTGGCCAGTTGCGTGGGGCCGAGGCGACGGCGGAGCGATCCGCCCAGCTCAATGCGCAGCGCTATCGGGCGGGCACCAGTACGCTGATCGACCAGCTCGATATCGAACGCCAGCGGCTGTCGGCGGCGATCGCGGTCGCGCAGGCCAAGGCGCAACTGACCAACGCCTATATCGGCGTGCAGAAGAGCCTCGGGCTGGGCTGGAGCGACCCCGCCGGCGCGCCGGCCGGCTCCGCGCCGGTCAGTTCCGGCGGCTGAACGCCGCCAGTTCGTCGGCGCGGCGGCTGGTCGTGTCGAACGCGCATTGCGCCGCCTCGATCCGGGAGATCGTGCCCTCGCCGAGCGCATAGGCGTGGCAATTGGCATCGCGGTACGCGATCCACGCGCGCTGCGCGGCTTGCAACGCCGCCGCCTGCCGCGCCGGAATGCGCGCCCGGGCCGCCTTGTAGGCGGCGTTGAGCCGCGCGTCGGCCTGCGCGGTCTGGCGCGTGAAGCACTCGGCGATCGCGGCGGTCGAGGTCTGGTCGAGGCAGGCGTTGGGCGTGGCGGCGGCCAGCGCGAGGATCGATAACAGCATCTGCGTCCTTCTCCCGGTTCGGCCGCGCCGGCGCGTGCGCCGAAACGGTCCGCGCGGATGGCAAGCGGCGCGGGGGCGTGTCAAGCCGGGCGACTGCCCGATGCGATTGACTGAGCCCGCCGCGTGGCGCAAAACCCGGACAAATCAGGGGAGATGGACAATGGGGCACACCAATTCGGGAAGACTGACTCGCGCGATCCGGCGGTCGGGCGTGCGGATGACGGCGACGGCGCTGGTTCTCGCGCTGGCGGCGGCCTCGCCCGCGCTGGCGCAGGCCGACCGGATGGTGGCGATCGCGGTCCCCAGCCAGCCGGACGCGATCGAACTCGGCACCGGGCCGCTGCCCGGCGCGACCGCCAAGGAATCCTGGCACAGCCAGTATAACAGTGTCTTCGCGCGCAACGTGACGGTGGCGACGCTCACGCCCTTCCTGCCGGACCCCGCCAAGGCGAGCGGCACCGCCGTCATCGTCGCGCCCGGTGGCGGCTTCACCACGCTGTCGATGCAGAACGAGGGGTGGGATGTCGCCCGCGCGCTCGCCGCGCGTGGCGTCGCCGCCTTCGTGCTCAAGTACCGGCTCAACCAGACCCCCGGCGACATGGCCGCCTATCAGCGGTCGCTCCAGGAGCGCGCCGCCGGCGGGGCGCCGCGCCCGAACGTGGCGGCGATGATGGCCAATCTCGGCCCGCAGCTCGCCGATGCGCGCGCCGCCTTCGCGCTGATCCGCGGCCGCGCGTCCGAATGGCATGTCGATCCGGCGCGGATCGGCATGGTCGGCTTTTCGGCGGGCGCGATGCTGACGATGGCGACCACCCTCAACGGCGCGGCCGATGCGAAGCCCGCCTTCGTCGGCAACGTTTATGGTTCGCTCGCGGCGGTGACGGTGCCCGCCGACGCGCCGCCGCTGTTCGTCGCGCTCGCCGCAGACGATCCGCTGTTCGGCAACGGCAATTTCGGGCTGATCGAGAGCTGGCGCGCGGCCAAGCGCCCGGTCGAGTTCCACTTCTTCGAACAGGGCGGACACGGCTTCGGCATGTACCCGAAGAAGACGACCAGCACCGGCTGGTTCGACGAATTCGCGCGCTGGATGACGATGCATGACTGGATGAAGCCCGCCGGCTGACGCGAAAGCGGCCGGACGGCGGGGGCGTCACGCCCCCGGCGGCGGTTCGACGACCGGGTCGGGGGCGGGGCGGGCGCTGATGAAAATGTCCCACACCGCCATGAACAGCGCCGCGATGACCGGCCCGACCACGAAGCCGTTGAACCCCATCAGCTCGAACCCGCCCAGCGTGGCGATCAGGACGACATAATCGGGCATGCGCGCATCGCGCCCGACCAGGATCGGGCGGACGACGTTGTCGACGCTGCTGATGATGAAGAAGCCGCAGCCAGCGAGCGCGATCCCCTGCCAGATCGCGCCGGTGGCGAACAGATAGATGGCGACCGGCACCCAGACGATGCCGGTCCCGATCGCCGGGAACAACGAGAACACGCCCATCGCGACGCCCCACAGCAAGGCGCCGGGCAGCCCCAACGCCCAGAACACGAGTCCGCCGGTCGCGCCCTGCAGGATGGCGACGATCAGGCTGCCCTTGATGGTCGCGCGGATCACGGCGACGAACTTGCCGATCAGCACGGCGCGCTGGCCGTCGGTGAGCGGGATCGCGCGTTCGATCCGCGCCGCGATCGCATGGCCGTCGCGCAGCAGGAAGAAGGTCAGGTAAAGCATCACCCCCAGCGCGACGAAGAACCCGAACGTGCCCTGGCCGATGCTCAGCACCTGCGCGGCCACGGTGCGAAAGCTGCTCGCGACCCCCTGGGCGAGTTTGGTGCGCAGCCCGTCCACGTCGCCGAGGCCGATGTCCCGCAGCCAACCTCTCAGCCAGCCCGGCAGATGCGCCTGCGCCTCGACGAACAGCCGTCCGATGTCGATCTCCCCGGCATGCACACGCGCGTAGAAGGCCGTCGCCTCGCGCAGCAGCGCGCCGGCGAGCAGCATCGCGGGAACCACGACGACCACGACGATGATGAGCAAGGTTATCAGCGCGGCGCCGCTGCGGCGCCGCGGCATCATGCCGAGCACGCGCGCGTTGAGCGGCTCGAACAGCACCGCCGCGATCACCGCCCACAGGATCGCGCCCGCGAAAGGCGCGATCAGCCACACGAACGCCACGGTGGCGGCAGCGACCAGCGCCAGCAGGAAGACTCCCGCCGGCGTCTTTTGGCCGGGATGCTCCATCATGCCGTTGCGGCCAATCCGCGCGTGCCAGCCGGCACGAGGCGGGCGAGCAGGTGCCGGACGAGCGGCTTGCACGCTTCGAGCAGGATCAGCAGGACCATGCCCAGCGCGAGCGCGAGCGCCATGTCGCTCCAGCGGATCGACCCGAATTTCAGCAGCGCTTGCGACTGCGGCACGAACAGGATCAGCACGGTCACGCTCGCGATGGCGCCGAGCACATAGCGGAGCGCCGCGTTGGCGCGCGCGACCGCTTGGCCGATCGAGCTGCCGAACGCCCGGTTGATCAGTATCAGCGCGATGATCTCCGCGACCAGCGCAAAGAACATCAGCGCGCGCAGTTCGGTGTCGGACATGCCGGTCGATCGCTCGACCACGAAGACCAATGCCAGCGTCGCGAAGGCGGCGCACCCCTGGAACACGCTCCACACGACCATCGCCACGGAGAACAAGGTTTCGGATGGATCGCGGGGACGGCGTCGCATGATGTCGTCTTCGCCGCTTTCGGCCTCGAACACCAGCGCGCAGACCGGGTCGATCACCATTTCCAGCAGGGCGATATGGATCGGGCCGAACAACACCGGCAGCCCGAACACCAGCGGCAGCAGCGCCAGCCCCGCGATCGGCACATGGACCGCGAAAATGAAGGACATCGCCTTGCGGATATTGTCGTAGATCCGCCGCCCGAGCCGAACCGCCTGCACGATCGCCCCGAAATCATCCTCGATCAGCACGATCGACGACGCCTCGCGCGCGACATCGGTGCCGCGCCTGCCCATCGCGATGCCGATGTGCGCGGCCTTGAGCGAGGGCGCGTCGTTGACGCCGTCTCCGGTCATCGCGACGATCTCGCCGTCGGCCTTGAACGCCTGCACGATGCGCAACTTCTGTTCGGGCATGATGCGCGCGAAGACGGTGACGCGCTTCAGCCGCTCGGCGAGCCGGGCGTCGTCCAGCGCGGCGAGTTCGGCGCCGGTCAGCACATCCCCTGCGGCGAGCCCGGCCTGATCGGCGATCGATCGCGCGGTGGCGGCGTAATCGCCGGTGATCATCACGACCCGGATGCCGGCGCCGCGACATTCGGCGACCGCGCCCGGCACGCTCGCGCGGAGCGGATCGGCCAGCCCGACGAGGCCGCACAGGTCATAGTCATAGCCGTGTTGCGTCTCGTGCCAGTCGCGGTCGCGCGGGGCCGCCGTGGCGACGGCGAGGACGCGGATGCCGCGCACCGCCATCGCCTCGATCGCGGCGGTCATTTCGGCGAACGGTTCCGGCGGCAGGTGGCACAGCGCGGCGATCGCCTCGGGCGCGCCCTTGGCGGCAAGGACGAGAGCCGCGCCGTCATCCCAGATGTTCGACACCGCGAGCAGTTCGGGGCGCAGTGCATAGCTGTGGACCAGCGCGCCCCGCGACGCCCCCGGTTGCGGCGCGGCACCGCGCGCGGCGTGCAGCGCGATCTCCATCGGGTCGGTCGGCTCGACCGCGCTGGCGAGCGCGGCGGTTTCGATAAGGCCGCGATAGGCCTCGGGGACGGTCACGCCCGGCCCGAGCGCGAGCGTCTCGCCCGACGGGAGCCAGAGTTCGGCGACCGACATGCGGTTCTCGGTCAGCGTGCCGGTCTTGTCAGTGCACAGCACCGTCGCCGAGCCGAGCGTCTCGATCGCCGCCGCGCGGCGCGTGAGCACGCCGACCTTGCCGATCCGCCACGCGCCCATCGCGAGGAAGACGGTGAGGACGACCGGAAACTCCTCGGGCAGCATCGACATGCCGATCGCGATGCCGGCGAGGATCGCCTCGACCCAGCCGCCGCGCAAGAAGCCCGTGAGCAGCACGACGAGCAGCGCGACCGTGGCGCCGCCCGCCGCGCACCAGGTGACGATCCGCGTCGTTTCGCGGCGCAGACGCGGCGCTTCGGTGTCGAGCGTGGCGAGCGCCTGGCCGATCCTACCGATTTCGCTACGCGGCCCGGTCGCGATGACGCGGGCGATGCCGGTGCCGCGCGTGACGAGCGAGCCGGAATAGACGAAGGGCTGGCCCTCGCCGCCGGGCCGGCGGGTATCGGGCGCGAGACCTTCGGCGGCGACCGTCTTGCCGACCGGCAGCGATTCGCCGGTGAGCAGCGATTCGTCGGTCTGGAGATCCGCCGCCTCCACCAGCACGGCATCGGCGGCCACCCGGTCGCCTTGTTCCAGCACCATCAGATCGTCCCGGACGACCTCCCGCCCGGCGATGCGCATGCGCGCGCCGTCGCGGATCACCAGCGCGCGCGGCGCCGAGAGATCGCGGAGCGCCTCCAGAACATGTTCGGTGCGCGCTTCCTGGACGACGGTGACGACGACCGAGAAGGTCGCGAAGGCGAGCAGGATCAACGCCTCGGCCAGATCGCCGAGCAGCAGATAGGCGCCGCCGCCCGCCAGCAGCAACGCGAGCATCGGCTCGCGCAGCACGTCGAGCACGATTGCCACGGTCGAGCGCCGGCCCGCCTGCGCCAGGGCGTTCGGGCCTTCGGCGGTAAGCCGCTCCGCCGCCGCCGCCGCCGTCAGGCCCACGTGGCGGTGCGCGGCGGCGGTCATACCGCCGTGCCGACCGCCAGCCCGATCCCGGCGGTCAGCGCCATCGCGAGCGCGCCCCAGAAGGTCACGCGCAGCGTCGCGGTCCAGACCGGCGCGCCGCCCGCGCGCGCGCCGATGCCGCCGAGCAGCGCGAGGAACAGCAGCGAGCCGACCGCCTCGCTCGGCGCCAGCCACCGCGCGGGCGCCACGAACACGATCGCGAGCGGCAGCGCGGCGCCGGTGGTGAAGGTGGCGGCGGACGTGAACGCCGCCTGGATCGGCCGCGCGGTCGTGATCCGCGAGATACCCAGTTCGTCGCGGGCGTGCGCGGCGAGCGCGTCCTTCGCCATCAATTGCCGCGCGACGATCTGCGCGGTCGCCGGATCGACGCCGCGTTCGACATAGATGCCGGCCAGTTCGTTGACCTCGGCGGCGGTGTCCCCGGCGAGTTCGCTGCGCTCGCGCGCGAGATCGGCCTGTTCGGTGTCCGATTGCGAGCTGACCGAGACATATTCGCCCGCCGCCATCGACATCGCGCCGGCGACCAGTCCGGCCGCGCCCGCGACCAATATGTCCGCCGGCCGGGCGGCAGCGGCGGCGACGCCGATGATCAGGCTCGCGGTCGAGACGATCCCATCATTGGCGCCGAGCACGGCGGCGCGCAGCCAGCCGATCCGGGAGACGAGGTGATGTTCACGATGCACACGCAACCTGGTCATCGCCGCTCCCTTTCCGGCATGCCGATGGCTCGCGCTGTGGGCGCGCGGGCGATCAGCGCGCGCATTGGCCCTGGTCCCCCCGCAGCTTTGCGCCGGTATCGCGGTGATAGATATCAGCGATGTACCGTATGTCACCTTTGTCATCGGGTTCGGCGGTGAAATAGGCGATGTAGATCGGGACCGGCGCGGCCAGCGCGACCGTGCGCGTCCGTCCGGTGGCGACGGCCGCGTCGACATCTCCGCGCGTCCAGCCGGGTTGTTTCGACAGCAGTGCGGCGACGAGGCCGAGCGCATCGCCGACCCGGACGCACCCGTGGCTATAGGCCCGCACGTCCTCGGCGAAGAGTTTCTGTTCGGGGGTGTCGTGCAGATAGACGCTGTACCCATTCGGCATGACCAGCTTCATCCGGCCGAGCGCGTTGTTCGCGCCGGGGCGCTGTCGATAGCGGCCCGCTTGCAGGACATAGCCCTGCGCGGCGGCTTGCGCGGGATGGGTCCGCAGTAGCGCGGCGATGCCCTCGCGCGCGATCGAGGGCGGAATCTCCCACCACGGATTGAGGATCACGCCCGTGACCGTCGCGGCGAACACGGGGGTCGGCGACGCCGTCTTTCCCGCCACCACGCGCCAACGCCCGGTCATCTTCCCGTCCTCCCACAACGTCGCCTCGAAGGCGGCGGTGTTGACCAGAAGGTAGCGGGTGCCGAGCGCGCGCGGCATCCAGCGCCACCGGTCCAGATTGGCGGCGAGCGTGGCGCGGCGGGCCGGATCGCTTTCCGCGTGATAGGCCGCGCGGAGCGCCAGGTAATAGGGGTGCGAGGGCCGCGCGGATGCGAACAGCGCGTCGATCCGGTCGGCCGCCACCGCCTGTCCGACGCGCGTCGCGGCGTCGGTTCGGTCGGACGTGTCGGCGATATGCCAGCCGCTGCGAAGCGCGGCCCCGCAACAGCCATGCCGATGGGCTTCGAGCAGCCGCGTCGCCGCCTCCGTCGCGGCGGCGTCGAGAGCGGCTTGATCGTTCGTATCAAGCGCGGCCCGCACGATGCGCGCCTGCGCCGTGACGGGTTCCAGCGCGTCATCGGCGGCCGCGTCGAGCCATTCGACGAGCCGGGCGGCCTGGGGCCGCGTCCAGTGCGGCTGGACGACATCGGGCGCGGGGGCGGCCGACACCAGCGACAGGAAGCAGCAGAGCAGGACGGCGCGTGTCATCGCACGCTCATCAGCGGTGGGGCGCGGGGTGCCTATACGGGTTTCTACGGTGCGGGCGCCGCAAGCCCAAGCCGGTCCGGCGCCCGGTCTTCCGGGTGAACCGGGTGCGGGCGCGACTACGTAGCAATCCGTATTGGGCCGTCGTCGCCGTGCGAACAAAGCTGCCCGTGGCCGGCCCGATCCGGGGCGCTCGACGCGATGGGCGTATGCGACTGCATCGACGCGCCGTTCTGAACGAGGATAGACATCAATGGAAAAGACAATGAAAGCGGCGGTGGTCCGCGACTTCGGCAAGCCGCTCGTTATCGAGGAAGTGGCGGTGCGGATGCCGGGGCCGGGGCAGATCCTCGTCAAGATCGCGGCGACCGGCGTGTGCCACACCGATCTCCACGCCGCGCAAGGCGACTGGCCGGTCAAGCCCAAACCGCCGTTCATCCCCGGCCATGAGGGCGTCGGCCATGTCGTCGCGGTCGGCGCGGGGGTCGGCCATGTGAAGGAGGGCGACCGGGTCGGCGTGCCCTGGCTCTACACCGCCTGCGGGCACTGCGTGCATTGCCTCGGCGGATGGGAGACCTTGTGCGAGGCGCAGCAGAACACCGGCTATTCGGTGAACGGCAGCTTCGCCGAATATGTCATCGCCGATCCCAATTACGTCGGCCATCTGCCCGCCAACGTCGGTTTCGTCGAGATCGCGCCGGTGCTGTGCGCGGGCGTGACGGTCTATAAGGGCCTCAAGGTCACCGACACCAAGCCGGGCGACTGGGTGGCGATCTCGGGCATCGGCGGTCTGGGCCACATGGCGGTGCAATATGCCAAGGCGATGGGGCTGAACGTCGTCGCGGTCGATATCGACGACGCCAAGCTGAAGCTCGCGACGGAGCTGGGCGCGGCGCTCACCGTCAACGCGCGCAACACCGATCCCGCCGCGTTCATCAAGAAGGCGATCGGCGGCGCGCAGGGCGTGCTGGTGACGGCGGTCTCGCCGATCGCGTTCGCGCAGGCGATGGGGATGGTGCGGCGTGGCGGTACGGTCGCGCTCAACGGCCTGCCGCCCGGCGATTTCCCGCTGTCGATCTTCGATACCGTGCTCAACGGCATCACCGTGCGCGGGTCGATCGTCGGCACGCGGCTTGATCTTCAGGAGGCGCTTGATTTCGCTGGTGACGGCAAAGTCCATGCGACCGTCGCCACCGACACGCTCGAGAATATCAATCAGGTCTTCGGGCGGATGACGCGCGGCGAGATCGAAGGACGGATCGTGATCGACTTCGAAAAGGCGTGACGTTCCGGCCCGAACGTCCGGCCGGCTCGGCGAAATTGGGTCGTGCCGGACGTTCGCGGCGGAAACCGGCGTTCAATGCGCGAGGAACACCGGGATCGGGCTTTGCCCGAGCATCTCGCGCGTCGCGTTGCCGAATGCCGCCTCGACGAGCCGCAAATGGCCATAGCCGCCCATGACGGCATAGCCGAACGCGCCCGACGATGCCTCGGCCAGCAGCGCCGGCCCCGCGCGCGGCGCATCGACCCGTCGGATTTCGGCCCAGATGCCGTAACGCGACAGATATTCGGCGGCATCCTCCGCCGGGGTGGTGGTGATCGAGCCATCCTGCACCTCGACGATGGTGACGCGACGCGTGCGCCGCAGCAGTGGCACGGCGGCGCGCAGCGCGCATGCGGCGCAGCGCGATCCGTCCCAGGCGAGCAGCACCGCATCGCGATCGAGCCCGCGGCATTCCGCCGGCACCGCGAGCACGGGCTTGCCTGAACGGACGATCAGGTCGGCCCCGGCGCCGTGCATTTCGGGATAGGCGAAATCGCCGAGTTCGCGCTGGACGACGATCACGTCGGCGAGCGCCGCCGCGCCGCGCAAGGATGTCGCGATGTCGCGGCGCGCGTCGATCCAGTCCCAGGATATGTCCTCGCCGGCGAGCCGCGCTTCGACCGCGCTTCTGGCGCTCGTCTCCGCCGTGAGCAATCCGCCGCGCTCGCCGCCGTCACGACACCCGTCCGTGTCGGTCGCGGGGCCTCCGCCGATATCGAGACAGGTGACATGCCCGTCGATCGTGCGGCACAGATCGAGCGCGACCTGCAAGCGCCCGTCCTGGCCACGATCGCTGTGGATGAGCAGAAGGATGTTCTTCATCGGGTCGTTCCCGTGCCGCGATACCGTCATCACCAGGGGTATGTCGCGCGCCACGCGCCGCCCATCCGCAATCATACGGACATGGCGCAGGGCCGACGGGGCGATGGCGGGCTATAGGCCGAGCTGCCGCTCGACGAAGCCGATCCGGCGCACCATCGCGACGAAGAAGGCGGTCGACCAGCCCAGCAGGATGATGCCGTTCGCGCCCTCGATCGCGCCGATCAGCCGCCACGGCCGGGCGAGCAGGACATCGCCATAGCCGATCGTCGTATAGGTGGCGGTGGAGAAATACAGCGCGGTTTCGAAATCGGGCACCGCGCCAGTGCCGTCGTAAAGCAGCGCATAGGCCCAGATCTCGATACCGTGCAGCACGAACAGCCCGATCGCCGCGGCGACGATCACCGCGACCTCGACCCGCCAGTGGCGCTCGGCGGGCACGCGCGCGCGGTGCGCCAGCACGCTGATCAGCAGCGCCAAACCGCCGAGATGCAGGATCAGCATCGACAAGACCATCGCGGTCGCGACGAGCAATTGGCAGGCGAGACTCATGCCCGCGCGAGTAGCAAAAGGCCGCGAGGGGCACCGACTGGGGAAAGTACGTAGCCCCGATGCCGCGCCCCCGCCGCCGCTACGGGAGACTACGCATGGCCATCCCCCGGCCGAGCGGCGATGACCGCCGACGATAGCTGATTGGAGATGATGATGGCCGGCCCTCAGACACCGTCCGCCCCGTTCCGCCACCTGCTGGTCTGCGCCAACCCCTCGACCCACAGTTTCGACCATGCGATCGTGAACACCTATGCCGAGACTGCGCGCGGCTATGGTCATGGCGTCGAGGTCCGCGATCTGTACGCGCTCGGGTTCGATCCGGTGCTGCGCGACGAGGAGCGGCCCGGCACCGGCGCATGGACGCCCTCCGCCGATGTCGCGGCCGAGCTCGATCTGCTGAACGCGGCGGATATCCTCGTTCTGGTCTATCCGATCTGGTACGGCCTGCCGCCGGCGATGCTGAAGGGCTATGTCGACCGGGTGCTCGGCGCGAACCATTCGTTTCGCAAGGTCGCCGACAACCGGACGCAGTCGCCGCTGGCGGGCAAGCCGCTGCTGTCGTTCAGCACCTCGGGTCTGTCGCATGTGTGGCTGCACGCGCGCGGGCAGGACGATTCGCTCCGCGCGGTGTTCGATGCCTATCTGATGCGCGCCTTCGGGATGCGGCGGAGCGACCATGTCGCGATCGACGAGATCGTGCCTAACATGAGCGAGCATCACGCGGCGGCGCAACTCGAACGGGTGCGGGCCGCCGCGCGGCAAGTCTGCGACATGCCGGCCCGAGCCGACGCCTGACGCGCGGCGGTGCCGCTCGCGATCAAAACCGCTGCTTGAGCAGCGCGACGAGCGCCATGACCATGCCGAGCAGGGTGAGACCGACGAAAAAGGCGATTGGGCCGGGCGTGCGGCCGATCTCCTCTCCGGGGGGGATCGGCCCCTCGTCGTCAAACTGCTGTGACATCGGCGGGCTTCCTTTCAAGCGGCGGTGGGCGGCGCGGTCAGGCGGGCGGATGCTCCGGTACGGGCGGCGGCGCCTGCGGTGCGGCGCGGCCATGGCTGAGAACGCGCGACATCTCGTCGCGGTGGGCGGCGTGAAGTGCGTCGGCGCAGATCTGCCGGGCGGTCTCGCGCACCCGTTCGAGCTGTTCCTCGGCATAATGTTTGTCGAGGCCCTCGACGATGGCGTCGATGTGCAGGTGCCGGGTGTCCGCCATGTTGAAGATCGTACCGAGATATCGGTCGAAGCCTTCGCGAAGCGCGATCAACTGCCCGTGCTCGGCGAGCCACGCCTCGGTCGAGGCCGATGTCGTGATGCCGAGCATGCGCACGCCCGCGAGCAGCGGCTTGCCCACGCGGGGATGCTCGCTGTCCGGCTTGAAGCCGCCGCCCAGCACGCGATCGACATAGCCCTTGATCATCGCCGGGGGGAGGCCGAACCAGATCGGATAGATGAAGGTGAGGACGTCGCAGCGGCGGATTTCGCGCAGGTCGTCGAGCGTGGCGAGTTGCGGCCCTTCGCCGATATATTCGAGGATCGGATCGAAGCGCAGCGCATAGAGATCGCGCACACACACGACCTGACCGCACGCCTGCACGGTTTCGCTATAGGTGGCGGCGATCTGGTGGTTGAAGCTGCCGCTGCGGGGATGGCATAGCACCACCAGATGCCGGATCGGTTCGATGGTCACGGCCGCATCTCCTTCAATGCTTGATGAAGAGCGGGAAGGGGCAATCGTTCAGCAGGCGCTCGGTCACGCCGCCGAACAGGCCCTCCACCAGACGCGCGTGGCCGTAGCCGCCCATGACGACATAGGCGGGTTTGATCCCCTCGATCGCTTCGCGGATCACGAACCCGGCCTTCTCGCCGAACGCGGGATCGTGCCGGAGGTGGTGGCGGATGCCGCGCTCCGACAGATATTCGGTGCATTTAAAAGCGGGCACGCCGAGCGAGCCGTCGTCGATCTCCAGCACGGTGACGGACGCGGCGCGGCGCAGCAACGGCATCGCCGCGAGCATCGCGTCGTTCGCGCCCTGTGATCCGTCCCACAGCAGAAGCGCCTCGCCGTGGAGTTGCATGCCAGCCGCCGTACCCGGCACCGCGAGCACGGGCTTGTCGGCGTGTACCAGTGTTTCGCCGATCGCCTTGTGCATCGCGGGGAAGAGCAAGTCCTTCGGCGAACTCAGCACCACCAGATCGGCGAGCGGGGCGACCTGCGCGAGTTCGTGCGCCAGCTCGCCGCGCCGCTCGATCCAGTCGTATCGAAGCCCGCTGCGGTCGAGTTCGGCGCGTGCCGCCAGCACCGCCTCGGTGGCGGTGTCCGGCTCCAGCACCATCGGCCCGAACAGCGGGTCCGCGCCGATCGATGCGATCGGGATGGTCAGATCGAGACAGAGCAAGGTCGCGTCCAGCGCTCCGGCGACATCGACGGCGGCCCGCAGCCGTGAAGTGAGACCGGCGTCATCATGGACGAGCAAGAGAATGGTGTTCATTGTTTTTCGCGTCCCCGCTTCGATGAAGGCCGCCGGCCGCCGACGTGTCAGGCGGCGTGACGCGGCGTGGTCGCGGCCGCGATGTTGGCGGCGTCGCGCTGCGCGGTCTGCAACGCCTCGACCGCTTGGCGGCCGATCTCGCCGCTTTGCTCCGCGAAATGCCTGAAGCCGGTCTGGACGAAGTCCGAACAGGCCGAGAGCACCTCGGTGGGCGTGTTCGCGCTGGATACCGCGTCGGCGAACTTCAGGCCGTCGGCCGTGCGCTCGCTGAGAAACGCGATCGCCTGACGTTGACGGTCGAAATAGGTCTTGAGCACGGTGGCCTGAAGGCGCGGCCCCACCATCAGCATCTTGCCGATCGCGGGAATCGCCGCCGTGACGGACGCCTCGCTCCTGGCGGCGTGTTGATCCGTTACCAACGTCTGCTGATCTTCACTCATCTCGGTCTCCGGTCAAATGGTCCCCGCAGGGGCGGTCTGCATCTTGGGCCGGGCGGGGCGCTATACGGGATGTTACGCGGTGTCGGTCGGGCGGGCGGTGGCGATCGCGACGAGATCGGCCGCGCTGCCGACGCGGAGCTTGCGCATCAGGCGGCCGCGATGATTTTCGACCGTGCGGTGGCTGATGCCGAGTTCGATCGCGATCTGCTTGTTGGTCAGGCCGCGCACGACGCCGTCGAGCACGTCGCGTTCGCGCGCGGAGAGGCTCTCGAGCGTGGCCGGGCGGCGATGGTCCGGCGCCCGGAGCGAGTCGGGCGCGGGCGGCATCACGCGGCGCCCGGCGGGCACGGCGCCAGCGCGCGCGCGGCGCCCGCGCCATGCGCGACGATAGGGGCTCCCGGCCTTTGGCCCGTGGTCGATGCGGCGACATTCCTCATCCGACGCTCCTCGGCGAACCCCGCCATGTTGCGCGATTGTTGCGCGATTGCTGCGCCGCGTCGTTACGTAATGGTCACACGGATCGGCCGGGCCGCCCGGGTCTCGGGCGCGTCCGGCGCGCGGATGCGGGGAATTACGCATGGCCGCGCCCGCCGCGTCTGGGGCAAACCCGGCAGCGCAGTTCGCAAACCGGCGAGAGACACGATGACGATCCGCCACCCATCCGCTCCGACCGCCAGCGCCGCGCCGCGCGTCGCCACGGAGGACGCGGCATGAAGAAGCGCCTTCTCGTCATCGACGGGCACCCGGACGCAGATCCGGCGCGGTTCGTCCACGCACTCGCGCGGCGATACATCGAAGGGGCCGAGGAGGGGGGGCATGAGGTCCGCACGCTCAACGTCGCCGAGCTTCGCTTCCCGTTGGTCGCCTCGCGCGCTGATTGGGAGAATGGCAACCTGCCCCCCGATATCCAGACCGCGCAGGAAGCGGTCGCCTGGGCCGATCACATCGCCATCTTCTTCCCGCTATGGCTCGGCGACATGCCCGCGCTGCTCAAGGGCTTCGTCGAGCAGGTGATGCGGCCCGGATTCGCGTTCGTCGAGCGGCAGGGCAAGCTGCACGAGAAGCGCCTGACGTCGCGCACGGGGCGGCTGATCGTGACGATGGGGATGCCGGCGGTGGTCTATCGCACCTATTACCGCGCGCACTGCGTCAAGAGTTTCGAGCGCAACATCCTGCGGTTCGTCGGGATACGGCCGCTCGGCCATGTCCTGATCGGCAATGTCGAGGGGAGCGCGGTGGCGCGGGCGGGGTGGCTCGACGATCTGTTCGATTTCGGCGAGGCCGGGATCTGATCGTCCCGCGCACGGTGTTTCAGACGGAGGCCCGATTCATGGCAAGCAACGATCCCGGCGCAGCCCCGCTGCATGTCGTCATCCTCTGCCACCCCGATGACAACAGCTTCAACGCCTCGGTCGCGCGCGCCTATTGCGACGCGGTCGAGAAGCACGGACACCGCGCGATCCTGCGCGACCTGTACGCGATGAACTTCAATCCGGTCCTGAGACGCGAGGAACGGCCCGGGCCGGCGTTCCGCCGCTTTCCGGACGTGACCGACGAACTCGCGATCCTCGCGGACGCGGTCGCGTTCGTGCTGGTCTATCCGATCTGGTTCGGGACACCGCCGGCGATGATGAAAGGCTATGTCGAGCGTGTGCTGGCTTCGGCCGCGACCGCGCAGGACGTGCAGGCGGCGGCGGCGAAAGGCGTGCTGACCGGCAAGGTGATGATAAGCTTCACGTCCTCGGCCGCGCGCGAAGTCTGGCTGAACCTGCAAGGGCAGGTGAACGGCTTGCGGAGCTGTTTCGACCATTACATCAAACACGCCTTCGCGCTGCGGATGGTGCGCCATGTCCACTATGACGAGATCGTCGATGGCGTCGATGCGGGCTTCGTGCGCCAGTATCTGAGCGACGTGCGCATGGAAGCGGGCAAGGTGATCCGCGAGCTCGCCGACGCGTCGGCGCGCGCGGCGGCGGGATGACCGCCGCGCGCCGCGCCCAGCTTCAGCGCGAGAGGACGTATTGGCCGGGCGCGGGTTCGATCGGCCCGTATCCGGCCTCCGGTTTCCCGATGGACGGGGGCGGGCCGGGCTGCCCGGAGCGTTCGCCGAGCCAGGCCGCCCAGGCGAGCCACCAACTCCCTTCCTGCCCGCGCGCGACCGCCTGCCAGCCATCGGGATCGAGATGGCCGCGCGTCGCCGGGTGCGTCATGACGCGGAAATGCCGCCCCGGATGCCCGGGCTCGGAAACGATGCCGGCATTGTGGCCGCCGCTGGCGAGCAGGAAGGTCACCTCGGTATCGGTCAGCAGGTGGATCTTGAAGACCGAGCGCCACGGCGCGACGTGATCCCATTCGGTGCCCACCGCGAAGATCGGCACGCGAATGTCGTTGAGCGCGATCGTCCTGTCATCGACCTGGTAACGGCCTTCGGCGAGATCGTCGTCGAGGAAGAGCCGCCGCAGATATTCGCTGTGCATCGCCTGCGGAAGCCGGGTGCCGTCGGCGTTCCACGCCATCAGATCGTTCATCGGCTCGGCTTCGCCCATCAGATAGCCGTGGATGACGCGCGACCACAGCAGGTCGTTCGACCGCAGCATCTGGAAGGCGCCACCCATCTGGCGGCTGTCGAGATAGCCTTGCGCCCACATCATGTTTTCGAGGAAATGCACCTGCGCCGCGTCGATGAACAGGCCGAGCTCGCCCGGTTCGCTGAACTCGGTCTGCGCGGCGAACAGCGTCATCGAGGCGAGCCGCGCGTCGCCATCGCGCGCCATCGTCGCGGCGGTGATCGCGAGCAGGGTGCCGCCCAGGCAATATCCGGCGGCATGGATGGCGGCGTGGCCGGTGATCGCGGTGACCGCGTCGAGCGCCTTCATCACGCCCAGCCGGCGATAATCGTCGAAGTGGATGTCGCGGTCTTCGCGTCCGGGATTGCGCCAACTGATCATGAACACGGTGAAGCCTTGCCCCACCAGCCAGCGCACCAGCGAATTGGCCGGGCTGAGATCGAGAATATAATATTTCATGATCCAGGCGGGGACGATCAGGACCGGCTCGGGGCGGACGGTCGCGGTGGTGGGGTGGTACTGGATCAGTTCGATCAGATGATTGCGATAGACGACCTCGCCGGGCGTGACCGCGACCTCGATTCCCGGACGATAGGCATCGGCGCCGGCGGGCCGGTCGCCCGAACACGCGCGACGGAAATCGTCCAGGAAATTGGCGGCGCCATCGGCCAGACATTGGCCGCCCGTCGCCGCGATGCGCCGCTGCACGACGGGATTGGTCGCGATGAAATTGGACGGCGCCATCACGTCGAGCCACTGGCGCAAGGTGAAGCGCACCATCTCCTCGTGGCGGGGCGTCACCCCGCCGACGGCGCGGCCGCTCTTGTCGCACCATTGCTGGCCGAGCAGAAACGCCTGCTCGATCAGGTTGAACGGCCATGCCTGCCAGTCCGCATCGGTGAAGCGCCGGTCCTGCGGCAGCGGATCGATCGCCGCCGCGACCGGCGCGGAGGCGACCGCGACGGTGCAGGCGTAATCGAGGAAGCGCAGAATCTGGCGATCGGCGTCGGCGGCGAGCTGGAGCTGCCGCCCCGGCGAGATCGCGAGATGGACCGCCCAGTCGAGGAACGCCGCGCCGATCGACGCGGGCGAGAGCCCGCCGGTCAGCCGCGCCAGCGCGGCGCCGGTCACCCTGTCGATCACATCTGCGACGGCATCGAGCGGCTCCGCGCCCGCGCCGTGATCGTTCACACGCTCGGCTTCCACCGCCTGCCCCTCCTCGGTTCGCGGAAACGATCCCCGTCGCGGGGCGCCGGCCCCGCGCATCGCCGCCTGGCGGCGCGCGCCGCGCGCCTCAATGGCCGAGGATCAGGGGAAACGTGCTTTGGGACAGCATGCGTTTGGTCACGCCCCCGAAGGTTTCCCGCAGCCGGCCGTGGCCATAGGCGCCCATCAGCACGTAATCGGCGCGCCAGCGCGTCGCCTCGTCCCTGATGAGTTCATCCGGCGCGGTATGCGTTTCATCGACGATGCGGACGGTGGCGTGGACATCGTGGCGTGACAGATATTCGGCGGCTTCGGTCGGCTCGACGCCGTCTCCGCCCCGCCGGGCCATGAAGATCTCGACATCTTTCGCGAGCTTGAGCAGCGGCAGGCACGCCCGCACCGTCGCGGCGACGGAGCCGCGGCCATCCCAGGCGATGAGCGCGCGGTCGAGCGTCATGCGCTTCAGCGTCTCGGGAACCGCGAGGATCGGCGCCCGCGCGTGCATCACGAGATTGCTCACGATGTCGTGCATGTCTGGGCTGCCGACCTCGAGCTTGCGGTTGAGCACGACGAGATCGGCGAGCGCCGCCTTGTCCTGCAGGCATCGTTCGATCGAGCCGGTGGAATCGCACCAGTCCCACGCCACATCCTCGTGCACCAGCCGGGCTTCGAGCGCGGCCTTGTTCTTGGTCTCGCGCTCGCATTCGTCGGCGAACAGGATCGCCTCCGCTTCCGCCCCGCCGTAATAATCGCCGACGAGGATCGGCAGCACGGACACGTCGACGCAGGACAGATGCCCTTCGAGCGCACGGGTGATGTCCAGTGCCGCCTGCAGGCGGGCCTCCTGTCCGCTGTCGTCATGCACCAGCAAGAGAATGTTCTTCATGGCCACCTCCAATGTTCCGGCGACGACGATAGGAAAGGAGTCGATGGTGCCGATATGGGGGATGATACGGATACGAAAGCGGCCGCCCGGCGCCCGGACGGCCGCGTGACGCGATCCGCGCGGGATGGTCAGAACGCGACGACGATGTCGTCCTCGACGGCGGTGACGCCAGGCGCCGCCCATGCCGCCTGTTCGGCCAGGCCGCGCTCGCTCCACGCCCGCACCTTGCCGGTCAGCTTGACCTTGCTGCCCTCGGTCGCGACCATCACCGTGTTGGCGTCGAGATTGGCCTGGCGCTTGAACGCGGCCATGATGCGGTCCTTGATGTCGGCGGGCACCGGCAATTGCTTGACGGTGATGAGATTGACGACGCCGAGCACCCCGGTCACACGGCCAGCCGCCCTGCGCGCCTCCTCGCTCTGATAATGTTTGTCGACCGTGCCGGACAGCGTCACCCAGCCATGTTCGACCTTCACGGTCAGGCGGTCGTCCGGGATCGACACGTTCCACGCGAACAGATCGAGGATGCGCTTGGCGATCTCATGGTCGGCGGTCTTGGGTTCGGCCGCGAGCCGGACCTTGATCTCCTCGGCGATCGCCTTGACGCCGGCCACCCTGCGGGTCGCCTTTTCGGCGGCGAATTTTTCCGGATAGGTCTTCACATAGCCGGACAGGGTGACGACGCCGTCGTTGACGGCCACGCCGATGTCGGCGTGATCGACACGCGGTTCCCATTCGAGTTCGGCGATGACATCATGCTGCAACTGGCTGTCGGTCTTTAGCATTGCTCTTCTCCTTCTTCGAGGTGAGACGCCCGATCGGGGCGCCGGGCTCGCAGGCGGATAGGCTGAGGACCGCCGGCAAGATCGTGGAAGCCTTCGTGCCACGCCGGCGCCGCAACTGTCGGAGGAGGTTTGGGAAGGGGTCGGTCGGCATCCAGCGCTCCCGTGGCTATCACGGTCTTTCTGAAGCGCGGATTTGCGCCGCCCAATGCGCAAATTCCCTTAAGGGTCGGGCATCAGCCCATGCGCTGGCCGCCGTTCACGTCCAACGTCGCGCCGGTGATGAAGCCGGACTCCTCGGCGACGAGGAACGCGATGCAGCGCGCGATCTCCTCCGGCCTGGCGAGTCGGCCCACGGGAATCCGCGCGACGATCCCGCCCAGGACATCGGTCGGCACCGCCTTGACCATATCGGTGTCGGTGTAGCCGGGCGCGACCGCGTTCACCGTCACCCCGTCCCGCGCGCCTTCGAGCGCGAGCGCGCGCGTGAACCCGAGAATGCCCGCCTTGGAGGCGGCATAGTTGGTATGGCCGAACTGTCCCGTCTCGCCGTTGATCGAGGAGACGTTGACGATCCGCCCCCATTTGCGCGCGCGCATGCCGGCGAACACGGCATGCGCCATGTTGAAGCAGCCCGAAAGGTTGGTGTCGATCACCGCGCGCCACGCGTCCGGCGTCATCTTGGCGAGGCTGGAGTCGCGGGTGATGCCGGCGTTGTTGACGAGGATCTCGATTGGCCCGAGCGCGGCCTCGATCGTATCGATGCCGGCCCGGCAGGCATCGTGATCGCTGACCGACCAGCGCCACGCCGGGATGCCGGTCCGGCTGGTGAAATCCTTGGCCCGATCCTCGTTGCCGCAGAAGCTGGCGGCGACCGTATATCCGGCCGCCGCCAGCGACTGGCAGGTCGCGGCGCCGATTCCCGTGGTGCCGCCGGTCACCAGCGCGACGCGCCGTGTCTGTGTCGCCATTTTCGTCTCCTCTCTCATGTGGAAGCGGGCGCCGCGCCGTCAGGTCGCGATCAGCACCTTCAGCGCCTGGGTCTCGGCCGCGCGGCCGAACGTGTCATAGGCGTCGAGGATATCGGCGAGCTGGAAGTGGTGGGTGATGAGGCGTTCGGGCGCCAGCGTTCCGGCGGATACCGTTTCCATCAGCATCGGCGTCGTGGCGGTATCGACGAGCCGCGTGGTGATGGCGATATTGCGCGACCACAGGGTTTCGAGGTGCAGATCGGCCTTGCAGCCATGCACGCCGATGTTGGCGATGACGCCGCCGGGCGCGACGAGTTCCTGGCAGAGCTCGAACGTCGCCGGTACGCCGACCGCCTCGATGACGGTATCCGCGCCGAGACCGCCGGTGACCGCGCGCACCGCCGCCGCCGCGTCCTCATGGCCGCTGTCGACGACATGCGTCGCGCCGAAGCGCTTCGCGGTCGCGAGGCGGTGCGCGTCGAGGTCGATCACCACGATCTTGGCCGGCGTGTAGAAGCGCGCGGTCAGCAGCGCGGCGAGCCCGATCGGCCCCGCGCCGACGATCGCGACGCTGCTCCCCGGCTGGACCCGCCCGTTGAGGACGCCGCATTCGAAGCCGGTCGGCAGGATGTCGCTCAACATCACCAGCGCCTCCTCGTCGGCGCCGGCCGGTATGGGATAGAGGCTCGTGTCGGCATGCGGCACGCGCACATACTCCGCCTGCGTCCCGTCGATCGTGTTGCCGAGAATCCAGCCGCCCGACGTGCAGTGCGAATACATGCCCTTGCGGCAGAAGGCGCACCGCCCGCATGACGTGATGCACGAGATGAGGACGTGATCGCCGGGCTTGAACGTCGTGACGCCGGCGCCGACCGCCTCGACGATGCCGACACCCTCATGGCCAAGGATGCGGCCGGGCGCGCAGGTCGGCACGTCGCCTTTCAGGATGTGCAGATCGGTGCCGCAGATGGTCGTGCGCGTCACCCGCACGATCGCGTCGCCGCCGTCGCGGAGCACCGGCATGGGACGTTCGTCCAGGCTTTTGCTGCCGGGGCCGTGATAGACCAATGCTTTCATCGCCGTCTCTCCAGGTTCGCGCGCCGCGCCGACCGGCGGGCGATCTTGCGCATCGGCTCATGCCGATCGCACCACGCGCAGCCCATCCGTAGATTCACGGACGGCACGGCGGCGCGGGCGGGGGGCGATGCGCGGCGAAGCTGGCGCGCGCGGCGGTGCCCGTGCCGGACACCTAAGTAGCATCCCCGATTCATCGCCTGCGGGCGCGATCCTATCCCTCTGCCGGCGGGACTAAGGAGACGAGCGATGACCGAATCGGCCACCACGCAATTCGACGCGCCGGTTCCCGAGCTGCTCTGGACTGCTTGCGAGCGCGTCTGGGAAGTGCCGATGATCGTCACCACGGGATGGTGGAACGCGGCCGTCAATGCGGCCTGGCCGCCCCGGTGCCATCATACGATCTCGCATGATTGCCACGAACAACTGGCCGTGCCCGAGCCGATCGAGGACGATCCCGAACCCGCGCTCTTCGCCTGATCCCGCGTGCCGCAACCCGAAATGGAGACGCTTCCCATGAACGAGATGAGCAAGACACCCGCCACGCGGACGTCGATCGCGGACATCAGCCCGTTCGGCTGGCTGCGCGGTGAGATCGACCGCATGTTCGCCGATGTCGATCAGCCGGGGCGAGGCTTTTTCGATATCGCGAAGCGCGTGGTCGCGCCGATGCCGCCGCTGGAACTGAACGACACCGGTGACGCCTATCGGCTGACGGCGGAACTTCCCGGCCTCACCGACAAGGACGTTTCGGTGGAAGTGACCGAGGGTGTCCTCGTCATCGCCGGCGAAAAGACCGCGTCGGAGGAGCGCAAGGACGAGGGGCGGCTGATCAGCGAACGCCGCTACGGCGCGTTCCGCCGGGAGATAGCGCTGCCCGCCGACGCCGATCCCAACGAGATCAAGGCCAAGTTCAACCACGGCGTGCTGAGCCTGGAGATCGCCAAGGACCGCAACGCCCCGCAGCGGTCGCGAAAGATCGCGATCGAGGCATAGGCGTGGCGGCGGCGTCGGTCGCGCGCCTTCCCCGGCGCGATGCCGACGTCGCGGCCTGGCTGGCACGCGGCGGCCCGTTCGGGACCGATGCGCCGGTGGAGATCATCGAAACCCATGCCGCCACGATCTATCTGTCGGGCGACCGCGCGTGGAAGATCAAGCGCCCGGTGGCGTTCGGCTATCTCGATTTCACGACGCCGGAGCGCCGCCGCGCCGCGCTCGACGCGGAACTTCACCTCAACCGCCGCACCGCGCCGGACCTGTACCTGAACCTGCACCCCGTTACGCTCGAGCAGGACGGCACGCTGGCGCTGGACGGGCGTGGCGCGCCGATCGACTGGCTGCTCGAGATGCGCCGCTTCCCCGACGCGGCGTTGCTGGCGAACATGGTGGACCGGATCACGCTCGACGATGCGTTGCTGATGCGCCTCGCGGACGCGGTGGCGGGCTTTCACGCGCGCGCGCAGATCGCCGAAGGCGGTGATGGCGCGGACCGCATCCGCAAGGTGGTGGAGGGCAATGCCCACAGCATGGCGGCCTTCGCGGATACGCTCGACCCGGCCATCGTGAAGGCGCTCACCGAACGGCTGATGGCGGGGGTCGCGCGGCACCGGCCGCTGCTCGACGCGCGGGCGCGTGCCGGACGGGTCCGGCATTGCCACGGCGATCTCCATCTCGCCAACATCGTCGTGCTCGATGACGTGCCGACACCGTTCGATTGCCTGGAATTCGATGCCGAACTCGCCACCACCGACGTACTGTACGACCTTGCGTTCCTGCTGATGGATTTCTGGGCGCGCGGGCTGCGCCGCGAGGCCGGCATCGTCGCCAATCGCTATTTCGATCTGTCGCCTGCCGACGAAGCGGGAATCGCGCTGCTGCCGCTGTATATGAGCATCCGCGCCGGCATCCGTGCGCATGTGCTCGCCGCGCAGGCGGCGCGAACCGGCCGGGCCGAGGACTTCGCGCAGGCGCGGCGTTACCTTTCGCTCGCGGGTGAAATCCTTGCCGATGCCCGTCCGCGACTCGTCGCGATCGGCGGCCTGTCCGGGTCGGGCAAGTCGACGCTCGCGCGCTTCGTCGCGGGCGAGATCGGCGGCCCGCCCGGCGCGCGCGTGTTGCGGAGCGACGTCTTGCGCAAGCGGCTCTGCGGCGTCGGGCCGGAGCAGCGGCTCGACCCGTCGCACTACACCGCGCCGGCCAACCGGCGGGTCTATGAGGAAACGCGGCGACTCGCGGCCGAGGCGCTGCGCGCGGGTCGCGCGGTGATCGCCGATGCCGTCTTCTCGGACCGACTCGACCGGGCGGCGATCGCGGCGGTGGCGCGGCTGTGCGGCGTTCCCTTTCACGGCTTCTGGCTGGAGTTGGGCGAGGCGGAACGTGTGCGGCGTATCGCGGCGCGTGGGCCAGATGCGTCGGACGCGAACGCGGAGGTCGCGCGAAAACAGAGCGCGCTTGCGGCCCCGGATGACTGGATCGTGCTGGCGGCGGGGCGGGATCTGCCGGAACTGAAACGCGCGCTGGAGGGGTGCCTCACCCAAACCTAAGTATCAATCCCAATGCGTCGGCGGTGACGATATTGTTACAAAGTCTTAAAGATAAATGCAGATTCGGGACTATGGAAATGCGAGCGCACATCTACAAATCCCGCTCCGTGCTCGATGCGGAAGCGAAGCGTCGTATTCAAGTCGGCGGAAGTGTGCTTGCTTCGATCATCCTGTTCGAAGTCATCGTTTCGGTCTGGATGAATAGCGGATTCGTCTGACGGCGGTTTCGCCAACCATGAGAGGATCGCCGGGAGGACGCGGGCGGCGTCACCGCAGCGGCGCCGGCATCTCGCGCGCGCAGCGGATCGTCACGGCGCTCCCGCAGGCCGCGAAGTACAGCGCGAATCCATGCAGATCGACAATGGCTTTGACGAGCGCGAGCCCAAGCCCCGCGCCGACGCCGTCGCGGCGGCCGCGATAAAAACGCTGGGTGACGAGCGAGCGTTCGGCGGCCGGCACGCCATCCCCTTCATCGGCAATGGTGATGGTCGGGACGGCGGCGTCGCTGGCCAGCCGCACCGTCACCGTCCCGTTCGGTGGCCCGAACTTCATCGCATTGTCGATCAGGTTGGCGACCGCTTCGAACAGGAGGCTGGCATCGCCCTCGATCGTGGGAACGCGCGCGCATTCGCACAGCAGCGTGATGCCGCGATCCTCCGCCGCCGGGCGGTGAAGGTCGCACGCGTCTTCCACCAGCCGGACGAGGTCTATCGACGCGAAGCGGCTTCTGCGTTCGTCATCCTCCAACTCGCGCAAGCGCAGCAGCGCGGCGACGATGCCGAGCAGGCTGTCGATCTCGGCGAGCCCGCGGTCGATCACCGCTTCGAAGCCGGCCCGGTCCTCGGCTTCGCGCAAGCCCCGCTCCAATCCTGCGCGGAGGCGGGTGAGGGGGGTGCGGAGCTGGTGCGCGATATCGTCGCCGATGCCGCGCACCTCGGCAACCAGCATCTGTAATTGGTCGAGCATGCTGTTGATGTGCGCGCACAGCAGCCCGAAACTGTCCGGCCGCGCCGGCACAGGCAGGCGCTGGGCAAGATCCCCCGAGACGATCCGTTCGGTGAGCAAACGCACCGCATCGACCTGCCGCGCGGCGCGCCGGCCGGCGACGAGGCCGACGCCGAGTGCCAAGCAGAGGCCGGGCAGCAGGCCGAGCAGCAACGATTGCCAGGTCAGCCGCAGCGCTTCCTCGGTATCGTCGAGGTCCATGCCGGTCAGCAGGCGCGTGCCGTCCGACAAGGGGCAGAGCGTCAGGCGGGCGACGTCGCTCGTCTTGCCGGGCAGTTCGGTCGGCGCGACGGGAGCGACGAACGACGCACTGGTGCCGGGTGGAAGGTCCGGGATCGTCGCGACGTTACCCGCGATCCGCCGCCCGTTCGCATCGAACAGGGCAAGGAAGCGCTCGCGGTGAATGTCGCGCGCCAGCCGTTCGCGCAGTTCTTCGGCGCGTTCGGCGGGCGGGGTGAGCGCGAAGAAGCCGCAATCGTCGAGCAGCGTGTGTTCGATCGCGCGCCGGTGATTGCCGTTGGCGGTCACCCAGAAGATGCCGGCCAGCACCAGCGACTGCAGGATCAGGATCGCTGCCAGCGCGCCGCCCCAGCGCCAGGTCGCGCGGGTGCGGGGATCAGGCCGGAACATCGAAGATATAGCCTTGCCCGCGCACGTTGCGGATCAGTTGCGGTTCGCCTTCGCCGTCCACCTTGCGGCGCAGGCGGCCGATGTGGACATCGACCACATTGCTGTTCGGCTCGAAATTGTAGCCCCATACGTCCTGGAGCAGCATCGAGCGGGTGACGATGCGGCCGGGGCGGCGCACCAGATAGTCGAGCAGCTTCAACTCGCGCGGCAGCAGGTCCAGCGGCCGGCCCGCGCGGCGCGCCTTGCCTTCGAGCAGGTCGAGATCGAGCGGGCCGACGATCAATCGCGTGTCGCGCCGCTCGTCGGGGCGGCGGAGCAGCGCCTCGACGCGGGCGATCAGCTCGACCAGCGCGAAGGGCTTGGGGAGGTAATCATCGCCGCCGGCGCGCAGACCGCGCACGCGATCGTCGAGGCTGCCCAGCGCGCTCAGCACCAGCGCGGGGGTGCGAAATCCCTCCGATCGCAGCGCCGCGATCAGGTCCAGCCCCTCGCCATCGGGCAATTGGCGGTCGACGATCAACACGTCGATGCCGCCCGCGCGCACCGCCTCGGCCGCTGCGGCGAGCGTGGAGCGATGTGCGACCCCGTGCCCGGCGGCGACGAGTTCCAGCCGGATTTCATCCGCCGTGCCGGGATCGTCTTCGAGGAGCAGGATCTGCGTCACGCCTGCGCATGTGTGGCGGGCACGCGCGCGCGGTCAACTGAATTGCGTTTCAGACTCTGAACGCGGTTTTAGTCGACGGCCGTAAAGCGGCAGGGTTAGGGGGCGGCAGGATCGATCGGAGGCGGAAGATGCGGTTGCTCGCACTGGCGGGATGGATATGCCTCGCGACGCCCGCGCTGGCGCAGAGCGGCCCCGCCGTGTCGCTCGACGCGCTGGCGCAGGACGTGATCGCGAACAATCCCGAGCGGCAATTCTACCAGCGGCAGATCGATACGGCCGGTGTCGAGCGCGCGGCGGCCGGGCGCTGGGCCGATCCCGAAGCGACCGTCGAATTCGGCCAGCGCCGCGCGAACGACGTCAATACCGGCGCGCTCAACGGCGAGGGCATGACCTATGCCGTGTCGGTCACTCAGCCGATCGAGTTCGGCGGGCGGATCGCGCTGCGCCGCGCGATCGCCGACCGGCAGGTGTCGCTGGCGCGGATTGGCCTCCAGCAGTTCGACGCGACTTTGGCGGCGCGGGCGCGCTCGCTCGGCTACCGGCTGTTCGCGGCGGACGAGAAGGCGGCGGCGGCACGCGCGGTCGCCAATCGGATGCGGACGCTGGCGCGCGTGATCGTCGCGCGCGACCCCGCCGGCCCTTCGCCCCAGCTCGAGGCGACGGCGCTGCAGGCGAACGCGATCAGCGCGGAGCGTAGCGCGGCGGCGGCGGATGCCGAGGCCAATTCGATCCTCTACGAACTCAATCAACTGCGCGGTGCGCCGTTCGCCGCGCGCATTCGCATCGTCCGGCCCGACATGGGCCTGCCCGATCTGCCAGCGGACGCGACGCTCGCCGCGCAGGCGAACGCCAACAATTTCGAGCTGCAGGCGCTGCGGGCGCAGTTCGAGCAGCAGGGGCTGCGGGTGGACCTCGCGAAAAAGGCCCGCATCCCGGTGGTGAGCGTCGGGCCCTATTATGATCGCGCGCGCTCCGACATTCGCGAGACCAACGTCGGCGTGCGCCTCTCCACCTCGATTCCCCTGTGGAACCGGCAGGCGGGCGACGTCGCGGCCGAGCAGGGGCGGCAGGCCCAGGCGAATGCCACGCTGGTCGCCGCCGAACGCCGGATCGCGCGCGACGTGTTCGATCAAGCCGCGCAATATCAAGCCAAGCGCGAGGCGCTGGCGAAATGGGACGGCGCATCGGCGCAGCGCTTTGCCGCCGCCGCAATCGAGGCTGACCGTAACTACCGGCTCGGCGCGATTCCGCTCACTACCTACACGCAGATGCAGCAGGCCTATCTCGACGCGACCGGGGCGATCCTCGACACGCGGCGCGACGCGATCGAGGCGCTGCTCCAGTTGCGCGCGCTCAATGGCGGCAATGCGCTGGCGCGCTGAGGCCACGGCATGACGCGCTGGCTCCACTGGGTCACCCTCCACCGGCTGGCGGTCGCCGCCGTCAGCGCGGTCGTCGCGGCGATCGGGCTGTGGTCCTATTTCAGCCTGCAGATCGACGCGATCCCGGACATCACCGGCGTGCAGGTGCAGATCAACACCCAGGTGCCCGCGCTCGCCCCCGAGGAGATCGAGCGGCTGGTGACGCTGCCGATCGAACGCGCGATGGGCGGCCAGCCAGGGCTCGACCAGACACGTTCGGTGACCAAGACCGGGCTGAGCCAGGTGACCTTGCTCTACAAGGGCGGCACCGATCAACTGAAGGCGCGCCAACTTGTCACCGAGCGCTTGAACGCGGTACGCGACCAGCTACCGGCCGGCAGTACGCCCCAACTGGCGCCGATCACCACGGGCTTGGGCGAAATCTATTACTACACGCTCGAATGGCGGCGGCCGCGACCCGGCATGTCGGCGGAGCGGCAGTTGATGGAGTTGTACGAGGCGCAGGAATATACCGTGCGGCCGATGCTGCGTGCCGTACCCGGCGTGGCCGATGTGAACTCGAACGGCGGGCTGGAGGAGCAATATGTCGTCCAGCCGGACCCGGCGAAGCTCACCGCCCACGGGGTGACCGCGGCCGAACTGGCGCAGGCGGTGGCGGGCAATGTCGAGAATGCCGGCGGCGGCATCATCGCGCGCGGCAGCGAACGCTTCGCGGTGCGTACCGACGCGCGGGTGATGACCGCGCAGGAGATCGGCGCGATTCCCGTCAAGTTCGCCGGCGGCGTGCTGCCCTTGCAGGTGCGCGATCTCGCCACTGTCGTCACCAGTCATGGTCCGCGCCAGGGCGCGGCGACGCAGAACGGGCGCGAGACGGTGCTCGGCACCGCGATGATGCTGGTCGGCCAGAACAGCCGGCAGGTCGCGCTGCGCATCGAAGGCGCGCTGCCCGATATCCAGGCGGCGCTGCCCAAGGGCATGGTGATCGACCGGCAATATAGCCGCGCCGATCTGGTCGATCGTACGATCCACACCGTCGAGCGCAACCTCGGCGAGGGCGCGCTGCTGGTCGCGCTGGTGCTGCTGGTGGTGATGGGCAATTGGCGCGCGGCGCTGATCGTCGCGCTGGTGATCCCGCTCGCCTTTCTCGTCACCGTCACCGGCATGCATGCGATCGGCGTGTCGGGCAATCTGATGAGTCTGGGGGCGCTCGACTTCGGGCTGATCGTTGACGGCGCGCTCGTCGTGGTCGAGAATGCGCTGCGGCTGCTCGCCGTGCGGCGGCGGGAGAAGGGCGCGGACCTGACGCTGGAGGAGCGCCGTGCGATCGTCGGCGAAGCGGCACGCAGCGTCGCGCGGCCGACGTTCTTCGGCATCGCGATCATCGCGCTCGTCTATGTGCCGGTGCTGAGCCTCGGCGGCGTGGAGGGGAAGCTGTTCCAGCCGATGGCGCAGGCGGTGATGCTGGCGATCGTCGCCGGGCTCGCCTGGACCTTCACGATCGTGCCGATGCTCGGCGCCTGGCTGCTTCGTGCGCCGGCGGACCACGCCGAGACGGGTGGTGAGAAGGGCGTGATGGGCCTCGCCGATCGCGTCTATACGCCGGTGCTCTCGGCCGCGCTCGCGCATCCGCTGCTGCTGGTGATCGGTGCGGTGGCGTTGCTGGGTGGCACCGTCCTCACCTTCCGCACGCTCGGGTCGCAATTCACCCCGCAACTCGACGAGGGCGCGATCACGGCGATGGTCTATCGCCCGGTCGGCATGTCGCTCGAGCGCAGCCTCGCGATCGAGCAGGCCACCGAGCGGGCGATCCTGAAGGCGTTTCCGCAGGTGACGCACAGCTTCTCGCGCATCGGCACCAGCGAAGTCGCCACCGATCCGATGCCGCCCGAGCAGAACGACCTCTACCTCTTCTACGCGCCCGAAAAGACGTGGCCGCACGCGCCGGGCAAGCCGCGCACCAAGCAGGACCTGATCGCCGGTATCGAGAAGGTGGCGCAACAGGTTTATGCCGAGCAGACCCTCGCCTTCGCCCAGCCGATCGAAATGCGCTTCAACGAGATGCTGGAAGGCGTGCGCGCCGACGTCGCGGTGAAGATCTACGGCGACGATTACGACGTGCTGGAACGCGCGGCCGCCCAGGCGAAGGCGATCCTGGAGAAACAGCCCGGCACCGCCAGCGTCGAGTTCGAGACGACCGGGCGCCCGAAGACGATCGTCGTCGAGCTCGACCATGCCGCGCTGCTGCGGCTCGGCATCGGCACGCAGGAGGTGAACAGGGCGATCAGCGACGCGGTGGCGGGCGCCGAAGTCGGCTTCATCCCGCACAATGCCGCGCGCCACGCGATCGTGATCCGCATGGCCGAAGGGCTGCGCGCCAACCCCAATGCCATCCTCGCGCTGCCCCTGCGCGTCGGCGCCTATGGCATGGTGCCGCTGTCGCGCGTCGCCCGGCTGCGCGAGGCGAGGATGGTGGAACCGATCCTGCACGACAATGGCAATCGTCGCGCCGCGCTGATGGTCAACCTCTCGACCAGCGATCTCGCCGGCTATGTCGCCGCGGCGCGCGCCGAACTGGATCGACGGATCAAGCTTCCGCCCGGCTATCGCATCGAATTCGGTGGCCAGTATCACCAGCTCGAGGCGGCACAGCAGCGGCTGTCGATCGTCGTACCCGCCGCGCTGCTGCTGATCTTCGCTCTGGTCTATGCGGCGCTCGGCAGCGTCCGCGAGGCGGCGATCGTCTACACCGGCATCCCCTTCGCGATCACCGGCGGCGTGCTGGCGCTATGGCTGCGCGGCATGCCCTTTTCGATCACCGCCGCGATCGGCTTCATCGCGCTATCGGGCATCGCGATGCTCAACGGGCTGGTGTTGATCGACCATATCAACGGACTGCGCGAGGGGCGAGAGGGCGAGCCGCTATCGGCCAACGCCGCCGTCCGCCAGGGCGCCCGCGACCGCCTGCGGCCGGTGCTCTCCACCGCCTTGGTCGCCTCGATCGGGTTCGTGCCGATGGCGATCGCGACCGGCGCGGGGGCGGAGGTACAGCGCCCGCTCGCGACCGTGGTGATCGGCGGTATCGCCACCTCGACGCTTCTCACGCTGGTTTTGTTGCCCAGCCTGTACCGCTGGTTACACCGGGACTAACGTGGGTAGGTGCTTCGTGGCCAAAGCACCCACCACAGCGCATTACGCCATCTCGCCCTTGACGCTGGAGAGAGGGTTCGCGTCATTCTATGGCGGGAGCTGGGCCAGTCGAGGCCACCACGCATCTCTCGACTTTGCCTTGCCGTGAAATATCCGGAGAGGGTTCGGGCTTCTTCGTCGTTCATTCGCCACGACGCCAAAGTCGAACCCTCTTATGTCGTTACGACCTGATGAACGCCAGCAGGTCGGGGTTGAGGACATCCGCATGGGTGGTCAGCATGCCATGGGGATAGCCGGGATATGCCTTCAGCGACCCCTTTTGGAGCCGATCGACCGCGCGCGGCACAGAACTGGCGAACGGGACGACTTGGTCCGCCTCCCCATGCATCACCAGCACCGGCACGGTGATCTTCTCGAGGTCCGCAGTATAGTCTTCGAGCCAGGAGTCGACCGATGCGAGGTGCGCAAGGGCGCCGCCGGCCATGCCCTGGCGCCACCAGTTCGCGATGATCGCCTCCGAAGGTTCGGCTCCGTCGAGGCTGTAGCCGTAGAACGGATTCTCGGGGACGAAACGGTAGAACTCCGCCCGGTTGCCTAGCACGCCCCCGCGAATGGTCTCGAACCACTCGGGCGGCTGGCCCGACGGGTTGTCCTCGCCCCGGTACATGTTCGGTGTCAGAGAGGCGACGAGCACCGCCTTGGCAACGCGATCCTGGTGGTGCGCGACATAGCGAGCCACCTCACCTCCGCCAGTCGAGTGCCCGATATGGATCGCATCGCGCAAGTCGAGATGCTCGGTCAGCGCCGCGAGATCGGCGACCCAGGTGTCCATGTCATTGCCGGCGCCGGGCTGGTCGGACCGGCCATGGCCGCGCCGATCATGCGCGATCACCCGATAGCCCTGTTTGAGGAAGAACATCATCTGGGCGTCCCAGTCGTCCGCCGAAAGCGGCCAACCGTGGCTGAAGACGATCGGCTGACCCGATCCCCAGTCCTTGTAGAAGATGTTCGCGCCGTCGTGAGTAGCGATCGTCGGCATCGAATTGCTCCATTGTGCTGCTGTACATCCAGTCACCGTTATCTAGACCCATCCCTCGGCAGGGGGCGTCAATTGCGGTAACGTAGCGTTAAAGGATGGGTCGGTTCCTTCGGTGGCTGAGCAACCTTCTCCAGATTTGATCAGGGTTGACCGCGAAGGTGCCCGGAGAGCTGGCCGGCCAGAGCTGCCCGTGTTCGCTATCGGATGTCTCGCGGGTCATGCGGCTTGGCTTCCAAGCCAGATGCGCATTTTGCGGGAAGACGCCCCTGGTGTTGAGATCAAGCGTCTCGCTTTACCGCGACCGGCCCGCTGTCCCCGCGCGGTTTTGCCAAGCAGCAGCAATGCGCCGGAAAGCAGCCTCCTGGCCGTTTGCGTTTGCCTCGCGACGTGCAGAACCGTTTTTCAGATCGCCAGCGTTTCACCATCGGCGGGGATACGTAGGTGTTGTTCGTATCCGTCGCGCTTCGAGAAGGTGCGCAGATCGGCCCGACTGAGGATGCAGTGGTTCACGGCTTCCATGTGGCTGGCGATCAGCATCGCGTTCGGCGCGGCCCGATGCACCGCCAGGACGTCGGTCGGCCCCATGATAATGGGATCGAGGCCAATCACGGTCGCCATGCCGGCGTTCAGGACGATGACGTCCGGGGCGTGGGTGGCGATGGCGCGCTCGACCTGGCTGTTCCAGATCGTATCCCCCGCGACGTACAGCGTCTTGTGCGCTGGATGGCGCATGACGAAGCCGCTGACCGGGCCGAGGATCTGCGGTAATGCCTTGAGGGCCGCGTCAGTGCCATGCTGCCCGCCGGTGCGGCTCAAGTGCACACCACGAAATTCGGTGCTCTCGGTCAGAACGCGGACGTCTGCGAAGCCTGCCGAGCGGAGTTGGGAGGCATCGCCGGCATTCTGCGCGAAGATCGGCAGCGCCTTGTTCAGCTTGGCCTTCGCCGCCTCGTCCCAATGATCGGGATGCAGGTGCGTCACGATGACGGCGTCCACGTCGATGATCGAAGCAATCGGCATGGGTAGCGGCACCAGCGGGTTGCGCCGCTGGCTGTTCGCCGTCCCTTCGAAGCCGGGATAGGCGTCTTTGTCCGCCAGCACCGGGTCGACAAGGAAGCGGACGCCGCCATACTTGATGCGCAATGTGGCGTTGCGCACCTGGGTCAGGCTATTCGTGTTTGCCGGGTCCAAACTAGCGGCACCGACTGAGCCGCTCGCGGCGGACAGCGCCGAGGCGAGGAGTGCGGCGCCCCCCAAGGTGATCGCTTGGCGGCGGTTAACCGCCTTCGGCGTGTCTGATCCATCGGCCATGGGACATCTCCCTCAACATATATTTGGATCGACCGCCGGGCGCGCCAGGGATCGGAACGCGCACAGCCAGCGCCGGCACCGCGATCGCAGTCAACCGTGCCGCAACTCTATCAGTGCGGCAGATCGAGCGGCCTTGGATCTCGACAATGTCCAAGGACGGCGCCGTGGTGCGCCGTCCTTGGAGCGGGGGCTAGTCGGCGCCGGCGGCCGCCGCCTCGATGAACGCGGCTACGTCCTTCGGGTGGGACAGCATGACCGCGTGGCTGCTGTTGATCTCGGTCAGCTTGGCCTTGGCGCGGGTCGCCATGAAGCGCTGGGTGGTCGGCGAGACCATGTGATCCTGTGACGTCAGCATCCAGCGAACCGGTTTGTCGCGCCATGCCGCCGTGGCGAGCTTGGTCTGCACCGCAGCCAGGCCCCAAGGAACCTGCGCCACCGCCATGAAGCCGGTGATCGAGACGTCGACATCCTTCGCGAAGGCGCTCGGGAACTTGACGGGATCGACGATGATGAACCCGTCGTCCGGCGGCAGCAGCGGCGGACCGGCTTCGCCCGGCACCGGCCGGGTCGCCAGTTCGTACACCGATTCCCCGACATCGGGCGCGAGCGCGGCGATATAGGCGAGGCTCTTCACCTTGGGATCGGCGCCAGCTTCGGTGATGACGGCGCCGCCATAACTGTGGCCGACCAGCACAACCGGCTTGCTTGCCTTCGCGATCACCTGGCGGGTGGCCGCAACGTCACCGTCGAGCGTGACGGTCGGGTTCTGGACGACCAGCACCTCATACCCGTCCTTAGTCAGAATGTCGTAGACCGACTTCCAGCCCGACGCGTCGACGAAGGCGCCATGCACCAGCACGATCGAGACGGGCTTGTTCGGCGCGTGTGTTTGGGCGGTGGCGGAAGCGGTGGTGGCCATGGCGAGGAGTACTCCTGCAATATGATGTTTCATCGTCGTCACTCCAGGTTGAACAGGGCGCGCGCGTGCGCTGGGGCCGCGTAAGGTTGACACCGAGGTCCATGGCGCGCGGCTTCGGACAGCATTCGGCGCAGGTCAGGCGTGGCCGAGTTTGCGATCCAGGGCTGCGATCAGGGCCTTGGCGATCGGGTGGTCCGAGCGGGGGTTCTGGCCCGTGATCAGTTCGCGATCCTCGATGACATAAGGCTCGAAGTCCGGCCCGGTATCAACGACGGCGCCCGCCAGGCCGAGCGCATAGGGCATGTCGAAATAGATCTTGGCGTGGAGGATCGTGTCCTCGATCACCTTCTCCTCGGACTTTTGGAACACGGTCATTCGGTAGCCGGCATATTGCCAGCCCTCGGACCATTCCTTCGCCTTTGCCTCGTCGCCGGCGATCAGCGCAGCGCGGAACTCGCGTGCGTATGGCATGGCGGCACTCGAGGAAATCGGGCCGTGACAGAGCATCGCCGTCGGCTTCTGATACGCATGGAAATGGCGCAGCATCTCACCGAGTTCCTGATCCTGCATCAAGTCGACGATGGGCGCCTGGCCGCCAGGGATAAAGATCCCATCATACGTTTCGATGCCCTCGTCGAGGATCGAGCGCAAAGTGCGGCCCTTCATCGACGGGTCCTCGGCCCAGAAACGCTTCGCGTGCTCGTAGGCCTGCTCATCGCCCCCAAAGTGCGCGGGGGAGTCCGAGGCTTTATCGATCGTCGGTGGCGCGCCATTGGGCGTCGCAAGCACCACTTCATAGCCGGCATCGATGAGCGCCAGCATCGGAACCACTGTCTCATTCAAGTAATTACCGGTATCTCCCCAATATCCGCCTTTGGTTTCAATGCGATTGGCATTGGAACCAATAACGACGACCTTGCCTTTGCTCATCATGTCCTCCCTGGTCCGGATCGGCTCAGCAGCAGTGCAGGGATTATCTAGTCCCATCCCTCAGGCAGGGCGCGTCA
The DNA here is from genome assembly GCF_900103265.1 of Sphingomonas sp. NFR15. Lineage (GTDB taxonomy): Bacteria > Pseudomonadota > Alphaproteobacteria > Sphingomonadales > Sphingomonadaceae > Sphingomonas > Sphingomonas pollutisoli. The sequence continues at coordinate 972,283 of NZ_FMWX01000001.1, read as the reverse complement.
ATTGCGGTAACGTAGTGTTAAGGCATGGACAGGTTCCCTTCGGCGGCTGAGTAACCTTCTCCAAAATTAACCTGACTTAACTGCGGCCCCGAAAAGGGCCGCGCTACAAGAGCGCCGGCATGGGACGGTTCGTCCGGCGGCCGCGATGGAGGAGCGAGATGATCCGCAACGTGAAGACCGTCGGCGTGCTGACGGCTCGCCTGGGTAAGGAAGCGGACTTGCAGGCGCTGCTCGAAGGTCTGATCGAACCGAGCCGTGCGGAGCCGGGGAACCTGCGCTACGACCTGTGGGCCGATCCGGCCGAGCCGGGCGTCTTCGTACTCGACGAACTCTACGTCGATGCCGGGGCGCGCGATGCGCACCGCGCGACACCGCACTACCAGCGCTATCTGGCGACCATCGCACAGTTGGCCGAACGCAAGGCGTTCAGCCTCGAACCGCTCATCGTCGCCTGACCCAAGAGGAACTCGATCATGGCTCTCAAGGATATTCTACCCGGCAGGCTTGGCTTCGGCGCTGCGCCGCTCGGCAATATGTTCCGCGCGATTCCCGAGGAGGAGGCGCTGGCGACGGTGGAAGCGGCTTGGCAGGACGGCATCCGCTATTTCGACAATGCGCCCTTCTACGGAGCGGGCCTTGCCGAACTCCGCATGGGGGTAGCGCTCAAGGACAAGCCGCGCGACGACTATGTGATCAGCACCAAGGTTGGCCGCATCGTTCTCGATGAGATCGAGCCCGGCGCGCGCGACAATGGCGAAAAGGGGGATGTGTTCGCCCATGGCCGTGCGAATAAGGTGATCAACGACTATTCGGCCGACGCGACGCTGCGTTCGATCGAAGACAGTCTGAAACGGCTCCAGACCGATCGGATCGATATCATATGGGTCCATGATGTCGCCCAGGATTTTTATGGCGACGCCTGGCTCGAGCAATTCGAGAGCGCCCGTAAAGGCGCCTTCACGGTGCTGGATCGGTTGAAGGGTGAAGGCGTGATCAAGGCGTGGGGCCTCGGCGTCAATCGCGTCGAGCCGATCGAAATCCTTCTCGATCTTGACGCCCCCCAGCCCGACGGATCGCTCCTCGCCGGGCGCTACACGCTGCTCGATCACGGGCGCGCGCTACAACGCCTGATGCCCAAAATCATCGAGCGCGACCTCGGTATCGTCATTGGCGGACCATACAGTTCGGGGGTTCTCGTCGGTGGCCCTAATTTCGAATATGCGCCGGCCAGTGCGGAGATTCTTGCCAAGGTCGCGTCGATCAAGGCAATCGCCGATCGCTACGGGATCAGCATGAAGGCCGCAGGATTGCATTTCGCGCTCGCCCATCCGGCGGTAGCGGCGGTGATTCCCGGCGCAAGCAGGCCCGCCCGCATCGCGGAGGATCGTGCGGCGCTGTCGGAGACGATTCCCCCGCAATTCTGGGGCGCGCTGCGGGATGCGGGCTTGATCGATCCCGCCGCGCCTTTTGGTTCGGGCGACTGAGGCTGCGAACTCAAAGGATTGGAGAACGCCGTAGCGGATCAGGTTTCGGCCAGGAACGTGCGGAGCAACGCGTTATACTCGTCTGGCTTTTCCACCATGGTCATGTGCGAACAGCCGCGCATCACCGCGAGCCGGGTCTTGCCGGCCAGGCCGTCGCGGAGCGTAGTGTGGCACTCCATCGTCACTTCGTCATACGCGCCGGTGGTGAGCAGCGTCTTCTGGGTGATCTGCTTCAAGTCCTTACGGCGATCCCAGTTCTTGATCTTGCCGACGATGGTGAACTCGTTCGGCCCGTTGAGCACCTGATAGGCGATCGACTTGCCCAGTGCGTCGAAGCTCGCCGCGGCGTCCGGCGTCGGGGGAACCCGCATCAGGAACCGATCATAGAATTGTTGGACGAGCGCCGCATATTCGGGCGTGCCGGTTTTGCCGGCTTCCTCGAGCGCGTGGATCCGCGCGGCGAAGCCATTAGGCATGCCGGCGATCAGCCGTTGCATCCCGGCCACCACCTGCGGCACGCTCGCGAAGGCGCCGCCCAAGATCAATCGTTCGACGCCCGCGCCGCGGCCCTGGCACAGATATTCGATCGCCAGCAGCGTGCCCCAGCTATGGCCGTAGAGCACGACATCGCGCAGACCCAGCGCGGCGCGCACGGCATCGACTTCATCGACCGCGCGCTGGATGGTGTAGATATCCTCGTCCTGGGGTGCGTCCGCTTTGCCGCACCCCAACTGGTCGAAGAAGATCACCGGACGTTCGTCAGCCAGCGCTTGCATCGACAGCAGGTAATTGTGCGCGGCGCCCGGCCCGCCGTGCAACGTCAGCAGCGGGGTCTTGCCGCCGGTGCCGAACCGCCGCCAATAGACCTTGCCGCCAGGCACCGAAGCATAGCCGTCGGTGCTGGGGATGTCGGCGCGACGTGCCCATGCGTTCGCGCCCAACAGGCTCGTCCCCGCCATCGTACCAGCGGCCCGCAACGCCGATCGTCTCGTCCAACCCGCCGGCCCCTGCATCAGATACTCCATTTCGACAGTGCCGCTCGGGCAAGTAGTGACCGGCGGCTGCGCTATATCGCCGGATCATCTTTTGCGACCGATGCGACGCTGTTTTACCGGAATTTACCAAAGTGCGGGCGACAAACGCCAGAGCATTCGCGCCCGAATGCCCGGCCTCGATCAGCGCCATCGAATCGCCGCCTGACGTTGCCCGCGAGCCACCGGGGCATCGCGGGCACGGCAATGCCCGTCATGTCGTGATACTGCGATCGAGGAAATCGCGGATCAGCGGCGCCATCACGTCGAGGCGGTCCTCCAAGGCGAAATGCCCGGAATCAAGGATGTGAATCTCGGCTTTCGGCAGATCCCGGAGATAGGGATGCGCGCCCTCCTCCGGGAAGATCTTGTCGTTCTTTCCCCACACGATCAGCGTCGGCGGTCGGCGCGTGCGGAAGAAATTTTGGAATTGCGGGTATAGCGGCACGTTCGAGCCGTAATCGCCGAGCATGTCGAGCTGCACGTCGCGGTTGCCGGGGCGATCGAGCAACGCCTGATCGTGCACCCAGTTGTCGGGGCTGATGCGGGCGACGTCGCCCATCCCGTCGGTGTACTGGAACTTGGTGATGTCGAGCGTGACCAGGCCGTTCAGCGCGTCGCGGTTCTTCTGCGAGCGATCCCGCCAATAGACTTTGATCGGATCCCAGAACGGTGACTGCAGTCCCTCGTCATACGCGTTGCCGTTCTGCACGATGAGTCCGCTCACCCGCTCCGGGTGCTTGAGCGCGAGCCGGTAGCCAATCGGCGCACCATAATCCATGACATACATCGCGTAGCGCTTGGCGCCGAGCTGCGTGACCAGCTTGTCCATGACGTCCGCTTGGTTGGCGAACGTGTATGAGAATTGCAAGTGGTCCGGCGCGTCGCTCTGGCCGTAGCCGGGATAGTCTGGCGCGATGACGCGGTATTTGTCGGCGAGCAGCGGGATCAGGTTGCGGAACATGTGCGACGAGGTGGGGAAGCCGTGCAGCAGCAGGACAACCGGCCCGTCGGCAGGGCCGGCCTCGCGGTAGAAGATCTTCACCCCATCGATCGCGGCAGTGCGATAGTGGATCACCGGCACGCTGATGGGTGCGGGCGGCTGCGGCGCACTCTTGGCGTACGCGAGCGAAGCAGGAGTGGCGGCGATCATCACCGCAGCGAGCGCTGCGACCCTGAGCATTCGTTTCATATATACTCTCCTTGCGACGTGATTACGTAATGAGACTCCTCTAGAGGTACGCGAGTCTGGCGAAGGCTGGTGTCATTTGGTGTAAAACGCCGTAAAGCTGGATCGCGTGAGATATCTGCGCGACTAGCCGCATCTCGCCTGGAGACTTCAATTTACATCGATTTACTTGTCCCGCACTAATCGCCGGCGGAGAGAAGGGGTGCCCGGCACCGCCATGCCGTTCTGACATGAGGTGCCGATGCAGCGTCTGTCTGAGCCGTTCGAGACATCCGTCCACCGGATCGAGGCGGCGGGCGCATCGATCTTCTACCGCGCGGCGGGCGATCCCGGACTGCCGGTGATTTTGCTGCTGCACGGCTTTCCGAGCTCGTCGCATCAGTTTCGTTCGTTGATGCCGCGTCTGGCCGATCGGTACCACGTGATCGCTCCCGACCTCCCCGGCTTCGGCTTCACCGAAGTCTTCGGTGCCTTCGTGTACAGCTTTGGTCGCCTCGCCGAGACAGTCGGCGCCTTTTGCGACGCGCTCGGCCTAACGCGATACGCGCTGTATCTGTTCGATTACGGCGCGCCGGTCGGCTTCCGCCTCGCGCTGGAGCGTCCGGACGCGATCAGCGCGATCGTCTCGCAGAACGGCAACGCCTATGAAGAGGGCATGAGCGACGGCTGGGCGCCGACCCGCGCGTATTGGGCGGATCCATCATCCGCCAACCGAGAGGCGATGCGCAGCATGCTCACGCTCGAGACAACGCGCTGGCAATATACCCACGGCGCGCCGGACCCGGCCATGATCGCCCCCGAAGGCTATTGGCTTGATGCCGCGCTACTCGCCCGCCTGGGGCAAGATACGATTCAACTCGACCTCATCGCCGATTATGCGAGCAACGTCGCGCTGTACCCGCGCATTCATGCCTATCTGCGTGACCGGCAGCCTCCGCTGTTGGCGGTGTGGGGCGCGAACGACCCGTTCTTCCTTCCGGCGGGCGCGAAAGCCTTTCGGCGCGATGTGCGCGATGCCGAGGTGCACCTCCTCAATGCAGGCCACTTCGCGTTGGAGACGCATGCGGGCGAGATCGCCGACCTCACGCGCGACTTCCTCCAGCGCCATGTGCGCTAGGCGGAGGCGGGCCACGCGCGGGAAATTCCCGCGGAGTTCCTGTCGGCTAATCGATGGGCGTGCGCCCGGACGCGGCAGGCCGTCGTCGCAGACGGGCGCCGAGCAGACGCGCCGCCCGGTTGCGCCACGCCGCCCAGCGCGATGCACCGCGACACGTATAGGCGACGTGTGCGGGGATGGTGAGCAACAACTCGGTGCCGCCTTCCGAGGGAGATCGGATGGTCAGAGTGCCGCGCATTTTCCTCGCCCTTTCCCGCATCCCTTGCAGTCCGTAGTGATGCGCCTTGCGTCCCTCTTCGAGAACGGGTGCCGGAATCCCTAAGCCATCGTCCGAGAACCGGATCGTGAACGGGCGGGCGAAGCGGATTTCAATGCGCAACTGGGTCGCTCTGGCGTGCTGGCGGACGTTGGCGACGGCTTCACCGGCAATGCGAACGATTTCGTCGAGCGCGACCGGTGCAAGCGGGCGAGGGTTGCCATCCGCCTGGATGCGAACGCTCGTTGCGGAACCGAAGCCCTTGTCGGCGACGATGTCGGTTAGGATCTCGACGATCCCCTCGGGGTCTCGGTGCTTCCGCAGGTCGCGTACGCGGTCACGCCCCTCCGATATCGCCCGGTCGGCGCGGGTCAAGGCATTCTCGAGCTGCGCGCGTTCCGGCGTACCCTGCGGCAGATCTTCCACGGCCGCCTGTACGTGCAGGGTGAGGGTCTGGATGGATTGCAGCAACGTGTCGTGCAGTTCGCGGGCGATGCGTTCGCGCTCGGCCGTCCGCTCGGCCGCCCGCGCGCGGATGCGATTGGACATGGCCCGCAGCCTGAGTGTGTAGAGAAACCAGAGCAGCACCAGCACTCCAAAACCGCAGAGGAGGCGGAACGGCCAGCTTTGGACGAAGGTCGGCGGGATCTCGAAGGAGAGCGTCGCGCCTTGGCGGTTCCATACGCCGTCCTCGTTCGCCGCCATCAGCCGGAACCGGTAGTTGCCCGGCGCTAGCCCAGTGTAGAAGGCCTCACGGCGCGTGCCCGCGTCTATCCAATCTTCGTCGATCCCTTCGAGCTGGTACCGGAATTGCACGCGCGAAGGCACCGACAGGCTCGTGGCGGTATAGGCGATCTTGAGGTTGGAGGTGCCCTTGGGCAGGCGGAGCGGCACTTCGTTGGCAAAGGTGCGTCTGCCGGCGATCAGCGATTTGACGATCACCGGCGGGGGCAGCCGATTGGAGAACACCTGCTTGGGATCGATCCAGGCGACGCCGACTCTGGTCAGAAACCAGACTCGGCCGTCCGTCGCTTCGACCGCGGTTTGCGACCACGAATCCTGCTGCGCCACGCCGGGCATGCCGTCGTCCCGGTCGAACACGCGTGCTTTGATCGGCCGTGCGGGGTGTTCGAACGCGTCGTCCAAGGCGGCGCGCGCGATCTTGACCACGCCGCCGGCGGTATTGAGCCAAAGGTCACCCGCAGAGGTTTCGACGATCCCGGCCGTTCGGCTCAGGAAAGGATGGACGTCGGACTTCAGGGTGACGAAACGCCGGCCATCGAAACGCGCCAGGCCGAAGTCGCCGCCAGCATAAACATGCTGCCCCCGAACGGCGATGACCACGATGGTGCCCAGTGCAAGATCGTTGCGTGCGAAGAACACCCGCCGTTTGCGGCCATCGACCATCTCGATGCGATCGCCTTCCGCGATCCACAGGCGCCCGGCCTCGTCGCGCAGTATCTGCGTCGGTACATTGCCCAAGGTCGCGAGCCGCTGTTCCGGGGCCCAGCCTCTGCCTTTCCGGCAAAAGGCGCCTTCCGCCGACCAGACGCAGATCCGACCCAACGCTTCCTCAAGAAGCGCGAACGGCTTTGGTCGCGCCCACGGCAAGGGCACGTCGCGCATGGCCGCGCCCGACCAGATGCCCAACGTCCGATCCGTGCCGATCCAAATGCGTCCCAGCGCATCGGTGTGCAGGATCAGCGGACGTCGGGGAAGCTCAGCCAACTTTCGAGCGGTGTGGGCCGGCCCCGCGAGGAACAGCGCGTCGTTCGTTGTCACATACATCGCGCCTGCGGGGCCCCGCGCGATCCGGAAGCCGTTCCGCGAGTCCGTCGGCAGCCCGGCGGCGACCACCGCGCTGGTTTCTCGGAACTGGTCGAGGCCGAGATTGGTCCCTACCCAGATATTGCCTTCCCGGTCTTCCAGGATGGGGTTGGCGAGGTTGGACGTCAGGCCGCGCTCCACGCCGAACTTCTCTCGCGGACCATTGGCGACGAGGGCACCATCGACCCAGCCGGCGCCGAGACGAAAAACGCCGCCACTTCCATAGGTCCCCCAAAGATTGCCGTGTCGGTCGAACAGCAAGCTCTCTGCGCGCGGATTGGCCGATAGGGGCGGCAGCACCCATGTCGGGGGTGCGCCAGCCGCCCAAGGCGCGATGCGCTGGAGACCGGGACGGGCTCCGGTGCTCAGCCAGATCGCGCCATCGGGCGCCTGTTTCAACTGCGGTCTTTCCGAAGCCGAGGCGGGGACGCGCGCGAAGCGGGTGGCGCCGGGACGCAGCACCTCCAGTTCGCCGCCGACCGCGACCCACACCGATCCATCCACCCCCGCGACGACGCTGGTTGCGGCACCTGCGGGGATACCGTGCGAGCGGCCGAGCATTTCCCATCTGCCCTGACGAAAACGGGCGACTTCGCCTCTGTTATCCTCGCCCAAGACAGCCCAGATCATACCCGCTCGGTCCTCGGCGAGCGCCAGCACGGGCACCGACGGCATGCCAAGGTCGAACGTGGTGAGGTGCCCTGCGCGCAGCCGCGCCACGGCACCCGATGCGAAGCCGATCCATAGGTCGCCGGTGCGACTCGCAAGCAGGGCGTTGACGTTGAGCGACGGTAGATGTTCGCCCTTGGAGGGTCGGAACTTCTCGAAGCGCGCGCCGTCGAACTGGTACAGTCCGCTCCCCGTGCCCAGCCATAGATAGCCGTCGCGCGACTGGGCGAGTGCCCAGATTTCCGGTGGTGCGCCCTCCCGTGCCGTCCAGGCGGTATGCCGCAGTTGTTGGAGGGTGCGCTGCACGGTCGCTCCGAGCGCGTCACACGGGCTTGGCAGCGACGCCAACATCCCGACCACGCAATATTTCGCAGCAGACGACATGCCGCGTATTTCGGCTAAACCGGACCAGGTGTCACGCGGAAGCAAGGATGCTGCGCCTGTCGATCCCCCAAACGGGTGAGACCAGCTAACCCGCCCGTATGATGCGGCAGCGTCAGCAGCGGCATAGTCTTCGCGGCACAACAACATTGCTCTGGCTATGGCGTGGCGGCCGGAACTACACCCGCCGAAGACCGGCCGGAGCAATGCGACGGGGAGATCGTCGGCATGTCGTCTATTACTGTATTGATGCCCGCGCCGCCGCCCTTCTATCAAGGCCCCTTCGTGCGAGCGGTCGAGCAATGCTTCCGCTTCGGTCCGTTTATCCTCAGGCCTGGCCGGCAGTCGCTGCTCAAGCACGACGTTCCCGTCAAGATCGGCGCCCGCGCACTCGACATCCTTACCATATTGGTCGAGCGGCCAGGGGAGGTCGTCAGCAAGCGCGAACTGCGCGCGCGCACCTGGCCCGACACGTTCGTCGGCGATGGTAATCTCAAGGTGCATGTCGCCAGCCTGCGCAGGGTGTTGGGCGAAGTGGTCGAGGCTCCGCGCTACATCGCCACCGTCACCGGGCGCGGCTATCGATTCATCGCGGACGTGCAGAACTGAGCGCCGACGCCGCAGGCCGCGTCAGCGTTGGAAGAAGCCGCGCCGGATCGCAACGGTCACGGCATGGGTGCGATCGTCCACCCCCAGCTTTGCGAAGATGTTCTTGAGGTGCGACTTGATCGTATCCGGAGAGAGGTCGAGATCCCGCGCGATCTGCTTGTTGGGATGCCCTTCGGCGACCATGCCGAGAATCGCCATTTCGCGATCCGTAAGCGGTTCGTCCAGCGCATGTTCGGCCACGGCGTGGCTGATTTCAGCGCTCATCGCGCGGCGGCCGGCATGGACGGTGCGGATCGCGTCCAGCAACTCGGTGCGCAGGCAGCTCTTGAGCAGATAGCCAGCAGCTCCGGCGCGGATCGCCCGCACCGCCTGCGCGTCTCCGGAATAGGTGGTGAGTACAAGGATTCTCGCCCGAGGGCATAGATCCAGAATCGCGCCGATCGCGTCGATGCCGTTCAGGTCCGGCATCTGCAGGTCCATCAGCGTCACGTCGGGCGTGAGCGCGCGGAACATCGCTACCCCTTCGATGCCGTTCGCCGCTTCGCCTGCGATTTCCATGTCCGGTTGCCGCGCGATCAGCGCGGCCACGCCATCGCGGACCGTTGCGTGATCGTCGACCGTCAACACCCGTATCGTCACGCTATCCCGATCCCCGATGGCGCCCTTCCGATGCCCGAAGTCGCCGCCGTCCTTCATATCCGTTATGGCTATCCTAGCGATCCACGAGGAATTTTCCACGGCTCGCCGTGACCCTGCCCTTCAATAAAGGAAGGCGACGTCTGCGCATGGTCATCGGATGCGTGACGCGCGCGTAACGCCCGCACTTAACCGCGCCTTACCATAGCTCACCAGAGCGCGGCACGGATATGGCGTATGACGGTGAGCAGGCACGAGGGGAAGGCCGCAGCATGACTGTCATGCCGTCGTGCTCGCTATCAAATCCCGCATTCGCGCTGCGGGCGTGTTTTTCAACGATCCCGTTCGTGAGGAGGAGTTGAACGATGGCCGAGGGCGCCTTTCGCGTGGTTCCTGAAGAGATTACCCTGTCGGTCGATCGTGCGGCTATTTTCGTCCGCCGTTGGCGCCCCGTATCGTTGCCGCGCGCGGTCGTTGCCATCTGCCACGGGTTCAACGCGCATGGCGGCCTGTATGCGTGGGTGGCCGAGCGACTGGTTGCGGCGGGCTGCGCCGTATACGCCGTCGATCTGCGCGGGCGCGGCCGCTCGACCGGACCGCGCTTCACCGTTGAACGATTCGACGACTATGTGGCGGACATCGCTGCCATGATCGCGCTGGCCAGGCGACGCGACCAAGACCTGCCGCTATACCTGCTGGGACACGGTGCCGGTGGCGTGGCCGCTTGCCTGTACGCAATCGAGCACCCGTTCGGCTTGCAAGGCCTGATTTGCGAAAGCGTCGCCCTCCGGCTGCCTGCGCCCGCCGTTGCGCTGGCGTTGCTGAAGCTGTTCGGTCGCGTCGCACCCCGCGTCCGCGTACTGCGGTTGAAGACCGAAGACTTTTCCCGCGACGGTGCATGGGTCGAGCATCTGAATGCCGATCCCCTTATTGCTGGCGAGGTCCAGCCACTCGTCACCGTAGCGGCGCTGATTCGCGCGGGAGAGCGATTGGATCGCGACTTCTCGCAGTTGACGACCCCGGTCCTCATCCTCCACGGCACGGCCGACCGAGCAACGCGGCCCAGCGGCAGCCAGCACTTTTACGAGGCGACAGGGTCCAAGGATAAGGCGCTGAGACTCTACGAGGGAGCGTATCACGATCTTCTATCGGATATCGGCAGGGAAGCTGTCATCGAAGACATCGTGTCGTGGATTGCCCAACGTTTGCCCGCTGCGCCGCACATTCCGCTGCTATGAAGGGGGTAGCCGAATGCGCCGATGGGAGGGAGAGCCGATAGACTCTCCCGCCGTACGGGCTAGTTGACGCGAGGCTTGAGCAAATCCTGCAGGCCGATGTTCTGAAACATCTCGCGGCGCATGCGATCCCCGACCCGGAACACCTCTTCCGCGCCATCCTGCGAAGGATCGACGTAGACTCGATATGGTCGCTTGCCGAAGGGGGCATCGACGATCGCCGCTATCGCGACCGCCACCTCTCCGGCATCGGCATCGGCTGGCTCAAGGGCAGCTAGCCCATGGAGCGCCTGCTCGGAGACGCCTTTGTAAGGGCCCTCCAGATACTCGGTGGCGCGCTCTTGATCGGCGGGCGCGCCGGAATGGGCGAAGTGGTTCGTGCCCTTCGTGAAAGCGCCCGGCACCACGATCGATGTCTCGATGCCCCAGCGCGCCACTTCGGCCGCGTAGGAGACCGCGAGCGAATCCATGCCCGCTTTCGCTGCGAAGTAGGGGGCGAGGAATGGCGGTGTGCCACCCCGCGCCGAACTCGACGAGACCCAGACAAGCAGCCCGCGACCCTGTTTACGGAGGTGGGGGAGCGCCGCGCGGTTCACGCGTTGCGTGGAGAGCACGTTGATGTCGTAGAGCTCGGCATATTGCTCGGGCGTGAAGGCTTCGGCGGGGCCGAACACCATATGGCCGGCATTGTGCACGACCACGTCGAGGCGACCGTTGTCCGCGATGACTTTATCGATGCCCGCGTTCACCGACGCTTCGGACAGCACGTCGAGTTCCACGGTGCGCAGATCGACGCCGTTGTCTTTCGAGTAGGTTTCGACCTCGGCCACCTTGGTCGCGTTGCGACCCGTGGTTTCACGCATCGACGCATACACGACATGCCCTGCCTTCGCGAGCGCCTGTGCGGAGAGGAGGCCAAACCCGCTCGACGCACCGGTGACCAGAATTACCTGCTTCATGATGATTGTCCTTCGATCGGAGGGAGAGGTCGGCTCAGCACATTCCGCCATTCGCGCGGAGAACCTGGCCGTTGACCCAGGCGCCCTCCGGGCCGGCCACGAACGACACGACACGCGCAATATCCGCCGGCTGACCCAGCCGCTCGAGCGGATTGAGCTTCGCCATATGATCGATCAGCTCGGGGCTTTTGCCATGGAGGAACAACTCGGTGGCGACCGGCCCTGGGGCGACCGCGTTCACGGTGATGTTGCGCCCGCGCATCTCCTGCGTGAGAACCTGTGTCATGGCCTCCACTGCCGCCTTCGTTGCCACGTACAGGCCGTAGGTCGGCAGGCGCATGCCGATGACACTGGTCGAAATGTTGATGATGCGGCCGCCTTCGCGAACGCGGTTCGCGGCCTCGCGGCAGACGTTGAACGTGCCCTTGACGTTGATGGCCATGCTCCGGTCGAACATGTCGTCGGGCAGTTCGGCGATCCTCGCCTGCAGCATCACGCCGGCGGAATTGACGACGACATCGATGCCGCCGAACGTCTTCTCGGTCTGCTCGAATATCGCCGCCACGGCGGCCGGATCGGCAACGTCGGCCTGAACCGCGATCGCGTCGCCGCCTGCCGCCTTGATCTTGTCGACAACCTCCTGTGCCGGACCGACGCCGCCCGCGTAGTTGACGACCACGGCGTAACCGTCGGCCGCGAGGCGAACCGCTATCTCAGCCCCAATCCCGCGCGATGAACCGGTGACCAGGGCAACTTTTCCGTTCTTGCTCATGTCTTTCTCCGTTCTCTCTTGTCGGGCCGAAGAGGTTCGGCTCCGGGGAACAAATCTAGTTTTGCGCCATGAATCAATATAATACATAAATGTTAATGCATGAATGACTGAAAGTATGCCTTATGGTGTTCGATACTAGGTTGCTGAGCGGGATCGGTGCGGTCTCGGCCGTTGTGGAAGCCGGCAGCTTCGCGCGTGCCGGAGAGGCGATGGGGTTGACGCAGCCTGCGGTGAGCCGCGCTGTGGCACGGTTGGAGGAGCGGGTCGGAGTCCGCATATTCAACCGGAGCGCTCGCGCGATATCCCTGACCGACGAGGGGCGAAGCTTCTACGAGGCCGTATCTCCGCTGCTGGCCGGAATCCAGGATGCTGCTGTTCGCGCCGCCGGCAACAGAGCCGTCGTTCGAGGCCGGCTCAGGGTCAACGTCGATGGCACATTCGGGCATCATCTGCTGTCGCCCAGACTCGGAGAGTTTTTGGCGCGGTACCCGGAGCTGGCGGTCGATGTCGGCGTGCGGGATCGGATGGGCGATCTCGTCGGCGACGGCTTCGATGTGGCGGTTCGGTTCGGAGAGCCCGAACCCTCGTCTCTGAAGGCGCGCCTGCTGCTGCGCACTCGCGTCGTAACCTGCGCGGCACCGGCCTATGTCGAGCGCCATGGGCAACCCCGGACGCCCCAGGACCTGTCGCATGGGCAACACCATTGTCTGCTGATCCGCAACGACGCAACCGGTCGCCCCTACGATTGGGAGTTGCATCGGGGAAAGAAGTCGGTGGCCGTGGCCGCAAGCGGGGCACTCCTCGTCACCGATACCGGGATGTTGCTTGGCGCTTGCCTGGGCGGCGCTGGAATCGCGCAACTGCTGGATATCTACGCACGCGATCTCATCACGGCGGGGCGCCTCGTCCATCTGCTACAGGATTGGTCGGATGAGACCTTCCCGCTCTATGCTTTCCATCATGCCTCTCCTATCGTTCCGGCAAAGGTCCAGGCGTTTCTGGACTTCGTGAGCGAGATCGCCGCCTGACCCTTGCCGGACGCGGGCCGGCTCGAAGCCGGTCGAAAATCGGTCAGCGACCGATAGGGTCGCGGATGCCACCCGCGAACTCGCGATACGATGCGGTTTCGACACTAGCGTCGGTCGCGGACACCATTAGCCTGGTAGCTGATCTTCGGGCCATCACGATCCTTGGCCATCAGCGTAATCGCGGCGGTCATGTCGCCGCCGACCGAATTGCCGGCAACCGCTATGCGGGTGCCATCGGTCGCCGATCTCGTCCGAATGGCCGAGACCCTCGGCGTGCGCGAGGCGATAACTCGCCATAATCGGAGCCGATGGCCCTCTGATCGGCATTGATGCGATCGCGTGGACGGCCCCTGCACCGGCGTAGCTGTGCGTTGCGCAAATCCACGTCCAGCGGATCGACATCCAGCGCAGCCTGACGATGGCGCCGGCGGCCGCGAAGTGGATGGCCAAGCGATCATAGCGGGTGGCGAGACGTCAGACATGCTTGAGGCGACCGAAGCATCTACAAAAGCTCTTTCAGACGCCCGGAAGCCGCCGGGGCGTATCGGCCAGTCGTGCGCGTTCGCCGAATGGCGGTGATCACGCCTGCGGGCGGTCGCTTCAATCGAAACCCGACTTCCCAAGTGTGGACGCAAACGACGGCTGCGTCCGAAGACGCGACGGCAGCAGTCGACCACATTGCGTCGTGCCGCGGGCCATTTGAAAACGTCTCGCCTCGCCGAACCCGGCCGTCGGATCTATATGCGTGAGAGGCCTCGATCTCCTGCCGACGCGGATTTCTCCGGAAACGCATCGGCAGGAGAGACGGCGAGATTTGCGCATTAGAACTTGGCGCTGACACGGACATACGCCTGGCGGCCATAGGGGTCCCCCAGCGTCGAGAGATATCCGGTGTACAAGGCCTTGGCAGGTGCGGTGTCGAACGCGTTTATCATGCCGAGCGTGAGTTCGTACTGCTTGTCCGCACCGAATTGCAGGCCGTATTGCACGTCGAACACCGACCATGCGCCGACCCGCGCCACCGTCGGCGCGCCGACGACCTGCTGATAATCGTCGATCACGCTCGATACGTAACGCCAGGTGCCCGACAGGAAATGGTCGCCGAGCGAAACATCGATGCTGGCGAGGTTGCGCCAGCGCGGCGCGGCGGCCGAGGTGAGCGGTGAGGTCTGGTAGTTGTTGCGGTGGCCGACGCCGTCATAGACGATCGTGCCGGTATCGACATCATAGGTCGCTAGGTAACTCAGATTGTCGCGCAGGGTGACATGCGCCGCGCCGACCTCGAAGCGATAGTTCGCCGCGACGTCGATACCCGACGTACCCGTGCCGCTGGGTGCGTTGTAGGAGGACACGATGACGGACTGGGCGACCCTGCTCGCATCCCGGATGACGTTGGGGCCGTTGGGGGCGGCGTTGATGACCGCCTGACCGTTCTGAAGCTGGATCTGGTTCTTGTACTTGTAGTGCCAGTAATCGACGGACAGGCTGAGGTTCTGGATCGGCAGCAGCGTCGCGCCGACGTTGAACACGTCCGCTTTCTGCGGTTGCAGACCTGGGTTGCCATATTGCTGGACCGACCGGAAGGTCGTCGTGCCGTCGCGCGGATCGATGATGTTGGCGACGTTGGTGGAGATCAGCACGGCGGCGGAATTGGCGATGCTCGGCGCCTGGAACGCCTTGCTCGCCGAACCGCGCAGTGACAGTTGCGGCAGGATGCGCCAGTTCACCGCGATCTTGGGCGCGGTCGTGCTGAAGTTGCCGTAATCCTCATAGCGCGCGGCGGCGTTGACGTTGAGGCCGGTGACGACCTCGTAATTCGCCTCCGCGAACACGCTTTTCACCTCACGGCTGAAGGCGGTGTTGCGGTTCGGCCCGAGGAAACCGCCGAACCCGCTCAGCAGCAGGTCCGAATAGGTGTTCGACTGCTTCTCCTTGCGGTATTGCGCGCCGACCGCGACGTCGAGCGAGTGGCCGTTGATCTGCGCGAGCGAACCGTTCACGACCGCTTCGCCGATCATATATTCGATCTTGGACAGCGTGGTGACGTTGCTCTGCAGATTGTAGATCAGCGACGGGTCCATCTTGGACACGTCGGCGGTGAAGGGGCTGAAATAGAGGCAGTTGCCGACGCCGGGTTGCGCGCCGGCGCCCGGCCCGCTGTAACGGATGTTGCAGTTCGGGCCGCCATAGCCGTTGAGCGCGGCCTGGAAGAGATTCATGTCGGTGTCGCGGTCGGTCGAGGAAATGTCGGCGCGCGAGTAGGTCGCGTTGGCGGTGTACTTCCAGTTTCCGCTGATGTTCCCGCGCGCGCCGACGACGAACTGGCCCTGATCGACCTTGTCCTGAATCAGGCGATAGGGATAGCCGGGGAAGCCCTGCGAGCCGATCGCGCGACCGATGAAGGCGACATCGACGCCGAAGGGGTTATAGGGATTGCTCGCCGGCACGATCGGCGGGCGCGCGCCGACGCGGTTCTGCGCATAGGACGGCACGCTGCGGCGGTTCGAATCCTGATGATAGATTCCGATCTCGGCGAACAAGGTCTGCCCCGGCGCGATCTCGAACGAGGTGTCGTTGTGGATGAGGTAGCTCTTCGCCTCGGGCCGGATCGGGTTCTGCGCCTGGAAGCTGAACTGGCACGAGCCGAGGCCGAAGCCGGGACTGTTCGCCGCGGGGACGTAGCGGCTCTGGCTGGCCGCCGAACCGCAATTGGGATCGACGACCGTCAGCGTACCGGCGGAGGATCTGAAGCGATCATAAAGGGTCGAATAATTGTTGCCGTTGAGCACGACATCGCCGCCGCTGGCGGTTTGCGGCCGCGAATAGAGCGTGAACGCGCCCGGATTGGCGCCCGCACCCGAGGAGGGGTTGAAGAAGTTCGTCACTTCGCGCTGGCTGTTCTGAAGCCCGGCCTGATAGCGATACGCGGCGGAGGTGACGGTGTGAAAGCGACCGCTGCCGATGCCCCACATCGCCTGCACGGTGGCGGCGGGGGTATCGTCGATGTGGGTATATTGGGCGGAGACCTTGAGGCCGTTGAAACGCGTGTTGGTGATGACGTTGAACACACCCGCGACCGCGTCCGCGCCATAGGTGGACGATGCGCCATCAAGCACGGTCTCGACCCGGTCGATCGCGATCTCGGGCGTCAGGCTGTTGAGGTTGACGAAGCCGTCGGCCGGTACGACCCGCCGCCCGTTGAGCAACACCAGCGTCGCGCCCGCGCCGAGCCCGCGCAGGTTGGCGGAGCGGGTATCGCGCGAATCTGCGCCGCCGCCCTTGGCGAGATCCTGGATACCACCGGCGCTGCCGACGTTCTGCGGAATGAAGCGGGTGATGTCGCCAAGCGAGGTGACGCCGGTCTTCGCCAGGTTCGCGGCATCGATCGACAGGATCGGCGAGGCGCGATCCTCCTGCCGCACGTTGCGCAGATAGGAGCCGGTCACGACGATGTCGGGCGTGATCTCCGCAGGCGGGGGCGTTTGCGGATCGGCCGCCGGAGGCTGCTGTGGATCAGCGGCCTGTGCACTCGCGGCGGTGGCCAGCATCATCGCAAGCGCGGTGATCGAGAGGCCGCCGAGAAGGCGATGCGAACATGCAAGCGGATTGGTCATCGGCAGTTTCCCCTTTGTGGCCGAAATACCGGACGCGTGAGGGATCATGCCGCCAGTCACGGGCGGTCGTATCAGGTCAGGTCGCGGGCGACTGGCCTTGCATCCTCTCGACGACATCCGGCTTCGGACGTTCTTGTCTGTGTATGAGTGGCCTGTTCCGTTCCAGAACAGAAATATAATCTTCTGATTGATCGATGCGTTGAACTGATCGGTTATCGGCGACTGACGAGGACGTCGCTTTCTACTGCCTGAGCAATGAGCTTTTTCGCGTCGTCGTCGCGTAGCCAGCCGGCCGCCTGCTGGCTGGCGACGACGCTGCGGACCTTCGCCACGAAGCCGTCGTGATCGCGATACCGTTCCTCGAGCGACAGTCGTGGATCGTGCGCCGCCAGCCGTTCGGCGCGCGTGCGCGCGAATGGCACGTAGCCGCCGAAGAAGCCGCAACCGCCCCCTTTGCCCCAGCCGGCCGACTGGATGTTCCAGCCGAGATAGGTGCCGAGCGGAACCTGGAGCTGCACGGAGGGGACGCCCGATGTTTCGTTGCCATCGGCGTTCACGCGCGGCACACGCGACGGAATCACGCCGCGCACGATCGGCGGCTGCCGCGTGATCGCCCCGCTGATGTCGTGATAGGCGAAGCCGCTTCCCATGTCGTAATCGAGGAACACGTTGAGCTTGCCGTCCGGCGAAGGCGCGCCCGGCCAGGTCGGGAAGCCGATCGCGGTGGCATTCGCTTCGACGAGATCGCCGTGCTCGAGCGTCGGGTAGCGGCTCGGCGGCGGGGCCGTGCCGTCGCGAACCCAGGCGATCAGCATCGTCTGCGCCGCGCGCAGGCTTTCGAGCGAGGAATTGGGATTGCCGGGCAGCGCGCAGACCGGCGACTTCGGATCACCCGCGCTCTTGAAGCCGCCGGTCCATGAACCGCCATGCGTGACCGAAGGGAAGTAATAGCGGCGCACGTCCGGCGGGAGCGGAAGATCAGCCTTGGCATCGGTGCCAATCAGGCCGGGCGACATGCGCAGCCCCCAGAATTCGGCCGAGCCGAACGTCTCGATGATCTTCGGGCAGGTATCGGTCGCCCGGCAGCGATCCAGCAGGCTGCTCGTGCCGCGGCCGCGCGCGACGTCATCATAGCGGCCCCACCACAATGTCCCTTCGCTGCCCGGCTCGTAAAGCGTCGCGGCACCGCCGGGCACTGCGAAGCGCAGGTTGAGCGGCACCTGCCGCGCGGCGATGTTCGGGTTGACCCCGTCGAACACGCGCTTGCCAGTCTCATCGGCGTTGAAGCCGAGATTGACGAAGCTCTTGAGGAAATTGCCCGATTGCGAGGTTCCGCTCGCCACCGTCCAGCGGATCGCCCCCGCCGGATTGGCGGTGCCGCGATCGTCGGGCTTGCCGCTGCGCAAATACGCGACGAGATCGCGCGTCGCGGCGAAGCCGATTCCGAGCACCAGCGGGTCTTTGCCCTGGTAGATCAGCGTATAGGCATAGGCCGGATCGAAGCCGCCGCGCACGCACAGCTTGGCCGGATCGGGCGTGCCGGGGAAGGGCGTCGTGCTGCAATCGGCGAAGGCCCAGTCGCGCGGGCTGATATCGACCGGTTCGGCGGTGTCGGCGGTCTGACGGAACAGCCGCGCCTTGGTCGTATCGAGCGACACCGGCGCGGGGCGGAGGGTCGGCTTGCCGATGCTGCCGGTAATCGGCAGCGATTTCGCGCCGGCGGGCATATCGACGAAGCGGGCGAGCACCGGTCCGGTCAGCGGACCGCCATCGCGCGCATGCGCGATCGGTACGGTCGCGGACTGGACATCGGCGCCGGGCGTAAGATCGCCCTGCCAGCCGCTTATCACGCGCACGTTGCCGTCGGGATCGGCGTCGATCGGCCAGCCACCGCGGTTCGGCACATCGTAGAACAGCACGCCGCTCGCCTTGGCGGGATCGACGGGCCGGGCTATCACGAAGGTCGCCGAATAAGCGACACGCCCGCGCGCGTCGCGCGGCGCCCCTTGGATGTCGGTGATGATGCGGTTGTGCGCGTCGGCCGGGTCCAACGTCCCGAAGAAGCGGCCGCGCACGATCTCATAGGCCGTCGGCGTGGCGGCCTTGGCTGGCGTCACGCTGTCGATCTGGATGCGTTCGAGGCGTGCCGACGCCGGCGCCGCGAGCAGGGCCGCCAGCGCGGACCCGGCGAGGAAGATGTGCGATTTTGGCATGATCGAACCTTTCAGTCGCGGTCGATGATGAGATCGAGCAGTTGCGCGCCAAGCGTCTTGCCGTGGGCGTCGAGCGCGAGCGACCGGGTGACGCCGCCGCGCAGCGCGCCTTCCAGCACGAAGTTGAGCGCGCCCAGCGCGGGAAGCTCGTAGCGGTGGATACTGCGGATCGGCAGATCGGCGAAATGGCCGGCGACCCGATCGGCGGTCACATGCTCTGCCAGCAGGGCGAAATCGGCGGCGGAATAGGCGATAACGGCGATCTGCGAAATGTCGCCTTTGTCGCCGGTGCGGATATGCGCCACGTCGCGCAGGATCATGTCAGGCGACCTCGTAATGGACTGTGGGCGAGATCCGCGTGCGGTCGATCAACGTCGAGGCCACCGCGAGCACTTCGCGGACGGCGGTGACGGCGCCACCGCCGCCAAACGGCCCGTTCGTGTAGAGCGCCTCAACTTCGGCGCCGATCCGCTCGGCTCCGGCGCGTGTGGCGGCGCGGCCGGCGACGCGGATGCGGACTTCGCGGGGCTCGGGAGCGGTCCCGCGCCCCGTGCGGTCGATCGCATCGACACCGATCATCTCGAAGCGCAGATCGGTGACGGGGGCGCCCGTCATGTCGAGTCGTTCGCGCACGATGTCGAGCGCGAGACGCCCGCGCGCGACCGCGCCCGGCCCGGCATAGGAGATCTGGCCCTCGCCCAGGAAGCCATCGCCATAACCGATCGAAACCTTCAGCGTGTCGGGTTGCTGTGCCCCGCCGCCACCGCTGACGGCGACCCGGTCCGGCGCGACTTGATCGAAGGCAACGGTACGGAAATCGGCGACGACATCGGCTTGCAGATACGCGCCGGGATCGAGGATTTCGTAAAGCGCCTGCTCCTTGCACGTCGCGACCGACAGGCGACCGCCCGAGCCATCGACCTTGCCGAGCACCGCCGAGCCGTCGGCCGCGACGTCCGCGAAGGGGAAGCCGAGCCGGGCGAGGCCCGGCACGTCCTTGACGCCGGGATCGGCGAAATAGCCGCCGGTGACTTGGCCTGCGCATTCGAGCAGATGCCCGACGACAGTCCCGCGCCCGAGCCTTTCCCAATCGTCCCGCG
This sequence comes from Sphingomonas sp. NFR15, assembly GCF_900103265.1. Lineage (GTDB taxonomy): Bacteria > Pseudomonadota > Alphaproteobacteria > Sphingomonadales > Sphingomonadaceae > Sphingomonas > Sphingomonas pollutisoli. The sequence goes on along the minus strand of NZ_FMWX01000001.1, from coordinate 952,163 downwards.
CCCAGCCGAACGCATGGATCATCGGCCCCAGGAACAGCGCCGGATCGCCCACACGCCCGGTTATCACCACGTCCGCGCCGCCCGCCAGCGCGGCGACGATGCCGTCCGCGCCGAGATAGGCGTTGGCCGAGACGATCGCATCACCGAGATCGCGGCTGGTGCCGGGCCGGTCGGTCAGCGCGAAATCCCCGGCGCGCACGATATCGAGCACATCGTCGCCGCTCACCGCCGCAACGCGAAGCCCATGCAGTCCGAGATCGCGCGCGATTCGTGCGACGAGGCGCGCGGCGCCGGCCGGATTGGCCGCTCCCATATTGGTGACGATCCGCACGCCACGCGCGTGTGCCGCCGGCAGCACCATCCGCATGCGGTCTTCGAGCAGCGGATCGAAACCGGCGTCCGGATCGATCCGGCGCGCGGCCTGCGCGAGCGCGATCGTCCGCTCCGCCAGGCATTCGAATGCAAGGAAATCCAGTTGGCCGTGCTCGACCAGTTCCAGCGCCGGCTCGATGCGGTCGCCGGAGAAGCCCGCCCCCGCACCGATGCGGATCGTCCGCGCGGTCATAGCGAAAATATCCCGAAGAGAACGGCCGCCAGCGTCATCACCACCGATGCCGCGAACAGCCAGGGAATGGCGAAGCGCTGGTGCGCGCCAAGCTCGACGCCGCTGAGACCGGCGACCAGAAACGTTGCCGGGGTGAGTGGACTGACCGGGAAGCCGGTCGTCATCTGCCCCAACAGCGCCGCTTGCGCGACCTGAACGGCGGGTATGTGGAAATGGCCTGCCACCTCCGCGATCACCGGCAGCACGCCGAAGTAGAAGCTGTCGGGATCGAACAGGAGGCTGAGCGGCATCGCGGCGAACCCCAGCAGCACCGGGATGCGCGGGCCGATCGCATCGGGCACATGCGCCACCGATGCCTGCGCCAGCGCCTTTATCATGCCCGATCCCGTCATGATGCCGGTGAAGGCGCCGGCGGCGAACAGGATGCCCGCCATCATCAGCGCCGCGCGCGCGTGCGCGTCGATCCGCTCGCGCTGCTGGCTGGCTGACGGATAGTTGATGATGAGCGCGAGCGCAGTGCCGGCCATGAACACGACCACCGGCTCCATCAGTCCCGTCACCATCGTCAGCACCACGACCAGCGTGATCGCCACGTTTACGGGGTAGAGGGCCGGTCGGCGGAGCGCGCGCTCCGCATCGCTTGGCGCGTGCGAGGGGCTCGTCATCGCCGCGCCGGCCGACGCGGGCGCCTGCCGCACGATCGCGAGGCGGCGTTCCTCACGGATGCCGAGCCACCAGGATACGCCGAACACGAAGACGAGACCGACGATCTGGACGCCGATCATCGGGGTGAAAATGGTTGTGACGGGCAGTTTCAGGGCGGCGCTCGCCCGCAGCGTCGGTCCGGTCCACGGCAGGAAGTTCACCCCCGCCGCCATCGACGCGGTGCAGGCCAGCACGCGCCGGTCCATGCCGAGCCTGTCGTAGAGCGGGCGCAGGGCGGGAATGGTGATGAGGAAGCAGACCGCGCCCGAACCGTCGAGGTGGATGAGCAGCGCGAGCAGCGCGGTGCCGACCGTGATCCGCGACGGTCGTTCGCCGACCAGCCGCAGCACCGCGCCGACCAGCGGCGCGAGCAGGCCCGCATCGGTCATGATCCCGAAGAACAGGATCGCGAAGACGAACATGCCCGCGACCGGCGCGATCTTGGCGAGGCCCGCGACGATATGCTCCGGGATTTCGGGCGCCATCCCCGCCGCGATCGCTCCCGCGATCGGGATGAGGATAAGCGCCGCGAGCGGCGACACGCGATTCGACAGGATCGCGGCGAGCAGCGCCATGATCGTCGCGGCGGCTATGAGCGCGAGCATCCCTTCTCCCCCCGTTCTGTCAGTTGATCTCTGCCCCATGATGCCGACGGATGATCTATCCAGCAATTCGACTTATCTGATGGAGCAATCAGTTTTTAATATCGATTGCAGACCTGCCATCACGGTCCCGAGAAACGCCTCCGCGGCGGGTGACATCGTGCGGTTTTCCAGACAGGCGATACCGATCTCGCGCGAGACGCGCGGCGGCGCCATCCGCCGCCACGCGACATCCCCGCCGACACCCAGCATCGGCAAGGTCGAGAGCGGCAACAATGTGATGCCGAGGCCGGCGGAGACGAGACCGCCAACGGTGGCCAGTTGCGAGCATTCGTACAGCGGACGAACGAGCAGGTCGGTCTTGGCGAAGGCCGCATCGGTCAGCAACCTCACGCTGCTGCGCGGCTCCATCGCGATGAAGGGCCGGCTCGAAAAAATCGTCCAATCGACTGGCGTGGGGATATCGTCGGCGTCCTGCCGCCGGCAGACCAGCACGCATTCGTCATCCATGACCGGATCGAAACGAAAGCCGTCGCCGGACCCGGGCGGAGTCGTGATCGCGAAGTCGATCAGCCGGTCGAGCATCTGCTGGTACAAGGCGCCGGAGAGATTGTCGCGAAGGATGATCTCGACCTGCGGGTGAGTCTGGCGGAACTCGGCGATGATCGCGGGCAGAAAATGGGCGGCAGCGGACGGCAGCGCGCCGACGATCACACGTCCGCGCTGCCCGGCGAACGTCTGCTGCAGCTCCTCGAAGGCCAAGTCGAAATCCCCGGCGAGACGCTCGACGGTTGGGAGCAAGGCTGCGCCCGCCGGCGTCAGCGCGACGTTGCGGGAATTGCGGTCGAACAGGCGAACGCCGAGTTCCTCTTCGAGCAGCTTGATCGTCCGGCTGAGCGCGGGTTGAGACAGATTGGCGAGGCGCGCCGTCTCGCTGAAGCTCCGGGTAATGGCGACCTGCATGAACAGACGAAGGCTCGACAGGCTCGGTGTGCGGCGCATGATCCATCTCCTCGCGCATCAATAGCCTGGGCTGATGGATATATACAAATCCTCTATTTTTATAATCGAACCATATCGGCGATACGGGACGGACGATAATCGGGGAGAGCAGCAATGGTTCGAGCGGGTAGGATTCGGCGCTATCTGGGGTTGGCGATGGGCAGCGCACTTTCGATACCCGCCGTGTCCAACGGGCAGGCGAACAGCCCGAACGATCCCGATGCGCGCGCAGCCGCGGTCGAGCGGCAGATGACCGACGCCGAACGTGTCACGATCACCCACGGCATCATGGCGATTCCCTACGGCGCCACGAAGCTCCCCGAGGGCCTGCTGCTCGGGGCGGGCTATGTCGAAGGCATCCCCCGGCTCGGGGTACCAGCCCTCACCGAAACCGACGCCAGCCTCGGCGTCTCGTATGTCGGCGGCCTGCGGGGTGACGGTGCGACCGCGCTGCCTTCGGGGCTTGCGATGGGCGCGACCTGGAACCAGGATCTCCTCCGGCGCGGTGGCGAGACGATCGCCGGCGAGGCGGGCGCGAAGGGGTTCAACGTTCTGCTCGCTGGCGGCATCAACCTCGTCCGCGATCCGCGTGGCGGCCGCAACTTCGAATATCTTGGCGAAGACCCGCTGCACTCCGGTTTGCTGGGCGGGGCCGCGATCGCGGGTATTCAGTCGCGGCATGTGATCTCGACCGTGAAGCACTTCGCCATCAACGCAGTCGAGACCGGACGCCAGTTTCACAACGCCGTGATTGGCGCTTCGGCGCTTCGGATGAGCGATCTGCTGGCGTTCGAGATAGCGATCGAGCGCGGCAATCCGGGCGCGGTGATGTGCGCGTACAATCGCGTCAACGGCGCCTCGGCCTGCGGGAACGACACGCTGCTGAACGGCGTGCTCAAGCACGACTGGGGCTATAAGGGGTTCGTAATGTCGGACTGGGGCGCCGTCCACGGGCTCGACTTTGCACTTAAGGGGCTCGACCAGCAATCCGGCGCGCAACTCGACGACAAGCTCTATTTCGGCGATGACCTCGCCGCCGCGGCCCGCCGCGACAAACGCTATGGCGCGCGCCTCACCGACATGAACCGCCGCATCCTGCGGTCGATGTACGCGGTCGGCATCGACAGATATCCGCCAGCGAAGGCCTCGATCGACTTCGCCGCGAATGCACGGGTGGCGCAGGATGTCGCCGAGCAGGGCATTGTCCTGCTCCGCAATCGCGATGTCCTGCCGCTGACCGCGAAGGCGCAGCGGATCGCCGTGATCGGTGGGTATGCGGACAGCGGTGTGCTTTCGGGCGGCGGCTCCTCGCAGGTGCAGGGCGTCGGCGGCCCCGTCGTGGCGATCCCCACGGTCGGCGGGCCGTTCGCGGCGGTGCTCGCCCAATCCTATCAACGCTCGTCACCGCTGGGGGCTATCGTGGCGCGCGCGCCCAAGGCGGAGGTCGTGTTCCGAAACGGCCGCTACATCGCCGACGCGGTCGCGGCGGCGAAGAAGGCCGATGTCGCGATCGTTTTCGCGACCCAGTGGATGACCGAAGGCCTCGACGCGCCCGATCTCTCGCTGCCGGACGGCCAGGATGCACTCATCACCGCCGTCGCCGAGGCCAATCCCAACACGATCGTCGTGCTCGAAACCGGCAGCCAGGTCTTGATGCCGTGGCTTGATAAGACCGCTGCGGTGCTGGAGGCGTGGTATCCCGGCGCGCGGGGCGGCGAGGCGATCGCAGCGATCCTGTTCGGCGACGCGAACCCGTCGGGGCGGCTGCCGGTCACGTTCCCGGCATCCGTCGATCAGCTTCCGCGTCCCAAGCTGCCGGGCAGCGACACGATCGAACCGAACTTCCTCGGGTATGGCAAGCCGGGGCAGACGCTCGACATCAACTATAACGTGGAAGGCTCCGATGTCGGCTATCGCTGGTTCGCGAAGCGCCGTGCCGTGCCGCTGTTCCCGTTCGGGTTCGGCCTCAGCTACACGCGCTTCGAACATGGCGCGCTGAACGTCGTGCCGGGTACAGCGCCGGTGGCGCGCTTTGCGGTGACCAATATCGGCAAGCGCAGCGGCGCCGAAGTCGGGCAGGTCTATCTCACGGGTACCCCGGCTGGCGATACGACCCGTCTCGTCGGTTTTGCGAAGGTGACGCTGAAGCCCGGCGAACGGCGCGTTCTTGAAGTTCCGATCGACCCGCGCCTGCTCGCCACTTGGAAATCCGGGCGATGGGATATGGCGGCGGGCACCTACCGTTTCGCCATCGGCAGTTCCGCTGCGGACCTTGAGACTTCGGTCGAAGCCAGCTTCCCCGCGCGTCGATGGTGATGGTGTCGCGGACCTGGAACGCCGGTCGGCCTGTGTTGATCAAATTCGCGGCGGGACGTTTCTCTCCGGCTCGCCGGTGAAGACGGCGGTCGTGATGTTGGGCATGCTATAGGCGTAGCACCGGCCGAACATCTGCGGGTTCATCGAGGCGGGTTGGCCCGCCGCGTCGGCGACACGGTAGCGTCGGCCGATGGCGATGAGCCAGGTGCGCGCGAGGATCGTCGCGGCCTCGAAATCATCCGCGTCGAAAATTTCGCTCGCCCAGGCGGCGAAACCTCTCTCCAACGTGCGCCCTCGCAGCGCGGCCGGCGCGGCGATGCGACCGTCGCGCACCAGCCACCGGTGCACTTGCTCGCCGTTTCGGCGGATCTCCATGGTGGTCTCGCCTGATGTCTCGTCCGGAACCTCGGCGTCATACCGGGTGGTGCCGTACGGCCGACCGCACTGGCGGACCGCGATCACGGCGAGATCGAGGAGATGGGTACAGTGTCGCGCCGCGAGCGTGCCTCGGTAGAATTCGCGTGTTGGCGTTGCGATCGGAAGGCCCACGAACATGCGAAGTTGCCCGACGGCGCCGGGGCAGGCCGAAGTCGGTATCCTGATGGTTTCGCCGCTGATCGCGGTGATGATCTCACCATCGTGGTTCACGGTGCACCGCATTTCGTGGAAAGTATCGGTGAGATACGCCGTGACCTGACCGTCCGCGACGTCCACGGTGATACGCCGACAGCAGGCACCGTCGCCATAGTCCGGATTGACCGGATAATTCAGGGTCGTCGGCCTCACGCGCGGGCCGCCATCACGTTTTCGGGAAATCCGCGGGACGTTTGGCGAGGAACGCTTTCACGCCCTCCCGACCTTCCGAGCCGCCAGCGGTGGCGGCGATCGAATTGGCCTCGGCTTCGAGCTGAGTCGCGAGATCGCTCGTGGCGGAGGCGAGGAGCAGACGTCGGCACCGGCCGATCGCGCGGGTGGGGCCGCTCGCGAGTGCCATGGCAACCTCACGCACGGCTGCGATGAGATCTTCGTCGGGTGTCACGCGCGTGATGAGTCCGATGGCGGCGGCCTCCGATGCATCGATGCGCCGGTTGGTCAGCACGATCTCCTGCGCGCGGCGAAGCCCGACCAGCCGGGGCAGCCACCAGGACGCACCACCGTCCGGGGTGAGGCCGATCGCGCTATACGCCGAGGTGAAATGCGCGGACGCGGCGGCGATCGCGATGTCGCCGAGGATCGCGAGGCTGAGGCCGGCGCCGGCGGCGGGGCCGTTGATCGCGGTGACGAGCGGCTTGTCCATCGTCGCGAGGCGGTGAACACCGGCATGGAAGCTGTGCGCCAGATCGAGCACGATCGCCTCGACATCGCCGCCGGCTTCCGAGAAAACATCGATGTCGCCGCCGACCGAGAAGAAGCGGCCGCTTCCGGTCAGCACGACGCACCGTATCGCGGGATCGTCAGCGCATAGATCCGCCGCCTCGTGGAGCGCGCGGGCGATCTCCGGCCCGATCGCATTGCGCCGGTCCGGCCGCGCAAGCGTCAGCCAGGCGACACCATCGGCCAGTTTGAACGTGATCGCGGGCGCGGTCATTTCGCACGTGCCCGCTGCGCTTGTGCCCAGGCGAGCGCCATCAGTTCGGGCAAGACCGCTACCCGCTCTCTCGCCTCATGCGAGGTCGCGTTGCCGCGGAGAACGCGCCCCTTGATGCCGTGGAAAATGGCGGCGAGACGGAAGAAATTGAATGCCATGTAGAAATCATACCCCGGCATGGCCGCTTGCCCGCGGCGATGATTATAGGCGGCAAGATAGTCGTGTTCGCTAGGAATGCCGAGCGCGGCGACATCGGCGCCCGCGAGCCCCGCCACGATGTGCGGTGGCATCCGGTACATCATCGCATGATAGGCGAAGTCGGCGCCGGGATGCCCCAGCGTCGACAATTCCCAATCAAGCACCGCCAGCACGCGTGGCTCGCTGGGATGGAAGATCATATTGTCGATGCGGAAGTCGCCATGGACGATGCGGGTCTCGTCGTTCGCCGGAATGTTGGTGGGCAGCCATTCGACGAGCCGGTCCATGTTGGCGTCGCGGCCTGCTTCCGTGTCGCCCAGATATTGCTTCGACCAGCGCCCGATCTGTCGCGCGAAATAATTGCCGGGCCGGCCATAGTCGCCCAGGCCGACGCTTTGATAGTCGATGCTATGAAGCTGCGCGATCGTCGCGTTCATGGCGTCGTACAGCGCGGCGCGTTCGGCGGCAGGGATACCGGGCAGCGTGGCATCCCAGAAGATGCGGCCCTCGACCATGTCCATGACGTAGAAGATCGTGCCGAGCACCGTCGGATCGGTGCAGACGCCGCATAGTTTCGCAACCGGAAAGCCTGCCTCGGCGAGGCCGCCGATGACGCGGGCTTCGCGATCGACCGCGTGCGCGCCCTTGAGCAATTGGCCCGGCGGCTGTTTGCGCAGCACATAGCTTTTGGCAGCGGTCACGAGCCGGTAGGTCGGGTTGGACTGGCCGCCCTTGAACTGCTCGATCGTTAGCGGACCGGCATAGCCCTCGACAGTCTCGCGCATCCATGTGTCGAGCGCGTGCGCGTCGAGGGCATAACCCGCACGTACCGGCGTGGTGCCGATGTTGGCGATCGCGGAGGCGGTCAAGGCTGGCGCCTTTCGATGGGGTTGGAGCGGGGCGGGGCGGCGGTCATCGAGCCGTATCGGCCTGAATGGCAGGGGGCAGCCACCCCCCACCGAGCATCGCGGGTTTCGGGCTATAGGCGCGTAAGACGATGAAGAACGGCCCGGCCGGCGCAGGCAGCCAGGTGTCGCGCCTGCTCGGCTCATGCTGGATCTGGATCGTCACCGACCCATCCGCCGCGACCTTCAGCCCCGGTGTGCGGTCGCTCACCAGATAGCGGTTGATCGGGTTGGCGTGGAGCGCGAATGATTTGGCGTCGTACAGCGTGACCGACCAGAAGGCGTTGACTGGCGGCGGCGTTCGCAGGCGTAGCGTGTAATGCGCCGTCGCGCCGTTCAGGGGCTTGCCGCTTGCGTCGACGAAGGTCGTGTAAGAAGCGTTCTCCTCCCGAACGTTCGCGCCTAGGCCGGCGGTGTTGGTGACGGAGCGGCGGAGATAATTGAACCCGTATTCGCCCTTGTTCACCTTCATCCAGCCGGTCCCGGTCGAGACGCCGAGCTGCGATTTCGAGGCTGCGATGACCGCGACCGCGTTTTCGTAACCCTTTTCGATCGCGGCGCGCGATGTCGCGTCGAGCGCCGCTGGATCGGCCGGACGATCGCCGAGCACGCCGAGCGGGCGGAAGCGCGACACCAAAGCGTCCTCGCCTGGCTGGCAGCCATCGGTGCGCAGGATATAATCGAGAACCTGCATGAAAGCCGCCGCCCCCGGTGCCGGCGCGGGCGGTACGGCAGCGGGGCTGGCCTGCATCGCCGAGGCAGCGGGCGGCGTTATCTTTACGCTGTCCTGGAACTGGCGGGCGTAGGCGACCTCCTTGTCGGTCTGCGCGAACACGCGCATCAAAATCCAGAGCTGCACGGTGGCGGCGCGGTAAACGGTGGTGCCGGGTGGTGGCGAGCCGTGCCAGCCCGGCGGCACCAGCAGGGAGCGCCCGCCTTTGAACCCGATCGTGCGGTTGCTGAGGTTGCTCGGGTTCCCGAAGATGTCGAAGATGTTGAGCGTGAAATACTTCAGGCTGGTGGCCGGGATCGTGATCTCGACCGGGCCCTTGGAAAGATCGATCCAGGCAGTCGAATATAGTGTGTCCGAATTGGGCACCTTGAACGTCGCGTAATCCGGACCGGCCAAGGTGCGTTCATGCGCGAAGCGGTTGAAACCGGTGAAGTTCGGCGCGGTGCGGTCGAACACCTGCCGGTACATCTGCTCATATTGCAGATAGGCGGACATGCCGTAGATCGTCGCATCGAACGCCGCCGACCTGAGCACCTCGTCCCGGCTTTTCTCGTCCTTCGGCAGCAGGTCATCACCATAATCGCGCATTGAACGCGGCGCTTCGGGTGCGGCGAAATTGTTCTGCTGCGCGTGGATGGGCGTGGCGGCGAGGCAGGCGGCCTGCACGGCGAGACCATAGCCTATCGACCGCACGCGGATGGTCGTGCTCATGCTTGCGCCGCTTTCCAATCGCGTTTGATCTTCTTGGCGAGGCTCCAGCGATGGACCTCGCTCGGCCCATCGTAGATGCGGAAGGCGCGAATCTCGCGGAAGGCTTGCTCGACGATCGTGTCGCCCGACACGCCGGTCCCGCCCATCACCTGCACGCAGCGATCGGCCACCCGGAACAGCGCTTCCGACACCGCGACTTTGGCCATCGAGCTTTCGGCGGTGCCGAGCGATCCGGTATCGAGCACGCCCGCGCACCAGTCGATCATAAGCTCGGCTTGCTGAAGGTCGATCAGGTTGTCGGCGAGCATGAACCCGACACCTTCATGATCGATGAGCGGCTTGCCGAATGCGTGGCGGCGGTTGGCGTAGCCGCACGCGATCTCCTGCGCGCGCGTCGCCAATCCCAGCCAGCGCATGCAATGCGACAGCCGCGCCGGGCTGAGCCGGATTTGCGCATATTTGAAGCCTTCGCCGCTCGCGCCGAGCATCTGGTCGGCGGGCACGCGCAGGTCGACGATGTCGATCTCGGCGTGGCCACCCGGCATCGAGCTGTCGATCGTATCGATCACGCGCGCCGTGCGGATCGCGGGGTCGGGCAGATCGACGAGGAACATGCAGGCGCCATCGTCCGATTTGGCCATGACGATGCCGACGCTGGCACCCTCCGCGCCGGTGATGAATTTCTTGCGCCCGTTTATCACCCAATGGTTGCCGTCGAGCCGGCAGGTCGTCTGCATCATCGATGGGTCGGAGCCGGCGCCGCCATCCTCGGCGGGTTCGGTCATGAAAAAGGCCGAGCGCACCGTGCCGGCAACCAGCGGATCGAGGAAGCGCACCTTCTGCTCGGCGCTGGCGACCTTGCCGAGCAGGTACATATTGCCTTCGTCCGGCGCGGCGGTGTTGCAGGCGAGCGGCCCCAGCGGCGAGAGCCCGGACCGGCGCAGCACGATCGCCGTCTCGCGCTGCGTGAGGTGCGAGCCATCTGGCAGGATGTGCGGCGTCAACACGCCTGCTGCGCGCGCTTTGTCGCGCAGTTCGCGCACCAGCGCGTCCGCCGGGCCATGACCGCCGCGCCGGTCATCCGCCTCGTACGGGATCACGGTCTCGCGAACGAAGACTTCCACTCTCGCGGCGATCTGCTGGGCGCGTTCGGTCATTGCGCAGTCGTTCCCCCATCGACGACGAGCTCGCCGCCGGTCATGTAGCGCGATTCGTCGCTCGCCAGAAAAAGGATCGCGTCGGCGATCTCGTCTGCCTGCCCAACCCGCCCCAGCGGCACATCCGCGAGCAGTTTCTTCGCGATCTCGGGATCGGCGTATGCGGGTGCGGAAAGCGGCGTCGCGATGTGTCCCGGATGGATCGAGTTCGCGCGCACGCCGTTGCCGGCTTCCGCGCATTCGAGCGCGGTGACTTTGGTGAACATCCGCACACCACCTTTGGCGGCGCAGTACGAGCCCGTGCCGGTGCCGGCGACGATGCCGCGGATCGACGACATATTGACGATCGCGCCGTGGCCGGAGGCGGCGAGCAGCGGCATCATGTGCTTGGTGCCGAGGAACACGCTGTCGAGATTGACCGTGAGGATCGCCCGCCACTGGTCGAGCGTGGTCTCGGCGATCGTCGCGAACTTGCCGAAGCCGGCATTGTTGACGAGGACATCGAGCTTGCCGAAGCGCTGTCGGACACGGTCCGCCAGCGCGATCCAGCCTGCTTCGTCGGTGACGTCGAGCGGGATCGCCTCGTGCGGCGCACCGCCGAGATGCGCGAGCGCCACTCCCAATTTCTCCACGTCGCGATCGGCAAGCAGAACGGTCGCGCCTTCCGACGCGAAACGCCGCACGGTGGCGAGGCCGATGCCCGAGGCCGCGCCCGTGACCAGTGCGACACGATCGCTCAAGCGGCTCATGCCTTCTCCTCGACCACGCCGGCGTCGTTCTTGCTGAGCGACAGCAGGCTCTCGAACGTCGGGTTGGTGCGGGAGAGGATCGCCTCCGCACGCGCGCGGATCGGTTCGTCGAAGCGAGTCGTCGTGAAGACGTACAGGCGGTCTTCCCGAATGCCGTCGAACGCCTGCGCGGCTACCGCCTCGGGTGACGGCGCGTTGCGATACAGCGTATCGGCGATCTCGCGCAGTTCGCGCGCTTCTTCCGGCCGGCCGCGCGCGGTTTGAAGATGATCCGGGCGGGAGCGCTCGGCATCGTAGATGCGGGTGGCGACCAAGCCGGGGCAAAGCATCGTCACGCCGATCGGCGCGCCTTCGTCGCGCAAGCCAGCGTAGAGCGCCTCGGTGACGCGGACCATGGCATGTTTCGACGCGCCATATACCGCCGAACCCGATCCGCTCACGAACCCGGCCACGGAGGCGGTGTTGAGGATATGGCCCGGCCGCCCATCGGCCAGCATGCGCGGCACGAAGCTGCGGATGCCATTGACCACCCCATCGACGTTGACGCCGAACGCCCAGCGCCAGTCTTCGGGCGCGTAATCCCAGACCGGGCGGTGTCGCCCGCCAGGCACGACGCCGGCGTTGTTGCACAGCAGATCGACGCGGCCGAAGCGATCCCAGGCAGCATCCGCCAACGCCTGAACCGCTGCCGGATCCGCGACGTCGGTTTGCTGAAGGAGCACCGCATTCGCCAAGAGGCGCGCGCCGACGGTATCGAGATCGGCGCGGTTGATGTCGGCCAGGACCAGGTTCATGCCCTCTTCAGCGGCGAGCTCGGCGAGCGCCGCGCCAATGCCGCTTCCGGCGCCGGTGATGACGGCGGTCTTACCGGAAAAGTCTTTCATGCCGGCCTCTCTCCCATCGGCTCGCGCGGTCCTGCCTTCGGACTCGCCATACCCCGGCTTTAATCGACCGTCCGGTCGGACGTCAACCTGCGTCGGTCGGTTGACCGACCTGAAAGCACGACATAGCAGTATGTCAGCCGACCGGACGGTCTGGAGTTTCAGGAGGTGTCACGATGTCCGAACCCAATCCTCTCGTCGCGCTCGGTCGCCTGCGCCGCGACGCGCCCAAGACGGTCGCCGGTTTTCGCCGGTGGCGCACCATCATCGACACGGATGGCGCAGTGCCGGCGCGCATCAAGCGGCTGTTCGTGGCCTGCGCGGCGACCGTGAAGGGGTATGAAGAGATGGCGCTCCGCGAATTGCAGGCGGCCCGCGAGGCCGGACTGACCGAGGCGGAAGCCGGCGCGGCGGTCGCGATTCTGTCGAGCGTGAGGGGCGAGGGGGCGGCGCTGCGCTTTCACGGACTGTTCGGCGAGGTTTATCCCGACGGTGCAGAGGTGGAGGCCGGGAACGAGGATATCCTTGTCGAGCCGGGCACGGCGGAGGCCAATTTCCTCCACTATTTCGGCACGATGCCGCCGTCGCTCGGCAAGCTGTTCGAGGTCAAGCCGCTCGGTGCCGATGCGTATTATCTGATGCGCGAGGGCACGCTCTCCGGGACCGCGCTCGGGCCGGTCCATGCGGAACTGCTGCTCGTGACGGTGCTCGCCGCCGATTATAGCGAATGGGCGTCGGTCCACATCAAAGGCGCGCGCAAGGCCGGGGCGAGCGAGGAAGCGATTGCCGAGGCGGTGATCTGCGCGGTGCCGCCCGCCGGGCTGTCCGCCTGGGTGATCGGCGCCACCGCGATGGACGCCTGATCCTCTAAAGCTCGCTGACGAGGTGGCCGCCGTCCACCGCGATCACCGCGCCAGTCATGTAGCGCGACTGATCCGAGCAGAGCATCAGGAACGGCGCGTCGAGATCGTGCATCTGGCCGAGCCGCCCCTGCGGAATGCGGGCGATCAGGCGCTGACCGGCGCTCGATGCGAAGAACGCCCGGTTGAGATCGGTCTCGATATAGCCGGGCGCGAGCGCGTTGACGCGAATGCCGAGCGGTGCCCATTCGAGCGCTAGCGCCTTGGTGAGTTGGATCAATCCGGCCTTGCTGCTGGCATAGGCGGCGAGCCCCTTCGAGACGCGCTCGCCGAGGATCGACGCCACGTTGACGATCGCGCCGCCGCCCTCGCGCATCGCGCGCGCGCCTTGCTGGGCGACGAGGAAGGCGCCCGTGAGGTTCGGCCCAAGCACCGAATGCCACTCATCGTGAGACATATCCATCGCGCGGCGTGTCTGCGCGACGCCGGCGTTGTTGACGAGGATCGACAAGGGTGCGGTCGCGCCCTGCTCAAGCCGCTCGAACGCGGTCGTTACCGATGCGGGATCGGTGACGTCCATGACGACCGGTCGGCACTGGCCGCCGGCACGCGAAACCTCCTTCGCCAGCGCTTCCAGCGCCGATTCACGTCGGGCGGCGGCGAAGACGGTCGCTCCCTGCGCCGCCAGCAACATCGCGAAATGCCGACCCAAACCCGAGCTTGCACCGGTCACCAGCGCGGTCTTGCCGTTCAATTCCATGTCCATCTCCTCCGGGCTTGCGTTGTTGCCCAAACACCGCCAACGATAACCACGCCCGACCGGACGGTCGAGTTGCCATTTGGAGAGGCCATGCGGTTCGCGAACAAGCGTGCGCTCGTCACGGGAGCGGCTGGCGCCCTCGGTGCGGCGATCGCCAAAGCGTTTGCCCTGGAAGGTGCGCGGGTCGTGGTCGCGGATGTTGACGCGCAGGCCGGGGCGAAACTGGTCGATACGATCATCTTGGCGGGCGGCGACGCCTGCGCCGTCGCGCTTGATGTCACGAAGCCGGAAGACTGGGAGCGGGTGGTTCGTGAGGCTCGGCATCGTTGGGGCGGGGTCGATGTCCTCATCAACAATGCGGCGGTCGCATCGGGATTGACGCGGATCGAGGAGCGCATGCCCGAGGATTGGGATCGGAGCATGGCGGTCAACGCCAAGGGTCCGTTTCTCGGCACCCGCGCGCTGCTGCCGGTCTTCCGCGCGCAAGGCGGTGGGGCGATCGTCAACGTATCGTCGGTGGCGGGCAGCGGCCAGTCGCAGATCATGGACGCGGCCTATGCCTGCAGCAAGGCCGCGCTGACGATGTTGACGCGCGTCACCGCCGCCCAGCATTCGGGCGAAGGCATACGCTGCAACTCCGTCCATCCCGGGCCGATCGACAGCGCGCTCGCCCGCGCGGCGTATATCGATCCGGCAGCCTTGAGCGCGCGCCTTTCCCGTGTCCCGGTCGGCCGCCTCGCGACGGCGGACGAGGTCGTCGCCGCGGTTCTGTTTCTGGCTGGCGAGGACGCGTCCTACATCACCGGCGCGGCGCTTGCCGTGGACGGTGGCGCGTTGGTGCAATAGGGTGAAACGCTGGTGGCCCCGTGGCCGCTCGAACACATGAGGATCTGGGTCCGGTATGGCGCGGCAGGCGACAAAGAAACGACAGACGACCGAAGCGCATGACGAGAAGCGCAATGAGATTCTCAGGCATTGCGCCAACCTGTTCGACAAGGTCGGCTATCACAAAGCTTCGATGCAGATGCTCGCCGACGAGGTCGGCTTGGGCAAGCCGACGCTCTACCATTACTTCCCGAGCAAACACGCGATCCTCTACGCGATTCACGAAGCACATATGACGGCGCTGCTCGACGGGTTGGCGGACGAGGGTCTTTCGGACAATCCGCTCGGCAAGCTGCGCGCGGCGTGTATCAACATCTTGCGGCAAATCGCCGAGCATCCCGGTTATGTTCGCGCGTTCATGGACCATTATGAAGATCTGGAAGGCACGATGCGCAACCAGATCCGAGCGCAGCGCAAGGACTATTTCGAGCGTGTTCGCGGCACCGTCATATCCGGCATCAAGGCCGGGCAGTTCCGCGATTGCGATCCCGATCTGACGACCTACGGGTTCCTCGGCATGTGCAACTGGGCTTATAAATGGTATCCGCCGCTGGCGAGAAAACAGTCGCCCGAAGATGTCGCCGACGCATTGTGCCGGCCGTTTTTCGAGGGGCTCAGTCTGGCGAAATCCTAAGCCGTGATACCGTCCGCGCACCAGTATATGCCGTCCCCGCAGGACGTGGCGGCGGTACGTTTCACGGAGCCGCCGGGCATCCGCTCAGGGGCCGAGGCGCTTCGGGACAGGGTCGCGAGCATCTGTGGGCTGCGGACGGCGGTGTCGCACAACATCGCGGTCCGCGAGCCGATGCGCGATGGCGACGGCGCGATCCTGGCCAGTGAGGTGTTCGGGTTCCGGGAGGGCGAGGGGCGCTGGTGGGAGGCCCCGCAACTGGCGCTGTCCTCGCCGCTCGTCCACGCCTGCCGGGTGGAGGCGGAGCCGTTCTGGTGCAATGCGCGCGGCTTTCACACGCGCATCGCCAATCCGCTGCTCGACGCGATCGACCTGTCGGATTTCCGCGCGCGCGCGATGACATCGGCGGCCTTGGTGGTGCCGATCCATTTGCCCTTCGGTCAGATCGGCGCGGCCAGTTTTCTCGCGGCCGACCCGCACGAAGAGGATCTGTCCGGCGCGTATGAGAGCAGCGTCGATGCGCTGGCGGTGCTCGCGCGCGCCTTCATCCAGAGCTATGTCAAGGTCACCGCGCGCGTGCGGCAGGACGTGGCCGGCGTGTCGCTCACCAAGCGCGAGGTCGAGTGCCTGCGCTGGGCGGCGGCCGGCAAGACCAACGACGAGATCGGGCTGATCCTCGGCCTGCAACGCACGACCGTGCGGTTTCACATCCGCGCCGCCTCGCTCAAGCTCGATGCGGTCAACCGCGATCAGACTTTGTTCAAGGCGGCCCAACTCGGCTTTCTCGGGATGATCCGTTAGGCGCTGTCGCATTGGTCAGAAGCCGACCGCACGGTCGGACGCTACAAGGCTGGCAGGAGAGACCAGATGCCCACCCTCGCGCCGATGATCGCCGACAATCTGCTCGTCGAAGTGGACGGCGCCCACCACCTGATCGCATCGCTTCACCGCGCGAGTGGCCGGACGATCTTCCCGGCCAGACCCGACACCGACGACCGCTACGAAGCGGTCCTGCTCCCGTGCGAGGGGCGGCTGTGGTCGTGGACGGTGCAGCGCTTCCGGCCGAAATCCCCGCCCTATGCAGGGGCGGAGGCGTTCGAGCCCTATGCGGTCGGCTATGTGCAACTCGATGGCGCGTTGATCGTCGAATCGCGGTTGGTCGATGTGGCGTTCGATGGCTTGCGCATCGACATGCCGATGCGGCTCGTCCCACTCGAGTTCACGCTGGCAAGCGGCGCGGTGCGCACCAGCTTCGCCTTCGCGCCGGTCGAGGAGGCAGGGCGATGAGCGACGTCTTCATCATCGGCGCCGGCATCCATCCGTTCGGCCGCACACCGGCGCTGAGCGGGCTTCAGCAGGGCGTATATGCGGTGCGCCAGGCGCTGGCGCAAACCGGCCTTGGCTGGAGCGACATCCGCTTCGCGTTCGGCGGTTCGGATTCGGCGGGTAATGCCGATACGATGGTGTCCGAACTCGGCTTGACGGGGCTGCCGTTCATCAACGTCGCCAATGGCTGCGCGACCGGCGGCTCAGCGATGTTCGGGGCATATAGCACGATCAAATCGGGCGAGTTCGATCTCGGCATCGCGGTGGGTTTCGACAAGCACCCGCGTGGCTCGTTCTCGCCGCTGCCGGCGGACTGGGGGCTGCCCGACTGGTATGGCGAGACCGGGCTGATGCTCACCACCCAATTCTTCGCCATGAAGATCCAGCGCTACATGGCGACCTATGGCATCACGCCGCGCACGCTCGGCGCGGTCGCGGAAAAGGCGTTCGCGAACGGAGTGCTGGCGGATCACGCCTGGCGGCGTGAGGCGGTTGATATCGATACGATCCTCTCCTCGCAGATGGTGAGCGACCCGCTGACAAAATTCATGTTCTGCTCGCCCGGCGAGGGTGCGGTGGCGCTGGTCCTAGCGAGTGAGAAGCGGGCTCGGGAGCTTGGTTTGCCGAGCGTGCGGCTGCGTGCGGCGGCGGTACGGACGCGGCCGCCCGGATCGTTCGAGGTGTTCTCGCCGGCGCTCGATCTGGACCGGGGCGGTTCGCCGACCACGGTCGCCTCGCGCGCCGCCTATGAGATGGCGGGGATCGGACCCGAAGACATCGACATCGCCCAGCTTCAGGACACCGAAACGGGTGCCGAGATCATGCACATGGCCGAGAACGGCTTCTGCGCCGACGGCGAGCAGACCGCCTGGATCGCGGAAGGGCGGACCCGGATCGACGGCACGCTCCCGGTCAATACCGATGGCGGCTGCCTCGCCTGTGGCGAGCCGATCGGCGCTTCGGGCTTGCGTCAGGTGTACGAGAATTACGTCCAACTCACCGGGCGCGCCGGCCGGCGGCAGGTGCCGGGCGATCCGAGGCTTGGCTACAGTCACGTCTATGGAGCGCCGGGCGTTTCGGCGGTGGCGATCGTCGAGAGGTGAGGTGATGGATCTGGCATTGACCGACGCCGAGCGGACGTTCCGCGACGAGGTGCGCGCCTTCCTCGGGGACTCGCTGTCGCCCGAACTGCGGCGCGGTGCGGCGCTGACCTCGGGCGTGTTCGCGGAGCCGGATATCGCGCGGGCATGGCAAGCCATTCTCGAGGCGAAAGGCTGGCTGGTCTATCATTGGCCGGCGGCGGCGGGCGGGCCGGGCTGGACTCGTGTTCAGCGTTGGATTTTCGAGAAGGAATGCGCGGAGGCGGGCGCGCCCGTGCTGCCGGGCATGGGGCTGAAGCTGGTCGGGCCGGTGCTCTACACGTTCGGCAGCGACGCGCAGCGCGCGGAGTATCTGCCCGCGCTCCGCAGCGGCGAGCATGTCTGGGCGCAAGGTTTTTCCGAACCGGGTTCGGGGTCAGATCTCGCCAGCCTCCGCACCCGCGCGGTACGCGACGGCGACGACTATATCGTCTCTGGCCACAAGATCTGGACCACACAGGCGCAGTTCGCCAACCGCTTGTTCGCGCTGGTGCGCACCGATCCCGACGTCAAGCCGCAGCAAGGCATCAGCTTCCTGTTGATCGACATGACCGCACCCGGCGTCACGGTGCGGCCGATCCTCAGCGCCTCGGGCGATCACGAGTTGAACGAAGTGTTTCTCGACGACGTGCGTGTGCCCGTTGCGAATCGGGTCGGCGCGGAAGGGCAGGGGTGGTCGATCGCCAAGTTCCTGCTCGAAAACGAGCGCGGCGGCTCGTCGTTCGCGCCGCAACTGCTCGCCGACCTGCGGCGGCTGCGCGAGGCGGCGGGGCCGTTTGTTGGCGAATTCGCCGACCGCGCGTTGCGCTTTCAGTTGGAAGCGCAGGCGCTCGAAATGACCGAGCTCAGGACGCTGATCGAAATCGACGCCGGCGCGGCGCCCGATCCGCGCAGTCTAACGACCAAGCTGATCGCGTCGGAAATTCGCCAGGGCATCGAAGCGCTTGCGGTTGATGCGTTCGGCCTCGCCGGCCTCCAGCTTCCGCTCGAACGGCCCTTTTACGGCGCGGACGCGCCGCCACCGATCCGCTCGGCCGAGGCGCAGGTCGCGGTCGCGCGCTACCTCAACGCACGCGCCTGGTCGATCTTCGGCGGCACCAGCGAGATTCAGCTTTCCATCATCGCCAAGGCCGCGCTCGGCCTGTGAAAGACGAAGGACCACATCATGCCTGAAGCCTATATCGTTGCCGCGCGTCGTACCGCCGGAGGGCGTCGCAACGGCCGTCTCGCCGGCTGGCATCCGGCCGACCTCGGCGCTGCGGTGCTCGACGCGCTCGTCGCCGACGCCGGTGTCGATCCGGCGGCGATCGATGACGTCATCATCGGGTGCGTGAGCCAGATCGGCGAGCAGACCTTCGCGCTTGGCCGCAACGTCGTCCTGGCGTCGTCGCTGCCCGACAGCGTGCCGGCGGTGACGATCGATCGCCAGTGCGGCTCGTCGCAGCAGGCGCTCCACTTCGCGGCCCAGGCGGTGATGTCGGGAATGCAGGACATCGTGATCGCGGGCGGCGTGGAGAGCATGACTCGGGTGCCGATGGGCTCGCCGATCGCGCTCGCCAAGGCCGGCGGCATTGGTGCCAACCCGTTCGCGGAGTCCATCCAGAAGCGCTACGGGGTCGAGGGTTTCAACCAGTTCGTCGGCGCGCAGATGATCGCCGACAAATATGGCTTCAGCCGCGAAGACCATGATCGCTACGCGCTGCAAAGCCACCAGCAGGCCGCTGCCGCCACGGCCGCCGGCGCGTTCGCCGTGGAGATCGTCCCGCTCCCAGTCATGACGCCCGATGGCGAGACGGTCATGCACGATCGCGACGAAGGTATCCGCGCCGATGCCTCGCTGGAGTCGATAGGCTCGGTCAAGCTGCTGAGCGAGGGCGGCACGCTGAGCGCCGCGACCGCCAGCCAGATCTGCGACGGCGCGAGCGGCGTGCTGGTCGCATCGGAAGCCGCGGTCAAGGCACACGGCCTCACGCCGATCGCGCGGATCGTCGATCTCGCGGTGACGGCGGGCGATCCGGTCATCATGCTCGAAGAGCCGATCCCCGCCACGCGCCGCGTGCTGGAGCGGGCAGGGCTGTCGATGGCCGACATCGATCTGTTCGAAGTCAACGAAGCCTTCGCCTCGATCCCGATGGCCTGGGCCAAGGCGCTCGACGCCGATCCGGCCAAGCTCAACGTCAACGGCGGCGCCATCGCGCTCGGCCATCCGCTCGGCGCCACTGGCACCAAGTTGATGGCGACGTTGATCCACGCTTTGAAGGCACGTGGCGGCCGCTACGGGCTGCAGACGATGTGCGAAGGCGGCGGCATCGCCAACGCGTCGATCATCGAGGTGCTTTGACGATGAACATCGCGCCCGGCGACGAGCAGGTGATGGTCCGCGACATGGTGCGGCGCTTCCTCGCCGATCGCTATGACGCGACCAATATGGCCAGCGGGCCGATGCCGGCGGAGGACTGGCGCGCGCTTGGCGAACTCGGGCTGTTCGCCTTCCTGCTTCCCGAGTCCGTCGGTGGAATGGGCGGCGGCGCGATGGAGGTAATGATCGTTGCTGAAGAGCTCGGCCGCGCGCTGGCCGTCACCCCACTCTCAGACAGCGTTGTGCTCTGTGGACACGTGATCGCGCGCGGCGGTGCTGCCGGCGCGCATTGGAGTGAACCGCTCGCGCAGGGTGATGCCGTCCTCGGCTTCGCACGCGGCGGCATCGCCCGAGCGGGCGCGCTTTCCGGCGCCGCCGGTATCGTTCCAGGCGGGATGGCGGCGTCGGCGTTCGTCGTGGCGTGTGAGACCGGCGGTGTCACGCTGGTCGAAGCGGACGCTCCGGGCGTCGCGCGATCGCCGGTGCGACTGGTCGATGGCAGCATTGCAGCCGACCTCCGCTTCGAAGGCGCTCGCTGCGTCCCGCTGGACATATCGGAGGGCGATCTGAGCGCCGCGGTCGAGCTGGCGGAACTGGCCATCGTCGCGGAACTGGCCGGCGCGATGGGTACGTTGCTCGATCTCGCGATCGACTATGTTCGGCAGCGCAAGCAGTTCGGAAAGCCGATCGGTAGCTTCCAGGCGATCCAGCATCGCTGCGCGCGGCTCTATACCCTGCTCGAACAGTCGCGTTCGATGATGCTCCGCGCCGCGCTCGTCCGGGATGACGCGCGAGGTCAGGCCGTTACCGAAGCCAAAGCATATGTCTGCGATGCGGCCCTGCGACTCGCCGAGGATGTCGTGCAGCTTCATGGCGGCATGGGCGTGACCGATGAACTCGCGGTCGGCCGAGGGCTGCGCCGCGTGCTGCTGCTGTCGCGGCTTCATGGCGGCAGCGCGGCAGCGCGGATGGCGCTCGCCGCCTGAGCGTGCGATCTATGGCGCCGAACAGGCGCCGCCGATCACCGAGCTTGTGCCTGCCGGCATGATCGCGGGCGGGTGCCACTGTCCGGCCATTGCGGCTCATGCTTCGCGGATGTCGGACCGATAGAACTGGCTGGCGCGTAGGATGCTGAGCGCGCCGACCAGTGAGAAGATCAGCACGGCGGCCAGCGCATAGCGCAGCGACGTGTCGTGCATGCCGTAGCCCGCGGCCAGTCGATCGCTGATGACGCCGGTGACCGCCGGTCCGAGGCCAAGCCCGAACAGGTTGAAGACGAGCAGCGTCACCGCCGATGTCACCGCCCGCATCTGCGGCGCCACCAGCGACTGCGGCACGCCGACGATCGGGCCGTAATAGAAGAACATCAACATCGACGAGAGGAAGCCGAACGCCAGCGAGACGCCGAGCGAAGGGACGAGGAACTGGACCAGCGCCGCCGGCACCATGAAGAGCATCGCCACCGCGCTGACCCAAACACGCGCCGACGGCTTGGTCTGCGCCATCCTATCGGAGAGCCACCCACCCAGATAGATGCCGGCCCCGCCGCCGATTCCGTTCATCAGCGCCAGCCAGGCGGCGACGTCCGACAGCGGCATGTGATGCACGCGCAGGTAGAAGGGCGCGGTCCAGCTCATCATCGCATATTGCGCGAAGGCGTGAAGCGTCGTTCCCACGAGCATGTAGCGGTAGGTCCGCAGCTTCCAGAGCGTGGCGAGCGCAGCACCGAGCGATATCGGCTCGGTTTCTAGCGGACGCGTGCTGAAAGCGCCGCGCACGGGCTCGCGCACCAGCAGCATGACGAACGGTGCGAGCACGAGGCCGGCTCCGCCGATCACCGCGAACGCGGTGCGCCAGCCGAGCGTGGCGGCGATCCAGCCGCCCGACGCATAACCGAGCATGATCCCCGCCGGTAGCGCCAGACCCCACAGGCCGAGCGCGGTCACGCGTTTGTCGGGCGGGTAATAATCGGCGATGATCGAGTGCGACGCCGGCACCGACCCCGCCTCGCCGAGCGCGACGCCGACCCGGAAGGCGACCAGCGTCGCAAAGCCGGTGGCGAGCCCGCTGAGCGCGGTCATCCCGCTCCAGACCGCGAGCGAGGCGGTCACGATGTTGCGCCGGTTGAGCCGGTCTGCCAACCGCGCGATCGGGAGCGAAAGCGTCGCGTAGAAAAGCGCGAACGCAAGGCCGGTCAACAAACCGAGTTGCGTGTCGCTGAGCTTGAGTTCGCGCTTGATCGGCTCCTGCAGGATCGAAAGCACGGTGCGGTCGATGTAGTTGAACATCGACACCAGCCCCAGCATCAGCAGCACGAGCCGTCGGGTCCGGTGGGTCGGAACGACCGGAGGCGCCGTTTCCGACGTCAGAGACACGGCGCCCTCCATGCCTAACCTCCGACCCGCGCGGTGAAGGTGATGCCGACAACGCGCGGTGGGGCGACCGTCAGCCGCTCAACATCCGCGTTGGCCGGGCCGCCGACGCTGGCAACTTCCGCCGGTGACAGATGGTAGAAGTAATAATTCAAGCCGTTGCTCGCATAGGTCTTGTCGAACAGGTTGGTGCTCCACAGCCGCAGATCCCATGCGCCCGAGGGCGGCGTATAGGTCAGCGACACATTGGCGACGTTGCGCCGCCGCGTATAGGGCACGCCGATCTGCTGCAGGTTGGTGGCGATCAGTTGATACGGGCTGGCGAACTTGTCGTCGGCGTGGAAGGCGAGTTTGGCGCCGCTGTTCATGTCCAGCTTATAGTCGAAGATCGCGGTAAAATCGTGCTTCGAAACGAACGGCACGCGGTTGCCGGTACAATCCAGCCCGCCGGCCGCGCAGCCCTGGAAGCTTCGGTATTTCGCGTCGGTATACGCGTAATTCGCGCCGATCGAGAGCCCCTTCGCGGGATGGATGGATGCCTCGACCTCGACGCCCTTGACGCGTTCCTTGCCGGCGTTGCTGTCGGTCAGCACGCCGTTGATGAGCGAGCGGACCTGAAGGTTGCTCGTATCGGACAGATACGCCGCGACATTCGTCGTCAGGAAATGATCGAAGAAATTGGATTTGGTGCCGATCTCGTAGCTCCAGGTCGTCTCCGCCGCGAGCGGGACGAGCGCCTTGGCCGCGCTGGTCGCGGTCAGCACCCAGCCGCCGCCTTGGAAGCCTTTGGAGACAGACGCGTAGAACGAGATATCGCGGGTCGGTTTGTAATCGACGATGAAGCGCGGCGTGAACGACTGCCACGAATTGGTCGAGCCGTCTTTGCCGAGATCGACGAAATAGGGCGCGCCATAAAAGGGCGATGAGCCGACATGCGACGTATAGCCGTTCTTCCGTTCATAGCTGTAGCGAAGCCCGGCCGTCAGCGAGAGCTGCGGGGTGAGCTTGTACTTGCCTTCCACGAACGGCCCGACGCTGTAGTTCGAAATCCGGCCCGCGACGAACTGCGACGCGACGCGTCCGGGCGAGAGGACCGAAAGATAGGATTGCGGCAGCGTCCCGTTAAAATTGAACTGGATGCCTTTGTAGAGATCCTCGTAGCCGAAATAGACACCCGAGACGAAGTCGAACGGGCCGCCGAATTTCGAGGTGAAGCGGAGCTCCTCGCTGACTTGCTTCTCACGGTTAAGATTGATCGACGGGTAATTGGCCGGCAGCGGGCCACCGTCCGAATCCTCCCGATAGTAAGCGTTGAGCGACCGATAGCCGGTGATCGACGTGATCGTTCCGACGTCGGTATCATAATCGAGCTTGATCGTGCCTGCGAACAGATGCCGGCGCGTCTCGCCGTCGTCGTCGAGCAGCGTCTTGTGGAGGTCGCCGCCATTCGCCGCCCGAACCTGTTTGACGAGGTTGCCTTGGCCGACGATCACGGCGCCATCGCCATAGCCGCCGCGGTGCGTATAGGCGGCGCTGGCGGTGACCCGGAGGCGCTCGGACGCCTGCCAGGTGAGCGAGCCGCGTACGCTCTGCACGCGGTTGTCGTCGAGGTAATTCCCGCTCAGCAGGTTCTTCTGATAGCCGCCGTCGCTCTTCACGCTGTAGGCGACGCGCGCGGCGAGCGAGTCGCCGAGCGCGTAATTGACGTAGCCGTCGCTCTCGATGCCCAACTGGCCCATCGCATTGCCGAGCCCGGTGAGCGTGATCCGGGCGTCGGTCCTGCCCAGTTCGGCGACGTTGTTGGTGATCTGGAGGGCGCCGCCGACCGCATTGCGGCCGAAGGTCGTACCTTGCGGTCCGCGCAGGATCGCGACCTGGCTGACGTCGAAGAGGTTGGCATCGAACGATGCGAGCGAGCCATAATAGAGGTCGTCGATGTACACTCCGACCGGATTTTCGAGACCGGGCGCGTCGTTGTTCGAATATTTCCCGCGGATCTGGACCGAGATGGTCGAGGTGCCCTTCACCGGCACGAACGTCGGCCCCGGTGCGATCTTGGTGATCGAGGCAAAATTGTCGATGCGCTGTGCCTGGATCTGGGCGCCGTCGAGCGCGCTGACCGCGATCGGAACGTCCTGAAGGCGCTCGGCGCGACGCGTTGCGGTTACGACGATGTCGTCGATCGTCGATTGCGCGAGTGCGCCGCCGGGCGCTGGGGCTGCCGGCGGCGTCTGCGCGCGCGCGGGGGTGGCGAACGCGGCGGCGCCTCCACAGAGTAGCATTGCACGGATGTACTGCGCTTTCTTGGACATCTTTTTCTCCCCTACGACTGGCCTTTTAGCGGCCATGATGATCGTTTAGCCTTCGGATGATCCGGGTCAGCTCGCTCCCGCTTCCTGTGCGGCGATCCAGGCCGCGCGGGCGAGCGGTTCGACACGCAAGATGATCTCTTCCGCGTTCGCGCCGGTCTGAACGCCGTCACGCGCCCGCCCCGCGATTCCCTGCAGGATCGCGGCCACGCGAAACAGGTTGAAGGCGCGGTAGAAGGGGTGGGTCGGATCGCCGCCAAAGCCGGTGCGTTCGCAATAGCGCCGCGCATATTCCTCTGCGGTCGGAATGCCCAGCGCGCCAAGATCGGCGCCTTGCAACGTGCCCCGCACATCGACGCCTTCGGGCCGCGACCATTCCATCATGTGATAGGTCAGATCGCCGAGCGGATCGCCCAGCGTCGACAGTTCCCAATCGATCACCGCCGAAACTTTGGGCTCGGTCGGATGCACGAGCAGATTGTGAAAGGAATAATCGCCGTGGATGATCGTGGTGCGATCCCCGGTCTCGGGCACGGCGCCGGGCAACCATGCGATCAGTCGCTCCATCTCGGGGATGTCGCGCGTGCGCGAAGCCTCGTACTGGCGCGTCCAGCGCGAGATCTGGCGCGCGAAGTAATTGCCTGGCCTGCCATAATCGCTGAGCCCGAGCGCGGCGTAATCGACCAGATGCAACCGGGCCAAAGTCTCGTTCGCCGAATCGTAGATCGCCGCGCGCTCGGCAGGATCGAGACCGGGCATGCGCGGATCCCAGAAGCTCCGTCCGGGAACGTGCCGCATCACGTAGAACATGGTGCCGATCACGTCATCGTCCTCGCAGAGCACGAGTGGCTCGGCGATCGGCAGGCCGGCTTCGAACAGCGCGCTTGTGACGCGATACTCGCGGTCGACCGCGTGCGCAGACTTGAGCAGGACGCCCGCCGGCTTGCGCCGCAGCACGTAGCGGGCATCCGGGGTCGAAAGCAGGAAGGTCGGGTTCGACTGACCGCCCTCGAACCTCTGCACCTGCATTGGACCTGAAAATGCGGGGATGCGCCCTGTGAGATAGCCACGAAGCCGTGCCTCGTCGAAGGCGCTGTTGGCGGCGACATCGACGGTGCCGCCGATCATCACCGCAGGCTGCGGCGCGCTCATGCGTGTGCTCCACGCGTCCCGTCGCGATATTTGGCGAGTTCCATCCGCGCCAATTGACGTTCGTGGACCTCGTCGGGGCCATCGGTGAGCCGGACGATGCGTGTGTTCGCCCACAGTTCGGCGAGGCCGAAATCATCGCTGACGCCGCCGCCGCCGTGCGCCTGAATGGCATCGTCGACGATCTGCTGCGCCATCTTCGGCGCGGCGATCTTGATCATCGCGATCTCGGCACGGGCTTCCTTGTTGCCGACCGTGTCCATCATGTGCGCTGCCTTCAAGCACAGCAGGCGCGCCATCTCGATCTCGCAGCGCGCGCGCGCGATCCGCTCTTCCCAGACCGAGTGTTCGGAAATCGCCTTTCCGAAGGCACGGCGCGACAGCAGCCGCCGGCACATCTTCTCGAGCGCGACCTCCATCGTCGCGATGTTGCGCATCGTATGATGGATGCGCCCCGGCCCGAGGCGGCCTTGCGCGATTTCAAAGCCGCGTCCTTCGCCGAGCAGCATGTTCTCGGCCGGCACTCGCACGTCTTCGAGCAGGACTTCGAAATGCCCATGCGGCGCGTGATCGTAGCCGAACACCGGCAGGTGGCGGACAAGCGTGACGCCGGGGGTGTCGCGC
The DNA here is from genome assembly GCF_900103265.1 of Sphingomonas sp. NFR15. Classification (GTDB taxonomy): domain Bacteria; phylum Pseudomonadota; class Alphaproteobacteria; order Sphingomonadales; family Sphingomonadaceae; genus Sphingomonas; species Sphingomonas pollutisoli. The sequence goes on along the minus strand of NZ_FMWX01000001.1, from coordinate 925,637 downwards.
GGCACGAGGATCATCGATTGCTGGCTGTACGGCGCGGCATCCGGATCGGTCTTGCCCATCACGATGAAGAAGGCGCAGCGCGGATGGCCTGCGCCCGATGACCACCACTTACGGCCGTTAATGACATACTCGTCGCCTTCGCGGCGCATCTCGGTCTGGATGTTGCGCGCGTCGGACGAGGCGACGGCCGGTTCGGTCATCAGGAAGGCGGACCGGGTCTCGCCGTCGCGCAGCGGCACCATGAAGCGCTCTTTCTGCGTCGGCGTGCCGTAGCGGTGCAGCACTTCGAAGTTGCCGGTGTCGGGCGCCATGCAGTTGAACACCTCGCTCGCGAACGAGATGCGGCCCATCAGCTCGGCGATCGGCGCATATTCTACGTTGGTGAGCCCAACGCTCGTGAAGAAGGCGTCGTCATGCTCCGACGGCGGCATGAAGAGGTTCCACAGCCCCTCGGCGCGAGCTTTCGCCTTGAGCTGATCGAAGATCGGCGGAATCTCGCTCCAGCGGTCGATCGCGGCGAGTTGCTCTTGGTAGACCGGCACCGCTGGGACGATATGCTCGTCCATGAAGGCGCGAACCCGCCCCATCCACTCCCTGGACCGTGCAGACTGCTCGAATATCACTCGTTGTCCTCCCGATGCGTGACACGACTCGCTTCGTCCGCCTTCTTATGACTCGCCCGACCGACCGGTCGACTGTTTCGCTACTCGACCGACCGGTCGGCTGTCAAATAGGTCAGTGTGGATTTTTTCGGTTGACGCCCGACCAGTCGGTCGAGCATCTGTTAGAGCAGGAGAGGGCAGAATGACAAAACGTCCGCTGATGGATATCGCGCTGCTCAAAGGGCATGCGCCCTATACGCTGGCCGGGTTCGCGGCCTTCCGGTCGGTTATCGATACCGATGGAGCAGTGCCTGCGCGGCTGAAGGCGCTGTTCGTTGCCGTCGCCGCGATCGACCGGCGCCATTTGGGGCTGGCGCGACGCGAGATCGCGCGCGGCGTGACCCTCGGGCTGACGCCGCTTGAAGCGACGGCGGGGCTCATCGTGCTGACCAGCCTGCGCGGCGAGGCAGCGGCGATGGACTTCGCCGATATCCTCGACACGGCGTTCGAGGATGTGCAGGCGCCCGCTCCGGCCGAACTTCCGACCGCCGCCGCAGGCGAGGCCGAAGCCAATTTCACCGCCTATTTCGGCACGATACCGCCGCCGCTCCAGCAACTTCTACGCCTGAGCCCCAAAGCCGCCGATGCCTATTATCTGATGCGGCGCGGCAGCATCGACGCAAACCCGCTTTCGCCGAAGCACGGCGAACTGCTGCTGCTGGCGATCCTCGCAGCCGGGTACAGCCCGATGGCGGCGACGCATGTTCGCGGCGCCCGCAACGCCGGCGCGTCCGACGAAGAGATTGCCGAAGCCGTGTTGTGTGCCGTGCCCGCGGCGGGCGTCGCCGCCTGGATGGCGGTCGGCGGCATGCTGGCGCCCCCCGAGGAGGGCGGCATCCCGCGCTGACGCACGGGCCGATCTTTCCAACCGTTCACCAAGGAGACAATCAGTGGAACCCGAAAAGGACGTCATCCAGTACGAGCTGGCCGATAACGGCATCTGCACGATCTGGCTCAATCGGCCGCACAAGCGCAACTGCGTCAGCCCGCAGCTTCTGCGCGAACTGGAAGTCGCGGTCGATCGTGCCGCTGCCGACAAGAAGGCGCTCGCCGTCGTGTTCCGCGGCCGCGGCAACACCTTCTGCTCGGGCGCGGATCTCGACCAGCTTGTCGGCCCTGTGCTGCATGAGACGACCGTATCGCTCCAGCTCGCGATCGACTCGGCGCGGACCTACGACAAGATCTACAACATGAGCAAACCGACGATCGCGGCGGTCGAAGGCTATGCCGTCGCCGGCGGTTTCGAGCTGATGATCTCGTGCGACTTCGCGCTCGCGGCGTCCGAGGCGAAGATCGGCGACTTCCACATCCGCCGCGCGCTGTTCGGCGGCGCCGGGCCGATCTACCGGCTGCCGCGCTACATCGGCATGCGCAAGTCGAAAGAACTGATGCTCACCGGCAAGCTCCTCACCGGCGACGAGTGCGTCGAGTGGAATCTGTGCAACGCCTCCGCCCCGGCCGCCGAGTTCGACAAGCTGATCGAGGATTTCTGCGCGCCGCTGATCGACAAGAGTCCGTTCTGCATGTGGATGACCAAGATGGCGCTCAACCGCGGCATGGACGCGGATACCAACTCGCTCATCACGCTCGAAACGATGACCTGCAACGTCGTTCATCACTCGGCCGATGCGAAGGAGGGCGTCGCCGCGTTCCTCGAAAAGCGCAAACCCGTCTGGACGGGCAACTAAGCGATGTCGGTCAGCATGGTCGTCCTGGCTAGCCGGCCGACCGACTGGACGCACGAGCAGTTCACGATCTGGTGGCGCGGGCCTCACGCCGACGCCGCCAGAGTCCTGCCCGGGCTGACAGCATATCGGCATGGCGCGGTCACCAAGGATTACGACAATCCCGAGGCGCCGGGCTGGGACGGGCATGCCGTGCTGACCTTCGCCGATCAGGCCGCGCTGGATGCGGCCTTCGCCTCTCCCGAATGGAAGGCCGCGACCGCCCAGACCAAGGGCATGGGCGGGCGGCGCATCATCCTGATCACGCAAGAGGTCGATCTGCTGGCGGGGAAAAGCGATGGCTGAGATGGTTCGCGGCTTTTCGACCGGGCAGTTCCGCCTCGACGGCAGGCGTGCGCTGATTACGGGCGGGCGCGGTGCGCTCGCCGAGGCGATGGCGGCGACGCTTGCCGACCTCGGCTGTTCGGTCGCGCTCGCGTCGCGATCGGAGGCGGATTGCAGCGGCGTCGCTGCGGACATCGCCGAGCGGTTCGGTGTTCCCGCGATCGGGCTTGCCTGCAACGTCGCGGACGAGGGTTCTGTCGAGGCCACTGTCGCCGCGGTGGTCGATCGGCTGGGCGGGCTCGACATCCTCATCAACAACGCCGGCGCCTCCTGGTGGGGCTTGCCGCAGGACATCCCGCTCAAGGGCTGGCAGAAGGTGATGGACGTCAACGTGACCGGCACGTTCCTGGCCTGCCGCCACGCCGCCCGCCACATGATCGCTGCGGGCGGCGGCGCGATCGTCAACATCGCCTCGGTCGGCGCGTTCATCTCCTACCAGCCCGATGCCGGTCAGGTCGTGCCGTACACCACCAGCAAGGCGGCAATCGTCCACCTCACCAGCGATCTCGCCGCGCAATGGGCGCAGCATGGCATCCGCGTGAACGCGATCGCGCCCGGCTCGATCGAAACGGGGATGACCGAAACGCTTGACGCCGCGACGCAGGAAAAGACCCGCGCCGGTATCCTGCTGCGCCGCTTCGGCAAGCCCGAGGAAGTGACCGGCACGCTGGCGTTGCTCGCATCCGACGCGGGTAGCTTCATCACCGGACAGACTTTCCTCGTCGATGGGGGACAATCCCTTGCCCGATGAAGCGACCCATCCCGCGTTCGAATGGGGCGAGGCGCGGCTCTGGCCGCAGTTCGAAGCGCTGACCGCCGCCAGTCCCGATGCGCTCGCCATGGCGGATTGTCAGGACCGGCTGTGGAGCCGCCGCGAGCTGCACGATCTGGCCAGCGACATCGCGGTTCAGCTCGCGAACGCGGGGGTCTCCGCCGGCTCACGCGTGCTCGTCGCCGCGCACAAGACCCCCGCGACGATCGCGACCGCGCTGGCGGTATCGTCGCTCGAAGCGGTGTTCTGCCCGGTGTCGCCCAAGCTCGGGCCCGCCGATCTCGCTCTGATCGAGGCGCGGATCGGCCACGTCGCCAAAGTCCTGCCGACCAACGCGAGCCGCATCGAAGTGACCTCGGGTAAGGGCGTTCGATCCGCCGATCCGCGCGATGCGCACACGGTTCTGATCGGTTTCACCTCCGGTAGCACCGGCATTCCGAAGGGCGTGATGCACGGGCCGGGGGCGCTCAACTATGCGACGCGCGCCTGCGCGGCCATCGCCGGCTTGCAGGCCGGTGACGCGATCCTCGGCATCGTGCCGTTGGACAGCGCGCCCGGCTTCACCTTCACCGCGCATTTCGCGCTCTCGCTCGGGCACCCGCTGGTCCTCGTCGATCCGTGGGTGCCAGCCGAAGCGTTGCGACGCGCCGAGCGCTATGGCTGCGGCTGGGCGATCGCCGTGCCGACGCACCTGTTCTCGATGGTCGAGGCGGCGCGGCAGGGCGATTGGCACGGGCGCTTGCCGCTGCGGGCGATGGCGGTCGGCGGCAGCGCGATGACCGCAGACCTGATCGCGGATGCTGACGCGCTGCTCGGCCTCAAGGCGCTCCGCATGTTCGGCATGTCCGAATGTATGGGCCATGCATCGACCCGGCCCGATCATCCGCTCGAGCATCGGCAGATGTTCGACGGCATCCCGTTCCCCGGTACCGAGGAGGAGGCGTTCGATTCGGACCTGCGCGTCTTACCGAGAGGCTCGCGCGGGCAGGCGGGCGTGCGCGGGCCGTCGCTGTTCCTGGGCTATGCCGAGGGACTGGGCGCGGGGCAGGAATGCAAGACCGCCGACGGTTTCTACCTGACCGGCGACGAGATCATCCGCGACGAAGCCGGCTTCGTCCGCGTGGTAGGCCGTATCAAGGATCAGATCATCCGGGGCGGTTTCAACATCGATCCAGCGGAAGTCGAGGCGGCCTTGCTGCGCCACCCGGCTATCGCCGAGGTCGCGGTCGTCGCGGTTCCGGAGCGCAAGCTCGGCGAACAGGCGTGCGCGGTGTGCCGCTTGCGCCCGGGCGAAGGCGAAATCGATCTTTCCGCGTTGCTCGATCACATGGCGACGCAGGGCGTGTCGCGGAAGAAGTGGCCTGAACATCTGGTGATCGTCGACGCCATGCACGTCACCGCCACGGGCAAATTGGACAAGAAGGCGATGGCCGCCGTCGCGATCGACGCGGTCGAGCTGCGGCGCGGGGCTTCCCCGCGGGTTTAGGAGAGAGCACATGACCGAACCGGTAGAGACCGCCGGGGCCGGCGGCATCGCCATCCTCACGCTCGACAATCCCCCGGTGAACGCGCTGTCGGCAGCGCTGCGGGCCAGTCTGCTACGGGCACTGGAGCAGGCCTCGGCCGACGCCGGGATCACGGCGATCGTACTGATCTGCGCAGGGCGGACCTTCATCGCGGGCGCCGACATCACCGAGTTCGGCAAGGCGCCGCAGCCGCCGAGCTTCCCCGATCTTTTCGCTGCGATCGAGCAGGCGCCCAAACCCGTGATCGCGGCGATCCACGGCACCGCGCTCGGCGGCGGGTTCGAACTGGCGCTCGCCTGCCATTACCGGGTCGCGACGGAGAGCGCCAAGGTCGGGCTGCCCGAGGTTCATCTCGGGCTGCTGCCGGGGGCAGGGGGAACGCAGCGGCTGCCCCGTCTCGTCGGCGCCGAAGCCGCACTCGATATCATCACCTCCGGCCGCCAGATCGGCGCGCGCGAGGCGCTTACCCTCGGTCTCGTCGATACGCTCGTTTCCGACGCGGACTTGCGTGAGGCCGCGATCGCCTATGCGCGCGATGTCGTCGCGCAGGGTTCTGCGCTGCCGAAGGCGCGAGACCGGACGGACCGGATCACTGCGGATCGCGAAAATTCCGCATTGTTTTCGGACTTTGCCGCCGCGAACGCCCGCCGCTTCAAGGGGTTCGCCGCACCGCAGGCGATCATCGCGGCCGTCCAAGCTGCCGTCGAACTGCCCTTCGAGGAAGGGCTCGCGCGCGAGACCGCGCTGTTCGAGCAACTCGTTGCAAGCCCGCAATCAGCAGCGCGGCGCCATGTGTTCTTCGCGGAGCGCGCAGCGGCGCGCGTGCCCGACCTGTCCGCCGACGTGCCGGTCCACGAGATCCGGTCGGTCGGCGTGATCGGCGCGGGGACGATGGGCGGCGGCATCACGATGAACTTCCTCAACGCTGGCATCCCCGTGACGCTGGTCGAGACGACGCAAGCGGCGCTCGACCGCGGCGTCGCGGTGATCCGCCGCAATTACGAAGCAACGGTCAGCAAGGGCCGGATGCGTGCCGAGCAGATGGAACAGCGGATCGGTCTGATCTCGCCCACGCTCGACATGGTGGCGCTGTCCGACGCCGATCTCGTCATCGAAGCGGTGTACGAGAATATCGATGTCAAGCGCGAGATTTTCGGCAAGCTCGACACGATCGCCAAGCCCGGTGCGATCCTGGCGTCGAACACATCGTTCCTTGATCTAAACCGGATCGCGGCGGCGACGCGGCGGCCCGAGAGCGTCGTCGGTCTCCACTTCTTCTCGCCCGCCAATGTGATGCGGCTTCTCGAGGTCGTGCGGGGCGCAGAGACGGCGCAATCGGTGATCGCGACCGCGATGCATCTCGCCAAGCGGATCGGCAAGGTGGCCGTGTTGAGCGGTGTCTGCGACGGCTTCATCGCCAATCGCCTGCTCGCGCCGCGCGGCGCGCAGGCCGAGGCGATGATGCTGGAGGGAACGCCGATCGCGGAGATCGACCGCGTTCTCGTCGAGTATGGCTTCGCGATGGGCCATTTCCAGATGATGGATCTGGTCGGCCTCGACGTGATCGGCCGCGATGCGACCGAGCGAACCGTGATGGGCGATCTCGTCGCGGCGGGCCGGCTCGGTCAGAAGCGCGGCGCCGGCTACTATGATTACGACGACAAGCGGCGGCCCAGCGCATCCGAAACGACCGCCGAGATGATCGACGCGGTCGCGAAGGCGCGGAACGTCGCGCCCAGTCCCACCGTCGGCGACGAGGCGTTGCTGGCGCGGCTGCTCTATCCGGTGGTGAACGAGGGTGCGAAGATCCTCGATGAAGGCATAGCGCTCCGCGCGTCCGATATCGATATCGCGGCTGTTCTCGGCTACAATTGGCCGGTGTATCGCGGCGGGCCGCTGTTCTGGGCCGATCAGATCGGGCTCAGCAGGATCGTCGCGGACATGCGCGCGCTGGAAAGCCGCCATGGCGAGGCGTTCCGCCCCTCGGATCTGCTTGTCAGGCTCGCCGAAAAAGGCCTTGGTTTCGGCGACGCGGCGTGATCCGCAACCGCGCCTGGGTTCTGGCGCGGCGACCCGAAGGGCCGGTCGCCGCCTCCGATTTCGCGTATCACGAAAAGGACTGTGTCGCGCCGGAGCTCGACGACGGGGAGCTTCTCGTCCGAACCCGGATTTTCTCCTGCGCGCCCACGATCCGCAATTGGCTCAACCCGCCCGGCCGGAGTTACCGCGGCGCGATCGGCATCGGCGAAGCGATCCGGGGCATGGCGGCATCCGAAATCCTCGCCACGCGTCATCCCCGCTTCGCGGTCGGCGATCTCGTCACCGCGGTGACGCCGTGGCAGGATTATGCCGTGCTCCGACCCGAGACCGCGGCGGTTCCCGTCACCACGGTGCCGCGTGGCATGGATCCCGTCGATGCGATGACGCTCTATTCCCCGAACAGCCTGACCGCCTATTTCGGTCTGTTCGCGGTCGGAGAGCCCGAGCCGGGCATGACCGTCCTTGTTTCTGGCGCCGCCGGCTCGGTCGGCGCGATGGCCTGCCAGATGGCGAGGCTGGCGGGGTGCCGCGTGGTCGCCGTCGCAGGCGGGCAGGAAAAATGCCGGTGGTTGGAAGAGCATTGCGGAGTGGCCACCGCGATCGATTACCGCGTGGGCGACTTGGCCTCGCGGTTGAAGGCCGCCAGCCCTGACGGATTTGATGTTTTCTTCGACAACGTCGGCGGTCAGATCCTGCAGGATGCGATCGATCAGATGGTGCCACATGGCCGAATTGTGCTGTGTGGCCAGATCTCCGCCTACGACACCGGCCGGCCGGCGGCAGGCCCGAGCGATATGATGAAGCTCGTCTATGGTCGCATTCGCATGGAAGGTTTTGTCGTTGGGGATTTCGCAAAACGGTATGACGAGGCAGCGGCGGCGATCCGCGCATGGTCCGCTAGTGGCCAGTTGCAATGCCGGGTCGATCTGCGAAGGGGATTCACGCTGCTGCCGACCGCGTTCGCGGGTTTGTTCTCCGGGCTGAATGCGGGAACACTGCTGGTGACAACGGAAGCGTAGCGCGCACAGCGCGGGTGGTCTGATCGTCGCTGACTCCATCGGCGCGAAGTTGATGATCGGCCGCCCGCCGTTGAGGCGATAGTTAGTCTGCGCATCGATCGCGATGCCCCGGGCGAGGAACGTGTTCGTGTTGAACGGGCTGGTGGTTTGCTGCGTGACGCCCGGTGTATTGCGCAGCGCATCGTCCAATCCGAGCGCTCCCTGATCGGTCAGGAGCGCGCGCGTCACGACGTTGACCGTTGCCGGGGTGTATAGAACATCGCGATCGCGGAACGCGCCGACTTGAACGACATCGACATCATAGTGCGTTTCTCGCCCTCCGTCGCCAGCAGGCCGTTATGATTGACCGGCAGAGCTTCTACACGGGTCACGCCATATTGGCGCAGCGTCCTTTCCTTGAACGCCTTGAAGAAGGGATCGTCGGGATTGTGGCTGTCGCCCGGCTTGTGCAGGTCCGTGCGCCTGGTCTCAGACGGGATCGGGCGTGATTTGAAGATGAACTGGCCGTGCATGCCGCAGGTGAAGCAAAAACCTGCGACCGCAATCAGTCACGGCATGCGGCAAGGCGCCCATCCGGTACGTCACGAGGAAGCAGGAGCGCGCTACCGGCCGCGATCGGAAGAAGCAAAAGGGCGATCCCGAAGAAGGCGGGCGCGTAGCTGCCACTCGAGTCGGCGATGATCCCGGCGATCCATGGGCCGAACGCGGCGAGCCCAGCAAGCGTCCAGACCGCGCCGAGCGCGGCGGCGCCCTGAACCGGCCCAAAATATCGCACCAGCAGCAATGTGACCGCCAGCGTCGCGCCGCCGACACTGACGCCCACCAGTATCGCAAACGCTGTTAGAAGTGCGGTATCGACGCTGCTGGCCAGGATCGCCAGCCCGGCCGCGCCTGCCAACAGCGAGATCGGCAGCAGACGCCGCGCGGAAATAAGCCTGACGCCGAACCCGAGCAAACCGGTCGTCAGCGCGCTGGCAAGCCCCTCGATACTGAGCAGCCGCGCAGCAATCACGGTTCCCTGACCCTGTGCCGCCAGATAAGGCGGTGCGACGCTTGCAACGGTGATGATGCAGATTTGGCTGGCGACGACCGCCGCCGCCAGCGTCAGGAAGATCGGCGAGCGTAGCATCCGGCCCAGCCCCCTCAACGGTGATCGGCTGTCCTCTCGTGGATTATCGAGAGGTGGCTCGCGTAGGCAGGCTGCGCATGTACCGGCCATCGCCGCTGCAACCAGCGCCACGACACCGCAATACCCGCGCCAGCCTAGCGCCGCGATCAGCGCCTGCGCAACGGGCGGACCGACCGCGTTTCCGAGCATACCGATCATCATGTATATGCCGATCCAGCGCGCCGCCCGCGTGCCAGCCCAGCCCGACAGCAGGAACACCGCCGGCGAATTGCCGCTGAGCGAGAACCCGACGCCGCCGAGCAACGCGGCCGCGTAAAGCTCGCCCAAGGCGTGCGCACCCGCCAGAATCAGGAACGCGATGCACAACACCGCCTGACCAAATACGATTGTGCGGCCGCCACCGATCCATCGGATCAGCAGCATTGGCGCCGGCGCGGCGATGCACGCGCCCAGCACCACCACTGTATAGGCGAATCCGCTGTTACTCGCCGATAAGCCGAGCCCCGGAGCAGTTGCGAACAGGACGATCCCGAACGACGCGAATACAACCGACTGCGCGATTATCAGTGCCAGCGACGTTGCGGCCAGTACCGCCAGTGCGCGGCTCCGGCCCCGGCGTTCGTCACTCTGCATCAACGCGGCACGTCGCCGCGGATCTGGACGCGGAAGCCTGAGCGGGTCTGCGGAAAATAATCCCAGATCGCGGAATGTTGCGCGCAGCGATTGTCCCAGAAGGCGATCGCGTGCGGCGTCCAGGTGAAGCGGCACTGGAAGGCCGGATGCTGGAGATGCTGGAACAGATATTGGAGCAGCGCATCGCTTTCGGCGCGCGGAACGCCCTCGATATAGGTGGTGAAGCCCTTGTTGACGAACAGAGCCTTACGCCCGGTCGAGGGGTGGGTGCGGATGACGGGATGGCTGGTACGCGGCAGTTTCATGCCCTCGGGCGTAATGCCGCCGAACCCGACCGCGGCGTCGTGCATCGCGGTAAGCCCTTCGAGATGCGCCTTCATCCGCTCGGACAGGGCGTCGTACGCGGCATACATGCTCGAAAACACGGTATCGCCGCCGACCGGCGGGATGGTGTGCAGGTACAACACCGATCCAAGCGGCGGCTCGGGATCGCAACTCATGTCCGAATGCCAGTCCTCGCCCGCGACGAAGGTGGAATCCTTGTCGGCATGGATGATGGTGACTTCCGGGTGGCCGGGCGCCTGCCACGGCTTGGTGCTCGGCGCGATGTGGATCCCGCCGAAATATTCGGAGAACCGGACATGCGCGGCATGGTCGATCGGTTGGTCGCGAAAGAACAGCACGAGTCGATCGTCGAGCGCGCGGTGCAGGTCATCGACCTCCGCGTCCGACAACGGGCCGTTGAGGTCGATGCCCGACACTTCGCCTCCAATCGCCGGCGTGAGCGGGCGAACCGTGATGGTGTTATATTCCACGTGTCTTCCTCTTGTTCTCAGGACATCGGCCATGCGGTGCGGAGCGGCAGCCCGGCGCGCTCGATCACGGCGGCGGCGGCGGCCCGCCCCTCGGCGTACAAAGCTTCCTCGTCGATCGTCGTGCAGCGGAAGCCGTCGACGACGCGGCGGCCGCCGACCCATACCGAATGCACGCCGCGCCCGTCGGCGGACCACACGAGCTGCCGCACCGGATCGTTGACCGGCTGCCATTCGGGCCGGAAACTGTCATGCGCGACGATATCCGCCTGCATGCCGACCGCGATGCTGCCGATCGAACCGGCGCGGCCCACCGCCTTCGCGGCGTTGATCGTCGCCATCTCCAGCACCTCATGTGCCGGAAAGATCTCGCGATCTTCGCGAGCATCCTTGAACAGCCCGGCCATCAGCATCATCACGCGCATCATGTCGTGATTGGCGGCGCCGTCGGTGCCGAGCAGCAGGTTGATCCCCGCCTTCGCCATTTCGGGGAACAGACCGTGCGCGGTCGTGCCAATCCCGGTTCGGATGGCAGCGCCGGGGCAATGCGTGACGTTAGTGCCGGTCGCCGCCAGCAGCGCGATCTCCTCAGCATCGACATGCACCATATGCACCAGATTGAGATGCGGGCCGAGCACGCCGAGCGCATCGAGATGCACGATCGGCCGCTTGCCGGTGTTCGCGAGGTACCACTTCGCATCGTCGGCGACCGGGCTCATATGCGCGGAGACGCCGCACCCCGTCTCACGCGCCAGCGCGCTCGCCCGCTGCCACAAGGCATCGGACGCGGTGTTGTGGCCAATCAGGATCGGCCACGCCGCGATCAGCCGGCCGTCCTGCGGATAGCGGACGAGGTCGGCCGCCAGCGCGGCGGCGGCGGTTTCGGTCAGAGCGATCTGGTCGGCATTGGGATCGAACGCGCGGTCCATCGTCCAGCGCCCGGTGATGCCACGGATGCCGCTGTCGGCGATCGCGTCCATCACATCGTCGAACGCGATGATCGTGCCCGCTTCGAGGAAGGTGGTGGTGCCCGATCGCAGCATCGCCGCGATCGCGAGCTTGGTGCTGACGATCTGCTCGGCCGCGGTGTGCGCTTCGTACAGCGGGATCACCCAGCGGCCGATCTCCTCGTCGAACGGTAGCGCTTCGGGCAGGAACCCGCGGATCAGCGTTTCGGTGACATGGACATGGCCGTTGATGAAGCCGGGCGTCAGCACGAAGCGTCGGCCGTCCACGGTCTCGCGCGCCTGCACCTGCGCCGCGACATCGGCGCGTTTGCCGACCGCGACGATCGTGTCGTCGACGATCGCCACCGCACCGTCGGCGATGACACGGCGTTCGGCATCGACCGTGATGACGGTCGCGCCGCTGATGAGCGTATCCACGTGCATTCGCGCCCCCAAAGCCGCCGGTCGATGTCGTACCTTAGCGACCGACCGCCACGACGCTTGAGCACGAGCGGCCCAATAGTTGATCGGCGATCACCGCGCCGGCAGGCCCGGCACCGCGCACAGCCCCTGGTCGATCAGCTCGCGCGCCGCACGGAACAGCACCGGCTCGTTGCCCGCCGCGCTGATCAACTGGATGCCGAGCGGCATCGGAAAGTCCCCGGCGAGCGGCAGCACCAGCGCGGGCAGCCCCATCAGACTGATCGGTTGGGTATAGATGCCGAGATGGCTGCGCGCCGGGATCGGCTCGCCCCCGAACAGCATCACCGGATCGGCGATGGTTGGCGCGTAGCCTGGCGCCGCCGGCGTGAACAGCACGTCGCACAGCTCGAACTGGCGCCGCAGCCGTTCCTGGATCCACGCGCGGAAGCGCTGCGCGCGCAGATAATCCTCGCTCGGCAGCAGTATGCCCGCCAGCATGCGACCGCGCACCGGCGCCTCGAACGCCATCGGGTCTTGCTCGATCCCCGGTCGGTGCAGGCTCCCGCCCTCGGCGGCGATGATGACCGAGGCGGCGGCGCGCGCGATCTCGGAATGTTCGAGTTCGAAGGTGATGCGGCCGAGCCGGTTCCAGAAGGCGTGCAGCGGCGCGCGCATCTCCTCGGCGATATTGTCGTCGAACCAGCTCATCAGCCGGCCGAAGCGGACCGGCTCGCGGCCGGCCTCGCGCTCGGACGCGCCGTCGCGGAGGATGGCGTAAACCAAAGCGAGATCGTCGAGATCGCGGGCGAGTGCGCCCACCACATCGAGGCTTTCGACGAAGGGAAAACAGCCGCCGCGCGGCAAAGCGCCATAGGTCGGTTTCAGCCCGATCACACCGCACAGCGCCGCCGGCACGCGTAGCGACCCGTTGGTGTCGAACGCGAGCGAGAACGGTACCACCTGCGTCGCTACCGCCACGGCGGATCCGCCCGCAGCACCGCCTGCGACCCGCGTGGGATCGTGCGGGTTGCGGGTCGTGCCGAAATGCGCGTTCATCGTGACGAAGCCGTAGCCAAATTCGTCCATGTTCTGCGTGCCGATCAGCACGGCGCCCGCCGCCTCCAGCAGCCGGATCGCGGTGGCGTCGCGGCTGGCGAACGGGGCATCGTGGCGTGTGCCCGAACCGGCGGTGGTGATCTCGCCCGAGACGTCGAACAAATCCGCGGCGCCGAATGGCACCCCAGCCAGCGGCCCGGGATCGAGCCCCGCCTCCACCAGCTTGTCGACCGCTTCGGCGCGCAGCATCGCGCGCCGCCGCAACAGCCGGGTGAAGCCGCTTCGGTCGCCACCGAGCGCCTCCGCATGGTCGAGCGCCTGTCGGCACAGATCGGCGGCCTTGACCCGGCCGTCGCGAACCGCCTGCGCGTGCGTGACCGCGGTGGGCGGCTGCGTCTCCATGCTCACGCCTCGAAGCGCAACGCGCTCGCACTGCGCGGATCGAGCGGAAACGCGCGCAGCGTCGCGACGTGATCCTGCAACACGAGCAGATTGGCCAGCGTTTCGGTAACGCACGGGTCGGGCACGTCGAGGCCGGCTTCGGCGAGGCGCGTCCTTACGCTCGCCTCGGTGGGACGGGCCGCGTTGGGCTTGGTTTCGGCCATCGGGCGCCCTCCTGACTGCAAGCTGTTGGCACACTGGCGCCCACCTCTTACAACCTTGGCGCGCGGCGGCAAGCCACCGGAAGGGGGGTCAGCCGAAGCGGAACGCGGAGATATCAGCCATCATCACGTTGTCGGTAAACACTCTGGCACCCGACGAGTCCGCGCCCGCGCCAGCCGCGACCATCAACGGCAGGAGATGCTCCTCGCGCGGATGCGATTCGCGACCCGCCGGTGCGTCGGCCCATTGCACCAGGGCGGCATCGCGCTCGGCGACCGGCGCCTCGATGACCTGCGTCAGCCACTGATCGAATGCCGCTGAGGGCCGTGTCGCGGCGGGCGTGCGGAAGGCACGCATATTGTGATAGCTCATGCCCGACCCGACGATCAGAATGCCCTCGTCGCGCAGCGGCGCGAGCGCGCGGCCGGCGGCGAGATGCTCGGCCGGATCAAGATCGGCCTTGAGCGACAGCGGCACCACCGGGATCGTCGCGTCGGGATCGACGACGAGCAGCGGCACGAACACGCCATGATCGAAGCCGCGTGCCGGATCGGTACGCGCCGGCAGCCCCGCCTGCTGGAGCAACGCGACCACGCGCGCCGCGAGCGCCGGGTTGCCCGGTGCCGGATATTGCAGTTGGTAGGTGTGCGGCGGGAAGCCGTAATAATCATATATCATGCCGGGATCGACTGCGGTCGATGCGGTGAAGGCCGGCTCCTCCCAATGGCCCGAGATTATAACGATCCCCTTAGGCCGCTCGGGCAGGGTCGAGACCAGCGCGCGCAGCCACGCCTCGGTCTTGTCCCAGGTGTCGGCGGGACCACCCATCATCGCGCTCCAGTCCATGAAGAAACACGGACCACCGCCGTGGGGGATGAACAGGGTCGGCATCGTGGATGCCGGATTACGCGTCGCGCTGGTTTGTGCGGTCATGATATCGGTCCCTTCGCGCGATCTCGCATCTGGTACGCTTACCCTTCGGTGGACGCGCGTTCGCGTGCAAGTCCACAGACTTGACAGCGCGCGAAGGAAATCTTGCGGGCCGCGTTATTCGCTTGGGATCGCCGCCGATCGGGGATGTACTTGTCGCCTGGACAACGGAGGACGCGCCTTGCAGACTGTCGCTCGGGATAGAGCCGCGACCCGGCTCGCCATTGCCGCCACGACCGGCAACTTGGTGTGCATCACCGCCGCTATCAGCGCGACGTTCGGCACCTTTCTCGTACCGATCTCGCAAGAATTCGGCTGGCCGCGCGCGGCGGTGTCGGGCGTGCTCGGGTTGATCGCGATCCTGTCGGCGCTGAGTTATCCGCTGATCGGGCGGGCGATGGACCGCGTCGGCGCACGGCCGATCATCCTTACCGGTAACGCGCTGCTGGCGCTGTCGGTCGCACTCCTCGCGCTCACCAACGGCAACATCTGGCTGTTCTATTTCCAGTTCGGCATCGTCGGCCTCGCCGGCGCGATGTGCGCGTCGCCGATGATCGCCAAGGTCGTCTCCAACTGGTTCGACGAAAGGCGGGGGCTGATGTTGGGCGTAACCGCCGGCGTCGGCAACGGTGTCGGTGCGACGGTCGTGCCGATCGTCGCTGGCGTGCTGTTGCCGCTGCTCGGCTGGCGCGGCACCTATGTGGCGATCGGGGCGATCGTGCTGGTGGTGGGTGCGCCGGTGCTGTGGCTGTGGCTGCGCGACAGCCCGGATGTCGAGCGCCACCGCGTCGAGAAGTCCCAGACGCTGGCGAAAGGCATGACGCCGGCCGAGGCGGCGCGAACCGCGCGCTTCTGGCTGCTGCTGATCGCGGTGGCGAGCGGCGCCGGCGCGATGACCGCGGTCTTCACCCATGTCGTGCCGATGATGATGGACCGCGGCTTCGGACTCGGCGAGGCGACCGGAATCGTCGTGATCTTCGCGCTGGTGACGGCGGCTTGGCAGGTCGTGACCGGCGGTCTGCTCGACACGTTCCGATCGCCGATACTGATCGTGCCGATGTACGTCGCAGCGATGCTTGGTCTCGCACTGCTCGAATTCGGACATGGTGGGATGACGATGACGGCGGCGGGGGTGTTGCTCGGCATCGGCATGGGCGCGGAATATGCGGCGCTATCGTATTTCTGCTCGCGGTATTTCGGGCTGCGGCATTTCGGCAGCATCAACGGCATCCTCTACGCCGCCGTCATTCTCGCGCAGGGGCTGACCCCCGCGCTGATGGACATGAGCTATGACCGCACCGGTTCGTACGACCAGGCCGCGACTGCGCTGATCGGAACTCTGGCGGCGGGCATGGTGCTGCTGTTCTTCCTGCCCTCGCTCGGCCGGCGGGGCAGCGACGCGGAGATGCCGGGGCTTGCCGCGGCGGAATGAGCATCACGCCTCCGTGACAGGGGCGTGGGATGGATCAACATTCGAACGCAAAAAGGCCCGATCGAACCGACCGGGCCTTTGCCTTTCTCGTCGTTACGTCCACCTCAGCCCGGATCGATGACCGAGCCCTTCTGCGGGAACATCCGCCGCTCCACCCGTGCGTGAACACCCACGGTGCCATCGACCACCTGGGTCACGCCGAAATCGGTCGCGACGCTCATCAGCGAATAGGCGTCGTTCTTGCTTAGCCCCTGATGCTCGTGGAGCAGATGCAGCATGTCGAGCGATGCCGCCTTCATCGCCGCATCGAGATCGGCGCCGAAGCCGTGGACGATCCAGTTCTCGGGCGTTTCCAGTAGTGGTGAGGGGAAATCGAAATCCTTGCGCAGGATGATCTGGAACAGGCAGTCGAGCGACGCCTCGATCGCGGTGCCGGAGATCTCGCCGTCACCTTGGCTGACGTGCGGATCGCCGATCGAGAACAGCCCGCCTTCGACTTGGCATTTGTAGAACATCGTCGATCCGGCGCCGATCCGCCAGTTGTCGATGTTGCCACCGTGCAGGCCGGGGGGAATTGTCGAGACCGGTTCGTTGACCGCCGGCGCCACCCCGGCGGTGCCGAGATGCGGGCGCGCCGGAATCGTGATGCCCGGTAGCGCCGGCTGACGATCGCACACCGGGCAATTGGTGATGGTGCCCGGCACGAGATAATCACCGGGGAAATCGTAGGCGTAGAGCGCGTGCGCGGTGTTGGCGTTGGCGTCGAGTTCGTAGATCGTCACCCGCTCCTTGCGGCCGAACTCCTCGTAGAGATGCCCCCAGTTCGCCGCGAGGTTCGAGCCATAGGCGTTGCGCGGCACCATCTGGAGGTAACGCACCTCTATCATGTCGCCGGGCTCGGCATCCTCGATGTAGATCGGCCCGGTCATGATATGGACGCCCGGCGCGCGGGTGGCGGGGTCGACCTCCCGGAAGATCCGCTCGATGCCCGCGTCGAACATCAGTTCGGGCGCGTCGCCTGCGTGGTGGGTCACCGCTTCCGCGTGGATCAAATCGCCGCTGCGGACGCGCAGCGCCGGTTTGATATCCGGGGAAAAATACCCCCAGTGAATGGTCTCCGGTGTGGCTTTGAGATGCCAGAACGCGGCTGGCCGGCTTTGCGCCTTCGCCACGCCTAGAGTGGTCACGGAAGCCATTAACTGCCCCTTTGTTGCTTGCAGGATCGACCATGGTGATGTCGAACCGATGCCTCCGATGGTCTTGCGCCGGCGCGCCCTAGAATTTGCCGAGCAGGCGGCAGCGATGAACTCGGTCAACAAAGTGATCGTCCCAGACCAAGCGCGCGGCGCACGCCTCGCGCACAGTCCGATCACCCGAGCCGGCGCCGCTGGCGGTACGCGATACGAGGAACAGTCCATGCCCAACACGCTCATCTTCGTCGATATGCCGAGCGACGATCCCGCTGCCGCCGGGCGGTTCTACGCGGAGGTGTTCGGCTGGCGCGACGACGAGAAGCCGGCGGGCGTTTATCACCGCATGGTCCCGGGGGGCATGTTCCCCAACCCCGACGGCAGCGATAGCGCGATCGGCAACCTCCACCTCGGCATTTTCAAGGCCGACAACGCTCGCCCGCATCCCGAAGCGGAAGGCGTCGCTCCGCGCGAACTCTCGACCGAAGGCCGCAAGCCGCGCATCTGGGTGCTCATCAGCGACGACGACACGCCCGAACGCATCCTGTCGGCGGCCGAAGAACGCGGCGCGACGATCCTGTGGCGCAACCACTTCTGGTCGACCTTCAATGGCCTCAACCACGCCTTCCGCGATCCGTGGGGCAATGAGATCATCCTGTGGGGGAAGGCGGGCGATCCGCCCGTCATACCCGCCGACTATACACGCGAGTAAGTACGCCGCCTCGATCACCCGATTGCCTTCCCGCCGCCGTCGTGCAGGTTGGCAGTCGATCCACATACCGCTTTTTCCCAGGAACATCCCGATGCCCGCGCGCCTGTCCGATAGCTTCATCGAATCCCTCTCGTCTTCCGCGGTCGATCTCGCCGAGGCGGTGACGCTGCCGCCGGCCTGCTACACGAGCCGGGATTTCTATGAGTTCGAAAAGGAAGCGCTTTACTACGCCGAATGGCTGTGCGCGGGCCGTGAATCCTGGATCCCGGAACGCGGCGACTATTTCACCACGCGCATCATCGGCGAGCCGATCATCGTCGCGCGCAACCAGGCGGGCGAGATCAAGGCGATGTCGGCGGTGTGTCAGCACCGCGCGATGCTCGTGGCGGAAGGCAGCGGCAACGCGCGCGGCTTCCTGTGCCCGTATCACCACTGGAGCTATTCGCTCGACGGCGCGCTGGTCGGCGCGCCGGCGATGAACAAGACCTGCGATTTCGATCGCAAGGCGAACGGCTTGCCCGCCTTCGCGGTCGAGGTTTGGAACGGCTTCGTCTTCATCAACTTCGACAAGCACGCCGCGCCGCTCGCGCCGCGTCTCGCCAAGGTCGCGGAAGCCATCGCCGGCTATGATCTCGCGAGCGCCGAAGGCCCGCGCCCCGAGCCGGCCGCGAAGCTGCCGTGGAACTGGAAGGTGATGTTCGAGAACAACAACGACGGCTATCACGCGAGCCGGCTGCACCAGGGGCCGTTGCACGATTTCGTCCCCTCGGGCCGCGCCGAATTCCCGCCGTCGGAGCCGGAGGATGCCGGCTTCCTGCGCTTCAACGGCACGCTGCACCCCGATGCCAGCTTCAACGCGACACAGCGCGCGGTGCTGCCGGTGTTCCCCGGGCTGACCGACGCGGACCGGTCGCGGATGACCTTCGCCAACGTGCCGCCCTCGCTCAGCCTGGTGATGATGAGCGACATGGTGATTTACCTGATCCTGCGCCCCGACGGCCCGGAATCGCATGAGCTGGAAACCGGCTTCCTGTTCGCCCCCGGCGCGATGCGAGCGCCCAATTTCGACAACCTGCTCGACATGAACATCGCCGCATCGGGCAAGATCATCGCGCAGGACATGCACGTCGACGCCTTGGTGCAGGAAGGGTTGCGGTCTCGGTTCGCGCCGCGCGGTCGCTATTCCTGGCAGGAGGGCGCGCAGGGCCAGTTCAACAAATGGCTGGTCCACCGCTACCGCGCGGCGCACCAGCGTCTGGGTGCCCAGGACGGAATCGCGTAGATTTAGCGTCCCGGCGACGCGTGGACATTCTGCCACCATATTTTTCCGCGACGGTCCCCTGTGGACGATGTGGGGCTGCTGAAGGGGAAATGCGGGCATGACCGGAGTGCGACTGACGACCAATGCCTATCCGCACGACCAGCGGTTGGAGGCATGGCGGTTCGCATTGCGCCGGGTTTCGCTGACGCTCGAGATGGCCGCAGAGGACATCTATGGCGATCTTGTCAGCTTCACCAGCGGGCAGCGGCTTCAGTTCATTCGCATCACCGGCACCGCGCAGACGATCGCGATCGACTTCCGGCAGGAAGCGCGCTGCTTCTGGCTCGTTCTCCTGCTCGAAGGCGCGTTGAGCGCGACCGGCGGTGCCGCGAGGCTGGAGATCGGTGAGGGCGACATGGTCTATGGCAGCGGCGATACGCCGTGCGAGATCGCTCTGACCGGAGAATTCCGGCTGCTCGTCGTCAAAGTCCCGCACAATCTGCCCGCGCTGAAAGCGCGCTCGCCGCTGCCGACCGATATCAGCAACCTCATCTCCGATACCGCGACCGGGCGGATGCTGTCCGGTCTGCTGCGCACTGTCGCCGACACGATCCTCGACATTTCCGACGATCAGATCCGACCGGTCGAACTCGCCCTGCCCGAACTGATCGCCGCGACCCTGCTCGACCGCGCGCCCACCAAGGCGCTCGGCGGCGCGGCGGGCGGACGCGCCGCGATCCTGGAGCGCGTGTTCCAGTCGATCGAGATGCGATTGTCCGACGCCAATCTCAACACCCACCAGATCGCCGCCGAGCACGACATCTCGCCGCGCTACCTCCAGAAGCTGTTCGAGGCGCATGGCGAGAGCTTTGGCCATTACGTGAAGCTTCGCCGCCTGGAGCGATGTCGGCTCGACCTGCACAGCCCATTGCACGCGCAGCGTTCGATCTCGGAAATCCTGTTCCAATGGGGCTTCAACGACAGCGCCTCGTTCAGCCGCGCGTTCCGCGAGCAATATGGCATGAGCCCGCGCGAATATCGCAAATCGCCCGAGGCCGACGCCACCGCCGCCGGCCTTCCCCGGCGCGGACGCCCCGAAAAGGCCCGCGACGTGCGGTTGGACGCCGCCAAGACCGGCGCCGCCATCGCCACCTTGCCGCCGCTCGACGATGCCGCGCGTACCGTGCGGCATCACTTGCTGCCGGTCCGCCCCGACACGATCCACTGGGGGTATTTCAGCCGATCGCTCAAGCCCGTGCTCGAAATCCGCTCGGGCGATTATGTGACGGTCGAGACGCTGACCCACCATGCCAACGACGATGCCGAAAGGATGGTAGAGGGCGATGCCGGCGCGGAAAGCGTCTATCACTGGACGGCGGACGGCAAGGCGGTCGAGCGGCGCGGCGCGGGGCCTATCGACGCTTCCGCGTTCGGGCGCGGCCCCGGCGAAGGGTATGGCGTGCATATCTGCACCGGCCCGATCGCGATCGAGGGCGCGCGGCCCGGCGATGTCGTCGAGGTCCGCATCCTCGACATGGCGACGCGTCCGAGCGCCAACCCGCGCTTCGCCGGGCGCTCGTTCGGCAGCAACGCCGCCGCCTATTGGGGTTTCCACTACAGCGATCTCATCACCGAGCCTAAGCAGCGTGAGGTCGTCACGATCTACGAGATCGGCAACGAGCCGGGCCGCACCACCGCGCAGGCGGTCTATTCGTACCGCTGGACTCCGCAGACCGACCCGTCGGGCGTGGTGCATGACCGGATTGACTATCCCGGCATCCCGGTCGATCCCGAGACGATCACGCGCAATTACGACGTGCTGCGCGACATCACCATTCCGGTGCGCCCGCATTTTGGCGTGGTCGCGCTCGCGCCGGCGCATTCCGAACTGGTCGATTCGGTGCCGCCCGCCAATTTCGGCGGCAACATCGACAATTGGCGGCTCGGCGCGGGCGCGAGCGTGTTCCTGCCGGTGAGCGTGCCGGGCGGGCTGCTGTCGCTTGGCGATCCGCATGCCAGCCAAGGCGATTCCGAACTGTGCGGCACGGCCATCGAATGCTCGATGACCGCGACCATCCAGGTCATCCTCCACCCCGCCAAGGCGAGCGCCAAATTTATCCGCGACCTCGATTATCCGATGATCGAGACGCGCGACGAATGGGTGATCCTTGGCTTTTCGAACCCCGATTACCTCAAGGAATTCGGCCCGAACGCGCAGAGCGAGGTGTACAAGCAATCCTCGATCGACCTCGCCATGCGAGACTGTTTCCGCAAGGCGCGTCGCTTCCTGATGACGCTGCGCGATCTCACCGAGGACGAGGCGATCTCGCTGCTGTCGGTCGCGGTCGATTTCGGGATCAGTCAGGTCGCCAACGGCAATTGGGGCGTCCACGCGATCATCCGCAAGAGCCTGTTCTCGGCCTGAACGGGCGTCATGTTGGGCGCCGACGATGTCCAAGAGTGCGCGGGAATATGGCCGAAGCTGTGCGTGTAGGACAGACCAACACGGGCGCGTCCTGAACGAGGAGAGTTGCTGGAAGCACGAAACCGCTGCGCGGAGGGGCGCTCGGGGCACGGTAGAGGTGACAGACTGAGTGCCGCGCGACGTTTGAGCGCTCAGGGAGACAGGCAGAGCATCGGGGCTTCACCGGGAGGAGCTGCCATGACTATCCCATCCCTACGCCTTAGGCCCGCTCGCCTCGCGCGCCCGTTTGAGCTGTCGATCGACTACGATCTCGCTGGTTTCGCTCATGCGCAAATAGACGGTCAACGAGATCGCGATCATGCCCGAGACGTACCAGTAGAAGCCGCGCTCCAGCCCCGCCGATTTGAACGCCAGGGCGACATATTCGGCCGTTCCGCCAAAGATCGTGTTCGCCAGCGCATAGGGCAGGGCGACGCCCAGGGTGCGGATGTTTGCGGGGAACAGTTCGGCCTTCACCACCGCGTTGATCGCCGTGTAGCCGGTCACGATCACCAGCGCGCCGAGCACGAGCAGGAACGCCTCGAACGAGTTCGCGACCGTTTCGAGCCGCATGAAGATCGGCACGGTCAGCGTCATGCCGGCAACGCCGAAGCCGATCAGCAGCGGCTTGCGGCCAACCCGATCGGACAGCCAGCCGGCCACCGGCTGCAGCAGCATGTAGATGAACAACGCCGCCGCCATGATGCCGGTCGCGGTATCGCGCGCGAACCCGACCGAGTTGACGAGGAACTTCTGCATGTACGTCGAATAGGCGTAGAAGGCGAGCGTGCCGCCGGCGGTGAGCGCCATCACGATCAGCACCTGCTTGGGGTGATGTCGGAACAATTGCAGCCCGCTCGAGCGTGGCGCGGCGGCGTCGGCCTCGACGGACTTGAAATCCTGCGTCTCGAGCAGGCCGCGCCGGAGATAGAACACGCTGATCGCCAGCATCCCGCCGATCGCGAACGGCACCCGCCAGCCCCATTGCTCGAGCGCCGCCTCGGGCAGCATCGTCTGAAGCAGCAGCAGCACGCACAGCGCGATCAATTGCCCGGCGATCAGCGTGACATATTGGAAGCTGGAGAAGAAACCGCGATGCTCGCGCTGCGCCATTTCGGACAGATAGGTCGCGCTCGCGCCATATTCGCCGCCGACCGACAGACCCTGCAACAGCCGGGCGAGCAGCAGCAGTGCCGGCGCGCCCGCGCCGATCGTCGCATAGCCTGGCGTCGCGGCGATCAGCAGCGAACCGCCGCCCATCAGCATCACCGACAGCGTCAGGCCCGCTTTGCGGCCGTGGCGATCGGCGTACATGCCCATCAGCCACGCCCCGAGCGGCCGCATCAGGAAGCCGACCGCGAAGATCGCCGCGGCGTTGAGCAACTGCGCGGTGCGATCGTCGGCCGGGAAGAAGACCGGCGCGAAATAGAGCGTGAAGGCCGAATAGACGTACCAGTCGTACCATTCGACGAGGTTTCCCATCGACCCGCCGAAGATCGAGCGGATACGGCTGGAGGTCGAAGGGGCGGGGGCGCCGGGCGCGAGAGGTGAAACTGTCATGCGCCCCAGAACGGATGGCTCAGCGATCTCTGCCACCGCCCGCCGCGGCCCGTGGCGGATTTCCGGCAGGCAGCAGGATGACCGAATTGTCCTTGCCCGACACCGAACGGATGTCGAAGCTCTGCGACAGCGCGGTCACGAACTGATCCGAACTGCCGGCCTTGAAGGTGCCGCCGACCCGCAGCGAGGCGATCTGCGGATCGCCGATCACCAGCGGCGCGGTGCGATAGCGGTTGAACTCCTCGACCGCCTGCGCGAGCGTCTCCCCGTCGAACTGGATCACGCCGTCCTGCCAGGCGGTGCGCTGCGCGATCTGACCGGGCAAGAGCGCCGTCGTCGAGACGGTTCCGCTGCGGATCGCCGCCGCGGTGCCGGCACCGACCATCTGTGTCGGCGCGGCGCCCTCATGCACCGCGACCCGGCCTTCGATCACGGTCAGTTCGGTCAGATCGTTGCGCAGGCGAACGGCGAAGGCCGTGCCGACCGCGCGCACGGTGGCGTCGCCGGCCTGCACGATGAACGGGCGTTGCTTGTTGTGGGCCACATCGAAGCGCGCCTCGCCCTTGAGCAGATGGACGAGCCGCTCCCGGTCGCGCATCGCGACCTCGACCGTGCTGTCGGTGTTGAGATGGACGAGACTGCCGTCCTCGAGCCGGTAGCTCTTCTCCTGGCCGACGGCGGTGTGCAGGCGCTCGACCGCGGCCCATTTCTGCAAACCGATCGTCCCGGCGGTCGCGACCAGCATCGCCGCGACCATGCCGGCGACGATCCGGCGATCGAAGAACGCTTCGAAGCGGCCCGCCGGTCCGGCGATCTCCTCCGGTGCGACCGAGGGGGTGATCTCGCTCAGGCGTTCGCTGAACTCCCACGCGGATTCGGCTTGCGCGAACGCGAAGCCATGCGCGGGATCTTCGGCGATCCAGGCGTAAACGGCGTTCCAGGCATCGGGCGTGTCGAGCGTGCGCGCCTCAAGAAAGCGCCGTGCCGCTTCCTGGTCGATCGCTTGCCGTTCCTCGGCGTTTTTGTATCGACCATCCAAAACCCAGATCCTCATATTGGCCGATGGCCTGCATGATCTTCAACGCGGCGCGGCCGATATGCTTGTCTACGGTCGAAACGGACAGACCCATCTCGTCTGCTATCTCCTGGACCGATTTATCGTGGACGCGCCGCAAAATAAACGCGCGACGGCATTGGATCGGCAAGGTTTCGATGATCGCTTCCAGCCGCCGCAATTCGTCGCGCGCCTGTAGCCGCGCCTCGGCGCCGCTGTCGATCGCGATCAGATCGAGATCGGCGACAAGGGAGAGCGACACGATCTTGTCGCGGCGGACCTCGTCGATGATCATGTTGCGCGCGATCTGAAAAAGATAGGCGCGGCCGTGAACGATGTGGTCGAACTCGACGGTGGCGAACGCTCGCGTCATCGCCTCCGAGACGAGATCGTCGAGATCGTCACGGCGCGGCAGGATGCGGCGAACCCGTTCGCGCAAGGCCGCCTGATGCGGCAGGATCGTCGCCTTATACCAGTCCAGACGCTTTCTGACCAACTCCACCGCGACCCCCAACTGACCGTAAGCCCCATCTCATGCCCGCGATTCGCACCACCCGAACATTATTACGAGGCAACATGGTTGCCGCGGATGAATGCGTTGTCCAGCGTTTTGCGGCGGCGACCTATTTGCAATGCGGTGCAACATATTTGAAATCCGCATTGGCAGAAGTGCGCCTGCCCTCCGTTATAGCAACCCGAACATAGCAAATTCGGGGGGTCACAATCATGAAGCGGGGCAATCGGTCACTCATCGTCGCGGCCATGCTGTTCTCGACCGCCATCGTCGCGACGCCGGTCGCGGCGCAGGCTACGATCAAGGTCAGCGCGCGCTCGTTCGACATTCCGGCACAGCCGCTCGCGAGCGCGATGAGCGTCTTCGCCCGGCAATCGGGCGTGCAGATCCTGTTCCCGTACGATCGGGTGCGAAACATGCGCACGCACACGGTCAGCGGCATCATGACGCCCGAGGTGGCGCTCAACCAGATGATCGAGGGGACCGGCCTCAAGGTCGCGCGCTCGGGCAAGGGTGTCGTGGCGCTCGCCGCGACGGCCGACACCAGCATGGCGAGCGCGATCCGAAAGGCCAGCCTCGACATCGAGGGCGGTCGCGTCGCGGCGCTCGCCCCGGCACCGGTCGCGCCGCAGGCCTCCGCCCCAGCGCCCGAGGCAGCCGATGCCGCCATCGACGA
Source organism: Sphingomonas sp. NFR15 (assembly GCF_900103265.1). Lineage (GTDB taxonomy): Bacteria > Pseudomonadota > Alphaproteobacteria > Sphingomonadales > Sphingomonadaceae > Sphingomonas > Sphingomonas pollutisoli. Next base: position 900,153 of record NZ_FMWX01000001.1, on the reverse strand, counting down.
GCCTGAAACGGTCATCGTCACCGGCAGCCGCGGCATCCAGCGCAGCGTCGCCAAGAGCCCGACCCCGATCGACGTGATCTCCGCGACCGAACTGGAGAAGACCGGCAAGCCCGGCGTGCTCGCGGCGCTGAACTCGCTGGTGCCCTCGTTCAACGTGCCGACCCGCGCCGGCGGCGGCACCTCCACGGTGATCTCGACCGGCGGCCTACGGGGACTCAACCCCGATCAGACGCTGATCCTGGTCAATGGCAAGCGCCGCCACAAGACCTCGCTCATCAACGCGGTGTCGTCGCTGTACAACGGCTCGGTCCCGGCCGACCTCGACATGATCCCGACCTCGGCGGTGGACCATATCGAAGTGTTGCGCGACGGCGCGGCGGCGCAATACGGATCGGACGCGATCGCTGGCGTCATCAACATCATCCTCAAGCACGGCACCGGCGGCGGTTCGGCCAGCTTCACGGCGGGGCAGAACATGGACCGCTCCGACGGCGAGAATTACCTCGCGCAGCTAAGCTATGGCACCAAGATCGGCGAGGCCGGCTTCGCGGACGTTTTCGTCAACCTCAAGAAGCAGGAAGCCTCGAACCGCGCGGTGCCGATCGCGGGTTGCACGACGCTGGGGGGATCGACCTGCCTCTATTACCGCGCCGGCGACACCGCGATCGATCCGCGCGAGGCGAGCGCGGACCGGCTCGTCACCAAGAATTACGGCGCGTTCCCGACCCGGCAGATGAACCTCGGCTACAATGCCGGCTATGATCTGGGCGGGGTGCAGGTCTATTCGTTCGGCACCTACAGCCAGCGCAACTCGCAGCTCGATTTCACCTTTCGGTACCCGAACAACGCGGCCTCGCTGCCCAACGTCTATCCCGACGGCTTCCGCCCGCGTCTCAACATCTCCGAGGAGGATTTCGAGTTCGCGCTGGGGGTGAAGGGCACGCTATCGGGCTGGAACTGGGACATCAGCAGCACCTATGGCAGTAACCGCGCCGGCCAATATGGCAGCAAGACGCTCAACCCCTCGCTCGGGCCGACCAGCCCGCATGACGTCTATGTCGGCACGCTGAAATCGACCGAATGGGTCAATTCGTTCGATATCACCAAGGGCTATGCGCTGGGCGGCGGCAACCTTCAGGTGTCGGCCGGCTTGCAGCATCGGCTCGAAACCTATGCCGTGATGGCGGGGGAACTCGCCAGCTATCAGGCGGGGACGTACACCTATGTCGTCAACGGGCGCACGATCCGACCGGCACCGGGCGCACAGGCGGCGGCGGGCTTCACCCCGGCCGACGCCGGCAGCAAGAAGCGCAACAACATCGCCGCCTATGTCGATCTCGCCTATGATCCGACGCCGAGCACGACGATCGGCGTGGCGGGCCGGTTCGAACATTACGACGATGCCTCCGGCGACACCGCGATCGGCAAGGCCAACATTCGGCAGGCGATCACGCCCTGGCTCGCGCTCCGCGGCGCGGTCAGTTCGGGCTTCCGCGCGCCGGCGCTCGCGCAGCAAATCTATGCGTCCACCACCGGCCAATTCCGTAACCTCCCCGATGGCAGCCTGAACCTGTTGCAGATCAAGACGCTGCCGGTCGGTTCGCCCGCCGCGATCGCGCTCGGCGCGACGCCACTCAAGCCCGAGACCTCGACCAACTTCAGCGCTGGGTTTGTGTTGAACCCGATCCGCAACCTCAACATAACGGTCGATGGCTATCAGGTTTCGGTCAAGGATCGTATCGCGATCACTTCGACGCTGACCGGCACGGCGGTATCGAAGATCCTCGTCGCCAACGGGCTGTCGCCCGATATCAGCGCGCAATATTACACCAACGCGATCGACACCCGCACGCGCGGCATCGACGTCGTCGCGACGTACCGGCACAAGGTCGCGGATTTCGCGACGATGTCCTGGAACATCGGCTATAATTACAACCAGACCGACATCACCCACATCAAGGCCAACCCGTCGCAGCTCGCCGCGCTCGGTTCGAACTTCGTGTTGTTCGATCGGCTATCCCAAGCGAACCTGACCACCAACCTGCCGCGCACCAAGCTGTTCCTCGGCAACCTCACCAATCTCGGCAAGTTCACGATCAATACGCGTGTGGTGCGGTACGGGAAGTTCGACGGGATCGCCAATCTGGTGAACGGGGCAAATCCGACCGCGAACGATCGTCACTTCGGCGCCAAATGGATCACCGATCTCGAAGTCGGCTATGATCTGACGCCGAAGATCAATCTCGCGGTCGGCAGCAACAACCTGTTCAACGTGTACCCCGACTATACCACGGCGTCGTTCAACGCGACGCTCGGGTCCAGTCAATATCCCACCACCGGCGGCTACGGCTTCACCGGCGGCTATTATTATGGCCGGATCACGGTCGGCTTCTAAGCACGAGGACGAGACGATGCGGAAAATGCTCTTGAGCCTGGCGTTGGCCGGCGTCGCGCTGGGCGCGGCCTCGGCGCCGCTGCAATCGAAGACGGCCACGCCGGCGTGGGCGGGGGGTGAGATCCTGTGGGACAGCTTTGGCGTGCCGCACATCTACGCCAAGACCGAGGCGGGCACCTTCTACGGCTTCGGCTACGCGCAGGCGCAGAGCCACGGCGATCTGCTGCTTCATATGTATGGCGAATCGCGGGGCCGGGCGGCGGAATATTGGGGCGCCAGCTTCGAAAGCCAGGACAAGTGGATCGTCGCCAACGACGTGCCGAGCCGCTCGATCACCTGGTACAAGGCGCAGACCCCGCAGATGCGCGCCGATCTCGACGCGTTCGCCGCCGGGATCAACGCCTATGCCGCCGCGCATCCCGACAAGATCGACCCGGCGGTGAAGGTCGTCCTGCCGATCACCGGGCTGGATGTCATCCAGCACGCGCACCGGCTGATGAACTATCTCTACATCGCCTCCGACAAGCGCGTCCTCGTCAGCCCCGCCGTCAACGAGGCGGGCGGGTCGAACGCCTGGGCGGTCGCGCCGGCGCGCTCGGCGAGCGGGCATACGATGCTGCTCGCCAACCCGCATCTGCCCTGGGCGCCGAGCCTGCTCACCTATTACGAGGCGCAGATGACCGGCCCGGGGATCAGCATCTACGGCGCCACGCAGGTCGGGCTGCCGGTGCTGCGCTTCGGGTTCAACAACGATCTCGGCTTCACCAACACCGTCAACACGATCTCGGGCTACACGAGCTACATCCTGAAGCTCGCCGATGGCGGCTATACGTTCGACGGCAAGGTGTTGCCGTTCAAGACGGTCGAGAAAAGCTACAAGGTCAAGCAGCCCGACGGCACGCTCAAGACGGTGAGCTTCACGCAGCGCTATACGGTGCAGGGGCCGGTGTTCGATCTGCCCGACGGCAAGACGACGATCGCGCTCAAAGTGGCCGGGCTCGACCGGCCCGGCGTGCTCCAGCAATATCTCGACATGGGCAAGGCGCACACTTGGGCGCAGTTCGAGGCGGCGCTCAAGACGCTGCAGGTGCCGATGTTCAATATCGTCTATGGTGATCGCGCCGGTAACATCCTGTATCTCGACAACGGCATCCTGCCCAAGCACCCCGACGGAGGCGATTTCGCGCACTGGAGCCACCCGGTGCCCGGCGATACCTCGGCGACGCTGTGGAAGGATGTCCATCCGTATGCGGACATGCCGAAGGTGTTCAACCCGGCGGGCGGATTCGTCCAGAACACCAACGATCCCCCCTGGGTCTCGACCTGGCCGCGCGTGCTCGATCCCAAGAAGTACCCGGCCTATGTCGCCGTCGTCGGACCGATGAGCCAGCGCTCGCAAATGTCGAACCGGCTGCTCGCCGGCACCAACACGATCCGCTTCGACGATTTCGTCGCCAAGAAGGTGACGACCACCGCGCTGATGGCGGACCGGATGCTGCCCGATCTGCTCAAGGCCGCATCGACCAGCGACGATCCCGACATCAAACAGGCGGTCGCGGTGCTGTCGGCCTGGGATCACCGCGACGAGCCGGACGCGCGCGGCGCGTTGCTGTTCGAGACCTGGGCGCTGATCTTCGCGCCCAACAACTTCACCAGCCAGGCGAATTATGCGGAGAAGTGGACGCTCGACAATCCGCTGGAGACCCCGCGCGGTCTGAAAGACCCCGCCGCCGCGGTGGCGATGCTCAAGCAGGCGGTCGCCAAGACGAAGCAACTCTACGGCGCGATCGATCGCCCCTATGGCGACGTCTCGCGCTTCCACATCGGCGACGTCAATTTGCCGGCGAATGGCGGCATGGGCAACACCGGCATCTTCCGCACCATCACCTGGGGGCCGATGAAGAACGGCGAGCGCACGCCCGTCGCCGGGGAAACCTGGGTGTCGATGGTCGAATTCGGCACGCCGATGAAGGCGGTCGGCATGATGAGCTACGGCAACAGCAGTCAGCCGGGTTCGAAGCATGCCAGCGACCAGTTGAAGTTCCTCGCCAGCAAGACGTTCCGCACGCTGTGGATCAACCGCGCGGACGTGGAGAAGAACCTCGAAGCGACCGATCGTTTCTAATCTCTCAGGACAGGACCCAACCCATGAAGATGCTCTTTGCGCCGTTACTGCTTGCCGCCGCGATCACCTCGCCGGCGTTCGCCGCCGATCACAGCGGCACGTATCATTCGGTCGAGTCGAAAAGCTTCTGGAGCAACGGGGAATTCCCCAAGGGGTTCAGCCTGACGATCGATCTGAAGTTCAGCCCCAACACACTCGAATACCACGCCGTCAACGACACGGTGAAGGGCAAGCCGCCGTACAAGAACGATTTCGTCGCCACGCTCGACGATCAGGTTGGGCCGCTCAACGACAATGCGCGCTTCAACCAGATCCGCATCAAGACGCTTGGGCCGAACACCTACCAGGTGCTCGAGCAGAAGGATGGCGACGTGATCGTCGGGCAATATTGGGAATTTTCGAAAGACGGTAAATCGCTGGTGCGCTGGGGCGTGGGCAAGGCGCCGGATGGCAAGTCCAAGGCGTTCCTGGAATGGTTCGAGAAGGTGAAATGAGACGGCGCTCCCGCCGCACGGCGGCGTCGCTGGCCGGTGCCGCGTTGATGCTGGGCGGCGCCGCGACCGGATCGGCGAAGGCGTCCGACCCGGCGCGGGCGGTGCACGAGGCGCTGATCGTGCTCGACACGCATTTCGACACGCCCGCCAACCTCGGCCGTCCCGGCTGGAGCATCATGGATCGGCACGCCACCGTGACCGATGGCGACCAGGTCGATTACCCGCGCATGGTCGATGGCGGCGTCGATGGCGGCTTCTTCGCGATCTATACGCCGTCCGGCCCGCGCACGCCCGAGGGCGACCGGGCCGCGCGCGATTTCGGCATCCAGCGCGCGGTGCAAATTCGCGAGATGGCGGCGAAGCACAGCGACGTGTTCAGTCTGGCGCTCACCGCCGATGACGCGGCGAAGGCGGTGGCGGCGCGCAAGCGCTTCGTGTTCCTGAGCATGGAGAACGGCTATCCGTTCGAGGGCGACCTGACGCTGATGCACACCTTCCGCGCGCTCGGTGTGACGATGATGAGCCCGGTCCACTTCAAGAACAACGATCTCGCCGACAGCGCGACCGACACCCCCGAGTGGCACGGCCTGTCGCCCAAGGGGAAGCAGTTCATCGCCGAAGCCAATCGGCTCGGCGTCGTCATCGACGTGTCGCATGCCTCGGACGAGGTGCTGCGCCAAGCGGTAGCACTCTCGAAAGCGCCGATCATCCTGTCGCATTCGGGGATGCGCGCGATCCACGACCATCCGCGCAACGTCTCCGACGCGGATGCCAAGCTGGTCGCTGCGAAGGGCGGCGTCATCCAGATCAACGCCTATAGCGCCTATATGGTCGCCGCGCCCGCGCCGGACCCGGCGCGCGATGCCGCGATGAAGGCGCTGATGGCCGGCTTCATGCGGATGGACAGTATGAGCGTGGCGGACAAGCGCGCGCTGATGGCGCAGCGCAAGGCGTTCGAGGCGCGCTATCCCGCGCCGCGCGCGACGTTCGAGATGTTCATGGCGCATCTGCTCCATGCGATCCGGCTGGTCGGGATCGACCATGTCGGGATCAGCGGCGATTTCGATGGGGGCGGCGGAATCGACGGCCTCGACGACATCACCGATTATCCCAAGGTGACGGCGGCGTTGCTGGAGGCGGGCTACACGCCGGCGGACGTCGGCAAGGTCTGGGGCGGTAACGCGCTGCGCGTACTGCGTCAGGCGCAGGCGCTCGCCGATCCGGTGGCGGTGCCGAAGATTCCCGTTACCAACTGATCGAAGTGGCATCCGGCATAAGGCGAGGGGAGCACAGGATGGGCAAGACATGGACACGCGCGCGGATCGGCTGCGCGGCGGCGGCGATCGCGGCGGCTTTCGTCGGCGTGCATGCGATCGCGGCGGCGCCAGCCGATCAGCCGCCGCCATTTTCCGAGCGGCAGCCCGAGACGTTTCACGTGCCGGGCTCGCTTTCCAACGCCTGGGCGGATTTTGATCGCGACGGCGATCTCGATCTCGCGGTTTCGCTCAAGAGCGGCGAGATCCGGCTGTACCGCAACGATGCCGGCACGCTCGTCGATGTCGGTGCTGCGGTCGGCCTACCGCGCGCGGCACCCAAGCAGGAGGCGCGCGGGCTGAGCTGGGGCGATTACGACGGTGACGGCTACCCCGATCTGCTGGTCGGCTCGTCGGTGCCGACGGGTGCGAGCATGCTGTTCCACAATCTCGCGGGCAAGCGTTTCGTCGATGTCGCGCCCACCGTCGGGCTGACCATGCCCGGCCGTTCGTCGCGCCAGAACACTTGGGTCGACTATGACAATGACGGCGACCTCGATCTCTACGCGACCGACCGGATCGGCGCGAACCGGCTCTACCGCAACGACGGCGGACGGTTCGTCGATGCCTTCCCCGGCGCAGGCCCGACCGACGCGCGCTCGACCGTCGGCGCGTGCTGGTTCGATTATAACAAGGACGGCTATCTCGATCTGTTCCTCGCCAACCAGTCGGGCAAGACCGACGCGCTGTGGCGCAATGACGGCGGCAAGGGCTTCACCGATGTCGCGCCGGCGCTCGGCATGGCGATGCCCGGCCGCACCAAGGAAGAGGGCGGCGTCGGCTGCGCGATCGGCGATTTCGACAATGACGGCAATCTCGACATCTTCGTCCCCAATTACGGCCGCAACGTGCTGTGGCACAACAATGGCGATGGCACCTTCACCAACGTCGCCGATCAGATGGGCGTCGGGGTCGAGAACCATGCGGTCGGCGCGTCATGGGGCGATTACGACAATGACGGCTATATCGACCTGATGGTGATGTCGTATCACGGCGAACCCGGACAGCAGCAGCCGGCCGACGCCTTGTTCCACAATCTGAAGGGCAAGGGCTTCGTCAACGTGCTCAAACCCGGCGATCTGCTCAGCGCGGGGGACCACGGTGTCGAATGGATCGACTACGATCGCGACGGCGCGCTCGATCTGTCGATCACGCGTGGCTACAGCCCGGTCGGCGGCCATTATCTGTTCCACAACGATCTGCCGCGCGCGGCGGCGCGGCGCAGCCTGAACGTGCTCGTGCTGGGCGCGAATGGCCGATACAACCAGCAGGGCGCCGAAGTGCGGCTCTACGATGCGGCGGGCAAGCTCCTCGGTGCCGCGCAGGTCTCGACCGGCGGTGGCTATGGCGTGCAGAATGAACAGCCGGTGCATTTCGGGCTGGCGAAGCTTGCACCCGTCACGGTCGAAGTTGTGTTTATGAGCCGGAAAGGGCCTACCACGCAGCGTATCGTCGGGGTGGACCCGCGCAAATACTTTCGCGGTGATCTTGTGATTAAGCGCCAGGATTTGTGATAATATTTCAACGACGTGACGCAAGCATGCGAAAATTCTGAAGTCGGCCCCGCTGATGAACGAGCGGCAGTTTTGCAGAGTGAGGCAGGAAAGCCGAATGGCGCGTTTTGGTCGTCTGCTGCCGGTGACGAAGACCCAGAAGGGGCCTGTCAGCGGAGCTTAGGCGCCCCGGGAGCGGACTCTTGTTCAAGCACTTTGCGCCCGTCGTCGTAAGTACGGGCGCAAGGCCGGTCATTGATTTGGACTATCAGATGGTCTATCCTGACAGAACAGGAGTTATGATCATGGAAGTTTCTGTAAGTGAAGCGAAGGGGCAACTGACGGACCTCGTTCGCCGCGCGGAGGCAGGCGATGAGATCGTGCTCACACGACACGGTCGTGCCGCCGTGCGATTGGTGCCCGTAGCGCAAAAACGCACCGCGGCCGATCGCCGCGCCCTTCTGGAGGCGGTACGACACAGCGCCGCGAGCCACGTCACACCAGGGCCGAGCGCTGCCCATAGCCAGGACGAGTTGTACGGTGAAGACGGGCTGCCGCAGTGATTGTAGTCGACACCTCGGCGCTGATGGCAGTCCTGCTGGACGAGCCTGCAGCGGCAGACTGCATGGACGCGCTTTCGACCGCGGAAGCCCTGTCGATGTCGGCGGGGACCGTTGCGGAAGCGCTAATCGTCGCAGACCGCCGCGGGTGCGGCCAAGAGATGCGCCGCCTGCTTGACGGCTTGGGCATCAACATCTCCCCCGTCACTCCCGCGATGGCCCGTCAGGTTGCAGACGCCTATGGTAGATGGGGCAAAGGTATCAACCCAGCCGGCCTCAACTTCGGCGATTGTTTCGCTTACGCACTTGCAAACGAGATGGCGGCGCCACTCCTGTTCGTCGGTGATGATTTCTCAGCGACTGATCTGGCGCGAGCTGCTTGAGGAGCCAATAGGCGACACTCGCGGGCTCTTTCGCCTTACCAACTTCGGCCAGAAGTTCATGTACTGCCAAGCGCCCCGTCAGCGCGGCACGGCGACCGAGGTGGTGAGGCCGACCCACCGCTCCAGCTCACCGCCGAGCATCGCGAACTCGCGTTGCGCGTAGCCCAGGGCATCGGTGCCGAGCAGCAGCACCAAAGGCGGCTCGGGTGCGGCGAGGGCGGTCAGGATCGCGTGCGCGATCAGATCGGGGTCGCTTGGCTCCTCGCCGTAATGGCCCAAGAGCACTTCGCGCGCCAAGTGCGCGGTCTCGGCATAATCGGCGATCGTCGGATCGGCGCCGCACAGTCGCGTCGCGGCGAACTCGGTGCGCATCCCGCCCGGCGCGACGTTCGTAACCTTGATGCCGAGCGGCCCCACCTCCTGCGCCAGCGTGCGGCCGATACAGTCGAGCGCGAATTTGGACGCGCCATAGAGTCCGGTGCCGTGCCAGCACGCCAATCCGCTGATCGAACCGATGTTGACGATATGCCCGGCGCGGCGCGCGCGCAGGTGCGGGAGCGCCGCCTGGATCACCGCGAGCGGCCCCCAGACGTTCACGTCGAACAACGCCTTGGCATCGGCGATGGGGGTCTCCTCGATCGCGCCGGTATAGCCGAGGCCGGCGTTGTTGACGACGATGTCGAGGCCGCCGGTGCGCCGTTCGGCGTCGTTCACGGCCACGGCGATGGCATCGAGATCGGTCACGTCGAGCGGCAGTCCGGTCGCGCGACCGGGCGCGAGCGCCTCGAACGCGGCCAGCGCATCGGCCGAGCGCGCCGTCCCCACGACCGCGTCGCCGGTAGCGAGCGCCGCCTTTGCGAGCGCCCTGCCGAGCCCCGTGCTCACGCCCGTGATGAACCAGTTCCGCATACGCGCCGCCCCCTTCTTGTCTGCCCTTGCCACGGTACCGCGCGCGGGGCCGCCGCATCTTGCCCCGCCACGCCCCAAGGCTTGATCCCGACGTGTATCTCGCCGACCTATCGATCGCGGCGTGGGCGAGACAACAGCATGGGCGTGCAGCGACAAGAACCGCGGCGCATCCCATCATACCTTGCCACGGCGACGCGATGAGCAGGGGACTAGAGTGTCAAAGACGTATCCACGGCCCGCAACCTTCGGTTTGCCCTCGGACAGCGGCGGGCGGGATCTCGGCATCTTCATGCCGATGGCCAATGGCGGCTGGATTCTGTCGTCCAACGCCCCGCCGCTCGACGGCTCCTACGATTACAACCTGGCGGCGGCGCGGCTGGCCGACGAGATCGGCCTCGACTTCATCATGGCGATGGCGAAATACCGCGGCTACGGCGGCCGGACCGAACATTGGCGCCATACGCTCGATTCGCCGATGATGATGGCGGCGCTCGCGCAGGCGACCAGCCGGGTGAAGGTATGGGCGACCGTCCACACCCTGCTCCAGAACCCCGCCGTCACCGCGAAGATGATCGCGACGCTCGACCAGATCAGCCACGGCCGCGCCGGGCTGAACGTCGTCACCGGCGCCTATAAGGGCGAGTTCGCGCAGATGGGCGCCTGGCCCGAGGGCGTTGATCATGACGAACGCTATGTGCTCGCGACCGAATGGATTCAGGCGATCAAGGCGCTGTGGAACGAGGATTCGGTCACGCAGCACGGCAAGTATTTCACGCTTGAGGATTGCATGTCCGATCCCAAGCCCAAGACGCCGCCGTTCCTGGTGTGCGCGGGCACGTCAAAGGCCGGCGTGCGTTTCACCGCGCAGGAGATGGACGCGCTGTTCCTTTCGGGCGGCGATGTCGCGCAACTCGCCAAGGCCAGCGCCGACGCCAAGGCCGGCGCGGCGGAGCTTGGCGAGACGATCCGCACCTATTCGATGATGACGATCGTGTTCGGCGAGACCGACGAAGCCGCCGCGGCCACCGCCGAGCATTTCCGCGCCGGGCTCGACGAAGAGGCGCTGTACGGCATGATGCGGGCCTATGGTTTCCTCGATGCGGAGATCGGCAAGGAGAATGCATTCGTTCAGAAGGCGCGCTCCACCTTCATGACGCCGCACGTGATGGGTACCCCCGAGACGGTGATCGCGCGGTTGAGCGAAATCTTCGAGAAGACCTCGCTCGACGGGTTGATGCTGATCTTCCCCGATTACCTCACCGCGCTGCCGATCTTCGGCGAAAAGGTGCTGCCGGTGCTGCGCGAACGCTTCCCGGCGAAGGTGATGGAAGCGGCCGATGCCTGACACCGCCCTGCCGCACGTCACCGACCTGGGCGACATGATCGCGCCCGCGCGCACCGCCCTCATCGTCGTCGATGTTCAGGTCGATTTCGCCTCCAAAGACGGATTGATCGGCCGCTACGGCACCGACATGAGCCCGGCCGAAAACGCGATCGACCGGATCGAAGCGCTGATCGCGGCGGCGCGCCGCGCTGGCGCGACGGTCGGCTTCATGCGGGTGATGACGCGGCCGGAAACCGATTCGAACGCGCTGAAGACATGGATGGCGCGCAAGGGGACGCCGGGCGACGCCGGGATCTGCCGTGTCGGCGGCGGCGGCGAGGCGTATTACCGCGTCCAGCCCGAACCCGGCGATATCGAGGTTGAAAAGCTCGTCTATTCGAGTTTCCACGGCACCGATTTCGAGCAGAAATTGCGCGCGCGCGGCATCGATACGCTGGTGTTGACCGGGCTGACCACGGACTGCTGCGTCGACTCGACCGCCCGCGACGCGTTCCATCGCGATTTCCACACCTTCGTCGTGTCGGACGCCTGCGCCAGCTTCGAGCCGGATGTGCATAGCGGCGCGCTCAAGGCGCTGGCGAGCCACACCTCGCTGCTGGTGACGACCGACGCCGTGGTCGCGGCCTGGCTGGCGTGAGCGACCCGCACGCCACGCCCGTCGATCTGCTCATCCGGGGCGGCTGGGTCGTCACGATGGATGCCGAACGCCGCATCTACCGCGATGGCGCGGTCGCGGTGGTCGGCGACCGCATCCACGCGGTCGGCCCGAGCGCCGAGGTGGCGGCGGCGGTGTCGCCGCGCGAGACGATCGACGGATCGCGCTTCGTGCTGACGCCGGGCTTCGTCAATTGCCACGTCCACATCACCGGCGAGCCGATCACGCGCGGCGCGGTGCCCGACGATGCCGATTGGGAAACCAACGTGCTCGGCTGGCTGATCCCGACCTATCAGGCGCAGACCCCGCAGGAGGAACGGCTGTCGGCGCGCTTCGCCGCGCTCGAGATGCTGCGCACCGGCACCACCTGTTTCATCGAGGCGGGCACGATTCTCGATCTCGACGCGGTCTATGATGGCCTCGCCGAAACCGGCATCCGTGGCCGGATCGGGCGCTGGACGCAGGATCGCGCCTTCGCGCCGCATGAAAATCAGGCCGCGCTCACCCGCGCCGCGATCGCGGGGCTTCATAGCGAGGTCGAACGCTATCCGTGCCACGGCGATCCCTTGCTCGCCGCCTGGCCCGCGCTGGTCGGCCATTCGCTCGCGACCGACGATCTGTGGCGCGCCGCGACCGCGCTCGCGCATGAATTCGGCGCTGGCGTCACCGCGCATATGAGTCCCGATCCCGCCGATCCCGACTTCTATCTCGCCACCACGGGCAAGCGCCCGATCGCCCACCTCGCCGATATCGGCGCGCTCGGCCCGCATCTCTCGCTGACGCACGCGATCTATCTCGACGTGCACGAGGTCGATTTGCTCGCGCAGAGCGGCACGCACGTCACGCATTGCCCGATGACGGCGATGAAGGGCGCCTATGGGGCCAGCCACTCGGGGCTGTTCCCCGAAATGGCGGCGGCGGGCGTGCCGATCCAGCTCGGCACCGACGGCAACAACAACGGCAATTCCGCCGACATGATGCGGGCGATGTTCGTCACCGCCGGGCTGTTCAAGGATTCGCGCCGCGATGGCAGCCTGTTCTCGGCCTATGACGTCCTCGAATGCGCGACGCTCAACGGCGCCGCCGGAGCGCGGATGAGCCACCTGATCGGTTCGCTCGAACCCGGCAAGAAAGCCGATTTCGTCGCGCACGATCGCGACCGGCCGGAGTGGACGCCGCTGCTCAACGTCGTCAACCAGCTCGTCTGGTCGGCGGACGGGCGTGGCGTGCACAGCGTCTGGGTGGACGGCCGGCGGGTCGTCGAAGACTATCGCGCGGCGCTGATCGACGAGGCCGAACTGCTCGCCGAGGTCGAAGCGACCGCCCCCGCCCTGCTCGCGCGAGCGGGCAAGACCGTTCCAAGCGCATGGCCGGTGCTGTGATGCGCCGATCCTTCCTTCTTCGACCCGCTGTGAAAGGCGCCAGGCATGAGTAGCAAGCCGATCAACTACGCCGTTCTGCTGATCCTCAGCCTGCTCTATTTCCTGCTGACCGCAGGCACCTTCAACTCGCTGGGCATGGTGTTGCCGGCGATGGTCAAGGATTTCGGCATGAGCTGGGCGCAAGCCGGGTTCGGCTTCACCTTGCTCGGGGTGGCGTGCGGCCTCCTCAGCCTCGCGCCCGCCTATACCGTCCGCAAGCTCGGCGTGGCGCGGACCATGCTCGCCGGTACGGCGGTGTTGCTGGCCGGGTTCGGGTTGCTGTACCTCGCGACCGGCGTCGCCGCTTATTATCTCGGCACGACGCTACTGGGCGTGGGGTTCTGCTTCTGCGGCACCGTGCCGGCGGTGCATGTGCTCTCCAGCATCTTCAACCGCCGCTCGACCGCGCTGGGCGTGTATTTCACGATCGGCAACCTCGGCGCGGTGTTCGGCCCGCTGCTCTATTACGTGTCGCAATCCGCCGGCCTGTCGTGGCGGCTGTACTGGCTGATGCTTGGGCTGGGCGCGGTGGTGATCGGTGGACTGTCTGTCCTTATCACCAGCCGGCTCGCCATCGCGCGACCGACTGCGGAGCAAAGCGCCGAGCCGGCGCCCGCGTCCTCCGGCTGGAAAGTCCGCGATGCGCTCGCAACGCCGCAATTCTGGGTGGTGATCTTCGCCTATACCGCGTGCCTCGCGATCAACACCACGACGCACAGCTTCGCCTATCAGCATCTGCTCGAGCACGGCTTGGCGGCGGATCAGGCGACCCAGTTCATCAGCCTGTCGGCATTGGTCTGCGCGATCGGCTCGGCGCTTGCCGGCGTGATCGGCGAGAAGACCTCGCCGCGCGTGCTGACAATGTTCTCGCTCGGCACGCTCGCGCTTTCGGCGGCGACATTGGCGCTGGCCAACGGCTCAGGCGTGCTGGTCGTCTGGCTGCTGGCGTTCGGCGGGGGCCTCGGCTTCAGCTATGTCAGCACGATCATGCTGCTTCAGGAATATTTCGGCCGTCGCGCCGCGCTGGAGCTGTATTCGATCATGACCGCGGTTTCGACCTCCGCCGCGCTCGGACCGGCCTTGGGCGGCATGGTCCGCGATCAGACCGGCAGTTTCTCGGGCATCTTCTATGCGCTGGCAGGCGTGAGCCTGGTCCTGTTCGCGCTGGTCGCGATGCTGCGCAAGCCGCAGCCGCGCGGCGTAACCGCGCATCTCGCCGGGTTCGGCGCCGCCGAACCGCTGGAGGGCTGAAACGAAAGAGGGCAGCCGGATCGTGCCGGCTGCCCTCCTTTGAGCGACGCGCGATCGCGTACGTTATTCGGGAACCTCGCCCTTGACCTGGATGCGGTAACCCGACCGCACCTGCGGGAAATAGTCCCAGATCGCCATGTGCTGGCTGCAGCGATTGTCCCAGACCGCGATCGCGTGGGGGCGCCAGGTGAAGCGGCACTGGAACATCGGGTTCTGGACATGCTCGTTGAGGAAGGCGAGCAGCGCGTCACTCTCGCGCTCGGACAGGCCTTCGATCCGCGTCGTGTAGCTGCGGTTGACGTAGAGCGCCTTGCGCCCCGTCACCGGGTGCGTGCGCACCACCGGATGCGACGAGCGTGGCAGCGCCATGCCCTCGGGCACGATATCGCCGAACGCCTTTACGCCGTCATGGACCGCGCGCAGCCCGGCGATCCGCGCCTTCATCCCCTCGGACAGCGCATCATAGGCGGCGTACATGCTCGAAAACACCGTGTCGCCGCCGAGCGTGGGCAATGTGTGGAGGTACAGGATCGATCCCATCGGCGGAGCGGGATCGCAGCTCATATCCGAATGCCAGTCCTCGCCGGCGACGAAGGTGGAGTTGGCGTCGGCGTGCATTTTGGTGATCTCGGGATAGCCCGGCACCTGCCACGGCACCGTGCTGGGCGCGACATGCGCCTCGCCGAACACCGCCGCGAGCCGGCGATGCGCGTCGAAATCGATCGGTTGATCGTGGAAGAAGATCACCAGATGCTCGGCGAGGACACGGCGAAGCTCATCGGCGACATCTTCGCCAAACGGCATGGTCAGGTCCACTCCGCCCACCACCGCGCCGATCGTCGGATTGAGCGGTGCCACGCTGATGTGCCGATAGCGCGTGGCGGCGTGCGGGTGTTCCTGCAAGGCAATGTCCATCATTTCATCTCCCACCATCCAAATGCTTGATCGCGGCGCCGAGCAGCGCCGCCACTTCGGCGCGCTTCGGCATCGATGGCGCGGCGCCGTGCCGGCCGACCGCGATCGACGCGGCGGCGTTGGCCAGACGCAACGCCTGTTCCGGCGCGGTTCCCTGGTCGATGCATGCCGCCACGACGCCGCAGAAGCAGTCGCCCGCGCCGCTGGTGTCGATCACCGTCTCCGCCGGAAACGCCGGTGCGAAGACCGAGCGCTCGGCCCAGACCATCGCCGATCCGATCGCGCCGAGCGTGACGATGACCGCCTGGTCGGGACGGGTGAGCAGGCGGCGGGCGACCAGTACGTCGTCGATACTCGCCGGCTCGCGATCGAGCGCCAGATAATCGGCGAACTCGGTCTGATTGAAGATCAGCACGTCGGCCAGATCGAACAGTGCCGCGCCCGCTGGTATCGCCGGCGCGGCGTTGAGGATCTTGCACAACGACGCGGTCGCTGGGTTCGCGAACATCGCCGCGCCCGCATCCACGTCGGTCTCCAACTGGACCAGCAGCACCCGGCTGTCGCGATCGAGCGCGGCCAGTCCGGTCTCGGCGCGCGCATGCGCGTTCGCGGCCGTTTCGACCACGATCATGTTGTCGCCCGCCGGTTCGATCAGGATCGTGGCGCGTCCGCTGCCGACCCCGTCGAGCATCTCGACATTCGCGATATCGACACCCTCGGCCGCCAACGCGGCGCACAGCATCTCGCCCGCCGCGTCTCTGCCCACCGCGCCCGCCATCCGCGTCGATGACCCGAAGCGCGCGGCGGCGATCGCCTGGTTCAGTCCCTTGCCGCCGACCGCCTGCGCGCTCTCATCGACCAGCAGGGTCTGCCCCCAGGCCGCCCTTGCCGGCAAGCGCAGGGCGATATCGAGATTGAGAGAGCCGAACACCGTGACGCTCATGCGAAGCCCTTCGAGGCAATGGGATCATTCCCGGTCGCCATCCGCGATTCACCGCCGGTGCCGATCACGACAAATTTCAATTCCGTTACCATCAAAACGGGAGACCATCGGCCGCTGCGCCCCAAAAAAGAGTGGCCGCCGCCCGAAGGCGGCGGCCATAAGCGACGCGGGAGCAGGCTTCCCGCGGGTCGGTCAGAACCGGTATCCGAGCGAAAAGATCGCCTGGCGCGGCGGGATGTAGGTGTTGGACACCTGGCCGCTCCCATAAGGATCGGTGAAGCGTGAGTTGACGCCGGCCTCGTCGAACAGGTTGGTCACCGTCACCGAGGCGTGGAATCCGCTGTTGGCGAAGTCGTAATTGGCGAACAGATTGACCTGCGAATAGTTCGGCGTCTTGTCGGCGACCGGATCGGCGAACACGCGTGAATTGTAACCGCCACGATAGATGTACTGAGCGCGCGCGGTGAACTCGCCGGGGCCGACCTCTCCGGTCCAGGATGCCGCCACCGAGCCTTGCACGGTCGGCATCTTGGGCAGCTTGTTGCCGTTGATATTGACCCGCGCCGCTTCCCGCGCGAGCGTTGCGAGGTAGAAGTTGGAGTAGAACCCGCCGACGCCGGCATAGCCAGCGGCGATTTGCGCGTTGCGCGCTTTGGTGGGATCAAGCGCGTAATAATCGCTGGTGAACTCGCTGTGCAGCAGCGACAGCGATCCTTCGAAGCGCAGATGCCGGGTGGGGTGCCAGTCCGCTTCGATCTCGGCGCCGAGCACCTGCGCTTCGGGCGCGTTGCTGACGCCGTTGCCGAAGAGCACCGCATCTTCCTCGAGGAACTGCATATTGTGGTACAGGTAGAAGAAGCCCGATGCGTTGAGCTGAAGTGTGTTGTTGAAGAAGCGGTTCTTTGAACCGATTTCGAATGAATCGAGTTCTTCGGGCTTGAAGGTCGGCTTGGTCCCGTCCTTGAAGCCGAAAATCGTATATGAGCTGTTGCCGACCGCGGCCGAGCTGTTGATCCCGCCTGGTTTGAAGCCACGTGTATAGCTCGCGTAAACCATGCTCGTGCCGGTGATATCGTAGTTCAGCGCCGCCTTGCCGGTGACGCGATTGGTGCTGGTGCCGACCCCGGGCTTCGGCTGGAGATAAGCGCCGGACGTGTTGCTCGAGGTCGGCCCCGACTGGCTGGCGCTGACGCCGCTATAGGTGTCATGATTGTAGCGGATGCCCGCCGTGAACGAGAGCCGGTCGGTCAGCTTGTAGGTGCCCTGCGCGTAACCGGCATAGGCCTCACGCGTGACCGCCGAGAGTTCGGCATATGTAATGGTCTTCACCAACGGGTCGTTATACGCCGCCGAGACGGGCAGCGCGGCATTCAGCCCGTTCCCCTCATTCGATCGGAACTCGTTGATGTAGCTGTTGTTCGTCGAATGCAGATACACGCCGCCGACGATCCAGCGCAGCCGTCCGTCCGTGTTGGAAGCGAGATTGTACTCCTGCGTCCAGCTTTCGGTGTTCTGCGTCCATGTCGCGATGTGATCGTACTTTACCCCCGCGCCCGGCGCCTGACCGTTGGTCAGCGCGTAGAACAGATCAGTGTCGAGACCGTCGCCGTCCCAGGACTGGATGCTGCGCAGCTTCTGATACCCGGTGATCGAATTGAACACCACCGGCCCCATGTCGAACTTGAGCACGCCGTAATAAAGCTGCGTGCGGATGTACGACTTGCCAGGGTAATCCTGCGTCAGCACACGGGGATCGGGTTCTGGATCGAGGATGTTCTTCTGCGCCGGCGCGTTCGCGTCGCCGCGATACTGGATCGTGCTCAGCAGCAGCGAAACGTTATCGGCCGGCTGCCATTTGAGCGACAGTTTGCCGCCGAGATCGTTGGCGTTGTCGAGCTGGTAATCGGGCTGGCCGGCGACCTTGGTCGCCTTGGCGTACCCGTCGTGATTGTAATATTGGATCGCGCCACGGATGGCGATCGTGTCGCCGATCGGCACGTTGAGCGCGCCATCGGTCTTGACGAGGTTGTAATTGCCATAGCCGGCATCGACGTTGCCGGTCCATTTGCCGAGCTCGGGCTGCTTCGACACGATGTTGATCGTGCCGCCGGTCGATCCCTGCCCGTACATCGTGCCCTGTGGCCCGCGCAGCACTTCGACTTGCGCGACGTCGATGAACGCGGCGTTCGCGGCGATCGAGTTGAAGATGTAGACGCCGTCGACATGGACCGAGACGCCCGGCTGGGTTTGCGGATTTTCAGGCGTTTCGGAGCCGATCCCGCGGATCGAAATCTGCCGCTCGCCGCCCCCGCTTTTGGCGACGACAAGCCCCGGCACCGCGCCGTTGAGGCCGGTGATCTCGGTGATGTTGCTCTTGGCGAGCGTGTCCGCCGTCACCGCCGTCACCGACAGATTGGTCTTTTGCAGCGTGACGTTGGTGCGTTCGGCCGTCACGACGATCTCGGGCGGTGCCGCCTCCGACGTATCGGGTTCTGGTGCCACGGCCGCCGGCATCGGAACCGCCGCCGGAACATCCTCCGCCGCCGCCATCGCCGGGCACGCCGCCGCCATCAGCGCCAGGATGGAGACGCTTGCGGATCCAACAATTCGATATTTCGTGATCACAAAAATCCCCCACTCTCGTGCGCAGCCTTCACGGCCACGCATGCCAGCGCCTTCTCCAGGCCCTCATCCCAGTATCGCGCCCAGCCCGCTGTCCCGCCGGCTTGACCGCTCGCTGCCCGTGGCGACAGCATGCCGCGTCCTTGCGACGAACCACCGGGCAACTGCCTTGTGATTCGCCGGTAAACGTGCATGAGGGCCAAGCTGGGGGCAACGCCGCAAAATTTGATCCCCAGCGCCCGCCACCGCCAAACCCCGGCAAGCCGGCACCGCCATGCACCGTCCCTAGGCGCCGCTTCGCTCGCGACGGATCATGGGGCGTGTGGGGATGCTATCGAGCCGCGCGCGGCAAAACTTGTCGCCAGGCGTAGAAATTCCAGCCAAGGTTCGCTTTTCCGGGGCATCGCGCACCGCAGCCGCAGCTTCGATGCATGTTTGGCGCTGCTGCAATGTCACTGTGCGCGGTGGAACAAGACTGGGTCGGGCTGCCGCTCGATACAGGCTGGCAAATGGAGACCATCATGCGCGTTGCCGACATCCCCGACCCCGTCCACACCGAAGCAGCCTGGCGTGGTGACCGGCTTATGACAGGCGAGGACTGGGTCTACACGCTCGATGACCGGCAGGTCGCCGAACTCGAGGCGCTCGGCACGCGCTTCCTCGCCGACGATCCCGATCTGCGTTTCGTGCAGGCGGCCGACTATCCGCTCGATGCGGCCGCGGACGCGGTGCGGTCATGGCGGCGCGATGTCGATTTCGGGCGTGGCTTCGTGCTGGTGCGCGGGCTGAAGTCGCACCTCTATTCGGACGCACTCTCCGCCGCGATCTATTATGTGCTCGGCCTCCACATGGGCGATCCGATCCGGCAGAACGAAATGGGCGATCTGCTCGACCATGTCTATGCCACGTCCGACAAGACGATGGACGACCCGACCGCGCTGTCTTCCAAGGTGCGCGACAAATTGGTGTATCACTCCGACAGTTCGGACATCGTCGCGCTGATGTGCCTGCGCGGGGCCAAGCAGGGCGGCCTGTCTTGCCTCGTGTCGGGCGCGGAAATCTACAACGAGATCCTGCGTCGACGGCCGGATCTCGCCGGGCTGTTGCTCGAGCCGTTCCACTGGGACTGGCGCCGGCAGGACCATAACGCGCCCGCCGACACCTACACGTCGCCGGTAGTGAGTGTCGAGGAAGGCGTATTCAGCATGTACGCGGGGTCACTCTACATCCTCACCGCGCAGGAGTATCCCGGCGTTCCCAAGCTGAGCGACGACCAGATCGAGGTGCTGCGGCTGTTCGATGAAATCACCTACGAACCCGGCATGGCGATCGAGATGGATTTCCGCCCCGGCGATATCCAATGGCTCTCCAACTATGCGGCGCTGCACGCGCGCACCGCGTTCGACGACTGGCCCGAGCCGCAGCGCAAGCGGCATCTGCTGAGGCTGTGGCTGTCGAGCCATACCGACCGCCCGGTCGTCCCCGGTTTCGGCAAGAACGGCGTGGTCCAGCACCGCGCCCAGAGCCGCGACGGCGCTTCGGAGCATCCCGACGCCCGCTTCTCGATCCGCGAGATGTCCGTGCCGAGGTTGATCTCATAATTTGTCTCGAGGCCAAGCGGACAGGGGTGTCCTGCCGTGAACCGCGCCGGGTTTGCCGGGGGGCCAACGCCTCACATTCGGCTTCGCCGGTAAGACCGTTCGATTCGGCTTGGCTGTAGGATTTGCTTCCATTCACCTGACGCTAGGCGGGTTCCGGTACGTCCTCGAAAGCGAACGTGTTGATTGCGTAGAACCACATGACAGCGACGCGTGTTGATCTGGGCTCCGACCCCGCTGGTGAGTTTAGATTCCGCGTCGAGCAAGAGCGAAGAAACGCCGAGTTTCGATTGATGCAGATGTGAGCCCACGGTGGGGCGTAGCTAGTCGCCGACCTTGCGCCCCTCGGGCTTGGCCGCAGGGACAGAGGTGGGATTGTGATAGGCGTCCGCGATCATGGTCGCGGCATGTCCGACGAGTTGATGGCGATGGTGACCCCTACGAGAATCGAACTCGTGCTTACGCCGTGAGAGGGCGTCGTCCTAACCGCTAGACGAAGGGGCCGTATGCGTTGGAGGCGCGGCTTTACGGTGTGCGCCGCCAACGGTCAAGATGGATTGTCGCGGTTACGCCGCCGCGCGGCGGCGTTCGGACATTTCGGCGTTGAGCATCTCGGCGAGCAGGAACGCGAGCTCCAGGCTCTGCCCGGCGTTGAGGCGCGGGTCGCAATGCGTGTGGTAGCGATCGGCGAGCGACTGTTCGGTCACGTCGACCGCGCCGCCGGTGCATTCGGTCACGTTCTGTCCGGTCATCTCGGCGTGGATGCCGCCCGCGATCGAGCCTTCCGCGCGGTGGACCGCGAAGAACCCGCGCACTTCGGCGAGGATGCGGTCGAACGGCCGCGTCTTATAGCCGTTGGCGGCCTTGACGACGTTGCCGTGCATCGGGTCGCAACTCCACACCACCGGATGGCCCTCGCGCATCACCGCGCGCACCAGCTTGGGCAGGCCCTTTTCGATCGTATCGTGGCCATAGCGGGTGATGAGCGTCATCCGACCGGGCGCGCGGCCCGGATTGAGCGTGTCGAGCAGCCGCAGCAGCGCGTCGGGCTCAAGGCTCGGGCCGCACTTCATGCCGATCGGATTGCCGATGCCGCGCAGATACTCGACGTGTGCCGATCCCTCGAAACGGGTGCGGTCGCCGATCCAGAGCATGTGCGCCGACGTGTCGTACCAGTCGCCGGTCAGCGAATCCTGCCGGGTCAGCGCCTGTTCGTAGCGCAGCAGCAGCGCTTCGTGGCTGGTGTAGAAATTGGTCTGCGCGAGCTGCGGCACCGTCTCGGGGTTGATCCCGCACGCTTCCATGAAGTCGAGCGCCTCGCCGATCCGGTCGGCAACGTCGGCATATTTCTGCGACCACGGGCTGCGACCCATGAAATCGTGCGTCCAGCGGTGGACCTGGTGGAGATTGGCATAGCCGCCGCCCGCGAACGCGCGCAGCAGGTTGAGCGTCGCCGCCGACTGGCTGTAGGCGCGCACCATCCGCTGCGGATCGGGAATGCGGCTTTCCGGCGTGAACGCGATGTCGTTGACGATATCGCCGCGATAGCTCGGCAGCTCGACACCGCCGACCGTCTCCATGTCGGCCGAGCGCGGCTTGGCGAACTGGCCCGCCATGCGGCCGACCTTCACCACCGGCAGCTTGGACGCATAGGTGAGCACCACCGCCATCTGGAGGATGACGCGGAAGGTGTCGCGGATGTTGTTGGCGCTATGCTCGGCGAACGATTCGGCGCAGTCCCCGCCTTGCAGCAGGAACGCCTTGCCCTCGGCGACCTTGGCGAGATCGGCGGTGAGATTGCGCGCCTCGCCCGCGAAGACGAGCGGCGGGAAGCTGGCGAGCGTGTCGGTCGCCGCGTCGAGCGCGGCGGCATCGGGATAGGTCGGCATCTGCCGGGCCTCGGCGCGCGTCCAGCTATCGGGCGACCAGGTGCTCATGTCGTTCTCCGTTCGAATTTGGACGTACCAGTCGGCGTGCGTGGCGATGCCGTTCGCGGCGATCTGGTTGACGATCTGACTGCCGGCGCGTTTGCCGTCTTCCTCCCAGCCCTGCACCGTGCTGCCGGGCGCGCCATACCACGCGCCGAACGCGGCCCGACTGAGGGTGCGTTCCTCTCGGAAGCGCTTGATCTTGATGCCTGCGAGTGTCGTCATGGGAGGCGCGCTTTACCCGGATGGGGTAAGCGGCGCAAGAGGCGTTTACGCGTTTTGGGTAAGTGGCCGAACGTCAGAAAAAGAAGATTTTGCACGCGGAGGCGCGGAGGCGCGAAGAGGGAGGCACGCTGTCGACAGGTCACTGGCTCCAAATCGCGGATTATGCGGCCTTTGGCCGCCTTGTCTTTCCTCCTCTGCGCCTCCGCGCCTCCGCGTGAACCAACTCCCCGCCACGGCGGACTCAGTCGATCACTGGCTTCCAGTCCC
Source organism: Sphingomonas sp. NFR15 (assembly GCF_900103265.1). GTDB lineage: Bacteria > Pseudomonadota > Alphaproteobacteria > Sphingomonadales > Sphingomonadaceae > Sphingomonas > Sphingomonas pollutisoli. The sequence continues at coordinate 877,311 of NZ_FMWX01000001.1, read as the reverse complement.
AACCCAGCGGATCGCCATCCATCACCTCGACGCCAGCAGCGGCGAGTTCGTCGCGCAGCGCATCGGAGCGGGGGAAGTCCTTGGCGACTCGCGCGGCTTTGCGCTCGACGAGGCGGTCCTCGATCTCGGCGGGGATGATGGTCGCGCCCGCTGGCATCACGCGCAGGTCGGCGCGCGACAGCGTCAGCAGCGGCAAGCCGAGCACATCGACGAACGCGCCCAACGCCGCGAGCCGGGTGGCGGGCGACAGCTTCTTGTCGGCGAGCAGATCGTCCAGCACCGGCAGCGCGCGCGGCGTGCCCAGATCGTCGGACACCGCTTCGTCGAGCCGCGTGAGATACGGCGCGGCGTCGCCCTTCTCGGTGCCGTCGTCACGCGCGCGCAGCGCTTCAACCGCCATCACCAGCCGCTTCAACCGGGTGAACGCCGCCGCCAGATTCTCCCATGAGAATTCAAGTTCGCTGCGGTAATGCGCGGACAGGCACATCAGCCGATAGGCGAGGGGGTGGAAGCCGCGATCGACCAGCGTCTGCAACGTCGTGAAATCGCCCGACGATTTCGACATCTTGCCCGCGCGCTCGACGAGGAAATTGTTGTGCATCCACACCCTCGCGCCGGTGTCGGCGCAGTCGCAATGCGCCTGGTTCTGCGCGATCTCATTGGGATGGTGGATCTCGCGGTGATCGATCCCGCCGGTGTGGATGTCGAAGCCGTCGCCGAGATATTTGCGGCTCATCACCGAACATTCGAGATGCCAGCCTGGCGCGCCGCGGCCCCACGGCGAGTCCCACTCCATCTGCCGGTTCTCGCCGGGTGCCGAGGTGCGCCAGATCGCGAAATCCTGCGGGTTGCGCTTGCCCGCGACCGGATCGATCCGGCCTTCACGCGCATCGTCCGCCACGCGTGCGAGCCGGCCATAATCGGGCACGGTCGACACGTCGAAATAGAGGCCGCTTTCCAGCCGGTAGCAATGTTTGGGCGCGATCTTCTCGCCGAACGCGATCATCTCGGCGATATGATCGGTCGCGAGCGGGAACTTGGCCGGCTCGCGGATGTTGAGGTCACGCAGGTTCTGTTTGAACGCCGCGGTATAATGCGCGGCGATGTCCCAGATGCTCATGGCGCGCGCGCGCGCGGCGGCTTCCATCTTGTCGTCGCCGGCGTCCGCGTCCGAGGTGAGGTGGCCCACATCGGTGATGTTGATGATATGGGTGAGCGGATAGCCTTTCCACGTCAGCACCCGGCTCAGCGTGTCGGTGAAGACATAGGCGCGCAAGTTGCCGATGTGGGCGTAATTGTAGACGGTCGGCCCGCACGAATAGACACGCACGTTGGCCGGGTCGATCGGCACGAACGTCTCGGTCGCGCGGGTGAGGCTGTTGTAGAGGGTGAGGGGGCTGCGGGTCATCGCACGGGCCTTAGCGGCAGGCGCGTGGGCGGGCAAATCAGCCGGCGCGCGTGGCGAGGCCGCGCAGCGTATCGAGCGTATCGCGGATCGAATCCGGCCGGCCCGGCGTAGGCGCGGTGCCGCGCTGCGCGACGCTGCGTTCGAGCCGGTCGAGCAGCGCGCGGATCGAGGCGGGCGATTCGGCCTCGGCGCGGCGCACCGGCGGGGCGGATCGCATCGAGGCGGCGATCAGGCCGAGCACGTCGGCGGTGTCGCGCCGGATCGGGATCGGCGCGGTGTCACGCTGTTCGCGGGCGGGTTCGAGGATTTCGACCGGATCGGGCGCGGGCGCGGTGCGCGCGGCGAACGAGACCGGATCGAACAGCGCCAGCGGCACGTCGAGATTGGCAGGCAGCGGCCGCGCGCGTGCCGCGCCCATCGGCACCGCGGCGGGCGCCTCGGCGCGGACATCGAGGAAGGGTGTGCCAAGGTCGCGGTTGGCGAACACGGGCTGGCGCGGCGGCGCGTCGGGATGCGCATCCGCACGGCGCTGGGGCGGCACCGCATCGCCGTGCGCGATCGACCCGTTGAGGATCACCAGCCGCGTGCCGAACGCGACGAACAGCGCGATCCACGCCAACAGCGCGCCCGCGCCGCCGCCCGAGAGCGCCAGCACCGCGCGCGCGGTGAGCCCAAGCGGCGGCCGCGCCGCGTCGAGCAGGGTGGCGACACCACTGTCGACGACGAGCGATTCGAGCGCATCGGTCGGCATCAGGAGGAACAGCAAGGCGGTGAACGCGCCGGTCACGCCCGCGCCGAGCGGCGCGATGGGCAGGATCAGACGCTGACGGGGGGACGCGACCATGGGCGGGGTGATGCCACCGCACTGGTAAGTTTTTGGTAAACAGGTTCGTAACGACCGACGTTGACCGCCCAGTTGCGCTCGGCCTCGACGAAGGCGCGGCCGCGGTCGCGGCGCTCCTCCCAGCCGTCGCGGTCGCCGAGCAGACCGGCGAGCGCGGCGGCGATCCCGGCGGGATCGCCGGGCGGGAACAAGGTGCCGGTGATCCCATCGCGGATCAGCTCGCGGTGCCCGCCGACATCCGACGCGGCGACCAGCCGGCGCTGCGCCATCGCCTCCAGTGGCTTGAGCGGCGTGACGAGGTCGGTCAGCCGCATCCGTTTGCGCGGATATGCGAGGATGTCGACGAGGCTGTAATAGCGATCGACTTCATCATGCGGCACGCGGCCGACGAAATGGATATGGCTCGCCACCGGAGAGGCCGCCGCCTGCGCGCGCAGCGCCGCTTCCATCGGCCCGCCGCCGACCAGCAGCAGCCGCGCGGTCGGGCGCGCCGCGACGAGGGCGGGCATCGCCGCGATCAGATCGTCGATGCCTTCGTAATCATAGAAGCTGCCGATGAAGCCGATCACCTCGGCTCCCGTGACGCCGATCCGCCGCGCAAGCGCATCGTCATAGGCAAGCGGGGTACCGAACAGCGCGAGATCGACCCCGTTGGGCGAAACCAGGATCTTGTCCGGCGCGATGCCGCGCGCGATCAGGTCGCCGCGCAGGCCCTCGCAGATCACCGACACGGCATCGGCGCGGCGCACCGCCCAGGTCTCGAGCATCTTCGTCGCCCGGTAGCGCGCCGATCCCTCGCGCCCGGTGCCATTGCCGACCGCCGCGTCCTCCCAGAAGGCGCGAATCTCATAGACCAGCGGCAGCCGCGTCGCCCGCGCGACGCGGAGCGCGGCCAGCGCGCCGAGCACCGGCGAATGCGCGTGGAGGATGTCCGGGCGGAACGTCTCCGCCACCTCGGCGACGCGGCGCGACAGCGCCCGGATTTCGCGCAGCTCGCCCAGCACCGGCGGCGAGGCGCCGATCGGCGCGGTACGGTGGAAGTCGATGCCGTCGACCGTCTCGGCCGCCGCCGCCGATGCGCCCTGGCGCGTGCCCGTGACGGCGGCGACCTGCCAGCCGCGTGCCTGCTGCGCCCTCAGGATCGCGCGGGTGCGGAAGGTATAGCCGCTCTGCAACGGCAAACCGTGGTCGAGAACGTGGAGGATTTTCATCACCGCCACCCTCGCACGCCAGTGCTTAACGGAGCCTCAACTCGCGGCGCGTATTCGCGGTGCCGGCGAAGCCGCGAAGCGCGTTCCAGGGGTATCAAGCATGATCGACAATTTCGCGCTTCTGATCAGCCACGGGTTGATGCTGCTCGCGATCTGGGCACTGCTCAAGCGGCCCGATCTCGATCACGAACCGGGGCCGTTCGACCGCGACATCCGCGGCCGCCCGCGTGCCGCCCGGCGACCGGAAGAGGACCGGCCCGGTGCGTGACCTCGTCTTCGTCGCGTTCCTCGGCGCCTTCTTCCTGGCGGGCCTGCGCAAGCCGTTCATCTTCATCCTCGCCTATATCTATATCGACATCGTCAGCCCGCAGCGGCTGACCTATCTGCTGCTCAATGCGATGCCGATCTCGCTGATCGCCTTCTGCGCGGCGGTGCTGAGCTGGGCGCTGATCGACGACAAGCGCGACGTGCGGATCGCGCCGCGCCAGATCATCATCCTGTTGCTGCTGCTCTATTGCGGAATCACCACGCGCAACGCCGACTTCCCGCTGGAAGCACTCGATAAATGGGATTGGGTGTGGAAGGCGCTGGTGTTCGCCGCCTTCCTGCCGCTGACGCTGCGCACCAGGCTCAGGATCGAATCGCTGCTGCTGTTCATGGTGCTTTCCGCCTCGTCGATCATCATCGTCGGCGGCATCAAGACGGTGGTGTCGGGCGGCGGGTACGGCTCGCTCAACCTGATGGTGTCCAACAACAGCGGTCTGTACGAAGGCTCGATCATCTCGACCGTGGCGGTGGCGATCGTGCCGCTGGTGCTGTGGTTCTCCAACCACGGCACGGTGTTCCCGCCCGACTGGAAGGTGAAGCTGTTCTGCTACGCGTTGGTATTCGCATGCTGCATGATCCCGGTCGGCACCTCGGCGCGCACCGGGCTGCTGTGCGTCGTGCTGGCGGCGGTGCTGATGCTGCGCGACGTGAAGCGCAAGATGCTCTACCTCGGGCTGATCGCCGCGATCGGGCTGGTCGCGGTGCCGTTCCTGCCCTCCGCCTTCGTCGCGCGGATGGGAACGATCAAGACCTACAAGGCCGACGAATCCGCCTCGACCCGGCTCGCCGTTTGGCAATGGACGTGGAATTACGCGAAGACGCATCCGTTCGGCGGCGGCTTCGACATGTACCGGCAGGACGTGCTCAACTATGATCTCGTCACCACCGAGGGCAGCGGCAACAGCCTGACGATCAAACACACCCCGACCACCGACCGCGCGCGCGCCTATCACAGCTCCTATTTCGAGATGCTCGGCGAGCAGGGCTGGCCCGGCATCATCCTGTGGGGCGGGCTCAACATCATCGGCATTATCCGCATGGAGATGCTGCGCCGCCGCTACCGCAAGGCGCCGCCCGAGGAGCAATGGATCGCGCCACTGGCCGGCGCGCTGCAATCGGCGCTGCTGATCTACCTGCTCGGCGCGTCGTTCGTCGGCATCGCGTTCCAGCCGTTCATCTACCAGTTGATCGGCGCGCAGATCGGGCTGGACACCTATCTCGCGCGCAAACGCTCGGAGGCGGCATGGCGCCCGTTCCGCAAGGCGAAACAGCCGCTGTCCGACGCTGCGCTCACATAATATCCGCCCGTCCCGAGCGAAGCCGAGGGAGGCCCCGCGTGGCGTGTGGTGTCTCGACTTCGCTCGACACGAACGGTTTGGATCGCGCGCTGCCGCCAGCCGTGTGCAAGCGAGGCGGCAACTGTTCCGCAGGAGCAAACGGAGGCTCTGCCCCCGGACCAGGCTAACGCAAACCTCCGTTCGTCCCGAGCGAAGTCGAGGGAGGCCCCGCGTGCCTTGTGGTGTCTCGACTACGCTCGACACGAACGGTTTGGATATCGCGCTGCCGCCATCGCCGTGTGCAAGCGAGGCGGCAACTGTTCCGCAGGAGCAAACGGACGCTCTGCCCCGGACCAGGCTAACGCAAACCTCCGCTCGTCCCGAGCGAAGTCGAGGGATATGCCCCGCGTGCCGTGCGCGGTGTCACGACCGCGCTCGACCCGAGCGGCTCAGAACTGCGTGTGCCGCTTATGCGTTGGCGGTTTCTTCCGCCAGCGCCGCGAGGATGGCCTTGTTGAACGCCGGAATGTCGTCCGGCTTGCGGCTGGTGATGAACTGGCCGTCGCGAACGACTTCCTCGTCCACCACGTCCGCGCCGGCGTTTTCCAGATCGGTGCGGATCGAGGGCCAACTCGTCACGGTGCGGCCATCGACCACATCGGCCTCGACCAGCAGCCAGGGGCCGTGGCAGATCGCCGCCACCAGCTTCTCGTCGTCGACGAACTCCTCGACGATCTCGACCGCGCGGTCGCTGGTGCGCAGCGTGTCGGGGTTGGCGACGCCGCCGGGAAGCAGCAGCGCGGTGTAATCCTGCGTGTCGACGTCATCGACGGTCAGGTCGGGCGTGATCGTGTCACCCTTCTCGTCGTGCTTCATGCCCTGGATCGGATCGGTCGAGAGCGAGGCGAGCGTCACCTTCACCCCGGCATCGAGCAGGGCCTGGCGCGGTTCGAACAGTTCGGACTGTTCGAAGCCGTTGGTGGCGACGATCAGGACGTGCGCTTGCGATAGGTCGGTCACGGGGAAGTCTCCTTGCCAAATGGCGTCGCGAATGCCGTCCAAACCCGCGGCCGATGCCGCCCGTTCCGGAACGAAGCGACCGACCGCGCATTTTTAGAGACTTGACGAGGGAGCGCGATGGACGGCGAGATCACCTATTGCGACGATACCGAACCGGGCATCACCCGTCGGAAATTGCGCCACGGCTGGGGCTATTGGGATGCGGCGGGCAAGCGCATCACCGATCGCGACGAGATCGACCGGCTCAACGCCATCGGCCTGCCGCCCGCCTATCGCGACGCCTGGTTCAGCCCGGACCCCTATGGCCACATCCAGGCGGTCGGCTGGGACGAGCGCGGCCGCAAGCAATATCGCTATCACCTCGAATTCCGCGCCGCGCAGGAATGCGCCAAATATGATCTATGCGCGCCGTTCGGCCACGCGCTGCCCCGCCTGCGCGCGCGTGTCGAGGCCGATCTGGCACGGCGCGGGCTGGGCAAGGCCGTCGCCGTCGCGGCGATCGTGCGGCTGCTCGATCTCGGCCATATCCGCATCGGCAACGAAGGCTATGTGAAGGCGAACAAGAGTTACGGCGCGACCACGCTGCGCCGCCGCCACGCGGTGCTCAAGGGCAAGACGATCAAGCTCCAGTACAAGGCGAAATCGGGCAAGATCCGGCTGCTGACGATCACCGACCATTCGCTCAGCCGCTTCGTCAAGAAATGCCAGGATCTGCCCGGCCAGCATCTGTTCCGCTGGGTCGATGACGATGGCGCGACGCATCCCGTCACCTCGTCGGACGTCAACGCCTATATCCGCGAGGCGATGGGCGGGCCCTACACCGCCAAGCATTTCCGCACCTGGGGCGCGAGCGTGATCGCGTTCGAGACGTTGATCGCCGCGACGCACGACATCGGCCTCAAGACGATGCTCGAACCCGTCGCGGAGGCGCTGGGCAACACGCCGGCGATCAGCCGAAAATCCTACGTCCATCCGCTGCTGATCGCGGCGGTGAAGGACGGGCAGGCGGCGCTGCGCGCGACGCGCCTGCCGCGCGCGACCCGCTATCTCACTCGCGCCGAGCGCGGCCTGATCGCGTTTCTCGAAAAGGGCGGCGCCCCCGACATCGCAGAGGCAGCATAACCGCTATGAGCAACACGACGACGGCGATCCTTCCGCCGGTGAAGGTGCGCGACATCAACGCCCAACTGCGCGACCTTGTCGGCGCGACGGTGGACTGGCTCGCCACGCACTGGCTGCAAATCCTGATCGCGCTCGCCATCGGCGCCGTGATCGTCATCGCGCTCGCCACCGCGCGCAAACTGGGCCAGCGTTTGTGCAGCACCCGCATCGGCATCGCCGGATGGGGCACGGTGCTGGGCCGCGCGGTCGTCAAGACCAACAATTTCTTCATCGTCATGGTCGCCGCCAAGCTGGTGCAGGGCTATGCCGGCGCCCCGCCCGAGGTCGCGACGACGATCCGCTTCCTGTTCACCATCGCCAGCGTGTTTCAGGTGGCGATCTGGGCGCGCGAGATCATCCTCGGCGCGATCGAGCACCGCACCCATTCGGAAAATTATTCGGGCGAGGCGCTGCAGAGCGCGATGGGCATCATCAGCCTGCTCGTCACCTTCGCGGTGTTCGCGATCGCGTTCATCGTCGTGCTCGACAATCTCGGCGTCAACGTCACCGGGCTGGTGGCGGGGCTCGGCGTCGGCGGCATCGCGATCGGCCTTGCCGCGCAGGGCATCTTCGCCGATCTGTTCGCCGCGCTCGCCATCCTGTTCGACCGGCCGTTCAAACGCGGCGATCAGATCAGCTTCGGCGATTCGAGCGGCGTGATCGAGAGCATCGGCCTGAAATCGACCCGCATCCGCGCCTATACCGGCGAGGAACGCGTAATCGCCAACAAGAACCTGCTCGACAAGGAAATCCTCAACGTCTCGCAGCGCAACCACATCCGCATCGGCTTCACGCTCGGCGTGGCGTATGAGACGCCGCACGAGACGCTGGAGCGGCTGCCCGGCATCCTCAAGGAACTGATCGAGGCCGAGGGTGCCACGGTGGCGCGCGCCGGCTTCGAATCGTTCGGCGCGAGCACGCTCGATTTCGCGGTCCAGTTCGACACCGCCGGCAACGATTGGGCCACCGCGCACGCGACCCGCGACCGGCTGCTGGTCACGATCCTGCGCCGCTTCGCCAAGGAGGGCATTTCGCTCGCCTATCCGACCCAGACCACCTTCACCGCCGCGCCCGACGGTACGCTCATCATGCCCTATCCCGATCCACAGAAGGTCGAGCGCGTGGATGGCGAGGCGAACAAAGCTTGATCGTCCGCGCGCCGCGCCCTCGCAACCAAGCCGGGGTTGCGTCGTTCATTGGACGAAATCCGAGGCAAGGAGAGCGACATGACCGAAACGCACGCGATCAAGCAGACGATGTGGGACAAGATGGCGCAAAGCCCGTTCCTCATGGTCGGCCTGACCGGCACCAGCCAGCACAGCGAGCCGCTGACCGCGCAGCTCGACCGCGATCAGGTCGACACGCTGTTCTTCTTCGTGGGCAAGGACAACCGCCTCGCCGGCGGCGGCAGCGCGATGGCGCAGTTCGTCTCCAAGGGGCATGATTTCTTCGCCTGTCTCGCCGGCGAGATCCGCCAGGACAATGACCGGGCGCTGATCGACAAGCTGTGGAATAATCAGGTCGAGGCGTGGTTCCCCGGCGGCAAGGACGATCCCAACCTAGCGCTGATCCGCCTCGACATCGCGAGCGCGGAACTGTGGGAGACCGACATCTCGCTCACCGGCCGCATCAAGATGCTGTTCGGCGGCACGATCAAGAGCGACGAGGACAGCAGCCACGCGGTGGTCGAGACGACCGCGGTCTGAATGGGTGAGGGCGGGGAGACCCCGCCCTCGCTTAACCGTTAAAGCCCGTTCGCACTGAGCCTGTCGAAGTGCGTGCCCCAGGTGTCACCGTGTGGGGCCGTCCCTCGCCACGCTCAGGACGAACGGGATCTTGGGGTGCGCGAGCCACGCCACCCCCGCCAATCACGCGTTCGCGGCCATCCACTGCTCGACCACCGGCGCCACCTGATTGCGCCATTTGCTGCCGTTGAAGATGCCGTAATGTCCGGCATCGACGCTGAAATAGCGCTTCTTCTCCTCGGGCAGGCTGGTCGCGATCGTGAGCGCCGCCCGCGTCTGGCCGACACCCGAGATATCGTCGCGCAGCCCTTCGATCGCGAGGATGCCGATGTCGGTGATCGCCGCCGGATCGACCTTGCGCCCGCGATGCGTCATCTCGCCCTTGGGCAGCGCGTGGTTCTGGAACACCAGGTCGATCGTCTGGAGATAGAATTCGGCGGTCATGTCGCAGACCGAACGATATTCCTCGTAGAAGCGCTTGGTCGCATCGGCGCTCTCGTCGTCGCCCTGGACGAGATGTTTGAACATTTCCCAATGCGACATCAGGTGATTGCCGAGGTTCATCGACATGAAGCCGGCGAGCTGGAGGAAGCCCGGATAGACCTTGCGGCCCGCCCCCGGATAGGTGAGCGGCACCTTGACGATCACATTCTGCTCGAACCAGCTATGCGGCCGCTCGGTCGCCAGCGTGTTTACCGCGGTCGGCGCCTCGCGCGTGTCGATCGGCCCGCCCATCATCGTCAGCGTCTTGGGGCGGCAGGGGTTTTTGTCCGCGCTCATCACGCACGCGGCGGCATAGCACGGCACCGACGGCTGGCAGACCGCGAGCATGTGCGTGTCCGGCCCGATCGCCTCGAGGAAGGCGATCACGTAATCGACATAATCCTCGAACCCGAACGCACCGTCGGACATCGGCACCAGCTTCGCGTCGCGCCAGTCGGTGATGTACACGTCCGCGACTGGCAGCATCCGCTCGACCGTGCCGCGCAGCAGCGTGGCGAAATGGCCCGACATCGGCGCGACGATCAGGAGCTTGGGGCCGCCCTCGACGCCACGACGCGCGAAATGCTTGAGCTGTCCGAACGGCTTGCGCAGCACGATCTCCTCGATGACATCGACCTCCTTGCCATCGACGATCGTGCGGTCGAGCGCGAAATGCGGCTTGCCGCGCGGCGCGGCGGCATGGGCGAACACCTCCAATGCCGAGGCGATCACCGGACCGCCGCCGAAATAGGCGAAGGGGTTGACCGGGTTCTGGAGCAGCTCGGCGCTGAAATCGGCCATCGCGCTCGCGCCAGCCAGGAGGGAACGTTGCAGTTCATAGGCATTGTACAGCATGGGGTGCCCTGTAAGCTGTTTTCAGCGAAATAAACATACGCAACATCAATGTGGGTCCACGGCGATTTTTTGTTTCGGTGATCGACCCTATCGATCGCCGGGGCAGTGGCGCGCGCGCGGCGGCTTTGCTAGGCGACGGCAATGGCTGAAGTCGACAACGCCGAGCCGCGCGGATCGCGCAAGTTGAGCAATCTCGGCATGGTGTGGCGTCATGCCACGCGCTACCCCGGCCGGATCGCGACCGCGCTGGTCGCGCTCGTGGTGGCGGCGGGGGCGACGTTGGCGTTCCCGGCGACCTTCAAGCAGATCGTCGACAACGGCTTCGCCGAACACGCCGATGCGGCGGCGGTCGCGCCCTATTTCCACCACCTCATCATCGTCGTGCTGGTGCTCGCGGTCGCGACGGCGGTGCGCTTCTACAGTGTCTCTTGGCTCGGCGAGCGGACGGTCGCGGACATCCGCACCGCCGTCCATCACAACCTGCTGACGCTGTCGCCCGCGTGGTTCGAGGAGAATCGCCCGTCGGAGATAGCGTCGCGGCTCACCTCGGACACCGCGCAGATCGAGAATGCGGTCGGCAGCACGATCTCGGTCGCGCTGCGCAGCCTCGTCATCGGCATCGGTGGCATCGTCTATCTTTTCGCGCTCGCGCCCAAGCTCGCGCTGTCGCTGATCGTCGGCATCCCGATCATCATCACGCCGATCTTCCTGCTCGGCCGGCGCGTGCGGCAATATTCGCGCTCCAGCCAGGACCGTGTCGCCGATATCGGCGCGCTCGCGGTCGAGACGCTCGGCGCGATGAAGATCGTCCAGGCGTTCGGGCAGGAGCGCCGCGAGGGCGAGCGCTTCCGCACCGCCGTCGACCAGAGCTTCCAGTCGGCCAAGCGCCGCTTCCGGCTGCGCGCGATCATGACCGCGCTGGTGATGGGCCTGCTGTTCGGCGCGGTGACGCTGCTGATGTGGGACACGGTCAACGATGTCGCGAGCGGGCGGCTGTCGAGCGGGTCGCTCGCCGCCTTCGTGCTGACGGCGGGGATCGTCACCGGCTCGTTCGGGTCGCTCACCGAGGTCTATGGCGATCTGCTCCGCGCGTCGGGTGCCGCCGGGCGCCTCTCCGAACTGCTCGCCGAGCGGCCGACGATCGCCGCGCCGCCCGCGCCGCTCGCGTTGCCCGAGCCGGCGCGCGGCACGGTCGAATTCTCGCACGTCGAATTCCGCTATCCCACCCGCCGCGACGTGGCGGCGCTGCACGATTTCACGCTGAGCGTCGCGCCGGGCGAGACGGTCGCGATCGTCGGTCCGTCGGGCGCAGGCAAATCGACATTGTTCCAATTGCTCCAGCGTTTCTACGATCCCGACGGCGGCGAGGTGCGGATCGACGGCGTCGCGCTGCCCGCCGCCGATCCGGCCAAGGTCCGGGAACGGATCGCGATGGTGCCGCAGGATACGGTGATTTTCGGCGCGTCGGCGCGCGACAATCTCCGCTATGGCCGCTGGGACGCCAGCGACGCGCAGGTCTGGGCCGCCGCCGAGGCCGCCAACGCCGCCGAATTCCTCCGCAAGCTGCCCGACGGGCTCGATACGTTCCTGGGCGAGGGCGGGGCGCGGCTGTCGGGTGGGCAGCGCCAGCGCCTCGCGATCGCGCGCGCGCTGCTGCGCGATGCCCCGATCCTGCTGCTCGACGAGGCGACCAGCGCGCTCGACGCCGAGAGCGAACGCCTCGTCCAGCAGGCGCTCGAACGGCTGATGGCCAACCGCACCACGCTCGTCATCGCGCACCGCCTCGCCACCGTGCGCGCGGCGCGGCGGATCATCGTGATGAACGAAGGCCGCATCGTCGAAAGCGGCAGCCACGCCGAGCTGATCGGCGCCGGCGGCCTGTACGCGCGGCTGGCGAGCCTGCAATTCAGCGAGGCGGCGTGAGGGGGGGGCTGTCCGAGAACGCAACCGGCTCCCCTCCCTGGAAGGGAGGAGTTTCGGGTCGGTCATGCCCCCGGCATGACCTGAACAGTGCGGGGCACTGTTCACCCGAAACTGGGGGTGGGTTGCTGGCATGGGAGCGTGACGCGTGCCGCAACCGACCCACCCCCGACCCCTCCCTTCCAGGGAGGGGAGAAGGAAGGGGCGTGCGGGACGCATGACCGCCACCGATCTCACCCCTGACACCGAACACCGCGGCCTGGTCGCGCTGCTCCCCGCCGCCGCGCGCCCGTTCGCGTTGCTCGCGCGGTTCGATCGGCCGATCGGCTGGTGGCTGCTGTTCTGGCCCGGCGCCTGGGGCGTCGCGCTCGCCGGCGGCGCGATCGCGCACTGGGATCTGATCCTGTGGCTGCTCCTCGGCAGCATCGCGATGCGCGGAGCGGGCTGCGTCTATAACGACATCGTCGATCGCGATCTCGACCGGAAGGTCGCGCGCACGCGCAGCCGCCCGCTCGCGAGCGGCGCGGTCAGCCTCAAGGCGGCGTGGGTCTGGCTGGTCGCCCTTTGCCTGATCGGCCTCGTCGTCCTGTTCCAGTTGAACCTCTATGCCGCGATCGTCGCGCTGCTCAGCCTCGCTTTGGTGGCCGGCTATCCGTTCATGAAGCGGATCACCTGGTGGCCGCAGGCATGGCTCGGCATGGTGTTCTCCTGGGCGTGCCTCGTCGGCTGGAGCGAGATCGCGGGCAGACTGACCGTTCCCGGCCTGCTGCTCTACGCCGGATCGATCGCCTGGGTGATCGGCTATGACACGATCTACGCGTTGCAAGACCGCGAGGATGATGCGCTGATCGGCGTGCGCTCCTCGGCGCTGCGGATGGGCCGGCGCGTGCGGCTCGGCGTCGGTCTGTTCTACGCGGGGGCGCTGCTGCTGTGGGGCGCGGCGCTGTGGCTGGTCCGCCCCGATCCGCTCGCGCTCGCCGCTTTGCTGCCGGTCGCCGCGCATTTCGGCTGGCAGGTCGGCACGCTCTCGCCTGATGACGGCGCCGGCGCGCTCGCGCGGTTCCGCGCCAACCGCTTCGCTGGATTTCTCGTGTTCTGCGCGTGTTTCGTCGTCGGAACCGTCGCGACACTTTGACCTTCGCGGATCGCGCACCTAAGTCCGACCCATGTTGACCATCGAACAGGCGCAGGATCGCGCCGCCGCCATCGTAGACCGCGCCCGCGCCGCCGGCGCCGACGCCGCCGATGCCGTCTTCGCCGCCGATACCGCGCTCGACGTGTCGGTGCGGCTCGGCGCGCTCGAGGATGTCGGCCGCAGCGAGAGCGAGGAACTGGGCCTACGCGTCTTCGCCGGCAAGCGCTCGGCCAGCGTCTCCACCTCGGACTTCAGCGAGCATGCGCTCGCCGCTTTGGTCGAACGCGCGGTCGCGATGGCGCGCGAGGCACCCGAGGATGCCTGGGCCGGGCTCGCCCCCAAGGAACGGCTGATGCACGGTGCGCCGCCGCAACTCGATCTCGACGACGGCGGCGAAGTCTCCCCCGAATCCCTGCGTGAAGCCGCGCTCGCCGCCGAGGATGCGGCGCGTGCGGTGCCGGGCGTCACCAACAGCGAAGGCGGCTCGGCCAACGCGTCGCGCTCGATCTGGGCGCTCGCCACCAGCCACGGCTTCGCCGCCGCCTATGCCGCGACCGGCTACGGCCTGTCGGCGAGCGTGCTGGCGGGGGAGGGTGGCCTGATGGTGCGGGATTACGCCTATCACTCCACGCGCCGCCGCCGCGACCTCGACAGCGCCGAGGTGATCGGCACGCGTGCCGGGCAGCGCACCGTCGCCCGCGCCAATCCCGGCCGGGTCGAAAGCGGGGCGATGCCGGTGGTGTTCGATCCGCGCATCGGCTCCAGCCTGCTCGGGCATTTCATCGGCGCGATCGGCGGTCAGGCGGTCACGCGCCGCACCAGCTTCCTGCTCGATGCGCTCGGCACGCCGGTGTTCGCGCCCGGCGTCCGCGTGGAGGACGATCCGCACCGCCCGCGCGGGCTGCGGTCGCGCCCGTTCGACGGCGAGGGGCTGCCGGTGTCGCCGTTCGCGATCGTCCAGGACGGGGTGCTCGAAAGCTGGCTGCTCGACAGTGCCTCGGCGCGGCAGCTCGGGCTGGAGCCGACCGGCCATGCCGCGCGCGGTGTCGGCGGGGCGCCGGGCGTCGCGACCAGCAACCTCCACATGGCGGCCGGCCACATGTCGGTACAGGCGCTGACGGCGGACATCGCGCGCGGCATCTACGTCACCGAGCTGATCGGCATGGGGGTCAACCCTGTGACCGGTGATTACAGTCGCGGCGCCGCCGGTTTCCTGATCGAGAATGGCGAGATCACCACGCCCGTCGCCGAGTTCACGATCGCGGGCAATCTCAAGGATATGTTCCGCGAATTGACCCCGGCGAACGACCTCGAATTCCGCTACGCCACCAACGTGCCGACCATCCGCATCGACGGTATGACGGTCGCGAGTGGCTGACGCGCTCGCCGACCGGATCGCCGACATCGCGGCGGAGGCGGGCGCGCTGGCGATGGCGCGCTGGCGAACCGATTTCGCGCGCTGGGAGAAATCGCCCGGCAATCCGGTCAGCGACATCGATCTCGAAGTCAACGCGCTGCTCCACGCGCGGCTGTCCGAACTCGATCCCGATGCGGGCTGGCTCTCGGAAGAGACCGCCGACAGCGCCGCGCGGCTGTCGTGCCGCCGGCTGTGGGTGGTCGATCCGATCGACGGCACGCGCGATTATCTGCGCGGGCGGCCCGGCTGGGCGGTGTCGGTCGCGCTGATCGAGAATGGCGCGCCCGTGATCGGCGTGCTCGACGCGCCGGCGCGCGGCGAGGTGTGGCGCGCGACGCGCGGGCGCGGCGCGCATCGTAACGACACGCGCCTGCGCGCGAGCGCGCGCACCAATCTCGTCGGCGCGCGCGTGCCGACTGACGCCTTGCCCAAGGGCGACCGCGATCTCGTCATCGTCGACAAGCCCAATTCGATTGCGCTCCGCATCGCGATGGTCGCCGCCGACGAGGCCGATCTGGTCGCCACCGCGCGCTGGGGCAACGAATGGGACATCGCCGCCGCCGCGCTGATCGCGACCGAGGCCGGCGCGATCATCACCGATGCGCTTGGCGGCGCGCTCGCCTTCAACACCGAGGCCGCCGAAGCCTTCGGCATCCTCGCCACCGCCCCCGGCATCCACGCCGCCGCCTCCGCGCGCCTGCGCGACCGCGCGTTGGCGGCAAGCGGGCGCTGATCTCTACCCCGCGCGCGTCTCTACCCCGCGCGCGAGCGCGACGACCGGAGCACCCGCGCCCGGCGTGAACGGGTGGGGCGGGGGCGCGCTCACACTCCCAACCGTTCGCCCCGAGCGCAGTCGAGGGGCCGACCGGAGCGCGGCCATCTCGATTGTGCTCGACACGAATGGGACAGGGGATGCCGCCGCGCCCCGCCCGATCACCCGCGCCAGCGCATCAGCCCCTCCTGCGCGCTGCTCGCGACCAGGCGCCCGTCGCGCGTGAAGATGCGGCCGAGGCCCAGCCCGCGCGCGTGCCCCGACCACGGCGACTGAATCGAATAGAGCAGCCATTCGTCGGCGCGGAACGGCTCGTGCAGCCACAGCGCATGGTCGAGGCTGGCACCCTGGACGCGCGGGTCGAACAAGGTGATCGGGTGCGGCGAGCGCGCCACCGTGATCAGCCCGAGATCGGAGGCATAGGCGAGCACGGCGCGGTGCATCGCCGGATCGTCGCCGATCTCGCCGATCGCGCGCAGCCAGATGTTGAGCACCGCCGGCCCCGCCTCGGGCGAGGCCCAGAGCGCCGGCTCGACCGGCCGCACCTCGATCGCGCGCGCGAAGGCGGGCGGCGGCGTGCCCTCGGGCACGGCCAGCCCGCCCCGGAGCTGCCGTTCGTTGCGCAGCGCTTCGGGGCCGGGCACGTCGGGCATCGCATCCTGGTGGTGCAGCCCGTCCTCGGGAAGCTGGAAGCTCGCCGTCATGGTCAGGATCGGCACGCCCTTCTGCGTCGCGATCACCCGCCGCGTCGCGAAGCTGCGCCCGTCGAAATCGCGCACCACGCGGAACACGATCGGATAATCGTCATTGCCCGGCCGCATGAAATAGGCGTGGAGCGAATGCGCGGTCTTGGGCGGCTCGGTCGAGCGTTGCGCGGCCTGGAGCGCCTGCGCGATCACCTGGCCGCCGAACACGCGACCGACCGCA
Organism: Sphingomonas sp. NFR15; assembly: GCF_900103265.1. Lineage (GTDB taxonomy): Bacteria > Pseudomonadota > Alphaproteobacteria > Sphingomonadales > Sphingomonadaceae > Sphingomonas > Sphingomonas pollutisoli. The sequence continues at coordinate 860,809 of NZ_FMWX01000001.1, read as the reverse complement.
CCGGCAAGCCGGCGGCCGCGAAACAGATCGGTGTCGATCTCCTCCACGTCGAGCAAGGTCACGAGTTCGGAGGCGACATCGGCGGAAGGCGGAACGGTCATCGGAGGTTTCCCCACTGCGATACCCCGCCGTCCGCGCCCGCGCGGCGCGAGTCAAGCCGGTGCCGTGCCCGCAGGCGTTTCCGTTAACACAGTTTCGCTACCGTCGCCGCGCAGCAGCGGGAGGGTGGCGATGGACATGGCGGCAGCGAACGTGATGGCGTACCCGCGCACGCGGCATGGCTGGGCCGGCGCGTTCGAGACCGCGCGCTGGATCGTGCCGGCGATCTTCGCGCTCGCGATCGTGTTGCGCCTCGCGCTGATGCTGCTGATGCCGCAGCAGCCGATGTCCGACGGCTTATGGTACATGGACCGCGCGGGCGAGATGGCGCGCGGGCTCGGTTTCCAGGAGCAGGGCCGCCCGACCGCCTTCTGGCCGGTCGGCTATCCCGCCGCGCTCGCCGCGAGCATGATCGTCGCCGGGCCGTCGCCGCTCGGCCCGATGGCGCTCAACCTCGCCGCCGCCGTCGCGATCCTCGTGCTGATGTTCCGCTTCGGCGCGCTGCTCGGGATCGGGCCGCTCGGCGTGCGGATCGCGGGGCTGCTCTACGCGCTCTACCCCGCGCATATCGCTTATGCCGGCGCGCCCTTCTCGGAAACGGTGTCGACCGCGTTGGTGATGGCGGCGTTCACGGTGATGGTCGCGGGACGCGCGCGCGCGGGCGGGCTGGTGGTGGCGGGGCTGCTGTTCGGCGCGGCGACGCTGATGCGCGCGCAGATCCTGTTCTTCCCGATCGGCGCGCTGATCGCGATGGCGCTGTGCTTGCGCGACTTCGGCTGGCGCGGGCTGCTCCGCGCGCTGCTGCCGGTTCATCTCGCGCTCGCGGCGGTGGTGCTGCCGTGGACCATCCGCAACAGCGCCGAGATGGGGGCGTTCATCCCCGTCTCCACCAACGGCGGCATCGCGCTCTATTACGGCGCGAACGACCGCGCGACCGGCGACTGGTATGAATGGGAGCGCACGCCGATCTGGGACGCGACCGGGGTCGGCATCTCGTACCGCGAGCACGTCCAGCGCCAGGTCGAGCTCGACCGGCGTTTCAAGGCGCTCGCCCGCGATTGGATCGCCCGTCATCCGCGGCAATGGATCGCGCTCGGCGTCCGCAAGGTCATATTGGTGTGGCGCAAGGATACGGACGGGCTGTGGGGGATCGACGCGAGCTACCCGGGGCTGCGCGGCGGGGTCGCCGTCGCGCAGGTGGGCAACCAGCTTTATTATCTGGGCGTGCTGCTGTTCGGCTTCGCCGGGCTGGCGGTCGCGCTGCCGTCGCTGTGGCGTGGCCGGGGTGGAGCGGACGAGCGGCGGCCGATCCTGCTGCTCGGCTGCATGCCCGCGTTCGTGACGCTCACCGCCTTCGCCTTCACCGGACAGGTGCGCTATCACTATCCCGCGATGCCGTTCCTGCTCCTCGCCGCCGGCTGGATGATCGCACGGCTGCTGCGGCGCGGGCAGGGAAGCGAACGGGGAGTGGAGCGGATGTGAGCGGGGGGCGGGAGTCGCCCACAATCCGACCTTGCGCCTTCGAAAGTCTGATCCGATAACCGCACGTAGGCCGCTCGGAGATGGCAGTGATGGTCGATGATCTATTGAGTTTGGCGGCAGTCCTCGGCGGGGTGATTGTCATCGTGTTTATGGTGGCGCGATCACAAAGCCTCCCTCCGTTGGCCAAATTTGCAGTTACTGGCTCCGCTTTCGGCCTGTTCACCGCAAGCCGTTATGTTGAAGCCGACCACAGCGTAGGAGCGCTCGTTTGGGTGGTCGGCTTTGGTGTGTTGATGATGACCGTAGCAATCAGACATCTCCGAGCTTTCCCGCCGGCCAATTAACGGTTGACTCGGCTTCCGTTTTGGCGGCTTTATTCTCTGCCCGCCCGAAAGCGGTCGAGCTGCCGACCACCACTTTCGCCCGTTCCCGCCGGCGATCGGCGCCGGGCCGAAGCGGTCTATCGGCAGCCGCCCATTTGCCGCCACGCAGCCTGATGATATCAAGTCGCGATGTTTGTGTTCGCGATCGCATGCATCTTCGCGTCCGTCCTCATCGGCTTGTCGGTGTGGGCCAATGCCCGGTTCCGCCCGCATGAGCGATTGCCGATGCAATGGTCACTTGCGGGAACGGTAAACTGGACCGCGCCTCGCGTTCTTGCGCTCAGCTTCACCCCGGCCTTGGCGGCTGTCACCTTGGGGTTTATCGCGCTTTTGGCGCTCAACGTTGCGCCGCGGGTCGGGCAAGAGGGCATCGTGTTGCCCGTGACGATGCTGATAGGGGCTAGCTTCGTCGGTATGCATCTCCTTCACTTTTGGCTGATCGAGAACAGCCTGAAGCGGAACGACGGCTGACCTTACCTCTGGACGCCTAATCAGCGTCACCGTCCGGCCTGTCCTACACGCGCCGCACGTGGCAAACTCCCGGCCACGCTCTTTGACAGTGTCAGCGCCACCGTACCGGTCACCTTCGCGGCGCGCGCGGGGTATGCCCCGCCGTGGAAGAAGCGCAAAAGTGACACCCCGCGCACCGTGCCGCCGATGGACAACTTTTGCGCCGTTTCGCCGCGCCGGTCGCATCCGCCGCGACCGAGCCGAACCTCCGCTATCCCGCCACGATGCGCGCCGCCACCGCTTCCGCCACCTTGATCCCGTCGATCGCCGCCGAGAGGATGCCGCCCGCATAGCCCGCGCCTTCGCCCGCCGGGTACAGTCCCGCGCTGTTGAGGCTCTGGAAATCCGCCCCGCGTGTGATGCGGATTGGCGACGAGGTGCGCGTCTCGACGCCGGTCATCACCGCGTCGGGATCGTCGTAACGCGCGATCTGCCGGCCGAACACCGGCAGCGCCTCGCGGATCGCCGCGATCGCATAGTCGGGCAGGCATGAGGCGAGATCGGTCGGGGTCACGCCGGGCTTGTACGACGGCGTCACCGCGCCGAGCGCGGTGGACGCGCGGCCGGCGAGGAAATCCCCGACCCGCTGGCCCGGCGCGTGGTACGACGATCCGCCCGCGACATAGGCCAACGACTCCCAGTGCCGCTGGAACACGATCCCCGCGAGCGGCCCGCCCGGATAATCGCGCGCGGGATCGATCGCGACGACGAGGCCCGAATTGGCGTTGAACTCGGCGCGCGAATATTGGCTCATGCCGTTGGTGACGACGCGGCCCTCCTCGGAGGTCGCCGCCACCACCCGGCCGCCGGGGCACATGCAGAAGCTATAGACGGTGCGCCCGTTCGCGCAGTGGTGCGACAGGCTGTAGGCCGCAGCACCCAGGTCGGGGTGACCCGCGCAGGCGCCAAAGCGCGCACGGTCGATCCAGCTTTGCGGATGCTCGATCCGCACGCCGATCGAGAACGGCTTGGCCTCGATATGCACGCCGCGCGCATGGAGCATCTCGAACGTCGGCCGCGCGCTGTGGCCGACCGCGAGCACGACATGCTCCGCCTCAAGGAAGCCGCCGTCGTGCAGGTGCAGCCCGCGCAGCCGCTGCTGGCCGTCGCCGGTGCGCTCCAGTTCGAGATCGTCGACGCGGGTCTGCCAGCGATACTCTCCGCCGAGCGACTCGATCTGCGCGCGCATCGCCTCGACCATCGAGACCAGCCGGAACGTGCCGATATGCGGATGCGCTTCCCACAGGATATCGTCGGGGGCGCCAGCGGCGACGAACTCCTCGAGCACCTTGCGCCCGAGGAAGCGTGGATCCTTCACGCGGCAATAGAGCTTGCCGTCGGAGAAGGTGCCGGCGCCGCCCTCGCCGAACTGGACGTTCGAATCGGGGTCGAGCACGCCGCGCCGCCACAGCCCCCAGGTGTCCTTGGTCCGCTCGCGCACCGCCTTGCCGCGATCGACGATGATCGGGCGGAACCCCATCTGCGCGAGGATCAGCCCCGCGAACAACCCGCACGGCCCCGCGCCGATCACCACCGGCCGCGTGCCGGACCAGCCGGCGGGCGCGGTGACGGGCGGGCGGTAGGTCATGTCGGGGGTAGGGCGGACGTCCTTGTCGCCGGCGAAGCGTGCCAAAACGTCGGCTTCGTTGGCGAGATCGACATCGAACGTATAGACGAGCTGCACCGCGTTCCGCCGCCGCGCATCGTTGCCGCGCCGGTAGAGCGTGTAGCCGCGCAGATCGGCAGGCGCGACGCCGAGCCGCGCGCAGATCGCGGGCGCGATCGCCTCGGGGGGATGATCGAGCGGAAGGTATAGGCCGGAGAGACGGAGCATCGCGGGGCTGTACAGGTTCGCACCGCTCGCGCCAAATCGCGACGATACAAGCGAGCCGAGAAATATGCACAAATCTACTGGTGGAGATTCATAACGTGATATATAACGCGTTATTAAGATCGAGAGGAATGGCTCATGACGGACGTACTGGCACACGAAGGCGCTGTGATGCTCGGCAGCCGCTTGAAGCGGCTGGCCGAACGCCTCCAGGCGGGCGCCGAGCGGATCGCCGCGGATTGCGGCCTGCCGACCCAGCCGAGCCAGATGCCGCTCCTCACCGCTTTATACCGCCGGGGGCCGATGACGGTGGGCGATGCCGTGCAGGTGCTGGGGATCAGCCAGCCCGCCGTCACGCGGATCCTGTCCCGCTTGGTCGAGATGGCGTTGGTCGAAACCAGCCGGGACGTGCGCGATCAGCGCAGCAAGACGATTTCGCTCACCCCCGCTGGTGTCGAGGCGATGGAACTGGCCACGACGATATTGTGGCCGCGTCTGCGCGCCGCGGTGGGGGAGGTTTGCGACGCGCCGGCGCTGCTCGCCATGATCGAGGCGACCGAGCGCGCCCTTGCCGAACAGCCGCTGGACCAGCGGCCCGCCGGTGGTCTCGCGATCCGGCGTTTCACCGACGATCTGGCGGACGCGTTCTATCGCATCAATGCCGAATGGATCGGGGATATGTATCGGCTGGAGCAGACCGATATCGATGTTCTCAAGAACCCGCGCGAACGGATCATCGCGCCGGGCGGCGACATATTGTTCGTCGAAGACCCGAGCCTTGGCATCGTCGGCACCTGCGCGTTGCAGAAGACGGGCGCGCGCCAGTTCGAGCTGACGAAGATGGGCGTGCTGGACAAGGCGCGGGGCAAGAAGGTCGGCGCGTTCCTGCTCGATGCGATCGTCGCGCGCGCGCACGCGCTCGGTTGTGACCGGCTCTATCTGCTCAGCAACACCAAGAGCGCGGCGGCGATCCATCTCTACGAGAAGATCGGCTTCGTCCATGATGCCGGGATCATGGACGCGTTCGGCAGGCGGTACGAGCGATGTAACGTGGCGATGCTCTACCATCCGCCGGGCGCGCGTCAGGACGTTGCGGCCGAGTGACGGGCAGGAGCCTCGGCATCACCGCTCCCCGAACAACTCCCGCTGCGCCTTCTCCAACTCCTCCGCATAGCGCCGCCGCACATAGGTCTCGGAAAGCACGCCGAGCACGGTCCGGTCCGCCGCCAGCACCGCGAGTTCGTCGGCGCCGGTCGCGTCGAAGGCGGTCATCACCTGCTTGATGTCCATGTCGGGCTTGATTGCCGCCTCGGTGTTGACCGCGACGCTCGCCACCCGCGCCGCCGGGTCGAGCGTCTCGGCATAGGCGTCGCTGGTCCGCACGATGCCGGCGTAATGCGCGTCGGTGTCGATCAGCACGACGCGGCTCGCCGAGCCGAGCGGGTAGCGGCGGCGGAATTCGGCGATCGTCGTCTCGGCCGGGGTTTCGCGGGTCTCGCGCCGCATCATCCGCCCGGCGGTGAGCATCTTGACCCAACCGACGTCGCGCGCGCTCTTGATCGTCTCGCCGCGCAAATGCAGCCGCCACGTCGAGAACGAATAGCCGAACAGTTCGCGCACGATCGTCGAGGAGACGAGGCTCGCCGCGATCGCCGCGCCGGTCAATCCAAAATCATGCGTCGCCTCGAGCACCAGCATCGCCATCGTCATCGGGCCGCCGATCACCGCGACGCCGAGCGCCGCCATGCCGACGATCGCGGCATTGTGCGGGTCGATGATCTGGAACCCCGCCACTGCCGTCAATCCGGCGGCGAACAGCGTGCCGGCGAGCGTGCCGAGGAACAGCGAGGCGAAGAACAGCCCGCCGCGAAACCCGAAGCCGAGCGAGACGATCGACGCCAGCGACTTCGCGACCAGGATCAGCGCGATGAAGCCGAGCGGAACGTCCGCCATCAGATCGTTGTGGAGCGCGCCGTGCCCCGCCGACAGCACCTGCGGCGAGATCAGCGCGATCGGCACCAGCAGCGCGCCGCCGATCGCGGGCCGTGCCCAATCGGGGATGCGCAGCCGCCGCACGCCGCGTTCGAGCAAGGCGACCGCGTTCATCAGCACGATGCCGAACCCCGCGCACGCCGCACCGAGCCCGGCATAAGCGATGTAATGATGCGTCTCGGTGACGGCGCCCGAGGCGGTTTCGAGCACATAGGGATGCGCGCCTAGCGTCTGCGATACCAGCACCGCCGACAGCGTCGCGGCGGCGACCGGGGCGATCGCCGACGGTGTGTACGCGCCGATCACGATCTCGAACGCGTAGAAAGCGCCCGCCAGCGGCGCGCCGAATGCCGCCCCGATCGCCGCGCCCGCACCCGCACCGACGAGGTTGCGCAGATCGGGCCGCCGCAGGTTGAGCAGCCCGCCGGTCCACGAGGCGACCGCGCCGCCAAGCTGCGCATAGGCCGCCTCGAGCCCGACCGACGCGCCGAAGCCGTTCGACAGGATCGTCTGCCCCGAGATCACCAGACTGTCGCCGATCGCCATCCGCCCGCCGTGCAGCGCGTTCGCCTCGACGGTATCGACCAGCCGCCGCTTGCGCGCGCGCGTGGCCAGCGTGAACAGCCCGAGCACCACGCCGCCGATCGGCAGCACCAGCAGCGCGCCCAGCGACAGATCCGGCTGTGCGCTCAGCCGCGAGGTGCCGGGCAGCGCGAAGAACCAATGTTGCAGCGTCCGCGCCAGCGCACCCTGCGCGACGCTGAGCGCGCCGGCCGCGCCGCCGATGCCGATCGCGAGCAGGATGAACACCGCCTCGCTCGCGCGCAGGCGGCGCCGCAGCCAGTTCACCGGCCGGACGAGTCGAAGCCGCGCCGACATCGCTCAGCGGTCGCGGTCAGGGTGGGGCGGAACGGTCATTTCGCCCCGTAGCGCCGATTGCATGAAGGGGGAATGCCGCTAGGGTTTCGCGTGCGGTCTAAGGGAGCGGGTAGGCGTGGACGACACCAGTATCGACATGCGGGAAGAGGAGGCGCGTTTCGCGCCCCCCACGGTCGGGCCGTTCCCGCGCTTGCCCGCCGCCGCCGATCCCGACGAGATGATGATGGTGCTGGCGATGCGGCGCGACCGCATCCTCGCCACGCTCACGCTGTTCGCCGGCATCGGCCTCGCGCTGGCGACCCCGTTCGCGCTCAAGGCCGGGGCGGAATTCTTCCTGCCGACCACTGCCGCGCTGGTGATCGCGATCGCGCTGGTGCCGATTCTCGAATGGTTCGAACGGCATCGTGTCCCCTCGGCGCTGGCGGCGCTGGTGTGCATCCTGCTGTTCCTGCTCGCGGCCAATATCGCGCTCGCCGCGATCGTCGTGCCGGCGGTGGAGTTCTTCCGCAAGCTGCCCGAGCGGATCGACCGCATCCAGATGAACATCGCGCCGCTGATCGACCTGTATTCGAGCCTGGAGCGCTATCTCAACCGCGCGGTGCGGCATCTCGCCTCGCCGGGGCCGGTGCGGACGGCACAGACCACCGCGGTCGCGCCCCCCAGTTCGATCCTCGAACTCGCCGCGACGTCCGCGCCGACCGCGATCGTGCAGGTGTTCTTCGGCATTCTCGTCATCTATTTCTTCCTCGCCGGCTGGACGCGGCTGCGGCGGCGCACGATCACCAGCCGCTCCAGCTTCGGCGGCGCGATGGCGACCGCGCGGGTGATCCAGCATGTCGTCGATGATACCGCCGCCTATCTCGGCACGATCACGGTCATCAACCTCGCGCTCGGGCTGCTCGTCTCGGGCGTGCTGTGGACGATGGGCATGCCCTATCCGCTGATGTGGGGCGGCATCGTCGCGCTGCTCAACTACGTCCCCTATTTCGGACCGATCGCGGCGGCGCTGCTGCTCGGGCTGGGCGGCTTGATGACCTTCCGCGATATCTGGGCGGCGCTGTTCCCGGCGTTCCTGATGATCGGCTGCCATCTCGTTGAGGCCAACGCCATCACCCCGCTGATCGTCGGACGGCGGCTGACGATCAACCCGATCCTGATTCTCATCTCGATCAGTTTCTGGAGCTGGGTGTGGGGCACGCCCGGTGCGCTGCTCGCGGTGCCGCTGCTCATCATCCTGCAGACCGTGCTGGGCGCGGTCGGCAAGCCCGACATCGCCGGTTTTCTGTTCGAACATGGCGCGATGGCCAAGGGCGCGCCGCCAAAAAGTGGCGAGGTTGAAGAAAGTCTGGCGAAGTCTGTTGACAGCCATGAACCCCTGACCTAGTTGGCGCGCCTCACGCTTTCCAAGCGGGTGTAGCTCAGTTGGTTAGAGCGCCGGCCTGTCACGCCGGAGGTCGCGGGTTCGAGCCCCGTCACTCGCGCCACCCTTCAAAAAGGGTTGGCGGATCAAGCGGTTACCGAGCATCGATAGTCACCGTTCGCCCTGAGCTTGTCGAAGGGCGTGCCGCAAACGTCGCATTTTTGGCACGTACTTCGACAAGCTCAGCACGAACGGTTTGGGATTGGCCCGGTGCGGCTACCGCCAGCGCCCGGTCTCCATCCACGCCAGCAGCGGCTTGAGCGGCGCGATCCACACCAGCCCCGTCACCACGTAGAACAGCGCCTGGACCAGCGCGGGCCAGCGCCCGACCCAGCCCGAGAAGCTCGCGACGATCGCCACCCACACCAGGATCAGCGCGAGGATGGCGAACATGCCGAAGGGTTTGCGCCAGCTTGGGGTCATCGCGTGATCCATCCTGTCTCGGTCGCGATCGCGTGGAGCGGCATGTCCCACGGGTCGGCGGGCAGGGTATCGACCTGCTGCACGCTCCACGCCACCCCGATTCGCACCGCGTTCGGAAACGCGGCGAACGCGCGGTCGTAATGCCCCGCGCCCTGGCCGAGCCGGTTGAGCGCCGAATCGAACGCGACCAGTGGCGTCAGCACGATATCGGGCGCGAGCGCGGGCGAGGCGTGGTGCGGCTGTTGCAGGCCATAGGGGCCGGGGGCGAGATCGTCCTCGGCATCCCAGGCGAGGAAACGAATCGGGTCCGCGCGGCTGATGACATGCGGGAGCGCGATCGCGCACCCATGGTCGACGGCGGCGCGCGCGAGCCACATCGGGTCCGCCTCGCTGCCGATCGGCACGTAGGACGCGACGGTCGCGGCGTGGGGGAGGAGCGCGGCGAACTCCGCACTCGCGCGGATCGGCGGCGGCGAGGTCGCGAAGAACGCGTCGCGTACGGCGCGCATCCGCGCACGCAAGGCGCGTTTGTCGAGCGTCATGCCGCGCGGCCGCGGAAGCGGGTGGCGGGACCGCCGTGGCCGTTTGCCTGAATATCCTCTGACGCCGTAAGCATCAGGTGGGGATCATGTACGACAGGCCAGGGCCAGCGCAGGGACAACCCCCTAGGAAGTTTAATCGCCTCAGGGATGTTCGGTAAGGCTCGTACCGGGCAGTGCCCGCCACCGGCCAATCTAGGCGTTGATGCTGCGATTCTCAAGGGCATCGGCAAGATCCTCCAGCCACTCGGCGACACGGTCCAGCGCATGCGATTCGGCCAGTTCGGCAGGGCGGCGCTCCGACTCGTCGAGCGAATCGGCGAGCAGCAGCGCGATGAACAGCATCGTGCGCTCCGCACTCATCCCGCCCGACGCGCGCGCCGCATCCGCCCAGCGCGAATCGAGCAGCGCGCCGAGCTTCATCAGCCGCTCTTCCTCACCGTCGCGGCAGGCGACGACGTGGCGCCGATCGCCAATGGTGAGCGTCACGTCGGCCATCAGTCGATCTCCTCCGCCGCCGTCACCGCGTCGAGCGCGATGATCGCCGCCTCGATTCGCGCGCGCAGCGCCTCATGCCTTTTCGCAAGCGCGGCATGGGCATGTTCGCGATCCGAGACCGCTGCTTCGATACGGGCGATGGCGCGTTCGATCCGGTCGATCGCGGCAGGGGACGGTACTTCTGCCATCGCGCAGGCCTAGCATGACAGGGTTGTCTGACAATATTCGAATTGTTTCGCACTGGTTGACGCCAGCCTCCGCCCACCGCAAAGACGCCGCGAACACGAGGGAATCGGCGGGGAAGCCTGCTGCGCTTGCAGCCCGTCTCCGCCATTGGCGACAGGAGCGCATGCGATGACGGTTAAGGTAGCGATCAACGGGTTCGGGCGGATCGGGCGTCTCGTGGCGCGGGCGCTGATGGAACGTGCCGACACCGGCCTCGAACTGGTCGCGATCAACGATCTCGCCGATGCGAAATCGAACGCCTGGCTGTTCAGCCGCGACAGCGTCCACGGCAAATATCCCGGCACCGTCGTCGCCGAGGGCAATGATATCGTCATCGACGGCAAGCATATCCGCGTCACCGCCGAGCGTGATCCCGCCAACCTGCCGCACGCTGAACTCGGCGTCGATATCGTGCTCGAATGCACCGGCTTCTTCACCGACAAGGCGAGCTGCCAGAAGCATCTCGACGCCGGCGCCAAGAAGGTGCTGATCTCGGCGCCGGGCAAGAACGTCGATCTGACCGTCGTGTACGGCGTCAACCACGACAAGATCGAAGCCGGGCACACGATCGTCTCGAACGCGTCGTGCACCACCAATTGCCTCGCGCCGATCGCCAAGGTGCTCAACGATTCGGTCGGCATCGAGCGCGGGCTCATGACGACGATCCACGCTTATACCAACGACCAGAAGATCCTCGACCAGATCCACCCCGATCTGCGCCGTGCGCGCGCCGCCGCGATGAACATCATCCCCACCACCACCGGCGCCGCGCGCGCGGTGGGCGAGGTGCTGCCCGAGCTCAAGGGCCGGCTCGACGGTTCGGCGGTGCGCGTGCCGGTCGCGGACGGCAGCCTCGTCGATCTGACCTTCACCCCCAAGCGCGACACCACCAAGGACGAGATCAACGGCATCCTCAAGGCGGCGTCGGAAAGCGGCCCGCTCGCCGGCATCCTCGCTTTCTCGGACGAACCGCTGGTGTCGATCGACATCGTTCACACGCCCTATTCGTCGACCGTCGACAGCCTCGAGACCGCGGTCATCGACGGCAAGCTGGTCCGCGTGGTGAGCTGGTACGACAACGAATGGGGTTTCTCGAACCGCATGATCGACACCGCCGGTGCGATGGCGAAGTTCCTGTAATCGATAGAGCAAATCGCCCTCACCCTTCCGTCGCTACGCTCCTCCCTCCCTCTCCCGCCGGGAGAGGGAAGGGGCCCGCGAGCCGAAGGCGAGTGGGAAGGGTGAGGGTGATGATAGACGACGGGAGGTGACGATGGCGCGCAACTTCAAGACGCTCGACGACATGGGCGACATCCACGGCAAGCGCGTGCTGGTCCGCGAGGATCTCAACGTGCCGATGGCTGACGGCGCCGTCACCGACGACACCCGGCTGCGTGCCACCGTCGCGACGGTGGGCGAGCTCGCGGACAAGGGCGCGATCGTCCTGGTTCTCGCGCATTTCGGCCGCCCCAAGGGGCAGCGCAACCCCGAGATGTCGCTGGCGATGGTGGTGAAGCCCTATTCGACGGTACTCGGCCGGCCGGTGCGCTTCATCGATTGGGATGGCGCGGCGGAGGCGGTCCCGACGCTCCAGCCCGGCGACATCGCCGTGCTGGAGAACACCCGCTTCTTCGCGGGCGAAGAGAAGAACGATCCCGCGCTGGTCGCGGACATTGCCAAGCTCAGTGATCTCTACGTCAACGACGCTTTCTCTGCCGCGCATCGCGCGCACGCCTCGACCGAGGGACTTGCGCATGTGCTGCCCGCGTTCGCCGGCCGCGCGATGGAAGCGGAACTCGACGCGCTCGACAAGGCGCTCGGCAATCCCGAGCATCCGGTCGCGGCGGTGGTCGGCGGGGCCAAGGTCTCGTCCAAGCTCGATGTGCTCAAGCATCTCGTCACCAAGGTCGATCACCTCATCATCGGCGGCGGCATGGCCAACACCTTCCTCGCCGCGCGCGGGGTCGATGTCGGCAAGTCGCTGTGCGAGCATGATCTGGTCGGCACCGCCGAGGAAATCTTCGCCACGGCCGAGGGCGCGAACTGCACGATTCATTTGCCGTACGATGTGGTCGTGTCGAAGGAATTCGCACCCAACCCGCCGAGCCTGCGGACCTGCAACGTCCACGAGGTCGCCGCCGACGAGATGATCCTCGACATCGGCCCGGCGGCGGTCGAAGCGCTCGCCGACGTGCTCAAGACCTGCAAGACGCTCGTGTGGAACGGCCCGCTCGGTGCGTTCGAGACGCCGCCGTTCGACGCGGCGACCGTCGCGCTCGCCAAGACGGCGGCGGCGCTCACGGTCGGCGGATCGCTCGTTTCGGTGGCGGGCGGCGGCGATACCGTCGCCGCGCTCAATCAGGCGGGGGCGGGTGACGACTTCACCTTCGTCTCGACCGCCGGCGGCGCGTTCCTCGAATGGATGGAAGGCAAGGAACTGCCCGGCGTCGCGGCGCTGGCGCGCTGAGTGATCAGGTCGTCGGGGCGGCTGCTGGCGGCGCCGGCTCCTTGAGCAGCGGGATCAGCAGCGCGTTGAGCGCGTCGAGATCGAACGCGCCGGCGCGCGCATAGCGTAGCCGGCCCGTGCGATCGATCACATAGTTGGTCGGCACGCCGCTCATCGTGGCATATGGCCCCCGAACCTTTCGAACGGGGGCGATGTGCATCGCGGCGAACAGCCGCTTCAACTGGGAGAGCGGCACCGAATCCTCGGTCGTCACCGCGAAGACGCGCAGGCCGTACTTGCTGGTCACCGCATAATAGGCGTCGAGCGTCGGCAGTTCCTGCTTGCACGGAACGCACCACGTCGCCCAGAAATTGAGCACCACCACCTGACCGCGCAGGTCCGCCGAGGACACTTTGGTGCCATCGACCAAAGTCAATTCGAACGGCGGCGCCTGGCCGCCCACCTCGGGCGCTTTCGCGCCAATTGATGCTAGCGCTACCAAGACGAGCGCAAGATGTCGAAAGACCTGCGATGTTCCGGTCATGATGTTATTCCCCCCGAGACGACGTCACGCTGAAACTTTGCGAAGCTTCGGTCAAGCGGCGCGCTTGGCCGTTGCTCGACCCCGACTGTCTCGCTAACACGTCATGACGCAGCGCAGCACGCAAGGAGTGGCACGCCATGAACACCGCCGAGATGACCGCTAAGATCGCCGCCGGAAAAGGCTTCATCGCCGCGCTCGACCAGAGCGGCGGCTCCACGCCCAAGGCGCTCACCGGCTATGGCGTCGCCGAGGGCTCCTGGTCGAACGACGAGGAGATGTACGCGCTCATCCACGAGATGCGCAGCCGTATCATCACCGCGCCGAGCTTCACCGGCGACAAGGTGATCGGCGCGATCCTGTTCGAACGCACGATGGACGGCACGGTCGCCGGCACGAGCGCGCCCGCCGCGCTGATCGACCGCGGCATCGTGCCGTTCATCAAGGTCGATAAGGGGCTTGAGGCCGAAGCGAACGGCGTGCAACTGCTGAAGCCGATCCCCGGGCTCGATGCGCTGCTCGCGCGATCGAAAGCGCTCGAAGTGTTCGGCACCAAGGCGCGATCGTTCATCAACCGCGCCAACCACGAGGGCATCGCCGCTGTCGTGGCGCAGCAGTTCGAAATCGGCGCGCAGGTGATCGCCGGCGGGCTGATGCCGATCCTCGAACCCGAACTCAACATCAAGAGCCCCGAGCGCGCCGAGGCCGAGGTGATCCTGCGCGACGAATTGCTCAAGGCGCTCGACGCGCTGACCGGCGACGACACGGTGATGCTCAAGCTTTCGCTTCCCGAGCAGCCTGGGCTGTACGATCCGCTCGTCGATCATCCGCGCGTGCTGCGCGTCGTCGCGCTGTCGGGCGGCTATTCGCGCAGCGAAGCGTGCGCCGAGCTCGCCAAGAATCGCGGCGTCATCGCCAGCTTCAGCCGCGCATTGCTCTCCGATCTGCGCCACCAGATGAGCGATGCCGAGTTCGACGCGGCTCTGTCGGCGGCGATCGACGAGATCTATGCGGCCTCGGTGGACAAGGTCGCCCAGCCGGTCGCGGCGTGAACCCAGTCATCGTCGCCCCGGCGAAGGCCGGGGCCGCCCAGGAATAAAGCGCGCCGCCCGCCCGACATCGATCCCCGCGCGGCCGGGATGTCGGATGAGTGTTATGGATACGTCCCGGAGAACACTGATGACGACCTTGCTCGAAGCCCCGGTCAAGACCATCGACGGTCAGCACACCAGCCTCGCCCAATATGCGGGCGACGTGTTGCTCGTGGTCAATGTCGCATCCAAATGCGGGCTGACCCCACAATATGAGGGGCTGGAGGCCTTGTACCGCCAGTATCGCGAGCGCGGCTTCAAGGTGCTGGGCTTTCCCGCCAATGACTTCGCCGGGCAGGAGCCGGGTGGCGACGCCGAAATCGCCGATTTCTGCAAGGCGACCTACGATGTCGATTTCCCGATGTTCTCGAAGATCGCCGTCACGGGTCCGGGCAAGCACCCGCTATACGCCGCGCTGATCGCGGCCGCGCCGGATGCGGCGGGGGATGCCGAGGCGTTTCGCGCCCGGCTGCGCGGCTATGGCATGACCCCGAACGACGCGCCTGAACTGCTGTGGAACTTCGAGAAGTTCCTGATCGCCCGCGACGGCACCGTCACGGCGCGCTTCGCGCCATCGACCGCGCCCGACGATCCCGCGCTGGTCGCCGCGATCGAGGCGGAACTGGCGAAGTAAGCGCGCCGCCGCTTTCGTTGCGGCGATCCGCGCGCTAGGGCGGCGGCATGACAGAAGAAGATCCGCTCGGCCCGCTCGATCCCGATTTCGCCGACCAGTTCCGGCGCGACGACCGCCGGCCCCCGTGTCAGCTCTACCTCATCTCGCCGCTCGACGTGACCGGCGGCTTCGCCGACCGGCTGGCGCGCGCGCTTGACGCGGGGCCGGTCGCGGCGTTCCAGTTCCGCGTCAAGGATGTCGATCAGCACGAAGCGGCGCGGCTCGCCGAGCCGCTTCAGCGCATCTGCGCGGAACGCGACGTCGCGTTCCTCGTCAACGACAGCATCGCGCTCGCCAAGCGACTCGGTGCGGACGGCGTCCATCTCGGGCAGGGCGACGGCGATCCCCGCGAGGCGCGCAGCGTGCTCGGCCCCAATGCGCAGATCGGCGTGACCTGCCACGACAGCCGCCACCTCGCGATGGAAGCGGGCGAGGCGGGCGCGGATTACGTCGCGTTCGGTTCTTTCTATCCGACCACCACCAAGGCGGTCGAGCATCGGCCCGAACCGGTGATCCTGAGCTGGTGGGCGACGATGTTCGAACTGCCCTGTGTCGCGATCGGCGGCATCACCCCCGCCAACGCCGCGCCGCTGGTGCGCGCCGGCGCGGATTTCCTCGCGGTGTCGGGCGCGGTCTGGGGCGGCGACGAGGCCGCCGCCGTGAAGGCGTTCGAGGCGGTGCTCGCCCGGTAACGCACCGGCCCGGCCAGCTCACGCCGTTGCGGTGCTCACGCCAGATAGGTCACGTCCCGTGCATCCTCGTGGGGCGTGTCCTTCAGGTTGACGCGAATCTCGCCGCCGCCATGGTCGCGCCGATGCCGGGCCGCTTCATCGATCGCCGCGCGCATCGTCTCGTGCGCCTTGCCCCGCACGGCGACCAAGCCATCGCCACCGATCCTGACCCACGACCAGCGGAACGGCCCCCCGACGAACACGCGGTCGAGCGCGAAGATCACCTCATAATGCGCCGCAGCCTGGTTCATCTCGCCGCTTCGTAACCATTGGCGCGACAGGTTCGTTGCCGCGGCGCGGCACTTGGCGCGTGCCCCCGCGACGATCAAGCGCAACGAAAGTATGAAGAAAGTTAACGGCGCGATTCCCGACGCGCCGAAACCTACCAGTGGCGCACGCGGCCCGTATCGACGTGGACGAAGCCGTCGCGCGGATAGAAGCCGACGCCGCCGCCACCAAGCGCCAGCGCCGCGCTGTGCAGCCGGTCGAGCGACACCCCGGGCACCATGATGTCGGTCGCCTTGCCGAGCATGTGCTGGCTCTGGCTGGCAACGCCCGTATGCGCGCCGCCGCGTGCGCGCAGCGAAGCGTTGGTCTTGGGCGAGCGATAGCCGGAGATCAGATCGATCTTGCGATTGTCACCGACATCGAGCGTGCGGCGCAGGCTGACCAGCAGCGCGAGCAGCTTACGGTCCATCACCGTCGCTTCGCCGGTGCGCCAATCGCGCAGGCCGTGGTTCAGCTCGGCGAGTCCTTCCGGCACGAACTGCCCACCGCGCGCGAACACGGCATCGACGCTCTCGTTGGTGTGGACGTTGCGGATCGCCAGCCGCCACTCGCGGGTGCCGGCAAGCGCGTGCGCCGGCCCCGGCATCGCCGCGATCGCGCCGAGCCCGGCGAGGCCGCCCAGAAGCCCACGGCGCGAGAGAGACCGTTGCGGCGCGGAAACAACCGCCATGTTTGTCGTTGATGGCATGAAGACCTTGTAGGATGTTGAAACGATGAGAAGAATAGCGCTGCTCGCGGCTTGTCTGGCGTCTGCCTCGCTTGGGCCTGTTCCGGTGGGCGCGGCGGGAACCAAAGCCGCTGCGGCTGTCGATCAAGGCGTGCTCCAGACGCAGGTGATCCTCGATCATCTCGGCTTTTCGCCGGGCGTGCTCGACGGGAAATCGGGCATGTCGCTGGCGGCGGCGGTGAAGGGGTTTCAGGAGGCGAACGGCCTCGATGTGAACGGAACGCTCGACAAGCCGACCCAGGCCGCATTGTCGAAATACCAGAACATCCCCGCCACGCAGACGGTGACGCTGACCCCGGAGCTGCTCGCGGGGCCGTACACCAATCCGCTGCCCAAGAGTCCGGCAAAGCAGGCGGACCTGCCCGAACTCGGCTATCGCAACGCGATGGAGAAGTTCGGCGAGATGTTCCATACCACGCCGGCGGTGCTCGTCGCGCTCAACAGCCCGGACACCCGGCTGTCGCCCGGCGTCAAGATCGTCGTGCCCAACGCGATCGCCACCGCGCGCGATTACGATCCCAAGCTGCCCGAGAAATGGCGCCAGACGCTGAGCGGCCTCAACGTCGATTCGAAGCAGCCGCAAGGCGCCAAGATCGTCGTCGACAAGTCGGATTCCGTGCTGCGCGTGCTCGATGCCGACGGCAAGCTGGTCGCGCAATTCCAGGCAACGATGGGCAGCAAGCACGATCCGCTGCCGATCGGCACGTGGAAGATCCTCGGCCCGGCGTACAACCCGCCGTTCCATTACAACCCGAAGCTGTTCTGGGATGCCAAGAAGGGCGAGAAGAAGGCGACGCTGCCGCCGGGGCCGAACGGCCCGGTCGGGGTGGTGTGGCTCGATCTCTCCAAGCCGCATTACGGTATTCACGGCACGCCCGAACCCTCGACGATCGGCCGCGCCGAGAGCCACGGCTGCATCCGCCTGACCAATTGGGACGTCGCGCGGCTGTCGCTGATGGTCAAGCCCGGCACGCCCGCCGTTTTCCAGGAATGACATGCGGCGGCTCGTCCTCATCCTGATCCTGCTGGCCGCGCTGCTGATCGCGGCGTGGCTGGGGTTGCTGAGCCTTCCCGACGCGCCGACGGCGAAGGCGCCCGTATCGGACACGTCCACCGGTTCGGAAGCCGGGCGGCATGGTCCGCCGGCGGACGCGACGCGCACAGGCGTGGCGGCGCTCGCCGTCCCCGTCGCTGGCGTTGCGCGCGGCCAGATCACCGATAGCTGGGGCGATCCGCGCGAAAATGGCGCGCGCCAGCACCACGGCACCGATATCCCCGCCGCGGGCGGAACCTTGGTCACGGCGGCCGCGCCCGGCACGGTCGAAAAGCTGTTCGAGAGCAAGGCCGGGGGCACCACCGTCTATGTCCGTTCGCCCGCGCGCGACTGGACCTATTACTACGCGCACCTCTCCGGCTACGCGCCGGGCCTGCATGAGGGGCAGGCCGTGCGTACCGGCGATCCGCTCGGCTATGTCGGCGACACCGGCGATGCGGGGGCAGGGAATTACCACCTCCATTTCGGCCTCACCCGCACCACGCCCGATCAGCATTGGTACGAAGGCGAGGATGTCGATCCGTTCCCACATCTCACCGGGCGGCGGGTTGCCGGATCGGGCGGCTGAGGCTAAAGCCCGCAGCCTTCGCTCTTTCCACAGGTACATCCAATGAAGATCAGCGGCGTGGACATCCGTCCCGGCAATATCATCGAATATGAAGGCGGCATCTGGAAGGCCGTCAAGATTCAGCACACCCAGCCCGGCAAGGGCGGCGCGTACATGCAGGTCGAGATGAAGAACCTCATCGACGGCCGCAAGAACAACGTCCGCTTCCGTTCGGCCGAGACGGTGGAGCGCATCCGGCTCGACACCAAGGATTTCCAGTTCCTGTTCCGCGACGGCGACGCGCTGACTTTCATGGACAAGGACAATTACGAGCAGATCACGCTCGACGCCGGCATCCTCGGCGATGCCGCCGCCTTTCTGCAGGACGGCATGGATGTCGTGATGGAACTCTACGACGAGCGCCCGATCTCGGTCGAATTGCCCTCGCAGATCGAAGCGACGATCGTCGAGGCCGATGCGGTGGTGAAGGGGCAGACCGCCTCGTCGAGCTACAAGCCGGCGGTGCTCGACAATGGCGTGCGCGTGATGGTGCCGCCGCATATCGGCGCGGGCACGCGCATCGTCGTCGACGTGTACGAACAGACCTATGTGAAGCGCGCGGATTAATTCCCCTTCCCGCTTGCGGGAGGGGCTAGGGGAGGGCGTGTCTCCAGCTTCGCGTGTGTTGACTGGCCCTCCCCCGACCCCTCCCGCCAAGCGGGAGGGGAGGAGAATGAACAATGCCATCCCATTCCGGCCTTCTCACCGTCATGGACCGCGCCGCGCGCAAGGCCGCGCCACGGCTGCGGCGTGATTTCAACGAGGTCCAGCATCTCCAGGTCAGCCGCAAGGGCCCGGCCGATTTCGTTTCGATGGCCGATCAGCGCGCCGAGCAGACGATTTACGAGGAACTGTCCAAGGCGCGGCCGGACTGGGGTTTCCTGATGGAAGAGCGCGGCGAGATCGCCGGCGATCCGTCCAAGCCGCGCTTCATCGTCGATCCGCTCGACGGCACCACCAACTTCCTCCACGGCATCCCGCACTTCTCGATCTCGATCGCGGTCGAGGAGCCGATGGCGAACGGCAAGCGCGAAGTCACCTCGGGCGTGGTCTATCAGCCGCTCACCGACGAGAGCTTCTGGGCCGAGAAGGGGCGGGGCGCCTGGGTGCAGGAGCAGCGTCTGCGCGTCTCGGCGCGCCGCGATCTTGCCGACTCGGTGATCGCGACCGGCATCCCGTTTCTCGGCCACGGCGATTTCGCCCAGTGGAGCCGCATCTTCGGCGCGGTCGCACCCGAAGTGGCCGGCATCCGCCGGCTCGGCTCGGCGGCGCTCGATCTCGCCTGGGTCGCGGCGGGTCGGTTCGACGGCTTCTGGGAATCGAGTCTCAAGCCGTGGGACGTTGCGGCGGGGATGCTGCTCGTCAAGGAAGCCGGCGGGTTCGTCACCGATTTCCGCGGTGGCGACAAGATGATGGAACGCAACGAATTTCTCGCGGCGAACGACGCGCTGCAATCACGCCTTCACAAGCTGATCGCGGGCGCCCTGCGCTGATCGGGCGCGGGGGCCGTCCGCGCCCCCGCGATTGTTGAGAAATGTTAAAGCATACAAGCGCTTAGCGGCGTATGAGCGGGCGTCGACGGCGCGCGTCGGGCGTGTGTCGCTTGTTGCGATTCATTCTCACCGTCCGATGCCCTTGCCCGGCCGAAACCATCGTCCTAAAGCCCCGGTCATCCACTTCGCACCTGCGAGAACCCCATTGTTCGATCCGCTGCAATATCTGCCGATCCTGCTGTTCCTCGGCGTGGCGCTGGCGCTTTCCACCGCCTTTGTCGTCCTGCCGATCATCGTCGGCCGGCTGACGGGAGCGCACAAGCCCAGTCCTGAAAAGCTCAGCGAGTATGAATGCGGTTTCCCCGCGTTCGAAGATCCGCGCAGCCAGTTCGACGTGCGCTTCTATCTCGTCGCGATCCTGTTTATCGTCTTCGATCTCGAGGCGGCCTTCATCTATCCATGGGCGGTCAGCGTCTTCAAGTTCGGCGGCTGGGCGAGCTGGACCGCGTGGATCGCGATGATGGTGTTCATCGGCGAACTGGCGCTCGGCCTCGTCTATGCCTGGAAGAAGGGAGCTCTCGAATGGGAGTAGAACTCACCCGCCCCGCGCGCGGCGACGTAATGCTGCCGCCCGACCAGAGCTTCTTCGACGGGCTCAACGGCGAACTGACCGACAAGGGTTTCCTCGTCACCTCGACCGAGGAGCTGTTCCAGTGGGCGCGCACCGGCTCGCTCTGGTGGATGACCTTCGGCCTCGCGTGCTGCGCGGTCGAGATGATCCACGTCAACATGCCGCGCTATGATCTCGAGCGCTTCGGCGCCGCACCGCGCGCGTCACCGCGCCAGTCGGACGTGATGATCGTCGCGGGCACGCTCTGCAACAAGATGGCGCCGGCGCTGCGCCGCGTGTACGATCAGATGAGCGAGCCCAAATACGTCATCTCGATGGGTTCGTGCGCCAATGGCGGCGGCTATTATCATTACAGTTATTCGGTCGTGCGTGGTTGCGACCGCGTGGTGCCGGTCGACATCTATGTGCCGGGCTGCCCGCCGACCGCGGAAGCGTTGCTCTACGGGATCATGCAGTTGCAGCGGAAGATTCGCCGCTCGGGAACGGTGGAACGGTGAGGGCGCCCGCACCAGCGTACACCGCCAACGACGGTGTGATCGAGGCGGCGACCGCCGCGCTCGGCGCCAGGCTCGATCTCGCGACCGATCTGGTCGGCGAAGTCGCGCTGCATGTCGCGCGTGACAGCCTGGTCGAGACGATGACCGCGCTGCGCGACACGCCCGGCCTCGAATATCAGCAGCTCATGGAAATCGCCGGCGTCGACTATCCCGATCGCGGGGTCGAGCGCTTCGAGGTCGTGTATTGCCTGCTCTCGCTGACGCGCAACCATCGCATTCGCGTGCATGTCCGCACCGACGACACGCTGCCGGTTCCGTCGGTCACCGGGATCTGGCCGGTCGCCGGATGGCTCGAGCGCGAGGTGTACGACATGTACGGCGTGCTGTTCTCGGGCAACGCCGATCTCCGCCGCATCCTCACCGATTACGGCTTCCGCGGCCATCCGCAGCGCAAGGACTTCCCGCTCACGGGCTATGTCGAGGTGCGCTATTCGGAAGAGGCCAAGCGCGTCGTGTACGAGCCGGTCCAGCTCGCGCAGGATTTCCGCAATTTCGATTTCATGAGCCCGTGGGAGGGTGCGGAATATATCCTCCCCGGCGACGAGAAGGCCAAGCTCCCCGAGGAAAAGGGTGCGCCGACCCCGCTCAAGGCCGACGAGATCCAGAAGGCCGACGCCGCGCAATCCGCCAAGGTCGCGCCGACCGAGGCCAAGACCACCGAAACCCCGGCGCAGACCGGCGCGGGCAAGGCCGAGCCCGACGCGACGCCGAAGCCGCAGAACCCCGACGTGACGCCGACGCCGGGCAAGGGGCAGAACCTATGAGCGACTATCTCGAAAAGCTGGAGGGCGTCACCGACGCGGCCGATCCCACGCTCGGCGATATCGACATCCAGAACTACACGATCAACTTCGGCCCGCAGCACCCGGCCGCGCACGGGGTGCTGCGTCTGGTGCTGGAGCTCGACGGCGAGATCATCGAGCGCGTCGATCCGCACGTCGGTCTGCTCCACCGCGGCACCGAGAAGCTGATCGAATACAAGACCTACATGCAGGCGCTGCCGTATTTCGACCGGCTCGATTATTGCTCGCCGCTCTGCATGGAGCACAGCTACGTGCTCGCGGTCGAGAAGCTGCTCGACCTCGAAGTGCCGATCCGCGCACAATATCTTCGCGTGTTCTTCGCCGAGCTGACGCGCATTTCGAACCACATGCTCAACCTCGGCTCGCACGTCATGGACGTCGGCGCGATGACGCCGAACCTGTGGCTGTTCGAGATCCGCGAGGACTGCCTCAATTTCTTCGAGCGCGCTTCGGGTGCGCGCATGCACTCGGCCTATTTCCGTCCCGGCGGCGTGCATCAGGACGTACCGCTCAAGCTGCTCACCGATATCGGCGAATGGCTCGACACGCGGCTGCCCCGGCTGTTCGAGGATGCGATCAGCCTCGTCGCCGACAACCGCATCTTCAAGCAGCGCAACGTCGATATCGCGACGGTGAGCCGCGAGGACGCGATCAAATGGGGCTTCTCCGGCCCGATGATCCGTGGCTCGGGCATCCCCTGGGATATCCGCAAGGCGCAGCCGTACGACGTGTACGGCAAGATGGACTTCGAGGTGCCGGTCGGCACGCGCGGCGACTGCTACGATCGCTTCATGGTGCGCGTCGAGGAGGTCCGCCAGTCGGCGCGGATCATGCGCCAGTGCCTCAACGAGATGCCCGAAGGGCCGATCGCGAGCCTTGACCGCAAGGTGGTGCCGCCCAAGCGCGGCGAGATGAAGCGCTCGATGGAAGCGCTGATCCACCACTTCAAGCTGTACACCGAGGGCTTCCACGTCCCCGCCGGCGACGTCTATGTCGCCACCGAAAGCCCGAAGGGCGAGTTCGGCGTGTATCTGGTCGCCGATGGTTCGAACAAGCCGTACCGCTGCAAGATCCGCCCGACGGCCTTCTCGCACCTCCAGGCGGCGGATTTCATGTCGAAGGGTCACATGCTCGCCGACACCACCGCGATCCTCGGCGCGATGGACATCGTGTTCGGCGAGTGCGACCGGTGAGCGGCGCGGTGTTCCCGACGTGGGTGTTCGTCGCCGTGGCGTTGGCGATCGCCGCCGCCGCGTTCGCGGTCGGGCAGCTTCACGCGGGCGCCGGCATGATCGTCGCCGGTCTCGGTTCGGCGCTGTGGACCGCCTATGTCGCGCAGCGCGGCGCGCGCATGCGAGCGCGCCATGACTGACCCGCGGCTTGAGACCACCCACCGCATGATCGCGCTCTACAACGCGCAGGATGCGGACGGCTATGTCGAGCATATGACCGACACCGCCTGCGAAGCCATGTATCGCGGCGCGGTCTTGCGCGAGGGCAAGGAGGGCGTCCGCGCGGGCCTCAAGGCGATGTTCGCGCAATTCCCCGAGAATCGCGCGGAGATCCTCAAATCCTACGTCCTCGGCGATACCGTCGTGCTGCACGAGGACGTCTCGCGCGCGCCCGGCGGCGAGACGTTTGAAGTCATGTCCATCTATTCGTTCGTCGGCGACAAGGTCGACCGCGTGGAGTTCATCCGGTAATGGCCGACGCCCCAAAGATCCCAGACGAGGCAGAGACCCGCGCGCGCTGGGGCGCGTTCGCGTGGACGCCCGAGAACCAGGCCAAGGCCGACGAGATCCTCGCCCGCTACCCGAAGGGCCGCGAGCAATCGGCGTCGATCCCGTTCCTCGATCTCGCGCAGCGTCAGGTCGGCGCGGAGACGCAGACGCAGGGTTGGCTGCCGGTGCCGGTGATCGAATATGTCGCGCGCCAGATCGGCGTGCCGTACATGCGCGTGTTCGAGGTCGCGACCTTCTACACGATGTTCAATCTCGCGCCGGTCGGCAAATATCACGTCCAGGTCTGCGGGACGACGCCGTGCCTGCTCGGCGGCTCGGACGATGTGCTCGCGGCGTGCAAGAACAAGGGGCTCTCGAAGGGCCACACCACGCCGGACGGCCTGTTCACGCTGACCGAGGTCGAGTGTCTCGGCGCCTGCGCGAACGCTCCGATGGTCCAGATCAACGACGACAATTTCGAGGATCTCGATTACGACAAGACCACCGCGCTGCTCGAGGCGCTGGCCGAGGGCAGGGCGGTGACGCCGGGATCGCAGACCGGGCGTCGCGATTCGTGCCCCGCCGGCGGCCCGACCAGCCTCAAGCAGATGGTCGACGAGAACCACGATTATCGCGGGGAGTGGGCGTCGTGAGCCAGCGCGATAAGAACCTCATCGTCACCATCCTGGCGATCATCGGCGGGATCGTCGTGCTCGGCTGGCTGCTCAAGCTGACCTTCGCGCTGCTTGGCCCGGTCATCGTGATCGCGATCGGCGTGGTCATCTATCTCGCGCTTACGAAGAACAAGGGGGGGCGCTTCTGATGCTCGCCGACAAGGACCGGATCTTCACCAACGTCTACGGTTTCCAGCCGTGGAACCTTGACGCGGCGATCATGCGCGGCGACTGGGACAATACCAAGGATCTGATGGCGCTGGGGCAGGATGCCATCATCGACATCATCAAGGCGTCGGGTCTGCGCGGGCGCGGCGGCGCGGGCTTCCCGACCGGCATGAAGTGGAGCTTCATGCCCAAGGAATCGAAGGACGGCCGCCCGAGCTTTCTCGTCATCAACGCCGACGAATCCGAGCCGGGTTCGTGCAAGGATCGCGAGATCATCCGCCACGATCCGCACAAGCTGATCGAGGGCGCGCTGATCGCGGGATATGCGATGCGCGCGCGCGCCGCGTACATCTACATTCGCGGCGAATATATCCGCGAGGCCGAGGTGCTGTTCGCGGCCGTGGCGGAGGCCTATGACAAGGGGCTGATCGGCAAGAACGCCAGCGGCTCGGGCTATGATTTCGACGTGTTCGTCCATCGCGGCGCCGGCGCGTACATCTGCGGCGAAGAGACCGCGATGCTCGAAAGCCTCGAGGGCAAGAAGGGCCAGCCGCGTCTCAAGCCGCCGTTCCCGGCCGGCGCGGGCCTCTACGGCTGCCCGACCACGGTCAACAACGTCGAATCGATCGCGGTTGCGCCGACGATCCTGCGGCGCGGCGCGGCCTGGTTCTCCAGCTTCGGCGCGGAGGGCAACAAGGGCACCAAGCTGTTCCAGATCAGCGGGCATGTGAACAAACCCTGCGTGGTCGAGGAGGCGATGAGCATCCCGTTCCGCCAGCTCATCGAAGAGCATTGCGGCGGCATTCGCGGCGGGTGGGACAATCTGCTCGCGGTGATCCCCGGCGGTTCGTCGGTGCCGCTCGTGCCCGCCGCCGAGATCATGGACTGCCCGATGGACTTCGACGGGCTCAAGAAGGTCGGGTCGGGCCTCGGCACCGCCGCGATCATCGTGATGGACAAGTCCACTGACATCGTCCGCGCGATCAGCCGCTTGTCCTACTTCTACAAGCATGAGAGCTGCGGCCAGTGCACGCCGTGCCGCGAGGGCACCGGCTGGATGTGGCGCGTGATGGAGCGGATGCGCACCGGCGACGCCGACATTTCCGAGATCGATACGCTGTATCAGGTCACCAAGCAGGTCGAGGGTCATACGATCTGCGCGCTCGGCGACGCCGCCGCGTGGCCGATCCAGGGCCTCATCAAGCATTTCCGCCCCGAGATGGAGCGTCGCATCCTCGCCCGGAACGGCGGCGGCGACGCGCCGATGATGGAAGCTGCCGAATAATGCCGATAGTCAAAGTCGATGGCGTCGAAGTCGAGGTGCCGCAGGGCGCGACCGTGCTTCAGGCGTGCGAGCTCGCGGGCAAGGAAATCCCGCGTTTCTGTTATCACGAGCGCCTCAGCATCGCCGGCAATTGTCGGATGTGCCTGGTCGAGGTGAAGCCGGGGCCGCCCAAGCCGCAGGCATCGTGCGCGCTGCCGGCCGCCGACAAGCAGGAAATCTTCACCAACTCACCGATGGTGAAGAACGCGCGCGAAGGCGTGATGGAGTTCCTGCTCATCAACCATCCGCTCGATTGCCCGATCTGCGATCAGGGCGGCGAGTGCGACCTGCAGGACCAGAGCCTCGCTTACGGTCGCGGCCATTCGCGCTATGACGAGAACAAGCGCGCGGTCACCGAGAAATATATGGGGCCGATCGTCAAGACGGTGATGACGCGCTGCATCCAGTGCACGCGCTGCATCCGCTTCGCCGAGGAAGTCGCCGGGGTCGAGGAGATCGGCGCGGTCTATCGCGGCGAGAACATGCAGATCACCTCGTATCTCGAACATGCGGTGACGAGCGAGCTGTCGGGCAATGTCGTCGATCTGTGCCCGGTCGGTGCGCTCACCTCGAAGCCCTATGCGTTCGAGGCGCGCCCGTGGGAGCTGCGCAAGACGCTGACGATCGACGTGATGGACGCGGTCGGCACCAACATCCGGCTCGACTCGCGCGGGCGGCAGGTGCTGCGCGCGCTCCCGGTCATCAACGACGACGTCAACGAGGAATGGGCCTCGGACAAGACCCGCCACGCGGTCGATGGTCTGGTCCGCCGGCGGCTCGACCGGCCGTACGTCCGTAAGGACGGCAAGCTCGTCGCGGCGAGCTGGGATGAGGCATTCGCGGCGATCAAGGCGGTTGACGCCGGTAGCAGCGTCGCGGCGATCCACGGCGATCTGGTCGACTGCGAGACGCTGTACGCCGCCAAGGCGCTGCTCGCGTCGATGGGCTCGAGCCTGCTCGAAGGCCGCCAGACCGGCATGGATTACGACACGTCGAGCCTGGCCGCGGTCAATTTCAACACCACCATCGCCGGCACCGAAACGGCGGACGCGATCCTGCTCGTCGGCACCAACCTTCGCTGGGAAGCGCCGCTGGTGAACACGCGGATCCGCAAGGCGATCAAGAAGGGCGCGAAGGTCTTCGCGATCGGCCCGGAAGTCGACCTGACCTATCGGGCGACGTGGCTCGGAAACGATCTGTCGCTGCTCGGCAAGCTGCCCGAAGAGGTCGCGCAGGCGTTCGATTCCGCGAAACGGCCGATGGTGATCGTCGGTGGCGCCGCGCTCAAGGGCGGCCACGGCGCGACGCTGGCGCTGGCCAAGACGCTCAATCTCGTCCGCGACGGCTGGAACGGATATAACGTGCTGCACGCGGCGGCGGCGCGCAACGGCGGGCTGATGCTCGGCTTCGCGCAGAAGGGCGGCATCGCCGATGTGGCGGCGGCGAACCCCAAGCTCGCGTTCTTCCTCGGCGCGGACGAAGTCGATTTCTCGAAGTTCGCCGGCAGCTTCAAGGTTTACATCGGGCATCACGGCGACAAGGGCGCGGCGGCGGCCGATGTGGTGCTGCCCGGTGCGAGCTACGCCGAGAAGTCGGGCACCTACGTCAACCTCGAAGGGCGCGTGCAGCGCGGTGATCGCGCGGTGTTCCCGCCGGGCGATGCGCGCGAGGACTGGACGATTCTGCGCGCGCTGTCGGCGGTGCTCGGCCACACGCTGCCGTTCGACACGCTCGACGAGCTGCGCGCGGCGATGGGCGTCGATACGCCCGATCTCGCCACGCTCGGCCTCAAGACCTTCGCCTGGAACCCGCCGTCGCTCGACGCAGCCGGCTCGGGTGAGGTCAGCTATCCGATCAAGGACTTCTATCTGACCAACGCGATCTGCCGGGCCAGCCCGACGATGCAGCGCTGCTCGGCCGAAATTCTCCACGGCCAGGATTTCGCGGAGGCGGCCGAATGACCAGTTGGTTCACCTATCTCGGCCTGCCGTTCGGCTGGGCGTGGTTCGTCGCGACGCTGATCGACATTCTCGTCATCGCGCTGCCGCTGATGCTCGCCGTCGCGATGATCATCTACGTCGATCGCAAGATCTGGGCGTCGATGGCGCTGCGGCGCGGGCCCAATGTGGTCGGTCCGTTCGGGCTGCTGCAATCGTTCGCGGACGGTCTCAAGGTCTTCCTGCAAGAGACGATCATCCCGATCGCCGCGAACAAGACGTTGTTCCTGCTCGCGCCGATCATCACCTTCACGGTCGCGCTGATCGTGTGGGCGGTGGTGCCGTTCGCGCGCGATGCCTCGGTCGCCAATATCAACGTGGCGCTGCTCTACGTGCTCGCCGCCTCGTCGCTCGGCGTGTACGGCATCATCCTGGCGGGCTGGTCGTCGAACTCGAAATATCCCTTCTACTCGGCGATCCGCGCGGCGGCGCAGATGGTCAGCTATGAAGTCGCGATCGGCTTCGTGCTGATCTCGGTGGTGCTCTATTCGGGCAGCTTCAATCTCGGCGCGATCGTCGAAAACCAGAAGGGCTATTACGGCTTCCTCAACGGGCATTGGGCGAACCCGCTGCTGTTCCCGATGGCGGTGGTGTTCTTCATCTCGTCGCTCGCCGAAACGCAGCGCGCGCCGTTCGATCTGACCGAGGCGGAGAGCGAGCTCGTCGCCGGCTATCAGACCGAATATTCGTCGATGAGCTTCGCGCTGTTCTGGCTCGGTGAATATGCCAACGTCATCCTGATGTGCGCGCTCAACGCGACGTTGTTCTGGGGCGGCTATCTGCCGCCGCTCGACATCGGCTTCCTGTACGTCGTGCCGGGCATCATCTGGCTGCTGCTCAAGATGGCGGCGTTCTTCTTCCTCTTCAGTTGGGTCAAGGCGACCGTCCCGCGCTATCGCTACGACCAGCTTATGCGGCTGGGCTGGAAAATCTTCCTGCCGATGTCGCTGATCTTCGTTTTCCTCGTGTCGGGCTATCTCATGCTCGTGCGGGTTGGAGTACCGGCATGAGCATCGGCCATCTGATCAAGACCTACACACTCTGGGAGTTCGTGAAGGCGCACGCGCTGACCCTGAAGTATTTCTTCAAGGCCAAGGCGACGATCAACTATCCGTTCGAGAAGAACCCGCTCAGCCCGCGCTTCCGTGGCGAACATGCGCTGCGGCGCTATCCGAGCGGCGAGGAACGGTGCATCGCGTGCAAGCTGTGCGAGGCGATCTGCCCCGCGCAGGCGATCACGATCGAGGCCGAGCCGCGTGACGACGGCTCGCGTCGCACCACGCGCTACGACATCGACATGACCAAGTGCATCTATTGCGGCTTCTGCCAGGAGGCGTGCCCGGTCGATGCGATCGTCGAAGGCCCGAACTTCGAGTTCGCGACCGAGACGCGCGAGGAACTGATCTACGACAAGAACAAGCTGCTCGATAACGGTGACCGTTGGGAGAGCGCGATCGCGGCGAACCTTGCCGCAGACGCGCCGTACCGGTAATGCGCAGCCACATCGATTCCATGCCGTCGGCGCACGCGCTGCCATCGCCAACGGGCGAGGCGACGGCGATCTCACAGTCTCGGGCGAACGGGGGTTCGAAGTAACATCGTGATCCAGGCCTTCGCCTTCTATCTCTTCGCGATCATCGTGATCGCGTCAGCCGTGCTGACGATCACCGCCCGCAACCCGGTTCATGCCGTGTTGTGGCTGATCCTCGCCTTCTTCAACGCCGCCGGTCTGATGGTGCTGGTCGGCGCCGAGTTCATCGCGATGCTGCTCGTCATCGTCTATGTCGGCGCGGTCGCGGTGCTGTTCCTGTTCGTCGTGATGATGCTCAACATCGATTTTGCCGAACTGCGCGCGGGCTTCGTCCGCTACGCGCTGATCGGGCTCGCTTTCGCGGTCGCGCTCGCCGCCGAGATCATGATCGCCTTCGGCGCGTGGAGTGCGGGCGCGATCGAACTCGGCCGCCGCGCTGCGCCGACGCCCGATACGGTGCCCAACATCGAGGCGCTCGGGCTGCTGCTCTATTCGCGCTACCTCTTCGTGTTCGAGGGCGCCGGGCTGGTGCTGCTCGTCGCGATGATCGGCGCGATCGTGCTGACGCACCGGGAGCGTAGCGGGGTTCGCCCGCAGAACATCAATCGCCAGGTCAAGCGCCGTCCGCAGGACGCGACGCGCAACGCCCGGCCGACCGTCGGACAGGGAATCGAACTGTGAGCCTGCATCGTCATCCCGGCGCAGGCCGGGATCGCCGCGTTGCCGCGCGCAACGTTCAACAACACAGCGGCCCCGGCCTGCGCCGGGGCGACGGGGTGACCGCATGATCGGCCTCACGCATTATCTCGTCGTCGCGGCGATCCTGTTCGCGCTCGGCGTGCTCGGGCTCATCGCCAACCGCAAGAACCTCATCGTCATGCTGATGGCGATCGAGCTGATCCTGCTCGCGGTGAACCTCAACCTCGTCGCCTTCTCGGCGTTCCTCCACGACCTCGTCGGCCAGGTGTTCGCGATGTTCGTGCTGACGGTCGCGGCGGGCGAAGCGGCGATCGGGCTCGCGATCCTCGTGATCTACTTCCGCGGTCGCGGCACGATCGCGGTCGACGACGTCAACCGGATGAAGGGGTGATACCGGCGTGACTTCGATCCTCTTCATTGTCTTCCTGCCGCTCGCGGCGTCGATCCTCGCGGGCTTCTCGAACAAAGCGTTCGGCACCGCCTTCCCGAAGATCGTGACGACGCTCGCGCTGTTCATCGCCTGCGCGCTGTCCTGGCCGGTGTTCATCCATTATCTCGGCGGCGGCGAGAAGATCGTCACCCCGGTGCTGAGCTTCATCAACTCGGGCACGATGCATGTGTCGTGGTCGCTTCGCGTCGATGCGCTGACCGCGGTGATGCTGGTGGTGGTGACGAGCGTCTCCGCGCTCGTCCACCTCTATAGCTGGGGCTATATGTCGGACGATCCCGACCAGCCGCGCTTCTTCGCCTATCTGTCACTGTTCACCTTCGCGATGCTGATGCTGGTGACGGCGGACAACCTCGTCCAGATGTTCTTCGGCTGGGAAGGTGTCGGTCTCGCCTCGTATCTGCTGATCGGCTTCTGGTTCCGCAAGCCGAGTGCCAATGCCGCCGCGATCAAGGCGTTCGTCGTCAATCGCGTCGGCGATCTCGGCTTCATGCTCGGCATCTTCGGCACCTTCCTGGTGTTCAAGACGGTGTCGATCGACGAGATCCTGACCGCGGCACCGCATATGGCGGGTTCGACGATCGGCTTCTTCGGCGCGCGCTTCGATACGATGACGGTGCTCTGCCTGCTGCTGTTCGTCGGCGCGTGCGGCAAGTCCGCGCAGCTCGGCCTGCACACCTGGTTGCCCGACGCGATGGAAGGCCCGACCCCGGTGTCGGCGCTGATCCACGCCGCGACGATGGTCACCGCCGGCGTGTTCATGGTGTGTCGCCTGTCGCCGATGTTCGAAACCTCGCCGTTCGCGATGCACGTCGTGATGACGATCGGCGCCGCGACCTGCTTCTTCGCCGCGACCTGCGGTCTGGTGCAGACGGACATCAAGCGTGTGATCGCCTATTCGACCTGCTCGCAGCTCGGCTATATGTTCTTCGCGGCCGGTTGCGGGGCCTATGGCGCGGCGATGTTCCACCTGTTCACGCACGCCTTCTTCAAGGCGCTGCTGTTCCTCGGCGCGGGTTCGGTGATCCACGCGATGCACCATGAGCAGGACATGCGGTACTATGGTGGCCTGCGTAAGAGCATCCCGGTGACGTTCTGGGCGATGATGGCGGGTACGCTCGCGATCACCGGCGTCGGCATCGAGGGCGTGTTCGGCTTCGCTGGCTTCTATTCGAAGGATGCGATCATCCTCTCGGCCTGGGCTGCGAACCAGCAGGGCGCGTCGATCGTCGGCATCCTCGTCGCGTTGCTCACCAGCTTCTATTCGTGGCGGCTGATGTTCCTCACCTTCTGGGGCAAGCCGCGCTGGGCGCAGTCCGAGCACATCCAGCATGCGGTGCACGACGCGCACGGCCACGGCCACGACGATCATGCGCACGACGATCATGGCCATGCGGCACACGCGTCGCACGACCACGGTCACCATGCGCACGACGACGGCACCGCCGGCTATCATCCGCACGAAGGCCCGCTGCCGATCCTCATTCCGCTGATCGTGCTGTCGATCGGTGCGGTGTTCGCCGGCTTCGGCTTCCACCGCTTCTTCATCGATCCGACCGCCGGTGAAGCCTATTGGCGCGGCGCGCTCGCGTTCCATGAGCATCTGTCGGAAGCGGTCGAGGAACTGCCGATGCTGGTGAAGCTGGCCGCGACGATCGCGATGCTGCTCGGCCTTGTCAGCGCCTGGTACGCCTATATCGCCAAGCCCGGCGTGCCGGCGGCGGTCGCGAAGCAGTTCAGCGTGCTGTACGACTTCCTGCTCCACAAATGGTATTTCGACGAGCTGTACGACCTGATCTTCGTCAAGCCCGCCTTCGCGCTCGGCCGGTTCTTCTGGCACCGCGGCGACGAGAAGACGATCAACCGGTTCGGGCCCGACGGTTCCGCTTGGATGGTCTCGCTGGGCAGCCGAGTGGCTGGCCGCCTGCAGACCGGATATCTCTACACCTATGCGTTCGTCATGCTTATCGGGCTGACCGCAGCGATGACCTGGGCGATCACACGATGAGCGGTTTCCCCATTCTTTCCCTGATGCTGGCGATCCCCACGGTGGCGGCCGTCGGCTGTCTGTTCCTCAGCCCCGCTGGCGCACGCTGGCTGGCGCTGATCGCAACCTTGGTCGATTTCGTGCTTGGCATCGGCCTGTGGGCGAATTTCGACATCGGTGGCGCGCAGTGGCAGTTCGTCGAGAATGCCGGCAGCGTCGGTGTGTTCGACTGGAAGCTTGGTATCGACGGCTTTGCGTTGATGCTCATCATGCTGAGCGTGTTCCTGATGCCGATCTGCATCGGCGCGAGCTGGGTGGCGATCGAGAAGCGCGTGCAGGAATATATGGCGTGCTTCCTCATCACCGAAGTGCTGATGATCGGCACGTTCGCGGCGCAGGATCTGCTGCTGTTCTACATCTTCTTCGAAGCCGGCCTGATCCCGATGTACCTCATCATCGGCATCTGGGGTGGCGCGAACCGTATCTACGCGTCGTACAAGTTCTTCCTGTACACGCTGCTCGGCTCGCTGCTGATGCTCGTCGCGATGCTTTGGATGATCCACTACACCGGCACCACCGACATTCCGACCCTGCTCAAGACCGATTTCCCGCGTCAGGTGCAGACGTGGCTGTGGCTGGCCTTCTTCGCGTCGTTCGCGGTGAAGATGCCGATGTGGCCGGTTCACACGTGGTTGCCCGACGCGCACGTGCAGGCGCCGACCGCCGGGTCGGTGATCCTGGCCGGCGTGTTGCTCAAGCTCGGCGGCTACGGCTTCCTGCGCTTCTCGGTGCCGATGTTCCCCGAAGCGTCGTCGCAACTGACGTGGCTGATCCTCGCGCTGTCGGCGGTCGCGGTGGTGTACACCTCGCTCGTCGCGCTGGTGCAGTCCGACATGAAGAAGCTGATCGCTTATTCGTCGGTCGCGCACATGGCGATCGTCACGATCGGCCTGTTCGCCTTCAACCAGCAGGGCATCGAAGGCGCGATGGTGATGATGCTCAGCCACGGCCTCGTCTCGGGCGCGCTGTTCCTGTGCGTCGGTGTGATCTACGATCGGCTCCACACCCGCGAGATCGACCGCTACGGCGGCCTTGCGATCAACATGCCGCGCTACGCCGTGCTGTTCCTGTTCTTCACGATGGCCTCGATCGGCCTGCCGGGGACGAGCGGGTTCGTCGCCGAGTTTCTGAGCCTGATGGGCACCTATCAGGTCTCGACCGTGGCGACCGCGATCTGCACGACCGGCATCATTCTCGGCGCCGCCTATATGCTCTACCTCTATCGTCGCGTCGTGTTCGGCGATCTGACCAAGGATGATGTGCGGGTGATGCCCGATCTTTCGCTGCGTGAAATCGCGCTGCTCGCGCCGGTCGCGGCGGTGGTGTTGTGGATGGGCGTGTACCCGGAGAGCTTCCTCGCGCCGATGCGCGGCGATGTCGCGACGCTCGTCGCGCGCGTCGATCGCGCCAAGCCTGCCGGTGACTCGCTGCCGACGGCCGGACATGCGGTGATCCCCGCCGCCCATGGGGAGGCACGCTGATGACCGATTCGCTGATGATGGTGCTCCCCGAGGAGATCCTCTCGATCGGATCGATCGTGCTGATGCTGATCGCCGCCTGGGGCGGGCAGGCCTCAACGCGGATGATCTCCTGGGTCGCCGTGGCGGTGCTCGCGGGCGCGACGATCGCGCTGCTCGGACCGGCATCGAGCGGCGGCGTCGCCTTCGACGGGCTGTTCCGCGCCGACGCGTTCGCGGCCTTCTCCAAGGTGTTGATCTACGGTGCGACCGCGGTGGCGATCCTGCTCGCGCCGCGCTTCTTCAAGCAGACCAGCGGTGACGATCTCCGTCCCGAATATCCGGTGCTGCTGCTGCTCTCGGCATGCGGCATGGGGATGATGGTGTCGGCGGGCGATCTGCTCGTGCTCTACGTCGGGCTCGAACTGCAGAGCCTCGCCGCCTATGTGCTGGCGAGCTTCATGCGCCGCGACACGCGTTCGGCCGAGGCGGGACTCAAGTATTTCGTGCTCGGCGCGCTGGCGAGCGGCATCCTGCTCTACGGCATCAGCCTGGTGTACGGGTTCAGCGGCTCGACGGTGTTCCCGCAGATCGCGACCGCTTATGGCGCTGGCCATTCGCTCGGCCTCGTCTTCGGGCTGGTGTTCGTGTTCGCCGGCCTCGCCTTCAAGATCAGCGCGGTGCCGTTCCATATGTGGACGCCCGACGTGTATGAAGGCGCGCCGACCCCGGTGACCGCGTTCTTCGCCTCGGCCCCCAAGGTCGCGGCGATGGGCCTCGCGGTGCGCGTCGCGGTCGAGGCGATGGGTCCGGCGGTCGATCAATGGCGCCAGATCGTGATCTTCGCGAGCCTCGCCTCGATCATCTTCGGCGCGGTCGCGGCGATCGGGCAGACCAACGTCAAGCGGCTGCTCGCCTATTCGTCCATCAACAACGTCGGCTTCGTGCTGGTCGGCCTCGCCGCCGGCACGCAGGCGGGCGTCGCGGCGGTGTTGTTCTATCTCACCGTCTATGTCGTGATGACGCTCGGCAGCTTCCTCGTCGTACTCCAGATGCGCGATGCCGAGGGGCAGCCGGTCGAGACGATCGCCAGCCTGTCGGGCATGTCGCGCACGCGGCCTGGTCTGGCGCTGGCGATGGCGATCTTCATGTTCAGCCTCGCCGGCATCCCGCCGTTGCTCGGCTTCAACGCGAAGCTCGCGGTGTTCGACGCGGCGACCGCCGCCGGCCTCTATCCGCTCGCGGTGGTCGGTTTCGTCGCCTCGGTGATCGGCGCCTATTATTATCTGCGCGTCGTCAAGGTGATGTATTTCGACGAGCCGGTCGACGCGGGCTTCCCGAAGAGCGGCGATATCGTCGAGGGCGGCCTCATCACCGCAGCGGCGGTGTTCGTGTCGCCGATCGGCTGGCTGCTGCTCGCCCCGCTGGGGCTGGCGACGATGGCGGCGGCCAGGTCGCTGTTCTGACCGCCGAGCGTCCATGGGGTGCGGCGCGATGATCCGCACCCTCGCCGAGACCGGCTCGACCAACGCCGACATGCTCGATCTCGCCCACAGCGGCGCGTCCGAGGGGTTGTGGCTGCGCGCCGAGCGCCAGACCGGCGGGCGCGGCCGACAGGGGCGGGCATGGGCGTCGCCCGCCGGCAATCTCTACGCCAGCACGCTCGTCCGCCTGCGCCCGACCGATCCGCACGCCGCGTCGCTCGCGCTGGTCGCGGCGGTCGCGCTCGAGGAGGCGGTGCGCGCGCACCTCGG
Organism: Sphingomonas sp. NFR15; assembly: GCF_900103265.1. Lineage (GTDB taxonomy): Bacteria > Pseudomonadota > Alphaproteobacteria > Sphingomonadales > Sphingomonadaceae > Sphingomonas > Sphingomonas pollutisoli. The sequence continues at coordinate 825,066 of NZ_FMWX01000001.1, read as the reverse complement.
CGGCGCCGCGACACCGACGCTCAAATGGCCCAATGATCTGTTGCTGGATGGCGCCAAAGTGTCCGGCATCCTGCTCGAACGCGCCGGTGACGCGGTCGTGATCGGCATCGGCGCGAACCTCGCGCATCATCCCCGCGATCTCGATCGCGCGGCCACCAGCCTCGCCGCGCATGGCGCAGCCGTCGATCCCGCAACCTTTCAGGAGACGCTCGCCGACGCATTCGCGCGCTGGCTCGGCGTATGGCGCGGGCAGGGGCTCGCGCCGGTCCGCGCGCGCTGGCTGGAGCGCGCGCACCCGCCCGGCACGCCGCTCACCGCGCGGCTGCCCGACGGCAGCGCGGTCGACGGGCTGTTCGACGGACTGGACGCGACCGGCGCGCTCGTCTTGCGCTTGGCGGATGGTGGGCGGCGTGTCATTCATGCCGCCGACATATTCCTGCTGTGACCGCGTCCTGACGCGGCTGCGGGAACGGGGAGGATAAGCCATGCAACTCGCGATCGACGCCGGCAACACCAATGTCGTCTTCGCCCTGCTCGACCGGGGCATCATCCGCGCGCGCTGGCGCATTGCCACCGATGCGCGCCGCACCGCGGACGAATATGCGGTGTGGCTCAATCAGTTGCTCGCGCTCGAAGGCTATGATCGCAAGGCGGTGACCGGCGTCATCATCGCGACCGTCGTGCCGCGCGCGCTCCACAACCTGCAGACGCTGTCGCGCAAATATTTCAGCTTCGAGCCGCTGATCGCGGGGCAGGGCGTGGCCGAATGGGGCATCGCGCTCGATGTCGAGGAGCCGCAATCGGTCGGCGCCGACCGCGCCGTCAACGTCATCGCCGCCCACGCGCTGCACGGCGGCGATCTCATCATCATCGATTTCGGCACCGCCACCACCTTCGACGTCGCCGATTATCGCGGCGCGTACAAAGGCGGCATCATCGCGCCCGGCATCAACCTGTCGCTGGACGCGCTCGTCACCGCCGCCGCCAAGCTGCCGCGCATCGCGATCGAGGCGCCCGCCTCGACCAGCGTGATCGGGCGCGACACGGTCAGCCAGATGCACATCGGCATCTATTGGGGCTATATCGCGATGATCGAGGGGCTGGTCGCGCGCATGAAGGTCGAGATCGGCCGCCCCGTGAAGGTGATCGCGACCGGCGGCCTCGCCACCTTGTTCGAGCGCAATACGCCGGTTTTCGACGCGATCGAACCCGATCTGACCATTCAGGGGCTGGCGATGCTGTGGGATCGCGCCCATATGGTGCGGTGAAGCATGTCGGCCAGCGTCGATATCGCGCTCACGTCATCCTGACGCACGTCAGGCTCCATCGCCCATAGGCTGCTGCCCAGCGCCCGGCGGGACGGGATGCCGGTTCCCCGGCGATGACCACGAAATTCCCCGGCCAAAAGCCGTCATTTGAAAGAACAGAAACTTAGTGACTACCCCAAAGAACGAACTGCTTTTCGTCGCGCTCGGCGGATCCGGCGAAATCGGCATGAACGTCAATCTGTACGGATGCCAGGGCAAATGGCTGATGGTCGATTGCGGCATCACCTTCGCCGATCCGAACTATCCGGGCATCGAGCTGATCCTGCCCGATCTCCAGTTCATCGAGGAGCGGATCGACGATCTGCTCGGCATCGTGCTGACCCACGGGCATGAGGACCATATCGGCGCCTTGCCGTACCTCGCCGAGGATCTCGGCGTGCCGCTCTACGCGAGCCCCTTCACCGCGGGGCTGATCCGCGGCAAGCTGGAGGAGGAAGGCAACGTCAAGCGGATCGAGCTCAATGTCGTCGATCCGGCCAAGACGCTCAAGCTCGGGCCGTTCGGCATCGATTTCATCCCGCTGTCGCACTCGATTCCCGAGATGAACGCGCTGTCGATCGCGACGCCCTATGGCCGCGTGTTCCACACCGGCGACTGGAAGCTCGATACCGCGCCGGTGATCGGCAAGCCCGCCGCGCCCGATGCGCTCACCGCCATCGGCGATGCGGGCGTGCTCGCGCTGGTGTGTGATTCGACCAACGTGTTCAACCCCGAGCCGTCGGGCTCGGAGGCGGACGTGCGCGTCGGCCTCACCGAGGTGATCGCCAAGGCGCGCGGGCGCGTGCTGGTGACGACCTTCGCGTCGAACGCGGCGCGGCTGCACACGCTCGGCCAGGTCGCGCAGGAGACCGGCCGCGCGCTGTGCGTGGCGGGCCGCTCGCTCGACCGGATCATCAAGGTCGCCAAGGCGACCGGCTATCTGCGCGATCTGCCCGCGACGATCGATCCCGAGGCGGCGATGCGCTTGCCGCGTGACAAGGTGATGATCGTGGCGACCGGCGGGCAGGGCGAGGATCGTGCCGCGCTGTCGCGTGTCGCATTCGGCAATCACCCGATCAAGCTCGACGCGGGCGACACGGTGGTGTTCTCCTCGAAGCAGATCCCCGGCAACGAGGTCGCGATCGGGCGCATCCAGAACCAGCTCGCCGCCAAGGGCATCGAGATGGTCACCGATCGTCAGGCGCATGTCCACGTCTCCGGGCATCCCGGCCGCCCCGAGCTGGCGCAGATGTACGGCTGGCTGCGCCCGGACATTTTGATGCCCGTCCACGGCGAGATGCGGCACCTGATGGAACAGGCGCGCTTCGGCCTTTCGCAAGGCGTGCCGCAGGCGATGGTGCAGACGAACGGCGAGATCGTCCGGCTTGCGCCCGGCGCGCCCACGAAGATCGGCCACGCGCCGGTCGGCCGGCTGGTGCTCGATGGCGACGTCATCCTGCCGGGCGACGGGGGAACGATCAACGAGCGGCGCAAGCTCGCCGTCAACGGCCAGATGGCGGTCGCGGTGGCGGTCGGCGCGCGCGGGCTGATCGGCACGCCGCAGGTCCGCTATAGCGGCATCCCGGTCGAGGAGGATCGGGTGCCGTTCATCGAGGAAACCGTCGAGGCGATCGCCGCCGTCGCCAAACAGCCGCCCAAGGACCGTGAGAAGCTGCGCGAGGCGATCCGCCTCGCCGCACGCCGCGTCGCGACGCGCTGGACCGGCAAGAAGCCGATCGTCGACGTGCTGGTGATCGAGGCGTAACATACTCCCGCCGTTCGTCCCGACCGAAGCCGAGGGGCTGCCCAGCGCAGGCGCCTCGACCTCGCCCGGCGCGAACGGCTAGCGAGCAGATGGGACTTGGCTATGCGGTGGACCTCGGCGCTCGCGATCTGGTTCCTGTTCTGCGCGCTGTCGGTGTTCTTCGTGCTGCCGTTCGGCGTCCGCACCGCCGAGGAGGCGGGCGCCGAGCGCGTCCCCGGTCAGGCGGAAAGCGCGCCGCATGATTTCCGCCCCGGCCGCACCGCGCTGCGCGTGGTGATCGTCGGCTCGATCCTGTGGGGGCTGTTCATGCTCAACTATCGCTATGGCTGGATCACGCCGCAGATGCTCGATGTGCTCGATACGTGGAACGACGCGGCGACGGCGTAGCGAGGCGCGCCGCGCGTTCCTGATTGCGGTCGCCGAAGGCCGCCGGCGCGCTTACTCCTGCTCGTCGGCGGGCTTGCTCTGCAACTGGATGTAATTCTCCAGCCCCATCCGCGCGATCATGTCGAACTGGCGTTCCAGCGTGTCGACATGGTCCTCCTCGCTGGCGAGGATCTTCTTGAACAGGTCGCGGCTGATGAAGTCGTGGACGGCCTCGCAATGCGCGATCGCTTCGCGCAGCACCGGCAGCGCGTCCATTTCGAGCGCGAGATCGGCCTTGAGCACTTCCTCGACCGTTTCACCGATGCGCAGCCGGCCGAGCAACTGGAAATTGGGCAGCCCGTCGAGGAACAGGATGCGTTCCGAAAGCCAGTCGGCGTGCTTCATCTCGTCGATCGACTCGTGGCGCTCGAACTCGGCGAGGCGACCGACGCCCCAATGGTCGAGCATCCGATAGTGCAGCCAATATTGGTTGATCGCGGTGAGTTCGTTCTTGAGCACCTCGTTGAGGAACTCGATAACCTTGTCGTCGCCGCGCATATGTCGCTCCCGTTCAGAAAGCGGGCTGTTTAAGCGACCGCGCGTTCTTCGTCGATGATGGTGCGCGCGAAGGCGGCACATTTCCCGCACTTGGGCGGGCGGCCGAGCGCCTGATGAACCTGGCACGGCGTCGCGCAGCCTTGGCGCGCCGCCGCCCGGACGTCACTTTCCCGAATCGCATTACAGATACACACGACCATCCGAAGGATCCTCCGCTGGCGCTCAAGTAGCGATAATGCGAATCCGTCGCAAGTCTATTGCGGCGCGCTCGCAATAAGAATCACCCGCGCCAGCCGTTCGCCCGCCGGAGCAGCGCCGCGCTCGGCAGCCCGAGCAGCAAGATATGGAGCAGAATCTGCACGCCCGCCTCGCGGGAGGTGAGAGCGAGGAACGCCGGCGGCCAGTCGCGCGGCGATGCGATCACGGCCAGCACCATCCAGGCGAGCGCGCCGAACACCACGCCGCCGAGCCGCCAACGCCGGCTCAGCGCGGGCACCCGAACAACGGCGATCACATACAGATTCACGATCACGCCGATCAGCACGAAATGGACCAGCAGCCCGAGCAGCGGCCCGATGACGGGGCCACGCCACGCGGCGTCGCCGATCACGCCGCTCGCGATATGGGTGAGCATTGCCAGCGGGCTGCCGCCCGACCAGATCGCGCCCGCGAACCCTGCGAGCAGCAGCAACGTGCCCGAGACCGCCGTCGCCAGCACCAGCCCGCGCCACGTGCCCGATTGGGTATAAGGTGTCATGCCGTGGCCCTGATCGTTCAATGCGGGCGCGAGGATAGGCGAGCGCGCGGCGGCGGTAAACGTCGCGCCCGCCCGCGCCCGGCCAGCGTCGGCCGTGGATACCATCCAGCGGCGACGGAACGCTCAGGCGATCGTGTCGCCCATCAGCGCCGGGAAGAAACCCTCATGCGCGGTGCGCAACTCGGCGAGCGTAACGACATGATCGTCATCGGGCAGCTCGAAGATGATCCGGTCGGCGATCGTCCGCCCGATCCGCTCGATCTCCACTCCGGCCGCATAGCCGCGCTTCAGCGTCTCCATCAGCAGGTGGTCGGCCACGGTCGCGACGTACAGCCCCTGGTCCTCGCCGAACAGCGCGCACGCCACGCCGCACGGCAGCGGCGCGTTGAGCATCGCGCCATAGCCGCCGGCCAGCGCCATTTCCGCGATCGTCACGGCGACGCCGCCGTCGGACACGTCATGCACCGCCGTCAGCGCGCCGGCGTGGATCGCTTCGCGCACGAACGTGCCCGCCGCGCGCTCGGCGTCGAGGTCGACCGGGGGTGGCGTGCCGTCCTCGCGGCCATGAAGCTCACGCAGCCACAGCGACTGGCCGAGATGGCCGGTGCGGCTGCCGATCAGCACGATCACGTCGCCGGTGCCCTTGAAGCCGATCGTCGCGGATTTCGACCAGTCCTTGAGCAGCCCGATCCCGCCGATCGCCGGGGTCGGCAGGATCGCCGATCCGCCGCCGGTCGCCTTGGATTCGTTGTACAGCGAGACGTTGCCGCTCACGATCGGGAAGTCGAGCGCGCGGCAGGCGTCGCTCATGCCGTCGAGACAGCCGGTGATCTGCGCCATGATCTCGGGGCGCTGCGGATTGGCGAAGTTGAGGCAGTTGGTCACCGCCAGCGGCAGCGCGCCGACCGCCGAGAGATTGCGATAGCATTCGGCGATCGCCTGCTTGCCGCCCTCATAGGGATCGGCATAGCAATAGCGCGGGGTGCAATCGGTGCTGATCGCGATGCCCTTCTGCGTGCCGTGGACGCGCACCACCGCCGCGTCGCCGCCCGGCCGCTGCACGGTGTCGCCACCGACCTGCGTGTCATATTGCTCCCAGATCCAGCGGCGCGAAGCGATGTCGGGCGAAGCCATCAGCTTGAGCAGATCGGCGCGGAGATCGGTCGTCGTGGGCGTGTCGTCGAGCGGCTTCACGCCCGCCCAGGCCTTGTATTCCTCGCGGCTCACCGAAGGCCGGTCGTACAGCGGCGCCTCGTCGGCGAGCGGCGCGAGCGGGATGTCGCACACGGTCTCGCCGTTGAAGGTCAGCACCATCCGCCCGGTGTCGGTGACATGGCCGATCACCGCGAAATCCAGCTCCCACTTGCGGAAGATCGCCTCGGCGAAATCCTCGCGGCCGGGCTTGAGCACCATGAGCATCCGCTCCTGGCTCTCGCTCAGCATCATCTCATAGGGCGTCATGCCGGTTTCGCGCTGCGGCACCGCGTTCATGTTGAGTTCGATGCCGACGCCGCCCTTGGACGCCATCTCGACCGAGGAGGAGGTGAGGCCCGCCGCCCCCATGTCCTGAATCGCGACGATCGCATCCGAGGCCATCAGTTCGAGACACGCCTCGATCAGCAGCTTCTCGGTGAAAGGATCGCCGACCTGCACGGTCGGGCGCTTGGCGTCGGCATCCTCGCCGAAGTCGGCCGAGGCCATGGTCGCGCCGTGGATGCCGTCGCGCCCGGTCTTCGATCCGACATAGACGATCGGATTGCCGACCCCGCTCGCGGCGGAATAGAAGATCTTGTCGGTATCGGCGATGCCGACCGTCATCGCGTTGACGAGGATGTTGCCGTCATACGCCTTGTGGAAGTTGACCTCGCCGCCGACCGTCGGCACGCCGACGCAATTGCCATAGCCGCCGATGCCGTGGACCACGCCCGCGATCAGATGGCGCGTCTTGGGGTGGTCGGGCGAGCCGAAGCGCAGCGCGTTGAGATTGGCGATCGGCCGCGCGCCCATCGTGAACACATCGCGCAGGATGCCGCCGACTCCGGTCGCTGCGCCCTGATACGGCTCGATGTACGAGGGATGGTTGTGCGACTCCATCTTGAAGATGGCGGCCTGGCCGTCGCCGATATCGACCACGCCGGCATTCTCGCCGGGGCCGCAGATCACCTGCGGGCCGGTGGTGGGCAGCTTCTTGAGATGGATCCGGCTCGATTTGTAGCTGCAATGCTCCGACCACATCACCGAGAAGATGCCGAGTTCGGTCAGGTTCGGTTCCCGCCCGAGCGCCTTCAGCACGCGCGCATATTCATCTTCGGACAGCCCGTGCTGGGCGACGATCTCGGGGGTGATCTGGCTCATGCGCGTGCCCATAGCGGCACGCGGCGGGTTCGTCACCATCATCGGACATTCCGTTCGTGCTGAGCGATACATGGCCGGCGTGGGCAGGTATAAACTTCCGACCCGTTCGTCCCGAGCGAAGTCGAGGGATGGCACCAAGCGCAGGTGTCTCGACTACGCTCGACACGAACGGGGAGGGGTTGGTCGTGGTCGAGGCTTACCCCCGCCGCCCCGCCGCCACCGCCGCGTCGCTCGCCAGCCGGTCGGCGCGTTCGTTCTCGGGGTGGCCGGCGTGGCCCTTCACCCATTTCCACTCGATCCGGTGCGGCTTGGCGGCGGCGAGCAGATCCTGCCAGAGTTCGGCGTTCTTGACCGGCTTCTTGTCGGCCGTCTTCCAGCCGTTCCTCTGCCAGCCCTTGATCCACTTGGTCAGGCCATCCATCACATAGCGGCTATCGGTCGACAGCACGACCTGACACGGCCGGGTGAGCGCCTTGAGGCCCTCGATCGCGGCGGTCATCTCCATGCGGTTGTTGGTGGTGAGCGGCGCGCCGCCCGAAAGCTCCTTCTCGGCCGCGCCCATGCGCAGCACCACGCCCCAGCCGCCGGGGCCGGGATTGCCCTTGCACGCGCCGTCGGTGAAGATTTCAACCTTGTCGAGTTCGCTCATCGTACGTGTGTCACCAGCGAGGGGTCATAATGGGCGAGCCGGCGCAGATAGGCGAGCGGATCCTTGCGCGTGACGAGCGCGTCGGCCGGCGTGTTGAGCCAGTCCCACGCCCGCGACAGCGCGAAGCGGATGCACGCGCCGCTCGCCAGCGTGTCGAACGCGGCGCGCTCGAGCGGCTGGAGCGCGAAGCGGCTCTCATACCCGCGAATCAGCGCCTCGCCGGTCGCGGCGTGATACGTCTCGCCGCTCGCATCGAAGCTCCATGCGGTGTGCATGATCGCGAGATCGTAGAGACGGAGATCGGTGCAGGCGAAATAGAAGTCGATCAGCCCGGAGACCGTATCGCCGAGCATCAGCACGTTGTCGGGGAACAGGTCGGCGTGGATCGCGATCCGGTCGAACCCCGCATCGGGCCAGGCGGCGGTGACCACGTCGAGCGCGCGGCCGAGATCGTCGTACAGCCCCGGCGCGATTTCATCGAGACTGCGCCCGCACCGCTCGAACAGCGGGCGCCAGCTCGCCACGCCCATCGAATTGTCGCGCGTGCCGGTGAAATCCCCCACTGCGACGTGCATCTCAGCCATCGCCCGGCCCGCCGCCTCGGCCTGCGCCGGCGTGGGATGTGACACCGACACGCCCGACAGGAATTTGATGAGGCACGCGGGCCGCCCCGCGAGCTCTTGTATCTCGCGCCCGGAACGATCCTTGATCGCTGGCGGCACGTTCAGCCCCTTCGCGGCGAGATGATCGAGCAGCGCCATGAAGAACGGCAAATCGTCCGCCGCGACGCGCTTCTCGTAGAGCGTCAGGATGAAGCGCCCGCTGGTGGTATCGACGAGGTAGTTGGTGTTCTCCACCCCCTCGGCGATGCCCTTGGCGGAGATCAGCGCGCCGCAATCATAGCGCGACAGGAAAGCGGCCAGCGCCTCGGCTGACACCTGTGTATAGACGGCCATGGGAAATTACCGGTGTGTGCTAAGGCGCGTCACGCGACGGCTTCGAGGCCGCGCGGCAGCTTGAAGGCGATCGTCTCGCGCGTCGTCTCGACCTCGCGTTCGACGATGTCGAACCGCTCGGCCAGCTTGGCGACGAGATCGCGCACCAGTATCTCGGGCGCCGACGCGCCCGCGCTGATCCCGAGCGTCTTCACCCCGTCGAGGAACGCGAAGTCGAGTTCGTCCGCGCATGGGATCAGTTGCGCCGGCGTGCCTTCGCGCCGCGAGACCTCGACCAGCCGCACCGAGTTGGAGGAATTGTGCGCGCCGATCACCAGCATCGCGTCGCAATCCTGCGCGATCGCCTTGACCGCTTCCTGCCGGTTCGACGTGGCGTAGCAGATGTCCTCGCCGCGCGGCCCCTGGATGTTCGGGAACTTCGCCTTCAGCGCCGCGACGATCTCGGCCGTGTCGTCGACCGACAGCGTCGTCTGCGTGAGGAAGGCGAGATTGTCGGGGTCGGCGGGTTCGAACGCCGCCACGTCCGCGCAGGTCTCGAGCAGCGACATCGCCCCCTCGGGCACCTGGCCGAGCGTACCGATCACCTCGGGGTGGCCGGCATGGCCGATGAAGACGATGTGGCGGCCGTTGGCGACATGCCGCTCGGCCTGACGGTGGACCTTGGACACCAGCGGGCAGGTCGCGTCGAGCCACGACAGCCCCCGCACGGTCGCCTCCACCGGCACCGATTTGGGCACGCCGTGCGCCGAGAACACCACCGGCGCCGCATCGGGCACCTCGTCGAGCTCCTCGACGAACACCGCGCCCTTGGCCTTCAGCGCATCGACGACATGCTTGTTGTGGACGATCTCGTGGCGGACATAGACCGGCGCGCCATGCTTCTCGATCGCGAGCTCGACGATCTGGATGGCACGGTCGACACCCGCGCAGAAACCACGCGGGGCGGCGATGACGAGTTCGAGCCGGGGCTTGCCGGGCGCTTGGAAGGGTGAGGGGGTCATTAGCGAACCTTCTACGCGATTGCTTGCACGGGCGGAAGCCGCTTCCTATGGTGCCATGCCATCGGGGCCGGGCGATCACAAGCCGCGGCCCCTTCCTTCGTGACTAAGGTGCGTATGTTCCTGACAGGCCGCAAATTCGCCGCTTCCGCCCTCCTGACGCTGCTCGCGGGGTGCTCCTCGGTCGGCGAGTTCGACGAGACCGGCGGCATCTCCGCGATCCGCTCGGCCTGCCCCACGGTAGGCGTCCCGGCGGCGACGGGCGACATCACGCTCTTCAACCCGCCGCAGAGCCGCGACGCCAAGGCGATCGACGTCACGGCGACGCTCACCAACGTCCGCTCGACCTGCAACGACCAGAGCGACGATATCGCCACCACCGTCACCTTCGAGGTGCGCGCGCGCCGCGCCAGTGCGGAGGGCGCGCGCGACGTGACGCTGCCGTTCTTCGTGGTGGTGATGCAGGGCGGCACCGCCGTCGTCGCCAAGCGCATCGGCCATGTCACGCTCCACTTCGATGCCGGCAGCCTGCGCGCGAGCGCGACCGGAACCGGCGGCGCCAGCGTCGATCGTTCGGCGGCGACCCTGCCCAAGGAGGTCCGCGCCAAGCTGACCGAGAAGCGCAAGGCCGGCGATCAGGACGCCGCCACCGACCCGCTGACCCGCCCGGAGATCCGCCAGGCCGTCGCCCGCGCCACCTTCGAGGCGCTGGTCGGCTTCCAGCTCACCGACGACCAGCTCAAGTATAACGCGACCCGGTAACATGGGGCCGGGATCGGGGCTAAGGTGAGGGATCGGACCTCACCAAAACCCGTCCGCCCCGAGCGAAGTCGAGGTACCGGGCGGAATCGATCACGGGGCGGCAGGCGTCACTCCCGCCCCGAACCGTCCATGCGTCGGCAAGGGCCACTCCCACACCGTCCGCCCCGAGCGAAGTCGAGGGACGCGCCCGGAGCGCCGCGTGTGTGTCTCGACGTCGCTCGACACGAACGGCTTGGGTGGGAACGCAACGGCGTCGGCAATTTCACACCACCCGCGCCAACGCCGATTGACACCGTTGCCGCGCCGCGCCACACCGGCGCGGTCGATGCCGGGTGACCGGCATGGGCAGGCACGGGAGAGTGCGGGGCGACCCGCCGCCGAAGGAGCAACCGCCCCGGAATCTCTCAGGCAAAGCGGACCGTGCCGGCCGAATCGACACTCTGGAAAGCGGCCCAGCGCGTTTCGCGCGGCCCACCGAAGGGGTAAACCATCCGGTCGTGCGGTTGGTGAAAGCTCTCAGGTTCCGTGACAGAGGGGGCGGTGAATCGTGGCGGGCATGCGTGCGCGCCATGTTCGCCGTCAGACCTACGCATGGAGACCGGGATGAGCGAAGCGGATTTGATCGACGATACCGGCCCGGACGACGGTGGCGAACCCGCCATCCTGCCGCTGCCGCTCGATGCGTGGCACCGCGCGCGCGGCGGCCGCATGGTCGAGTTCGCCGGCTATCACATGCCCGTCCAGTATGAAGGCGTGATGCCCGAGCATCTGTGGGTGCGCGAGTCGGCGGGGCTGTTCGATGTCAGCCACATGGGCCAGCTCCTGTTCCGCATCGAGGAACCCGCCGAAGCGGGAGCCGATCTCGACGGCGCGCTCGAATCGGTTCTGCCGGGCGACATCGCCGGGTTGAAGCAGGGCCGCCAGCGCTATTCGCTGCTGCTCGCCGAAGACGGCGGCATTCTCGACGATCTCATGGTCACGCGCCTGCCCGACGAGAATCCGTTCGACGTGCGCGGCCTCTACATGGTCGTCAACGGCGCGACCAAGTTCGACGATATCGCCTATTTCCTCGATCAACTGCCCGAGGACGTGCTCATCAACCATATGGAGGATCAGGCGCTGCTCGCCCTGCAGGGGCCGAAGGCGGTCGATGCGCTCGCGCGGCTGGTGTCGGGCGTGCGCGATCTCGTCTTCATGACGGCGGCGGCGTTCGAATGGGACGGCAAGCCGCTGTGGATCGCGCGCTCGGGCTATACCGGCGAGGATGGTTTCGAGATTTCGGTCGATGGCGAGCATGCCGAGGCGCTCGCGGATGCGCTGTGCGAACAGCCCGAGGTCAAGCCGATCGGTCTCGGCGCGCGCGATTCGCTCCGGCTGGAGGCGGGGCTGCCGCTCTACGGCCATGATCTCGACGAGACGATCACGCCGGTGGTCGCCGATCTCGGCTTCGCGCTGTCCAAGCGCCGCCGGGAAGCCGCCGATTTCCCCGGTGCCGAGCGCATCCTCGCCGAGCGCGAGAACGGCCCGGCGGTGAAGCGCGTCGGCCTGCTGGTCGAGGGTCGCCAGCCGGTGCGCGAGGGCGCGGCCGTGCTCGGCGCCGATGGCGGCGAGCACGGCCGCGTCACCTCGGGCGGCTTCGCGCCGAGCCTCGGTGCGCCGATCGCAATGGCCTATGTGCCCGCCGCGCTCGCCGCCGCCGGCACCCGCATCCAGCTTTCGCAGCGCGGCAAGGTCCATCACGCGACCGTCACCGCGATGCCCTTCGTTCCCCACCGCTACGTCCGCTAACAGGAGGCCCGTGCCATGAGCCGCTATTTCACCGAAGATCATGAGTGGGTCGATGTCGAGGGCGATACCGGCACGGTCGGCATCACCGAATTCGCGCAGGGCCAGCTCGGCGACATCGTGTTCGTCGAGGTGCCCGAGGCGGGCAAGGCGCTGACCAAGGGCGGCGACGCCGCCGTGGTCGAAAGCGTCAAGGCCGCGTCGGACGTGTACGCGCCGGTCTCCGGCACGGTGACCGAGGGCAACCCCGCGCTCGCCGACAATCCCGCGCTCGTCAACGAGGATGCCGAAGGGCAGGGCTGGTTCTTCAAGCTGACGCTCTCCGATCCTTCGGAACTGTCGAGCCTGATGGACGAAGCGGCCTACGCCGACTTCGTGGCGAAGCAGTAAACCTTTCTCCCCTCCCGCTTGCGGGAGGGGTCGGGGGAGGGCCTGTCCACCCCTCCGGCCGATTGTTTGCGGACAAGCCCTCCCCCAGCCCCTCCCGCAAGCGGGAGGGGAGGAGATTCGAATGCGCTATCTGCCCCTCACCGACACCGATCGCCAGGCGATGCTCAGCGTGGTCGGCGCCGCCACGATCGACGATCTGTTCGTCGATGTGCCCGAGGCCGCGCGCCTCTCGGGTCCGATCGCCGGCCTGCCGATGCACGCGAGCGAAATGGCGGTCGAACGCCACATGAGCGCGCTCGCCGCGCGCAACACGGTCGCCGGGCAGGTGCCGTTCTTCCTCGGCTGCGGCGCCTACCGGCATCACGTGCCGGCGAGCGTCGATCACATCATCCAGCGTGGCGAGTTCCTCACCGCCTATACGCCGTACCAGCCCGAGATCGCGCAGGGCACGTTGCAGGTGATGTTCGAGTTCCAGACGCAGGTCGCGCGGCTGCTCGGCACCGACGTCGCCAACGCCTCGATGTACGACGGCTCGACTGCGTGCTGGGAAGCGATCGGCATGGCGCGGCGGATCACCAAGCGCGCCAAGGCGATCCTCTCGCCGGGGCTTCACCCGCATTACGTTTCCGTCGCGAAGACGATGGCGAAATACACCGGCGACGCGCTCGATACCGCGCTGCCGACGCTCGACGACGATTTCGGCATCGACGCGCTGATCGCCAAGATCGACGGCGAAACCTCGTGCGTGGTCGTGCAATATCCGGACATCCTCGGCCGCATCGCCGATCTCTCCGCGCTTGCCGACGCGTGCCATGCCAACAAGGCGCTGCTCGTCGCGGTCGTCACCGAGCCGGTCGCGCTCGGCGCGATCCGCTCGCCCGGCGAGATGGACGCCGATATCGTGGTGGGTGAAGGCCAGTCGCTCGGCGTGGGCCTCCAGTTCGGCGGCCCATACGTGGGCCTTTTCGGCTGCAAGGACAAATATGTCCGCCAGATGCCGGGCCGGCTCTGCGGCGAGACCGTCGATGCGGAGGGCAAGCGCGGCTTCGTGCTGACGCTCTCCACGCGCGAGCAGCACATCCGCCGCGAGAAGGCGACCTCGAACATCTGCACCTCCTCGGTGCTGTGTGCGCTGGCGATGTCCGCGCACATGACGCTGCTCGGCGAGGCGGGGCTGCGCCGGCTCGCCGATCTCAATCACCTGGGCGCGGTTTCGGCCGCCGACCGGCTTGCTGAAGTGCCCGGCGTCGAACTGGTGAACGGTGCGTTCTTCAACGAGTTCACGCTCAAGCTGACCAAGGAAGCCCGCCCGGTCGTCCGCGCGCTCGCCGATCGCGGCATTCTCGCCGGCGTGTCGCTGGGGCGGCTCTATCCGGGCGCGGCGGCGCTGGCGAACGGCCTTGTCGTCGCCGTCACCGAAACCACCACCGAAGACGATGTCGAAGCGCTGGCGCAGGCGCTCGCGGAGGAACTGGCATGAGCATCAATCCCGCCGGCTGGCGCCCCGAGCGCCCCGAGACCGCCGCCAACGCGGCGCCCGCCACCGTCACCGGCAACCGCGCGCTGATGCTCGAGGAGCCGCTGATCTTCGAGGTCGGCTCGACCTTGACCACCGGCGTCGATCTCGCCGAGCCGCCGGCGGGCAAGCCGCGCCTCGGCACTCTCGAACGCACCACCACGATCGGCCTGCCCGGCCTGTCCGAACCCGAGGCGATGCGGCATTACACGCGCCTCAGCCGCCAGAATTACGCGATCGACCTCGGGCTGTTCCCGCTCGGCTCGTGCACGATGAAGCACAATCCGCGCCTCAACGAGAAGATGGCGCGGCTGCCCGGTTTCGCCGACGTCCACCCGCTCCAGCCGGTCGATACCGTGCAGGGCGCCCTCGGCGTGATTCAGGAACTCGCGGTGTGGCTCATCACGCTCACCGGCATGCACGGCGTTGCGATGAGCCCCAAGGCGGGCGCGCACGGCGAGCTGTGCGGCATCCTCGCGATCAAGGCCGCTTTGGAAGCCAAGGGCGAGGGGCACCGCAAGGTCATCCTGGTGCCGGAGAGCGCGCACGGCACCAACCCCGCGACGGCGGCGTTCGCGGGCTATACGGTCGAGAACATCCCCGCCACCGACGAAGGCCGTGTCGACAGCGCCGCGCTGATCGCCCGGCTCGGACCGGATGTGGCGGCGGTGATGATCACCAACCCGAACACCTGCGGGCTGTTCGAACGCGACATGAAGACGATCTCGGACGCGGTCCACGCCGTTGGCGGTTTCGTCTATTGCGACGGCGCGAACTTCAACGCGATCGTCGGCAAGGTGCGTCCGGGCGATCTCGGCATCGACGCGATGCACATCAACCTGCACAAGACCTTCTCGACCCCGCATGGCGGCGGCGGTCCTGGCTCGGGGCCGGTCGTGCTGTCCGAAGCCTTGTCGCCGTTCGGCCCGCTGCCGTTCGTCGCCAAGCACGCCGACGGCCATTTCGCGTTGGTCGAGGAAGAGACCGCGGGCGACGATCATCCGCAGAGCTTCGGCCGGATGGTCGCGTTCCACGGCCAGATGGGCATGTTCACGCGCGCGCTCACCTACATCCTCAGCCACGGCGCGGACGGGCTGAAGCAGGTCGCCGAGGATGCGGTGCTCAACGCCAATTACATCCTGCGCAGCCTCGAGGGCACGCTCTCCGCGCCGTACGCGGCATCGGGACCGTGCATGCACGAGGCTCTGTTCTCCGACGACGGCTTCCCCGAGGGCTTCTCGACGCTCGACGTGGCGAAGGGGCTGATCGACGAGGGCTTCCACCCGATGACGGTCTATTTCCCGCTCGTCGTCCACGGCGCGATGCTGGTCGAGCCGACCGAGACCGAGAGCAAGGCCGGCATCGATCAGTTCGTCGCCGCCTTGCGCAGCGTGGCGGAGCGCGCGCGCGCGGGCGACGCCACGCTCAAGACCGCCCCGCATTTCGCGCCGCGCAGCCGCCTCGACGAGACGCAGGCGGCGCGCAAGCCGGTGCTGGTGTGGAAGGACGCGCCGCTCGCGCAGGCGGCGGAGTAACCCTCAACCCCGTTCGGGCTGAGCGAAGTCGAAGCCCGTACCGCGAGCACGGCGCTTGCGGCACGCCCTTCGACTTCGCTCAGTGCGAACGGTTCGTCTCGAAACCGTTCGTCGGATCCCGCGCCCGGCTCGCTACAGCCCGCTCAGCCGGCTGAACCGCTCGCGCGTGGTCTGCGCCGCGCGCCGCGCTTCGGCGACGGCGGCTTCCTCGGTCGCGAACAGCAGATGGTCGAGCACCGCCGCGATATGCGCGCGCATCGCCCCGCGCGCGCGCTGCGGGTCGCGCGAGCGTAGCGCCTCGGCGATCACGCGATGTTCCTCGACCACCGGCTTCACCTTGGCCGCCCGCGCCTTGGCGAGCAGCAGCGCGATGTCGGGTGAACTCGCCCGCAGATGCCACATATGCTCGACCGTATTGACCATCGCCGCGTTGCGCGTCGCGCGCGCGATCACCTGATGGAACTCGCGGTCGGTATTGTCCGCGTCGTCGGGGTTGGCGCTCATCCGGTTCTGTCGGTCGATCCGTTCGACCAGCTCGTCGAGCAGATCGAGTTCGGCATCGGTGATCTGCACCGCCGCCAGCGCCGCCGCCTCGCCTTCGATCGCGATCCGCGCCTCCATCAGCTCGAAACCGGTGACGTGGAAACCGGGCGTCTCGGCGGTGCCCGGAATGCGCCGCACATAGGCGCCCGCACCGATCCGCACCTCGACGAAGCCCTGCACCTCGAGCGCGATGATCGCCTCGCGCACAGTCGGCCGGCTGACGCCATGCTCGATCGCGAGATCGCGTTCGGCGGGCAACCGGTCGCCGATCGCATAGCGGCCCGAGGCCAGCTCCTCGAACAATTTGCGCGCGAGCTGCTGGTACAGCCGGTCGCGGCCTTCGCCGGAGCCCTCAGCCTGTGTTTCGCCTTCGGCCTTCATGCCCCCCTCCGATGCCGTGGCCGCCCGCGCCCCTTGCGATTTCGCGGCCCACCGCGTCTTCTGCCATAATCGAAGCGGGTCTGTCTCGGGTTCTTTCCAATCGCGCGATCATCGTCTTGATCGGATTGACCAATTCAGACCGAGGCCGCCGCCGGCATCTGCATCGCCGCGGCGATATGCAGCGCGAGGTCGGCCTGGCGGAAGGGCTTCTCCAGCCGCGGCAGGTCGGGCGACAGGCCGCCGGCGTCGGAATAGCCCGAAACCACCAGCACGCGCAGGCCGGGGCGCCGCGCCGTCGCCGCGCGCGCCAGCTCGGCCCCGGTCATGTGCGGCATGACATGGTCGGTGACGAGGATGTCGATGTCGGGGTTCGCGTCGAGCAGCGCGAGCGCCTCCTCGCCCGAGCGCGCCTCGATCACCGTGAAGCCGAGATCGGTCAGCATGTCGGCGGTGGTGGCGCGGACCAGATTCTCGTCATCGACCAGCAGCGCCGTGCCCGAGTGCCGGTGCGGCGCCGCTTCGGCCGGCACCGCCGCGACGGCGAGCACGGCGACATTCGAGACCGGCAGCCACAATTCGATCAGCGTTCCCGCGCCGACCGCGCTGTCGAGCGCGAGCGCGCCGCCGAGCTGCAGCGCGAGGCCGTGCGCCATCGACAGGCCAAGCCCCGTGCCGCGCCCGACGCCCTTGGTCGAGAAGAACGGTTCGATCGCGCGCGCGCGCGTCGTCTCGTCCATGCCGGTTCCCGTGTCCGCCACGGACAGCAGGATATATTGCCCTTCGCTCAGGCCGGCGCGGTGGTCGCGGCCGGCGCTGTCGAGCTTTGCCGCGATCGTCAGCGTGCCCCCCTCGGGCATCGCGTCGCGCGCGTTCACCGCCAGATTGAGAATCGCCATCTCGACCTGGTTCGCATCGGCGTGGGCGAGCGGCAGATCCTCGGCGATATCGAGGCGGAGCGATATCTGCGGACCGATCGTGGTGCCGATCAGCGTGCTCATCTCGATCAGCAACGTCGCGACGTCGATCGCGCCGGGGTTGAGCGGCTGGCGGCGCGCGAAGGCGAGCAGCCGCTGGACGAGCGTCTTGGCGCGATCCGCCGATTCGATCGCGCCCGAGATCAGCCGTTGCTCGCGCGCGCCGCCGACCGCGCGGCGCTGCAGCAGATCGAGGCTGCCGATGATCGGGGTGAGCAGATTGTTGAAATCGTGCGCGACGCCGCCGGTGAGCTGGCCCATCGCCTCCAGCTTTTGCGATTGGCGCAGCGCCTCCTGCGTCTTGATCAGTTCGCGCGTGCGCTCGGCGACGAGATGTTCGAGCGTCGCGGCGGAGTCGCGCAGCGCCTCCTCCATCCGCTGGCGCGCGGTGATGTCGACCGATACGCCGGCGAGCATCAGCGGCGTTCCGTCCGCCGCATAGGTCGGCTGCGCGCGGATCGCGACCCAGCACGTCTCGCCCGCCGCCGTCACCACGCGATGTTCGAGATCGCAGTCGTTGGCGTTGGCGATGCTTTCCCAGATCGTCGCGAACACGCGCTCACGGTCATCGGGGTGGATCGCCGCGCGCAATTCGGCGAAGGAGAAATCCTGGTCGGGATCGCGCCCGAAGGTGATCCGGCACATCGCCGAGGTCTTGAGCGCGCGGCTCGGCAGATCGAGCGACCACACCCCCATGCGCCCGGCGGCGAGCGCCATCTCGCGCTGACGGTCGCTCTCGCGGATCGAGGCGAGCAGTCGCGCATTCTCGATCGCGATCGCGGCGGACCGGGCGAGCGCCTCGAGCCGCGCGACCACCGCCGGATCGGGCTCGCCCGTCCGCGACCAATAGGCGCCGATCGCGGCGATCGGCTCGGGCCGGCCGATCGCCGCCATGGCGAGGCTGCGCACGAATGTCGGGCTATAGGCATCCCGTGGGATGCGGTCGTCGGTACGGATGTCGGGGATGACCACGGTTTCCTGGTGCAGCATCGCCCAGCCGGAAACGCAGCTTTCGATCGGGAAGCGCTTCCCCGCCCATAGCGGGCCGACCGCATCCTCGGCGGCGTAGAAGCAGGTGCCGGCCTCACGGACCACGACCGCGATGCCCTCCGCGCCGACGATCGCGCGCGCCGTCTCGCGCAGTACCGCCACGACCTCGCCGAGCGAGCGCGTCGTGGCGAGCCGCTCGCTCGCCGCTGCCAGTCGCGACCAACCCGCCTCCGGGTCGGATGGCTCGATAATGGTATCGATCATGACGACCTTGTCCTCAACGCGCGCCTCATATCACGTTGGCGGCACGGAAATACCGGAAAAGCGACGATTCATGCCCTGATGCGGCACGCGCTGCCGCGCGCGGCGTCCAAAGCGGAGGGCGGGTACCCGCGGACTCGGTGGTTTGATGCCGAGCCGATTTCTGCCAAAGCGCGGGCATGACGACGATCCGCCCTGTAACCGAAGCCGATGCCGACGCGATCACCGCGATCTACGCGCACCACGTTCTGCACGGCACCGGCACGTTCGATATCGATCCCCCCGGCGTCGCGCACTGGCGGCACAGGATCGCCGAGATTCGCGCGCGCTGCTGGCCGTTCCTCGTCGCCGAGCGCGCGGGCAGGGTGCTCGGCTATGCCTATGCCGCGCAGTTCCGGGATCGCGCGGCGTACCGCGCCTCGTGCGAGGACAGCATCTACATCGCCGAGGAAGCGCGGGGCGGCGGCGTCGGCACCGTCCTGCTCGGCGCGCTGATCGCCGCCGCGCCGGCGGCGGGGTTCCGCGAGATGGTGGCGGTGGTCGGCGGCCCCGAACCCGCCTCGGTCGCGCTTCACGGGAAGCTCGGCTTCCGCGAAGTCGGCCGGCTCCACGACATCGGCGAGAAATTCGGCCGCTCGCTCGACGTCCTCTTCCTCCAACGCACGCTCTGATCCTCCCCGGAACGGGGAGGGGGACCATTTTGCCTCTTCGGCAAAATGGTGGGGGGATTCCCCAAGCGACACCGCCCGAGCAGTCCCCCGAAACCGATCCCCCGCTCGATCCCGAGCGGGAGGAGCACATCAGATCCGGTGTTCGCCCTTCACCCAGCGCACCGTGCCCGAGGACGCGCGCATCACCACGCTCTCGGTGGTCATCACGCCCTTCTTGCGCTTCACGCCGGCGAGCAGCGAGCCGTCGGTCACGCCGGTCGCCGCGAAGATGCAGTCGCCCTTGGCCAGTTCGGTCAGGTCATATTGCTTGTCGAGATCGGTGACGCCCCATTTCGCGGCACGCGCGCGCTCGTCATCGTTGCGGAACAGCAGCCGGCCCTTGAACTGGCCGCCGACGCAGCGGAGCGCCGCTGCCGCCAGCACGCCCTCCGGCGCGCCGCCCGAGCCCATGTAGATGTCGATCGTCGTTTCCGGGTTGGTCGTCGCGATCACGCCTGCCACGTCGCCGTCGCCGATCAGCATCACGCCGCAGCCGAGCGCGCGCAATTCGGCGATCAGCGCCTCGTGGCGCGGGCGGTTGAGCACGCAGCACATGATTTTCGACGGCTCGACGCCCTTCGCCGCCGCCACCGCCTTGACGTTCTCGCTCGGCGATTTGTCGAGATCGATGATGTTGTCGGGATAGCCGGGGCCGACCGCGATCTTGTCCATGTACACGTCCGGCGCGTTGAGCAGCCCGCCTTCCTCGGCGATCGCCAGCACCGCGAGGCTGTTCGGGCCGGCGGTGGCGCAGATCGTCGTGCCTTCGAGCGGATCGAGCGCGATGTCGATCTTCGGCCCCTTGCCGATCGCCGAGCCGACCTTCTCGCCGATATAGAGCATCGGCGCCTCGTCGCGCTCGCCCTCGCCGATCACCACGGTGCCGTCCATGTAGAGTCCGTTGAGCGCGGTGCGCATCGCATCGACCGCCGCCGCGTCCGCCGCTTTCTCGTCGCCGTGGCCGATCAGGGGAGAGCAGGCGATCGCCGCCGCTTCGGTCACGCGGACCATTTCAAGGACTAGGACGCGGTCCAGAACATTGCTGACGGTCGACATGAACGATTTCCCCTGCTGCGTGTGACCTGCGGATAGGCAGCGGATGTGACGTTGTCGAGGCGTGGCGGGAGTCTTCTTGTCCGGCTCGGGCGGAAAGCTTCCGTGCGGCGTTTTACTCTTCGCCGCGTGTCGGCAAGACTTTGCTGCGGCCGAGAAAGACGGTAGCGTTACCAATCATGTGTCAGGCGCCGATTACCGCGTGTGCGGCGGCGCGATTTCGAATAGCAGCGGCCAGTTCTTGCCGGTCACGAACAGCCGGCGCGTCTTGGCGTCCCAGGCGATGCCGTTCGCGACCGAATCGCCGCCGCCGGCGTCGGCCTGCTTGGTCAGCGCGCTCACGTCGATCCAGCCGAGCACATGCCCGCTCGCCGGGTCGATCCGCGCGATCAGGTCGGTCATCCAGATGTTGGCGAGGATCTCGCCATCGACATATTCGAGCTCGTTGATGTTCTCGACCGGATTGCCGTCCGCCGTCACCCTGACGCGCTTGACGATCCGCAACGTCTTGGGATCGAGGAAGCGCAGCACCGGCGTCCCGTCCGACATGATGATGTGGTGCGCGTCCTTGGTCAGCGCCCAGCCTTCGCCGGGATAGCGGAAGCTGCCGATGCGCTTGAACCCGCCCAGCGTCCAGCGGTAGCCGTGGCCGCCCTTCCAGGTGAGGCTGACGATCTGGTCGCCCCAGTCGACGATCCCCTCACCGAAATCGGACGGCGGGATCGAGACCTTGCGCCGCACCACGCCGGTCTTGATGTCGACCTGGCGGATCGTCGAGCGGCCCTCGAAGCCGGTGCTCTCGTAGAGATCGCCGTCGCGGTAGAACAGTCCCTCGGTATAGGCACTGGTATCGTGCGGGAAGCTGGCGATCACCTTGGCCGGTTCGAGCGGCAATGGGTCGGCCGCCGCCGGGGCGGCAAGCCCCAGCAGCGCGAGCAGCCCGAGGAGGCGACCGGCCCCACGCATCAGTCGCGCAGCAGTTCGTTGATGCTGGTCTTCGACCGGGTCTGCGCATCGACGCGCTTGACGATCACCGCGCAGTACAGCGCCGGCTTGCCCTCGCCGCCGCCGATCGAGCCGGGAACCACCACCGCATAGGGCGGCACCGATCCGACATGCACCTCGCCGGTCGCGCGATCGATGATCTTGGTCGATGCGCCGAGATAGACACCCATCGACAGCACCGCGCCTTCGCCGACGCGCACACCCTCCGCCACTTCCGCGCGCGCGCCGATGAACGCGCCGTCGCCGATGATGACCGGATCGGCCTGGAGCGGTTCGAGCACCCCGCCGATCCCCGCCCCGCCCGAGAGATGGACGTTCTTGCCGATCTGCGCGCACGACCCCACCGTCGCCCAGGTATCGACCATCGTGCCCTCGCCGACATAGGCGCCGATGTTGACGAAACTCGGCATCAGGATCGCACCCTTGGCGATGAACGACCCGCGCCGCGCGACCGCGCCGGGCACCACGCGGAACCCGCCCGCGCGGAACTCGGCCTCGCCCCAGCCGGCGAATTTGGAGGGCACCTTGTCGAACGCCGGCGCGCCGGCCGCGCCGCTATCGACGAGGCTATTGTCGTTGAGCCGGAACGACAGCAGCACGGCCTTCTTGAGCCACTGGTTGACCACCCAGCCATCGCCCGACGGCTCCGCGACCCGCGCCTTGCCCGCATCGAGCAGCGCCAGCGCGCTTTCCACCGCATCGCGCACCGGCGCGCCTGTATCGAATCCAATGGTGTCACGCGCGTCCCACGCCGCCTCGATGGTCGCTTGCAGGTCGTCGCTCATTGGTCCTCCAGAATGTCGTGCAGCCAGTGCGTTATGTCGTGGGTGGTGAAGTCGATGAAGCCGCGGTCGGCGTCATGCCCCTGTTCGGAGCCGTTATCGACCCACACCGTGGTCATGCCGATCGCCTTGGCCGGCGCGAGGTTGCGCGCCATGTCGTCGGCGAACACCGATGCCGCCGGATCGAGATCGAACGCCGCGCACAGCCCCGCATAGGCCGATGCCTGCGGCTTGGGGATCAGGTCCATCGCGTGGATGTCGTGGATGGCTTCGAAGCTCTGCGACAGCCCGAGCCGTTCGAGCACGCGGCCCGCATACGGCCCGTCGCCGTTGGTGAACACGATCTTGCGCCCCGGTAGCCGCGCGATCGCGGCGGCGAGCGGCGCGTTCTCCTCCAGCACGTCCATCTCGACATCGTGGACGAAGTCGAGAAACTCGTGCGGATCGACATCATGCTCGGCCATCAGCCCGGCGAGCGTGGTGCCGTGGCCGAGGAAATAGCTCTTCTGCAACCGGAACGCCTCCGCCGTATCCACCGCGAAGCGGTTGGCGATATAGGCGGTCATCTTCGCGTCGATCTGGCGGAACAGGTCCGCGCTCGCCGGATACAGCGTGTTGTCGAGATCGAAGATCCAGTTGCTTATGTGTCGCAGCGCGGGGTGCATCGAAAAATCCAGAACGTCCGCCGTTTCCCAACAGCCAAAGGCCGAAAAGACCCGCCCGGGATCGTTTCGACGCGCTTGTGGCGCAAGGTTCGCCGGAAGGCCAGCGGGTTTATGCCGCCCGCGCGCCTTTACAACGGCGTCAGCACGATATCGCGGAACGCCACCGTCATCGCCACCTTGTCGTGCAATTGCAGGCAGATCTTGCCGGTCTGCGCGATGCTCGTGTCCGGCTCGACATAATCGACGGTCTTCACGCCGTTGAAGGTCAGCACGATATGCCGGCCCTTGGCGACGATCGCATAGCGGTTCCACCGGCCGTCGTTGAGGTGCCGCGCGATCTTGCTCTGGTCGAAATCGGCGAGCGTCACCTTGCGGCGGCCCTCGTCATACAGCGTGCCCCAATAGATATGCCCGGCATCGGCCTGATAGCCGATCACCTGCGTCGCCCCCGCATCGACGCGCGCGGTGCGGAACTGGATGCCCGTATTGGCATATTGCCCGCCGTCGATGCGGAAGCGCGCGGTCAGGCGGAAGTCGCCATAGTCGCGCGTCGTGCAAAGGAACGTCTTCTTGGTCAGCACCCGGTCGATCGTGCCGCCGGTGATGCTGCCGTTCTCGACACGGAAGCTGTCCGCCGTGCCCTGTTCCCAGCCCGCCAGCGTCCGCCCGTCGAACAGCCGGACCGGCGCGGGCGCGGCCCCGCCACACGCCAGCGCCGCCAGACACATCGCAAATCTCCGCATGTTCCTCTCCCGTTCAGGTCTATGAGCCTCTCGCGCGGCCCTAGCACTTTTGGTTTTAATTTCGAATGTCTTTCGATTGCCTTCGGATTTGTCTGTCGCTAATCATGACCCGAAGCCACCGCGCAGCGGTCCCTGCGAAAAGGAAATGGTCTTGAGAGGATTGCTCGATCTGGAGCTGTCGCGCCGAACGATGGTGCAATGCGCCGCCTGCGCGACGGCGGGAACCGCGCTCGGCGCCGCGTCGGTCGGCCGCGCGGCGGTCCCGGCATCCGCCACCCAGCCGGGTCGCGAGGCGATGCGCGAGTTTCCATATGGCGCGGTCACGCTCACCGGCGGCCCGCTCAAGGCGCAGTTCGATCGCATCCACGCGCATTATCTCGCGCTCGACAATGATCGCATCCTCAAGGTCTTCCGCGAGAATGCCGGCCTGCCCGCGCCGGGGCCGGATATGGGCGGCTGGTACGACAAGGACGGCTTCGTCCCCGGCCTCACGCTCGGCCAATATATCTCTGGCCTTGCCCGGCTCGGCGCCGCGACTGGCGACAAGGCGTGCCACGCGAAAGTCGCGGCGCTGGTCGATGGCTTCGGCAAGGCGTTCGTCGCCGCCAAGAACCCCTATGTCGGCCCCAAGGCGCAGGCGCAGTGGGCCGCATACGTCATGGACAAATATATCGTCGGCATGATCGACGCCTATCGCCTGAGCGGCGTCGAGCAGGCCAAGACGTTGCTGCCGATCATCGTCGCGAAATGCCTGCCCTATATCTCCCCGGTCTCGCGCGACCGGATCGGCAAGCTCGATCCGCCCTATGACGAAACCTATGTCCTGCCCGAGAACCTGTTCCTCGTCGCCGACATCACCGGTGACGACAAATACCGCCAGCTCGCCAAACATTACATGCTCGATCCCGAGTGGTTCGATCCGCTCGCGGCGGGGCAGGACGTGCTGCCCGGCAAGCACGCCTATAGCCACACGATCGCGCTCAGCTCGGGCGCGCAGGCCTATCTCCACCTCGGCGTCGACAAATACCGCAAGGCGCTGGTCAACGCCTACCGGTTCATGGAGCCGCAACGCTTCGCCAGCGGCGGCTGGGGGCCGGAGGAGCAGTTCGTCCCGCTCCACCAGGGCAAGCTCGCCGCCAGCCTGACCAGCTCGAAGGCGCATTTCGAAACGCCGTGCGGCAGCTTCGCCGATCTCAAGCTCGCGCGCTATCTGATCCGCTTCACCGGCGAGGCGCAATATGGCGACGGGCTGGAGCGCACGCTCTACAACACCATGCTCGCCGCGCGCATGCCCGATAGCGACGGCGGCTATCCCTATTATTCGGATTACGGCCCCGCCGGCGAAAAACGCTATTATCATCAGAAATGGCCATGCTGCTCGGGCACATTGGTGCAGGGCGTCGCGGATTATGGGCTCAATGCCTATTTCCACGACGACGCGACCGTGCTGGTCAACCTCTACACGCCCTCGGAACTACGCTGGGATCGCGCCGGCGGCATGGTCGAACTCGTGCAGGAAACCGCATACCCCGCCGCGGATACGGTTCGACTTACAGTGCGCAAGCCCGGCGACGGCCGCTTCGGCGTCAAGCTGCGCATCCCGGCATGGACCAGGGGCGCGACGCTCACGGTCAACGGCAAGCCCCAGTCGGTCACGCCCGGCACGCTCGCGGCGGTGACGCGCACCTGGAAGGCGGGCGACGTGATCGACCTCAGCATCCCGCAGCCGCTGCGTACGCTTCCGATCGACGACAAGAACCCCAATCTCGCCGCCGTCCTGCGCGGGCCGGTGATGTACGTCGGCATCAACCCCTGGGCGGGAATCGAGACCCAGCCGCTCGCGCTGCCGCAGGCGCTCGAAGCGATGCCCGAGAATCCGCAGGCGTATCGCACCAACGTCGGCGGGCGGAACCTCGTCTTCGTGCCCTATTACACCGTCGATACCGAGCGATCGGCGACCTATTTCAAGGTGGCGTGATGAGCGACGACCGTGTTTACGCGACCTATTGGATCGAAACCGCTTTTCCGCTCGAACAGGCGGCGGCGACGATGGCGGGCGAGCAATCGACCGGCACCTTCGTTCGCGTCCCCGGCGAGACCGATGCGCTGCGCGAGACGCACGCCGCCCGCGTCGAGGCGATCGAAGATCTGGGCGCCGTCGCCGCGCCGTCCTTGCCCGGTAGCGGCCTCCCGAAGTCGGGCGAGACCAGCCGCCGCGCGGCGCGCGTGGTGCTGTCGTGGCCGCTCGTCAATTTCGGCCCGTCGCTGCCCAATCTGCTCGCGACGGTGGCGGGCAATCTCTCCGAGCTGAAGGCGTTCTCCGGCCTCAAGCTGATCGATCTCACCCTCCCGCCGGCCTTCCTGGGTCGCTATCAGGGGCCGCAATTCGGCGTCGCCGGCACACGGCGGCTCGCCGGCGTTTACGACCGCCCGATCATCGGCACGATCATCAAGCCGAGCGTCGGCCTCTCGCCCGAGGCGACCGCCGATCAGGTCCGCGCGCTGGTCGAGGCCGGGGTCGATTTCATCAAGGACGACGAGCTTCAGGCCGACGGTCCGCATTGCCCGTTCGACGCGAGGATTTCAGCGGTGATGCGCGTCATCAACGATCACGCCGACCGCACCGGCAAGAAGGTGATGTACGCCGCCAACCTCACCGGCGACATCGACGAAATGCTCGCGCGCCACGACCATGTGCTCGCGCAAGGCGGCACCTGCATCATGGCGAGCATGAACTCGATCGGCCTGCCCGCGATGAAGGTGCTTCGCGCGCACAGCCAGTTGCCGATCCACGGCCATCGCAACGGCTGGGGGATGCTCGGGCGGTCTCCGGCGATCGGGATGAGCTTCATCGCCTATCAGAAACTGTGGCGGCTCGCCGGGATCGACCACACCCATGTCAACGGCATCGACAACAAATTCTGCGAACCGAATGACAGCGTCATCGCCTCGGCGCGCGAGTGCCTGACGCCGATGTTCGCCGCGCCCCATCCGGGCTGCGAGATCATGCCGGTGTTCTCCTCCGGCCAGTCCGCGCGCCAGGCCGCGCCGACCTATGCCGCGCTTGGCTCGGTCGATTGCATGTTCGCAGCCGGTGGCGGCATCATGGCGCACCCCGGCGGCCCGGCGGCGGGGGTACGCGCGCTGATGCAGGCATGGGAGGCGGCGGTCGCCGGCGTGCCGGTCGAACAGGCAGCGAAGGATTCGCCCGAACTCGCGGCCGCGCTCGGCGCGTTCGGCGGATGAGCTTCGCGTCCGTGCCGTTCGTGCTGAACGAATCCGAGGCCCGTGCCACGCTCGCCTCCCCGTCGTTCGTGCTGAACGAAGCCGCCCGTTCTCCGTTCGTGCTGAGCGAGGTCGAAGCACGTGCTGCATCCGTACCCACTCCGTTCGTGCTGAACGAAGCCGCCCGTTCTCCGTTCGTGCTGCGCGAAGTCGAAGCACGTGCTGCATCGGTACCCACTCCGTTCGTGCTGAACGAAGCCGCCCATTCTCCGTTCGTGCTGAGCGAAGTCGAAGCACGTGCCGCATCCACACCCACTCCGTTCGCCCCGAACGAAGTCGAGGGGCGACACAGGAGCGCAGGTGCCTCGACTTCGCTCGGCACGAACGGACCCGGTTGGGCCGCGTTAACGACACCCACCCCATGACCCTCCGCTACGCCTTCTACGGCGACGATTTCACCGGCTCGACCGACGTGCTCGAACAGCTCGCCGAAGGCGGCGTGCCGGCGGTGCTGTTCCTGCGCGCGCCCGACCCAGCGCTCCGCGCGCGCTTCCCCGACGCACAGGCGATCGGCCTCGCGGGCGACAGCCGCAGCCGCTCGCCCGAATGGATGGCCGAGCATCTCCCCGCCGCCTATCGCGCGCTGGGGGAGGGGGCGTTGGTCCATTACAAGACCTGTTCGACTTTCGACAGCAGCCCGCATACCGGCTCGATCGGCCGCGCGCTCGACCTCGGTGTCGCCGCATTCGGTGGCCCCGCCGCGATCGTCGTCGGCGCGCCGCACCTGCGCCGCTACGTCGCGTTCGGAAACCTGTTCGCGGCGGCCGGCGCGGAGGTGTACCGCATCGACCGCCACCCGACGATGGCGCGCCACCCCGTCACGCCGATGCACGAGGCCGACCTGATCCGCCACCTCGCCGCGCAGACGCAGGCGCGCATCGCCCTCATCCCGCTCGACCGGATCGAGGCGGGCGAGGCCGGCACGGCGTTCGACTCGGCCGATGCCGACGCGGTGCTGTTCGACGGCGTCTCGCTGCGCGATCTCGCCGCCACCGGCGACGTGCTGCTCACGCGCGGCGTGCGCTTCGCGGTCGGCAGCTCGGGGGTGACGCGCGCGCTGGTGCTCGCCTGGCAGGCGGCAGGGCTGATCGAACCGGCGCCGCCACCGCCGCGCGCGCCGCCGGTCGATCGGCTGCTCGTCGTCAGCGGCAGTTGTTCGCCCGTCACCGCCCGCCAGATCGCGCGCGGAATCGCCGACGGCTACGCGCCCGCGCGTGCCGGTGTCGCTGCATTGCTGCGCGGCGAGAGTGCCGAGGAGGAGCGTCTGGTCGCTGCCGCCGTCGCCGCGCTGGGGCAGGGTGGGCGCGGCGTGATCCACTCGGCGGAAGGCCCGCTCGGCGAAACCGCCCCCGCCGCCGGTGACATGCTCGGGACGGCGCTCGGCCGCGTCACCCGCGCGGTGATCGAGCGCACCGGCCTCACGCGCATCCTGTTCGCGGGCGGCGACACGTCGAGCCACGGTGTCGCCCAGCTCGGCATCGACGCGCTCACCTGGGCCGCGCCGATCGAACGCGGCGCCCCGCTGGTGCGCGCGCACGCCGCCGACCCGGCGATCGACGGCTTGGAGCTGGTTCTCAAGGGCGGGCAGATGGGCGGCGAGGGCTTCTTCGAAACCGTGCGGCGCGGCGGATAGCGCCGTGCGTCACTGATAATGCGCGACGTTGCCGAACCCGACGTTGGTCTTGGTCATCTTGGCGAGCTTGCGCAGATAGCTGCGGACATGCCGGTCGAACCGCGTATCGTCATACACGCCGCGCCAGATATAGTCGTCACGCGCCAGCAGCGCGCGCACCTCCTCGGCGAACGCGCTCTGCGCATCGACCGAGGCTTTGTCCTTCAGCGCGGCGCACACCATCTCTTCCGCCGCCGCCTTGTCGCAATCGTCGTGGAATTCATACCCGCCGCGCTCGGCCCGCACCTGCTCGGCGCGTGCGGAGGCGATCCGCCGCGCGAGCCACGTCCGCACCGCCGCGCCGTCCCATTCGGCCGTCACGCTCAGCGACCGCGCCGATATCCGCCGAATCGGCTGCTCTCGAACGATACCACCGCGCCGGCATTGTCGCCGAGCGGGATCGCCGCCACGCCATAGGCGCCGCGCGTCCCGTTCGATCCGATCATCGCGCCGATCTCGCCGTGGATGCCGGGACCGCCCGCGTCGCGCGCTTCACCGCGCGCCGCCGCCGCGCTTTCCACCGTGTTGCTGTCGAGGATCGCGTCGCGCTCGGCGTCGCTCAGCCGGATCGTGTCGCCTGGCGGCGGCGCGGGCGGCTCCGGCGCCTGGGCGATGCCCACAGCGGGCCAGCAGCAAACCCCCGCGACGAGGGCGAACGCAAACGGAATCGCGCCAGCGCGCGATGGCATCGAACGAGTCATGCCGCGCTTGTACCCCGGATCGCCCCGATCGCCAAAGCCGCCCGCGTCCGATTGTGGATCGCGGCGCGATATGCGAACAGCGGGCGCGAGGAGAGCGACATGATCGGCCTGATGATGCTTCTGGCGGCGGAAAGCGCCACCTTCATGAACGGGCAGGATCTGTACGCCTTGTGCAAGGGCGACGAGTCCGAGCGGTTGCAATGCCTGCGCTATGTCGAGGGCGCGGCGGACGGCATCGCCGTCACGCAATGGTCCAACCGGCGCAACGTGCGGCAGGTCTGCATCCCCACCAAGGCGACGATCAAGAAGCTCGCCGCCGTCACCGTCAAATATATGAACAAGCACCCGGAGGATCGCGATCGGCAGGGCAGCATCATCGTCCTGCGCGCGTTCAAGAAGGCCTATCCCTGCCGCAAGTGAGCCGGCTCAAACCTCCCGCACCGGCCCGATCGCGACCGTTCCCGCCAGCAGCAGCGCCGTCGCCGCCACCGCGATCCACAGCGCCGTCAGCCCCAGCGCGGGGTACACCGCCGCGCCGGCGACCGCGCCCGTCACCAGCCCGAGCCACAGCAGCAGATACGGCACCCACGCGAAGCGCGGCCCCCCGGCGAACGCGGCGGCGAGATGCTGCCCGAACTTGACGAGCGTGCCCGTCATATAGGTCACGCCGACGCTGACCTCGCCGTCGCGCTGGAACACCGCGTTGAGCGCCCCCATCGCGCTCGCCATCAGCAGCGGCGCCACCACCGGGCCGCTGTCGAGCGATGCCGCGACGATCAGCTCCAGCAGAACGAACCCCAGCACCGCCTGCTTGCGCCAGCGCCCGGCCAGGCGCCCCACGGTCGCACCCGCCATCACCCCGATCACGAACGCCGCGATCACCGCGCCCACGAACAGGCTGCCGCGCGGATCACCGGCGACGCCGACCGCGAGCCGCGTCGAATTGCCGCTCATGAACGACACGAACATCCCGCCCAGCTTCAGAAAGCCGAGCGCATCGACGAAGCCCGCCAGCGCGGCGAGCCCGATCGCGAGCAGGCGGTGGGGGTGTTCGTAGCGGCGCATCGCCGCGCCATAGCGCGGATGCCCGCGCCGCATCCACCCCGCGCGCGAACCGGCCCGGCCGTTCGGCCCCGCTTCGGCTTTCGCCCGCCGCCCGCGCTGTGGTACAAGCGCCCATCGTGGGTACCGTCTCGCGCCGGCGCTGCCGCGTCCAGCGCGCGCCCGTTCGAGACGCAAGAGGAGCAGGGCCTTGACCGTGACGACACAGACCGGAGTCGAACAGGCGGAGCTGGAACGGGCGCCCGGCGCGCCGGCGGGGCCGCTCTCCGCCGAGTTGCTCCACCGCATGCACGGCTATTGGCGCGCCGCCAATTACCTCTCGGTCGGCCAGATCTATCTGCGCGCCAATCCGCTGCTGGAGCGGCCGCTCACCCGCGCCGACATCAAGCCCCGGCTGCTCGGCCATTGGGGCACCACGCCGGGGCTCAACCTGCTCTACGTCCATCTCAACCGGCTGATCGTCGAGCAGGACGTGAACATGATCGCGATCATCGGCCCCGGCCACGGCGGGCCGGGGCTGGTCGCGCACACCTATCTCGAAGGTTCCTATACCGAACGCTATCCGGCGATCGAGCGCAGCCGGGGCGGGATGGAGCGGCTGTTCCGGCAATTCTCCTGGCCCGGCGGTGTCCCCAGCCATGTCGCGCCCGAAACCCCCGGTTCGATTCATGAGGGCGGCGAACTCGGCTATGCGCTCGCCCACGCCTATGGCGCCGCGTTCGACAATCCCGATCTGGTCGTCGCCTGCGTGATCGGCGACGGCGAGGCCGAGACCGGCGCGCTCGCCGCGAGCTGGCACAGCAACAAGTTCCTCAATCCCGCCAGCGACGGCGCGGTCCTGCCGATCCTGCATCTCAACGGCTTCAAGATCGCCAACCCGACCGTCCTCGCGCGCATCCCCGAGGACGAACTCGCCAGCCTGATGCGCGGCTACGGCCACGAACCGCTGTTCGTCGGCGGCGATGATCCGATGATCGTCCATCAGGAACTGGCGGCGACGCTCGATACCGCGCTCGCCCGCATCCGCGACATCCAGCGGCACGCGCGCTCCGGCGCGGCGGGCGATCGGCCGGCCTGGCCGGTGATCGTGCTGCGCACCCCCAAGGGCTGGACCGGGCCGAAGCGCGTCGATGGCAAGCCGGTCGAAGGAACGTGGCGCGCGCATCAGGTGCCGATCGCCGATTTCAACGATCCCGAGCATCTCGTCCAGCTTGAAACATGGCTGCGCAGCTACCGGCCCGACGAGCTGTTCGACGCCAATGGCAAGTTCCGCGAGGCGTTCGCCGGTCTCGCACCGACCGGCCACCGCCGGATGGGCTCGAACCCGCATGCGAACGGGGGTGAGCTGATGCGCCCGCTCGTCCTGCCCGATTTCCGCGCGCATGCCGTGGCGGTGGCGACGCCCGGTTGCGTCGAAGCGGCGGCCACCGCGACGCTTGGGCGGTATCTCAAGGACGCGATGGCGCTCAATCTCGCCGGCGCCAATCTGCGCCTGTTCGGCCCGGACGAGACCGCCTCGAACCGCCTGCAAGCGGTCTATGACGTCACCGGCAAGCGGTGGATGGCCGAAACGCTCCCCGACGATACCGATCTCAGCACCGATGGCCGCGTGATGGAGGTGCTCAGCGAGCATCTCTGCCAGGGCTGGCTGGAGGGCTATCTGCTCACCGGCCGCCACGGGCTGTTCTCCTGCTATGAGGCGTTCGTCCACATCGTCGATTCGATGGTCAATCAACATGCCAAATGGCTCAAGACCACGCGCGTGATCCCGTGGCGCAAGCCGATCGCGTCGCTCAACTATCTGCTCACCTCGCACGTGTGGCGGCAGGACCATAACGGGTCGTCGCACCAGGATCCCGGCTTCCTCGATCATGTCGCGAACAAGACCGCCGACGTCGCGCGCATCTATCTACCGCCCGATGCCAATTGCCTGCTGTCGGTGGCGGACCATTGCCTGCGCAGCCGCGGCTACATCAACGTCATCGTCGCCGGCAAACAGCCCGAGCTTCAGTGGCTCGATATCGAGGCGGCGGTGCGCCATTGCACCATCGGCGCGGGCGTCTGGGATTGGGCCAGCGACGAGGGCGATCCCGATGTGGTGCTCGCCTGCGCGGGGGACGTGCCGACGCTGGAGACTCTCGCCGCCGCCATGCTGCTGCGGGACTATGTGCCGGACATCCGCGTCCGCGTCGTCAACGTGGTCGATCTGATGGTGTTGCAGCCGCAGAAGGCGCATCCGCACGGGCTCGATGATCGCGCGTTCGATGCGATGTTCACCACCGACAAGCCGGTGATCTTCGCCTTCCACGGCTATGCGTCGCTCATCCACCGGCTCGCCTATGCGCGCGCCGGGCACCACAATTTCCACGTCCGCGGCTACAAAGGCGAGGGCACGACCACGACCCCCTTCGACATGGTGGTGATGAACGATCTCGATCGCTACCGGCTCGCGCTCGATGCGATCGAACGGGTGCCACGCCTCAAGGATCACGTGCCCGCCGCGACGGCGCGCTATTGGGCGATGATGGAGCGGCACAAGCTCCATGTCGCCGAACAGGGGGATGATCTGCCGGAGGTGCGCGACTGGCGATGGGCGCGCTGATCCTCGCGCTCAACGCCGGTTCGTCGTCGTTGAAATACGGCGCTTTCACGATCGACGGGAACCGTTGCGAAGCCGTCGCGGGCGGCACCGTGGCGGGGGCGGACCATGCCGAAGGCTTCGATGCGATCGCCGCCAAGCTCGACGGCGCGACGCCGGACGCGATCGGCCACCGCATCGTCCACGGCGGCCCCGACCTGTTCGATCCGGTCGTGGTCGATGCGGACGTGACTTCGCGGCTGGAGGCGGCGTGCGCGTTCGCGCCGCTGCACGGCCCGGCGGCGCTGTCGCTGATCGGCGCGGCGCGGCGGCGCTTCCCCGATATTCCGCAAGTCGCCTGTTTCGACACCGGCTTCCACCGCGATCTGCCGCCGGTCGCGGCGGTGCTGCCCGTGCCCGCGCGGCTTCGCGCCGAGGGCATCCGCCGGTATGGCTTCCACGGCCTGTCGTGCCGGTCGATCGTCCGGCAGCTCGGCGACGATCTTCCCGAACGCCTCGTAATCGCGCATCTCGGCAGCGGCGCCAGCGTGACCGCGGTTCGCGCCGGCCGTTCCGTCGATACCTCGATGGGGCTGACCCCGTCGGGCGGGGTCGTGATGGCGACGCGCAGCGGCGATATCGATCCCGGCGTCCTGCTGTTCCTGCTGCGCGAGCGGGGCATGACGGCGGCGACGCTCGAGGAACTGGTGGACAAGAAATCGGGTCTGCTCGGCGTTTCGGATCGCTCTGGCGACATGCGGACGCTCCGGGAGGCGCGGGAGGCGGCGCCCGAGGCGCGGCTCGCGATCGACATCTTCTGCCGGTCGGTCGCCAAGCAGATCGCCGCGATGATCGTCAGTCTCGGCGGAATCGACATGCTCGTCTTCAGCGGCGGCATCGGCGAGCATGATGCCGCCACGCGCGACGCGATCTGCGCGGACCTCGCCTGGGCGGGCGTGCCGCGCGCCGGCGAGGCCGGTGCCGTCGGCGTTCGCGTGTGCGCCCCCGACGAGGAGGAACAGATCGCGCGGGAGACGGCGGCGCTGGTCGGCCACGGCGCGACGGTGCGCGCCGACGCGTGAAGCCGCCCGCTTCGGTCGGCACGCGTCCGGCGAACGGGCCGCGCGCATCGCGCCAAGGTTGATCCAAGCAGGCCCATTTCCGTGCCCGATGCCATGCCGAATAGGGCGAGTAGCGGATCGTGATACCGTGGAATACCCGTATCGGCGCTAAAGTCGTGTCATAGTATCGTGGCCCATATCGACGAGCTTGGTCAGTGTGTTACTCTTGATGTGCGACTCGGGGGGATCGGTTCTGCGGGGTGTCATCTGCGTGGCGTTGGCGCTCTGCGGCTGTACGAGCGTGCAGGTGGCCGATCGGGGTGAAAGCCGGGTGTACCTCGGCGTGGTGCGTGTGACGGTGCCGGATCGAGCCGGAGACCTTGTGGCGTATTCCGTGAAGACGGCGGGGGCGGGCTGGCATCGCGGCCCCTGGCTCGGTTGGCGTTCTGACACTTGGGTCGAAGCGGATCCGGCCAAATGTCAGCTTCTCGTCGTGATCCGGTCGGGCGTGGAGGCGCGCAACGCGGCGGAGGTGCTGCGGGCGCTGGAGGGGCGGAACGCATGCGTGGCGGATTATACCGGAAGTTTGCGGCACTGACGGCGGTCGCCCTCGCGGGCGGCTGCGTGCAATCGACGCGTCACAGCAACACCTTGCTGTTCGGGACCAACACGCATTTCGGCATTCGCGCGGGCACCAGCCCGACCAGCGTGCCCGAGGTCAACATCGGCTATTCGCGGCAGGAGGCGGTGGTCATGCCGCTCGTCGCCAACGTCGCGGACGACGGCCACACCCAGAAACCGTGCGATCTGACCACGCCGGTGACGGTCGTCGGCGGGTCCGGCTTTGCGGTCCATCCCTGCTCGCTCGTGGCGATGAAGGGCGAGGCGCAGGACAGCTATTCGGTGCTCGCCAGCTTCGGCGCGACCTTCGATGCCGGGGCGCGCGTGGACGGATCGAGCGGGAAGGGCGGTCTCGCGCAATATTTCGCGACCGGCATGGCGGCGCAGATCCTCGCCTACACCGGCGGGGCCTCGGTCGTCGCGGTGGGAGACGCCGCCAAGGAGGCCGCCAGGAAGGGGCCGCCCGAGCCTGCCACCCTCGCGGCGTTGTTCGGCGGCGAGACCGCTTTCACAAAGGGCGTGGCGATGCGCGACGCCTATTCCGCCTTCCGCGACGGGCTGCTCGCCAAGATCACGCTTACCGACCCGCGCCAGCTCGGCGCCAAGATGAAGGCGTTCGAGGCGGCGGCGGGCGCGACGAGCGTGGGTGTCGCCGACGATTGCACCGCGGTCGATCCGTGCCGGAAGGCCGTGACCGAGAACGATCCCTATCGACCGTTCTACACCGCGAGGAAGGCGGCGTTCGACGCCGCTTTCGCCGCCTGGACCATCCCCTGAACCCCTGCGCAGGAGCCATGTGATGTCCCGAACCGTCATACTCGCTTATGCCGACAAGGCCGCCGCCGACGCGATGGCCGTCAATTACGCCAACGACTATACCGTCATGGTGATCGGCCCGACCGACCAGGTCGTGCTCGCGCGCGAAAGCGAGGACGGCGTCGTGTGGCGAAGCGGTGCGGAGGCCGATTTCTACGTGATGATAGCCACCAAGGATCCGATCGCCGGCCCCAAGGCGCCGGGCTGACGCGCGCGGCATCGGGCCTGTCCTACACGCCCGAAACCTGCCACACTGCCGGTCGCGCGCCGCTCGAATGCCTCTCCCGCCGGCCCAAAAGCCACGCGCCCCGACCGCGCTCGCTCTGCGCGACGTTAGCCATCTTTCACGCCCCGCTATCGGCGCCGAGTCCCTTGGTACAGTCGATGAACGCGAAGATGCCCGCCGCGATCAGCACCATCGCCGCCACGCCCTGCAACGGCAGATCGTAATTCCCCGTCGCCGCGACGACATAGCCGAACGCGACCGAGCAGACGAAGCCGCCGATATTGCCCGCGGTGTTCATCACGCCGCTCGCCGTGCCGCCGCACCGCCCGCCGATCGCCATGCACATCGCCCACGCCGCCGGCAGCATCAGGTCCATCACCATGAACGCCGCCCCCGCAAGGACGATGATGGTGAATTTCCCCGCCGCCAGGCTCATCGCCACCAGCAGCGCAGCGGTGATCGTCAGGCACACCGCCGCGATCAGGCTGTACGCCCGCCGGATGCCGATCCGCTCGGCGAGCCGATCGCACAAGATGCCGCCCGCGAGGTTGCCAACGATGCCGAGCAGGAACGGGATCGATCCGTACACGCCCATCTCGCCGACGGTGAAGCCCGCGCCCTTCACCATCCAAGTCGGGAACCAACCGAAGAAGAACCAGCTCCCGAACGCATAGAAGCCATAGGCCGCCGCGATCAGCCAGAGCTGCGGCAACGCCAGCAGCCGCCGCCACGGCGTCCCCGAATGCGCCGCGCCGGCATCGCCGCCGATCTTGGCGACTTCCTCCGCGGTGATGCCGGGCTGCGCCTCGGGGCGGTCGTGGAACCAGCGCCACCACGCGATCGCCCAGACGAAGCCGAGCGCGCCGAGGATCGCGAACACCGCCCGCCAACCGAACATCGCGTTGGCCGGCACCAGCAGCAACGGTGCCAGCCCGCCGCCGAGCCGGCTCGCGGCCCAGATCACGCCTTGTCCGCGCGCCCGCTCCCGCGCCGGCAACCAGCGATAGAGCACGCCCGACATGTTCGGATACGCGCCGGCCGCGCCAAGCCCGAACAGGAAACGCGCGCTGGCGAGCTGCCAGAAGTTGCGGCACAAGGCGGTCGCCGCCGTGAACACCGACCACCAGACCGTGATCCGCGACAATTCCTTACGATAACCGTGCCGATCGCCGAGCGCGCCCGAGGGCACTTCGAACACCGCATAGGC
Organism: Sphingomonas sp. NFR15; assembly: GCF_900103265.1. Lineage (GTDB taxonomy): Bacteria > Pseudomonadota > Alphaproteobacteria > Sphingomonadales > Sphingomonadaceae > Sphingomonas > Sphingomonas pollutisoli. The sequence goes on along the minus strand of NZ_FMWX01000001.1, from coordinate 788,031 downwards.
GATTACATAGGCGCTCAGCACCCAGCCCCATTGCGCGGGGCTGATGTTCAGATCCTTCTGCATCGTCGGCCCCGTCACCGCGATCGCGAGCCGGTCGATGAAGGTGATGACCGATAGCGTCGCGAGGAAGCCCAGTACGATGCGCCGTTTCTTCACTGCGCGAGGCCCGCGAGCAGATCCCTCGCGCGCGCCATGCCGAGTTCGGGGCTGGAGAGCACCGGCGCCGGCAGCGCTCCCTCGGGCAAGGCCGCGACGACCCGCGCCATCGAGGCTTGCGCGAGGATGATGACGTCCATGCCCCGCATCGCGTCGGTCAGCGCCTCGCCGACGATGCGGTCGTGAGTCGCGCCGTCTCCTGCCATCACCGCCGCGAAGGCGCCATCGCAGACGTGCTCGACGATCTCGACCGTCCGGCCCTGCTCTTGCGCCACCAGCCGCACCAGATCGGCGGTCGGCGTGAGCGTGGTCGTCAGCGTCGCGACCACGCCGATCCGGCTACCCATCGCGACGGCCTTCTCCGCCATCGGCCGATCGACGCGCAGCACGGGCTGATCGTACAGCTCAGCCGCCATGTCCACCGCCGGGCCGATCGACGAACAGGTGACGAGCGCCGCGTCGCACCCGGCGTTGAACGCCGAGCCGACCAGACCGATCACCTGCCGCTTGGTCGCCTTCTGGAGATAGCCGGCGGCGATCGTATTCTTGATCGTGCTTTCATCGACGAAGTGCAGGATGCGCACGTCGGGCATGATCCGCGCCGCGATCTCATTGAAAATCGGCGCGAGCACCGGCGAATTGTGGATGAGGCCAAGCGTCGGCACGGAATATCCTCTCAGGCGGGAGTCGTGAAATGATGGTCACCCGAGCCGATCTCGAAGCGGATCATGCGATCGCCGCGAGTCAGCGCGCGGACCTCGGGATGGTTGACGAGCAAGTGGCCGCTCTCGCGCCACTCGCGGTCGGGCAGTTCGACCTCGGCAACGGTGTTGGCGGGGATCGTGAGCCGGAATCGTGCGAGGCCGCTCGCATCGCCGCCAGTTTCGGTGACGATCAGCCCCATGCACGATTCGTAGCGCGCCGACACCCGACCGATCCGCGGATACCACAAAGGCCGGGCCGCGATTCGCGTGAAGCCGGGCGCGGCGGGTGCGATGCCGGCGAGGCGGCGGTAGAAGAAGCCGATCACCGCGCCGAAGGCGTAATGGTTGTAGCTGTTCATCGACAGATCGCCGGTGTCGCCGTTCCAGCGCTCCCACATCGTCGTCGCGCCCTTGGACGCCATATAGCCCCAACTCGGATACCCCGTCTGAAGCAGCAGGCCGGCGACCTCATCGTGCAGCCCGGCGTCGGCGAGCACATCGAGGATGTACGGGGTACCGAGAAAGCCGGTGGAAAGCTTCATTCCGCGTACGCGGATGTCGTCCGCGAGGCGGCGTGCCGCCAATGGACGAAGATCTGGGGGCACGAGATCCATGTAGAGCGCGAGCACCTGGCTTGTCTGACTGCCGTTGCCGGCCGTACCATCCTCCGCGACGAATTCGGCTAGGAAGGCGGCGCCGATCCTCGCGCGCAACTCGCGATAGCGTCGAAACGCGGTGGTCCGTCCGGTCGCCTGGGCCATATCCGCCATCTGTCGCGCTACCCAGGCCCAGAAAGCGGTCGCGCACAGGATGCGCGGCGTGGTCTCGTCATCGGGCTTGATCGCATCGACCGAGAGCCAGTCACCGAGATCGAGTCCGCGGCCGTCGCGCCAGACGTGATCGGGATTGCGGTCGGCGACATACGCCATCCAGCGTTCCATCGCCTTCCAATTCTCGTCGATCACGGCGGTATCGCCATAACGCTGCCACAGCAGCCAGGGCAGCACGATGCCCGCCTCGCTCCATCCCGCGGTCACCACGTCGGGGAAGGATTGCGGTTGCGGCACCACGATCGGATAGGCGCCGTCGGGCCGCTGCGCCGCGCGCGCTTCTTGCAGAAAGCGGCGGATGAACGGATCGACTTCCATGTTGAACGCGGCCGCATCGAGGAAGACGAGGATGTCGCCCATCCAGCCCATCCGCTCGTCACGCTGCGGGCAATCCGTCGGTACCGCGAAGAAGTTCGAACGCTGGCTCCACAGCCCGTTGTTCCAGATCGTCTGAAGCAGCGGCGCATCGTGGAAGGTCATCGTGCCCGTCTCGCGGCAGGCGCTGTGAACGACGATGCCAAGTATGTCTTGGGCGGTCGGTACGCCGGGGAAGCCCTCGACTTCGACATAGCGGAAGCCGTGGTACGTGAAATGTGGTTCGAACACTTCGGCTCGGCCGGTTCCGGCCAGCGTGAAACGGTCGGTCGCTCTGGCGAGCCGCAGGTTCGATAGATCGGCCGTCCCGTCGGGGTAGAGCAATTCGGCGAACTTCGCGGTGATCGTCGTTCCGCTCGAACCCGTCGCGGTGATGCGGACCCAGCCAGAGGTGTTCTGACCGAAATCGAACACGTATCGGCCGGGCGCCGGTACATCTACGCGGACCGCCGTGCGCGTTCCGGTCCGTTCCAGTGCTGGTGCGATCTGCGCGATCAGCCGCGTGCCGGGCGCTTCGCCGATCTTGGCGGACTGCCAGCCCGAGGCGTCGAAGCCGGGCGTGTCCCAGCCCGGCGTTTCCAGCCGCGCGTCATACGTCTCGCCGTCGTAGATTTCGGACGTGACGATCGCCGATGGCGCGATCCGCCAGTCGGGGCCGGTCGTCATCCAATCACTGTCGCCATCGGCATAATCGAGCCGCAAGGCCGCGCGAAGCCGGCGCGGCGCAGGGCCGAAGCCGTAGCGTTCGATGCGCCAGCCGAACGCGCTGGCATACCAGCCATCGCCAACCAGTGCCGCCAGCACGTTCTCGCCCGGCACGATACGATCGGTGACATCATGGACTTGATAGAGCACGTGATCGCGCGCCACGCTGATCTCTGGCGCGAGGATCGCATCCGAGACGGGGGCGCCATTGATTCGCGCATTATAGGCGCCGAGCGCGGTGGCGTAGAGCCGCGCGCTTGTAACTGGCCGATCCACACTGAAGCGCGTTCGCACCTGCATCGCCGGCTCGGGCGGACGTGGATCATTGTGGACGTTTGCACCGCTTCGCTGGGCAGACGCCCAATCGGTGGCATCGAAAGCGGCTTCGATCCAGCCCTCGGGCGGCGAGGGCCTCACGCGCCAGCCGCCGCCACTGACGATCCGGTCCACGCTGCCGTCCGCGCGCCACAGCCGAATCAACGCCGCGAACGCGCCACCATCGACCGGGAAGAAGCCGGTGGTATCGGCCTCGACCAGAGCACAGATGCTGTTGCCGCCCGGCTTCACCTCGCCGCGATACACTCCGAGCGTGCCCCAGAACGGCAGTTCGGTAGTCCAGTCGAAGGGCCAATCGAGCGGCGCTGCGGTGCCGTTGATCCACACGCCGCGCAGATGGTCCTTGCCCGCAAGCAGAACCTCCGCGCGGACAAGGTCGGCCGGTGCGTCGAAGTCGAGCCGGAAGGCGTGTGGCCGATCGTCGAGTGCCGTTTCGCTCCACACCCATGCCAGGGCCGCCTTGCGGTCGGCGGCGGCGACGTCATCCTCGACCTCAATCCAGTCGCCGCGCCAGTCGTTGGGCGAGAGGAGCCCGGTCTCGAGCCATGTCGGCTCCGACCGTGACGTCGCGTCGTTCGTGCAGACCTCCACGTCCCACCAAATGCGTCGCATGGGCGCGAGCGTTGGGCCGTCCCATACGATGTCGACGCTCGCGGCGGAGTCGACGCCGCCGCTGTCCCACAGCAGATCGCCCGTCGCCAGAGCCTCTCGCGTGGCCGCCGCGCGGATACGGTAGCGCGTCTGCACGACCCCGGACACGGTCGCCTCGACGCGCCAGGACAAGCGAGGGCGCGCCGCTTCGATACCAAGCGGGCGTGTGATGTATTCGGTACGGAGATCGACGACGCGCATCAGACGTCCTGATTCAGTAGGAGGAGAACAGCGCCTCGCGCGCCAGTTTGAGCGCACCGACCGCATCCTGTCGGTCTTGTGCGGCCTGCATCGCCTCGAAATCGAGCGTGTCGAGCGCGCGCTCGATCGCCTTGAGGAAGCCGATCGCCGATTGTGCCGCTGCCACCGAATCTTCGCGGAACGGGAATTGGTCGAGCTGCCACACGCCCTCCCAGCGGTTCTTGCGCAGCGTGTAGAAGAATTCGAACAGCTCGATCGGGTGGACCGAACCCGCGATCATATCGTCGTCCCAGCCGCGCAGATTGTCGTTGACGTCCATGCCGAACAACCGGCCATGGTCGATCGCGAGCTGCGCCGCATCGGCCGGGCTTTCGCCGCCGTACAGCGAATGGCCGAAATCGAGCAGGATGCCGACGTTGGGCACGCCCATCTTCTCGATGCCGAGCAAGGTGCGCGCGACGCTGTCGTAGCTCATGTGGTTGCGTGGCTCGCGCGGCTTGTACTCGATCACGAACTTGAGATCGGGGTTCTGCGTGGCGAGTTCGGCGACGCCTTCGACGCTCATCCGCCACAGCTTGCGGTGATCGACCTGGAACGGATAATCCCAGCCGTCCTGGCCCGGCCACAGCTTCACATAATCGGCGCCGAAATGCCGCACGATATCGGCGGCGTCGTTGCACATCTCGTTGGCCAGGCGGCGGACGCCCGGATCGGGATTGGTGAACGCCCCCTTGGCGAACTGGCGCGTGTAGATTTCTGGGGTGATGCCAATCACCGACAGGTTGTTGCGCTCCAGCGCGGTGCCGATCGCCTCCAGCGAGGTCTCGCCGCCTGGGAAGGGATAATTGATATCGACCACCGACAGATCGCCGACCTGGCCTGCCAGATCGATCATCTCGATCAGCGAACGTGGCGCGCCATAGCCGTCGGTCGCATACCGATCGACATAGGTCGCGAAATGCCAGATGCCTGCGCCGTAGCGTTGATTGCTCACTCGTTCGTCCTCTTCCCAATGGTGCCGGAAAGCAGGACGCGCGAAGGCGCCGCTCCGGCGGATTATGCTATGATGACTTCGACGCCCGCCCGTTCGATCACCGCGCGATCGGCATCCCGGATGCCTTCGTCGGTGATGAGGATGTCCACCAGCTCGATCCCGCCAAGCGCGGAGAAGGAGCGCGCGCCGATCTTGCTCGAATCGGCAACGAGGATGGTCTTCTCCGCCGCGTCGATCATCGCGCGCTTCACCGCGATGTCGGACAGCGCAGGGTAGGTGAGGCCGGCGTCGAGATCGAAGCCGGCGGTGGCGAGGAACAGTTTCTGGACGAACATGCCGCGGAACGATTCGGCGGCGCGCTCGCCGCTCAGCGACAAGGTCGGGGCTTTGAATTGGCCGCCGCTGACATGCACTTCGAACCCCGGCTCCGCGCCCAGCATCAGCGCGATGTTGAGCGCATTGGTGATGACTGTCATGTCGCGGTGGCCGAGGATGTTTGCGGCGACTTCCGTCGTGGTCGACCCAGAATCGAGGATGATCGTCTCGCCGTCGCCGATCATCGCGGCGGCGCGGCGACCGATGCGGCGCTTGGCGTCCATATTGTCGAGATGCTGGAGCGCCATCGCACGGACCTGCTGGCGCACCGACTTGAGATAGGCGCCACCATGTTCGCGTACGATGTGACCATCGCTTTCCAGCTTTTCGAGATCCTGCCGAACGGTGACTTCCGAAACCGAAAAGGCGTGCGCCAGTTCGCGGACACGGGCGCTGCCCTGTTCGCGGAGCCATTCCAGGATCTTGTGGCGCCGGGTTTCGCCGAGCGCGCGCGATTGCGAGGCTGCGCTGTTGGGCTGGGTGCTGTCGAGCGGGGTGCGGGAGCGTTGCATTGCACGACTATCCGCGTGGTCGCGCTCGTATAGCAAGTCCGGACCGACCGTTTTTGACATCATCACTCCGAAGGACCGGCAACACCACGCCGGCCATGCCTTGCGACCTGTTAGCTTCTCGTTTCGGTTTCTGTCAAATAGTCTTCTGTAAACTTTTAAAACGTAAAAAATCGAAAGCAAACGGCTTGCGGTTGCGCGAGGGCTGCGGTATTCAGCAGCGCAGGAGAGGGGCACAATGGCATCATCGGAACAGCTTCGGCCAGTTGGCGGCATGGGTGCGGGCACGACGGAGGCGCGCGTGGCGCATGTCCGCGAACGCGCCAACTGGATGCGCCGGCGGCTTCTCGGCATGATCGTCGATGCTGGCCAGGGGCATCCCGGTGGCGACCTCTCGGCGACCGACATCGTTGCCAGCCTCTATTTCGATATTCTTCGGATCGACCCCAGCAACGCTTCCGCGCCGGAGCGTGATCGTTTCGTGATGAGCAAGGGCCATTGTACGGGCGCGCTCTATGCTGCTCTGGCCGGGGCGGGCTTCTTCGCGGAGGCGGAACTCGATACGTATCTGAAGCCGCTGTCGCGCCTGAACGGCCATCCCAACCGCACGTACCTGCCGGGCGTGGAGACCAACACCGGGCCGCTTGGCCACGGTTTTCCGGTCGGTGTCGGCATAGCGGTGGCGGGGCAGATCGACGGATCGGAATACCGCGTCTTCGTGCTGACCGGCGATGGGGAGTTGCAAGAAGGCAGCATGTGGGAGGCGGCGATGTTCGCCGGCCACCGTGGCCTTGGCAAACTCACCGTGATCGTCGATCGGAACCGCTTGCAGCAGGGCGCGGGCACCGAGGATACCAATCAGCTCGAACCGCTCGGCGACAAATGGCGGGCGTTCGGGTGGGATGTGGTCGAGGTCGATGGGCACGATCCCGCCGCGTTGCTCGCCGCGTTCGATGATACCGCTGCGCCGCGCGACAGGCCGCGCTGCATCATCGCCAATACGATCAAGGGCAAAGGCGTTAGCTTCATGGAAAATCAGGCGGGCTGGCACCACGGCGTTCCCAACGCCGCGCAATATGCGCAGGCGCTGGCGGAACTGTCGGCATGAGCGCTTCCAGCTCTGCGCCCGGCCTGTTCGACTGCCGCGACGCCTATGTCCGCGCGGTGCGCGAGCTTGCCGAAGCCGATCCGCGCATCGTTGCGGTGGTCAACGACTCGGTCGGGTCGTCCAAGCTCGGCGCCTTCCGCGAACGCTTCCCCGATCGGCTCATCAACGTCGGCATCGCTGAGCAGAATATGGTGGGAGTCGGCGCCGGCCTCGCCAACGGCGGCAAGATTCCGTTCGTCAGCGGCGCAGGATGCTTCCTCACCGCGCGCGCGATGGAGCAGATCAAGGTCGACTGCGCGTACAGCCAGGCCAATGTGAAGCTCTGCGGCATCTCGAGTGGCGTCGCCTATGGCGAACTCGGCGCGACCCATCACAGTATCGAGGATGTCGCCTGGTTGCGCGCGATCGACAAGCTGACGGTGATCGTTCCCGCCGATCCATGGCAGACCGCCGAGGCGATCAAGGCCGCGGCGGCGTTCGACGGCCCGGTATATATCAAGGTCAGCCGCATGCCGGTGCCCGAGCTTGCGCGGGCAGATTCGACGTTCGCGATCGGACGGGCCGAGACGCTGCGTGAGGGCGGCGACCTCGCGATCATCGCCAACGGGACGCTCGTACATCACGCGCTGGCCGCCGCCGACGCGCTCGCAGCCGAGGGGATCGCGGTGCGCGTCGTCAACATCGCGACGGTCGCACCGATTGACGAGGCCGCGCTCGCTGCCGCCGCTGCCACGGGCGCGATCGTCACCGCCGAGGAGGGGCTGTCGCGGGGTGGTCTCGGCGGCGCGGTCGCGGAATATTGCGCGCGGCACGCGCCCGTACCGATGCGGATGGTCGGCTTTCCCGGTTTCGCGCCGACCGGGTCCGCCCCGTGGCTGATGGAGCATTTCGGCCTCAACGCAGCCGGCATTGCCGGCGCGGCGCGCGAATTGCTGGACGCCAAGGCAGGCCGATGACCCGCCGCGCCATCCTCGCGATCGACCAGGGCACCACCAATACCAAGGCGCTGCTCGTCGCGCCCGATGGGCCGGTACTGCTCTCTCGGTCGCGCGCGATGCGCGTCACCTATCCGCGCGCAGGCTGGGCTGAACAATCCGCCTCCGAAATCTGGGAAGCGGTTGTTGCGCTGATCGGCGAGGTTCACGCCGCCGCGCCGGACACCGAGGTGGCAGCGCTCGCCATCTCGAACCAACGCGAGACGGTCGTGCTATGGGAGGCGGCAACCGGCCGTCCGCTCGCCCCCGCGATCGTCTGGCAATGCCAGCGCTCGGCGGAGCGGCTCGCCACGCTGCGCGGAGCGGGTGCCGAAGCGGCCATTGTCGCGCGCAGCGGCCTCGGCCTCGATCCGCTGTTTCCAGCAGCGAAGATCGCGTGGCTGCTCGATTCGGTCCCAGACGCCCGCGTAAGAGCCGCGCGCGGCGAAATCCGGTGCGGCACGATCGATACGTGGCTGCTGTGGAACCTCACCGGCGGCGCGGTGCATGCGACCGATTTCAGCAACGCCTCGCGTACGCACCTTTTCAATCTCGATACGCTCGGCTGGGATGATGAACTCGCGCGGCTGTTCGACGTCCCGCTTGCGATCCTGCCCGCTATCCGCCCGTCGGACAGCCACTTCGGCGATGTCGCCCCCGGCGCGACCGCGCTGCCGGCGGGAACGCCGATCCACGCCATGCTGGGCGACAGCCATGCCGCCCTGTTCGGCCACGGGGTCGATACGCCCGGGCTCGGCAAGGCGACCATCGGCACCGGCAGCTCGCTGATGGTGCGTACGGCGGGGCGCGTTCATTCGCGCCACGGGCTGTCGAGCACGATCGCCTGGCGCCGCGGCGGCGTGACTCAGCACGCGCTCGAAGGCAACATCTCGGTCTCAGGGCATGCCGCCGCTTTCACCACCGCGCTGCTCGGCCTTGCCGACGAAGCGGCGCTGACCGAACTCGCGTTGAGCGTCGAGACCAGCGATGGCGTGGTGTTCGTGCCAGCGCTTGGCGGGCTAGGTGCGCCGCACTGGTGTACCAGCGCGCGCGGTACCATCTCGGGCATGTCGCTCTCGACGCGGCCAGCGCATATCGCGCGGGCGACGCTCGAGGCGATAGCGCTTCAGATCGGCGACGTGCTCGATGCGATCGACGCCGATCTCGGCACCAGGCTACCCGAACTGCTTGTCGATGGCGGCGCGGCGCGAAACCCGTTGCTGATCCAACTGCTCGCCGATCTGCTCGACCGCCCGATCATCCGCCCGCGCGTGGCGGAGGCGAGTGCGCTCGGCGCGGCGCGCATGGCGGCCGGGGCCCTCGGGTGGAGCGAGCCGCCCACGCGGCGCGACGCCGACACGTTCGCGCCCGCGATGCCAGCCGAGCGGCGCGACGCCGTCCGCCAGCAGTGGCGCAACGCGGTGGCGCGCGCGGTTCATCCGATCACCGACATGGCCGGGGCGGCGCTTCGCTCCGACCGGTCCGAGGCGATGCCAGCATCGCACAGGGAAGGATCCGTTTCCGAAGCGCAATAACAATCAAAAAGGGGATGAGGGACATGAAAGGCACTATCAGACGAACCGGCCGGGGCGTGCGCAAAGGTGCATTTCTCGCGAGTGCAGGCATGGTGACGGCGCTCGCCGCCGGCGCCGGACACGCGCAGGACACCGCCGCACCGGCAAGCGCGCTCCCGTCGACGCAGCAGGCCACGACGCCTGCGGAAAGAGCCGCGATCGACACGGAGACTGCGGAGACGATCATCGTCACCGGTTCGCGCATCAAGAGCCCGACGCTGACCTCGCCGTCGCCGCTGCAGGCGGTCACGTCGGAGGATATCCAGCGCACCGGCAAGCTCGACATCCAGGAAGTGCTCCAGCAGAACCCCGCGTTCGGCGTGCCCGGGCAATCGCGCAACACCTCTAATTATGGTGCGCTCAGCGCCGGCACCTCGACGATCAACCTGCGCAGCCTCGGCGCGAATCGCACGCTCGTGCTGATCGACGGGCGCCGCGTGGTGGCGGGTGTGCCCGGCACCGCGCAGGTCGACCTGTCGATGATCCCGAGTTCGTTCATCGAGCGTGTCGATGTCCTGACCGGCGGTGCCTCGGCGGTGTACGGGTCGGATGCGGTCGCCGGGGTGGTCAACTTCATCTACAAGAAGAAGTTCGAAGGCGTGCTGCTCAACGCGCAGACCGGCATCTCGGAGAAGGGCGACGACGACCAATATTCGGTCGATCTGACGATCGGGCACAATTTCGACGACAATCGCGGCAACATCCTGTTGTTCGGTGGCTGGCAGAAACAGGGCGGGGTCTCCTCCGCCGCGCGCAGCCGCAGCGTCACCGACCAGACCAGCGTCGGCGCGGCGACGCGCAGCAATGCGCTGACCAATGCCAATCTGACCGCCGCGCAGAACCTGTTCGTAGCGCGCGCCAACAAGTCGAGCGTCGTCCCGGACAGCACGTTCAACGCCGGCACCGGCAACTACATTGTTGACTCGACCGGCGTCGTGCGCCCCTACAACGCCGCCACCGACGGTTTTGACCGCACGCCGTACGACCAGATCTCCGTGCCGCTCGAGAAGCGGCAATTCGCCGGGCGCGGCAATTACCAGATCTCGGATAGCATCAACGTCTATCTCGAAGGCACCTATGCGAACACCAAGTCGCGCGGGCTGCTCGAGCCCTCGCCGCTGGTGCCGACCGGATCGCTCGGGCTGTTCCGGCAGGGCAACGGGCGGTACAATATCGAGCAACTCGTCACCAACCCCAACAACCCGCTGCAATCGCAGGTGGTGCGCAATCCGCTGGTGCCGGCGGGGCTGTACAACGTCGCGACCGACACCAACGGGGATGGCTTTCGCGATGTCGCGGTGTCGCGGCGGCTCACCGAGTTCGGCCAGCGCTTCGCGATCTTCGATCGGACCAACCTGCGCTTCGTCGGCGGGCTGAACGGCACGCTGGGCAGCAATTGGGACTGGGACGTCTCGTACAACTGGGGCCAGACCCGCGTCTCCAGCCAGTTGACCGGGCTCATCAACCAGGACCGCGCGGTCCAGGCGCTCAACGTCATCCAGGACGTGTATGACGTCAACGGCAACGGCAACACCAGCGAGGCGATCTGCGCCAGCGCCGAGGCGCGCGCGCAGGGCTGCGTGCCGTGGAACGTCTATGGCGCGGGCAAGGCCTCACCGGCGTCGATCGCCTATCTCAACGCCACATCGACGCATGATGCGGTGCAGACGCTCGAAGTCGCCGCCGCCAACCTGTCTGGCTCGCTGTTCGAACTGCCCGCCGGCAAGGTGCAGGTCGCGGTCGGCGCGGAGTATCGCCGGGAGTCGAGCGAGGAGACGTTCGATCCGCTCTCGATCGCGGCGCGCAACGCCTATGTCCAGCAGACCAACACGTCGGGCAGCTTCAACGTCAAGGAATTGTACGGCGAAATCGTCGTACCGCTGATCCACAACACGCCGTTCTTCGACAATCTCACCGTGCGCGGTGCGGTGCGGATGTCGGATTACTCCACGGTCGGCACCTTTTACGCCTATAATGGCGGGGTCGAGTGGTCGCCGGTGCCCGATATCCGTTTCCGCGGCGTCTATGCCAAGGCGGTGCGCGCGCCCAATATCGGCGAGCTGTATGCGGCGCCGGCGGTGAGCATCTCGTCGGTCAACGATCCGTGCCAAGGTGTCACGCTCACCAGCACGGGCACCACCAGCACGGTCTGCCGCGCCAACGCGGGTGTTCTCGCGAATATCAACGCCAACGGCAGCTTCATCCTCAACCAATCGGACCTTCAGGGCGTCGGCGGGCTCAACGTCAGCAACCCGAACATCCGCGAGGAGAAAGCGACGACCTATACGCTCGGCGCGGTGATCAATCCGGTCTCGATCCACGCGTTGCGCAACGTCACGCTGACGCTCGATTATTACAACATCAAGCTCGACGGAGCGATCGCGCGGACCAGCCGCGATTACATCCTCCAGCAATGCTACCAGAACAACGATCCGACGTTCTGCTCGCTGGTATCACGCCGCGCGATCGGCTCCGGCCCGTATAGCGCAGGGTCGATCCAGCAGGTAGATTCGGCGCTGGTCAACAGCGGCGGGCTGCTGACGCAGGGCCTCGATACGACCTTCTCATATCGGCAGAACATGGCCGATTGGGGCCTTGGCAATGCTGCGGCGACCTTCTCGGTCAGCTATACGCATCTGTTCAAGCAAGGCGGCACGCCGCTGACGGGCGCGGCCTATGATACCACGCTTGGCGAGATCAACACGCCGCAGGATCGGGGCGCCTTCTCGCTCAGCTATGACAGCGACGCGGTCGGCGTGACGTTCAACGGCCAGTATATCGGCGCGTCGTACCTCGACGATCAGTACCGGATGCTGTTCAAGCTCGCCGACGGATCGCTGCCCGACAAGAAGTATTTCCGGGTCGGCGCGGCCTTCTATCTGGATACGCAGGTGCGCTTCCATGTGAAGAAGCAATTCGAGTTTTACGTCGGCGTCAACAACCTGCTCGACACCCAGCCGCCGCGGGTCATCACCGGCCTGCCCGGCAGCGTGACCGGCACCGAGACGGCGGCTGGCACCTATGATCCGATCGGCCGACGCTTCTACAGCGGTGTGCGGCTGAAGTTCTGAGCGGCCGTTCGGTCTGACCTCACGGGCGGCGCGAGCGATCGCGCCGCCCTTTTTTCGTCCGCGCGGGAGATCGAAACATGGTTAACGTTGCCTACCCGAGCCACGGTCTGTGGGCGTGTGACTTTTGCGTCCATCGGCGGGCGGCAGGCGCTCCGCGCGGCAGCGAACGAGCCGTCGATATTGGCGCCGACAGTGTCAAAGAGCGAGACCGGAAATATGGCGGAGACCGCGTGTAGGACAGGGGCGGCATCGCTGGTTGAAGGCCGGAGGCGGGCGATCGTTGCCGGGCAGCTTTTCGGCCACTGCGGAAGGGCAGGTATGGATCTGCAACAGGGGGATAGCTGCACGCGCCGCCAGCGCCTTTGCCGGCCATTCTTGCAGAGTTCATCCGGCACGGACTAAGCAGGCGACGACGGACTATACGGACGAGACGATGACATTGCGTGCGATCCTTGGCCGGGGCGTGCTGGCCGGATGGGTTCTGGGCGTGGCCGGCTGCGCCACGCCGCCCGTGAAGCCACCGCCGGTTGTCGCAACGGTGCCGCCGCCACCCCCGCAGATGCCGCCGGGTGGCTATATCGGCATGAAGATTCCACACAAACTTGCGAACGGCACCTACGTCACGCCCAACATCGACAATACCGATCAGGCCGCAGTGTGGCATCTGCGCAATGCGCTGAATGTCGCCGCTCTCGGTTGCGATCAGGCGGGCGGCGGAATCGTCGAGCCTTATAATGCTTGGCTCACGACACATGCCGCCGTGCTCGACCATTACTTTCAGGCCTATCGTCACGAATGGCAGTCCACCGGCTGGTGGGACTGGGAGCGGGTTTACGACAACAACCAGACGCGGATCTACAATTTCTACAGCCAGCCGACGATGCGGGCGGCCTTTTGCGCGGTGGCGCGCCGGGAGATCGCGCAGGTCGGTCAGGTTGCGGATACCGATCTGCCAGCCTTCGCCCGGAAGGCTCTGGTGCGGCTCGACAAGCCGTTCGTCGATTTCTACGCGGCTTTCAATGCCTGGCGCGACTATTATGAGCCGGCGCCGCCACCGGTTGTAAGAACCATCGATACGCCCATTGCTGTCGCAACGCCGGCCCCGGTCGTGACGCTCGACGGCGCTCCCCCGGTTACGCTCGGCACCCTGTCGCTTTCGACTCCCCCGCCTGCAGATACACCGATCGCGATTGCCACCCCGTCACCTCCGGTGACCGGCTCCGGTAGCGCGCCGGTCGCCGGTGTCGTCGCGCCGGCGGCAACGGCCCCCTAAAGCAGATCGCACTTCAGCGAAGGCCACACCGCGGTCCCGCTGAACCGCCCCAGCGGCGTGCGGTGCCTGGGTTGTGAGGTAGCCGGACAGATCCATGTCGTCCGCGACGCCAAATGGGCAATACTGTCGAAACGGAATGACGGTGGCGCCGACCCCGTAGCCGACATTCAAGATGGCACGGGCATTCTCCCGAACCGGTCGCGGGTTCAGGTTATGTGGAACGGCCGGAACCGGGGCGCGGCTCAGCGCAGCCGCGCTTCGAGTTCGTCGAGTGTCTTGCCTTCGTTGCGTGGTGCCCAGATCATCCCGACCGCGCCGCTGATGACGAGGAAGCCGGTCAAGATCCACGCGAGCGTGTGGAAGCCGGTCGCGGTCAGCACGGGCACGAAGAACGACCAGAAGCCCAGCGAAATCCGCACCACCGCGAACATCACGCCCTGCGCGGTGCTGCGCAGTAGCGTCGGGAACAGTTCGGAACTCCAGAGCTGGAAGAAGGATTGCGCGCCGAAGCCCTGGCCGATCGCCATCATCAGCACGTGGATGATCGCGACCGGCAGCGTCAGCGGGAAGATCGCGAGGAGCGCCATGCCGACGATCTGGATGATCGCGGAGGCGGCGAACAGCTTGCGCTGGTTCACCTTGTCGGCCAGCGGCATGAAGATGAACGCGATCGAGAGCATGCCGGCGGTGAAGCTCAGCATCTGGATCATCACCGATGTCGCCTGGGTCTGCGCGCCGACGGTGCGCAGGATATAGGGGAAGAAGAACCCGTTGGTGCCCGCCCACAGGTTCCAGAACAGATACATGCCGGTGAGGAACGCCATGCCGCCGATGTAGCGCGGCTTGAGCAGATCGCGCAGGCCGGTGCGCTGCGCCGCGGTAACCGACTTTTCGGCGGCCTGCGCCTCCAGCCAATGCGACGATTCGTGCATGCTCGACCGCAGGAACGTCAGCGCCACCGCGAGAATGGCGAGATGCGCGAACACCAGCCGCGCGCCGAGCAGGCCGAGCGGGGCGACGAGCAGGAACAGCCCGAGGACCACGACCGGGCCGAGATACCATAGCACCTGTGCGACGCCGCTGTGCTTGCCGCGTTCGCGCTCGGGCGCGATCTCGGCGATCAGCGACCAGGACGCGGGGATGTCCGCGCCGACGGCGAGGCCGACCAGGAAGAAGCCGAGCACGATCATCCACGGGCTCACCGCGAACACCAGCCAGCACATGCCGAATGCGTAGAACAGCATGTCATATTGGTAGATCTTCTTGCGGCCGAAGGTGTCGCAGAGCCGACCGCCGATCATCGCACCAAGCCCCGCCGAGATCGCGTTGGGGCCGAGCGCCCCGATCACGCCGACGAAGCTCGCGCTCAGTTTGTACGCCTCCATCCACAGCGCCAGCGCGACCCCGCCCGCGACGATCGATCCGGCATCGATGTAATTGGCGAGCCCGGCGAGAATCGTGTTCTTCCAGTCGGTGCGTGTCGAACCGGGCTGGGTGGCGCTGTGCGGCAAAACATTCTCTCCCGATGCGTGACGCACGATCCTGACTCTTGGGCGGCAGGCGCTTGTGCTAGGCCGGCACCGTATCGCCGCGCTCCGGATGGAGCAAGAACTTTGGCTTCGAATATCGGCGATACGCTTTCGAATATAAGATTATATTGACGTCATAGATTTCGAATGCTTTCGTTTCCGCAAAGAGACGAGGAGGGTGGCTTGACCGTATCGCGACGCACGATCCTGACCGGCACGCTCGCGGCCGGTGCCGTCGCGGCGAGCCCGGCGCTGGCCGCGCCGGCCACCGAGGTCGAGCGCTGGGGCGTGTTCGAAACCGCGCTGTCTGGCCCGGCGCAGGGCAATCCGTTCGACGAGGTGCGCGTCGCGGCGGTGTTCGAATGCGGCGGGCGGCGCCTTCGCGTGCCGGGCTTCTACGACGGCGAGGGCACCTACCGTATCCGCTTCAGCCCCGATGCGGTGGGCGCTTGGCGCTGGCGATCGGAAAGCAACGTCGCGGCGCTCGACGGTCAGAGCGGCGCGTTTCGCTGCGTCCCCGCGGGCAAAGGCAATCAAGGCCCGGTGCGGGTGACCGCCGACGGCTTCCACTTCGCATATGCCGACGGCACGCCCTACCGGCAGATCGGCACGACCAGCTATAGCTGGGCGCTGCAATCGGACGCGAAATGCGCTGAGACGCTGGCGACGCTCGCCGCCGCGCCGTTCAACAAGATGCGGATGCTGGTGTTCCCGAACGTGCCCTCGGTCGCGACCGATCCGTTCGTGCGCACGGGCACCGGGCCGCGCGACTGGGACGCGAGCCGGTTCGATCTGGCGTATTTCCGTCGCTACGAGGATCGGCTGCGCAAGCTCGGCGCGCTTGGGATCGAGGCCGACGTGATCCTGTTCCATCCCTATGACTCGACACGCGGCTATTCGGACATGCGCCGCGCCGACGACGAGCGCTATCTGCGCTACGTCGCTGCGCGGTTCGGGGCGTTCCGGCATGTCTGGTGGTCGATGGCCAATGAATATGACGATGTGAAGAGCAAGAGCGACGCCGATTGGGACCATCTGTTCCAGGTGCTGCAGGCCGCCGATCCGCATGGCCGGCTGCGCTCGATCCACCAGATCAAACGCTATTACGATCATCGCAAACCCTGGATCACCCACGCGAGCGTGCAGAACGGCCACGCCGTGCTCGACGATGGCCGCGCCGAGCTTCACCGCGCGATGACGGGCAAGCCGGTGATCTTTGACGAGGTCTGCTACGAAGGCGATATCGCGAAGCGCTGGGGCAACCTCTCGGGGGAGGGGATGGTCGAGCGCTTCTGGTGGGGCACGATCGGCGGCACTTATGTCGGGCATAGCGAAACCTTCGCGAGCGGCCGCAACGCCGATTTCTCCTGGCTGGGGCAGGGCGGTACGCTACGCGGCACGAGCGCACCGCGGCTCGCCTTCCTGCGCGGTATCCTCGAAGACGGGCCGGTGCCGGGGATCGACCCGATCCAGACCTGGTGGGGCTATCGGCTCGGCGGACGCGAGCATGACTATTATCTGCGCTATTTCGGGGAGGAGGCGCCACGCGAATGGCCGGTCATTCTGCCGGGGAAAGGCGCGGAAGCCTTGCATAGCTATCGCGCTGACATCATCGATACCTGGAATATGACGATCACCCCGGCGGGCACCTTCACGATGGCGCAGATGAACGAATATGACGTCCACGATCCGGCGCGGCCGACGCTCGCGCTGCCCGGCAAACCGTGGATCGCGGTTCGGCTGACGCGCGCGTGAGCGACGCGCTGCTGACGGCGTTGCGGCAGGTGGTCGGCAGCGGCCATGTGCTGACGGGGGATGCCGAGACTCATCGTTTCCGCACTGGCTATCGGTTCGGCACCGGGCCGGCGCTGGCGGTGGTGCGGCCCGGATCACTGGTCGAACTGTGGCGGGTCGCGCAAGCGGTGGTCGACGCGGGCGCGATCCTGATCCCGCAGGCGAGCAACACCGGCCTCACCGGCGGATCGACGCCCGATGGCGATACCTATGATCGCCCGGTGGTGATCGTGTCGATGCGGCGGATCGCCGGGGTGCATGTGGTGCGGGGCGGCGAGCAGGTGGTGTGCCTGCCTGGCGCGACGCTCGACGTGCTCGAACGAACGCTGGTGCCGCTCGGGCGTGAGCCGCATTCGGTGATTGGATCGTCGTGCATCGGCGCGTCGGTGCTCGGCGGCGTGTGCAACACCTCGGGCGGCGCGCTGGTGCGGCGCGGGCCGGCGTTCACCGAACTGGCATTGTACGCTCGGGTCGATGGCGACGGGCGGCTCGAATTGGTCAACCATCTGGGCGTGGACCTCGGCGACACGCCTGAGACAATCCTCACGCGCCTCGAACGTGGCGATTTCGGGGAGATACAGGCGGGTGGCCGTGCCTCCGATCACGCCTATGCGCGGCATGTCCGCGAGGTCGATGCCGCCACGCCGGCGCGCTTCAACGCCGATCCGGGGCGGCTGTTCGAAGCATCGGGATCGGCGGGGCATGTCGTGGTGTTCGCGGTGCGGCTCGATACCTTCGCGAAGGAAGCCGCGACAGCGGTGTTCTACATCGGATCGAACGACCCCGCCGACCTGACGCGGCTCCGGCGCGAGATGCTGGCGAGCGATCTGCCGCTGCCGATCGCGGGCGAATATCTCCACCACGATGCCTTCGTGCTGACCGAGCGCTATGGGCGCGACACGTTCCTCGCGATCCGCCATCTCGGCACCGCGCGGCTGCCGGCGCTGTTCCGCTGGAAGGACCGGGTCGATGGCTGGTTCCGGCGCATCGGGCTGCGCGACGTCGCGGACAAGACGTTGCAGGCGGCGACGCGGCTCGGTCCCAGCCATTTGCCCAAGCGGCTGACCGACTATCGCGACCGGTTCGAACATCATCTGATGCTGCGCGTGAGCGGCGCCGATGCGGAGGCGACCGAGGTGCTGCTCGCGCGGGTGCTGGGGCAGGGGCAGGGCGCGTTCTTCCGCTGCACGCGTGAGGAGGGCGACGCCGCGTTCCTGCACCGCTTCGCGGCGGCGGGGGCGGCGGTGCGCTACCGCGCGGTGCATGCGCGCGAGGTCGCCGATATCGTCGCGCTCGATATCGCGCTGCGCCGGAACGACCCCGACTGGTTCGAGACGCTGCCGGCCGAGCTGGACTCGGCGATCGCGCACAAATTCTATTACGGGCATTTCTTCTGCCACGTCTTCCACCAGGATTACGTGATCCGCAAAGGCCATGATCCGCTGGAGATCGAGCATCGCATGTGGGCGCTGCTCGATGCGCGCGGCGCGGAATATCCGGCCGAACACAATGTCGGCCATCTGTACCCGGCCAAGCCCGCGCTCGCCGCCCATTACCGGGCGCTTGATCCGACCAACAGCTTCAATCCGGGGATCGGTCAGACCTCCAAGCGGGCGCACTGGGGGTAGACGTCAGTCCAGCGTGAAACTTTCTGCCGGTTGCAGCGCGACGAAGCGGGCGGGGTCGATGCCGCGCGCGGCCAGCCCGGCGGCGAGGCGAAGGGCGGGATCGTCGCGCGGCTCGTCGGTGAGCTTGAACGTGCCCCAGTGGATGCCGATCGCGGCGCGCGCGTCGAGATCGGCCATGATCTGGATCGCGTCGTCGGGATCGGTGTGCTGCGCGGCCATGAACCAGCGCGGATCATAGGCGCCGATCGGCAGCAGCGCGAGATCGGGCGCGCCGAAACGGGCGTAAATCGCGCGGAAGATCGCGCCGGTGCCGTAGCCGGTGTCGCCCGCGAAATAGACCTGCCGCCCGGCGACGCGGAGCATGAAGCCGCCCCACAGCGCCATCCGCCGATCCCGGACGCCGCGCGACGACCAGTGCAGCGCGGGCACGACATGCGCCTGTGCGCCGGGCGCGACCTCGGCATGTTCGCCCCAGTCGCGCGCTATTGTCCGCGCCGCTGGAATATGGCGTTTCACGATCACATCGTTGCCTAGCGGGGTCACGATCAACGGGTCGTGGCGGGCGTGGAGCGCGCGCAACGTGGCGATGTCGAGATGGTCGTAGTGGTTGTGCGACAGCAGGATCGCGTCGATCGGCGGGAGCGCGTCGAGCGTCACGCCGGGCGCGGTGACCCGCTTCGGCCCGGCGAAGGCCAGCGGGCTGGCGCGCGGCGACCAGACCGGATCGGTGAGGATGTTGAGCCCGGCGACCTGGATCAGCACCGTCGCATGGCCGACCATCGTCACGCGCAGCCCGGCGACGCGTGTTTCGGGAACGACGGGCGAGACTTCCAGCGCGCGGGGCCAAGGCGTGTTGGGCGCGGCGCGGCGCCAGCGCAGCACGTCGCCGAGCGAGCGGTCGGTTTCGGGTTCGTTCTCGACGTTGCGGAAGCGCAGCCCATCGAAATGATCGGTGACCGGGCCGGCGTGATAGGGATTGCGTTTCGGCATTCAGAGGCGACCTCGCCCGGATCGCGCCGTGCCGGGGGGCAGCAGCCGGAAATCCGCCGGATCGAGTGCGCGCCGCGCGAAGAACGCCGCCCGGACCGCGCCGTGAAAATAATTGACGCGGTTCATCCGCATGCCGATCGCGGCGCGGCCCGGCCCGCCGGGGGAGCGCTGCGGCGCGAAGGCGATCGGCGCCTCGGCCTGAACCACGCCGTCGACGAACGCGCGATAGACATGGCCGTCATAACTTTGCGCGACGTGATACCAGCGGCCGACGGGGAAGCGCCGCGCCGGCGCGATCAGCGTCTGCTTATAGCCGGGGCCGGTTACGAAGGCGTCCAGATACCAGCTTCGATCGACCACCCGGATTTCGAACAGCATCCGCGTCGTGCCGGTGCCCGGCGCGCCGCCCGCGCCGTCATCGGCTTCGAGGTGGAACCACCGCTGCTCGAACGCGCCGCCATCGGGGCGGAACAGCGCCTCGGCGGTGAAGGTGCGCGCGCCCACCAGGGGATGGCGGCCGATCAGCAGCGCGTCGTCCACGCCGTCGAACGCGGTCGCCGCACCCCACGGGCTGTCGATGAGGGTGGGGGCGCCGAGCACCTCGACCGGCAGCCCGCCGATCGAGCGCAGCGAATCGAACCGCCAGAGATCGCCGGTCGGCCTCCCCCAGGCGAGGCGCGGCATCGCGAGCGTGGCCAGCGGCAACGCGCCGCGCAAAAGATCTCGCCTGCGCATCAAGGCCCTCCTGTCCCCGGCTTGCTATCATCGGTGGCTCGCGCCGCGCAAATCCGGTAGCGACCCGCCCCATCATGACCGAGCCGAAAAACCCTGACGTGCGAAGCTTCTGGGCAGCCTTCGTGCCGCCGCCGCCCGCGATCGGCTGGGGCGAGCGGGTGCGCGGCGCGCTCGGCGCGGCGCTCGGCATCGTGCTGATCGGGTTCGTGTCGGCGTGGTGGATGGGGGCGGGCTCGTCCGGGCTGCCGTTCCTGATCGCGCCGATGGGCGCATCGGCGGTGTTGCTGTTCGCGGTGCCGGCCAGCCCGCTCGCGCAGCCCTGGCCGATCATCGGCGGCAACCTGATCGCCGCGCTGATCGGCGTGACGGCGGCGCGGACGATCGCCGATCCCGTCACGGCGTCCGCGCTCGCGCTGGGGCTCAGCATCGCCGCCATGTCGGCCTTGCGCTGCGTCCACCCGCCGAGCGGCGCGGTGGCGCTGACGGCGGTGCTCGGCGGCGGCCGCATCGCCGCCGCAGGCTATGGCTTCGTGCTCGAACCGGTGCTGCTCAACTCGCTGCTGCTGATGATCGTCGCGATCGCGTTCAACACCGCGACCGGCCATTCCTATCCGCACCGCGCCCATGCCACGGCGAAGCCCGCGCCCGACGCGCTCACGCCCGCCGATTTCGACGCGGTGCTCGCCGAATATGGCGAGACGCTCGACATCGACGCGGCGGACCTGAGAGCCTTGTACGAAGACCTCCGCCGCCGCGCCTGACGGCGGTTCAGGCGATTCCGGCGCCACCGGTCACGCCGAACACCTCGCCGGTGATGTAGCTGCCCTCCTGGCTGGCGAGCAGCACATAGACCGGCGCGATCTCGACCGGCTGACCGGGGCGGCCGTATTGGCTTTCGGAGCCGAACTTCTCGATCACTTCCTGCGGCTGCCCGCCGGACGGTTGCAGCGCGGTCCAGAACGGACCCGGCGCGACCGCGTTGGCGCGAATGCCTTTTTCGAGGAGCTGCTTCGAGAGCGCCTTGGTGTAGGCGACGATACCCGCCTTGGTGGTCGCGTAATCGAGCAGGATCGCCGAGGGCTCATACGCCTGGATCGAGGCGGTGGTGATGACCGAGGCGCCCGCCGGCAGATGCGGCACCGCGGCCTGGGTGATCCAGTGAAGCGCGTAGAGGTTGGTCTTGAGCGTCACGTCGAAATCTTCGGACGTGACCTTCGAGATATCCTCGCGGTTCTGCTGGTGGCCGGCGTTGATGACGAGGATGTCGATTCCGCCGAGCTTCTCGACCGCCTGCGCGACCAGATCGCGGCACCATGCCTCGTCCGTGATATCGCCGGGCAGCGCGACCGCGGTGCGGCCCTCGGCCTCGATCAGCGCGATCACCTCGGCCGCGTCGGGCTGTTCGGAGGGAAGATAGGAGATCGCGACGTCGGCGCCCTCGCGCGCGAAGGCGATCGCGGCGGCGCGGCCGATGCCGCTGTCGCCGCCGGTGATGAGCGCCTTGCGCCCCTTCAGCTTGCCCGAGCCGGTGTAGCTCGTCTCGCCGTGATCCGGCTTCGGCTCCAGCGCGCGTGCGAGGCCGGGCACCGGCTGCGGCTGGCGGGGGAAGGGCGGGCGCGGATATTGCTGTCGCGGATCTTGCATCGTCAGGCGGTCGCTCATGGGTAACTCCTTGAAGGATCAGCGCTTCAGCGATCGAGCGCAGCGGTGGTTCCCGATCGCGGACGCCCGCCGCCGGGCGTTCCCGAAAGCGCCGGCGATCAAAAAGCTGCTGACTCGCGCCACCATCTCGGCGTAGGTCCGGCAATCCGCGCTGCCGCGCGGAACGAGATGAGAGTGATGGACGAGCAGGACGAAAAGCAGGAACCGGCGGGCGTGAAAGGCGCGCAGACACTGATGCGCGCGCTCGATATCATGGACGAGGTGATCGCCGGGCCGATCCGCGCGACCGATCTCGCGCGCAAGCTGGGGATGAGCAAGACGACCGCGCACCGGCTGGTGCAGGCGCTGGCGTCACGCAACTATCTGCAGGTGACGCCGACCGGTTTCGCGCTCGGGCCGAAGCTGCTCCAGCTCGGCGCGCTGGCGACCGAGCAGATCAACTTCATGCACATCGCCCGCCCGTTCATGGAATTGCTGTCCGAGCGGACCGGCTTCTGCGTGTTCGCGGGCAAGCGCGAGGGCGATTGGTCGCGCCACCTCGACCGTGTGACCGGGCGGCAACGGCTGCGCGTCGCGACCTCCCCGGGCGACCGCCGCCCGATCGCGGAGACCGGGATCGGCAAGGCGCTGCTGCTCGACGAGCCGGACGAGCATTGGGCGCAGCTCTATCTTCAGGCGACCGGTGAGCCGGCGGGTTCGGCGCGCAGCACCCGCTTCATCGCGATGATGCGCGAGAACCGCGAACGCGGGCTGGTGCTCCATGACAGCGAACTCGGCGATGGGGTCCGCTCGATCGCCGCACCGGTGCGCGACGCGCGGGGCCAGATCTGCATCGCGATCAGCATCGCCAGCGCGGCGCATTATCTGACCGAGGACACGATCGACGATCTCGCCGCGCAGGTCGCGCGCGCCGCCAATCAGGTCAGCGCGGCGATCGGCTACAAGGGCGCGAAATAGCGGCGCCGTCCGGCGCCGAAGCGGGGACATCATGACGAAGCTCGGCGCCGATACCCTCTGGCCAATATGGGCGGATACCGCGAGCGAGCGTGCCTTCACGCTCGAGGATGCCGCCGCGGCGCCCGAGCGGGCGGTGGTGACGGCGGTCGCCGAGCCGGTGTTGCTCGGCTTCGCGCCCGCCGCGCCCAATGGCCGCGCGATGCTGGTGCTCGGCGGCGGGGGCTATGTCGCGCTGATGGCGGGGCGCGAGGGGGTGCAGGTCGCGCGCTGGCTGACCGGCCTCGGCTATCACGCGTTCGTGCTGATCCATCGCTTTCCCGACGCGACGACGGGGCCGTCGGCGCCGCTCGACGACGCGCGCGCGGCGATGCGGCGTATCCGCGCGAGCGGGGCGGCGCCGGCGGGGCTGGGGGTCGTCGGCCTGTCATCGGGCGGGCATCTCGCCGCGTGCCTGGCCGCCGAATATCCGGCCGAGTGGCGCGAGCCGCCCGCGCCGCATGGCGAAGCGACGACGCGGCCTGATGTGCTGGTGGTCGGCTACGGCCCGCTCTCGACCAATGCCAAGGGCCGCACGCTGCGGCCCGACAAGCCGCCGCTGCCGCCCGCCGAGAAGCAGGCGTTGTACGACCGGCTCCAGCCCGACGCGCAGCTCCTGCCCGCGCCGCCGCCGATGTTCATCGTCTATTCCGGCAACGACGCGGTCGTCCCGGTCGAGAATGCGCTGCGGCTGTATGGCGCGGCGCGCGCGGCGGGAGCCGTCGCCGACCTCCACGTCTTCGGCGACGCGCCGCACGGCTTCGCGCTGGATACGCCGGGGTTGCCAGTGTCGGCGTGGCCGGGCCTGTGCGAAGCGTGGTTGCGGCAGGTTGGGTTTTTGTAATCGATAAAAGCCGTTCGTCCCGAGCGAAGTCGAGGGACCGGCCCGTGCGCGGGTGTCTCGACTTCGCTCGACACGAACGGGCGAGGGCCGGAGCCTCAGCGCGCGCGGGGCGCCGCGACGGGATTGTTGCCCCACAGCCGGGCGTAGCGCCAGCCCGACAAAGCCTCGACGACCACCGCCGCCTCCGGCGAGGAGGGCGTGCGCGCGCCGCGGCGCAGATGCTCGATCTCGTCGAGCAGGATCTTGTGCGTCGCCGGGGTCAGCCGGAAGCGGAGCGAGACCAGCACGCCGAACGCCAGCATCGCCAGCGTGCCGGCGCCGAGCACCGCGACGATCGCCGCGATCGCCTGCGGGCTTTGCTGCGCCGATTTCGACACGAAACCGGCCGCCTGCATCACCTGCCCGACGAGGATGACGGCGAGCGCCTGGCTCATCTTGCGCACGAAGGTCATCACGCCCGCGAACGCGCCCTCGCGCCGTCGCCCGGTGACGATCTCGTCGACGTCGGCCATGTAATTGTAGGTCGCCCACGGAATATAGTTGAGCGCGCCGCGCCCCAGCCCGGCGAACACCACCGGCAGCCAGAACAGCGCGGCGGTGGCGGTGTAGCCGGCCGCGTACATCGCCAGGAAGATCACCACGCCGCTCGCGAAGCTCAGCGCGGCGAAGCGATAGGCGGCGGCGGGGGAGAGCCGCAGCGCGAAGTTGATCGCCAGCACCACCGCGACGAGCTGGACGATATAGGTGACGCCGACGAGACTGGCGACGATCGCGGTCGATCCCGCCAGCGCGAAGATCACGAAATAGGTGAAGGCGGCGTTGTAGATGTCCTGGCTGATATAGCCGCCGAGGTACATGCCGAGGTGAAGCCGGAACGCGCGGATGCGCAGCGTCGACCACAGGTTGCGGTACAGGGCGGCGAAGGCCGCGCCGAGCGTGGGGCGGTCGCCCGCGGCGTCGTCGAGCCCGGCGGCGCGCGGGCGTTCCCAGCTAAACAGGTACAGCAAGGTGGCGGCGGCCATGAACAGCGCGGAGAAGATGATGCCCATGTAAAGATAGGTGTCGGGGGAGTCGGGCCCGAGCCATGCGATCAGCCAGCCCGGCAGGAACGCGGCGGCGATCGCCGACACCTGGCCGATCAGGATGCGCGCGCCCGCGAACTTCGCCTTGGTGGCGTAATCGGTCGCCATTTCGGAGGCGAGCGTCTCATAGGGGATGATCTCCATCGCATAGACCATCTCGAACAGCACGTAGGTGACGAGATAATACCAGAAGCCCTGGCCCGCGACCCACATCACCGCGAAAGACGGCAGCAGCGGGATCGCGGCGAGGATGAAGAAGCGCCGCCGCCCGAACCGGCGCCCGAGCCACGACCGCCCGAGATTGTCCGAGAGATGCCCGATCAGCGGGCTGGTGAACGCATCGAGCACGCGCGCCACCCCGAAGATGATCGTCGCCTGCGCCGCCGAAAGCCCGCAGAAGCTGGTGTAGAAGATCAAGATCCAGGTGCTGACCACCGCCATCGACCCGGCGCCGAGGACGTCGTTGCCGCCATAGGTGAGATAGGTGTGCAGCCGCACGCGGCGGGGCGCGTGGCGGGTGGTGTCGGACACGGTCTCCACGGCGGCGCTCCCGGAAGTCAGATGTAGCTGCGCAGGAATTCGGCGAGCGCGCAGATCGCCAGGCTTTGTCCGTACGGCATCGAGGTGAGCGCGATGTCCTTGTAGAATTGCAAGGTGTCCCCCATCGCGGTGCCGAAGCTGACCTGCCTGAGTTCGCCCGTCTCGTCGATATGGGCGAGCACGCCGCGCACCGCCTTGATGCCGACCGCCTCATACGGGCGCGGGAGGTAGCCTTTGCGCACCGCCTTGAGGATGCCATAGGCGAACCCCGCCGTCGCCGACGCTTCGAGATAGCTTTCGGGATCGACGATCAGCGTGTGCCACAGCCCGGTTTCGGCGTCCTGCGTCTCGGCCAGCGTCTTCACCTGCGCGGCGAGCGTGTCGATGAGGAAGGTGCGCAGCGCGTCGCCGTGCGGCAGATCGAGGATCTCGATGATCTCCGGAATCGCGATCGTCACCCAGCAATTGCCGCGCGCCCAGAGCGCCTCGGCGAAATTGTGGCGCCCGTTGAAGTCCCAGCCGTGGAACCACAGCCCGGTCTTCTTGTCGAACAGATATTTGATGTGGACGAGGAACTGGCGCTTGGCTTCCTCGACATAGTGCGGGCGATGGAGCAGCAGCCCGATCTTGGCGAGCGGCAGCACCGACATCATCAGCGTGTCGTCCCACAGCTCGCCCGGATTCTCGTCGTTGTAGACGATGTGCTGGAAGCCGCCGTCCTCGGTCTTGGGCAGGCCATCGGGCGCCATCAGCCATTCCGCCCAGGTGTCGAGATAGGGGATGTAGCGCGGGTCGGGCGCGTGTTCGTGGAGGTAGGCGAGCGTGATGAACGGCGCCATCGTGTTGATGTTCTTGGTCGGCGTGCCCTCGGCGAAACGATCCTCGAACCATTGCTTGATGATGCCGAGCGCGCGCGCGTCGCCGGTCTGCTCGTAATAGCGCCACATGCCGAACAGGCCGACGCCGTGGGTCCATTCCCAGCCGGCCCAGCCCTTGGTGTCGATGATCCGCCCGTCCTCGAGATGGAGCAGGAACGCGCCGGTTTCATCGGTGATGGTGAGGAGATTGTCCATCAGCCGGCCGATCGCCGCCGTCACCTGGGTGCGCGGGATGTCGTGGGTGAGAGCGGCCAAGGGTATCTCCTGTTACTTGCGGGTCGGGGCGGGGCGCGCGGTGGCCGACAGGCCGTAATCGCGCGCCATGTGACGATAGAGGTCAAGAAAGCGGGGATCGGCATCGTAGCGGCCGCCATGATCCTCTGGCGGGGGCGGGGCCGCGCCGGATGCGCCGCCGGGCGCCTCCGCGCCGTTGGCGCCTTGCGACAGCAGGTTGGGCCTCGGCCCTTCGCCGGCGTTGACGCCGTTGCGCGTGAAGATCGCTTCCTGGTGCCGGGTCGGTTCCCAGATGAAACTGCCCCAGCCGGCGCGATGGCCGTGAACGAGATCGTTCAGATAGCGTTTGCGCGAGCTATATTCGATCGCGAAGAAGCCGTGATCGGGATAGCGCCGTTCGAACGCGTCGAAGGTGCGCGCCCAATCACCCTCGGCCGCCTGCTGGTAGCAGGAGAAGCCGGTGGCGTCGAAGCGCACGCCACGACGCAGCAAATTGTCCATCCACGCCTGCACGATCGGCCAGTGGCGCCCGAGATGGTTGTGCAGCGCGATCTTCGCGCCCGGCACGGCTTCGCGCGTGCCGGCGATGCCGGCCTTCAGCAAGGCGGCGAAACGATCATAGCCGCCCGCGCCGGCGACCTGCATGTGGGTGCGGTCGGTGACGGGATTGCCGGTTGGGATCGTCAGCGGCACGCGCCCGTCGGGCCAGAGCATTCCGAACGTGGTCTCGTTGCCGATGATGACGAGATCGGGCGCGGCGCCCGCCGCCGCCATCGCCGCCAGCGAATCGCGGCTATGCCGGTGCACCGCCTCGACCAGCTTCGGGAAGGGCAGCCCCGCCCATGCCGCCGGCTTGTCCTGATGCTGGGGATCGGCCCAGGTATCGGAATAGTGCAGCGTCAGCGAGAGGTGGAAGCCCGCCGCCTTGATCCGCCGCGAAAAGTCGATGATCTGGGCTAGGCCGCACCACGGACCACCCGGCTTGCCGCGCGAATAGCCGTTCGCGGGATCGACGAACAAGCGCAGCTTGATCGCGTTGAAGCCGGCATCGCGGAAGATGGCGAGCGGATCGCGCTCGACACCGCCTTCGTAATAGCGCGCGCCCGCCGCTTCGTCCTCGGGCACCCATGAAATGTCGGCGCCGATCAGATAGGGCCACGGGCGCGTGGCGGCGGGAGCGGCGCGCGTCGCCCCCGCGAGCAGCAGCCCGCCCACGCCGACCCCCAGCGCGCGCCGCGAGAGCGAGACGGCGCTCACTTCAGTTCGGCCGGAGTGCGCGGCGCGGCGACCATGCGGACGGGGAGGCCGCCCGCCACCGTGCGCAGCGTGACGAGCTTCACCGCCTCCAGCGCGTCACCGGGCGCGCCGTCGCTGGTGACGGCGAGCGCGATGACGTTGTGGCCGTGATGATCGAGGATACCCTCGGGGATCGGGAAGGTGCGCTGCGGACCGACATGCGCGATGAACTGGCCCATGTTCCAGCCGTTGACGAACAGCAAAGCCCGGTAGCGCGCGACCGATCGCGGTGTGGCCGGATCACCGAACGACACGGCGATCGTCGCATCCTGCCCCTTCGGCACCGCGAGGTCGAAGCCGGTGCGATACCAGGTGGTGCCGGCCTTCGCCGCTGCGGCGGGGAGCGTCGCCGCCGCCCACGTCCGGTCATCGAAGCCCGGCAGATGCCAGCCCTGTCGCTCGCCATATTGGCCGCCGCTGTTGGCCGGGCCGCGCGCCGGATCGGGCAGGTCTTCGCCGCCGCGCCGGCCCTGGATCCGCCAGGCGATCGGGATGCCGAAGCTGCGGCCGCCCGGCGCTTCGAGCGATGCGGAGATCAGGCCGCGCGCTTCCTTGTGGTAATCGTCGGCGTCGAGATCCCAATTATGGCCGTCGTTGCGGATCATGATCGACAGGACGTGCTCGCCCGGCGCCTGTGCGGTCGCGGGAAGCGTGAAGCGCGCGCCGCCGGTGGTGATCGGGCGGGGCAGGCCGCCGGGCAGTTCGTCCTGGCCGACGAAGACGCCGTCGAGCCAGACCTGTACCAACCCCGATCCGCCCGCGCCGTAGAACAATGCCAGCGTCTTCGCATCGGGCGCGCCGGTGAAGCGGCCACGATACCAGACGTCGCCGTCGTGGAAGCCGTAGGAATCCATTCCCATGTTGGGCTGGCCGTCCGGGCGCGCGGTGATGCTGGCGCTGGCTCGGGTGTCGACCGCTTGCCAGTCGGCGTCGTCGAAGCCCGGCGCGGTTTCGGGAACGCCGTCGGCGGTGCGCCAATGGGCGAGCGCTGGCAATGTCACGGCGGCCGGGCCGGCGAGCGGGCGGGTCGCGACGAGGCTCCCGGCGGGGGTCGCTTTCACCGGCACGGCGCCGTCGTTCCAGCGCACCGCGCGTACGGCTTTCGGTGCCCACAGCTCGAGCGGCGTGTCGGCGGCGGTGTCGCCGGTCAGTGCCAGCATGCCGCCCCGGCTCTCCGCCGTGCGGACGAGCCCCGGGCCGCGTACCAGCACGGGCCCCCCCGCGCTGTCTTCGCGCCAATATCGGACCGCCTCCATTTCGTCGGCGAGGATCAGTGTGAGCGGCGGGCGGCCGCCGCCGCTGATCCGCACGACCGCGCGGCCGGCATGCGTGTAGCCGAGCTTGAGATCGCCCGTCGCGGCATCGAACACGCTCGTCGCCGTGCCTTCCACCACCGCGACGGTGGGCGCGGAGGCATAGCGCAGCACGGTCTCGCCCGGCTCACCGGCGCGCCCGTAGAGCAGCAGCAGCGCGGCGTGGTCGATCGTCTGCGCGCTTTGCAGCTCGGAGGTCGAATAGACCAGCCGCTGCCCGGCGAGATCGACTCCGGCGACCAGCCATTTGGCATCGAAGCCGTCAAGCCGCAGCGGCAGGGTGTACCGGCCGTCGGGGAGATCGGCGGTGACGGTGAAACGGTCGTCGCTCCGCGCATTGGAGGGCTTGTGCGTCACCAGCAGGAAGCGCGCGTCGCTCTCGGGGTTCCGGTTGTGATAGACCTGGATGGCGGGGGAGGAGATCGCCACCGGCCGGGCCGGCACCATCCCGGCGAGATCGGGCACCGAGGCGATAAGGCCGCCGAGCTGCTTGAGTTCCCCGGCTTTCTCGCGGATGTCGCGCGGTTCGGAGATCGCCGCGCCGTAATCATAACTGGTGAACACCACCGGCGCGGGCAGCCAGCCCCAACTCGTACCGCCATAGCCCATGTAGAAGCTCTGGATGCCGATGCCGTTGGCGAGATTGGTGCCATAGAACACGCGCTGGAAGCGCTTGCCGCGCTGGATGGCGTTGCAATCATAGCCGCCGTTCGATCCCCAATAATCGAACCAGCCGCCGCCGAATTCGGCGAGGAAGCCGGGCGTGTCGGGCGATGCCGACGCGCCGCCCTTCGCGCCGCCGGGGCCGTAAAAGCCCCAGTCGGGCGCGGTGACATCGCGGGTCGGCTTGCCCTGCACGGTGCAGGTGCCTCCGGGATAACCGTCGAACGCATAGAGATCGTTGGGGCCGTGGACGACCTGCGCGACCGGCGAACCGTCGGGCACCCAATATCCGTTGCGGCCCTGATCGTTGTGGAAGATCGGCACGGTGATGCCGTCCGCGCGGGCATGCGCGTACAGATGGTCCATGTAGCGCCGCTGCGACGCGGTGGTCGCGGACAGTTCGTTCTCGATCTGGTGGAGGATGACGGTGCCGCGATGCCCCTTGCCGTCGCCGTTGATCTGGTGGCGGGCGATGATCGCGTCGATGCGGCTGGTCCATTCATCGACGGCGGCGAGATATTGCGGATCGTCGGTGCGGGCCTTGGCGCGCTGGTTGACGAGCCAGCCGGGGAAGCCGCCGCGCGACAATTCCGCGTTCACATAGGGGCCGGCGCGGGTGATGACGTAGAGGCCCGCTTCCTCCGCCATCGTCAGCAGCCGATCCATGTCGCGGATGCCGCTGAAATCGTACACGCCCTGCTTCGGGCTGTGATATCCCCAGTCGAAATAGACGGCGACGGTGTTGAAGCCGCTCGCCTTCATCTTCTGGAGGATGTCGCGCCACAGATCGGGGCTGGGCAGGCGGAAGGGGTGGAACTCGCTCGACCAGATCAGCGTGCGCTTGCCGTCGATCATCAGCGAGCGCGCATCGTAGGAGACGCGGCCGAACGTGCGGACCGGGGCGGCGAGATTGGCAGTCGGCCTCGCCACCTGCGCGGCGGCGGGCGACACGAGGCAGGCCGCCGCCAGCAGCGCGGCGAGCGTTCGACCGACCGCGTTGCGCGCGCTTCGGCGAAAATGCGTTTGCGATGCGCGCGCGCTCATTACCCCTCCTGTCGCCATATTATGAAATCATATTCCGTAATATGGGTAATGTACCGGTTGTGCGTGTCAAACGTCAAGCACGGAACAGCGGCGTCCGCGCGATCGACAGGCCGGGCGCGTCCGCAAAGACGAAGGGCGGGCGGCCGTCGGGCGTGGCGGTCTCGGCGGTGAAGCGGTCGATCCGCAGCCGTTCGGCGTGGCGCACCCACAAGGCCCAGCACGGCAGCACGCCGAACATGCTCGGCTCGGGATAGGCGCTGGCATGCTCCTCGGGCATGGCGCGCGCATCCTGCGCCGTGCCGCCGCCGCGATAGGACAGGTGGATGCGGCTGAGCGAGACATCCTCGATGCGGTGGCCGGGCAGGCCGGCGATCGCGGCGGGAAAGCGGTGGTCGATGCCGCGCGCGTCGATGTCGCTGATCGCCACGCCCCGGATCGCGCCGACGCCGGTGCCCTCGGGACCGCGCCGCCGGTCGCCGAGCCGCAGGAACAGCGGCGCGGTCGTCACGTCGCGCATCGTCAGCCGGCGGGCGACGACGTTCTCCATCACCCCGCCATCGACCGTTTCGAGTGCGAGGCCACGGCAATGTGTGAAGCTGCAATCCTCGATCCGGACGTTGCGATAGCCGCCGTTCGATTCTGTGCCGAGTTTGATCCGCCCGGTCACGCGGTCGCGGTCGGGCGCGAGCTGCTGGGCCGTGCGCCGGGTGCCGTCGAGCAACGATCCCATGTCATAGCCCGACACGACGCAGTCGCGGATCACGATGTCCTCCGCCGCGACCGCGCGACCGAGCGCGAAGCTGCTCTTCACGACGATGGCGTCGTCGTTGGGAGAATTGACGCGGCAGCGCTCGACGACCACGTCGCGCACGCAATCGAGATCGATGCCGTCGCGGTCGGTGTCGATCGTGAGGCCATCGATGCGCAGCCCGCGCGTGCCCGTCGCCAGAATCGCGAAATGCCCGCCTTTCAGGACCGAGAAGCCCGACAGGTGGATGTCGCGCCCGCCGCGAAACGCGATCGCCTTGTTGCCGAGGCCGATCATCCGCTCCCAGTCGGGTTCCAGCGCCGCGATCTCGCGCGCGCTCATCCCGCGCATCGAGAGCGGGCGCTCGCCGGTCTGCGCCTTCCAGCGCGCGCCGGGGCCGTCGCGGGTGAGGCCAGCGCCGTCGATGAGCCCGGGGCCGACGATCGCGACTTCGGAGACGTCCTCGCCCCAGATCAGGCTGTTGCGCCAGTGGCTGTGCCCGAAATCCTGATAGAGTTGCTCGATTCCGCCCTCGGGCACGTCGTAGCGGCCGGGATGGCGGGCAGGGTCGGCCGCCTCGATGACGGCGCCGGCGGCGAGCAGGAGCGTGACGCGGCTCCTCAGCCGGATCGAGAAGCACAGGTAACGGCCGCGCGGCACGACGACGGTGCCGCCGCCCGCCCGTGACGCGGCGAGGATGGCGGCGTTGATCGCCGCGCTGTCGATCGCGATGCCGTCGCCGCGCGCGCCGTGATCGCGCACGTCGAAGCGGCGGGCGAGGTGCCGCGCGAACGGCAGCGCGGCGACGGGCATCAGCGCCAGGCTGGCGACCATGCCCAAGGTGAGATCGCGGCGGTTCATCCGCATCGCGTCAACTCCCCGCCGGACGATCGGCGGCGCGCGGGGCGCTCGCGACGATCGCCACCTCGGACGGCGCTGGCGGGCGCGCGGGCGAGAAACGCGGCATGACGACGTGTGGCGCGAGCGCGGGGATGGTGGCGCGGATCCGTTCGGCGACCGCGCTGGCGAGCAGCCAGGCGCCGTAATCGTCGTGATGGGTCAGATCGGCGCCGTCGTTCGCGAAGGCGCGGGCCGCCACGGCCGGCCCGAGCGCCTCGTAGATCGCGCGGCTGTCCGCGTTGAGGTCGATCAGCGGCACGGCCTGCGCCTGCGCCAGGGCGCGCACCGCCTGCGGATAGCCGCCCAACGTTTCCTTGATCCGCCCCCGCGCGTCGAACGTGCGTCGCTCGGGCGAGGTCACCAGCACGGGGAAGGCGCCACGCCGCCGCGCCTCGGCGATGTAGGCGGCGAGATAGGCCGGGTAGGTCGTAT
The DNA here is from genome assembly GCF_900103265.1 of Sphingomonas sp. NFR15. Lineage (GTDB taxonomy): Bacteria > Pseudomonadota > Alphaproteobacteria > Sphingomonadales > Sphingomonadaceae > Sphingomonas > Sphingomonas pollutisoli. The sequence continues at coordinate 754,890 of NZ_FMWX01000001.1, read as the reverse complement.
CCGCCGCGACGTAGGTCTGCGGCCATTCCGCTTTCTGGTCGTTATGCCCGAACTGGATGAACAGCCAGTCGCCGGGCTTGATCCGCGACAGCACCTTGTCGAAGCGCAGATCGGTGAGGAAGCTCTTGAGCGTCGCGCCCGAGCGCGCATGGTTGGCGACCGCGACCGTATCGTCGAGCATCGCCGGCAGCATCTGCCCCCAACTCGCATAGGGTTCGGCGGCCTGGTCGGTCACGGTGGAATCGCCGACCAGATACAGCGTCGGCGCGGTCGCCGGGACGATATCGACCGAGGTTACGCGCGGATCGCCGAGGAACTCCAGCGTCAGCTTGTCGTCCCAGGTATATTCCGCCCGATCGCGCGCGTCGATGCGGACCGTGGCGCCGCCGGGCGCGCTCTGCGGCGGCGGGGGGAGCGCGGGGGTCCGCACGTCGACGAGGAAGCTGCGCGTGACGAACTGTCCGGCGCGCGTCGCGACGCCGCGCAGCATCAGCCGGCGCGCTTCCGCCTTGACGGTGGCCTCCGCCGCGACGCGGCGGTCGCCGAGCCGCACGGTGACGCGGTACAGCCCCTCCGGCACCGCCACCGAAAAGGCGAAATCGGCGGCGGACCCGCCGGGCTCGACCCCGTGCCCGCCCGCCCGATACGGCTGGCGGTCAGGCGCATTCGCCGACAGATCGAAATGCAGCGCGCCCGCCGGCGAGGCGGCGGCGAGCATCACGGCGAACGCGGCGTTGACGGGCATCGGGCATCCTCTCCGCCGGGTATCCAAGCGGCCACAGCGCCCGGCGGGCTTCCGTTTGGTCCCATAAAGCGCTGATAATTTCCATATTTAGGGAATATCTGCGCGTCAATGGAACTTTCCGGCTTTTCATACATCCGATTTTCAACCATATACATCAACTATGTTCCACAATGTAAAACATTGGGACAATAAAGTTGCTATCAAAGGGGAGGTTTGGCGTGGCGGGTACGTTCCAGAAGACATCGGCGTGGCTCCATTGCACGTCCGGCGCGGCACTGATGATCGCCGCCGGGCTCGCGCTTCCCGCCCACGCGCAGACATCCGCCGAGGATGGCGGTTCGCGCCCGGTCGCCACGCCACCGTCCGACGCGGAGGTGCAGGATATCGTCGTGACGGGGTTCCGTGCCTCGCTCGACAGCGCGCTCAACCTCAAACGCTCGCAGACCGCCGCGGTCGATTCGATCGTCGCCGAGGACATCGGCAAATTCCCGGATTCGAACCTCGCCGAATCGATGCAGCGCATCCCCGGTGTCGCGCTCGCGCGGGGCGACGGCGGCGAGGGCAAGAACATATCGGTGCGCGGCCTCGGCGCGCAATTCACGCGCGTCCGCATCAACGGGATGGAAGGCACCTCGCAGACCGGCAGCTCCGACATCTACGGCGCGGGCAACACGGGCCGCAGCTTCGACTTCAACGTCTTCCCGACCGAGATCTTCTCGTCGCTTTCGGTGCGCAAGACGCCGTCCGCCGATATCGAGGAAGGTTCGCTCGGCGCGACGGTCGATCTCGCCGCGCCACATCCGCTCGACCAGAAGGACGATTTCGTCGTCGCCGCGACCGGACGGGCGATCTACGGCGAAATCTCCAAGCGCGCCGATCCGCGCGTGTCCGCGCTCATATCGAAGAAATTCGGCGAGGGCCGGTTCGGCATCCTCGGCTCGGTCGCGTACAACCAGCGCCACCTGCGCGAAGTCGGCTATTCGGCGGTGGATATCCTGTCCGCCAACACCAACGGCGGTTTCTGCTCGCCGATCGGCGCGCCGATCAACACCGCCGGGCAGACACCGGCACAGCTCGCGCTGCGCGGTGTCACGGCGACCAACTGCAGCACCAACAATCCGCGCACCGGCAGCCTTTCGGCCTACAACGCGATCGTCAACGCGCGCCGGGCCGACGCCCCCAACACACCGGGCAGCGGCGCGTTCTTCCCGCGTATTCCGCGCTACCTCAACTCGACGCAGAGCCAGGAGCGGATCGCGGGCACGCTGACGCTCCAGTTCAAGGACGGCGACGATACCGACATTTCGCTCGACCTGCTCTATTCGCGCTTCCACGTCATTCGCGACGACAATTATCTCGGCGCGATCTCGTTCGGCCGATCGGCGTCGAACGATGGCCAGCCGATGACCTCGGTCACCGACCTGCAATTGTCGTCGCTCGGCTCGGTGCAATATGGCGCGTTCAACGGCGTCGATATCCGTTCGGAGGGGTTGCACGCCGATTTCACCTCGACGTTCAAACAGGCCAACCTCAACTTCATGCACCGCTTTACCGACCGGCTGAAGATCACCGGCAAGTTCGGCCTCAACCAGTCCGTGTTCGACGATCACCAGCGCGTGCAATATTTCATGGACGCGATCGATAAGGGCTTCACGCTCGATTACCGCAAGGGCGGCACCACCCCGTTGCTCGGCTTCGGCTTCGACGTGACCGACCCGGTCAATTTCAACTATGCGCCCGGACTCGCCGACGGCACGGTGCTCGGCGGCTTCTCGCTCCAGGGCAAGCCCGCGACCACGACGACCGACGGCTATCTCGCCGAGTTCGAGGCGGAATGGGAGATCAATGACGCGCTCACGCTGCGCGGCGGCGCGCAATATCGCCAATCGAAGCAGTCGGGCATCGACACCCGCTATTACACCGCCGACACGCTGGTGAAGCCGCTGCCCGCCGGCACGTCGCTTGCCAGCATCTCGTCTCGGATCACCGATTTCGGCGCCCTTTGGGGCAATGGCGCGCCGGCGAGTTGGGCGACGCTCGACTGGAAGAAACTCTACGACACCGCCAATCTCGGCGCATCGCGAAGCTGCACCATCGAATGCGGCAGCCCCAAGCCGATCGTCCGCGAGGAGGAGAAGAGCGCGTTCGCGATGGGCGTGTTCGATCTGACCGATACGATCGGCTTCGGCGTGCGCGGCGATGTCGGCGTGCGCTACATCAACACGCTGCAATTCTCGTCGGGCTATGTATCGACCGCGAGCGCCGCGTCGCCGACCGGCGTGACCGGCCTCTATGGCGCGGTGACGCGGAGCTATGACGACTGGCTGCCCTCGGCGAACATCGTGTTCGAGCCGATCCGGAACCTGCTGCTCCGCGTGTCCGGCGCCAAGGTGATGTCGCGCCCGGAACTGGGCGTGCTCACCCCGACGAGCGGCGTCAACCCGGTCACACGCACCGGCACGGTCAACAACCCGCTGCTCGAGCCGATCCGCGCGAACACCTTCGATGCCGCGCTCGAATGGTATTTCCGGCCCGGCTCGCTGCTGTCGGCGGCGTTCTTCTACAAGGACATCAAGACCTATATCCAGAGCGTGACCAGCCTGGTGCCGTACACCGATCTGGGGCTACCGGTGGCGTTGCTCGACGGCAGCAACACCCAGCCGACCGAGCTGTTCAGCGTGACGCGCCCGGTCAACACGCCGGGCGGCAAGCTCAAGGGCGTGGAGATCAACGCGCAAGTGCCGTTCAGCTTCCTGCCCGGTGTGCTGAGCAATTTCGGCGCGCTCGGCAATTACACCCACGTCACCTCGCGGATCAATTATTGCCTGACCAGCGTCGCCGGCGTCTGCACCGTCACCACCACCAACGATCTCGTCGGCCTGTCCAAGAACACCGCCTCGGGCACGCTCTATTACGAGGATCGCCGGTTCAGCATCCGCGGCACGATCAATTATCGCGGACCGTTCATCCGCGGCATCCCGGCATCGGCGGGCAGCGACCTGCAAGGCAATGCGCAGACCACGTATGTCGACGCCTCGGCCTCGTACAATATCACCGAGAATTTCAAGCTCATCATCGAAGCGCAGAACCTCACCGACGAGCAGAACCGGCTCTATACCGACAGCCAGCGCAAGGACACGTTGTACCAGACGCGGGTGGGCCGCACCTTCGCGGTGGGCGTCAACGCGCGTTTCTGATCGGGCTCGCGGTGGGCGCCGTCGCGGTTCGAACGGCGCTTATCGGCCCGGCCCGTCGATGATGCGGAATTCGCCGCTACAGTGGAGCATGCTCATCAGATAGAGCATGCCGTCGAAATAACGTTGCTCGCCGGTCGGCAGCGGCATGTCCCATAATGCCTTGAGGAACGCCTTTGAATTCGCGCCCGGCGTCGCGGCGAATCCACCGACTGCCGCCGCCGCGACCATGCCGGGCGAGTGGCGCGTCGAGAGCGGCGTGCCATCGAGCGTGTAACGATCGGCGAAGCGGTCGATCCCCTGCGCGGCGAGGAAGCCCTGTATCCGGTCGCTCAAGACGCGCTGGCGCGCATCCTTGCCCCACCAGGCGTAATCGACCGACCAGTTGCTGACGGTGCGCCAGCTATCATAGCCGAACGGATCGGGCTTGCCGTCGCGCGTCAGCATCGTCGATCCATCGAAATGGCTGCGATCGGGAGCGAGGCCGGTCTTCGGGTTGGTGACGGTGACGAAGAACGCGCGGCTGACATCGGCGGCGCGTGCCCAGAACGCGCGGTCCTCGGCGGGGCCCCAGCGCGCCCAGAGTTCGTAGAAGGCGGGCAGGTGGTAGGATGCGTCGGTGCCATCGACGTTGGTCTCGGCGACGAAGCGCACCATCATGTGCGCCTCATCGACCATCGGCCCGACCGTGACGGGGCGCGGCGTGCGATCGGGGCGGAAGGGCGGCCAGGGTGTGCCCGCTTTCGCCGCTTCGACGGCGGCCGCGCGATTGTTGGGGCTGGGCCACGGCCGGTCGGGCTGGACGAACGGCGCGTCACCGGGGTGGATGCGGAACGGCGGCGTGCCGGTCAGGACTGGATGGTGGCGCATGCCGCGCAGGATTTTGTCGGCTTCGGCCTGATAATCATAGATGCCCTTGCCATTGCCCCAACGCCGCGCGGCGAACAGCAGTGCCATCGCATAATATTCCTCGCCATCGGGCGCGGCGCCGGTCGAGCGCGGCGAGCCGTCGGTCGCCATCGACCAGGCGAAATAGCCGACCGAGGGGTTCTTGGGATCGGTGACGAGCATGTACGTCTTCGACCAGTTCCACAGCGCGTCGAACTCGCGCTTGTGGCCGAGCTGGACCGCGATCATCATGCCGTAGCTCATGCCCTCGGTGCGCGCGTCGTTGTTCGCCCAATCGGTGACATAAGCGAGCGGACCGTTGGCGTTGGCGCCGGTCTCGAAATAAACGCGCTGTTCCTGCCCGTCGCCGTGGAAGAATTGCTGGAACGCCGCCTCCATCTTCGCGCGCGCCGCACCGGGCTGGGTGCCGAGTTGCTCGGCGAACAGATCGCGGTAGCGGTGCGTCTTGAAAGCGCCCTGGCCGTCACCGGGGAAATGGGGCGCGGGCGCGGCGGTCTGCGCGGCCACTGGGCTGATCGCCAGCAGGGCAGCGGCAATCGCGGCGGTCAGGATCGTGCCGTGCGGGCGATTGATGGCCATTGTGCATCCCCTTCCGGAAACCGCCGACGTCGGGCCGGTCGGTACATTTTGATAGCGCAACCATAAAGCACTGAGGGCGAAGCGCAATCACGCTTCCACGAAGTAACTTGGCCGTTATGATATCGGTAACGCGCCGCCAATGGCCGAGTCATAGGAGAGACCTGATGCGCAAGACCGGATGGATGCTGTTGGCCTGTGCCGCGCTGGTCGGCAACGCGCCCGCGCAAGACCCCGATCCGGTCCCGCCCGCCAAGCTCGTCGCGATCCCGTTGTGGGCCAAGGGGCCGCCGGGCACCGACTCGCGCCCGGTCACGCCCGAAGTCGGGCGCGATTATTGGGTGCGTAATATCCGCACGCCGTCGCTGTTGGCGTTTCCGGCGCTGCCCGCGCACAACACCGGCGCGGCGATCGTCGTCATTCCCGGCGGCGGCCACAAGATCCTCGTCTGGACCAACGAGGGCACCAAGGCGGCGGTCGCGCTCAACCGGATGGGCATCTCGGCGTTCGTGCTCAAATACCGGCTCGCGCGCGAGCCCGGCTCGCCCTACTCGATCGAGGGGGATGCCGCCGATGACGCGCGCCGCGCGGTGCGCTGGGTGCGCGCGCATGCGGCGGACTATGGCATCGATCCGGCGCGGGTCGGGGTGATGGGATTTTCGGCGGGCGGCGAACTGGTCTCGCTGATCGCCGACAATCCCGAACCCGCCGGCCGGCCGAAGACCGATGCGATCGATTCGCTGTCGGCGCGGCCCGATTTCCAGGTGCTGGTGTTCCCAGGGCCGCTCGGCATCCCCGGCACGGCCGCCGCGAGCGCGCCGCCCGCGTTCATCACCGCCGGCAGCCTCGATCCGTGCTGCGCGGCGCCGTCGGTCGCGCTTTACGAGCAGTTGCGCAAGGCTGGGGTGGAGGCCGAACTGCACATGTATGCCGACAGCGGGCATGCGTTCAATCTCGACGAATCGAACCGGATCGGCATCCTGCACTGGCCCGACCGGCTCAACGACTGGCTGGCCGATAGCGGCTGGCTGTCGCCGCGCCCGCCGAAGCGGTGACGGTCAGCCGCGCCGGGTCGCGTCGAGCGCGGCGACCCGCGCGGTCACCTCGACGCGGGCGAGCAGCGCGTCGGTGGCGTCGGGCATGCGGCGGCGCCAGTTCGGGTGCTCGTCGATCGTGCCGGGGAGGTTGGGCTGTTCGACCGCACCGATCACGTCCTCGAGCGGCACGATCGCCAGCGCCGACGGGGTGGCGCCGATGAAGGCGAGCGCGGCGTCGACCGCCGGCGCCTCCGCCTCGACGGGCGGTTCGGGTCCGTCAACCGCACCGGCGGCGGTGAACGCGTCCCACAGCCGCGTGCGGTCGGCAGCGCGCGCGATGCGGTCGGCAGCTTCGTCCGGGAAGGGGGAGCTGCGCCCCAAGCTCCAGGTCCAGTCGATGTCGCGCCCGCGCCACCAGCCCGCGACGGTGGCGAGATCGTGCGTGCCGGTCATCGCGGCGGCGTCGCGCGCGTAGCCGGCGGGAGGCAGGAAGCCGCCCGCCGCGTCGCGTTCGAACCACAGCACGCGCATGCCGAGCATCCCGGCTGCGTCCATCGCGGGACGGAACCCCTCGGGCACGGTGCCGAGATCCTCGCCGATCACGATCGCCTGCGCGCGCTGCGATTCGAGCGCGAGCAGGCGGAGCATGTCGGTCATCGGCATGGTCAGATACGCGCCCTCTGTCGGTGAGGCACCCTCGGGCACCACCCACAGCCGCCGCAGCCCGAGCGCATGGTCGATGCGGATGCCGCCGGCATGGCCGATCGCGGCGCGCAGCGTCGCGATGTAGGGCGCGAACCCGGTGCGCCGCAGCGCATCCGGCGCGAACGCGGTGATCCCCCAGCTTTGCCCGTCGGGACCGAGCGGATCAGGCGGCGCGCCGATCGACAGGCCGGTGAGCAGATCGCCGGGGCGGCTCCACGCGTGGCTACCGCCCGCATCCATGCCGACCGCGAGATCGGCGATCAGCCCGATCGCCATCCCGGCACCGGTGGCGGCGCGTTGCGCGGCTTGCAGGCTGCGCGCGGCGAGCCATTGCAGGAACAGATAGAAGCCGATCTCGTCAGCGTGCTCGGCGGCGAAGCGATCCACCGCCGGGCTGGCGGGATCGTGATACGCGCTCGGCCAGTCCTGCCAGCCGCGCGCGCCGCTCAGAGCGAAGAAATGCGCGTGCAGCGCATCGAAACGCGCGTGGCGTTCGAGATCTTCGCCCCCGTTCAGCGCATAGGCGGCGACCTCGGCGCGAACAGCGTCGGAGCGCCCGTCATAGGCGGCGCGCAGCGCACGCAGCCGCTCCGGGATGGCATGCTGCCAGTCGATCAGATCGCCGCCCGCCGGGGCGATGGCGGCCGCGCCGGCCAGCGCGGGATCGGCATACAGCACGTTGAGGAACAGCCGGCTCGATGGCGCATAGGGGCTGAAGCGGCTGCTGTCGGCGGGGAACAGCGCGTGGACCGGGCTGATCGCGAGCGCATCCGCGCCACGCGCGGCGAAGGCGCGGGCGGCGCTGGCGAGCGTGCCGAAATCGCCGAACGCGCTGTCCGCACGGTCGCGCAGGGCGGCGATCTGCACCGACGGCCCCCAGATGCGCCGTGCCCCCACCGCATCCGCGACCGAGAAACAGCGCGCGGGTGCGACCGCGAGTTGAACCTCGCGGCTACCGACGTCGAGGCGGTGATAGCCGGGCGTCGCGATCGCGGGGATTTCCAGCCGGTCGCCGTTGAGGGTCAGCATGACGCGACGGCGCTCGCCGTTTTCCAGGATCAACTCGGCTGGCCCCGGCGCGGCGCAGGCGCGGGGCAGGGTGATCGCTCGTCCGGCATCAGCGATGACGAAGCCGCAATCGTCCCTATCGTCAGGGGCGGGGTCGCCGAGGGCGGCGAGAATCGCGGTCAGCGAGGCATCGGAGACTCGCTGCGCATGGCCCTGCGCGTCTTCCCAATCGATCTGCAAGCCGGCGCGTCGCGCGCGGTCGTGGAGTGTGCTCATGTTCGATCCACTCCTTTGGTCGGTCGATCGTGTCAAAGCCCGATCTCGCAGTTGGTTGCATCGATTCACCAATGCCTGTCCGGCACGCGGTGGAAACGGTTGGAAGCGCTGCCATAATTCTGTAACTGTCTCGCCCCGCACCCGATCGGAGCATGCTCATCCGTCAGATCGCCGCCCTGCCGTACCGTTCCGAAGGACATGCGATCGACGCGCCCGTCCGCATCCTGCTGGTCACGTCGCGCGAGACGCGGCGCTGGGTGATTCCCAAGGGCAACCAGCCGGCGGGGATGAGCGCGCATGTCGCCGCCGCGATGGAGGCCGAGGAGGAGGCGGGCGTGCGCGGGCTGATCTGCCCCGAACCGCTCGGTTCGTACCGCTATCGCAAGAGGCGCCGTAGCGGCGCGTCGCTGCTGATCGACGTCGATGTGTTTCCGCTCGCGGTGAGCAGCGAACTTTCCGCCTGGAAGGAACAGGGGCAACGCGAGCGGCGCTGGGTCAGCCTCGCCGAAGCGGCCGACATGGTCGATGAACCGGATTTGCGTGACCTGATCCGATCTTTCGGCCAAGCGGAATTCAAGGCGGCAGCGCAGCGCACCGGCATCCTCCATGCCGTCGCCGCGCGATCGAAGGTGAGTGGCATGTTTGCGTGGTTCCAAAGATTGCTTCCGAAGACGGGCAATTTCTTCGATCTGTTCGAAGCCCATGCCATGACCGTCGTCGCCGGCGCGAACGCGCTGTCGCGGCTGCTGCAGGACGGCGACCGCGACCACATCCGTGAGGTGATCGAACGCGAGCATGACGCCGACGAGATCATCCGCCAGGTGCTGACCACCGTTCGCGAAACCTTCCTCACGCCGTTCGATCGGGGGGCGATCACCAGCCTGATCGGCTCGCTCGACGATGCGATCGACGAGATGCAGGCGGCGGCGCAGGCGATCGACCTGTACGACATGACCATGTTCGAGCCGGAAATGAAGGATATGGCCGCGATCATCGTCGATGCCGCGCGGCTGACGGCGGAGGCGATGCCGCTGCTGCGCGACGTCGCGCGCAACGGGGTGCGGCTCCACGAACTGACCGAGCGGCTGGTGCGGATGGAGAGCCACGGCGACGACATCCATACCGCCGGGCTGAAGCGCGCGTTCAAGGAACTGGGGCCGATCGACGCGCTGCGTTTCTCGGTTCAGCGCGAGGTCTATAAGCATCTCGAACGGATCATCGACGCGTTCGAGCATGTCGCGATCGAGATCGACGGCCTGGTCATCGACCACGCCTGATGTACGAGCTCGCGTTTCCGCTGCTCGTCGGACTGGTTCTGGTCGCGCTGGCGTTCGATTTCCTCAACGGGCTGCACGATGCCGCCAATGCGATCGCCACCGTAGTCGCGACGCGTTTGCTCAAGCCGGTGCATGCGGTGCTGTTCGCGGCGGCCTTCAACGGCGCCGCCTATTTCCTGACGATCACCTTCCCGGCCCTGCACAAGGTTGCCGACACGATCGGGCAGGGGTTGATCGAGAAGGATCTGATCACGCCGGGCGTGGTGTTCGGCGCGCTGGTCGGGGCGATGTTCTGGAACGTGGTGACGTGGATCAAGGGCATCCCCTCATCGAGCAGCCACGCGCTGGTCGGCGGCATGATCGGCGCCGGCGTCGCCCATGCCGGCGTCGGCGGGGTGCAGTGGATCGGCCTCAACAAGACGCTCATCGCGATCGTGCTGTCGCCGACGCTCGGCATGATCCTCGCGATGCTGGTGATGCTGGTCACGAGCTGGCTGTTCCGGCGCGCGAGCGCGACCGGCGCGGAGCGCAGCTTCCGCATCCTGCACCTGATCTCCTCGGGCGCCTATTCACTCTCGCACGGGCTCAACGACGCGCAGAAGACGATGGGGATCATCACCGTGCTGTTGTATTCGACCGGCTATCTGCACGGCCGCTTCGCGGTGCCGCATTGGGTGGCGGTGAGCTGCTATATCGCGATCGCGCTGGGGACGCTGAGCGGCGGCTGGAAGATCATCGAGACGATGGGGTCGCGGATCACCAAATTGTCGCAGCATCAGGGGTTCAGCGCGTCGCTGAGCGGTTCGATCATCCTGTTCAGCGCCTCGTGGCTCGGCATCCCGGTATCGACCACGCACACCATCACCGGCGCGGTGATCGGCGCGGGAACGGCGCGGCGCGCCTCGGCGGTGCGCTGGGGGATCGCGGGCAACGTCATGATCGCATGGGTCATCACCATTCCCGCCTCGGCGGCGGTCGGCGCGCTCTTCTACCTGCTGACGACGCTGTTCTAAGCGCGATCAGGCCGTGGCCCGCGCACGGATCAGCACGCCCATGTTCTTTGCGAAGACGGCGGTGCTGATTCCGGGCACAGGGCGCGGATCGGGGAAGGGCGAGGTGTCGGTATCGTCGCCGACATAGGTGTGCGAAAAGTCTCCCGGCACCGGCGTCGCATAGCCGTCGCGGGTATAGGCGTGGCTGGTGGTATGCAGCGGCGTGACCCAGCGATGCTCGGCATCGAGCGCGGCCAGGATCGCGGCGGCCTCGCCCGGTGCGCTCGGCGCAATGGTGTGGGTGGCGGTGGTCTTGAGATCGCCGATCGCGATATCGCCCAGCGTGAAATAGCGCGGCAGCGGCCGGCGGCCCCCCTTCAGCGCGGAGCCGGCGGTGACCTCGGCGACCGGGCGCGCGGACAGCGCGGAAAGGCGCGCGCGCAGAGCGGCGACATCGGGCGAGCGGAACGAGCTGTAATGCGCGATCGTGTTGTGCGGATCGCCGTCATGATAATATTCGCCGTTGACGACATCCGAACCGCGCCGGTGGATGTACATCGGCGTGTTGGCGCCGACCTTGATGAAGGTCGGATAGCGGCGCTGCGGGTCAATCGTGGCGGGCAGGCGGATCGAATCGAGCCAGTCGAGCGCCTCGGGCAGACGATCGAGGAACTTCCGCTCGCCGGTCAGTTCATAGAAATCCATCATCAACGCGACGTTCGTCGCGGTGGTGTGCGAGACGAGCGCCTCGGGTTCGTAGGTGCGCGCGCTCGCCGGCTTGAGATCGGCGACGCTGTGTTGGAGGCCCCAGCCGGGTTGCGGCTGCGGTTGCTGCGCGCGCACGAAGCAGTCCATCGCCCGTGCGATCGGATCGAGCACGCGCGCGTCACCGAGCGTCTGCCAGACCATCAGCAGGAAGACGATGTTCTCCGCCGCGACATCGTCGTTGAAGGTGATGAACGACGTGTAATCGGGCAGGCCGTGATCGTGGAACTCGTCCCGCAGCGGAAAGCGCTGCGGCCAGCCGCCGACCGGATATTGGCTCGCCAGCACGAAGCCCAGCACCTTGTCGAGCGCGGCGCGATAGCGCGGCTCGCGCTTTTCCAGATACATGCGCAGCATGAACTTGGCGCAATCGGCGGTGCAACTGTCGTCGTAGGTCGCGTTGCCGTAATAATGCTGGAATTCCTCCAGCCGCCAGCCGTTCTTGCCAATCGTGTCGTACCAGCGGCGGATCGATCGTTCGCCGGCGAGATCGAAGTGATAGTTCCAGCCGCCGCTTTCGTGCTGGCCGCGGATCAGCACGTCGGCCGCCTTGGCCGCCGCCTGGTAGAAATAGGCGTCGCCGGTGGCGTGATAGGCATCGAGGAAGACCTGGCCCATCAGCGGCGTGCCGGGGTTCTGAATCCACACGCTCGTCGGATATGCCTGCATCTCGCCCCATTCGCGCGAGCGATCGAGCAGCACCTGCCAGACGTAACCGCCCTGATGGCTGACCTTTTCGACCATGTACCGGGCCGCGCCGAGCATCGCGGCGTCGATCGCGGCGGACGCCGGCGCCGCTTGCGCCGCGCGCGGCGCGATGGCTGCGGTGACGCCGAGCGCGGCGGTTCCCGCGAGCAGATCGCGGCGGGTGAGGGCGGCGTCTTGCATCCAAGTCTCTCCTGGTCGGGCCGGATGAACTCCGGCTTTGGTTACCGGTGTCAATCATAGGGTTTCGGCGCCGCATCGCAACTATGAGAATGACGCGATGGATCACGCCGCGCGCTGTGATACGGGAGAAACGACCTGGTTTGACCGTGGAGAACGCAAGTGGCCGACACCGACGAGAGCGCGAACAACCAACCCGCGGGCTATGTTCCTCCCGAGGTCTGGACCTGGGACCAGACTAATGGCGGGCAGTTCGCCAACATCAATCGCCCGATTTCCGGCGCGACGCACGAACGCGAGTTGCCGGTGGGTGAGCATCCGCTCCAGCTCTATTCGCTGGGCACGCCCAATGGCCAGAAGGTCACGATCCTGCTCGAAGAGTTGCTCGCGGCGGGCCATGCCGACGCCGAATATGACGCCTGGCTGATCGAGATCGGCAAGGGCGACCAGTTCGGCAGCGGGTTCGTCACGATCAATCCCAATTCCAAGATCCCGGCGCTGGCGGATCACACGCTCGATCCGCCGCTGCGGCTGTTCGAGAGCGGCTCGATCCTCGTCTATCTCGCCGAGAAATTCGGCGCGTTCCTGCCGACCGAGCCGCGCGCGCGGGCCGAGACGTTCAACTGGCTGATGTGGCAGATGGGATCGGCGCCGTTCGTCGGCGGCGGCTTCGGCCACTTCTACGCCTATGCGCCGTTCAAGATCCAATATGCGATCGACCGCTATGCGATGGAAACCAAGCGCCAGTTGCATGTGCTCGACACGCATCTCGCCGATCGCACCTATCTCGCCGGCGACACCTACACGATCGCCGACATCGCGGTGTGGCCGTGGTACGGCGGCATCCTGACCGGCGCCTATGGCGCGCAGACGTTCCTTTCCGTGGCGGACTATCCCAATCTCGCGCGCTGGACCGATCTGATCGGCGCACGCCCGCCGGTGAAACGCGGGCGGATCGTGAACCGCATCATGGGCGAGACGCAGTTGCGCGAGCGCCATGACGCGCACGATTTCGACGTTTTCGATCTTTGATCTGAATGGGTTTCCTTTCCCGATGATGTGGCGCATCTTCCTGATCCGCCATCAATTGTTAATGTTCCCCCGATACGGTGAAAACAGAATAGAATGAGGCGCTTAGCCGGCCGGGGTTAGAGGATGGAGCGACTGGAGGCGCACGATGACTGGAAGCGGGAGGGGCTCGGCGAGGGGCTCCTCGAACGTTCGGAATCCCGCGTGAACCAGCCGGGCGACGCCGACCACGACCGCGCGCTCTGGCTGGAGCAGACCTCGCGCGAATTGGAGCAGCGGTACCAGTACACGATCGCGCTCAGCCCGCTCGTCGTCTGGACCGCCTGGCCGAACGGCGACATCCTCGACATCGACGAGGCCGGGCTGGCGCGGACCGGGCTGAGCATGGGCGAAGTGCGCGGTCAGGGCTTCTTCGCGGCGGTGCATCCCGATGACCGGCAGAGCGTCGCGACGATGTGGCGCCGCAACGCATCGCTGGGTCACCCGATCGACAACGAGGTGCGCATGCGGATGCGCGACGGCAGCTATCGCTGGCATCGCTCGCGCGCGGCGCCGCTGAAAGACGCATCGGGCAAGATCCTGCGCTGGTACGGCACGATCGAGGACATCCACGACCGCAAGCTGGCCGCCGACGCGGTCCGCTGGGCGGCCGATCACGATAGCCTGACCGGCATCTGGGCGCGCGCCGCGTTCCTCACCGGTCTGGAACGCGCGGTCGAGCGCGCCGCCGAGGCCGGTTCGGTGGTGGCGCTGATGCTGTTCGATCTCGACAATTTCAAACAGGTCAACGATCGGTTCGGCCACGACACGGGTGACGCGTTGCTCAAGGATGTCGCCGTGCGCCTGAGCGGCGCGGCGGAGGAACCGGCGATGGTCGGCCGGCTCGGCGGCGACGAATTCGCCCTGTTCCTCGCGCGGCCCGATTCGGCGCGGCTCGCCGCCGCGATCGACCGCGCGGTCGCCGCGCTCGACACGCCGTTCCGCTATGGGGCGATTACCTATCATTGCCGCAGCAGCATCGGCGTCGCCTTCTACCCCGCCGATGGCGCCGATGGCGACACGCTGCGCAAGAACGCCGATCTCGCGCTATACGACGCCAAGGCCGAGGGCGGAGGGACGCTGTGCTATTTTCGCGGGGAACTGCGCCTGCAAATGCAGCAGCGGCTCTCCATGCTGTCGATCGCCCGCGATGCGCTCGATCGCGATCTGATCCTGCCGTACTACCAGCCGAAGATCGAACTGGGTACCGGGCGGATCGCGGGGTTCGAAGCCCTGTTGCGCTGGAGCCATCCCGGACGCGGCGTGCAACTGCCCGCGACGATCGCGGTCGCGTTCGACGACCCGGAACTGGCGATCGCGCTGGGCGAGCGGATGCAGGAGAAGGTGTTCGCCGACATTCGCGGCTGGCGCGAGCGCGGTTTGGACACCGGTCGCATCGCGATCAACGCGTCGGCGATGGAATTTCGCGGTGCCGATTTCGCCGCCAAGCTGATCGCGCGGCTCGCCGCCTTCGACGTGCCGGCGACCTGCATCGAGCTCGAGATCACCGAGGGCGTGTTTTTCGACAATAGCGACGCGCATGTGCGGCGTACCATTTCGACGCTGCACGACGCGGGTATCACCATCGCGCTCGACGATTTCGGAACCGGTTATGCGTCGCTGGCGCATCTCCGGCAGTTCCCGGTCGATGTCCTCAAGATCGACCGGTCGTTCGTGCAGGCGCCAACCGCCTGCGACTGGACGATCGTTCGGGCGATCATCGGGCTCGGCAAGGGCCTCGGCATCAAGACGGTGGCCGAGGGGGTCGAGACGAACGAGCGGCGCGACGCGCTTCTGAACGACGGCTGCGATTTCGCGCAGGGCTATCTGTTCAGCCCGCCGGTGGCGAGCACGGGTGTGGTGGGCCTGCTCGAAGCCGAACGCGCGCGATAGCCGTTCAACGCGCGCGAAAAAGCGGGGCCGATCGGCCCCGCTTTCGTGTCGATATTGGGTGGATCGACGGTGGTGCTCCGGCCCGCCGGGTGCGGCGGGCCGGGCTTCGCATCAGAACTGATAGCCGATGCCGGTGCTGGCGCCCGCGCGGCTGCGCGAGTCCCAGGTGCCGCCCATCTTCACCACGGTATGCCCATCGCCGAACGCCTTGGAGAAGCCGACCGCGACCGCGGTCTCGCTTTGATAAACGCCCATCGACACCGCGATCATGCCCTTGCCGGCCTCATAGGCTTGCGGCAGCCCCGCCGCCGCCAGTGCGCCGGCCGTGCCCGCCGCCGCATCGCGCCGGGTGTTGCGCAGATCGAAGTTGAGCGACGAGATCCGCGCGTCGGTATATTGGTTGGCGGCGTTGATCGCGGTGTTGATGCCGTTGTTCAACTGCGCGACGTTGACCGCGTCGGTCGGGCTGGTGCCGGCGGCGACATTGTGGATCGCCGTCGCCGCGCCGCCCGCGTTGAGCGTCACGCTCGTGCGGGTCTCGTCATATTGCACCGAGTTCTGGCCGAGCGTCAGCGCGGTGTTGGCGGTGGTCGTCACCGCGGCGACGTTCTGGTTGGTGGCATAGAGCTGGCTGCCGTTGACCGCGTCGTTCGAGGTGGCGGCGACCGCGCCCGCCGCCACGTTCGACACCGTCACCGGCGCGGCGGCGTTGCCGCCCACCAGCGCGACCGTGTTGGTGCGGTTGCCCTGCGCATCGGTGGTATAGGTGACGGCATTGGCGACCGTGGTGGTGAGGCCGTAGATCTGGCCGCCGTTGACCGCATCGGTCGATCCCGCCGCGATCGCGCCGTCGCCGACATTGTGCAGCGCCACCGCGCCGGGCGCCGCGCCGACCAAGGTGAGATCGTTGGTGCGCACGCCGCCGTTCGGCGTGGTCGGCGTGTCGGGGTTCGAATATTGCACCGGCCCGATCGCGCCGTTGGCGACCTGATCGCCGAGGTTGGTGACGCTGTTCGAGATGGTGTTCACCACGCCCGTGAGATTGTTGATCGCGGTGGTGTTGTTGGCGACATTGACGTTGGTCGCGTTCAATTGCGCGCCGTTGACCGCGTCGGTCGAGGTGGCGCTGATTTCACCCGCCGCGACGTTGGTGAGGGTGGTGCCGTTCGCGCCGCCGAACGTGACGCGGTCGCGCGCGGCAGTGTCATATTGCACGGCATTGGCGCCGACCGCGGTGATCTGGTCTTGCAGGGCGGCGACCTGGCCGCCGTTGACCGCGTCGGTCGATCCGGCAGCGATGCTGCCGGCGGCGACGTTGTGGAGCCCGACCGGGCCGGCGGCGGCGCCGGTCAGCGTCACGTCGTTGGTCGGCACGCCGCCGTTGGGGACGGTCGGGGTGCCCGCGTTCGAATAGCGCACCGGGCCGACGCCGCCATTGTTCACGTTGGTGGTGAGATTGGTGATGAGCGTCGTGTTGTTCGCGACGTTCTGATTGGTCGCGTAGAGCTGGCTGCCGTTGACCGCCTCGGTCGAGGTGTCGGTGAGCAGGCCCGGGCGGAGGTTCGCGATGGTCGTGCCGCCGGCGCCGCCCAGCGTGATGCGGTCGCGTGTGGCGGTATCATATCGCACCGCATCGGCGTCGAGCGCGGCGAGCTGATCCTGCAACGTGGAGACCTGCCCGCCGTTGACCGCGTCGGTCGATCCGGCGGCGATCGTGCCGTCGGCGACGTTGTGCAGACCGACCGGGCCGGCGGCCGCGCCGGCGAGCGTCACGTCATTGGTGGGCACCCCGCCGTTGGGGACGGTCGGCGTGCCGGCGTTCGAATAGCGCACCGGGCCGACCGCGCCGTTGTTGATGTTGTTGGTGAGGTTCGTGACGAGCGTCGTGTTGTTCGCGACATTCTGGTTGGTGGCGTAAAGCTGACTGCCGTTGACCGCGTCGGTCGAGGTGTCGGTGAGCGCGCCGGGCGCGAGGTTGGCGATCGTGGTGCCGCCCGCGCCGGCGAGCGTGACGCGGTCGCGCGTCGTCGTGTCATACTGCACGGCAGCGCCGGCGAGCGCATCGACGGCGGCGGCGACACCCGCGACCTGCCCGGTGTTGGCGGCGTCGGTGGGCGCGGTGCCGGCGGCGACGTTGGTCAACTGACGCGGCGCGCCGGGGGCGCCGATCGAGACTTCGCCGGCCGAATTCTGCAAGCCGGAGAGGCCGACCGCGGTATAGCCGGCCAGAGCCCCGCGCGTCGCCGTGCTGCCCGCGCCGAGCGCGACGCTGTTCGCGGCGGTGACGGTGGCCCCCGAGCCGAGCGCGACCGAGCCGCCCGCGCCCGCGAGCACCGCGGCGTTCGGGCCGATCGCGATCGCGCGGTCGGCGGTGGCGTCGGTCGTCGCGAGATTGCCGAACGCGACCGAATTGAGTTCGCCCGCCGATGCCTCGAGGCCGTTCGCGCCGAGGCCGGTGATGCGATTGCCGCCGATCGAGATGCCCCGTGGGTTGGCGAGCGTGAACGAATCCGCCTGCGTGTCGCAGCGATCGTCCGGGCCGACCACGGTGCCGTTGAGGTTGACCGCCTGTAGGGAAATCGGCTGTCCGGCGGCGGCGTCGGCGAGCAATCCGGCGGCGTCGATGCCGAGCGGCGGCACGAGCGGAATGACCGCGCCGACCACGCCGAGGATCGGGTTGACGGTGTTCTGCACGGGCGTGACGATGCCGTTCACCACCGGGGTCAGAATGCCCGTCACCACCGAGCGGGGCAGGCTGACGCCCGAGCACGCGCTGACGAGATTGGGCGGCGGCGCGGCCTGCGCCTGAGCTTGCGAGGTCGCCGCGAACCCCGCTCCAGCGAGCGCGACGATCGATATGCCGGCGCGTAGCGCGCGTCTGGATGCGAAAGTTGCCGGGCAAGACTTCGACCCGGTCTCGTCGGCCCGATAGGGGTCCGACATCTGATTTGGGGTATGAGGATCGATCACGTCAAACACCTCCCTGAATGGTTCCCCCCACTCTGGTTGGCAATTTGTCTCAGCCGTCGTTCCCGTTGATGCGAATCAAGGGATAGACTTGAGAGGTTTGGAGAATTGGCATGGTTTTATTGGCGTAAGAACAGGAATATAGCCGATTAGACCAAAGTCTAATGCCATGTGCGCGACGCGGCGCCGCACATCTCGAGATCAGCGGCCCATCTTTTCAAGCATCGGACACAGGCGTGGTGTTGCCGGCCCGGTTCGTGACCATCGACCGGCTGCGAACGGTGGCGACACGACTATGGAAAGGGGCGGCGGCACTTGGCCGCATGCACCGTTTGTTAACCGAATATGCTTTCGTTGCGCGGCGGCGCGAGCGTCATGCGCCGGGGCAGGGATCCCGCGCCAGCGCGGCGGCGGCCGCCTTCGCCATGATGGCATAGCCGGCGTCGCGGGGATGCAGATTGTCGGTGGAGTCGGCGGCTGGCGCCATGTGCGCGGGGTGCGCGGGATCGCGCATCGCCGCGTCGAAGTCGATCACCGCGTCGAACGCGCCCGGGCTTCGAATCCAGGCGTTGACCGCTTGGCGCTTCGCCTCGCCCTCGGCGGTGAAATAGACCGCGCCCTTGAACGGAAGCAGCGTGCCGCCGATCACGCGGATATGGTGCGCCCGCGCCCGCGCGACGATCTCGCGATAGGCCTGGATGATGGCCTCGGCGCCGACCGCCTGATCGCGATGTTCGGCTTGCGCGCTCGCGCCGATATCGTTGATGCCTTCGAGCAGCACCAGCGTGCGGACGCCCGGCACCGCGAGTACATCGCGGTCGAAGCGGGCCACCGCGTTGGGGCCGCGCCCGTCGTGCAGCAGGCGGTTGCCGCTGACCCCGGCGTTGACCACCGACCAGCACCGCCCCCGCCGGTCGGTGGCGAGCAGCCGGGCAAGCTGGTCGGGCCAGCTCTGGTAGGCGCCCGGTGTCGAGGCGGCGCCTTCGGTGATCGAATCGCCGAATGCCAGTAGGACGCGCGCGTCGCGGCGCGCCGCCACGTCGATGCGCGACACGATCGCGGGAACGCGCTTGCGAACGCTGCCGCTCAGCGTGGCGCGGGCGGTCTGATCGCCCGGCGCGACATCCGCCATCTGCGCGTGCGCGGGCGGTGTGCTGGTCTCGGGGAAGTAGATGGAGACCGCGTAATCGGTGCCGGGCGTGACCGGCGCGGCGAGCGCATCGGCGAGCACGGGCGCGCCGGCGGGAATGACCGTACCCGGCGCGCCGTTGAAGGTCAGCGGGCGGATCGAGGCGGGGATCGCCGTGCCCGAGGCGTCGAGCCGCGCGAAGGTCGCCGCGCCGATGCGCAGCGGGGTGGCGCCGAGTTCGTTGGTGAGGCGGATCCGCAAACGGTCGCTCGCCGCCCCCACGCGCACGACCTGCCGCACCGTCTGATCGCGCAGCGGCCCGCCGAGCGCGTCGCGGATCGCCGGTTCGTAACCGATCGGCGCGTTGCCATAGGCGCCGATCCACGCCGGCGGCGCGGCGGCCGCCGCCACGGCCAACCCGGCGGCGCCGAGCGCCAGCAGCGACTTGATACGGTTCATGCGTCCAGACCTTGTTCTGCGGATTGCGTCATAGCGTGGCGGGATCGATCGCTGCCGCCATCGCGGCATAGCCTGCGTCGCTCGGGTGAAGATGGTCGCCCGAATCCTTGGCGGGATCGAGCCGCGAGGGGTCTGCGGGGTCGGCCATCGCCCGGTCGAAATCGACGACCGCGTCGAACGCGCCGGCGCCGCGAACCCATTGGTTGACCGCCTGGCGAACCGCCTCGCCGGCGGGGGTGTGATAGATCGAGCCGCGAAACGGCGGCAGCGTGGCGCCGATGACTCGCAGGCCGGCAGCGTGTGCGCGGGCGATGATCTGGCGATACGCCGCGATCACGTCCTCGGCGCGTACGGGTCCGTCGCTGGCGGGTTTGGCATTGCCCCAGCCGATGTCGTTGATGCCTTCGAGCAGCAGCACGTCGGTAACGCC
Organism: Sphingomonas sp. NFR15; assembly: GCF_900103265.1. Classification (GTDB taxonomy): domain Bacteria; phylum Pseudomonadota; class Alphaproteobacteria; order Sphingomonadales; family Sphingomonadaceae; genus Sphingomonas; species Sphingomonas pollutisoli. The sequence continues at coordinate 734,575 of NZ_FMWX01000001.1, read as the reverse complement.
GGCAACGGCGAGCACATCGCGGTCGAAGCGCGCGAGCGCATTTGGGCCGGCGCCGTCGCGCAGCAGCCGGTTGCCGTGGATGCCGGCGTTGACGACGCTCCAGTCGCGATGGCGCGGCAGCGCCGCCAGCCGGGCGGCGAGCATCTCGGGCCAGCCGGTGAAGCTCTGCGGCGCGGCGCGGGCACCTTCTGTGACCGAATCGCCCAGCGCGACGAGAACGCGGCCCGTTCCCCGCCGATCGACCTCAATGCAGGCGGCGAGCGCGGGTCCGCGCCCGGTGCGGCGATGGCCGTCGGGATAGCGCACCGTGACCGTCAACAGATGTGCGGCGGGTCTGGCGTCCGGCCCATAGCTGACGGTCACCGCGATCCGCTGGAAGCGGCGGACCGGAGCGCGAACCGGATTGCTCGCCAGCGACGCGCCGGCGGGCAGGGCCGCGCCGGCGTGGCCACCGAAGGAGAGCGGAAGGCTGCGGCCGTCGATCTCCACCGTCGCCGCTTCGAACGCGAGCGGCGCGGTGCCGAGCGCGTTGGTCATCCGCACGCGCAGGCGCGCGCCGGCGGCATCGACGGTCATCTCCTGCCGCACGGTGGCGCCGCCGTAATCACGCACGTCCCGATCGGTGAGGACGGGCGTGGCGGGAAAGGCGGCGGCGGTCCAGCCCGCCACCCACGCCGCCGCGGCGGGCGCGGGGGCGAGCAGTACGACCGCGGAGCAGAGCGCGAGGGGCCACCGCCACATGCCCCTTACGCCCCGCACCCGATCAGAACTTCACGCGGACGCCGGCCATGAACTGGCGATCGTCGATCGTATATTGTCCGGGCCGGGTCGCGACCTGGTAATATTGCTGGATCTGGGTGCGCAGCAGGTTCTGCCCGTCGATCGTCAGCGTGACGTGCTTGCCGATATCGTAGCTGAGCGACGCGTCGAGCCAGCCATAGCCCTTGGTCATCACCGGGAAGACATAGGAGGTCGTCGTGCCGCCCGGCGGGGTATAGGCGCCGGCGAGGATCGAGGACAGGAAGCTCGACCGGTAATTGTACGCGACGCGGGCGGAAATGCCGTATTTCTCGTAGATGCCGGCGATGTTGTAGCTGTACTTCGAAAGCTGCGGCAGCGGCGCGGTGAACCCGACCAGCGAGGTCGGCGCGGCGCTTTCGGTATAGGTGCCATTGGCCTGAATGCCGAGGCCGGAGAGCGCGCCGGGCAGGAAATCGAAGAACTGCTGATAGCCGACCTCGGCGCCCTTGACGGTGCCCGTGCCCGAATTGAGCGGCTGCGACAGCGTGTAGCCATCGACCCCGCCGATCGTCACGCCCGGCGTGGAGCGGGTGAAGATGAAGCCTTTGACCCGCTTGTAGAAGCCCGCGACATAGAGCGAGGTCGATTTGTTGACGTACCATTCGAGCGACACGTCGGCGTTCTTCGAGGTGATCGGCTGAAGGTTCGGGTTGCCCTGGCTCGCGGCGAGCTGGCCCGGAACGACGGTGAGCGCGGGCGACAACTGGCTGAAATCGGGACGGGTGAGCGTTTCCGAAGCGGCGAGGCGGAGCTGGAGGTTGTGCGTCAGGTGAACGCGCGCGTTCACGCTCGGCAGCCAGTTTCCGTAGCTGTTCTTGATCGAGACGGGATCGATGATCGTCGGCGTCACGGGAACGAACACGCCGTTCACCAGTGCGGTCCGGCGCTGGTTGCCAGTGATGAGATCGTCGGTTTGAACATAGCGCACGCCGATATTGCCGTCGATCGGCAGTCCAGCGACGAAATCGAACTTCGCCATCACATAGCCGGCGGTGGTCTTTTCGTCGGCGTTGAACGCCGCGAGCAGGCTGTTGACCGATGTCGTCGACGGGGCCAGCGCGCCGGTCAGCCCGAGTTGCGACAACACGCCCGAGAAATCGGAGCGCAGCCGCGAGACGTTGGCGTAGGGGAAGTTGCGCTGGAAATCGACCTTCGCACCGTTCGCCGTGTAGAAATCACCATAGCTGTTCGCCTGGAACAGGCCCGAATAGGAGGCGGGATCGGTGGAGGCCGTCTGCCCGGTGTAGCGAAGCGGATTCTGCTGTGCGATCGAACGATCCGAGAAGCGGAAGCCGCCCTGGATCGATTTCAGGAAGCTGCTGTCCTCGAATGCATATTCGAGGTCCACGCGCGCTGCCACTTCGTCGCCGACATAATGGTTCTCGTTCCGCGTCAGCCCGCCGACCCTGTAATTGGCGAGATTGGCGAGGTTGTACGAGCCGGTCGACGAGGAGGGCGGATTGGTGCCGAGATTTTGCGTGAAGCCCGGCGCGGTCGTGATGAGATCGAGCTCGGTGTAATACAGGTCGTTCCGCGATTTGGTGTAGGTCAGGTCGCCGTTGACCGTGACGCCCTTCACGTTCCACTTCGCGGCGAGGCTGATCGACTTGTTCTCGTCGAGCGTGTCGCGCGCGGTGCCGCCGGCGGTGAGGCGCTGGTTCGCGTAGCTGACCTGCGACACGTCCTGCGTGCCGGAGAAGAGCGTGGTGCTGCCGGCGACCGGGGTGGAACCCGCCGTCGCCACGAGCATGTTATATTGCTGCTGCGTCGTCTTGAAGCGCTGGTACTGACCTTCGAGCGTGAACTCGAGATCGGGCGAGGGGCGCCATTGCAGCGCGACGTTGCCGCCGATGCGCTGGCGCTCGCCGATCACCAGCACCTGATTGTTGCCGTTCGGCGCGAACACGCTCTGGCCGGGGACCAGGTCGCTGCGCGGCGTCGGCGCGCCGGTGCTGTCGATGTCCTGCCGATATTTGCGGTCCTGATACGAGAAGCTGCCAAGCAGGCCGACCTCGCCGATGCCGGTGTCCCACTTGTCCGAGGCGAACACCGATCCGCTCGGCGTCGCCTTCTTGACCGAATCCGAGTACATGCCGCGCAGCGACGCGCCGAGGGTGAAGCCCGGGAGATCGAGCGGGCGGCGCGTGCGCAGATCGACGAGGCCGCCGAGGCCGCCTTCGATCAGGTCGGCGGTGGATGCCTTGTAGACGTCGATGCGGGCGACCAGCTCGGCGGGGAAATCCTGGAGGTTGAAGGTCCGGCCACCGCCCGCGGTGAAGGTCTCGCGGCCGTTGAGCGTCGTTTCGACCTGCGGCAGACCGCGGATCGCGATCGACCCGCCCTCGCCGAGATCGCGCGACACCTGCACGCCGGTGATGCGCTGAAGCGCTTCGGTCGCGTTGTTGTCGGGGAGCTTGCCGATATCTTCGGCGACGATCGAGTCGACGATCGTGCCTGCGTTGCGCTTCACGTTCGCGGCGGACTGGAGGCTGGCGCGAACGCCGGTGACGACGATGTCCTGCTCCGCGCGCTCTACGGCCGCGTCGTCGGAGGCGGCGGCGGGCTGTTGCGCGAAGGCGGGAACGGCAACCAGCGACGCGAGCGCGGTGCTCGCCAGAAAGGTGAACGAACGCATCAAATTTCCCTCCAAATTATTTTATCGTTGTTGAAATGAACTCGAACGCACTGGCACCGTGCGGCGGGAACCGCAGGCGAAACTTCATGGAAACCGGAAAAAGGGCCGGCGGTCGATCGGATCGCGCGGGGCGGCGCGGGTACATTGGTCCGATGGTTATGCTGCACCAAAGCGCATGCAGCACGCGACGCAACCGAATCGCTCTCCTTGTTTCTTGTTGTCCATATACGAATAACTTGTCCCTCTATAAATATCAATGCGGTATTTTCGCGTTTGGCGGAGGGGCGGCGACGGCGCAGCGAACAGCGCGATCGGCTTGATCTCGATCAGTAAGGTATTTGATTTCGCTCGGGAAACGACGGGAACGGACCTGCGCGCCATGCGATCTCCCCCTGCAACACGGAGGACGCCATGGCAGAAACCGACTTTCAGACCGACGACGCGCCGCTCGCCACTTCCAAACGATCCGGCGCGGTCGACGAGGCGACGAACGCGCTGCTCGAACCCAATGGCGACAGCCTGGTCGCGCGCGCGGTGACGATCAACCGCCCCGTCGCCGAACTCTACGCCTATTGGCGCGATTTCCGGAACCTCGCGAGCTTCATGGACAATGTCGTCGCGGTCGCGCCGATCGACGACCGGCGTTCGCACTGGACGGTCAAGGCACCCGGCGGCCGCACCGTCGAATGGACCGCCATCGTCACCGAGGAACGCGAAAACGAACTGATCGCCTGGGCTTCGGAGGACGGGGCGGACGTGCCCAACAGCGGCCGCATCGACTTTCGCGATGCCGGTGCGCGCGGCACTGTCGTCACCGCGACGGTGCTGTACGACCCGCCCGGCGGCACGATCGGCAAGCTGGTCGCCAAGATGTTCCAGCGCGAACCTGCCATCCAGGCACGGCGCGACCTGCGCCGTTTCAAGCAGCTCATGGAAACGGGCGAGATCGCCACGTCGGCGCGAACCCGCGAGCAATTCGAAGAGGAGAAGGCCTGATGCGCGCACTCGCCTGGCATGGCCGTCACGACGTTCGCGTCGATACGGTCGATGATCCCGAAATCCTCAACCCGCGCGACGCGATCATCAAGGTCACCTCGACCGCGATCTGCGGCTCGGACCTGCATCTGTACGACGGCTATATCCCGACGATGCAGGCGGGCGACATCCTCGGCCACGAGTTCATGGGCGAGGTGGTGGAGATCGGCGCCAAATCGACGCTCAAGAAGGGGCAGCGCGTCGTCGTGCCGTTCACGATATCGTGCGGAAGCTGTTATCATTGCGGCAAGCACCAATATTCGGCGTGCGACAACGGCCTGCCCGCCGACAACCAGGACATCGCGCAGGAACTTTACGGCCAGCCGATGAGCGGCCTGTTCGGCTACAGCCACATGACCGGCGGCTATGCGGGTGGCCAGGCGGAATATGTCCGCGTGCCGTTCAGCGACGTCGGCCCGATCGTCATTCCCGACGGCGTCGCGGACGACAAGGTGCTGTTCCTCTCGGACATTCTGCCGACCGGCTGGATGGCGGCGGAGAATGCCGAGATCGAACCGGGCGATACCGTCGCGGTCTGGGGATGCGGGCCGGTGGGGCTGTTCGCGGTGCAATCGGCCTTCCTGATGGGGGCCGAGCGTGTGATTGCGATCGATCATTTCCCGCGCCGGCTCGAACTCGCGAAGCGATTTGGTGCCGAGACGATCAACTTCGGCGAGACCGAGACCTACGAGGCGCTGATGCAGATGACCGGCGGGATCGGCCCCGACGCGGTGATCGACAGCGTCGGGCTGGAAGCGCACGGCTTCTTCGCCGACAATGTCGTCGATCAGATCAAGGCGTCGCTGATGCTCGGCACCGACCGCCCGCACGCGATCCGACAGGCGATCCTCGCCTGCCGCAAGGGCGGCCGCGTCTCCATGCCCGGCGTCTATGGCGGGTTCGTCGACAAATTCCCGCTCGGCGCCGTGATGGAGAAGGGGCTCACGCTCAAGACCGGGCAGACCCACGTCCAGCATTATCTGCCCGGGCTGCTCAACGCGATCATGGAAGACAAGATCGATACCGAATTCCTGATCTCGCACCGGATGGCGCTCGAGGATGCGCCCAAGGGCTACAAGATGTTCCACGACGATCAGGACGTGGTGACGAAGGTCGTGCTCAAGCCCGATTTCGCCGCCGCGTGACCTTGCTCCCCTCCCTGGAAGGGAGGGGCTGGGGGAGGGTGGGCTAATGGTGGTCGCCGCGCTTCCTCGTAAACCGACCCACCCCCGACCCCTCCCTGACCAGGGAGGGGAGAAGAAGGACGAGATCATGGCTGACACATTCGCGATCATCACCGGCGCCTCGACCGGCATCGGTTTCGAACTGGCCACGCTCGCGGCGAAGGACGGGTATGACATCCTCGTCGTCGCCGACGAACCGCTGATCGAGGCGGCGGCGACCGACTTCGAGCAGTTCGGCACGCAGGTGCAATGGGTCGAGGCCGATCTCTCGACGATCGAGGGCGTCGATCAGTTGCTGGCGGCGACCGGCGGCCGGCAGATCGATCTGCTGTGCGCCAACGCCGGGCGCGGGCTGGGCCACGCGTTTCTCGATCAGGATCTTGCCGATTGGCGGCGGGTGGTCGACACCAACATCGTGGGCACCGCCTATCTGCTCCAGAAGGTGCTCAAGCCGATGGTCGCGCGCGACGCCGGCAAGGTGCTCGTCACCGGCTCGATCGCGGGGTTCATCCCCGGCGCGTTCCAGGCGGTGTACAACGGCACCAAGGCGTTCGTCGACAGCTTCACCGATGCGCTGCGCAACGAGATCAAGGAGTCGAAGGGCGTCACGCTGACCACGTTGATGCCGGGGCCGGTCGAGACCGAATTCTTCGAGCGCGGCGGCATGATGGATACGTCGGTCGGTACGAGCGACAGCAAGAGCGATCCGGCCGACGTGGCGAAGGATGGCTGGGACGCGCTGATGGCGGGCAAGGCCAGCATCGTATCGGGCTGGAAGAACAAGCTCCAGGTCGCCGCCGCGCATGTAACGCCCGCGTCGGTGCTCGCCGAGCAGCACCGCAAGATGGCCGAGCCGGGCACCGCGCCGGACGCTTGAGGCAAATGAGAGGCCGCGACCTGATGGTCGCGGCCTCTTCGGTTCGTCAGAACACTTCGCCGACCATCTCCTCGCTCTTCGCCCACAGCGCCCTGGCGTTGTCGGGGTCGAGCGCATAGGAGCGCACGCCCTCGCTCGCGACGCTGAGCGGGCCGTCGGTGACGTTGGTGGCGACGTGGCAATCCTCGCAATAGCGCCCGCCGATCTCGTCGGCCTCGCCGACGACGGCGGCCCATACCGATGTCGCCGCGCCCTGCGGGATCGTCTTCAGTTCAAAGGGGGGCTTGCCCTCGGCGGCGAGATCGGCGTTGATCTGTGCGATCATCGCCTCGATCGCGCCGTCTTCGAGGTGGCGGCTAAGTTCGGTCTGGATGCCGCCGGGATGCACCGCCGCGGCGCGTACGCCACGCGCGCGGTGGCGCCGGTCGAACTCGACCGCGAACAGGATGTTGGCGGTCTTGGAACGGCCATAGGCGACCCACGGATCATAATCGCCGCGCGTGAAATTGGGGTCGTCGAGATCGACATTGGCGAAGCGATGACCGGCCGAGGCCAGGCTCACCACCCGCCCGCCCGGCCGCAGCAGCGACGCAATGCGGTTGATGAAGACGAAATGGCCGAGGTGATTGGTGCCGAACTGGGTTTCGAAGCCATCGGTGGTGTGGCCGAACGGCGCCGCCATCACGCCGGCATTGGCGATCACCACATCGAACGGTTCGCCCTTCGCGACCAGCGCGTCGGCGGCGGCGCGCACGCTGGCCAGGCTGGCGAGATCGAGTTCGATCAACTCCAGACCGCCGCCGTTCGCGGCGGCCGCACGCACCACCTCGGTCGCGGCCTCGGCCTTGGCGAGATCGCGCGCGGCACCCACCACCTGCGCGCCATGCGCGGCGAGAGCGCGCGCGGTCTCGACACCGAGCCCGGCCGAAACACCGGTGACGAGGATGCGCCTGCCCGACAGATCGACGCCGGCGAGCACTTCGTCGGTGGTGGAGGTCGCGCCAAATTGCTGAACCATGTGCTGTTCCTTTAGAAGAAGGCTGACGACGCGATCGGCATTCCCGTGTTAGGGTGCCACAATAACGTCGCCGCTTATATGCGGAGGCATCCTCCGCTTTCAAGGGGCTGGCGTAACAGAGTGGCGGATTCGGCGAAAACTCCCGTTCGAAAACCGCGTGCCGATGCCGAGCGCAACCGGCTCAAGCTGCTCGCCACCGCCAAGAGCGTGTTCGCCAGCAAGGGAATGGACGCGGGTCTGGAAGAGATCGCGCGCGCGGCGGGGGTGGGGATCGGCACACTCTACCGCCATTTCCCAACGCGTGAGGCGCTGATCGTACAGGTCTATCGCAACGAGGCGAACCAGCTTGCCGCCGCCGCCGAGCGGCTCGCCGCCGAACGGCCGCCGATCGAGGCGCTGCGCGCGTGGATGCTGCTGTTCGTCGAGTATTTCGCGACCAAGCAGATTATCGCCGGCGCGCTCGCGACGATGGTTTGCGACAGCGCGGAAATCTATGCGGCGTCGGGCGCGCAGATGAGTGACGCGATGACGTTGCTCACCGCGCGCGCGGTCGAGAGCGGCGAGATCACCCTGACCGTACCGCCGCTCGATCTGCTTCGCGCGGTGATCGGCGTCGCCAATGTCAGCGCCGAGCCAGGCTGGGAGGCGAGCGCGCGCGCGATGGTGGATATCCTGATCGCGGGGCTGCGCGTGCCGGCGCCGGCACGCGACTAAACCCGGCCGGGCAATCCCTCGAACAGCGGCAGCGCCTCGGTATCGGCGCCGTCGAAGTTGGAGACGGTCACACCGACCAGCCGGATACCTTTGGGCGTCGGCAGCACCGAGCGGATCAGCGCCAGGCTGGCATCGTGCAGGCCGGCGCGGCTGCGGATCGGGCGGGCGGCGCTGCGGCTGCGGGTGATCTGCTGGAAATCCTGATATTTGACCTTCACCGTCACGGTGCGGCCGAACGCCTGCGCGCCTTCGCACCAGCGCCAGACGTCCTCGGCCATTTCCAGCACGCCGGCTTCGATATCGGCCGGCTCGGTGAGATCGTCGCGGAAGGTCGTTTCCGAGCCGGAGGATTTGCGGACGCGGTTGGGGTTGACCGGGCGATCGTCGATGCCGCGCGCGATGGCGAAATACCAGTCCGCCGAACTGCCGAAATGCTCGGCGAGGAACCCGCGCGACTTGGCGCGCAGGTCGGCGCCGGTCTCGATGCCGAGCGACGCCATTTTCCGCGCGGTGACGGGGCCGACGCCGTGGAAGCGCGACACCGGCAGCGTCTCGACCCAGGCCGCGCCCATTTCGGGCGTCACCGCGAACTGGCCGTTGGGTTTGCGATGATCCGAGGCGAGCTTGGCGAGGAACTTGTTGTACGAAATCCCCGCCGAGGCGGTGAGGCCGGTCTCCTCGAGGATGCGCGCGCGGATCGCCTTGGCCGTGGCCCAGGCGGTCGGCAGGTCGCGAAGGTTCGCGGTGACGTCGAGATAGGCCTCGTCGAGCGACAGCGGCTGGATGATCGGCGTGAATTCGGCGAAGATCGCGTGGATCTGACGCGAGACCGATTTGTACACGTCGAAGCGCGGCCGCACGAACACCAAGTCCGGGCACCGGCGCAGCGCCGTTACCGACGGCAAAGCGGACTTCACCCCGAACGCGCGCGACTCATAGCTCGCCGCCGCAACCACGCCGCGCGCCGACGCCGATCCGACCGCGACGGGCTTGCCCCGCAGCGTCGGATCGTCGCGCTGCTCGACCGACGCGTAGAAGGCGTCCATGTCGATATGGATGATCTTGCGCACGTCCATGCGCCGAGGATAGCGCATATCGAACGGAAGGGGAACGCGAACCGCGAAGAGGTCGCGTCCGCAGCTGCGTGGCCGGCTAAGCCGCCCGCCCGGCGATCTTCGTCAGCGCCGCTACCAGCGCGTCGAGTTCCGCCGGCGATGTATAGATTTGCGGCGTCACGCGCACGCCCTTCACCTCGCCGCGGTCGATCGCGACGGTGTAGATATTGTGGTCCTTCAGCAGCGTCTCCGCCAGCATCGCCGGGGCGAGCCCGTTCAGCCCGACGTTGGCGATCGCACAGGTCCGCGCCGGATCGCGCGGCGTGTTGAGGTACACGCCCCGGATCGCGCGCGCGCGGCTGGTCCAGCTCTGCTGGAGGAAGCGCAGCCGCGCCATCTTGCGTTCAGCACCGATCGCCTCGTGGAAGGCGATCGCACGCGGTAGCGTCAGGTCGCTGTGGACCGGGTGGGTGCCACGGTGGTTGAGCTTGCGGATATCGTCGTCGGCCATGCTGGCATCGCCGAACATCGGCCACAGCCCGGCGATGCGATCGCGCCGCACCCACAGCACGCCGAGGCCGAGCGGCGCCGACAGCCATTTGTGTAGCGACGCGCCGAAATAGTCGCAGCGCAGATCGGCGATCTTGAAATCGAGATGTGCGAAGCTGTGCGCGCCATCGACCATCACCGGCACGCCGAGGCCATGCGCCATGTCGCAGATCGCCGCGACCGGCAGCACCTGACCCGTACCGCCGACGATGTGCGACACCATCAGCAATTTGGTCCTGGGGGTGATCGCCTTGCGGTACGTTTCGACGATCTCGGCGTCGCTCGCCGGATCGAGCGGCAATCGCACGATGCGGTTGACGATGCCGTGGCGCCGCGCCTGAAGCGCGAACATATCCATCATCGAGCCATAGTCCTGCGTCGCCATCACCGCTTCGTCGCCGGCTTGCCAGGGGATGCCGTTGATGACGGTATCGAGCGATTCGGTGGTGTTGCGCGTGACCACCAGTTCCTCGACCGGCACGGCCGCCAGCGCGGCGACGGCGGTGCGTATCTTCACCACGTCGGTATCGAGGCGGGTGCGCATGTAATGCGATGCCTCGCCGTTGACCGCCCGCGCGTTGGCGACGAAGGCGTCGAACACGTCGCTGGGCTGGAAACAGTAGAAGCCGTTTTCGAGATTGATGAAGCGGTTGTCGGTCGGGAAATGGCTGCGGATCTCGGCCCAGAACGCTTCGTCCCGCGCGAGGTCTTCCGGCGCGCGCGCGGCCAGACCCGGTGTATCGAGCAAGGCGGCGAGCGACGCGGCGCCGGCGGCCTTCAGGAAATCCCGTTTGTTCATTACGACGCCCCCCGACTATGGTTTTCCCCAAGCCCTCCGCCTCTCCCCGCTGACGATGCTTCGCCCGTCTCGGCGACAGTCTTGCCTGAACCGCGCCGGTCGGCAAGACGGCTTGATCGGATCGCGCGTCCCTCAGCCAGCGTTCAGGTGTGAACGTGGAACCGGTCCTGGTCCGATATGCTGACGAAAAGGGAGACGTGCGTGCGGTTTCTGGGTCTTGCCTGTGGTGCGGCGTTGTTGATCGGGGCGGCGCCGGTCGAGCCGCCGGTGGTGCGCGTGCGGCTCGATACCTCGGCCGGGCCGATCACGCTGGCCATCGATTACCGCCACGCGCCGAAGACGGCGGTCAATTTCCTGCAATATGTCGATGACGGGCGGCTCGACGGGACGAGTTTCTACCGTGCCTCGCGTAAGGCCGGGCACCCCGACCTCGGCTTCGTACAGGGCGGGATCGGCACCGACGCGCGGCGCAAGCTCGATATGCTGCCGCTCGAGCCGACCAGCCAGACCGGGCTGCGCCATGTCAGCGGCGCGATCTCGATGGCGCGCTACGCCAACCCCGCGTCCGGTTCGGCCAATTTCTCGCTGCTGGTCGGCCCGAGCCCCAATCTCGACGCCAAGCCGGGCTCTCCCGGTTATGCGGTGTTCGGCCATGTCCTGAGCGGGATGGACGTGGTCAAGCGCATGCTGGCGATGCCGACCGCGCCGGGTGGCGACGAGGAGATGAAGGGGCAGATGCTGGTCCACCCGATCAAGATCGTCCATGCGGTGCGGCTGGACGGAACGCCGAAGCCGACCGGCCGCCCCAAGGTGTGGCTGATGTTCAAGGGGCTGTGAGACCGCACCAACCCGTTCGTGCTGAGCTTGTCGAAGCACGTGCCTCTAACGCTGAACTGCGGGACACGTCCTTCGACAAGCTCAGGACGAACGGGGTAGAAGTGACCGCCCCGCGAACCACGGCGTCATCCGCCGCAGCGCGTCCTCGATCCGATCGGTCGAGACCGCGAAGCTGAAGCGCATGAAGCGGTGCCCATCGACCGGATCGAAGTCGATTCCTGGGGCGGTCGTCACGCCGGTGTCCATCAGCAGATCCATGCAGAACGCCATGCTGTCATCGGTCAGATGGCGGATATCGGCGTAGATGTAGAACGCGCCATCGGGCGGCGCGATGCGGCGCAGGCCGAGTGCGGGGAGCGCATCGAGCAGCAGTGCGCGGTTGGTCGCATAGGTGCGGATATGCCCTTCCAGCTCCTCGCGGCAATCGAACGCGACCAGCCCGGCATGCTGCGCGAGCGAGGGCGGGGTGAGGAACAGATTGCCCATCCGCGCCCGCGCGGCGTCGATCAGCGCGGGCGGCACCACCAGCCAGCCGAGCCGCCAGCCGGCCATGCTGAAATATTTGGAGAAGCTGTTGACGATCAGCGCTTGCGGCTCGTCCTGCAACACCGATCGCGCCGCGTCGCCATAGCTGAGGCCGTGGTAGATCTCGTCCGAGATGATGCGGATGCCGCGCCGGCGGCACACCGCCACGATTGCGCTCAGCTCGTCGGGCGCGATGATCGTGCCGGTCGGGTTGGCGGGGCTGGCGAGGATCAGCCCCTGCGGCGCGGGATCGAGCGCCTCGATCGCGGCGGCGGTGATCTGGAAGCGCTCCGCCGCGCCGCAGCCGATCTCGACCGGTTCGAGGAACAGCGCCTTCACCGTGTTGCGGTAGGAGACATAGCCCGGCCGTGCGAACGCCACGCGGTCGCCGGGCGCGAACAGGCAGGAGAGCGCGAGCACGAAGGCGGGGGAGGCGCCACAGGTGAGGATCACCTGTTCGGGATCGACCGACACACCGTAGCTGTCGGCATAATGTTGCGCGATCCGGCGCTTGAGCGGGCTGCTCTCCCAATAGCCCATGCCGTCGCTGTCGAGGATGCGGTGCGCCTCGGCGATCGCCGCAGCCGGCGCCCCGGTCGAGGGCTGGCCGAACTCCATGTGGATCACCGATCGCCCCTCGGCGGCGAGTTGGTGCGCGGCGCGGCTGATGGCGATGGCGTGGAACGGGTCGATCGTCGCGGTCATCCCGCGTGCTTAGCGCGCGCCGCGCCGGAGACAAAGGCCGCTGCGAAAGGTCTTCAGGCGTCTCGGCGCCATCATGTCGGCGTGCGATCTCGCGGCGCTCACGACTTGCCCTTCAGCTCCGCCCACCACGCCATCCGCTCCGCGATGCGCTTTTCGAGGCCGCGGTCGGTCGGCGTGTAGAAGGTCTGCGGCGCCATCTCCTCGGGCCAGTAGTTCGCGCCCGAATAGCCCGCTTCGGTATCATGGTCGTAGGCGTAATCCTTGCCATAGCCGATGTCCTTCATCAGCTTGGTCGGCGCGTTGAGGATGTTCTGCGGCGGCATCAGCGAGCCGGTCTCCTTCGCGACCCGCCACGCCGCCTTTTGCGCGGTGTAGGCCGCGTTCGATTTGGGCGCGGTCGCGCAGTACAGGCACGCTTGCGCGATCGCGAGTTCGCCTTCGGGGCTGCCGAGGAACTCGTACGACTCCTTGGCCGCGAGGCACACGACCAGCGCGTTCGAATCGGCGAGGCCGATATCTTCCGACGCGAAGCGCACGATCCGCCGCAGCACGTAGAGCGGCTCCTCCCCGGCGGTGAGCATTCGCGCGAGATAATAGAGCGCGGCCTGGGGGTCGCTGCCGCGCAGCGATTTGTGGAGCGCGGAGATGAGGTTGTAGTGGCCTTCGCGATCCTTGTCATACACCGCGACGCGGCGTTGCAGGAACGCCGACAGCCCGGCGGGATCGAGCGGCTCGGGCAGCTCGACCGAAAACAACGTCTCGGCCTGGTTGAGCAGGAAGCGGCCGTCGCCGTCGGCGCTGGCGACGATCGCCTCGCGCGCCTCGGGCGTGAGGGGCAGGGGGCGGCGCTCCAGAGCTTCCCCGCGCGATAGAAGCAGTTCGAGCGCGGCGGCATCGAGCCGGCGCAGGATCAGCACCTGCGCGCGGCTGAGCAAGGCGGCGTTGAGTTCGAACGACGGATTTTCGGTGGTCGCGCCGACCAGGGTGACGGTGCCGTCCTCGACATAGGGCAGGAAGCCGTCCTGCTGCGCGCGGTTGAAGCGGTGGATCTCGTCCACGAACAGCAGCGTGCGCTTCCCGATCCGGGCATGGTCGCGCGCCTCGGCGAACGCCTTCTTGAGATCGGCCACGCCCGAGAACACCGCCGAGATCGCGACGAAGCGCAACCCGACCGCATCGGCGAGCAGTCGCGCGATCGTGGTCTTGCCGGTGCCGGGCGGCCCCCACAGGATCATCGACGAAAGCCGTCCCGCCGCGACCATTCGCCCGATCGCGCCTTCGGGGCCGGTGAGGTGATCCTGGCCGACGACGTCCGCGAGCCGCTGCGGGCGCAGCCGGTCGGCGAGCGGTGCAGTGTCGGGCACGTCGGGCGTGGCGGGGGGATCATATGCGGCGAAGAGGTCGGCCATGCGCCCAAGATAGGGTGCGCGGAAAAAAATGCACAGCCGGAGTTGCGCGAAACGACTCAAGATATATCGTAGAGGCATCGTGTTATGGAAAGGAACGATATGTTTGGTTTCAACAAACGGGCCGGTGGCTTTGGCCACGGCCATCATGGTCACCATCATCACGGCATGGGCCGGGGCGGATTCGGCGGCGGCTTCGGCGGTGGCTGGGGCGAGGGGCGTGGAATGGGCGGCGGGCGTGCGCGCCGGATGTTCGACGGCGGCGAACTGAAGCTCGTGCTCTTGAAGCTGATCGCGGACACGCCGCGCCACGGCTATGATCTGATCCGCCAGATCGAGGAACTGACCGGCGGCGCCTATGCGCCGAGCCCCGGCGTGGTCTATCCCACGCTGACCCTGCTCGACGACATGGGGCTGATCGAGGCGGGCAAGAGCGAGGGCGCGAAGAAGCTGTTCACCGCGACGGAAGCGGGCGCCGCCCATCTCGCGGAGAATGCCGAGCTGGTCGAGGCGCTGTTTGCGCGGCTGGCGGAGGTCGGCAAGCACAGCGCCCGTACCGACGGCGCGCCGATCCGCCGGGCGATGGGCAATCTGCGCATGGCGCTGCAGAACCGGCTGACGGCGGAGGACGTCGATACCGAGACGCTCCACCGTATCACCGCGCTGCTCGACGAGGCCGCGCAGAAGATCGAACGCCTCTGAGATGACGCGCTTGCAGATGCTCCGCAAGCGCCTCGCGATCGTTACGCCGGGGCCAAGCGCCCCGGCGAGAAAGGATGTGACCATGACCATCAGCGCCGCCGCCACCGTGCCGACCGACAGTGCGAGCAAATACCTCCAGCAACTGTGCAAGCACTGGCAGCAAAACCTCGCGGTTGAATTCACCCCCGATCACGGCACGATCGTTTTCCCCAAGGATGCGCGTGGGGCCGACTGGCCCGCCGACGCGCTGGTGACGTTCGACGCGCGCGATGCGGGCCTGGACGTGCGAATCGATGCCAGCTCTGACGAACAGCTCGAAGGATTGAAGGGCGCCGTCGCGCGCCACCTCGATCGCTTCGCCTTCCGCGAGGCGCCACTGGCGTTCGACTGGAAGCGGGGCTGAGCGCGCCCTATATCCGGCGGCGAACGGAGACCCATCATGGCACAGTATGAGAAGACCGACGCCGCCGTCGCGGCGCTGACCCCCGAACAATATCGCGTGACGCAGCAATCGGGCACCGAACGCCCCGGCACCGGGCCTTTGCTCTACAACAAGGAGCCGGGCATCTATGTCGATATCGTCTCGGGCGAGCCGCTGTTCGCGTCCTCGGACAAGTTCGAATCCGGCTGCGGCTGGCCGAGCTTCACCAAGCCGATCGAGCCCGCCAACGTCGCCGAGTTGCGTGATGCCTCTCACGGGATGATCCGCACCGAAGTCCGCTCAACGCATGGCGACAGCCACCTCGGCCACGTCTTCGACGATGGTCCGCGTGATCGCGGTGGCCTGCGCTACTGCATCAACTCGGCGTCGCTCCGCTTCGTCCACCGCGACGACATGGTCGCGCAAGGGTATGGCGACTATCTGCCGCAGGTCGAAGAGGTGGCGTAAGTTGCGGTTGATCCGTTCGTCCCGAGCGTAGTCGAGGGACTGGGCGGAGCGCAGGTGTCTCGACTTCGCTCGACACGAACGGTTGGTGGTGTGACCGTGCCAATCCGTTCGTGTTGAGCTCGTCGAAGCACGTGAGCCCGAGCGCGGCGCCTGTGTGACGCTCAGCGCGAGGGGTGAGAGATGATCCGGGGTGGTGCGTCGTCCTCGATCACCAGCGCGCCGGAATAGCCGTCCGCCAGCGCCACGCTGGCGATGGCCCATCCGTCGGCCCCCGAAAGCAACCGCGCCTCGGGCGTGACCGACACCGCGAACGCATCGAGGGGATACGACAGCCCGATGCCGATCGCCTTGACGAACGCTTCCTTGCGCGCCCAGCAATCGAAGAAGCCGCGCGCCGCGTCGTCCTCCGCAAGCGCGGCGAGCGCGGTGCGTTCGCCCGCGCCGAACAGTCCCGCCGCCAGATCGCGCCAGTCTATGCCGGGCTGACGATATTCCACGTCGAGGCCGAGTTCGCGATCGGATACCGCGACCGCCCATAGTTCGTGCGAGTGCGAGGCGCTGAACTTGGGTCCATCCACCAGCGCCGGCTTGCCATAGGCATTCTCGGTGTAAACGAGACGCTCCGCCGCCACCCCGGTCGCATCCGCCAGCACTGCGCGCAGCCGGGCGCGGCGCACGATGAAGCGGCGCCGGTCGCGCGCGAAAGCAAAGCGCGCCGCACGTGCCCGCTCGGCCGGATCGAGCATCGCCAGCACCCGCCCGACCTCGTCCTCCGCGACATCAAGGCTGCCGAAGTGGAGCTCTGCCGCGGCCAATCGCTCAGGCGCGACGCTGGCGCGCCGCCTCGGCGTTCGCGCGCGCCAGCCGGGCGCGCAGGAGATCGGCGAAGATATCGACATTGGGCGGTTCGAGCATCGTGCGATGGCCACCGGGAATGATGTGCGCGTCGAACTGGCCACGCACCTGCGCGCGCCAATCCTCGACGAAATCGAGCACGCCGGGATGGTCGTCGGGCTGGAACAGGATCACGTCGCCATGGTACGCGGGGGGCGTATAGTGGCTCGCGGCATAATCGAGCCGTGACTGGATCTTGGGCTGCAACACCGCCTCGCGCCCGCCCGCCAGCGCCGCCGCGTCGGAGAGGCCACGCAAGCGATCGACGAAATAATGCCAGCGCTTGCCCTTGGGTTGCGCGAAGGTCTTGTCGAGATGATATTTGAACTTGCTGAGGAAGAACCGCGCCGCGCCGATCTGTCGCGCGCGTACCGGATGGAAGGGGTGCGCGAGCATCAGCAGCCGTACCTCGTCACCCGCCGCCTCGAGTTGGGTCGCGACCGCATAGGCGAGGATGCCCGACGTACACCAGCCGCCGATCCGGTACGGCCCGTTCGGCTGGATCTGGCGCAGCGCGGCGATGATGAGATCGGCGGTCTTGCGGAAATCCCTGCTCGGCGTGCCGCCCGCCGCCTCGATGATCGCGGCGGTGGAGACGCCGTAGAACGGCTGATCCGGTCCGAGCCGCTCGGCGAGCGGGCGGAAGGTCGAACCGCCGTCCAGCCAGATGATCGGCGGTTGCGATCCGTTCGGCTGGATCGGCGCGACGGCGGGGTTCTCGATGCCTTTGCCGCCCGCGATGATCTCGGCCATGTCGGCGAGGCGCGGCGCCTGGAACAGCGCGGCCATCGGCAGCTTGACGCCGTAATCCTTGGCGATCCGCCGGATCAGCCGCGCGATCAGCAGCGAATGGCCGCCGAGATCGAAGAAATCGGCGTTGTGCGATGTCACATCCGCCTTGAGCACGTCGCGCCAGATCGCCGCGAGCTTCACCTGTTCGGGCGTCTCCAGCGGCGCATCGTCGGTGATCGAAGCCTTGCCCGGTTCGGGCAGCGCGTTGCGGTCGATCTTGCCGTTGGGAGTCTGCGGCAGCGTGTCGAGCACGACGAAGCGCGTCGGGATCATGTAATCGGGCAGGGTCGCGCCCAGCGACTCGCGCCAGTCCGCTATCTCGCCGGTGCCGACCAGATAGCCGACCAGGGCGCGCTCGCCGCTCGGATCGGGCCACGCCTTCACCACCGCCGCCGAGACGCCGGGCAGCGCCGCCAGCGCGCCTTCGACTTCCTCGATCGCGACGCGGAAGCCGCGAATCTTCTCCTCATGATCGGTACGGCCGAGGCATTCGAGCATTCCGTCGGGACGCCAGCGCGCGAGATCGCCGGTCTTGTACAGCCGCTCGCCGCCATGCTCGATGAATTTGGCCTCGGTCAGATCGGGGCGTCCGCGATAGCCGGTGGCGACACCGCGCCCGCCGATGCACAATTCGCCGACGGCGCCGACCGGACGATCATTGCCATGTTCGTCGAGGATGCGGATCGTCGTATTGGCGATGGGCCGGCCGATCGTGATCGGGCCGATCGGCTCGACCCTGGCGACGGTCGACCAGATCGTCGTCTCGGTCGGGCCGTACATATTCCACAATGCGCCGACGCGGGGCAGCAACTGGTCCGCCAGCGCACGCGGCAGTTTCTCGCCGCCGCACAGCGCGGTGAGGGCCGGCGAACCCGCCCACCCGGCCTCGATGAGTCCGCGCCACGTCGCCGGGGTCGCCTGCAGGATATCGGGCTTGAGCCGCTCGACATCCTCGGCGAGCGCGATCATGTCGGTGGCGGTCTCGCGCGTGGCGAGATGGACCTTGCCGCCCGTCACCAGCGGCAGCCAGATCTCCAGTTCGGCGATGTCGAACGACAAAGTCGTGATCGCGAGGATCGACTGGCGGGGCGCGAGGTCGAGGCTGCCCTCCATCCCGACCAGGAAGTTGACGAGCGCCGCGTGCGGGATCTCGACGCCCTTGGGCTTGCCGGTCGAACCCGATGTGTAGAGCACGTATGCGGGCGCCTCCGGGTCGATCGCCGGCGCGTTGAAGGCGCGGTGCGGCCAGTGGCGATCGAGCCGCACCAGCGGCGCGGCGCCCTGCGGCGGCGCGTGTTCAGTGGTGGGCTCGACGAGGATCAGCGCCGGGCGCGCGCTCTCGACGATCATCGCGAGCCGCGCGCGCGGGAATCCAGGGTCGAGCGGCAGATAGGCGGCGCCCGTCTTCGCCACGCCGAGCATCGCCGCGATCATATACGGCGTGCGTTCGAGCGACAGGCCGACCAACGCGCCCGGCCCGACCCCCCGCGACGCCAGCTCCGCCGCGATCGCATCGGCGGAGTGCGCGAGTTCGGCGTAGGTCCAGCCTTCGCCAGCCTGTTCTATCACGACCGTGTCCGGCTCGGCGGCGGCCTTTGCCGCCACCCAGTCGACCACGCTCGCATAGGGCAGGGCGCGCGCCGTCCGGTTCCATTCGGCGGCGAGACGATCCCGCTCGTCCGCCGCCAGCATCGGCAGCTTCGCCAGCGGCGTTCCCGGATCGGCGGCGACGCCCTCCAGCAGCCGCACCCAATGGCCGGCCATGCGGCGGATCGTGCTCGCGTCGAACAGTTCGCTCGAATAGAGGAAGCGCCCGGCCATGCCGCCCTCGGGCCGCTCGTCGAGTTCGAGGTACAGATCATATTTGGCCGCGCCGACGGTCACGTCCATCTGCGTCAGATCCCAGCCCGACGGGAACGGATCGACCGGCGGCTCGATCGAGAACAGCGTGTTGAACAAGGGGTGCGTGCCCGTGCCGCGCTTGATGTCGAGCGCACGGACCAATTTGTCGAACGGCACGTCGCTCGCCCCCAGCGCGCCGATCACGCTGCGCTTCACCTCCGCGAGATAATCGCGGAACGGCGTCGTGCCCGTCGGACGGCTGCGGATCGCCATGGTGTTGAGAAAATAGCCCATCAGCGGCTGCAACTCGGGCCGACGCCGCGTGTCGGTGACGCCACCGACGATGATGTCCTCGTCCCCGGTGTAGCGGAACAGCATCGCCTTATACCCGGCGAGCAGCACCGAATAGAGCGTCGCGTTCTCCGCGCGCGCGATCGCCTTCAGGCGCTCGACCAGCGGCGTGTCGAGGTCGAACACTTCCATCGAACCGGCATGGGTCGGCAGCGCCGCGCGCGGCCGGTCACCCACCACGTCGAGGCGCGGGATCGGTTCGGCGAGTTGCGCGCGCCAGAAATCGAGCTGGCGGCGATAGTCGTCGCCGGGGTCGCGGTCCGCCTGCCAGACCGCGTAGTCGGCATATTGCAGCACCGGCTCGGGCAGCGGCGAGGGCCTGCCCGCCTCATAGGCATCGACCAGCGCGGCCAGTTCGGGCAAGAGCGTCTTGTAGATCGAAACCCCGTCGAAGATGACGTGGTGCAGCGTCAGATACAGCCGATGCTCCCCGTCGTTCAGCTTGACGACGCGAGCACGGAACAATGGGGCTTTATCGGGCGCGATCGGCGCGCGGGCGTCTTCGGTGGCGAGGCGTACCGCCTCCGCCTCGCGCTCGGCCTCGGGCACATGGCTGATGTCTATGGTCGCCAGGACGATCGGCGTCGAGGGCGCAACCTCCATCACGTAATCGCCATCGACCTCGACGATCGCCGAACGCCAGATCGCATGGCGGCGCACCACCTCGGTCAGCGCGCGCTCCATCGCCGCGTGATCGTAGCGGCCGAGCCGATGGATCGTGATCGACTCGTTGTAGAGCGGCATTTCCGGCGCCATCTGCGCGTGCAGCCAGAGCTGGTTCTGCTCGGCGGTGAGCGGGATGACGCGCTCAGGATCACGTGGGCGGATCGGCTCGGGGGCGGACGCCACCGTCGCGGCATTGCCCGCGAGCATCCTGGCGAGCAGGTCGCGGCGCGCCTGCGCGGCGTCGATCTTGGCGGGCATGTTCATCCGAATGTCACCTGTAAAGCCTTGAGGCCGCGCAGGCCGAGGTTCTCGCGCCATTCGAACGTCTGCTCGGACAGCGAGAGATTCTTGAGCCGGTCGAGCAGCAGGCGGAACGCGATACGCCCCTCCATCCGCGCGAGCGGCGCGCCGAAGCAGAAATGCGCCGCCCAGCCGAACGCCATGTGGCGATTGTCCTTGCGCTCGAAATCGAGCGCGTCGGGATCGGCGAAGCGCTCGGGGTCGCGGTTGGCGGCGGCCATGACCGCCATCACCGGCGTGCCCTTCTTGATGAGCTTGCCGCCCATCACGGTGTCCTCGGTCGCGATCCGCGACGTGTGCTGCGACGGGCTTTCGTAGCGCAGCAGTTCCTCGATCGCGGTTTCGATGATGTCGGGCCGGTCGCGCAACTCGGCGAACTTTTCGGGCTGGCGCAACAGCGTCAGCAGCCCGCTGCCGATCAGGTTGGTGGTGGTTTCCTGTCCGCCCACCATCGTCACGATGGCATTGGCGATCACCTCTTCCTCGGTCAGTTTTTGGCCGTCGATCTCGGCTTCGACCAGCGATTTGACGAGGCCGTCCTTGAGCGAGCCGCTGTGGATAGCGTGCTGGAAATAGGCGATCATGTCGGCGGTGCTCTTCAGCACCCTCGCGATGCCGTCCGGGTTGTGCGAGAAATTGCCGAGCATCTGCGCGTAATCGGCCGACCAGGATTTGAGCTGCGCGTGATCCGCCTCTGGCACCCCCATCAGATGCGCGAAGACGATCGAGGGGAAGGGCTCGGCGAAATCGGCCATCACGTCCATCTCACCGCGCGCGAGCGCCGCGTCGATCAGCCGGTTGGCGACCGACACGACGCGATCCTCCAGCGCCTCCACGCGGCGCGGGGTGAATGCGGTCGAGCAGAGCTTGCGCAGGATCGTGTGGTTGGGCGGATCGAGGAACAGCATCTGCTTGACCATCACCGCCGCGATCGGCTCGATCGAACCGAGGCCGAGCGACCGCATCAGATCGGGCGAGGGGGTACGATCCGCCGAGAATTTGTGCAGCACCGCGTGCACGTCGCGGTAGCGTGTCACCACCCAGCTATGCAGATACGGATCCCAATAGACCGGGTCTTCGCTCCGCAGCCGCGCGTACAGCGGATAGGGATCGGCAAGGACCGTGGGGTCGAGCAGCCGGAACAGGCTGAGCGACGGATCGGAAACCGGGCGCGTCGCCATTATGCCGACAGCCTCTCGATGTCCTCGTCGCTCATCGCCGCGATCTTCGCGAAGATAAGCGTCTCGACGACGTCGGCCAGCTTGGCGACGGTCGCCGCCTCGAACAGATGGAATAGGGACAGATCGATGCCGAAGGCGTCGCGCGCGCGGATGATGACCTGCGTGCCGAGCAGCGAGTGCCCGCCGAGCAGGAAGAAGTCGTCATCGACGCCGAAGTCGCGGTGCCCGAGCACGTCGCCGACGATTTCGAACAGCCGAAGCTCGGTCGGCGTTTGGGGCGCGCGCGCGCCGGTGCTTTCGGTCAGGGCGGCGCTGGCCGGGTCCGGTAGCGCGCGCACGTCGATCTTGCCGTTCGCGGTGAGCGGCATCGTGTCGAGCCGGGCGAAATGCGTCGGCACCATATAGTCCGGCAATGCCTCGCCGAGCGCGGCGCGCAGCGCGCCCGCCGTCACCTCGCCGTTCAACGTGACATAGGCGACCAGTTCGCCGTCGCGAACGAGGACGTGGCTGGCAGCGATCTCGGGGAGGCGATGGAGGGCGGCGGCGATTTCGGCGGGTTCGATGCGGTGGCCGCGCACCTTCACCTGTCCGTCGACGCGACCGAGGAATGCGTAGTCGCCGTCCTCCAGCCGCAGCGCGAGATCGCCGGTGCGATACAGCCGGCCGTACCGCGGATGCGTGACGAAGCGCGCCGCGGTCAGTGCCGGATCGCCGCGGTAACCGCGCGCGACCTGCGCGCCGCCGATGTGGATTTCGCCGGGCGCGCCGGGCGTCACCGCGTCGCCGGCGGGATCGAGCAGATGGATCGTCGTGCCGGGGATCGCCGCGCCGATCGAGGGCAGGCCGATCCCTTCCGCCGCGACCGCGCCCGAGGTGGCGACCACGGTGCATTCGGTCGGGCCGTAATTGTTGACGAACGTGAACGGCTGGCCGGGTTTCGGCCGCACCGTCAACTTGTCCGCGCCCGTCAGTAGCACGCGAAGCGCTGCGTCCGCCGGCCAGTCCATCGTCGCGAGCGGTTCGGCGAGGGCGGTCGGCGCGAAGGCGACCTCGACACGTTCGCGCACCAGCCAGTCGAGGAGCGCGCGCGGATCGAGCCGTACCGCGTCATCGGGAAGGCAGAGCGTGCCACCCGCCGCGAGCGTCGGCCATATTTCCCACGCCGCCGCGTCGAACCCCAGCCCGGCGAGGTGCGCGCTGCGCGTGCCTGCCCCGACCGCGAAGGCTCCCAGATGCCAATCGACCAGCGCGGCGAGATTGTCGTGCCCGACCTCGACCGCCTTCGGTTCGCCGCTCGAACCCGAGGTGAAGATGACATAGGCGAGATCGCTCGCTTCAGTCGAAACGGCGTCGCCGGTATTGTCAGGCGTGACGGTGCCGATCGCGGCGCCGCGCGGCGCGATCACCGCCGCACAGCCGGCGCGCGCCACGAACGCGGCGAGCCGCGCTTCG
Organism: Sphingomonas sp. NFR15; assembly: GCF_900103265.1. Lineage (GTDB taxonomy): Bacteria > Pseudomonadota > Alphaproteobacteria > Sphingomonadales > Sphingomonadaceae > Sphingomonas > Sphingomonas pollutisoli. The sequence continues at coordinate 711,366 of NZ_FMWX01000001.1, read as the reverse complement.
GGCCAGGCCGGATCGAGCGGCAGATACGCGGCGCCCGCATACCACACCGCGAGCAAGGCGACGATCTGCTCGGCCGAGCGCGGCAGGCACACCGCGACGGTCGCGCCGGGCGTCACGCCGCGCGACGCGAGCGCACCGGCGAGCGCGGCGGCGCGCGCATCGAGCGCCGCATAGCTCAGCGATCCGCCCGGCGACTCGATCGCCACGGCGGCACCAGCGCCACGCGCGATCTCTCCGATTCGGAGGCGGATAGGGCGCGACAGGGTCTCCGTCGCCGGCAGGTCGAGCATTGGTATCTCCCCAAGTTGCGTCCACCCAACCAAAAAAAAGTGAGGTAACCCTTAATCCGCCGCAGCTTTTTGCTGGCCGGGGGCGTGTCGAGCGTCCGACCTTCCGCGCGAATAGCCGGTGCGTTCTCGTCAGAACGGACCGAAAATGCTGGACCTCCGCCAGCCGCGCGATACACGCCGCATTCATCGCGCGGGGGCGAAAGGCGTGCGCTTAATCGCGGACGATGGAACAGGATTGAACGTGACGTTGGGTTTCGGGAAGGTCGCTCTGGCGGCCTTGGGGATGATCGCCGCACCCGCGCTGGCGGGTGGATCGACCGGCACGGGCACATTGCATGTCGAGATCGGCAATGTCCGCTCCGCCAAGGGCCGCGTGCATATCGACGTCTGTACGCAGGCGCAGTTCCTCAAGGATTGCCCGATTTCCGCCGATGCGCCCGCGCGCGTCGGCATCACGACGGTGTCGCTCGCCGGACTGCCGCCGGGGCGTTACGCGGTGCAGGCTTTTCTGGATGAGAATGGCAACGGCAAGGTCGATCAGGCGTTGTTCGGCATCCCGAAGGAAGGCGTCGGCTTTTCGAACGATGCGCGGATCAAGCTCGGTCCGCCGAAATGGAGCGATGCGATGTTCGATACGACCGGCGGCGAGCAGACGATCAGGTTGAACCTGCGCTATTTCCTCGGCGGCGACGCGAAGCGTTGATCGCCGCCCTGATCCTGCGGCTGGTCGCGGCCAGCGTACGTCGGCCTGTGTTCGCCGCGCTGGCGTGCCTGGTGCTCGCCGGTATCGCGCTCGCTTACGCGGCGACGGGCTTCTCGATGACCACCGACACGGCGGCGCTGATCTCGCCCAAGGTGGCGTGGCGGCAGAACGAGAAGGCGGTCGAGACGGCCTTCCCGAACCTGACCGACGTGCTGCTCGTCATCGTCGATGGCAAGACGCCCGAACTCGCCGAGGCGGCCGCCGCCAAGCTGACCGACGCGCTCGCCGCCGACAGCAAGCATTTCCGCCGCGCCGAACGCCCCGACGGCGGCGCATATTTCGCCAAGCAGGGGCTGATGTTCGGCTCGCTCGCCGACGTGAAGGCCGCGACCGACGCGCTCATCAAGGCGCAGCCGTTGCTCGGGCCGCTCGCGCGCGATCCGTCCTTGCGCGGCGTCGCCGGCGCCTTCGGCACCGCGTTGACCGGGGTGGAGCAGGGCTCCGCCAAGCTCGCCGACCTCGACCGGCCGATGCGGTCGCTCGGTAATGCGCTCGACGCCACGCTCGCTGGCAGACCCGCCTTTTTCTCGTGGCAGGAACTCATGGCGTCGTCCGGCGGCGATCAGGCGCCGCCGCGCCGCCGCCTGATCCTCGCGCAGCCCCGGCTGGATTACGGCGCGCTTCAGCCGGGTGAGGACGCCGTCGCGGCGATCCAGCAGCAGGCGACGAAACTCGGGCTCGACGGGGCGCACGGCGTCTCGGTGCGGACCACAGGCGAGGTTCCGCTCGCCGACGAGGAGTTCGCCACGCTCGAAGAGAATATCGGCATCGTCGGGCTCATCATGGCGCTGGCGATGCTGGTGACGCTGTGGCTGGCGACGCGATCGGCCAAGATCGTCGCGGCAATCGTCGTCACCATCATCGCGGGCCTTGTCATCACCACCGCCGCCGGTCTGCTCGCGGTTCACACGCTCAACCTGATCTCGGTCGCGTTCATTCCGCTGTTCGTCGGGCTGGGTGTGGATTTCGGTATCCAGATCAGCGTGCGCTTCAACGCCGAGCGCCTCGACGGCCATGCCACGCCCGAGGCGCTGCGCCGTGCCGCGACCGCCTTGTCCGCGCCGCTGGCGCTCGCGGCGGGGGCGGTGTTCCTCGGGTTCGGCGCGTTCCTGCCGACCGATTACATCGGCATCTCCGAATTGGGCATCATCGCCGGCATCGGCATGGTGATCGCGCTGCTGTTGTCGATCACGCTGCTGCCGGCGCTGCTCACCTTGCTCAAGCCGGGTGCGCCGCGCCGCGAGGTGGGTTTCCGCGAGGCAGCGCCGGTCGATCGCTGGCTGCACACGCATCGCAAGGCGGTGCTCTGGGCGTTCGCGCTGTCGATGCTGGTCAGCATCGCGCTGCTGCCGTTCGTGCGCTTCGACTTCAACCCGCTGCATCTGCGCAACCCCGACGGCCCGGCGATGCGCGCGCTCGCCGATCTGATGCACGATCCGCTGCGCACACCCAACACGATCAACCTGCTCGCGCCCAACGCCGATGCCGCGAAAACACTCGCGGCGCGGTTGGCGAAACTCCCCGAGGTCGACGAGGCGGTGACGGTCGACGGTTTCGTGCCCGAGGATCAGCCGGGGAAGCTCGCGCTGCTCCAGGATGCGTCGCTGCTGCTGGACGCCACGATCAACCCGTTCGACATGGCGCCGGCGCCATCGGATGCGGAGGATGCCGCCGCGCTCAACGCGACTGCCGGGCAACTCCGCACGGTCGCCGGCGCGTCGGCGGACACGTCCGCGCAGGACGCGCGCCGGCTCGCCGGCCTGTTCGCGCGGCTCGCGTCGGCACCGCCGACGATCCGCGCCCGCGCGCGCGAGGTGCTGGTGACGCCGCTCGGCGTGATGCTCGATCAGGTCCGCGCGACGCTGCAGGCCGAGCCGGTCACACGCGCGACCCTGCCGCCCGAGATCGCGAACGACTGGGTCGCGAAGGACGGACGCGCGCTCATCCAGGTCTTCCCGCGCGGCGACAGCAACGACAATGCGGTGTTGCGCCGCTTCACCAGCGCGGTGCGCGCGGTCGCGCCCGACGCCTCCGGCCTGCCGGTGGCGACCCAGGAGGCGGCGGGAACGATCGCCTGGGCGTTCATCGAGGCGGGGGTGCTCGCGCTGGTGCTCATCAGCGGGCTGCTGTTCCTCGTGCTGCGGGATGTTCGTGAAGTCGGGTTCACGCTCGCGCCGGTCGTGCTGTCCGGGTTCCTCACGCTCGGCAGTTGCGTGCTGATCGGCCAGCCGATCAACTTCGCCAACATCATCGCGTTTCCGCTGCTGTTCGGGGTCGGCGTCGCCTTCCACATCTATTTCGTGATGGCGTGGCGCGGCGGCGCGACCGACCTGCTGCAATCCAGCCTCGCGCGCGCGGTGCTGTTCAGCGCGCTCGCCACCGGCAGCGCGTTCGGCAGCCTGTGGTTGTCGCACCACCCCGGCACCGCCAGCATGGGCAAGATCCTGATGATCTCGCTCGCGTGGACCCTGGTCTGCGCGTTGATCTTCGAGCCGGCCTTGCTCGGGCCGCCAAGGAAGGGGCGGAAGGCCTGACGGTCAGCGGAGTAATCCGCTGACCGGAGAGGGCGGTCTGCTCAGGGTTTGGCCGCTGGGTCCGCCAGCGGATCGCCGAGTTCCGGGGAGGTCGGCTTGGTGTCCGGAGCGGTCGGTGGCGCGGCGGGATCGATCAAGGGATCGCTCAACGCCGGCGAGGGTGGGGCGGTCTGCTCGCTCGGCGCGGGCTGCCCGGCGGGTGCCGCCGGATCGATGAGGGGATCGCGCAACTCCGACGACGTCACCCCGCCGCCGGCCGGATCGTTCAGCGGCTCATCGAGCGGATTGGCGTTCGTGTCACGGCCGTGGCGCAAGGCATATACCTCTGCCGCGCGCGTCTGTAAAAAGGCCGACCGCAGCGTCGCGTAGGGATCAACCGCGCCGCCGAGCAGCGCCTTGAGGTCCGCGTCCGACTCGGCGCGCAGATCGAGTCCGACCAGCGCCCCCTGCGGGGCCTGATATTCGATCCGATCGAACGGTGCGCCGATCACGAGCGGCAACATCGCGCCATCGACCGGCGCGCCGCCGAGATCGCGGAAATCGGTCGGCCCGATGAACGGCAGGAACAGATACGGCCCCGGCCCGACGCCGTAGCGCCCGAGCGTATTGCCGAAGCCGTTCCAATGGTGCGGCAGCTTGAACTTCTTGGTCTTGGCGACGTCGATCAGCCCGCCGATGCCGATCGTCGAATTGATCGCGAAGCGCGCCGCCGTTCGCACCGCGCGCTTGGGCTTCAACTGGAGCATGTCGTTCACGAACACCACCGGCTCGCCGATGTTCGAGAAGACATGGCGTATGCCGCCGCGGATCACCTTGGGAACCACCGCCTTGTACGCCATCGCGACCGGGCGGAAGAGAAGGCGGTCGAAAAACGTGTGGATCGAGAACAGCCCGCGGTTGAGGCCCTCGAGCGGATCGCCCTTGTAATGCGGCGACCGCACCGCCTTCGCCGCCGGCGACACGGCGGACGGCGAGAGCGGCTTGGGCGCCATCACCCCGGCCGGCGCGGACTGTTGCCTGGCGCTCGCCGCGAGCGGCGTCATGATCGTTACCGCGAGCGCCAGTCCGCTCGCCCCCCCGAAAAACCCCATGCGGATCAGTTCGCCGCCTTGGCGGAAAGCTGGTCGAGGTGCGTCACCAGCGCCTTCGCGCCGCCCTTGGCGAGCACGCCCGCGAAATCCGACCGGCGCGTCGCGAGCTGGCTGACCGAATTCTGGTAGAAGACGTCGATGATCTTCCACTGTCCGCCGCTCTGGCGCAGGCGATAGGCGATCGCGGTCGAATCGCCCTTCGGCGCGACCAGGGTGGTGCGGACCAGCTTGTCGGTTCCGCGCGTTTCCACCTGCGGGGCGATCTTGAAGCTCTCGCCCGACCAGCCATCGAAATTGCTGGCATATTGCGCGATCGTCAGCTTGCGGATCGCGGCGACCAGGGCGGACTGGTCGCCCGGCGCGGTCGTCGTCCACGCGGGGCCGACCGATAGCCGCGTCATCAGCGGGATGTCGAACGCGCGATCGACCACCGGCGCGATCTTCGCCGAACGGCCCGATACGCCGGCGGCCTTGCCGCCCTTCATAATCGCGAGCAGTCCGTCATTGAGCGCCTGGACCGGGGCGCCGGCGGGATCGGCGGTTTGCGCTGCGGCGGCGACCGGCGCCACGAGTAGCAGGGCGGCCAGGCCGGAAAGGCGGATCATGTAACACTCCATCACGTTGAGCCATCAGGTAGGGACGCAACGGCCCGATACCAACCGGATTCGATTAGCACAAAGCCCTGACGCGCGGCTGAACAGGACCGGCTTTCAGTACCGACCGGTATAGCTTGCCCTTTTTCCGCTTCATTTTTCGGCCAAGCCTTCGCATATGCAGCGGGACAGGGGCAGCGATGCGGGGTTTGGAACCGCCCGTCTCGCGGTATGAGAGTGGTTGAATTCGGAAAGGACGGCGCCTTGCGCGTGATCTTGGCGAACCCGCGCGGATTTTGTGCGGGTGTGGTGCGGGCGATCGAGATCGTCGAGCGGGCGATCGAGCGTTATGGCGCGCCTGTCTACGTGCGGCATGAGATCGTCCACAACAAACATGTCGTCGATACGTTGCGCCGCAAGGGCGCGGTGTTCGTGGAGGAATTGTCGGAAGTGCCCGCTGGTGCGATGACGGTGTTCAGCGCGCACGGCGTCGCGCGCACCGTGGAGGAGGAAGCGGCGGCGCGCGGCCTGCCCGTGCTCGACGCGACGTGCCCGCTCGTCACCAAGGTGCATCTGCAAGGGCGCCGCTATGCCAGCGCCGGCCGTACCCTGGTGCTGATCGGGCATGAGGGACATGCCGAGGTGGTCGGCACCGTTGGCCAGGTCGATGCGCCGGTGCATCTCGTATCCTCGGCGGCAGCGGTGGCCGATCTCGATCTGCCCGACGATGGCGAGATCGCGTACATCACCCAGACCACGCTCAGCGTCGACGATACGCGCTCGATCATCGCGGCCTTGAAGGCGCGCTTCCGCAATCTGATCGGCCCCGACGTCTCGGAAATCTGCTATGCCACGCAAAACCGCCAGACCGCGGTGCGCGATCTGTGCCGCGTCGCCGATCTGCTGCTCGTGGTCGGGGCCGCCAACAGCTCCAATTCGAGCCGGCTTCGCGATCTCGGCGCCGACGAAGGGTTGCCGAGCTATCTCGTCGCCGATGGCAGCGAGATCGATCCCGCCTGGTTCGACGGGGTCGAGACGGTCGGCCTCACCGCCGGCGCTTCCGCACCCGACGCGCTGGTCGATGACGTCATCGCCGCGCTGCGCCGGATCGGTCCGGTCGAGGTCAGCCAGCTCGACGGGATTGAAGAGACACTGGAATTCGCCCTCCCGCGTGAGCTAAGAGGACCGATGACCGCCGCCAGCCACGCTGCAATGGCGAACTAGGACGAACAGACCATGAGCCTTCCGCTTCCCGCGCTCGCCCGCATCGGCAGCTATACGCTGCGCAAGCATATCGGCGGGGGCAAATATCCGCTCGTGCTGATGCTCGAACCGCTGCTGCGCTGCAATCTCGCCTGCCCCGGTTGCGGCAAGATCGACTATCCCGATCCGATCCTCAACCAGCGCCTGTCGTATGAACAATGCATGGAGGCGATCGACGAATGCGGCGCGCCCGCCGTGTCGATCGCCGGCGGCGAGCCGCTCCTCCACCGCGACATGCCCAGGATCGTCGAGGGCTATATCGCGAAGAAGAAGTTCGTGATCCTCTGCACCAACGCTTTGCTGCTCAAGAAGAAGATCGACCAGTACAAGCCGTCGAACTTCTTCACCTGGTCGATCCATCTCGATGGCGACAAGGGCATGCACGATCACGCGGTCGATCAGGACGGCACCTATGAGGTTGCGGTCGAGGCGATCGAACTGGCCAAGTCGCGCGGCTTCCGCGTGCAGGTCAATTGCACCGTGTTCGACGGCGCCGATCCGGCACGCCTCGCATCGTTCTTCGACGAAATGGAGAAGCGCGGCGTCGAGATCACGCTGTCGCCCGGCTATTCATACGAGCGCGCCGCCGATCAGGAGCATTTCCTAACGCGCGAGCGCACCAAGACGTTCTTCCGCGACGTGTTCCGCCGCGGCAACGGCGGCAAGGCGTGGACCTTTACCAACTCGCCGCTGTTCCTCGATTTCCTGGCCGGCAATCGTTCTTATGAATGCACGCCGTGGTCGATGCCGCTGCGCACCGTCTTCGGCTGGCAGAAGCCCTGCTACCTCATCGGCGAAGGCTATGTGCAGACCTTCGCCGAGCTGATGGAAGGCACCGACTGGGACCAGTACGGCGTCGGCAAGTACGAGAAATGCTCGAACTGCATGGTCCATTGCGGTTTCGAAGGGACGGCGGCGAGCGAATCGATCCGCAATCCGCTCGCGATGTTCAACGTCGGTCGCAAGGGCATCCGCACCGAAGGCCCGATGGCGCCCGATATCGACCTCTCGCGCGCCCGCCCGGCCGAGGATGTCCACTCGACTCACGTCGAGCGCGAGCTGGCGAAGATCAAGGCGGCGGACCCGGAAGGGTTCCGGCGGACACAGCGGGCGGCGTAACGAACGGGCGGGTCAGATCTCGAAGGAGGTCCAGGCCCGCTCCAGCGCCCTGAACGCGCGCGCCGCGTCGCGGCCGGTGCGAATAAGCGCGGGTAACTGCGACGGCTGCCGCGCGAGCGAGGCGAGGACCGCGCCGAGCGCCATGCCGCCATCGGGTTTCATACCGACCAGCGCAGCGGGCGGCAGGACGTGGTTCGCCGCGTCGGAGATCGTGCGCAGGGTTGCGAAGGGCAGGGCGTGGCGCGCGGCGACGCGCGCGGCGATGTGCGATTCCATGTCCACCGCGAGCGCGCCGGTCGCTTCGTAGAGCGCGCGCTTGCTGGCGAGCGTCGCGACGATCGTGTCGCTGCCGACGATGTGGCCGAACCGCGCCTTCGGGAACATCTCCGCCGTTCTCCCGCGAAAGCGGGAGTCCAGCGCCGCAAACGCTTCGTTCGGTTGCTCTGGACTCCCGCTTTCGCGGGAGAACAGGATGCCGATCACCACGTCGCCGGGCTTGAGCGAAGGATCGAGCGCGCCGGCGATGCCGCCCGACAGGATCGCACGCACGCCGCCCCTGGCAACCGCGGCCTCCAGCCCGCCCTCGAGCCGCGCCGCGTCACCGCCGCCGGCGACCGCCACCACATCATCCCGCGCGAAGATCCGCGCTTCGCGCGTCAGCCCGCAGGCGACGAGCAAGGTCACATCCCGACCGCCACCCGCCGGTCATTCGAGCGCTTGAGATTGCGGTAGCGCGCCAGCGCCCACAGCGGGAAATATTTGGGATAGCCGTGGTAGCGTAGGTAGAACACGCGCGGGAAACCGCCGCCGGTGTACATCTCCTGCCCCCACAACCCGTCCTCGGCTTGCGTTTCGGCGAGATGGCGCACGCCGCGTTCCACCGCCGGATGATCGACCTCGCCAGCCGCCATCAGCGCGAGCAGCGCCCAGCCGGTCTGCGAGGCGGTCGACGGGGCAGGGGTGTGGCCGGTGTAGGCGAGATCATAGCTGTCGCAATCCTCGCCCCAGCCGCCATCGGCGTTCTGGATCGCGACCAGCCACGCGACCGCCTTGCGCACCATCGGCGACTGTGGATCGACCCCGGCCGCGTTGAGCGCGCACAGCACCGACCATGTGCCGTAGATGTAATTCACTCCCCAGCGCCCGAACCAGCTTCCATCCGCCATCTGCTCGCGTTCGAGGAAGCCGAGCGCCTCGCGCATCCGGGGGCTGTCGAGCGGCTCGCCCAACTGGCCGAGCATCGACACCGCCCGCGCCGACACGTCGCTGGTCGGCGGGTCGAGCAGCGCGCCGTGATCGGCGAAGGGGATGTTGTTGAGGTAATGATGGTGGTTGTCGGCGTCGAACGCGCCCCAGCCGCCGCCCTTGCTTTGCAAGCCCACCGTCCACTCGACCGCGCGATCGATCGCCATGCGGTAATCCGCGCCCGATCGCGGCGCGGCGCGGTCCATCGCCATCACCACCACGGCGGTGTCGTCGAGATCGGGATAATGCGCGTTGTTGTACTGGAACGCCCAGCCGCCCGGTCGCACGTCCGGCCGCTGATCGGCCCAGTCGCCCTTGACGTCGAGCACCTGCAACGGGCGTAGCCATTCGAGCGCGGCATCGGCGCGCGCCTCGTTCTCCGCGCCGCCCGCCTCGAGCATCGCGTGCGCGGCGAGCGCGGTGTCCCACACCGGCGAGACGCAGGGCTGGCAGTACGCCTCGTCGTCCTTGACGACCAACAGCTTCTCGACCGACTGGCGGGCGATCGCGCGGTGCGGATGATCCTCGGCATAGCCGAGGCAATCGAACATCATCACGCTGTTCGCCATCGCCGGATAAATCGCGCCAAGGCCATCCTCACCGTTCAGCCGCTCGACGGTGAAATCGACGCACGCCTGGATCGCGCGTTCGCGGGTGCGCTTGGGCCACAGCCCCTCAACGCCTTTCAGCACCACGTCGAGCCCGTTGAAGAACAACGTCCAGCCGCGCTTGGTATCGGCGGCCTTGCTCTCGGGCGGCTTGGCCTTGCCGGTGTACAGTTCGTCGACCTTGATCCCGAGCGGGTTGCGCGCGACCGGTCGCTTCACCGCGAGCACCAGCAGCGGCACGATGACGGTGCGCGCCCAATAGGACATTTTCGACAGATGCACCGGGAACCAGCGCGGCAGCAGGATCAGTTCGACCGGCAGCGTCGGCACTGCTTTCCACGGCCCGGCGCCGAACAGCGCGAGCTGGATCCGCGTAAAGACGTTCGCCGCCTCGGCACCACCCGCCGCTAGGATGGCGCGCCGCGCCGCTGCCATGTGCGGCGCATCGACATCGTCGCCGATCATCTTGAGCGCATAATAGGCCTTCACGCTCGCGCTGACGTCGAACGCGCCGCCGTGGAACAGCGGCCAGCCGTGGTGCGCGCCCTGGATGCGGCGCAGATAGCGGCCGATCTTCGCCTCCAGTTCAACCGCACGCGGCTCGCCGAGGTAATGGCGCAGCAGCACATATTCGGCCGGGATGGTGGCGTCGGCCTCAAGCTCGAAAACCCAATGTCCATCGGGCTTCTGCGCGGCGGCGAGTGCGGCGGCGGCGCGGGTGGTGGCGGCATCGGCGATCGCGACGAGATCGGGGGTTTCCAGCAGAGTGGCCATCGCAGCGCCTATAGCAGCCGGGCGTCGCGCGCCAAGCGCGCGGCGGTCGCGCCCGAGCGGAGCGCACCCTCGATCGTGGCGGGCAGCCCGGTTTGCGTCCAGTCGCCGGCGAGGAACAGGTTGCGCCAGCGCGTGGCGGCAGGTGGGCGGCGGCGTTCCTGCGCGGGCGTGGCGGCGAAGGTCGCGCGCTTCTCCTTGACGATCTGCCAGCGCGGCAGCTCGGGCGGCAGTTGGTGGATCGCGGCGATATCGGCCCAGAAGGCGGCGGCGAGCTCGGAGCGATCGGTGTCGATCAGCCGGTCGGCGCCGCTGACCGTCACGGACAAGCGATCCGGAAAGGCGAAAATCCACTCGGCGGTGCCGCCGATCACGCCCACCATCGGCGGCGTGCCGGGCGGCGGCGTGAAGGCGAAATGCGCGTTGATGATCGCGCGGTGATCGTCGGGCACGGTCAGATCGGGGACGAGGCTCTCGGCGATCCACGCCGGCACCGCCAGGATGATCGCTTCGTCGGGCGCGACCGGCTCGGCGCCGTTGCCGAAGTCCAGCGTGATCACGCGGTCGCCATCGAAGCCGATCGCGCGCAATCGCTCGCCGAGCGCAAGGCTGGCGCCGCGCGCCGCGAGCCACTCGGTCGCCGGATCGACGAACGCGGCGGCGAGCGTCGGCTCTGCGATCCGCGGCTTCATCGCCTTGCCGCCGCGCCCGAGCGTCTGATTGACGATCGCGGCGGTCAGCGTGACGTCGCCATCCGCAGGCGCGGTGTTGAGCGCGGCGAGCAGCACCGGCTCGAGCAGACGCTCCCACAGCACGCCGCGCGTTTCGATTCGGTCGGCGACGGTCTGGCCGCGCTTGCCCGAAGTCAGCGCGGCGAGCCGCAGATAGTCGCGCGCGGTGGTCCCGGGGACACGCCGCGTTTTGGAGAAGATCCACCACGGGAGCCGGCCGTCATTGGGTCGGAAGCTCCAGCGTTCGCCGGTGCGGCGATCGGCGAAGTCGAACTCCGCGCTGTCCGGACCAGCGAGCCGATCGGACGCGCCGATCGTGGCGAGGAACTGCGCCACACCGTCATTGCCCGAGAGGACGAGATGGTTGCCATTGTCGATCACGCGGCCGAGTTGCGGATCGTGGTAGCTGCGGCAGCGACCGCCCGCTTGCGCCGCGCCTTCCGAGATCGACACCGCGAACCCGCCGCGCGCGAGTTCCACCGCCGCAGACAGTCCCGCCATACCGGCGCCGATCACGCGCGCGCGCCGGCTCACCGGAACAGCCAGAGCCGCAGGGCGGTGAGGATCAGCGCGGGCTTGTTGGTGCGGATGCGGGTGCGGGGCGGCGCCCACCCGGCTTTTTCCATTCGCGACAGGATCGGCGCATAGACCGCCGCCATCAGCCGCGGCGCGATCAGATGGCCGTGCGGGCGTCTGGCGAGGATCGCGTTCGCTTCGGCATAGTGGCGGTGCGCGATCGCGGCGAGCGGGCGGCAGGCGGCGTCGATGCGCGGATCGTTCACCACCTCGATCGGCGTGGTGAAGGGAATGCCGGCGGCGGTGAGATGCTCGCCCGCCAGATAGACCCGGCCGATCGCGGCATCCTCGTCGATATCGCGCAGGATGTTGGTGAATTGCAGCGCGCGGCCGAGGTGGTGCGACAGCGTCACGCCGGTCGCGCGGTCCATCCCGAAGATGTTGACCGACAGCCGCCCCACCGCCGACGCCACCCGATCGCAATAGAGATCGAGCGTTTCGAACGGCACCCAGCGCACTTCGCCGGCCACATCCGTCGCCATGCCGTCGATGACGGCGAGGAAATCATCCTTCTGCAGATCGAACCGCCGCACCGCGTCCGCCACCAGCGCGGCCTGGCCGGGATCGCCGCCCGCATACAGCGCCTCGATATCGTTGCGCCACGCATCGAGCGCCACCGCGCGGCTGGCGCGGTCGCCCTGCTGGTCGTCGGCGATGTCGTCGACCGCGCGGCAGAACGCATAGACCGCGTACATCGCCTCGCGCTCGGCCTTGGGCAGCACGCGCATGCCGGCGTAGAAGCTGCTGCCGGAGACCTGCGCCTGGAGCGAAGCGGGAGTCGCCTTGGGGTTCATGCCTGGCCCACCAAATAGGCCAGCACCGCGCCGCCGGCGATGCGTGCCATTTCGAGCTTGGTGTGGTGGACGCGTTCGGACAGGGGATCGCGCGTCTTGACGCGGCGGGTGAGATCCTCGGCGAGCCGCTGGATGATCGCCACCTCCATACCGAGCCGCCGATCGCGGATGCCGCGCGCGAACCGCTTCGAGTCGGCGAGCAGGGCGAGGGTCTGGTTGCCGAGGTCGATGATCGTGCCGTGCAAGGCCGGCGTCGCGGCGTCCAGCCCCAGGTCGCTGACCTGCGCGCCACGCCGCGCCAGCGCCGCGAGCGGAATGTAGACCCGGTCGATCGCGCGATAGTCCTTTCCGCAATCCTGCAGATGGTTGATGACCTGCAACGCCGCGCACAAGGCGTCATTGGCCGGCCACAGCGCGCGATCCTCACCGTGAACGTCGAGGACGTAGCGCCCGACTGGCATAGCCGAATAGCGGCAATAGTCGATCAGATCGTCCCAGGTCTGATAACGGTTGATCGTGCAATCGCGCTCGAACGCGGTGAGCAGGTCGAGCGCGTGGACGGGATCGAGCCGATGTGCGGCCATCACGCCGCGCAGCGCGACCGATACGGGGTCGGCGTCACGGGTGCCGGCGATGCTCGCGCGCATCGCGCGGAGCAGCGCGAGCTTCTCGTCCGCGCTGGCCCCGGCATTGTCGGCGACGTCGTCGGCGGCGCGCGCGAAGCGGTAGAAAGCGAGGATCGGCGCACGGTGTTGCGGCTTGAGCAGCGACGCGACCGGGAAGTTCTCGTCCTTATGCCCCTTGCCGGAGGCGAGATCGTCGGCTGTGCTCATGCTTGGAGATCCGCTTGCGCGCGGCCCTTCCACATGCCGCCGCGTCCGCGCGCATGTTGCCATGCCGACAGCAAGGTGCAGCCGGCGTAGAAGCTCGCGATGGCGGGCAGGGCGGCGCCCCACAGCGGCGAGCGGTGGTAGAATCGCAACATCGGCTGAAACAAAAGCCCCATCAAAACCCAAGCCATGATCCCGAGCGCCTGCGCATAGCCCCGTGCGAACAGCGCAAGCAATGGCGGCGCGAGATAGGTGAGCGCGAGCCCGATCGTGGTGCCGGCGAGCAACCACGGCGAATAGCGCAGTTGCGCATAAGCCGAGCGCGAGATCATCGCCGCGACCGACTCGGCGGTGTCGTATATGCGGATGCTGCGCGCGCGGTCGGTCAGCCCGAGCCAGATCGCGCCGTGGCGCTTCATCAGCGCGCCGAACGTGCAATCGTCGATCAGCGCGCCGCGCACCGCGCCGATCCCGCCCGCCGCCTCGAGCGCGGTGCGCCGCACCAGCATCACGCCGCCGGCCGCGCCGCCGAGGCCGCGCCGGCGCGCATTCACGGTGCGGAACGGGTAGAGCATCTGGAAGAACCACACGAACGCCGGGATCAGCGCGCGTTCGGCGAGACTCTCGCAGCGCAGCCGCGCCATCAGCGATACCAGCACGCGGTCATCGCCCTCGGCGCGCGCGACGAGGCTGGCAAGCGTATCGGGCGCATGCGCGATATCGGCGTCGGTGAGCAGCAGATAGTCCACGTCGCCCGCCGCCGCGATCCCCTGCGAAACCGCCCAGAGCTTGCCGGTCCACCCGCGCGCGAGCGGCGCGCCGGGGAGGATCGTCAGTCGCTCCGATCCGCGCGCGGCGGCGCGGGCGATCTCGGCGGTGCCGTCAGTGCTGCCGTCATCGACGAGGAGGATGCGGAACGCGCCCGGATACGCCTGCGCGACGAGGCTGCCGATCGACTCGGCGATCACCTCGGCCTCGTCGCGCGCGGGCACGACCGCGACGACGGAGGGCCAGCCTTCTTCTCCCCTCCCTGGAAGGGAGGGGACGGGGGTGGGTGGGTGCGGGGCGAGCGCGGCATTCCCACGAGAGGAACCCACCCCCAGCCCCTCCCTTTCAGGGAGGGGAGTCATGTCGCGGGCCGGGGTAGGTTGCGTGTCCCGCTCGCGGGCCAGCCAGAAGCCGTCACGGCCGAGCGCGATGCCAAGCCAGATCGCGACGGTGAGCGCGCCCAGCCAGATCACCGAATCTTCCCTGCGCCGCGGAACCATTCAATCGCATCGCGGAGCGCCTCGACATGCGGGCGCGCGCGATAGCCGAGTTCGGCTTCCGCGCGGGCACTCGAATAATACATCGCGTGTCCCGCCATCTTGAGCGAATCGATCGTCAGGAACGGCTCCTTGCCCGTCACCCGCGCGAGCAGTTCGTTCGCCCATGCCAGCGGATAGAGCGGCCCACGCGGCAGCGCGAGTGTCGGCGGCTTGCGCCCGACCAGCGCGGCGATCTCGCCGAGCATCGTCCCGAGCGACACGTCCTGCCCACCGAGGATGTAGCGCTCGCCGATCCGCCCTTTCGTGAGCGCGAGCAGATGCCCCTCGGCCACGTCATCGACATGGACGAGGTTGAGCCCGCTATCGACGAACGCCGGCATCTTGCCCGACGCGGCCTCGACGATGATCCGTCCGGTCGGGGTCGGGCGCACGTCGCGCGGGCCGATCGGGGTAGAGGGGTTGACGATCACCACCGGCAGCCCCTCCGCCGCCATCGTCTCGACCAGCCGTTCGGCCACGACCTTGCTGCGTTTGTACGCGCCGACCGCCTGTTCGGGCGTGGCGGGGCGGGTCTCGTCGGCGGGGCCGGCGGGGTCTGGGAGCAGCGTGGCGACGCTGCTGGTATAGACGATGCGCTCGACTCGCGCCTCGCGCGCCGCTTCCATCGCCGCGCGCGTGCTGGCGAGATTGTTGCGGACGATCTCCTCGGGGTCCGGCGCCCAGATCCGATAGTCGGCGGCGACGTGGAAAAGGTGCCGCACCCCCGCCATCGCACGTGCCATCGCCGCCGGATCGCGCGCGTCACCCTCGACCAGGTCTCCCGGAAAATCGACGAGATTGGCGCGCGCGCTGCTCGCGCGGGCGAGACCGCGCACGCTTCGCCCCTCCGCCGCCAGCCGCCGCGCCACGGCGGAGCCGACGAACCCGGAGACGCCGGTGACGAGAACCAGATCGCTGCTGTCCATCCGCGCCCCTTTACCCAAAGTCATGGCGGAAGGAAGGCGCTGACATTCGGGCGCGAGGCGGGTAGGGGCGCGGCAGGAATCGAACGCTCCCCAGCCGTTCGTGCCGAGCGAAGTCGAGGCACATGATGAATGGTAGCCGCGTGTCCCTCGACGTCGCTCGGGACGAACGGTGAGGGCGTTTGCGGCGCGGGGCGAGTGGGACGTTCGGACGTGGGTTACATCACCGCCATCTTCGGCGCGCTGGCGCTGGCGCTCGCCGCGATCGGCATCGGCTGGATGCTCGCGGCGACGATCGTGCTGCGTCGCTTCTTCGCGCGACCCGCGCCGACGATCGACACAGCCACTGGCGTCACCATCCTCAAGCCGCTCCACGGCGCCGAGCCGCGCATCCTCGACAATCTCGCGAGCTTCCTTGCCCAATCGCACGCCGGCCCGGTGCAACTGCTGTGCGGCGTGCAGCGCGCCGACGACCCCGCGATTCGCGCGATCGACGCGCTGCGGCGCCGCCACCCCAATGCGACGATCGACCTCGTCATCAATTCGACGCGCCACGGATCGAGCGGGAAGATCTCCAACCTCGCCAATATGGAAGGCGCGATCTCGCATCCGGTGGTGATGCTCAGCGACAGCGACATCGCGGTCGGCCGCGACTATGTTCGCCAGGTGCTCGCCGCGCTCGATGCGCCGGGCGTCGGCATCGTCACCTGCGCCTATCACGGGCGTGGTGATGCCGGCTTCTGGTCGCGGCTCGGCGCGGGGGGGATCGACTGGCAGTTCCTGTTGGGGCTGATCTTCGGCGTGGCGAATCGGCTCGCGGCACCCTGCATGGGATCGACCATCGCGATGCGCCGCGAGACGCTGACGCGGATCGGTGGCTTCGCGCGTTTCGCCGACGTGCTCGCCGACGATTATGCGATCGGCGCGGCGGTGCGCGGGCTCGGCCTGTCCGTGGTGGTGCCGCCGCTGCTGGTGACGCACGCCTTCGACGAGCGCTCCGCCCGTGCCTTGTGGCGGCACGAACTGCGCTGGGGCGTGACGGTGCGCGATCTCGCTCTCGCGCCATATGCGGGGCTGATCGTGACCTTCCCGCTGCCGATGGCGCTGCTCGCGGCGCTGTGGTGGCCGGTCGCGGGGATGACACTTGCGTCATGCGCGCTCGCCGTCCGTCTTTTCGCCGTATTTTCGGTCAATCGGGTCACGCGCGGGCGCGCCGCCGCGTCCTGGGTGTTGCCGATACGCGACATCTTCGGATTCGCGGTCTATTGCGCCAGCTTCTTCGTCCGCTCGGTTGATTGGCGCGGCGCGACGCTTAGAATAGAACCACACGGCCGCATCGCTGCGGCCCCGGAGACTTTACCATGATGCGTTCGCTTTTCCTGCAAGGCCCCTCGTTCGACGGATATGACGGCGGGGCCGGTGCGCGCTATCAGATGAAGCGCGAGGTCAAGTCGTTCTGGTATCCGACCTGGCTCGCGCAGCCCGCGGCGATGGTGCCCGGCTCCAAACTGATCGACGCGCCGGCGCACGACCAGTCGTGGGACGACATCAAGCACGAGGTCGATGGCATGGAGCTGATCGTGCTCCACACATCGACTCCCAGTTTCGCGCAGGACGTGAAATGCGCCGAGTTGATCCGCGCGCGCAACCCCACCGCGCTGATCGGTTTCGTCGGTGCCAAGGTCGCGGTCGAGCCGGACAAGAGCCTCGCCGCCACCGCCTCGGTCGATTTCGTCGCGCGCGAGGAATATGATTTCACGATCCTCGAAATCGCCGAGGGCAAGCCGCTCGCGGAAGTCGATGGCATCACCTGGCGCGCGCCGGACGGATCGTTCGTCCGCAACAAAGACCGCGCGATGATCGAGAACATGGACGACTTGCCGATGGTCTCGCCGATCTACAAGCGCGACCTCCAGATCGAGAAATATTTCGGCGGCTATCTCAAGCACCCGTATGTCAGCTTCTATACCGGTCGTGGCTGCAAGAGCCGCTGCACCTTCTGCCTGTGGCCGCAGACGATCGGCGGCCACAACTACCGCGGCCGCTCGGTCGCCAAGGTGGTCGAGGAAGTGAAGTACATCATGGAGAACATCCCCGAGACCAAGGAGATCTTCTTCGACGACGATACGCTGACCGACATCCATTCGCGCGTCGAGGAAATCGCCATCGCGCTCGGCGAACTGGGCTTCGGCAAGCCCGGTTTCCCGATGACGTGGAGCTGCAACGCCAAGGCGAATGTGCCGCGTAAGACATTGGAAATCCTCAAGGCGAACGGCCTGCGTCTGTTGCTGGTCGGCTATGAGAGCGGCAACCAGCAGATCCTCCACAACATCAAGAAGGGCCTGCGCGTCGACGTGGCCAAGCAGTTCACCAAGGACTGTCACGAGCTTGGCATCGTGATCCACGGCACCTTCATCCTCGGCCTGCCCGGCGAGACGGAGGAGACGATCGAAGAAACGATCAACTACGCCAAGGAGATCAACCCGCACACGATCCAGGTGTCGCTGGCGGCGCCCTATCCCGGCACCTTCCTCTACAAGCAGGCGACCGAAAACGGCTGGTTCGACAACAGCAACAGCTTGCTCACCGACGACGGCAATCAGATCGCGCAGCTTTCCTACCCGCATCTCAACGCGACGGTGATCTTCGACAAGGTCGAGGAGTTCTACAAGCGCTTCTACTTCCGTCCTTCCAAGATCGGTTCGATCGTGTGGGAGATGCTGCGCGACTGGGACATGATGAAGCGCCGTCTGCGCGAGGGCGTCGAGTTCTTCGACTTCCTGCGCCGCCGCAAAGAGGCCGTGTAATCCCGGACGACGAGGAGTCTATCGTGACGGCGGCGTCGGACATGACGGTGAACGAACGACTCGCCGCGCGCGGGCTGTTCGAGGATTGGGAACTTGCGGTGCGCGGGAGCGACCGCGCGACGATGGTGCTGCTGTTGCGCCGCATCGGCATCCCCAACGCGCCGCGCGTCGCCGATATCGTGCTCGCCGATCCCGCCTTCTACGGCTTCGGCGAGGCGTAAGGCGGGCAGGTGAAGACGGTCATTCTCAACGCCGATGATTTCGGCGTGTCGGTTCCGGTCAACGACGCGATCGAGCAGGCGCACCGCGACGGCATCCTCACCACCACCAGCCTGATGGTGACGGGCGCGGCCTGTGCCGATGCGGTGGCGCGGGCGCGAACGATGCCGCGCCTCGGCGTCGGCCTGCACGTCGCGCTCGCCGAGGTGCCGCCCGCGCTTCCGCCCGAACGGATTCCCGATCTCGTCGATGCGAACGGCATGTTCCGTATCGAGGCGCTTGGCACCAGCCTCGCGATCCTGTTGCGCCCGGCGGTGCGGCGCCAGCTCACCGCCGAGATCGAGGCGCAATTCCGCCTGTTCGTCGCGACCGGGCTGCCGCTCGATCACGTCGATTCGCACAAGCACATGCACATGCATCCGGCGATCGCGTCGGTCGTGATCGCGGTCGGGCAGCGCTTCGGAATGCGCGCCGGGCGCGCGCCGATCGAGCCGCGCGCGGTGATCCGCAAGGTCGAGCCGGTCAAGGGCGTGGACATCGCCGCGCCGTTCGCGCGCCGCGTGCGCACCAAGCTCAGGCGCGCGGGCATGAAAGCGCCCGATCACGTCTTCGGGCTCGCATGGTCGGGCGGGATGACGCCCGATCGGCTGCGCGGCATCCTGCGGCATCTGCCCGAGGGGACCAGCGAAATCTATCTCCACCCCGCCACCGGCGACTATCCGCTCGCCGCACCGGGGTATAAATATCAGGAAGAGCTGGCGGCGCTGCTCGATCCGGCAGCGCGGGAGATCATCGCGCGGGGCGGCATCCGGCTGGCGCGGTTCTCCGATCTGTGAACGGAACACGCATATGAACTATATCCCCGGCAAGATCGAAGCCGACGGCCCCGCGCCGGGCGAGCGCGTCAAACTCGGCAGCCAGGCGCACAAGGTGCTGTTCTGTCGTACGTTGCTCGACACGCATGATCCCTACACGCCCGCGTTGATCGACTGGCCCGTGCTGGAAGACGATGTCCGCGCGAAGATCGTGTCGCTGCCGATCTGGGACATGGCGGTACAGACCGAGGGCCGCACCGGCCTGTTCGTCCAGACCTTCGCGGATTTCGTGCGCGATCCCGAACTCAAGACCGCGCTCGAAATGGACGCGTTCGAGGAGAAGCGCCACAAGATCGTGCTCGCCGACATGGTCCAGCACTATGGCATCGTGCTCGAACCCGAGCCGCCCTACATCAAGCCGAGGGATGCCGAATGGGCGTTCATGCGCTCGGGCTTCTCGGAATGTATCGACAGCTTCTTCGGGTTTGGGCTGTTCAAGATCGCCAAGGACACCGGCTTCTTCCCGCCCGAGCTGATCGACACGTTCGAGCCGGTGATGCGCGAGGAGGGGCGGCACATCCTGTTCTTCGTGAACTGGGTCGCCTGGTGGCGGCGCAACATGCCGTGGTGGCGTCGCCCGTATTTCGAACTCAAGGTGTGGGCCGTGTGGTGCTTCCTGTTCTGGGAGCGGATCGACATGGCGAAGGGCATGGGCAACAACACCAAGGCACAGGAAAACAACTTCACGCTGAACGGATCGAAGGAGTTGGGCGTGGAGATCGAATTTCCCGAACTCGCCGCGATCTGCCTCGCCGAGAACGACCGCCGGCTCGCGCCGTATGACGCGCGGCTTATCCGCCCCAAATTCGTGCCGGGCGCGATCCGGCTCGTGCTGCGGCTGATGCGGAAGAAGATCCCGGCCGCCGCATGAACCGTTTCGCGCGCGCCGGCCTGCTCGTCGCAACTCTCATCGGCATCGCGGTCGCCGGCTGGACGGTCGGGGCGGTCGGCGCCCGGCAGGTGTTCACCGCGATGGCGGCGATCGGCTGGCTTGGCATGGGCGCCTTCCTGCTGTGCTCGGCGGGCGTGCTGCTGCTGCTTGGTGGCGCGTGGCTCGTCACCGCGCCGGGCGAGCCGCTGCGCCGGCTGCCCGTGTTCGTCTGGGCGCGCACCACGCGCGAGGCGGCCACCGACGTGCTGCCCTTCTCGCAACTCGGCGGCTTGGTCGTCGGCGCGCGTACGCTCGCGACGCGCGGCGTTCCCGATTCGTTGATCTACGCGTCGATGGTCGCCGACATGACCACCGAAATGGCGGCGCAACTGCTGTTCACGATCGCCGGGGTCTCGACCCTTCTCTTCGTGCTGACCAGCGGGCCGGTTCACGCCGGGCTGGTACCGCTCGCCGTCGGCGGGCTGGGCGTGATGGCGGTGCTGATGCTCGCGTTCGTCGTTGGACAGCGCCCGGTGCTGAAGCTGGTCGGCGCGGTCGCGGCGCGGATGATCCCCGGCTCGGTCGACGCGGTCGGCGCGGTGCGCGCGCGGCTCGATGCGATCTACCGCGAACCCAAGCGCATCCTCGCCGCCTTCGTGCTCAATCTGCTCGCCTGGATCGGCAGCGCGGCGGGGGCGTGGGTGGCATTGTGGTTCATGGGGTCGCACGTGCCGCTGTGGGCGGCGCTGACGATCGAGGCGCTGATCTTCACGCTGCGCAGCGTCGCCTTCGCGGTGCCCGGCGCGATCGGCATCCAGGAAGCCGCCTATGCGCTGATCGGTCCGGTGTTCGGCTTGCCGCCGACGACCGCGCTCGCGCTCTCGCTGCTCAAGCGCGCGCGCGACCTCCTCATCGGCGTGCCGGCGATCCTCGCGTGGCAGGCGGGCGAGGTCGGCGCGCTCGTCGCCAAGCGGGCCGAACCCGCCTGACGGCCCGCGCGCCCCGCGTCGTCGCGGCGCTGCTGGTGGCCGCGGCGGTGTTGCAACTCGCCGCCTATTGGCCCGGCATCATGTATTGGGACGCGGTGCGCCAATACGGCCAGGCGGTCAGCGGCGCCTTCGACGATTGGCATCCGCCCGCGATGGAATGGGTGTGGCGGCGGCTGATCGCGGTGCAGCCCGGCCCCGCGCCGATGCTGCTGTTGCAAGCCGGGCTGTACTGGTCCGGCGTCGCGCTGCTCGCCGCGCGTGCCCGGCGTGGGTGGCTCATCGTGCTGCCGGCGCTGCTGCCGTTCGCGCTGGCGACGCTCGGCTCGGTGCTCAAGGACAGTCTGATGGCGGGTGCCATGCTCGCGGCGGCGGGGCTGGGGGCGTGGGCGGGCCGCGAGGGCCGCTGGGGTCTGCGAGCGGCCGCGATCGCCCTGCTGGTGTTCGCCGCGACATTGCGCTTCAACGCTTTGCTCGCCGCGCTGCCGCTGCTCGTGGCGGTGTTGCCGGCGAATTGGCGGCGCACCCGCGCGCGGCTGGCCGCCTGCACGCTCGCTGGTGGAGTCGCGCTCGCCGTGGCGATGCCGCTTGCCAACCATGCGACCGGGGCCAAGCGCAGCGGCGTCGCGCTCTCGCTGGTGATCTTCGATCTCGGCGGCGTCACCGAACATAGCGGCGTCGATGTCTTCCCGCCGCTGCCGGTGGCGGAACCAGTCGCCGTCAACCATCGGTGCTACGATCCGGCGCGGTGGGACAGCTACGCGTGGTGGGTCGGGGAGCCGTGCCCGATCGGCTTCGCGCTGATTCGCGACACCTTCGCCGCACGGCATCAGAGTCCCTATGTGTTCTGGCTGCGGGCGATCGCAGCGCATCCGCTCGCCTATGCCGAACACCGGCTACGCCATGCCAATGCGAACATGCGCTTCCTGCTTGGCCATGAGTTCGAGCGGCCGGTGCAGCCGCAATCCGCGCCCAACCCCTGGGGCTATCGGATCGCGCGGAACCCGCTCCAGCGCGCGTTCGACTGGCTGGCGGTGCAGACTTGCCGCACTCCGCTCGGCTGGCCGATCTGCTGGATCGCGCTCGCGCTCGGCATGGTGTACGCGGCGTGGGGCGTGCCGGGGGTGACGATGCCGCTGGCGCTGTCGGCCGCGCTCTACGGCGGCGGGTATCTGGTGCTGAGCGTCGCCTCCGACTTGCGATATCATCTGTGGACGATGCTTGCGGCCGGGCTGGCCTTCGCGTTCGCCGTCGATTCCGGGGTGGCGCGGCATCGGCTGGTAATCGGATCGCTGCCGGCGATCGGCGTCGCGCTGATCGGGATCGCGGCCCGGCTGCTGTGGTGACGCCGCGCTAGGCGAGGATCGACTCGCCCCATTCGAGCACCTCGACCCGGTCGCCCGGCGAGATCACCCCGTCATTTTCGGGAATCGCGTTCTGCCCGAACATCACGCCGCCCTTCGCCATCCGGCCGAGCTTGCGCAGCGTGGCGAGCGGCTCGTTCCCCTCCAGCCGCGCCCCGGTCAGCGGCTGCTGCGTGATGATGACGCAGCGCGAGCACAATTTGGGCGTGCGGAAGGTCACGCCGCCAATGCGGATCCGCCGCCAGCGATCCTCGTCCCACGCCGCGCCGCCATCGACCACGAGGTTGGGGCGGAACCGCTCGACCGGGATCGGCACCATCAGCGCGGCGTTGAGCGCGTCGAGCGAGGCGCGCGCGACGATCAGCAGCGGATAGCCGTCCGACAGGCTGACATGATCGCCGGGCAGGGCGTGGCTGGGGCTGACCGGACGCACCCCTTCGTCGCCCTGGAACACCAGCCGAACCGGCCTGCCCAGTGCGCGTGCGAGATAGTCGTTGGTCGCGGCATCCGCCATCCGCACGCTGACCGTGTCGGCCCAGATTAGCGCATCGATCCGCGCCGCGGTGTCTGACGGGCGGGGCGTCCGGTGAGCGCCGGCCTTGGGATGATCGAACACCAGCGCGTCGCCTTCGGGACGGACGTCGAACAGCGCCATCTCGGGCGCTTCGCGGCGGGTGAGGAAACGGCCATTCGCATCGACGATCATCCATCGCCGGTCCCCTTCGATACCGCGCGCGCCGATCGTCGCCATGCCGAGCGCATGGCCGCGCAGGCTCTTCACGGGGTAGCGGTACAAGGCGGTCGTCGTGAGGGGCGTCATCACCACCACGCCTTAAGGCAGGATTATATGCGAAGCGAGCCGCCGGACGCGCCGCGCGAGCGCCCTTGCATCAGGGACGCGCCAAAGCGCAGCGCATTGAAGTGGAGGCCCGACCGGGAATCGAACCCGGGTGCAAGGATTTGCAGTCCTCTGCGTCACCACTCCGCCATCGGGCCTCGATCGCGTGGAGGGCGCGCAAATGCGTGGGTTTCGCTCCGGCGTCAACCCCGCGAA
>NZ_FMWX01000001.1:0-687742 GCF_900103265.1 Sphingomonas sp. NFR15 | reverse complement strand
GGTGGAACAGACCGGGAAAACTGCCAACTTGTGAGGACTTGCGCCGATTCGAGGAGGCTTTGCAGTCCTCTGCGTCACCACTCCGCCATCGGGCCTCGATCGCGTGGAGGGCGCGCAAATGCGTGGGTTTCGCTCCGGCGTCAACCCCGCGAACGCGAGAGTTTGCAGTCGAAATCCCTGCGGTTTTCATTGTCACCCTTTGTTCTCCTGCTTGGCGAGCGCGGATTCCGAGGCTTTCCGGCCCGAAAGATATTTCATCGCCATTTGATAAGTGCGGTGCCCGAGGACGCTGGAAGCCTCGACGATCGTGCATCCAGCCTCCTCCATTCGGCCGGCGGCGGCGTACCTGAGCCCGTGCGGGCTGCGGCCGTTCGGCATCTCCGGGATCGATTCGACGACGCCCCGCAATGCCTGCGCGAACGCGTTTGCAGTCATCGGCTTGCCGGCGGCGTTCCGGACGATCCGGCCACCAAAGCGGGTCCGGACCTTCTTGAGGTGCGCGCGCAGGATCGGATGGCAGGCGATGTCGATCATCTCGTTGGTCTTCGACGTCGTGACGCGGATCAGATCGCCCTGGAACTGCGTCCACTCCATCGTCACCACATCCTCGGCTCGCTGGCCGGTGTAGAGGCAGAGCAGGGTGGCGGTGACGAGATAGGGCGGCGCCTTGGCGAGGAACATCGCGATCTCCGGCTCGCTCCACGGTGTGATCGACTTCGACCGCGCCTTGAGCTTCTTGAGCTTCTCGGTCGGGTTCATACCCTCCGGCACGAGATCGTTCTCATCCGCCCAGCTGTAGAGCCGGCTCACCATCTGTTTGATCTTGTGCGCCTTGCGGGGCGTGTCCGCGTGATCGTCGCGCAGCGCCTTGATCATCGCCCGCGTCGTGAAGCGGTACGGCTGATCCCCCAGCTCCTCGACCAGCAGATCGAGCGTGCGCCCGTAATCCAGCTGCGTTGCCGGGCGGAGTGTCTTGAACTCGGCGCTGGCCCGGTACTGCTTGATCAACCAGGTGAAGCTCGAGCGATCGGCCTCCTTGGGCTTGTTGCTCGTCGTCGCCAGAAAGCCGGCATAGGCTTCGTGGAACTCCGGATCGCCCGGACTGCCCGGCAGCGGGACGTTGAAGGTGCCGCGGCGGAAGCGCCAGTAGCGCCCCTTCACGACGTAGGTGTAGCGTAGATTACCCATTGGCATGTTTCCGCTTGCGCCTTCGCTCGAGGAATCGCCGCTCAACTTCGGCAGCCTCCTCCTCGGCCTTTGGCTTGTCCAGCGGCTGACCCGCGAGCCGATCGGCCCAGCGGTCGAGAACTTGAATGTCGTAGAGCACGCGCCGGCCGAGCCGGTTCGGCTTCGGGCCCTTGTCCCGCAGCGTCGTGGTGCTGATCGACAGATATTCGGCGGCATCCGGCTCGCTCAATAGGCGGGGCCAACGTGCCGGGGTGGCGCGCTCTGAGCTCATCACAGGGCTTGCTCGCTTTGAGAGATCCGGTCGATGTTGCCGCGCTCGACGCGGAAGGTCAGCGCGACGACGTTGGGGTTGTCCTCCCAGCGGGCACCACCGACCGCATGGAGGCTACGCCACAGGTGGCGGAAGCTCGCGATAGCCGAGAGGAAGCAGTCGTCTGGCGGCTCGATCGCTTGACCGTGAGTCCAGCCCGTCAGATCCGATATGCCCGGCGGCGCACCGACAGGAACGGGCATCGCGCCCTCCGCAGCTGCATCAGCTTCGCTGATCGCCTGCAACGGCTCGACCTTCACGCTCTCGACGATGAGCGTCAAGCGGCTGGCCCAGCGTGGCATGTGCATCGACGGGTAGCCATTGCCGCCAAGCTCACGCTCGCCATCGGCGAAGAATTCGATGCCAGTGCACGTCGGGTCCATCTCGCTCGGCGTGGGACAGCGGCCGAGATCCTCGCGATACCAGTTGGCGGAATAGTCGACGCGGAACGCCTCACGGACATACAGGCGGTCGCCAACCGCGCAGTGCCGGAGTGGCGATGTGGCCAAGCGTCGCGTCTGCGTCTTGTGTCCGGCGAGTAGCGCGCGCACCATCGCCGCACTGAATATGATGGGGCGATCAGTCATGGCGATAGTTACTCGCGAGCGGATGGACGTCGAAGATCAGGCCCGCGTGTGGGCGGACGCGCCAACCAGCGACAACAAGCGCGCGCTTGCGGCTCCGATGATCCTGCGATTGATCGCAGCTATGCGCAGCGATGAGCGTACCGATTTGGCGAAAGATCAAATCCGCAAAGCGATACGGGCCATGTGGCGGAACGATCAGCCGGGCGCGAGCGAGCATATCCGAACAGCATTGGTCGACATGGCCCACAAGCCGGTGGACATAGAGTGGGACGATCTCGCTGAGGAAGCGCGGAAGCTCGAGCAGCGCCATCCCAACGACGATCCACACGGCGCAGACTGACCGGATCATACCGGCATCCCGTTGTGCTGCGAGCCGTCGAGTAGGCGGCCGGCGGCCTTCTTCCCCAGCCGGTGGACGACTGTGCCATCCGCAAGCGTGCGGGTCTCCTTGACGATGGCAGCGTCGACGGCACCGGGATTGGCGAACGCGGGATACCAAGCACCCCATTGCTTGAAGAAGTAGGCGACCCCGTTCGCGGAGCACCAGTCTCGAGTCGAGCGCTGCCAATCCGGATGATTTGGACGCGCCTTTGGGCCGCTCTCGCCGCCACCGATGATCTGCCGTACAAACTCCCATCCGGTCCAATCGACCGGACCAAGGGCAGGTTCATAAGAGACGAACTTTACGGCCGCCGGCGTCGCTTCGAAATCGGCGCGACGTTCTTCTGCGCGTGGCTGATCCTCAACCGAGACACCGAGCCACACGTTCGGCAAGGCCCAGGTAGGGGTGCCGGCAGGCGATCGCTCGCGCGCTGCGCTGAGAATGCCAGGCAACTTGCCCGGAGCTGCCATGCCGCGGCCCGCGTCGACGATGGACCGCTTTCCCTGCACGAAATCCTGCATGTAGGTTCGCATCCGCGCGGACCGCTTCGTCAGCACCTGGTGCCGGTGGTGCGGCGTCAGCGCCATCACCGCGAAGCAACGGTCGATCACCTCATCTGGAACGGCCGGGTGGAACAGGTCGCCGTGCGCGTTCCAGAAGATCGTGCGCGGTCGCGTCCAGCGGAGCGGCTCGAGCATCGCCTTCTCGTTGACGCGGATCTCGCCGTTCCAGACGGGTCCGGCCTTCGAATCGACCGTCAGCCCCTCGCGGGTGGGATGCGTGCGCAGGCGCGTGCCCGCGAGCCGCATGGCATAACAGTTGGTGCAGCCCGGCGAGACGACGGAGCAGCCGTTAACGGCGTTCACGGTGGCATCGGTCCACTCGATCTTGGTGCCGTCCGACATCAGAAAACCTCCAAGATCTCGTGGTTGCGGCAGTCGGCGAAGTCAGTGATCTCCGCGCCGTCCTTCACGTTGTCCGCCCAGAAGCGCGCCTCGATGATCTGGAAGCAGCCTTCCTCGGCGTGGGCGGGACCGGCGGCGATCGCCTCGTCGCGCGTGGCGAAGTCCTCGGCGTAGCTGTCGTCGTCGACCGCACCGACCCACCAGCGCCACTCGTCCTTGGCGGCATCGACGCGCGACGCGCGCCAGGCGGCGAGCAGTGCCTCGTGCTCGTCGGTCCATTCGCCGGCGGCGTGGATATCGCTCAGCAGTTTCTCGATGACGGCATGGGTGCCGTTGCTCAGGCCGACAAATGCGGGATTTGCAGAGGCATCAGCCACGGCGCTTCTCCTCTATCGCCCGCAGCTCATGCTCGGGCTTCCAGAATGGGAAAAAGATGGGCGTGCGGCGCATGATCGGGCCGCGATCGCCAGCGAGGTGAACCGAGCGCCAGTGCGCCGCGCGGCTTCCCGGCTCAGGCTTGGTCGCACTGGCGCTCATGTCTCAGCGCGCCTTCGACGGCTTGAGGTGCACGTCCTGCCGGGCCGCGACCTGGATCGTCTCGCCCGTCTTCGGGTTGCGCGCGGTGCGCGCGGCCTTCTGCTTGAGCGCGAACGTGCCGAGCGGCGGCAGGATCACACGACCGCCGCCCGCCACGATCTGGTGCAGCGAGGATGCGACCGCGTCGACATACTTCGCCGCATCGGCCTTGGTGCCGCCAGCCGTGGCCGCAACCCCGTCGATCAATGCTTGCTTACTCATGACCTTCTCCTTCGGCGGGGGTGGTTCCGGCCCCCCGCGAGCCGTCAACGGCGTCTCCGCCGTGTTCCATGCGCAGCTGGGCCAGCGTCACCGCGCCCTCTGCGAACATGCGCTCGCCCAGCCGACGGCAGCCCTCGTGGAAGGCGCCGCGGTGCGCGGTGCAGCAGAACTTCTTGCGCTGGCCGGACGGGGCCATCGGGCGCTCGCACCAGAGGCAGGCGGGCCCGCTCACTTCGCGGGCCCGATCTTGCCGAGCGCCTTGCGGAAGGCTTCTTCGACCTCCGCCGCCATCTCGTCCGGCAGAGCGGCGATGTCCTCGCCGCGCAGGCCGCGCAGGTTCGAGATGTCCACCGACGAGGTGAGCTTGCCGACCGTCGCGATGATCTGGTCGGCGACGCGGCGGCGGGGATCTTCGCCGGCGTCGCTAGCGCCGGCCACCGGCGAGACATCGGCTGCCGGTGCCTGCTTGACCTGCTCAGCGACCCGGCGCGCCGCGTCGGTCGTGTCCTCAAGCGATGCGCGCGGGAACTCGTCGTCGGCGGAGATCTCTTTCCGCGTGATGCTGCGGTAGCTGATCTTGAGCCCGGCGAGATCGAGAAGCGTCAGGCTGGTGATCGGGCCGAGCTTGGCCTCGATCCGAGCCTGCGACACGCCCAGCTGCTCGAACGCGGCAATTGCCTCGGCGAACTGGACCGGTAGCGGACGGTCGTCGCTGCCGTTCTCGAGCGTCTTGTAGCAGGCGGCCTTCGCCTCTTCGATCAGCCAGGTAGGCAGTACCCGGAAGATGCACTCACGGAGACGGCGCGCGCCCATGTTCGCGTTGTTCTCGTAGATGTCACGCATCGAGATCAGCGGGGTCGCCGGCTTATTGCCCTCCTTGTCGCGCTTGTGCGGCACGATGAAGCTGGTGCGGCTCGTCGTGTTGGTCTCGAGGTCGGTTGCAGTGGCGAGCATCTCGGAGATGCCGCGCTCGTCGTTCCGTTCGAGTTCCACGACGGAGTAGCTGATGTTGCCCCAGCAACGCGCCATCTCGACCGCGAGATGGATGGTCTCGCCGGTGATGCTGCTTGTACCGCGCGGGAACTTGAAAAAGGCGCTCTCGGCGACGGTCTTCATGCGGCAGGACTCGAGGATCTGCGCCAGCGCGCGCGCGGCGTCGCGCGGCCGAGCCTGCGCCACGGCGAACGCGGCCTGCACCTCGGCGATCGCGCGCGATTGCTCGACGCGCGTCGCCTGGCTTGCGGGCACGCCCGCGCGCTGGTTCAGGATCTCGGCAGGGGTGACAGCGCCGGCCATCAGACCGTCACCGTCTCGAAGAAGCCCTTCGCCTTGCTCGGCGCCTTGAACATCGGCACGTTCAGCTTCTGGACGAGGTGCCAGAAGACCCGCATCGTGTACTCGATGTCGGCGAGCGCATCATGGGCGTTGACCATCTCCTCCCCAAGGAAGTGCTTCACGCACTCGCCGAGGTTGGGCGACTTCGGACCCGGCACACCCGCGGCGATCATCTTCGGGGTCGCCGGCAATCGCATGATATACTTCGTGCGATAGAGGGTGCAGAAGTTCGGGATCGGCGGCTCCCATTTGAAGCCGAGATGCCGGGCCGCATGGATGCGCATCATGCGCCGATCGAAGCTCTCGTTGTGGCCGACCATCAGCTTGGCGCTCAGCAGCATGTCCTGAAACGCAGCGAATGCCTGGCGCGGCTCGACACCCTCGTCGCGCGCGCGTTCGAGCGTGATGCCGTGGGCCTCGAACGCTTCGGGCTCCATGACAGCGCCGTACCCCGGCTTCACGAGGTTGGCCCAGCGCGTGACCTCGCGCCCCTCCATGTCGAAGAGGATCATGGCGAGCTGCACCAGATGGGGCTGTTGCGGGTGGTCCGACGGCTCTTTCCAGCGCGGGAGGCCGGTCGTTTCCGTGTCGTATCCGAGGATCATCGTCGTCCTTTCAGTCGTAGGAAAGTTCGCCGCGCTCGATCATCTTCGCGATGATGGTGCGCTGGAACGCGGCCATGTGGAGGGCGCGGATCGGTCGTCCGGGCGGGTTGTACCCGTGCCAGTCGCCGGACGCGGTGCAGGCAGCGAACAGGTCGATTGCCTTGCGGTTGAGCATCCGCGCCTGCTCGAGATCGTCGTCGTCGAGGTGGTCGATGACGACGCAGTAGGGCGGGGATTTCTCGATCGTGATCAGCACGAAGCGGCGGCGCGCTTCGCCGAACACGAGATTGATCACGTCGATGTAATGGGCGGCCGACTGGAAATAGCCGTTGCGGGTGGCGGACGATTCGTACGCCTCGAGCGAGGCGTCCTCGGCCGTCTTGACGTCAGGGATGATCTCCATGACGGTCGGCAGCACGTCCGGGCGCGCGCGAAGCCACACGCCCGTTTTTGGGTCGCGCGCGGCCAGGGTCATCTCGGGCTCGCCGGCGGTGAGCAGTGCGCCAGCCAGTTCGTGCTTGGAGACAGACTCCGCCATCGCCTGCACCAGGCGGAACTCGCCGACGGAGAGGATGGTCTGCCCGGCGGCGATCGCCGCGCGGTAGCCGTCCATGCTGTCCGACCATTTGTTCGTGTGGCGCGGGTCGAAGCCGTCTGGCGTCAGATGGTAATTGGCCGGAACCGCGCCGCCGATCAGCAGGACGTCATGCAGCGCGCGACCGACGCGGAAGTGGCGCTTGTCGCGGCGGTGGACCCGGCGCGGATTGTTGGGCGACTGCGCCCAGAAATGCGCCGGGCTCTTGGACGTGATCAGCTTGAGCCCCGAACTGCTGATCGAGGGACCGTCGCAGATCTCCTGCGCGTGGTAGCGTTCGCCGTCGATGCCCGGATAGGCACCCGGCTTCGTGATCAGCTGCCCGGACATCAGTAGGCGATCCGGACGTGCGGCACCGTGCCAGCGGCGATTGCCAGCACGATGTTGTGAGCGACCTGATCCTTGACCCCGAGGGACACGATAGCCGCCTGCGCCTCGCCGTTGACCGCCGACCGGTGCGCAATGTCGCGCTCGCGTGCCGCTTGTTCCTCGGCAGCCTGCCGCTGCTCGGCGGCGATGCGCTGCTCTTCGTCGCGGCGCGCCTGCTCGCGGGCGGCGGCGGCTTCACGCTCGGCCTGTGCCTCGCGCTCTGCCTTCGCGATGCGCGCTTCGGACTCGGCGCGTTCGGCGGCGCGCTCCCGCTCCACGCGGTCACGTTCGGCTTGGCGCTCGCGCTCGGCGGCGGCCTCGCGATCGCGCGCTTCCTGCTCGATCCGCTCGCGTTCGCGACGCGATGCTTCCTCGATATCGCGCTGGCGCTGCTCCTCGGCGCGCTGAGCCGTTGCCTGCCGTTCGCGTTCAATCTCTTCCTGCCGGCGCTGCTCGGCCGCGCGGCGTTCCTCTTCGCGTGCCCGCTCGGCCTCGGCGGCGAGACGCTGCGCTTCGGCCTCGCGCAGCCGCTGTAATTCTGCGCGGTCGGCTTCCTCTTTCTCAAGCCGGCCAACGGCGATTTCGAGGTTGGCGAGCGTCGCCTCGCGCACGGCGAGCGCCTGCTCCGCGAACTCCTGATAGACCGCCTCGTCGATTTCCGTCGCGGTGACGGCTGCGATGCGCGCGCGGATCTGCTCGCTCGTATCGGCCAGCTGCACGACGCCATCGCGCGCGAGGCGGGCGATCGTCGCCTCGCAGGTAGCGACACGCTTTTTCTCGGTCTCTTCCCAAGCGTTCAGCGGCGCGCGCACCTGGTCGCGCAGCTCGTCGAGCTTGGTGGTGATCTTCTTGCGAGCCGCGTTCACGGTCGAGGTCTGCTTGCGCCAGCCTTCCGTCAGCGCCAGACCGGCTTTGTCGATGGCCGTCTTCGTCTGCGACACCTTGTAGGCCATCGCCGCGATTGCGTCCCGACCGCGCTTGGTGCTGACGTCGGCCTGTAAGCCGTCCGTCTCTTCCTTCATGCGCTGGTAGAACTGGTCGAACTTCGCCTCATCGGTGAGCACTGCGACCGGGTTGGTCGTTGCCTCCTGGATGATGTCTTGGGTGGCGGGCTCTTCTGCCCGAGATACGACGGCGGTCTCTGCCATGATGGCGTCTCCTGTTTGAAAAGGGGTGGGTGCCGCTCAGGCGGGCACGGCCATGACGAGGGCGATGGTGGCGCCGAGCAGCCAGCCCATCAGCAACAGCTGGATCGCGCGCTTCATGAGGGTATCCCCGCCCGATCGACCTCGGCGGCGGCGGCGATAAGCCAGCGCGCCACGTCGCGCGCACTCTCGGCGCTCAGTCCGAGGAAGAGCCCGACCGCGAACGCCGGGTGCGCGATGCAGATTTCGGTCGCGGTGAGGTCCGCGCTCGGCCGCACGACGATCGATGCGGCGTGGAGGAATGGAAACTCGCGGCCGAAACATTCTGCGGTGACGACCGGATTTGCTACCGGAGCGCCGGCGTTGATGACCTCCATCCCGGACCGGAAGCGTTCCATCACGCCACCCCGCCGCAGAACGCGTCGACGAAGGTCAGCGTGTGGAAGTCGTAGATCCCGGCGACCGCCTCCGCGTCATCAGCGTGCGCGCGGCCGAACGCCTCGAGCATGTCGCTCGCCTCGCTCAGGTCATCGTGCGTGCTGATCTCGGTAGCGCCGTTCGTGCGGTTCAGTTGGTAGCGTCGACGGTGCGACACATACGCGAGGGGTTGCCACGTCTCGATCGAAGCGATCGCGCTCATGCGGCGGCGCTTTCGATCGCTGGCACCTCGTCGCGCGGTGACGGCGCGAGATAGACGCCGAGATAAACGTCGCCCTCCTCGAGCTGGCCCTCGAGGTAATGGCTCCCGCTCGTGCAGGCGATGTAGAAGCCGTTCTCGTCCTTTCGGACATAGTGGCGCGTGCCCGGCTTGATGCAGGGAAAGCCTTCATCGACGATGACGCGGGTGCCCTCGACCACCGTGCCGACGGTCGCCTTCTCGTACTTCGACGGGTCGAACTCCGCGGCGGCGCGGCGCCAGGAGCGGGTGCGATTGCCGCGGGCTATCGCTGCGGACCGGATCTTGCTGCGACCGGCCTCGACCTCTTTAAGCCGGCGCAATTCCGTCAGCAGCGTGTCGCGTTGCTGCGTCATGAAGACGGAGAACAGCTGCTCGCCGCGGCGAAGGCGATGCTCGTGCCACCACAGCCCGGCGAAGGCTATGGAAGGGGCGGACGCTGCGGCCAGGCCAGCCGCGAGAAAGAGTTGCATTGCAAGGCTCCCATCGGGTTCGATGGGCCTTGTGTGCATTCATTGCACAATTACGTCAACGCCTAATGTGCATCATATGCACTTTATTCGTCCGGCCACTCCTCGTCTGGCCAGAATTCAACCTCGCTAGGCGGCTGCGGCGGCGCCATTCGTAGCCCTGTGAGGTCAGGATCGTCGCCATCAAATGCGAGCCGAATCACTGCCCCGTAGCTGGTCTGATGCTGGAAGACGGTGCGAATCTCGCGCCCGCTGCGGATCATGCCGCCGATCCACGGCGCTCGTTCAGCACTCAGGTAGCCCATTTGCATCCCAGCGCTATTGTAAACTGCGACGGCGTACTCGTCTTTTGGATTCTTGGGCTCCGGTCGAAGTTCAACGAGATCGCCTGGACGACATAGTTCAACAGCGAATAGTCGAGTCGGACCTCGCTTGTTCGGGTGCTGTGCACCCACCACATTGAGAGACATAGCGCGCATAGTTTTAGGGGCGCGCCAGGAGCTTCGCTTTTTCTGCGTCAAACTCTGCCTGGGTCAATACCCCCTTGGACTTCAGGTCAGCAAGCTTGCCTAATTCATCCGCTTTAGACGATGGGATGACAGTGCTTGGCGATGTCTCAAGTTCCGGCTGCAACGGCACCGGCTTTCCCTGATCGCACGTCGATACGTACTCGTCAGCGAAATCGGCCTGAACACCTCCGTTTGCGTCGACTAAAATAAAGAAGGGGCGCGCGCCAGCGTAGCCGCCCATGGTGTTCTTCGCGTTCGCGGAACCACAAGCAATCCAGCCATATGTACGAGCGGTGAGGGGAGGCTTTAAATAGCCCCACTGAAATCCGGAAGAATAGGAGATCTGCGCTGAATCGGGGTCGACCAAAACGCTCTTGAACTTCCGCTCGCCTTCCCGTCGCACGTCGATCCATTTGGGACGCGTGGTGGGCTCCGGCGGGGGTGCTTTGCGTTCCCCTATGGCAGGAGCGCAAACAAAGAATGCAGCTGCCGCGAAAACGAGCTTCAGGTTCATCTCGTCTCCCCCCAAAATATTAATGTCTGCGGATCGATCCTACCACGCGACCAACGATAATGATGTCCTCGGCATCCACTTCGCGGTTCGGCACGTCGGGATTGTCACTGATCACCTCGATCCGACCTTGCCCAACGACTTGGAGGCGCTTCACAGCTCCCACACCGAAAAGGGAGATCGCCCATATTCTGTCTTGCAAATTGAGCGTTCTCTGACCGAGATCTAGGACGAGATCCTCGCTGTCGTGGATCGTGGGGAACATGGAATCGCCGACGCCATTTACGATCCGGATCAACTCCGGCGATGAGGGTGTTAGCCGCCGCAAAAAGCTGACATCGAGTTGGACGATCTCTCCGTCGATGTAATCTTGGTCGATGTCGGTGCCGGGTCCCATCGCATAAGATAGGTCCATTCGCATAACACCAACAGTTTCTCCCGCTCCAATCGAACGAGTGGGCTGGTGATCAGAAATTGCAGCTGGAAGCCTTGCGGCCGACTCGGCCGGAGGTTGTGCAGCCGAGATCCCGAAGCGATAAAGAACCTCGTCTCGGTTGACCTTTAGTAGGGCTGCCACAGCGTCTGCCCGGCGCGCGTTTAGCTCGACCTTCCCGTTCGCAATCTTGTTAGCAACCGACCGTTCAACACCCATTGCCGGCGCCAAATCAGCGTCGGTTATGCTGAGTTCGCGCTTGCGCGCTTTGAGCCAGTCAACGTCCATGTGCGCGTCATGCACAGAGCGCCATCCGGTGTCGTGCGCATATTCTGCACATTTCGTACTTGACCTGTGTGCATCGCTTGCACAATACGAGCGCATGAGCACTTCCCTCGACGCCTATCTGAAGCGCCACGCGATCAACGACGCGGATTTCGCGCCGCTGATTGGACGTGATCGCTCGATGGTCAGCAAGCTTCGCCGCAACAGGGTACGCCCGTCGCTGGATCTGGCACACGCCATCGAGAAGGCGACGAACGGCGAGGTGCTGATCCAGTCTTGGCTGGAATCCCCCATAGGAGGCGAAACGCCGGCCGAGGCGGCTGCGGCATGAGCGCGCTCACAGATGCGCAGGCTGCCGAAGTGCGTGGGATCGTCGCGGAGATGATCGCCAGCGCGCTTAACGGCAGCGATGCCGCAGTTCGCGATCATGTGCGTCACGCGGTCGCGGAAGCACTCGCGGCTAAGTGTATCGCCGATATTGAATCGATCAAGGAGCAGGGGGCCGACTGGCGAAGGGCAATTGCTGCTCAAGTGCGAGCAACGTGCTCTCGGAATCAACATCCCCGAGCGCCTCAATGTGCTTGCGCGCGACTGCGAGGAGAGCGTGCAGATGATTGATCGCGTCATCGGAGAGCAGGCCTTGGTCTGCCAAATCATGCGCAATTCGGGCGGTCGCGCTCGCTGTAAACCAAGCAATTGCGTGGATAGATCGAACGTCAGCCATTTTTCGTCTCCTCTTGTTGCATGCACACTGGTCCTGAGCGGAGCCGCTGCATGAGCGCCCTTACCCCCGAGCAGGAGGACGCGGTTCGGCGGTTGGTGCGCTCCGGGCATGGCGATAGCTATGACCTGCAAAACCTTGGCATTGTACGATCCAGCCTGACCGCTACGCAGCGAGCTGAGGTTCGAGCGCTGGCGGCCGATGTCGTCGCCGCAATGCTTGGGCAAATTGCTCGCGGCCCGGCAGGGGCGGCGCGTAGCATAGCCATGTGCGCCGTTGACGAATACGCCGCCGCAGCTGCGAGCGCGGAGGCACTTTCCGGTGACTAGCGCAGCTTTGGGGCCCAGAAGCGCGCTGGGCGCGAACCTAGCGATGTGCGACGTGTTCGATGCGCTGCCGACGGACCCTAATGGCCTCCGTCTGGATCTGCGGCGCTCGAACCTCCCTGTGAACCCCTTGGGGCGTGCATGTCATGCCGGGGCCGTTACGGTATGAGCGCGTCGGATTTCCACCGCAGACGGCGGTCGTTTTCGGGAACGAAGGCGCTTGAGACGCTAGGCGCGAGCATCGCGGCCATCAAAAAGCAGGACGATCTGTCCTGGAACGACGTCGGCTTGGTGCTCGGCAAGCAGCGCGAGACCGCCGCCGGCTACGCATCGGGCGAGGGGGACATGGGTCTCATCTCGTTCCTGCTCGGCACGCGCGAGTGGAACGGCCAGTTTGCCAACGCTGTGATGGCGCTGATCGACATGAAGATCGTGCCGCTGGACGCTTGCCACCTGCCGGCGGCCGAAGCGGTGCTCGTCATCATGCGCGCCCTCGTAGCGTTGCAGGAAGCGACCTCGGCCGGCGGAGAACTCTCCGACGACGCTCTTCGCGCGAACCGCGACGCGATCGAGGCGGCGGCTCAGGTGTTCGACGGATACCGCGAACGCCTCGCGCGGACGGCGGGGTAGGGCGATGGCCGAGACCTGGCCCTTCGGCTCCCTCCGCATGTTCGGTTACGGCGCCATCATCGCCGATCCGCCTTGGTATTTCCGCAACTTCTCTGCGGAAGGCGAGGCCAAGAACCCGGTCGCGCACTATCCATGCATGGAGACCGCCGCGATTGCCGCGCTGCCGGTCGGACACCTCGCTGCGCCGGACTGCGCGCTGTTCATGTGGGCGACCGCGCCGATGCTGCCGGACGCCATCGAGTTGCTGCGCGCATGGGGCTTCACGTTCAAGTCGGCCGGCGCTTGGGCGAAGCGGTCCAGCACCGACACCGCATGGGCGTTCGGCACCGGCTACTGCTTCCGCTCGGCGGCCGAGTTCTATCTGCTCGGCACGATCGGCAAGCCTGCCGTGCGCTCGCGCTCGGTCCGCAACCTGATCGTCGCGCCGACGCGTGAGCACAGCCGCAAGCCCGAGAACCTCCACGACGATGTCGAGGCACTCTACGCCGGGCCTTACGCCGAGCTGTTCGCGCGCGAGCAGCGGACCGGCTGGGATGCTTGGGGCAACCAGACCGAGCACTTCGGGGAAGCCGCATGACGCCCGAGGAGCGCCGCCGCCAGATAGCCGAGACGATCGGCACCGCCGCTGAGGACTTTACCCCGGCGGCGCTGCACGCGCTCGCCAATGGTGCGATCATGGACCCCAACCGGCTTTTCCTGCCGGCGGGCAGGTTCTCGCCGGAGGAAACGCGCGCTCGCGAGCTGCGCATCCTCCGCGGTGAAGCCGGATGATCGCTTTCAAGAACGCCGCGCCCGTCGGGGGCGCGAAAGAGGGGGGATGGGTTTCCATGACACCCCGTTGCCGGTGCGTCTCGGTGGCCCCCCTGAGCCCCATACCGAGTCCGGTCCAATCCCTCCCCCCGACGCCCTCACAAGGAGAATGACGATGGCACGAATGGCAAGGTCCGCCGCCCCGATCAGTGGGGAGGTTGCAAAGCCGGACTTCGACCTCGCGGTGAAGCTGTACCGCGAGGACATTAAGCCTGCGCAGTCGCGGGTCGGCGAGTTCGCGCAGGAGCAGTCGACCGCCTACAAGGCGATCAAGAAGCGGGCGAACATCCAGCCCGCCGCCGCGCGCACCGCCTTCCGCATCTTCGAGATGGAGGAGTCGAAGCGCGACGATTACCTCCGCTCGCTCAACGGCCTGTTCAAGGCGCTCGGCGTGGCGATGCCGCACGATCTGCTCGACGTGGCGGCGGGCCAGCAGCGGGAGGAGATCATCCCGACGCAGCCGAAGCGCTCGAAGCCCAAGCTGGTGACGATCCCTCCGCACCCCGCCGATGACAGCGATCTCGCGGGCGAAGAGCCGACCACCGCGAACGACGTGGGCGCAGCGCCCGACGCCGAAGCGGCGGAGTAACCGTCCGGTGCGAATTCTCGCAATGGACTTGTCGATGCGCTCGGCGGGTTGGGCCACATGGTCCCCCGCCGACGCTGGCCCCGCGTCCGGCGTCTGGGTGCTCGGGAGCGAGTTCACTTCGTTGGGCGGCACGTTCGGCAAGCTGCACCAGTGCATGTCCGAGATCCACATGCTCGGCACGATCGACGCGGTGTTCTACGAAACGCCGCTCAATCTCGGACCCGGCGCGGGCATAACCAACCAGCGCACTATAGACGTGCTGCACGGCCTCGCGATGCACGCCGAGAGCTGGGGCGATGCGATGGAATGTCGCATCGTGCGCGCGGTCAATCAGTCGTCCTGGCGGCGGCACTTTCTCGGCGGCATCAAGCGTCCGCGAGACCCGCTCACCGGCAAGCAGATCAAGGTCGACCTCAAGGGGCTGGCGATGGATCGCTGCGGCGAGTTCGGTTGGAAGCCGGCCAAGCACGATCAGGCCGAGGCGCTCGGCATCCTTGATTACGCGGCGGACGCGCTCGGCTTCACACCACCTTGGCGAAGTGCCGTCCCGCTCGTGCGGCAGTTCGGCAGCCGCTGATGAACAGCATCGATACCGGTGCGGAAAGGCGATCCGGTGAGTAACCTCAGGATGCCGTTGACGCCGCCAGATTGCGATCTGCGCGACTTCCAGCGGATGATGATCGACATATCTCGTCTGAGGCAGTCCAGCTTCGACGCGGTGATCGACGACAGCGCGTGGCGCGCCGGCGTGAATCTCTGGTTCTCCGCCTGGCACGCGATCCCCGCTGGTTCGCTCGAGAACGAAGACGGCGCGCTCGCGAAGGCGGCGGGGCTCGGTCGCGACGTGAAAACGTGGCGGAAGGTCAAGAAGGACGCGTTGCGCGGCTTCGTCGAATGCGAAGACGGACGCCTGTATCACGAGACCGTTTGCGAGTTCGCGCTCGAGGCGTGGATCGAGAAGCTCGTGCAGCGCATCTCGAGCGGTGCCGGCAACGCGAAGCGGTGGAAGTCGACCTTCGATGCGACGCCGATCGAAGCCATGCTGTCGGACGCCGCAGACCGCCTCGCGGCGATCGCCCCCGACTCCAAATCGCTCGCGAAAGCACGACGTCGGGAGTCCCGAACGGATGCAGCGTCGATCCCACCGGGACGCGCAGATGATCCCACCGGGACGACTACAGCATCCCACCGGGATCACGAAACCATCCCACCGGGATCGCTAGAGACAGGGACAGGGACAGGGATAATAGGGGTTATCACCCCTATTCCCGCGCAGCGCGCGCAGGACGTGTTCCCGAAGCCCGACTTCGCGACCGATCAGGTCTGGCGTGACTTCCTCGCCAACCGAAAGCGCAAGAAGCTGGCGAACACCGCGACCGCGCACACCAAGCTGCTGCGCGACCTCGATCGCCTCTCAAGCCCTGAGTGGCCGCCAAGCCGACTGCTCGAACATGCCGCAGCCAAGGGCTGGGGCGGTATCTACGATCCCAACGGAGACGACCAGCATGGAGCCCGTCAGTTCACTAGCCAGCCGAGCGCTGGCGACCTTCGAGGACACCGCCCCGACCCAGCGCTCGATCTCGTTCGACGAGCCCGTGCAGCCGAGGGTCCACCCGACTACAGCCCGCCTGATTGGCGAGATGGGCCTGCGCTACCGTCCTTCGGTTCAGGCCGACCTTGAGGCGCACGCAGAGACGATGCGGCTGCTCATTCTCGACGTCGCCGACATACCGCCCGCGCTGCTTGAGCGCGCGTGCCGCAAGTGGGTGCGCGCCAGCCGCTTCATGCCCAAGGCGAGCGAGTTGATCGACCTGTGCCGCGAGATTCACTCTCAGGAAGCAGCCGGCGGGATCGATCAGCTGCAACGCCATTGCGATGATCTGAACGCGCGCGAGCACGGTGGGCGCGTCTGGTTCATCACGGGAGAGGCGCCGAACCGCCGCATCGAGGTGCGGCAGCGGCAGGAAGGGGCGGCGGCATGAGCCAGTCCAGCCTCGCACCGTTCGCGCGCCTTCATCACCAGCCCGATCCGGCAGCGGCGAAACGCGCAGCGCGGGAGGCATGGCACCAACATGGGCTGATCCTGATCAACCCGACCTGGCTGCAAAATTGGACGGATCAGAAACAGGCTGAGATTTTGGCCGAGAAACTCTTTGGGAAGCGGGGAAAGTAATGAACGACCGGGACGAGCTAGATCCGCTCGCAAGGATTCGCGCGGCGCGCGAGCGCGAGCAGTTGCGAGTGCGCGGTATCATCAACCGCGACCTGATGGATCGCGAGACCGATCAACGCCGGCGTGCAGCGCGGATCGAGGTAGCACATGGGCGCTTCGTCAACTTGCAGGAGTCGCGCGACACGCTGCCGGAGGAGCAACTCGCCCGCGACCAGTTCGACCCCTACGAGACTGAGAAGGTCGAAGGGACGGTGCGCGAGCCGATAATCACAGTCAGGCGTGTCGACCGGGTCACGAAGTTGTTTCGTGCCGGCGTCCTCGACATCGAGGAGTTCGCCTGTTGTGGTTGGTATCGGGGACAGTGGGAACGATCTGGGCTCGACCCGCTAGTGGCGAGCACGTTTTATCCCAAGTTCGGCGACGGACCTAAAACGTTCGGCCATCTTGCGAAGACGGCCACCGAGGCTGAGGCGCGAGACGAATTTCGATGGTCACGCCGCTTTGTGCCAGACGATGTGATCAGTCTCTTCGATCAAGTTGTTCTCCATGATTTCTCTGTCAGGGAAGCATCTAGGCTCGCAAAATGCAGATATACCAACGGTTCGGCAGCATTTAGGAGAGGTTTGTTGGGGTTGATGGTGTATGTCGCACCGATAATTCGTTCGATGCCCCAAAGAAGATCTTGACCCGGAACCCAAATACGGGCAGATCGGCCTTGGCGAATTACGCCCGCCACAGAAGCTCGCAAGTTTTCTTGCGGGCTTTTTTGTTGCCCGGAAGGGTTGGCGTTTAACAACTCTACGGGATCAGGAGCATGACATGCCGAGGGTAGCGGTCAGCCCGGCCGACTACCTCGATTCGCTCTTGAAATCGCGTGAGGCAGCGACGGCTGGCGAAATGGTCAACGCAGCGGCGATGGCCCGCGCAACCGGCGCCACCTGGCGGATTGTCGAGCGCTGGATCGCGAACGATGCGGCGTTCCCGGTGAAGCAACGCGGGCGCGTCGGCGAGGCGTGGCAGTTCGATCTCGTCGACGTGCTCGATTACCTGATCAAGCAAGCTCGATTCCTGAAAGCAGGGAAAGAGGCGCGGAAGGCGGAGATTGCCCGCTTGGCCGGGTTCGGCGGGGCAGAGGGCGCCGCCCCTTCGTCCGACGTCGCCGCTGGACCCGGCGCCGCTGCCGATCGCGCCTCGGACGCTCGGGGCATGAAGGCGCTCGCCGAGGCGCAGATGACGACGCACCGCCTCAAGCAGTTGCAGGGCGAGTATGTCCGCGCCGATCAGGTTGCCGCGCTGTTCGCGCATGTGATGGCGACGATGCAGGCGGAGACGCTCGCAGTCGCGGAGCGGCTCGACGTGGCGGGCCAATGGCCGGCCGAGTTGCGCGCGGACGTGCAAGGCGAGCTGCGCACGGTACTGATCACGGTGCGCGATCGGGTCGACGCGTCGCTCGCACGATGGGGGATCGGTGGACGCGCTTGAAGAGGTGGGGCGGGACCTGGACCGTCTCTCCCGCGACGAGTTCTGCGCCGACCCGGTGACGATGGCGCGCGAAGCGCTGCAACTGCTGACGCCGCCGGAGGACATTTCGACGACCGACTGCGCGGCGCGCTATCGGTACATTCCCCATGCCGAGGGGACGGGCGCTTCGCTCTGGAACCCGGATCTGACGCCCTACATGCTGGGGCCGCAAGAGGCGGGGGACGATCCGGCGACGAACCTGATCATCGTGCCCAAGCCGGGCCGCGTCGGTGGAACGATCGGTGCGGAGAATATCCTGTTCAAGCGGCTCAAATTCGGGCCGGTGCCGGATGTGCTGTGGTATCTCGGCTCGGATAGCGAGCGCGACAGCTACATCGACCGCACGGTCACGAAGATCTTCGAGCTTCACCCTGACATCCAGGCGAAGGTCGGCAAGGGGCGCAGCGACGACAAGCGCACGTTCAAGCGCATCGCCGGCCGCATCCTTGAATATTTGCAGATCAACGCCCGCACCATCACGGGGCGCACCGGCGGGCTTATCGTGGTGGACGAGGTGGATTCGGCCCGGCCGAAGCTGCGCAACTCCATGATCGACCAGATGCTGATCCGCGGCACGACGGTCGGCACCCGGTTCAAGGGCTACGTGTGCAGCCACATGGATGCGGGCTGGACCTCCGGGGTCGCGGCGGCATGGAAGGAGTCGAGCCGGGGGATTTGGTACTGGCCCTGTCCGGACTGCGGCGGCTTCTCGAGCCCTTGCCCGACCGCGCCGAAGGGTTGGCGCACCACGCTCTTCTACGTGAGGCTGACCGGCGTGAGCGATGACGAGATGTTCGATCACGTCGCGAAGACGGCCGGGCTCAGCTGTCCGCACTGCGGCAGCATCATCGACAACGAGGCCAAGCGCGCCATGAACGCCGCTGGCAAATGGGTGCATGAAGGCCAGTCGATCGATGTGAACGGCAACGTCACCGGTGAGCCACGCTCGCGGAAGGTGATGGGGTTCTGGATACACGGCGCGATGTCGCCGTGGGTGTCTTGGGCCGATCTCGCGCGGCGGTACATCAGCGCGCTCGTCACATACGAGCGCACGAAGCGACCGGAGCGGCTCCGCGAGGTCTCGGCGAAGGTTCTGGGCGAGATCTACGAGGGGGCGGACGGCGTGGCGCAGGCGCTGGACGCGGGCAAGCTCGAGGAGCGGGCGAAGGACGCCGACGGGTTCAAGGTCGGGACCGTGCCGAGCCAGGCCCTGTTCGTGACTGCCGCCGTCGATCCGGGTGGGTCCAAGTTCGACGTTGGCTTCTGGGGCTGGGATCTCGAGGGCAGGTCCTGGTTGATCGATCGCGTCACCTTGAAGCAGCGCCGTTGGCCCGACGGGGTGCTGCGCGATCTGAGGCCAGCCGAGCGTATCGACGACTGGAACGTGTTGCGCACGGAGGTTCTCGACCGGCTGGTGCCGCTCGCGGACGACCCGGATCTCGCGCTGCCGGTCGCGGCCATGACGATCGACACAGGCGACGGCCACGTCACATGGAAAGCCCGCGAGTTCGCGCGGCGCATGTCGCGGGCCGGCTACTCTTGGGGCAAGGCGCAGCGTTGGGAGCGCGTCCGGCTGATTAAGGGCTCGAAGTCGCCGGCCGCGCCGGAACTTCCGCCGAAAGGCCGCGAGGTCAGCGTCGATGAGATGGGCAAATCGGTGCTGCCGGTTGTGCTCGAGTTCGATCTCGGCGTGCACAAGCTCAAGACGCTCTCGGTGGAGCGCGTAGCAACGACCGATGGCGGGCCGGGCCAGTGCTACTTCGCGCGCGGCCTGCCCAAATCGACCTTCGCCGAGTTCTCAGGCGAGGTGCTGATCGACGATGTCTGGGAGCGTCGCGGCCCGAACGAGACGCTGGATCTGTTCGGCTACGCCGAGGCGGCGCGGTTAATGCTGCGCCCCGACCGCGCCGACATCGACTGGATCGCGAAGCGCCCCGTTTGGGCGAAGCCGGTCAGAATATCCGTCGACGAGATCGGCCAGCCTGCGCCGGCTGCCGTGCCCGTCACCACACGCGCGCCAACCGCTCGAGAGCGAATGGCGGCACTCAACAGGAGGAAATGATGCCGACACGGGAGCAGCTCGTTGCCGACCGCGCCGCGCTCGTCAGCGCGCGCACGTCTCTTCTGACCGGGCAACAGGTCAAGGAATACCAGCGGGACGGCCGCCGCGTGGTGTACGCGACGATGACGCCCGATGACATCAAGGGCGCGATCGCGGAAGTCGACGATCAGATCGAGGCGCTGGATCGCGCAGCCGGCAGCGGCCGTCCGCGCTTCCGCGCGCTGAGCGTGAGGTTCGGTCGATGACGCCATCGGTGGCGACCGGCGGCACCTCCGCCGGCACAATCACCGCGACGGTCGGGGCGCCGAAGCAGCGTGCCTATTCGCTGGGTTTGACGTCGCCGGCTTATGTGGCCGGCGGGCACAGCCAGGAGCTATCGGGCTTCAATCCGCGTCTGCGCTCGCCCGACAACGAGGTGATGCAGTCGCGCGACAGGATCGTAGCGCGATCGCGCGACATCGATCGCAACAACGCGCTGATCAACGGCGGCATCGACCGCCGCGTTGACGCGGTCGTCGGTTCCAACATCTGGCTCAAGCTCAAGCCGGACTTCGCCGCGATGGGGCTTTCGGCGGAGTGGGCCGACGAGTGGGCAACGAAGGTGGAGGCGCTGTTCCGGGTCTGGGGCAAATCGTCGCGGTTCGTGTGCGACGTCGAGCGCCACCACCATTTCGGCGGCCTCGTGCAACTGGCATATCGCCACTACGTCGTTGACGGCTCAGCCTGCGCC
Source organism: Sphingomonas sp. NFR15 (assembly GCF_900103265.1). Lineage (GTDB taxonomy): Bacteria > Pseudomonadota > Alphaproteobacteria > Sphingomonadales > Sphingomonadaceae > Sphingomonas > Sphingomonas pollutisoli. Next base: position 667,077 of record NZ_FMWX01000001.1, on the reverse strand, counting down.
GCGATGTATATGCTCGACCGTGGCAGCCCGTTCCAGACGTCGGTGCTGGTGGTCGACCCGGACCGGCTGTCGAACAAGGATGGCGCGCCGGACAGCGCGACGTTGCGCGGCGGCGTCGAGTTGGACCAGTGGGGCGCCGAGGTCGCATACCACGTCCGCAACAGCCACCCGGACGATGCCCCCGGCGATTACAAGTCGCTGGCGTGGACGCGCATCCCGCGCGAGACGGCGACCGGGCGCCCGCTCTTCGTGCGAGCCATTGCCAAGCGACGGGCGCACCAGCATCATTCGATTGGACGGCTCGCCTCCGCGATCTCGCGGATCACGCAGCAGGGGCTCGCCGATAAAACCGAGTTGCAGGCGCAGATCACCAACGCGATCTTCGGCCTGTACGCGCGGACCAAGCGCAGCTCGGATGATATGGCGGCATCGATGTCGCCCGTCGACGACGGCATCGACGAGAGCACCGACGCGCACCGCGCCGATTTCTACGAGCAGGCCGACCTCACCTTCAACGGGGTGCGTGTCGCGGTCGTGCCCGACGGCGACAGCATCGAGACGCTCACATCCGAACGCGCCTCGAGCAACTACGTCACCTTCCAGAACTACATCCTGCGCGCGATCGCGAGCGCGCTCGGCCTCTCGTATGAGCAGCTGTCCAACGACTGGTCCGGCATCAATTACTCGAGCGCGCGGACCCTTCTCAACGAGATCTGGCGCGGCCTACTTGCCGACCGCCACCTGTTCACGCAGATGTTCTGCACGCCGATCTTTGCTGCCTGGCTCGAGGAGGCAGTCGCCCGCGACCTGGTGGAGATCCCCGGCGGCAAGACGATGTTCTACGTTTGGCGCGACGCGCTGACACAGTGCGAGTGGATCGGGCCGGGCCGCGGCATCATCGACCGGAAGAAGGAAGCCGACGGCTCGGCGGTCGACCGTGAAGGCGGTGTCTCCAACCTCGAGATCGACTGCGCCGAGCAGGGTCGCGATTGGCGTGACGTCCTTTGGCAGCAGAAGCGCGAGCTGGAAGAGCGCCGCAAGTACGGCCTGCCCATCTCGAGCAACCCGTCCACCGTCGGGACGGGGAACGCCGGCGGCGGCAACGATACCAACGCCGGCGGTGGGATGGACGATCAGGACGCGATCGATGCGCGGCAGTCGGCAGGAGCGGACGCATGACGAAACTTGCCCATGTGGCGCAGCAGCTCTTCAACGTCCCGGTGATGATCGATCCGCGCAAGGCGGAGGTGATCGTCGCGGCGCTGCGCGAGCGGCTCGGCATCGGGTCGTTCGAGCGGCTCGACGGCAGCGTCATGGACGCGGTTGACATGCAGGCGGCCATGAGCTCTGGCGAGGCACGGCGCTCCTACGAGGACTGGAAGCCTTACCCTATGGCTGATGGCGTCGCCGTCATCGAGATCTCGGGCACGCTGGTCCACAAGTACGGCTATCTCGATCCAATCTCGGGCATGACCGGCTACGACGGTATCGCGCGCAAGCTGCGCGCCGCGATGGCGGACGATGACGTTCGGGCGATCTGGCTCGACGTCGATTCGCCGGGCGGCGCGACGGCCGGCTGCTTCGCGCTGGCCGCCGAAATCGCGCAGTGCACGAAGAGCGAGGGCGGCAAGCCGATCTGGGCTTACGTCAATGAGCAGGCGACCAGCGCCGCCTATGCCCTGTCCTGCGTTTGCGACAAGGTGTTTGGCCCTGAGGATGCCATCGTCGGCTCGATCGGCTGCTTCGTGATGCACGTCGATCTGACGGCCGCGCTCGAAAAGGGCGGGGTAAAGGTGACGATCGTCCGCGCGGGCGACCGCAAGGCCCGAACGATGCCGTACGAGAACCTCGATCAGAAGGCGGCCGAGAAGCTGCAAATCTGGTGTGACGACACGCGGACGCGCTTCAACAAGCTTGTCGCAACCGGCCGCGCGATCTCGATCCAGTCGGTCGATGCGACGGAGGCCGATTGGTTCGACGCGCGCGATGGCCTCCGCCTGGGGCTCATGGACGGCATCATGTCCGAGCCGGAAGCCTGGGCAAAGCTGCAACGCTCGCTCGCGCGAGCCTGACCCTACCGACCAAGGAGACTGTGATGAACACCAACTCGCGTTTCGCGGGAGTGTCCCGTGCTGCCCGCGCTCTGCTCGGCGGCTCGGCGCTCCACGCGCTCGACACGACGACCGGCGCGGTGCCGCCGGTGCAGGCGGCGGAAGACCCCACCGGCGATCCCGCCGATCCTCCGGCGCCGCCGGCGGAAGACGAAGAGGACGAGGCGGGCGTCACGCCGCCGGCTCCCGCGCCGGAGGAGGAGCAGCAGCCCGAACAAGCCGCCGCTGATCCCGCGCCCCCCGCGCCGGCACTGAGCGCGGAGGCGCAGATCCGAGCCGATGAGCGCGCTCGGGTCGCGACCGTGTTCGCATGCGAGCACTGTACCGGCCGCGAGCGCCAGGCCGCCGATATGCTTCAGACCTCGATGAGCACCGACGAGATCACCGGCCTGCTCGCGAAGTCGCCCAAGGGTTCGGCCGCCGCCGATCCGATGCTCGCCGCGCTGGTGAGCACGCAGAACCCGCAGCTCGGCGCGGGTGCCGAGACGCCCGCCGCCGATAGCAAGTCGGCGGACGCGATCTGGGACCGCGTTCGCCCCCAGCACAGCAAGCGCTGACAAGGAGAAGCCGTCATGCCGTCCATGAACTCTTACGATTTCCGCCGTCCCGGCTGCTACCTCGGCGAGAGCGCAGCCCCGAACATCATCAACGAGGAGATCATCGTCGCGAGCGGCGCCGGTGTCCTCTACCCCGGCCAGATCCTCGGCAAGATCACCGCGTCGGGCAAGTACGTCGCCCATGATGTCGCCCTCAATAACGGTGCGCAGGTCGCCGCGGCGATCCTGTTTCACAAGACGGACGCCACCAACGCGGACGCCGTCACCGTTGCCACCGTCAACGGCCCGGCGACGATCAACGGCAACGACCTGATCGCCAAGGCAGGCATCGCCGCCGCCGACCTTCTCGCTGCCCTCAACGCCCTGCGCGCCAAGGGCATGAAGGTTCTTCCCCAGCACGCGTCCTGACGACGCCATTCGCGCAAAGGAGCGCTACGCCATGATCACCTTCGACGTTTTCAACGACCCGACTTTCAGCGTCACTTCGATGCTCAAGGCGATCGACAAGATCCCGTATGTGCCGACCGGCCTGGACACCTTGATCGGATTCGAGCCCGAGCCGGTCGCGACCGACACGATCCAGATCGAGTTTCGGGCTGGTCAGCTCAACCTCATCAACACCAGCCTCCGTGGCGCGCCGATCGAGATGGGCACTGAGCCGGCCAAGTCGATCCGCCAGTTCAAGCTCCCGCGCGTGGCGAAGGGCGACCAGATCTACGCGCACCAGATCGCCAACCTGCGGCCGTACGACGGCGAGGGCGACGTCGAGACGCTGGCGAAAGTGCTCGCTCGCAAGCAGGATCAGCTGATCGTTGATCTCGAAGGCACCGAGGAGCTGCACCGGCTCGGCGCGCTCAACGGTGTGGTCAAGAACCCCAACGGTTCGATCATCATCGACCTCTATGCCGAGTTCGGTATTTCGCAGCCGACCGTGATCGACCTAGATCTCGACAACGCGAATCCGCTCCCCGGCAAGCTGCGTCGCGACATCGACGAGCTGATCGTGACACCGATCGAGCAAGCCAGCCTTGCGGGCAACGCGCCGGCCTTCGCGATCCGGGCCCTTTGCAGCGCCGGCTTCTTCAATCGGCTGGTGACGCACCCCGACGTCGAGAAGACGTACCTCAACTGGACTGCGGCGGCAGATCTGCGCGGGATGCAGCGGTACGAGATCTTCCATTTCGCGGGCGTCGACTGGATCCGCTATCGCGGCAACACCCAGATCGGCATCACCGCCAGCCAGTGCAAGATCTTCCCGACCGGCGTGCCGGGCATGTTCAAGCACGTCATGGGTCCGAACAACGAGCAGTTCGAGACCATGCACCAGATGGGCCGCCGCTATTACCCGCTGCTCGTGCGCGACACCCAGCGCGACCAGTGGGTCCAGCCCGAGATCTATTCCTATCCGGGTTTCCTCAACATGCGGCCGGACCTCGTCCTGCTCGCTCAGGTCTAAGGAGAAGGTACTATGGCCAAGCACAAGTTCCTGCGTCAGCGGGTGTTCCACGACGGCACGAGCATGATCGTGGCGAAAGCCGGCATGATCAAGGAGGTGCCGGACGCCTTGATCAATGACTTCGTGATCGACGGGTCGATCGAGAAGCCGAAGGGATGGAAGCATCCCGACGGCCTCGACGATGACGACGATGACGAGAGCGAGACCAATGGCGCGTTCTCGATGGCGCATCAGGGGTTCGGGAAATATGCCATCACCGGCCCCGGCCTTGATCAGCCCGAGATCGTCCAGGGTAAGGAAGCGGCCGAAAAGCGCGTCGCTGACCTCGCCGCCGCCGCCAGCGCCGACGCGCCGCCCGCCGCCTGATGACCACGCTCCGCGACGCCACGCTCGCCCTTGAGCGTGGCGTCAACGACGCCTTGGGCGACGAGATCACCTATACGTTCGCCGATGGTTCATCGGTGACGTTCAACGCGTGGGTCGAGTTCGACACCACGATCGTCAATCCGGGCAACTCCGCCGCCGCAGCCGATGCCGTCCGGGTCGAAGTCCCGATGGACCTCGTTGCCGATCCGGTGGCGGGCGACCGGATCACCGTCGCCCTGCTGCCGGGCAAGGTCTGGGCCATGAAGGGCCGTGATCGCGGCTCGACCGGCGCGACTTGGGTGCTGCCGCTCAAGAAGGCGGGCGCCTGATGGCAGGCGATCCCGCAATCGTGAAGGTGACGGAAGCCGCCACCGCTCTCTTCCGAGAAGGGATGGGCATCAACGTGTTCGTCGATCGCTCGGAGGATGATCCGATCCGCGAGGAGGAGCGCCCCGCGATGGCGATACGCTGCGTGCAGATCGAGTTCACGCCCGCGATGGGGCAGGGCGAGATGCTGCACGAATGCACCTTTGACTTCGACTTTTACGAGGAAGATCTGACGTTCGGCGGCATCTCCGCCAACCTGTCTCGCATGATCGCGCGCGGCAACGCGCTGGTCGCGGCTGATCGAACCTTGGGTGGCATGTTGCAGCAGTTCGAACTGCGCACCGCCACCGCCGAGCTGGACGCGACGCCGGATCTCGGTTGCGCGATCCTCACCGCCGAAATCTCGTTCCTCACGCCGCGTGATGATTTCACGACGATCCTCGGCGCGAGCGGCATCTTCTAAACCCGCAAGCAAGGACATCATCATGACCGACACGACGACGGAGATCCCGGCGGCGGTTGCCCCCGCTTTCCCGGCTGCATCGATCGACTTCAACCGCGTTCACAAGAACGCCTCCAACGGTGCCACGGGCGAGGATCTGCTCACCGGGGCGATCGTCGCGTCGCCCGCGCCGGCGGCCGAGACGACCGCGGCCAGCGGCGAGGGGGACGGCGCGAAGAAGCCCTCCGGTGGCAAGTCCACCGCCAAAACCGACGCTGCTTGATCAGCGTCTGACAACCGCCTCAACCGAAAGGAACCCTCCCGATGGGCGATCTCTCTCTCGCTTCGGTGCTCGCGCTCAAGGTCGAGCCGACGCCGGGCGTATTTGCCGCTCCCAACAACACGACCGACCTGATCACGTGCGCCGAACTCAAGGGCAATATTCAGGGCATCACCGCCGACATCAAGGAGTTCACCGGTACCAAGCACCGGCCGGGCCCGAAGGTGCTGGGCAAGACGTTCGAGGTCTCCGGTCGCATCCTGCTGCGCGGGCCGGGCGGCACGACCCCGCCCGCCGCCGACGTGCTGGTTATCGGACGGCTGTTGCGCGCCGCCTGCTTCGCCGAATCGATCGTCTCGGTTGCGATCCCGGCGGCGCCGGAACCGGTTGCCGCCGGTGGCACCACATCGAGCGTCGTGCTCGGCGCGACTGCCGCTGCCACCATCGATCTCTACAAGGGCAAGATGGTCCAGCTCTCGCACCTCGGCGCGGGCAAGAAGGGCCTGAGCATGGTTCGCGCGAACGACGCGAGCAAGCTCGCTGTTCTACCGGAAACCTCGGACACCGCGATCACGGACGGCAACTGGCAGCTGATCAAGCAGATCGCCTATATGTTCTCGCCCGGCGACGGCCCTTCGTTGTCGGCCTCGGTCTGGCTCGGATCGCGGCGTGTCGACGGCGTCGGGCTGGCGATCTCCGCCTTCAAGATCAACCTGCCGACCTCGAGCAAGAACTCGCAGGACGTGCCCTCGATCGAGTTCACGCTCACCGGTGACGTCCAGGGCGCCTATGACGATCAGGCGCCGATGCCGCCCGTGGGACTGGCTGTGCCGCCCTTCCGTGACGGCAAGCTGTGGATCGCGAACAAGCAGCTGGGCGGCTCGAGCGTGACGATCGACTTCACCGCGCAGGTGGCCGCGCCGCCAAACCCGAACCGACCGACCGGCAGCGAGGCATCGCAGACGACCGAGACCACGCGAACGGTCGACATGACGCTGAACCAAACCACGCTCGCGAACTTCGACGATATCGGGATGGCGGACGAGCAGGGGTATTATCCGCTCTACGCGATGTGGGGCCTCGCCAGCGGCAACTGCTTCGGCGTGCTCGTGAGCGATATGCGGTTCAACTACCGCTCGCCTGACAACAGCGGCGACTTCGTCACCAACACCGGTCAGGCGTTCGTCGATGGCGCCGACCGCACGATCAATCTCGTGTTCGGCTTCCCGCCGACCTTCTGATCACCAACCGGAAAGGGGCACCTTCCATGAGCGTACCTGCATCGGGGTCGGAGATCTCGGACTTCTTCCCGCCGTCGTTCGGCAATCTCGAACCTCGGCCCACCTTCCGCTTTCGACCCGCGTCGCCGAGGTCGCAGCGGATCTATGCGCAGCGGCTCAAGCGCGCCGGCCTGCGCTTCTACTCGGACGTCGACGTTCAGGCGGAGGCGATCCGCGCCATGCGGGCGCTGTGGATCGGCAATGATGACCAGCTGCGCGCGAACGAGGCACGGCTCACCAATTATTGGGAGACCGTAAAGCAGGCCGCGACCGACAGCACCATCGCTATCGATCTGGCGGAGGCGGAGGAGATTGCCACTGCGCTTCAACGGCTCTCCGACAACTGGCCGATGCTGCGATCGATGGACGCCGACAATTGGCTGTTCAACCAGGAGGCGCCGAAGATCGCGCTCGGGCTGTTCCTGTGCGGCTGGTCCGGCGTCGAGACACCGTTCCGGCTCGAGGACGGCGAGGTGCCGATGGCGACGCTCGACGCGCTCGAGGCGGAGGTCGACCGAATCGAGAAGAAGGCGATCGCGGACAAGGTCGAAGGGGTGATCGGCGTCGGCTTCACGCAGTTGCAGGTTCACGCGCTCGGCCTGCTCGACCTCGAGGTGGACACGGAAAAAAACTCGCCCTCGCCGTCGTCGCAGTCCGTCACCCCGGATGGCTCGACGACGGATGGATCGGAGACGACGGGCGGGACCGAACCATCGGAGACTTCACCTTCACAGCCGGCGATGGACTGAAGGTAGATGCCGAGGCGCGCGATCTCGTCATCATGTGGCTCAGGTGCCGTGACGTTCACGGCACCATCGCTTGGCCGGACGGCGCGCCGTATCTCGATCAGCCGGTACGCCTCATCACAGCGTTCGACATCATCGCCCGTGAGTGGGCGCGCTACGACAAGAAGCGCTGATGCGCTGGAAGGTTGAACCACAGCGCGGCGCCTCGCCGGGACCGTACCGCCGAGATCTCGGCGGCCGGCTCGCGCGGGCCGCCGCGCGCGCGACGGACAGAGCCGCCTTCGGCGCGCGCGATGATATTCGACAGGAGATGCGTAGCCAGCGGCTCGGCAATCTGGCGAATGCGATCGGCGCGACGTCGGATCTCAAGAAGGGTAAGGTTCCGAGCGGCCTGGGCCGGGGGTTCGACGTTGCCGGCTTCGTTTACGCCCGGATAAAGTCATCCCGTACCGCCGGCGCGCTGCGCGCGTATGTTGATCAGGATACGACGGACATTGCGCCCGTCCGCGGGAAGTACCTCTGGATCGCTACGAGTGAGATCCCCCGCAAGGCAGGGCGCCGCCGGATGACGCCAGAACTCTATCGAGCGACCGGACTCGAGAATAGCATCGGGCCGCTCGTTTTCATCAAGGGCCGGCATTTCGGCGAAGCGTTCTATGTCGTGAAGGACACGACCATCCAGCTCGCCCGCTCCGGCAAGGCACGACGACTGCCCAAGCGGGGCAAGGTCGGCGCGGGACGGGCGAGGGTCGGCATCGTGGCATTCGTCGGCATCCGACGCACCCGGCGGCAACGCCGCGTCAATCCGCGTCAGATCGCGGCGGCTCGGCAGCGCGCGATGGCGCAGCTGCTCGGAAAAGAACTGAACTGATCATCCCCGCCACGCGCGGGCCTGCACCGAGCGGTCAACGGCTCGTCTCGAACCATTCAGCGAAGGAAGGAAGTCTCTGTGGCGTACAGCGTGAATACCTTCCCGCTCGTCATCTCCGTCAAGGAGGATGGCAGCCTTGAAGGCACCGTCCGGAACATCGAGTCCTTCATCAGCGCGGCCGGCGGGCGGGCCGGTGCTGCGTTCGAGGCGGCGGGTCGGCGCGCGGATAGTGCGTTCAACCTCGACGGCGCTCGCCGACAGGTGGAGCGGTTCGCTCAAAGCGTTGCGGCGTTCACGAACCGCTCGGCGCAGCGGGACGCTGATCCGCTCGGTATCCGCGCCGGTCTCGCCGCTCTTTCCACCGCGCCGTTCCAGCGCATCGCCAACGAACGTATTGCGGCCGAGAATGCGCTCGCGCAGCAGAAGGCGCGCGCATCCGCCGAGGCGGTCGTCGCGATCCAGCGCGAGTTCGATGCCGCCATGCAGACGATCCGCGCGCGCGGGGCCGCGCAGACGGCAGCGTTCAACCAGGCGGAGGCGGAGGGCAACCGCCTGATCGCGCTCGATCGCCAGCGTGCGAACGAGATGGCGAAGCTGATCGCAGCGCCGCAGCGTATCGGGTTCAATCTGGACTCGTCGAGCGCGGAGGTGGCGGCCAGCGCGGCGCGTTCTCAGGCGATGCAGCTTGAGGCAGTAGCGCGCGCGGCGGAGCAGTCGCTCGCCAGCGTGCAGCGCGCGACCCTGACCGACCGCGCCTATGCCGACGGGGCGCGCCAGGCGGCGGAGGCGGCCAAGCTCGAGGCGGATCGTCTCCGCACCCTCGCGGAGACGCAACGCGCGGCGAGCGCGGCTTACGCAGCCCCCAGGGGCGTGTTCGCACCAGCGACAGTTGATACTCGCTCATCGGTGAGCCGCCTCATGGCCGGCGACGCCACAGTCGACCGGGCCGTGGTGTCGGCGACGACGCTGGACCAGGTGCTCGCCCGCGTGAACCGCACCGCTGGCGCGTTGTCACAGGGCATCGACCGCGCTGCGGACGGGCTCAAGATCACCAGCAACGTCGCGAAGACAGCCGTCGATCGGCTCTTGGCGGGCGAAGCGTCGATCGATCGCGCGGCGCTTTCCGGCGTTACGCTCGAACAGGTGCTCGGTCGCGTGGCGAACCGCAGCGCGGGCATTGCGGCGAATATCGCGCGCGCGCGGGAGGCTTCCGACGCCGCAGCTGCCGCAGCCGACCGCCAGGCGCAAGCACTCGCCCGCGCGGTCGCGGAGGCCGGGCGACTTGTGGCGGCGCCGGCACAGGCACCGGCGCTGTATTTCAATCCGGCCGGAACGCAGGCCGCAGCCACGGCCGCGCGCCAGCAGGCCAACGCGCTCGAGCAGGTCGCAGCGGCGGCGCGGATCGCCGCCTCCGCTGAGAACACGGCGACGGCGGCGGACCGGGCATTCGCGTTGACCTCGCGCGAAGCGGCGGCCGCAGCGGGGGCCGAGGCGAGCCGCCTCGAAGCACTGGCCGCGACGCAGGGCAGGGTCGCGGCGGCGGCGCGCGCGGCGGGGATCAGCTTCGGTGCTGGCGGAGCACTGATCACGAACTCTGCGCGGCAGCAGCGGTTCGCGACGATCCAAGCTTCGCAGCAGTTCCAGGACTTCTTCGTCCAGGTGCAGGGCGGTCAGAACGTGATGCTGGCGTTCTCGCAGCAGGCGTCTCAGCTGGCCTTCGTCATGGCCGGCGCCGGTGGCGCGGCCGGGCGCTTCGCCAACTTCTTCGCCGGTCCATGGGGCACGCTGATCTTCGCCGGCATCTCCGTGCTCACGGCAATGACGGTTGGCACCAACAAGAGCGCCAAGGCCCATGAGGCCGCCTCGGTGGCCGCTACGATCCACGCCGAGGCCGTGAAACGCCTGCAAGATGCCGTCGATCGCCTCAACAACTCGCAGGCGTCGCTGAACCACGAGACCACTCAGGGCATCAAGGACGACCTCGCGGCGGCCGAGGCGACGCGCCAACTCGAGATCCGCAAGCGCGGCCTGCTCGACGCCCTGCTTCGGCAGCAGCTGGTCGAGCAGAAGCGCGCGTCTGGCGCTGGCACGACCAACGTCGGCTCCGCCGGCGCGGCGGTCGCGGCGGGCGGCCAGGTCGCCGTTGCCGATCAGGCCATTGCGGACACGAACGAGGCACTGAAGCTCAACGCGCTCCGGTCAGCCACCGCCGAGCGCGCGATCGCGGCTGGCAGCGCCAAGCTCGTCCTTCGCGGGGTTGAGGATGCCAATGACAAGGCCACCGCGGCGACGCACCGTTACGAGGATGCCGTTAACTCGTTACAGCGCAGGTTCGAGAAGGGCGCATTCGGCAACCCCGACACAAAGGCGGCGCAGGACAAGTTCTTCGCGCTCACCGATGCGGCCAAGAAGACCGAGAAGGCGGCGCTGGCCGCGGCAAAGGCCACCGGCGGCAGCCAGATCTCGAAGCTGAACGCGCAGGCGGCGCTCGCGGCGGCAGACAGCCCGGTTGAGAAGGCGCGCGCACAGTTGGCCCTTACCAAGGCCGAGAACAGCGAACTGCTCCGGCAGGGCGTGATCAGCGCCGATACCTATCGTCAGCGTGTCCAGGCGGCGGACGTAGAGGTCCAGCGGGCCGAGGGGCTGAAACGCGCTGCGGCGGAGAGCGCTAAGGCGGCGCGCGAGTATCAGCGGATGCTCGATTACGCGCAGCAGGCCGGCGATTCGATCAGAAAGATCAACGGCGAGTTCGACGATCAGCCGCGCCTCGTGGACCGCGCCACAACGGCGACGCAGACGCTGAACGAGACGATCGCCAAGCTACAGCGGTTGAAGCCGCCGGGGTTCAAGGAGCTGATCGCCGACGCCGAAAAGGCGAAGGGTGTCGTGGAGAACGGGCTCACCAAGCCGTACCGCGACCTGATCAAGCAACAGGGCGAGCAGTACGCGGTTCAGCAGCTCGTGTTGCAGGGCCGGCAGGCGGAGGCCGATGCGCTCCAACTGATCATCCAGCTTGAGAACACGCAGGGCAAGGTGACGCAGGAGGAGCGTGACCGCATCCTCGCGAACGTGGAGGCGCTACACCAGCAGCAACTCGCGGTCGACGCGGTGCGGGCCAAGCAACAGATCCTGCTCGACGCGCTCGCGAGCACGAAGACGGTCCTGGCGGATGCCACACAGTCGTTCGTCCGCGGCGATCTCGGCCAGCTTCTGAAAACGCCGACCAAGCTGCTCGACGTTTTCCAGACGTTCAAGGGACAGAAGCTTTTCGAAAACCTGTTGGGGCCATCGTTTCGCGAGTTGCAGGACCAGATTTCGGGATATGGCTCGGTCCGCCAGTCTTCCGACGAGTTCGCCACTGCGGTTCAACAGGTCGCGACCAGCACCCAAACGACCACGGACAAGTTCGCGGATCTTCGCGACACGACAGATGACGTGATCGCGTCGTTCCGAGCGCTCCCCGCAGCGATGGCGGTGCGCGCGGCGGGCAACACCGTCACCGGAGGCGAAAACGGGTCCGATGTGGTTGTGACCGCGCGACCGTTGCTCGGCTATGCGCCGAGCGCCAGCGACCTCGGCAGGATGGTGGATAGAATCCTCCGGCAGAGCGGCGGGTACGGTGATTTGTCGCAGCGCACCGAGCGGATTGACCCGGTGAGTGCGGCGGTGGGGCACCTCACCACGTCGATCGTTGGCCTGTTCACGAACCCTGAGAACGCAAAGGCCATTGGTCAGTCGATCGGCAAGTTCTCAGGAAAGGCGTTCGAGGGTGCCGCGACGGGCAGCTTCATCGCCGGAATCTCCAAGTCGCTCGGGCTCGGCCTCAACCAGACCGGGTCGACGGTCGGCGGCGCGGTCGGCGGGCTGCTCGGTGATAAAGGTATTACCGATAAGCTCTTCGGTGCGAACTCGCCGATCGGCAAGGCGCTCGGCTCGTTCGGGTCGTTCCTTGGGCCGGCGCTGAGCGTCGTCGGCGGCTTGGTCGGCAGCCTGTTCACGAAGATCAAGCGGGGCGGGGCGCTCGTCACCTCGGCGAATGGCCCGGTCCAGACGTTCGGCAACGACAGCGCGGCAACGTCGAATGCGAACTCGCTCGCTGGCTCCGTCCAGTCGGGGTTGCAGAAGATCGCGTCGACGCTGAACGCGCAACTCGGGTCCTTCAACGTCTCGATCGGCACCTTCGATGGCAAATACCGGGTCAGCACGACCGGCTATACCGGCTCGCTTGATTCGAAGCACGCCAGCGGCCTCGTCGACTTTGGTAAAGATGGCGCCGACGCGGCCGTCCAATACGCGATCCTCGACGCCATCCGCGACGGCGCGATCAAGGGGATCAGGCAGGGCGCCATCAACCTGCTCAAGGCCGGCAAGGATCTCGATACCGCGCTTCAGAAGGCGCTCAGCTTCCAGCAGGTGTTCAAGGATCTGAAGGCGCGCCTCGATCCGGTCGGCGCTGCGATCGACGAGGTGGACGCCAAGTTCGACACGCTGCGCGCCACCTTCGCCGAGGCCAGTGCCACCGCCGAGGATTATGCGCAGCTCGAGCAGTTGTATGCGCTCGAGCGTGCCGACGCGATCAAGGACGCGCAGCAGCAGCTTACCGGGACGCTCAAGGAGTTCCTCGATACGCTCAATTTCAAGGGCGACAACGGCCTGTCGCTGCGGACGCGGGAGGCGGCTGCGAAAGCAGCGTTCGAACCGCTCGCCGCGACCGTGCAGAGCGGGGGCAAGGTCGACCAGGACGCGTTCACCTCGGCGGCGCAGACGTATCTCGACATCGAGCGAGAACTCTACGGCTCGAGCCAGGCGTACTTCGACAAGCTCGCCGAGATCACGCAGTTGACCAGCAAGGCGATCGCCAACGCCGGTGCGCTCGTCAGCACCACGGCCTCTCAGGTGACTGATGCGGCAGCCGCCGCGCAGGGGGCTGCGGGCGTGTCGTCTGGCTCGAGCCTGCTCAGCGGCACGGGTGCGGCTGCGGGGACGATCGCCGCGAACGACAACACGGCCTTGCCACTCGCGATTGCACAGGCGATCGCGGCACAGACCACCGCGTTGCAGATCCCGGCGGACCGGGTTGCGATGATGGCCGCTCCGCAGATCACCGCAGCGATCCAGGCGGCGTTCGCCTCCTCATCGTCGGGCAATGTCGTGCCGCTCCGTAGCGATGACCGTCTGATCGCCGCGATCGCCGCGGGTTTCGCGGATCAGCGCGCGGCCATCGACGCGCAGACCGGCACGATCACGCAAGCGGTCGTCCAGCAGCTTACCGCCACGAACCGCAACCTCGGAACGCTGATCCAACTCGGCGACCTCCGTGACGATCCCACCTACCAGCCGGCACGACAGAACTTCTGATGTTCTCCCTCATCGAGATCTCCCCGCTGCTGCCGGATGGTACGCGGCCGACGCTCCGCGCGTGCCAGGCGCAGGACCGCAGGCTGACGGGTGTCGCCGATCAGATCTGGATCCCGGCCATCACGAAGGCGCCGGCGCTCACGCTCAAGCTGTTCGATGGCGACTTCACCACCGCGATCGATCCGGGAAGCGCTGCCTTTTCGGTCAACCTGATGGCTCTTGGGCTCGGTGGCTTCGCGACGGGCTGGTGCCGCTGGGCCGGTGCTCCGGTCTCGATCTACGCCTTGGCGGATGCGGACGACGCCACGCTCGAGCTGGTGTTCAAGGGCAGGATCGATACCTACACGGTTGATGGCTCGACCTTCGCGCCAACTGCCAAGGTCGATACCTCGCCGTTCGAGGTGGACGTGCTCGACGCATACGCGGGCACAGGCGGGATCGAGGGGGAGGACAGCCTCAAGGGCAAGTTCAAGCCGTGGGTGTTCGGTCGCGCATCGAACGTTGAGCCGGTCCAGATCGACTCGATCAACTACGTCTTCCAGTTCTCCGCATATGGCCCCATCAAAGCCGTTAACGCCCTTTTTGAGCGTGGCGCGGACCTCGGACCATCGTTGGGTGATGCGCCGACACTGGCAGCGCTGCTGGCCGCCAATGTGCCCGAGGGAAAGTGGGCCACCTGCCTCGCGCTCGGGCTGGTGCGTCTCGGTGCCCCGCCCGCCGGCCTGATCACCGCCGACGTCGATGGCGACAGCCCTGCCGGTGGACAGTGGATCAGGCGCACCGGCGCGATCATTCGCCGGGTCGCGCTGCGGGCAGGGATCGACGCCGCGAATCTGGCGCTTTCGATCGCGGGACTGGACCAGGCCGTCGATCGAGCCGTCAACGTCGTGCTGACGGAGCAGGAGACGGTTCTCGCTTTGGCGGCTCGGCTTGCTCTGCCCTGCAACGCGCAAGCCGGGGTGTCATGGCTCGGCCAACTGTTCGTCACGCGCATCGCGCTTGGCAACGCGTCGGTCACGCTGGACGCACAGGGCCGCCAACTCCCGCCCGTCCTGAAATCAACCGAGAACGAGGTGAGCCCGCCGTACAAGCGCATCCAGATGGGCGGCGCGCGCAACTGGCGCGTGCAGACCTTCGATGAGATCGCATTCGAGGCCCCGCTGATCCCGAAAGGCGATTATGCCGAGGACACGGTATATCGCGAAGGCAACATCGTCACGCTGCCGGACGGAAGCAGCTGGCTTTACATCTCGCTGACGCCCTCGGCGGGGCATAGGCCCGCTGACAACAGCGAGTTTTGGGCGTCGCTGTCCGGGCGCACGCGCGCCACATACGACGACGGCACGCCGATCGAGGATCTCAAGCCGGCGGAGCCGGGGGCCACCAGCGGTGCGCCCGCCGGCACCAACGTCGGCGGCGTGCCGGCGGAGCACGTGATCGACGCCCTATCGGAACTGGCAAGCTCGCCCGATCCCGACAAGCTCGTCGAAGGTGCGAAGGGGCTGGTCGATCGCACGCGTGAAACGGCGCTGACGCAGATCAAGAACCAGTTGCTCGCGTTCGCCCGGAAGACGCGCACGGATTCGGCGACCCATCTCGACGGCATCCCGATGGGTGCGCGCGTTCGAACCGAGATCACGGAACGGATCGAGCAAGGTCTCGCGCTCGCGCAGCAGATCGTCGAAGTCGAAGCCGCGATCACCGGGCCAGACGGCCCCATCGCGGCGGCGGTGACGCAGCTCTTGCAGGCGATTGCCGATGGCGATCATGCGCAAGCGCTGGCGTTGCAGGCGCTCGATGCGGCGATCACCGGCCCCGATGGTCCGATCGCCGCTGCTGTCACCCAGTTGCAGCAAGCCATCGCAGACGCCAACAGCGCGCGCGCCGAGGCGTTCGAACAGCTTCAGGCGGCGATCACCGCCAATGGAGACGCGCTGGACGCGGCGTTCACGCAGCTCAACCAAGCGGTGGTGACGGAGCATGATGCGCGCGTACAGGCCGACACGGATCTGAAGGCGGAGATCACTGGCCCGAGCGGCCCGATCGCAGCGGCGGTGGATCAGCTCAGCCTTGCGCTGGCCGATCAGCAGAGTGCGACCGCGCAGATGATCGCCGACCTATCGGCTTCGATCCTCGGGCCAAACGGGGCGATTGCGGGCACGGAAACGCGGCTCAGTCAAGCTATCGCCGATGAAGAAGGCGCGCGCGTGACCGACGTGACGACGCTGAAATCTCGGGTCGGGAATAACGAAAGCTCGATCTCGCTGCTGTTCGATACGGTCAACGGCGAACAGGCGATCGCGCAGTTGATGGTCACTGTCGACGCTGGTGGGGCCGCGAAGATCACGGGGTTCAAGATCGACGGGGCGGAGCGGCTGTTTGTCGTCGCTGCGGACAAGTTCGTAGTGGGCGATAACCAGATCTTCGAGGTCGACACCGTCAGTGGCAAGACAACGTTGAAGCACGTCTATGCCGAACTGCTTGAGTTTGGATCAATGGACCCCGAATTCGAAGCCAACCAGAATGTCTTCGACGGGTCCGAAGGCACGCAGAAGTTGCCGGGCGGCGTGGTCATGAAGTGGGGACGATATCGTGCCCACATCGGGACCGAGGTTCAGCTTTCCGTCGTCTTCGAAACGCCATTTCCCAACGCGTGCCACAGCTTCGTGCCGGTGCCGTATCTCGAGAATTTCTCCATCTACCGAGACCTGTGGCTCCAGAATGTGGGCGCTCCAACGCGCTTCGGCGCGACGGTCGGAACGCAGGCCGCAACCAGCGAAGACGAGCAGATCGACGGGTTCGACTGGCTCGCCTTCGGGCGCTGATAGGAAGATCATGAGCACTACCGACGATCAACTCTCCGCGATCAGCGCGCAGCTACAGACGTTCCTCGCGACGCTCGATAATTCGGTCAACTGGCAGATCCTGTTCCTCGCCGGCTCAACCGACGACCCCGACAGCTTCGACGCGAACGGCGGCAAGACAGGCGCGCTTGGCTATTACCCCGTCGTCAACATCTCGGGGCAGACGGTCTATATGCCGTGCCTCGCGCGGATGAAGGCTATCGCGCTTGGCGGTGCAAACGCCGAAACCCTGGACGCGATCCTCGGCACCGCGACTTCAAAGATCGCGGCAATCGACCTCGCGAAGCAGGCTGCGGAGGATGCCACCGCAGCGACGACAGCCGCGAAGGAAACCGCGATCGCTGTCACGGAGGACGCGGCGGCTGCAAGCGAGCTGGCCCGCAACCAAGCCGCCGCCGCTCAGATCGCAGCGGCGAACGCTGATACGGTGGGCGATCTGCGCACCTTCTTCACCCGCGTCGGCCCCGCTTCCGGCCTGACCGGCAAGGCGCGCTGGCGGATCGGCAACCGCCTCTACGCCAGCCTGGATGCCGCGAACGGCTTCTACCCGCGCAAGCTCACGCTCCCCGTCACCACAACGTTCGAGGATGGGAGCGCGGTGCGCTCGCGGCTGATGGCGGCGAATACGAGCGACAAGATCAGGGCGCTCCCGCACGAGCTGGGCGTTGGTGCGCGGTGGCGGATCGGCAACCGTCTCTATGCCAGCCTGGATGCCGCCGACGGCTTCTACCCGCGCAAGCTGACCTTGCCGGTGAGTGCCCGGTTCAACGACGGAAGCGTGCTCTACGGGCGGCTCGTCGGCGCGAATACCGGCGACAAGATCAAGGCGCTCGCCCCCGAACTCGGCGCGGGTGCGCGCTGGCGGATCGGAAATCGCCTGTACGCCAGCATCGATGTCACGAACGGGTTCTACCCCCGGAAGCTGACGCTTCCGCTCGCCGCGAAATTCGAGGACGGCAGCGCGCTTGCCGCGAGGCTGATGGGCGCCAACGTCGGAGACAAGCTCAGGGCGCTCCCGCCCGAACTCGGCGTGTCGGCCCGCTGGCGCATCGGCCAGCGGCTGTACGCCAGCTTGAACCCGGCACAGGGCTTCTATCCGCGCAAGCTCACCATGCCGGCCTCGGCCGTCATCGACGATCAGCCGGGCGTGAAGCTGGTCGATCGGCTTGGCGGCGCGAACCGCGCGGCCTCGATCAACGCCAACTTCATCGCGATGGCCGGGCTTGACGCCAACGGTAAGTCGCAGATCAGCACACGACGCCGCTCCGACAGCGCCCGGTTCCAGATCACGACAGGCTTGAGCAGCTACCGCTTCCCGATCCTCACGCCCGACGACAAGGTGCTGTTCGACAGCGATGCTGACGGCCGCATGATGTACGCGCCGGCCACGGGCGGAGCGATCTGGCCGGTCGATCCCTACGATATCCTCGACTGCTACGGTGACAGCCTCACGGCCGGCGCCGGAGCGAACGGCGCGGGGGCGAAGCAAGGCCCGTATCCCAAGCAATTGGCCGATCGGCTCGGCTCGGTTGTCGCCGCCGTTAACAATCGCGGCATCGGCGGTCAGATCTCCGCCGATATCGTCGCGCGGCAAGGCGGAACGCCCGCCTTGATCAGCGTGACCGACAACCTGATCCCGGCCTCGGGCGGGGTGGTCGTGACGAGCTACAGCCAAGATCTGCTCTACAACTCGGGCATCTCGGGTTCAGCCACGCTGACCGGAACGCTGGCCGGCGTGCCCGGCACGCTCTCCGGCAATTCGGTGAGCGGGCGGAACGCTTCGACGTACACCTTCACGCGATCGTCGCCGGGCGCGGCGGTGCCGTGCCCCGCGAACACGCCTTTCATCCCCGACTTCGGCGTGGCGAGCCGGCCGCGCGTCCAAATCTACCAATATGGCCGCAACGACGGCACGAACGCGACGGCGACGGCGGCGATCCTCAACGCCCTCGCGGCAAGCGTGGCGTATCAGACGGCCTATCAGCCGCGCTTCCTCGTCGGCGGCACGATCGCGACCGTGGGGGAAGCGCTGGCCGGCTTCAACACGCTTCGCGACACCCTGGCTGCCACCTATCCGGGCCGGTTCGTCGATATAAACGCCGCGCCCACAGCCGAAGAGATGTTCACGCTCGGCTTCGTGCCCGACAGCTACGGCGCATACAGCAATGGGCGCACCGACGCGCAGGATCTGGCGGCGGGATATATCCCGAGTGGCATGCGCAACGGCGCCACCACCGGCAACGGCGATTTCCTGCACCTCAACAACTTCGGCTACGGCCTCCTGGCGCTGCGCTACTACCGCGCGATCGTCGCCAAGGGCTGGTGGCCGTCCCTTCCGATCGTCTGATTTCAGAAAGGACCGCACATGGTTTCCTACGGCCTCGACAATGCCCTGCCGTTCGACGGCGACCCCGATCCCACCCTGCCCTGGGCGGACGATGACGACTCGCTGCTGGTGCCCGGTTCGCTTCTGCTCGTCGAACCCGCGCACTCGGCGAGCCCGATCGCCGGTGTTCCAGCCACCGGCGCCGATATGCCGAACATCGCGTGGAAGCGCTTCCGCGACGTCCTCGGCGCGGCCGTCTTCACCGCGCGCATCGACAACGGCTCCGCTGGGAATGCCGGCAATGTGATGACCGTCACCGCGATCGCCGCAGGCGCGATCGTGGTCGGCCAGACGCTCAACGGGGCGAACATGCCCGCCGCCGACACCTATTTCGTGGCGAGCCAGGTTAGCGGCACGCCCGGCCGAGAAGGGGTTTACGCGATCGGCTATACTGCGGCGGGCATCAACGTTGCGGTCGGGACGATCACCGCGACCGCTGGCGACGCGGGTAACCTGTCGAACACCTTCGTCGTGAATTCCGACTCCGCCAGCCTCTTCATGCGCGAGCGTACGCCGAAGGGCGGGTTGCACCTCGCGATCTCGCAGACGAACGATAACGTGTCCGGCGCGTGGCAGGGGATCGACAGCAAGGCCAGGCTCAAGAACTACATCT
Source organism: Sphingomonas sp. NFR15 (assembly GCF_900103265.1). Classification (GTDB taxonomy): domain Bacteria; phylum Pseudomonadota; class Alphaproteobacteria; order Sphingomonadales; family Sphingomonadaceae; genus Sphingomonas; species Sphingomonas pollutisoli. The sequence continues at coordinate 647,420 of NZ_FMWX01000001.1, read as the reverse complement.
TCGCCAACCTCGCCCATGCCTATTACGTCAGCACGTGGGAAAGCGTGACGAGGCCCGGTGTCGGCAGCTCGGCGTTCCCGCCGCAGCAAGCGATCTGCGACATCACCACCTCGACGGGCAGGTTCGTCACCGTTTGGACCCAGCAGGACGGCACGGGCTATACGTTCCTGCCTCAAGCCGGAACCAGCCAGCGGATCGGGTTCTTCGACAGCCAGGCGGCCAACCCGAACACCGTGGGCACGCGTCTCCGGGCGATCGGCGTCAATGGTGCGACGAGTGCAGTGGCCTTCTCCAATATCGCCGTGAAGCCGTTCGTCGTCGGGCACACCGACGCGTTCGCCAGCGCCAGCACCTATGGCAACAAGTCGGCGTCACGCGTGCTGTACCGCACCTACATCGAAGACCTGACGGTTTCGGGCCGCTCGTATGCCCAGGTACAGGCGCTCGATTACGCCGCTTGGCGGGACGCATTCGGTGCCGGCGGGCGCTACGCAGGCGACACGTTCACCCCGCCAGCGGTCTAAGCAGGAAGGAAACACGCAATGGCCGACGCCGAAGCACAAATCGAATACACGCCCGAGCAGCTCGCGCGCGCGCAGCAGCTCGTGGAGTTCGACCGCGCGAAGAAGGCTGCCGAACTCACCGCCCGACGCGCCGCCTATCGTACCGCCACGGCCGCGCTCGTCGCAACGTCGGAATGGGCGACCGTCCGTGATGGTCTGGCGGCGATCGTCAGCGGCAACGAGGCGGACGGTTTGCTGTCGTTCCACGTCGCCGCGCTGGTCGAGATCATGGGCCGGCTCGACAAGGCCGTGCCGGCCGGTTCCTCGGGCTGACCTCAAACCCGCCGCGCGCTCAATACAGGTCGTACAGCCGCGACGAATCCTTGCCCTGATCCCACACGTAGAACGGTAGCAGTATCAGCGCGATCGGCAGCAACACCATCACGCTGAGGATGGTGAACCCGCCCCACAGATACCTGCGCATACCTCTTCCTCCCCCAAATGCTCCGCACATAAGACGCCGCGCCGGCCCGCCTCCGCACCTCCCGCACAAGGAAAATCCGATGACGAACGAAAGCATCGCGGCCGCTGCGGTCGCGAGCGGCCCGCGCACGGCCGCTCCACCGAGTTTCGACGGCCACGGCTGGCTCGTCGTCATCAACCTCGCCTTCATGACGGCGGCATTCGTGCTGTTCACGATGCTGGCGGTCAACATGCTGCTCTCGATGTGGAGCAATCGCGCGCGCGATAGCTGGCGGCATCCGGTGACGATCTGGCGCGCGATCGGCCTGTCGCTCGGGCTGGCCGGGTTCATCCGATTCGGTCTCGGCGCTGCGGTGTTGTGGGGCTGGAACCCTGACTTTCCGCACGACACGGCGCTGTTGCTGACGCTCCAGCGCGTGTTCGATCCGATCGCGGCGCTGTTCGGGGTGACAGCAATTGCGATGTTCAAGCTTTCGGAGCGCGGCTTGGTCGAGCAGCTCCGCAGGCGGCCGTTCCCGGTCGATATTTGGGCGTCGCTGCCGATGCTCCGGCGACCGGCCGCGATCGCGCTGCTCAGTCTGGTCGCGGCGATCGGCGTGGTATCCACGCGATGATCTGGAAGGGCTTCCTCCCGCTCGCGGCAGCGGTGCCCGTCGCGGTCGCGGCAACGGACGGCAAGGTAGCGGCGATGAGCGAGCCGACGATCTGGAGCGTGCTGGGCTACCAATTCGAGGCCGGCAGCATGATCGCAGCGCTGTGCGCATGCTTCGCCGTCCGCTTCTGGGCTGTGCAGAAGGATTACGCGCGGCACCGCTGGTCGCTCGATATCCCCGTCGCCGCGCTCGCGCTGATGTTCACCGCTGCGGCGGTGATTTCGGTGCGGCCGTCCCCGCTGGTCGCGCTGCTGCTCGGCACCGGCCTCGGTGTCCTCGGCGCCGGCATCATCGCCATCGCCAAGAAGTACGTCGATCGCTGGCTTGGCGGCATCACGGGCAGCGATCCCACTCCCTAACCACTGGAGACTGACATGACCGACAAACTGGCGTGGGGCGCGCATGTGTCCTCCGCGTTCCGGACGCGCGTGCGCGCGATCGGCGCGAACCTCGGCATCGACCCGAACAACCTGATGGCCTGCATGGCGTGGGAGAGCGGCGAGACATTCTCTTCCTCGGTCGCCAACATGGCGGGATCGGGCGCGGTCGGGCTGATCCAGTTCATGCCGGCGACGGCGGCGGCAATGGGAACGACCACCGCGAAGCTGGCGGCGCTCACGCCCGTGCAGCAGCTTGATTGGGTCGAGCGCTACTTCCGCCCCTATGGGCGACTCAAGACGCTCGCCGACGTGTACATGGCGATCCTGTGGCCGGCGGCGATCGGCAAGCCGATGGACGCGGTGCTGTGGAGCAAGGCGGTGAAGCCGACCACCTACCGCCAGAATGCCGGCCTCGATGCCAACCGCGACGGCATCATCACCAAGATCGAGTGCGCCGGCAAGGTGTACGCGAAGCTGGAGAAGGGGCTGTTGCCGGAGCATGCGGCATGACCGGGCTGCTATCCGTGCTGGAGCCGACCGCCATCACGCGGGCCAAGCGGATCGGCACCATCGTCGGCGTGGTGATGATCGCCGCTGCCATTTTCGGCGCCGTCGTATTCGGGCTTACGAAGATCTGGCCCCGCGCGGATCAGACCCCGATCATCGTCGCGCGCAAGGACGAGCAGACGGCCGCTCACGTCGCCACGGCCATCGCGACCGACACGCAGGCACGCACTCAGGACGCGACCGTCCACATCGATCTTACCACGAAGGAAATCCACGATGCTTTTTCGAGCTTGCCTGCGCCGCGCCCCGCTGGCGATGATCCTCGCCCTCTCCCTGCCGCTCCTGTCGACCGGGTGCGTGACCGCCTCAACGAAAGCATCGCGCGCGCGAACCGAGCGGCCGGCGCTGCCGCAGCGATCGAGTGAGTTGTCGCAGACCGAGCGGCTGAAGCCGTTGACCGCGCGCGCCGTGCCGGGCGACGAGGTGGCGATCAGCCGCAGCGTGCTTGAGGAACTTTACGACAGCCTGGGGGAGGCGGTCGGTGCGGTCGAGAAGCTCAACACGCGGATCGTGGCGAACAGCAAGCTGTGGATCTGCACCGAGGCGATTTTCAGCACCGGCAAGGCATCGGCGGAATGCCCCAAGGCGAAGTGAGCGCCGGCCGCGCTTCGCCGAATCGCTTGCGCTTCGTTCCTTTTTCGTTCTCATATTGGGGATGAGACAAATCGCTTCGGACGAACTTCAATTCTGCACCCGGTTCGCGGTCGGGCGAGTCGGCAACTCATGGTTCCAGTGCCTCGCGAACCGCGACATCGCGAAGCGTGAGGCTGGGGCGAAGCAGGTCTGTCAGGCGCTTCTCACGACGTTGCGCGATCCGATGTTCTTCGGCTCGGACAGCCTTCCCGCCGGGCAATCGGAGGTCGAGGCTCTGATCCGATCGGCCGTGCTGGCGCTCGGCCCACTGACCCACAATGCGGCGCGCTCCGGGCATCAGGGCACGCGCGCTGACGCCCGAAACCTGATCGCCGAACGGATCGTCGAGCAGCTCGCGCCGTTCGAGATCCTCGTGAGCGACCCGCTGGAAGGTCACGGCGACCGGGTGGGGCAGAAGCCCTGTTAGGTGCGCCCACGCGTGGGGAACACTGGCCCGCGCACGGTCATCTTCTCGGCCGGGTAGGGCCGCTGCAACGCGACCACGTCGTCGTAGCTGCCGCGCAGCCATGTATCCACGTCCTCGGGCGCGAGGATGGTGATCATCGCCTTGGGGTGGATCGGCGCGACCAGCGCGTTCGGGTCGCACGTCACCATCGTGAAGCCGTTGCCCTCGCGCGTGCGTTGCCAGAAGCCGGCGACCGGGAACACCGGCTGATCCGGCACCTGAAACCACATCTCGCCTTTCAACGGCGGCTTGCCATCACCGAGATCGTGCTTTTCGGGCGTGAACTCGCAAAACTCGGTGAGCGGTACGATGCAGCGGTTCTCAGGCTTCGCGGCAAGGGCGCGCCATTGTTTCAGGCTCAGGTTGCGAACGTTTGTCATCGGCCATGCCGCGCCGCCTCCGAGCACATCCCAAGTCATCACGTCCCACGCGCGCTCGCCATCCTGCTCGCGGATGACGTAGCTGCGTGATTTCGGGCGCAGTTCGCGTGGATCGAAGCGGTTGTCGCGCGGCCGTTCGCTGAACAGCTTCGACGCCGAGCCCCACAGGGTCTCGGGCTCGTTCGACATGCGGGCTCGATTGCACATCAGAGCATCACTCGCTGATCGGGGTCGGGTAGCGTCTCGGCGCTGACGAGCCTGACGCTTTCGATGCGCGTGAACAGGCCCTCCTCAATCGCGATGGCCTGAAAGGTGTCCGCATCCGGGGCAGCCAGCATCGCGGCGAGGACGCGCCCGACCGTCTCTGGGGAGATCGAGGGTTGCGCGCCGTATTCTGCTGCGAACTGGGCGTGAACTCGGGATCGTCGTCCGGCTCTTCCGCGAACAGTGGAACATCGACGTCCAGGATCATGCGGATTTTCATCGACCATCTCCGTGCGCGTCGATTCGGAACGCACTACCTTCTCGCGATCGTCACCGCCGAGCAAGGTTGAGCGAGATCAGTCCTGAGCCGCGCGGAGCGGCCCGTCTGGAAGCCCCCGGACATCTATCCGTTCTCAATCATGGAGGAATTATGCCCGCCACTCCCGCGCGGATCGGCTTTATCCTGCAACAGTTTCGCGTCGCGATCTCGGGTCCCGACGCGACGGTGGTCGGGCGCTACGGCACCACGGCGCGCGACACGACTGACCCCATCGAGACCTTCTTCGACAGCGTCATCGATGCACAGGCGATGAGCGATGAGCGTCTCGCGCTGCTCTCCGCAGAGCGTCGCCGCCTGACGATGGTAGCCGCTGGCGCGGTTGCTCTGCCGTCGTCCATGCCGGTCGACCCAGCAATCCCCACGGCGAAGGTCGTGGACGAGGAGCGAGGCGTCAACGGCAAGGCTGCCGTCGTTGAGATCGGCCTGGACTTCGAGCGTGACCGCTCGACCCTGACGACGTGGGGCTGACATGATCGAGCTTCCTTTCGCAGTCGTCCCGCTCGCGCTGGGCACGATCGCTACCGGCAACCAGCGCGCGAGCCGGCCGGCGGTGCATCTCGGCTATCCCAAGCACATCGGCCTGATCTGGCAGACCAACGGGCCGGCGAACGCGTGGGTATCGGGGGATTTCGGCGCCGCTCAATCGATCGACTTCTGCGCGCTGATCGCCGCGTCGGCGCTGCCGGGCACGACGATCCGCCTCCGCCTGGACAATGCGCCGGTGGGGAATGGTGGAGTGCTCTACGACAGCGGCGATCGCCCCTTCATTGATCCCGCGATCACGCGCGGCGACGGTCTCTACCATTCCCACCTGATGCTCGGCGCGCCCATCGTAGCGCGGTACTGGCGCATCGACATCGGCGGTCACACCGGCGATTTCAGCGCCTCGAGCCTGATCCTCGGACAGCGGCTCACGCCCGCCACCTACTACGACAAGGACTTCAAGCTCGATACGACCGACCTCGGCACCCTCGATGTGACGAGGTGGGGAGTTCCCGACGAAGCGGCTGGCCTCATCTTCCGCTCGCTCAACCTCAAGTTCGGCTGGCTCAGCGATGAGGATTGGGAACAGAAGTTCCGGCCGCTCGCGGAGGGGCTCGGCAAGCGTGGCGTCTCGTACTGGTGCTTCGACCCGGCGGCGACGGTCACGCGCCAGGCGAAGACGTACCTCGGGTGGTTCAAGACGCTGCCCTACGCCACGGGCGGGGTGAAGGCCGGACGTTACGAAACCGAGTTCGAGCTTATGTCGATGATCTGATCGAAACGTGAGTTGAGGGAGCGGCTGGGGCGCGATGCCTGAATTGCCAACACTTTCACAACGCACGAAACGAAACGGTTTGGTAAGCTGAGGCCGGGCAGGGGGGTTATCCCCTTGCCCGGCTTTTCTGCGTCTGAGCTGGCACCCAGGGGTCACGCGCGCCGAGTTCGCGCTCGTCGATGTTGAAGAAGATCGCCAGCATCCGGCGATCATCCTCGGCCAGGCGCGCAGGCGTACCGCGCGACACGAACTGTTGCAGATACGCCTCGTTGCGGCGGATCATGCGGGACAGCGCCGCGAGGCTGACGTTGCGCTCGGTACGCAGGCGATCAAGCGTCGCCCGCACCTGCGCCTCCGTTCGGTCCGGCTTCACGGTACGTGACGCACCACTTCCCAGCCGGCCTGCTTGGCGAACGCCTTTGCCACGGCGGTCCAGCCGAGGAAGGTCATAACCTTTTCGTGGAGCTCCCGCTGATAATCTTTCGCCTCGGCGTCGCTGACAGATTCCTCGAACTCGTTGCGAACTTCCTCGAACACGAGTGCGTCGCGCAGGTTGCTTTCGCCCGCGCGCTTCGAACAGCCGACCTGTTCAACGATCCAAGAGCCGCCCTCGGTTTCCCAGAGGCGGATCTCTGTCCAACGATCCTTGGTGCCGTCGCGATTTTGCGTCGAGTATTCCTGGATCAGCTGACCATCAAAGCGCAGATCCTGCGCGTTGTTCACCTGCATCCGCTGCTTGCTGTAGTCGCCCATGTCCTAGTCCCTTCCTATGCCGACGGCGATTCCTTGCCGCAGCGCGCCCGTGCTACTCCATTCCATCGCCTCAATCGAGACGTGCATTCCCGCGGACGGGGTGGGGCGCAGCTGCGAGGAAACGCGCACCTTCCGGCCTCCGATCTCCACGGAGAGGGCCTTGCCGCCATGCAGAACCTCGCGAACGATACCGCTCAGCGCCAGCTTGCGCTTGACCTTGAGCCAGGAGGTCGATCGCTCGCGTCGGTAGAGGCTGGCGCCATCCTTGAGCATCAGCCCCTCACCACCGCGCGCCCACACCGCCGCCGCAAGATCCTCGACGTCGCGACGGTTTCCCACGGGCAAGGGTAGGACGCGGCGGAGGTGCCGCGGCTCCCAATCGCCTATTGCGGCGGCGATGAAGCGCCTGCGCTCCGTCAACGGCTCCTCGCAGGCATCCGCGCGCCAGTCGTCGAGCGGTACAGCATCGAACAGGTGGAACGTGCCCGTCGCCTTGCGTTTGCCACGGGAGGAGTGCCAGGCAAGCGTATCGAGGAAGCCGCCCGGCTCCTGATACTCTCCATCCACCATCATGCGTTGTCCGAAACGGCGCTCGAGCCTCGCAAGCTCAGCGGCGACGTGCGGAATCTCAAGTCCGGCCCCTTCGCGGCTGTATAGCTGTCCCTCGATCCACGCGCACCGGATGCCGTCGATCTTCTCCTCGGCATCCCATCCCACGGGGAGGGGGCCGCCATCCCACATCCCGGCCAACTGCACGACCTCCGTCGGGCCGGGCACGAAGCGCGGGTTACGCGGCGCGAGCGGCGGCGGCTGGAAGGGGATTATCTCCGCTGTCACGCTGCCGCCTCCGGCCGTTTCCCCGTCATCAGCGCGACGAGCTGGAACGGTTGCGGTTTCCATCCCGCCTGTTCCGCCCGGCGCTGCCAGGTGGAGACATCGCGTTCGAGCTTCACCACGCGCCCGTGCATCTCGTCGACGCCATGGCGCACGGTCGTCTCCGCGCGATCGGCGCGGGTCTGCGCGGCTGCGAGATCAGCCAAGGCGGCGTCATTCTCCCATGCCAGCGTATCAAGGCGCCTGTTCTGCTCAGCGACTCGGGCGCGCAGCTGCTCGCGCTCCTCCCGCATGGCCAGATAGCGACGAACGATTCGTATCCGTGCCTCTCGCGGCAACTTGGGCTCAACTTGCGCGGGCTCTTTTTCCACGGCGGGGGGTGTGTCATTCCCACGGGCGGGGGTGTCCACCTCAAGCGCGTGGAGGAGCAACACATCCACCGCGTTTTCGAGCTTGGCGATACGATCGAGGAGCGCCGCCACAACATCCCCGGCGGGCTGTTCGACCGGCACAGCGGACGGGGCGACGGGCTCGACCGCTCGCTCCACCAACGCGGGATCAGGGGCAGGCGCGGGCATTGGTTCAGCCGCTGGCCCGTGCTGCTGCTCCGCGACGCGCGAATCGCCACGGTGGGCGGCGCAATACGCCGCCATCTCCTCGGCCGACATGCTCAGGGCGCGGCGCGGGTCGAGCGTAGGGCGGCGCTTCGCGGGGCGGGGCTGGCGCACCTTCGCGAGGCCGGTGGCGGCTTGCACCTGATCCGCCCGCAGCGAAATTGCGCCGGCGGGCGATACTGCGACCGGCTGCGACCGGATCACCGCGCCCGAATCGTCGAGCGTTTCCATTGTGACGACATCGGGCACGCCATAGCCGGGCATGGCGACGAGCAACACAGCGCCTTTGCCATAGCTCGACCACACGCCATCAAGGCGGAAGATTGCGCCCTCGGGCACGGTGATGCCGCGCCGGTCTGCCAGCCATTCGAGATACTGGCGGGCGGCAGCGTCCGCATAGGGTGCCGCTTCGCCGGGCTGATGGATCTTCGATTTCTTCATGGTGTCGTGTCCTATGGCCGGCTCATCAGGCGCGGTTCGGCCAGTCCCGCGCGACCCCCGCCCGTTCGCCACGGGCGGGGGTTTCGCCGTCAATCGTCGTGCTTGGTCCAGCCCACGTCGCCGGCCGCGTCGATGGCTGCGATCGCGATTTCTATGTTGCGCTTTGCGTCCCGAAGCTGGGAGCGGGCGTAGCTCGGGTCGCTCAGCTCGCCATGCCCGTTGTAAACGCGGCCGTTGAAATAGCGGATTGCATCCCAAGCCGAGTCCGTGGCGGTGATGATGGTGCGGGTGTGCTCGCGTGCGGTTGCCACGGTTACGCCTCCAACACTTCGCGGGCGATCTGTTCAATTACGGCATCTGCCGCGATCATCTGACCGGTGGTGCACCGCGCCCAAATGGTGAGGCCGGCGACATCGCGGGCTACGCTCTCGCCGGCGGCGGCCAGCTTGTCGGCCATCCAGTCCGAAACTAGCCAGTGCTCATACGCTTCCGAGCCCTGTGGGCGGTCGAGGTCGAGCGAATCGAATGCCGCCCGCCACGCGCCTACCTCTGTTCCGTCGTCGCTAGTGCCGCGATCGTCCTCGTCGCCGTCTTCGTCGGTCGTCACGAAGCACCACACCTTGAACTGGTCACGCTCGACCACGAGCGAGCGAGCCCCGCCGCCAGGCTTGGCGGGCGTATCGAACACCCCAGCTTCGCGCGCAGCGTCGCGGTAGTCGTCCGCGTCCGGCTCGCGCTCGGCCAAACGATAAAGATCGTCCGGATCGATACCGTCGCTACCGTCCCATTCACGCGCGGCGAGCGTGCTTACCAGCGCGGACACGCAATAGCGTACTTCGTTTGCGACCAAGCGGCGGGCGGTCTCCTCGATCTGCGCGCGCTGCTGATCGGCCGTCTTGTTGGCGAATGCGATTTCCATGGGTGCTATCCTAGTCATATGCCCGGCTCATCAGCGGAGGGGCGGGCCATCCCTCCGGACGCGCGGCGCGGGGCCGCGCGTTTCGCCTATTCGTCTTCGTCTTGCGCGCCGCATTCATCGCAGGGGAGGAGCCGCGCTTCGATCGCATCGCGGCACGTCGCGCAGGCGTCCGAATCGGGCTGCTCGATCCACACCCACGCTGCGACCCATGTCCCATTGTTGGCCGGGGACGTGGCGGGTTCGTCGTCGATTTCGATTTCGTCGGTGGCGTACCGGTCGAAAGCTTGCTCCCGCAGACTCGCGTCTGCGATCCCGTCGGCGGCCTTGGTGAGGATACCGATTGCTATGGCGCGGGAAATCTCGTCCCCGGCCATCACCATGTCTTGCAGCTTCCGTAGATCGGGCGTGCTGAGGAAGGCCATCGTTCAGCGCTCCGCTTCGTTGAAAACGACGGCATTTTGCGCGGGGGTGAGCGCGTCGAGTGCAGTTTCGATGAAAGCGTCCGAATCGTGTCCGCAGTCTTCACACGTCTTGGCGTCGTGTGCGCCGGCAAGCACCCAGTCTTGAGCCTCGATATCCCAGCGCGCGGCGGCATCGCAGCACACGTTCGGCGATCCGCACTTAGGGCAGGTGACGACGATCCCGTGCGCGCTACTGATTCGCGGCGCCGGCGCGCCGGCCTCAGCGGCTGGCGGTGGCGGCGCGGGGGGCGCGGGCGGGTTAATCGTCGGCCCGTGCGGGTTTCTCCAATCGACGTTGGCGATGATCCAGCCGGGCACGAAGTCCCAATCGAAGCTTTCCGTGTATTGGCCCGGCGCATTGCCGGTCGGATCGTCAACGGCTTTCCACGCCGCATCTACGGCATCGGTCCAGCCGACGACCGTTAGTCGTAGGTGGCTGGACCCGATGGCGGCGCGGCAGTCGTGGATAGCCTGCGCGCGGATCTGTTCGGGCGTGGAGAGGTCGCCTGCGTCGATCTGCTCGAGGTCGAGCACCGCCTCCCACAGGCAAGCGGCCGTCTCGAGGTGCACCCCGCCATAGATGCCGCCCCGCTTTGCCATGCAGGCCCGGTCAAGCGCGAGGTGCGCCGGATGGGTGAGGGGCTGCGCGAGCGCGGCAATCATGCCGTCATATGCGGCGGCGGCTTCGTTCTGGTAGGCCACGGGCACCACCCCCTTACGCTGCGAGTTTGAGGGCGAGGCGGTAGTGGCGCGCGTTCACGGCGCGACGGATTACCCCGCCGCACCCATCGCCGTAGCGGTGGGCATAGATCACGCCGACGGCTTCCATATGCGTCATGCCGTTGGCACGGCGGATGGCGCGGATCAGGTGGGGGAAAGCGTTCTCGATTGCGTCAAACATTGTCCTAGTCCCTTCGTATGCCCGGCTCGTCAGTGGCGGCGTGGGCTGCTCCGCCAGACGCGCGACCTTGCGCCGCGCGTTTCGCCTTATCCGTGGCGGGGGCGGCGCGCCGGGCGGGCGCCCATGGCGACGGTGGCGATGATTGGCATTGCGATGGGGGCGCGCTTGGTCAGATCGACGCGCTTGATAAGCGACACGGCTGCGGTGTTGGTCTGGGTCGTCATGGTGTCCTAGTCCCTTCATATGAGCAGGCATCATCAGCGGGCGCACGCTCACCGCGCCCGGACGTGCGCGACCCGCTTGCGGCGGGCCGCGACGTTTCGCCTTAGGAGAGGAGCTTTAGGACGGTGGTCGCAACGGCGGCGATCGCCGCGACGATGCCACCGAGGGCTATCGTCTGACGGAGCATGGCGCGTTCAAGCCGGTCACCCAGCTCGGTAAGATCGCGCTTCGTTGCTACGTCTGCCATTGCAACGTCAGCCATAGCACGCGCCACGGCTTCCGCGCCATCCTTACCCAAGGGGGTGCCCTTGAGCGCCTCCGCCAGCGCGAGAGTGTCGAAAGGGGCGGTCACGCTGCGATCTCCATGGCGCACGCGCAATCACGCTCGGTGTTTCCCGTCCACGCGATCCTTAGCCGAGCCGTGCACCACGATCCGTTCGTGTATGTCATGGTGTCAGCATCGGGTTCGATCGCGGTGATTGCGGCGCTATTGGCGCACGCAATGCTCAGCAACTGTCCCTTGGTACGCCGCGGGGTGAATGCCAGGCGTTTCAACATGGCGCCCGTTGCGCGGTCGTATAAGCCGACTTCGTACGATGTCGGTCGGTTGCGCATCTGACGGACGGTACGAGGTGCGTCCATCGTCCTAGGCCCCCTTGCCGCTGAACATGGCTGCGATGGTTGGCACGATGCGGGGCTTGCCCTTGGGGGCGGTATCGCGGCGCGCGGCGGCGAGCATCATATCGGTTGAGGCGATAAGCCGTGCGGTGGTGGTATCGATCATCTTGCGTTCTCCGCTTGGGAGTAGGGGCGAGCACCGGGCCCGCCCCGTTGTCCCTGTCCTAGTCGGCCCGGTCGGGCTCCTATGCCGTGGCGTCACTGCCTCGACGACTTGGATATGGGCGCAGATAATCCATCATTGCAAGTAAAAAGTACGGTAGATCACGGGTCCTAGGTAATAAAAGTGGCGGGCCAAAGCGGTTAAGGGCCCCTTTATTTTGAGGTGCGCGGCGTATTCAATTTTAGGTTAGTCAGATATTGGCATACACGTTGAACCAATGTTGAGGCAATACGCTCAACTTGGTGAGGTATATCGCTTTTTTTATGTTGCTAGTCGTGAGGTCACTTAAGGCTGGTCGGGTATCTAACTGCATGTGCCGCGAGCGCGGGGAGCCACGCCCTATTGGGTGGCGCGTGTCTCGGTTTCTGCATATGTCTCTCTGCCGCACAGAGGGTACATTGATGAGCATTTCCGGCCGCCTCGAGAGTATCGAATTCTCTCGGTATCGCGCTTTTAACAAGGCGCAGACTTTAGAGCTGAGGCCGCTAACGCTTCTGTTCGGTCTGAATAGCGCCGGAAAAAGTGCTGCCCTTCGCCTTCTGCCGATCCTCGCCGGAGCAGCCCAGAGGCGGCAAATGGGGCCACGTGCCACGATCCTAGATTATAAATCTCCCGCACTGCGCGACGCGAGGTTCCAAGACCTTTCGAATAGGAAGGGAGCCTTGGTGCTTACATTTAAGTTGAACTGGGGCGGCATCAGTTATGAGTTTGATATCGCGAGTTTAGGTGAATTGGGCGAGTGCATGTCCAGTTTCAAAATACTTACAAGAGATTCTGGGTTTGAAGGAACAATATTAGACACTAAGATAAAATCATCTTACGATGTAAGAAGCGGAGGTAACGCTACAAAATGGGATTTTCGTGGCCTTGCTCCGGCAAGATGTGACGATCCCGATGATCACCTCGTCTTGTTTCAGCTCAATCATCAGCTAGATTTGTTTGGTAATTCTGTTCATTGGTTAGGCGCTGTAAGGGCAACTGTGCCGCGGTTCTATGAGTTGCTTCCGGGTATGGATGCGAGGGTTCAGTCGGACGGCTCGGGGGTTGCTGAGGTGCTTCGGCTGAGCTTCGAGGCAAAAGATGGTGCCGCAGAGGCTGTGTCTGCTTGGTTGATGAAGACCTGCCAATCCGAGTTGACGTTCGCAAAGACCGATGGAGCGGTCGCGTTCAATCGACAGTTGTATCCGTTCAACTTACTTGGGGCGTCGGGTATGCATGTAGCCGTCAGGGACGTTGGCGAAGGCATTGCGCAAGCTCTACCGGTCGTGACGTTGTGCCATCAGGCGATGTTGGGTCAACTCGGGGTTGCACCTATCCTGGCTTTTGAGCAGCCTGAGTTGCACCTCCATCCCGCAGCTACAGTTCACCTAGCCGACGAGATCATCTCGTGTGTTGAACAGGGCTCAAAAGCTTCGCATGTTATCGAAACCCATTCGGAAAGTATGCTTCTGGCTCTTCAGATCGCGATCGTCGAGAAGCGGCTCAAACCAGAAGATGCTATAGTATATTGGGTGACGAGTGGCCCTGAAGGTTCTGATCTCCGCCCGATAAGATTCGATGAGGAAGGCTTTCCGCATGGTGGCTGGCCACAGGGGGTATTTCGAGAGGCGGTCGACCAGGCGAGGCGTTTGTCCAAGCTAAGAATTTCGGCTCATTGAATAAGATGCGTATCCTGATTCACAGTGAACTAATCGCTGAGGATGCTCATTGGAGAAATCTTGAAGTTCTGCTTGATCGAGCGAGGGAGCTTAAATGCTACGTAGATGCGATAGATCCGGTGGCTGTGAAAAGTAGTGAATGGTTCAATCAGTTATCACAGAGTCGGAAGGTCGACTGGCTCAATGCAACAGATTGGGCTGTTCGTGACGCAGCAGTGTTTCGACTTCGATCGATTGTGGCGACAACGGGACGCAATTTCGATAATATAGATCAAATTCAACTTCCGTTGGACGAGGTTCTCAGGCTGCTGGACCGACCTAAACGGCTTTGGGTCGAGAACGATCGAAATGATCGATATTTTTGGTTGGCTATGATGGCCAGCGACCTGCGTGAGATGTTTCTTGATTTCGAGCGGCGAGGGGTGGTTGAGTTTTCCAGCCGCGGGGGCTTGGACGAACTTCGAGCATCGCTCGAGGCGCAAGTTGCTCGAGGAGCTTCTGGTCCGCTCGACAGTTGGGTGCTATTCGACAGTGACGGAGAGGTTCCAGGCCATCGAAGCGCGAGCGCGAACGCGATGGCGAGTTTTTGCCAAGCTGCCGGTATTTCGCACCATTGCCTCAGTCGAAGAGCAATCGAGAATTATCTTCCGCTCAAGGCATTGTGGAGCTGGGCAGATGGCGCAAAAAGCGACAGGCGACCGATGCGGCGCGCAGCCGTCGACGCGTACAAAAGAATGAATGTCGAGCAGCGCTATCACTATCACCTAAAATCTGGATGGCCAAAGCCAGAATCGCAGCAGGTCAAAGATTTTTATGCGAGCGTTTCGCAGCGCGACAAGATTTCACTGCGAAATGGAATTTCAAATAATATTGCTCAGCAATTTGAGAAGTACCTCGAGCAAATTCGAGGTTGGATAGATGCGGAGGGAATGGATGTTGGTGTGCAGAATACGCTAGAGGCGATCACAGACTGGGTAAGGGTTCCTTATGCGTGACACATTTTCGGCCGACCCAACGGTCGTTTTCCTGACCTCGGTATTGGACGATATCGCGCAAGGTCGCATCCGCGTTCCGCGATTTCAGCGACCGCTCGTCTGGAGTTGGACGCAAAGAAAAGAGTTCTTCGAGAGCATATTCGCTGGCCTGCCGATTGGGGCGCTTATGATATGGGCGACCTCGAATGACGAGGTCGGCTGTTACAGTAGCTTGGGGCCTCACCAACTCCCAACGGATAAGGCGGTGGGTGAAACGCGTTATCTGATGGATGGCGTGCAGCGCATCTCAACGCTCTACGGCGCACTTCGGGCGACCGAGAGTTGGGTGAGTTACGATGATGAGCGCGACATCGAGATGAGGGATTTCGTCGTATACGCAGACCTCGATGTCGAGGACGAGTCTGAGCGTTTCAAACGCCGAGTTGACATTGACCCGAGCGATTTCAAGGCCGATCCGTATCGCTATCTACCAATTAGTATCCTGCTAAATAGCAGGGAACTTTTGAGGTTTCAACGTGGATTAGGGGACGGAAAAGAGAAGCGTATCGATTTGGCAGATGAAGTTGCTTCTGCGTTTCGTGAGTATAAAGTTCCTATCATAACGTTGAACAGTGCAAGTCTGGAAGTTGTTACTAAGAGCTTCGAGCGCGTTAATAGTCGTGGGGCGGATATGAGTGAGTTGCATATGCTCAATGCACTCACTTACTCACCTGTTTTTGATCTGTTGAAACGCGATCAAGACTTACGAAACGAGCTTCTTTCGCCGTTGAGATGGCATAAAATCGACTCAGATATCGTTCTTCGTTGTCTTAAATTGAACCTTGGAGCGGACATTTACAAGACAAATCCTGATGAAGTTAGCAGGAGGTTGAGGGACGATCCGAAGACTCTAGATCTAACTTTCGCAGGGATTGCAAACACCGCGAGATTCTTTCGGAAGAAATTTGGGATAACAGACCCAGCTTTGGTTCCTTATCGCGTCCAAATCGTTGCAATTGCCACGTCGCTTCAACATCGTGAATTTGAAGCATTCGCTGAAGAACTTGTAGACTGGGTTTGGCTCTCGACATACTCCGAGCTGTTCGGTGGTACCGGCCGTCAATCTGAGAGTGCGATAACCGATCTTCGCAATTTTGTGATGGTAGGCGCTTTTGAATGGTCTCTTCGCGAGCCGCCAGCGGTGAGAAGTATTGCAGAGGTGAAGAGTGATCTTCGCGCCGCTCGAGTTAAGGCGTTGATG
This sequence comes from Sphingomonas sp. NFR15, assembly GCF_900103265.1. GTDB lineage: Bacteria > Pseudomonadota > Alphaproteobacteria > Sphingomonadales > Sphingomonadaceae > Sphingomonas > Sphingomonas pollutisoli. Next base: position 631,674 of record NZ_FMWX01000001.1, on the reverse strand, counting down.
TTGGCTCTGGCTAGACGCGCTGATGACACGCACCCAATGTCGGGAACTAATCTTCTTCGAACATTTTCGTCGGACGCCTTCATGTATCTGAAGCTACCGAAAATTGATCGTGGAGATCAAGGCGCTCGGTTTTTGATTGAGCCCACGAGTGCGGCAGAATTTAGAGCGAGGCTAGTGCAAGGAAATATATCGCGGGATGAACGGGAAGCTCATGTCATTTCAGATCACGCGATGGACGTTATCGACTCTGATAACATGAAGGGATTTACTAGGCAGCGATCAAAGGATCTTTTCTTGTTTGAGCAGAACACGATAATTTATCCCGTCGCGATGCGGCTTGGAATCCGTAATTTACGGATACTTCAAAATGGCGACTCCGAAGTGGAGCAGCGGGCAAGTGATTTCGATCGCGAATAAAAGGTGCCATTATTTGGATTGAGCGGCGGCGCCGGGGTGCCTTGATAAGCCAGAGCCATCACGCCGCGACCCTCCCCGCGATGTCCGGCTGGGTGGCCGCCGCTAGCGCGCGGGCGACTGGCGGAGAGACGCTATTGCTGATCGCGCCGGTCTGCTCGCCTATTGTGAGCAGCCTCTCAGCTCACGTACCAGGCAGGGCCTAGGGGGGATGAATTCTGACGCTATACTTTGGCCGTGGAGAAGGCCCACACTAGGGATTAAAAGCTATACGTATCGGGCGCATTCTTAAATAAGATGGTGTCTTGCCCTTCGCGCTCAACGATATAATCCCAGCGCTGCGCGGCGGTTTTGATATATTTCCTGGCTGACCCAGATTCTAATCGTAAGTCGCGATCTACATCCGCGTAGCGTATCACGCGTGTATTGTCGGTAGACGGCCTTGCCCCCATCCAAGATTGTATTAAGGAAAGGCAGTCATTTGGATCTGAGACCAGGTCAGACGCTTCGTCGGTTGAGATCGGTTCATCCGAAACCGAATGTGCTGGAGCTAAGGCGCCGAGTTGCTTCATGCTCTTACGAATGCGGTTACATGCTGGACCGAGGGCAGCAACAAGGTTGCCGTCTTGGCGATTGGGCTCGTACTGTGCCGGCGTGATTCCGAGTAGATCCGTGGGGAGGTGGAGTTCGTCATTCCCTCTGGGAACGACGAGGTAGCATCGCTCTGGTCCGAGCCGCCCTGCGAATAATCCAAGCTCAAAAATGACGTTGTCGCGGACGGTCGCCACCGATCCGCTCCGCATTTCGGTGACGTCGTCCGGCGCGAGGATGAAGATCGCGAAGTCGGTCTCATCCAACTGGTCGACAAGTGAGGCCATCGTGTTACGCGAAGGCAAGAATACGCCCTGAGACCAAACAGTGATCTCGGCGTCGTGCTCCAATCCCTCTTGCACCGCATAGGCGAGATCCAGGTGTTCTACTGACGATGCAACAAAGACGCGTGGTTTCATGCGGCAGAAGTAGGGCATCAAATCGTTGATGTGCAAGGGTTCGATCGATTTTTCCCCGTGTTGCCGACCTTCCATTTCGGTCGCGCCGGCTCCCACGGACGCATTACGCCGTCCTTGCAATTCCAGCACGGGAGACTGTCGCAGGGGGCGGGCGGTTCTGACTGAGCGCCACAGACGCAGGCGACGGGCTGGTACAGCGGTTCGGCGATTGGACCGCTCATGCTGCCATCCTTTGCCGCGCGCGGGGCTGGTTCGCGGCGACGAGGGCGCGGGCGACGGGAGGGCAAACGCTGTTGCCAATCGCGTTGATCTGCTCTGCGATGGTGAGGCGTCGTTCGACCCACTTGCCGCGCAGGAACTTGCGGACGATCGGGTCCAGCACATAATCGGGCGGGAAGCCCTGCGCGTTGGCCAGCTCGCGCGGCTTGAGCATCCGCAGGCCGATGTCGACGATGACGTAGGTTTTCGCGTCGATCGTCACCGTGACGACCGCGAAGCGCGCCTTAGTGGTGATCGTGCCGAGCGGGCGGTCGACGGGCTGGATCTGCGCCCCCTCGTTCTCGCCGTCGGTGGCATAATACTTCACCAAGAAGGCTGCGACCTTCACGGCTCGATCCATCATCTCGGAAGGCAGATCACCTTCCTCCACCATCGTCGTCTGGACGATGCGCTGCTGCGATCCCGTGGTGGTGGCAGTGCTGAGTGGTCGGCGGGCGTCACGTCCTGCGCTGTTGCGGTTTCGCGGACCCCCGTTTGCCTGCTCGAGGTGAGCGGTGACGACGGCGTGATGTTGGCCGCCCGCGCGGATCGTCTTCGCGGGCTGGTGCGCTTCACCGCCGCCGTTCGCCTTGTCGCTGCCGTAAAAGCTAGACAGGAATGCGGTGACATTGGCGAAGCTCGATGCAGTGGTCTGAGTGCGCGTCGGCTCCTCGGCGCTCCATGCGTTGGGCCCTCTGCCGGTCGTCTTGCTATTCGCAGTATTGACGATGATCGGCGCCAGCGACGCAGCAACCGCGTTCTGATGGGCGCCGCCAGCGGTGATCGTATGGGTCGGCTCGTTGCCAGCCGTGAACGGCTTCGCGGCATTGCGGTTCGTCATAACATGCGGCGCGAGCAGCGCCTCGACCATGCCGAGCGGGCTGGCACCAGCCGGTCGGGCCGGTTCCCCGTTCGCCGTGACCGTCGGCATCGGCGCGCCCATGTCGGAGCCGACCGATCCGGTGCGGAACTTGGTAATGTGCGGCGCGACCGTCACGTCCACTGCCGCGAACTCTCCGCCGTTGGCGGTCGTGATGGTGGGTAGCGGCTTCGACACGGCGTTCGTGCGCGGGCTCGACTGCGTATGCGTCACCGGGACTATGAACGGCTCGGCCGCGTTCACCACATAGCGCATGACGCCGTGGGCGATCCGGCGCTTGGTCGCATCGGCGAGTTCCCGCACGCGGTCGAAGATGGACGGGCAGGCGATCGTCCAGTCGATGCACTCGGCGGCGGTGCGGTACGGCAGCAGCTTCCCGCTGCGCACGCCGGTCGAGCCGGGCGCACCGTACGTCGGTTTGGGCCAAACGATCGGCAGACCGTCGCACCGCATCACCATGTAGAGCCGTTTACGGCTCGTGGGTGCGCCATAATCGCACGCCTTGAGCAAACGCCACTGGACGCGGTAGCCGAGCGCGCGGATGGCCTTCACGAAACGCTTGAACTCGCGGCCTTCCTGGCCGGCGATGGGCACGCCGTTGCTATCGAGCGGCGCCGCGTACTCGAACTCCTCGACGTTCTCGAGATAGCCGCACGTCGGGCGCACATCTTTCAGCCAAGCGACGACTTCCCAACACAGGGCGCGGATGCTGCGATCCTTGACCGGACCGCCCTTCGCCTTGCTGAATTCCTTGCAGTCAGGCGAGAACCAGGCGCCGGCGACGCGACGCATCCTCGTGACGGCGAGCGGCCACGCTGCCTTGATATCCTGGCAGTGGTGCTCCGTCTCGGGATGGTTGGCCTTGTGGATCGCGATCGCGGTGGGGCTGTGATTGATCGCGATATCGACCGAGCGGCCTATGGCCTGCTCGATGCCGGTCGATGCGCCGCCACCTCCGGCAAACCCGTCGATGAACAGGCCATCGTCATAGATCGGCGTGAACGCGAGCGCGGCGCTAGCGACGAAACCCGTGAGCGCGGCCATCAGGATGCACCCCGCGCGAATCGGGGGCAGGGCAGGCTGAAACGGGAAAATGCGAGTTTGCAGTCGGTGTCAAAACCCACGGAAAACCGTTGGTGGAACAGACCGGGAAAACTGCCAACTTGTGAGGACTTGCGCCGATTCGAGGAGGCTTTGCAGTCCTCTGCGTCACCACTCCGCCATCGGGCCGGAGGCGGGCATTTGTGCGGAGCGCGCGCGCAAGTCAACCGCGCGTTGCGAAAAATCCGCGCGTGGCTTGGCGGCGCCCTGCCACCACGATACAAGCGGCAATCTCGACAAGTGCATTGCATAAGCAACACAGTTATGCGACAGGGGCGTTATGACTTCGACGGCATCTCAACCGACCTACGAGACCATGCGCCACGCGATGGTCGCGAGCCAATTGCGGCCCAACGCGGTCAACGATCCGCGCGTCGTCGCCGCGATGGACCGCGTGCCGCGCGAGGCGTTCCTGCCCGCTGGCGCCGCCGAGATCGCATATCGCGACACCGCCGTGCCGCTCGGCCACGGCCGTTTCCAGAACGTGCCGATCGCGACCGGCCGGCTGCTCACCGAAGCCTATCTCGAACCGACCGATCGCGTGCTGCTGATCGGTGCGGCGGGCGGCTACACGGCGGCGGTGCTGGCGCAACTCGTCGCCTCGGTGGTCGCGGTCGAGAGTGACGCGACGCTCGCCGCGGACGCTCGCGCCGCGCTCGCCGACTATCCCTCCGTCACCGTGGTGACGGGGCCGCTCGAGGCGGGCCACGCCGCCGGCGCGCCCTATGACGTTCTCGTGATCGACGGCGCGGTCGAGCAGGTACCCGATGCGATCGTCGCGCAGGTCCGCCCCGGCGGCCGTGCCGTCGCCGGCATCAGTGATCGCGGCGTTACCCGGCTCAGCTCGGGCCGGCGCACGGCGGGCGGCTTCGGTCTGGTCGGTTTCGCCGATGTCGAATGCGTACCGCTGCCGGGCTTCGCACGCCCGAAAACCTTCTCCTTCTGACAGGGCTCCCCGCCGGCAATGCGATATTCCCTATCTCTTGCCGGCGCGGGGTTGCTGCTCGCCGCTGCGCCGGCTGGTGCCGAAACGCTCCGCGAGGCGCTGGCCAAGGCGTATAACACCAATCCCACGCTCACCGCCGATCGCGCCAATGTCCGCGCGATCGATGAGAATGTCCCGATCGCGCGCGCACAGGGGCTGCCCGCCGCCAACGCGGCCATGCAATATAGCGAAAACGTCTACAACGACGCCAACACGCTTTCCAATCCAAAGCGCCAGATCGGCATACAGCCGCAGCTTTCGGTACCGCTCTACGCGGGCGGTGGTATCCGCAGTTCGATCCGCGCGGCGGAGACCCGCGTCGATGCCGGGCGCCTGTCGCTGCGTGACACCGAAGCGAGCGTGTTCAGCTCGGTGGTGGGCGCGTATATGGACGTGATCCGCGACGAGGTGATCGTCTCGCTCAACGCGCAGAACGTCCATGTGCTCGAGGTCAATCTCCAAGCCAGCCGTGACCGGTTCCAGGTCGGCGACTTGACGCGCACCGACGTCGCCCAGTCCGAAGCGCGGCTCGCGCTCGCGCGCAGCCAGTTGCAGAGCGCGCAGGCGCAGTTGATCGCGAGCCGCGAGAGCTACATCCGCTTCGTCGGCACGCCGCCGGGCAAGCTCGAAGAGCCGCCGGCCTTGCCCAATCTGCCGGCCGATCCCGAAGTCGCGGTCGATGTCGCGCTCAAGGACAATCCCGCGCTTCTCGCCGCGCAGAAGAGCCGCGACGCGACGGTGTACGACGTCGGCACCGCAGCCGCTGCGCGGTTGCCGCGCGTCAGCGCGATCGCGAGCGGGAACTACTTCAACTATTTCGACTCGCTTGGCTCGGGCACGCAGTTCGGCCTGACGCAGACGGGCAAGTCGGCGACGGTCGGCGTGCAGCTCAATCTGCCGCTGTATCAGGGCGGGGGGCCGACCGCGCAAATCCGGCAGGCGCAGGCGCGGCGCGGGCAGGCGATCGAGCAGGTCACCGAGGTGGAGCGCAACGTCATCGCGCAGGCGCGATCGGCCTATGCGATCTGGAAGTCCTCGCTTCAGGTGATCGCATCGAGCGAGGCGGCGGTCAACGCCAACAAATTGTCGCTCGAAGGCGTGCGCGCCGAGAACAGCGTCGGCAGCCGTACGATCCTCGACATTCTCAATGCCGAGCAGGAATTGCTCAACTCGCAGATCACGCTCGTCTCCGCGCAGCGCGACGCCTATGTCGCCGGCTTCTCGCTGCTCGCCGCGATGGGCAAGGCCGAGGCGCGTGATCTCGGGTTGGACGGCGGCGCGCTCTATGATCCGGTCGTCAACTACAAGCGCGTCAGCCATACGATCTGGGACTATGCGCCGGCGCCCGCACCCAAGCCGGTCGCGACCCGCACCACCGCGACCCCGCCGCAGACCGCGATCGTGACCAAGCCGCTCGATCCGTTTCTCGATACACCAGTTGACAGCCCTGCCACAAATCCCACAGACAGCGCGGTCAGAAAACGTTAACCAAGGTGCCGGGGCGAAAAGGTTGATCGCAATGGGGGATATCAGCTCCGAGCCATCGATGGAGGACATCCTTTCCTCGATCAAACGCATCATCGCCGAGGAAGGGGATGTCGGCGCCGCGCGTCATCGTCGCCCGCTGCGCCCGGCGGGCGGTCGTCCGCTGCCGCTCACCCAGCCGAACGACGTGCTCGAGCTAAGCGACGCGGTCGCGTACGGTGCTGATGACGAGGCGGAGGAGCCGATGCCTGCCGAGATGACCGCGCCCGAGCCGACCCCGGTCCAATTCGCCGACGCGCTCGCCAAGGCCGAGGCGCCCGCCGAACCCTTGCTGTCGCCCGGTGCCGAGAACGCCACGCTCGATGCGCTGTCGCGGCTGATCGTGAAGCCCGAGGTCTCGGGCTCCGACACGCTTGAAGGCATGGTGCGCGAGATGCTTCGGCCGATGCTGCGCGACTGGCTCGATGCGCACCTGCCCGCGATGGTCGAGCAGATGGTCGCCAAAGAGATCGCCCGCATCACGAGCCAGGGCCGCTAAAGCGCGTTGCGGAGCGCCCGGCGCTCTGCTTTACCGGGCGCATGAAGAAGCTCCTCGCCGCGGGCACCGCGTTGCTCGCCGTCACCGCGGCGCCCGTCGCCGCCCGCCAACTCACCATCGACGACGTGATCGCGCTGTCGCGTGTATCGGCCCCCGCCGTGTCCGACGACGGACGCTGGCTGGTGTGGCAGCAGCGCGAAACCGACCTTGATGCCGATACGGGCCGCTTCGATCTGTGGCGGCTCGACCTCGGCACCCGGGGGGGCAAGCCCGAAAAGCTCGTCGCCGAGGTGGATGTCAACGAAACCGCGCCGCAATTCTCCCGCGACGGCAAGACGGTCTATTTCCAGTCGGACAAAGGTGGCGATGACGCCGTCTGGTCGGTGCCGGTGACGGGCGGCGCGCCATCGCGACTGACCGACTTCAAGGGTGGCATGGGCGGCTTCCTGGTCGCGCCGACCGGCGACAAGCTGCTGATCTACGCCGACCGCCGGGTCGGCGCGCCGAGCCTCGAAGTGCCGATGGTGAAGAAGGACTCGCGCGCCGGCAATGGCCGTACCTTCGACCAGTTGTTCGTGCGCCACTGGGCGAGCTGGTATGAGGGACTGCGCTCACAGCTTTTCGTGCTGCCGCTGACGGCAGCGGGTGCGAAAGGTAATGGCGTCGCGATCGAGCACGGTCTGGCCGGCGACGCGCCGTCCAAGCCGTTCGGCGACGGCAGCGAGATCGCCTGGGGCGCGGACGGCAAGACCGTCTATTTCGCGCTGCGCAAGGGCGACGCCAAGGAGCCGCTTTCGACCAATCTCGACATTTACGCCGCGCCTGCCGATGGGTCGGGCGCGCCGGTCAATCTGACCGAGGGCAATCCCGCCACCGACACGATCCCCGCCGTTTCGCCGGACGGCAAGTGGCTCGCCTACGCGGCGATGAAGCGCGCGGGTTATGAAGCCGATCGGCAAGTGCTGATGCTGCGCGATCTCGCCACCGGACAGGTGCGTGCGCTGACCGAGGGGTGGGATCGTTCGATCGAGTCGATCGCCTGGACGCGCGACGGCAAGAAGCTGATCGTCACCGCCGAGGATATTCAGGAAAATCCGATCTGGTCGGTCGATCCCGCGACCGGCAAGGTCACGCGGCTGACCGGGCAGGGCAATGTCTCTGCCGTGGTGCCCACCGCCAAGGGGCTCATCTATGCGATGAACAGCCTGACCGCCCCGGATGACTTCTGGATGCTGGCCGGCAAGAAGCCGGTGCGGCTGACCAACGTCAACGCCCAAAAGCTCGCCGGCATCGACATGCCGAGCGTCACGCGCTTCAGCTTCACCGGTGCGAACAACGACAAAGTCTGGGGCTATGCGGTCAAGCCGGCGGACGCCACGGGCAAGGTGCCGCTCGCCTATATGGTGCATGGCGGACCGCAGGGATCGAGCAACAATAGCTGGTCGTACCGCTGGAACCCGGCGGTGTTCGCGGGTGCTGGTTATGGCCTCGTCGCGGTCGATTTCCACGGTTCGACCGGTTACGGACAGGCGTTCACCGACGCGATCCGCAACAATTGGGGCGGCTGGCCGCTCGAAGACCTCAAGGCCGGATTGAAGGCGGCGACCGAGACGTTCGGCTGGCTCGACGGGGACAACGCCTGCGCGCTCGGTGCGTCCTATGGCGGCTATATGATGAACTGGATCGAGGGCAATTGGCCCGATCGGTTCAAATGCATCGTCCAGCATGACGGCGTGTTCGATGCGCGCGCGATGGCGTATGAAACCGAGGAACTCTGGTTCGACGAATGGGAGCATGGCGGGCATCCCTATTACGAAGACCCGCAGGCGTTCGAGAAGTGGAACCCGGTCAACCACGTCACCGCATGGAAGACGCCGCAGCTCGTCATCACCTCCGAAGGCGATTACCGCATCCCCTATACGCAGGGAATCGCCGCGTTCACCGCGCTCCAGCGCCGCGATGTGCCCTCGCGGCTGGTCGTGTTCCCCGGCGGCAGCCACTGGGTGCAGAAGCCCAAGGAAAGCCGCCAATGGTATCATGAGGTGCTCGGCTGGCTCGACCGGTGGACCGGCAAGGCGACGCAATAAGGTTCAGAGCGTCGCCGCCAGCACCGGCCACAGCATCATCACGATTCCCGCCACGCTGACGAGGAACACGAGCGAGCGGAGATAGGGAATCCCGCCCGCATACAGCGGGATATAGACGATCCGCGCGACCAGCCACACGACCGCGCCGATCGCGGTCCAGCGCGTGTGGATGTCGGTGATGCCGAGCAGCGCCACCGCCGCGACGACGATCGGAAACGTTTCGAAGAAGTTCGCCTGCGCGCGTGCGAGCCGGCCGCCCAGCGGCGTCGGCGGCGGCATCGGTGCGTCGCGCGGGCCGGCGTTCCACGCCATGCCGAGCTGCGCAGTCCGCACCTGCGCGGCGCCAAAGATGTGGATGAAGCCGAGGACGCACCCCCAGGCGAGAACCGCATATTCGACGTGCATGGTCCGTTCCTTCGATCGCCCCGAGACACCCACAACGTCCGACGCGGCGCGACGTTGCTTTCATCGGCCGTTCAGCTTCGCGGAATACATTCCATGCGGTTCTTCAAGCACTGAGGAGGCATTCTCATGAACCTGTTTGCGAAGATCGCCCTGGCGGGGATCGGCACCGCCGCGCTCGCGGGCAGTGCGCTCGCCGCCGACCGCGCGATGCACATGATGGACGTGAACCTTCCAGACGGATCGGTCGCGCATGTTCGCTATGTCGGCGATGTCGCGCCGAAGGTCGTGCTCGTCCCCGTCGCCCAGTCGATGCCGGTCGCGCTGTTCGATCCGATCGCGTCGTTCGCCTCGTTCGACCAGATGTTCGCCGATATGGATCGTCAGCGCGACGCGATGTTGCAACAGGTCGCGGCGATGCAGCGCGCCGCACCAACGAACGGCAAGATCGATCGGGCCGCGCTCAACAGCTTACCTGCCGGCGGTACGGTCAGCTATTCGTTCACGTCGTATAGCAGCGGTGACGGCAAGGGTGGCGGTTGCACGCAAAGCTATCAGATGACGTCTTACGGTGCGGGCGCGCAGCCGAAGGTCGTGTCACAAAGCTCCGGCGATTGCGGCACCGCGCCGAAGTTCGGCACCGCGCCTACGCCCGTGACGGCGCCGGCACCCGAGCCCAAGACGGTGCCGCACGACGCCGTGTGAGCCAAGCCGCGCGCGCCTCGCGCCACGTCAGGCGCGCGCGAGCACCTCATAAGCCATCACAGCCGTCGCGACGGCGGCATTGAGGCTGTCGGCCTTGCCGAGCATCGGGATCTTCACGAGCAGGTCACAGGCTTTCGCATAGTCGTCCGGCATGCCTTGGGCTTCGTTGCCGGTGAGAAGGAATGTCGGCGCGGTGTAGTCCGCTTCGCGATAATGCTGATCGGTGTCGAGGCTGAGGCCGACGAGTTGGCCGGGGCCGGCGCGCAGCCACGTCAGGAAGTCCGCCCAGCCGCTTTGAACGATGGGCACGGTGAACAGCGCGCCCATGCTCGCGCGCACTGCTTCGAGCGAGAACGGATCGACGCACTCGCCGATCAGGATCAGTCCGCCCGCGCCGACCGCGTCGCCGGTACGCAGGATCGTGCCGAGATTGCCGGGATCGCGCAGCCGCTCGGCGACCAGCCAGATTTTGGCGGCGCCGCGATCGAGCTTGGTCAGTTCGGCCGCGAATTCCTCGAAGACGCCGACCACGGCCTGCGGATTGTCCTTGCCCGACAGCTTGGAGAGGATGTCGGGCACGGTCTCGATCGCCTCGCCACCCGCCGCCTCGACGTCCGCGATGAGGGCGCGCACCAGCGGATGCGCCGCGCTGTCCCGCGCGAAGAAAAGGTAGATCGGCAGGCGGCCGCTCTCGCGCGCTTCCGTCAGGATGCGCAGCCCTTCGGCGAGGAACAGCCCTTCTTCGCGGCGATGACGTTTCTCGCGCAGCGCACGCACGCGTTTGATGAGCGGGTTCGAATAAGCGGTGATCTCGCGCGGCATCGCCCGCCTATGCCGCAACCAAAGCGCCGCGTCGATGATTGAGCGACGCGCACGTGTTCTGCTACCGCGCACCAAACCGCTGTTTCCAAAGGCCCGTCGATGAGCGTGATTGCCGCCTACCTCTACCGTGACGGCAAAAAAGTGCGCGAGATCGACATCGATGAGAAGGTCGATTGCGCGCACAACAAATCGGAGTTCGTCTGGATCGGCATCGCCGAACCCGACGAAGCCGAACTGCGTACCCTGCAGAAGGCGTATAATCTTCATCCGCTCGCGATCGAGGATGCGCTGAAGGCCGACCAGCTTCCGAAAGTCGATGTCTATGGCGACCAGCTTTTCGTCGTCGCCCGCACCGCGCACCTGGAAGGCGACAAGATCATTTATGGCGAGACGTCGATTTTCGTCGGGCACAGCCACATCATCAGCGTGCGCCACGGCTCGCCGCGCAAACATCTGTCGTTGCGTGACAATCTCGAAAAGGCGCCGACGCTGCTCGCGCAGGGCGTCGACTACGTCCTGCATGCTATCCTCGATTTCATCGCGGACGGCTATCTGCCGATCGTAGAGACGATCGAAGAAGAGGTGATCGCGATGGAGCGCCGCGCCATCGACGCGTTTCTCAACCGCGACGAGGTCGCGCGGATCTTCGCGCTGCGCCGCGAGCTGATGCGCTTTCAGCGTGTTCTGGTGCCGATGGGGGAGGTTGCGGGCAAGTTCGTGCGGCTGGATCTGCCATGTATCGACGTTGATGCGCGGCCCTATTTCAGCGACGTGCTCGACCATGTCCGTCGCGTACAATCAATGGTCGAAGGGCTGCGCGAGGTGCTGACGTCGGTGTTCGAATTTAGCAATCTGCTCGAAGGGCAGCGCACCGGCGCGATCACCCGTCAGCTAGCGGCCTGGGCCGCGATTCTGGCGGTGCCGACCGCGATCGCCGGCATCTACGGGATGAATTTCGAGCATATGCCCGAACTGAAATGGGTATGGGGTTATCCGCTGACGCTGGCGGTGATCGTCGGGGTATGCGCCGTGCTCTATTGGCGGTTCCGGCGCTTGGGTTGGCTGTGAGCGATCACCGCCGCGGGCGGCGGTTCCGAAGGATCAGCAAACCGCCCGCGACCACGAGGACCGCGCCGTAGAGTACCCAGCGTCGGGCATCGATCATGAAGCTCGATGCCGGCCAACGGATCACCCCGAGACCTTGGCCGATCCACAGCAATCCCATCGCCAGCGCGAGCGCGCCGGCGATGAGGAGGACGATGCGGAGCGCGTCAGCGGGTCGCAAGGGGAACGTAATCGCGCTGCGTCGCGCCGGTGTAGAGCTGGCGCGGCCGGCCGATCTTCTGCGCCGGATCCGAGATCATCTCGTTCCACTGCGCGACCCAGCCGACGGTGCGCGCGAGCGCGAACAGCGCGGTGAACATCGTGGTCGGGAAGCCGATCGCCGAAAGGATGATGCCCGAATAGAAATCGACGTTCGGGAACAGCTTCTTCTCGATGAAATACGGATCGTTGAGCGCGATCTCCTCGAGCCGCAAAGCGGTTTCGAACACCGGATCGGTCACGTTGAGCGACGCGAACACCTCGCGCACGGTCTTCTGCATCACCGTCGCGCGCGGATCGTAGTTCTTGTAGACGCGGTGCCCGAAGCCCATCAGTCGGAACGGATCGTTCTTATCCTTGGCGCGCTCGATATAGTGCGGGATCTTGTCGGGCGTGCCGATCTCGCGGAGCATGTTGAGCGCGGCCTCGTTGGCGCCACCATGCGCCGGACCCCACAGGCAGGCGATGCCCGCCGCGATGCACGCGAACGGGTTGGCGCCCGACGAGCCGGCGAGCCGGACGGTCGAGGTCGAGGCGTTCTGCTCGTGATCGGCGTGGAGGATGAAGATGCGGTCCATCGCCTTTTCGACGATCGGGTTGACCTCATATTCCTCGGCGGGGACGCCGAAGGTCATGCGTAGGAAGTTGCCGGTGTAGCTCAGGTCGTTCTTGGGGTGCATGAACGGCTGGCCGATCGAATATTTGTACGCCATCGCCGCGATCGTCGGCATCTTGGCGATCAGCCGGTGGCTGGCGATCATACGCTGCATCGGGTCCGACACGTCGGCCGAATCCTGATAGAAGGCCGACAGCGCGCCGACCACGCCGCACATTACCGCCATCGGATGCGCGTCGCGGCGGAAGCCGCGATAGAAGGTCGCGAGCTGCTCGTGCAGCATGGTGTGGCGGCTGATCGTATATTCGAACTTGGTGAGTTCGTCGGCCGAGGGAAGCTCGCCGTTGAGCAGGAGGTAGCAGGTCTCCATGAAGCTTGACTGTTCGGCGAGCTGGCCGATCGGATAGCCGCGGTGCAGCAACACACCCTGGTCACCGTCGATATAGGTGATCGCGGAGTCGCAACTCGCCGTCGAGGTGAAGCCGGGATCGTAGGTGAACATTCCGGTCTGCGCATACAGCTTGCGGATGTCGATCACGTCCGGGCCGACCGTGCCCGAAATCACCGCGTTCTCAACGTCCTTGCCGGCTACACTCAGTTTCGCGGTGTCGGTCATCGATGTCTCTTCCTCTATTCAGTTCTGTATCTGATCGGCGATCCGGCCGAGGCTTTCCTCGCGCCCGAGCAGCACAAGCACGTCGAAGATACCGGGGGAGGTCTTGCGTCCGGTCAAGGCGGCGCGCAGCGGCTGCGCGACCTGGCCGAGTTTGACCCCCGCATCCTCGGCGACCTGCCGAACCGCAGACTCGAGCGCCTCCGTATCCCAGCCGTCGAGCGCGTCAAGCGCCGTGTGCAGTGCAGCGAGCAACGGTTGCGCATTTCCGGCGAGAAGCGGCGCGGCTTCCACCGCGATCGCGAGCGGGCGCTGGCGGAACAGGAATTGCGCGCCATCGGCGAGTTCGATCAGGCTGGCTGCCCGCGGCTTCAGCGACGGCATCGCGCGTTCGAGCAGGGCGCGCTGATCCTCGCTCAATGCGGGATCGAACCGCGCCGCGACCAACGCGGCCAGTCGGCCGTCGTCCGCCTCACGGATATAATGCCCGTTGAGGTTTTCGAGCTTCTTGAGGTCGAAGCGTGACGGCGACTTGCCGATGCCGTCGAGATCGAACCACGCGACCGCCTGCTCGCGGCTGATGATTTCGTCATCGCCGTGACCCCAGCCGAGCCGAAGCAGGTAATTATCCACCGCTTCGGGCAGCATGCCGAGTTCGTCGCGATAATATTCCACGCCGACCGCGCCGTGCCGCTTCGAAAGCTTGCCCCCGTCCGGCCCGTGGATCATCGGCACATGCGCGTAGATCGGCTCGGGCCAGTCCATCGCCTTGATGATCGGCAACTGGCGGAAGGCGTTGTTGAGATGATCGTCGCCGCGGATGACGTGTGTCACGCCCATATCGTGATCATCGACCACCACGGCCAGCATATAGGTTGGTGTGCCATCAGAGCGCAGCAGGATGAGATCGTCGAGCTCGGAATTTTGAACGGTGATGCTGCCCTGGACACGATCGACGATCGTCGTCGCGCCCTCGGTCGGCGCCTTGAGGCGGATGACGTAGGGCTTGTCGCCCGCTTCCGGCGCGCGGTCGCGCCACGGGCTGCGGACGCGCAGGGGGCGCTTGGCCGCCTCCGCCTCCGCGCGCATCGCCGCCAGTTCTTCGTGCGTCATGTAGCAGCGATAGGCGTGGCCGCTTTCGACCATCTGGTGCGCGACCTCGGCGTGGCGCGCCGCGCGTTCGAACTGGAACACGGCATCACCGTCCCAGTCGAGCCCGAGCCACCGCATCGAGGTGAGGATCGCGTCGATCGCCGGCTGGGTCGAGCGCGCGCGGTCGGTATCTTCGATCCGCAGCAGGAACTTGCCGCCCTTGGCCTTGGCGTACAGCCAGTTGAACAGGGCCGTGCGCGCGCCCCCGATGTGGAGATAGCCGGTCGGCGAGGGCGCGAACCGGGTGACGATGTTTGCGGTTTCGGGCGTGCCGGACGTGGCCGCCGCGCTATCAGATGTTGCGCCCAACCGCGCTTGCTCCCAGACATGAATATCGATGGCCAGCTCAGCCGCCGACGCCCCTAGCACGCGACCTTCGCCGCTTCAAATCGGCTGGCCGCCCGCTTGGGTGGCGGCGTTGGAGCGCTGGCTCGAAGCCGAGCGCGACCAACTGGTGCTGTGGCTGCCGGTGATGCTCGGCGCGGGTGTCACGCTGTGGCTGGAACTTCCCGATCCGTTGACATGGACCGTCGTCGCGCTGGGGGCGGGGGGCGTATCGCTCGCGGCCGTGGCGATCGGACACGGTGGACGCGCCGGGCGAGCGCTCGCGGTGGCAGCGATGCTCGTCGCGTGCGGCGTCCTGCTCGTCTGGTGGCGTGCCGAGTCGGTCGGCGTCCCGCCGCTGCCCGGCCCGGTGCTGGCCCGGTTCGAGGCGAAGGTGGAGCGGATCGACCCGATCGCGGCGCGCGATCTCGTACGGTTGCGGCTGGCGCCGTCGCGCGTGCTTGCGGAAGGCGATCGTATTGCACCGGTGTTGCCGCCGCACCTGCGCGTCAATCTGGCCGCCGCGGACGTGCCGGGGGGGCTGGGGGTGGGCGCGACGATACGGCTGCGCGCGCGGCTGCTCCCGCCGCCGGCGCCGGCGGTGCCGGGCGCCTATAACTTCGCGCGGGTGGCCTGGTTCGATGGGATCGGTGCGACCGGTCGCGGCATCGCCCCCGTGGCGGTGTTGAAACCCGGCAGAGAGACGGGTGGGGGTTTGCGGCAGCGCTTGTCGCGCCACATCCAAGCGAGCGCGCCGGGCGGGGCCGGCGCGATCGCCGCCGCGCTGGCGACCGGCGACCAGGGTGCAATCCCGGAGAGCGACGCGGAGGCGATGCGGCGTTCGGGGCTCGCGCATCTGCTGTCCGTGAGCGGGCTGCATATCACCGCCGTGGTCGGCGCGGTCATGCTGATCGTCGGACGGCTGCTCGCGTTGGTGCCGTGGATCGCGCTACGCTGGCGCGTGCCGTTGATCGCGGCGGGGGCGGGCGCGCTCGCCGCGATCGGCTATACGCTGCTCACCGGCGCCGAAGTTCCGACCGTGCGGTCGTGCGTCGCGGCGCTGCTGGTGCTGGTCGCGCTGGCGATGGGGCGCGAGGCGATCACGCTGCGGCTGGTCGCGGCGGGCGCATTCGTGGTGCTGTCGCTCTACCCCGAGGCGCTGGCGGGGCCGAGCTTCCAGCTTTCGTTCGCGGCGGTGGCGGCGATCGTATCGCTGCACGAGCATCCGGCGATCAAGCGCTGGTTCGGGCCGCACGAGGAGGCGCGCGCGCGGGCGATGTTGCGCGGGCTTGGCTCGTTGCTGCTGACCGGCGTCGTTGTAGAGCTGGCGCTGATCCCGATCTCGGTGTTCCACTTCCACCGCGCCGGTGTGTACGGGTCGGTCGCCAATATTGTCGCGATCCCGCTGACGACGTTCGTGACGATGCCGTTCGAGGCGCTGGCGTTGCTGTTCGACTGCGTCGGCGCCGGCTGGCCGTTCTGGTGGGTCGCGGCGCGGTCGCTCGATCTGCTGCTGTGGATCGCGCATTCGGTGGCGGGGTTGCCGGGGGCGGTTGCGTCGATACCGACGATGCCGGCGGGTGCTTATGCGTTGATGGTCGCGGGCGGGTTGTGGATCGCCTTGTGGCGGACGCGGTGGCGGCGGCTCGGCGCGGTGCCGCTGGTGATCGGCGCTGCATGGGCGGTGCTGACGCCGGCGCCCGATCTGCTTGTCACCGGGGACGGGCGGCACGCGGCGATCCGGACGGCGGGCGGCAACCTCGCGGTGCTGCGCGACCGGACCGGCGATTATACCGCGTCCACCTTCGCCGAGAATGGCGGGGTCGATGCGGTGCCGCTGCTGCTGTCCGAGCAGCCTGACGCGCGGTGCAGCCGCGATCTGTGCCTCGTTCGGCGCGGCGCTTGGCGAATCCTCGCCACGCGCAGCGCTTACTTAGTTCCGAGCGAGCAGCTCGTTCCGCTCTGCGCCGGCGTCGATATCGTCATTTCCGAGCGGCGGTTGCCGCGCGCTTGCTCGCCGCGCTGGCTGAAGCTCGACGCCGCCACGCTGGCCGAGACGGGCGGGGTGGCGATCACCTTTTCGACCCGAAACATCGCTATCGTGCGCCACAGCGAGGACCGTCACCCGTGGCGGATCAGTCGTAGCGGCGGAGCAGGCCGGCGAGTTTCCCCTGGATACGCACCTGCGCGGGGGCGTAGCGCTGGGGATCATAGGCGCGGTTGGCGGGATCGAGACGGACCATCGCGCCCTCGCGGCGGAAATATTTGAGCGTCGCCTCGGCGTCTTCGATCAGCGCCACCACGATCTCGCCGTCGCGGGCGGTCTCGGTGCGGCGGATCAGCGCGTAATCGCCATCGAGGATGCCGGCATCGACCATCGAATCGCCCGCGACTTCAAGCGCATAATGCTCCCCATTGCCGAGCAGCGCGGCGGGCACCGCGAGCATCGACTGGCCCTCGAACGCCTCGATCGGCACGCCGGCGGCGATGCGGCCGTGGAGCGGGATCTCGATCACGTCGTTGGCCGGCTCGGGCAGCGGGCGGAGGTTGGCGGGCGGCGCGACAGCCGCCTTCTTGGTGGCGGCGACCCGCTCGGGCATGCGCAGCACCTCGAGCGCGCGCGCGCGGTTGGGCAGGCGGCGGATGAACTGGCGCTCCTCAAGCGCGCTGATCAAACGATGCACGCCCGACTTCGACTTGAGATCGAGCGCGTCCTTCATCTCCTCGAACGAGGGCGACACGCCGGTTTCCTCCAGGCGATCGTTGATGAAGCAGATCAGCTCGTGCTGCTTGCGAGTGAGCATCGCGTTCCTCCGTCCGAACAGATGCGGAACCAATATGGAACGGTAGGAGCCAAGTCAAGCGGTGTCCATCAGCCGATCGGCAGGATTTCCACCGAGTCGCCGGCGCGCGCCGGAGGTGCGTTCGGTGCGCGGATCACCAGGCAATCGGCGCGGGCGAGCGTGCGCAGCATCGAACTGTCCTGAATCGCCGCGACATGGACGCGGCCCGCGCGCGTCTCGGCGCGCAGATAATCGGCGCGGTGATCGTTGGCGGGCAGGTCTTCGCCGAGGATCGCGGTCGCGCGGCGCGGCTGCGGATCGGCGGCGCCCGCCATGTGCGCGATCAGCGGGCGCAGAAACAATGTCGCGGTGACGAACGCCGAGACCGGGTTGCCGGGCAGGCCGAGCACCACCGCGCCGTTCAGCCGCCCCGCCAGCATCGGCTTGCCGGGGCGCAGCGCGATCCGCCAGAAATCGAGGCTGCCCCCCGCCGCCTCAAGCGCGGGCCGCACGAGATCATGATCGCCCACCGACGCGCCGCCGGTGGTGACGAGAATGTCTGCCTCGACGCGCGCGAAGGCGGCGGTGATCGTGTCGAGCCGATCGGGCAGGATGCCGAGATCGACGATCTCGACCGGCAGATCGGCAAGCATCGCGGCGAGCATCGCGCCGTTCGATTCGGGGAGCGCGCCGGGCGGCAGCGGCGCGCCGGGCGCGACCAGCTCGTCGCCGGTCGCGACGGTGGCGACGCGCACGCGGCGGCGGACCGGGAGCGTGCCGTGCCCGCCGGTCGCGGCGACCGCGATCCGCGCCGGGGTGATCCGCGCGCCCGCCGGCACGAGCACGTCGCCCGCGTGGAAATCGAGCCCCGCGCGGCGCACGTTGCGACCGGCATAAGCGGGGCCTGCGCCGGTGACGCTGAGGACCGCGCCGTCGCGCGCGGCCTCCTCCTGCACCAGCACGCTGTCCGCGCCGGCGGGCATCGTCGCGCCGGTGAAGATGCGGACCGCCTCGCGCGCGCCGACCGTCCCGTCGAAAGGCGTGCCGGCCGCGCTCTCGCCGATGACGGTGAAGGGGCCGGGCAGGTCGGCGAAGCGCAGCGCATAGCCGTCCATCGCGGAGAGATCGGCGTAGGGCTGGGTGCGGAGTGCGGCCACGTCCGACGCGGCCCAGCGGCCGGCGGCGGCGCGGATCGGGACGGTTTCGGGCGCGACAGGGTGCGCGAGCGCGAGGAGGCGGGTGAGGGCGGAGTCTACGGAGAGGAGGGGGGGCATGTGGTTGATTTTCCGGGGAGTCGTGGAAAGGCGGCTGTGAAGGTCCGGTATTCGGGTAACGCAAGACTGGCCAACCGCATAGTGACGGACATGCCAGCAGAGTTGTAGCTTGCCTGTGGGCAGCCGTTGGTTCAGCTTCGTAAAATCAACAGTGCTGCTGTCTAGGTGTTCTGAAAGTATGCGATTGACGCGTATGATGATGGGGTTGGCGGTCGCCTTTACGGTCGCCATCACGCAAAGCAGTGCTTATGCTGCCGACAAGATGGAGACTATTGCCGACGAGGCAGTTGCAGTCGCGATAGCTCTTCCGCCAGGATACAAACGCGACAGCGTACTTCGCGCTGTTTCAAGGAATCTGCGAGAGTTTGGAAAGCCTGTGGCCGGAACGCGGGCCGCTCGCGCAATGTCCGACGGTGGCGCTAGCGAGATTCCGGCCGAGGCCGTCGTTGGGCTGTCCCGATCGGCTCCGATACGAGAGGCTATGCCGATGGGCAGCCCGTGCGCGCTCGGGTTATGGCGTCAGGATGGCGGCGGCGAAGCGAAGACACCCAAAGACCGCGAGGCTTGGGCGCAAGCGTGCCTGTTGAGACGCGACGTTGATCTGTTCGGCTTCCCATCCGCAAATGAACTTCGTGAAATCGCTTTAGGCTTGCCCGCAGGTCGGATCAAAGGCGCTGTGTTGGCCATGTTACTTCGCGGTCACGGCGACGCGGACGCTCAGCGCTTTGTGATGGTCGAAATCAACAAGAAAGAGTTTCCGCTGCCGGATGATGTTAGAGACGCCTTGCGGAAGGTGCTCGCGGAGCCGGCATTTTTATATCGATCAGGCCAAAAGGAAGAAGCCTTGGCATCTGCGCGAAAGAGCCGCACTTTCGCTTCTCGCGCTGAGATCATCTATATTCTTGCTGGCGCCGGAGACACGGACGCTGCAATTGAAATCTTTAATCTGCTCGGTAGCACGCCGCCGAGATTTGGTGACGAGTGCTTTGGATGGTTTGGACCGTTCGGAGGTCTTGACCTGTCGCGTCTCGGGAGCGCGTCAGCGCCTTCGCATGCGCTGGGAGCATTTATCGACCGACTTCCAGCTTCAGCGCTTTTCAGGAAGGTTTGCCCAAGCGGTTTGAACGCTGATCTTTTCGTGGAGTACCTGCTTGCGGCTGGAAGATTTGATGAAGCGATCGCACGTGCTCGTCAGGAGAGAACGACACCATTCCTGCTGATCGACGCCCTCCTGAACATCGGCGTGACACGACTCCGCAGCGGGGATCACGGTGCTGCCCAAGCCCTTGCCAAAGAGGCTGCGGCTGTTCTCCCGCCGTTCGACCCGGGTGATCCGATTGTGGGGGCACGGAGCACGGACTCCATGACTGACCCAACGCCTGACCATCCCGCACGGAAGCAGGGAGAACGTGAGGGCGACACTCGTCGGCGATTTGAATTGATCCAGCTTCTTGCCGCGACCGGAGCTGCGACCGAAGCAGAAGCGCTCGCCCGCAAGCAAACCGGCGCATTGCGCGCCGTGGCGCTCTCTGCAGTTGTCGCGGGGGCCGCTGGGCTCCGATTTGATGATAAGGCGCCGATGCTAAGCACGATCGACGCAGATGACCTCTGACTCCGGGAGGCGCATGCTTGCTACCGCGCTACAATAGTCGTACGTTACATGTGACGTCTGGACGAACCGCATCATGCCAGCACCTCTAAACGAACGAGTCCGCAAGCGCCGCGACGCACTGCGCGCCGCCGGTTTGCGACCGATCCAAATTTGGGTACCCGATACGCGCCGCGCCGGATTCGCCGAAGAATGCCGGCGACAAGCGCGTATCGTCGCGGCGGCCGATGTGGCCGATCCCAATCTGGATGCGTTCCTCGATGCCGCACTTGCCGATGTGGACCCCGCAGGCGAGGCGTGAAGCGGGGCGATCTCGTCACGATCGCTTTGTCGGGGGATTTCGGCAAGCCGCGTCCGGCGGTCGTCATCCAGTCCGATCAGTTTGCCGAAACCGGCACGGTGACGGTGCTGCTTATCTCCAGCACTCTGGTGGACGCGCCGCTGATCCGCACGACGATCGAGCCGACGCCCGATAACGCGCTGCGGGTTCGGTCGCAGATCATGGTGGACAAGGCGATGTCGGTGAAACGCGACAAGATCGGTGCGGTGATCGGCAGCCTTGATGCCGAAGCGATGCTCGCGGTTACGCGTGCGCTGGCGGTGTTCTTCGCGATCGCGTGAGGGCGGGCTTTGTCTGCGCGGGTTACGCGCGCGGCTTGTCCTTCGATACGCGTCTTCGACTTCGCTCAGCCGCTACTCAGGACGAACGGAACTGGTTACGTCTTCCGTGGGGGCGAGCCACCCCCCCGATTTCCCCCCACGCTTCTCCAGCAGCCGCACGCCGGTGATGACCATCGCCTTGTCGATCGCCTTGGCCATGTCGTAGATCGTCAGCAGCGCGACGCTGGCGGCGGTGAGCGCTTCCATCTCGACGCCGGTCTTGCCCTCGGTCGCGGCGGTGGCGGTGACGGTGACGCCCTCGGCGTCGGGGGCGAGATCTACGCGCACACGGGTGAGCGGCAGCGGGTGGCAGAGCGGGATGAGGTCGCTGGTGCGTTTGGCGGCCATGATGCCGGCGATGCGCGCGACGGCGAGGACATCGCCTTTCAGCGCGGTGCCGTGGCGGATCGCGTCGGCGGCGGCGGCGGACATGGTGATGCGGCCGGTGGCGATCGCCTGCCGCGCGGTGACGGGCTTGCCGCCGACATCGACCATGTGCGCGGCGCCGGTTTGGTCGAGGTGGGTGAGGGCGGTCATGTGCGCTCCCCTTTCGGAAAGGTCGCGGGTGGGTTGGCCTGAGGGGATCGCAGCGTTTCCGCGCGGGCCGACCCACCCCTCGGTCCCCTCCCTTCCAGGGAGGGGAAGGGAAGTGCGGACGCCGCGCTCATCCCACCAGCGCGCGGGTGGCGGCTTCGAGGTCGGCCTGCCGCATCAGCGCTTCGCCGATCAGGAAGCAGTGGATGCCGTGTTCGGCCATCGCGTCGAGATCGGCGCGGGTGGTGAGGCCGCTTTCGGCGACGAAGGTGCAATCCTTGGGCGCCTTCGACACCAGTTCGTAGGTGCGCGCGAAATCGACGGTGAAGTCGCGCAAATTGCGGTTGTTGACGCCGATCAGCCGCGACTGGAGCTTCATCGCGCGCTCCATCTCCTTGGCGTCGTGGACCTCGACCAGCACGTCCATGCCGCATTCGGTCGCGCTCGCCTCGATCTCGGCGAGGAGGCCGTCGTCGAGCGCGGCCATGATGAGCAGGATGCAATCGGCGCCAAGCCCGCGCGATTCGGGCGCCTGCCACGGATCGATCATGAAATCCTTGCGCAACACCGGCAGCGTGCAGGCGTCGCGCGCGATGGTGAGATAGTCGTCGGCGCCCTGGAACCATTCCTCGTCGGTCAGTACCGACAGGCAGGCGGCGCCGCCGGCCTGATAGGCGATGGCGTGCGCGCGCGGATCGAAATCGGCGCGGATCAGGCCCTTGGAGGGGCTGGCCTTCTTGATCTCGGCGATCAGCGCGTGGCCGGTCTTCGCCTTGGCGTCGAGCGCGGCGCGAAACCCTCGCGGCTTGGTCTGGCGCGCGATGCGCTCGTCGATCTCGGCGAGCGAGGTGGTCGCCTTGCGCGCGGCGACATCGGCGCGCTTGGTTTCGAGGATACGGTCGAGCACGTCGGTCATCGGTAGGCGATCCATCTGTCGAGCAGCGCGGCGGCGCGGCCATCGTCGAGCGCGGCGGCGGCGGTGTCCGCGCCTTCGCTCAGGGTGTCGGCGGTGCCGGCGACGATCAGCGCGGCGGCGGCGTTGAGGAGGACGGCGTCGCGGTACGGGCCGGTTTCGCCGTCGAGGAGCGCGCGCAGGGCACGGGCGTTATGCGCGGGGTCGCCACCGCGGATCGCGCTGAGCGGGTGGCGGAGCAGGCCGGCGTCTTCAGGGGTGATGCGCTCGGCGATATTGGGGATGCCGAGCGCGACGACGACGCTGGGGCCGGCGCAGGAGAGTTCGTCGAGCGACTCTTCACCCGCGACGACCAAAGCCGCCTCGGTGCCGAGCTCGGCGAGCGCGGCGGCGTAGGTGGCGGCGTAATCGGGGCGGGCGATGCCGATGAGCTGGCGGGTGACGCGCGCGGGGCTGGCGAGCGGGCCCATCAAATTGAAGATCGTGCGGCGGCCGATCGCGCGGCGGATCGGCGCGAGCCGCTTCATCGCCGGGTGGTGGCTGGCGGCAAACAGGAAGGCGATGCCGATATCGGCGAGGCTGCCCTCGGCATCGCGCGCGGCGCGGTCGAGATCGAGCCCGAGCATCTCGAGCGTGTCGGCGGCGCCCGCCTTGGACGAAGCCGCGCGGTTGCCGTGCTTGGCGACCGGCACGCCGCACGCCGCGACGACGATCGACACCGCGGTCGAGACGTTGAGCGTGTGGTGGCCGTCGCCGCCGGTGCCGCATACGTCGATCGCGCCGGGCGGGGCGGAGATCGCGATCATGCGCTCGCGCAAGGCGCGGGCGGCGGCGGCGATCTCGATGCTGGTCTCGCCACGGATCGCGAGGCCGGTGAGGAAATCGGCGATTTCGGCTTCGGGCGCGGTGCCGTCGAGGATCGCGGCGAACGCCTCGCCCGCGCTCTCGCGCGACAGCGGCGAAATGGGGTCGGGGAGAAGCGCGATCGTCGTCAAATTCCCCTCCCGCTGGCGGGAGGGGTTAGGGGAGGGCTTGTCCCCGCATGCGCCGTTTGTGAGGAGGACAGGCCCTCCCCCGACCCCTCCCGCAAGCGGGAGGGGAGTTTGGTGGCGATCCCCGCCAGCCGCACGAAGTTGGCGAGCAAGGCGTGGCCGTGTTCGGTGGCGATGCTCTCGGGGTGGAACTGGACGCCGTGGATCGGGAGCGTCGCGTGGCGCACGCCCATCACCGAACCGTCGTCGGCATGCGCGTTGGCGATCAGCCCCTCGGGCAGATCCTCGACGATCAGCGAGTGATAGCGGGTGGCGGTGAAGGGCGAGGGCAGGCCCTCGAACAGCCCGGTGCCGTCGTGGACGACGGGCGAGGTCTTGCCGTGCATCAGCCCGCCGCGCACGACGCGGCCGCCGAAATGCTGGCCGATCGCCTGATGGCCGAGGCACACGCCCAGCAGCGGCTTGCCCGCCTCGGCACAGGCGGCGACGAGATCGAGGCTGATGCCCGCTTCGTTCGGGGTCTTGGGGCCGGGCGAGATCAGGAAGCCTTGCGCGTTGCTCGCGACCGCGTCGCGCGCGGAAAGGGCGTCGTTGCGGACCACCTTCACCTCCGCGCCCAGCTCCATCAGATAATGGACGAGGTTCCAGGTGAAGCTGTCATAATTGTCGATGACGAGGATCATGCCCCTCGCCATAGCCTTTGTGGCCGACAGCGCAACCACGCCCCGATTCCGCCGCCTTTTCGGACGATCCGCGCTGTAATAGGGGGGAGCGATTCGGGTGGGCCGAGCGTTCGGTTCACCCCAAGGAGATCAAGACGATGGTTCGCGCCCTGTTTCTCGCCGCCGCGCTCAGCCTGCCGATGACGGCGATCGCGCAGACCACGTTCGCGCAGACGCCGCCCCCGCCGGCCGCGCGATCGGGCGACACGATCACCGCGGCGGACGTGGCGGGCAAGGATTTCGCCGAGCAGGACCACGCCGGGGTCGCCGAGCAGGCCGAGTCGGGCCAGCCGGTGAAGCGCATCCGCAACATCGCGATCACCGGGACCGCGCCGTGCCCCAAGGCGAGTTCGCCCGACGAGGTGGTGGTCTGTTCGCGGATCGACGAACCCTATCGCATCCCCAAGCCGCTGCGCGACCGCAAGCCGATCCCGGCGCAGAACCAGAGCTGGGTCAATCGCACCGCGTCGATGGACCAGGTCGGCCGCGAGGCGGCCGGGCTGCCCGATTCGTGCTCGCCGGTCGGCTCGGGCGGGCAGACCGGCTGTAGCGCGCAGCGGCTGCAACAATGGACCGCCGAGCGGGTGGCGAAGCGCAACGGCCAGTCGATCGACCCGACCGCGCCCTGAACGCGCCGGCCGCCCGGTCAATCGTCCATCAACGCCCGCTCTCGCGTGACATCGTATTTGCGGATGTCGCCCGAGATGCGATCCCGCCACCGGTGCAGGAACCGCGCCGTGTCCGCCGCTTGCAGGTGCGCGGTCAACGCCGCCTGATCGCGCCAGCGCTCGGCGATCAGCAGCCGCCCGGTGGACGGATCTGCCACGGCGGCGTCGTACGCGAGATTGCCGTCGCGCCGTCGCGCGGCGGCGGCGAGCGCGCGCAGATCGCGGCTGAACGTTGCGAGCGCCGATGGCGCGACGGAGATGTGCCCGGTGACGATCAGCATGATGCCGTGCCTTTCCTGGACCCGATGACGATCAGGCGACCGTGAGGACGATCTTGCCCTGAATGGCGCCGCTTTCGGCACGGCGGTGCGCGCGCGACGCTTCGGCGAGCGGGAACGTGCTGTCGATGACGATCCGAAGCGTGCCGTCGTCGAGCAGGCGGGCGGCTTCCGCCAATTGGGCACCGTTCGATCGAACCTGGGTCGAGGAGACATGGACGCCGCGCGCGGCCGCCGCCGCCTGACCGGCGAACCCCAGCGGATTGACCAGGAACAGCGCGCCGCCGGGTTTGATGACCCGCAGGAAGCGTTCCATGTTCGCGCCGCCCACCGCATCCAGAACCAGATCGGCGTCGCGAACCGACTCCTCGACGGCGGTCGTCCGATAGTCGATGAACCGATCGACGCCGAGTTCGCGCATCAGCGGCGCGTTCTTGGGCGATGCCACCGTGATGACCCGCGCGCCCCGCCATTTCGCCAGTTGCACGGCCAGATGCCCGACGCCGCCGCCGGCACCGTTGATGAGCACGGTCCTGCCCTCGAGCGGCACCGGGGCATGGCGGAACGGCTGGAACGGGTTCGGTTCATCATGGCCAAGCTCGATGAGGAACTGCCATGCGGTCAGCAGCGACATCGGCGCGGCGGCGGCGTGGACATGGTCGATGCCAGCGGGTTTGCGCGCGAGCTGCGATGCCGGCACGGTGACATATTCGGCGTAAGCGCCGCTGCCGGTCATCACATTTTCGGGGAAGCGGACCATCGCGTACACCGCGTCTCCGGCGCGGAAACGATCGACCCCGTCGCCGACCGCCTCGACCACGCCCGACACATCGGTGCCGAGGATCAGCGGAAAGGCCGCATCGGGCCGCCATTCGGGCGGCAGTGCGCGATAGCCATCGCGCAGATACCAATCGGGCGGGTTTAGCCCCGCCGCCCGAACGCGGACGCGCACCTCGCCGGGCTGCGGGTCGGGCCTGGGGGCGTCTTCATATATCAGGACGTCGGGGCCGCCGAAGGCGTGGAGCCGCGCCGCCTTCATCATATCGTGCATGGTCATCTCCGCTAAGAAAGTCGATGTGCGGGATGTAGCCCCGTGCCGGAGTGGTTGATAATCGGCCGGTATGGCGCTTTAGTAATGCCGTGACGGAACAGATCATCCTCGACCGGCTGACCGGCCTGATCGCGTTCGCGCGCGCGGGATCGCTCGGCAGCTACACGGCGGCGGCGCGCGCGCTGTCGATCTCGCCGTCGGCGGTGAGCAAGAGCATCCAGCGGCTCGAACGGCACCTCGGGGTGACGCTGTTCACCCGCACGACGCGCTCGCTCGCCCTCACGCCGGAGGGGCGCGACCTGCACGAGCGCGCGCTGCGGCTGCTGCGCGAAGCGGAGGAGATCGAGCAGACCGCGATGCGCGCGCGCTCCGAACCATCGGGCACGCTGCGGGTCGCGGCGTCGCTGCCGATCGGGCTTCATCTGATCGCGCCGGCGCTACCGGCGTTCCGGCGGCTTCACCCAAAACTGTCGGTCGATTTGCGGCTGAACGACCGGATGGTGGATATCGTCGAGGAGGGGATCGACATCGCGATCCGCATCGGCGATCTCGCGGACAGCCGCCTGCTATCGCGCAAGCTCGCGCCGCATCGGCTCTGCTGCTTCGCATCGCCGGACTATCTGAAGGCGCATGGGACGCCGCTCGACCCCGACGATCTGGACGGGCATGAGACCGTCAACCTGCGCTATCAGAACACCGGCCAGACCTTCCGCTGGCCGTTCCGGCTCGGCGACCGCGAGATCGAGATCGTGCCCAAGGCCGGTGTGGTGGCCGATGCCAGCGAGGCGGTGATCGCGATGCTGGTGGCGGGCGGCGGGATCGGCATGGGAACGACGTTCATGGCGGCGCCGCACGTGATGCGGGGTGAACTGGTGCCGGTGCTTTCCGCCTTCGCGGTCGAGCGGAACACCATCACCGCGCTATGGCCGGAGAGCCGGCGCGCCAATCCGGGAGTGCGCGCCTTTCTGACGATGCTCCAGACGGTTTTGCCGGAGCGCATGGCGGGTGCGCGGATCGCGTGACGTCGGGGGGCGGTTCCCTGTGGTTCGGTTCGTGCGCTCGGTCTGGTGGAGGCGCCTGCTCGATCGCTGCTCTGTGATTGGGCGGGGTATGTCGTTACGCTTGGGGGCGCCTGGGACATTGGTCCGATCGGGAGGAGCGGGGTTGGTGGGAACGAGACAGGCCGCTTTCAACGGCACAATCAAGAAAGCCGCCTGACATGCCTAGTCGGCCTCCACGTCGTCATCATCCCGTATCGGATTGTAGAGCCTAAAAGCTGGTGCACTACGGAGCTTGGGGTGCTTGTTTTCCGGCTTCACCAGCGGAGACAATAACGACGGAGCCGAAGGAACGGGTGCCGTTTCGGGGTATGGCTCGCCTCGAAAGTAGTGATTAACGCTTATTTCTAAAGCGCGAATATAATCATTGAAATTCGCGAGGCTGTTGGAAAAGGACGTAAGAGCATCGCTGTTGATGAAATCATTTGTAAACCTGCTCTTATGCTTAGCTGATTTGTGATAGACATGCCCAAATGGCCCCTCTTTCATCAATTCCCACACGGGTGTATCATTCTCGATATCTTCGTCGGTCAATGAAAACCCAAGCCCGGTAACCCCGCGAATACCATGAACATAATAATTTCGATATTGTCGAGCGCGAGTCAGGTAGTTTACTGCAAACTTGATAGCATCCCGCAAATCGCTCTGCTCATCTGCGAACTCTTCGGCCATGCAGTCGAGAGCTTGAGCGATGCCGACCGAGTTCATTTCGACGATAAGGATTTCGGCCGCCTTCCAACTCCGATATTCGCCTGCACAAACAAGGCTACGTAGCATCTGGCGAAGACCAAGCTCGCAGCTATTCCAAGCAATGCAGATCAAACCAAGGGCCATGGGAATGTCGCGGTGATCCCCGGTCAATACGAAGTTCTCAGTATCTGCCATTGCACGACCATAGCGACAATCACCAAGCAGCGCATGTCGGATTTCGGGCTAAGTCCACTTACCGCTCTACGACCACAAGTGGGCGCGACCCGCCCTCCCAAGCCGCTCAAACCCCTCAGGCCATCACGCCTACTGCCCGAACCCCGGCGCGCTCGCCCGTGCCACCGCCTCGCGCGCCGCCGCGAGCAGCGCGCCGGCCTTCGCCTCGCATTCACGCTGTTCGTACTCGGGGTTCGAATCGGCGACGATGCCCGCGCCCGCCTGGACGTGCATGACCCCGTCCTTGACGATCGCGGTGCGCAGCACGATGCACGAATCCATCGACCCGTCGGGCGAGAAATAGCCGACGCCGCCAGCATAAGGCCCGCGCACCGCGCCTTCCAGTTCGGCGATGATCTCGCAGGCGCGCACCTTGGGCGCGCCGCTGACCGTGCCGGCCGGAAAACCCGCGAACAGCGCGTCGAGCGCGTCGCTGTCGGGCGCCAGCGTGCCGACCACGTTCGAGACGATATGCATGACGTGGCTGTAGAATTCGGTGGTGTAGCTCGCCGTCACCTGCACGCTGCCCGCCGCCGCGACCCGGCCGACATCGTTGCGGCCGAGATCGAGCAACATCAGATGCTCGGCGCGCTCCTTGGGATCGGCGAGCAGGCTGACGCGGTTGGCCTCGTCCTCCGCCGCCGTCTTGCCGCGCGGGCGGGTTCCCGCGATCGGGCGGATCGTCACCTCGCCATCGCGGACGCGCACCAGGATTTCGGGTGACGAGCCGCTCAGCGAAAAGCCCGGCAGATCGAGATGGTAGAGGAAGGGCGAGGGGTTGATCCGCCGCAGCGACCGATACAGTTCGAACGGCGGCAGCGGGAACGGCGCGGTGAAGCGCTGCGCGAGCACCACCTGGAAGATGTCGCCCGCGACGATATAGTCGCGCGCCGTTTCCACCATCTCGGCGTAGCGGCCGGCGGGGAGCGTCGGGGTGAGCGCGATCTCGGGCAGGTCGGTGGCGCGGACGGGTGCGGGCAGCGGCGTCGCGGCGAGGCGCCCGGCGACCGCGTCGATCCGCTCGGCGGCTTGCGCGATGATCGCGTCCGGCGCGCGCGTGGCGTCGGGCCACACCGGCGCGACGAGGAACAGCGCGTCGGCGAGCCGGTCGAAGATCAGGATAACGGTCGGGCGCACGAAGATCATGTCGGGCAGGCCGAGCGGATCGACATCGGGGCGCGGCAGCGTTTCGACCAGCCCGATCGTCTCATAGCCGAAATAGCCGACCAGACAGGCGAGCGCGCGCGGCAGCTCGGCGGGCACGTCCATCCGGCACGACGCGACGAGATCGCGCAACGCGGCGAGAGTCGGCTTGGCGGCGGGCGCGAAGGCATCGCGGTCGGTGAGCCAGTTCGGGTTGAGCTCGGCGGACTGGCCGTGCGCGCGGAACACGAGATCGGGCGCGAGGCCGATCAGGCTGTGCCGCCCGCGCGTCTCGCCGCCCTCGACCGATTCGAGCAGGAAGTCGCCGCGACCCGGCTCGATCAGCCGCAGCGCGGCGGCGACCGGGGTCTCGGTGTCGGCGATCTGGCGCCGCCACAGCAGCGCCGGGCGCCCGGCGGCGAGCGCGGTGGCCGCCGCCGCCATGCCATCGCGATCAGGGCTGATCGGTCGTCTCCTGTCCGGTCAGCGCCGCCTTGAGCTTGGCGAGCGCGATCGCATCGGTCTTGACGCCGACCGTGCCGCGCACCGCCTTGACGAACTGCTGGATATATTCGCCGCCGGTCGCCTTGCCGATATCGGCCTGGGTCGCCGCGACGATATCGGGGCGGCCCCGCGCGTCACCCTTGTCGATCCGGTCGAGCCACAGCACGAACCAGCCCGCGTTGTTGGGCACGGCGACGATCTTGGCGGTGTGCGGCGCCATGCTGAACAGCATCGCGAGCGGCGCGGGCACGCCGGCGGGGTTGGCGGTGATCTCGGCGCGGGTCTTGTCGAGCGGCTGGACCGGGGGCAGCTTGACCCCGGCGGCGGCGACCGCCTGCGCGAGCGGCGTGCCCGTGTTGGCGGCGTCCATCACCTTCTTGGCGACGGCGCGCGCGGCCTTGGCGGCACGTTCCATGGTGAAATCGCGCGCGACCGCGTCACGGATCTCGGCGAGCGGCGGCGGGGCGGACGGGAACACCTTGGCGGTCGCGACGATCGCGAAGCTGTCGGCATCGACCGGTACGAGCTGCGGCGTGTCGCCCGGCTGGCTGGCGAAGCCCGCATCGACGATCGCCTTCGCGGCCGGGGGCACCTTGGCGTCGGGGTGCGCGGGATCGACCCCGCTCGCCAGCACCGGCGGCGAGACCTGCGGGGTCAGCTTCTGCTGGCTGACGAGTTGGTCGAAGGTGGCGCGGTTCGAGATCGCATCGTCGAGCGCATCGTGGATCTTGCGGAGCTGATCGTTCTTCTTCTGCGTGGTGAGCTGCTCGGTGAGCTGGGCCTTGGCCTGCGCGAGCGGGATTTCACCGCGATCGTCGATGCTCTCGACGCGGCCGACGACATAGCCGAGCGTGCCCTTGACCGGGCCGATCACGCTGCCCTTGGCGGCGGCGAACACGGCATCGGCGAACGCCGGCGAGGTCTGCGCGGCGATCGCGCTCTTCTCCAGCGCGGTCATCGTCGCGGGTTCGAGGCCGGCGGCGCGCGCGGCCTGGTCGATCGGTGTGCCGGCCTTGATCTTGGCGGCGAGCGTATTGGCGCTGGCGGCGTCGCCGACGATCACGCGCACGACGGTGCGGCGCTGGACCGCGCGGAAGCTGGCGATCTGCGCCTGATAGGCCGCCGCGATCTCGGCGTCGCTGACCGTGACCGGGGTGGTCAGCGCCTTGCCCGACACGGTCGCGTAGCGGATCGTGCGGCGTTCGGGCACGCTGTAGCGCGCG
This sequence comes from Sphingomonas sp. NFR15, assembly GCF_900103265.1. Taxonomy (GTDB): domain Bacteria; phylum Pseudomonadota; class Alphaproteobacteria; order Sphingomonadales; family Sphingomonadaceae; genus Sphingomonas; species Sphingomonas pollutisoli. The sequence goes on along the minus strand of NZ_FMWX01000001.1, from coordinate 600,623 downwards.
GCGTTGGTCTTGTAATACGCGGCGAGCTCGGCATCGGTCGGCGCCGGACCGGTGGCGAGCGCGCCGGCGGGGATCGCGGCGATCTGCGCGTGGCGCTTCTCGAGCAGCAGCCCGGCATAGGTCAGCGCGAGCGCACGCGGCACCTGCGGCGTGTCGGCTTGGAGCGGGGTGACGAGCAACTGGGCGATCATGCCCTGTTTCATGTCGGCGCGCAGCGCGGCATCGGTCTGGTGCGCTTGTTTGAGCGCGCGGTCATAGGCGTCCTGGCTGAACTTGCCGTCGGGGCCTTGCAGCGACGGGATGCTGGCGATGCGGCCGTCGACCAGCCGGTCGCTGACGAACATGCCCTGCTTGTGGCCGAAGCGTTCGAGCGCGATCGTGTCGATCATGCGGTTGAGCGTGCCGTCGACCCCGCCGCCGGCGACGAATTGCGCCATGTCGAGCGTCGGGTTCTGCTGGCGATACCCCTCCAGCTCGCGCTGCGCGCGGCTGCGGATGTCGTTCGCGCCGATCTTGGTGCCGCCGACGGTCGCCAGCGATTCGCCCGATCCGGTCGCGCCGCCGCCCCCGGTCAGCCCGGTGATGTCGGTCAGCCCGAACATCAGGGCGATGACGATCAGCCCGGCGAGGGTGACGACGACGCCGACCTTCGAGTTGATGATCCGGCGGAAGAAACTGAGCATAACGCGGGCGTGCCGATCTGTTGAAGGCGGAGTAGCGCGCCGCTTTAGGCGGCGGGGGCGGGCGCTTCAAGCTTGTGTGACGGCGGAACCTCGGTATCGCAGCGCAACAAACACCTAAAAAGGGGGAGACTGGGGATGAGACGACGCAAGCTGATTGCGGGCAACTGGAAAATGAACGGCGATCTCGCCGCGCTCGCCGAGATCGAGACGATCGCGGCGGCGGCCAGGGGCTATCCGGGCGTGGACGTGGCAGTCGGCGTGCCCGCGACGCTGATCGCACCGGCTGCGGCGCGCGCGCCGGGCTTCGCGATCGGCGCGGAGGATGTCCATCCTGCGGACAGCGGCGCCTTTACCGGCTGTATCTCCGCCGGAATGGTGCGCGAGGCGGGGGCGAGCTTCGCGATCGTCGGCCACAGCGAGCGCCGCGGCGGCTACGCGGAAACCGACGCCGAGGTGAAGGGCAAGGCCGAGGCGCTGCTGCGGCATGGGCTGAACGGCATCCTGTGCATCGGCGAGACGGCGGAACAGCGTGGCGCGGGGGCGGCCGTCTCGGTCGTGACCGGCCAATTGCGCGGATCGATGCCGCACGGCGCGGCATCGGGCTGGCTGTCGATCGCCTATGAACCGATCTGGGCGATCGGGAGCGGGCGCACCCCGACGCCCGAGGACGCGGCCGCGATCCACGGCGCGATCCGTGCGACGCTGGCCGAACTGCTCGGCGACGACGCATCGGCGATGCGTATCCTTTACGGCGGATCGGTGACCGGGGACAATGCCGCCGCGCTGCTCGCGGCCGACGATGTCGACGGCGCGCTGGTGGGGGGCGCGAGCCTGAGCGCGGCGACGTTCGTGCCGATCATCGCGGCGGCGGCCGGGTTGGGATAGCGCCACCGTCCGCCCCGAGCGAAATCGAGGCGGCGCCTCCGCGCGCCGGTGTCTCGACTTCGCTCGACACGAACGGTTGGCGGGCGTTCGCCTACGCCGTGAAGAATCGGCTCAGCCCCATGTCGCGGAGCAGCCGCCGATAGGCGAGCGAGCTCATGTCGGCGGGGATGTGCGCTTCCATCATCGGATCGAGCGGCAGCTCCTCGGGCATCTGCGCCTCGACGATCGCCTTGTCCTCCTGGAACACGCGCAGGTTGAAATCATACACCGCCTGCACCGGCAGATCGGTATCGAAATTGCGCGCGATCGGCGCAAACAGCCGCGTGACCTTGGCCGAAACCGGCGAGGCGAGATTGACCACCACCAGCCGGTCGGCGCCAGGGAAGTGGATTTCGAGCGACGCCGAGAAGGGCAGGTGGCAGCGGAAGTGGCGCAGCCAGCGGAAATCGGGCACGCCGCGCCCGCTCACGCCGATCGGATAATTGCCGACCGTGCTCCAATATTCGGCCTCGAAACCATGTTCGGTGGTGCGCGGCTTGTACGCGGGCACCTCTGCGTTGTTGGCATCGCCGAAGGTGCCGGTGTGGACGAAGGCGAAATGCGCCACGTCGAGGAACCCCTCCATCTGCCGCCCGGCGAAGCCGTGGATGTCGATCCACGGGCAGACGATCTGCTGATAGCCCGGCTCGTCCCAATGCGGCACGTCGAGGATGTCGCCCGGCGCGGGCCGCGCGCCGGGCGCGGCGGTGAGGCAGGTCCAGATCAGCCCGTACCGCTCGACATGCGGATAGGTCTTGAGGTGCATGCGATCGGGGATTCCCTTGGCGGGGTGCGCGGGCACATGCACGCAGCGCCCGCCCGCGCCGAACGTCAGGCCGTGATAGGCGCAGACCACCCCGCCGCCGGTCTGGGCGCCCATGCTGAGCGGCACGCCGCGATGCGGGCAGATATCGGGCGCGACGACGATCTCGCCCTCGGCGCGGTAGATGACCAGCGGCTGATCGAGCAATTTGGTGCCGAGCGGGGCATCGCCGATCTCGCGGACGAGCGCGACCGGATACCAATGCCGCGCGAGGATCGCCCAATCGGCGGGATCGAATGTGCAGTTGCGCGGCAGGGCCGGCCCCTCGGGAGTGAAGATCGCGGCGGTCGCCATGGGGGCCTCATCGATAGCGGATGAGCGGGAGATGGCGGGGTTGAGGCGCACGATCAAACGCAATGATTTTCACGCGGCGTTGCGAAAATTAGGGCGGCGGGGGGCGGCGCATTTCATGCGTTTCCCAGTGATGGCAACCACCTGCCGCTGCGCCACGTCCCAGCCCTCCGCCAGGCGCCTCCGCCTCGGCCGGAAAAGTGACGGACTACGTATTGAAACCGTTTCGGACGTATGTGATCCGACCCCTTAGTGGCCCGGATGATGATCACGGGGCGCCCGGTGCTTGAGGAGGTCGGGTTGGGGAAGACGGGCAATGGCGCGGCGAAAGACGGGCTGGGTGTCACCATGGCGGATCTGGTCGAGATGGTCGGCTCGCTCTCATTCGCGGTGATGAACACCAACAACGCGGTGGCGGCGCTCGCGAACGGAGATGTCGAGCGCGCTCGACGGAACCTGAAAGAATCGGACACCGACATGGACGCCGTTCTGAAGAAAGCGCGGGCCATACTTCCCGGGCATGACGGCTAGCGCCCCACTTGCGGTCGTTTGAGGCGCAACTGATGGTTCCCGGAACGGATATTGGTTCAGGCCGACCTATTTCATACCTCCATCTGCACGCTGCAATTTCGGGAAATGCCAGTCGTGAACAGGCTTGGGGAAGCGAAACGCGTCCATGGCCGTCAGCCCGCTTGGCGCAGCCGGTTTCCTCCAAGTCGAGGAACCGCTCTTCAATCCTCGTTGCTGATCCAGAAAAGGTCTTCTACCCTCTTATCGAGATCACGGGCGATCTTTAGCGCCAGCAGCGCAGAGGGTGAAAAGACCAGGTTCTCAATCGTGTTGATCGTTTTACGAGATACGCCGACGCGCTGTGCCAAATCGGCTTGAGTCAAGTTTAGCCGCTCCCGCTCTGCGCGAAGCCCGTTCAGCAGGCGTTCGGTCATTGACGTGCCGAAATACGTTCCGCGACGCCGAAGCTTATCAGAGCAGAACAGATGCCCACGGACATGATTATTTGGATGGCATCTCGCGGCCCATAATCCTTCACATATGTCAAAATGTAGCAAACCACGGCTGTGGCGAGCATGTTCCAGAAGCCGATCATCAAGGAGCGTCGTCTGCTAACGTCGCTTCCTTCATCGTTGAGAATGCCGCGCAACACCGTGTTGCGGAATAGGCCGCTCGCCCAAAGCAGGAAGATGGCAACGACTACGCCGGTGACGATCCATGTGATCGGACCGGCACCGCTCGCGTCCATCCGCTGCGTTTGAGTTGCTGCTAGAACGGTGCCCATAACGATTGCGGCTATGGCTCTGTGCTTTGACAGACGCTCCGCCCGTTCGGCGACAACCGATTGCATATGCGCACTCCATTGGTAACCCACGGGTTACATAAGTAACCTTTGGGTGATACGGAGTCAACTGCGCTGGAATGGCTTGATATCCGGCAAGGCGCCCGTTTCTCGATCCGTGTGTTCCTCGGCCTCCCCGCCGCCGGCTTCGTCACCCGCCGGCGCGAGCGCCATCCCGACCGTCGCGCCAATATGGCGGCAGGTGCAGGACGTGGCGGAGTGTGCGGTGTGCGCGTTTCAGCGGTTTGCGGTCGCTTCGGCCGTCCCGCTCAATGACGCCGAGATCGCGGATGAGCGCGTGCGCGGTGGCGAGATCGTTGAGTTCGCCGAGCCGGTCCTGAAGCTTCCCGAGCGCGCGGGAGAAGCGGGCGATGCGGCGGGGGCGGTTGGCCGCCGTGAAAATCGGCGCGAAGAAGTCGTCGGCGTAATGCAGCCGCTTGGCGGCCATGCGCGTGCGGTGGCGGGCGGCGGGGCTGAGGCGTTCGAAGTGTCTGGCGCGGCGTGCGAGGCGGCGACGCGCGCGGGTCAGCGCGTCGCGCGCGAAGGCGGCGAGGGGGCGATCGTCGATCGGTGATTGCGGGCCGGGCGCCGCGATATCCGCGAGCCAGGCGGTGGCATCGAGGAACACCGCGCGCGTCTCGGGCGCGCGGAGCGTCGCCACCAAGGCGGCATAGGCGGCCGCCTGCCGCCGTTTGAGGACGGGGCGGTACGGCGCGAGGTCTTCCCGCTGCAACGCCACGTCGAGATCGCGGACCGCCCCCAATTCCCGGGCGAGGCGCGCCAGTGCTTCATCGACGTGCCGCGCGCGTGCATCGAGCAGCGCGCGGAAGATCGCGAGCGCCGATCGTAACCGGCGCAGCGCGACGCGCGCCTGATGGACCGCTTCGCCCTCGTGTCGGTCGAGCAGGATCGCTTCGTTGAGCCGATAGTGGCGCAGGCAGGCGTTGATCAGCACCGGCAGCGCCTGAGCGACCGTCATCCCGTGATCGAGCGCCACCGGCTCGGCCTTGTACGCGGCCGCGACCGGCCCGAGCAGGCGATAGCCGCGCTCGGCCTTGCTCAGCACCGCGATGTGCAGCGGCGCCGCCGCGTCGAGCTGGCGGACCAGCGCGAAGGCCGCACCGATGCCACCGCCGCCGGGTTCGAGTTCGACCTCGGCTTCGTGGAAAATGCATTGCCGATCGCTCGCCTGGATCAGCGCGCGGTCGGTGACCAGCGTGGCCGAATCCGGCGACGCGAGGCGCCACCGCGTGCGCGCGGTTTCGATCACGAAGACGGGGACGAGCGCGTCCACCCTCTCGGCGTCGAGGGGGAGCCCGGTGACGCGCGAATCGGCGACCGGGCGGAGCGCCGTCACCGGCCGTTCCCATTCACCTCGACCGAACAGGCCCGCGCCGGGCGACAGCGTCTTCACCGTCTGGACGAGACGGCCGCCGCACGCGCGGATACGCAGCGTGAAGCCGGCCGCGATCAGCCGGTGGTCGGGCGTGTCGAAATAGACGGCGCGCTGTTCGAGCCGTTCCGGCCGGGCGCGGGCGGACAGCGCTGTCTCGAGCATCGCCGCCGCCGCGCCGTCCAGATCCAGCTTGATCTCGACCTCGCGCGGCGCGTCCGTACGCTGGGCCGGAAGGGATCGTGGCGAGTCCATCGCGTGACGATATCGGTAGGCCCGGTCGCGGCCATTCGTAATGGCCCGAACCCGCGCGCCCTCACGCTGCGGTGTAGCGGTCCTTGAGCATCGCCCAGACGGCGCGCAAACCGAGCGCCTCGCCGCCCTTGGGGCGGCCCGGCCTGGCGCTCGGGCGCCATGCGAAGGTGTCGAGATGCGCCCATTGCGCGCCTTCGGGAACGAAGCGGCGCAGGAACAGCGCCGCCGTCACCGCGCCGGCGAAGCCGCCGTCGGGGGCGTTGAGCAGATCGGCGATGTCCGAGGCGAGCATGTCGTCATAGCCGTCCCAAAGGGGCATCCGCCACAGCGGGTCTTCGGTCGCGGTGCCGGCCGAGAGCAAGGCATCGGCGAGCGCATCGTTATTGGCGAAGGTGGCGGGGAGGTCGGGGCCGAGCGCGACGCGCGCGGCGCCGGTCAGCGTGGCGAAATCGAGGATCAGTTCGGGGCTGGTCTCGCCGGCGCGGGTGAGCGCGTCGCCGAGGATGAGCCGGCCCTCGGCATCGGTGTTGGTGTTCTCGACGGTCAGCCCCTTGCGGGTCGCGAGCACGTCGCCGGGGCGGAAGGCGTTGCCGGCGATCGCGTTCTCCACCGCCGGGATCAGCAGATGGAGCCGCACCGGCAGATGCGCGCCCATGATGAGCCCGGCGAGCGCGAGCGCGTGGGCGGCACCGCCCATGTCCTTCTTCATCAGCCGCATGCCGGCGGAGGGCTTGATGTCGAGCCCGCCCGAATCGAAACACACGCCCTTGCCGATCACGGCGAGGCGGGGATGCGCGGGGTTGCCCCATTCGAGTTCGATCAGCCGGGGTTCGCGCCCGTGCGCGGCGGCCTGGCCGACCGCGTGGATCATCGGATAGCCGCTGGCGAGCGCGGCGCCCTTGGTAACGGCAAGCTGCGCGCCGTGCGCTTCGGCCAGCGCGGCGGCTTCGGCCTCGAGCTCGGCCGGGCCGAGATCGGCGGCGGCGGTGTTGACGAGATCGCGCACCTGCGCGGTGGCGCGGGCGAGCGCCAGCGTTTCGGGGATGCGCGCCGGCTCGGTGGTGAGCAGCACGCGGCCGGGGGTGCGATCGGGCTGTTTGTAGCGGGTGAAGGCGTGCTGGGCGAGCGCCCAGCCGAGCAGCGCCGCGCCCGCTTGCGCGCCGTCGAGCCGGTAGCTGCCATCGGGCAGGGTTTCGGCGAGTTTGGCGAGATCCCACGTGCCGAGCGGGGTCTTGGCGACGCATAGCAGCACCGACCAGTCCTTGGCCTCGGCGCCGGGCAGGATCGCGCTCGCGCCCGGCTTGGCTTCGACACGCGCGGCGTCGAGCGCAGCGCGTACACGCGGCGGCTGGGCGGTGCGCCAGCCCGCGAACGCATCCGTGGTGACGATGTGGATCGTGCGGGCGCTCTGGCCGCGATCGGGTTGGAGCAGGGGCGTGGGATCGTAGGTCATTGGCTCGGCATCACCAGGAATTGTTCGTAGCGCCCGCTCTCGCCGGGTTCGGCATAGGTCACGACGTTGAGCGTGCGATCGGCATAGACCGCGCGATAGGTGCGGTTGACGAAACCGCCGCGCAGTCGCGGCGCGCGTACGAGATCGAAGCTCCTGGGTTCGCCGAGTGGGCCGAGCGTCGCCTTGTAGTCGGCGAGTGCGGTGGCGGTGAAATAGCCGTTGGAGTCCGCGGTCATCAGCGTGCGGTCGAGCGTGCCCGATCGCAGCATCGTATAGACCCGGCGGGCCTTGTCAGTGCTCGCGGCCTCGGCGCGCTGGGTGGGCGACGGCGGCAGGATGGTTTCGGCGATCCGCGCGGCGATGCTGCTGAACGCGTCGCTGAAATCGCCGTTGACCAGCACCACCACCGCCGCCTTGTCATCGGGGAAGACGGTGTTCTGCGACAGGAATCCGACCGCCTCGCCGCTATGCTCGACGAAACGGTGGCCGAACTGCTCGCCGGCGGTGACGCCGAGGCCGTAGCCGTTGGTGGTGCCGTTGGTGAGCTTGACCGGGGTCTCCTGCTCGGTCCAGTCGGCGGCGGGCAGCACAGTGCGGTTGATCCGGGCGATGTCCCATCTTGCGAGGTCACTTGCCGACATCGCCAGTTCTCCGGCCGCGAACAGCCAGCCGTGCGCGGCGGGCGGCTCGGGGCGGACCGGGCCGAGCGCGAAGCGCTGATAGCCCTGCGGATAGCCGGGGCCGGTGGCGAGATCCTGATCGACCGGGGCGATGCCGAGCGGGGTGAAGACATGGGCCTTGAGGAAATCGAGCAGGGGCATGCCGGCGACTTTCTCGACGATCATGCCCGCGACGACATAGCCGGTGTTCGAATATTGCCATTGGGTGCCGGGCGCGAAATCGAGCGGCTTCTTCGCCCAGCGATCGACGATGTCCTGCGGGGTGACCGGATTGCGCATCGCCGCGAAGCTGTAATCCTGCGGCCAGTAATCCTGCAGACCGGAGGTGTGGCTGAGCAACTGGCGGATCGTGATGACGTCGCCGCCGCTGATGCCGGGGATGTATTTCGAGACCGTGTCGTCGAGGCTGAGCTTGCCCTGATCGCGCAGCAGCAGCACCGCGGCGGCGGTGAACTGCTTCGAGATCGAGGCGATCGGGTATTTGGCGTCGGCGCGGGGCTGGCGGATCGTCTCGGACTGCTTGCCATAGGCCTTGGCGAGAACGATTCGGCCGTCGCGCACGACCGCGATCGACGCGGAGGGCACGCCGGTGCGCGCGAGGCTTTCGGTGACGATCGTGTCGATCCTGGCGGTCTCGACCGGCGACAAGTGTTGCGCGGAAACCGGAGCGGCGGTGAGCAACAGCGCGGCGAGCAGGGCTTTCATTCGTCGTCTTGTATCGCACCCGTGCGGAACGGGAAGCGCGAAACCCGCATCACCGCCTGCACGTGCGGCGCGCGCGCGAAATCGGACGGCGCGATGAAGCCGCGCCCGTCCCACGGGATCTTCACGCCGAGCCGCTGATAACATTCGTCGAGATATTCGGAGCAGAAATATTCGTCGTTGGGCTGGATCATGTGCGGCAGCCGCACGCCGAAGCGCGCGAGGCCGATGCGGAGCGCGATCTTGGCGAGTTCGGCCGCGTCGAACGGACAGCCGAGCTGGCCGGTGGCGAAACCGCTCATCCGCCGCATCTGATCCTGCGTGGCGCGCGCGACCTGATCGTGGCGGGCGATCACGACCTTGCCGTTGAAGGGCTTGTGACGCGGCTGGAAATCGGTGACCCAGCGGCTGAGCGGCACGCAGCGCACGCCGATCTTCTGCACCGCCTCCAGCACCATCACCCGGTCGAGCTCTTCGAGCCGGACGATCATCGCGATGTGGCTCCACTGGCTCTTGGTCGCCCATTGGATGGCGCGCGAGAACATCTGGTTGCCCGAGCAGATCGCGAGATCGCCGGTGCGGACGGCGCGGCGCACCGCGGCATAACGCTGCGGCTGCCAGCTTGCGAGCGCTTCGGCAGGAGTCGTCACGCGGCTACGGGCACCCCGAACAGATCATGTTCGTCGGCATCCTCAATCGCGACCCGTACGATGTCACCGGGGGCGAGGTGGCCGGCGTCGCGCAAGTGGACCTCGCCGTCGATCTCGGGCGCGTCGGCCTTGGAGCGGCCGGTCGCGCCATCCTCGCCGACCGCGTCGATGATGACGTCGAGCGTGCGGCCGATCTTGGCCTGGAGCTTCTCCGCCGAGATGCGCGCGGTGAGCGCCATCAGCCGGGCGTAGCGCTCTTCCTTGATCTCTTCCGGCACAGGATCGGGCAGCGCGTTGGCGGCGGCGCCTTCGACGGGTTCGAAGCGGAACGCGCCGACACGGTCGAGCCGGGCTTCCTCCAGCCAGTCCATCAGATAGGCGAAGTCATCCTCGGTCTCGCCGGGGAAGCCGACGACGAAGGTCGAGCGGATCGCGATATCGGGCGCGATCGTCCGCCAGTGCTTGATGCGCTCCAGCACCTTGGTCTCGTTGGCGGGGCGCTTCATCAGCCTGAGCACGTTGCGACTGGCATGCTGGAACGGGATGTCGAGATAGGGGAGGACCAGCCCCTCGGCCATCAGCGGGATGACCTGATCGACGTGCGGATAGGGATAGACATAGTGGAGCCGCACCCACGCGCCGAGCTTGCCGAGTTCGCGCGACAGATCGGTCATGTGCGCGCGCACCTCCGCGCCATGCCACGGGCGCGGCTGGTGGCGGATGTCGACGCCATAGGCCGAGGTATCCTGGCTGATGACGAGCAGCTCGCGCGTGCCCGCCGCGATCAGCTTCTCGGCTTCGCGCAGGATCGCATCGGGCCGGCGGCTGACGAGATCGCCGCGCAGGCTCGGGATGATGCAGAACGAGCAGCGGTGGTTGCAGCCCTCGCTGATCTTGAGATAGCTGTAATGGCGCGGGGTGAGCTTGAGGCCGCTGTCGGGCACAAGATTGAGGAATGCGCTCGGCGGCATCGGCGCAGCGTCATGGACCGCGCCGACCACTTCCTCATATTGATGCGCGCCGGTGACGGCGAGAACGTTGGGGAAGCGCGCGCGGATCGTCTCGGCTTCCTTGCCCATGCAGCCGGTGACGATGACGCGGCCATTCTCGGCGATCGCCTCGCCTATCGCTTCAAGCGACTCCTCCTTGGCGGAATCGAGGAAGCCGCAGGTGTTGACCAGCACGACATCCGCGCCCGCGTAATCGGGGGACATCTGATAGCCGTCGCTGCGCAGCTTGGTGAGGATGCGCTCGCTATCGACGAGGTTCTTGGGACAGCCAAGCGAAACCATGCCGACGCGCGGCGGGGAGGGGAGAGTCGTTGCCATGAGAGAGGGCGCATGTAGGCGATTGGCGCGATCTTTGCCAGTGGCGCGGGCGTGCGGGCGGATCAGGCGTCGAGTTCGGCCACGTCCATGCGCGCGGCATTCTCCTGGATGAAGGCGAAGCGGTGCGCGGGGTTGGTGCCCATCAGCCGATCGACCAGATCCTTGACGCCGGCACGCTCCTCATATTCCTGCGGGAGCGTGATGCGCAGCATCTGGCGGGTGGCCGGGTCCATCGTGGTCTCGCGGAGCTGCATCGGGTTCATCTCGCCGAGACCCTTGAAGCGTGCGACATCGACCTTCTTGTTCTTGAACGGGCCGGACTCGATGCGGCCGCGATCGGCATCGTCCATCGCGTAGAGGCTCTTGGTGCCCGCCGTGAGCCGGTAGAGCGGCGGCTGGGCGAGGAACAGATGCCCGCGCCGCACCAGATCGGGCATCTCCTGGAAGAAGAAGGTCATCAGCAGCGTGGCGATATGCGCGCCATCGACATCGGCGTCGGTCATGATGACGATGCGTTCGTAGCGCAAATTCTCCGGGTTGCAGTCCTTGCGCGTGCCGCAGCCGAGCGCCTGGATGAGATCGGCGATCTCCTGATTGGCGAGGATCTTGGCCGACGTGGCGCTCGCGACGTTGAGGATCTTGCCGCGGATCGGGAGGATCGCCTGGGTCTTGCGGTCGCGCGCCTGCTTGGCGGAGCCGCCCGCCGAATCGCCCTCGACGATGAAGAGTTCGGTGCCTTCGGGGCTGTCGGCGGCGCAATCGGTGAGCTTGCCGGGGAGGCGCAGCTTGCGCGCGCTGGTCGCGGTCTTGCGCTTGACCTCGCGCTCGGCCTTGCGGCGGAGGCGATCGTCCATCCGATCGAGCACATAGCCGAGCAGCGCCTTGCCGCGCTCCATATTGTCGCTGAGGAAATGGTCGAAATGGTCGCGCACCGCGCGCTCGACCAGCGCGGCCGCCTCGGGGCTGGTGAGCCGGTCCTTGGTCTGGCTCTGGAACTGCGGGTCGCGGATGAACACGGAGAGCATCAGTTCGCTGCCGGTCATCACGTCCTCGGGCGCGATGTCCTTGGCCTTCTTCTGCCCGACGAGATCGGCGAAGGCCCGGATGCCCTTCACCAGCGCGGCGCGCAGGCCCTGTTCGTGCGTGCCGCCGTCGGGGGTGGGGATGGTGTTGCAATACCAGCTATAGCTGCCGTCGCTCCACAGCGGCCACGCCACCGCCCATTCGACGCGGCCCTGCTCGCCTGGAAAATCCTGCCGCCCGACGAAGAAATCGGTGGTGGCGCATTCGCGGTTGCCGATCTGCTCGCGCAGGTGATCGGCGAGGCCGCCGGGGAACTGGAACACCGCCTCGGGCGGGGTGTCGTCGGTGATGATCCCGGCGGCGCAGCGCCAGCGCACCTCGACGCCCGCGAACAGATACGCCTTGGAGCGGACGAGCTTGTAGAGCCGGGCGGGCTTGAAGTGGAGTTCCGGCCCGAAGATCTCGGTATCGGGCACGAAGCTGACCGAGGTGCCGCGCCGGTTGGGGGTCGGCCCGAGCGCCTCGAGCGGGCCGAGCGTGACGCCGCGCGAGAAGCGCTGGCGATAGAGCGTCTTGTTGCGGGCGACCTCGATCGTGGTGTCGGACGACAAAGCGTTGACGACGCTGATGCCGACGCCGTGCAGGCCGCCGGCGGTCTGATACGCCTTACCCTCGAACTTGCCGCCCGAATGCAGCGTCGAGAGGATCACTTCGAGCGCGGATTTGCCGGGGAATTTGGGATGCGGATCGACCGGGATGCCGCGGCCGTTGTCGATGACGGTGAGACGGTTGCCCGCGTCGAGCACCACCTCGATCCGCGTCGCATGGCCGGCGACCGCCTCGTCCATCGCATTGTCGACCACTTCGGCGGCGAGATGGTGCAAGGCGCGCTCGTCGGTGCCGCCAATATACATGCCGGGGCGGCGGCGCACCGGCTCAAGACCTTCGAGCACCTCGATCGAGGAGGCGTCATATTCGAAATCGGGCTTTGGCGCGGCGGCGAACAGATCTTCCTTGGACATGATGTGCGGATAGCGCAGGCGGGGCCTTGCGGCTAGAGGATGTTCCCTAACCGTTCGTGTCGAGACCACGGGCAGCGCTTGAGGCGCATCCCTCGACTTCGCTCGGGACGAACGGCGGTAATTCGCTCGGGATGAACGGTGGTAATTCGCCCGGGACGAACGGTGGTACGGGGGCGGGCCGGTCGCTGCTTACCGCAGCGCCTGCCAGATCGTATAGGCGCTGGTGACCGTCAACAGCGTGCCGACCATCGCCATCAGCGGCCGCGCGGGCACGTGTTTCGCGACCATGCCGCCGAGCGGGGCGGCGGCCAGTCCGCCGATCAGCAGGCCTAGCGTCGCCAGCGAGAAGGCCGCCCAGCCCATCTGCGTGAAGAAGGTGATCGAGACGGTCGCGGTGAGGAAGAATTCGCTGGTGTTGACCGTGCCGATCGTGGTGCGTGGGGCCGAGCCCTGCACGAGCAGGTTCGAGGTGACGACCGGACCCCAGCCGCCGCCGCCCGCCGCATCGAGGAACCCGCCGGCGAGACCGAGCGGCGCGACGATCCTGGGCGAGCGCAGCGTCAGCGCGCCGCGCCAGGCGCGGAACAGCAGGAACAGGCCGATCGCGGCGAGATAGGCCATCACGAACGGGCGCGCGACGGCGGCGTCGATGTTGCTGAGCACATAAGCGCCGAGCACGCCGCCGAGCACGCCGGGAGCCACCAGCCGCCCGAACAGCCGCCAGTCGACGTTGCGGTGGACGATGTGGCTGGTGCCCGAGGCGGCGGTGGTGAAGGTCTCGACCGCGTGGACGCTCGCCGAGGCGAGCGCGGGCGGCATGCCGAGCATGCTGACCAGCAAGGTCGAATTGATGAGGCCGAACGCCATGCCGAGCGCGCCGTCGATCACTTGTGCCGCGAAACCGATCGCGATGAAGGGCAGGATAGCGGCGAAGTCGATCGTGGAAAAATCCGGCATTCGCGCTCCTTGCGCAAGCATAACGCGCCGGAATGGCTCGGTTTCCAATTCCTACAGGGAAGATGGGGTTTAAATCCAGCGGCTTCGCGGTTTTCGTCGCACTTTTATTCGCACGCGCGAACGCCTAGATACCGTCGATCGAAGAGGGGACGTGCGTGATGTTGCAACGGTTGGTCGCGTATCTCGACTCGATCAAGGCGCGCGATCCCGCGCCGCGATCGCGTCTCGAGATTCTGACCTATCCGGGGGTGTGGGCGCTGGTCTGGCACCGCGTCGCGCATCGGCTGTTCACGGCGCGGCTGTTCTTCCTCGCCCGGCTGGTCAACCATTTGTCGCGGATGACGACCGCGATCGACATCCATCCCGGCGCCAGGATCGGCAGGCATTTCTTCATCGACCACGGCTTCACCGTGATCGGCGAGACCGCCGAGATCGGCGACAATGTGACGATCTACCAATGCGTCACGCTCGGCGGCACCAGCCCCGACAATGGCGTGGCGGGCAAGCGCCACCCGACCTTGTGCGATAATGCCATCATCGGTTCGGGCGCACAGGTGCTCGGGCCGATCACGGTGGGCAAGGGCGCGCGCATCGGCGCGAACGCGGTGGTGACCCGCGACGTGCCCGAGGGCGCGGTGATGGTCGGCATTCCGGCCCGGCCGACGATGATCGAGGGCGGGCAAGCGAAGCCGGGGTTCCTCGCCTATGGCACGCCGTGCAGCGACGTGTTCGATCCGCAGACCCAGAAGGTCGAGCTGCTCCGCTGCGAGATCGAGACGATGCGCAAGCGGCTCGACGCGTTGCTCGCGGAGCAAGAGGATGTGCGCAGCCGCGCCTGATGGGGACGGTCACGCCTTTTCCCCAGCCGCCGGGCAGGCCCGCGCAGATCGGCTTCGAGCGGCTCGAACTCAACCGTATTCTCGATCTGTACGGGCGGATGGTCGCGGCCGGGCATTGGCGCGATTACGCGATCGACCTGGGGCGGGAGGCGGCGGTGTTCTCCTGCTATCGCCGCACCGCCGAACGCCCTGAGTTCCGCATCGAGAAGCGGCCGGCGCTGCGCAACAAGCAGGGCATGTGGGCGCTGGTCGGCGAACAGGGCGCGGTGGTGAAGCGCGGGCATGAACTTGGCCCGGTGCTCGCGCCCGTCGAGCGGCGGCTGATGAAGCTGGTCGAGGAATAGCCTCCTAGCGTCACGCCGGCTTACGCTGGGTGACGGTTGGGGAGGGCGGTCGCCCCCGCGCCGGTGCAGCATCCTCCATCACCACCCCAATCCTTTCGCGCCGAGCGAAGGCGAGGCGTCTGCGCTCCGCGATCATCCCTCGACTTCGCTCAGGCCGAACGGAGAGGAAGGCGCGCGGACGAATGTCCCCAAACGAAAAACCGCCGCCCGGGCATCCCCGGACGGCGGCTTTCGCGTTGGTGTCTGACGAGCCGATCAGCTCTCCAGATAATCGCCCGCGTCGGCATCGGTGCCGGTGCCCGAGGGCTCGACGGCGGCAAGCGCGTCGCGCGTGCCGGCGGCGTCACGCGGGCTGCGGGCCAGTTCGGCTTCGTGCTCTTCGGCCGCCGAGTTCGGCGCGACGAAGGCCACTTCCGACATGCGGCGCATCGCCACCCGCTGTGCCGCGTCCCGCGACGAGGCCGCGATCCGCAGGCGGTTCATGCCGGCGCCGGTGCCCGCCGGGATGAGCCGGCCGACGATGACGTTCTCCTTGAGGCCGATCAGCGTGTCCTGCTTGCCCTGGACCGCCGCCTCGGTGAGGACGCGGGTGGTCTCCTGGAACGATGCCGCCGAGATGAAGCTGCGGGTCTGCAGCGACGCCTTGGTGATGCCGAGCAGGACGGGCTTGCCGACGGCACGCGCCTGGTTCGGCTCGAGCTTGGCGTTGATCGCATCCATCTCGTCGCGATCGACCTGCTCGCCCGCCAGCAGCGTGGTGTCGCCGCCGTCGGTGATCTCGACCTTTTGCAGCATCTGACGAACGATCGTCTCGATGTGCTTGTCGTTGATCTTCACGCCCTGCAGACGATAGACCTCCTGGATTTCCGAGACGAGATATTCCGCCAGCGGTTCGATGCCGAGCACTTCGAGAATATCGTGCGGATCGGGGCTGCCGCCGATCAGGTTGTCGCCACGCTTGACGTAGTCGCCTTCCTGAACGTCGATCACCTTCGACTTGGGCACCAGATACTCGACGACCTCGCCGCCATCCTCCGGCTGGATGCCGATCTTGCGCTTCGCCTTATAGTCCTTGCCGAACACCACGCGGCCCGAGACCTTGGCGATGATGGCATTTTCCTTGGGCTTGCGCGCCTCGAACAGCTCGGCGACGCGCGGCAGACCACCGGTGATGTCGCGGGTCTTGGCGGACTCGCGGCTGACGCGCGCCAGAACGTCACCGCCCTGGACTTCCGCGCCATCCTCGACCGAGAGCGTCGCGCCCGGCACCAGCATGTAGCGGCCGGCCTCGCCCGAACCGCTGTCGAGCAGGGTCAGACGCGGACGCAGATCCTCCTTCGCCTTGCTGGTCGCGCGGTATTCGATGACCACGCGCTGCGAGATGCCGGTCGCTTCGTCGGCCTGTTCGGTGAGCGTCTTGCCCTCGATCAGATCCTGATACTTCACGATACCGGGGTTCTCGGTGATGACCGGCATGGTGAACGGATCCCACTCGGCCAGACGATCGCCCTTCGAGACGATCGCGCCGTCGTCGTGCAGCACGTACGCACCGTAGGGGATGCGATCGACCGAACGCTCGCGCCCGTCCATGTCGACGATCGCGACTTCGCCCGAGCGCGACAGCACGACGCGGCGGCCGCGCTGATCGGTGATGATGCGCAGATCGCGGTATTCGAGCGTACCGTCGGTGACCGCTTCGAGGTTCGACTGCTCGTTGAGCTGCGCCGCGCCACCGATGTGGAAGGTACGCATCGTGAGCTGCGTGCCCGGCTCGCCGATCGACTGCGCCGCGATGACGCCGACCGCCTCGCCGATGTTCACCGGCGTACCGCGGGCGAGATCACGCCCGTAGCACTTGGCGCAGACGCCGATCTTGGTCTCGCACACCAGCGGCGAGCGGATCTTGACCGCCTGCGTGCCGATCGCCTCGATCCGCGCCACCATCGGCTCGTCGAGCAGCGTGCCGAGCGGGATCACGATCTCGCCGGTCTTGCTGTCGATGATGTCCTCCGCCGTGGTGCGGCCGAGAATACGCTCGCCGAGCGAGGCGATCGTCGAACCGCCCTGCACGATCGCGCGCATCTCGAGCGCACGCTCGGTGCCGCAATCGAGTTCGATGATGACGCAATCCTGCGACACGTCGACCAGACGGCGGGTGAGGTAGCCCGAGTTCGCGGTCTTCAACGCCGTGTCCGCGAGGCCCTTACGGGCGCCGTGGGTGGAGTTGAAGTATTCGAGGACGGTCAGACCTTCCTTGAAGTTCGAGATGATCGGCGTTTCGATGATCTCGCCCGACGGCTTGGCCATCAGCCCGCGCATGCCGGCAAGCTGCTTGATCTGCGCCTGCGAACCGCGCGCACCCGAGTGCGCCATCATGTAGATCGAGTTGATCGGCTTCTCGCGGCCCTTGTTGGGGCCGTCCTCGTAGCGCTTGACCGCCTTGATCTCGTTCATCATCGAGTTCGCGACCTGATCGCCGCACCGGCTCCAGGCGTCGATCACCTTGTTGTACTTCTCCTGCTGCGTGATCAGGCCGTCCTGATACTGCTGCTCGAAGTCCTTCACCTGCTCGCGGGTCTCATCGACCAGCTTGTCCTTGTCCGGCGCGATGATCATGTCGTCCTTGCCGAACGAGATGCCCGCCTTGAACGCGTGACGGAAGCCGAGGCTCATGATCGCGTCGGCGAACAGCACGGTCTCCTTCTGACCGGTGTGACGATACACCTCGTCGATCACGTCGCCGACGTCCTTCTTGGTGAGGAGGCGGTTGACGGTATCGAACGGCACCTTCGACGACTTGGGCAGGCACTCGCCGAGCAGCATGCGACCGGGGGTGGTCTCATAGCGCTTGAGGTAGGGCTGGCCATTCTCGTCGGTCTGCGGAACGCGGCTGATGATCTTGGTGTGGAGCGTGACCGCGCCAGCCTCGAGCGCCTGATGGACTTCCGACATGTCCGAGATCAGCATGCCCTCGCCGGGCTCGCCTTCCTTGAGCATCGACAGATAGTACAGACCCAGCACCATGTCCTGCGACGGCACGATGATCGGCTTGCCGTTGGCGGGCGAGAGGATGTTGTTGGTCGACATCATCAGCACGCGCGCTTCGAGCTGCGCCTCGAGGCTGAGCGGCACGTGGACCGCCATCTGGTCACCGTCGAAATCGGCGTTGAACGCCGAGCAGACCAGCGGGTGAAGCTGGATCGCCTTGCCCTCGATCAGCACCGGCTCGAACGCCTGAATGCCGAGACGGTGAAGCGTCGGCGCGCGGTTGAGCATGACCGGGTGCTCGCGGATCACCTCGTCGAGGATGTCCCAGACTTCCTTGCGCTCCTTCTCGACCCACTTCTTCGCCTGCTTGAGCGTCATGCTCAGGCCCTTGGCGTCGAGGCGCGCGTAAATGAACGGCTTGAACAGTTCGAGCGCCATCTTCTTGGGCAGGCCGCACTGGTGCAGCTTGAGTTCCGGACCGGTCACGATGACCGAACGGCCCGAATAGTCGACGCGCTTGCCGAGCAGGTTCTGACGGAAGCGGCCCTGCTTGCCCTTGAGCATGTCGGACAGCGACTTGAGCGGACGCTTGTTGGCGCCGGTGATCGTGCGGCCGCGGCGGCCGTTGTCGAACAGCGCGTCGACCGCTTCCTGGAGCATGCGCTTCTCGTTGCGGACGATGATGTCCGGCGCGCGCAGTTCCATCAGCCGCTTCAGGCGGTTGTTGCGGTTGATGACGCGGCGGTACAGATCGTTCAGATCCGAGGTCGCGAAGCGGCCGCCGTCGAGCGGCACCAGCGGACGCAGCTCGGGCGGGATGACCGGCACGACTTCGAGGATCATCCACTCGGGGCGGTTGCCCGAATCGATGAAGCTCTCGACGACCTTGAGGCGCTTGATGATCTTCTTGGGCTTGAGCTCGGACTTGGTGGTCGCGAGTTCCTCGAGCAGATCCTTGCGCTCGCCTTCGAGATCAAGCGATTCGAGCATGATGCGAACCGCCTCGGCGCCGATGCCGGCCGAGAACGCGTCCTCGCCATATTCATCCTGCGCGTCGAGCAGCTCGTCCTCGGTGAGGAGTTGATACTTTTCGAGCGGGGTGAGGCCCGGCTCAATCACGATATACGCCTCGAAATACAGCACGCGCTCGAGCTGCTTGAGCTGCATGTCGAGCAGCAGGCCGATGCGCGACGGCAGCGACTTGAGGAACCAGATGTGCGCGACCGGGGCGGCCAGCTCGATATGGCCCATGCGCTCGCGGCGGACCTTCGAGACGGTGACCTCGACGCCGCACTTCTCGCAGACGATGCCCTTGTACTTCATGCGCTTGTACTTGCCGCACAGGCACTCGTAATCCTTGATCGGACCGAAGATGCGCGCGCAGAACAGGCCGTCACGTTCGGGCTTGAACGTGCGATAGTTGATCGTCTCGGGCTTCTTGATCTCGCCGAACGACCACGAACGGATGCGATCCGGCGAGGCGATGCCGATCTGGATCTGGTCGAAGGTTTCCGGCTTGGCGACCGGATTGGCGAAGTTGGTCAGTTCGTTCATTTTTCAGCTCCAATTCCCCTCCCGCGTGCGGGAGGGGCTAGGGGAGGGCATGTCACGTCGGGGAGGTGCTCGGCCCACAGGCCCTCCCCCGACCCCTCCCGTGAACGGGAGGGGAGAAGTCGGTTACTCCGCCGCGATCGCGACGCCGTCGGTGTCGAACTCCTCGACCGTCTTCAGCTCGACGTTCAGGCCCAGCGAGCGCATTTCCTTGACGAGCACGTTGAAGCTCTCCGGAATGCCCGCCTCGAACGTGTCGTCACCCTTGACAATCGCCTCATAGACCTTGGTGCGGCCGACCACGTCGTCCGACTTCACCGTCAGCATTTCCTGCAAGGTGTACGCCGCGCCGTAAGCCTGCAGCGCCCAGACCTCCATTTCGCCGAAGCGCTGGCCGCCGAACTGCGCCTTACCGCCCAGCGGCTGCTGGGTGACGAGGCTGTACGGTCCGATCGACCGGGCGTGGATCTTATCGTCCACGAGGTGGTGCAGCTTGAGCATGTAGATGATGCCCACCGTCACCTTGCGATCGAACTTGTCGCCGGTGCGACCATCGAACAGATCCGACTGACCCGAGGTGTCGAGCCCGGCGAGGCTCAGCATGTCCGAAACGTCCTTCTCGCGGGCGCCGTCGAACACGGGGGTGCCCATCGGCACGCCGGTCTTCAGGTTCTCCGCCAGTTCGACGATCTGGTCGGGCGTGCGGCTCTCGATGTCGGCGACATAATGTTCGCCATAGACTTCGAGCAGACGCTGCTTGACCGCATCGGGCATCGCGCCGCCCTCGGCATCGGGATTGGCCTCACGCCAATCCTCGAGCGCGCGGTGGACCTGCTGGCCCAGGTTGCGCGCCGCCCAGCCGAGATGCGTCTCGAAGATCTGCCCGACGTTCATGCGGCTCGGCACGCCCAGCGGGTTGAGCACGAGATCGACCGGCGTACCGTCGGCGAGGAACGGCATGTCCTCCGCCGGCAGGATGCGCGAGATGACGCCCTTGTTGCCGTGACGGCCGGCCATCTTGTCGCCCGGCTGCAGCTTGCGCTTCACCGCGACGAACACCTTGACCATCTTGAGCACGCCCGGCGGCAGCTCGTCGCCACGCTCGAGCTTGTCGCGGCGATCCTGGAACTTGTCCACGATCACCTTGACGGCATCGTCATACTGCACCTTGACCGCTTCCAGATCGCTCTGGACCTTGTCGTCGGCGACGGCGAACTTCCACCATTCGTGACGATCGACGCTGTCGAGCACGTCCTGATCGATGACGACGCCCTTGCGCGGGCCGTTCTTGGGAACGGCGGTCGCGGTCTGGCCGATCAGCATCTCGCGCAGCCGCGACCAGGTCGCGCGGTTGAGGATGGTGCGCTCGTCGTCCGAGTCCTTCTTCAGGCGCTCGATCTCCTCGCGCTCGATCGCCATCGCGCGCTCGTCCTTGTCGATGCCGTGGCGGTTGAACACCCGGACCTCGACGACGGTGCCGGCGACGCCCGGCGGCAGACGCAGCGAGGTGTCACGCACGTCGCTCGCCTTTTCACCGAAGATCGCGCGGAGCAGCTTCTCTTCCGGGGTCATCGGGCTTTCGCCCTTCGGCGTGATCTTGCCGGCGAGGATATCGCCCGGCTCGACCTCGGCGCCGATGTACACGATGCCAGCCTCGTCGAGGTTACGCAGCGCTTCCTCGCCGACGTTGGGGATGTCACGCGTGATGTCTTCCGGCCCGAGCTTGGTGTCGCGCGCCATGACCTCGAACTCCTCGATGTGGATCGAGGTGAAGACATCGTCCTTCACGATACGCTCGGAGATGAGGATCGAGTCCTCATAATTGTAGCCGTTCCAGGGCATGAACGCGACGAGCGCGTTGCGGCCCAGCGCCAGCTCGCCGAACTCGGTCGAGGGACCGTCGGCTATCACGTCGCCGATGTTGACCACGTCGCCCACCTTCACCAGCGGGCGCTGGTTGATGCAGGTGTTCTGGTTCGAGCGCTGGAACTTCATCAGCGTGTAGATGTCGACGCCCGACTGGCCAGCCTCGACCTCACCGGTCGCGCGGATGACGATACGGGTCGCATCGACCTGATCGACGATGCCCGAACGCTTGGCGGCGATCGCCGCGCCCGAGTCCCGTGCAACCGTCTCTTCCATGCCGGTGCCGACGAACGGCGCTTCCGCCTTCACCAGCGGCACCGCCTGGCGCTGCATGTTCGAGCCCATCAGCGCGCGGTTGGCGTCGTCGTTTTCCAGGAACGGAATGAGCGACGCCGCGACCGAGACGAGCTGCTTGGGGCTGACATCCATCAGCGTGATGTTGCCCGGCATCGCCATCAGGAATTCGCCCGCCTGACGCGACGAGACCAATTCCTCGGTGAAGCGGCCTTCGCTGTCGAGCTCGGCGTTGGCCTGCGCGATCGTGTGCTTGGCCTCTTCCATCGCCGAGAGGTACACGACCTCGTCGGTGACCTTGTGGTCGATGACCTTGCGGTACGGCGTCTCGATGAAGCCGTATTTGTTGACGCGGCTGAACGAGGCGAGGCTGTTGATGAGGCCGATGTTCGGGCCTTCCGGCGTCTCGATCGGGCAGATGCGGCCGTAGTGCGTCGGGTGAACGTCGCGGACTTCGAAGCCGGCGCGCTCGCGGGTCAGACCACCCGGCCCGAGCGCCGAGACGCGACGCTTGTGCGTCACTTCGGAGAGCGGGTTGGTCTGGTCCATGAACTGCGAGAGCTGCGACGAGCCGAAGAATTCACGAACGGCGGCCACGGCGGGCTTGGCGTTGATGAGGTCGTTCGGCATCACGGTCGACACGTCGACTGAGGACATGCGCTCCTTCACCGCGCGCTCCATGCGGAGCAGACCGACTCGGTACTGGTTTTCAAGCAGCTCGCCGACCGAACGGACACGGCGGTTGCCGAGGTTGTCGATGTCGTCGATCTCGCCCTTGCCGTCCTTAAGGCCGACGAGCGTCTTGACGACTTCGAGGATGTCCTCGGTGCGCAGCGTGGTGACGGTGTCCTCGACGTCGAGGTCGAGACGCATGTTGAGCTTGACGCGGCCGACCGCCGACAGATCGTAGCGATCGGGATCGAAGAACAGGCCGGAGAACAGCGATTCCGCGGTTTCGAGCGTCGGCGGCTCGCCGGGGCGCATGACGCGGTAGATGTCGCTGAGGGCCTGCTCGCGCTCCTCGGCCTTGTCGGCCTTGAGCGTGTTGCGAATCCATGGACCGGTGGTGACGTGGTCGATGTCGAGCAGCTCGATCCGGTCGATGCCGGCCTTGTCGAGCTTTTCGAGGTTCTCGGCCGAAACCTCGTCGCCCGCCTCGATATAGATCTCGCCGGTGGTCTCGTTGATGAGATCATAGGCGCTGTAGCGGCCGAAGATTTCCTCGGTCGGGATCAGCAGGTCGGTGAGGCCGTCCTTGCCGGCCTTGTTGGCGGCGCGGGGGCTGATCTTCTGGCCGCTGGCGAACACGATCTCGCCGGTCTTGGCGTCGACGATGTCGAACATCGGCTTCTGGCCGCGCCAGTTCTCGGCCTGATAGGGGACGATCCAGCCGCCCTGGCCGCGCACGAAGGTGACGCGGTTGTAGAAATAGTTGAGGATTTCCTCGGAGTTCAGGCCGAGCGCATACAGCAGCGCCGTCACCGGCAGCTTGCGCTTGCGGTCGATACGGACGTTGACGATGTCCTTGGCGTCGAACTCGAAATCGAGCCACGAGCCGCGATAGGGGATGACGCGCGCGGCGAACAGATATTTGCCCGAGGCGTGGGTCTTGCCGCGATCGTGATCGAACAGCACGCCCGGCGAGCGGTGCATCTGCGAGACGATCACGCGCTCGGTGCCGTTGATGATGAACGTGCCGTTCTGCGTCATGAGCGGCATGTCGCCCATGTACACGTCCTGCTCCTTGATATCGAGCACCGAGCGGGCTTCGGTATCGGCGTCCACCTCGAACACGATCAGGCGCAGCGTGACGCGCATCGGCGCCGCATAGGTGATGCCGCGCTGGCGGCATTCGTCGGTGTCGAACTTCGGCGGCTCGAGTTCGTAATTGACGAAGTCGAGCTCGGCGGTGCCGGCGAAATCGCGGATCGGGAACACCGAACGCAGCGTCTTTTCGAGGCCCGAGACATAGCCGATCGAGGGATCTGAGCGGAGGAACTGTTCGTAGCTCTCGCGCTGCACCTCGATCAGGTTCGGCATCTGCACCACTTCGTGGATGTTGCCGAACACCTTGCGGATGCGGCGCTTCGCGGTGCCGCCTTCGATCGCTCTGGTTGCCATGTGTCTTTAGCCCTCACGTCAAAATTTCGTGCCCGGATCGCCCGGGCGGGCACGCGGAAAGACGCAAAAAGCCGCATGTCCTCCGCGATACTCGGAAAACAGCAGCTTCTCGGCGTCCTCGTAAGGCCACAACCTCCAATCCGATCGACATGCTGCGCGAGGGCACGTCATTTCCCGAAAGTCGTGGTGAAGGACGCCATATAGGCGCGGTGTTGGAGCGTGTCAAATCCGGCCGACAATCCGCGCGATCGGGTCGGCGCGCGCGGCGCGTCTGGCGCTTGTCTTATCATGACGCGGTCGTATGGCATGGGCTTGAACGACGCACCGAGGCGATTTTGACTTTGCTTTTTCCTGCGACCCGCCGCGCGCGCGCGGTGCTCGCGCTGGCCGTGACGGTCGGGACGGTCGGGACGGCCGGAAGCGCGGGCGCGCAGAACAGCCAGCCGCCCGCGACGATCCCGGGACTCGAAGGCTTCAGCCTGCCGACCGAGCCGACACGCCCGACGCCGGTGCCGACGCCCGAGCCCAAGGTCGCGCCGCTGCCGCGCCCGACGCCGAGCGCCACCGCCACGCCGAGCGCGACCCCGACGCCCGCCACGGTGACGCCGCCGCCGGTGCGCCCGACGGTTCGGGCGACGCCGACGCCAAGGGCGACCCCCGCCGCTACGCCGACACCGATCGCGCGCGCGACCGTGCCCGCGCCGGCGCTCACACCGGCCCGCGCACCGACGGCGATCCCGACGTCAGCGCCCGCGCCAGAGGCCGCGCCGCCGGCGGCTGTGGTCGCGGCGACCCCGCCATCCGCCCCGGCCGCGAAGAATTGGGGATCACTCGGGCTGTGGGCGGCCGGTGTGTCGCTGATCGCCGTCTGCGCCGGTGTCGTGCTGTACCGGCGGCGGCGGCGCGGGGACGATGAGATCACCGCCGAAGCGGAGCCGGCGACGGCGCCGCCACCCCCACCGGCACCATCGCCGCTTGCGCCCGCGCCCGTCGCCGAGGCGGTGGCGGCGCCGCGCGCGCGGATCGCGATCGCGCTCGAGGTCAAGCGGGCCGGCACCAACCTGCTGAGCGCGGCGGTCGAATATCGCATCGTGCTGCACAATGCCGGCGAAGTCGATGCGCGCGCGATCGCGCTCGATCTGCGGCTGTTCGGAGTCGAGCCGGGGCTGGAGCGGACGCTCGACGCCTTGTTCGCCGCGCCGATCGAACGCGCGGTCGTCGCGCGGTTCGATCTCGCCGCCGGTGCGACCGCCGCGCTGGAAGGCACCGCGATGCTGCCGCGCGACGTGATGCCGCCGCTCGCGATCCAGGGGGTCGGTGAGGGGCGGGCGCTGTTCGTGCCGGTGATGACGGTCGCGCTCGATTATGCGTGGGAGGGCGGGCACGGGCGCAGTGCCGCTTCGTTCGTCGTCGGGCTTGATCGCGGCGCCGACGCGAAGCTCGGGCCGTTCCGCCTAGACGGCCCGCCGCGCATGCATGATCGCGTGCGGCATTTGTCGTTCACGGTGTCGCGGGACGATTGAGGATAAGCCGTCGCCCCGGCGGAGGCCGGGGCCGTTTCGGTTCTGGCAACCCGCCCGGCAGACAACTTGGCGGCCCCGGCCTGCGCCGGGGCGACGGTGGGTATAAGAAAGGGGCGGCATCCTCGCGGATGCCGCCCCTTCTTTTTGCAAGCCGTCATGGGCGAAGCCCATGACGTCGGACGCGGGCTTGGCGCCCGCGCCGGCCGGCCTTGTCGGTCTCGCGGGCTGGCGTGCCAGCCCGCGTGCCGACTGCGGCTTACTTGATTTCGACGGTCGCGCCGGCGGCTTCGAGCTGCGCCTTGATCTTGGCGGCCTCGTCCTTCGACACGCCTTCCTTGACGGCCTTCGGAGCCGACTCGACCAGCGTCTTGGCTTCGGTCAGGCCGAGCGAGGTGATCGCGCGGACTTCCTTGATGACGTTGATCTTCTTGCCACCGTCGCCGGTGAGGATGACGTCGAATTCGGTCTGCTCTTCAGCGGCCGGAGCAGCGGCGCCACCGGCGCCACCGGCGGCCGGCGCAGCGGCGACGGCCGCAGCGGCCGAAACGCCCCACTTCTCTTCGAGCAGCTTCGAAAGCTCGGCGGCTTCGAGGACGGTCAGTTCGCTAAGCTGGTCAACCAGCGCGTTCAGGTCTGCCATGTGTAGTCTCCAATAGGGGGCATCGCCCCGGTCTGTTCAGGTAAGAAAAATCTCGAAAGAGCCTGAAATCAGGCGGCTTCCTTGTCCTTGTCGGCATAGGCCTGGAGGACGCGGGCGAGCTGTGCCGCCGGAGCCTGCGTGATCGTGGCGAGCTTGGTTGCAGGAGCAACCAGCAGGCCGATGATCTTGGCACGCAGTTCATCCAGCGACGGCATCGTCGCCAGCGCCTTCACGCCGTCTACGTCGAGGACGGTCGCGCCCATCGCCCCGCCGACGATTTCGAACTTGTCGTTCGTCTTCGCGAATTCGACGGCCACCTTGGCGGCCGCGACGGGATCAACGGAAGTGGCGAGACCGACCGGACCCGTGAGCATGTCGCCCAGCGAGAGATAGTCGGTGCCGTCGAGCGCGATCTTGGCAAGCTTGTTCTTCGAGACCTTGTAGCTCGCGCCGGCATCCCGCATCGCGTTGCGCAGCTTGGTCGACTGTGCAACGGTCATGCCGAGGTTGCGGGTGACGATCACCGCGCCGACTTCGGCAAAAGTGCGGTTCAGCTCGGCGACGAGCTCGGTCTTTTGAGCACGATCCATGCCATTCTCCACGTGTTGGCCCACCGCGAACGGCGGGCCGGTTGACCCGGAGGAACGCGGCGCAACAGCCGCACCCTTCCGGGGGCTGTCCAGCGAAGGGGCATGGCGGACCGCGACACATGGCGACGGACCGAAGGGCGCGGGCGCGGAACGCCCGGACCAGAATTCCATTCCCCGTCTCGGCGGGAAATTAAGCGACGGCAAACCCGGCGCACCCACTGTCTCGGACGGACCCGGCATACGCGAACGCGTGCCGGGCGAAGGCGCGCTGTTAGCGGCATTGGCGGCAAAGTCAATCGCCGTTGGTGGATCCTTTATAAGTGTGCCGAGACGTGTGATTTCGTCGGTGAAACGAGCCGGAGGTGACCGCCGCGCGGCATCAACCTTGTAGCATTGCCAGAGGCTTTGCGAGACACTCGACGGGTTCCGCCGATTCACCTTCGATGAGTCGGCCGCGCCGGAGGTTTCGCGGACAGGCTCGCCCGACAGGGCTGCGAGTGAGGAGAGGAGGGGCCGGAGCAACCGGCCCCTTTACCCCGACCGCGCTTACGCCTTCACCGTCACCCACACCGAAACCGGCACGACGACCTTGCCCGGCGCGGGCTTGCCGACCTCGACGCGGTCCGCGGTGACGAGTTCCCCGGTGGCGAGATTGAAGGATACCCAGGGCTTGGGCATGCGCCCGAAGGTCATTTTCTGGATGGGCTGGCCGGTGGCCGTGTTCATGATGGTTGCGATGACTGCCATGCGCGCGCTGATAACGATGCGCGAGGCGCTGTCCAGATCGCGTACGCACGCGCAACCAAATGTCTGTCCGACGATTGAGACCGTGAAAGAGGGGCGATCGAACTATGGCGATGACACCGGCGACGCGGTCGCTCCTGCGGCGCGCCGGTTGGGCCGGGCTGATCGTCGCCGGTCTCGCGGCGCTGCTCGCGCTCGCGCTGGGGGCGCTGCCGTTCGGGCTGCTGCGCCCGGCGATCGAGCGGCGGATCGCCGCCCGGCTCGGCGCGCCCGCGCATATCGGCGCGATCCGCCGTTTGCAGGCTTTCTCCTACACGCCCGACATCGTGATCGAAGACGTGCGGATCGAACAGCCCGGCTGGGTGGGTGGTGGCGATTTCCTGCGCGCGCGGGCGGTGACGATGCGGCTGCCGGTGTTCAAGCTGCTGTTCGGCGGAGTGAAGCCCGACGCGCTGGTGATCGACGGGCTCGAGGTCGCGCTGGTGCGCGACGCGAGCGGTCGCTCCAACTGGAAGGGGCGGCCCCGGCCAGCGGATGCGCCGCCGGCCACGACGGGGCCGGGGCTGACCCGGCTGACGATCCGGGACGGCCGGCTCAGCCTGCGCGATGCCAAGCGGCAACTGAGCGTCGCCGGGCCGTTCGCGGTGACGGGTGCATCCGGGCTGCGGCTGGCCGCGAGCGGCACGTTCCTCGGTACGCCCGCGCGGCTCGACGTGACCGGCGGGCGGATCGACGGGATCGATCCGGCGGCGGCATGGCCGGTCGAGCTGCATCTGGTGTCGCCGGCGCTGCGGCTGGAGGCGAAAGGGACGACCGACGGCGTGCTCAACACGCATCGCTTCGGCGCGACCGTGACGGCGCGCGCACCCACGCTCAAGAACCTCGACCGCGCGATCGAGGCCGGGCTGTTCGGCACGCGGCCGATCGCACTGATCGCGCAGGTGCGGCACGATGCGCGCGACTGGTATCTCGACCGGATCGGCGGCGGCATCGGGCGTTCGCGTTTCGTCGGCAAGGCGAGCATCCTCAAGCGCGACGGACGCACCAGGATCGACGCGCAGATGCGCGCCAGCCAGTTCGATTTCGACGACCTCGCCGACGAAGCGGGGCGTGCCAGGGCGGCGGCGAGCAAGGCCGCGATCGGCCCGCGCGTGCTGCCGCCGACGCGGATCAACCTTTCGCATCTCTGGCGGACCGACGGTACGATCGCGTTCCGGGTCGATCATCTGCTGTCCGGCGGCGGGACGGTGTTTCGCACGCTCCGCGGGCAGCTTCGTCTCGACCATCAAGTGCTAACGGTCGACCGCCTCGTCGCGACGCTCGCGACCGGACGGATGACCGGCGTGATCCGGGTCGATCACCGCAGCGGCCGACCCAAGCTGTCGACCGATCTGCGGCTGGAGGGGATGACGCTCGACACGCTGGTCGGGTCGCCCGACGACATCACCGGCATCGTGCGCGGGCGGATCGCGCTCAGCGGGCAGGGCGATACAGTGCGCGAGGCGCTGAGCCATGCCGACGGCAGCGCTGCGATCGTCTCCAACGCCGGCACGATCAAGGCCGTGGTCGCGGATGTGCTCGGGCAGGATCTTGGCGGCACGATCAAACAGGCGATCCTGCACCCGTCCGAGCGGGTGCCGCTACGCTGTCTCGTCGCCGCGTTCCGCGCGCGGGGCGGCGTGCTGACGCCGAACCCGCTGGCGATCGACACCGGCAGTTCGATAGGGCGCGGCAGCGGGCGAATCGACCTGCGCGACGAGCGCATCGCGCTGACGCTGGCGGGGCGCACGCGCGACGATCCGGCGCTGCGCATCGTCGACCCGATCCGCATCGGCGGCACGCTCAGCAAACCCGCCATCGCGATCGCGGGGAGCGACGCGCCCTCGGGCAAGCCGGGTGTCGGCGGCTTCTTCAAGGCGCTCGGGCGCTCGATCGGCGAAGCGATCGGGCTGGGCGACAAGCCTGCGCCGCGCCCGGCGTTCGCGCCACTCGATTGCGCGCGGTTGAGCGCGGCGGCGTTGCGGTAGCGGCTCAGGCGATCGGCGGCTCCGCGGTCACGTCGAACGCGATCGGCGGCAGCGTCTCGAAGCCGGGCCGGGCGAGCAGATAGCCCTGGACGTAGCGGACGTTCATCGCGCGGAGCGCCGCCAATTCGCCGGCGGTCTCGATCCCCTCGGCGATGACGGTGATGCCGAGCGCGGCGCACATCTTGACGACGCCATCGACGATCATCCGGCGCGGCAGGCTGCTGTCGAGCCCGCGGATCAGCTCCATGTCGAGCTTGATGATGTCCGGCTGGAACCGCGCGAGCAGGTTGAGCCCGGCATGCCCCGCGCCGAAATCGTCGAGCGCGGTGCCGAAGCCCATCTTGCGATAGGTCGCGATGATATCGGCGACGTGCGCCGGATCGGCCATCCGCTCGTTTTCGGTGAATTCGAAGATCAGCCGGTCGGTGGGGAACGCCACCGCCCTGGCGGTCTTGAGCGTCAACTGGATGCACGCGGCGGGCGAATAGACCGCGTTGGGAAGGAAGTTGATCGACAGGCGCGCGCCGGTGTCGATCAGCCCGGCGGCGGCCGCGACCGAAATGGCGCGCACGCGGCATTGCTGATCGAAGGCATAGCGGTTGGCGTCCGACACGCGCGACAGGACGCTGGCGGCGCCTTGTCCGTTGGGGCCGCGCACCAGCGCTTCGTAGGCGAAGGGCGTGCCGGTGACGATATCGACGATCGGCTGGAACGCCATCGAAAAGGCGAAATCGAGATCGCCGCCGTCGCGGCATCCGGCACAGGGGGCGGGCGCGGGCGCCGATGGGGTCACGGGAAGGGCCATGCGCGCATCATGCCCGTGAAAGTTCAAAGAAAAGCCTTATGAATCAGGAAAGTGGTTAACCTCGATCATGGGCGCACGCAAAAAGGGCCGGGATCGCTCCCGGCCCTTCGTGTTCTTGCCCGTGGAGGCGTGGCTTACGCCGCGCTCACCTCGGCGGTGTCGACCTTGATGCCGGCGCCCATCGTCGAGCTGACGGCGACCTTGCGGACATACTTGCCCTTGGCGCCCGCCGGCTTCGCCTTGACCACGGCATCGACCAGCGCGTCGAAGTTCGCGCGCAGGTCTTCGGCCGGGAACGACGCCTTGCCGATGCCCGAGTGGATGATGCCGGCCTTCTCGACGCGATATTCGATCTGGCCGCCCTTGGCGTCCTTGACCGCCTGCGCGACGTTCATCGTGACGGTGCCGAGCTTGGGGTTCGGCATCAGGCCCTTCGGACCCAGGATCTTGCCGAGCCGGCCGACGACGCCCATCATGTCCGGGGTCGCGATGCAGCGATCGAAGTCGATCTTGCCGCCCTGGACGATTTCCATGAGGTCTTCGGCGCCGACGACGTCGGCACCGGCGGCGAGCGCCTCCTCAGCCTTCGCGCCCTTGGCGAACACGCCGACGCGCACGGTCTTGCCGGTGCCCTTGGGCAGCGTGACGACGCCGCGCACCATCTGGTCGGCGTGACGCGGATCGACGCCGAGGTTGAGCGCGACTTCGATCGTCTCGTCGAACTTCGAGGTCGCGTTGGAGCGGGCCAATTCGATCGCCTCGTTGATGCCGTACAGCTTGTCGCGGTCGATCACGGTGGCGAGGGTCTTCGCCTTCTTGGTCAGCTTTGCCATGATATCAGCCCTCCACCACTTCGAGGCCCATCGCGCGGGCCGAGCCCTCGATGATGCGCGTTGCCGCTTCGATGTCGTTCGCGTTCAGATCCTTCATCTTGGCCTGCGCGATTTCCGACAGCTTCGACCGGGCGATCTTGCCCGCCGAGGTCTTGCCCGGCTCCTTCGAACCCGACTTCAGGTTCGCGGCCTTCTTGATGAGATAGGTCGCCGGCGGCGTCTTGGTCTCGAACGAGAAGCTGCGGTCGGCATAGACGGTGATGATGGTCGGCAGCGGGGTGCCGACTTCCTGATCGCCCGTCGAGGCGTTGAACTGCTTGCAGAACTCCATGATGTTCACGCCGCGCTGACCCAGCGCCGGGCCGATCGGCGGCGAGGGGTTCGCCTTGCCTGCAGGAACCTGCAGCTTGATGTATCCGGTAATCTTCTTTGCCATGTCACTCTCTTTCGGTCGGGCCCGCACGGTGGCGTGCCCCGATCAAGTCTAGCGGTTGGTAGCGGGCGCGTGTCACAGCGCCCTCCCGCACGAATCCCATTGCTGTCGCTCTGGAAGCGCGGGCGCATAGCGCAAGCGGCGTGGCGATGCAATCGGCGCGCCGCGGTTGACGTGACGGCGAGGGGCGATATCCGCCGAGCTATGAAGCTGTGGTTCAACCAGGCGTTTTCGCTCCGCAACATCGTCTCTCGCATCGCCGTCGAGCGGCCCGGCATTTCGTTGTGCGTCAGCGCGATCGACCCGGAGTCGCCGGTGCGCGATGTCGCGCCCGAATTCTGGCGCGAGCCGGCACGCGGCACCTTCGATTACCCGGAATGGCTGCTCGCGACCGCGATCGAACGCGGCGTCGATGCGCTGGTCGCGCAGCGGGGGCGCATGGATGTCGCCGGGATGGCCGACCGGTTCGCGGCGGAAGGGATCGCGCTGCATGTCGCCGCCGACGCGGCGACATTGCGGCTGCTCGACGACAAGGCGGCGTTTTCGGCGGCGCTGGCCGGGGATGCGATGCTGTGCCCGACGATCCCGGTCACGACGGCGGCGGCGTTCGAGGCGGCGGTGGATGCGATCGCGCGGGGCGGTGCGGTCGCCTGCGTCAAGCCGGCGACGGGGATTTACGGCGCCGGCTATTGGACGCTCGATGCGGCGACCGCGCTCCAGCATCTCGCCGATCCCGATGCGCGGCGGATCGCGCCCGAGGTCTATGCCGCCGCGTTGCGGGCGGGCGAGGCGCGCGGCGAGACCTTCTCGCTGCTGGTGATGGAGCATCTGCCGGGGCTGGAGGCATCGGTCGACATCGTCGCGGATCGTGGCGACACGCTGGTCGCGGCGGTGCGGACCAAGCTCGACGCCAACCGGCAGCGCATCGAGACGCGGCATCCGCTGATCGCCCACGCCGTCGGTCTGGTCGCGCGCTACGCGCTGCACGGTGCGGTCAACGTCCAGTACCGGCAGGATCGCGAGGGCGCGTGGCGCATCCTCGAAATCAACACGCGCGCGGCGGGCGGCGCGTCCTATTGCGACGCGGTGGGCGTGCCGTTCAGCGCGACCTGGGTCGATGTCGTGACCGGCGCCGCGCGGCGCTTCGACGCCGATGTGAACGTCGAAATCGTCGCGGTGGTCCATGCCGAGCGGCGACGACGAACCGATGCGGCGCGGGGATGAGGCGGAACCGCTGGCCTTGTGGTTTGTAGGTCAACTGTCATAATCGCTTGGCATACAGAACGTTACAAAACGAAAATATGGAGAAGCCAGCGTGGTCAGTCTGCAAAAAGGCCAAACTGTAAAGCTGGAAAAGTCGGGCGGCGGCACGCTGACGCGGGTGGCGATGGGCGTGGGCTGGGACGTGCGCAAGTCCAAGGGGCTGTTCGGCCTGTTCGGCGGCGGTGGCGGCGATATCGATCTCGACGCGTCGTGCCTGCTGTTCGATGCGGGCGGGGCGCTGCTCGATCAGGTGTGGTTCCGGCAGCTCGTCAGCGCGGACGGCAGCATCGTCCATAGCGGCGACAACCGCACCGGCGCCGGGGACGGCGACGACGAGACGATCAATGTCGATCTCACGCGGGTGCCCGCCACGGTGCGATCGCTGGTGTTCACGGTCAACAGCTTCACCGGCGAAAGTTTCGACCGGATCGAAAACGCCTATTGCCGCGTTGTGGATTCGACCAATGGCAAGGAAATGGCGCGCTATGATCTCAGCGGATCGGGTCCGCACACCGGGCAGGTGATGGCGAAGCTGGTGCGCTCGGGCGATGGCTGGGAGATGAAGGCGCTGGGCGAGCGCACCACCGGACGGACCTTCCACGATATGATGGGTGTGATCCGCGGCGTGCTCTGACGCCGCCCGCCACCATCCTTTCGCCGACACGAACAGGAGATCGCATGACCGATCTGCAACAGGGCGGCAATGCGCCCGTCCCGGGCGACGCGCTGGCCGTGACGTTCGCCTGGAGCGCGACGGGCGGGGTGGACGCCGATGCGTCCGCTTATCTGCTGACCGCGACCGGCAAGGTGCGCGGCGACGCCGACATGGTGTTCTACAACCAGCCCGAGGGCGATGGCGGCGGCATCCGTTTCGATGCGTCGCGCGGGCAGGGCGCGTTCGAGGTCGATCTTGCGCGGCTACCCGCCGAGATCGAGCGGATCGTGTTTTGCGTGACGCTCCCCGACGCGCAGACGCGAGGCGAGACGCTGGCGCGGCTCGACGGCGCCGAGATCACCGTTGCGCCGCGTGGTGGCGGGGAAGCGTTGCGCTTTCGGCCGCAGCTCGCCGGGGCGAGCGAGGCGGCGATGACCTTCGGCGAACTGTATCGCCGAAATGGGCAATGGAAGTTCCGTGCGGTCGGCCAAGGGTTCAACGGCGGGCTTGCGCCGCTCGCGCGGTCGTTCGGGATCGACGTCGCCGACGAGCCGCCGGCCGCTGCGACACCGCCTCCTCCTCCGCCCCCGCCCGCTCCGCCGCCGGTCAGCCTCAGCAAGGTGACGCTGGAGAAGCGCGGGCAGACCGTAAGCCTCGCCAAGCGCGGCGCGAGCTTCGGCGAGATCACGATCAACCTCAACTGGTCGCGTGGGCGCAAGGGGCTGTTCGGCGGCGGCAGCGCGATCGATCTCGACATCGGCTGCCTCTTCGAGCTCATCGACGGGCGCAAGGGCGGTGTGCAGGCGCTCGGCAACTCGTTCGGATCCTTCGATCACGCGCCCTATATCGCGCTGTCGGGCGATGACCGCACCGGCGACGTTTCGGCGGGCGAGACGCTGCGCATCAACGGCGCGTTCTGGCCGCAGATCAAGCGCGTCGCGGTGTTCGCCAACATCTATTCGGGCGTGCCCAACTGGCAGCAGACCGATGGCGTGGTGCTCGTCACCATGCCGGACCAGCCGCCGATCGAAGTGCGGCTGACCGAGGGGCGCGACGACCGCAGGCTGTGCGGGATCGTGCTGATCGAAAATGACGCGGGTGCAATCAAGGTTACGCGGATCGTGGAATATCTCCATGATACGCGCATGTTCGACGAATCGCTCGGCTGGGGCCTGCGCTGGGTCGCCGGGCGCAAGGATTGAGGCCGCACGCGGCGAACCGGGGGATGATGGTGTTCAAATATTTCAGGGGATCGTTGCTCTTCACCGCGCTGTGCCTCGCGATCGGCGCGGTGCTGGGCTGGACGATCACGCATGATGTCGCGGGCACGCTCGGCATCCTGTGGATCGTGCTGGTGCTCGGCGTGCTCGAAGTCTCGCTGTCGTTCGACAATGCCGTCGTCAACGCGACCGTGCTGCGCGACATGGACCCGATCTGGCGCCGCCGCTTCCTGTCCTGGGGCATCATCATCGCGGTGTTCGGGATGCGAATCCTGTTCCCGCTGGTGATCGTCGCGATCGCCGCGCAGGTCGGGCCGATCGAGGCGCTCAAGCTCGCCGCGACCGATCCGGTCACCTACGAGCGGATCATCACCGGCGCGCATGTCGGCATTTCCGGATTCGGCGGCGCGTTCCTCGCGATGGTCGGGCTGACGTTCTTCCTCGACGAAGACAAGGACATGCACTGGATCGGCGTGATCGAGCGCCCGTTCGCGGGCCTGTCGCGGATCTCGGGGCTGGCGATCGGCATCGTGCTCCTCGCGCTCTACGGCATTTCGCGGCTGATCGCACCCGAGGAGGCGATGACCTTCATCACCTCGGGGATCTTCGGGCTGGTCGCCTATATCGCCGTGCAGGCGATCGGCGCGGTGCTCGAACAGGCCGACGGCGACGAGGATTCGCAGGGCGGCGCGGCGCATGCCGGCGGCCACGCGGTCGCGGTGACGGCGGCGAAATCGGGGTTGGCGGCGTTCCTGTACCTCGAAGTGCTCGACGCGTCCTTCTCGTTCGACGGCGTGATCGGCGCGTTCGCGCTGTCGAACAACCTGTTCATCATCGCGCTCGGCCTCGGCATCGGCGCGATGTTCGTGCGGTCGATGACGGTGATGCTGGTCGATCGCGGCACGCTCTCCGAATATCGGTATCTCGAGCATGGCGCGTTCTACGCGATCGTCGCGCTCGCCACGATCATGCTGCTGTCGGTGCGCTTCGAAATCCCCGAGACGGTGACCGGGCTGATCGGCGCGGGGCTGATCGGCCTCG
Organism: Sphingomonas sp. NFR15; assembly: GCF_900103265.1. GTDB lineage: Bacteria > Pseudomonadota > Alphaproteobacteria > Sphingomonadales > Sphingomonadaceae > Sphingomonas > Sphingomonas pollutisoli. The sequence goes on along the minus strand of NZ_FMWX01000001.1, from coordinate 565,311 downwards.
CCTTCGTCGCGTCGCTGCGCGCCAAGGGTGACGACGATGACGACGCGATCGTGGCCACCGGCGAGCGGCTCAACAACTCGTAAGCAGGAGACACCACCATGTCGGTTAGCCTCACCAAAGGCGGCAATGTCAGTCTGTCGAAGGAGGAACCCAACCTCAGCAAGATCCTGATCGGGCTCGGCTGGGACACCCGCACGTCGGACGGCGCCGACTTCGACCTCGACGCGAGTGCCTTTCTGCTCGCGGCGGGCGACAAGGTGCGCAGCGACAGCGATTTCATCTTCTACAACAATCTGCGCTCAGGCGACGGATCGGTCGAGCACACCGGCGACAACCGCACCGGCGAAGGCGATGGCGATGACGAAGCGCTCAAGGTCGAGCTGACCCGCGTGCCCGCCGACGTGCAGAAGATCGCGATCACCGTGACCATTCACGAGGCCGAGGCGCGCCGCCAGAGCTTCGGCATGGTCTCCAACGCGTTCATCCGCATCGTAAACGATGCGACGGGCCGCGAGATCTCGCGTTATGACCTCGCCGAGGATGCCTCGACGGAGACGGCGATGATCTTCGGCGAAGTCTATCGCAACAACGGCGAATGGAAGTTCCGCGCGGTCGGGCAGGGCTTCAAGGGCGGCCTCGCCCCGCTCGCGCGCAATTATGGCGTCAACATCGGCTGATATCGGCCGGACAAGGAGTTGGATATGGCAGTTTCACTTTCGAAGGGCGGCAACGTCAGCCTCAGCAAGGAGGCGCCCGGCCTCAAGGTCGTGCGCGTCGGCCTCGGCTGGGATACGCGCGTGACCGACGGCGCCGGGTTCGATCTCGATGCCAGCGTCTTCCTGCTGAGCGAGAGCGGGAAGGTCCGTTCGGACGCGGATTTCGTGTTCTACAACAACAAGAACGGTGCCAACGGCGCGGTCGTCCACCAGGGCGACAACCAGACCGGCGAGGGCAGCGGCGACGACGAGGTCGTGGTGGTGACGCTCGATCAGGTGCCCGCCGAGATCCAGAAACTCAGCTTCGCGGTGACGATCCACGACGCCGACGCGCGGCGCCAGAATTTCGGCATGGTCTCGAACGCCTACATCCGCGTCGTCAACAATGACGGCGGCACCGAGATCGCGCGCTACGACCTGTCCGAAGACGCATCGACCGAGACGGCGATGATCTTCGGCGATCTCTACCGCAACAATGGCGAGTGGAAGTTCAAGGCGATCGGGCAGGGCTTCGCCGGCGGGCTCGGGCCGCTCGCGCGGTCGTTCGGCGTCAACGTCTGACCCGCAGGACATCGCCCGCCGATGCGTGATCTGGTCGCGGGCGAACGGGCCGCCATCTCCGGCGCGGGCGTGTTCGCGCTCGCCGGGGATGGCGGCGACCCGCCGACGCTGGCGCTGATCGCGCTAGGGGCGGATCGGCGCGTGTCGCCGGTCTTCGCGCCGATCGACGCGGTGACGCGGGAGATGCGCCCCGCCGCGCGGTTCGAGGGCGCCACGCGGCTGCGCGTCGCGCTCGACGAGATGCCGGGCGCGGTCGAGCGGCTGCTTCTGATCGCTTTCGATCGCGGCAATCGGCCGATCGAGCGGGTGGTCACGCTCGACCTGGGCGACATGCGCTTCGCGGCCGATCTGCGCGCACGGCCCGATGCCGCCGTCATCCTGATAGAATGCTATCGGCACCAAGGCGGGTGGCGGATCGCCGCCAACGGCCAGGGCTTCGCGATGGGGCTGAGCGCGATCGCGGCGGCCTATGGGATCGATCATGACTGGGTGATGCGGCTGATCCCGCGCTTGCAGCCGCCGGATGCGCCGGATGGCGAGCGCGGCCCGCGCGCGGGCACGTCGAGCGGGAGCGGTGTCGCGGTCGAGCGCCACCATATCCTGACCAACGCGCATGTCGTCGAGGATGCGCGGGTGGTGACGGTGCAGGCGGGCGGGCGGCCGCTCGCCGCCGACACGGTGTTCGCCGACCGCCGCAACGATCTCGCGCTGCTGCGGGTCGAGGCGCCGGTCGCGGGGATCGCGCAGTTCCGCTCCGAAGTGGGGCTGCATCTCGGCGAGGATGTCGTCGCTTTGGGGTTTCCGTTGCAGGGGCTGCTCGGCACCGGGCCGCAGGCGAGCGCGGGCAACATCGCGGCGCTGACCGGGATCGGCAACGACAGCAGCCTGTTCCAATTCACCGCGCCGATCGCGAGCGGCAACAGCGGCGGTCCGATTCTCGACATGGCGGGGCATCTGATCGGGCTGGTATGTTCCTCGCTCAATCTCGACCGCGTGCGCCAGACCGGGGCGAGCGCGGAGAATATCAATTTCGGCATCAAGGGCGCGATGATCCTCAGTTTCCTCGATTCGTTCGGCATCGAGCCGCAGATGGCGCACGGCAATGCCGTGATCGGCCGCGCCGCCGTCGTGCGCCAGGCGCGCGACATGATCGCGCGGGTGACGTGCGAATGCTGAGCATCGCCGAAGAGACGCGCACGGTGGAGTTGCCGACCGGGCGGCTCGACATCGCGGTCGAGGAGGCCGCGTGGCCGCTCGACCGGCTGTGCGCGTTCGCCGCGCGCGAGAACCCCAGGCGCGGCTTCCTCGTCGTGTCGCGCGTGCTCGGGCGGCATCTGCCGACGCCGCCGCACCTGATCCGCGAGAGCGCGCGCGATCTGGCGGCGCGCATCCCGGCCGATCTGCCGGGGCCGGTGATGGTGATTGGCCTCGCCGAGACCGCCGTGTGCCTCGGCCAGACGGTGCATGAGGAACTGCGTGCGGCGACCGGGCGCGACGATGTGTTTTTCCTCCATTCGACGCGACAGCAGCTCGACCATCCGTTGCTGTGCCGGTTCGAGGAGCCGCACAGCCATGCTTCGGCGCATCTGATCTACCGCCCCGACCTGCCCGAGCCGCGCAGCCTGGTGATCGTCGATGACGAGATTTCGACCGGCACGACCTTGTGCAACCTCGCCGAGGCGCTGGTGGCGGCATGGCCGCGTGTCGAGGAGATCGTGGTGGCGACGCTGACCGACTGGTCGCGCGGACGCGACTGGCGAGCGCGGATGCCGCGACCGACCGCGGTGGCGGCGCTGCTCGGCGGGCGGCTGGCGTGGACGCAGGGCGCCGACGTGGCGGCGGACGCGGGGTTCGATCGGGCGGCGGCGTCGCTGGGGCGGATGCGGTCGCATCGTAACTTCGGGCGGCTGGGCATCGCCGCGCCGGTGGCGCCGCCGCCGGTTAGCGCCGTGCCCGAGATCACCGGGCCGGTGCGCGTGCTCGGCACCGGCGAGTTCACCTATCTGCCGTTCCGTCTTGCCGAACGTCTCGCGGGCGAAGGGCATGACGTGGTCGTGCAGGCGACCAGCCGCAGCCCGGCGCGGATCGGGCTGGCGATGGCCAGCAAGCTCCGCTTCTCCGACAATTATGGAACCGGCGTGCCCAATTACCTCTACAACGCCGATCCGGCGGACGGCCGCATGACGCTGATCGCGCACGAAACCGGCGCGGACACGCTCGATCCGGCGCTGATCGCCGCGCTCGATGCCACGCCGATCGGCTGGTCGGCATGATCCGCGCGATCGCGCTCGTCGATCTCGACGACACATTGTTCCAGACACTCCGAAAATGCCCGCCCGACGTGCCGGTCGAGCGGCTGACCCCGCTCGGCTTCGCCAAGGACGGCGCGCCGCTGAGCTATGCGACGCCGCGCCAGATGCGGTTCCTCGAATGGCTCGCCGAGACGACGCATCTCGTGCCCGTCACCGCGCGCAGCCTCGATGCGCTCAGGCGGGCGCACATTCCGTTCCGCGCGGCGGTGTGTGCGCATGGCGGGGTGATCCTCGACGATACCGGCGCGATCGATTCGGGCTGGGCTGAGATCATTGCCCTGCGCGCCGCCCCCCATGCCGAGACGCTGGCCGTGTTCGCCGACGCGATCGCCACCGAGGCGCGCGCGCGCGGCGTCGCGATCAACGCGCGCGTGCTGAACGAGGGCGATCTGCCGCTCTACACGCTCGCCAAGCACGCCGATGCCGATGCCGAGGCGCTGTTCGCGGTGGTCGATGCCGCGATCCCCGCGTTGCCCGATGGCTGGACCGACCATCGCAACGGCAACAATGTCGCGCTGATGCCGCCCTATCTCGGCAAGGCGCATGCCGTTGCGCATATCCTGCCGGCGCTGCGCGCGCGCTTCCCCGACGCGCCGGTGATCGGCGTGGGCGACAGCCATACCGATGCGCCGTTCATGGCGCTGTGCGACTTCGCGATGATGCCGCCGCGCTCGCAACTCGCGGGGGGCCTGTTCGATGTCGGCTGAAGCCGCGCCGTTCTCCGGCAGCTACGATCCCGCCGACGTCACCTTCCTGCTCAAGCCGGTGGCAATGCCTGCGACCGATGTCGCGGCGAAGGAAGCGGCGATCCAATCGGGCCGGCGGCATTATTCGGAGATGATCGCGCCGGAGAGCGTGCCGGGCGCCGACTATCTCGCGCTGTACCACGCCGCGCTGGCGCGCAACGGCGCGCGGTTGGCGCAGGATGTCGCGAGCCTCGCCGCGCATCTCGCGGAGCGGCGGCCGGGGCGCGAGGTGGTGATCGTGTCGCTGGCGCGCGCGGGCACGCCGATCGGGGTGCTGCTCGCGCGGACGCTGCGCGCCTGGGGGCACCGAGCGAGCCATTATTCCGTCAGCATCATCCGCGATCGCGGCATCGACCGGAACGCGCTCGCTCATATCGCGGCACGCCATGATCCGCGTGATGCGGTGTTCGTCGACGGCTGGACCGGCAAGGGCGCGATCGCGGGGGAACTCCGCGCCGCGCTCGCCGAGCGCCCGTTCGGCTTCGCGCCCGAACTCGCGGTGATCGCCGATCCGGCGGGGCAGGCCGACCTCGCCGCGACCGACGACGATTATCTGATCGCGTCGGGGCTGCTCAACGGCATCGTCTCGGGGCTGGTGAGCCGCTCGATCCTCAACGCCGACGTGGTCGGGCCGGAGGATTTCCACGCCTGCGTCACCTATCCGCAGTTCGCCCACGCCGATCTGTCGCGCGCCTTCGTCGATGGCATCGCGCCGCTCGCCGCCGCCGCCGCGCCCCGGCCGATCGCGGACCACGCCGATCGCCGACCGGCGCTGCGCGCGGGGTGCGAGGCGATGATGGCGGCGCTGCTCGCGCATGCGGGCACGCGCGACCGCAACCGGATCAAACCCGGCATCGCCGAGGCGACGCGCGCGTTGCTCAGGCGCATGCCCGAGCGCCTGCTGGTGCGCGATCCGGGTGACGCCGATGTCGCGCATCTGCTCCATCTCGCCGCCGAACATGAGATTCCGGTCGAGCCGCTCGGTGAGCGCTCGCGCTACCGCGCGGTGGCGATCATCCGCACTTTGGGACACGATGCATGACCCTCGACCCGCTTCCCGCGCTCGCGCTCGGCGCGACGCTGTACATGCCGTGTACGCGCGACGATCTCGCCGAGGCACTGCTTGGCGGTCGCCGGATCGCCGGGCTGCGATCGGCGGTGCTGTGCCTCGAGGATGCGGTGCTCGATCGCGACGTGCCGTTGGCGCTGGCGCATCTCGCGGCGTTCCTGCGCACGCTGTCGGCGCGCGGCGCGGGGCCGGGCGAGCCGCTGCTGTTCGTGCGCCCGCGCGACGCGGCGATGCTCGAGCATGTGCTGTGCATGCCGGGGGTCGAGCGGCTGACCGGCTTCGTCATCCCCAAGGCGCATGCGGACACCATGCCGGCCTATCTCGCGCTGCCGTTTCATGACCGGCACCGGCTGATGCCGACGCTGGAGACGCGCGAAGCGTGCGACCCGCACGAAATGCGGCGCCTGCGCGACCAGTTGCTGGTGGTGCAGGATCGCATCGTCGCGCTCCGGATCGGCGGCAACGATCTGCTGCGCGCGATGGGCTTGCGCCGCCCGGCGGGGCGCACCGCCTATGACGGGCCGCTCGGCGGGATCATCGCCAGCCTCGTCGCGAGCTTCGCGCCGTGGGGCTTCGCGCTCAGCGCGCCGGTGTTCGAGCGGTTCGCCGATGTTGCGCTGCTGCGCGAGGAGGTTGCGCGCGACATCGAGCACGGGTTGCAGGGCAAGACCGCGATCCATCCCGATCAGATCGCGGTGATCCACGCCGCGCTCGCGGTGCCGACCGCGCAAATCGAGGAGGCGCGGCTGATGCTCGCCGACGACGCGCCGGCCGTGTTCGCGCATGACGGCGCGATGTGCGAGCCGGCAACGCACCGCGCCTGGGCCGAACGGCTGCTCGAACGCGCGGCGCTTTACGGAATCGCCGACCCGCAGCCCGCGCTGCGCCTCATCACAGGAGCCGACCAATGAGCGATTTTCGTACCCGCATCGACGAGCAGGCCAGCGCCGGCGTGCGCTTCGAAGTCTATCAGTTCGAGCGCAAGAGCCATGCGCTCCACATGCCGCTGCCCGCCGCATCGGCGAGCAGCGGCACCGCGCCGGTGATCCATCTGCACCCGCCCCACGCGGCGACGGCGCGGCAGGTCCGCATCGTGCTGGAGGGCGGCGCGGCGCTGCTGGAGCCGGGCGCGCTGCAATATGCGCATGGCAAGCTGCAGGTCGATATCCAGAAGAACGCCGGCGCGGGCGGCTTCCTCTCGCGCGCGATCACCTCGGCCGGATCGGGCGAGAGCGCGTTCGCGACCCGCTATGCCGGCTATGGCGAGGTGTGGACCGAGGTGACCACCAAGCACTTCATCCTCGCCGCGATGGACGGCCCGCAGGATGCGCTGATCCTCGACGACGGCGCGTTCTACGCCTGCGACGCCAATGTCGCGCTGTCGACCCATATCCACCGCTCGGTGCAGGGCATCCTGTCGGGCAATGGCCTGATGCAGCCCAAGCTGACCGGCGCGGGCGCGTTCGTCGTCGAGTCGCCGGTGCCGGCGGACGAGATCGAGGTGGTCGAACTCGACGGCCAGAAGGAGCTGATCGTCGATGGCGACCTGATGCTGATGTATTCGGCGGGCTTGCAGGTCGAGCTGCGTCCGCTCGTGCGGGGTCTGCGCAACGCGTGGCGCAGCGGCGAGGGGCTGGTGTATCTGTTCCGTGGGCGCGGGACGGTGTGGCTGACGCCGACGATGCGGCTGGGGTAATTCCCGCATCCGTTCGTCCCGAGCGAAGTCGAGGGACAGTGCAGGTGTCTCGACTTCGCTCGACACGAACGGTCAGGGAAGACCTCGCTATCGCAGCGGATCGTCGCCCTTGCCGTAGCGATTCTCGATGAAGCGCAGGTTGTCGGCGAAACTGTCGAGATCCTCCTGCGCGAGCGAGCGCGACAGCGCCTCCAGCCGGGCGATCATGCGTTCGAAGCCTTGGTTGAGATTGTAGCTCGCCGAGCGCCCGGTCTGGCGGAAGATCTCGGCGCGGTGGCTGGGCGGAATCTCGGCATAGCTTTCGATCAGGCGGGGCAGGTGATCGTCGCGCATCTGCCGCACCTCGGTCGCCGCCGAGATCATCAGCGTGTCGTCCCGCGTCCGCGCCTCGATCTCGGCGATCAGCGCGAGCAGCCGCGCGACCAGCGGGCGCGACGTTTCGGGCAGGCGCGGATCGTCGGCGGAGATGGCCGGGCCCGCGGGCGGGGCGGGCGACGGCGGCGCGCCGGTCACCGTCGGCGAGGATTCGATCGGCCCGCTCAGCCATTCCGCCAGTCTGTCCAGGAATCCCGTCAACTCATCACACTCACGCCTGCGCCGTCGCAGCCACGGTAGAGCATCGACTCGATGGCGCGCTAGAGGGCGCCACGCGATGCCTCGGCCGCGTCGATCGCGCGGCGTGCCTGCGCGATCGCATCGTCGAGCGCGCGGTGCAGCGCGTCGCCGGCGGTGGGCGCATCGCGCGCCGCATCGGCGGTGCGTTCCAGCGCCGCCGCCTGCCGGGAGAGCGCCTCGCTCCCCGCCACCGCGCGGCGGGCGGCGAGCGCGGTGCGCAGCGCGGCGATACTCGTCTCGCGGGCGCGGTCGAGCGCCTGCGCGAGCGCGTCCTGGCTGTTGGCGAGCAGATCGAGCGTGAGGATGCCCTGCTGGGTGACGGCGGCCTGGGTGAGCACGTCCTGTTCGCGCGCGAGCAGGCGCCCGGCGGCGGGGCCGCGCAGGAAGTGTGCGCGGTCGGGCCGATCGCGTGCGATTTCGCGCGCCGCCGATTCGACCGCCTTGGCGCAGGCGCGGATCAACTCGATCGCCCCGTCGAGCGCCTCCGCGGCGGCGCGGAGCCTGGCCCGATCGGTGTCGATCATGATCCGCGCGCGTGTGAGCGAATCGCGTTCGCGCGCGAGCGGGTCGACCAGCGCCTCGATGCGGGCGGCGGGGGGCGTCGGCGTTTCGGCCACGGCGCGGCCGGGGAACAGCGACCACGCGGGTTTGGGCGGCGGCTCGGCGATGCTCTGCGCGAGCGTCTGCAAGGTCTGGAGACCCTGTTCGGCGGCGGCGGTCGTCCCCACGCCGCGTTCCAGCCGCCCGCTCGCCTCGGCGGCGGCGGCGATCGCCTGCCGCCCGAGCGCGTCGATCGCGGAAAGCACCGCGTCCTCCGCCGATGCGAGCCATTGCCGCAGGATCAGCCGGGCCTCGGCGCGAACGTCACGGTCTCGCTCGGGTACGGACAAACGCAGATCCTTCAAGACCCATCGGGCAACTGGCGCGCCCGGAGGGATTCGAACCCCCGACCAAGGAGGTAGAAGCTCCTTGCTCTATCCAACTGAGCTACGGGCGCGCGCCGTGCCCCGGTTAGCGCGGATTGCGCCGTTGCGAAACGGCGATATTACCAAAACCGGGAAGGGGGCGCGATGATGCTCGACAAGGTGGTGGCGGCGGATCTGCGGGGCAGGCAGTTCCGCTACTATGATTTCGTGATGGTCGCCTTCGTCGTGATCCTCGTGCTGTCGAACGTGGTCGGCGCGGGCAAGCGCGCGGTGATCGATCTGCCGTGGATCGGGCTGTGGCCGTTCGGGGCGGGCATCCTGTTCTTTCCGCTCTCCTACATCCTCGATGACGTGCTGACCGAAGTCTATGGGTACGCCCGCGCGCGCCGCGTGGTGTGGGCGGGGTTCGTCGCGCTCGCCTTTCTGGTGGCGATGGAGTGGACGACGGTGGCGCTGCCGCCCGCCGCCGATTGGGGTGGGCAGGCGCATTACGAATATGTGTTCGGTTCGCCGCCGCACATCGTTGCGGCCTTCCCCTATGTCGATGTCGGCATCGGCGGGCGGATCGCGTTCGCGTCGCTGTGCGCCTTCTGGGTCGGCGATCTGCTCAACTCCTATGTGCTCGCGCGGATGAAGATCCTGACCGACGGCAAATGGCTGTGGACGCGTACGATCGGTTCGACGATCGTCGGGGAGGGGGCGGACAGCCTCGTCTTCTATCCGCTCGCCTTCTACGGACTGCCCGACTGGCCGGTACAGGCGATGCTGATGGTGATGGCCAGCCAGTTCGTGCTGAAGGTGGGCTGGGAGGTGCTGCTGACCCCGGTCACCTACGCGGTGGTGGGCTTTCTCAAGCGCCGCGAGGGTATCGACGTCTATGATCGCGGGACCGATTTCTCGCCGTTCCACGCAGGCGTCTGAGCGGTTTCACGGAACGCGGTCGCGCCGGCGTCGTTCAGCGGCACGGCGCGGCGTTAGCATTTGGGAAATCACGCTTCTTTAGCGTCGCCGCCGCCGCGTGACGGGCTCGCCCGTGCCGTATTCCCGGGAAGCCAAGACGATGCGATTTTACGATGCCACGCGGTTTTTGTTTCCGCGCAATTTCCACCTGCGCCTGTTCACCTTGTGCTTCGGCGCGGTCCATCTGCCGCTGATCGCCTTCTGCATCACCGAAGCCGTCGTGCGGCAATGGGACTGGCGGTTGTTCGTGCCGTTGCTCGCCGCGACCATCACCGGCACCGCAGCGGCGATCGGCGCGATCTGGGCGCTGCTCGCCCCCGTCGCGCACGCGACCACGCTGCTGCGGATGCTCCAGCGCGGCCAGCGCATCGCGGAGGTTCCCGAGGGCGGGCCGGACCTCGTCGGTGAGTTGCTGCGCGGGGTGGCGCATGCCGCCGCCGAGACGAGCGCGCGAATCGAGCGGCTCGCCGACGCCGCCGAGAAGGACATGCTGACCGGGCTTCGCAACCGGCGCGGCTTTCTCGATGCGGTCGCGCCGTTGCTCCACCGCGAGCGCACCGCCGTGGTGGCGATGCTCGATCTCGACCATTTCAAGGCGATCAACGACCGCTTCGGGCATGACGCGGGCGACGAGGTGCTTCGCGAGTTCGCGCACCGGCTGGGCGGTGCGTTACGCCGCTCCGACCTGAGCGCGCGCTGGGGCGGCGAGGAGTTCGCGGTACTGTTGCCCGACACCGGTCTCGATACAGCGCGTGAGATCATCGAGCGTTTGCGCGCCGGGCTGCGCGCCAATCCGATCGCGGCGGGGACCGGCCACGCGCTCACCTTCTCGTGCGGAATGGCGGTGGCGCGTGACTATGCGACGCTGGCGAAGGCGATGGGGGATGCCGACGACGCGCTGTACGGCGCCAAACACGCCGGGCGGAACCGGACGATGACCTGAGCGAGCGAGGGCGAAGCGATCAGGCGCCGACGGTTTCGAGCAGCCCCTCGAACAGCCGGCGGCCGTCGTCGCCGCCATGCGCCGCTTCGATCCGGCGTTCGGGATGCGGCATCATGCCGAGCACGTTGCCGCCGGCGTTGAGCACCCCGGCGATGCCGCGCGCCGAGCCGTTGACCGCGCTTGCATATCGGAATGCGACGCGGCCCTCGCCCTCGATCCGGTCGAGCGTCTCGGCATCGGCGAAATAATTGCCGTCATGGTGCGCGACGGGAATGGTGATCGTCTCACCCTGCGCGTAGCGGCTGGTGAAGGCGGTCTGCGCGTTCTCCACCGTCAGCGCGACTTCGCGGCACACGAAGTTGAGGCCGGTGTTGCGCATCAGCGCGCCGGGCAGCAGCCCCGCCTCGGTCAACACCTGGAAGCCGTTGCAGATGCCGAGCACGGGCAGGCCCTTGTCCGCCGCCTCGACCACCGCACGCATGATCGGCGAGCGCGCGCCGATCGCGCCGGAGCGCAGATAATCGCCATAGGAGAAGCCGCCGGGCAGCGCGACGAGGCCGACGCCGTCGGGCAGCGCGCTCTCGCCATGCCAGACCATCTCGGGCTTGCGGCCGGTCACCGATTCGAGCGCGACCGCGATGTCGCGGTCGCAGTTCGAACCGGGAAAGACGATGACGGCGGTCTTCATGCGCGTTCCACCCGGTAATTCTCGATCACGGTGTTGGCGAGCAACTGGCGGCACATCGCGTCGATGCTGGCGTCATCGGTATCGTCGGCGACGTCGAGTTCGATCAGCTTGCCCTGGCGGACATCGTTGACGCCGGCGAAGCCGAGGCCGTCGAGCGCCTTGTGGATCGCCTTGCCCTGCGGATCGAGCACGCCCGGCTTCAGCGTGACGAAGATGCGGAGCTTCATGAGCATTATCCTGCTTGAAAAGGTTGCGGGCGCTATGGCGATGGCGGGCGCGCGCCGCAAGTCTTGTCAGAACAGCGCGCTCGGCCAGCCCAGCGTCACACGCGCGCCGTAGCGGCGCAAAGGCGCGCGCGGCCATGGGCCGGTGAGGTACAGCGGGGCATAGCCGCCGGTATCGGTGCCGGCGAGTTGCGCGGCGATGCGTTCGTCACCGATCCAGCGCTCGTCGCCCGCGAACGGCCGGCGCAGCGCGACGGCCCGAACCTCGGCAGGGTCGAGGATTTGGTGATAGTCGAACGAATTGCGCTGCTCGCCGTGCGCGTCGGTGATCCAGGCGGTCGCGAAATACAGATCGCTCCAGACGCTGCCGCGCGGTTGGCTGAAGATCAGCAGGCGGGCGGGATCATCGGCGTCGACGGGGACCGGCACGATCTTCACGCACAACAAAAGCAGGAACGGGACGATCGACGCGAGCGTCGCCGGGCGGCGCGCGCCGACGATCACGAAGCGCACCGCGAACAGCCCGAACAGCGGTAGCAGCCATTTGAAATAATGGACGTTGTTGTAGCGCCACAGCCCGGTCGGCAGCAGATCGACATAGGCGAGCATCAGGCTGGTGTAGAGCGCGGCGGCGACGGCGAGCGCGATCGCGGCGGCGCGGCGGTCGCGTGGGCCGGTGAGGCAGGCCTGCACCAGACCGGCCGCGCCGAGAATCAGCCAGGGCGCGACCTTGAGCAGCCCGGTGCCGCCGCCGAACCATGCGTGCGGATCGACGAGGATGACATAGGCCTTCCAGCCGAGCCACGCGAAGTTGAAGCCGTAGCGCGCCGAGAACAGCATATAGGGGCTGGGGCCGGGGCCATAGACGAGCAGCCAGGGGATCGCCGCCAGCGCGAAGGCGCCGGCGCCGGCGAGGAACGCGGTCAACACTACGCCCCGGCGAGGGGGAGGCGTGCATGGCGCGCGCAGCATCGCCGCCAGCCCCAACCCCGCCGCGATCAGCGCGATCGGCGCGTCGCCGGGGCGCGCAAACGGGGTGAGCGCGACGGCGATGCCGAGGATCGCGGCCTCGCGGCGCTTCGGCATCGCCTCCGTCCACGGGTGCGTCGCCATGCCGAACGCCAGCCACAGCAGCGCCGCCGAGGCGGTGGTGGTCCACGGCTCGATCCACGGCTTGGCGAACACGAACTGGACGAGCGTGGTGGCGGCGAAGATCGCGGCGGCCGGCCAGCGCCGCACGCCGAACGCGGCGGCGACCCGCTGGAACCCTGCGAACGCGAGCAGGTAACAGGCGAGGTTCGCGATGAAGAACGGCTGGCTCGGCCACAGGCCGACGAAGGGCGTGCCGAGCAGCGGATAGAGCAGCGGATACCAATGCTCCGACGCCGCGAAATCGCCGCGCGCGAGCGCGGTCGCCGAGCGGACGTAGAGCGACTGGTCCTGCCAGCCGCGCCAATACAGCACCGACGGGTCGTGAAGCGCGGCGGGTGTCGCCACCCGCAGCCATGTCAGCAGCCAGCCGACCGCCAGCGCCGCGAACGGCGTGGCGGGCGCGCTCGCGAGCCGGCGAATCACGCCGCCCGCGCGCTTATTTGCCGCGGTTCAGCCGGTGTTGTTCGAGATCGAGGACCGCGTTCTCCGCGCCTTCGGGAAGCAGGCCGAGCCGGCGCGCGACCTCCTGATACGCCTCGACCTCGCCGCCGAGATCGCGGCGGAAGCGATCCTTGTCGAGCTTCTCGTTGGTCGCGATGTCCCACAGGCGGCATCCATCCGGGCTGATCTCGTCGGCGAGGATGATCCGGCCGAAATCATTGTCCCAGATGCGGCCGAACTCGAGCTTGAAGTCGACCAGGCGGATGCCGATCCCGGCGAACAGCCCGCTCAGGAAATCGTTCACGCGGATCGCGAGGTCGGCGATGTCGTGCATCTCCTCCTGGCTCGCCCAGCCGAACGCCGAGATATGCTCGTCGGTGATCATCGGATCGCCGAGCGCATCGTCCTTGTAATAATATTCGATGATCGTGCGCGGGAGCGGCGTACCCTCCTCGATGCCAAGCCGCTTCGCGAGCGACCCCGCGACGACGTTGCGCACCACGACTTCGATCGGCACGATCTCGACCTGGCGGATCAACTGCTCGCGCATGTTGAGCCGGCGGATGAAGTGCGTCGGCACGCCGATCTGGCCGAGCAGCGTGAAGATGTGCTCGGAAATCCGGTTGTTGAGCACGCCCTTGCCGTTGATCGTGCCCTTTTTCTGGGCGTTGAACGCGGTGGCGTCGTCCTTGAAATACTGGATCAGCGTGCCCGGCTCCGGACCCTCGTAGAGAATCTTGGCCTTGCCCTCGTAGATCTGGCGGCGGCGAGCCATGCGGCGATACCCCTGAAATGAGCGGCCCCGGCATCGCGGGACGCGCGGCCGGGGCGGGAAGGCCTGACGCTATACCGAAAGCGCGCGGGGCGCGCAATCAGTCGCTTGGCGGGGCAGCGTCTGTCCGGCGCCGGGTGATGCGTTTACGCAACGACCAGCGCCAGCCGAGTCGCCGCTTGAGCCAGAGCAGCAACGCCAGCAAAGCGACCCACGGCAGCGCAACGATCACGAAGGTGAGCAACGCCGCCAGGCTGTTCCCGAACGACTCGCCGGCAGTGCGAGCGCTGCGTCGGACGGGAGCGAATATCGAGCGTGGATCGGATGAAGTATAGTCCACGTCGATCTGCGACATCGCGACGCGTTGGCGCAGTTCCGCCTGAAGACTGCGCGCCGCATCGACTTCTTCTTGCGTGTCCGAATACGCCTTTTCGGCAGCGACGAGATCGCCGACGTTGCCGCTGCCATGCTGGATCAGCGCGAGCAGCCGATCGGCCAGCGCCTGCTTGGCGCGGACACGGGCGTCGGTGTCGATGGTCTGCTTGGTGATATCTTCCGCATTGGTCGAGCGCGACTGGACCGTTCCGCCGGCGGCAACGACGACAGCGTCGAGCTTGGCATTGAAACCGTTGGCGATGCCAGCCGCTACCAGCAAGCTGGTCTGGCCGTTCGTGCCGCCCTCGATGGTGTCGGTTCCGACGCTCGTCTTGATGATCCGGCAGCGCGCGCCGCCAAGGGCGGTGCAGAGCGCGACCTGCTTCGCCTGCACTCCGGCGATGCTGCCGGCGTCAATCCGGTAGGTGACCGAATAGCTGTACGCGATCTTCGGCGCGCCCGACGTGTCCGCAGCCGGTGCGGCAACGTCGAACGTGTTCATCTTCGCCGTGTGACCCGCTTTGTCGCAACCCGCCAATGCGGCGCTCGCGATTACCAGCCAGACCAAGCGCATCGTTGCCCCCTCCGAGTACGTTACACTGTAACATAAACGATCGCGGGAGGCCGACAAGTGCGCCCGGTCACAGCCTCAGCGGCACTCCTTCCGCTTCACCTCGCGCCGCCACGGGGCGGCGAACTGGTCCTCGTTCAGGCGCTGGAAGGCGGCCATCGTCGCCGTGAAAAGCTTATGGATCATGTCGCTAACTCGTTTGTGCTGGTCGGCCCATTCGGGTCCGTGAAAATCGTCGTGCATGGCAATCCTCCTCGTTTCCAATTCGGTGCGCGCGGGACCGTAATGGCACGATGCGCATGGGAGCGCCAACAAAGCGCTCGACATGATCGACAAGCTGGGCTTATCAAACGGGCATGCGCCGCATTCCGCCTCTCGCCGCCGTCCGGGTGTTCGAGGCGGCGGCGCGGCATGAGAATTTCACCGCCGCCGCCGCCGAACTCGGCATGACCCAGGCGGCGGTCAGCTATCAGATCAAATTGATCGAGGAGCGGCTCGGCGTGCCGCTGTTCCGGCGCGAGAAGAAGCGCGTGCTGCTCACGGAGGCGGGGCGGCGGCTGTCGCCGCAGGTGACGGGCGCGTTCGACACGCTCGACACCGCCTTCGCCGCCGTGCGCGCCGACGACGGCGCGCTGCTGACGATCTCAACCTCGAACACCTTCGCCAACGCCTGGCTGGCGTGGCGGCTCGGCAGCTTCCAGGTCGCGCATCCCGAGACGGCGGTGCGGGTGCTGACCAGCGACGCGATGGCGGATTTCGTGACCGACGACGTCGATGTCGCGATCCGCGCCGGCGTGGGCGGCTGGCCCGATCTCGCCGAGCACAAGCTGATCGAGATCGACTTCACGCCGATGTGCAGCCCCGGCTTCCTCAAGCGCTACGGCCCGTTCACGCCCGAGGATCTGTTGCGGCTGCCGATCATCAGCCGGCATGACATCTGGTGGCCCTATTGGCTGCGTGAGGCTGGGGTGGACGTGCCCGAGGGTAAGCCGCCGCCCGGCGTGCGGCTCGATTCGCAGGCGCATGAGGGGCATGCCGCGATCGCCGGGCAGGGCATGGCGATGCTGACGCCGTTCTTCTGGCGCAACGACCTCGCCGACGGCAAGCTGGTGCGCCCGTTCGAACAGGTCTCGACGCGCGGCCACGCCTATTGGCTGGTGTACCCGGAGGCGCGGCGGAACGTGCCGAAGATCAAGCGCTTCCGCGAATGGCTGCTGGCGGAACTGGCGCGGGGCGTGCCGCTGCCGGTGTGAGAGCTTCCCTCGCGCGGCAAACCCGATTAACCGGAACACATGGCCAACACCGACCTGCCGCCCGACACCCCGCCGATCGGCATTCTCGACGCCCCGTTCGACAGCGCACTTTCGGACCGGTATCTGGTCTATGCGCTGTCGACGATCACCGCGCGCTCGCTGCCCGACGTGCGCGACGGGCTGAAGCCGGTGCATCGCCGGCTGCTGTGGGCGATGCGGCTGCTTAGGCTCGATCCGGCGCAGGGCTATAAGAAGAGCGCGCGCGTCGTCGGCGACGTGATCGGCAAATATCATCCGCACGGCGACCAGTCGGTCTATGACGCGATGGTGCGGCTCGCGCAGGATTTCGCGATGCGCTACCCGCTGGTCGACGGGCAGGGCAATTTCGGCAATATCGATGGCGATAACGCCGCCGCCTATCGCTACACCGAGGCGCGGCTGACACAGGTCGCGATCGACCTGATGGATGGGCTCGACGAGGATGCGGTCGATTACCGGCCGACCTACAATGGCGAGGACAACGAGCCCGAGCTGTTCCCCGGCGCCTTCCCCAATCTGCTCGCCAATGGCGCGGCCGGCATCGCGGTCGGCATGGCGACGAGCATCCCGCCGCACAACGTCGCCGAACTGTACGAGGCGGCGATCCTGCTGGTCGATCAGCCCGAGGCGGACGATGCGGCGGTGGGGGCGCTGGTGCGCGGGCCGGACTTCCCGACCGGCGGCCTCGTCGTCGATTCGCCCGCCGCGCTTGCCGAGACCTATCGCACCGGGCGCGGCGGGTTTCGCGTGCGCGCGCGCTGGCATGTCGAGGATCAGGGGCGCGGCACGTGGAACGCGATCGTCACCGAAATCCCCTACGGCGTGCAGAAGGGCAAGCTGATCGAGCAAATCGCGGCGATCATCAACGAGAAGAAGCTGCCGATCCTGGCCGACATCCGCGATGAATCGGACAGCGAAATCCGCGTCGTTATCGAGCCGCGCAGCCGCAGCGTCGATCCGCAACTGCTGATGGAGAGCCTGTTCCGCCTCTCCGATCTCGAATCGCGCTTCAGCCTCAACCTCAACGTGCTCGACAAGACGCGCACGCCGCGCGTGATGAGCTTGCGTGAGGCGCTGCTCGCGTGGGTCGAGCATCAGTTCGTCATCCTGCGCCGCAAGAGCGAGCACCGGCTCGCCAAGATCGCCGACCGGCTTGAACTGCTCGACGGTTATCTGATCGCCTATCTCAACCTCGATCGCGTCATCGAGATCATCCGCACCGAGGATGAGCCCAAGCCGGTGATGATCGCCGAGTTCGGGTTGACCGACCGGCAGGCCGAGGCGATCCTCGACATGCGGCTGCGGCGCTTGCGCAAGCTCGAGGAGATGGAGATCCGCAAGGAGCGCGACGGGCTGGAGAGCGAGCGGGGCGCGCTGGAGGCGCTGCTCGGCAGCGAGGCGCGGCAGCGCACGCGGTTGAAGCGCGACTTCGGCAAGCTGCGTGACCGCTACGGCCCCGAGACCGCGCTCGGCAAGCGCCGCACCACGATCGAGGAAGCCGCGCCCGCACGCGATATCCCGCTCGAGGCGATGATCGAGCGCGAGCCGGTCACGATCCTGCTGTCGCAGCGCGGCTGGATTCGCGCGATCAAGGGGCATCTCGACGCGGCGGGAATCGCGGCGGCGAAGTTCAAGGAAGGCGACGGCCCGCTGTTCAGCCTGACCGCGCAGACCACCGACAAGATCCTGCTCGCCGCCGACAATGGCCGCTTCTTCACGCTCGGCGCGGACAAACTGCCCGGCGGGCGCGGGTTCGGCGAGCCGGTGCGGCTGATGATCGATCTCGACGGCGCGATCGAGATCGTCGGCCTGTTCCGCGCGAGCATGGCGGAGAAACTGCTGGTCGCGGCGAGCGACGGTCGCGGCTTCATCGTGCCGGTGGCGGAGACGCTGGCCGAGACGCGCAAGGGCAAGACCGTCGTCACCCCGCGCGCGGGCGCCAAGCTGAAGGTGGTGCGGCCGGTCGATCCGACCGCCGACCAGATCGCGGTGATCGGCGAGAACCGCCGGCTGCTCGTCTTCGCGCTCGCCGAGCTGCCCGAAATGGCGCGCGGGCAGGGGGTGCAGTTCCAACGCTACAACGATGGCGGCCTTTCCGATGCGATCCCCTTCGTGCTCGCGCAGGGGCTTAGCTGGACGATGGGCGGCGAGAGCGGGCGAACCCGCACCGAAACGGACCTGACCTTCTGGCGATCGGCGCGCGGCGCCGCCGGGCGGATGCCACCGAACGGGTTCCCGCGCGATAATCGCTTCTGAAGCAAACGCTTCTTGCGTATCGTTTCGGTTGCGACGAAAGGACGTGTCAGATGCTCTTGACCGGTATGCCGTAGCGCCGATGGCGATGGGACTTGATAAGCCTCTCGTGCCGAGCGCGCTGTCGCCGCTCGGCATCGTCGAGCGGGTGTTCGGCATCGTGCCCACCATCCAGATGTCCTCGCGGCTGATCGGCCTGTTGCCGATCCCGGCGATGATGATCCGCGCCAAGGCCGGTGCGATCACGATCGACGTCACCAACCCGCCGTTCACGCGGGCGGGCCTAGGGCTCGCGGTCGATGGCGTGCAACTGCTCGACCTGATCGGCGAGCGGGTCGCCGCGTTCGTGGAGAGCGACCGGCTGGAAGGGGATTTCCCGCTCCAGCTCGGTGACCATGCCGAGCGTCGGCACTTCCGCGTCGCGATGGCGCGCCTCGCGCGCAATGCCGACGGGCGTTGCCTCGTCACCTTCGTCGACCAGACCGCCGAATTGCGCACCGAGGACACTCTGCGCCGCGCGATGCTGACCGACAGCCTGACCGGGCTGCCCAACCGCGCCGGCTTCAGCGACCGGGTCGAGCATCTGCTCGACGAGGCGCCTGCGCGGTTCCGCTACGCGGTCATCATGCTCGATCTCGATCGCTTCAGCCGGGTGAACGCCTGCCTCGGTTCGACGTCGGGCGACGAACTGCTCATCACGGTGGCGCGGCGCCTGAAGGGCGTCCTGCGCGCGCATGACGTGCTCGCGCGCAGCGGCGGCGACGAATTCGCGATCTTCATGGCCGTGGAAGACGGCGCCAGCGATGTCGCGCAGGTCACCAAGCGCGTCATGGGCGCGCTGGCCGCGCCGTTCCGCTTGTCGGGCTTCGAGATTCGCGTCGCCTGTTCGGTCGGTGTCGCCTTCGGCGCGGCGCGGCTCGACGATCCCGAGGAGTTGATCCGCCACGCGCAATTCGCGGTGAAGCGCTCCAAGAGCAGTGGCCATGCCGAAGCGTATCAACCGCAGGCGTTCGACATCGCGCGCGAACAGTTCGGCATGGAAACGGCGCTCCGCCGCGCGCTCGACCGCGGCCAGTTGCGGCTCAACTACCAGCCGATCTACGATCTCTCCTCGGGTCGGCTGGTGTCGTTCGAGGCGCTCGCGCGCTGGAAGGACGATACGGGGATGGAGCTTCTCCCCTCCGATTTCATCCCCGTCGCCGAGGAATCGGGGCTGATCGTGCCGCTCGGCCGCTGGGCGATCGAGGAATCGGTGCGTACGCTGGCCGACTGGGACGCGCGGTTCGGCGCCGATTGCGGGGTGAAGATCGCGGTCAACCTGTCGGCGATCCAGCTTCAGCGCGACAGCATCACGCCGCTGCTGGAGAGCGCGCTCAGCACGCACGGCCTGCCGGGATCACGCTTCACGCTCGAACTGACCGAAAGCGCGCTGGTCACCGATCCCGATCGGATCGCGGGCATCATGCACGGGCTAAAAGGGCTGGGTACGACGATCGCGATGGACGATTTCGGCACCGGCTATTCGAATCTCGCCTATCTCCAGAAGCTGCCGATCGACGTGCTCAAGATCGACCGCAGCTTCGTGACCGGGATGCTCGCCGATCGCGACAAGGTGGCGATCGTGCGTGCGATCCTCAGCCTGGCGCAGGCGCTCGGCATGCAGACCACCGCCGAAGGCGTCGAGTCGAGCGATCTCGCGCAGACGCTCGCGGCGTTGGGATGCACCTATGCGCAGGGGTTCGTCTATGCGCGCCCGCTCGAGGCGTCCGACGCTTATGCGCTGCTGGAGACCCGCCGCCACTGATCGAGCGCGTCATCAACGATCGCGTCGAGCCGGGGCTGTGCGGGGAAGTCCTCGCGCACCCATTCCGCCTCGATCGCGCGAAGCAGCCGGGCGACCTCCGGCCCCTTGCGCACGCCGCGTTCGACCAGCGCGCCGCCGCTCACCGGCAGGCGCGGCGGCTGCCATCCGGCGATCGCCGCGACATCGGCGAGCGGGCGATCCGACAGCAGCAGCCGGTCGATCGCGAGATCGGGGCCGAGCGTGTAGGCGATCGCCCGCGCGGGAGCATCGCCGGCCGGCTGCGTCGCGCCGACGAGACGGCGGCGATCGAGGTTGGAGAGCTTCAGCCGGGCGCCGACATCCTCCGCGATCGCCGCGTCGGCGGGCAACAGCGCGGCGAGGCGGCGGATCGGGTTGGGCACCGTGCCGCTCCCCGCCTCGCGCGCGGCGAGCCGGGCGAGACGGTCCGTCGCCACGATCTCGGGCAGCACCGGGCGGAAGATGCCGTGGCCGATCATCAGCGCGACGGTCGGCACCGCATGGTCGGCGAGCAGCAGCTTGAGCAGTTCCGCCGCGATCCGCTCACGTGAAAGCGCCATCAGATCGTTGGCGCGCGCTGCGCACGCCGCGAGTCCCGCCGCATCGACCGTCTCGCCGAAGCGCGCATGGAAGCGGAAGAAGCGCAGGATACGCAGATGATCCTCGGCGATGCGCTGGAGCGGATCACCGATGAAGCGCACGCGCCGCGCGGCGAGATCCGCGACCCCGCCGAAATAATCGAACACCTCGCCGGTGATCGGATCGGCATAGAGCGCGTTGATCGTGAAATCGCGGCGCGCTGCATCCTCCTCCCACGCCTGGGTGAAGGCGACGGTGGCGTGGCGGCCATCGGTCGCGACGTCGCGGCGCAGCGTCGTCACCTCGACCGGGCCGTCCGGCAGCACGGCGGTGATCGTGCCGTGGGCGAGGCCGGTCGGCACCGCCTTGATGCCGGCGGCGCGCAACCGATCGAGCACGTCCTCGGGGGGCAGTTCGGTGGCGAGATCGATGTCGGCGACATCGATCCCGAGCAAGGTGTCGCGCACCGCGCCGCCGACGAAGCGCGCCGCGCCCGGCCCGAGCGCCGCGCACAGCCGATCGAGGCCCGCCCGCGCGCGCCAGGCCGCAGGGGGCAGCATCAACCCGCCCATCGCAACCGCCGCGACAGGTTGACGATCATCGCCGCGGTCGCGCCCCAGATGCGCTGGCCGCCCCACAGGATCTCGTAATAATGGCGATCGTGGCCCTGCCACTCGACCGCCACTTCGAGGTGGTTCCCCGAATCGAGCAGGAAATCGAGCGGCACCTCGAACACCTCGGCGACTTCGACGGCGCTCGGCACCAGCACGAGATCGGGCGGGACCACGGCCACCACCGGCGTCACCCGGAAGCCGGTGATCGTCCGATACGGATCGCTCTCGCCGACGACGGTCACGCGGTCGCGGGGCAGGGCGATCTCTTCCTCCGCCTCGCGCAGCGCGGCGGCGACCGCGTCAGCGTCTTCGGGATCGATCCGCCCGCCGGGAAAGGCGACCTGCCCGGCGTGGCGCTTCAGCGTGTCGGTGCGGCGCGTGAGGATGACGCCGGGGCGGTCGCGATCGGTGACCGGCACCAGCACCGCCGCGCCGATGTCCGCGCCGGTATCGATCGGTTCGCCCGCGACGTGATCGCCGGTCAGCAGCGTGGTATCCTGGGCATGGCCGGCGGCGAGCGCGTGGCGCAGCCGTTCGACCAGCGTCATTCGGCCGGCTCCAGCGGGAAGAACGCGCCCTTGCTCCACAGGCCCGGCGGTTCGTCGCCTCCCGCGATCGCGAGGTTGGCGAGTTCGTAATAGACCGGGCGCGCGACCAGCGCCTCCATCCCGCCGCGCACCGCGAGATAGGGACGGGGGCCATCCTCACCCGCGACGAAGCGCAGCGGATGATCGGGCCCGGCGGTGACGAGATCGCCGGTGTTGAGCCGGAAGACGAGCGATTGCGCCGCGCCCGCGCCGTCCGCCTTCAGCTCGACCGCGACGAACGGCGCGTCCTCGACTTCGATGTCGAGCTTCTCGACCGGGGTGACGAGCACGTGGCTGCCATCGGGCTCGCGCCGGAGGATCGTCGAGAACAGCCGCACCATCGCCTCGCGTCCGATCGGCGAACCCTGATGATACCAGGTGCCGTCGCGCGCGATGCGCATTTCGCTGTCCCCGCAATGCGTGGGGTTCCACCGCTCGATCGGCGGCAGTTTCTGGTCTTCGGCGAGCCGCGCGATCTCGGCGAGCGAGAGCGCGGATAGATCGGGCATGGGGTCCATCGGCATGGCGCAGCCGGTAAGCCAGCCCGGCGGTCGCGTAAAGTCGGGGGCCCGGAATCCGGCGCGCGGACTCAGGTGAGCGCTGGGATGCGCGGCGCGAGCATGCCGGCACCCTCGGGCGCGGTGCCGCGCGCGAGCAGGCGGCGCTGCTCGACCGGGCCGGGCGCGCGCCACAACGCCGTCGCGCGCGCATCGAACCCGAAGAAGCGGCCATAATATTCCGGATCGCCGATCAGCATCAGCGGGGGCGCGCCGGACTCCTCGGCGGCGCGGATCGCGTGGCGGGTCAGCCGCTGGCCGACACCTTCGCCCTGCCGCGCCGGCTCGACCGCGATCGGCCCGACCATCACCAGCGGATCGCTGCCGCCGTCGTCGCGCGCCAGCCGCACCGGCCAGCATTGTATCGTGCCAATGAGCGCGCCGTCCTCGACCGCGGCGAAGCTGAGCGCGGGAACGGCGCTGGTGCCCTCGCGAATCCGATAGGCGGTGCGGCGGTGCCGGTCTGGGCCGAACGCACGGTCCAGCAACCGCTCGACCGCGTCGGCTTCGATCTCGGCGAGGGGAATGATAACGATCACAGGCATCGTCCGCAGCGTGGCCGGCAACGGGCGGCCGGGGCCGCGCCCTTTAGCGCCGCCGCGCGCCAACGCAAGCCGAATATGCGGGGGCGGTTCCCACCGCCGCCGCATCTGCTATGGCGCGTGGAAATTCGACCTTTTAGGACGCACGCTTTGGACGACCGGCTCTGCCTTGAAGTACATGATCTCGAAGTACAGGTGCTGACCGGCATCTATTCCGAAGAAACCCACCTGCCGCAGCCGTTGCGCATCTCGCTCTCGGTCGATCTCGACTGCCCGGCGCATTTCGCGCCCGACGATCCGCTCGGCATGTCCAAGAACTATCTCGATCTCAAGCGCGCCGCGACGACCGCGCTGCCCGCCGGGGTCCACTTCACGCTGATCGAGGCGGTGGCGGACCATATCGCCGACACCTTGTTCCTGCAGGACCAGCGGGTGCGGCGGGTTCAGGTGAAGATCGTCAAGCTCGCCATCGCCGAGGCGGGGGAATCGATCGGAATCACGCTGGTTCGCCACCGCCGCTGACGCGCGGCCGAAACTGGTCTTACCGGTCGCAGCGGCCGAGCGAGTCCAGCACGACCTTGTAATCCTCGCGCGCGATGTCCGCCTCGGACGGGTCGATCCCGGCGGTGCTGCTGTCGGGGAGCGCCGTCGGCAGCCCGCAGGCGAGGCGATACCACAGCAAGGTGTCGTGCTGCGGCGCGGCGGCATTTGGATCGGCGAGGTCGCCAATCGACGCCGACCAATGCGGCGGCTCGCCCTGCTTGCGCACGATATTGAGCGAGACCGGGCTGCCATCGGCGGTGGTCAGGAAGATCTGCGTCTCGCCTTCGCCCGGCAGCGCGCCGGGGGTGTGGAACGCATGACCGACCCCGGTGATCGCGGGCGGCGCGCCCGCTGCGACCACTTCGGTGGCGATCCTGCGGGTGAGCGCGTCCGCCTCGGGCGACCAGTCGCGCTGCCCGTCGAGCGCGACGAGCTGGATCTGGCCGGGCTGTCGCGCCGGGCGGGCGAACAGCAAGACACGCAGCTTGCGCAATTTGGGCATCCGCCCGCGCGCGTCGAGCGGCACATCGGCGACATAGCCGATCGTCGGTGGTAGCGCGCCCGGCGCGCGGATCAGCGCCGCGACATCCGCCTCTATATAGACGCGCGCATAGCCGGGGCGGACATCCGCCGCGGCGGGGCCCTTGATCGGCGCGACGCTGCGGATGGCCGCGTCGACAATCGTGGGAGCGTTAACAATCAGGTCCGCGAATCGGGTATAGGACAAAGTCGCCATCGGCGCCGGATCGGCACGCTCGACAGGCTGCTGGGCGCCCGCGGGAGGGCAAGACAATGCTGCGACCGCGCAAAAAAGTGCGATTGTGGGAATCTTCGCCATTCTTGCTGGTTAGCCGATCGTTTCGTCTGGATACAGAAATAATTCTGCCACGGAGGCGCGCTAGGGCTTTTTGCGGGGACAAAGCGTTTGCTTCGCGGTTTTCGCCGCGATACAGGTTTGGCCTGTCCAGGATACACTAGCCCACGCAAGGGCAGTTACGAGCGGGCATTACGGCACGGTACAAAGCGCCGCCGTCGTATACAGAGGAGTTTCGTTACTGAATGGCTTACGCTGATCGAGATACAAGTGGCAGCCGTATTGTCTCGATCGTGATCGTTTCGATCGTGGTCGCGGCATTCGGGTGGGCATT
The DNA here is from genome assembly GCF_900103265.1 of Sphingomonas sp. NFR15. GTDB lineage: Bacteria > Pseudomonadota > Alphaproteobacteria > Sphingomonadales > Sphingomonadaceae > Sphingomonas > Sphingomonas pollutisoli. The sequence continues at coordinate 540,607 of NZ_FMWX01000001.1, read as the reverse complement.
CGTGAACGGGCTTGCCTTCAAATACATCAAGAAGGCGCAAGAGAAGCTCAATACGTTCGACGTGGCGCCCCCGCCACCGCCGCCGCCGGATAAACCGCCGCCCCCGCCGCCGCCAGATCAGCCGCAGGTGCAGCCGCCGCCCGTGGTGTCGCCGCCGCCGATCGTGCAGGTCCAGACGCCGCCGCCGGTGATCCAGACGGTACAGACCCCGCCGCCGGCAATCCAGATCACGCCGCGCGCCGCTCCGCCGGCACCGCCAGCGCCGCCCGCGCCGCCGGTCGTGTCGAAGGCCGCCGGCCTCAAGGGCAACCCGGGCCAGTTCTTCGGTCCCGACGCATATCCCGCCGCGGCGCTGCGCGCCGAAGCTCAGGGTCGCGTCGTGGCGAGGCTCACGGTCGGCACCGATGGCCGCGTGACCGACTGCCAAGTGACGACGTCGAGCGGAAACTCCGACCTCGATTCGACCACGTGCAGCATCGCCAAGCGTCGCGTGCGGTATTCGCCCGCGATGGATGCCTCGGGCACGCCGATCGTTTCGACGACGACGCTGCCGGTCAAATGGGTTTTGCCTGAATAATCATCTTCCCCGGCGCACCTGCGATTGGGCGCCGGGGGTTTATTGAGAGGGAAGTTACCGCATGCTCACCACCATTCTCGCTGCCGGGGCGACGCCGCCCGAGAACAACTTCGGCCTGATGAACTCGCTGAACGAAGGCGGCCCGGTCACCTGGACCGTCGCGATCATTCTGACCATCTTCCTCTTCTTCACGCTCTACATCCTGTTCACCAAGCTGTTCGAGCAGCAGAAGGTCATCAACCAGGGCAAGCGCGTCGGCGCCTCGTTCTGGACCGCCAACAGCCTGCGCGAAGGCGCGGCGAAGCTCGAGAAGAACTCGGCCTACCGTCAGATCGTCGATGACGGCCTGACCGCGCAGGAGCAGCACGGCCGCCTGACCGATCCGGTCGAAGCGCACGACTGGGTCCATGGTTCGCTCGCCCGTTCGGAAGCCGCGATCAACTCGCAGCTCGGCGGCGGTCTCGCCTTCCTCGCCACGGTCGGTTCGACCGCGCCGTTCATCGGTCTGTTCGGTACGGTGCTCGGTATCTACCGCGCGCTCATCAAGATCGGCCAGGCTGGCCAGGCGTCGATCGACAAGGTCGCCGGTCCGGTCGGTGAAGCGCTCATCATGACCGCCTTCGGTCTGGTCGTCGCGGTTCCGGCGGTGCTCGCGTTCAACTACCTGCAGCGCCGCAACAAGGCGATCGCCGAGAACCTCAGCGCGTTCTCGAACGACGTGCTCGGCTATATCGCGTCGGACGGCGCGGTGAAGCCGACGATCGCCGCGCGCAAGGCTCCGGTGGCTCCGGCCAAGCCTGCGACCACCGTTACCAAGTAAGCAGCATATGGGAGCCGTTCATGCGGCGGCTCCCACCCTCCGCTGCCGGAGAATGCTCCGGCAGTACGACTGTTGAGAATAGGATAGCCGTCCATGGCGATGAGCACTGGCGCACCAACTGACAGCGATACGCCGATGTCGGACATCAACACGACGCCGCTCGTGGACGTCATGTTGGTGCTCCTCATCATCTTTCTGATCACCGTTCCGGTGGTGGTTCAGAACATCAAGCTGAAGTTGCCGGACGTGAAATACGATCCGACGACGACCAAGCCCGAAAACGTCAGCCTGTCCGTGATCGAAGACGGCAGCGGCAATTGCGCGGTCTATTGGAACCTCACGCGGGTGACGCATGAGGAACTGCTGAAGCGCGCGGTCGACAAGCTCGAAGCCGAAGTCAAGCGGCTCGGCGGCGCTGCCAACCTGACCCCGGACGATCTGCCCGAGGCGCACATCCGCGGCGATGTGAACGTGCCCTACAAGTGCATCGGTGGCGCGATCTACACGATGCAGATGGCGGGCTTCGCGAAGGTGGGCTTCATTTCGCAGCCGCCGCCCAACGTCGTCCCCGGCGAATGATCACCACGTCGTCTTTTTGGGACCGCGGTTTTAGGGAATTTTCGATATGGCAATGAGTTCTGGTCGCGGTGAAGGCGATCCCATGATGGACATCAACACGACGCCGTTGATCGACGTCATGTTGGTTCTGCTCATCATGTTCATCATCACCATCCCGCCGCAGACGCATGCGGTGAAGGTCGATCTGCCCATCAACAGCAATCACCCGGCCAATCCGATCGACGCCACCAAGAACAAGGTGATCGTCGATTCCGCCGGCGTGGTGCAGTGGAACGGCAGCCCGGTCGATCTTGTGACGCTCCAGCAGTATCTCGAGCAGACCAAGACGATGAACCCGGAGCCGGAGCTGCACTTCCAGCCCAATCCGGATGCGAAGTACGAGAAGGTCGATACCGTCCTCGCCGTCATCAAGCGGTCGGGCGTCTCGAAGCTCGGCTTCATCGGCAACGAGCAGTATCGCAACGATTTCTGATCGTTCCGGCGTAACTTCCAGGTTCCAAAGGCGGCTCTTCGGGGCCGCCTTTTTTGTTGAGCTGCTGGGAGGCGGTGCGGACGATCCCGCTGGCTGCGCCGTCAGAGGCGCGGCAAGGTCACGCCGCGCTGCCCCATATATTTGCCCGCGCGGTCCGCATAGCTCGTCTCGCACGGCTCGTTGCCCTGCAGGAACAGGAACTGGCATGCGCCCTCGTTCGCGTAGATCTTGGCGGGGAGCGGGGTGGTATTGGAGAATTCGAGCGTGACATGCCCCTCCCAGCCGGGTTCGAGCGGGGTCACGTTGACGATGATGCCGCAGCGCGCATAGGTCGATTTGCCGAGGCAGATCACCAGCACGTCGCGCGGCACCCGGAAATATTCGACCGTCCGCGCCAGCGCGAAGCTGTTCGGCGGGATCACGCACACGTCGGTCTTGCGATCGACGAAGCTGTTCGCCGCGAAATCCTTGGGATCGACGATCACGCTGTCGATGTTGGTGAAGATCTTGAACTCGTCCGAAACGCGCGCGTCATAGCCATAGGATGACAGCCCGTAGGAGATGCAGCCGTCGCGCTTCTGCCCATCGACGAACGGTTCGATCATGCCGGTCGTAAGCGCCTGCTCGCGAATCCAGCGGTCTGACATCACGGACATTGAGCGCTCCTGTTGGGGCGCACGCTTTCGCCGGAAAGGCGGGGCAGGGCAAGACCCGTCGGCGCTACGCCAACCGGTCGAGCCACGCCTGGGCTTGCTTCGGCTCGCCCGGCGCCTGCGGCGAGACCCGGCCGCGCGATGCGAGGAATTCCTGCTGAAGCGCGAACGGTGGCATACCGAGCTGCGCGCGAGCCTTGTCGATGGTCTCGCCGATCTCGGCCAGTTCGTCGAGCACCGGCGCGGCGGCCGCGCGCGCCGCGCGATCGGCGGTGTGACCGAACAGCCCCCATTTTCCCGCAGCCGCCACGCGCAGCGCGGCGATCAGCGCCTCGCGATATTCGGCTTCGAGTTCGATGCGCCGATCATCGAGGCGGGCGAGGCGGTCGGCCTTGGCCATCAGACGCCGATGCCGAGATCGGCCGGGCCGAAGGCGTGCGGCAACAACTCCGAAACCGTGTAACGCTCGACCGCGTCGCCTTCCGCCGCCGCGCACCAGATCGTCACGTCGCGGCCGCCCATCTGCGCGGCTTCGTTGATGACCTGGCGGCAGCGCCCGCACGGCCCGACCACCGCCGCCCCGCGCGGCACGCCGCCTGCGTCCATCGCGCCGCCGATCACCGCGACCGCGACGACGTCGCGTAGCCGCCCGGCGCCGCTCGCGGTCGCCAGCGCGACCGTCTCGGCGCACAGCGACAGGCCGTAGCTGGCATTCTCGAAGTTCGCGCCGGTCACGACGCCGCCGTCCGCGAGCAGCACCGCCGCGCCCACGCCGAACCGCGAATAGGGCGCGTGTGCGTTGCGCGCCGCCGCGCGCGCCGCAGCGACCAGCCGGTCGCGCATCATGTCGTCGAGAACGGAAGTTTCATTCATGGTCGCACCACATCCCAATTGACCGGACCTTCGATGCCGTCGATCCGGCGCATGTCGTTCGCTTGCCACATCCGCCACGGCCGGGCGGCATAATCGGGCGGGAAGAAATTGCCGGTCGCCCACACCGGGCGGTCGAACGCGGCGGTCACATGATAAGCGGCGTCGAACGGCCGGCTGATCTTGAGCAGCACCGGCTTGCCGGTATGCGCCTCGACCATCGTCAGGAAACGGCGCAGCTCGGCGATCACCGCGGGCGCATCGGGCCGCGCGGCGCAATCATCGGTGAAACCGAGTTCGATCGCGGCGGGAAGCGCATCGGGGGTGCGTGGCACGGTCGTGTTGAAATTGTTCGCCTGATCCACCGCGAGATGACACAGCGAATAGCGGTGCATCGCGCCGCGCCGCATGCCGGTCTTGGGGACGGCATCCCAATTGGCGGCGAAGCGCATGTCGCGGCCGGCGGCGCCGCTGGTCGCGCGGACATAGGCGAAGTCGGCGCCGGCGCCGTGGACCGACCACCATTCGATTTCGCCCTGCGCATCGGACACGTCGACGCCCTGGATCGGGTATTTCGCGCTCGGTCGCCATTGCAGCGCGAGCGCCGAGGCCGCGCAGGCGAGCGCGATCAGCAGCACTGCCACCACGCCCATCGCGGCGAGCCGCTTCGCCCAGGTGTTGAGCCGCATCGCCGTCAATTCCGGATGTGGAGCACGCAGATCAGCGTGAACAGCCGCCGCGCGGTGGCGAAGTCGATCTCGATCTTGCCAGCCAGCCGCTCCTTGAGCAGCGCGGCGGCTTCGTCGTGCAGCCCGCGCCGCGCCATGTCGATCGTCTCGATCTGCTGCGGCGTGGCGTTGCGGATCGCCTGGTAATAGCTGTCACAGATCGCGAAATAGTCTTTGATCGGCCGCCGGAAGCGCCCCATCGCCAGCACATAGGTTTCGAGATGCGTGCCGTCCTCGCGGTGGATGGCGATGCCGAGCCGGCCTTCCTCGACCGCCAGCTCGATCCGGTACGGCCCGGCATAGCCGTCCGCATAGGCGCGCTGGGGCGCGAAATAATTCTCCTCGATCAGATCGAAGATCGCGATCCGCCGTTCTTGCTCGATATCGGCCGAGCGCCACAGGATCGTGGCCTCGTCGAGCGAGACGTGGATGATGCGCGGGTCCGCCATCCCAGCGGCCCTATCGGGGAAGTCGCCGCCCGACAATCACCAGCTTATCCACACCTTGCACGTCCGATCCGGCGCAAGCGGGTTTGAGCGCGCGGGCGGGCGGGCTAGAGAGCGGCGATGGCTACCGCATTCGCAACCCCCGTACCGTCCGCCCCCGAGGCACCCGTCCTTCCGCAGAACGTCGAGGCCGAGGCGGCGATGCTCGGCGCGATGATGATCGACAACCGACTCGCCGACGATCTGATCGACAAGCTCGAACCCGAACATTTCTTCGAACCGCTCCACGGCCGCATCTTCGCGGCGATTCGCAAGCTGCGCGGCACCGACATGCTGGCCACGCCGGTGACGCTGCGGCCGCTGTTCGATGCCGATCCGGGCATGAAGGAGCTGGGCGGCCCCGGCTATCTCGCGCAACTGACCGGCAGCGGCGCCGGGCTGATCGGCGCGCGCCAGTTCGCGCAGCAGATTTACGATCTGGCGATGCTGCGGACGCTGGTGACGGTCGGGCGCAGCCTGGTCGATCGCGCGCTCGATACCTCCGAGGAGGTCAATCCGCGCGCGCAGATCGAACTGGCCGAAGAGGAGCTGTTCAAGGTCGCGGCGGATGGTGGCAGCGAGAGCGCGGTCAAGAGCTTCGCGCAGGCGACCACGCTCGCGGTCAAGATGGCGCAGCGCGCGCTCAATTCGGGCGGCAACCTCTCGGGCATCACCACCGGGTTCGATTCGATCAACGGCAAGATCGGCGGCATGCATCATAGCGACTTGATGATCCTTGCCGGGCGACCGGGCATGGGCAAGACCGCGCTCGCCACCAACATCGCGTTCAACGCCGCGCAGCGCTACATGCGCGACCGGGCCGACGGGCTGCCACACAGCGAATCGGTCGGCGCCAAGGTCGCGTTCTTCAGCCTCGAAATGTCGGCCGATCAGCTCGCCACGCGTATCCTCGCCGAGCAGGCGCGGATCAGCGGCGAGGCGCTGCGCATGGGCAAGATCAGCAAGACCGAGTTCAACCAGCTTGCCGCCGCCGCCGCCGAGCTGGAGAATTTGCCTTTGTTCATCGACGACACCGCCGGCCTGTCGATTGCGGCGCTGCACACGCGGATGCGGCGGCTCCAGCGCCGGCACAACAACGAGATCGGGCTGGTGGTGGTCGATTACCTCCAGCTCCTGACTGGATCGGCCAAGGCGTCGGGCGACGGGCGCGTTCAGGAAATTTCGGAGATTTCGCGCGGCCTGAAGACGCTCGCCAAGGACATGAACGTGCCGGTGATCGCGCTGTCGCAGCTCAGCCGCCAGGTCGAGCAGCGCGAGGACAAGCGCCCGCAGCTTTCGGATCTGCGCGAATCGGGCTCGATCGAACAGGACGCGGACATGGTGATGTTCGTGTTCCGCGAGGATTATTACGTCGCCGCCAAGGAGCCGAAGCGCCCGGTCGAGGGGGACAGCGCCAAGATCTTCGAGGATCACGCGCAATGGGCAAGCGAGATGGAGCGCGTGTTCGGTCTCGCCGAGTTCATCGTCGCCAAGCAGCGCCACGGCGCGACCGGCAAGGTGATCCTCAAGTTCGAGCCGATGTTCACCCGGTTCAGCGATTATGTCGGGTATTGAGCTCGGCTGACGTGTATTCGTGGCGGGGGGCGATCAGCGCAGAACCGCGTTCCGCAAGCCTCGGGTATCCAACGTGGACGGCACCATCCATCCGTTCGTGCTGAGCGAAGTCGAAGCACGTGTCACGGGCGCCGCGCTTCAGGCACGTGCTTCGACTTCGCTCAGCACGAACGGGTAGGTTGCGTTCGATCTCGCGCTCAGAACACCGGTTCTTCGCCGGGCTTCTCGGCGACGTGGATGCCGCATTCGACCTTTTCCCACCCACGCCAGCGGCCCGCGCGCGGGTCTTCGCCGGGGAGCACCTTGCTAGTGCAAGGCTGGCAGCCGACCGACAGATAGCCATCGGCTTCGAGCGGGTGACGCGGCAGGTCGTGCGCGTTGAAATAGGCCTCGAGATCGGCCTTCACCCAATCGCCGAGCGGGTTGATCTTGAGCCGGCCGTCCTCGATCTCGAACCGCGCGATGTTCTGGCGCGTGCTCGACTGGAACGCCTTGCGGCCCGAGATCCAGCTATCGAGATCCTGCTTGGCGCGCTTGAGCGGCTCGACCTTGCGGATCTCGCAGCAGCCGTCGGGATCGTAGGACCAGCGCAGGCCCTTCTCGTCCTTCGCGGCGATCACCGCCGGGTCGGGTTCGACCGACCAGGACGCGCGCAGGCCGAGCCGCTTCACCAGCGCATCGCGATAGGCGAGCGTCTCGGGGAACATCTTGAGCGTATCGACGAAGATCACCGGCACGCTCGGGTCGGCCTTGGCGACGAGATCGAGCAGCACCGCGCTTTCGGTGCCGAACGACGACACCACCGCGACGCGCCCGAGCAGCCCTTCCGCGAACAGTGCCGTCAGCATCGTCTGCGCATCGACGCCCGCGAACCGCGCGTTGAGCGCGTCGGCATCGGCCTGGGTGAAGGCGGGGCGCGTGTCGATGATGTCGAGCTTACGAGCGGGGCTGGCCATGACGCAGTTTCCAAACAGGCACGGCACGGTCAGCCGCCCCCTGATATACGTGCTCGTAGCGCGACAACGAGGCGTGCAGCGTGGCAGAATCGATTTCAGTGCGGGGAGCAAAACTATCGAAGCCACACCGCCGCATCGGCACGATCTGATCGACCAGCACGTCGCCCTCGGCGCGCAGTTCGCCGGTGTAGCCCGCCTCACGCAGGATACGCGCCGCCGAATAGCCGCGCCCGTCGCGGAAGGCCGGGAACGCCACTTCGACCAGCGCGAGCTGGCCGAGGTGCGGGAGCAGCGCACGGACATCGTCACCCGGTTCGATGCGGACGGCAGTCGCGTTGGTCTGGCCGAGGAAGGCGTCGAGCGTGACGGCGGGCTCCTCGTGCGGGGCGTCGTCGCGGAAGCGGAGGGGGGAATCGGTCATTGGCAACCATCCGTCACCCCAGCGGAAGCTGGGGTCTTGTTGGGGAGGGCACGGCAGGAGCCGCGGGAGACCCCAGCTTGCGCTGGGGTGACGGCCTGGGAATCACCCATACAGCGCCACCTTGAACGGCTCCATTCCGACGCGCCGATAGGTATCGAGGAACCGCTCACCCGCCTCGCGCCGCTCCAGATACACGTTGGTCACCGTCTCGACCGCGTCGACGATGCCGTCCTCGTCGAAGCCGGGGCCGGTGATCTTGGCGATGCTGGCATCCTCCGCGCCCGATCCGCCGAGCGAGAGCTGATAATTCTCGATGCCCTTCTTATCGACGCCGAGGATGCCGATGTGCCCGGCATGGTGGTGGCCGCAGGCGTTGATGCAGCCGCTGATCTTGAGCTTCAATTCGCCAAGCTCGCGCTGGCGGCCGAGATCGGCGAAGCGGTTGGCGATCTTCTGCGCGACAGGGATCGAGCGCGCATTGGCGAGCGCGCAATAATCGAGGCCGGGGCAGGCGATGATGTCGCCGATCAGATCGAGGTTGGCGGTGGCGAGGCCGGCGGCGTCGAGCGCCTGCCAGACCGCGTAGAGATCGGCCTTGCGGACGTGCGGCAGCACGATGTTCTGCGCATGAGTCACGCGAAGCTCGTCGAACGAGTAGCGCGTGCCGAGATCGGCCATCACATCGAGCTGGTCGGCCGAGGCGTCGCCGGGGATGCCCTCAGTCGGTTTGAGGCTGATCGTGACAATCGCATAGCCGGGCTGCTTGTGAGGGCGCACGTTCTGATCGACCCACACCGCGAAATCGGGATCGCTGCGGTCAATCGTGTCGGGCGCGTCGGCGTCGAACGCGGGGGGGGCGAAGAAGGCGCTGATCCGTTCCAACTCGGCGAGCGGCGGGTCGATGCCCAGCGTCTTCACATGCGCGAACTCTTCCTCGACCTGCCGCGCATATTCGGCCGCGCCGATCTCGTGGATCAGGATCTTGATCCGCGCCTTGTAGATGTTGTCGCGCCGGCCGTAGCGATTGTACACGCGCAGGCACGCTTCGAGATAGCTCATCAGATCGTCGGCGGTGACGAAATCCTTGATCTCGGGCGCGACGAACGGGGTGCGCCCCATGCCGCCGCCGACATAGATCTTCGCGCCGAGCCGGCCGTCGCGCGTGAGCAACTGGATGCCGATGTCATGCAGCCGCATCGCCGCGCGATCCTCATCGGCGCCGATCACCGCGATCTTGAACTTGCGCGGCAGATAGGTGAACTCCGGGTGGAAGGTGCTCCACTGGCGCAGCAGTTCGGCCCAGGGGCGCGGATCGGTGACCTCATCGGCGGCGGCGCCGGCGAACTGATCCGACGAAATGTTGCGGATGCAATTGCCCGAGGTCTGGATCGCGTGCATCTCGACCGTCGCCAGTTCGGCGAGGATGTCGGGCGCCTGATCGAGCTTGATCCAGTTGAACTGGATGTTCTGCCGCGTGGTGAAATGGCCATAGCCGCGATCATATTTGCGCGCGACATGCGCGAGCATGTGCATCTGCTTGCCGGACAGCGTTCCATAGGGCACCGCGACGCGCAGCATATAGGCGTGAAGCTGGAGATACAGGCCGTTCATCAGCCGCAGCGGCTTGAACTGATCCTCGGTGATCTCGCCCGCCAGCCGGCGCTTCACCTGATCGCGGAATTCCTCGACGCGGGCATCGACGATCGACTGGTCGTAAGTGTCGTACTGGTACATCAGAAAGCCCTGACTTTTGGCACGCGGAGGCGCGGAGGCGCTGAGAAGAAAGAGAATGGGTTCGCGCAGAGGCGCAGAGGGCGCAAAGAGCGAATCGCGGGCGGCAGCGCGCTTGTTTTTCCCTCGGCCGCTGGGAAGTCTTCCGTCCGCACCGTTGCGCCGACGCCTCTGCGTCCTCCGCGCCTCTGCGCGAACACGCCTTCTACTCCGCGCCTTCGCGCCTCCGCGTGAACCATCACAGCACCACCTGTGGCGACGCCTCCGGCGCCAGCGTCAGGTCCATCCGCACGGTCGGGCCGAGCGCGCGGACACGATCCTTGATGTGGGCGGGGCGGGGGCCGTCGGGGGTGAGCGTCGCCTCGATCACATAGGGGCCGTTGACGCGGCGCGCGGCCTCCTCGAGCTTGCCGAGCGCCTCGCCCTCGCTGCCGACATCGGCGGCGTCGGTGACATGGCGCGACCAGCCCGAGCCGGTCCACCAGATCACGTCCCCGGTCGGCAAGTCATTCCCCGTCAACAGCTTCACGCGAACGTCCCCTCGGCAACCGTCGCCCAGCGTCCGAGCCGCTCGTGGGCGTCCGACAGATCGACGACCTCGCCTACAACGATGATGGCTGGGCTCGCCACCTTTTCGCGCTCCACCATCGCGCCGAGATCCGCGAGCAGCGTACGTAGCGCGCGTGCCCCGGCGAGCGTGCCGCGTTCGAGCGTGGCGACCGGCATGTCGGGGGCGACCCCGTCGCGCATCAATTTGTCGGCTATGTCGGCAGCGGTCGCGACGCCCATGTAGATGACGAGCGTGCGGCCCTTGCCGGCGAGCCCCGACCAATCCTGATCGGCGAGCCCCTTGCATTGGCCCGCGACGAAGCTCACCGCGCTCGAATAGTCGCGGTGGGTGAGCGGCAGCATCGCCTCCGCCGCGCAGCCGAGCGCGGCCGAGACGCCAGGGATCACCTCGACCGGCAGCCCGGCGGCGCGAACCGCCTCGACCTCCTCGCCGCCGCGCCCGAAGATGAACGGATCGCCGCCCTTCAGCCGCACCACGATCGCGCCGGTCTTCACATGCGCGACGATCAGCGCGTTGATCGACTCCTGCGGCAGCGTGTGCCGCGCGCGGCGCTTGGCGACCGAGATGCGCTGCGCCGCGGCGGGGGCGAGATCGAGCACGCGCGGGTCGATCAGGCCGTCATGGACGACGATGTCGGCGGATTTGAGCGCCTCGACGGCGCGCACGGTGAGCAGGCCGGGATCGCCCGGACCCGCGCCGACGAGGATGACGCGCCCGCGCGCGTGGGGATCTAGCAGCGTAGCCATGTGCGCCCGATGCGCGAATTGGCCGGGCCGCACAACCGATGCCTGCTTTTGCGGCGGGTAGGGAAACTTTGCGTCGGTCCTTTTCAGTCGAGACGCCGAAAGGTGGACCGCCCGGGTTCGAACGCGCGCCCAAAGGGCGAGAATCGTGCGTCGCTCAGCGCTTGGGCATGTCCAGTTCGCGCGCGCGCTGGGCGAGGCGGATCGCCTCGTCGATCAGTTCGGCGGCGAAGTCGGGCGCCTTTTCGCGGACGGCGATCGACAGACAGTTGCTGGCCTGCTGGCGGAGCTTGTTGGAACGCGGAGAGCGGGTCGAGTCTGGTGTTTCGGTCGTCACGGTCGCTCAATCGCTTATCCGACAGGGAGGTTCCGCGGCTCGTCGCAGCCCGCCGAAGCGATGCGACGAGCCGTGCTCAGGCGTCGCGCAGGCCGACGCCGATGCTCGCGCGGGCCTGTTCGGCCTCGCTCGAAACCACCGGATAGGCGCAATAATCCGCCGCGTAATAGGCGCTCGGCCGGTGGTTGCCCGACCAGCCGATGCCGCCGAACGGCGCGGCGGACGAGGCGCCATTGGTCGGCTTGTTCCAGTTGACGATGCCGGCGCGCGCATTGGCCCAGAACTGATCGTAAAGCACCGGATTCTGGCTGAGCAGCGTCGCCGACAGGCCGTAACGGGTATTGTTCGCCTCGGCGATCGCATCCTCGAACGTTTTGGCCCTGATCACCTGCAGGATCGGGCCGAACAACTCGACGTCGGGGCGCTCGGCTATGTCGGTGGTGTCGATCATCGCCGGGGACAGGAACGGCAAGCCGGCCTTGGGGCGCTCGAGATGGCGGATCGGGCGCCCGCCGCGCATCATCAGTTCGAGGAAGCTCTCGCTCAGCAGATCGGCCGATTCGTTATCGATCACCGGACCCATGAACGGGGCGGGCTTGGCGTGCGGCGCATCGACGATTATGCGGCCGACGAGCGCACATACCGCGTCGATCAGGGGATCGTGAACGCGTTCATCGACGATCAGCCGGCGTGCGGCGGTGCAGCGTTGGCCCGCGCTCATGAACGCCGACTGCGCGATGATCACCGCCGCCGCGTGGACATCGGGCGATTCCCACACCACGATCGGGTTGTTGCCGCCCATTTCGAGCGCGAGGATCTTCTCCGGCCGGCTGGCGAAGGCGCGGTTGAGCGCGATGCCGGTGCGCGCCGAACCGGTGAACAGCAGCCCGTCTATGCCGTCGTGCGCGGCGAGCGCCTTGCCCTCGTCCGGGCCGCCGAGCAGCAGCCGCACGCAGCCCTCGGGCACGCCGCTTTCATGGAAGCATGAGACGAGGAACGCGCCGACCGCCGGCGTCTTCTCGGACGGTTTGAACACGACCGCATTGCCGGCGAGCAGCGCGGGGACGATATGGCCGTTGGGCAGGTGCGCGGGGAAATTATACGGCCCCAGCACCGCGAGGACGCCGTGGGGCTTGTGGCGCAGAGCGATCCGACTGCCCATCGGCGCGTCGAGGCGGCGCTGCGCGGTGCGCTCCGCATAGGCTTTGATCGAGATGTCGACCTTGGCGATGACCGTTTCGACCTCGGTATGCGCCTCCCACAGCGGCTTGCCGGTTTCGCGCGCGATCAGATCGGCGAAGGCATCGGCGCGCCCGCGCACGACGTTGGCGAAGCGGCGCAGCGCCTCGGTACGGTAGGCGAGCGGACGTGACGCCCAGCTCGCCCAGCTCTCGCGGGCGATGGCGACCTCGGCATCGACATCGCCGGATTGGCCCCGCCACAGTTCGGCGTTCGTCGCCGGTTCGAAGGAGATGAGTTCATACGCGGACATGGCGTGTGCCCTTGCCCGAATTCGGCACCGGAATCCACCGCATCCGCATCACGCCAGCGCCGCGCCCATCTCGCGGATCGCGGTGATCTTGCTCGCGAACAGCGACCAATCGTCGCGGTCCGCGATCGCGGACCAGATCGCCTCGACCTCGCCGATCACCATCGCGCAGGGCGTGTCGTCGCGCCAATAAAGGTGGTCGCGGGCTTTGCGCGCAGCATAGGGCGCAACGCGCGCGCGGGCTTCGGCGAAGGCGTCGCCCTCGGGGATATGGCCTCCGAAAGCATCGAAGAAGAAGCGGTCGACCGGCAGCATCTCGGCGCGCAGGCCGTGTTCGACCGCGCCGACCAGCGCCGCGTCCTCCTCCGCGCCGCGCCGGGCGAGGCCGAGCCGCCACAGGATCGCCTCGCTCACGGCGGCCTGATAATGATCGCCGAACGTCTCGAGCACCGCGATCAGCGGCGCCGCCTCGCTCACCGTGCGCAGCGATACCGCGAGCTGCATCGCGTTCCAGTGGATCGCCTCGGGCTGGCGGCCGAACGCATAGAGACCGGCATGGTCGAAATAGGCGGCGGTGAAAGCCGGATCCCAGGTCGGCAGGAACCGCCACGGGCCATAATCGAAACTCTCACCGGTGACGTTGATGTTGTCGGTGTTGAGCACGCCATGGACGAACCCCGCCGCCATGTAGCTGGCGGCGAGCCGGGCGGTGCGCCGCACCACCAGATCGAGCAGCCGGGTCGCCGGTTCGTCGCCGGGCTCCTCGCCGTACAGGTTGCGCAGCACATAGCCGATCAGCCGCGTCATCGTCTCGGCGTCGCGCAGATAGGCGAGCCGCTGGAAGGTGCCGATGCGGATGTGGCTGTGGCTGAGCCGAACCAGCACCGCCGAGCGGGTGGGCGAGGGTTCGTCGTTGCGCTCGAGCGCCTCGCCGGTTTCGATCAGCGAGAAGCTGCGCGAGGTTTGCACGCCGAGCGCTTCGAGCATTTCGGTCGCAAGCACTTCGCGCACCCCGCCCTTGAGGGTGAGGCGGCCGTCGCCGAAACGGCTCCACGGCGTCTGGCCGCTGCCCTTGGTGCCGAGGTCCATCAGCCGGCCGCCGTGGTCGCGCATCTGCGCGAACAGGAAGCCGCGCCCGTCACCGATGTCGGGATTGTAAGAGCGGAACTGATGGCCGTGATAGCGCAACGCGAGCGGTCGCGGCAGATTGTCCGGCAAGGGCGCGAACCGGCCGAAATGCCGCGTCCATTCGGCGTCGCTGAGTGCGGCCAGCCCGACCTCGTCGGCGGCGCGATCGTTGCGGAAGCGCAGCCGGGTTTCCGGGAAGTTCGCGGCTTCAACAACGTCGTACACGGCATCGCCCAGTTCGAGGATGCGCGGATCGGGGCGATATGCTTGCGGGGTTTCGTTCATGCCGCGATATGGGTGCGCCACAGCCGAGGACGCAACCATGCCCGCCTATGAAAACCGATACTGGTGGTCGAACGACGGGCTGCGGCTGCATTATCGCGCCTATCCCGGCCGCGAGGATCGACCGCCGATCATCTGCATTCCGGGGCTGACGCGCAACGCGCGCGATTTCGAGGATCTCGCCCCGCGCCTCGCCGGCGAATGGCGGGTGATCGCGCTCGATCTGCGCGGGCGGGGTGAAAGCGCCTATGCCAAGGATCCGATGAGCTACGTGCCGATGACCTATGTTCAGGACATCGAGGCGCTGCTCGCCGAACTCGGCGTTTCGAGCTTCATCGCGTTCGGCACGTCGCTCGGCGGCATCCTGACGATGCTGCTGGCGGGCGCCGCGCGCGAGCGGCTGGCGGGGGCGCTCATCAACGACGTCGGGCCGGAGATCGAGCCGGCGGGCATCCTGCGCATTCGCGGCTATGTCGGCAAGTCGAACACCTGGCCGACCTGGATGCACGCCGCGCGCGCGGTGGCGGAAAGCAATGCCGACGCTTTCCCCGACTACACGATCGAGGATTGGCTGGTGATGGCGAAGCGGCTGTACCGGGTGAACAGCGCCGGCCGCATCGTGCTCGATTACGACATGAAGATCGCCGAGCCGTTCCGCGTTCCGGGCAACGAGGCCGGCCTCGATATGTGGCGCGCGCTCGCCCGGCTGGAGGGCGTGCCGACGCTGATCGTCCGCGGCGCGCTTTCCGATCTGCTGTCCGATGCGACCGCGACGCGGATGGCCGAGACGCTCGATCTGGCCGAGCTCGTCACCGTGCCGCAAACCGGGCACGCGCCGACCCTTTCCGAGCCGGTCGCGGTGGCGGCGATCGACCGGCTGCTGGCGCGGATAGGGGAACCGGTGGCGGCCTGAACCGTCTCTCCCGTACCACCGAACGGGAGTTTTGCATGCTTGATCTCGCCGACGCGCATACCGCCGTTTCAACCCTTTCCGGCAAACGCATCCTCGTCACCGGCGGTACCACCGGCATCGGCCGGGCCATCGCCGTGCTGCTGGCGAGCGAAGGGGCGCGGCTGCACGTCTGTGGCCGCACGCCCGAGCATCTCGCCGACGCGGTCGGGCGGATCAGCGAGGTCGGCACCGGAGCCGGCCTCAACGTCGATCTTGGCGAGCCGGGCGCCCCCGAGCGCTACGTCAAGGCGGCGAGCGAATGGCTGGGCGGGCTCGATGTGGCGGTCATCAACGCGGCGATCCCCGCCGAGGGCCTGACGGACATGAGCGACAGCGAACTGCGCTATGCCATCGCCGTCGATTTCACCGCCTATCTCACCAGCGCTCATGCCGCCGCCGAGGCGATGGGCGCGGCGGGTGGCGATATCGTGCTGATCGGCTCGGTGTCCGCGCACGTGCTCGGGCCGGGATCGACCGTTTACGCTGGCATCAAGGCGGGCATCGCCGGTTTCGCCGAGGCGCTGCGCAAGGAACTCGGGCCGAAGAACATCCGCGTGACCTTGGTCGAGCCGGCGCTGACCCAGTCCGACATGCACTATCCGGACATCGACGCCGAAAAGCAGAAGAGCATGGTGCGCGAGGAGAAGATGCTACGATCGGAGGATATCGCGGTGGCGGTGCATTACGCGCTGACCCAGCCGCGCCGCGCGGTGGTGCAGCAGATCGTCGTCGCGCCGCGCCTGAGCGAAGGGGAGTGACCGTGGCGTTCGACGCAATCGTGTTCGATCCGCGCGATGTCGATCTCGCGCGCTCGCCGCTCGCCGGCAAGCTCGGTGCCGAGACCTATGTGTTGGGCGCCTTCAACCCCGGCATGACGCGGCTGCCGAACGGCAATCTGCTGCTGATGGTCCGCGTGGCCGAGGCGCTCAAGCAACCGATCGTCGATCAGCACATCCATGCGATCCGCTGGGACGACGGCGGTTATGTGCTCGATCCGTGGCCGCTGGAGCACGTCGATACCGCCGATCCGCGCAAGTTCATGATGCGCGGCGGCGGCTGGAAGGTGATGGCGCTGACCTCGCTGTCATGGCTATTGCCGGTCGAGCTGTCCGCAGACGGCGCGGACGTCGTCGCGGTGCATTATGACAGTGCCATCGCGCCGCGCGCGCCCTATCAATGCTACGGCGTCGAGGATGCGCGGATCACGAAGGTCGGCGAGCGCTATCTGATGACGACCTGCTCGGTCAGCCCCGAGCGGCATTCGACCACGCTCTACACGTCGGACGATGCGCTCGATTGGCGGCTCGAAGGCATCGTGCTCGATCATCAGAACAAGGACATGCTGATCTTCGAAGGCCGGATCGGCAGCAAATATTTCGCGCAGACCCGCCCGCTCGGCGACCTTTATTTCGCCTATCCGCCCGGCAGCGAGTGGCGCGCGGGGCCGTCGATCAACCTGGCCTCGTCGCCCGACGCGATCCACTGGAAGCCGTATGACAAGCCCGGCATCCGCCCGCACGCCAAGACGCTCGCCACCGCGCGGATGGGTGGCGGCGCGCCGCCGGTGCTGACCGAACGCGGCTGGCTGACCTTGTGGCACGGTGTCGAGCCATCGGGCGTGGTTGGCATCTATCGCACCTATTGGTCGATCCTCGACCGCGACGATCCGTCGGTGGTGGTCGCGACCAGCGACACCGCCGTTCTGGAACCCGCGCCCGAGCTGACCGAGCCGATCAAGGATTTGATGTACCTCGACAATGTCGTGTTCACCACCGGCATCGCCGACGCGGGCGACCATTATGTCGTGGCGAGCGGCGAGGCCGATCTCGCCTGCCGGATCACGCATGTGTCCAAGGCGATATTTTCGGCCTGAGCCTTGAAAGCCGGGTGCGAAACCGGGCAGGGGCGAGGGATGCCCGCGGTGAACATCCTCCACCTTCATTCCAGCTTCAGCCTCGGCGGCAAGGAAGCGCGCGCGGTGCGGCTGATGAACGCGTTCGGCGAGCGCGCGCGCCACACGATCGTCTCGGCGATGCCCGACCAATATGGCGCGCGCGATGCCATCGCGCCCGGCATCGCCTATGAGATCGCGCAGAACCCGCCGCCGCTGACCGGCCGCCCATCGGTCGCGCGATATGAGGCGATCGCCCGCTACATGCGCCGCTTCGATCTGGTGCTGACCTATAATTGGGGCGGCATAGACGGCGTGATGGCGCGCCGCGTCGCCGGAATGAAGGGGCCGCCGGTGGTCCACCACGAGGACGGCTTCAACGAGGACGAGGCGCAGGGCCTCAAGCCGCAGCGCAACATCTACCGCCGGATCGCGCTCACCGCCGCGCACGCGCTCGCGGTCCCCTCGGTCACGCTGGAGACGATCGCGCTCAAGACGTGGAAGCAGCCCGCCGAACGCGTTCACCGCATCGGCAACGGCATCGCCACCGCGCGTTACGCGGTGAAGCCCGCGCCCGATGCGATCCCCGGTTTCCGCCGCAAGCCCGGCGAGATCGTGATCGGCACGCTCGCGGGCTTGCGTCCGGTCAAGAACCTGCCGCTGCTGGTCCGCGCGGTCGGCGGCATGGCCTCGCGCGCGCGGCTGGTCATCGTCGGCGAGGGGCCGGAGCGTGAGGCGATCCGCGACGCGGCCGAGGCGATGGGGCTGGCAGACCAACTCGTCATGCCCGGCTTCCTGCCCGAGCCGCACCGATATGTCGGGCTGTTCGACATCATGGCGCTGTCGTCACGTAGCGAACAGGCGCCGATCTCGATCATCGAGGGGATGGCGGCGGGGTTGCCGATCGTTGCGCCGCCGGTCGGGGACATTCCCAACATGGTCGCGCCCGGCAACCTTCCCTATATCGAGAACGCCATCGACGAAGTTCGCATCCGCGATGCGTTGCAGGCGATCGCCGGGGCCGAGCCGGCCGCGCGCCGCTGGCTGGGCGAGCAGAACCGGGCCAAAGCGGTGGCCGAATATGACGAGGGGACGATGATCGCGCGCTATGCGGCGCTCTATTCCGGGGCACTCGGAAGGCCCGGTTGTCTGGGCTGAGTCCTAATTGTCTCGTCAAGCGTTGCCGATCCGCTATATCACGAGCCAGGATTGTTTCGGCCAGTTTTCTATCGGGAGATATCGGTGTTCAAAGGTTTGAAGCCCATCATCTATAACGGCCGCGAAGTATGGCCGTTGGTGGAGGGCGGAAAAGGCGTGGCGGCGACCAACCATGCGAGCGCGGGCGCCTGGGCGGCGGCGGGCGGCATCGGTACCGTTTCCGCCGTCAACGCCGACAGTTACGATCCCGAAGGCAAGATCATCCCGCAGGTCTATCGCTCGCTCACCCGGCGCGAGCGGCACGAGGAACTGATCGAATATGCGATCGAGGGCGCCGTCCAGCAGGTTCGCCGCGCGTTCGACATCGCCGGCGGCAAGGGCGCGATCAACATCAACGTGCTGTGGGAGATGGGCGGCGCGCAGCGCATCCTGCACGGCGTGCTCGAGCGTACGCGCGGCCTCGTCGCCGGCGTGACCTGCGGCGCGGGCATGCCGTACAAACTGTCCGAAATCGCCTCGTCCTACGACGTCAGCTATCTGCCGATCGTCAGCTCGGGCCGCGCCTTCCGCGCGCTGTGGAAGCGTGCCTATTCGAAGGCGTCGCAGTGGCTGTCGGCGGTGGTTTATGAAGATCCGTGGCTGGCGGGTGGGCATAACGGCCTGTCCAACGCCGAAGACCCGCGCAAGCCCGAAGACCCCTATCCGCGCGTGAAGGCGCTGCGCGACACGATGCGCGAGGGCGGTATCTCGGACGAGGTGCCGATCGTGATGGCGGGCGGCGTCTGGTATCTGCGGGACTGGAGCGACTGGATCGACAATCCCGAACTCGGCACGATCGCCTTTCAGTTCGGCACGCGCCCGCTGCTGACGAAGGAAAGCCCGATCCCCGAGGCGTGGAAGGCGCGGCTCACCAATATCGAGGAAGGCGAGGTGCTGCTCCACCGCTTCTCGCCGACCGGATTCTATTCGAGCGCGGTGCGCAACCCGTTCCTGCGCAATCTGGAGGAGCGCTCCGAGCGGCAGATCGCCTTCTCGACGCAGGAAGCGGGCGACCATGTCTTCCAGCTCGATGTCGGCGTTAAGGGTAAGAACTTCTGGGTGACGCGCAACGATCTGCTGCGCGCGCGGCAGTGGTTCGGCGCGGGCTTCACCGATGCGCTGAAGACGCCCGACAACACGCTCGTGTTCGTCACGCCCGAGGAAAAGGCGGTGATCCGCAAGGACCAGGCCGATTGCATGGGCTGCCTCAGCCAGTGCGCTTTCTCGTCCTGGGCGGATAGCGAAACCAACTCGACCGGGCGGCTCGCCGATCCGCGCAGCTTCTGCATCCAGAAGACCTTGCAGGACATCGCGCATGGCGGCGATGTCGAGCAGAATTTGATGTTCGCAGGACACGGCGCGTATCAGTTCAAGCGCGACCCGTTCTATTCGAACGGCTTCGTGCCGACCGTGAAGGAACTGGTCGATCGCATCCTGACCGGCGATTGATGCGACAAGGGCGGCGGATCGCTCCGCCGCCCCTGTCTGATTTCAGGTCTGATCTTAGCGGTAGCAGACCGTCACGCGCCGATGATGGCGCCAAGTTACCCGGCAATCGCGACCGCCGCGGCCCCAGCCGTTGCCATAGCCATAGCCGCGGTGCGGCCCATAATAGCCGCGGTGTGGGCCGTAATAGCCGCGGCGGTCGCCACGCCAGTCGTGGCGGTCTCCGCGCCAGCCGCGATGGTCACCGCGATAGTCGCGGCGGTCATAGCCGTGATGATCGCGACGATAATCCTGCGCGGAGGCGCTGGTGCTGACACCCAGGCCCGCAACCATCAGTCCGAGCGCGGCGGCGATCTTGAAGCTTTTCATCGAACCATCCTCTGTCCGTTGATCGGTATCCGCGTTTTAGGGCGCGCGAATCGTATCGATGCTGAATGTGTCTGTAGTCTTAGGTACAGGTTGCCCGCGCGTCGCTTCCGTCACGCGGCGCCTTTTATTTTGGCCGGGGGCGGCTAAACGCTCACCGGATGAGCGAACTTCCGAAAACCTTCGACCCCGCCGAAATCGAACAGCGCTGGTATGCGCATTGGGAGGCGAACGGGCTGTTCCGCCCCGATCGCCCCGGCGCCGAGCCGTGGACGATCGTCAACCCGCCGCCCAACGTCACCGGCTCGCTGCACATCGGCCATGCGCTCGACAATACGTTGCAGGATATCCTCGCGCGCCACGCCCGGCTGAAGGGCAAGGATGCGCTGTGGGTGGTCGGCACGGACCATGCCGGCATTGCCACGCAGATGGTGGTCGAGCGGCAGATGGGCCTGCACCAGCAGAAGCGCACCGATTTCACGCGCGAACAGTTCGTCGAGAAGGTGTGGGCGTGGAAGGCGGAGAGCGGCGGCGAGATCACCCAGCAATTGCGGCGGCTCGGCTGCTCGATGGATTGGAAGAACGAACGCTTCACGATGGACGAGGGCTTTTCCAAGGCCGTCCTCAAGGTGTTCGTCGATCTCTACAACGAAGGGCTGTTGTACCGCGACAAGCGGCTGGTGAACTGGGATCCGGGCCTCGGCACCGCGATCAGCGACCTTGAGGTCGAGACGCGCGAGATCGCCGGCAAGTTCTGGCATCTGCGTTACCCGCTCGCCGATGGATCGGGGTTCATCTCGGTCGCGACGACGCGCCCCGAGACGATGCTCGCGGATATGGCGGTGGCGGTGAACCCGGCGGACGAGCGCTATCAGGCGCTGATCGGCAAGCAGGTGCGCTTGCCGATCACCGGGCGGCTGATCCCGATCGTGGCGGATGAGCATGCCGATCCCGAACTTGGCTCGGGCGCGGTGAAGATCACGCCGGGGCATGACTTCAACGATTTCGAAGTCGGCCGGCGCGCGGGCATCGAAGCGCGCGACATGCTCAATATGCTCGACGCCAAGGCGCAGGTGACGCAGACCGCCGACGGACTGATCCCCGCCGACCTGCTCGGGCTCGATCGATTCGAGGCGCGCCAGCGGATCGTCAAGCTGCTCGAAGAGGACGGCGTGCTCGAACGCGTCGAGGACCGCACGATCCAGACGCCCTATGGCGACCGCTCGGGCGTCGTGATCGAGCCGTGGCTGACCGACCAATGGTATGTCGATGCGGCGACGCTCGCCAAACCGGCGATCGAGGCGGTACGCTCGGGCAAGATCAAGATCGTGCCGAAGACGTGGGAGAAGACGTTCTTCAACTGGATGGAGAATATCCAGCCTTGGTGCGTGTCGCGCCAATTGTGGTGGGGGCACCGGATTCCGGCTTGGTTTGGCACAGTTCGTGAAACCGATCGCGGCAATGGCCAGCCGGGGCCGATCTTTGTGGCTGAGACCGAAGAACAGGCTCGAGAAAAGATGCGGGCG
Source organism: Sphingomonas sp. NFR15 (assembly GCF_900103265.1). Lineage (GTDB taxonomy): Bacteria > Pseudomonadota > Alphaproteobacteria > Sphingomonadales > Sphingomonadaceae > Sphingomonas > Sphingomonas pollutisoli. Next base: position 518,812 of record NZ_FMWX01000001.1, on the reverse strand, counting down.
TTCTACGGCGCCGAGTACGATCAGCTTACTTTTTTCGACAGTTCGCAAGATGCTCTGATGTGGGCGGATCAGGCGGGGAATGATCCGTTTTATCCACGTTTTGTGTATCGTGACAGCGACGTGCTGGACACGTGGTTCTCCTCCGCTTTGTGGCCGTTCGCGACACTGGGCTGGCCTGACGCACCATCCCCGTTCATCCCCAGCGAAGTCGAGGGACAAGCCGCGAACGCTGCGCTCGGTGTCTCGACTTCGCTCGACACGAACGGAGAGGGGGCGGCGCTTCAAAAAGCGCCGTTCGTCCTGAGCGAAGTCGAAGGACATGCCACGAACGCTCCGCCCGGGGCACGTGCTTCGACTGCGCTCAGCACGAGCGGGGAGGGTGGTGCGTCGCGCCCGCAACTCCACGGCCGCTACCCCAACGACGTGCTCATCTCCGGCTTCGACATCCTGTTCTTCTGGGATGCGCGGATGATGATGCAGGGGCTGCACTTCATGAAGGACGTGCCGTTCCGCACGCTCTACCTGCACGGCCTCGTCCGCGCGGCGGACGGGCAGAAGATGTCCAAGTCGAAGGGCAATGTCGTCAATCCGCTCGGGCTGATCGATACATACGGTGCGGACGCGCTGCGCTTCTTCATGGCGGCGATGGAGAGCCAGGGCCGCGACATCAAGATGGATGAGAAGCGCGTCGAGGGCTATCGCAACTTCGCCACCAAGCTGTGGAACGCGGCGCGCTTCTGCCAGGCGAACGGCATCACCGCCTCGACCACGCTGGAGGCGCCGCGCGCGGACCTGGCCGTCAACAAATGGATCATCGCCGAGACGATCCAGACCGTGCAGGCGGTCGATCTCGCGCTCGCCGATTATCGTTTCGACGGCGCGGCCAACGCGATCTACCAGTTCGCGTGGAGCCGGTTCTGCGACTGGTATATCGAGCTCATCAAGCCACTGCTCGGCCAGATGGACGCGCCCGCGACCGGCCCGGATGCGGATGAAACGCGCGCGGTGGCGGGCTGGGTGCTCGATCAGATCCTCGTGCTGCTCCACCCGTTCATGCCGTTCATCACCGAGGAATTGTGGTCGAAGACCGGCGCGCGCGCGAGCGAGCTGATCGTCGCGAAATGGCCGATGGCGGATGCGCGGTCGATCGACCCGGAGGCGAGCAAGGAGATCGACTGGCTGATCCGGCTGGTGAGCCAGATACGTACCGCACGAACCGAACTGAATGTACCGCCAGGAGCAAGGCTGCTGCTCTTTGCTTCAGTAGCAGGCGCGCCGACGCGAAATCGGCTAGAGCGCAACATCGGTGTGTTGTCGCGCGTCGCTCGGATTGAAGACATAAGTTTTTCGCCTGTGCCAAGCGGTGGCGCAATGCAAATCGTAGTCGATGAAGATACTTTCTTTTTCCCGTTGGAAGGGGTCATAGACCTAGATGCCGAGCGTGCGCGGCTCACCAAGGGCATCGCGGCGGCGGAGAAGGAGCGTGACGCGCTCGCCGGGCGGCTCGGCAACGCGAGCTTCGTCGAGCGCGCCAAGCCCGAGGCTGTCGAAAAGGCGCGGGCGGATCATGCCGAGAAGACCGCCGAGGCGGAGCGGCTCGCGGCGGCGCTGGCGCGGTTGGGCTAGTCCGTCGCCCCGGCGCAGGCCGGGGCCGCTGCGTTTTGTTCGATCCGCTCGTCAAGTTACACAGCGGCCCCGGCCTGCGCCGGGGCGACGGTCGGATCGAGCGCTTTGCGAATCCCGCCACCTCGCCTATCGCCACCTTCAGCAAAGAGGGGATGCGCGCGTGGCACAGCCGCCGAGGGGCCGTGGCAGGGATCTGACGACCGGGCCGATCGGGTGGACGCTGCTCGCGTTCGCGCTGCCCACGCTCGCGTCGAACATCCTCCAGACGCTCAACGGGTCGATCAATTCGATCTGGGTCGGGCGGTTTCTCGGCGAGAGCGCGCTGGCGGCGACCTCGAACGCTACGATCGTGATGTTCCTCAGCTTCGGCGCGGTGTTCGGGTTCGGCATGGCCGCGTCGATCCTGATCGGCCAGTCGATCGGGCGACGCGATATCGAGGCGGCGCGGCGCGCGTTCGGGTCGGCGGTGGGCCTGGTGGTCGCCGCAGCGGCGGGGATCGCGGTGTTGGGCTATGTCTTCGCGCCCGATATCCTGCGACTGATGGCGACGCCGGGGGACGCGCAGCCGCTGGCGTTGGTCTATCTGCGCGTGATCTTCCTCGGGCTGCCGCTTTCGATGCTGAGCCTGCTGATCCAGATGGGGCTGCGCGGCACCGGCGACGCGCTCACGCCGATGTGGTTCATGGTGCTGAGCGCGATCATCGATGCCGGCCTCAACCCGTTGCTGATCCGCGGCATCGGGCCGTTTCCGCACATGGGCATCGCCGGCTCGGCGACCGCCACGTTGATCGCGTCGGCGGTGTCGGCGGTCGGGCTCGTGATCTACGTCTATGCGCGCGACCTGCCGATCCGGCTGCGCGGCGCGGAACTGCGGTGGCTGATCCCCGATCCCGCTTTGGTGCGGGTGATCGTCGCCAAGGGCGTGCCGATGGCGGCGCAGATGCTGGTGATGTCGGCATCGGGGCTGACGATGATCGGGCTGGTCAACCGGCTCGGCGTCGAGACGGCGGCGGCCTATGCGGTGTCGCAGCAGCTCTGGAATTATATCCAGATGCCCGCGATGGCGATCGGCGCGGCGGTGAGCAGCATGGCCGCGCAGAACATCGGTGCGGGGCTGTGGGACCGGGTTGGCAAGATCACCCGCGCGGGGATCGTCTCCAATACCGTCATCACGCTCGTCGTGATCGCTGCGATCATCCTGTTCGACCGGCCGGTGATGGGGCTGTTCATCGACAGCCACAGCCCGGCGATCCCGATCGCACGGCACATCCAGCTCATCTCGAGCTGGACCTTCCTGATGTTCGGCGCGACGATGGTGATCTTCGGCACGGTGCGGGCAAACGGCGCGACGCTTGCGCCGTTGCTGATCCTCGTCACCGCGCTGATCCCGTTCCGCATCGGCATCGCAATGCTCGGCAAGCCGCTGCTCGGCGCGGATGCTTTGTGGTGGGCGTTCCCGCTCAGTTCGATCGTGTCGTTGGTGCTGGCCAGCCTGTATTTCCGCTACGGCAGGTGGCGCGACGCGGTGCTCGCCGTCTCCTCGCACGTCGAGGAAGCGAAGGAGGGCGCGCGCGCCACCGCCGAACCCACCGGACGGTTGCACCCGAACGGCTGAGGGCGCATCTGGGCGGGCATGAGTCACTATCCCGCGCTTCGCCTCCGCCGCACCCGTTCGACGCCGTGGAGCCGCCGTCTCCATGCCGAGACGGTGCTGACCCCGGCCGACCTGATCTGGCCACTGTTCATCGCCGAAGGCCAGGGCATCGAGGAGCCGATCGCGACGCTGCCGGGGGTCTCGCGCTGGTCGATCGATGGCATCGTCGCGCGCGCGAAGGAAGCGCGCGAGGCCGGCATTCCGTGCGTCGCGCTGTTCCCCAACACGCCGCCGCATCTGCGCAGCGAGGACGGGCGCGAGGCGCTCAACCCCGACAATCTGATGTGCCGCGCCACGCGCGCGCTGAAGGACGGGGTGCCCGAGGTCGGCGTGCTGACCGACGTCGCGCTCGATCCCTATACCGCGCACGGCCACGACGGGCTGGTCGATGCGGCGGGCTATGTCGTCAATGACACCACCGCCGAAGTGCTGGTCGCGCAGGCGCTGAACCAGGCGGCGGCGGGGGCGGACATCATCGCGCCGAGCGACATGATGGACGGGCGGATCGGCCAGATCCGCGACGCGCTGGAAGGCGAGGGGCGGGTCAACGTCCAGATCATGTCCTATGCCGCCAAATACGCCAGCGGCTTCTACGGCCCGTTCCGCGACGCCGTCGGCTCGCGCGGGCTGCTCAAGGGCGACAAGAAGACCTATCAGATGGATTCGGCCAATGCCGAGGAGGCGCTGCGCGAGGTCGCGCTCGATCTCGCCGAGGGCGCCGATAGCGTGATGGTCAAGCCGGGGCTGCCCTATCTCGACATCATCCTGCGCGTGAAGACCGAGTTCCAAGTCCCTGTATTCGCCTATCAAGTTTCGGGCGAATATGCGATGATCGAGGCGGCGGTCGCGGCCGGCGTGGCCGAGCGTGACGCGGTGGTGCTGGAGACGCTGATGGCGTTCAAGCGCGCCGGCTGCTCGGGCGTGCTGACCTACCACGCGCTGCACGCGGCGCGCCTGCTGGGCGCATGATCGAAACCGCGCGGCTGGTGCTGCGGCGACCGGTCGCGGCCGATCTCGCGCCGCTGCATGCGATGTGGAGTGACCCGCGCGTGATGGCCGATCTCGGCCCGCTCAAGACGCGGGAGCAGAGCGCGGCGACGATCGCCCGGCATGAGGGCTATCGCCAGTCGCACGGGCTCGGCTTCTGGACGGTCGCGCTGCGCGAGGACGGCACCGTGATCGGCTTCTGCGGTCTCAAACCGGGCGCGGAGAACACGCCGATCGCGGGCGAGGTCGAGGTCGGCTGGATGCTGGCGGCGGCGCACTGGCGGCAGGGCTTCGCGCGCGAGGCCGCCGAGGCGAGCCTCGCCTGGGGCTGGGCGAACAGCGCGGCGCCGCGCATCGTCGCGATCACCGCCGCGCAGAATGCCGCCAGCCGCGCGCTGATGGAACGGCTCGGCATGGTGCGGCTCGGCGGTTTCGATCACCCGAACTTCGCGGTCGACGATCCGCTTCGGGAGACGGTCAGCTACGCGATCGACCGGGCATGATCGAAACCGCACGGCTGCGGCTGCGGCCCTGCCGCGCGGCGGACAAAGCCGCCTTCGCCACGATCCTCAACACCCCGGCGATGATGGCGCATCTGGGCGGGGTGAAGACGCAGGCCGAAATCGACGCGCTGATCGACAAGCGAATGGCCGATCAGGCGCGGCATGGCTTTTCCTATTGGGCGGTCGAGGAGCGCGACGGCGGCGCGCTGGTCGGCACGTGCGGGGTGCGGATCGCCAGCAATTATCCCGATGCGCCGGTTTACGGCATGCACGAAGCCGGCTGGCGGATCGCCGATTCGCATTGGGGGCGCGGCTATGCGCTCGAGGCGGCGGAAGCGAGCATCGCCTGGGCCTGGGCGAATACCGACGCGCCCGAGATCGGCGCCTGGACCACGATCGGCAACGTCGCGTCGTGGCGGCTGATGGAGCGCCTCGGCATGACGCGCCGCCCCTACCTCGACTTCCGTCGCGCGGGCGAGTCCGAGGACACGATCGTATATGTCGTCAGGCGGCCGGCAGCAGCGCCTGGATCGCCGCGATCCGGGTGATCTCGGCGGTGAGCTGCGCGTCGCCGCGCGCCTTCAGCGATTCGAGCGCGGGGTAGGGTGGCTTGGCGTCGCGCGCACGGCCGATCGCGAGCTCGTCAAGATCGGTGACGCTGGCCGACGTGGTCGCGCGAAACGCATCGAGCTTGGCGAGTGCGGTCTGCGCGGCGATCCAGCGATCGCTGCCGACCCCGCCGCCACGTGCCGCCCGAGCGGCGCGCTCCGCGCCGTCCGCCGCCGGGCCGAACGCCGCGTCGGTATCGGCCAATGTCTTCGCGGTCGTGGCGAGCGTGGCGTCGAGCGCGGCATCGGGCGGGAGTGCGGCGGGGGCGGCTGCGGCCGCTTCCGCATCGCTCCGCCGCTCGATCGCGCGCGGCTGAAGCGAGGGATAGCGCGAGACGGTCTGTTCGGCGCAACCGCCCGCCAACGAAGTGGCCAGCAAAAGGGCGGGAACGGCGAGGGCGCGGCGGTTTTTCATGGAAATCGCTCTATGCCGGACAAAAGAATCGCGCAACGCACTTGCGCACCCGAAAAACCCCATCTAAAGGCGACCTCCCACGCACCCGTAGCTCAGCTGGATAGAGCATCAGACTACGAATCTGAGGGTCGGGCGTTCGAATCGCTCCGGGTGCACCAGGTTTCTCACCATCACTGGTGATAACCCCCGCCTCACCGATTGGTGAGGCGGGGGTTTTTATTTGCTTCGGTGTCGCGGAGACGTGGGCGGCATGTTTGCCGTTCACCGCGACCATTCGGCACGCGGGCATTTTCTTCCCATCTTCAGCGCGATATCGTCGATCCGTATCGACGCTGAAGACGGGAAGGGCGGCGATGTCTTACCAGAAGATGTCGTACACGGTATCGACGACACGGCCGGTGTAGATATCGACCAGCAACGCGTCATTGTAATAGCGCACCCAGCGATACGGGCCATAGGCCGGCGGCAGGCGGTAGTAATCGGCGTCGTTGATCCAGTAGCTCTGTTCGTACAGGATCGAATTGAGCGTCAGGCCGATGCCGAAGCGACGGTAGCCGTAGCTCCAACCGCTCGGGGCATAATAGCGCGGCAGGCGGTAGAGTCCGCGATTGCTGTTGCGATAGGCGAAGTAGTTATAGCGATTGTCGTTGCGCCAGCCGCGATTCCAGTCGCGGCGATCGTTGCCGTTCCAGCCGTTGCCACGGTTCCAGTCGTTGCCGCGCCCCTGCTGCCAGCCCGGACGATTGTCGCGGCCCGGTTGCCAGCCGCCGGGACGATCGTTGCCGCGCCCCTGCCAGTTGCCGGGGCGGTCATCCCCACGGCCCTGCTGCCAGCCGCCGGGGCGGTCGTCGCCGCGCGGACCATTGCCTTGCCAGCCGGGGCCACCCGGGCGCGGCCGGTCGCCGCGATCACCACGCCAGTCGCCGCCATTGCCACGATCGCCGCCCTGCCAGCCTCGCCCGTCGCCGCCGCGACCGTCCCCGCCGCGACCGTCATGGTCGCCGCGATTGCCCTGCCAGCCGCCCGGCTGTTGCGGCTGCGGCTGACCCTGCGGTTGGGCGCCGGGTTGCTGATCTGGCCGCGCGCCGGGCTGGGCCTGGAAGCCGCGTCCGTCACCGCCGCGTCCGCCCTGGAATTGCGGGCGATTGTAGCCATCGTTGCCGCGCCCTTGCCAGCGCTGGGCTTGCGGCCCCGGCTGTTGGGGCTGGGCCTGTGCCTGTTGTGGGCGCGGCTGCATCGGGCGCTGGCCGCCGTCGCCACGCCCGCCGCGCCATTCGCGATGATCCTGCGCGAAGGCGGTCGCCGGCACCAGCGCCGACGCCGCCATGATTGCCGCAAGCAAATACTTACGCATCGAACGAACCCTCCAGAGAGCGGCCGAACGATTCGCCGCTGTTACTTCGTTAATGCTCCACCGGCACTGAGCCTTTTCTGAACTTCATTGACAGCAACGCGAAAGCATTCATGGCGTGACCGGTCTGATCGCCGGCACGCGCCGCGCGGCGTCGTCGGGGGAGGTGTCCGGCGGCGCGCCGGCCTCGACCGTTTCGTCGCCGCGCTGCACGCGCGCCGCCTGCAACACCGCCTCCACCACGCGCGGATACACGCCGCAGCGGCACAGATTGGCGATGCCCGCGCGGATATCGTCCTCGGAGGGATTGCGGTTCTTCTTGAGGAACACCGCCGCCGCCATCACCATGCCGGGGATGCAGAAGCCGCATTGCGTGACGTTCTTCGCCAGCCACGCCAGTTGTACCGGGTGCGAGCGGTCGCGCGACAGCCCTTCGATCGTGGTGACGAAGCTCCCCTCGATCGCCCCGATCGTCGTCTGGCACGCCTTTACCGCCTCGCCGTCGATATCGACCGTGCAGGCGCCGCAATCGCCGGTGCCGCAGCCATATTTGGCGCCGGTCAGGTTGGAGGCGTCCCGCAGCGCCCATAGCAAAGGGGTCTTGGGGTCCATCCGATATTGGACCGGCTGGTTGTTGACGGTGAAACGGGTCATGGCGTGACGCTACCCCAAGCGCGCGCCTGGCGAAACGCGCCGTTTCCGCGAGGCCGTCTTGCCGGGCGCGCGGGGCGGGCCGATATGCCGGGCATGACGCTTCCCACCCTCTTCATCCCGCATGGCGGCGGACCGTGCTTCTTCATGGACCCGGCGGGCGGCCCGCCCGATCCGATGTGGCGGGGGATGCAGGCGTATCTCGCCGGGCTGATCGCCTCTCTGCCCGAGCGGCCGAGGGCGATCCTGCTCGTGTCGGGCCATTGGGAGACGCGCGACGTCGCGGTGCATGTCGGCAACGGCCAGCCGCTGCTCTACGATTACCACGGCTTTCCGCCGCACACCTATCACCTCCAATGGCCCGCGCCCGGCGCGCCGGATGTCGCGCGGCGCGCGGCGGGGCTGCTGGAAGCGGCGGGCTTCGCCACCAGCGAGGAAGGCACGCGCGGCTGGGATCACGGCGTGTTCATCCCGATGATGGTGGCGGTGCCCAATGCCGATATCCCGCTTGCGCAGATGGCGCTGCGCCATGATCTCGATCCGCGCGCGCATATCGCCATCGGCCGCGCGCTCGCGCCGCTGCGCGACGAGGGCGTGCTGATCGTGGGATCGGGCATGAGCTTCCACAATCTGCGCGCGCGCGGGCCGCAGGTGACGCCGATCGCCGATCAATGGGACGCGGCGCTCACCGCCGCCGTGACCGATCCCGATCCCGCCAAGCGCGCCGACCGCGTCGCGCGCTGGGGCGAACTGCCCTACGCCAAGTTCGCCCACCCCCGTGAAGAGCATCTGCTGCCGCTGATGGTCGCGCTCGGCGCCGGCGGGGACGATGCGGCGGTGTGCGATTACCGCGATCATGTGCTGGGATGGGCGGTGTCCGGCTATCGGTTCGGATAGCGCTCCTTCCTCCCTCTCCCGAAGGGAGAGGGAAGGGGCCCGCCCGGCGAAGCCGGGTGGGACGGGTGAGGGTGACGTGTGTTAAAACGCCGCGATCCCGGTGATCGCGCGCCCGAGGATCAGCGCGTGGACGTCGGCGGCGCCTTCATAGGTGTTGACCGTCTCCAGGTTCATCAGGTGGCGCATCACCTGATATTCGCCGGAAATGCCGTTGCCGCCGTGCATGTCACGCGCCATCCGCGCGATCTCGAGCGCCTTGCCGACGTTGTTGCGCTTGACGATCGAGACCATCTCGGGCGCGAACCGGCCCTGGTCCATCAGCCGCCCGACACGCAGGCTGGCTTGTAGCCCGAGCGCGATCTCGGTCTGCATGTCGGCGAGCTTCTTCTGGAACAATTGCGTCGCTGCGAGCGGTCGGCCGAACTGCTTGCGGTCGAGGCCATATTGCCGCGCGGCGTGGAAGCAGAACTCCGCCGCGCCGAGCGCACCCCAACTGATCCCGTAGCGCGCACGGTTGAGGCACGAGAACGGCCCCTTCAACCCGGACACCTCGGGAAACAGCGCGTCCTCGCCGACCTCGACATCCTCGAGCACGATTCCGCCAGTGACCGACGCGCGCAGGCTCAGTTTGTTGTCGATCTTCGGCGTCGAAAGCCCAGCCATGCCGCGTTCGAGCACGAAGCCGCGGATCGCGCCGCCGTGCGCGTCCGACTTGGCCCAGACGACGAACACGTCGGCGATCGGCGCGTTGGTGATCCAGGTCTTCGCGCCCGACAGGCGATATCCGCCGTCGGTCTTGACCGCGCGCGTCATCATGCCGGCGGGGTCCGAGCCGGCGTCGGGTTCGGTCAGGCCGAACGCCCCAATCCATTCGCCGGTGGCGAGGCGCGGCAGGTATTTGGCCTTCTGCGCGTCCGATCCGAAGGCGAGGATCGGATACATGACCAGGCTCGACTGGACCGACATCATCGAGCGATAGCCCGAGTCGATCCGCTCCACCTCGCGCGCGACGAGGCCGTAGGCGACATAGGAGGCACCGACGCCACCATATTGCTCGGGCACGGTCGCGCCGAGCAGCCCGAGCGCACCCATTTCGCGGAAGATCTCGGGGTCGGTCTGCTCGTCCCGGAACGCGGCGAGGATGCGCGGCGCGAGCCGGTCCTCGGCATAAGCGCGCGCCGTGTCGCGGATCATCCGCTCATCATCCTCGAGATGATCGTCGAGAAAAAACGGGTCCGCCCAGTCGAAGGCGCTCATGCCGGCCATTGGTCCGCTCCTGATATCGGTTCTGCCGATCCCCTAGCCCGAGCGGACCGAAAGGTCGATGCGGGTGCCCGCGTCGTCGCCGCGACCCGCGGATGCCGGAATGCTCCGGCGTGACGAGCAATCGTAAGCGCCTCAGCGCCCCAGCACGCGCGCCATGATCGCGTCGAGCTTCGCGAGCAGCGCGGGATCGCGCGCCTCGGGCGCGGTGATGAGCGCCTGGTCGAGCACGGTATCGAGCGGCGAGGCGGCGCGTTCGGACGGGAGCGCTTCGACGAACGCGGCGACCGTCTTGCGCGCGATCTCGCCATTGGCGTGCATCTGCTTGATGACCTCGCTCACCTCGACATGCGCCTCGCTCTCGCGCCAGCAATCATAATCGGTCACCATGCCGATCAGCGCATAGGGAATCTCCGCCTCGCGGGCGAGTTTGGCCTCGGGCATCGCGGTCATGCCGATCACGTCGGCGCCCCATTGCCGGTAGAGCAGGCTTTCCGCGCGCGACGAGAATTGCGGGCCTTCCATCGCGATATAGGTCGCGCCCGCCGCCGCCGTGCCGCCCGCCGCCGTCACCGCCGCCGCCGCAAGGCTCGACAGGCGCGGGCAGGTCGGCTCGGCCATCGAGACGTGGGCGACCATGCCGGTGCCGAAGAAACTCGACGCGCGCGCGACAGTCCGGTCGATGAACTGGTCGACGATCACGAACTTGCCCGGCTCGAGCTCTTCCTGGAGGCTGCCGATCGACGAGATCGCGAGGATGTCGGTCACCCCGCTGCGCTTGAGCGCGTCGATATTGGCGCGGAAGTTGAGCTCGGACGGGCTGATGCGGTGGCCCCGGCCGTGGCGCGGCAGGAAGACCAGATCGACGTCGCCGATCGTGCCGAACAGCAATTCGTCCGACGGATCGCCCCACGGCGTCTCGACGCGGCGCCATTCGGCGTTGCGCAGGCCATCGATCGCGTAGAGGCCCGAGCCGCCGATGATGCCGATCGTCCATTTGGTCATGGGTACGTCCTCATATGTCTCGATAATCCAACCGCCGTTCGCCCTGAGCGAAGTCGAAGGCCGAGCGCAAGGGCTTCGGCGAGGTTCGGCGCGAACGAAGGACTCAAATCACCTTCATGTCACTGCCGTAATGGTGCCAGGCGAAGATCGCGAGCGCGCCACGGTGCGGCCGCCAGCCTTCGGCCAGTTCGCGCAGCAGCTTCTCGCCCGGCCGTGCCTCGTGTCCGAGCAGGCGGCCGATCTCGATCTGCACGGCGAGGTCGCCGGCCGGCCAGATGTCGCCGCGCCCCTCCGCAAACAGAAGATAGATTTCCGCCGACCAGCGACCGATACCCTTGATCCGCACCAGCGCCTTGATCGCCTCCTCATCGTCCTCGGGCAGATCGTCGAGATCGAGCCGGCCGCTCGTCACCTCTTCGGCGAGGCTGCGTGCATAGCTCGCCTTCTGGCGTGAGAGGCCCGCCTCGCGAAGCTGCTCGTCGCTCGCGCGGAGGATCGTCGCGGGATCGGTGACGTCGCCCGCCACCAACGCGAGCTTGCGCCACACCGCCTCCGCCGCATGCGTGCTGACCTGCTGGCCGAGGATCGTGCGCAGCAAGGTGGCGTAGCCGCGCGCGCGGATTCGCGGTTCGGGATAGCCGGCGCGGAGGATCGCGGCGGCGAAGGCGGGCTCGATCGCGCCGAGCGCGTCGAGGCCGCCGCGGAGTTGCTCGGCGCTCAGGCCCACGGACGCGTCCTTGCGTTGACAGGGGCGGCGCGGCATGGCGGCGCGACGGAACCCCGAGGGAGGAAATGCATGCCCAAGCTTATCGTCGTGACCCGCGAAGGGGAAGAACGCACGCTCGACGGACAGGTCGGCCATAGCGTGATGGAGATCATTCGCGACGCCGGCATCGATGAACTCCTGGCGCTGTGTGGCGGCTGCTGCTCGTGCGCGACCTGCCACGTCCATGTCGACCCGGATTTTGCGTCCAAACTGCCCGAGATGAGCGCGGACGAGGACGATCTGCTCGATTCCACGAATGACCGCGACGCCACCTCGCGGCTGTCGTGCCAATTGCCGTTCAGCGACGCGCTCGACGGGCTGCGCGTACGGATCGCCGAGGAGGACTGACGGGTGGAGGCCAGCACGCTGCTGGCCGGTGCGGCGCCGCCGCACCACCCGGCACGGCCGGCGGGTCGGCGCTCGCCGCCGAACCCGGCCGACGGCTTCGCCGTCGGCGCGCTCTCACCCAATCCAAAACGACCGCGTTCGTGCTTCGACCTCGCTCAGCACGAACGGGGGTGAGCCCGGCAGGCTCACCCCAGCTTGGGTCAGTTCAGCGCTTCTTCTCGGGCGCGATCGTGATCTTCACCGTTTCGCCGGAATTGCCGGGGAAGCCGGTGAACATCGCCTCGACGAGGCGCGGCACGAGATACGGCAGGTCGTCGGTGCGCGACTGCGCCTTGGCGGTGCCCTCGAACACGTGCGCGCCATTGTCGGCCCGCTCGATCGTCACCATGAGCTCGCTGGTATAGACGGTGTAGCTCGACACGTCGGGGCCGAAGCCGCCGCCCCACAGGAACGGGTCGTTGAAGCCATAAGCGAAGCGGCTGCGGCCGTAATAGCCCCAGCGCGGGCCGCCCCAGCCACCCCAACCGCCGCCATAGCCATAGCCGCCGCCGAAGCCCGGCGTGGTGACGGTGCGCTCGCGCCCGTGATCAACATCATAGGCGACCTTGACAACGAGCTCGGCCGACGCGCCCTGCGCCGGGCGATAGCCCTGCTGCACGAGCTTCGCCGAGATGAGGTTGGCATATTGGCTGAATTCTAGACCACCGCGCAGATTGGGGTTGGTCGGCTCGACCGTGAAGGTCTGGCCTGCCGACGGCGGCAGTTGCTGGAAGCGCGACACTTTCGCCGCGAACGGCTGGGCACAGCCCGCCAGCGCAAGCAGCGCGGCGGCAGCGAAAGGAAACATCTTCATGATTTCATGACCTTGCTGGAGACGGCATTGTATTTGCACTGCCAGATGGCCCCTGAATAGCGCTTGAACAAGACGCTGCCTAGAGACGGATCGCGCGGGCGATCGGGCCGACGGATCAAACCCTTCCCGTGCGTGTCATTCCCCGCCGTTCTTGAACTCAACCGTTCGTCCCGACTGCAGTCGAGCGACAAGCCCGGAACGCAGGTGCCTTCGCTCGGGACGAACAGTTTGGTTTGAGAAAGGCCACGTCTACAGATGCAGCCCCACCGCCTCCTGCGCGGCGCGCAGGGTTGGCGCGCCGAGCGCCGCCGCCTTGGCGGCGCCCTCCGCCAGCGCCACCGCCACCGCGGGGCGATCGCCGAGCAGCGCGGTCAGCCGGTCGCGGATCGGCCCCAAAGTCGCGATCGCGAGATCGGCGAGCGCGGGCTTGAACGCGCCGAAGCCCTTGCCGGCATGCTCGGCAAGCACCGCGTCGGGCTCGATCCCAGCGAGCGCCGCGTAGATCGTCACGAGGTTGAGCGCCTCGGCGCGGCCTTCGAGCCCCGCCGCCGTCTCGGGCAACACGTCGGCATCGCTCTTAGCCTTACGCAGCTTGCTCGCGATCACATCGTCGCTGTCGACCAGGTTGATGCGCGAGGCATCCGACGGGTCGGACTTGGACATCTTCACCGATCCGTCGCGCAAGGACATGATGCGCGGCGCGGCCTTGGAGATCAACGGCTCGGGCAGCGGGAACAGATCGACGCCGAAATCGGTGTTGAACTTGGTGGCGACATCGCGGGCGAGTTCGAGATGCTGCTTCTGGTCATGTCCTACGGGCACGTGCGTGGCCTTGTAGAGCAGCACGTCGGCGGCTTGCAGGACGGGATAGGTGAACAGCGCGACCGACTGCGTCTCGCCGCTCTTGCCGGCCTTGTCCTTCCACTGCGTCATGCGGTTGAGCCAGCCCATGCGGGCGGTGCCGCTGAGCAACCAGCACAACTCGCTATGCGCCGGCACGCGCGCCTGGTTGAACAGGATCGAGCGCGCCGGATCGATCCCGCAGGCGAGCAGGGTCGCGGCCATCTCGACCGTGTTGGCGTGCAACTCGGCGGCGACCACCGGCTGCGACAAGGCGTGGAGATCGGCGAGGAAGAACAGGCAGGTGTCGTCCGCCCCCATGCCGTCCTGCATCGCCACCCACTGCCGGATCGCGCCGAGATAATTGCCGAGGTGGAGATTGCCGGTGGGCTGGATGCCGGAAACGATACGCATTGATGCTCTCGGTTGTCAGGCGCGACGGCGCCGCAGGAAGGCCAGATCGGCGCGGGTGAACGCGCCGAGGACGAAGGTCCCGATCGCATAGACCAAGCCGCCGGCGGCGACCAGCACCAGCATCGCCCCCGTCCGCACCGCCCAGCTTCCATGCGTATAGGGTGTCAGCAGCCCCTGCAGCAGCCACAGGATCAGCCCCATCGCCAGCGCGGCGAGCGCGAGCCGCCACGCGCGGCGGCGCAGCCGCGCATCGGGCGCGAAATGGCCGCGCTTGCGCAGCGATCGATAGAGCAGGGCAGTGTTGACGGTCGAGGCGAGCGCGGTGGCGAGCGGCGGCCCCATGTGCTTGAGCGGCAGGATCAGCACGAGGTTGAGCGCGAGGTTCACCCCCATCGAGATCGTCGCGTAGCGCACCGGCGTCCTGGTGTCGGCGCGCGCGTAGAAGCCGGGGGTCAGCACCTTGACGAGGATGTAGCTCGGCAGCCCGACCGAGAAGGCGGCGAGCGCCTGCGCGGTGTTGACCGTATCGACCGCGTCGAACTTGCCGTGCTCGAACAGCGCGGCGACGATCGGGCCGCCGCACAAGACCAGCGCGACCGTCGCGGGGAGGGTGAGCAGCAGCGCCAGTTCCATGCCGCGGTTCTGCGTCTCCATCGCCGCCGCGTCCTCGCCCGCGCCGAGCTGGCGCGAGATCAGCGGTAGCAGCACGGTGCCCAGACCGATGCCGATCAGCCCGAGCGGGAGCTGGTTCACCCGGTCGGCCATATAGATGTACGTCACCGAGCCATGATCGAGCAGCGAGGCGGCGAGCGCGGTCGAGACGACGAGGTTGATCTGCACCGCGCCAGCGCCCGCAGCGGCAGGCCAGATCAGCGCGAGCAGCCGCTTCACGTCGTCATTGAGCCGCGGCAGGCGCGGGCGGATGCTGACGCCGTTGGCGCGGCACGAGGCATAGAGCCAGATCAGTTGCAGCAGCCCCGACACGCTCACCGCGATCGCCTGGTTGCGCGCGGTGACGAACGGATCATGGTTGTGGAACGCGAGCAGCGCGACGATCAGCGTCACGTTGAGCAGGATCGGCGCGGCGGCGTTGACCCAGAATTTCTGAAGCGAATTGAGGATGCTCCCCAGCAGCGACACCAGGCTGATGAGCATCAGATAGGGGATGGTGAAGCGTGACAGCAGCACCGCGAAGGCGAACTGGTCGTGGCTGACGCCGTGGAACTTGCCCGACAGCGCCAGTGTCACCGGCCAGGCGAACACTTCGAGGATCACCGTCATCACGATCAGGATCGGCAGCAGGACCGAGAGCACGTCCTGCGCGAAGGCGATTCCGTCGGGCAGGCCGCCGCCGCTCTTGTCGCCGACCTTCTTGTTGAACATCGGGATGAACGCCGCCGAGAACGCCCCTTCGGCGAACAGCGCGCGGAACATATTGGGCAGACGGAACGCGACGAGGAACGCGTCCGACGCGAAGCTCGCCCCGACATAGCGCGCGAACAGCGAATCACGCACCAGCCCTAGAATGCGGCTGGCGAGCGTGAGCCCGCCGACCGAGCCGAGCGCGCGCGCGAGGTTCATCGTTCGGCGCCCGCCCCCTTAGCCGAGTTCAGGCGTTGCCGGTCACGCCGACATTGGCCTGCTGCTGCGCGGCCTGCTGGAGATACAGCGCGCCGAAATCGATCGGCTCGAGCATCAGCGGCGGGAAGCCGCCGTCGCGGACCGCGTCGGCGAGCACGCGGCGCGCGAACGGGAAGAGCAGGCGCGGCGCCTCGCCGAGCAGGAACGGCTGGATGTGCTCGGCGGGGATGTTGCGCAGCCCGAACAGCCCGGCGAACGACAGATCGACCAGGAACGCGACGGTGCCCTCGGATTCCGCGCGCACTTCGATACGCAGCGTGATCTCATGGACATCCTCGCCGACCTGATTGGCGCCGATGTTGAACTGCACGTCGATGCTCGGCGCGCTCTGCGTCTGGTAGATCGCCGGCGCGTTCGGGTTCTCGAACGACAAGTCCTTGACATATTGCGAGATCAGCCCGGCAGCGGGGGCCGCGTCCTCACCGTTCGAAAACGGGGCGGTGCTGGTGATGATGCCGTCGTCCTGTTCGCTCATGAAACGCGTCCTTGATTCTCTGCCGGAGCGGCGCACGCTCTGGCGCTGCCGAAGCGGCGCGCGTAGCAGGGGGCGCGCGGCAGTTCAACACGCAGGCGGCGGTGCCATTTGTATCGGCGGTGCGTTACGCCTATATTGGCGGCTCGCCGAAGTTCAGGAGGCAAAGTGTTCTACGTGGTTCTGCTCGGGATGGTCGCCGGTTTTCTGGCGTTGCGTCTCTACATGGTCCTCGGCAAGCGGACCGGGCATGAGCAGCCTTTGCCCAAGCCCGCGGAGGATCGCGCGCCGATCACGGTGCTGCCGCGTCCGATCGAGACTCCCGTCGAATCGCGCGAACTGTTCGGCCGCAACATCGCGCCGCGCGCCGAGACGGGCCTGCGCGCGATCGTCTCGGCGGAGCCGGGCTTCGACGTGTCGCGTTTTCTCGAAGGCGCGCAGTCGGCGTATCGGATGATCCTCGAAGCCTATTGGAGCGGCGACGAGGAGCAGCTCGCCTGGCTCGCCGAGGATGACGTACGCGCGGCGTTCGTCGCCGCCATCGCCGAACGCGCCGAGGCCGGGCACACGCTCGACAACCGCCTCGTCACGATCGAGCGCGCCGCGATCACCGATGCGGTGCTGACCGGCAAGGCCGCGCGGATCACGGTGCGCTTCGACGCCGTCATCGCGGCGGTGACGCGCGACCGCGACGGTGTCGTCGTCGCGGGGTCGATGACCGACGCGGTCGAGACGCATGACATCTGGACCTTCGCGCGGACGCTGAAGAGCAGCGATCCGAACTGGAAGCTCGCCGACACCGACGAAGCGTGACGTCGTTGCTTCGCTGGGGCGCGCTCGCGGCGGCGCTGCTGCTGGGCGCGTGCGTCAGTCCCGCCGAACGGCCGGGCGCGGGCACCGCGCCGGCGCGGCGGCCGTCCGCCTCCACCCGGCCGCTGACGCCGGCGCCCGCCACGGCGGCGCCGGGCGCGGCGGGTGCGCGTGAGGCGGGCGTCGTCGCCGGCCCGGCGGTCTATACACTGCCGATCGATGAGGCGCAGGCCGCGCGCGCGCTGGCCGCGTTCCGCCTGTCATGCCCGGCGCTGCGCAAGCGCGACGACGCCTCGGGCCTCACCCGCGCGGGGGACTGGAACGCGGCCTGCGACGCCGCCGTGGCCGCCCAGCCCGGCGAAGCGCGGAGTTTCTTCGCGCAATATTTCGAGACCGCGCAGGTCGGCGACGGCAAGGCGTTCGCGACCGGCTATTACGAACCCGAGATCGCGGGATCGCGCGACCGCCGGCGGTGCTGCCAGGTGCCGATCTTCGGCCGCCCGACCGATCTCGTCGATGTCGATCTCGGCCAGTTCAGCGACAGCCTCAAGGGCAAGAAGATCCGTGGCCGCGTCGATGGCGCCACTTTCGTGCCCTATTACGATCGCGCCGCGATCGAGGATGGTGCGCTCGGCAATCGCGCGCCGGTGCTCGCCTGGGCGGCCGATCCGATCGACCTGTTCTTCCTTCAGATCCAGGGGTCGGGCCGGCTGCGGCTTCCCGACGGGTCGATGCTGCGGATCGGCTATGCGACCCAGAACGGGCGCGATTATACCGGCATCGGCGCCTTGATGCGCCAGCGCGGATTGCTCGCGCCGGGGCAGGCGACGATGCAGGGGATCGTCGCGTGGCTGCGCGCGCACCCGGCCGAGGGGCGCGCGCTCATGCGTGAGAACAAGAGCTTCGTGTTCTTCCGGACGCTCGACACGCCGCCGATCGGTGCGCTCGGCTATCCGGTGACGGGCGGAGCGAGCGTCGCCGCCGATCCCAGGTTCATCCCGCTCGGCGCGCCGGTGCTGCTGTCGCTCGACCGCGCCGACGCGAACGGCATCTGGATCGCGCAGGATACCGGCGGCGCGATCAAGGGCGCCAACCGCTTCGATACCTATTGGGGCGGCGGCGCGCAGGCGGAGGCGACCGCCGGCGGCATGTCCGCGCACGGCACCGCGTTCCTGCTGCTGCCGGTCGGGACGCTGGCACGGCTCGCGGCGGAAGGGCACAATGGGAAAGCCCCCGCTAAGCGCTGAGGAGGCGGCGCTGTGGGCGCGCGTGATCGCGAGCGTCCGCCCGATCCGCCCGCCAGTCCCCGCCAAGCCGGCGGCCGCGCCCGCCCCGGCGCCGCCCACCGCCACGCCCGCGCCCGCACCGGCGAGGAAGGTACGCGGCCGCGTACCCGCGCCGTTGCCGCTGCCGGTGAAGCCCACCGCGCCGCGCCCGCTTACCGCCAATACGCTCGACGGATCGTGGGACCGCGATCTGTCGCGCGGGCGCACCGTGCCCGACAGTTCGATCGACCTGCACGGCCATACGCTCAGCTCGGCCTATTCCCGGCTCGACGCCGCGCTCGATTTCGCGATCCAGAGCGGCCAGCGCGTGCTGCTCGTCATCACCGGCAAGCCGCCGCGCGCCGAAAGCGAGCGGCCGCATGCGCGCGGCGCGATCCGCGCCGCCATCGGCGACTGGCTCGCCGGTTCGCGCCACGGGCCGCACATCGCGGCGGTGCGGCCGGCGCATCCGCGCCACGGCGGAAACGGCGCGCTCTACGTCATCCTGCGGCGCAGCACGGGGCATCGAAACCGTTAACCTTTGGGTGATATCCGGGGCGGCACGGGAGCGAACATCCAACGGTCGCAGGAGTGGCTCAAATCGCGATGACACGAGCTTTGTTGAGCCACCCGCGCCGCGCGACGGGTGTCGCCGCCGTGCTGGCGATGCTGCTCGCCGGTATCGCCGCGTTCGATCTGCGCACCGCGATGGTAGCGCTAACGTCCGCGGGCGCGTGCGCGCTCGGGCTGCTGCTGGTATCCAGCCGCGCCGCCGCCGCGCGCCGGGCCGCGATCAACGGCGCGGTGGAGCGGCTCGCCGTCGCCGCCGAGGGGGATCTCAGCAGCACCGTCCCCGCCGTCACCACCGCCCATGCGCCGGAGCTGGCGAGCGCGATGGCGGCGTTGTTCGAGGCGCAGACGATCGCGCTCAACACCGTCAGCCACCTCGCGCTGGTCGATGCGGTGACCGGGCTGCCCAACCGCACGAGCTTCCGCCGCAGTTGTGAACGGGTGCTCGCCGAACTGCCCGACACGAAGAACGCGGCGTTGCTGTTCATCGACCTCGATCGCTTCAAGCTCGTCAACGACACGATGGGCCATGCCACCGGCGATCTGCTGCTCGAAATGGTCGCGAACCGGCTGCGTGCGGTCGGCGAGCGTTTCGCGGGCGCGTGCGACGGGCATTCGCCGCTGATCGGGCGGCTCGCGGGCGACGAGTTCACGATGTTCTTCGTCGGCGTCAGCGATCCGGTCACGGTCGGGCGGATTTGCCGCAGCGTGCTGTTCGCGCTGTCGGAGCCGTTCCGCCTGCACGGCAGCGACGTGACGATCGGCGCGTCGGTCGGCATCGCGCTCCGCCCCGATCACGGCAGGTCGCTGACCGAGCTGATGCGCGCCGCCGATGCCGCGATGTACCACGCGAAGGCGAGCGGCCGCGGCCGCGCCGAGCATTTCTCCGAAACGCTCGCGGCCGGGATCGCGCAGCGCCACCAGCTCGAAAGTGAATTGCGCGATGCGATCCGCGACGATCAGTTCATGCTGGTCTTCCAGCCGCAGGTCGCGGCCGGCGACGGCGCGATCGTCGCGGCGGAGGCGCTGGTGCGCTGGCGCCACCCGCGCGATGGTTTCCGCCTCCCCGGCAGCTTCATCCAGCGCGCGGAGGAGACCGGGCTGATCGTCGAGATCGGCGAATGGGTGGTACGCGAAGTCGCCGCGACGATCGCGCGCTGGGAGCGGATCGGCGTCGAGCACCGGCTCGCGATCAACGTCTCGCCGCGCCAGATCGACCATGTCGCCTTCTTCGAGCAATTGCGCGCGGCGATGCTGGCCGCGAACGCGCCGGCGCGGCTGCTCGAACTGGAAATCTCCGAGGCGCTGGCGATGCGATGCAGCGAATCGGTGATCGACGCGATTCGCCAGTTGCGCGCCGATGGCGCGACGATCGCGATCGACGATTACGGCACCGCAGCTTCCAACCTCCCGCGGCTGCGCCGGCTGCCGATCGACCGGATCAAGCTCGACCGGTCGCTGATCGAGCATGTCGTCGAGGATGCGCAGGCCCGCGCCGTGGCGCAGGCGGTGATCGGGCTGGCGCACGGCCTGGGCTGCGAGGCGGTGGGCGAGGGGATCGAAAGCCGCGCGCAGGCGGACGTGCTGCGCGTGATCGGCTGCGACGTGATCCAGGGCTATGCGATCGCCGAGCCGATGGCCGAGGAGGCGTTCATCGCCTGGGCGCGCGGCATCGCGCCGCTCCGCCGGGATACCCGCGCATCGGCGTGATCCGCTGACGCGCCATCTTCCAATCAAATAATTTCATTCACTTATAAGAAGGATTTACGCTTCCTGGTACGATTTTTGGCCAGTGTTGCCCTTGCGCCACTTGCCATCCCAGCACTGTTGCCTTTCTATGACAGCATAAGAGAGGGTGCTTCGAGGTGGACAAAGGGGACACATTCGAATGCGAAATATAAAGTTCGGGAAATATTCGGGCGCAGCGGCGCTGGCTCTGGCGGTGGCGGCGCTTGCTGGGCCGGTCGAAGCGCAGGATGCGACGCCTCCGGCGGACGCGGGCGATATCGTCGTGACCGGCTCGCGCATCCGCCGCAATCCGCTCGATCAGGACAAGCCGGTCATCACGGTCGATCAGTCGGCGATCGGCAAGACCGGGCTCAGCTCGATCGCGGATGTGCTGCAACGCCTGCCGAGCGCGGGCGGCGGCCTCAACACCAAGGTCAACAACGCCGGCAACATCGGCGGCCCGCCGGACGGCACCGGCGTCAGCTCGGGCGCGGCGGAAATCGACCTGCGCTATCTGGGCGCCAAGCGGACGCTCGTGCTGGTCGACGGCATGCGCTACGTCAACGGCTCGTCGGCGGGCGGTATCCCGGCTTCGGTCGATCTCAACACGATCCCGACGAACATGATCGAGCGCGTCGAAGTGCTCCAGTCGGGCGCGTCGCCGCTCTACGGCTCGGACGCGGTCGCCGGCGTGGTCAACATCATCACCAAGCAGAGCCAGAAGGGCCTGCAAGCCAACGCGCAATTCGGCACCTATCGCCAAGGCGACGGCCACACCCAGAATTATGAACTGAGCTACGGCATCCAGAAGCCCGAGACCGGCACCTCGGCGGTGTTCGGCGGCTTCTATACCAAGCAGGAGCCGGTCAAGACCTCCAACCGCGCGATCTCGCAATATCCGGCGCCCTATGCGACGAGCTGTACCGATCCCGCCTTCCCCGATGGCGTCGGGTGCAGCGGCACGCCGCCGCTTGGCCGCTACCGGGTCAGCGCCGCCGTCGGCAATCTCATCGGCATCGGCACGGACGTGACGCTGAAGGCGCCGGTCGCCGGCCGCAACCCGACCGCGGCGGATTTCACCGCGTTCAACAACGCGGGCCGCTTCAACTTCGCGCCGTTCAACTATCTGCTCACCCCGTCCGAACGGTATGGCGGGTTCTTCAACTTCAAGCAGGAACTGTCGGACGCGGTCCATTTCCGCACGAGGATCGCCTATAACAAGCGCAATTCGACCACGCAGGCGGCGTTCCTGCCGCTGGCGATCGGGCCGGGTGCCGGCAACGGCAATCTGCTCGACCGCATCTCGATCGACGCGACCAACCCGTACAATCCGTTCGGCGTGACGCTCTCCTCGGGCGTCAATCTCGATGGCACGCCCTCGGCGCTGCCGGCGAACTACACCGGGATCAACCGGCGCTTCGTCGAAGGCGGCCAGCGCACCTTCTCGCAGGACGTGAACACCTTCACCGCGAGCGCGACGCTCGACGGCTCGTTCCATGTCGGCGAGCATAAATGGTACTGGGACATCAACGGCGTCTATGGCCTGAACGACGCGCACCAGGTGTTCACCGGCAACCTCAACGCGGCCAAGCTCGCCCAGGCGCTCGGCCCGGTCGCGAACTGCACCGGTGACTGCGTGCCGTTCAACATCTTCGGTGGCGCCGCCGTGGGCGGCACCGGCACGATCACCCCGGCGATGCTGAAGTACGTGACCTTCGACGAACGCGACAAGAGCATGCAGCGCCTCGCCGATTTCACCGCCAACCTCTCGGGCGATCTGTTCGATCTGCCGGCCGGACCGGTCGGCGTCGCGATCGGCTATGAGCACCGCGACCAGAAGGCGAGCTATGACCCCGATCCGGTGATCGTCGCCGGCCTCGGCGCCGACGTGCCGACCAGCCCGTCGCGAGGCGGCTTCAACACCGACGAGATCTACGGCGAAATCCGCGTGCCGATCCTCGCGAACATGCCGTTCTTCCACCGCCTCGAGTTCGACGGCGCGGTGCGCCATTCGGACTATTCGACGTTCGGCGGCAACACCACCTTCACCGCCTCGGGGCTGTGGAAGCCGGTCGCCGACCTGTTGCTGCGCGGCGGCTATGCGGAAAGCCTGCGCGCGCCGAGCATCGGCGAACTGTACGCGGGCCGTTCGCGCTCCGACGCGACGATCAACGATCCGTGCACCAGCGCGTCGGGCGGCAGCTTCCAGAGCAACGCGACCGTCCGCGCCAACTGCATCGCCAACGGCGTGCCGGCGGACGGCAGCTATGCGGAATCGCAGGGCGGCCAGATCGGCATCTTCTCGCAAGGCAGCACCGCGCTCAAGCCCGAGACCTCGACCACCTGGACCGCGGGCGGCGTGTACAGCCCGTCCTGGGCACGCGGCAGCCTCGCCAGCACGCTCAGCCTCGAGGTCAATTACTACAGCATCGAGCTGAAGAACGCGATCGACTCGGTGCCCGGCACGCTCACGCTCAACCGCTGCGCGTTCTTCGGGGATCCGGTGAGCTGCGCCAACATCACGCGCAATTCGCTTGGGGATGTCTCCGGCATCAACGGCACGTTGCAGAACCTCAACTCGATCCACACCGAGGGTCTCGACGCGACCTTCCTCTACCGCTCGCCCGCCGTGTACGGCGGCACGATCGGTCTGAGCGCGAATGCGGCGTACCTCATCAAGTACGACGTCAGCCCGCCGGCCGACCTCAAGGCGCCGACCCTGGTCTGCAAGGGCACCGAACGCTGCCTCGCCACCGATCAGGCCTTCCCCGAGTTCAAGCTGAACACCACGCTCGACTGGTCGAGCGCCGCGTTCGGCGCGTCGTTCACCGCGCGCTACATCAGCGCGGTGTACGAGAATGACGGGCACCGCATGGGCGCGACCTTCTACGGCGACGTCCAGGTCTATTATTCGCCCGAGTGGCTGGACCACAAGATGCGGCTCACCGCCGGCGTGAACAACGTCTTCAACAAGGCGCCGCCGGCCTGCAACACCTGCGACAGCGCGAACTTCGACCCGACCACCTATGATCTGCCGGGCCAGTTCGGCTATCTGCGGCTGTCCTACGGCCTCTGATCTTCATCACGGACGCGAAGAGGGGCCGGGCGCTGGCGACAGCGCCCGGCCTTTTTTCATGCCGCTTCGGCCGCGCTTTGCCGAACGGGGCGGGGCGGACTAAGAGGGGGGTGCGATCGCGCCAGGATGGAACTGAGGGATTCGAATTGGTTACCAAAATGCCCGCGACTCAAGAGTGGCGCCCGGAGCAGTTGCGCCGCGCGATAACCGCGGCCGGGGTCGCTTTATGGGCGTGGAACGTCGATACCGACGCGTTCACGATGGACGAACTCGGCTTCGAGCTGTGGGGCCTGCCGCAGCGGGACGAGGTCACGTTCGAGCAACTGTCGGCGCGCATCCACCCCGCCGACCGCGACCGCGTCCGCTCGGCCTTCGCCGCGACGCGCGCGATCCTCGGCCCGTATGAGACAGACTTCCGCATCATGATCGGCGACGAGGTGCGCTGGGTCGCGGCGCGCGGGCAGGGCGAGGAGGACGATGTCGTCGCGCACACCGTGTACGGCATCTTCCTCGACGTCACCGGCCGCAAGCAGGCTGAGGAAGGGCACGAGCTGCTCGCCGGCGAGATGAGCCACCGCGTCAAGAATCTGCTCGCGATCGCCTCCGGGCTGACCGCGATCTCCTCGCGCTCGGCCGAAACCGTGGAGCAATTGGCGAGCGACCTCACCGAACGCCTCTCGGCGCTCGGCCGCGCGCATGATCTGGTCCGCCCGCTCCCGGACGGGCAGGGCGATGCCGAGCTGCTCGGCGATCTGATCGCGGTGCTGCTCGCACCCTATGATCTGGGCGGGTTCAAGGGGCGCATCCGCGTCGCGGTCGAGCGCATGGGCGTCGGCGAGAAGGCCGCCACCGCCCTCGCGCTGGTGATCCACGAACTCGCCACCAACGCGATGAAATATGGCGCGCTGTCGGTGCCCGAGGGCACGCTCGACGTGTCGAGCACGTCGGAGGGCGACGACATCGTCCTCACCTGGCTCGAACATGGCGGGCCGGAGATTCACGCGCCGGGCGACGCGCGCGGCTTCGGCAGCAAGCTCGTCCAGCGCAGCGTCACCCATCAGCTCGGCGGCACGATCACCTACGACTGGGCCGAGACCGGGCTGATCGTGACGATCCGGATGAACCGCGCGCGGCTCGCGGCGTAGCGGTTCGCACGGGGCGAGCCGTCAGCGCTTGCGGACGAACTCGGCGCGCAGCACCAGGCCCTTGATGCCTTCGTAGCGGCAGTCGATCTCCTGCGCGTCGCCCGTCAGCCGGATCGACTTGATGAGCGTGCCGCGCTTCAGCGTCTGGCCGGCGCCCTTCACCTCGAGATCCTTGATGAGCGTGACCTGATCGCCATCGGCGAGCAGATTGCCGACCGAGTCCCGTACCTCGACCTGCGAGGCCAACCGGGTCTTCTCGGCAAGCTCCGCTGCCGGAACCCACTCGCCGCTGTCCTCGTCATAGACGTACTCGTCGTCGCTCACCGTGTCGCTCCCTCGCAATCGAAACGCGCCCTGCTACCCGGCCCGCCGCCTGCGGCAAAGCCCTTCCTGCCGGCGGCAAGGCGGGGCGTGGCTGCTCTAAAGGAACCATTAGGTTATCGATGCCATCCATGCAGAACTGCATGCCCGCACCCCGCCCCGCGCCCGATTTCGAGCCGGTCCCCCGCAAAATCGCTTCATCGACGGCTCGGCTGGGGAGGTCCGATGTCTGACGACTTCCTAGGCGACAGACTCTTTTCGAATTGATCTGTTTCGTCTTCGTTTCACAGTGCTAAGCGGGCCACGGCCTGTTAGGCTGGGCGGCTATCACGAAATTGGGAACCCGCCGCGGCAAAGCCGCGGCGTCGGACGGCGCTGGGGCGCTGCCGGCCGGCTCGGTTTCGATCCGAGGCTAAGCTGCGCTTAGCCTGACGCGCTCCCTCAGTTCTCGTCACCCATTCTCAAGGCCGCGATGAACGCCTCCTGCGGGATGCTCACCGACCCATATTCCCGCATCCGCGCCTTGCCCTTCTTCTGCTTGTCGAGCAGCTTGCGCTTGCGCGTCGCGTCTCCGCCGTAGCATTTCGCGGTCACGTCCTTGCGCATCGCGCTGATCGTCTCGCGCGCGATCACCTTGCCGCCGATCGCCGCCTGGATCGGGATCTTGAACATATGGCGCGGGATCAGTTCCTTGAGCCGCTCGACCATGCCGCGCCCGCGCACCTCGGCGGTCGAGCGGTGGACGATCATGCTGAGCGCGTCGACCGGCTCCTCGTTGACGAGGATGCCCATCTTGACGAGATCGCCCTCACGGTAGCCGATCTGCGTGTAATCGAAGCTCGCATAGCCCTTCGACAGCGATTTCAGCCGATCGTAGAAATCGAACACCACTTCGTTGAGCGGCAGTTCATAGGTCGCCTGCGCGCGTCCGCCGACATAGGTGAGGTCTTTCTGGATGCCGCGCCGATCCTGGCATAATTTGAGGATCGAGCCGAGATATTCGTCGGGCACGTAGATCGTCGCCAGAATCCACGGCTCGGAGATGCTTTCGATCTTGTTGGGGTCGGGCATGTCGGCCGGGTTGTGGAGCTCCATATGGCCGCCGCCGTGAGTCAGCTCGATCTCATAGACCACGCTCGGCGCGGTGGTGATGAGGTCGAGATCATATTCGCGCGTCAGCCGCTCCTGGATGATCTCCAGGTGCAGTAGCCCGAGGAAGCCGCAGCGGAAGCCGAAGCCCAAAGCGGCGCTCGTCTCCATCTCGAACGAGAAGCTCGCGTCGTTGAGCCGCAGCTTGGAGATGCTCTCGCGCAATTTCTCGAAGTCGTTGGCATCGACCGGGAACAGCCCGCAGAACACCACCGGCTGGACTTCCTTGAAGCCGGCGAGCGGTTCGGCGGCGGGGCGCTTCACGTCCGTCAGCGTGTCGCCGACGCGCGCCTGCGCGACATCCTTGATCTGCGCGGTGATGAAGCCGATTTCGCCGGGGCCGAGATCGGCGAGCTGCTCGATCTTGGGGCGGAAGCAGCCGACGCGGTCGACGAGATGCTCGGTGCCGGCCTGCATGAACTTGACGTGCTGGCCCTTCTTCAAGACCCCGTCGATCACGCGGATCAGGATGACGACGCCGAGATAGGGGTCGTACCAGCTATCGACGAGCATCGCCTTCAGCGGCGCGGTGGCATCGCCCTTGGGCGGCGGAATGCGCGTGACGATCGCCTCGAGGGTCTCGCGGATGCCGATCCCCGATTTGGCCGAGGTCAGCACCGCCTGGCTCGCGTCGAGGCCGATCACCTCCTCGATCTCGGCCTTCACCTTGTCGGGATCGGCGGCGGGCAGGTCGATCTTGTTGATGACCGGCACGATCTCATGGTCATGCTCGATCGACTGATAGACGTTGGCGAGCGTCTGCGCCTCGACGCCCTGCGCGGCATCGACGACGAGGAGCGCCCCCTCGCACGCGGCGAGGCTGCGCGAGACTTCATAGGCGAAATCGACATGGCCCGGCGTGTCCATCAGGTTGAGCGTATAGGTCTCGCCATCGTCGGCCTTGTACGACAGGCGCACCGTCTGCGCCTTGATGGTGATTCCGCGCTCCTTCTCGATGTCCATGTTATCAAGCACTTGCTCGGACATCTCGCGGTCGCTGAGGCCCCCGGTCTGTTGGATCAGCCGGTCGGCAAGCGTCGACTTCCCATGATCGATATGGGCGATAATGCTGAAATTACGGATCTTTTCGAGTGGAGTCGTCACGTCGGCCATTCTGTGAAACGGGGTGTCGGGGAGCCGATAGCATTGCTTGCGCGATAAGCCAAAGCGCCCGCCCAAGAGACTGGCGATCACCCCTGCGAAATGGTACGCGCGCGGTGTTCGAGGTCGCGGTCCATCCATGCAAAATGCGCCCGCAGCCGAAACATCGGCGCGCGCGAGACAATACGGGGATAATCGATGCGTACAATGATTTCGGCGCTACTCGTTGCGGGTGTGGCGATGGCGCCCGCGGTCGCGCCCGCACAACGGCTCGCCAAGCCCTCGGGCGCGCAGAAGCTGCAGGAGGCGACCGCCAACGACGTGCCGCGCTGCGCCAGGAAACTCGGCACGCTCTCGATCGTCGATGGCGATGATCCGCGTGGCTGGACCCAGTATAATCTCGCGCCGCCGCAGAAGCTGCTCAAGGTGCTGGTGCAGCGTTCGGGCTGCTTCAATCTGGTCGATCGCGGCAGCGGGCTTCAGGCGGCGCAGCGCGAGCGGGACATCGGCGGCGGGCTCGGTCTGCAGCGCGGCGCGAACGTGGGCGTCGGCCAGATCAAGGCCGCGGACTACGTGCTCCAGGCCGAAGTGCAGGGCGCCAACAGCAACGCGAGCGGCAGCGGGATCGGCGCGGGCCTCGGCGGGCTGATCGGCGGTCCGGTCGGCGGCCTCGTCGGCGGGATCCGCAGCCGCAAGCAGGAGGCGAACGTCGTCCTGTCGATCACCAACGTCCGC
The DNA here is from genome assembly GCF_900103265.1 of Sphingomonas sp. NFR15. Lineage (GTDB taxonomy): Bacteria > Pseudomonadota > Alphaproteobacteria > Sphingomonadales > Sphingomonadaceae > Sphingomonas > Sphingomonas pollutisoli. The sequence continues at coordinate 490,618 of NZ_FMWX01000001.1, read as the reverse complement.
ACCACCGAAACGCTCGCGACCGAGGACGGCTATGCCGCCAAGAACTCGCTGAGCTTCGGCGGGGGCGGCGGCGTCTTCGCCGGTGTCGCGGGTGGCGGCGTGGTCGGCGGCGGTTACGACAACACCGATATCGGCAAGATCGTGACGTTGGCGTTCATCCAGGCCTATTCGAAGCTCGTCAACGATCTCGGCCTCGTCACCCCTGGCGACACCGCCACCGCCCAGGCCGCGCCGGCCAAGACGTTCAGCGCGCTCGGCCCGGTCACGATGCGCGCCACCGCCTCGCCGAGCGGCAAGGCGATCCGCACGCTCACGCCGGGTGCGATCCTCTATCCCACCGGCAACAAGAACGGCCTGTGGTGGGAAGTCGCCGACGAGAACGACAATGTCGGCTGGGTGCTCAACACCAAACTCGGCCCGACGCAATAATAGCGTGGTTCCCCGCCGGCATGGTATGTCGCCGGCGGGGGGCGATGCGCCCGCTGTCCCTTAGGAGAAGATCGATGCTCAAGTTTCTGACTGCCGTCGCCGCCGGCACGCTCGCGCTCGCCGCGCCCGCTCATGCCGCGATCGCGGTCGGGGCGAAGGCGCCGTTGTTCACCACCCAGGCGGCGGTGGGCGGCAAGACCTTCACCTTCACGCTCCAGTCGGCGCTGAAGAAGGGGCCGGTGGTGCTGTATTTCTTCCCGGCCGCTTTCACGCAAGGCTGCACGATCGAGGCGCATGAATTCGCCGAAGCCGCCGACGAATATAAGAAGCTCGGCGCGACGCTGATCGGTCTGACGGCGGGCAACGCCGAGCGGATCAAGGAATTCTCCGTCACCGAATGCCGCAACAAGTTCCCGGTCGGCGTCGCCACCCCGGCGACGATCAACGGCTATGACGTGACGCTGCCGCAGAAGACCGGCTGGTCGAACCGCACCTCGTTCGTGATCGGGCGGGACGGCAAGATCGCCTACGTCCTGTCCGAACCGAGCCCCGAGGGTCATGTTTCGGGCACGATGGCGGCGCTGAAGGCGCTCGGCGCGAAGAAGGGCTGAGCGGCGCGCGCGGCGCTCGCATGAGCGTCGCGCCCGCTTCATATCCGCGGCGTTTGCGCACGAGCGCGCCAACGCGCCGTCCGTTGCTCAGGGTCATCATCTTTTGGATTTCGCTGCAATGGTCGGGGCGATAGGATTCGAACCTACGACCCCTGGACCCCGAGACCAGTGCGCTACCAGACTGCGCCACGCCCCGACACATTGCAGGGGAGTGCGCCTAGCGGCGTGACGGGGCGCTCGCAAGCCAAAAGTGGCATGCCGATGAAATTTGCGCGGGTTTCCGCCGCGCCGCGCGTGGCCTTTCTTCCCAGAGCGGCAGCGGGGATGAACGCTTTGTCATCGCCATGCCCGCTTTCGGGCGCGCCACCGCGCTGATAAGGGTAGGGCCGTAACGGGGATTATTGCAGATATGGCGAATGCGCCGGTTTTCTTCGATGCGTCCGGGCGGCGGCGGCGGCGCTTCGCCCTGGCGGTCGGCGCGTTCATCGTGCTCACGATCTTGTCGATCGTCGCGCTGGGGCTGACGATCGGCATCGTGCCGCCCGCGCCGCTTCTGCCGGTCGAATCGGAACATGCGGCGCTCGTCCGCCTGCCGCCGCCGCATGAACCGCTGCTCAAGCGGACCCGCCGCGAACTGCTCGATTACGCCCGGATGCTCACCGGGGCGCCGCCGCGCGGCGTCCAACCCGCCGATGACACGCCGCTCGCGATCGCCTTCCATGTGCCGTGGGATCCGTCGAGCGCCTCTTCGTTGCGCCGTCATATCAACGAACTCGACTGGCTGATTCCCGGCTGGGTGAGCGTTACCGGGCCGAACCACCACATCACCGTGTTTCGCGATGCGGCGGGCAAAGCGATCCTCAACCGCGCCGTGCGCAGGCCCCTGCTGCTGCCGATGATCCAGAACGCCGAACAGGGCAATTGGGATGGCGCCGGCATGGCCGCGTTGCTGCACCGTCCCGCGACCCGCCGCGCGTTGCTCGACAAGCTCGAACCCTGGCTCGCCGCGAACCAGGCTGGCGGCGCGTTCTTCGATTTCGAGGAACTGCCGCGCAAGAGCCTGCCCGATTACCGGGCGTTTCTGCGCGAGGCCAAGGCCCGCTTCGCCAAGCGCGGCTGGGTGGTGGCGATCGCGGTGCCGGTCGGTGAGAATGCGTGGGACGTGAAGGCGTTCGCCACCATCGTCGATCGCGTTTTCCTGATGGCGTACGACCAGCACGAACTCAGCAGCCCGCCTGGCCCGATCGCATCGCAGGCGTGGTTTGAGAATGCCGTCGTGCGTGCTGCGTCGGGCGTGCCGCGCAACAAGATCGTCGTCGCGATCGGCAACTACGGCTATGACTGGCATAGCGACAGCGCATCCGGCGGCGATCCGGTCGCGATCGACGAAGCGTGGGAGGCGGCGCGCGAATCCGGTGCGACGCCGGTGTTCGACAAAGCGAGCGGGAACACCAGCTTCGCCTATCAGGAGGGCAACGTCCGCCACGTGCTGTGGCTGCTCGACGCGCCTTCCGCCTACAACCAGATTCGCTTCCTCAATCGCGCCAAGCTCGGCGCTGTGGCGCTGTGGCGGCTCGGTTCGGAAGATCCCGGCCTATGGTCGATCTTCGGGCGCGCCCATCGCACGTTGCCGGCGCCGTCCGCGATCGACACGATCCCGGTCGGCACCGATGTCGATATCGACGGCAACGGCGAAATCCTCAAGATCGCCGGCGTGCCCGTTACCGGCGTGCGCAATGCCACCGCCGTCAACGGCATGATCGACCGCGTGGACTTCACGCGCTTGCCATCGCCCTATGTGGTGCAGCGCACCGGCTACAAGCCGGGCTATGTCGCCCTGACCTTCGACGATGGCCCGGACCCGACCTGGACGCCAAAGATCCTCGACATCCTCAAGGCCGAGCACGTCCCCGCCACCTTCTTCGTGATCGGCGAGAACGCACTGACCCAGCGCTCGCTGCTCAACCGAATGGTCCGCGAGGGGCATGAGGTCGGCAGCCATAGCTATACGCACCCCAACATGGCGGGATCGAGCGACACCGAGACGGCCTTTCAGCTCAACACCACGCAGCGGCTGTTCCAGGCGTTCACCGGCCGATCGCTGCGGCTGTTCCGCGCGCCCTATTTCGGGGACGCCGAGCCGACCACCGCAGACGAAATCGAGCCGGCGTTGCAGGCGCAGAACCGCGGCTACATCTCGGTCGGGCTGCACGTCGATCCGAACGACTGGAAGCGCCCCGGCGTGGCGGCGATCGTCGATACGGCGGTGTCGCAAGTCTTTCCGCCGCCGCATTGTGACGCCAATTCCGACGCGAGTTGCAGCCGCAACATCATCCTGCTCCACGACGGCGGCGGCAACCGCCAGCAGACCGTCGAGGCGCTGCCGCAGATCATCGATCAGCTTCGCGCCAAGGGCATCCGCTTCGTGCCGGTGTCAGCACTGGCGGGGATCTCGCGCGATGTCGCGATGCCGCCGATCTCGGAGAGCGACCGGCTCGCGTCCTCGGCCGATCTGTTCGTGTTCACCGCGCTCGGCTCGATCGTGGTGGCGCTCGGCTGGATTTTCTTCTTCGCGATCACGATCGGCATCGCGCGCGCGCTGACCCTCTCGGCGCTGGCGCTGATCCAGGCGCGGCGCGAAGGCCGGACGGTGTTCCCGCCGATCGACCCGACCCGCTTCGTCACGGTGATGATCCCGGCGTTCAACGAGGAACCGGTGATCGAACGCGCGGTGCGCGGTGTGCTCGCGAGCACCGACGTGCGGCTCGAAGTGATCGTGATCGACGACGGATCGAGCGACCGCACCAGCGAGATCGTCCGCACCGCCTTTGCCGACGAACCGCGCGTCCGGCTGCTCACGCTGGAGAATGGCGGCAAGGCGCGTGCGCTCAACCAGGGGCTGACGCTGGCGACCGGCGAGATCGTCATCGCGCTCGATGCCGACACGCAGTTCGAGCCGACCACGATCGCGCGGCTGGCGCGCTGGTTCGTCGATCCGGCGCTGGGCGCGGTCGCGGGCAATGCCAAGGTCGGCAATCGGGTGAACCTCATCACCCGTTGGCAGGCGCTCGAATATATCACCGCGCAGAATCTCGAACGGCGCGCGCTGGCGCGGCTAAACGCGATGACGGTGGTGCCCGGCGCGGTGGGCGCGTGGCGGCTCGAAGCGATCAAGAGCGTCGGCGGCTATCCCGACGATACGCTCGCCGAGGATCAGGATCTGACGATCGCGATCCAGCGCGCGGGCTGGCGCGTCCATTACGATCAATATGCCGTCGCCTGGACCGAAAGCCCGGAAAGCTTCAAGGGCTTGGCGAAACAGCGGTTCCGCTGGGCCTATGGCACGCTGCAATGTTTGTGGAAGCATGGCGGCGTGATGGTGCGCGGAAAGCCGGCGGGACTCGCGCGCGTCGGGCTGCCGCAGGCGATCCTGTTCCAGATCGTGCTGGCGGCGATCTCGCCGATCATCGATCTCGCGCTGATCGTCAGCTTCATCATGACCTATATCGCGGTGCGCGCGCATGGCTGGGCGCAGACCCAGCATGACGTCGAGACGATGCTGATCTACTGGCTGGTGTTCACCGCGATCGACCTGCTCGCTGCGACGATCGCCTTCGCGCTCGAACGCCGCGAGAACTGGCGGCTGCTGTGGCTGCTGATTCCGCAGCGGATCGGCTATCGGCAGGTGATGTATTATGTCGTGCTCAAGGCGATCACGCAGGCGCTGCGCGGGCCGAAGGTCGGCTGGGGCAAGCTCGCGCGGACCGGACGGGTGACGCTGTAGCGCTGCGCCGCGAACGCTGTATATCGTCGGATATGCTGACTCGCCTGATCGCCGCGCTGCTGTTGCTTCTGAGCGCGAGCGCTGCGCGCGCCGCGCCGCCGACGCCGCCGCTGGTGCTGGCGGCGGCGAGCTTGCAGGAATCGATGAGCGCCGCCGCCGATGCCTGGGCGGCGCGGGGCCATGCCCGTCCGGTGGTGTCGTTCGCCGGCTCGTCGGCGCTTGCCCGGCAGATCGAAGCGGGCGCGCGTGCGGATCTGTTCGTCTCCGCCGACGAGGCGTGGATGGATGCGATCGCGGCGAAGCACCTGATCGTGCCGGCGACGCGCGTGACCTTCCTCGGCAACCGGCTGGTGATCGTCGGGCCGGCGGCGCAGCGCGTGCGCGCGCCCGCGGGCGGCGCGCGGCTCGCGCGCTTCCTGAGCGCGGGGCCGCTGGCGATGGCCGATCCGGCGGTGCCGGCGGGCAAATACGGCCGCACCGCGTTGGTGCGGCTCGGCGTGCTGTCGGCGGTGCAACCGCATATCGTCTCGGCCGAGAACGTCCGTGCGACCCTCGCGCTGGTCGAGCGCGGCGTCGCGCCGCTCGGCATCGTCTACGCGACCGACGCGCGCGCCTCGGCCAAGGTGCGCATCGCGGGCGTGTTTCCCGAAACCACACATCCGCCGATCACCTATCCGGTGGCACGGCTGGCGGCGTCGACCAACGCCGAGGGCGAGGGCTTCCGGCGGTTCCTGCTGAGCAGGGCGGGCAAAGCGATTTTCGTCCGCTACGGCTTCTCGGCGCGGTGAGCGCTGGCTTGGCACGCTCTACTCCGTTCGTCCTGAGCGACTCGCCTGGGCCACGCACTTCGACTTCGCTCAGTGCGAACGGGTTGGAGGGTGGCGGGGGCCGATGCCGATGCTGATCGCTGCGATATGGCCTCTCGCCCCGGCGCGCGGTCGCTCGGGCCACCACTCCGCCGTTCGTCCTGAGCTTAGTCGAAGGACGTGTCCGGAGCGAATCGCGTGGAGCACGCACTTCGACTTCGCTCAGTGCGAAGGGGCGGGCGGTGCTCGGTTCCGCCGATGCTGACCGCGACCGAATGGCAGATCGTCGCGCTCTCCCTGCGCGTCGGGCTCGTCGCGATCGTGATGACGTTGCCGATTGCGTTCGCGCTCGCCTGGCTGCTCGCGCGCGCGGCGTTCCCGGGCAAGCTGTTGGTCGATGCGCTCGTTCACCTGCCGCTGGTGGTGCCGCCGGTGGTGACGGGATGGGTGCTGCTGATCCTGTTCGCGCCATCCGGCCTGATCGGCCACTGGCTCGATCGCGCATTCGGGGTCACCGTGCTGTTTCGCTGGACGGGCGCGGCGATCGCGGCGGGGGTGATGGCGCTGCCGCTGATGGTGCGCGCGATGCGGCTGTCGATCGAGGCGGTCGATCGGCGGTTCGAGAATGCCGCGCGCACGCTCGGCGCGGGGCGGTGGCGGGTGTTCCGCACGATCACGCTGCCGCTCAGCCTGCCCGGCGTCGCGGCGGGGCTGGTGCTCGGCTTCGCGCGCGGGCTGGGCGAGTTCGGCGCGACGATCACCTTCGTCTCGAACGTGCCGGGTGAGACGCAGACGCTGCCGCTGGCGATCTACAGCGCGCTGCAACAGCCCGGCGGCGACGCGCTCGTATGGCGGCTGTCGGTGATTTCGGTCGCGCTGTCGCTGGCGGCGCTCGTCGCGTCCGAGCTGCTGGTGCGTCGGGCGGGAAGGGGGCATGGTGGCGTTTGACCTGCGCCTGACCAAGCGAATCGGCGAAACCCGGATCGATTTCGCTCTGACCGCCGGCGAAGGCGCTACGGTGCTGTTCGGCCCGTCCGGTGCAGGCAAGACGAGCGTGCTCAACATGATCGCAGGTCTGTTGCGGCCGGACGCGGGCCATGTTCGGGTAAGCGGTGAGACGCTGTTCGATGCGGACGCGGGGATCGACCTGCCGCCCGAGCGCCGCCGGGCGGGCTATGTCTTCCAAGAGCCGCGGCTGTTTCCGCACCTCCGCGTGCGGGACAATTTGCGCTATGGCGCGCCGGGTGGCCGTGTGGAGATGGCGGCGATCGACTTCCTCGGTATCGGGCACCTGCTTGATCGCTGGCCGCGAACGCTGTCCGGCGGCGAGGCTCGGCGTGTCACGATCGGCCGCGCCTTGCTCGGCGCGCCCCGGTTCCTGCTGCTCGATGAACCGCTGTCGTCGCTCGATCGTGCGCGACGCGAGGAAATCCTGACCGCGATCGAGCATATCCGCGATACGGCGCGCTTGCCGATATTGATGGTGACGCATGACGCTGGCGAGGCCGAACGGATCGGCACGCGGATCGTCTCGGTGGAATAAGCGATGAGACGGGGCGGGCGCGCTCGCCCGCCCCGATCGACTTACTTCTTGTGCTTGCGGTGTGCCATCTTGTGGCCACCGCCGGCGCCTTCGCGGCACTGGTCCTTCACGGTCGCCGAGCAAACCGGATAGCTTTCGGGCGCCGCGGGCGCGGGGTTGGCGACGGGCGCGCCCATCTGGACCTGCCCGGTCGGCGCAGCCGCGGCGGGGGCGGCAGGAGCAGCCGCAGTCTGGTCAGCGGTGGGCGCCTGGGCGGCGGGGTCCGCCGGCGCGGCGGGAGCGGTCTGGGCGTCGGGCGCCGGCGCCATCTGGGCAAAGCCGGCAACGGGGGTGGCAACCGCCAGCGCGGCAAGCATCATCAGCTTCATCGGTTCACTCCTGCAAAAACGGGCAGCATTTCCGCTGCGCGCCGGGTTAACGCACATCAACGCGCAAAGGCTCCCTCGTTTCGCTCGCGATTCGAAAATTGCGGGTGAACCGTCGCTCTTAAGCCCCCGAATCCAGCGCATAGCCCGCCGAGCGCACGGTGCGGATGATGTCGGGCCGGTCGTCCCCGTTGATCGCCTTGCGCAACCGGCGGATGTGGACGTCGACGGTGCGGCTTTCGATATCGCTGTCATGCCCCCAGACCGCATCGAGCAGCCGTTCGCGCGAGAACACCCAGCCGGGATGTTCGAGGAAATGCTTGAGCAGGCGGAACTCGGTCGGGCCGAGCGGGATCACCTCGCCCGCGCGGCGGACCTTGTGGCCGACCGTGTCCATCTCGATGTCCGAATAGGTGAGCTGTTCGCCCGCCAGCGCCGGCCGCACCCGGCGCAGCACCGCGCCGACGCGGGCGACCAGCTCGCGCGGGGAAAACGGCTTGGTGACGTAATCGTCCGCGCCGGTCTCCAGCCCGCGCACGCGGTCCTCCTCCTCGCCGCGCGCGGTGAGCATGATGATCGGCACGTTCGCGGTTTCAGGCATGCGGCGCAGGCGGCGGCATACTTCGATTCCCGACAACCCCTCGACCATCCAGTCGAGCAACACGATATCGGGCGTCGCCTCCTTGGCGAGCAGCAGCGCCTCCTCGCCGTCGGCGGTCTGCTTCACGTCGAAATCTTCGCGCTTGAAGTGCCAGATCAGCAATTCGGCAAGCGCGGCATCGTCTTCCACCAGCAACATCTTGGCCCGGGCCATCTGCTTACTCCCCTTGACGCGTTACGAAAGCGCCGCGATCGCGCTCGGCCATGTGCGTGCCGGTCGCGGCGAAATAGACCATCTCCGCGATGTTGGTCGCGTGGTCCCCGATCCTCTCCAGATTCTTGGCGATGAACAGCAGGTGCGTAACCTGTCCGATCGTCGCCGGATTCTCCATCATGTGCGTGACGAGCACGCGGAACAGGCTGTTGTAGAAATCATCGACCGCGCGATCGCGCGCGCAGACCTGTTGCGCGGCCTCGGGATCGCGCGCGGCGAACGCGTCGAGCACGTCATGCACCATCTCGATCGCGAGCGTGGCCATCGCCGGCAGCACCGACAGCGGTTCGATCTGGCCGTGCGAATCGATCAGCGGGGTGCGTTTGGCGATGTTCTTGGCGTAATCGGCGATCCGTTCGATCACGCCCGCGATCTTGAGCGCGGCGACCACGTCGCGCAGATCGTCGGCGAGCGGCGCGCGCAACGCGATGATGCGCACCGCGAGTTCCTCGGCCTGCACCTCGAGCTGGTCGATCTTCTTGTCGTTGCGCACGATCTCGGCGGCGGTTTCGAGATCATGGTGCTTGAGCGCTTCGATCGCATCGTCGATCGCCTGTTCGGCAAGGCCCCCCATCTGCGCGATCAGCCCGCGCAACTGGCCGATCTCGTCGTCGAAGACCTTGATGGTATGTTCGTAGGTCGTCATGCGCGTGTCCTTCAGCCGTACCGGCCGGTGATGTAATCCTTGGTGCGTTCCTGCCGCGGATTGGTGAAGATGTCGGAGGTCGAACCCGATTCGACCAGCGCGCCGAGGTGGAAGAACGCGGTCCGTTGCGACACGCGCGCCGCCTGTTGCATGTTGTGCGTGACGATCACGATCGCGTAACGGCCCTTCAACTCGTGGATCAGTTCCTCGATCTTGGCGGTCGCGATCGGATCGAGCGCGCTGCACGGCTCGTCCATCAGGATCACTTCGGGATCGACCGCGATCGCGCGGGCGATGCACAGCCGCTGCTGCTGGCCGCCCGAAAGCGCGGTGCCGCTGTCCGAAAGCCGGTCCTTCACCTCGTCCCACAGGCCGGCGCGCTTGAGCGAGCGCTCGACGATGTCGGCGAGTTGGGCGTGGTTGCTGGCGAGGCCGTGAATGCGGGGGCCGTAGGCGACGTTTTCGAAGATCGACTTCGGAAACGGGTTGGGCTTCTGGAAGACCATGCCGACGCGCGCGCGCAGTTGCACGACGTCCATCTCGGGCGCGTAGATATCCTCGCCGTCGAGATCGATCTCGCCCTCGACCCGCGCCGACGGGATCGTGTCGTTCATGCGGTTGAGCGTGCGCAGGAAGGTCGATTTTCCGCAGCCGGACGGGCCGATCAGCGCGGTCACCACGTCGCGGTCGAAATCGATCGAGACATCGCGGATCGCCTGCTTGTCGCCGTAGAAGACGTTGACGTGGCGCGCGGAAATCTTGTGCTGCGCGATAGGGCTCTGAACGTTCACCAGCGTGTCTCGAATCTGTTGCGAAGGTAGATCGCGACGCCGTTCATCGCGAGCAGGAAAATGAGCAGGACGAGGATCGCGGCGCTGGTCTTCTCGACGAAGCCGCGGTTGACCTGATCGGACCACAGGAAGATCTGCACCGGCAGCACGGTCGCGGGGTCGCGCAGGCCGCCCGGCGGCGCGGTGATGAACGCGCGCATGCCGATCATCAGCAGCGGCGCGGTCTCGCCGAGCGCGCGCGCCATGCCGATGATCGTACCGGTGAGGATACCCGGCATCGCCAGCGGCAGGACGTGGTGGAACACCACCTGCACCGGGCTTGCGCCGACGCCGAATGCGGCGTCGCGGATCGAGGGCGGCACCGCCTTGATCGCGTTGCGCGCGGCAATGACGATCACCGGCATCGTCATCAGCGCTAGCGTCAAGCCGCCGACGATCGCGGCCGATCGCGGCAGGTGGAAGGTGTTGAGGAACACGGCGAGCCCGAGCAGCCCGAAGATGATCGACGGCACCGCCGCGAGATTGTTGATCGAAACCTCGATCAGATCGGTCCAGCGGTTATGCGGGGCATATTCCTCCAGGTAGAGTGCCGACAGCACCCCGACCGGAAACGCGATCAGCAGCGTGACGGCCATCGTCAGCAGCGAACCTTTGAGCGCGCCCCAGATGCCCACCATCGTCGGATCGGTCGCGTCCGAACTCCTCAGGAAGAAGGCGTTGAAGCTGGTGGTGAGCGTATGGGCCGCCTTGAGCTTCGCGACGATCGCCTCGTCAGCGGGGGCGCCTTCGCGCTTGGCGGCGATGTCGATGCGGTCGGCGGCGGGCACCCACACTGTCGCGCGGCGGCGTAGCAGAGACGGATCGGCCTTGAGCTGATCGCGAACCCGCGTCCATGCGCCGTCTGAGAGCAGGGAGTCTCCGCCGGGCCCGTAGGCGGCGATCGCGGCCGCGTCGGTTGCTCCGCCGAGATCGGCGGCGGCGAGCGCGAGGTCGGCGCCCGGGCCGCGCAGCGTCGCGGGATCGAGCGAAAGCCGGCTGTGCGCGAAATCGATCGGCAGCGCGATCTGCGTCTGCACGAACCCGCCGAGTCCGGCCGACAGCATCGAGACGAGCAGCACGACGAGGAACCCCGCCGACAGCAGCACCGCGCCGAGGCCGAGCCAGCGGAAGCGGCGTTCGGCGGCATAGCGCTTGGCCATGCGCCGCTGATGCGCGGTATCGCGCCAGTCGGTCGGGGCGGGGGTGAGGCGACTTCCCATCATACCGGCCCGTTCGTGCTGAGCTCGTCAAAGCACATGCCCGAAATACCACGCGCCGCCTCTGGCCCGCGTCCTTCGGCCGGCTGGCGAAACCAGCCGCTCGGGACGGGCTTCGGCAAGCTCGGGGCGAACGGGTTCTTCGCGCCTTCACGCCTCACCCGTTTGTGCCGAGCGAAGTCGAGGCACCGCGTTGAGCGTCGCCGGGACGGTCCTCGGCTTCGCTCGCCCCGGCCCCTCGGCTTCCGGATGTCAGGATCGAGCACCCTATTCATACGCTTCCCGATATCGTTTGACGACCGTCAGCGCGACGATGTTGAGCAGCAGGGTGATGACGAACAACGTCAGTCCGAGCGCGAAGGCGGCGAGTGTCTTCGGGCTGTCGAATTCCGCCTCGCCGGTCAGCAGGTCGACGATCTGCTTGGTGACGGTGGTCGTGCTGGCAAAGGGGTTGAGCGTCAGCGTCGCGACGCCCGAGGCGGCCATCACGACGATCATCGTCTCGCCGATCGCGCGGCTCACCGCCAGCAGCACGCCGCCGATCACGCCGGGCAGCGCGGCGGGCAGCAGCACGCGGCGGATCGTCTCCGATTGGGTCGCGCCCATCGCCAGGCTGCCGTCGCGCATGGCCGCGGGCACTGCGGTGATCGAGTCGTCCGCCATCGAGGAGACGAAGGGGATAATCATGATCCCCATCACCAGCCCGGCCGCGAGCGCGCTTTCCGAACTCGCCCAGCGGACACCGATCGCGACCGCGAAATCGCGCACCAGCGGCGCCACCGTCAACGCCGCGAAATAGCCGTAGACCACGGTCGGCACGCCGGCGAGCATCTCGATCAGCGGTTTCATCCACGTGCGCACGCCCGGCGCGGCATATTGAGACAGGTAGATAGCCGTCATCAGCCCGAGGGGGATCGCGACGATCATCGCGATCACCGCACCGATGAAGAACGTGCCCCAGAACAGTGGCACCGCGCCGAGCGACGCGCCGGGATCGCGCGGGTCGATCACCTGCGGGCTCCAGTGCGTGCCGAACAGGAAGTCGCCGATCGGCACCATGCCGAAGAAGCGCGCGGATTCGAACAGAAGCGACGCGACGATGCCCATCGTCGTCAGGATCGCGACGAGCGCGGCGGCGAGCAGCAGCGCCATGATGAGCCGCTCGATCTGGGTACGCGCGCGGAAATCGGGGCGGACGCGGGTGAACGCCCACGCCCCGCTCGCGAACGCGAGCAGAAGCGCGACGCCGCCGCCGATCCAGTCCGCCCGGGTCTGCGCGGCGCCATAAGCCGGGGCGAGCGCCGCGGCGAGCGGGGTGGGTGTGCCGAACCCTTCGCCCCGCGAGATCCGCCGCGCTTCCGACAGGATCGCGGCACGTTCGAATCCGGGCGCGGGCAGGTGCGCGGCGGCAGGCTCAGCCAGCACGCGATTGGTGACGAGGCCGGGTGCGCAGGACGCCCACACCGCGAGGAAGATCGCGGCGGGCAACACCGTCCACATCGCGACGAAGCCGCCGAAATGCGACGGGAGCGAACTGAAGCGCGCCGTGCTCGCGCGGCGGAAGCGCGTCGCGCGCATCCGTGCGCTCAGCCAGGCGATCAGGCCGAGCCCCGCGATCAGGAAGAAGAGGACGAGAATGGACAAGGCTGGCTCTGGACGATTCGGACGGAAGAGAAAGGCCCGCCGGCACGCGGCCGGCGGGCGATGGCGTTACGGCAGCGTCTTGGGATCGAGCGTGGTTTCCCAGTTCACGATCGTTTCGGACTTCTTGCGCACGTCGTCCGGAGAGGCGATCAGCCCCTTGGCGACGAGCGGCCCGCCCGGATTCCATGAGGCGGCGTAGAGTTTGAGGAACTCGCGCAGGCCCCGGATCGCGCTGAGATGGGCCTTCTTGACGTAGAGATAGAGCGGGCGCGATCCCGGATACTGGTTGCGCGAGATCGTCTCGTAGGTTGGCTCGGTGCCGTTGATCGGGATGCCGTTCAGCTTGTCGCGATTTTCCTCGAGATACGAATAGCCGAAGATGCCGACCGCGTTGGGGTTCGACTGGAGCTTCTGGACGATCAGATTGTCGTTCTCGCCGGCGTCGACATAGGCGCCGTCCTCGCGGATGCGCGTGCATTTCTGCGCGAACTCGGCGGGGTTCTTCTCGCGAACCTCGGCCATGTCGGGCAGCATCGCCTCACAGCCGCGCGCGAGGATCAGCTCGGCGAGCGCGTCGCGCGTGCCGCTCGTGGCGGGCGGGCCGTAGATCTGGATCGGCATCGCGGGCAGCGCCGGGTTGACGTCCTTCCAGGTCTTGGCCGCGTTGGGCTTGCCGTCGGGCGCGGCGGCCATCGCCTTGAACAGATCGGTGGTGGTGAGGCGCAGACCCGGCCCGCTCTTCGCTTCGGCGAAAGCGATGCCGTCGAGCCCGACTTGCACTTCCATGATATCGGCGACGCCGTTCGCCTTGCACAGATCATATTCGGATCGCTTCATCCGGCGCGACGCATCCTCGATATCGGGGTGGTCGGCGCCGACACCGCCGCAGAACAGCTTCATGCCGCCACCGGTGCCGGTCGATTCGATAACGGGGGATTTGACGCCGGGCGTCTTCTCGACGAACCGCTCGGCGACGATCGTGGTGAAAGGAAACACGGTTGAAGAGCCAACGACCTTGATCTGGTCACGCGAACCCGCGCCACCGCCATTGGCCTGATCGGTACACCCTGCCAGTCCCGTCGCGAGCGCGGACGCCGCGACGATCGTCATGATCCTGTGCATGAAGACCTCCCCACGGGGCAAGAGGTTCGCCCCGCGCCGCGCTATCATCCGCAAGCCGAGCCTGTGTGACGATCTTGTTACCGTTTGATGACAGCGCGCCCGTGCGCGGGAATCATCACCGATACCGTGGTGCCCTTGCCGATCGAACTTTCGATGTCGAGCCGGCCACGGTGCCGCTCGACGATATGCTTGACGATCGACAGGCCGAGCCCGGTGCCCCCCGCCGCGCGGCTGCGGCCGGTATCGACGCGGTAGAAGCGTTCGGTCAGGCGCGGGATGTGCTCGGCGGGGATGCCATCGCCCTCGTCACTCACCGCGAAGCGCACCATGCCGGTCGGCAACCGTTCGAGCCTGATGGTGACGGGCGCGCCTTTACGGCCATATTTTATCGCATTGCCGATCAGGTTGTGGAGCACCTGGCTAAGTTGTGCGGAGTCGCCCGACACGGGTGGCACGTCGGCGGCGAGATCGGCGATGATCGGCGCGGCGTTCTCGCCCTGGGCGTCGAGGATGCCGCCACGCACCTCCTCGATCAACGCGCCAAGATCGACCGCGCGGTCGGGCAGGCGGTATTTCTCCGCCTCGATCCGCGACAGCGAGATCAAATCCTCGATCAGCCGCTGCATCCGCCGCGCCTCGTCGAACATGATCTTGAGGAAGCGTTCGCGGAGTTCCTTCTCCTCACCCGCCTCGTCGCCGAGCGTCTCGATATACCCGAGGATCGAGGCGAGGGGGGTGCGCAGTTCGTGGCTGGCGTTGGCGACGAAATCGACGCGCATCCGCTCGGCCGCATAGCTGCCGGTCTGGTCGACCAGATGGACGATCCGCCGCCCGCCCGCCGCGTCGCCGATCCGCATCTCCCAGCGCTGCTCGCGCGCGCCAAGTCCCACGAGGTTGATCGGCGGCTGCGCGCCCTGGCCGAGCGGACTCATCAGCCGCTCGGCCGCGCCGGGATGGCGGATCGCGAGCCGCACGTCCTGCCCGACGATATGCTGCCCGAGCAACGCGCGCGCCGCTTCGTTGGCGTGACTCACCTGGCCCGAGGTGACGATCAGGATCGGTTCGACGATCGCATCGATCACCGCCGGAATGTGGTCGGGCGGCGCGGCGGGCTCGGCGGCGGGCGCGGGCGCGGCGTCGTCCTCGCCGTCGCCGACGCCGGCGGCCGTCAGCACCGCCGCGATGCCGCCGATCAGCGTGACGAGGCTCGCCTGCAGGTCGCCGATCAGGAACACGGCAACGCTCGCGACGACGATGATGCCGACCGCGGCGAGCGTGCGAAGACCGAAGCCGTTCATCATGCGGTTCTCACGTCCTCTTCTCGGCCAGCATGAACCGTTCGTGCCGAGCGAAGTCGAACGGAGCAGATGTGTCGCTGGTGTCCCTATCCGAAACATCGTCGAGCGCGATAGCCTTGCTTGCCAGCCATTTATGATTGTGAAAGGGCTGTGGCCATAAAGGACGGTCGATGAGCGAAAACGGCGAGCAGCGGAACGACATCCCCGAACGCGACGGCCCCGAACGCGACGGGGTCGTCACCAGCCGGCGCACGCTGATGCTCGGCGCGGTCGGCGCGAGCGCGATCGTGTCGATCCGCCCCGCGCTCGCCGCTACGGCGGTGTCGATCGTGCATTGCCAGATTCCGGTGCCTGACGCGGCGCGTACCGGCGGCTGGATCGCGCCCGACGGGACGGTCGTGCCGAGCGGAACGGCGGGTGCCTTCGCGCCGCCGCGCCAGCCGCTCAAGGGCGAGGATGTCAAGCACGCGCTCGCCGGCGGCCAATTGCCCGGCGTCGAATATGAGCGCAGCCAAGCTTACATGAAGTACGTCCGCAATCTCCATTCGGGCGCGAGCGGTTTCACCTGCTTCGCATCCTTGCAGATGCCGCGCGGCTGAGGCCGTGCCCGATCCGGTGTACAGCGCCGCGCCGGCGGATACGCTGCGGATCGTTCCGCTCGACGCCTTCACCGCGATCTACCACCGCGCGTCGGGTATCACCCATCTCGTCGCGTCCCCCGTGCCGGAGATACTCGCCGCGCTTGGCCCCGACGGGATGACGCTGCCCGCGCTGACCGCGCGGCTCGTGGAGCGCTACGATCTGCTCGATGCCGACGGGGCGGCGCTTCGCGCCCGGCTGGACGAACTGGTCGCGGCGGGTCTGGCACGGATCGCATGAGGCACGTCTTTTCGGTCCGCGTCGGGCCGGTCGGGTTTCGCGTAGGATCGCACTGGCGCACCCCGATCCGGCAGCTCGCGACGCTGTACGCAGACTATCCGCGGCCCGAGAATGGCGTGCCGGACTTCACCGTCCGCTTGTTCGCGCACCGTCCGTGGCGGCGGGTGATCCGCCCGGCGGTGATGATCGGCGGCGATTTCATGATCCCCGATGCGGCGCCGCTGCCGCTCGCGCAGGGTCTGCTCGCCGCCGAAATGGCGATGAACCTGCAGATGGCGCTCGGCCAGCGCCGGTATCTGCTGCTCCATGCGTCGGCGGTCGAGCGCGACGGGCGTGTGCTGCTGATGACCGGTGAGTCCGGGTCGGGCAAATCGACGCTCGCCGCCCTGCTGTCCCGCGCCGGCTGGCGTTTGATGGGCGACGAGTTCGCACTGATCGATCCGGCGACCGGCCTTGCACACGCGTTTCCGCGCCTCGTCAGCCTCAAGAACGAGGCGATCGCGGCGGTGGAGGCGGCGGCGCCGGGCGCGCGCTTCGGTCCGTTGCTGGAGGGGACGCCCAAGGGCGCGATCCGTCATCTCGTGCCCGATGCGGCCGCGGTCGCCACGATGGACATGCCGGGGAGGCCCGCGCTGCTGCTGTTCCCGCGCTTCGGCTTCGCGCCGGACATTCGTGCGGTCGCGCCTGGCGAGGTTTTGATGCGGCTCACCCAGGCATCCACCAACTACGTCGCGATGGGCGAACGCGGGTTCACCGCGTTGACCGGACTGGTGCGGTCCGTCCCCGCGCGGGCGATCGATTATCCGGACACAGACCGCGCGCTCGCGCAGGTCGCGGCATTGTGGGACGCACTGTGAACGGCTGGCTGCTCGCGCGTATCCTGCGCGCGCCTGGCGACGCGGCCGCGCTCGATGCGGCCGGCTGGACCGCGTTGATCGCGATCGCGCGCGCCGAGCAGATGATCGGCACGCTCGCCTGGCGATTGGAGGGAACCCCGATGCCGCCGGCGGTGGCGCGCATACTGGCCGATGCCCGCGCCTCCGCCGAACATGGCCGCACGCTGGCGCTGTGGGAGGCGGAAGCCGCGCGGCGTGCGCTGGCGTCGCTCGGGATACCGGTGGTGCTGCTCAAGGGCACGGCGTTCGTCGCGGCCGGGCTGATGGCGGGGCAGGGGCGTTCGATCGGTGATCTCGACATCCTGGTGCCGCGCGCCAGCCTTCAGGCGGTCGAGCGCGCGTTGCTCACGAACGGTTGGGAATGGGTCAAGCCCGACGCGTATGACGACGCCTATTACCGCCGCTGGATGCACGAACTGCCGCCGCTGGTCCACCGCGAGCGCGACCGGATGATCGATGTTCACCATACGATCCTGCCGCTCACCGCGCGGATCACGCCGGATGCGGCCGGGCTGTTGGCGGAGGCGGTGCCGCTGCGCGCCGGGGAAAAGGGGGGGCTGGCGATGCTCTCGCGCACCGACGTGATCGTCCACGCCGCGGCGCACCTGTTCGCGGACGGCGAACTCGCCGGCGGGTTGCGCAACCTGTGGGACGTGCATTGCCTGGTCGAGGAGTTCGGCGTCGTCGGACTCATCGAGCGCGCCGAGCATCACGGCTTGGGCGATGCGGTCGGTCGCGCGCTACGGCTGGCGGCTGCGCTCTACGGCGATGGCGCGACGCTTTCGCCGGGCGACCGCCTGTGCCTACACCGCGTGACGGCCAGAGACGGCTGGGGCCGTGCGACGCGACCGGTAACGCGGCTCGGGTTCTACATCCGCTCGCACTGGCTGCGCATGCCGCCCGCGATGCTGGCGCGGCATTTGTGGATCAAGTGGCGGAAGCAGGGCGCCGCTTAGCAGGACAAACCGCCGTTCGTGCTGAGCGTGTCGAAGCACGTGCCAAGCAGCGCTCCGCTTTAGGCGCGTCCTTCGACACGCTCAGCATGAACGGGTGCGCGTGTCGCTTACCGCAGCTTTCGCCGGCCCCGGAACATCCCCGCCACCAGCAGCACCACCGTGATCGCCAGCGTATCCGCGACCCAGTCGCGGATGTCGCAATCGCGGTGGAGTTCGGGGATCGACTGCACCACCTCGATCAGCGCGCCGAGGAACGACAGCCGCTCGCCGATCCGCACCAGCGGGAAGCGCGGATAGGCGCGCGCCGCCAGCGCCGAGATCACCGCGAATGCGGTCATATGCTCGAACTTGTCGCCGAAGCGGTCGATCGGCATGTGCGGCGGATGCGGCAGCACCGCCATCGTCACCGCGAACAGGATCGCCGCCCACAGCAGCAGCCGGAACGTCAGGGTCGCCTTGGTCATGCGTGAAGGGTCTCCAGCGTCGGGATCAGCGCGTCGAAATGGTCGATCACCGCGTCGGCGCCGAAGCCATCGACCGGTTCGCGGCCGAAGTTCACCACCACCACCGGCACGCTGGCGTGCCGCGCGGCGGTCACATCGAACATCGTATCGCCGACGAACGCGGTGCGCCCGCCGCCCGCGCGGCGGACCATTTCGTGGATCGGCGCCGGATCGGGCTTCTGCTTGCCCGGCCCCATCGTATCGCCGCCGATCACAATATCGAACAGGCCGCGCAGACCAAGCTCCGCGAGCAGTTTTTCGGACATCGCGGCGAGCTTGTTGGTGACGATCGCCACCTGAACACCGCGCGCGCGCAACGTCTCGATCGCGGCGACCGCGCCGGGATAGGGCCGGGTCAGCACCGCGATATTCGCTTCATAAGATGCGAGCATCACGGCTTGGAGCCGCGCGGCCTCGTCCGGCGCGGCGCCGCCGGTCGCCTCCAGCGCGAGCCGCACCAGCCGCGCGACACCGCCGCCGGTCATCGCCACCACCTGCGGCACGGCGAGCGTCGGCCGGCCATCGTGCGCGAGCATCACATTGACCGCTGCGGCGAGATCGCCGCTGCTGTCGACCAAGGTGCCGTCGAGATCGAATCCGACGATGTCGAAGGAAAAATCCGTCATGATGGCGGCGCCTGACACTGCCGCTATGGAATTGGCAACCCTCTCGTGGCAGGGCGGCGAACATGGACGCGAAATCCCCTGCTTCTGCACCCGCTTTGGCCGCGATCATCCTTGCCGCCGGCAAAGGCACGCGGATGAAATCCGATCTCCACAAGGTGCTCCACCCGGTCGCCGGACGGCCGATGCTGCTGCATCTGCTCGCGAGCGTCGAGTCGCTCGCGCCCGAGCGGGTGGTGGTGGTCACGGGGGCCGGCCGCGACCAGGTCGAGGCGGCGGTCGCGCCGCTCGGCGCGACGACCGCGCTTCAGGCGGAGCAGCTCGGCACCGGCCATGCCGTCGCACAGGCCGAGGCGGCGCTGGCGGGGTTCGATGGCGCGGTGCTGATCCTGTACGGCGACGTGCCGCTGGTGCGCGCGGCGACGATGCGGCGGATGCTCGACCGGCTGGCTGGTGCCGATGCGCCGGCGTGCGTGGTGCTCGGCTTCCGCCCCGTCGATCCAGCAGCCTACGGCCGCATCATCGCCGATGTCGATGGGCGCATAATCAAGATGGTCGAGTATAAGGATGCCTTGCCCGAGGAGCGCGCGGAGACGCTGTGCAATTCCGGGCTGATGGCGGTGCGCTCGGCCGATCTGTTTCCATTGCTCGCCAGGGTCGGCAATGACAATGCGGCGGGGGAATATTACCTCCCCGATATTGTCATGCTCGCGATCGCCGAGGGGCGAACCTCCGTGGTGATCGAGACCGACGCCGCCGAGGTCGCCGGCGTCAACAGCCGCGCCGAACTGGCGGCGGTCGAGGGGGCGTGGCAGCAGGCGCGCCGCGCCGCCGCGATGGCTGACGGCGCGACGCTGATCGCGCCCGAGACGGTGTGGTTCGCGCACGACACGGTGATCGGCCGCGACGTCGTGATCGAACCCAATGTGGTATTCGGCCCCGGTGTGACGATCGCCGACAGGGCGACGCTGCGCGCGTTCAGCCATATCGAGGGCGCGAGCGTCGCAAGCGGCGCGATCATCGGGCCCTATGCGCGGCTCCGCCCCGGCGCGGTCGTGGGCGAGGATGCGCATGTCGGCAATTTCGTCGAGATGAAGAAGGCGGTGCTCGGCAAGGGCGCCAAGGCCAACCACCTCACCTACCTCGGCGATGCCGAAATCGGCGCGGGCGCGAACATCGGCGCGGGCACGATCACCTGTAATTACGACGGCTACAACAAGTCGCTCACGAGGATCGGCGCGGGCGCGTTCATCGGCTCGAACTCCGCGCTGGTCGCGCCGGTGGCGATCGGCGACGGCGCGCTGATCGCGGCGGGATCGGTCATCACCGCCGACGTGCCCGCCGACGCGCTGGCGGTGGCGCGCGGCCGGCAGGAGACGCGTGAGGACTGGGCGCCGAGGTTCCGCGCGGCGGCGAAGGCGAAGAAGGATGCTGGGAAATGATATCACGGTGTGATATCGTGCCGCTATGCGTGCGCTGGTAGATATACCTGAAGATGACATGAAGTGGCTCGATTCCCAGGCTGCGGAACTCGGCAAATCCCGTGCGGCACTCGTCCGCGAAGCGGTGTCCAGCTACCGTGCGGAAGTGCAGTCAAAACAGAAGAAGGACTGGCTGGACGCGGCGTTCGGCATTTGGAAGGATCGCACCGATATTGGCGATGCTGTCGAATGGCAACGGCGCGAGCGTGCCAGTTGGACCAGGCCCTGGGACGATGATTACGAGGACGTGAAGGCCGAATTCCCGGACCTGTTTGATGAGCAGGACGATCTTGAACGAGAATTCTACCTGAACTTGCAACGTCAGAAGAAGACGTGAACGCGGTATCTTTCGACAGCAATATCCTGATCGATGCGCTGAACGGTCATGAAGCGGCGCGTGAGGAAATCCGGCGTGCGGATGTGCCGTGTATAAGCCGCGTCACCTGGATCGAGGTTCTCTCCAAGGTGCAGGGCGATAGCATGCCCATCGTCATACGATTTTTGAACGGCTTCACAATTGACGAACTTGACGTTGATATCGCCGGGCGCGCGGCACAGCTTCGCCGGGAACGCACGCGACTGAAATTGGCCGACTCGGTAATTCTCGCGTCGGCGCAAGCGGCGGGTCGTGTGCTGGTTACCCGCAATACCAAGGATTTTCCCGCGACGATGCCCGGCATTCGGGTGCCGTACAGGATCGAGCAGTAAGGAACGCGCGCATGTGTGGAATCGTCGGAATTGTCGGCCAGGAGCCGGTCGCGGATCGCTTGCTCGATGGGCTCAAGCGGCTCGAATATCGCGGGTATGACTCGGCGGGCATCGCCACCGATTTCGAAGGCCGGATCGAGCGGCGGCGGGCGTCGGGCAAGCTTGTCCATCTCGCGACCGAACTCGTCGAACATCCGCTGCCCGGCACCACCGGCATCGCGCACACGCGCTGGGCGACTCACGGCGGGCCGACCACCAACAACGCGCACCCGCACGCGACCGAGGAGGTCGCGCTGGTCCACAACGGCATCATCGAGAACTTCAAGCCGCTGCGCGACGAGCTGATCGCGCGCGGGCGGGTGTTCACCAGCGAGACCGATACCGAGGTCGTCGCGCATCTCATCAGCGAGAAGGTCGAAGCCGGGCTCGCCCCCGCCGATGCGGTGCGCGAGGTGCTGCCGCGGCTGCACGGCGCGTTCGCGCTCGCGATCCTGTTCCGCCAGCATCCCGAGTTGCTGATCGGCGCGCGGCTCGGCTCGCCGCTGGTGGTGGGCTATGGCGAGGGCGAGACCTATCTCGGCTCGGACGCGCTCGCGCTCGCTCCGCTCACGCAGCGGATCGCCTATCTCGACGAGGGCGATTGGGTCGTCATCGACACGGACGGCGCGCAGATCTTCGATCGTGACAACACGCCGGTCGAACGCGCGGTCACCATCTCGGGCGTGACCGGCGAGCTGATCTCCAAGGGCAATCACCGCCACTACATGCTCAAGGAGATTTACGAGCAGCCGATCGTCGTCGCGCAAACGCTGCGGTCGTACCTCCAGCGTATGGAGGACCGGGTCACGCTGCCGATTCCTGAATTCGATCTCAGCACGGTGAAGCGCGTCACCATCGTCGCGTGTGGAACGAGCTATTATGCCGGGATGGTCGCGAAATACTGGTTCGAACAGTTCGCGCGCGTTCCGGTCGATCTCGATGTCGCCAGCGAGTTCCGGTACCGTCAGCCGGTGATGGAGGAGGGCGGCCTGATGATCGTCATCAGCCAGTCGGGCGAGACCGCCGACACGCTCGCCGCGCTGCGCCACGCCAAGGCCGAGGGGCAGACGATCGCCGCCGTCGTCAACGTGCCCACCAGCAGCATGGCGCGCGAGGCCGACCTGTTGTTGCCCACCCACGCTGGCCCCGAGATCGGCGTCGCCTCGACCAAGGCGTTCACCTGCCAGCTCGCCGTGCTGGCGGCGCTCGCCGCCAATCTCGCGCGCGCCAAGGGCAAGCTCAACGCTGCCGAAGAGAAAGCGATCGTCAAGCATCTGTCGGAGGCGCCGGCCGCGCTCAACGGCGCGCTCGCCTATGACGAGACGATCGCGGACATGGCGCACTTCATCGCCGGCGCGCGCGACGTGCTGTATCTGGGGCGCGGCACCGATTATCCGCTCGCGCTGGAAGGTGCGCTCAAGCTCAAGGAGATCAGCTACATCCACGCCGAGGGCTATGCCGCCGGCGAGATGAAGCACGGACCGATCGCGCTGATCGACGATGCGGTGCCGGTGATCGTGATCGCGCCGTCAGGGCCGTTGTTCGACAAGACCGTCAGCAACATGCAGGAAGTGCAGGCGCGCGGCGGCAAGGTCGTGCTGATCTCGGACTATGATGGGGTGCAGGCGGCGGGCGAGGGCTGCATCGCGACGATCACGATGCCCAAGGTGCATCCGCTGATCGCGCCGCTGGTCTATGCGGTGCCGGTGCAGTTGCTCGCATACCATGTCGCGGTCGCTAAGGGCACCGACGTCGATCAGCCGCGCAATCTGGCGAAGTCGGTCACGGTCGAGTGACCGTCGAATAAGCGAACGGTAGCGGGGGGCGCGTTCCGCGCCCCCGCAAAGGTCAGCAGCCGTTGCGGCGGTTCTGCGCGCGGTCGTGGTTCTTGTCGAGCGTGCGGCCGAGCAGCGCGCCGCCGACGCCGCCGGCGATCGTGCCGAGCGTGCCGCCGCCGAGCACGTTCCCGAGCACCGCGCCGCCCGCACCGCCGGCGATCGTCCCGGTCGTGCCGCTGCTGCGCTTGCAATCCTGGTAGTAGCGGCGGTCGTTGCGATACCGGCGATCGTTGCGATAGCCACGGTCGCCGTACGACGTCCGATTGTTGTAATACGCATCGCGCTCGGCCTGGTCGCGATGCCACTGGCTGCCGCGGTCGTAATCCTGGCCGCCGGCGAAGGCGGTGGTGGGGACTGCGACGGTTGCGATCAACGTCGCCATTGCCAGCTTCTTAAACATCGCTCGGTTCCTTCGTTCTATTCGTTTCGGATGTGGCGTGCCAGATCAAACACCGCAGGATGCCAGAAGTTCAATCTACCGTGCCCCGAAATGAACCGGCTGGCGCGGCATGATGGTTTTCGCTTTGGCCCTACCCCCTGACCGCCTTAGCCGCAGCGGCTAACGCGGGCGCAGGGAAGGGGGCTGGGCTTAAACCCGCGCGCTCGGCGCGAACGGCAGCATCCCTTCGTAAACGTCCAGCGCGGCCGCACCGATCACGCGGCCGCCATGGCGCAGCACGAAGGCATGCCGCACGATTTCGGCCTGCTGCTCGATGCCGTAGCGCGCGAACGGCAGGCCCGGTCGGATCGCATAATGGTAGCGCGAGAACGGATGCCGCCGGATCGGCAGGAACAGCCCGCATTGGTGCTGCCAGACATGGACCATCTCATGAATGAACAGCGCCTGCGCACCAAGCGGCGCGCGCGAGAAATCGTCGCGATAGGCGGTACCCTTGGGATGGAAGTGGATGTGCCCGCGAGGCGCCATCACGGTGTCGCGCGGCTGGAAGAAGGCCCATTTGCCGAGCACGATCCGCACCGGCGCGTAATCGATCGCGTCGCCGAACACGCCGCGCGCGAGCGCGATCTCGCCGTCGGTCAGCGGCCGCGCCGCCTGGCTCAAAACTTCGGCGCGGGGTCGCCGGCGGCGATCACCATCGCATCATATTCGTATCGCGAGCCGTCCGAGAAGGTGAAGTCGATCGTCATCGTCTTGCCGGGCTTGATCGCGGGATTCATGTCGAACAGCATCACGTGCATCCCGCCGGGCTTGAACGCCACCGTACCGCCCGCTGGCAGCGCGACCCGGTCGAGCGGCTTCATCGCGGACATGCCGCCCGCCATCGTCGACTGGTGGATCTCGGACTTGATCGCGAATTCGGTATGGACCGAGATCAACGTCATGTCGGCAGGGCCGCCGTGCAGCGTGAAATACGCCGCCGCAGGCCGCCCCGGCGTCGCCGCCAGGCGAACGTAGCCGTGGTCGATATAGAATTGTGCGGGTTGGCTACAGCCACCCAGACCCAGCAGGATCGCAATCAAAAGGCCGAGGATGCGCACACGAACTCCCGCTTCGGGATAGGATCGTCACTTCCTAGGCGCGTGGAAATCTTGCGACAAGCGAAAGCCCCCCTATATCCGGCGAGTAAAGCGCGGTGTCGCCCATTCGGGGGCGCCGCCAGTGTTGCAAACTTGAACAAGACGGGGGCCGTAGAGGACCAATGGCAAAAGTAATCGGTATCGATCTGGGCACGACCAATAGCTGTGTCTCGGTGATGGAGGGCGGCAAGCCCAAGGTCATCGAAAACGTGGAGGGCGCGCGCACCACGCCGTCGATCGTCGCCTTCGCCAAGGATGGCGAGCGGCTGGTCGGCCAGCCGGCCAAGCGCCAGGCCGTCACCAACCCGGAAAACACCATCTTCGCGGTGAAGCGCCTGATCGGCCGCCGCTTCGACGATCCGATCACCAAGAAGGACACCGAGCTGGTTCCTTACAAGATCGTGCGCGGCAACAACGGCGACGCGTGGGTCGGCGCCGGCGGCAAGGAATATTCGCCCTCGCAGATCAGCGCCTTCACGCTCCAGAAGATGAAGGAGACCGCCGAGGCCTATCTCGGCGAGACGGTGACGCAGGCGGTCATCACCGTGCCGGCCTATTTCAACGACGCGCAGCGCCAGGCGACCAAGGACGCCGGCCAGATCGCGGGCCTCGAAGTGCTGCGCATCATCAACGAACCGACCGCGGCGGCGCTCGCTTACGGCCTCGACAAGGACACCAACAAGACCATCGCGGTCTATGACCTTGGCGGCGGCACGTTCGACATCTCGATCCTCGAGATCGGCGACGGCGTGTTCGAGGTGAAGGCGACCAACGGCGACACCTTCCTCGGCGGCGAGGACTTCGACAACAAGCTGCTCAACTTCCTGGCGAGCGACTTCCAGAAGGCCGAAGGCATCGATCTCACCAAGGACAAGCTGGCGCTCCAGCGTCTGAAGGAAGCGGCCGAAAAGGCGAAGATCGAGCTGTCGTCGGCGGCGACCACCGAAGTCAACCTGCCGTTCATCACGGCGGACGCGACCGGCCCGAAGCATCTCGTCAAGTCGATCTCGCGCGCCGATCTGGAGCGTCTGGTCGAAGATCTGATCCAGCGCACGCTCGAGCCGTGCAAGAAGGCGCTCGCCGATGCCGGCGTCAAGGCGTCGGACATCAGCGAAGTCGTCCTCGTCGGCGGCATGACGCGCATGCCCAAGGTCCGTCAGGTCGTGAAGGACTTCTTCGGCAAGGAGCCGCATTCGGGCGTCAACCCCGATGAGGTCGTCGCGATGGGCGCGGCCATCCAGGCGGGCGTGCTGCAGGGCGACGTCAAGGACGTGCTGCTGCTCGACGTGACGCCGCTGTCGCTCGGCATCGAGACGCTGGGTGGCGTGTTCACCCGCATGATCGACCGCAACACGACGATTCCGACCAAGAAGTCGCAGACCTATTCGACGGCCGACGACAACCAGAACGCCGTGACGATCCGCGTTTTCCAGGGCGAGCGCGAAATGGCGGCGGACAACAAGCTGCTCGGCCAGTTCGATCTGGTCGGCATTCCGCCGGCGCCGCGCGGCGTGCCGCAGATCGAGGTGACGTTCGACATCGACGCCAACGGCCTGGTCAACGTGTCCGCCAAGGACAAGGGCACTGGCAAGGAACAGCAGATCCGTATCCAGGCCTCGGGCGGTCTGTCGGAGCGCGACATCGAGCAGATGGTCCGCGATGCCGAGCAGTTCGCCGAAGAGGACAAGAAGCGGCGTGAATCGGCCGAGGCGAAGAACAACGCCGAAAGCCTCGTCCACACGACCGAGCGCCAGCTCGCCGAGAATGGCGACAAGGTCGACGCGTCGCTGAAGGGCGAGATCGAGGACGCGATCACCGCGACCAAGACGGCGATCGACAGCGGCGATGCCGAGGCGATGAAGGAGAAGGCCGCCGCGCTCGCGCAAGTCGCGATGAAGCTCGGCCAGGCGATCTACGAGAAGCAGGCGCAGTCCGAGGCGTCGCCTTCGGCCGGCGCCGAGGCTCCGCACGAGGACGTGGTCGACGCGGAATTCTCCGAAGTCGACGACACCAAGGCGTAATCTGTTGCGCTTGCCCGGCTGTCCCCGCATCGTGCGGGGGCGGCCGGGGGGCGGGGGCCATGTATGACCACCGAAGTCGATTTTTACGAACTGCTTGAATGCGAACGCACGGCGGACGATGCCACCATCAAGGCGTCGTATCGCAAGCTCGCGATGAAATATCACCCGGATCGCAACGCCGGGTGCAAGGATTCCGAGGGCCGCTTCAAGGCGATCGGCGAGGCCTATGAATGCCTCAAGGATCCACAGAAGCGCGCGGCCTATGATCGGTTAGGCCATGCCGCGTTCCGCAATGGCGGGCCGGGCGGCGGGCACGGCGGCGCGCAGGATTTCGGCGCGTTCAGCGATATCTTCGAGAACATCTTCGGCGAATTCATGGGCGGCGAACGCGCCGGTGGTGGCCGCAGCGGGCCGCGACGCGGCGCGGATTTGCGCTACGACATGGAGATCACGCTGGAGGAGGCGTTCACCGGCCGCTCGACCGACGTAACGGTCGATGTGTCGGCGGTGTGCGAAACCTGCGAGGGCAGTGGTGCCAAGCGCGGCACCAGCGCCAAGACCTGCACCACCTGCGCCGGCCACGGCAAGGTGCGCGCGCAACAGGGCTTCTTCGTGGTCGAGCGGACCTGTCCGTCGTGCCACGGCGCGGGGCGCGTCATCGCCGATCCATGCGGCACCTGCCACGGCGAGGGCCGGGTCGAGCGTACCAAGACGCTCACCGTCAACGTGCCGCCTGGCGTGGACGAGGGCACGCGCATCCGCCTGACCGGTGAAGGCGAGGCGGGGCTACGTGGCGCCCCGGCGGGGGATCTCTACATTTTCCTCCACGTCGCCCGACATCCCCTGTTCGAGCGCGAGGGCACGACGTTGCTCGCGCGCGCGCCGGTCAGCTTCACCACGGCGGCGCTGGGTGGCGAGATCACGATTCCGGGGCCGGATGGGCAGCAGCATCATATCAAGATCCCGGCCGGCACCCAGCATGGCCGCGAACTCCGTCAGCGCGGCGCCGGCATGCCGGTGCTGCAAGGGCGCGGGCGCGGCGATCTCGTCGTGCGGATCGAGGTCGAGACGCCGACCAAGCTCACCGCCCGCCAGCGTGAATTGCTCGAAGAGCTGCGCGCCACCGAAACCGGTTCGGAAACGCCGCAGAGCGCGGGCTTCTTTCAGAAGATGAAGGAAGCTTGGGGGTGATGCGCGCGCGCCGCTATCTGGCGGCGCGCGGGATGCGTTGGGCGCAGGCTCGCCCAAGGACCGCAGATGCGGTTCGGCGTGTGCGCCAATGTAAATGATGTGGAATTGTCGTGAGCCTGCCGTCGAACCGACGCGGGCTGCACGTTTTTCGATCCCGCCGGCCCGTTCCGCCCCTCGTGAAAAGGGGCGGGGTGGGCCGATGGATCAGAGGACGAGAACCTCGACCACCAGCGCGACACCCGCAACAGCGAAGATGCTGCCGACGAGGTTCTGAAGGATGCGCATGGTAGGGTCTCCAGCCGGTCAATTCCGGCTCGGCGCCTATTTGGAGATTGTTGCTTCTTCGCGCAATTTTATTACACACATTCGCACGTGCAGCATTTGCACGTTGAACCGTGCATGATGCGCGACGAGTGGTTTATTGGCGCGAAAGTCGGTTGCTTCAAACGCCCAGTCGTCACCCCAGCGGACGCTGGGGTCTCTCGTCGATAGGACGCGCCATCTCGCGGGGAGATGCCAGCTTGCGCTGGCATGACGATTGGAGGTGGGCTGATCGACGTCTTACGCCCCGAACACCCGCGTGAAGATCGTATCGACGTGCTTGAGGTGGTAGCCGAGGTCGAACTTGTCCTCGATCTCCGCGATCGATAGCGCCGCCGTCACGTCGGCATCCGCCTTGAGCAACTCGAGCAGCGACAACTCGCCGTCCGACTCCCACACTTTCATCGCGTTGCGCTGGACGAGGCGATACGCATCCTCGCGGCTCACGCCGGCCTGGGTTAGCGCGAGCAGCACGCGCTGCGAGTGGACGAGGCCGCCCATCTTGTCCAAATTCTTCTGCATCCGTGCCGGATAGACCAGCAGCTTCTCGATCACGCCGGTCAGCCGCGCGAGCGCGAAGTCGAGCGTGATCGTCGCGTCGGGGGCGATGTAGCGCTCGACCGAGGAGTGGCTGATGTCGCGCTCGTGCCACAAGGCGACATTCTCCAGCGCGGGCACGACGGCGCTACGCACCATGCGCGCGAGTCCGGTGAGGTTCTCGGTCAGCACCGGATTGCGCTTGTGCGGCATCGCCGACGACCCCTTCTGGCCGGGCGAGAAATATTCCTCGGCCTCGAGCACTTCGGTGCGTTGGAGATGGCGTACCTCGACCGCGAGCCGCTCGATCGACGAGGCGATCACCCCGAGCGTCGCGAAATACATCGCGTGGCGGTCACGCGGGATCACCTGGGTAGAGACCGGCTCGACCGCCAGCCCGAGCTTGGCCGCGACATGCGCTTCGACGGCGGGGTCGATATTGGCGAAGGTGCCGACCGCGCCCGAGATCGCGCAGGTGGCGATGTCCGCGCGCGCCGCCTCCAGCCGCGCCTTGCAGCGGCTGAACTCGGCATAGGCTTCGGCCATCTTGAGCCCGAACGTGACCGGCTCGGCGTGGATGCCGTGGCTGCGGCCGATCGTCGGCGTCATCTTGTGCTCATAGGCGCGCGTCCGAATCGCGGCGAGCAGCGCGTCTAGGTCGGCGAGCAGGATGTCGCTCGCGCGGGCGAGCTGCACCGACAGGCAGGTGTCGAGCACGTCGGACGAGGTCATGCCCTGGTGCATGAAGCGCGCTTCGTCGCCGACCTGCTCCGCCACCCACGTCAGGAACGCGATCACGTCATGCTTGGTGACCGCCTCGATCGCGTCGATCGCGGCGACGTCGATCGTCGGGTTGGTCGCCCACCAGTCCCACAGCGCCTTGGCCGCGGATTTCGGCACGACGCCGAGTTCGGCGAGCGCTTCGGTGGCGTGTGCCTCGATCTCGAACCAGATGCGAAACCGCGCCTCCGGGGTCCAGATCGCGGTCATGTCGGGGCGGGAATAACGGGGGACCATCGGGATTCCTTTGCGCGGGGCAGGCTCGGATCACCGCAGAATCGAAACGGACTCGCGATGACCCGCGCGTTAGCAGGGACGAGCCGAACCTTCAAATGTCGTTACGGTGAACCATCTTGTTGGATGAGGGGTTCTTATCTCGAATGTTCTCGCAGTCATGATTGCCGCGATGAGCATGACAGGTTCAGTAACTACAATGGAGAGTTATATGAAAAAGGCAATTCTTCTGTGTGCGGCGATGAGTTTTGCTGCTCCCGCACTTGCACAGTCCCCGCAGGCGGCGCCGCAAGCCTCGCCGATGACTCAGGCCGCTCCCGCGCCGACTGACGCGCCGGCTGCAACCGACCCGTCCGCGGCCGCTCCGGCCCAAGCCGCACCTGCCGCGCCCACCGA
Organism: Sphingomonas sp. NFR15; assembly: GCF_900103265.1. GTDB lineage: Bacteria > Pseudomonadota > Alphaproteobacteria > Sphingomonadales > Sphingomonadaceae > Sphingomonas > Sphingomonas pollutisoli. Next base: position 460,507 of record NZ_FMWX01000001.1, on the reverse strand, counting down.
TACCGCGCAGGCTCCGGCGCAGACCACCGGCCAGACCGCGCAGCAGCCCGCCGCCGGCGGCGCGCAGGTGGCGCAAGTCGTCGACAGTGAATTCGCGACCTACGACAAGGACAAGAACGGCGTGCTGAGCAAGGCCGAGTTCGGCGACTGGATGGTTGCGCTCAAGACCGCGAGCGATCCCAGCACCAAGGCTGACGCTCCGGCCACCAAGACCTGGGTCGGCCAGGCTTTCGCCAGCGCCGACAAGGACAAGAGCAGGACCGTCTCGAAGACCGAACTGACCGGCTTCCTGTCGCAGGGCCAGTCGTAAAGTTCTAACGAAGGCCGCCGGACCGCCAGGTCCGGCGGCCTCCCGTCACCACGCGGCGGCCCCGGCCTGCGCCGGGGCGACGTCATGGAATGACGTGAAAGCGTTTCGCTTCGGCCACGATGTCCGGGTAAAGCGCAACCGCCGCCGCCTTGTCGGCCTCACCCGCATCCTTCTGGCCGAGCGCGATCTTCGCGAGGCCGCGACCGTAGAGCGACCATGCCAGCTTGGGATTGATCGCGAGTGCCGCATCGTAATCGGCGATCGCCGCCGTCGGATCACCCTTGCGCAACTGCACGAGGCCGCGACTGTCTAGGAACATCGGCTGCTTCCCGGCACGTTTCAGCGCACGGCTGCAATCATCAAGCGCGGCATCGAGATCGATCCCCGCCTGCGCGCGTATCCAGCAGCGGGCGTTGAGCAGACGCGGGAGCGCGCTATCTTCCTGATGGCTGGCGATAACCGGGCCAAGCAGCGCGACCGCCCGGTCCGGCTGATCGAGCCGGGCGAGCAAGCTCGCGATCGGCAGCATCTCCAGCGAGGTCGCGGGGGTGGCGCGCGCGGCCGCATCCGCATCGGCGAGCGCGCCGACGCTGTCGCGCTCGCGCATCCGCAGGATCGCGCGGATGCGGAGCAGCGCGCCGTCGTTGGGCGCAAGCTGTAGCGCGCGCTCGATATCGGTCCGCGCGAGGCCGCGCTGCCCGCCGGCCTGATAGGCAAGCGCACGGTCGCGGTAATACTCGGCATGATCGGGGGCGAGGGTGATCGCTCGCGTCAGATCGTCGATCGCGCCGGGGAACGCGTGCTGCGCGATCCGCGCACTGGCACGTCGGGCGAACTCGTCCGCGGTCTTGGGCGCGGCGCTGTCCGTCACCGGCGCGACGCGATGGATATCGGCAGGCAATGGCGCGCCTGCGGAGGCGGTCGGAACCGGCGTAGAGCCCATGCTGCGGAAGGGCTTGCCGCCGCTATAGGTAAAGTAAATCCGGCGTTGGCCGCGCGCGACGTAGATGTGGTGCGCGAGCATATAGTCCGCGCCGATCAGCATGTCCGGGGCATTGCTGCTGGCGGTGATCGGCCCGTCGATCACGTCCAGGCGTGTCTTCAATATGGTTTCGTCGCCGATCGCCACGCTCTCGACCGGTACGGCCCAGCCGGGTGTGGAGCGCCGGCCGAAGCCACCGATGCCGCGGATCGGCGTGACGTTCGGCCCATTCAGCGCGATCCCGGCCCTTTCGGCGGCGCGGCGGCTCAGCAAGGTGTTCGGCGCCCCGCTGTCATATTCGCCCTCGATCGCCACGCCGTTGATGCGGACCGTCACGCGGAACATCCGGTTCTGCGGATTCTCCTGCTGCTCGAGCGGGGCGGTGAAGAACGGCTTGCCCGCCGCCCAATACGCGATGGCGGTGGTGTTGCAATCATGCGGCCGGATCAGCTTGACCGAGCCGCCGGCGAGATCGAACTCGGTATCGGTGATCGCGAGCAGGTTGCGCCCGATCAGCCCGTTGCCGACATCGCTGCCGCCGACGAGGAACTGCACGTCGGTGAGCGACTTGTCGGCGATCCCGAACGTTTTCACCGTGACCAGATCGGTCGACGAATCGCCGCCGATGCCGACCAGCCTCAGCCCGAATGGCGCGGCGCCGATCTTCAGCCCCAGTTCGATCGCCTTCGCCTTGGGCATGATGCTGAAGAAAGCGCCGCTATCGAGCCATAGCCGGGTTTCTATGGTGTTGATCTTCACCGGCACGCTGGCGCGCATTCCCTGCATCGTTACCGGCAGATCGGCGAGGACGCCGAGCTTGCATTCGGCGGCGGCGGCTGGCGTGGCGGGCAGGGCAAGTGCGGCGAGCAGAAGCGAAACGCGAGTCATCCCGGTCCCCCTGGTGTCAGATCAGTCCCATCGCGCGTAAACTGGAATGTCCATCGCTACCAATGATGATATGGTCATGGAGCGTGATGCCGAGGCGTTTGCCGGCCTCGCCGACCTTGCGCGTGATGTCGATATCGGCGCGGCTCGGCGAGGGATCGCCGCTCGGATGGTTGTGGACGAGGATGATCGCCGCCGAGCCGAGATCTATCGCGCGGCGGATCACTTCGCGGGCATAGACCGGCGCCTCGTCGACCGAGCCTTCGTTCATCACCTCATCGCGGATCAGCATGTTGCGCGCGTTGAGGTGAAGCACGCGCACCCGCTCGATCCGGTGATGCGCCATGTCGGCGCGCAGATAATCGAGCAGCGCCTGCCAGTTGGCGAGCACGGGCCGCGCCGCCACCTCGGCCTTGACCAACCGGATCGCAGCCGCGTGCGCGATCTTGATCGCCGCGACGGAGGTCTCGCCCATGCCCGGCATGCGCGCCAGCGCTTCGGGATCGGCGGTGAGCAGTCCACCGATTCCGCCGAACTCGGCGAGCAGCGCCTTGGCGAGCGGCTTGGTGTCGCGACGCGGGATCGCGAGCGCGAGCAGATATTCGATCAGTTCGTGATCGAGCAGCCCTTCACCGCCGCGCTCGATGAGCCGCTTGCGCAGCCGGGCGCGATGGCCCGCGTGGTCGGATTCGGGAACTGTCATCGCTGTTCCTGCGATTAATCCGCGTTGCGGTCGCGTGCAATCGCCGGAGATCCGACTAAAGGAGAAGCATGAGCGGGCGTGCAGGCGATGGCGTGACGGCAGAACCGACCGAACAGCCGTTGGCCGAGCCGGCGCCGCCGCGTATCGGCTTCACGCGGCTGCGGCGCATCCTGCTGGTCTTGGCGATCATGCTGCTGGTCGCGCTGGTGACGGCGTGGACCCAGCGCAAGCAGATCGCGCGCGGTTATGTCGACCGCTTCCTCGCGGCGCATGGCGTGCCGGCGCGATACCGTATCGCCGACCTGGGCCTGAACCGACAGCGGCTGACCCATGTCGTGCTGGGCGATCCCGCGCATCCCGATCTCGTCGCGGACTGGATCGAACTCGATACGGTGCTCGGCACCGGCGGGGCGCGAGTGACGGGGCTGCGCGCCGGGCATGTCCGCGTGGCGGCGCGGCTGGCGGATGGAAAGCTGTCGCTCGGCACGCTCGACCGGCTGATGCCGCCGTCCGGCGGTGCTGCGCCGTTCGCGCTGCCGGCGATCCGGCTCGATGCCGACGACGTGAGAATGCGGCTCGAGACACCCTACGGCGTGGTCGGCGCGAAATTCTCCGGGCGCGGGCGCCTCGACGATGGTTTTTCCGGGCGGGTGACGGCGGTGAGCGAACAGCTTGCGAGCGGCGGCTGTACGCTCAGCGACCCGGCGCTGTCGCTCACGCTGACGACCATCGCGGGACGACCGACGATCGCGGGGCCGGTGCGCGCCGCCCAAGGCACGTGCAGCGGCGTCACCGCGCGCTTCCCGGCAGCGACGATCAACGTGACGCTGGGCGCGCATCTGGAACGCTGGAACGGCGAGGTCCGGCTCGCGCTGGACTCCGCGACCAGCGCGGGCGCGCGCGCGGAGGCGATCGGCGGCATGATCGGCTTCACCGGCACGCCGCGCGGCACGAGTGGCACGGCCGATCTGCGGACCGGCGCGGCCACCCTGCCCGGCGCGACGGGGCGCGGCCTGGCGTTCGCGGGGCGTTTCGCGGTCGCTGGCGGGCGGAGCCAGGCTTCGGGCACCTTACGCGGCACCGGCATCACCGCCGACGCCGCCTTGCGCCGTCGCGTCGCCAGCTATCGCAGCCGCGACGCCAGCACCCCAGTCGCGCCGATCCTAGACGGCCTGGCCCGCGCGAGCGAAGCCGCGCTGCGTTCCGCCGACTTCGATGCGGATGTCGCCGCCACGCTCGACGGTGCGCGCGGGCGTGTGACGCTGACGCGGCTGGACGCCCACAGCGCATCGGGTGCGCGGCTGGCGCTCTCGGGTGGCAAGGGTGTCGCATATGGCTGGCCGGGCGGGGGCGCGCGGATCGACACCGAGGCGGCGCTCGACGGCGGCGGCTTCCCGGCTACCCGCCTCACGCTCGCGCAGGGCCGGCCCGGCGCCGCGATCGTCGGCATGGCGACGGTCGCGCCGTACACCACCGGCGGCGCGACACTCGCCCTGACGCCGGTGCGCTTTTCCGCCACGCCCGGCGGCAACACGCATGTCGAGACCCGTGTCGCGCTGTCGGGGCCGCTCTCCGGCGGGCGCGTCGAGCGGCTGACGGCGCCGCTGTCGCTCTACTGGAACGGTCGCGACCGCGTGATCGTCAATCCCTCCTGCACGCCGCTCGCGGTCGCGCGGGTTACCGTGTCGAGCCTCGCGCTTGATCCCGCGAAGCTCACCCTGTGCCCTGTCGGCGCGGGCTTGGTGACGCTCGCTGACGGGCGGCTCGGCGGCGGCGCGCGCCTGCCCGCGACCGATCTCCGTGGCAGCATCGGCGGTGCGCCGCTCGCGCTGTCGGCGCGCGGCGGCAGCGTACGGCTGGGTACGACCGGCTTCGCGCTCGCGGGTGTCTCGGCGAGGGTCGGACCGGCCGATCGCCAGACCCGGCTCGATTTTGCCGCGCTCGACGGTCGCATGGTCGGAAACGCTCTTGGCGGCGGCTTCACCGGCGGCGGTGGCCGGATCGCCAATGTGCCGCTCGCGCTTTCGGGTGCCGCCGGACGCTGGCGCTTCGCCGCCGGAAAACTCGCGCTCGACGGGGCTTTAAGCGTCGCCGACAGCAACGCGACGCCGCGTTTCAAGCCGCTCGTCGCCAAAGCGGTCACGCTTACGCTCGCCGACGGCAGGATCATCACCACCGGCACGTTGGTCGAGCCGACCAAGCAGGTCAAAGTCGCCGACGTGAGTATCGTCCACGATCTCGGCGATGCATCGGGTCATGCCGATCTCGGCGTACCGGGGATCACCTTCGACAAGACGTTCCAGCCGGACGCGCTGACCCCGCTCACCTTCGGCGTGATCGCCGATGTCGCGGGCACGGTGAAAGGCGAGGGGCATATCCGCTGGGACAAGGCGGGCATCACCAGTAGCGGCGTGTTCCGCACGGAGCGCACCGATCTCGCGGCCGCGTTCGGCCCCGTCACGGGCATCGCGGGCACGATCCGCTTCACCGATCTCCTTGCGCTTGAAAGCGCGCCCGCGCAGACCATCACCGTCAAGACGATCAATCCCGGCGTGCCGGTCAACGACGGCACGATCCGGTTGCAGACGCTCGCCGGCGCGCGGGTGATGGTCGAGGACGGGCGTTGGCCGTTCGCGGGCGGCGCGCTGGTGCTGGAGCCGACGTTGCTCGACTTTTCGCAGCCGGTCGAGCGGCACATGACCTTCCGGGTCAACTCGCTCGACGCCGCGCAATTCCTGCAGCAGTTCGACTTCAAGAATCTCGATGCGACCGGCAGCTTCGACGGCGTGTTGCCGATGATCTTCGACGAGAGCGGCGGGCGGATCGAAAATGGCCGGCTGACCGTGCAGGACGACGGCGGCACGATCGCCTATGTCGGCGAGGTGAGCCAGAAGGATCTCGGCGCCTGGGGCAATTTCGCGTTCCAGGCGCTCAAGTCGCTTCGCTATGGCAGCCTCGGCGTGGTGATGAACGGCCCGCTCGCCGGCGAGATGATCACCGAGGTCAAGTTCGCCGGCGTTGCGCAGGGCAAGGGGGCCAAACGCAACTTCCTGTTCGACCGGCTCCAGAAGCTGCCGCTCGTCTTCAACCTGACGATCCGCGCGCCCTTCCGCCAACTCATCGATTCGGCGCAGTCCTTTTACGATCCCGAGCGGCTGATCGAACGCAACCTGCCCGCGCTGATGGAGCAGCAGCAGCGCAAGGACGCCGCGCGAATCCCCGTTCAGCCTCCCGCAAGCGAGACCGTGCCATGACCGAAACAGGATTGACGAAGCCGATGCGGAGACCGACGAGCCACAGGATGAAGAAAATGACGATGATCGCCGGCGCGCTGACGCCGATGCTGGCCGGGGGGTGCGTCAACGTCACCGCGCCCGACAAGCCGATCGTCATCAATCTCAACATCAGCGTGACTCAGGAGGTCGTCTATCGCCTCGATGGCGAGGCGAAGTCGTTGATCCAGTCGAACCCGGGGATTTTCTGATGAAAACCGTTCGTAGCATCGTCGTCATCGCCGCCGCGCTCGCCGCGGCCCAAGTCGTCACGGTGGCGCCCGCCCTAGCGCAGCGCGACCCCGCCTATCAGGCGGCGCGTTCGGCTGGCCAGATCGGCGAGCAGCCTGATGGCTATCTCGGTGTGGTCGGGGCGGCGAGCCCCGAGCTGCGCGCGCTGGTCAACAACATCAACATCCAGCGCAAGGCGAAATACACCCAGACCGCCGCCGCTGGCGCGACCGTCGAGCAGATGGCCTTCACCTCCGGCTGCCGACTGATCGCGGCGACGGTGCCGGGCGAGAAGTATAAGACGCCCGCGGGCATCTGGGCGACTCGCACCGCCGCCCCGCCCGAGCGTGATTCGCGCTGCGTTTGAGGAATATCGGTCCGCTCGCCTCGGCGCGCGGACAAACGCGGCCGTATGCGAGCGCTATCATAGATAAACCGGCGATGCCGCCACGGTAAATGTCGGGTGACACAGCGGAAATCCTTGCTTTGCCGTGGCTGCCGTTGCGGTTGACTTGGCTGCACCCCTTTTCTAAACGCACCGGCAACGGGGGTGATGCCCCATGTTTTCGTCGTCGCGCACCGCGCGGCGGCGTTTTCTTATCAGGATGCTGGGGTGTTGGCCGACCTTCGTCACAATGACGATCTAGATCACCGTATCGCGCAGGCGAAGGCGGCGGACGAGATGCGTGTGGCGAAGCCGGTCAAGCCGCAGCCGAAGGGGTATGCTCAAGGGTCGCGCGTGCTGATGGAACTCATCGGCGCGCCGCTCGGCGGCGGTATCCTCGGCTGGGCGATCGATCACTGGTTCGGCACCAGCCCCTGGGCGTTGCTGATCCTCCTCACGCTCAGCATCATCGCCGCTTTCCGCAACATCTACCGTATTTCGAAGGAGCGCGCCGAATGAGCGCCGGCAGAATCGACCCGATGGAGCAGTTCCACGTCGCGCCTTTGACGCGACCGATCCATCTTGGCGCCTTCGACATCTCCTTCACCAATTCGGCGCTGTTCATGGTCATCGTGGGCGGCCTGCTCGCCGTACTGGTGAGCGGCGGGCTCAAGCGCCAGTTGGTGCCGGGCCGCTGGCAGGCGCTGGTCGAGATGATGGTCGGCTTCATCGACAATATGGTCGGCACCAGCATCGGCAAGGGCGGCAAGAAGTTCGCGCCCTACATCTTCTCGCTGTTCTTCTTCATCCTGATTTCGAACCTGGTCGGCGTGCTGCCGCTCGCGATCGTGCCGGGGCTGCACACCTTCGCGGTGACCAGCCACATCACGGTGACGGCCGTGCTCGCGTTCTTCTCGTTCGCGATCGTGCTGGTCGTCGGCTTCGCCAAGCACGGCCTCAAGTTCTTCTCGCTGTTCGTGCCGCACGGTGCGCCGGCGTGGCTCATGCCGGTCATCATCCCGGTCGAGTTCGTCTCGTTCATGGTGCGCCCGTTCAGCCTCGGCCTGCGACTGTTCGTGGCGATGACGGCGGGGCACATCCTGCTCGAGGTGTTCGGCAGCTTCGTGGTGCAGGGCCTCAACGCCGGCGGCGCGCTCGGCCCGGTCGTCGCGATCCTCAGCTTCATCATGATCGTTGGCGTCAGCGCGCTCGAATTGCTGGTCTGCGCGATCCAGGCTTATGTGTTCGCGCTGCTGACCTCGCTTTACCTTCACGACGCGGTGCATCTGCACTAAGTCCGTATCATTGACCTATCGTATTTCTCAGGGAGTTTACCATGACTGATCTTGGCGCAATGTACATCGGTGCCGGCCTCGCAGCGATCGGCGTCGGCCTCGCCGCGCTTGGCGTGGGCAACGTGTTCGGCTCGTTCCTCGAAGGCGCGCTGCGCAATCCGGGCGCGGCTGATGGCCAGCAGGGCCGTCTGTTCATCGGCTTCGCCGCGTCGGAACTGCTCGGCCTGATCGCGTTCGTCGTCGCGATCCTCATCCTCTTCGTCGTCAAGTAAGCGAAGAGACACCGAGATGCCGCAGCTATCCCAGATCAGCGAGATCTACGCCTCGCAGCTTTTCTGGCTCGCGATCGTATTCGCGCTGATCTATTTCGGGATCGGCAAGGCGATGGTCCCCAAGATCGAGCGCACGATCGACGATCGTGACGCGCGCATCTCGGGGGACATCGCCGCGGCGGCGGCCGCGCGGGACACCGCGCGCGCCGACGAGGAACGCTATCAGGCGGGCCTCGATACCGCCCGTGCGCAAGCGTCCAAGGCGGTCGCTGAAGCGAAGGCGAGCGCGACCGCTCAGGCCGAGACTGCGCTGAAGGCGGGCGACGCGGCGGCGGCGACACGGCTGGCGGAGGCGACCCAAGCGGTTGCCTCGGCCAAGCAGACCGCCGTGTCCGAGATTGAAACCGCGACGGTTGAAGCGGTTGAATCGATCCTCGCCAAACTGTCCGGCGTCACCGTCGATCGCGCGCGGATCGAACAGCAGGTGAAGGCGGAACTGGCGCATGGCTGAAGGGCACCCCACCATGACGGCTCGCACCGGCACCGTTGAACTCCACCATGAGCTCGCGTTCATGGGCATCACCCCCCCGATGTTCGTCGCTTTGTCGATGCTCGTCGTGATCGGCATCATCATCGCCGCCAAGGTGCCGAAGATGATCGCGGGTATGCTCGACGCGCGCATCGCGACGATCAAGACGCAGCTTGAGGAAGCCTCGAAGCTGCGCGCGGAAGCCGAGGCAGCGCTCGCGCAGGCCAAGGCGCGCAACGCCGCGAGCGCGGGCGATGCCGCCGCGATCGTCGCGCATGCGGAGGCCGAAGCCAAGGCGATGCTCGCCAAGGGGGAAGCCGACGCCGCGGATCTCGTCAAGCGCCGACAGCAGATGGCCGAAGACAAGATCGCCGCCGCGGAACGCACCGCCATCGCCGAAGTCCGCGCGATCGCCGCCGATGCGGCGACGCGCGCCGCCGCGACCATCCTCGCGGAGCAGCATGGCGCCGATGCCGACCGGGCGCTGGTGGATCGCACCATCGCTGGGCTTGGACGGCTGAACTAAGCCATCCTGCACCGTTCGTCCCGATCGTCGTCGAGGGACAGGCCCGGACCGCAGGTGTCTCGATTTCGCTCGACACGAACGGTTTGGGCTGGTGCCTTTGTGCTCCGGCGACCGCTAACAAACAAACCCGTTCGCACTAAGCTTGTCGAAGTGCATGCCCAAAGCACCTCGCCCCGGGCCACGCGCTTCGACACGCTCCGCACGAACGGGGTTTGTCGTGGCTACCCTTATGTCAGCGGGATCATCACCTGACTGGCAAACCCCGGGCGCGTCACAAGCTTCTCATACCAGGCCCGCACATACGGCAACTCCGGCCGCCCGATGTCGAGTGTGAACCAGGTGTGCGCATACACCCCCATCGGAATGTCGCCGATCCCGAACGCCGTGCCGGACAGCCACGGCGTCTCCCCGAGATACCGCTCCAGAACCGCCATCTGCGCCGCGCAGGCCTCGGCCGAGCGCGCGATCACCGTCGCGTCGCGCGACTCGGACGATCGCCGGACGAGATGGACGAACGCGCCCCGCTGCGCATCGGCATAGCCGAATTGCCAGTCCATCCAGCGATCCCCGACCGCCCGCAACGCCGGATCGGCGGGCCATAGCGACGGCGCGTATTTGGCGGCGAGATAGCGCAGAATCGTGTTCGATTCCCACAGCACCACCCCGTCGTCTTCGACCGTCGGGATGAGCGCATTGGGGTTGAGCGCCAGATATTCAGCCGACATGCCGAACGCGCCGCCCACATCATGCCGAACGTACGGCAGCCCGATCTCCTCGGCGAGCCAGGCGACCTTTTTGACATTGTGCGAGTTGAGCCGGCCCCAGAGCGTCAGCACGGGTCAGCTCCGGTAATCGGCGTTGATCGAGATGTAGCCATGCGTCAGGTCGCACGTCCATACCGTCGCACGACCCTCGCCGAGACCGAGGTCGACCCCGATCTCGATCTCGCTGCCTTTGAGATGCGCCGCCACCGGGGCCTCGTCATAGCCCTCAACCGCCAGGCCGCCGGTCGCGACCTGAGTGTCGCCGAAGCGGATCGAGAGCAGGTCGCGCTCGGCCGGTTCGCCGGCCTTGCCCACCGCCATTACCACGCGACCCCAATTGGCGTCCTCGCCCGCGATCGCGGTCTTCACCAGCGGCGAATTGGCGATCGATAGAGCGACACGGTGCGCGCTGCGGTCGCTCTCGGCGCCGGTCACGGCGATCTCGATGAACTTGGTGGCGCCCTCGCCATCGCGCACCACCAGATGCGCGAGCTGCAGGCACAGGTCCGAGAGCGCGGCGCGGAACGCGTCCGCGCCATCATCCTCGGAGGCGGTGAGCGGCGCATTGCCCGCCTGGCCGGTCGCGAACGCCAGCACGGTGTCGCTGGTCGAGGTGTCGCTATCGACGGTGATGCACGAGAAGCTGGTCCGATTCGCCTCGGCGAGCGCCGCCTGAAGGAACCCCGGTTCGACCGCCGCATCGGTGAAGATGAAGCCGAGCATCGTCGCCATGTCCGGCGCGATCATCCCCGATCCCTTGATGATCCCGACCAATGTCACCGTGCGGTTATCGACGATCGCGGTCGTCACCGCGCCCTTGGTGAAGGTGTCGGTGGTGCTGATCGCCGCCGCCGCGTCTTCCCAGGTGCAGGCGGGCGCGGCCAATGCGGCGTCGATCCCGGCCTCGGCCTTGTCGGTCGGCAGCGGCACGCCGATCACCCCGGTCGATGCCACGAAGACGTCGGAGGGCAGACAGCCGAGCCGCCCCGCCGCGCGCGCGGCGATCGCCTCGACCGCCGCGCGGCCGCGATTGCCGGTGAAGGCATTGGCGTTGCCGGCGTTGACGACCAGCGCGCGCGCCGCGCCCAGCGTCAGCGCCTTGCGGCACCATTCGACCTCGGGCGAGGGGCAGCGGCTCTGCGTCGTCACCCCCGCCACGACCGTGCCGGGGTCGAGCGCGACGAAGGTCAGGTCGCAGCGGTCCCAGCTCTTATAGCCCGCGCGCGCCACGTGCGCGGTGACACCGGCGACGTCGGGGAGGGCGGGGAATGCGGCGGGCGCGAGCGGCGAGCGGGCATAAGTCATGCCTCCGCCCTTAGATCGCGCGCCGGCCAAGGCAAGACCCCGCACGCGACGGATCGTTTGGCGAAGCCGACCAAAGACGTTTCCATATCGTTCCAATGGAACTACTACATGGGATCAATCGTATCGGACGTGAACGGGGGTTCTGACAAGGCATAGACCGCAGACCCGCATCTGATGCCAATCGGAGCACAGCCTGCCAATGTCGATCACACGCGAGATTCTTGATCCCGGCCTCGTCTTTCTTGCGGCGATGAGCGTGAGTACGGTGATCCTGATGGTCATGACCATCCATCGCCCCTTCGTCGTCAAGATCGATCTCCAGCGTGAACCCGCCGAACTCGCCTTGTCGATGGTGGCATGCGGCGTGGTCGCCAGCCTCGCCACCGGCGTGATCGCGGGATCGGTGCTCGTTACCGGGGTCGCGACGCTCGTTACGCTCGGGCTGCGCTTCGGGCTGCCGCGTCTGACGATGGCGGGCGCGCAACAGCTAGCGATGCTGCCGCTCGGCTGGATCGTCGGCACCGCCTGGACGCTGCGGCTGCTCGCCGAAGGCCATATGCCGACGTGGATGATGGTGCTCGCGGTGATCGCCAGCGTGTTCTCGGCGGTGTGGCTGCTCGTCTCGTTCGCGGTCGCGCTGTCGCGGCAGGCGTTGATGACGCATCGCGAATGGCAGCGCCCGGTCGAACCGGCCGATCCGCTCCACCCGCGCCGCGCGCCGAAGGTGTCGATCCATCTGCCCTGCTATGCCGAGCCGCCCGAGGTGGTGATCGCGACGATCGATGCGCTCGCCGCGCTCGACTATCCCGATTACGAGATCCTCGTCATCGACAACAACACCAAGGATCCGGCGCTGTGGATGCCGGTGCAGGAATATTGCGCCAAGCTCAACGCCGGGCGCAGCGACAACCGCTTCCAGTTCTTCCACGTCGCGCCGCTCGACGGCGCCAAGGCGGGCGCGCTCAACTATCTAATGAAGGGCGGCTTCGTGTCGCCCGACGCCGAGCTGATCGCGGTGATCGACGCGGATTATTTCTCGACCCCCGATTTCCTGTCGCGCCTCGCTGCCTTTTTCGAGAACCCAAAGATCGGTTATGTCCAGACCCCGCATGATTATCGCGAGCATGAGGACAGCGCCTATCTGACCGCCTGTTATTGGGAGTATATGCCCAACAACAAGATCGAGATGGCCGGGCTCAGCGAGTATAATTCGGCGATCACGATCGGGACGATGTGCATCATCCGCAAGCAGGCGCTGATCGATGCCGGGCTGTGGGCGGAATGGTGCCTCACCGAGGATTCGGAAGTGTCGGTGCGAATTCGCGCGCTCGGCTATGACGGCATCTACTTGCGCGAAACCTTCGGGCGCGGGCTGATCCCGGAGACGTTCGAGGATTACAAGAAGCAGCGTTTCCGCTGGATCGCGGGGCCGGTGCAGCAACTCGTGCGCCATTGGCGACTGTATCTGCCGATCCGTTGGGGTGGTTCGCCACAGATCAACTGGTGGTCGAAGCTGCTCGAACTTCAGCGCGGAGTCGAGCCGCTGCTCGGCGTGTTCGGCACGGTGTTCGGTTTCGGCAGCGCTATCGTCAGCGTCACGCTGATCGCGCTCGGCGAGGTGCCGACCCTCAACCTGCCGACGCCATTCTGGGTCGCCGCCTGGCTGGCGCTGGTCGGTACGCTGGCGAGCACCTGGTTCCGCTACCGGCTGAGCGATTGCCACAGCATCCGCGACATGGTGCTGGGCGAGATCGCCCGCAACTCGCTCACCTGGATCCAGATGCTCGGCGGTATCGCCGGCCTGTCGCCGCGCCCGCTCGGCTGGCGGCGCACGCCCAAGTTCCAGGGCAAGGCCGCCGGCTTGCGCGCGCTGAAGGAGACGTTGCCCGAGACGCTGATCGGCCTCGCGCACATCGTCCTGATCGTTGCCGCGCTGGCACTGCGCAAGAGTGACACCGACGATGTCGGCCTGCTGGTGGCGATGGCTGCCGCCGCCTCCGGTATCCGCTTCCTGTGCGCGCCGGTGATGGCATGGCTGAGCGAAAAGCGGCTGGCGAGCTTGACAGCCGATCAGCCGGGCGAGCAGGATAGCGCGGCGTCGCTCCGCGCGGCCTGACGGGGGCGTTCAGGTTTGATCCGCGCATCGGCGCTTCGCGAAAATGGGGCGGGCTATGCGCGGTTGGTTGATGGCGGGGCTGGGGCTTATGGTTTCGTCGGGCGCGGCGCACGCGCAGGCTGCGCGTCATGAGATGCCCGCAATTATTCTGGGCAATCCCGCCGAGTGGTTTGGCCCGGACCAATATCCATTGGACGCTCTGCGCAGCCTGCGGCAGGGTCGCGTCGTGGCGGCGATCAGCGTCGATCTGACCGGCCAGGCAACTGGATGTACGATCGATGTCTCGAGCGGGACGACCAGTCTGGACAAAGCGACGTGTGATATCGCGCTCGCACATGCGGCGTTCAACCCGGCGACGGATCGCCGCGGCAAGCCGGTCACGTCGATCTATAAGCTGCCGGTGAAATGGATTCTGCCCGACGATATACCGCCTCTCGATGCCAAGACCGCGCCCTTGCAGAGTACCGTCGAGGTTCAAATCGTCGCGGATGAGGAGGGTATGGGCGTCTCGTGCCGCACCATCGCAAAGACTGGCGTTGCGCCCGATCCCTGCTTGACCTTCAAACCTGGGGTACGAGTGGGTCGCGGCTACGTTCGTGATGGCCGCAAGGTTGGTTCGACCGCAGTTTACAAACAGTCCAGCACCATCACCATCGATCCATAAACACGCACTCGGCTGGACGCATGCGACGAAGCGCATTACAGCCGCGTTCGACTATGGAGTTCGTGCTTTTCCTCTGTGCCGCGCTGTCGGCGCTGACGGGTGCCATCACCGGCACGCGTGCGCCCGCGATCGAGGTTCAGATCGAGCATGTCTCCGTGCGCGCTGGCGTCATCGCGTCCGTCGCCGCACGTCCGGTCGCGGCGATCGTGCAGGCGCAGCGCGTGCCGGCGATCGGCGCGGTGCTGGCCGGCATCGTCACGCGCGCGTTCGCGCTGAGCGCGCCCGTGCCGCTTTTCGCCGGGCGCCGCCGCGAATAGCGATACCGAACGCCCGCTCGCATCGCACGCGGCGCGTCACCATATTCTCCCAACAGTACCGCCGCCGGGCCGAGGTCCGTGCGCGATCCCCTTGAACATACAGGACATCCTCATGCTCGGCGGCCTTGCCAAAACCCTGTTCGGCTCCTCGAACGAACGCTACGTCAAATCGCTCGGTTCGATCGTCAACAAGATCAACGGCTTCGAGCCGACGATCTCGGCCATGTCGGACGATCAACTCGCCGCGCAGACCGTTGCGTTCCGCGAGCGACTGGGCAATGGCGAGAGCCTCGACAGCATTCTGCCCGAAGCGTTCGCGACGGTGCGTGAGGCGGCCAAGCGCACGCTCGGCCAGCGCCATTACGATGTGCAGATGATAGGCGGCATCGTGCTTCACCGTGGCGAAATCGCCGAGATGCGGACCGGCGAGGGCAAGACGCTGGTGGCGACGCTCGCGACCTATCTCAACGCGCTGCCGGGCACCGGCGTCCATGTCATCACCGTCAACGACTATCTCGCCGCGCGCGACGCCGGCTGGATGTCGCAGGTGTACAGCTTCCTCGGATTGACGACGGGCGTGATCGTCCCCAACCTGAGCGATCAGCAGCGCCGCGATGCGTACGCGTCGGACATCACCTACGGCACCAACAACGAATTCGGCTTCGATTATCTGCGCGACAACATGAAATACGATCGCGGCTCGATGGTGCAGCGGCCGTTCAACATGGCGATCGTCGATGAGGTCGATTCGGTGCTGATCGACGAGGCGCGTACCCCGCTCATCATCTCCGGCCCGACCGACGACAAGACCGATCTGTACCGCAGCGTCGATCTCGTCGTGAAGCAGCTCACGGCTGAGGATTACGAGAAGGACGAGAAGCAGAAGACGATCATCCTCACCGAAGACGGCACCGAGAAGGTCGAGCGGATGCTCGAGGCGGCCGGGCTGCTCGAAGGCGCCAACCTCTACGATTTCGAGAACACGCAGGTCGTCCACCACGTCAACCAGTCGCTGCGCGCGAACATGATGTTCAAGGCCGACACCGATTATATCGTCAAGGACGGCAAGGTCGTCATCATCGACGAGTTCACCGGGCGCATGATGGACGGCCGGCGCTGGTCGGATGGGCTGCATCAGGCGGTCGAGGCCAAGGAGGGTGTCGATATCGAGCCCGAGAACCAGACGATGGCCTCGATCACTTTCCAGAACTATTTCCGCATGTACCCCAAGCTCGCGGGCATGACCGGCACGGCGGCAACCGAGGCGGCCGAATTCTACGACATTTACAAGATGAACGTGGTGACGATTCCGACCAACGTGCCCGTCAAGCGCGTCGATGAGGAAGACGAATTCTACAAGGACACGCAAGACAAGTTCCAGGCGATCGCCAAGAAGATCCGCGTCCACGCCGAAAAAGGCCAGCCCGTGCTGGTCGGCACCGTCTCGATCGAGAAGTCCGAATTGCTGAGCGAATTTCTCGTGCAGGAGCAGGTGCCGCACAAGGTGCTCAACGCGCGCTTCCACGAGATGGAGGCGCATATCGTGGCGCAGGCCGGTCGTCGTGGCGCGGTGACGATCGCCACCAACATGGCGGGTCGCGGCACCGACATTCAGCTCGGCGGCAACCTCGAATTCCGCATGATGGACGAGCATCCCGATCTCGTCGAAGGCACGCCCGAATATGAGGCGCAGGCGGCGCGCATCAAGCAGGAGATCGCCGCCGAGAAGCAGGCGGTGCTCGATGCCGGCGGTCTGTTCGTGCTCGGCACCGAGCGCCATGAGAGCCGCCGTATCGACAACCAGCTTCGCGGCCGCTCGGGCCGTCAGGGTGATCCCGGCCTGTCGCGCTTCTATCTCAGTCTCGACGACGATCTGCTGCGTATCTTCGGGCCGGACACTTTGTTCGCGCGCATGATGCGCTCCAACATCGGCGATGGTGAGGCGATCGGCTCCAAGTGGCTGTCGAAGGCGATCGAGACCGCGCAGAAGAAGGTGGAGGCGCGCAACTACGACATCCGCAAGCAGGTCGTCGAATATGACGACGTGATGAACGACCAGCGTAAGGTGATCTACGAGCAGCGCTCGGACATCATGGATGCCGAGACCGTCGGCGACGTCGTCGAGGACATGCGCAACGAGACGGTCAACGCGATCGTCGGCGAGGCGTGCCCGCCCGGCACCTATCCCGAACAATGGGATATCGCCGGCATGAAGGAGAAGCTCCAGTCGCAGCTCAACATCGCGCCGCCCGTCGATGAGTGGCTCGCGGAGGAAGCGATCGATCCCGAGATCGTCGAGGAGCGGGTCCGTGCCGCCGCCGACGCGCATGTCGCCGCCAAGGCCGAAGCGCTCGCGCCCGAGACTTGGGTGCAGATCGAGAAGTCGATCCTGCTCCAGAACCTCGACCATCACTGGAAGGAGCATCTCGCCACGGTCGAGGCGCTGCGCCAGGTCGTCCACCTTCGTGCCTATGCGCAGAAGACGCCGATCAACGAATATAAGCAGGAGGCTTTCCAGCTCTTCCAGCGCATGCTCGACATGATTCGCGAGGAAGTGACCCGCACGATCGCTTATGCCGAGTTCCAGTTCCAGGCGCCGCCCGAACTGCCCGAACTGCCCGATTTCATCACGACGCACTTCGATCCGTTCACGGGCGAGGACGACACCTATGATTTCGACGGCGCGGGCATGGTGACGAGCGCGATCCCGACCTTGTCGATCCCGCGTCCGGACGGGCATGAGATTGGCCAGGACCCGGCGCAGTGGGCCGGCAACGTCAGCCGCAACGCGCCGTGCCCGTGCGGTTCGGGGCTGAAGTACAAGCACTGCCACGGCGCGGTATAAGGGCTTGACGTCGCCCCGGCGGCAGGCCGGGGCCGTCGTGTATCTTCGAAACGCTTACACAAAATGGAGCGGCCCCGGCCAGCGCCGGGGCGACGGTTAGCGGGCTGCCCGCGCCAGCGCGATGAACTCGGCGACCGATACCGTCTCCGCGCGCCGGGCGGGATCGATGCCGATCGCCTCCAGCGCCGCCAGCGCGCCGGGGACGGGCTTGAGGCTCTGACGTAGCATCTTGCGGCGCTGGCCGAACGCCGCCCCCGTCAGCCGTTCGAGCACGCCGAGATCGACGCCGGCGGGCGCGTCGGCGGGCACGATATGCACCACCGCCGACATCACCTTCGGCGGAGGCGTGAATGCGGAGCGATGCACCGGCATGGCGAGCTTCGCGGTGCTGCGCCATTGGGAGAGGATCGCGAGCCGCCCATAAGCATCGTCGCCCACGCCCGCGACGATCCGGTCGGCGACCTCGCGCTGGAACATCAAGGTCAGGCTGCGCCACCACGGCCGCCACTCGGCGCTCAGCCAGCCGACCAACAGAGCGGTGCCGATATTATACGGCAGGTTGGAGGCGATATGCGGCTTGCCCTCGAACAGGGCCGGCGCGTCGATCTCCAGCGCGTCGCCTTCGATCACGCGCAGCCGCCCCGGAAACGCCTCGCCGAGTTCGGCCAGCGCGGGGATGCAGCGATGGTCGCGTTCGATCGCGGTGACCCGCGCGCCCGCACCGAGCAGAGCTCGCGTCAGTCCGCCAGGGCCGGGGCCGATCTCCAGAACCTCGGCGTCGGTGAGATCTCCGGGTACGCGCGCGATCCGCGCCAGCAACTGCGCGTCGAGCAGGAAATTCTGCCCCAGCGCCTTGCTCGCGGCGAGTCCGTGGCGCGCGATCACCTCGCGCAGCGGCGGCAGGTCGTGGAGCGGCTTCACGCCCGTGCAGCGCGCCGCGTCGCCGCTTCGCCCGCCATCGCGAGCGCCGCGATCATCGCGCCTGGCTCAGCAACGTCCTTGCCGGCGATGCCGAAGGCGGTGCCGTGATCGGGTGAGGTCCGCACGATCGGCAGGCCGAGCGTGATGTTTACCCCGTCGTCGAAATACAGCGTCTTGATCGGTATAAGCGCCTGATCGTGGTAGCAGCACAGCGCGGCGTCATAGCCGTCGCGTGCGCGATCATGAAACATCGTGTCGGCGGCGAACGGTCCGCTCGCATTGATGCCTTCGCCGCGGAGCAGCTCTATCGCAGGCACGATCAAATCGATCTCCTCGCGACCGATCTTGCCGCTCTCGCCGGCGTGCGGGTTGAAGCCGGCGAAGGCGAGGCGGGGGTTCAGGATGCCGAAGTTGCGCGCCAGCCCGCGCGCGGTCGCGCGGCCCTTGGCAGCGATCAACTCGATCGACAGCAATCCGGCCACGCTCGCCAATGGCACATGCGTGGTGATCGGCACGACGCGCAGGCCGGGGCCAGCGAGCATCATCACCGCATTCTCGCCGGCGATGCCGCAGCGTTCCGCGACGAACTCTGTCTGGCCGGGGTGGCTGAACCCGATCTGATAGAGCTGCGCCTTGGAAACCGGCCCGGTGACGAGCGCACCTGCCGCCCCCGACTGGACCAGCCCCACCGACATTTCCAACGCCCTCAGCGCGCAGCGTGCGCCCTCCACATCCGGGCTACCCGGCGTGATCTCACCGCCGTCGGCGACGCCGAGCACGGGCAGGCCCGCATCGAATGCGCCAGCCGCCTCGGCGGGATCACGAATGACGCTGACCGGCCCTTGCCAGATCTTCGCCACCGCGCGCGCGTCGCCGACCGCGAAGAACGGCGGCAGTCCGCGTGTCGCCCGTCGCTCCCAGGCTTTTGCGATGATCTCCGGGCCGATCCCGGCCGGGTCGCCCATCGAGACGGCGAGCGGCTGGATCATCCTCTGTTCCTCCCGATCAGCGATATTCGATGACGGCGTCGCGCCGCAGATCGCGTAGCATCTGCTGCGCGCGCCGGTTGACGCGCTGCTGTTCCATCTGATTGCGGATCTGGTCGATGCCGGGCAGGCTGCTGTCCTTGGGGTCGTCACGGCCGCACAGCACCAGCGCGCGCACGCCATCCTTCTGCGATCCGAACGGCGGGGTCGACTCGCCGACCTGCAGCTTGAGCAGGATCTCCTGCAATTGCGGCGGCAGATCGCGGATCTTGACCGCGTCGTTATCGACCACGTCTGCGCCCATCGTCGATGCGACCGTGGCGACGCCGCCGCACCCGTGGATGCCCTGAATCTCCTTCGCGAACAGCGCGACGCGGGCGTTGGCATCCGCCTGCGTCAGATTGGGCGCGAACTTCACGCTGATCTGCTTGAGCGACAATTTGGCGTCGCGCGGATCGGCTTCGAGCACCTTGCGCTTGTCGACCAGATACAGGATCGAGAAGCCGCCCGGCACCTCGATCGGGCCGGCGATCTGGCCGACGCTCATCTCCCGTGCCGCTTCCGCAAGGCTCTGCGGCAGCGCGCCGAGCTGGCTCGCGCTCACCCAGTCGAGATCACCGCCGGTGCTGCGCGTCGTCGCCTCGGAATATTGCGCATAATATTCGAACGGCTTGGTGCCCTTCTGGATCTCGGCGATCATCTGCTTTTCCTGATCGAACACCTGCTGCGCGCGATCCGGACCGGCCGAGAGATAGATCTCCTTGAGGTGATATTCCTCGCTGCCTTTGGACTTGGTCATCCGGTCCATGATGATCTTGATTTCTTCGTCGCCGACGTTGACCTGCGGCTCGACCTTACGGCGCAGGTAGCGGCTCCACGCCAGTTCCGCCTCGATCTGGCGCTTGAGCGAGCGATCCGACGATCCCGACTGGCGCAGATAGGCGCGGAAGTCGGCGGGCGACTTGCCGAAATTGCCGGCGACCCGGTTGAACGCCTGGTTGATCTCCTCCTGGGTGATCGACACGTCGTTGGCCTTGGCGTCCTGGATCTGGAGCGTCTCGTCGATCAGCGAGCGCAGCACCTGTAGCTTCAGGCGCTCCTTGTCCTCCGCGCTGAGATTGAGCTGGTTCGCGGCCATGATGAGCCCGACGCGCTGATCGACATCGGTACCGGTGATGACGCTGTCGTTGACGATCGCCGTGGCCTTGCGGACGTTCGGATCGACCTTGCCGAAGATCTGGAGGTTGTTGGGAATGTCGAGCGAGGTCTGCGGCGTGCTGTCGTCGCCCACGGTCTGCGCGATCGAGGATGCCGTCATCGCCACCGCCGCGAGGCCGGTGCCGGCAAGAGCCATGATGCGGCCGAACCGGGCCACCTTGATCGACATCATCTTCACGTGGTCAAAAATCCCATCCCGCGCGTGCCCGCGCAAACCCCGAACGTACCCCGAAATGCCGGTACGCACCTGAACCACCGCTTAGCGGCCAAGATTCTTGAACGCCAGCGTCAAGAGGTAGCTGTTGCCGCGCTGCGCGTCGCCGGTGTTCTGGTAATCGCGCTTCCACGTCAGCCCCAAACGAAGGCAATCGTCCTCATATTGGAAGCCGAGCCGGTGTCGCACCGGGCTGAAGCCGTCGGCCAGCGAAAGCGGGTCTTCCCTGCGATCCGTAAGGTCGATCACGGTCGATCCGAACACCGACCAGAAGCGCCGGATCTGTACGCGCCCGCCGATGCGCGCTTCCTCGCGGTCCTGAAGATCCTCGAGGATCGGCGTGATGTCGCGGTTGAGGCGGAGATAGCCGAGCAGCAGATAGGTGCTGCGCGAGCCGATCGTCGCATCGACTTCGTTGCGGCGTACGGTCAGATTGTTCTTGTCGAGCCGATAGCGGTGGGTCAGCGACACGAAATCGTGGAAGCGGATTTCGGTGCGCCCGACGATGTCGGAGAAGCGGTCGGTGAGGCCGGTGCCGTTCAGGAACAGGCTCGGGCGGCTATCGAGCCGGTAGCTCTGGCCGATATTGGCGTTGATCGCGATTCCGGGCAGATCGACCGCCCAGTCCGCCCCATAAGTGACCCGGCTCGAATCCTCGAACCGGTCGTAGCCGGGGAAGCGGTTGAGCGCGAACAGGTTGGAATCTTCGAGATCGATCGCGCGGGCATCCTCGTTGGGGATGTTGATGTTGGCGATGTGCGGCGAGGCGACGATCTGCACGCGCGGGGTGAACCGCTGCGTCCCGCTCAGGAAGCTGCCGATGAACGGCCATTTCACGTCGACCGCCAGCGCGCCGATCGCACGCGTCTGCCAGCCTTCGAGCCCGCGATAGCTGGCGACGCCGGTCGCGCCGACGTCGCTCGCATGATATACGTCGCCACGGCCGAACGCGGTGAACGTCACCTCCTGGCCCCATGGCGTCAGCCGGCGCAAATCCCATTTGAAACTGGCGAAGGCGCGCTGCGTGTCCTGCCCCGCGGTGCGGGAGATGGCGAGGCTGTTCGCCTGCAACTGCACCTTGCCGCCAAGGATGCCGTCGTCGAAACGGTAGCGCCAGTCGATCTCGGGAAGCGCGATCGGCTGCAGGCTCTGCTTGTCGTTGACGCGGAGCGTCTGCACGTACCAGCCGTTGACCGCGAAATAGGCGTTCTGGCTGATCCGTTCCAGGCTGACGTTCGAGCGGAGCCGCGCATCGCGCGAGATGTCGTAGCGCCGCAGGAAGGTCTTGTCGCTCGCATAGCGCAGCGATCCGCTGAGGCTCCAGTTCGGGCTGAGCTGAAAACGCGCGACGCCATCGACATAGCCCCGCAGCGCGTTCTCGGTCGGAACCGGCGTCGCCGACTGGAGATCGTCGCTGCGGCGACTGACCGTCACATAGCCGCCGATCCGATACGCGCCGAGATCGGTCAGCGCGCTGAAATCGGTGTGCAGCATCGGTGCCGTCGCGGTGAACAGCATCGGCGTGACGATCAGGCTGCGATTGGGGCCGAGCGCGACGTTGTACGGCTGGGCGAATTCGAAGCCGTTGACCCGATCGTAGCGGAAATCGGGGCCGAGCAGACCGCTCTGGTTGCCGCCGCCGACGGGATTGGAGAACGCCGGCAGCGGCAGCGTCGGCAAACCGAACACGTTGATCCGCGCGCCCTTATAATAGATGCGCTGCTTGTCGGGCCGGTAGGTGACGCGCACCGCCGTGATCTTCCACGATGGTTCCTTGGGGCAACCGCTCGCGGTCGCCACCGCGCAAGGCGTATAGGCGGCGTCTTCCATCGTCACGGTCTCATCGAGCGCGCGCGTGCCCTTGCGCGCGGCGAGCCGGCCGCCATGTTCGAGCACGATCAGCATATTGTCGATCATGCCGTCCTTGAGCGAATCGGTCAGTTCGATCGAATCGCCGTAAGCGGTGTCGCCGCCGGGGTTGGTGACGACGATGCTGCCGCTTGCCATCACCTTGCCGGTCTTGCGGTTCCACACCACCTTGTCGGCCCGCAGCCGGTCGCCCGTGCGGTACATGCGGACATCCCCGGTCGCGGTGACGATCTCGCCGTTCACGTCGTAATCGAGCGAATCGGCGCTGAACTGCACCTGATCGTCGCTGACCGTCGGAGCCGGGGAGGGCGGCGGCAGCGCGACATCGGGAGTCTGGAGATCCTGCGCGCGCGCCGCGCCGACCGAACAGGCGAACGGCAGCACGCAGGAGGCTAGGAACAAGGAACGCTTCACGTCGGCACTGCACCCCGGTGTCCGCGCGAAAGGCGGTGGCTGAATGCCGCCCTATCGCACCGGTGAAGCAATGCTGCAACGGCGCTGCTTTGCCAGCATCGCGCCGCTGGCCTAGATACAGCCGACTCACCGCATTTGAACGAACCCGAGGGCCTTATCGCCATGAAGATCGAATTTTCCGCCGCCGCGCCCGATGCGGCAATGCCGCTCGCCCTCACGGTCGAGAAGGACGCGCTCGGGCGCCTCGCGTCGCCTGCGCTTGATGCGGCGGGGATCGCGCTGGCGCAATCGGCCGCGCGCGCCAGCCGGTTCGAGGGCGAGGCGGGTTCGGTGGTCGAGCTGTTCGTCGCCGCCGGCGGCGAGGCGCGGCGCGTGCTCCTGCTCGGCGTGGGCACGGGCGGCGAAGCCGATTACGAACGCGCCGGCGGGGCGCTGACCGGCAAGCTGCTGACCTCGGGCGCGACACAGGTCGCGGTCGATCTCGGCGGCTCCGCGCCGACCCCCGTCGCGGCGGCGCGGTTCGCGGCGGCGGCGGCTCAGCGCGGGTGGCGGTTCGACGTGTATCGCACCAAGCTCAGCGACAAAGCCAAGCCGACGCTCACCACGATCACCGTGCACAACGCGCCGGCGGGTACCGCTGAGATCTGGGCGCGGCAGGACGCGGTGACGCAGGGGCTGGAACTGACCCGCACCTTGGTCGCCGAGCCCGCCAACGTCATCTACCCGGAGAGCTTCGTCGAACGCGTGCTCGCCTCGGTTGAGGGGCTCGGCCTCGATGTCACCGTACTGGGTGAGGCGGAGATGGCCGAACTCGGCATGGGCGCGCTGCTCGGCGTCAGCCAGGGGTCCGCGCGCGAGGCGAAGCTGCTGGCGTTGAAGTGGAACGGGGCAGGCGACGGCGATCCCGCGCTCGCGCTGGTCGGCAAGGGCGTGACGTTCGACACGGGCGGCATTTCGATCAAACCCGGCGCCGGCATGGAAGACATGAAGTGGGACATGGGCGGCGCGGGCGCGGTGGTCGGCGCGATGAAGGCGCTCGCGGTGCGCAAGGCCAAAGCGAACGTGATCGGCGTGTGCGGCCTCGTCGAGAACATGCCCGACGCGCTGGCGCAGCGCCCCGGCGACGTCGTGACCTCGATGTCAGGGCAGACGATCGAGGTCATCAACACCGACGCCGAGGGGCGTTTGGTGCTGTGCGACGTGCTGACCTGGGTGCAGCGTACGCACCGGCCCAAGACGATCGTCGACCTCGCCACGCTGACCGGGGCGATCATCATCAGCCTCGGCAACGAACATGCCGGCTGCTTCGCCAACGACGATGCGCTGGCCGATCAGTTGCTCGCGGCGGGCAAGGCTTCGGGCGACCTGTTGTGGCGTTTCCCGCTGGCGGATGCGTACAACAAGCTGATCGATTCGCCGATCGCCGACATGAAGAACGTCGGACCGCGCGGTGCGGGGTCGATCACCGCCGCGCAGTTCCTCCAGCGCTATATCGACGCTGGCGTGCGCTGGTCGCATCTCGATATCGCGGGCATGGTATGGGCCGACAAGGCCGGTGCGACCTTCGACAAGGGCGCGACCGGGTTCGGCGTGCGGCTGCTCGACCGGTTCGTGGCAGATAACTTCGAAGCGTGATCCGTCGCCCCGGCGCGGGCCGGGGCCGTTCAGTTTGGCGCAGCCGGTTTGCGTAATCACGTAGCGGCCCCGGTCTGCGCCGGGGCGACGGAGCCGATGTGAAGGTCGATTTCTACCATCTCACCGTCACCCCGCTCGACCGCGCGCTTCCGCAGATCGCGGAGAAGGTGCTGGCGAGCGGCGGCCGGCTGTTGATCGTCTCGGGGAGCGAGGCGCAGCGCGGCACGCTCGACCGGCTGTTGTGGACCTACGCGCCCGAGAGCTTCCTGCCGCATGCACAGGCCGGCGCGGGCGACGATGCCGCGCAGCCGGTGCTGATCGCCGCAACGCCAGACCCCGCCAACGCCGCGCGCAACATAGCGCTGGTCGATGGCGTATGGCGCGACGCCGCGCTCGGGTTCGACCGCGCCTTTCACTTCTTCGACGAGGACCGCATCGTCGAGGCGCGGGCCGCCTGGCGCGCGCTCGGCGACCATGCCGAAGTCGAGCGGCGTTACTGGAAGCAAAGCGACTCCGGCCGCTGGGAACAGGCCGCCTGAGGCTGGCCCGGCCCGAACCGATCTTGTGGCGGATAGCCGCACTTGCATCGCTTTCCCCGCCCGACTAGGGAGCCGCGACTTCCCGCTTTTCAAACACAGGAGCTTCACGGTCATGGCCGCGAACCGCACTTTCTCGATCATCAAGCCCGACGCCACCCGCCGCAACCTGACCGGCGCCGTCACCAAGATGCTGGAGGAAGCCGGCCTGCGCGTCGTCGCCTCCAAGCGCATCCAAATGAGCCGCGAGCAAGCCGAGGAATTCTACGGCGTCCACCGCGAGCGCCCGTTCTTCAACGATCTGGTGACGTTCATGATTTCCGGGCCGGTCGTCGTGCAGGTGCTCGAGGGCGAGAACGCCGTGCAGCGCAACCGCGACATCATGGGCGCGACCAACCCCGCCAATGCCGAGCCCGGCACGATCCGCAAGGAACTCGCCGAATCGATCGAGGCGAACTCGGTTCACGGCTCGGACAGCGACGAGAACGCCGCCACCGAGATCGCGTTCTTCTTCAAGCCCGAAGAAATCGTCGGCTGAACTACCGCGTCGCCCCGGCGCAGGCCGGGGCCGTTGCGTGATCTGGCGGCCGTTTCACCCGAAACGCGGCGGCCCCGGCCTGCGCCGGGGCGACGTCTGAGGCTACCGCGAGACCTTGAACGATACCAGCACCGTCGCGGGATCGGCATAGTTCTTGTAATAAATGCCGGTCGACGGCGTGTACGAACTTCCCACCGGCGCATCGGCGCCGAGGATGTTCTTGCCCACGACCCGGATCTGGAAGCTCGGATCGCGTGGCGTCCAGGTGATCGCGCCGTTGACGAAGGTCTGGCCAGGCACGCGATCCTGCGGGCGGGCGAGCGCGCTGGTGTAGAAGCTGCTCTGATATTGCGCGTTGAGCGAGAATTTGACGTCGCCGATCCTGCCGGCGGGCAGATCGTAATTCGCGCCGCCCGAAAAACTCCATTTTGGCGCGTTTGTCAGCGGGTTGCCGTCGGCGTCGATGCCCTTGCCGCCCGCCCCTTTGTAATCGTCGTAGATCGCCTTGAGATAGCCGCCCGACGCCTGCAAGGAGACCCGCTTCGACAGGTGCAGGTCGTTCTCCAACTCGGCGCCCCAGCTATGCGCCTTGCCGGCGTTGCCGCGGCGTGACCCGACATAGGCGGGATCGTAGAACGAGACCTGCAAATCGCGGTAATCATTGTAGAACACCGCGAGATTGCTGCGCAGCGCGCGCCCGAACAAGGTCGCCTTCAGCCCGCCTTCGTAGGTCGTCACCTTCTCAGGGTTGAAGGGCAGTGTGGCGAGGTCGATCCGCGTCGCGCGATTGTCGAACCCGCCCGATTTGAACCCGCGCGACCATGTGAGATAGCTGAGCAGTGCGGGCGTCCACTGCGCCGAGGCCGACACCTTCGGGGTCAGCGCGCGCCATGTCTTCGCCGCGTCGCCCGCGATCGACTGCGCGACGATGGCGCCGCCAGTATCGAGCACCTTGTTGTCGAACACGAAGTGCTTGTGCTCGATGGTGCCGCGCAAGCCTGCGGTCAGGCTGAAGATGTCGGTCGCTTTCCACGTGCCCTCGCCGAACACCGCATAGGCATCGGTATCGGTGATGTTGTGCGCGCGCAGCGCGCTGATCGGCGCGGTCGCGGCGGTGCCGGTGCGGCTGTAACCGTCGCGCTGCACGAAGAAGCGCTCGTGCAGGTAGAACAGCCCGCCGGTGAAGGTGATGTCGCCGAAATCGCCGTTGAGCTGGACCTCCTGGCTCACCGAGCGATCGTTGTAGTGGATCAAATTCTTCTGGATCAGCGCGGCCTGACCGTCATTATCATACCAGACCGGGTTGAGATCGAACCCGCTGAACGCAGTGATCGACTTGACGCTGAGCTGCGGCGAGAGCGTGTAGATCAGCCGCAGCGACGCGCTCGACGCATTGAGATGCTGGAGCGGCTCGACTTCAGAATACGACCGCCGGATGCTGAACGCGCCCGGCTGCACGACGGGGATGTAAGACCGCGTATCGCTGCGGTCGCGCGTGACGTTCACGGTCAGCAGCGCGTCGAGATTGGCGATGCCGGTGAAATGCAGCTTGCCGCGCAGGGCGTCGAGGTCGATCCGGTTGACGTCATGCCCCAGCGTCGGATCCCATGTCACGCCGTCGCGCGAACGGTGGATATAGGCGAGGCTCGCGCTCAGCGTATCGCCGACCAGCGGCCCGCTCACGATGCCGTGGAACTGCACGTCGTTGAAGCTGCCGTAGCCGATCTCGCCCGAGGCGCGGAAGGTCGCGTCGGGGTCGCGCGTGATGATGCGGATCGCGCCGGCGCTCGAGTTGCGGCCGTAGAGCATGCCCTGCGGCCCGCGCAGCACCTCGACGCGCTCCAGATCGACGAACTCGCTCATCGAGCCGATCTGTCGCGGCACGTAGACGTCGTCGACATAGACCGCGAGCACCGGCTCCTGGATCGGATCGGATTCGCCGACCCCGCGCAACGAGAAGGTCTGCGTGGTGTGGCTGATCGAGGTGCGCGCGACGAACAGATTGGGGATTTGGCCGGCGAGATCGCGCAGGTTGGAGATGTTGCGCTCGGCCAGCGTCTGCGGGGTGAAGGCGGAGATCGCGATCGCGGTCTTCTGAAGGTCGGTCGCGCGGCGTTCGGCGGTGACGACGATCTCGCCCTGCACGTCGGTGGTGGCTCCTGCGGCGGCGGCGGGCGGCGGCGCCTCCGCAAACGCGGGCGCGGCGGCGAGGCCGGCGATAACCGTGGTCAGCGACAGCAATCGTGTGCTGGCCCCAAAACGTAGCATTCGAATGTCCCCTTACGGCCCGGCCTGCTCAGCCGATTTCCCATTCAAACAGTAGGAGAACATCGAACCCGCACAATTGAGTTCATGTGGGCCGCCTATTGAATTCGCTCATCGCCGCAGCCCGAACGCGGATACGAATAACCCCGCGTGGGCGGGCCACGCGGGGTCTGAGGTTGGGTTCGGAAATCGAGATCAGGCGGCGGCGCGATCGCCCCGCGCGGCGGTGTAGCGGTTGACCGGCACCGGCAGGCCGAGGCTGTCGCGGAAGGTTTCACCTTCATACTCCGCCCGGAACAGCCCGCGCGCCTGGAGGATCGGCACCACCTTCTCGACGAACGCCTCGAGTTGCCCGGGCAGCGGCTCGAACAGCACGAACCCATCCGCCGCGCCCTGCTCGAACCACGTCTGGAGCGTGTCGGCGACGGTCTCGGGCGAGCCGACGAACGCGCCACGTGGCGTCGCGAGCCGCTCGACCACCTGCCGCAAGGTCAAATTCTCGGCGCGCACCTCCGCGAGGATGCGGTTCGATCCGCTCTGCTGGCTGTTCTTGCCGATGTGCGCGACATCGGGGAACGGTGCGTCGAGATCGTACTGGCGGAAGTCGTGATCGTTGAAGGTGCGCGACAAATAGCCGAAGCCGGTATCGAGCGATTCGCTCGCCGCCAGCCCACGGTACAGCGCCTCCGCTTCGGCGTCGGTGTCCGCGACGATCGCCGAGATGCCGGGCAGCACGAACAGATCGTCCGGATCGCGGCCGAACCCCTGCGCGCGGCTTTTGACATCGCGATAGAAGCTTTGACCATCCTCGAAGGTCGGTGCGTGGGTGAAGATCGCATCGGCGCGTTTGGCCGCGAAATTGCGCCCGTCATCGGAGGCGCCCGCCTGGAAGATCACCGGCTGGCCCTGCGGCCCGCGCTTGATGTTGAGCGGGCCGCGCACCTGGAAGAACTCGCCCTTGTGGTCGAGCCGGTGCAGCTTATCGGGATCGACGAACACGCCGCTCTCTTTGTCGCCGACATGCGCGTCATCCTCCCAACTGTCCCACAGACCCTGCACGACATCGAGATATTCGGCGGCGATCCGGTAACGCACGTCATGCGCGGGGTGTTCGGTCTTGGAGAAATTGGCGGCGGTGTCGCCGAGCCAGGAGGTCACCACGTTCCAGCCGGCACGGCCGCCGCTGATATGGTCGAGCGAGGCGAATTGCCGGGCGACGTTGAACGGCTCCGAATAGCTCACCGTCAGCGTGCCGACGAGGCCAATGTGCGATGTCGCCGCCGCCAGCGCCGACAGGATCGTGATCGGCTCGACCCGGTTGAGATAGTGCGGGCTCGATTTCTCGGTGATCGACAGGCTGTCGGCGACGAAGACGAAATCGAACTTGCCACGCTCGGCAAGCTGCGCCTGTTGTTTGTAGAAGGGGAAGCTGGTGCTGGCGTTCACGTCGCGATCGGGGTGCCGCCAGTCGTTCCAGGTGCGGCCGACGCCGTGGAGGATGAAGCCGAGCTTGAGCTTGCGTGCCATGATGCTGCGCCTTGCTGGGAGGATGATGGCGCAGGCGTAAAACCATGTCCGGCGCGGCACGAACAGGGATTGCTCAAGCGCTGTTGATATTCGTTAAAGCGTTGCCGCGACGTGCGATGCTTTGCCGCGGTAAGGCAAATCCATCTGGCATGCGCGCGCATCAATCTCTACTGCGCCGCTGTGTAATGCCCGTGCTTCTCTTCCCGCACCCCCACTCCGTCCGGCGCGCGCCGCCGCTCACCTTCGGCGGGAGGCCGCTGGCGTGATCGCGCTCGATCAGGTTCACAAGCGCTATGCCGGATCGCCCGTAGCGGCGCTCGACGGCGTCTCCTTGGAGGTGGCGCGTGGTGAGGTGTTCGGCGTGATCGGCGCGTCGGGCGCCGGCAAATCGACGCTCATTCGCCTCGTCAACGCGCTGGAGGTGCCGAGCGCCGGGCGCGTGACCGTCGAGGGCATCGATCTCGCCACGCTGTCGCCGGGGGGATTGCGCGCGCTGCGGCGGCGGATCGGCATGATCTTCCAGAATTTCGGCCTGCTCTCGTCGCGCACGGTGGCGGACAATGTCGCCTTTCCGCTCAAGCTCGCCGGTGTGCCGCGCGCCGAGCGCGCGGCCAAAACGGCGGCGCTGCTCGATCGGGTGGGCCTTGGCGACCATGCCGGCAAATATCCGGCTCAGCTTTCGGGCGGGCAGAAGCAGCGCGTCGGCATCGCCCGCGCGCTCGCCACCGATCCCGATATCCTGCTCTGCGACGAGGCGACGAGCGCGCTCGATCCCGAAACGACGCGCAGCGTACTCGATCTGCTGCGCGCGCTCAACCGCGAACTCGGGCTGACGATCCTGCTCATCACGCACGAAATGGATGTCGTACGTGCGGTCTGTGATCGCGTCGCCGTGCTCGATCGCGGTACGGTCGTCGAGACCGGCCGCGTCGCTGACATCTTCGCGGGCGCCGCGCATCCCGTGACCCGCCGCATGCTCGCGGGGGTCGGGGCATGAACACCTGGTTCGCCAACGTCGATTGGAGCGACATCGCCACCGCCTGCCGCGACACGCTGGCGATGCTCGGCGGATCGCTGCTGCTCACGGTGCTGCTCGGCCTGCCGCTTGGCGTGCTGTTGTACCTGACTGCGGAGCGCCAGATTTCGCAGAACCGCGCCGTCAATCTCGTGCTTGGCACCGCCGTCAACATCTTGCGTTCGGTGCCGTTCGTCATCCTGCTGATCGTGATGATCCCGCTGACGGTGGCGCTGGTCGGCACCTCGCTCGGCGTGGTGGGAGCGATCCCGCCGCTCGTGGTTGGCGCGGCGCCCTTTTATGCGCGGCTGGTCGAAAGCGCGCTGAAGGAGGTCGATCGCACCACGATCGAAGCGGCGCAGGCGATGGGGGCGACCACGCGCCAGATCGTCACCGGCGCGCTGATCCCGGAGGCGATGCCCGGCCTCGTCTCGGGTGCGACGGTAACGGCGGTGGCGCTGGTTTCGTTCACCGCGATGGCGGGCGTGGTCGGGGCGGGTGGCCTCGGCGATCTCGCGATCCGCTTCGGCTATCAGCGCTTCCAGACCGATGTGATGATCGTCACCGTGGTGTTGCTCGTGCTGCTCGTCCAGATCATCCAGTTCGCCGGCGATCGTCTCGCCCGCCATGTCACGCATCGCTGAGGAGCCATTCGATGAACCGCCGCCGCTTTCTTCTCGCGTTGCCGCTGCTCGCCGCCGCTTGCTCGGGCGGCGCGCCGGACGACGGCAAGACGCTGACGGTCGCGGCGACCGCCGTCCCGCATGCCGAGATCCTCGAATCGGTCAAGCCGGCGCTTGCCAAGGAAGGTGTCGATCTCCGCATCCGCGTGTTCAACGATTATGTTCAGCCCAACCTCCAGGTCGACCAGAAGCAGGTCGACGTGAACTATTTCCAGACCAAGCCGTATCTCGACACGTTCAACGCCTCCCGCGGCACGCATCTCGTCGCGTATGCGGGCATCCACGTCGAGCCGCTCGGCGGCTATTCGCATAAATGGAAGACGCTCTCAGCGCTGCCGCAGGGCGCGACCGTCGCTATCCCCAATGAAGCGAGCAACGGCGGGCGCGCCTTGCTGCTACTCCAGAGGGCGGGGCTGGTGCGGCTGCGCAACCCCGCCGATCCGCTTTCGACACTGCACGACATCGTCGCCAATCCCAAGAACCTGCAGTTCAAGGAACTCGAATCGGCGACACTGCCGCGCGTGCTCGATCAGGTCGATCTCGCGCTCATCAACACCAATTACGCGCTCGACGCCAAGCTCAACCCGGTGCGCGACGCGTTGCTGATCGAGGACGCCAACTCGCCCTACGTCAACTTCGTCGTCGGGCGCGCGGGCGAGGAGAAAGATCCGCGCGTCGTCAAGCTGATCGCCGCGCTGCGCAGCCCGGCGACGCGCGACTTCATCAAGACGCACTATAAGGGCGCGGTGCTGCCGGCGTTCTGACGCCGCCTTGCTGCCGGGATCAGGCGGTCTGCGCTTCGAGTATCTCCCGCGCCGCGCGGATGCCGCTTTGCCAAGCGCCGTGCGCGGTCGAGAAGTCGGTCGCGTGGGTCGCTTCGCCGGCGAAAAAGATGCGCCCGTCGAGCGGCTTCGCCAGCGTCGCACGCGCATGCGCCTGGCCCGGCAACGCATGGCTGTACGATCCGTTGATCCACGCCGTTCGGCACCAGGCCGAAGCGGCGATTGGCCGCAGGTGGCGTCGGACATCGCTTCCGAGCAACCCCGCAAGCTCGTCGGCGGCGAGACGGAACGCCTCGGCCACCCCGACGCGTTCGAGCTGCTGCGCTCCCGGCCCGCCGAAGAACGCTTCGATCACCGGCTGGCCGAGCGGACGGACATAATAGCTGCCGGTATTGGCATCGCGCGGGTTGCCGATCAGGTGCGTCTCGACCTCAAGCCCGTGATTGCCGATCAGTTCGAAGAACAGCTTGTCCGCCAAGCCGAGCGGCAGTTGCGCGGCGGCGTGGAGGTGGTCGGTCGCGGCCGGGTCGAACGCCATCGCGCCGCTGGCGAGCACGTTGCTGGACGCGGTGACGATCGCTGCGCGCGCGCTGACCGTGCCGCGATCGGTCTCGATCCGCACGCCCCGATCGCCGAGGGCGACGCGGCGTGCCGGGGTCGTCAACCTCAGCTCCACATGCGGCAATCGCGCGGCGAGCAGCGCGCCGTAGCCCTCGTGCACGCGCCAGTTGTTCTCGCTCGCGGCATCATCATAGGCGAGGAAATCGGCGATCGAGAGCCGATCGAGATCGGCGCCGTTCATGTAACCGCTCAGCGCGCGGCAGAAGGCGTTCCACGCCCCGCCCGGTTCCAGCGCGTCCGAAGCGCGGTCGCTCTCCGGCGGTGCCGCGTGGAACCGCGCGTCCAGCGCGGCCCAAGCGGCCCGCGCAGCAGCCTGCTCAGCCGGCGTAAAGCCGAGGCCGCGCCATTGCTCCTGCCATGCCGACGGCCCGCAATGGACGGTGAAGTTCGCGGCTTCGCCCTCCGCGACGAGCGGGTTGCGCTCCGCCGAATGGAGCCAGCCACAGCCAAGATCGAGCGTCATGCCCGCCATGCCGATTGTCCAGCCGCGTCCGCCCACGCGGTCGCTCGCCTCCAGCACCACCACCGATCGGCCGTTCGTGACCAAGGTGCGCGCCGCCGCGATGCCTGCGGCACCGGCTCCGATGATCGCGACGTCATGATCCATGGTGATGCTCCGCGGCGAAGGCATGCGTATATCGAGCCGTCGGAAACGCTTGGCAATCGCCGGGTGTCTCAGGAAAAATTCTCTGCACAGTCGCGAAACGCGCATCCTTATGCGCCGCCGCGCATTGCAGTTGGCGAACCGTTACGACCAGCAGGGGACTTTCATGGAACAGGATCGGATCTCGCAAGTCCGCCAGCGCGCGCATGCGATCTGGATCGAACAGGGCCAGCCGGAGGGCGTCGCCGATCAGCATTGGGCGCAGGCCGAAGCCGAATTCGACGCCGCCGCGGCGTCCGAGTCCGGGGCGGCCGTCACCGAGACGGCGGACGCACCGGCTGTCGAACCCGAGGCAGCCGTGGAGCCCACGCCGCCCGCCGAGCCGGAAAGCGCGGCTGCGGCCGAGCCGGCGGAGGCGGCAGCACCGGCCCCCGCCAAGAAGCCGGCCAAGCGCAGGGTGAAGCCGCTCACGCCGATCCGCTGAACGCCGCCCGCGCAGGCGGGCGCCCAGCCGTTCCATGCCATCCCGTTGACTGAGGGAGACTATCTTGCGCCCCACTGCTGACCGCCTCGAGGGCGGTTCTCCCTATCCGCTCGGCGCCACGTTCGACGGACTCGGCGTCAACTTCGCCGTTTTCTCTGCGCATGCCGAGAAGATCGAGTTGTGCGTGTTCGAACCGACCGGCAAGCGCGAGATCGCGCGTTATACGCTGCCCGAATGGACCGACGAGGTGTGGCACGGCTATCTGCCGGACGCGCGCCCCGGCCTCCTCTATGGCTATCGCGCCTATGGTCGTTACGCGCCCGAGGAAGGGCATCGCTTCAACCCGAACAAGCTGCTGCTTGATCCCTATGCGCGCCGCCTGTCGGGACCGATCAAATGGAGCGACGTGCTACATGGTTACCCGGTGCGCGGACGGCGCGCCGATCTCGGCTTCGACAAGCGCGACAGCGCGCCCGCCATGCCCAAGGCGATCGTCACCAGCGACGCGTTCGACTGGTCTCGCGACGTGCGCCCCAACACCCCCTGGTCGGAAACGGTGATCTACGAGGCGCACGCCAAGGGGCTGACCAAGCTGCTCGATCTGGTGCCGCCACGCGAACGCGGCACCTTCGCGGCGCTGTCGCACCCGCGCGTGATCGATCATCTCAAGCGTCTCGGCGTCACCGCGCTCGAACTGCTCCCGATCCACGCCTTCACGCAGGATCGGTTCCTGCAGGAGCGGGGCCTGCGCAACTATTGGGGCTATAACACGCTTAGCTTCTTCGCGCCCGAGCCGGGCTATTTCTCCACCGATTCGCATGATGAACTGCGGCTCGCGGTGCGGCGGCTCCATGCCGCCGGGATCGAGGTGATCCTCGACGTGGTGTACAACCATAGCTGCGAGGGCAGCGAACTCGGGCCCACCCTGTCGTGGCGTGGCCTCGACAACGCGACCTATTACCGGCTGGTGCCCGACCAGCCGCGCTATTGCATCAACGACACCGGCACCGGCAACACCTTCAAGCTCGATCACGCGCGCGTGATCCAGATGGTCGCGGATTCGCTGCGATATTGGGCGACCTCGTTCGGTATCGACGGGTTCCGCTTCGATCTGGGGCTGACGCTCGGGCGCACCGACACGGGCTTCGACCCCAGCGCCGGCTTCTTCGACGTGCTGCGGCAAGACCCGATCCTCGGCCGGCTCAAGCTCATCACCGAACCGTGGGACGTCGGTATGGGCGGCTACCAGCTCGGCAATTTCCCGCCGGGCTTCGCCGAGTGGAACGACAAATATCGTGACACCGTGCGGGGCTATTGGCGCGGTGATCCCGGCAAGCGTGGCGATCTCGCGGCGCGGCTGTCCGGCTCGGGTGATCTGTTCGATCGGCGCGCACGGCGTCCGTGGGCGAGCGTCAACTTCCTCACCAGCCATGACGGCTTCACGCTCGCCGATCTCGTCTCCTACGAGGAGCGCCACAACGAGGCGAACGGCGAAAACAACAACGACGGCCACGACAACAACATCTCGCGCAACTGGGGTGCGGAGGGGCCGACCGACGACGAGGGCATCCTCAAGACCCGCGCCACGGTGCAGCGCTCGATGCTGGTGACGTTACTGGCCTCGCTCGGCACGCCGATGCTGGTGGCGGGCGACGAATTTGGTCGCACGCAGCACGGCAACAACAACGCCTACTGCCAGGACAATGAGATCAGTTGGCTCGATTGGGAGCAGGCCGACAGCCCCGAGGGCCGCTCGCTGTTCGCCTTCACGTCGCGGCTGATCGCGCTGCGCAAGACGCATGAGGTGCTGCGCTCGGCCAATTTCCTCTACGGTCAGGATTCGCCCGGTTACGGGATCAATGACATCGAATGGTGGGATGAGCGCGGCGAGACGATGTCGCCCGACGATTGGAACAACCCCGAAGGCCGCGCGCTCGTGATGCGGCGCGCTGTCGCGCTCGAGGATGGGCGCATCGAAGCGCTCACCCTGCTGATGAACGCGAGCGAGGACGCGATTACCTTCACCTTGCCCGCGCCCAATTCGGATCGCGAAGTGTTGATCGACAGCGCGCAGCCCGACCTCGAGCCGACGCCGATCGGCGACACCTATGAGGTGCAGGCGCACGCGGCGGTCCTGATCCGCCGACGCGCGGACAAGGACGCCTGATGCGCCTGTGGGGACCGCGCCTCGAAGCGGACGGGCGCACGATCTTCCGGCTCTGGGCGCCCGATCGCGACGCCGTGACGCTGGAGATCGACGGCGCGGCGTCGCTCGCGATGACGCCGCGCGACCGCGGCTGGTTCGAGGCCGAAGCGGTCGCGCCGCCGGGAACGCGGTACCGCTTCCGGCTCGATGCCAATCTGGTCGTGCCCGATC
Organism: Sphingomonas sp. NFR15; assembly: GCF_900103265.1. Taxonomy (GTDB): domain Bacteria; phylum Pseudomonadota; class Alphaproteobacteria; order Sphingomonadales; family Sphingomonadaceae; genus Sphingomonas; species Sphingomonas pollutisoli. The sequence goes on along the minus strand of NZ_FMWX01000001.1, from coordinate 424,417 downwards.
CCGCCTCGCGGCTGCAGTCGGGCGGCGTGCATGGCTGGAGCGTAGTGCTTTCTCCGTTCCTGCCGAGCGAAGTCGCGGCACACGCCGATGGTCCCACGACTTCGCCCGGCACGAACGGGGGTTGGCGCGGCCGCCCGTGGGAAGAAGCGGTGATCCAGGAAGTCCACGCCGGCGTACTAGGCGGCTATGCCGGCGTCGCCGACACGCTGCCGGCGCTGGCGGAGCTTGGTGTCACCGCAATCGAACTGATGCCGATCGCGGCGTTCGCCGGCTCGCGCAACTGGGGCTATGATGGCGTGCTGCCGTTCGCGCCCGCCGAGGCGTACGGTTCGCCACACGACCTGCGCGCGTTGGTCGATCGCGCGCACGAACACGGGCTGATGATCTTGCTCGACGTGGTCTACAACCACTTCGGCCCGGACGGGAACTACCTCGGCGCCTATGCTGGCGACTTCTTCCACGCCGATCGCGATACGCCGTGGGGCGGCGCGGTCGCGGTCGATCGGCCCGAGGTCGCCGCCTATTTCCTTGAGAACGCGCTGATGTGGATCGAGGAGTACGGGTTCGACGGCTTGCGGTTCGATGCGGTTCACGCGATCGGCGATACCGCCTTCCTCGACCGGATGGCGGCCGAGATCCGCGCGCAGGTAGCGCCCCATCGGCAGGTTCACTTGATCCTCGAAAACGAATCGAACGACGCGGCGCGCCTCGGCGACGGCGGCTTCGATGCGCAATGGAACGACGATTTCCACAACGTCATGCACGTCCTGCTGACCGGCGAGACCGAGGGCTATTACGCCGATTTCGCACAAAATTCGACCGATAAGCTGGCGCGCTGTCTGGGCGAGGGGTTCATCTACCAGGGCGAGGGGATGCCGCACCAAGACGGCAAGCCGCGCGGCACGCCGAGCGGACATCTGGCGCCGACCGCGTTCGTCGCGTTCCTGCAGAACCACGACCAGATCGGCAACCGCGCGCTCGGCGAGCGGTTGACCACCTTGGTCACGCCCGATCGGCTGGCGGCGGCGACCGCGCTGTTGCTGCTGTGCCCGCAAATCCCGCTGATGTTCATGGGTGACGAGATCGGATCGCAGACTCCGTTCTACTTCTTCACCGATTTCCACGATGAACTCGCCGATATCGTGCGCGAGGGCCGGCGCAAGGAATTCGCGCATTTCGAGGCGTTTTCCTCCGAGTCGGCGCGCGCGCAAATCCCCGACCCCAACGCAACCGATACCTTCGCGGCGTCGCGGCCTTTGCCTGCGGACGACACCCAAAAATGGCGCGCGCTGTACCGCGACCTGCTGACGCTACGCCACACGAAGATCGTGCCGCGTCTGCGCGGTGCGTATGCGGATGGTGCCGAGGTGCTCGGTGAAGGCGCGGTTCAAGCCGTGTGGACGCTCGGCGACGGTGCGGTGCTGACGCTCGCGATCAATCTCGGCAGCGCGCCGGTGACGGTGCGCGCCGAGACGCCGCTCTATGCGCTCGGCACGCCCGGCGCGCCGGCGAGCTTCGCCGCCTGGCTTGAGGATGCAGCATGACCGATTTCCCGCCACGCGCGACCTACCGCCTGCAATTCAATCGCGATTTCCCGTTCTCGGCGGCTGAAGCGATCGTGCCGTATCTCGATCGGCTCGGCATCAGCCATGTCTATGCCTCACCGATCACCGCCGCCGTCTCGGGATCGCCGCACGGCTACGACGTGATCGATCCGACCGTAATCAATCCCGAGCTGGGCGGTGAGGCAGGATTCCGCAGCCTCGTCGATGCCGTGCGCGCGCGGGGCATGGGCATGGTCATCGATATCGTGCCCAATCACATGGGCGTGGCGGGCGGGGAGAATGGCTATTGGAACGACGTGCTGCGCCACGGCGCGGGCGGCCGGTACGCGCGTTGGTTCGACATCGACTGGGACAAACCGCTGCTGCTGCCGATCCTCGGCGCGTCGCTCGGCGAGGTGATCGCGGCGGGCGATCTCGAGCTGGTCGATGGCGCGCTCCGGCTTTATGGCGCGGACGGTCCGCCGCTGCGGCCGGACGTGCCGGCGCAAGGCGATTTGCGCGCGCTGGTCGAGGCGCAGCATTATCGGCTCGCGTCCTGGCGGACGGCGAACGACCAGCTCAACTGGCGGCGCTTCTTCACCATCAACGAACTCGCCGGCGTGCGGGTCGAAGACCCCGAGGTGTTCGAGGCGACCCACGCTTTGTACTTCAGCCTGTTCGAACAGGGCCTGATCGATGGCGTGCGCGTCGATCACATCGACGGCCTCGCCGATCCCGCCGGCTACGCCCGCGCGCTGCGCACGCGATTCGACGCGATCGGGGGCACGCGGCGCGCCTATATCGTCGTCGAAAAGATCCTCGCCGAACACGAAAGGCTCGCGCGCGACTGGGGTCTCGACGGCACCAGCGGGTACGACTTCATGCGCGAGGTGACTGGGGTTCTGCACGCGAGCGAAGGTGAGATACCGCTCGGCGAGCTATGGGAGGACATCAGCGGCCGCCCCTCCGACTTCGCGGACGAGGCGCTGACCGCGCGCCAGCAACTGCTCTCCTGGCAGTTCGCCGGCCAGACCGATCGCTGCGTCGCCGCCTTCGCTGCCTTGGCCGCGTCGGCGAGTGCCAGCCATCCCGCGTTCGAGGCGGTCACGCCCGCGATGCTGCGCCGTGCGATCGAGCGGCTGCTTTGGGTGTTTCCGGTCTATCGCAGTTACGGCGTTGGCAATCACGGCCCGTCCAGCGACGGGGCGGTGCTTGATCGCGCGCTTGCCGACAGCACGGACTTCTGCCCGCCCGGCGAAACGGAGATCGCGCGCCATATCGTCGAGTGGCTCGCGGGCCGGGGGCCGGGCGATGCGACACTGGCGGCGGAGGCGGTGCGCCGCTTCCAGCAACTTTCCGCGCCGATCGCGGCGAAGGCGGTGGAGGATACCGCCTTCTACCGTCACGGCGTTCTGCTCTCGACCAACGACGTCGGCTTCGCGCCCGAGCGATTCGCGTTGGACATCGGCCAGTTCCACGCCGCGATGGCGGCGCGCGCGCGCGATTTCCCCCATGCGATGCTCGCCACCGCGACGCACGATCACAAGCGCGGTGAAGATGTGCGCGCACGTCTCGCGGCGCTCAGCGGCGTGCCCGACATCTGGGCGGAACGCGTCGCCGGCTGGATGGCGCGCACCGAAGGGCGCGGGGTCGATCCCGCCGATCGCTACATACTGCTGCAGACCATGTTCGGCGCCTGGCCGATCGACGCCGACCGCATCAAGGCATGGCAGACCAAGGCATTGCGCGAGGCCAAGCTGAGATCGTCGTGGGAAGCGCCCGACGAAGCGTATGAGGCGCGCGCCGCCGAATTGGTCGACCGCTTGCTTGCCGACGGGACGTTCACCGCCGAGATGGAGGCGTTCGTACGGCGCCTTGCGCCAGCCGCCACTGCGAATAGTCTCGCCGTCGCGCTGCTGCGCAATACCGTTCCCGGGGTGCCCGATTGTTATCAGGGCGCCGAGTTGGGAGACTGGAGTCTCGTCGATCCCGACAACCGCCGCCCGGTCGATTATGCCGCCCGCGCCGCCCTGCTGGAGCGCGACGGCGATCCGCTGTCGAAGCCACATCTGATCGCGCGGTTGCTCGGCCTACGCCGTCAGTCACCGGCGCTGTTCTCGCATGGCGCATATCTGCCCGTCACCGTCTCGGGCCCGCGCGCCGGGGAGGTGCTCGCGTTCACGCGTACCCAAGGCGCCGAGCGGCTCGAATGCGCGGTTCTGCTCAAGGCGGCGTCGGCGCAGATCGGCGCGGGGCAGGCGAGCCCCGGCGCGGACTGGTGGGGCGAGACGATGATCGACTTCGCCGAGCCAGTATCGGCGGCGGAGCTGTTCGCGACCGCGCCATACCACATCAACGTTGCGGCCTCCGCGACATAACGTTCGTGCGGCGGAGGCGTGGCGGCCGCCGTCGCCTCACGCCACGCGGTTCGCCACGAGATCATCGACCACCCCCGGATCGGCGAGTGTCGATGTGTCGCCCAGCGCGGATACGTCCCCTTCGGCGATCTTGCGGAGGATGCGGCGCATGATCTTGCCGCTGCGCGTCTTGGGCAGGCCGGGCGCGAATTGCAGCTTGTCGGGCGTCGCGATCGGCCCGATTTCGGTGCGGACCCATTTGACCAGCTCGCGGCGCAGATCGTCGGACGGAGCCTCGCCGGCGTTGAGCGTCACATAAGCATAGATGCCCTGGCCCTTGATATCGTGCGGCATCCCGACCACCGCGGCCTCGGCGACCTGCGGGTGAAGCACCAGCGCGCTCTCCACTTCCGCGGTCCCCATGCGGTGCCCGGAGACGTTGATGACGTCATCGACCCGCCCGGTGATCCAGTAATAGCCGTCCTCGTCGCGGCGGCAGCCGTCGCCGGTAAAATATTTGCCGCGATAGGTGGTGAAATAGGTCTGAAAGAAGCGTGCGTGATCGCCCCAGACGGTGCGCATCTGTCCCGGCCAGCTCCGGGCGATGGCGAGATTGCCCTCGGTCGCGCCGGTCAGCACCGTCCCTTCGGCATCGACGATCTGGAGATCGACGCCGGGCATCGGTGTGGTCGCGGAACCGGGCTTCAGATCGGTCGCGCCGGGCAGGGGCGCGATCATCGCGCCGCCAGTCTCAGTCTGCCACCAGGTGTCGATGATCGGGCAGCGCCCCTCGCCGACGACGTCGTGATACCAGCGCCACGCCTCGGGGTTGATCGGCTCGCCGACCGTGCCAAGCAGCTTGAGCGACTTGCGGCTGGTCCTGGCGACATAGTCGTCACCGTCCTTCATCAGCGCGCGCAAGGCGGTGGGGGCGGTGTACACCGTGTGGACCTGATGCCGGTCGCAGACCTGCCAGATGCGGCTGGCGTCGGGCCAGTTGGGCAGGCCCTCGTACATCAGGGTGGTCGCGCCATTGGCCAGCGGGCCGTAGAGGATATAGCTATGCCCTGTGACCCAGCCGATATCGGCGGCGCACCACCACACATCGCCCGCGCGATAATCGAAGGCCAGTTCGTGGGTCAGGCTCGCCCATAGCAAATAGCCGCCGGAGGTGTGCAGCACGCCCTTGGGCTGGCCGGTCGAGCCGGAGGTGTAGAGCAGGAACAGCGGGTCTTCCGCGTTCATCGGCTCCGCCGGGCAGGCGGTCGAGACGGTCGCGGCCGCTTCGTGATACCATATGTCCCGCCCCGGCTGCATCGTCACCGCGCCGCCGGTCGCGCGCACGACGATCACCTGTTCGAGCGCCGGCGCATGGGCGGCGCTGGCATCGACATTGGCCTTGAGCGGTACGGTCTTGCCGCCACGCCGGCCTTCGTCGGCGGTGATGACGATGCGGCTGTCGCAATCGGTGATGCGCCCCGCCAGCGCCTCGGGCGAGAAGCCGCCGAACACCACCGAATGGATCGCCCCGATCCGCGCGCAGGCGAGCAGCGCGAACGCCGCCTCGGGGATCATCGGCATATAGACGGTCACCCGGTCGCCCTTGGCGACGCCCTGCGCCTTCAACACATTGGCGAAGCGGCAGACTTCGGCGTGCAGTTCGGCATAGGTGAACCGGCGCGGCTCGGCGTTGGGGTCGTCGGGCTCCCAGATCAGCGCGATCTGCTCGGCGCGCTCGGCGAGATGCCGGTCGATGCAATTGGCCGCGACGTTGAGTTTGCCGTCGGCGAACCATTGGATGTGGAAATCGGCCTCGTCGAACGACCAGTCGCCGGCGATTTCGGGCCGCTTGATCCAGTCCAGCCGACGCGCCTGTTCGAGCCAGAAGCTGCCCGGATCGGCGAGCGAGCGGCCATAGAGCTTTTCATACCCCGCCGCGTCGACTCGCGCGTGCTTCGCCCACTCTGCTGGCACGGGGTATAGGCTCTGTTCCGACATACCGATCTCCTGATCCGTTCTTTGCCGATGCGGCGGCGGCGTTGCAAGCAGCCGCTTGTGCGCCGGTCTTGTCTTGGCGCGGCGCATTTGCCAAGCGTGCGCCACCGTCATCGCCGGGGAACGAAAGGGCGAACCATGATCCTGATGCTGCTGCTCCAGGCCGCCGTGCCGGCGCCCGCCGGGTGGTCCACCGTCGCGAAGATCGATCCAGCGACGCATCTCGGCTCGACCTCGGTGTCGGCGTACAGCGCGGATGGCAAGGCGCGGCTGGTGGTGCGCTGCGATCGCAGCGCGCCCGGCACCAACGCGGTTTCGGTCCAGTTCATCCCCAAGCCGCCCTTCGCCAAGGCGACGCCGCGCCCGGTGACGATCACCGCCGACAATGGCCCCGCGCTCGGGATCAACTGGGAGTTCCCCGGCGGCGGCGCGTACACCGCGCAGGACGCGGTGGTGACGACGCTGACCGTCGCGATCGCCCATGCCAAGTCGATCAAGGTGCGCGCGATCGATCCCGCCAATATGCCCGTCGACGCGGTGTTCGCCGGGCCGGGGAGCGAGGCGCCGATCCGCCAGACGGTTGAGTCGTGCGGCTATGTGTTCGGGCAGATGCCCGCGCCACCGCCGCCGCCGCCCGCGCCGAAGGCGGATGACGCGGAGAATTGATCGCTGGGCGCCGAACACCCGGCTCGGTTCGTGCTTCGCGTGTGCCCAATGCGAACGGTTTGATTTTGCAAGCGATCCCTATGCCGATCGCTGATGAGGTGGAGAGAGACGCATGAAACTCGGACGGCTGAACCACATCGGCGTTGCCACCCCGTCGATCGAGACCTCGATCACGCTCTACCGCGACGTGCTAGGCGCGACGACGATCGGCGAACCCTTCGATCTGCCCGCCCAGGGGGTCAAAGTGTGTTTCATCGATACCCCGAACGCGCAGATCGAACTGATCGAGCCGCTCGGCGCGGCGTCGCCGATCCACGGCTTCATCGCCAAGAACCCGGCCGGCGGGCAGCATCACGTCTGCTATGAAGTGCCTGACATCCACGCCGCGAAATCCTGGTTCGAGGGCAAGGGCGCGCGCGTGCTCGGCGAACCGCGCATCGGTGCTCACGGGACGCTGGTATTCTTCATCCACCCCAAGGACATGGGCGGCGTGCTGACCGAGATCATGGAGACGCCTGCGGCCACGCACTGATCGCGGGCTCGATCGTCACCTCGAAAAAAGGGCAAGATTGCGTCGCGCCAAGGTGATAGGCCGCACCATGGTCAGCAGCACCTTCGACTTGTTCAAGATCGGCGTGGGTCCGTCGAGTTCGCACACGATGGGGCCGATGCGCGCCGCCGCCGATTTCGCGCGCCGCGCGGACGAGGGTACGGCGCGGGTCGAAGTGCTGCTGTTCGGCTCACTCGCGCTGACCGGCAAGGGACATGCCACCGATCGCGCGATCCTGCTCGGCCTCGCCGGGCACGTGCCCGCGTCGATTGACCCGGATGTCGCGGATGCCGAGGTCGCCGCGATCCGCGCCAAGCGGGCGCTGATGCTCGGCGGCACCCGCGCGATCCCGTTCGATGAAGCGCGTGACCTGCTGTTCCGCCCGCGCGAACGGCTCGATTTCCACAGCAACGCGATGACCTTCGCCGCCTTCGACGCGAGCGGCGCCGAGACGCTGCGCCGCACCTATTATTCGATCGGCGGCGGTGCGGTGCTCGATCAGGACGAGATCGGCCGCAACGCGGCGCCCGAAGGCGGCTGGGACGTGCCCAACCGCTTCCGCTCGGGCGACGAACTGCTCGCGCTCGCCGAGCGGAGCGGCAAGACGATCGCCGACCTGATGCGCGAAAATGAGGAAGCCTCCCTCGCTCCCGAAGACGTCTCGGCCCGGCTCGCCGAGATCCGCGACGCGATGGCGGCCTGTATCGATCGCGGCATCCGTTCCGATATCGCCGAGCTTCCCGGCGGCCTGCGCGTCAAGCGGCGTGCGCCCGGCATTCACCGCACGCTAGTCGCCCGGCAGGAACGCGCGCTCGCCGATCCGCTGACGGTGATCGACTGGATCAACCTGTGGGCGCTCGCGGTCAATGAGGAGAACGCCGCCGGCGGCAAGGTCGTGACGGCGCCCACCAACGGCGCGGCCGGGATCGTCCCTGCGGTGCTGCGCTATTACGAACGCTTCGCGCCGAGCGCGACGGCGCGCGGGGTGGAGGATTTCCTGCTCACCGCCGCCGCGATCGGCTTTCTGTTCAAGGAAAACGCTTCGATTTCGGGCGCCGAGGTCGGCTGCCAGGGGGAGGTCGGCGTCGCCTGCTCGATGGCGGCGGCAGGGCTTGCGGCGGCGCTCGGCGCGACGCCCGAGCAGATCGAGAATGCCGCCGAGATCGGCATGGAGCACAATCTCGGCCTCACGTGCGATCCCGTCGCCGGGCTGGTGCAGGTGCCGTGTATCGAGCGCAACGCGGTCGGTTCGATCAAGGCAATCGAGGCGGCGCGGCTGGCGATGCTCGGCGACGGCACGCACCGCGTCAGCCTTGACCAAGTGATCGAGACGATGCGCCGGACCGGGCTCGACATGTCCGAACGCTACAAGGAAACGTCGCTCGGGGGCCTCGCCGTCAACGTCGTCGAATGTTGAGGCCGGCGGCACCGGGACGCTGAAGACCTTCGCCGGCGTTACCAAAGCTTCGACAACGCACCCCGCCGTGCCTACATAGCCCCCATGTCCGACTCCTTCGATCTTGGTGAACCCCCGCAGCCCAAAGCCGAGGCGTACCGCGTCCTCGCGCGCAAATATCGGCCGCAGACTTTCGCCGAACTGATCGGCCAGGATGCGATGGTGCAAACGCTCGGCAACGCGATCAAGCGCGACCGGCTCGCGCACGCCTTCCTGATGACCGGCGTGCGCGGGGTGGGCAAGACGTCGACCGCGCGGCTGATCGCCAAGGCGCTCAACTGCATCGGGCCGGACGGGCAGGGCGGCCCGACGATCGACCCGTGCGGCGTCTGCGAACCCTGCCGCGCGATCGCCGAGGGCCGCCATATCGACGTGATAGAGATGGACGCCGCCAGTCATACCGGCGTCGACGACGTGCGCGAGATCATCGATGCGGCGCGCTATGCGGCGGTGTCGGCGCGGTTCAAGATCTACATCGTCGACGAAGTTCACATGCTCTCCAAGAACGCCTTCAACGCGCTGTTGAAGACGCTGGAGGAGCCGCCCGCGCATGTGAAGTTCCTGTTCGCCACCACCGAGGTCAACAAGGTGCCGGTGACGGTTCTGTCGCGCTGCCAGCGTTTCGACCTGCGGCGCATTCCGGCGGAGAAGCTCGCCGAACACTTCGCCTATGTTGCGCGGGCGGAGGGCGTCGAGGCGGAACCCGAGGCGCTGGGGCTGATCGCGCGCGCGGCGGAAGGGTCGGCGCGCGATGGCCTGTCGATTCTCGATCAGGCGATCGCGCACGCCGGGCAGGAAGGCGGCGGCGTTCGCGCGGACGCGGTGCGCGACATGCTCGGCCTGTCGGATCGCGGCGCGACACGCGACCTGTTCGCGCTGCTGCTCGCCGGTGATGGCGCGGGCGCGCTGGCCGCGCTGCGGCGGCAATATGATCTCGGCGTCGATCCGCTGAGCGTGCTGCGCGCGCTGCTCGAAACCGTTCACGGCACGACGCTGGTGAAGCTCGGCGCCGGCATCGACGCGGGGCAATCGGTCGAGGAGCGCGAGGCGCTAGCGCGGTGGGCGAGCGGCCTGTCGTTCGCGGTGCTGCACAGGCTCTGGCAATTGCTGCTCAAGGCGCATGAGGAGGTCGGTCGCGCCGCCTTGCCGATCGAGGCGTGCGAGATGGCGCTGCTCCGGCTCGTCCATGCCTCGACCCTCCCCGATCCGGGTGAACTCGCCAAGATGCTGGCGGAAGGTCGCGTCTCGATGGCGGCACCGGCCGCGCCCGCCGCCGCGCCGACGCTCGCCCCGGCCGCCCAGGCCGCGCTGCCGGACACGATCGCCGCGCTGAGAACCTATCTCGACGACAATGGCGAGCAGGCGCTCGCCTCGAAGGTCTATTTCAGCGCCAGCGTCGTTCATTTCGCCGCGCCGGAAATCGTGCTCAGTTCGGCCCGGCCGATCTCGGCAGATCTGGTGCGCGATCTCAACATCGAGTTGAAGCGGCTGACCGGCAAGGTTTGGAAGGTGACGACCGCCGACGTGCCGGGCGCGCCGACGCTGCGCGAACAGGACGATGCCGACAAGGAGAAACGGCGTCTCGAAATCCTCGCGATGCCGGTGGTAAAAGCGGCATTCGATGCGTTTCCCGGCGCGGAACTTCCGCCCGACGAACTCGATCGGATCATAGCGCTACAACGGAGTGAAGCATGAACAATCTCGAAGACATCATGGCCATGGCGCAGAACGTCCAGGCCGAGCTCGAAAAGGCGCAGGCCGGTCTCGACTCGATCGAAGTTCAGGGTGCGGCCGGCGGCGGTCTGGTGAAGGTGCGCGCGTCGGCCAAGGGCCGGATCATCGGCATCGACATCGACGATTCGCTGCTCGCCGCCAGTGAGAAGCAGATGCTCGAGGATCTGATCGTCGCCGCCTTCAACGATGCCCGCGCCAAGGCCGATGCGGCCTCGGGCGACGCGATGGCGAAGATGACGAGCGGCATCCCGCTCCCGCCTGGTTTCAAGCTGCCGTTCTGATCGGTTGGGTCCGGTTGGGAACCATCGCGCGCGCCTCCTCGTTTTGCGATCCATCAGAACGAGGAGCCGAGTGATGAGCGACGACCGCGTGACCGACACCCCGCACACGACGATCATTGAGCGCCGCGGCAGCGGCGCGACATGGCTGATCGCGATCGTCCTGGCCGTCGGGCTGGTGATCGGTGCGATGTTCCTGACGAACAAGAGCCGCAACGACACGATCCGCACCGATGCCGTCTCGGGCGCCGCGAAGGATATCGGCGACAGCGCCAAGAAGGTCGGCGATTCGGCGGCGCGCACCGCCGACAGCGCCGCGCAGTAACCGGCTGGCCGGAGGCGTTCGCGAGTGAACGCTTGCGCTTCGGGAACGGCTTCGCCTAAAGGGGCGCCTCTCGCGTCGGGGAGTGGCGCAGTCTGGTAGCGCGCCTGCTTTGGGAGCAGGATGTCGCAGGTTCGAATCCTGTCTCCCCGACCATGACCGGCCACCCAGCCGTGGCCGTGCCAACGTCCGCTTGCCAAGCCTGCGAACCGGCGGCAGGGTCGCCCGCGATGAGCCGCCCGTATCCTCTCCCGCCCGCGATCGTCCTGGGGGTGGATACCGCGATCGGGCTGACCGTCGTGCGCGAGCTGGGGCGGTTCGGTGTCCCGGGGGTCGCGATCGGGCGATCGGCATATTCGGTCGGGGGCGCATCCCGCTATTGCACGCGGTTCGTGTCGCGCCCGCGAGATCGCGCGCCGGCGGACTGGCTGCCCGATCTCATCGCGGAGACCGGCGCCGCCGCGCTGTTCGCGATCAGCGAGGGCGATCTGCTCGATCTGTCGCACCTGCCCGAGCGGATCGGCTCGTGCCGCGTGCTCACGCCGCGCAAGGCGAAGCTCGACATCGTGCTGGACAAGCTGAAGACGCTGGAAGCCGCCCGCGCAGTCGGCATCCTCACGCCCGAAAGCTGGCAACCGCAACCCAGCGAACCACTGGCCGAGCGCGCGGCGGCGCTCGCCTATCCGGTGGTGCTGAAATGGGGCGACCCGCCCGCGATGTTCGCACGGCTCGACGCCGCCGGCATCGCGTTCGAGAAGGCGGAATATGCACGCACGCCGGACGAGCTGCTCGGACGGCTCGCGCGCTACGAAGCGCTTGGGGCATATCCGCTCGTGCAGACCTGGGTCGGCGGCTACGGCTTCGGCCAGATGCTGATGATGGCGGACGGCGTGGCGCGGCTGCGCTTCCAGCATCGGCGCGTGCGGGAGTTCCCCGCTAGCGGCGGCGTATCCACCCTGTGCGCGACGGTGCCGGCCGATCAGCACCGCGAACAAATGGCCAAATCCGAGGCGTTGCTCACCGCGATCGGCTGGGAGGGGCCGGCGATGGTCGAATATCGCCACGATCCCGCGACGGGCCGCTATTGGCTGATGGAGATCAACGGGCGCTTCTGGGGGAGCCTGCCGCTCGCCAGCCAGGCGGGCGCGTATTTCGCGTGGGAGCAATATCGCCATGCCGTGCTCGGCGAACCCGCCGACGCGCGCATCGCCTATCGTCCGCGCCGCGCGCGCTACGCGATCCCGGACACCAAGCGGCTCGTCCAGATCGTGCGCGATCCCGATATCGCCGGTGCGGGACGACCGCCGTTCAGCCGCTCGCGCGAGGCGGCATCGTACCTCGCCGAGTTCCTCAATCCGCGTACCGGCTATTACATATGGTCATGGTCCGATCCCAAGCCGCTGCTGCGCGACGTGGCGGGCGTTCTCGCTAAGCTGAAGCGGTAGGGTGCTCAGCGCGAACGGCGCCGGGCGAAGATGCCGCCGCGATCGCGCCCGGGAAGGCGGCGGCCAGAACCGGCATCGCGGTCGCGATCCGTTCCAGGCAGAGGCGCGTATAGGCGTCGCCGAGTTGATAGGGGTCGTGCAGATGCGGCGTCGCGGGTCGTGTGTAGAGGCCGAGCAGGGTACGCGGCGCCGCCGCCAGCGCCGGATCGGCGGCGAGCCTGCGCAGATGGCGGGTCTCCATCGCGAGCAGCAGATCGCCCTCGGCGGGCGCGTAATCCTGGGCACGCAGCGATCGGTGCGCGCCCAGATCATGCCCCATCGCCGCCGCCGCCGCGCAGACGGGGGGATGCGCGGGCTTGCCGGTCTCGGTCGACAGCCCGAACGACGCGGCGTGGAGGCCGTGGGCGCGTGCCAGCACGTCGGCGAAGGCGCTGCGGCAGATGTTGCCGTGGCATACGAACACCAGCCGCCGGATCGCGCGCCGGTCGGGTAGCGACACCCCGCCGTCGCCGGTGACGAGCTCGGCACGCGTCAGCGCAAGCCTGATCAGCCCGCGAAACGTGCCATAACGAGAGTCGATCATGTCCATATCAGCTCGGCCGATACTGGCGAGGCGTTAAGGAGCGCATAAGCGCACACGCGATGTTAACGCCGTGCTGGCATCGGTGCGGCGCCATGGCCGAAGTCCTCGTCACGATCGACACCGAATTGTCCTCGCGCCTGCACCGCCATGGCGCAAGCCTTGGCGAAAATCTCGCACGCTCGATCGCCGGCAAGGCCGGTGACGCCGCTTACGGCGTCGGCTGGCAGATGGACATGCTGGAGCGCGCCGGTTTGAAAGCCGTGTTCTTCGTCGATCCGATGCCCGCGCTCGCGCACGGCTCCGATTTCCTCGCGCCGATGATCGCCCCCATGCTCGCACGCGGCCATGAGGTGCAATTGCATAGTCATACCGAGTGGCTCGAATGGGCGTCGCATGCGCCGGTCGGCGGACGCGCGCGCAACATCGGTGATTTCGATCTGGCCGAGCAGATCACGGTGCTGACGCTCGCCCGCGACCTGCTGACCAGCGCCGGTGCGCCGCGCCCGACCGCGTTCCGTGCGGGAAATTATGGCGCGGATGATCGCACCATCGCCGCGCTGGCGACTCTGGGCATCAGGTGGGACAGCAGCGTCAATATCGGCTGCCCCGACGATAGCTGCCGCGTCAGCCGCAAGACGCACGCGCCCGTCGATCTCGGCGGTGTGGTCGAACTGCCGGTATCGGGTCTGCTCGACCGGCCGGGGCATTTCCGCCCGGCGCAGATTTGCGCGCTGTCGGGCTGGGAGATGCGCGCGGCTTTGCGTCACGCGGCGGCGGGCGAAGCGCCGTTCGTCATCGTGACGCACAGTTTCGAGATGCTCTCACGCGACCGCGAACGCCCCAACCGAATGGTGATGCGTCGCTTTCGCGCGATGTGCGAAGAGATCGCGCGCCATCCCGGCTTGCAGAGCGTTGGGTTTCGCGACCTCGATCCGGCCGAAGTACTGGCGCGGTCGCGGGCGGAGCGGCCGTTGCTCGCCGCCAACCGGGTTCGCACCGCCGGGCGAATGGTGGAACAGGCGATCGCGACGGCGCTGTACGAGCGTCCGGCCCGGCCTAGTCGCGCCTGAGCGCCTCGGCCTTGTGCGCGGCCTGCTTGCCGCTCTCGGTTTCGACGATGAACTGTGGCGCGTCCTTGCTGGCGGCGACCTTGTGGCCCTTGATCGTGGTTTCGGTGGTCTGCTTCTTCACCACCGTGCCGTGCGCGGTGCCGCCGTGGCTCTTCCACGAAACCTTGTCGCCTTTCTTCAGATGAATCGCCATCGTGTCGCTCCTTGCTGCCGGTAAGACGGGGCAGGCGGGGTTCGGTTCCGTGCGCCGCGATTCCGGTTGGCGACACGGGCGATCTGTCCTAAGCGCCGCGGCGGGGGGCTTGGTGACGAGCCGCCCAAGATCGCGTCGGTGCCCCGAAAGGGGCTGAAAACGGGAATATGGTGCGGGCTCTAGCGGCCCAAATCCATAGCTGTCCCTGCAACTGTGAGCGGCGAGCGCGATGCACGGGTCCGGTCCATCCGGGCGGCCACTGGGGGATGCGGCAAAGCATCCGCTGGGAAGGCGTGCATCAAGCCCAGACCCGTGAGCCAGGAGACCTGCCGGCGTCGTGGTCGCTCTTGCCAAGGTCCAGGAACAGGCCGTGGCACGGTCCTCCGTCTGAGCGACGAACGGGTTCCGGCGAAGCGACACTCCGCCGGATGCCCGAACCCTGCGGCGGGGCCGCAAGGGTCGCGTGGCGTCAGGCGTCGATCGGCGTCCGTCTGTGTGGCACGCGATCGGTCGTCCGCGCGCGGACGGCTCGCCCCAGCCGCGTCTTCGCTCGACGCCCGGCGGTAGGACGATGAAGAATACGATGATTGCAATGGCCGCGCTGACGGTTGCCACACCGGCCCTCGCGCAGCCCACGGCGGACGACACCAGCGCAGGGACCGCGACCGACACCGTCGTGGTGACCGCCGCGCGCGGCACCGGCGGGATTTCGACGGCGACGCTCGGCGCTTCGGCGACGGTGCTGTCGGCGGAGGATCTCGCCGATCGCCAGACCGTGATCGTCTCGGACGTGCTGCGCGATGTGCCCGGCGTGTCGGTCAACCGCACGGGCGGGGTCGGCGGTATCACCCAGGTGCGCATCCGCGGCGCGGAGAGCAACCACACGCTCGTGCTGATCGACGGCATCGAGGCCGCTGATCCCTATTACGGCGAATATGATTTCGCCTCGCTGCTCGCCGATCCCGGCGCGCGGGTCGAGGTGCTGCGCGGCGAGCAGAGCGCGCTCTACGGATCGGACGCGATCGGCGGGGTCATCAACTATATCACCGCGACCGGGCGCGAGATGCCGGGCTTCGCCGGAAATATCGAGGCGGGATCGTTCAACACCGTCAACGGCGCGGTGCGGGGCGCCGGGACGGTCGGCGATGTCGACTATGCGGTCGGCGGCTCCTATTCGGGGATCGGCGGCTATGTCGTCGCGCCGGAGGGCTCGCGGCCGATCGGTTCGAAGATCGGCACGGTCAACGGCAAGTTCGGCTATCGCTCGGGCGGCTTCGCGCTGCGGGGCGTGGTGCGCTACACGCATACCGACGCCGACGTGAACGATCAGGACTATGCGCTCACCGGCAACGCGATCGATTCGGGCGGCAGCTATTTGAACGACGCCGTCTATGCCTTGGTCGGCGCGCATTACGACACCGCCGATGGGCGCTGGAGCAACGATCTCAGCGCGCAACTGCAGGATTCGCGGCGCCGCTATTTGGACGACACCGGCGCCGAGACGACCGGCGACACCGGACGGCGCAAAAAGGTGTCGTTCGTCTCCGCGCTCAAACTTGGCGACGACAGGGTCAGCCACGTCATCACCGGCGCGGTCGATTACGAGCATGAGTCCTATCGTGGCACCTCGGCGTTCATCACCGGCAGCAACCCGTTCAACAGCACCGAAAATTGGGGGCTGGTCGGCCAGTATCAGCTCACCATCGACGGGCGCCTCGGGCTGGGTGGGGCGGTGCGCCATGACATCAACCAGCGGTTTCGCGACGCGACGACCTGGCATCTGCAAGCGAGCTACCGCTTCGACAGCGGCACGCGCCTCCACGCGGCGGGCGGCACCGGCGTCAAGGCGCCGGTGTTCTCCGAACTGTTCGGCTATGCGCCGACCAGCGGCTTCGTCGGCAATCCCAACCTCAAGCCCGAGGAATCGACCGGCTGGGAGGCAGGCGTCGAGCAGGCGTTCCTCGGCGGCCACGGCCGGATCGACGTGACCTATTTCGATTCGGTGCTGCGCCACAAGATCGTCAGCACCTTCTCGCCCGTCTATACCGTCATCAACGCGACCGGATCGTCGCCGCATCGCGGCGTCGAGGTATCGGCCAATTTCGACCTGCCGGCGGGGTTCCGGTTCGACGGCAGCTACACCTATCTCGACGCGCATGACGAAGCCGATGTCACGCTGATCCGCCGCCCGTCGCACATCGGCAGCGCCAATCTCGCGTGGCGCGCGAAGACCGATCGCTACGGCGCGAACGTGACGGTGCGCTACAATGGCGAAGCCCGCGACTCCAACTTCGCCACCTTCGCGACCGAGACGTTGAAGGCCTATACGCTCGTCAACATCGGCGCCGACGTGACGATCGCGCGCGGCCTTTCGCTGTTCGGTCGCGTCGAGAACCTGCTCGACACCGACTACCGCGAAAACGTCGGCTTCCGCAGCCCCGGTCGTGCCGGCTACGGCGGCATCAAGGCGCGGATCTGATGCGCGCGCGCACCGAGGCCGAGCACGCCGACAAGATGCGCAAGCGCCAGGCCGCGCACGACAAGATCGTTGCCGCCAAGACGATCGAGAAGGGGCTCGTCATCGTCCACACCGGCACCGGCAAGGGCAAGACCACCGCTGCGCTCGGCATGGTGGTGCGCGCGATCGGGCACGGTCAGAAGGTGGGCGTGGTCCAGTTCGTCAAGGGCGCGATGACCACCGGCGAGAAAGCGGTGTTCGATCGCTTCCCCGATCTTGTCGCGTTCAAGCCGATGGGCGAAGGCTTCACCTGGGACACGCAGGACCGCGCGCGCGACATCGCCGTCGCGCGCACCGCCTGGGAAGAGGTGAAGCGCATGATGGCCGATCCGAGCTATGCGATGGTGGTCGCGGACGAACTCAATATCGTGCTGCGCTACGACTATCTTCCGGTCGAGGAGGTGCTGGCGGCGCTCGCGGCCAAGCCGGCGATGACGCACGTCGTCATTACCGGCCGCAACGCGCCGCAGCCACTGATCGACGTGGCGGACCTCGTCACCGAGATGACCCTGGTCAAACACCCGTTCCGCGAGCAGGGCGTCAAGGCGCAGGCGGGGGTGGAGTTTTGACCCGTCCGTTCGTGTCGAGCGACGCCGGGACGGATCGAGGTTCAGCGGGTGGCGGCGATCTGCCGCGCGAGGCTCTGCGCGGCCAACACATAGGCCGGGCCGCCGCATACGGTCCACGCTTCGGGCAGGCGCAGGCGCGGGATGCGGTCGAGGATCGGGTGGTGGAGCATCTCGGTGCCCTGGTCGACGACGCGCTCGGCGCCGGTCTCGACGATGAGATAATCCGGCTTCGCGGCGATCATCTCTTCGAGCGAGACCTGCGACAGCGCGGGCTTGCCGAGCTTGGCGGCAAGGTTGGTCAGTCCGACGCGCGTCATGATGTCGTCGACCAGCGTACCGGTGCCGGTCATGTATCCGCGCCGCTGGTAATAGGCCGCGACCGGATGGCCGGGGGCGCGCGGCAAGGCGGCAAGCTCGCGGTTCATCCGCGCGATCAGCGCTTCCCCACGCGCCGGATGCCCGACCGCGCGCGCGATCTGGCGGATCTGCGCGACGATATCGGCATAGCTGTTCGCCCACGCGAGATCGACCACCGGATACCGGTGCGGCGCGAGCACCGCCGCCATGCCGCCTTGCGGGGAGGGCGCGCCGACGATCAGATCGGGGCCGATCGCAAGAATTTCCTCGGCGGACTGCCCGAGGATGTGCAACCCGTGCGTCCGCGCCGCCACCGCCGACATCTCCGCGTCGGGCGCGTTGCGCGTCAGCCCAGCGATCTGGCCGCGATCAGCGAGTTCGACCAGCAACTGATCGGCACACAGGTTGAGCGAGACGATCCGGCGCGGCGGGTGCGCCGGCGGCGCGGCTGCCGTCAGTCCGAGCGCGAGCAGGATCGGCAGGAGGCGGCGTGTCATTGCCTTGCCAATACGCTAACAGTCCGCCGGTACAAGCGCCGCGCAAACGTTGCCGCGATCCAGGCGGGCAGACGATGACCACCCATCCGTGTGGCCGGCGGTCGGCTCTGATCGGCGGCCTCGTCGTCCTGATGATCGTCGCGAGCATCGCCTCGCTCGCGCTGGGAACGGTCCCGCTTGCCCCGGGGCGCGTGCTCGCGGCGCTCGGCGGGCACGGTGATGCGGTCGCCAGCGCGATCGTGCTCGAACTGCGTTTGCCGCGCACCATCCTCGGTCTGGCCGTCGGCGCCATGCTCGGATTGGCTGGGGCTGCGCTCCAGGGCTATCTGCGCAACCCGCTCGCCGAGCCTTCGGTGCTCGGTGCGTCCAACGCGGCGGCGCTTGGCGCCGTTGCCGCGATCTATTTCGGCCTGGCGGACCTGCACCCGGTGGTTCTGCCGGTGCTGGCGATCGCGGCCGGCCTCGTGTCGCTGGTGCTGCTGTTCGCGATCGCGGGGCGCTCGGAAAGCCCGCTCACGCTGATCCTCGCCGGCATCGCCGTCTCGACGCTCGCCGGGGCGGCGATCAGCCTCGCACTCAACCTCTCGCCCAATCCGTTCGCGGCGATGGAGATCATGACGTGGCTGCTCGGCAGCCTCGAGAACCGCTCGTTCCAGCATGTCTGGATCGCGCTGCCGTGCATCGCCGCCGGCAGCGCGTTGCTGCTGTTCGACGCGCGCGCGCTCGATGCGCTCACGCTGGGCGAGGATGGCGCGCGGGCGCTCGGGGCCGATCTGCGCGCGACGCGCCTGCGGCTGTTGCTTGGCGTCGCGATCGGCGTGGGCGGCGCGGTCGCGGTGTCGGGATCGATCGGGTTCGTCGGGCTGATCGTGCCGCATCTGGTGCGTCCGCTGACCGACCGCAGCCCCTCGGCGATCCTGCTGCCGTCGGCGCTGGCCGGCGCGGTGCTGCTGACCTGCGCGGATATCGGCGTGCGGCTGATCCCGGCGACCAGCGAGTTGAAGCTCGGCGTGGTTACGGCGTTCCTCGGCGTGCCGGTGTTCCTCGCCTATCTGATCCGCGAGCGACGGCTATGGTGACGATCGCGCTCGACCATGTCGGCGTGGTGCTCGGGCGGCGACCCGTCGTGCGCGACGTGCGCGCGGTGCTGGCTCCCGGCACTTTGGTGGGGATTATCGGGCCCAACGGCGCGGGCAAATCGACGTTGCTGCGCGCGATACTCGGGCTGGTTCCGGCGGCCGGGAACGTGCGCATCGATGATGTTCCGCTCGCCAGCATGGCGCGCGGCGCGGTCGCGCGGACGCTCGCCTATCTGCCGCAAGGGCAGACGCTGCATTGGCCGCTCACAGTCGAACGGCTCGTCGCGCTGGGCCGCCTGCCGCACCTCGCGCCCATGTCGCGGGTCGGCGAGGCGGATGCGGCGGCGGTGGCGCGGGCGCTGGAGCGCGCCGGCGTCTCGGACCTGCGCGACCGTATCGCCACCGAGCTGTCGGGCGGCGAGCGCGCACGCGTCCTGCTCGCCCGCGCGCTCGCGGTCGAGGCCCCCGCGCTGCTCGCCGACGAGCCGCTCGCGTCGCTCGATCCCGGCCACCAGATCGACGTGATGGAACTGCTCCGCGCCGAGGCGAACGGCGGCGCGCTGGTCGTGACGGTGCTGCACGATTTGACGATGGCGGCGCGCTATTGCGACCGTCTGCTGCTGATGGATGCCGGCGCGATTGTCGCCGACGGCGCCCCGCTCGACGTGCTCACCCCCGAGCGGCTGCGCGCGGTGTACGGGATCACCGCCGCCATAGAACGGCATGGCGGAACCACCACGATCGTGCCGGTCGCGCGCGCATATTGACGCGCCGCGCCGGCGCGATTACCCCGCCACCTGCGACAGGTTCCCCGGCGACGGGGATGAAAAGGGAACGGGAAAACCCCGGCTGCCCCTGCAACTGTAAGCGGCGAGCCACCGCGCCACAGGCCATTGGGAGCGTAAGCCCCCGAGAAGGCGGCGCGGAACGGCATTGACCCGCGAGCCAGGAGACCTGCCCGTCGCGGTCGTCCTTCGTGCGGACAGGGTGTGCCGGGCGGACGGGGGTGAACCCGAGAGGCGACATGGTTGGACCGCGGTTCGCGGTGCGCCGTGTCGTGGACATGGCGCACCGCGCGCGGCCCGTGTCGTGGGTGCCGGTGCTATGTCGCAATTTGTCGTTGTTCGTTCGTGCCTCTGCGCGGTGGGCGTCTGATGCTCAGGCGAGTCGAAGATGGTCCGGCGGTGGTTGCGTGCAACACCTGCCGCCACGCCACCGATGTGCGCGAGGATGCGGCGGGCGTGCGCGGCGGCGCGCGGCTGGTCGCCGCGCTGCATGCGGTACAGGCGTCGGACGCGCGCTATCAGGCGGTCTCCGTGCAGCAAATGCCCTGCCTGTTCGCCTGCACCGAGTTCTGCACCGTCCACCTGCGCGCACCCGACAAGGTCGGCTATGTGCTTGGCCGCTTCACGCCGGACGCCGAGGCCGCACGCGCGATCCTCGACTATGCGGTCGAATATGCCGCGAGCGAGCATGGCCGCGTGCCCTTCGCGCGCTGGCCGCAGGGGGTGAAGGGGCATTTCATCACGCGCACCCCGCCGGCCGGGTTCGTCGCGGAATGACCTTCGCGACGCTTCAAGATTTCGAGACGGCGCTGGCGGCGCCGATCACGCCCGACGCGGACGCGATTGGAGAGGCGCGTGCGCGGCAGGCGCAACTCACCAAGCCCCCCGGCTCGCTCGGGCGGCTCGAAGACATCGCGGTGTTCTTCGCCGGATGGCAGCGCCGCGCGCGGCCACGCATCGACCGCGCCCGCGCCGTCGTGTTCGCGGGCAATCACGGTGTCGTCGCGCACGGCATCAGCGCCTTCCCGCCAGCGGTCACCGCGCAGATGGTCGCAAATTTCGAACACGGCGGCGCGGCGATCAACGCGCTCGCACGCGCGGCGGGGCTCGACCTCAAGGTGGTCGCGCTCGATCTCGATCGGCCGACTGCCGACTTCACGGCCGCGCCGGCAATGAGCGAGGCGGAATGCCTCGCCGCGCTTTCCGCCGGCGCCGCGAGCGTAGAGCCGGGACTCGACCTGCTCGTGCTGGGCGAGATGGGGATCGGCAACACCACCGCCGCCGCCGCGCTATGCGCGCGCGCGCTCGGCGGCAGCGGGACCGACTGGGTCGGACCAGGCACGGGGGTTGATGGCGCTGGCGTCGTGCGCAAGGTCGCCGTGGTGGACAGCGCGCTGGCGTTTCATGCCGGTGCGCCGATGACCGCGTTCGAGACGTTGCGCCGGGTCGGCGGACGCGAAATCGCCGCGATCGCGGGCGCCGTGTTGCGCGCGCGGCACCTGCGCGTGCCAGTGCTGCTCGACGGGTTCATCTGTTGTTCGGCGGTGGCACCGCTCGCGGCCGCGGCGCCCGCGTCGATCGCGCATTGTCTCGCGGGGCATTGCTCGCTCGAGCCGGGGCACGGGCGGGTGCTCGCCGCGCTTGGGTTGGAGCCGATCCTCCGCCTCGACATGCGGCTTGGCGAGGCGAGCGGCGCGGCGGTGGCGGCCACGATCGTCCGCGCGGCCATCGCCGCGCACGACGAGATGGCAACCTTCGCCGAGGCCGGCGTATCCGGCGCGGGATGACGCCGTTCGTCCTCCACCTGCTCCGCCACGGCGCGCCCGAGCGGGCCGGGCTGCTGATCGGGCGAAGCGATGTCGCGCCCACGCCCGACGGCATCCGTGCGTGCCGCGATCAGGCCAGCGATCTGGATGTGGCGGGGGTGGTAAGTTCCGACCTCGCGCGTGCCCGGCTTGCGGCGCGGGCGATCGGCGATGATCTCGGCGTGCCCGTCGTGGTCGACCCGCGCTGGCGCGAGCTCGATTTCGGCGCGTGGGACGGACTCGCGACCAGCGCGATCGATCCGGCTGCGCTCAGCCGCTTCTGGGACGACCCCGACGCTGCCCCGCCGCCGGGCGGCGAGCGCTGGTCGGCGCTGCTGGCGCGGGTCGGGGCGGCGATCGCGGCGTTGCCGCCGCGCGCGACTCTGGTCGTCACGCATGGCGGCGCGATGCGTGCGGCGCTCGCGCTGCTCTGCGGGTTCGGGACGCGCCAGCTATGGGCGTTCGACCTTCCGTATGCGGCAATGCTCAGCCTCAAGATATGGCCGGGCACGCCGCGCACCGCTCAAATCCTGGCGCTGCGGGCGTGACCGGGTTGCTGCTCGCCATCCAGTTCCTCACGCGGCTGCCGACGCCAGCGGTTGCCGCCAACGAAACCGCGTTTGCCGCGTCGATCCGCTGGTTCCCGCTGGTCGGGCTGCTGATCGGCGCGCTGGTCGCGGGTGTCGGTTGGGTGGGGCGGGGCGATGCGTGGATCGGCGCGTTGGCCGCGCTCGCGGTGTGGATCGGCGTGACCGGGGCGCTCCACCTCGACGGCCTTGCTGATCTCGCCGATGCGCGCGGCGCGGCGCATGGTGATCGCGCGCGGCTGCTTGCGGTTCTTGCCGATCCGCATGTCGGCAGCTTCGGCGTGGTCGCGCTGGTGCTGCAGATCATCGCCAAGCTGGTGCTGCTGCATACCCTGATCGGTGCGGGACAGTGGGGGCCGCTCGTGCTGATTCCTTTCGCGGCGCGGCTTGGGCCGCTGGTGTGGACTCGCTGGCTGCCGCCGCTGCACGCCGGGCTGGCTTCGCGGTTCCGCACGGCGGTGCGGCGCATCGACATCGTGGTGTGGACGGCGGTTCTGGCGGGGGCGGGGCTGGTGTGGGTCGGGGTGCTGGTCACACCCGTGTTGCTGCTCGGATGGGCGCGATACCTGCGGCGCGCGCTCGGCGGGATTTCGGGCGACGGCCATGGCGCCGGGATCGAACTGGTCGAGACCGCCCTGCTGTTGGCGGCAACGCTGTGAGCTGGACGCGGCACGGCGGCCGGCTCGCCGAGGCGCGGGCAACATATGGCGAGGGCGCGGCGCCGTGGCTCGACCTGTCGACCGGCATCAACCCGCATGCCTGGCCGGGCATCGGCGGAGTGGCGATCGACTGGGCGCGGCTGCCGGACGAAGGTGAGCTGCGCGCGCTCGAGGCGGCCGCTGCAGCCTATTTCGGCGTGGGTGAGGGGCACGTCGCAGCGCTGCCGGGCACCGAGATCGGACTGAGGATGGTCGGGCCGATGCTTGCCGGCCCGGTACGATACCTCGCCCCGACCTACCGCACCCACGGCGAGATGGTCGCGGGAAGTGTCGCTGCGGCTTCGCTTGCCGAGGTTCGGGACGGCACGCTGATCCTCGCCAACCCCAACAATCCCGACGGCCGCCTGCTTTCGCCACACGATCTGCTCGCGACGCATGATTGTTTGCGCGTACGCGGCGGTTGGCTGGTGGTCGACGAAGCCTTCGCCGACGCGGCCGTGACGAAAGCGCCGATCAGCGTCGCGGCGCATGTCGCCGACGATGCTCGGCTGATCGTGTTCCGGTCGTTCGGCAAGTTCTTCGGGCTGGCCGGAGTGCGGCTCGGCTTCGTGATCGCGCCCGCGCCGGTGATCGCGCAGGTGCGTGCGCGGATCGGTGCGTGGCCCGTCTCGGCCGCCGCGATCGCGATCGGCACCGCTGCCTATCGCGATGCCGGCTGGATCGCGACGATGCGCGAACGGCTTGTGCAGGGTGCTGCCGATCTCGATGCGATGCTGGTGCGGCGCCGCCTCGCGCCGATCGGAGCATGTTCGCTGTTCCGGCTGGTCGATGTGCCCGATGCTGGCGCCACGTTTGCGCGGCTCGCGCGCCGGGCGATCCTGACGCGGCCGTTCGATTATGATCCGCATTGGCTTCGCATCGGCCTACCGGGAAGCGCTGCCGCGCTCGAGCGGCTCGAACAGGCGCTGGCGGATGGCTGAGCCGGTCGCGCTGGTCGCGCTTGCGGTCGAGGCGGCGGTCGGCTGGCCGGCGGCGGTGTACGCGCGGGTCGGCCATCCGGTCGGCGCGTTCGCGGCGATCATCGCGGCGGGGGAGGCTGCGTGGAACCGCCCGTTCTGGCCCTTCGCGGCGCGTCGTGCGGCCGGCGTGCTCGTCATGCTGGGGCTCATCGCGATCGTGGGCGGGGGCGCGTTCGCGCTCCAGCGCGCGGCCGCGCTGACCGGCGCGTGGGGCTGGCTGGTCTGCGCGCTGCTGGCTGCGCCGGGGCTCGCCCAGCGTAGCCTGTTCGATCATGTCCGCGCGGTGCAGATCGCGCTGCGCAACGACGATCTCGATGCGGCCCGCCGGGCGGTCGCGATGATCGTCGGGCGCGATACGCACGCGCTCGACACCGCCGGCGTGGCGCGCGCCGCGATCGAGAGCCTCGCCGAAAGCTTTTGCGATGGCGTCGCCGCGCCGCTGTTCTGGTTGCTCGTCGCCGGACTGCCCGGTTTGTGGGTGTATAAGGCGATCAACACCGCCGACAGCCTGATCGGGCACCGCGAGCCGCGCTGGCGCGCGTTCGGCTGGGCGGCGGCGCACACCGACGATGTGCTCAACCTGGTCCCCGCCCGGCTCGCCGGCATGCTGCTGTGCAGCGTCGGCGCGCGCGGCTGGCGGATATTGTGGCGCGACGCCGGCAAGCATGCGTCGCCCAACGCCGGATGGACCGAGGCGGCGATGGCCGGCGCGCTTGGCCTGAGCCTCGCCGGACCGGTCGCCTACGACACCGTGATGGCTCTCAAGCCCTGGATCGGCGCCGGGCGCCGCGACGCCGACGCGCGCGACATCGGCCGCGCGCTCGCACTGTACGTCCGCGCGTGTCTTGCGCTGTGGCTGATCGCCGGAGGGATCGCATGGCTTCTGTGATGTTCCAGGGCACGGGCTCGGATGTCGGCAAGTCGGTGCTGGTCGCGGGCGTGTGCCGGGCACTTACCAACCGCGGTTTGCGCGTGCGGCCGTTCAAGCCGCAGAACATGTCGAACAACGCCGCGGTCACGGTCGATGGCGGCGAGATCGGCCGCGCGCAGGCGCTCCAGGCGCTCGCCTGCCGGGTCGAACCGCATACCGACATGAACCCGGTGCTGCTCAAGCCCCAGGCCGATCGCACGTCGCAGTTGATCGTCCACGGGCGGGTGACCGGCACGATCGGCGGGGGCAACTTCCGCGCGGCGCGCGGGGCGCTGCTCGGCGCGGTGACGGCGAGCTACCATCGCCTGCGTGCCGCGTGCGACATCGTCGTGGTCGAGGGCGCCGGCTCGCCCGCCGAGATCAACCTGCGTGCCGGCGACATCGCCAACATGGGCTTCGCGCGCGCCGTCGCCGTCCCGGTGGTGCTGATCGGCGACATCGATCGCGGCGGGGTGATCGCCGCGATCGTCGGCACGCGCGCGGTGATCGATCCCGCCGACGCGGCGATGATCCGCGGCTTCATTATTAACAAGTTTCGCGGCGATCCCGCGCTGTTCGAGGATGGCTATCGCCAGATCGAGGCCTTGGTTGGATGGCGCGGGTTCGGTGTGGTGCCGTGGCTCGCTGCCACCGCGCGGCTGCCGAGCGAGGATGCGGTCGTTCTCGAACAGGCCACTGCCCGCGCTTCCGGCAAGCCCCTCGTCGCGTGCCCGATCCTGCCGCGAATCTCGAACTTCGACGATCTCGATCCGCTCAAGCTTGAGCCCGCGATCGACCTGCTGATGGTGCCCCCCGGCACGCCGATCCCGGCCGAGACCACGCTTGTCATCCTGCCGGGATCGAAGACGACGATCGCCGATCTCGCCGCGCTGCGTCGCGAAGGGTGGGACATCGACATCCTCGCGCATCACCGGCGCGGTGGCGCGGTGTTGGGGCTGTGCGGCGGCTATCAGATGCTCGGCCGCCGCATTCGCGATCCGCACGGGATCGAAGGCCCGGCGGGCGAAGCGGCGGGGCTCGGGCTGCTCGACATCGAGACGGTGCTGACGCGCGAGAAGGCGCTCCGCCCGGTGCACGGCCACGCGCTCGGCGCGCCCTTCCACGGCTATGAGATGCACATGGGCGAGACGCACGGCGCTGACGCCGCCCGCGCGTTCGCGCGCTTCGACGATGGCCGCACCGACGGCGCCGTCAGCGCGGACGGTCGCGTGATGGGCAGCTATGTCCACGGTCTGCTCGCCGATCCGCAGCAACGCGCGGCGCTGCTCGCCCGGCTTGGCGCGAAGGCGAGCGGGCGCGATTATCACGCCAGCGTCGATGCCGCGCTCGACGAGATCGCCGCCGAACTGGAACGCCACCTCGATATCGACGCGATCCTCGCGCTGGCGGGGGAGGCGGCATGACCACGCTGTTCGTGATCGGCGGCGCCCGCTCAGGCAAGAGCCGCTATGCGCAGGCGCGTGCCGAGGCGCTGCCGGGCGAGCTGGTGTACATCGCCACCGCCCAGGCGTTTGACGCCGAAATGGCGGATCGCATCGCGCGCCACCGCGCCGACCGCGACACGCGGTGGCGGACGGTCGAGGCGCCGGTCGCGCTGCCCGAGGCGATCGTCGCGAACAGCGCGTCCGGCTGCGTGCTGCTGGTAGATTGCCTGACCTTGTGGACCTCGAACCTTCTGCTGGGCGAGCACGACATCGACGCCGCGGGCGCCGCGCTGGAACGCGCCGTCATCACAGCACCCGGCCCGGTGATCCTCGTCGCCAACGAGGTCGGGCTGGGGATCGTCCCGGACAATGCGCTCGCGCGCCGCTTCCGCGACCATGCCGGGCTGCTCAACCAGCGGATCGCCGCCGCCGTCGGTGCGGTCGTTCTCGTCACCGCAGGGTTGCCGTTATCGCTCAAATAGCGGGGTTGCGCCGGCGCGCGCGAGGGGCGACCTGATGCGCGACACGCAAGGACATTCGTCAATGAAGAGCATTGGTTTTCTGTCGTTCGGCCACTGGTCGCCGTCCGCGCAATCGGCGACACGCTCGGCCTCGGACGTACTGCTGCAATCGATCGACCTCGCCGTCGCGGCGGAGGAACTCGGGGCCGACGGCGCCTATTTCCGCGTCCACCACTTCGCGCAACAGCTCGCGTCGCCGTTCCCGCTGCTCGCCGCGGTCGGCGCCAAGACCAGCCGGATCGAGATCGGCACCGGCGTGATCGACATGCGCTACGAGAACCCGTTCTATATGATCGAGGATGCCGGCTCGGCCGATCTGATCTCGCGCGGGCGGCTCCAGCTCGGGATCAGCCGTGGCTCGCCCGAGCAGGTGATCGAGGGCTGGCGGCATTTCGGCTATGCCCCCGCCGAGGGCGAGAGCGATGCCGACATGGGCCGCCGCCACGCCGAGGTGTTCCTCGATCTGCTCGACGGCAAGGGCTTCGCCAAGCCCAACCCGCGCCCGATGTTTCCCAACCCGCCGGGGCTGCTCCGGCTCGAACCGCATGCGCCCGGCTTGCGGCGGCGAATCTGGTGGGGGTCTGGCGCCAACGCCACCGCGCTCTGGGCGGCGCAACACGGCATGAACCTGCAAAGCTCGACGCTCAAGGCCGACGAAAGCGGCGAACCGTTCCACGTCCAGCAGGCGAAACAAATCCGCCTGTACCGCGAGGCGTGGAAGGCGGCGGGGCATGACTGGGCGCCGCGCGTCTCGGTGTCACGCTCGATCTTCGCGCTGGTGAACGATCGCGACCGCGCCTATTTCGGACGGGGCGACAGCAGCGATCAGATCGGCATCATCGATAACATGCGCGCGGTGTTCGGCCGCTCTTACGCCGCGGAGCCTGACGCGCTCGTCAAGCAACTCCGCGAGGACGAGGCGATCGCCGAGGCCGATACGCTGCTGCTGACGGTGCCCAATCAACTCGGCGTCGATTACAACGCGCACGTGCTCGACGCCGTCCTGACCCACGTCGCACCAGCACTTGGCTGGCGCTGAGCTTCGGGCGGCTCACGCCGCCCGAGCGCGCCTCAGAACACCGCCTTGCCGTCGCCGCCGAGCATCGCCTTGCGCACGAGCGGAATCGGCGGCCCGCCGAAGCTGAGGAAGGTGTCGTGGAACGCCTTCCAGCCGGCGCGGCCGCCGTGGTTCGCAGTCCAGTCGTCGCGCAACCGGCGGATCATCAGCTTGCCCATCGTGTAGTTGAGATACGCCGGATCGTAGGTGCCGCGCGCGGACTGCTGCCGCGCATTGCCTTCGTCCTGATAGCATTGCTCTACGAACATTTTCCGCGACTGTTCCTGCGTCATCCCGCGCGCGTGCAGACCGATCGCCGAGAGGAACCGGCAGTCGCGGAGCAAGGCGTTGGAAAGCTCGCCGATGTGCGTTTCGGGATCGCCTTTGTGGAGGCCCGCGTCCCACATCATTTCCTCGGCATAATGCGCCCAGCCTTCGGCGAAGGCGTAGCCGACGAACAGCCGCCCGAACACCGAAGGCGAATGGTTGGCGTGGCGGAACTGGAGGAAATGGCCGGGCATCACCTCATGCACGGTGGTGAACAGCAGGTCGTTCTTGCCCGGAATGAAATCGAGCTGGACCTGCCTGCTCCACGAAGGATCGGGCGGCGAGATGTAATAGACCGACGGGATGCCCTTCTCGAACGGTCCCGGCGGATCGATGTACGCCGAGTTCTGCCGGTTGTAGGGCGGGCTTTCCTCGACCAGCGCCTGTTCATTGTCGGGAATCGAGACGATGTTGTGGGTCAGCACGAACGCGCGCAGCTCGGGGATCTGCTTGCGCGCTTCGGCAACGGGATCGTTGTTGGCGGGCTTGTCGGCGTTGGCCTTGGTCATGCAGGCGGGCACGGTCGCACCCGGCGCAAAATCCGCGCACGCGGCGACGAGCGCCTTGCGGTTGCGGTCCAGATCGGACTTGCCTGCGGCCTCCAGCGTTTCCAGCGGCACGTCGACGCCTTCGGTCATGCTGAGCATGCGCGAGAAACGATCGGCGCCGAGCGCGAAGTCCTGCGTCGCCGCCGGGCGCTGGCTCTGAAGCCACGCGGCAAGGTCGTTCATCGCCTTGGTGGCGGCCGCCGATGCCTGCGCATATTCATCCTGCGACGCGGGGCTTTTCACGCCCGCGAACGCCTTCTTCGCGTCGTTGCTGTAATAGTCCGCGAAGCCTTTGAAGGCCGCGACGCCGAAATCGATATAGCTCGCCGGCATCGGCGTCTTGAGGTTGGCGCGGATGTTGGCGGCGGCCTGCGGGATCTTGTGGAGGAATTTGGTCATCGCGCGCATCCGCGTTGCCGGATCGGCATAGGTGCGGGCGATATAGACGTTGGGGTCGAGCCCGCTGTTGACGTACCACGCCGGATTGCGGTGCGGCTGGTCGGCATCCTCGAGCCAGAACAGCTTGCCCTGCGCGACGGTGACCAGATAGTCGCGCTCGAACGCGGCCTGCTTGTCGAGTTTGGCGGGATCGAACGCCTTCGCCTTGGCCACCGCGTCGCGCAGGAAGTCGCCTTGCCGCTTCAGCCCCGCCGCGCTCCAGTCGCCGAGGCCACCATCGAAATCATGGCGTCCCTGATAGACCGCGTCGGCGGGCGAGACCTTGAACCAGCCCTCGATGAACGCATCGCGAAACGCGGGCCAGTTTCCGGTCGGCAGCGGCGCGAGCGTGGTCGTGGCGGATGGGGCGGGGGACTTTGTGGTGCATCCCGCGAGCGCGAGGGCGGCGGCGCTGGCCAGCCAGATGGTACGCATAGGCACTCCGATTCGATCTGCGCGAATGCTGGCAGCTTGCACGCGCGCACACCAGCCCCGGGGGAACGCGGCTCCCGCCGGATCGTTTTTGTCTCCGATCCGATGGAGAAGACCGATGCCGTATATCAAGACCCGCGACGGAACCGATCTGTATGTGAAGGACTGGGGCGAAGGCCGTCCCGTGGTGCTGATCCACGGCTGGCCGCTGTCGTCGGACAGTTGGGATGCGCAGGCACTCGCGCTCGCCAATGCCGGGTTCCGCGCGATCGCCTATGACCGGCGCGGTTTCGGGCGCTCGGGCCAGCCGTTCTCGGGCTATGATTACGACACGCTCGCCGACGATCTCGCCGACGTGCTGGACGCGACCGGCGCACGCGATGCCACGCTGATCGGCTTTTCGATGGGCGGCGGTGAGGTCGCCCGCTATATGAGCCGGCACGGCGGGCAGGGCGTGATCGGCGCCGGGCTGATCTCGTCGGTGGTGCCGTACATGCCGCAGGGCGAGGACAACCCGCACGGCGTGCCGGTCGAGCAGCTCAGCGCGATCGTCGAGGGCATCAAGCAGGATCGTCACGGGTTCTTCGCGACGTTCTTCAAGCAGTTCTTCGGGGTCGGCTTCATCTCGTCGCCGGTCAGCAACGAGACGGTCGAATGGGCGCAGCAGACCGCCAACCTGGCGGGGCTCAAGCCGATCCTGGCGTGCGCGGACGCGTTCAGCTTCACCGATTTCCGGCCCGATCTCGCCGAATTCCGCGTGCCGACGCTGATCGTCCACGGCACCGCCGACAAGACCGTGCCGATCGATGCGACCGCGCGCGTCGCCGCCAAGGCGATCGGCCAGTCGCAGCTCGTCGAATATGACGGCGCGCCGCACGCGCTGACGATCACCGAGAGCGATCGCTTCACGCGCGACCTGCTGACCTTCCTCGGCCACACGCCGACGATCGACGAGGCGACCACGATCGAAGAAGAAATCCAGCGCGAGCAGTTCCTTCACCCGCAGCTCGCGCCGATCGTGCCGTAACGTCCGCGCTTTCTCGCTCCCCTCCCTGCCAGGGAGGGGAGTTGGTTTCGGTGATGCGGCCACACGTCGCCCCGGCGCAGGCCGGGGCCGTTGCGTTATCTGGCGAGCCGATCGCGCCACACGCAACGGCCCCGGCCTGCGCCGGGGCGACGGTTATTTCAGCGGAACGATCACTTCGTCGGGGTGCGCCACATTCAGATCCTTGCGGACCAGTTCGTCGACCATGTCGGGATCGGCGTTCTTCGGGTCGAGCAGCGCGACCCGGTTCTTGAGTACCTCGCGCTGCTTGGTGAGCAGCGCCAGTTCGGTGCGCTTGCGTTCGAGATGTTTCTCGATATCGCCGTAAGCCAGCGCCCCGTTCGGGCCGATGATCGCGTAGGCGCCGAAAAAGGCGCCCACGGTCAGCAGGGCCGCTGGCGGCCCCGCTTTTCGAAGGACCGTCCGGAACGAGGTCCGTTTCGGGGTTGTACGCTTTACCATGTCGCGATTCTCGCGCATCGCGACTCGCGGATCAACCCCGAATTAGCGGTATTCCGTCAATATGGCGTAACTATTTCCGCAGCACACCCCGGCCGGCATAGACCGCCGCGTCGCCCAGTTCTTCCTCAATGCGGATGAGCTGGTTGTACTTGGCGAGCCGGTCCGACCGGGCGAGGCTGCCGGTCTTGATCTGGCCGCAGTTGGTGGCGACGGCGAGGTCGGCGATCGTCGAATCCTCGGTCTCGCCCGACCGGTGCGACATGACCGCCGTGTAGCGCGCGCGCTGTGCCAGCGATACGGCCTCGAGCGTCTCGGTCAGCGTGCCGATCTGGTTGACCTTGACGAGCAGCGAGTTGGCATAGCCGCCCTCGATGCCGCGCTTGAGGCGCTTCGGGTTGGTGACGAACAGATCGTCGCCGACCAACTGGCACGTGTCGCCGATCAAATCGGTGAGCGCCTTCCAGCCCTCCCAATCGTCCTCGCTCATCCCGTCCTCGATCGAGAAGATCGGATAACGCGCGACGAGATCGCCGAGGTAGGCGGCCATTTCATGGCTGTCGAGGATCTTGCCCTCGCCCGAGATGTCGTACTTGCCGTTCTTGTAGAATTCGGTCGCGGCGCAATCGAGCGCGATCATCACGTCGTCGCCGGGGGTGTAGCCGGCCTTTTCGATCGACGACATGATGAAGTCGAGCGCGTCGGTGGTGCTGGCGATGTTGGGCGCGAACCCGCCCTCGTCGCCGACCGAGGTGGCGAGACCCTTGTCGTGCAGCCCCTTCTTGAGCGTGTGGAAGATCTCCGACCCGCAGCGCACCGCCTCGAAGATCGAGTCCGCGCCGACCGGCACGATCATGAATTCCTGGAAGTCGATCGGATTGTCGGCGTGTTCGCCGCCGTTGATGATGTTCATCATCGGCACCGGCAGCACATGCGCCGAAACGCCGCCGACATATTTGTAGAGCGGCAGCCCGCGCGCATCCGCCGCCGCCTTGGCGACCGCGAGACTCACCCCGAGGATGGCGTTGGCGCCGAGCCGTCCCTTGTTCTCGGTGCCGTCGAGCGCGATCATCGCGGCATCCACGTCGGCCTGGTCCTCCGCGTCGAGGCCGACGACTTCGTCGGCGATGTCGTCGTTGACGGCATCGACCGCGCCCTGGACGCCCTTGCCCGACCAGCGGCTCTTGTCGCCGTCGCGGCGCTCGACCGCCTCATGCGCGCCGGTCGATGCGCCCGAGGGCACGGCGGCGCGGCCGAAGCTGCCGTCCTCGAGCATGACATCGACCTCGACGGTCGGGTTGCCGCGGCTGTCGATGATCTGGCGAGCGTGAATGTCGATGATTGCGGTCACGAAACGATCCTTCTATCGTTGGCGTCAGGCGTGCTTGGCGCGGCCTGTATCGGCAATCGCCACGGGCGGCAATTCGTTGCCGTATGGAACCGCGCCTTGCCCCGCCGGTTGAGGCCGCAATGGATTTGGAAAGGGCATGTCATGGCCGATGAGACCGTAAACGAACCGACCCCGAACGTGTTGAACGACGCGCCGATCGACACGCCGGCGGACGGCGAGTCGACCGCGAACGCGTCCGGCGAGGCGGAAACGCCGAACGTGACGCAGACGCTCAAGGACGGCGCGGCGAAGCTCGCCAAGGAAGCCACCGACCGAGCGCGCACCTTCGCCGAGGACGGCAAGGCGCGGGCGGGCGGTGCGCTCGACGAGCTGACCAAGATGATTTCCGACGCGGCCGACACCGTCGATGAGAAGATCGGCCCGCAATATGGTCAATATGCACGCAGCGCGGCCGAAACGCTCGGCGGCTTCTCCGAGCAGCTCAAGGCGAAGCAGCTCGAAGATCTGATCGAGGACGCGCGCGGTTTCGTCCAGAAGAGCCCGGCGGTCGCGATCGGAACGGCGGCGGCGCTCGGCTTCGTGCTGGCGCGGCTGGTCGCCTCGGGCCTGACGCCCGACACGGTCGATCAGGCCTGATCGGCGATCACGGTTCCGGGGGAAGCATGGCCGACGATACCACCGATGACGGCATCGGCACGCTGATCTCGCGGCTGATCGAGGACGCCAAGGCGTTCGCGCTCGCCGAGATCGACGTGTATCGCGCCCGCCTGCGCAAAGCGGTGGCCGAATATCGCGCCGCCGCGATCCTGGGTTTCGCCGCGCTGATCCTCGCGCATGCCGCGCTGATCGCGCTGCTGGTCGGTGTCATCCTGAGCATCGCGCAGGCGCTCGGGCCGGTCTGGGCGACGGTCATCACGGTCGGCGCCACGCTGCTGGTCGCGGGGGTGCTGGTGTGGATCGCGGTGTCGATCGTCAGCGCGAAAGGCAAGGCACGATGAGCGGCGCGGTCGATCCGGTCGCGGCTGCGGAGGAGCGGGCGCGTATCGCGCGCGCGCGGCTGGAGACATCGGCGGCCGCCCTGCGTGAGCGCGTCGATCCGCGCACGGTCGCCAGGAACGCCGCCGAAGGCTTGCGCGAGCAGGCCGAGGCGGCGGCGGCGGTGGCGCGGCGCAACCCCGGCATCGTCGCCGGTACGCTCGCGGTCGCCGGTCTGCTGATCGCGCGCCGGCCGGTGCTGGCGCTGTTTCGGCGGCGCGGTAAGGATACGGCAGGCGGGGATACGGCGGGCGGGGCCAAGCATTCTATCACTCACACTGCCCGCGAGGGCGCGAAAGGAAAGCCGCAATGACCCAGACCGATGACGCGCTGACCGCGGAAGTGTCGGACGCCACGCCGGCGAAAGCGACCATCCGCGACACGATCGAGACGACGCTGGATACCGCCAAGGAATCCGCGAACAACGCGCTGCTGACTGCGAGCGAGGCCGCGCGGGAGGCCGCGCGCAAGACCGCCGAGGGCATCGAGGCAAATCCGCTGTCGGTGCTGGTCGGCGGTGTCGCACTCGGCGTGCTCGCCGGTGCGCTCATCCCGCGCGGCGAGAGCGAGACCAAATTGCTCAAGCCGGTCGGTCGCAAGCTGACCGACACCGCGCGCGGCGCGGTCGAGGCGGCGAAAGATGCGGGCAAGGCGGAACTCGCCGGCATCGGGCTCAGCCGGGCGGCGGCGAGCGACACGGCGGGCAAGCTCGTCCTGAGCGTGCTCACCGCGCTTGCGACGGCCGGGGTATCGGCGGCGACCAAGGGCGCCACTGCCGCCAAGGAATAGCCGCGCGCGCGGCGAAGCGCCCTTTCGCCTCGTCGCACCAATTCCGGCGTGAAACCAATTCCCGTTCGGCGCGTTGGCCGGTCAATGGGGTGGAACCGTAACGGTCTGCTTCGAAATGGGGGCAGAACCGTTTGATTGCACCGGGTTTCTCGACGAGTTGGTTGGCGATTGCGGTGATGGGCGCCGCACCGCAACAGGTTCCATCCGGGCAGCCCGCCCCGGCCGCGCCGGTCGCTCAGGCTGATGAGCGTGCGGCCGAGCAGCCGATCGTGCCCGACGCCGAGTTCGACAAGGCGCTCCCGCCACTGAGCAGCGATATCAACGCGCCGCTCGAACCGATGACGCTCGAGCCGGTCGGCACGCCGCCCCCGGCGGCGGCCCCGGCAACGGCCCCGGCAACGGCGGTGCCGCCAGTGACGCCGTCCCCGGCCACCACCCCCGGCACGACCCCGTCTGCAGCGACGCCCGCGACCGCCGTTCCCGCCCCGGCGGACCTCGACCAGCCGCTGCCGCCACTCGCCAGCTTCGATGCGACCCCGCTCGTCACCGTGGCGGACAAGGCGGAGAAGACCCCCGAGATCCGCTACGAAGCGGTGGTTACCGGGCTCGACGCGGTCGGCCTCGAAGACGAATTCAAGGCGCATTGGGTGCTCAAGAGCAAGGGCAAGGCCGAGAACGCCGCGGTCGTTTCGGCGCGCGCGCATGAGGATGAGGAACTCGCCGGGCGCGTCATGCGCGCGGCGGGCTATTATGATGGCACCGCCGTCGGCACGATCGAGACGGTGCCGAACGAACCCGGCCGGGTGCGTGCGCGCATCAACGCCACGCCCGGCAAGCTCTATCATCTCGGTACGGTCAAGGTCGATGCGCAGCCCACCGTCCCGCCGGACCTGATCGCCAATGCGCTCGCGCTCAAGACCGGCGATCCGATCGAGGCTGGCCGCGTGCAGGGCGCCGAAGCCAATATCGCGACCGTGCTGCCGCAGAACGGCTATCCCTTCGTCAAGGTCGGCCAGCGCGACATCCTGCTCGATGAACTGACCACGACCGGCGACTATACGCTTCCGCTCGATACCGGCCCGCGCGCCTCGTTCGGCGGCTATTCGACCACCGGCAGACTCGCGTTCGACGCGCATCATGTCGGCGTGCTGGCGCGCTTCAAGCCGGGGCAGATCTATGACAGCCGCAAGGTCGATGATCTGCGCCAGGCGCTGATCGCGACGGGACTGTTCTCGACCGCGTCGGTCGAGCCGGTGCGGACCGGCAAGCCGGGGCCGGACGGCACCGAACAGGTCGAACTGCTCGTGCGGCAGGTCGCCGGCCCGAAACGTTCGCTGTCGGTGAGCGGCGGTTATTCGACGGGCGAGGGCTTCAAGCTCGAAGGCAGCTTCACGAACCGCAACCTGTTCCCGCCCGAAGGCGCGCTGATCCTCAACGTGACCGGCGGCTCGCAGGAGCAGGGCGCCGGCGCGACCTTCAAACGGGCGAACGCCGGCAAGCGCGACCGCACGTTCAGCGCGGGCATCACCGCCGATCATTCGAACTATGATGCGTACAACGCCTTCACCGGCACGGTGTTCGCGCGCATGTCGTATGATTCTACGCCGATCTGGCAGAAGAAGTTCACCTGGGCGCTCGGGGTCGAACTGACCGGCACCAACGAAAGCGTGTATGATTTCGCCAAGCCCGGCAACGTGCGGCGGACCTATTTCATCGCCGCGCTGCCTGGCCAGGCGCAGTGGGACACGACCGACAGCCTGCTCAACCCGACGCGTGGCTATCGCGCCAAGATCAGCCTCAGCCCCGAGACGTCGGTTCAGGGCAAGGCGAGCCCCTATGTCCGCTCGATCGCCGAGGTGAGCGGCTATTATCCGGTGAGCGACAGCATCGTGCTGGCCGGCCGCGTGCGGGCCGGGTCGATCGCGGGCATCGCGCGTGACGATCTCGCGCCGTCGCGGCGCTATTACGGTGGCGGGGGCGGGTCGGTGCGCGGCTATGGCTATCAGCGGCTCGGGCCGTTCGATCCCAAGGGCGATCCGGTCGGCGGGCGCAGCCTCAACGAATTCTCGCTGGAGGCGCGTTACCGGTTCGGCAATTTCGGCATCGTGCCGTTTTTCGACGGCGGCAACAGCTATGAAAGCGTGTTGCCCAAGGGGCAGGATCTGCGCTTCGGCGCGGGCATTGGCGGACGCTTCTACACCAATTTCGGGCCGCTGCGTCTGGACGTCGCGACGCCGATCAACAAGCGCAAGGGCGACGGTTTGATCGCACTCTACATTTCGATCGGGCAGGCGTTCTGATGGCGAGCGAAGCCCCCTCCGAGCAGGTCGTCATCGTGCGCGCGCCGCTGTGGCAGCGCGTGCTCAAATGGGTGGGCATCGCCCTCGTCGCGCTGGCCTTGCTCGCGGTCGCTCTGGTGTTCGGCATCAACACCCAGCCGGGGCGCCGCTTCCTCGCCAACACGATCGGTGGCTACACGCTCGCCTCCGGCCTGAACGTGACGGTGGGGCGGATCGACGGCTCGATCTACGGTGCGATGGTGCTGCGCGACGTGCGCGTGCGCGATCAGCAGGGCGTGTTCCTGACCTCGCCTGCCATCGCGGTCGATTGGCGGCCGTTCGCATTCGTCAACAATCATGCCGACGTGAAGAGCGCCACCGCGCGTCTCATCACCATGGCCCGCATGCCGGTGTTGAAGCCGACGCCGGTGGACCCCAACGCGCCGACCCTGCCGAGCCTCGACATCGATGTCGGCCGGCTCAAGATCGACCGATTCGTGATGCGCAAGCCCGTCACGGGGCAGGCGCATATCGTCGCGGTCGATGGTCTCGCGCATATCGCCGACCGGCGCGCGCAAGTGAGCGCGAACGTCGTGGCGCTGGCGGGGCGCGGCATCGCCGGCGGCGATCGGCTCGCGGTGAAGCTCGACGCCGTGCCCGACGACAACAAGCTCGACATCGACGCGAAGCTCGACGCGCCGGCCGGCGGCGTCGTCGCGACGATCGGCAAGCTGACCGCGCCGCTCGACCTGACGGTCAACGGCAAGGGAAGCTGGAAGGCGTGGAACGGCAAGGTCGCCGGCACGCTCGGCGGCGCGTCGCTCGCCGACCTCACGCTCACCGCCAACGACGGTACGTTCAAGCTGCGCGGCAATGCGCATCCCGGCCTGTATCCGGGCGGCGCGCCCAAGGACAAGGCGACCCCGGTCAACCCGGTCGCTCGGCTGACCGCGCCGCAACTCGACATCGCGCTCGACGCGGTGATGAACAAGCGCGTCGTCGATACCAGGCTGACGCTGCGCTCGGACGCGCTCGCGCTGGCCGGGCAGGGGCGGCTCGATCTCGCCGCGAGCAAGTTCGGCCAGTTCAAGGTCGATGCCAAATTGCTGACGCCGGGCGCGATCGCGCCCAACCTCAACGGCCGCGACGTGGCGGCGAGCGTGGTGCTCGACGGGCCGTTCGCGACGCCTACGGTCAATTACGTCGTGCAGGGCGCGCAGATCGGCTTCGGCGCGATCCGCGTCGACAACGTCTATGCGTCCGGGCTGGCGACCGTCGATGCCAAGCACATCATGATCCCGGTCAATGCGCGCGCTTCGCGTGTGGTCGGGCTGAACGCGGCGGCGGGCGGTCTGCTCCAGAACGTCGCGATCAACGGCAGCTTCGCGATATCGGGCGACAAGGTGCTATCGGACAATCTGCGCATCCGTTCGTCCAAGATCGATGCGACCGCGTTGGTCGTGGCCGATCTTTCGACCGGCATGTATCGCGGCGCGCTCAACGGCAAGGTCAACAACTACCGGGTCGAGGGCTTCGGCATCGTCAGCCTCGCCACAAACGCCAAGCTGGTGACCGCGCCTAAGGGCGGCTTCGGCATCACCGGCCATGTCGTCGCGCGCACGTCGCAGATCTTCAACGAAGGCGCGCGCAACTTCCTCGGCGGCAACGCGATCGTGAAGGCCGACGTCGGCTATGATCCGACCGGGATCATTACCTTCCGCAACCTCAGGCTCGCCGCGCCCGATTTCTCGGTGACGCGCGGCGAGGGGCGCTACGATCCGGCCGGGCCGCTCGCCGTCAACGCCGATGCCTATTCGAAGCAATACGGCCCGCTGTTCGCGCGCGTGACCGGCACGATCGCCAAGCCGGTCGTGCTGCTGCGCGCGCCGCGTCCAGGTGTCGGCGTCGGTCTCGTCAACCTCGAAGCGCAGGTGCGCGGCACCGGCTCCGCCTACGCGATCGTCGCCAAGGGCGGCACCAATTACGGCCCGTTCACCGCCGACGTGGTCGCCGCGACCGCCCCGGCGTTGACGGTCGATATCCGCCGTATCCAGTTCGCGGGCGTGGTCGCGAGCGGCAAGGTCCAACAGATGCGCGCGGGGCCGTTCGCCGGCCGCGTACAGTTCGCCGGATCGGGCATCGCCGGCGCGGCGGTGCTCGGCGCCCAAGGCGCGGTCCAACGCGCCGACATCGCCGCGACGGCCACCAACGCCAAGATCCCCGGCCAGACCGCGTTCACGATCGGCCGGGCGATCATCAAGGCGCAGGCGATCCTGTACCCCAAGGCGCCGCAGGTCATTGCCGACGCGCAGATCGGCAACCTGCGCTATGATGCCGCCGTCATCACCGCCGCGCGCGCCAAGGTGAACTACGCTGGCGGTGCCGGCACCGCGCAGTTGCTCGCCAATGGGTCGAGCGGGGTGCCGTTCCGGCTCGCGGCGAACGCCAAGCTTAGCCCCAAGCTGTGGCTGGCGGCGCTACAAGGCCAGGCGAACGGAATCGACTTCAAGACCGCCAACCCGGCGCGGATCGCGATCGACGGCGGCAGTTACACGCTCCAGCCGACGCGGATCGATTTCGGTGGGGCGAGCGGCGGATCGGCGCGGATCGCCGGCAGCTACGGCAAGGGTATGACCGTACAGGCCCGGCTCGACCGCATGGACCTGACGATGGTCAACGCGCTGGTGCCGAACCTCGGCCTCGGCGGCACGGCGACCGGGGGCGTGGACTTCAGTCAGCCTTCGGGGGCGAGCTTCCCGCAGGCGACCGCGCGCCTCTCCATCGCCAATTTCACGCGCGCGAGCCTCGCCACCGTCTCCGAGCCGGTCGGGATCGTGTTCGTCGGCAAGCTCTTGCCCGACGGAGGCGACGCGCGCGCGATCGTCACGCGCGGCGGCACCACCGTGGGCCGGATGGTCGCGACGCTGCGGCCGCTCGGTTCCGCTTCGGGAAGCTGGACCAGCCGGCTGATGTCGGCGCCGCTTGCCGGCGGAATCCGCTACAATGGCCCGTCGGCGGTGCTGTTTTCGCTGGCCGGCCTCGCCGACCAGCAGTTGAGCGGGCCGATCGCTGTCGCGGCGGACTTCTCCGGCCGCGTCTCGGCGCCGCAGCTCAACGGCCTGATCCGTGCCGACAATCTCACCTACGACAATGATACGTATGGCACGCGGCTGACCAACATGAAGATCGCCGGGCGGTTCACCAACGATCGGCTCGATATCACGCAGATGAGCGCCAAGGCTGGCGACGGCACGGTGCAGGCGCAAGGCTCGGTCGGTTTTGCGGCGGATTCGGGTTTCCCGATCAACATCCAGGCGACGCTCAACAAGGCGCAGCTCGCCAAGAGCGATGCGCTTGGCGCGACCGCGAGCGGCACGCTCAAGATCACCAACAGCAAGGCGGACGGCGGCCGGATCACCGGCGACATCCGCATCCCCAACGCGCGCTATGAGATCGTCACGCAGGGGCAGGCCGAGGTGCTCGAACTGACCGGGGTCCGGCGCAAGAGCGATCTGGTGAAGGCCGCCGCCGCGGAGCAGGCGCCCCCCGCCGCCCCGCCAGTCGGGTTGTTCCAGCTCGATATCCGCGTCCGCGCGCCCGATCAGCTTTTCGTCAGCGGCATGGGGCTCGAATCCGAATGGTCGGCGGACATGCGTGTCAGCGGAAGCTCGGCCAATCCCAAGATCGTCGGCAAGGCTGAGATCGTGCGCGGCACCTACACCTTCTCGGGCAAGCGCTTCGATATCGATCACGGCATCGTGCGCTTCAACGGTGGCGCGCTGTCCGACCCGACTCTCGACATCAGCGCGACGAC
This sequence comes from Sphingomonas sp. NFR15, assembly GCF_900103265.1. Taxonomy (GTDB): domain Bacteria; phylum Pseudomonadota; class Alphaproteobacteria; order Sphingomonadales; family Sphingomonadaceae; genus Sphingomonas; species Sphingomonas pollutisoli. The sequence goes on along the minus strand of NZ_FMWX01000001.1, from coordinate 383,899 downwards.
GACGGTCGATACCGTTTCGGCGATCATCGCGATCGGCGGCACCGGCCAGCATCCGCAGATCACCTTCACCTCGACGCCGACGCTGCCGCAAGACGAAGTGCTCAGCCGGTTACTGTTCGGTACCTCCGTCACCGATCTGTCGGCGACCGAGGCGATCCAGTTGGCGGCGGCGCTCAACTCACTGCGGGGCGGGGGCGGCGGACTCAATCCGCTCGGCAAGCTTCGCTCGGCGACCGGGTTCGACCGGCTGCGCATCGTTGGCGGCGACAAGGCGACCGGGCAGGGCACCAGCCTCGCGGCGGGCAAGTATATCACCAAGAACATCTATGTGGAGATCATCACCGACGCGCGCGGCTTCACCGCGACGCAGTTGGAGATCGCGCTCGCCAAGGGATTGAGCGCGCTGTCGCAGGCGGGCACCTTTGGCAGCTCGAACGTGAGCGTGCGCTACAAGAGGGATTTCTGATGGACGCGCGATGACCTATCGCCACCCACGGGGAGACCGGCGTGGCGATAGAACATTTCGACGTGGTGGTGATGGGCGCGGGGTTGTCCGGGATTGGCGCGGGCTATCACTTGCAGACGGCATGTGCGGACCATTCCTACGTTATCTTGGAAGCGCGCGACGCGATCGGCGGAACGTGGGATCTGTTCCGCTATCCGGGCATCCGCTCGGATTCGGACATGTTCACGCTCGGCTACGGTTTTCGGCCGTGGACGGGGGCCAAAGCCATCGCCGATGGCGCCTCGATCCGCGACTATATCCGCGACACGGCGCGCGCCTTCGGGATCGACCGGTACATCCGGTACGGCCATCGAATCCGCAGCGCCGCGTGGTCGAGCGCGGAGGCACTCTGGACGATCGAGGTCGACACGCCCGAAGGCGCGCGCGCGTTCACGTGCGGCTTCTTCCTCGCATGCAGCGGCTATTATGATTACGCGCGCGGCCACACGCCGGACCTCCCCGGGGCGCACGCATTCGCGGGACGGATCGTCCATCCGCAATTCTGGCCGGAAGATCTCGACGTCGCGGGCAACCGCGTCGTGGTGCTCGGCAGCGGCGCGACTGCGGTGACGCTGGTCCCCGCGCTGGCACGTGCTGGCGCGCGCGTGACGATGCTCCAGCGTTCGCCGAGCTATGTCGTCTCGCTGCCCTCGGAGGACGGCTTCGCGCGACGCATGCTCGCATGGTTGCCGGCCAAACTCGCGCACCGCGTTATCCGCGCGCGCAGCATCCTGGTGCAGATGGCGTTCTATCGTTTGGCGCGCTGGCGCCCCGCCGCCACGCGCACGAAGATCGCGGCGATGGCGCAAGCGCGGCTCGGACCGGGCTATGATGTCCCCACGCATTTCACGCCGCGCTACGATCCGTGGGACCAGCGCATGTGCCTCATACCCGATGGGGATCTGTTCGAGTCTATCAAGGCGGGCACGGCGGCGGTGGTCACCGGGCGGCTGGTGCGCGTAACGCAGACCGGCGTGGCGCTCGAATCAGGCGACGAACTGCCGGCCGACATCATCGTCACCGCGACTGGACTCGAAATCCTGCTGCTCGGCGGAGTCGCCCTGTCGGTGGACGGCGAAACCGTCGATCTCGCCAAATGCTACAGCTACAAGGGGCTGATGTTCAGCGATGTACCGAACCTCGCGCTGGTATTCGGTTACACCAACGCGTCATGGACGCTGCGCGCCGATCTCGCCAGCGGCTATATCTGTCGCGTGCTCAACGCGATGCGGCGGCGTGGTATGCGCCAGGTCACGCCACGGCTCGGAGGGGCCGTCTCGCCGCTGCCGTTCGTCGATTTCAGCTCGGGTTACATCATGCGTGCCGCTGACAAACTGCCGAAGCAGGGGCATCGGCGGCCATGGCGCGTGCGACAGAATTATGTGGCGGATCTGCTCGGGCTACGCTTTGGCCGCCTGGGTCGCGAGCTGGAATTCTCGAACCGGAACGGGGGTGCGTCATGAGTGGGGCGGGAACCCGGACGGCGCAAAGGCGTTCACGAGCCTACCGCACTGCACAAAAGCGTTGCCGCGTTCGGTCGAACGGTTAGGGCGGGGGGTGATGGTTCAGGGGCGGTTTTCCAATATGGCGATTCGTGGGTCGGCCGAGCGCAGCCTTGCCGGCGCGCGTCCGCACGTGATCTCGGCGTGCGCGGCGATGGCATCGCCGATGCACCGGGACCGCCGCAAGAACGCTCCGCGCCGTAGCGACGCTTTCACCGGATTCCCCGTACATCAAATCCGCACGGATGCGACGTTCGACCGGCCGCACGCCGAATGTCAGGAGACTGCATGACCGAAGATCAGGCCCCGCACTCCGGCACCGGAGACGATGAGGGCGACGAGCATCGCCGCGCGGATGGGGCGGCGGAACAGGCGGCCAGCGGCGAGGAGAAGCCGCAGAAGCCGTCTCTGCTCAAAAGCCCCTTGTTCTGGTTCGGCGTCATCGGCGTGGCGGCGGTGTTCGCGATCGTCGGCACCTTCTACTTCCTCGACGCGCGGCAGTATGAATCGACCGACGACGCCTTCGTCGATGCCCATATCGTGAGGATTGCGCCGAACGTCGCCGGCACGCTGATCCAGGTCGCCGATCTCGACAATCGCCACGTCACGCCGGGGCGGCTCCTCGCGGTGATCCAGCCCAACGGGCCCGAGGCGTCGCTCGCGGAAGCGCAGGCGAACGTCAGCCAGGCGCAGGCACAGGCCGAGCAATCGCGCGCGCAGGTCGTCGCCGCACAGGCCGCTGCCGCCAAGGCCGAGGAGCAGGCGCGGGGTCCACTCGCCGATGCCCAAAAGGCCGCGCAGGATCTCGCCCGCTATGAAGCGCTGCAGCGGATTGACCCACAGGCGATCGCTGGGCAACAGCTTGACGCGGCGCGTGCCGCTGCGCGGTCGGCCGCCGCCGCCGCCGATGCCGCCCGCCGCGAAATCACAAGCGCGCAAGCGCAAGTGGAGGTCGCGAGGCGGCAGGTCGCCGCGTCCGAGGCGGTGATCGGCGCGCGTCAGGCCCAGGTCAAGCAGGCCAATGTCACGATCGGATATCTCCGGCTGACCGCGCCCGTGGCGGGGCAGGTGGTCAACCGCCAGGTCAACGTCGGCTCCTATGTCGGGCCGGGCACGCAGTTGATGGCGATCGTTCCCGATCATGTCTGGGTCACCGCGAACTTCAAGGAAACGCAGCTCCGCGACATGAAGATCGGCCAGCCGGTCGAGATCAAGGTCGACGCCTATCCGGACATCAAGTTCCACGGCCATGTCGATTCGGTCCAGCGCGGCGCCGGGCAGGCGTTCGCGCTGTTGCCGCCGCAGAACGCCACTGGCAATTACGTCAAGGTGGTGCAGCGCGTGCCCGTGCGGATCGAATTCGACCGTGGCGGCAAGGACGCGCCGGATCCGCGCAAGTATCCGATCGGCCCCGGCATGTCGGTCGTTCCCACCGTCAAGGTGCGCTGAGCGTGGCGAGCGCCGCCCCGCGCAAGGACGGCTGGGATCCGACCCGTTCGGCGGCGGGTCCGTATAGCCCGTGGCTGATCGTGGCGCTCATCAGCGTGCCCACGTTCATGGAGGTGCTCGACACCTCGATCGCCAACGTCTCGCTCGATCACATCGCGGGTGGCCTGTCGATTTCGAGCGATCAGGCGACCTGGGTGCTCACCAGCTACCTCGTCGCCAATGCGGTCGTCATCCCGATCAGCGGATGGCTGTCGGACGTGATCGGCCGCAAACGCTATTTCATGATCTCGATCGCGCTGTTCACGATCTCGTCGCTGATGTGCGGCCTCGCGCCGAACCTGTCGACTCTGATCATCGCGCGCGTGTTTCAGGGGATCGGCGGCGGCGGGCTCGCGCCGGTCGAGCAGTCGATGCTCGCCGATACCTTTCCACCCGCGCAACGCGGCATGGCGTTCGCGGCTTTTGCCATCGTCGTCGTGGTGGGGCCGGTGCTCGGCCCTACCATCGGCGGCTACATCACCGAGACTTGGTCCTGGCATTGGGTGTTCCTCATCAACGTTCCGATTGGCATACTCTCGCTCATCGCGGTCAATATCTTCGTCGATGAGCCGGAGACGATCGTGAAGGACCGCGAGAAGCTGCTCAAGCGCGGCATCCGCATCGACTATATCGGCGTACTGCTGGTCGCACTGGGGCTCGGCTTCCTCGAGATCACGCTCGATCGCGGCGAGCGCGAGGACTGGTTCTCGAGCGGCTTCATCGTCGTAACCGCGGCCATCTCCGCCATATCGCTGATCGGGCTGATCCTGTGGGAAAGCCAGCACGACGATCCGGTCGTCGACGTGAAGCTGATGCGCAACCGCAATTTCGCTGCAACGCTGCTGGTGATGGGGCTGACTGGCATGATCTTGTTCAGCACGACCCAATTGATCCCGCAGATGCTCCAGCAGGTGATCGGCTACACGTCGTTCGACGCGGGGCTGGCGCTGACCGCAGGCGGGTTCATGACATTGGTGATGGTGCCGTTCGCCGGGCGGCTGAGCGGTGTCGTCGATGTCCGTTTCCTGTTGTTCCCGGCGATCCTCGGGCAAGCCTTCGCGCTATGGAACATGTCGCACCTCACCGCCGACATCAGCTTCTTCGACGCGGCGATGGCGCGGCTGTATCAATCGATGTTCCTGCCGTTCCTGTTCGTGCCCTTGAGCGCGGTCGCTTACACCGGGCTGCCGCAGAACAAGACGGCGCAAGCATCGAGCCTTCTCAACGTCGCGCGCAATCTGGGCGGGACGATTGGGATCGCGAGTTCGCAGTCGATGTTGGCGAACGCGATGCAGCGCCACCAGAGCGAATTGGTGCAGACGCTCAATCCGCTCGACTTCAACTATACCGATTGGCTCGCCAAGGCGCAGAGCGCGGTCGGCAGCGTGGGCGACACGACCACCCCGCTCGCACTGCTGTACAGTCAGGTCCAGCGGCAGGCGGCGATGCTTGGTTTCCTCGACGTGTTTCGATCGCTGATGGTTATAGTGCTGGTGGTCTCGCCAGCGGTGTTCTTGATGCGCCCCAGCAAGACCGGTGGCGGCGGAGGAATGGCGCATTGATCCGGAAATCCACGCTGACCGCTTTGACGGCGGCGCTACTTGCGGGCGGCTGTACGGTCGGTCCGAATTATCATGCTCCCGATATGCCGGTGCCCGCCAGCTTCGGCGAAGCGCAGGCGAAGCTGCCTGGCGCGGCGGTGGACCCGGCCCGCTGGTGGAGCGCGTTCGGTGATCCGCAGCTCGACGGGCTGGTGGAACGCGCGCTGAAGGGCAGCCCGAACATCGCCATCGCGGCCGCGCGCGTCCAGCAGGCGCGTCTCTCGGAGGTGGCGGCGCGTGGCGTGGGACGGCCGACGGTCGATGCCACCGCGAACGCCAGCCATATCGAGTTGAGCAAGAACAGCGGCATTTCGCAGATCGCCCAGTTGTTTTCGGGCGGTTCGTCTGGCGGCAGCGGTTCGAACAACGGGATCGCGCTCCCCGGCACCGGCATCACCACCTATGCCGCGGGCTTCGATGCGAGCTGGGAGATTGATCTGTTCGGGGGCGGTCGCCGTCAGGTCGAGGGCGCGGTCGCCCGCACCGAGCAAGCGGTGTGGAATCAGCGCGACGCGGCCGTAACGCTTGCCGCCGAAGTGGCGCAGGCCTATTTTTCGCTGCGGCTGGACCAGACCCAGATCGCGATCGTCACGGACGAGATCGCGCGCGAGAAGCGCGCACTGGCGATCGCCGGCCATGTCGCGCGCACGGGCCTCGTTCCCCAGAGCGACGTGACCCGGCAGCGTGGTTCGCTGACCACGCTCGAGGCGCGGCTCGAACCGCTCAAGGCGGATGTACGCGTACGCATCCACGCGCTCGGCATTCTGATCGGTGAGGCGCCCGAAACGCTCGACGCCGAGCTGAGCGCGGCGCCTGGCGCGGTGCTGGGCTTGCCTGATGTGCCGGCCGGGCTGCCGTCCGATCTGTTGCGCCGACGTCCCGACATTCGCGCCGCCGAACGCAATCTGGCCGCCGCGACCGCCGATATCGGCGTCGCGGTCGCCGATCTATACCCCAAGTTCCAGTTGACCGGACTGGGCGAGCTGCTTTCCACATCGCTCGGCAATCTGTTCAGCAGCGACAGTTTGCAGGCGAGCGTGACCGGCGGCGTCAATTTCCCGCTGCTTGATTGGGGGCGCCGCAAGGCGACGGTGGCGATCCGCAGGGCGCAGGCCGAGGAGGCATATGCGCAGTATAAGGCAACCGTGCTCGGCGCGTTGCGCGATGTCGAGGATCCGCTCGCCCGAATCGACGCGGAGCGACGCCGCAACGCGGCGCTGAAGCGCGCGGTCAAGGACGAGGAGCGTAGCGCCCGTTCGGTCGAGGCGCGCTATCGCACCGGCTTCGTGGCGCAGGACGAATTGCTCAACGCGCAAATCCGGGTCGCCTCGGCGCGCGAGCAACTCGCGGCCAGCGACATGCAATTGCGCGAGGATACCGCGTCATTGTTCAAGGCGATTGGCGGCGGCTGGGATGAGGGCGCCCCGACGGCGCCGTAGCGCTCGGGCGGAGTTTTGACCTCCCCGGAACAGCCGGTAAGATACCGCGATGGACACGACGCATATCGCCGCCGCCGCGCTCACGCACCTCGATCGGCTGATCGGGTTCGACACGACATCGCGCGATTCGAACCTCGCCTTGATCGGCTATGTCGAGGATTTCCTGCGGGAACATGGCGTCGCATCGCACCGTGTCGCCAACGACGATGGGCGCAAGGCCAACCTCTATGCGACGATCGGTCCGGCGGTCGAGGGCGGGGTGGTGCTGTCGGGACATACCGATGTCGTTCCCGTCGACGGGCAGGGCTGGGCCAGCGACCCGTTCACGCTGACGCGGCGCGGAGACCGGCTGTACGGGCGCGGCACGTGCGACATGAAGGGCTTTATCGCGCTCGCGCTGGCGATCGTGCCGGAGGTGGCGCGCGGCAGCGTCGCGCGGCCGCTGCACCTCGCATTGTCCTATGACGAGGAGGTGGGGTGCCTTGGTGCGCCGTCGATGATCCGCGCCTTGGTACGCGATCTGCCGCCGCCGCTCGCGGTGATCGTTGGTGAGCCGACGAACATGGAGGTGGTGAGCGGCCATAAGGGCATCGCGAGCTGGATCGTGACGGTGCGTGGGCACGAGGCGCATTCGAGCCTGACCCATCTCGGCGTGTCGGCGAACATGGTCGCGGTGAAGCTGATGCAGGCGCTCGGCGAAATCGCGGCGGATCTCGAGCGCGCCGCCGATCCGCACTCGCCCTATCATCCACCGCATGCCACGCTGACGATCGGCATGATCAACGGCGGCACTGCCGTAAACATCCTCGCGCGCGAATGCGTGTTCATGTTCGATCTGCGCACGCCCGCGGGCCACGACCCCAAGGCGATCATCGCGCCGTTCGAGGCGCTGTGCGCGGCTGAGGATGCGGCGATGCGTGCGCGTTTTCCCGATGCCGGCGTGGTGGTCACGCGGCGTTCGTTGACGCCATCCTTCGCGCTCCAGCCCGACAGTCCCGCCGAAGCGCTCGCGCGGCGCCTCGCGGGTGACAATGGCGCGCCGCGCGCGGTTTCCTATGCGGCCGAGGCGGGCCAGTTTCAGGAGGCCGGCTTTTCGACCATCATATGCGGTCCCGGCTCGATCGAGCAGGCACACCAGCCGGACGAGTATCTGGAGGTCGCGCAATTCGAGCGCGGTGTGGCGTTCATGGCCCGGCTCGACGAGGCGCTTAGATAAGGTCGGGGATACCTGATTTTAGCGAGCAATCGAGCGGCTGTGCCGCCCGGCAGTCCGTTTCAAGGTTTCCCGAAATGAGACACGATCTCGATGCGCAGCATGGCCTCGGTTGGCCGATCTGATGGACTTGCGAGCGCAGGGCCACACGGGCGCCGGAGCTCTGGTAAGCGAAAATATAGCTGACTTGCCGCGGACCGACCTATGTCAATAACGCTGGCAGGCGACTGTAAGTCCGTCCCGGCGAGAATCCTAAGCTATTCCAAATGCGGGAATTTTTCGGGATCTCGCCGGGCCGGGTCAGAAATTTACCAAGGACGGATGTTGTTGCCGTAGATCAGCGCGAGAATGAAACGCAGCATTGCTTTCTCCCATTTGTGCCCAGTTGGGCCGGGTTATGCTTAACGAAAAATTAAGCATTTCACAATTTGGTTTCCGGCGCTTTCCCATATGTTGGGAGTGGTACTTAACGGTTCCTTCAAGGCTCGGGCGTAGGTTTGCGCGCATGGCGCGAGCTCTCCAGATCCAGCACGTCTTCGGCGCCTCGCCCGTTCCGCGTGGTGGCTTGCTCTCCGAATGCGGTGAGGCGCGCTCATTCGGCTCGACGACGGGGGACGCCGCGGGTGGCAGCTACCAGCGCCCGAGTAGCAGACGGGAGGACATCCCGGCTGCGACATTGCCGTGGCAGATGATCGTGCTGGCCGAGATCACCAACTTCGCCGGATTGCGCCGCCACCTCGGCCGGCCCCGCGCCGATCGGCTGATTTTCGATCTCATCGGTCGCGCGTCAGATTGCGTCCCTGGCATCCGTTCTGTCGGAGCCGGGCGGACCATCGCGGAGTTCGAGCTCGGCGCGATCGATCTTGCGGCCATTGAGGCCACGGTGGAGGCACTAAGCGCCGCGTTCGACACACCGTTCGACCTTGATGGTGAGCTGCATCGCGTCGATATCGTGCTCGCGGCCGCAGCAGCACCGGCCGGCAGCACCGAGGATGTCCGGCTCGTAGAGGAAGCCGAAGGTGCGCTCGAACAGGCGCGTATCGAGCTTCGCCCGATCGTTCGCGATCTCTCCGCCGGCACCCCAGCATTTGATCGGCTCTCACTGGTTCGCGAGCTGCCGGCGGCGATCGCCAATGGCGAGATGTTCCTGCAATACCAGCCCAAGGTGCATGTTCGGCGTCAGGCGATATCGAGCGCGGAGGCGCTGATCCGTTGGCAACACCCGCGCCGTGGGTTGATCCTGCCGGGCGATTTTATCACCATCGCGGAAGAAGCCCGCCAGATCAGCGCGCTGACGCTCTGGACGCTCGATCAGGTGATCGCCGATCAAAAGACGCTGTGTGGCGATGGCCGCGACCTGACCATCTTCATCAATATCTCCGGCCAGTTGCTTGGCGATGCCGAGTTCGTCGCCGAAGCCTGTCGCAAGGTCGGCGCAGCCGGTGTTCGGATCGGCTTCGAGATCACCGAGACGGCGGTGATCCGCGATCCGCAGAGCGCCATCGCCAATTTGTGCCGATTCGACGACGTCGGCATCACTATCGCGATCGACGATTACGGAGCGGGGCTTTCTTCACTGGCCTATCTCAAGCAGCTACCGGCGCGGGAGTTGAAGATCGACAAGATGTTCATCCTGCAACTCACCAGCAGCAACCGCGATCCGCTCATCGTGCGGTCGACGATCGATCTCGCGCACGCGCTGGAGATGGAAGTCACCGCCGAAGGGGTCGAGACGCAGGCCGCGCTTGCCCTTCTATCGGTGATGGGCTGCGACATGGTGCAGGGATATCTCATCAGCCGTCCCGTCTCGATCGAGGCGTTCCGTCAGTTCCTGCGCGATGACAACCTTCAACTCGGCGGCGATCTCCGCGAAGCGATGTTCAAGCGCCCGGCGAGCTTCTGGCGCACCGGGTGAGCACGCGGTTTTGCAGGCTGCCGAATGAGCATTTAGCGGCATATTAACGATGATCGGCTAGGGCGGCACGATGAGCATCGCCATCCTCAATCGCGGGGCTAAGCGCCTCCTCTGCGCGATCATACTGTGGTGCGGATTGCTTCTGCACCCGGGCACGGCGCAGTCAGCCAGCGTCGGGGATCAGTTTGACGGCCTCGTGGCGGACGCGAAGGCGGCGATGCTGGTCAATCCGGCGCAGGCGATCGACAAGGCCAAGGCTGCTCAACAGGCCGCGAATGCGCTGCCCGGAAGCCGCCGCCCGACCGGCGTCGCCACCGCGCAGTGGCTCCAAGGCGAGGCCTATCTTCGGCTCGGTGATGTCGTGCATGCCCGCCCGCTGATCGACCAGGCATTCGCCACGGCGTCAGCGGGGCCCGTGACCAAGCTGACCGGTGACATTCTCCTATCAAGGGGCGGCCTACACACCGCCACCGCTCAGGTCGCGGCAGCGCTCGCCGATTATCAGCAAGCCTACAACCTTTTTCGTGGCCTCGGAGAGACGAGAAGCCGCGCGATCGCGTTGTTAAGTATAGCGTTACTATACCAAGAGGCTGGTGATTATAGAGTTGCGTTGAGATATTATGATCAGGCGCGAGAAATTTATACTGCGGATCCGCAATTGCTGTTATCTATCTTCAATAATCGTGGGAATGCATTAAAAGAACTCGGGCAGTACAGTGCAGCGGAACTGCAGTTTCGGGAGGCGTTCGCGCTCGCCAAGACGATGCACAGTCCGGCGTTTGAGGCGCGTGTCTTGAGCAATGTCGCGCGGAGTCAGTTACGCGCGGGCCAACTCGATGCCGCCGATCGCACGATTTCGCAGGGGTTTGCCTATCGTCGCCTCCCGGAAGCAGCAGGCGAGATCGGCCAATTCTGGGCGCTTGCGGCACGATCCTCGCTCCAGCATGGCGATGCGAGCAAGGCGACCGAGTTGATAGCGCGCGGATTCACGGGGATCGATCTTTTGGACCGTGAAGCGCACGAGACCGCCTACCAAGCCTTCAAACGCGTAGGTGACGAGAAGCAGGCGCTTTCGCATCTCGAGGCGCTCAAGAAACTGGACGACCAGACCTCCAAGCTTGCCGCATCGACCAACACGGCGCTCGCGGCCGCGCGGTTCGATTTCGCCAATCAGGAACTGCGCATCGCCAAGCTGCGCAACGACGACCTCGCGCGCAAGAATGCCTTCGAACGCAGTCGCGCCGAGACGCAGCGGATGATCTTCGCGGGCGCAGCGATCGTGGCCATCATCATCGTCGCGCTGCTGGCGACCAGTCTGATCGTGATCCGCCGGAGCCGTAACGAGGTGCGGGCCGCCAACGTCGATCTCGCCGCGAGCAACGTCGCGCTCGCGAAGGCCCTCGCCGCCAAGACCGAGTTCCTCGCGACCACCAGCCATGAGATCCGCACGCCGCTCAACGGTATCCTCGGCATGACTCAGGTGATGCTGGCCGATGCGAGACTTGAAAGCGCGCTGCGCGACCGGATCGGCATCGTCCATTCCGCGGGCGTGACGATGCGCGCTTTGGTCGACGATATCCTTGATGTGGCGAAGATCGAGACCGGTAACCTCTCGATCGAGCAGGCGCCGTTCGATCTCAAGGAGATACTGCGCGATGTTTGCCGGCTGTGGCAGGAGCAGGCGCGCGACAAGGGGCTGAGTTTCGCCCTGGACCTCGATAATGCGCCACGCGGTATCGAGGGAGACGCGGCACGGCTTCGGCAGATCGTGTTCAATCTGCTGTCCAACGCCATCAAATTCACCGACGCAGGCACGATTCGGCTCACCGTCGCCACCGTCGCGCAAGACGCTGGCGAGCGGGTGCGGATCGCGGTGGCTGACAACGGCATCGGCATTCCCGCCGATAAATTGGGCCTGATCTTCGAGTCATTTCGACAGGTCGACTCTGGTACGACCCGCCGCTTCGGCGGCACCGGGCTGGGGCTTTCGATCTGCCGCAATCTCGCGCGCGCGATGGGCGGCGATGTCTCGGTCGAGAGCCTTGAGGGGCAGGGGTCGATCTTTACGGTCGACCTGCCGCTGGTTCGCGTCGCGGTGGCGGACTGTGCCGCCGAGCCGGGATCGAATGGCCTGCTGATCGTCGATCGCAACCCGATCACGCGCGCGATGCTGCGCACCGTGCTGGCGCCGCACGCCAGCGATGTGTCGTTCGCGGCCAGCGCGGAGGAAGCAGCCGGGCGGCTCGCCTTAGGGGGCATTGCACAGGTGTTGATTGACGACGCCACGGTCAAGGCCACTGAGGATGTGAATGCCGCACTTCGGGAGATCGGACGGGCCGCTGTGCTGGTAGGTGCCCGGACCACTTTGTTATGGTCTGACTCGGATGTGCAGGTTTATAGGCGAACCGAAGATACCGTGATCGATCAGTTCGTGGCCAAACCAATTTCGGGTGCGCGGTTGACCGAACTGATATACGGCCAAAGTGAGCGTAATCGGCCCGCAAGGGGGCTTGTAACGCGGGCGGCATGATCGGTAGTGAGCCTGTTATGAAGTGTGGACGGTCCTTTTCGCATCCTGTCGCCGGCCCCCGGCCATGAGGATCTTGTTTGTCGAAGACGATCCGATGAACCGGCGGGTCGTCAACGACATGCTCGACGTTGCGGGCGCCACGATGATCGGCGCCGAGTCCGCCGAGATCGGGCTGGCTTTGATCGACGAAGATGACTTCAACATCGTCCTGCTCGATCTGCGGATGCCTGGCATGGACGGGCTCACCGCGCTTGGCCATATTCGCGGCCGGAAGGACGCGAAGGCTGACCTACCGGTGATCGTGCTGACCGCCGACACCGCGATCGACCTGCGTCAACGGTGCCTTGCCGCTGGCGCGGACGAGGTGTTGTTCAAGCCGGTCGCGATGGATTCGCTGTTTGACGCGATCGGGCGGATGCTTGCCAAGGGCGCGGGCGACGGCATGATCGGCTGAGCGCCTTCACGCGCTGGCGAACGGCGAGCCGAACTCGCCCATCCGCCAGCGCGACGCTCCGATTATGCTTCGTCGGTCGTCGGTTCGGCCAAGCCGACGGCTTGTTCGACCTTGTCGATTGCATCCTCGACCACCTTGGGCTTGCGCAGCGCGAACACCGCCGCGCCGGCGGCTGCCACCGCAGCCGCCGCGCCGCCCGCGATGGCGGCGGCGGACCAGCCGGTCTTCGCGGTGGCCTTCTTGGCCGCCGACGCTCTAGGCTTGGCCGGAGCCTTGGCGCGGGCGGGCTTGGGGGCAGTCTTCTTCGCCGCCGCGGGTTTCGTCGATGCTGGCTTCGTCCCTGCCGCCTTGGCTGCCGCCGGCTTGCGCGCCGTCGTCTTGGTGGTGGTTGCTGGCTTGGTGGTGTCGTCGGCCATCGCTCTGTCCTGCAATCGTTGAGCCCCCGTAACGCACGGATGGCCGCGAGTTTCCCTGCGGCTCAGCGGAACGGCGGCTCGTTGAACGCGCGCAGCTTGCGCGAATGCAGTTTAGCGCCCTCGCGGCGCAGTTCCTCGCACGCCTCGATGCCGATCTTGAGGTGCTCGGCGATCGCGCGCTCGTAGAAGCGGTTCGCTTGGCCGGGCAGCTTCAACTCGCCATGGAGCGGCTTGTCCGAGACGCACAGCAGCGTCCCATAGGGCACGCGGAAGCGATAGCCTTGCGCGGCGATCGTCGCGCTCTCCATGTCGATGCCAACCGCGCGACTGAGCGAGAAGCGCAGGGCGGATTTCGAATAGCGCAGTTCCCAATTGCGGTCGTCGGTGGTGACGATCGTGCCGGTGCGGAGCCGGCGTTTGAGTTCCTCGCCCGACTGGCCCGAAATCGTTTCGGCCGCGCGGGCCATCGCGAGCTGTACCTCGGCGATCGCGGGTACCGGAATTTCGGGTGGCAGCACATCGTCGAGAACATGGTCGTCGCGCAGATAGGCATGGGCGAGCACATAGTCGCCAATCCGCTGGCTCGGACGCAGGCCGCCGCAATGGCCGATCATCAGCCACGCTTCCGGGCGCAGCACCGCGAGATGGTCGCAGATGGTCTTGGCGTTGGCCGGGCCGACGCCGATGTTGACCAGGGTTATGCCGGTGCCGTCCGCCGCCATGAGGTGATAGGCCGGCATCTGGTGCCGCCGCCATGCGCTGGTATCTGCCATGAACGCCTCGACGTCATCGCCGGCGCGAAGCATCACCCCGCCCGCGCCGGAAACCGCGATGAAACGCGATCCTTCGCCAAGCTGGCCGAATGCCCAACGAATGAATTCATCGACATAGCGATGATAGTTGGTGAACAGAACGAACCGCTGAACATGCTCGGGCGGCGTTCCGGTGTAATGTCGCAGCCGTGCGAGCGAGAAGTCGGTGCGCAGGCCGTCGAACAGCGCGAGCGGGCGGATGTCGTCCGGAATGGCGTACAGCCCGTCCGCGATCTCGTCACCAATATGGGCGAGCTCGGTCGCCGGGAAGTAGCGCGCCAGCTCGGCGGTGGAGACGGTGTCGAGCCGCAGCGCATAGCCCGCATCTAGAACATACGGGAACGGAATCTCCTGCCGCCCCGCGACCGCCTCGACCGAGACGTCGTAATCCTCGATCAGCAAGGTGAGTTGCTCGGTCAGATATGCCCCGAACATCGCCGGCTTGGTGACGCTGATGCGATATTCTCCGGCCGATACCAGCCGCCCGAACGATCTGGGCGGCACCGTCGTCGCGCCGCCGTCGTAACGGACGTGGATTTCGGGATAGGCGAAGCTGCCATCGCGGCGGCTCGCAGGATCGGGCACCGCGCCCGTTTCGAGATACGCGTTCAACGCCGCCTGGAGCCGCGACACCGAAGCGGCATAGAGCCGCTCCAGTTCGGCAACGATTTTCGCGGCGGGGGTGGGTGCTGTCGTCATCCACCGGGGCTAAAACAGCGCCGTTACGCTGGCAAGACAGCGCGAGCGACGCCGTTCCAGAGCGTCAGGCTTTCGCCTTGCCCTTGGCGCCCTTTGCCGGCGCCTCTTCCTCTTCGAGCAATTTCGAGACGCCGAAGGCGGCGCCCGCGACGGTCGCAGCAACGCCGGCGCCGATCGCGGCCGCGGCAACGGGATGCTCCTTCACTGCTTCGATCGTCGTCTCGACCGCCTGGCCGATCGCGTCCTTGGCCTGGCCGAGCAGCGAAGCCGACGTATCGGCAACGGTCTTGGCGGCTTCCTGCGCGGTCGCGCTCGCCTGATCGATGATCGATTCCGCGGTCGGCGTATTGGTGTTGCCGGAGTCTTCGGTTTTGGTGGTGTCGGTCATGGAACAACCCTCCTTGTGTCGCCCGATCAACGGATCGGGCGCGGCGGCGTTCCATGACCGCAATGATCGATCAGATTTCTTCGAGCAGGTGTTCGGCGGTGGAGACTTTGAATTCGCCCGGCGCCTCGACGTTGAGCCGCTCGACCACGCCGTCGTTGACGAGCATCGAGAAACGCTGGCCGCGCGTGCCCATGCCGAACTTGGACGCGTCCATCGTCAGGCCCAGCGCGGTGACGAAGTCGGCGCTGCCGTCCGCGAGCATGGTGATGGCGTCCGCGCCCGAATCCTTGCTCCACGCCTTCAGGACGAAAGGATCGTTGACGGCGGTGCAGGCGATTTCATCGATGCCCTTCGCCTTCAATGCGTCAATCTTGTCGACATAGCCCGGCAGATGGCGCGCCGAGCAGGTCGGCGTGTAGGCGCCAGGCACCGAGAACAGCGCGACCTTGCGCCCCGCGAAATAGTCGTCGGAGTTGATCTGATCCGGGCCATCGGCCGTGACCTTGGTGAGCGTGACGCTGGGAATACGGTCGCCGACGGTGATCGTCATGGAAATCTCCTCGCAGTGGATCGTTGCCTAAGTCGCCGCTGCCGGGTGCCATTTCAAGCGTGACGCATGGTCACGCCGGGCTATGATTGGCGCGATGGAGACAGAAATGTACCTGACGGGACAATTGTTGCTCGCGCTGCCGGGGATTGGCGACCCGCGCTTCGAACGCGCGGCCATCGCGATGTGCGCGCATGACGAGCACGGCGCGATCGGGGTGGGCACCGGTGCGGTGATCGCCAACCTCGGATTACACGCGCTGCTCGCACAGTTCGAGATCGAGCCTGGTGAGGCCCCCGACGCGCCGGTGCATTTCGGTGGACCGGTCGAGCCGCAACGTGGCTTCGTGCTTCACACGTCCGAATGGAGCGGTCAGGACACGATCGATGTCGCCGGGCGCTGGTCTTTGACAGGAACGATCGACGTGCTGCGCGCGATCGCCGAGGGCGGGGGGCCCAGCCGGTGGCTGGTCGCGCTGGGGTACGCCGGCTGGGGAGCGGGGCAGTTGGAGGGTGAACTCACGCGCCACGGCTGGTTCAACGCGCCGGCCGACGCCGATCTGCTGTTCGACAATCCCGCCGAGGCGCGCTGGGAGCGTGGCTTCACGCGGATCGGCATCGACCCGCGCTTGCTCTGTGGCGAGACCGGGCACGCGTGACGGCACACGCGATCAGACGCGCACCAGCGCATCGATCGCACCTTGCAGGATGTAGCTGGCGGCGAGCTTGTCGACTCGCTCGGCGCGCTTTGCGCGGCTGATGTCCTCGGCGATCATCTGCCGCTCCACTGCCTGGGTCGACCAGCGTTCGTCCCACAGCAGGATCGGCAGGCCGAGATCGGCGAGGTTGCGCGCGAAGGCACGGGTGCTTTGCGAACGCGGGCTTTCGGTGCCATCGAGGTTGATCGGCAGCCCGATCACGAGGCCGGTGACGTGCTGCTCGCCGATCATGGCGACGAGCGCGACCTTGTCGGCGGTGAACTTCGTGCGCCGGATCAGCAGCGCGGGAGACGCGAATGACCAGCCTGCGTCGCACAGAGCGGTGCCGATCGTCTTGGTGCCGACATCGAGCCCCAGCAGCCGGCCACCGGTCGGGAGCGCCTCGCGGAAGGCGACGGTTTCGGTGGTGATCATAAAAGAACCCGTTCGTGCTGAGCCTGCCGAAGCGCGTGCCCCGGAATACGTCCTTCGACAAGCTTAGGAGGAGCGGCTGACTGCGCCTGATACGCTGCCAACCGGCGCGCCGCATCGGCGCGGACGTTCGCCCAGAACAGGCCGTAATCGTAAACATGGTAGTTGTTGCCCGGCAACACGTATCCGCCCAACGGCGGCGGGGTGCCGATCATCAACAGGCCGCGCCCCGCGCAGCGCGCGCCGACTTGCCCGGCGCTGATGGAGGCGGAGCTAAGGTCGCTCGTCGGCAGCAGCGTGCCGAGATTGGCGGCGGCGGGCGCGGTGGCGTCGGGCGTGCCGGTGATCGGGTTGGTGCAGATCATCGCCGTGCCATTGCGGCGCGCGCCCGTGTAGCCGGTCGAGGCGTCGAACGTATCGAGGATCAGCGACGGGTCGGCCGGCTCGGCGAAGCTCTGCCACGATAGGATACAGCCGGGCTGATCTGCGCGGGTACATTCGGGCAGCCCCATCAGCGGCAGATCGGCGGTGCGGGACACCGGCCAACCGACGACATAGGCCGCGACGATCCGCTTCGCGAGCGGCGTGCCGGCAATCTTCTCATGCAGCAGCCGCGACAAATGCAGCCCGCCCTGGCTGTGGCCGGCGAGGATGATCGGCCGGTCGCCGGCTTCGCGCACGAACGCATCGAACGCGGCGACGACATCGCGATAAGCGAAGTCGAGCGCCTTTTGGGCATCGCCCTGAGACGTCAGGAAGGCGCCGAACGCGGCCTGTCGATAGCGCGGCGCCCAGACGGCGCCGACGCCGTTGAACGCGCTGGCTTGTCCTTTCAGGAAGATCGTCGCGCGCGCATTCGCCTCGGGATCGTCGAGCGGGGCGTTCCAATGGGTGCGCACGAGGTAAGACGTCGGGTGGATGAAGAACACCGCCGCGTGCGGCCGTGTGCCCGGCGTATAGCCCGGCGGCGTCCACAGGGCCGGGTTGCCGGCCTTGTCCGGCCGCGCGAGCCACATTTCAGCATCGTCATAGGATGGCGGCGGCGGCAGCGAGTCGACGCGGCCATCCGGCACCAGTGCCATCCGCATGAACAGCACCGGAAAGGCGTTGAGGGCGAAGCCGCCGGCCACCGTCAGCATGATGAGGACGGCGAAGGCGTACAGAAACTTTCGTGCCATCAGGCGGTGTCGTTCCATCGAGCGGGGCAGCGGAGCGCTGCGGCTGGCAAGGGGCCAAGGGTTGGCGCAAGGATGCGCGCGGCGCAATCGCCCGCGTAGAGGTTGATGGGTTCCGCTGGCGATGCTAGCCGCACGGCCATGTCAGTCGATATCGCCACCGTGAAGAAGATCGCGAGCCTCGCCCGCATCGCGATCACCGAGGAAGACGCCGCCCGGCTCGCGCCGGAGCTGGACAACATCATGGGCTGGATCGAGCAACTCGGCGAGGTCGATACCGCCGATGTCGCGCCGATGACCGCCGTGATCCCAAACCATCTGCGCCTGCGCGAAGATGTCGTGACCGATGGGAACGTGCGCGATCTCGTGCTGGCGAACGCGCCACAGGCGGAGCATGGGTTCTTCACTGTGCCCAAGGTGATCGAGTGACGGCGCTCTCCCGCGTCGCTCTAGCGAAAGCTGGGGTCTCGTGCCGCAGGGGCGCGCTCCGTTATGACCAGACCCCGGCTTTCGCCGGGGTGACGTATGTTGCCGGGAACTTCTTCGCATGACCGACCTTACCGATCTCGGCGTTGCCGCCATCCGCGACGGGGTACGCGCGGGCGGGTTTTCCGCGCGCGACGTCGCGGAGGCGTTCATCGCGCGGGTAAGCGCTGCCAAGCCGCTCAACGCTTTCCTCGTCGAAACCCCCGATCATGCGCTCGCCGCCGCCGACGCGACGGATGCCGCCAGAGCGGCGGGTGATACGCCCAAGCCTCTGGCCGGCGTGCCGATCGGCATGAAGGATCTGTTCTGCACCAAGGGCGTCCCCGCCACCGCCGCCAGTCTGATCCTGGACGGCTTCACGCCGACCTATGAGTCGACCGTCTCGGGCAAGTTGTTCGCGGCGGGCGCGGGGATGCTCGGCAAGCTCAACATGGACCAGTTCGCGATGGGCTCGTCGAACGAGACGAGTGCGTTCGGCAACGTCATCTCGCCGTGGAAGCGCAACGATGGCGGCAACGCCGCGCTGACGCCGGGCGGCTCGTCGGGTGGTTCTGCGGCGGCTGTCTCGGCGCGGCTGTGCCCGGGCGCGACCGGCACCGACACCGGCGGCTCGATCCGGCAGCCGGCTGCGTTCACCGGCATTGCGGGGATCAAGCCGACCTACGGCCGCTGCTCGCGCTGGGGCGTGGTGGCGTTTGCCTCCTCGCTCGATCAGGCCGGGCCGATGGCGCGCGACGTGCGCGACTGCGCGATCATGCTCGAGGCGATGACCGGTTTCGACCCCAAGGACGCGACCTCGCTCGATCTGCCGGTGCCGGCGTGGGAAGCGGGCCTGTC
Source organism: Sphingomonas sp. NFR15 (assembly GCF_900103265.1). Classification (GTDB taxonomy): domain Bacteria; phylum Pseudomonadota; class Alphaproteobacteria; order Sphingomonadales; family Sphingomonadaceae; genus Sphingomonas; species Sphingomonas pollutisoli. The sequence goes on along the minus strand of NZ_FMWX01000001.1, from coordinate 364,763 downwards.
CGCCGATCTGCGCGGCAAGACCATCGGCATCCCGCGCGAGTATCGCGTCGAGGGCATGCCGCCCGAGATCGACGCGCTCTGGCAGCAGGGCATCGCCTGGATGAAGGACGCCGGCGCCGAGGTGATCGAAGTGTCGCTGCCGCACACCAGATACGCGCTCCCGGCCTATTACATCATCGCGCCCGCCGAGGCCTCGTCCAACCTCGCGCGCTATGACGGCGTGCGCTACGGGCTGCGCGATCTGCCCGAGGGCGCGAACCTGCAGGAAATGTACGCCGCGACTCGCGCCGCCGGCTTCGGCGACGAGGTGAAGCGCCGCATCATGATCGGCACCTATGTGCTGTCGGCGGGCTTCTACGACGCGTATTTCACCCAGGCCTCGAAGGTCCGCACCTTGATCGCGCGCGATTTCGAGCGGGCGTTCGAACAGTGCGATTACCTGCTCACGCCGACCGCGCCGTCGGCCGCGTTCGCGCTCGGCGAGAAGCAGGCCGATCCGATCGCGATGTATCTCAACGACGTGTTTACCGTACCGGCCTCGCTGGCCGGCCTACCCGCGATGAGCGTACCGGGCGGTCTCGACGCGCAGGGGCTGCCGCTCGGGTTGCAGATCATCGGCCGCCCGCTGGACGAGCAAGGTGTTCTGAACGCGGGCTTGGCGATCGAGCAGCGCGCGGGGTTCGTGGCGCGGCCGGAGGCGTGGTGGTAAGCGGCGAGTAGGCAGCCGCCGTGTCGATTTGGCCGGACCTGTTGGAACTGGCTGTGGATGTCGTCCAAATCGTCGCGGAACGGCTTCTGAAACGCCGTAATGACGCTCCTGCGCGTCGCCGAAATACGCCGCTGCCGCCACCTTGCCCGGTTAAGCGAGAACGCCACCCATTGTTCAGGCGAAGACGCCGATAGACAGGTATTACCTCTGGATGGTAATACTCGAGACATGGGCAAGCTGAGCAACCTCACGCAAAAGGGGCAAGTGACGATCCCGAAGGACGTCCGCGATGCGCTAGGTTTGAAGCCCGGCGAACCCGTCGAGTTCGACCGCAACACGGCGGGCGAAACGGTGATCCGCAAGCCGGTGGAGGATCGCGAAGCCAGGGTGCAGAAGATCATGGCGCGGATCGAGGCGACATCAGAGCGTTTCGCGCATCTGCGGGAGGGCAGGCCGACCGACGAGATCATGCGCGATATCCGCGGTGACGATCCGTTTCCGCCATGATGATGGCCGATACGAACGTGTTGATCGACATTCGCGAACGCGATCCCACCTGGCACCCCTGGTCGAAGCGCGCGCTGGCCATCGCGCAAATCGCCGATGATGTCGCGATCAGCGCAATCGTGTTCGGGGAACTTGCGGCCGGCGGGTCGAATGAAGCCGACATCGCGAGTTTCGTGGCCGATCTTGGCATCTCCATTAGCCCCGTGTCGCGGCGTGCTGCTTTTCAAGCCGGGCACGCGCAACGTGCGTATCGCGCTGCCGGTGGGGGTCGCGACAAGCTGCTCGCCGACTTTCTGATCGGCGCGCATGCCTTCGCCGAAGGTGCGACGCTGCTGACACGTGACCCGCGCCGATATCGTCGCTATTTCCCCGATCTACTTCTTGTGACACCCGAGACAGACCATGACTGAATCCACCTACACCATCACAGGCGAAACCGGCGATTGGGAGGTCGTGGTCGGCCTCGAAGTCCATGCGCAGGTCACGTCCAACGCCAAGCTGTTCTCGGGCGCGGCGACCGCGTTCGGGGCGGAGCCGAACACGCAGGTCAGCCTGGTCGACGCGGCGATGCCGGGGATGTTGCCGGTGCCCAACCGCGAGTGCATCCGCCAGGCGGTGCGCACCGGCATGGCGATCGATGCGCAGATCAACAAATGGTCGCGGTTCGATCGTAAGAATTACTTCTACGCCGATCTGCCGCAGGGCTATCAGATCAGCCAGCTTTACCACCCGATCGTGGGCGAGGGCTCGCTCGACATCAGCCTCGACGAGAAGAACCCGGAGGGCAGCGTCAAGACGATCGGGATCGAACGCATCCATGTCGAGCAGGATGCCGGCAAGCTGATGCACGATCAGCATCCGACTCGCTCCTATGTCGATCTCAACCGCTCGGGCGTGGCGCTGATGGAGATCGTCTCCAAGCCCGACATGCGCTCGCCGCAGGAGGCCGGCGCGTATCTCGCCAAGCTGCGCTCGATCCTGCGCTATGTCGGGTCGTGCGACGGCAATATGGACCAGGGCTCGATGCGCGCCGACGTCAACGTCTCGGTGCGCAAGCCCGGTGCGGAATTCGGCACGCGCACCGAGACCAAGAACGTCAACTCGGTGCGTTTCGTGATGGCGGTGGTCGAGCAGGAGGCCAAGCGACAGATCGAGGTGCTCGAAAGCGGCGGGCGCATCGTTCAGGAGACGCGGCTGTACGATCCCGATCGCAACCAGACGCGTTCGATGCGCTCGAAGGAAGATGCGCAGGATTACCGCTATTTCCCCGATCCCGATCTGCTCCCGCTCGAACTCGACGATGCGTTCCTCGAGGAATGCCGCGCGAGCCTGCCGGAACTGCCCGACGCCAAGCGTAAGCGCTATGAGGCGGGCGGTATCACCCCGTATCAGGCGGCGGTGCTGACCGCAGAAGTCGAGGCGGCGCGCTGGTTCGATGCGCTGCTGGAGGCTGGCGCCAAGCCGGTAGCGGCGGCGAACTGGACGACATCGGAGCTGTTCGGCGCGCTCAATCGCACCGGCAAGAGCATCGAGGAGTCGCCGGTCAGCCCGGCGCAGGCGGCGGAACTGCTCGCTCTGGTGGCGGACGGCACGCTGTCGGGTACGCTCGCCAAGCAGGTGTTCGAGATCATGCTCGAAACCGGGCAGGGCGCGGGCGCGATCGTCGAGGAACGCGGTCTCAAGCAGACCAGCGACACCGGCGCGATCGAGGCGGTGATCGCCGACGTGCTCGCCAAGAATGCCGACAAGGTCGCGCAGTATAAGGGCGGCAAGGAGGCGCTGTTCGGTTTCTTCGTCGGGCAGACGATGAAGGCGATGGGCGGCAAGGCCAACCCGCAGGTCGTCAACGAACTGCTCAGGACGGCGCTGGCATGATCCGGCGGCTGGTCGTGGCCGGACTGCTGGCGGCGCTTGCGCTGCCGGCGGCCGCGCAAACCAGCCCCGCGCCGCTCGCGACGCCTGCGCCCGCCCTGCCGCGCGTCGCGCTGGAGACGAGCGCGGGGCGGATCGTGATCGAACTGGAGACGGTCAAGGCACCGGTCACCGCCGCCAATTTCCTGCGTTACGTCGATCAGAAGAAGCTCGATGGTGTCGTGTTCTACCGAGACGTCAAGGTCGCCGATCGCTTCGGCTTCATCCAGTTCGGCACCGACGGCGACGCCAAGCGCACGCTGCCGCCGATCAAGCACGAACCGACCAGCGAAACCGGGCTCCATCATACCGACGGCACGATCTCGGTCGCGCGGCTGGGCTTGGGCACCGCGCGCGGCGACTTCACGATCAGCGTCGGCGATCAGACCGCCTCGCTCGATGCCGGCCACGGCCAACCCGAGGACGGTCAGGGCTATGCCGCGTTCGGCCATGTCGTCGAGGGGATGGACGTGGTGGTGAAGATCCTCGACGCGCCGGTCTCGCTCACGGCGACCCGGCGCGGCGCGTTTCAGGGGCAGGTGCCCGAGGCGCCGGTCACAGTGGTGAGCGCGCGGCGCGTGAAGGACTGACCCCGCCCGTTGCCCTGATCGTCGCCGCACCCTAAACCCGTGCGATTGTATTTGCGGGGGTGAAGGTTGGCGGTTGAACGACCAAAGGGCTGGCGGCTGTTCGTCGCGGCGCTCAGGACACGAAAATCGGCGTCGATGCTGGCGCTGGGCTTCTCCTCGGGGTTGCCGTTCGCGCTGCTGATCGGCACGCTCAACGCGTGGCTGGGCGAGGTCGGCATCACGCTCGCGACGATCGGCGTGCTGTCGTGGATCGGGCTGGCGACCGCGTTCAAATTCCTGTGGTCGCCGCTGGTCGATCGGCTGCGGCTGCCGCTGCTCGGGCGGCTCGGGCGGCGCAAGAGCTGGATCGTGCTATGCCAGTCGATCATCATCATCGCGTTGCTCGGGCTGGTGACGACCGATCCGACCACGAATATCGCCCGTTTCGCGGCATTCGCCTTCCTCGGCGCGGTCGCGTTCGCGACGCAGGACATCGCGATCGACGGCTGGCGGATCGACGTTGCCGACGAGACGACTCCGGTCGAACTGCTCTCGGCGATCAACCAGCTCGGCTACCGGGTGGCGAGCATCGTCGGCGGCGCGATCGCACTCTACATGGCCTCACGTATGTCGTGGCCGACGGTCTATCTCGTCATGGCCGGGATCATGGCGGTGATGCTCCTCCTCGCGCTCGCCGCGCCCGATACGCAGCGCGCCTCGAATGCGGTGGTGGACGCGCTCGCGGACGCGGGCGAAGTGAAGCCGGGGCTGCGCGCGATCGCGCTGCTGATCGTCGGTGCGAGCTGGACGTGGGCGATCGTGTCGCTGGTGAGCTTCATGGTTTCGATGCTGGCCGAGCCGACGCCCGGTGTGCCGCGTCCGTCGCCCGCCGATTTCCTCAAGTTCTACGGCCCCGCGATCGTCGTCGCGACGGTGCTGGTGCCGCTTGGCGTCGCGGGCTGGGTCAATTGGCTCAAAGCGCGTGGGCATGGCGTGCAGGCTAAGGCGGATGTCACGCATTCGCCGCTGCGGACGGTTGCGAACCACCTCTACGGCGCGCTGATCGCCCCGCTCGCCGATCTCGCCGAGCGGCTCGGCTGGGGCGTGTTGATCGTGATCGGGCTGATCCTGACCTATGCGCTCTGCTACAACGTGTGGGCATCGTTCGCCTATCCGTTCTACCTCGATTTCCTGCACTACACGAAGGACGAGGTGGCATTCGCCTCCAAGGTGTTCGGTATCATCATGACGATCCTCGGCACTGCGCTCGGCGGGTTCCTGTTCGTCAAGGTGGGCCGCTTCCCTACCGTTCTGGTCGGCGCGATCCTGCCGATCTTCGGTAACTTCCTCTATGCCGATCTCGCCGATGGCTCGCCCCACATCGACATGGTGCTGGGCGCGCTCCAACTCAATCATCTCGCGGTCGCGCTCGGCAGCGACGAGCGGATGGCGCGGCTGCTGCTGGCGATCTGCTACGAGAACGTTTCGACCGGGCTCGCGCTCGCGGCGTTCGTTGCGTACCTCTCAAGCATCGTCAGCAAGAAGTTCGCCGCCGTGCAATATGCGGTGCTGTCTTCGCTGACCTTCCTGATCGGCTCGCTCGGGCGCGGCCTCGCCGGCGAGATGTTCGACAAACTCGGCTATGCGACGGTGTTCCGCTATGTCGCGGCGGTCGGGTTGCTGGCGATCGTGTTCGTGCTGCTCGAATGGTGGCGTGCCTCGCGAGTCGCACGCGCGGCTGAAGTCGGGGGGACGGGGGAGGCCGCGTGACTGGCTGGCCGCCCCTCCTGTACATCGCGGGTGCCAGCATCGGCGTGCGTGCGGTGTTCTGGGTTATCGGGCGCTGGCTGGGGCCGAAGCCGGTTTCGCCGCACATCGCTCCACCAACGCCGAGCCGGACCATACCACCCAGACCACCTCTCGGAGATTATCGCGTGTGAGCGGCCGCCTCCGCCGCGGCGAGCACGGCTGAATGCGGCGGGAAGTCGCCGAAGTTCACCCCCGCCCGATCGGACGCCCCGCATCCGCGAACGCCGCCGCCACCGATGCGGTGCTCGCAAGCACGCCCTCCGGGCGACGCATGCCGAGCAGGTCGGCGAGCAGCAGCGCCGCCGCCGCCGGTTCGCGTTCGACGCGGGCGACCACGGTGAGCATCGCCGCCTCGGCGTGGGTGATGCGTGCGAAGCAGCACGGCGCGATCGCGATGGTCGCGCCGGTATGGGTGGCGATGTCGTCCATCAGCGCGCGCATCAGCATCAGGGGGCGGCGATAGGCGGTGCCGAACGCCCGCAGCATCGCGTGCGCCGCGACAGCATCGTTCAGCCCATGCGCGCCCATTCGGCGGAAGGCGAAAAGGAACAGCCGTGCATGGTCGCAATCCGGCATGTCTTGAAGCGTCAGCGCGGTGGTCGGGGCGATCGTCATCAACTGCTCTCCTGCGATGAGGAGAGATTGATGCTTCAGCTATTGCAAGTCAATCGCAATTAAGTCGGGCGCTCGTCGTTCGCATTCAGCACGTCGCCGGCAAGATACAGCGAGCCGAGAACCAGCACGATCGGAGGCTCCGCCGGGTCGGCGATCCGCGTGATATCGGCGAGTGCGCCAGGAACATCCCCGGCGGTATGCGCGGCGATGCCGAGTGAACGCGCCGCCGCAGCGAGCGTGGCGGGGGCGTGATGCTCGTGATCGGAGACGGGCACCGCATAGACGGTGGTCGCGAGGGATGCGAAAGGGGCGAGCAGCCCGGTGACATCCTTGTTCGCGAGCATGCCGAGCACGAGATGTACCTCGGCGCGTCCGGTACCGGGATGCGCCAGCGTCTCCAGGGTCGTCGCGATCGCGCCCGCCGCCGCCGGATTATGCCCGCCGTCGAGCCAGAGTTGGCTCCCCGGCGGCAGCAAATCGACGAGCGGCCCTGGCGCGAGACGCTGCATCCGCGCTGGCCACGCGGTATCGCATGCCGCCGCGCGATAGGCTTGCGTGGGGATGTCGAGCGCGCGCTGGTGGCGCAGCATCGCGGTCGCGAGCGCGAGATTGCCTGGCTGGTGCGGCCCGGCCATGCGCGGCAGCGGCAAAGTGAGAACGCCGGCCGCGTCCTCGTAGCGAAGCTGGTCGCCGACGCTGTAGCGCCAGTCTCGGCCGAGCGCGATCACCGGTGCATGGGCACGCGCGGCGGCGTGCTCGATTCGCTCGGTCACGCTCGGCGCATACGCCATCGTCACGAGCGGTACCCCACGTTTGGCGATGCCTGCCTTCTCGCCGGCGATATCCTCGGCAGTGTTCCCGAGGAACGCCTGATGATCGATACCGAGCTGCGCGATGCCGGTGACGGCGGGGGCGGGGATGACGTTGGTCGCGTCGAGCCGACCGCCCAGGCCCACCTCGATGATGCACGCGTCCGCCGGCGCGCGCGCGAAGGCGAGGAAGGCGGCGGCGGTCGTCACCTCGAAGAAGCTCGCGCCGATGCCGTCGGCTCCCTCTCCGGCCGCGTCGAGCACCTCGGACAGCAATACGGCGAGCGCTTCGTCCTCGATCAGCCACCCGGCGATGCGAATACGTTCATTGAAGCGCACGAGGTGCGGACTGGTGTAGACATGCACGCTGAGGCCCGCCGCCTCGATCGCCGAGCGCAGGAACGCGCAGGTCGAGCCCTTGCCATTAGTACCGGCGACGTGGAGGACCGGCGGCAACCGCATATGCGGGTCGCCGAGCCGCGCGAGCAGGGCGGTGATCCGCTCCAGCCCCAGGACGTCCGCACCCGGCGACAGCGCCCATAGCCGGTCGAGTTGGGCCTGTACGGCAGGCGCGGAGGAACTGGCGTGATCGGGCATATAGACGACCTGACGCCCTCTCCCACGGGGAAGAGGGCTTCCCTATGCCTAAGCTGCGGCCTTAGCGCCGAGGAAATCGACCACGCTCGCGAGCGTCGCGCGCAAATCCCTGCGGTGCTTGACCATGTCGAGCATGCCGTGTTCGAGCAGATATTCGGCGCGCTGGAAGCCTTCGGGCAGTTTCTCGCGGATGGTCTGTTCGATCACGCGCTGGCCTGCGAAGCCGATCAGCGCGCCTGGCTCGGCGATCTGGACGTCCCCCAGCATCGCGTAGCTCGCGGTCACGCCGCCCGTCGTGGGGTCGGTCAGCACCGCGATATAGGGCAGGCCGGCATCGTGGAGCATCTGGATTGCCACGGTCGAGCGCGGCATCTGCATCAGGCTGAGGATGCCCTCCTGCATGCGCGCGCCGCCGGCGGCGGTGAAGATGATGTACGGGCAGTTCTCGGCGATCGCGGCCTCGACGCCGCGCACGAACGCCTCGCCGACGGCGAGCCCCATCGATCCGCCCATGAAGGCGAAATCCTGCACGCCGACGACGACCTTGAGGCCCTCGATCCGCCCCTTCGCGGTGGCGAGAGCGTCGACCTCGTCGGTCGCGGTGCGCGCCGCCTTAAGGCGATCGGTATAGCGCTTGGTATCCCGGAACTTGAGAGGGTCTTCCGGCACCTTGGGGATCGGCAGCACGGTATAGCCGGGATCGAGCGTATATTCGAAGCGTAGCGCGGGGCCGATCCGCTCATGAAAATCGCAGTGCGGGCAGACGTGGAGGTTCTCCTCCAGTTCCTTGACGAACACCATCTGCCCGCATCCCTTGCACTTGTGCCAGAGATTGTCGGTGCTCGTGTCTTCCTTCTTGGGGACGACGAGCGAGAGTGCGTTACGGACGTTGCTGAGCCAACTCATGCGGCGATTTCCTGACGGGCCGACGCGATGGCGGCGGCGAGGGAAGCGATATAGGCGCGTACCGGCTCTGGCGCATCAACGCCGTGCTGGCCGACCAGTTCGACGATCGCCGAGCCGACCACGACACCATCGGCGACGCGCGCGACGGCGGCGGCCTGTTCGGGGGTGCGGATGCCGAACCCGACCGCGACGGGCAGGTCGGTCGCGGCCTTGAGCCGGGCGACCGCCTGTTCGATCGAGGCCTGGGCGGCCTGCTGCTTGCCGGTGATGCCCGCGACCGAGACGTAATAAAGGAAGCCCGATGCGCCATCCAGCACCTGCGGAAGCCGTGCCGAATCGGTGGTGGGGGTGGCGAGGCGGATGAGGTCGATCCCGGCGGCGCGCAACGCCGGGCCGAGTTCGGCATCCTCCTCGGGCGGAATATCCACGCAGATGACGCCGCTTACGCCAGCATCGGCGGCGGTTGCCGCGAACCATTCGGGCCCGCGCACCGTCATCGGATTGGCATAGCCCATCAGCACCAGCGGCACGTTGGGGTGCCGTGCGCGAAAACGCTTGGCGATGGCGAACACGTCGGCGGTCTTGGTGCCGGCGGCGAAGCTGCGCAGGTTGGCGGATTGGATCGCCGCGCCATCCGCCATCGGATCGGTAAAGGGCATGCCCAGCTCGATCACGTCGGCCCCGCCCGCGACGAGCGCGTCGAGAATGGCCGGGGTGGCGGCAGGCGAAGGATCGCCTGCGGTGACGAAGGCGACGAGCGCGGGGCGCCCTTGAGCAAAGGCGGCGGAGAGGATGCTCATCGACGCCCCCCCGATTGCGCGACGATCTGCGAGACAGCACCGACGATCGCGCCAGTCGCGAGCGCTTCGCCGATGCGCGGAACGCGGAGGCTCCAGTTGGCGAACGCCAGACCATATTGGTTGAGTTCGCGAACGAGAGCGGCGGCGACGGCGCCGACGATGATCCCGGTAAGAAGGTTCCGCACACTGATCATATCGCCACCCCCAGCGCTTCCGCGACGGTGAAGATGTCCTTGTCGCCACGCCCGCACAGATTGGCGAGGATGATCTGATCCTGCCGCATCTCTCGCGCGCGCGTCGTCACGGCGGCGATGGCGTGGCTCGGCTCGAGTGCGGGGATGATCCCTTCGGTGCGGCACAACAACTGGAACGCGTCGAGCGCGTCTGCATCGGTGGCGGAGGTGTATTCGACACGGCCGATCGAATGCAGCCAGCTATGTTCGGGGCCGATGCCCGGATAGTCGAGTCCCGCCGAGATCGAGTGCGCCTCGGTGATCTGGCCGTCCTCGTCCTGGAGCAAATAGGTCTTGTTGCCGTGGAGGATGCCGGGCGCGCCACCGGCGAGGCTGGCGGCATGCTCCTTGTCGAGCCCGCGCCCGGCCGCCTCGACGCCGAGCATCATCACGTCGCCATCATCGAGGAACGGGTGGAACAGCCCGATCGCGTTCGATCCGCCGCCGATCGCAGCGACGAGCAGGTCGGGCAGACGGCCGATGCGCGCGAGCATCTGCGCGCGCGCTTCCTTGCCGATCACGCTCTGAAAATCGCGAACCAACTCGGGATAGGGATGGGGGCCGGCGGCGGTGCCGATGATGTAGAAGGTGTCGTGAACGTTCGCGACCCAGTCCCGCAACCCCTCGTTCATCGCGTCCTTGAGCGAGGCAGAGCCGGTCGTCACCGGCCGCACTTCGGCGCCCAGAAGCTTCATGCGAAACACGTTGGGCGCCTGTCGCGCGATGTCCTTGGCGCCCATGTAGATCACGCAGGGCAGGCCGAAGCGCGCGCAGACGGTGGCGGTCGCCACGCCATGCTGGCCCGCCCCGGTTTCGGCGATGATGCGCGTCTTGCCCATCCGCATCGCGAGCAGGATCTGGCCGATGCAATTGTTGATCTTGTGCGCGCCGGTATGGTTGAGTTCGTCGCGCTTGAACCAGACCTGCGCGCCAAAGCCTTCCGGCGCCGACTCGCGCAGCGTATCGGTAAGCCGTTCGGCGTAATAGAGCGGGCTGGGACGGCCGACATAATGTTCGAGCAGGTCGTCGAACTGTGTCTGGAATGCCGGATCGGCCTTGGCGTCCCGATAGGCGACGTCGAGTTCGAGGATCAGCGGCATCAGCGTCTCGGCCACGTAGCGGCCGCCGAAATCGCCGAAATGCCCGCGATCGTCAGGCTGGGTGCGGAAGGAGTTGGGGGCGTTCATAGATGCGACGCCTTAAAGCGGGGCGGCCGCGCTGTCACGCCCCACACCGTCGCCCCGGCGCAGGCCGGGGCCGTTGTGTATCGGGCGATCGATCCGCCCTAGGCAGCAGCGGCCCCGGCCTGCGCCGGGGCGACGGTCATGCCGACTTTACCGCCTCCAGAAACGCGGCGATCTTGGTCACGTCCTTTACCCCCGGCGCGCTTTCCACGCCCGACGATACATCGACCAGCGCCGCGCCGGTGCGCGCAATCGCCGCGCCCACGTTGAGCGGATCGAGACCGCCCGACAGCGCCCAGGGCAGCGGATGACGGAAACCATCGAGCAGGTTCCAGTCGAACCGCACACCCATTCCGCCGGGCAGCGTCGCGCTGGGCGGTGTCTTGGCGTCGTAGAGGATGCGGTCGGCCGCGCCGGCGAAGCTGGCGGCACCATTGAGGTCGGCTCTGGTGCGTACGGCCACGGCAGCCCAGATCTCGCGCCCGGTTTTCGCGCGGATCGCGGCGGCGCGGGCAGGGCTGGTGTTGTGAAGTTGAAGCGCGTTGAGCCGCCCGGCGTCGATCACCGCGTCGATCAGCGCATCGTCGGGATCGACGAACACGCCGACCCGCGCGACATGCCCCGGCACGCGCGCCGCGAGTTGCGCCGCCAGATCGCGCGACAGGTTGCGCGGCGAGGGTGCGAAGAACACGAAGCCGACATGGCTCGCGCCGCCGGCGACGGCAGCGTCGAGCGTGGCCGGCGTGGACAGGCCGCAAATCTTGGCGGTGGTGGGCATGGCCGGCCCATTCCGCACTTTCGCGGCGCTGTCCATCCTCGGCGCCGCGCTTTCACGAATGTTGTTCCCCTATCGTTCCGTTCTGGCTAACGTGGTCGCATGGCAAAACCTCAGAAACGCTACGTCTGCCAATCCTGCGGCTCGGTCTCGCATCGCTGGGCGGGGCAGTGCGGTGATTGCAGCGAATGGAACACGCTGGTCGAGGAAGCGGGTGCGGTGGTCACGCCGTTCCAGGCCAAGCACAACCTGCAAGGTGGCGGCCGGTTCATCATGCTGTCGGGCCTCGACGCTGAGGTCGAACTGCCCGAGCGGATGGCGAGCGGCATAGCCGAGTTCGATCGCGCGCTCGGTGGTGGCTTCGTCGAAGGCTCGGCGACGCTGATCGGCGGCGATCCCGGTATCGGCAAATCGACCCTGCTGCTCCAGGCGGCGGCGAAGATGGCGCTCGCCGGCAAGAGCGTCGCCTACGTCTCGGGCGAGGAAGCGGCCGATCAGGTGCGGCTGCGCGCGCGGCGGCTCGGGCTTGGCGCCGCGCCGGTGCAACTCGCCTCCGCCACCTCGACACGGGACATCCTGACGACGCTGTCGCAAGGCACGCCCCCCGATCTGCTGGTGATCGATTCGATTCAGACGATGCATTCGGACCTGATCGAAGGCGCGCCCGGCACGGTCAGCCAGGTGCGGGCGTCGGCGCAGGAATTGATCCGCTTCGCCAAGGAACGCGGCACGGCCGTCGTGCTGGTCGGCCATGTCACCAAGGATGGCAGCATCGCCGGCCCGCGCGTGCTCGAGCATATGGTCGATACCGTGCTGAGCTTCGAGGGCGAGCGCAGCCATCAATATCGTATCCTGCGCGCGATCAAGAATCGCTTCGGCGGCACCGACGAGATCGGCGTGTTCGCGATGGTCGCCGAGGGGCTGACCGAGATTTCCAACCCATCGGCGCTGTTCCTTACCCAGCGCGACGAAGGCGTGACCGGCACCACCGTCTTCCCCGCGCTCGAAGGCACGCGCCCCGTGCTGGTCGAGATCCAGGCGCTGGTGGTCCGGCTCGCGAGCGGTGCGACGCCGCGCCGCGCGGTAGTCGGATGGGACAGCGGACGGCTGGCGATGATCCTCGCCGTGCTGGAGGCGCGGTGCGGGCTCAGCTTTTCGGCCTGCGAAGTCTATCTCAACATCGCCGGCGGCTACCGCGTCGCCGATCCCGCCGCCGATCTCGCGGTGGCGGCGGCGCTGGTTTCCGCGCTGTCCGAGCGGCCCGTGGCGGTGGACGCGGTCGCGTTCGGCGAGATCGCGCTGTCAGGAGAGGTCCGCCCGGTCGCGCACGGGCCGCTACGCATGAAGGAAGCCGCCAAACTCGGTTTCGAACGCGCGCTGGTGCCGGCGGCGAGCACGAGCGAGAAAACCACATTGTCGCTCACCGGATTCCGGACGCTCGGCCAGTTGGTCGAGCATATGCTCGGGCGTTGACATATGACGGCCCGTATCCCGCGAAGTCGCGGGACGGCGCGGAGCACTTGCGTTGCGACGTCGAGCGGCTGGCTTGCCAGCCGACCTAAGCATTCGACATGGACGGATGCTTGTGGGCGACGCGTGATGTCCTGAGACGCGACGGACAGGGTGAACTATGCGAACACCACACTCGACATGCACCGCCTCGTCATCGTAAGCGCGCGCCGATGGGACTGACCGCGCTCGACATCATCGTTCTTCTCGCCATCGGCGGCGCCGCCGTGCTGGGGCTGGTGCGCGGCTTCGTGACCGAGGTGCTGTCGCTGTTCGCGTGGGTGGCGATCGTGTTCGCGGTCAAGCTGTTCCATGTCCCCGTGGCGCACGCGCTGACCGGCATCGTCGGCACGGTGACGGGCGCGGCGGTGCTCGCCTTCGCGATCCTCGCCGGCGTCACCTATTTCGGCGGGCGGCTGGTCGCGCGATCGATCGGTGGGCGTATCCGCGATTCGGTCGTGGGCCCGCTCGATCGCGCGCTCGGCTTTGGCTTCGGCGCGCTCAAGGGGCTCATCCTGACGAGCCTCGCCTTCCTGCTCGTCGTGCTGATGACGGATACTGTGCATGGCGGCCCGGCGCACCGGCCCGACTGGCTGACGACCTCGAAGACCTATCCCTTGCTCAACGCGACCAGCGCGGGCATCGCCGATTTCGTCGATCGCCGCCGCAAGGGGCTGCCGGTGTTCGGCCAGACAACGCCGTTTGCCACCGAGCGGGCGGCGGATCGTACCGACTGACGCTGCTCGGGAAAGGACGTGCCGACCATGACTGCGACCGCCCCCACCATCCTCATCGCCGGCGCCTCGCGCGGCCTCGGCCACGGCATCGCGAGCGCCTATGTGGCGCGCGGTTGGAACGTGATCGGCACCGTCCGCTCGGACGCGCGCACCCCGTTGCACGACCTCGCCGACGCGCATCCTGGCCGCGTCACCATCGAGACGCTCGACATCGACGTGCCCGACCAGATCGCCGCGCTGCGGGAACGCCTGTCCGGCGCCACGCTCGAAATGCTGTTCGTCAACGCGGGCACCACCACCCGCGACGAGCATGTCCGCGGCGGCATGGTGAGCACCGAGGAGTTCACCCGCGTGATGGTGACCAACGCACTCGGTCCGATGCGCGTCGTCGAGGCGTTCGCGGATCTCGTTCCCGCAACCGGCCTGATCGGCGTCATGTCGTCGGGGCAGGGCAGCATCGCCAACAACGAGACGGGGCTGCGCGAGGTGTACCGCGCCAGCAAAGCGGCACTCAACATGCTGATGCGCAGCTTCGCCGCGCGTCAGCCGGAGCCGAAGCGCGCGATGCTGTTGCTCGCACCGGGCTGGATCAGGACCGATCTCGGCGGCCCCGACGCCCCGTTCACGCTGGAGGAGAGCGTGCCGGTGCTGGTCGATCTTCTGCTGGCGGCACGCGGCATGCCGGGCCTGCGCTACCTCGATCGGTTCGGACAGACCGTGCCGTGGTGAGGAAGGGCGCGAAAATCGTTGCGATGGCGGCATTGTTCCCGGCGGCGGGGTGACGGGCGCCCGATCCGGCCTTACATCGGCCATATGACCGCACCGCTCTACAATACCGAGATTCTCCGCCTCGCCGCGACCATCCCGTATCAGGAGCGGCTCGCCGATCCGATGGCATCGTCCGAAAAGCGCTCGCCGATCTGCGGCAGCCGCGTGACGGTCGATGTCAATACCGATGCCCAAGGCCGCGTCAGCCAGGTCGGCATGCTGGTGCGGGCTTGCGCGCTGGGGCAGGCGTCCTCGTCGCTGTTGGCCGCGAATGTGATCGGCCGTTCTCCGGACGAACTAGCGACCGCGCGCGACGCGCTCGCCGCGTGGCTCGCGGGTTCAGGCCCAGTGCCGGACTGGCCGGGCATTGACATCTTCACTCCGGCGCTGCCGCACAGCGCGCGCCATCCCTCGATCCGGCTCGCGTTCGAAGCGGCGGCGGAAGCGGCAGCGGCGGCGTCGCTGCAGCGCGCGGCATGACGGAGAGCCTGCTCGGCGCCGGCGCCGTGCTCGGCGGCTTCGGGCTGCTGTTCGTGCTGATCTTCCGCCGGCTCGGGCTGGGTGCGACGCTGGGCTATCTCGTCGCGGGCGCGGTGGTCGGCCCGCAGGTGCTGGGGCTGGTCGGCGATGCCGAACAGAAGATCGGCGTGGCCGAACTCGGCATCACGTTGCTGCTGTTCATCGTCGGGCTCGAGCTCAATCCCGCGCGGCTGTGGAGCTTGCGTAAGGAGATTTTCGGATTCGGCGTGCTTCAGGTCGTGCTCTGCGGTCTGGCGGTGACCGGCGTGGTCTGGGCGTTCGCGGGCTTCTCGATCGCTTCGGCGATCGCGCTCGGCCTGCCGCTGGCGCTGTCCTCGACCGCACAGGTGCTGCCGATGCTGCAATCCGCCGGGCGGTTGCGCACCCCGTTCGGCGAGCGCGCCTTCTCGATCCTGCTGTTCCAGGATCTGTCGATCGTCCCGCTCATCACGATCGTCACCGTGCTGTCGCGCAACCCGGCGGATGCGCAGGGGCCGCCTGGCTGGCAATTGTTCCTCTATACCGTTCTCGCGATCGTCGGGCTGGTGCTCGCCGGGCGCTTCCTGATGCGGCCGATGTTCCGTGCGATCGGCAATCTCGGCGAGCGCGAGATGTTCGTGTTCGCGGCGCTGTTCACCGTCGTCGCGGCGGCGGCGATCATGGAGGCGCTCGGGCTGTCGACCGCGCTCGGCGCGTTCGTCGCCGGCGTGATGCTCGCGGACAGCCCCTATCGCCACGAGATCGAAAGCGATGTCGAACCGTTCCGGTCTGTGCTGCTCGGGCTGTTCTTCGTCGCGGTCGGCATGATGCTCGATCTCCACGCGATCGCCGCGCGCCCGCTGTTCGTGATGGGGATGGCGGCGGCACTGATCGTCACCAAGACCGCGATCATCATGGCGATCGGCCTGCTGTTCCGCATGACCTGGCGGCAGGCGTTCGCGCTCGGGCTGTTGCTGAGCCAGGGCGGCGAGTTCGGCTTCGTGCTGTTCGCACAGGCGCAGAACGCCTGGCTGATCAAGCCCGAAGCGGCGAGCCTGTTCGGCGCGATCGTCACGCTGTCGATGGCGACGACGCCGTTCCTGATGGCGCTGACCCAGCGGCTGCGCACCGAGCCGATCGTCGCCACCGGCGAGCGCGAGGGGCCGCGCGCCGACGGCGCGAACGCGCTGATCGTCGGCTACGGGCGTTTCGGCCAGACGGTCGCGCAGATGCTGATCGCGCAGGGCATTCCGGTCACGCTGATCGACACCGACATCGAGATGATCGACATCGCCAGCGAATTTGGCGCCAAGGTCTATTATGGCGACGGCACCCGGCTCGACCTGCTCCGCCAGGCGGGCGCGAGCGAGGCCGAGCTCATCATGTTCTGCATCGACAAGGATCAGGTCACGGCCGATCTGGTCGAGGCGGTTCACACCGCTTTCCCCAAGGCCGGCATCTTCGTGCGCGCTTATGATCGGCGTTCGCTCATCAAGCTCAAGGGTAGCCCGGCGACGGCAGTGGTGCGCGAGGTGCTCGAATCGGCGGTGAAGATGGCGCGGCTCGCGATGGCCAGCCTCGAAATCGACAACGAGGAGATCAACCGCAGCGAGGCGCATTACCGCGCGCGCGACAAGGAACGACTCAAGGCGCAGCTCGAGACCGGCGATTTCCGCACGCAGGAAGCGCGGATGCTGGTGCAGGATGCGCGTGAGGAATTGCGGGAGGGCGGCTGATGAACTGGCTGGTGGCGGCGGCAGCGCTCTCGGGCGCGCTCGCGGTTGGCGCGGGTGCGTTCGGCGCGCACGGCGCGAGCGGGCAGGCGCAGTCGTGGCTCAAGACGGGCGGCGAGTATCAATTGATCCACGCGGTCGCGGCATTGGTCGCGGCGCAGATCGGCGCGCGCGGGCCGGGCTGGCTGTTCGTCGCCGGCGCGTTCGTGTTCGCGGGCACGCTGTACCTGATGGCGCTCGGGCTGCCACGATGGCTGGGCGCTATCACGCCGGTCGGCGGCGTGCTGTTGATCGCGGCATGGGTCTGGCTCGCGTGGAGCGCGGCGCGGTAGGAAAGGCGAGCTCGAAGCGCGAGCGACATCGGTAAATCACAGCCGTTCGTGCCGAGCGAAGTCGAGGCATCTGTGCTCCGGGCCTGCCCCTCGACTGCGCTCGGGACGAATGGAATTTAGCCGGTACGCTCGTGATCTGCGCGTCTGGTCCAAAACCCAACCGTTCGCACTGAGCGAAGTCGAAGTGCGTGCCACAAGCGTCCCGCTCCGGGCACGTGCCTCGACTACGCTCGGCACGAACGGATAAGGGGTCTATCCTGCCGGCTTCCTGTCCAGCAGCCGCACGATCGCCGAGAAATCCAGGCCGCCGTTTCCCGCATCCGCGAATCGCTGGTACAGGTCAGCCGCCCGCGCGCCCATCGGCGTATCGGCGCCCACCGACGCCGCCGCTTCCATCGCCAGCTTCAAGTCCTTGAGCATCAGTGCGGTCGCGAAGCCGCCCTGATAGCCGCGATCGGCCGGCGTCTCGGGGCCGACGCCCGGCCACGGCGCATAGCTCGTCAGCGACCAGCTTTGCCCCGAGCTGACGCTGGCGATCTCGAAAAATTTCTGCGGATCGAGGCCGAGCTTGTCGGCGAGCAGGAACGCCTCGCAGGTCGCGATCATCTCCGCGCCGAGCACCATGTTGTTGCAAATCTTGGCCGATTGCCCTGCGCCGCTCGCCCCGGCATGGATCACCGCCTTGCCCATCTGCGCCAGATACGGTTGCGCGCGCGCGAACGCATCCTCGCTGCCGCCGACCATGAAGGTCAGCGTGCCCGCATTCGCCGCCGCGATCCCGCCGGAGACGGGCGCGTCGACCATCGCGAACCCTCGGGCGGCGGCACTTTCCCCGACGCGCTTGGCGGTGGCGACGTCGATCGTCGAGCAATCGATCAGCAGCGCGCTTTGCGGCGCGGCGGCGAACACGCTCTCGCCATACACCGTCTCGACGTGCCGCCCGGCGGGCAGCATTGTCACCACTGCGTCGGCGCCCTCGCACGCTTCGGCCGCGCTGGCGAGGGGTACGCACCCCGCCGCCTTTGCGCGATCAAGCGCTTCCGAGGAGAGATCGAACGCCCGCACCTGGTGGCCGTGCTTCGCGAGATTCGCGGCCATGCCGCCGCCCATGTTGCCGAGGCCGATGAAGCCGATGCGTGCCATGTCTCTCTCCTAAAGTGTGCTCACACCAGTCCGTTCGCACTGAGCGCAGTCGAAGTGCGTGCCCCAAACGGCACGCTTGCGACATGTCCTTCGACTTCGCTCAGGACGAACGCGGAGTGGTTAGCGCCCCACCCAAACGGCCGGTCGTTTCTCCACAAAGGCGGTCATGCCCTCGCGCTTGTCCTCGGTCGCGGCGAGAAGCTGGAACAGCCGGCGTTCGCTATGGATGCCCTGCGCCAGTCCGCTTTCGAACGCGAGGTTGACCATTTCCTTGTTCACCATCGCCGCGAGCGGCGGCATGGCGGCGATCGTCGCGGCGGTCTTGAGCGCGTCGGCGAGCAGATCGGTGGCAGGCACGATCCGCGCGACCAGCCCGGAACGCTCCGCTTCGACCGCGTCCATCATCCGCCCGGTCAGGCACATCTCCATCGCCTTGGCCTTGCCGACCGCGCGCGTGAGCCGCTGCGAGCCGCCCATGCCCGGCGCGACGCCGAGCTTGATCTCGGGCTGGCCGAACTTCGCGGTGTCCGAGGCGAGGATGAAATCGGCCATCATCGCCAATTCGCAGCCGCCGCCGAGCGCGAAGCCGTTGACCGCCGCGATCCAGGGTTTGCGCGTGCCGACCACGCCGCTCTGCCAGCCGGAGAAAAAATCCTGCAGGAAGAAGTCTGCGGCGGGCTTGTCGACCATCTCCTTGATGTCGGCGCCAGCCGCGAACGCCTTCTCGCCGCTGCCGGTCAGCACCGCGCAGCGCTGGCCCGGATCGGCGTCGAACGCCGCGAAGGCGTCGATCAGGTCGGCCAACACCTCGGTGTTGAGCGCGTTGAGCGCCTGCGGCCGGTTGAGCGTGATGAGCGTGACGGCATCGTGCCGTTCGACAAGGATGTTCTGATAGGTCATTGCGGTGTCCAGGCCTCATGTGCGGGGAGGGGGGCGAAGATCGCATCGATCGTGGTGTCGCTCACGCCCTCGGGCGTCGCCGGGTTCCAGCGCGGCGCGTTGTCCTTGTCGATGATCAGCGCGCGGACGCCCTCGAGGAAGTCGGGCAATTGCGCGACGCGTGCGGCGACCGCATATTCCTGCCGCATCTCGTCGGCGAAATCGGTCACCGCTGTGCCCTCGGCGAGCAGCCGCAGCGACACCTTCATCGCCTGCGAAGACTTGCTGGCGAGCGTCGCACGCTGCGCCGCCGCCCATTCGCCCGGATCGGCCTCGAGCGCGGCCAGCACGTCCTCCAGCCGGTTGGATGCGAACAGCCGGTCGATCTCGTCGCGGTGCGCGAGGATCGCTGCGTCGGGGGCGGTTGTGCTCGCATCGTCTAGGATCGATGCGATGGCCTGCGGCGTCGCGGTGATCGCGGCCTTGACGCCATCGAGCGCGGCGGCAGCAACGAAATGCGTGGCGAGGCCCAGCGCGAGGCATTCCGCGCCGTCCAGCCGATAGCCGGTCAGCGCGATATACTGGCCAAGCCGCCCGGGCAGCCGCGACAGATACCAGCCACCGCCGACATCGGGGAACAGGCCGATGCCGGTCTCGGGCATCGCGAATTTGGTGTTCTCGGTCGCGACCCGGAACCGCGCCGGCTGCGAGATGCCAACCCCGCCGCCCATCGTGATCCCGTCCATGAACGCGACGATCGGCTTGGGATAGGTGAACAGCCGGTGATTGAGTTGGTATTCGACGCGGAAGAACGCGCGCGCGGCCGAACCGTCACCAGCGCCGCTCTCGGCGATCATGCGGATATCCCCGCCCGCGCAGAATCCGCGCCCCTCGGCATGGTCGATCAGCACCGCCTCGATCGCCGGATCGCGTTCGGTGGCGTCGAGAGCGTCGAGCATCGCCGCGCACATGCCGGTGCTGAGCGCATGGATCGCTTTGGGTCGGTTGAGCCGGATGCGCAGAACGGCGCCATCTGAAAAGGTGAGGACGTCCATCAAAACCCTCCCCGGAACGAGGGGGGCCAGCCGAAGGCTGGTGCAGGGGGGCTTCCCCAAGCGATACCGTGGGTGGAAGCCCCCCTCCGTCGCGCTACGCGCGCCACCTCTCCGTGCCGGAGAGGAACACGCCACACCCTCATTTCAGCAAATCCCGCCCGACGATCATCCGCATCACCTGGTTGGTGCCCTCCAGGATCGAATGCACCCGCAAGTCCCGCCAGAAGCGCTCGATCGGATAGTCCATCAGATAGCCGTAGCCGCCGTGCAGTTGCAGCGCGCGATCGGCCACCGCCGATCCCGTATCCGTTGCGAGCCGCTTCGCCATCGCCGCGAACCGAGTCTTGTCCGGCGCACCGTCGCTCACCTTCGCCGCCGCCATGTAGAGCAATGCGCGCGCCGCCTCCAGGTCGGTCGCCATGTCGGCGAGCGTGAACTGGGTGTTCTGGAACTCGGCGATCGCCTTGCCGAACTGCTTGCGATCCTTGGTGTACGTCACGGCCTCATCGAGACAGCGCTGCGCGCCGCCCAGCGAACATGCGCCGATATTGAGCCGCCCGCCATCCAGCCCGCTCATCGCGATCTTGAAACCTTCGCCCTCCGCGCCGAGCAGATTTTCCGCCGGCACGCGCACGCCGTCGAGGATCAGTTGCGCGGTCGGCTGCGAATGCCAGCCGAGCTTGCGCTCCTGCGCGCCGAAGCTGACGCCGGGCATGTCCTTCTCGATGACGAGGCACGAAATGCCCTTGGGGCCATCCTCGCCGGTGCGGACCATCACCGCATAGACTTCGTTCTCCCCCGCGCCCGAAATGAACTGCTTGGTCCCGGTCACGACATACGAGTCGCCGTCGCGCACCGCGCGCGTCTTGAGCGCCGCCGCATCCGATCCCGAACCCGGCTCGGTCAGGCAATAGCTGGCAATCCGCGCCATGCCGACCAGATCGGGCAAATACTTCGCCTTCACCTCGGCGCCGCCGTAGGTGTCGATCATCCACGACGCCATGTTGTGGATGCTGATGAACGCCGAGGTCGAGGGGCAGCCATAGGCCATCGCCTCCATGATCAGCGCCGCCTCCAGCCGCCCGAGCGCGATGCCACCGCTCGCCTCGGAGACGTAGATCGCCCCGAAGCCAAGCTCCGCCGCCGCGCGGATCGTGTCGCGCGGGAAGATGTGCTTCTCGTCCCACTCCGCCGCGAACGGCGTGATGCGATCGGCGGTGAAGCGCCGGGCGAGCTCCTGGATCTCGCGCTGGTCGTCGGTCAGGTCGAACTGGTTCATACTTACCCCATCGTCGGAATGACGAAGGCGTTCGCCGTATCGCCAACCCCGCCATCGGGCCAGCGCTGCGTGACCGTCTTGACCTTGGTCCAGAACTTCACGCCCTCCATGCCGTGCTGGTTGGTGTCGCCGAACGCCGAGCGCTTCCAGCCGCCAAAGGTGTGGTAGGCGACCGGCACCGGGATCGGCACGTTGATGCCGACCATGCCGACGTTGACTCGCGCGGCGAATTCGCGCGCGGCATGGCCGTTGCGGGTGAAGATCGCGACGCCGTTGCCGTACTGATGCTCGCTCGGCAGCCGCACCGCATGTTCGAAATCCTGAGCGCGGACGATCTGGAGGACCGGGCCGAAAATCTCCTCCTTGTACGCGCTCATGCTGGTGGTGACGTGGTCGAACAGCGTCGGCCCGACGAAGAAGCCGCCTTCATGGCCTTGCAGTTCGAAGCCGCGCCCGTCGACCACCAGTTCGGCGCCCTCGTCGACGCCGGTCTGAATCCAGTCCTCGATCCGCTTCTTGTGGATCGCGGTGACGACCGGGCCGTAATGCGCGTCGCTGTCGGTCGAGACGCCGACACGCAGGTTCTCGATCGCGGGAATCAATTTCTCGCGCAGCGCGATGGCGGTCTTCTCGCCGACCGGCACCACGACCGGCAGCGCCATGCAGCGCTCGCCCGCCGAGCCGAACGCCGCGCCCGACAGATCGGCGACGACCTGATCGAGATCGGCATCTGGCATGACGATGCCGTGGTTCTTCGCCCCGCCCATCGCCTGCACGCGTTTCCCCGCCGCGACGCCGCGCGAATAGACGTAGTGCGCGATGTCCGACGAGCCGACGAAGCTCACCGCGCTGATCGCCTGATGGTCTAGGATCGCATCGACCATCTCCTTGTCGCCGTGGACGACCTGCAAGATGCCCTCGGGCAGCCCCGCTTCAAGGAACAGTTCGCCGAGCCGCACCGGCACCGACGGGTCGCGCTCGGACGGCTTGAGGATGAAGGCGTTGCCGGTCGCGATCGCCACGCCCGACATCCACAATGGGATCATGCCGGGGAAGTTGAACGGGGTGATGCCCGCGCCGATGCCGAGCGGCTGCCGCATCGAATAGACGTCGATGCCGGGGCCGGCGCCCTGGGTATATTCGCCTTTCAGGACATGCGGAATGCCGCAGCAGAACTCGATCACCTCGAGCCCGCGCTGGATGTCGCCCTTGGCGTCGGCGATCACCTTGCCGTGTTCGGAGGAGAGCAGATGCGCCAGCGCTTCCATGTTCTTCTCGACCAAAGCCTTGAAGTTGAACATCACGCGTGCGCGGCGCTGCGGGTTGGTCGCGGCCCAGCCCGGCTGCGCTTTCTGCGCGGCGGCAACCGCGCGGTCGAGATCGGCCTGCGTGCCGAGCGCGACGCGCGCCTGCACCGCGCCAGTGTTCGGATTGAACACGTCGCCGGTCCGCGCCGATGCGCCGGCAGCGCCGCCGACGATGAGATGGTCGATGTCGCGGATCGCACTTGCCATGCCGATACTCTCCTTGGACGCGTTCTGTGTCGCGCGCTTTTTCGGCGCACGGGGCTGCAAAAGCAACGGGTGGACTTGCAAAGCGAAGCTGCAATATTGCAGCTCGATGAACTGGGACGACATGCGCTTCTTCCTCGCCGTCACCCACACGGGGCAGATCGCGCGCGCCGCCGTCCAGCTCGGCGTCGATGCCACGACGGTCACGCGGCGGATCCGCCGGCTCGAACAGGCGCTCGGCCACACGCTGTTCGAACAGCGCCGCGACGGGCAGCACTTGACCGAAATGGGCGAGCGGCTCGCCGCCAAGGCTGATGCGCTCGAGCGCGCGATGTCCGACGTGACCGAACAGGGCGCGCATCCGCTCGAAGGCGTGGTCCGGGTCAGCGCGTCGGAAGGGTTCGGCACGTGGTTCGTCGCGCCACGGCTCGGCGGGTTCAGCGCGGCCTATCCACGGCTGAACGTCGATCTGGTCGCGAACAGCGGCTTCCTCAGCCCGTCGCGGCGCGAGACCGACATTGCGATCGTGCTCGCGCGCCCGCGCAAAGGCCCGCTCGTCTCGCGGCGGCTGACCGATTATGCGCTGCGCCTCTACGCATCACGTGCCTATGTCGAGGGCGCGCCGATCGCCTCGAAGGCGGCGCTGCGCACGCATCCGCTGATCGGCTACATTCCCGATTTCCTCTACGCGCCCGAACTCGACTATCTCGAAGAGATCGATCCGCAATTGAGCCCGCGGCTGCGCTCGTCGAGCATCAACGCGCAGCATCGCATGGCGGCCGCCGGGGCGGGCGTGGCGGTGCTGCCCTGCTTCATCGGCGATACCGACCCCAACCTCGTCCGCGTGCTCGACGAGGTGCGAATCACCCGGTCGTTCTGGCTCGCCACCCATCGCGACGTGCTCGCGCTGCCGCGCACCCGCGCCTTTGTCGACTGGCTCGTCGGCGCGGCTACCGCCGATCGCGACGTGTTGCTCGGTCTCTGACGCGGTGGTTTGTTCAACTCCGTTCGTGCTGAGTAGGGATCGAGTAGCCCGCAGGGCGTATCGAGATCGCGTATCGAAGCACCGGGAGCCGCTCGCTGCTGTGCTTCGATACGGGCTCTCGATACGGCGCAAGCGCCTACTCGATCCCTACTCAGCACGAACGGTAAGGGGTCGCGATATTGGCTCGGGTGGAGAAGCAGCCCGATCGCCGCTATAGCTCGCGTTCAACACACATGAGGAGCAGGACCATGACCGGCAACCCAATCGCTGGAGGCCAGCGCTGATGGCCGGCCTGTGGTTCGACGAGTTGAGCATCGGCCAGGTCTTCCGCCACGCGATCCGGCGGACGGTCACGGAGACCGACAACCTGCTGTTCTCGACGCTGACCCACAACCCCGCGCAGCTTCACCTCGACGCCGAATATATGAAGGACAGCGGCTATGGCCGCATCCTCGTCAATTCGACCTTCACGCTTGGGCTGATGGTCGGCGTGTCGGTCGGCGACACCACGCTCGGCACCGCCATCGCCAATCTCGGCTGGGACGAGGTGCGCTTCCCCGCGCCGGTGTTCATCGGCGACACGCTGCGGATCGAAACCGAAGTCGCCGAACTGCGCGATTCGAAATCGCGCCCCGACGCCGGCATCGTCACCTTCCTCCACCGCGCCTACAACCAGCGCGACGAACTGGTCGCCTCGTGCCGCAGGTCGGGGCTGCAACGGAAAAAGCCGGTATGACGCCGCTGCGCTCGCTCCTGTTCGTTCCCGGCGATAACGATAAGAAACTCGCCAAGGTCGATGGCTGCGGCGCCGATGCGGTGATTCTCGATCTCGAGGATTCGGTCGCCCCCGCCAACAAACGCGCGGCGCGCGATCTGGTCGCCGCCTTCCTCAAGGCGCGCCCGCGCGCCGCTCGCACCGTGCAACTCTGGGTTCGCGTCAATCCGTTCGACACCGGCCTCACCGCCGACGATCTCGCCGCGATCGTCCCCGGCGATCCCGACGGCATCATGCAGCCCAAGATCGACGGCCCGGAGGATGTCCGTACGCTCTCCGGCCAACTCGACGCGCTGGAAGCCGGACACGGCCTTGCCGCCGGCACGATCCGCATCCTGCCGGTCGCGACCGAAACGCCGATTGCCCCGTTCCGGCTCGGTGATTTCGCCACCGCCGGGCTCGCGAGGCTGGCGGGTCTCACCTGGGGCGCGGAGGATTTGTCCGCAGCGCTCGGTGCCAGCACCAACCTCGGTCCGGACGGTACGTGGGCGTTCACCTATCAGATGGTGCGTTCGCTGACCTTACTCGCCGCGCATGCCGCCGGCGTTCCCGCCATCGACACGCTATACGTCGACTTCCGCGACGACGACGGGCTTCACGCCGCCAGCCGCGCCGCCCGCGCGGAAGGATTCTCGGGCCGCCTCGCGATCCACCCCGCGCAGGTCGCCGGCATCAACGCCGCCTTTTCGCCGAGCGACGAGGAGATCGCCTTCGCACGCCGCATCGTCGCGGCGTTCGAGGCCGAGCCGTCCGTCGGCACGATCGGGATTGACGGCAAAATGTACGACCTGCCGCACCTCAAGGCGGCGCGACGGACGCTTGCGATGGCGCGCGGCTGAGCCGGGATCAGGGCGCTTTCGCCGGTGCCTTCAACGACGCCGGCAAGTCCGCCCATGCCGTTCCCGCCACCATCCGCGCACGGCCAAGCTCGAACAGCGCCTGCATCGCCGGCTGGCGAAAGTCGAGCGACGAGGATGTCTCGTCAGGCGGCACCGCCGCAACGAAGGTCGCGACATGGTTCTGCTGGCCGAACGCCGCGACGGTGGCGAGCGAGGTGCGCTGGGTCGCCTTGCTCGCGGTGTCGAAGCTGCGCGATAGCAACGACAACAATGATCGCTTGGTGACCGCGAATTCGTCGTCCGCCTTGCCGTTGACCAGCACGTAGATGCTCCCGCCCGATGTCTGCCCGGGCGGCAGGATCAGCGCGGTGTCGGGCAGCGCGAAGAACGCGCCGATCGTGCTGCCATCAACATGGAGTTCGTGCGCGCGGTGGCTGCCCATCTGCGCGTCGATCATCACCGGCGGGAACACGCCGGGAATCGCCGCCGAGGCGGTGAGCACGGTCGCGAACAGGTCGCGCGCCGCCGGCCCGCCGCGCGCCGCGATCGCGCCCATGTCCCACACGACGAGATCCTGGCTGTCGAGATCGGTCGTTGCGACGAGCAGCCGCCGCCCGCGCGCCTGTTCGCGCGCCACCGCCGCCATCAGCGCGGGCGTGATGAAGCTGTCCACCAGCACGCGCAGCCGTTTGCCGGTGTAGATGCTGTCGCGGAACAGCGGGTGGACGAACGGAAACGGCAACAGGTGCGATGCCTCGCCGTCAGTGAAGCCCTTCCTCAGCTCGGCATCCCACTTCGGCCCGAGGAACGCGAACGGGGCGATCAGCGCGCCGGTGCTCACCCCCGTCACCACGCTGAACTCCGGCCGGGTGCCCGCCTGCGTCCAGCCGTACAGCACGCCAGCGCCGAACGCGCCATTCGCCCCGCCGCCCGACAGTGCGAGCATCGTCGGCGGGGTGCCGGCAGCGTCGGGCCGGAACATCGCGCGTACAGCGGGATCGTTGATCCCGTAGCGGACGTGCGGGAAGCCGACCGGGTAGGCGACGGCATGGTCGGCCTGCGTGAACGGCTCGCGCGGGATGGTGACGCATCCGCTCATGGTCAGCAGCGATGCGGCGAGGAGCGCACTCTTCAAGCCGGACTTTCGTGTATCACCGTTCGTCCTGAGCGAAGTCGAAGGACGTGTCCGGAGCGTTACGCCTGCGGCACGCACTTCGACTTCGCTCAGTGCGAACGGTTTGGGTAACGGCAGCCGCTCGTCCGGCATCACCGCGGCTGCGCGTCGAGAAACGCCTCTACCGCGCCGAGATCGACCACCTTGTCGACATAGCTCTCACCGATGTCGCGCGCGAGCAGGAAGGGCAGGGTGCCCGCATCCATCTTCTTGTCGTGAAGCATATGCCCAACCAGCGTCTTGCCGCTCGCACTGATCCCCGCCGCTGCGAGCCCGTCGGGCAGGCCGACCGCGCGCAGATGTTTGACCACGCGCGCGGCGGCGGCGTGCGGCGCGATCCCCTGCGCCGCCGAGAAACCATAAGCCAGCGCCATCCCCGCCGCGACGCCCTCACCGTGGAACAGCCGGTCCGAAAAGCCGGTCTCCGCCTCCAGCGCATGCCCAAAGGTATGGCCAAGGTTGAGCAACGCCCGCCGCCCGCGCGTCTCGCGCTCGTCCTCGGCGACGATTCGCGCCTTGGCGGCGACCGAATAGGCGATCGCATATTCGCGCGAGCGCAGATCGCCGGCGAGCAGCGCCGCGCCGTTCGCCTCGCACCATGCGAAGAAATCGGCATCGTCGATCAGTCCATATTTCACCACCTCGGCATAGCCGGCGCGCAGTTGGCGCGGCGGCAGCGTCTCGAGCACGATCGGGTCGATCAGCACCAAGGCGGGCTGGTGGAACGCGCCGATCAGGTTCTTGCCCGCCCGCGTGTTGATCGCGGTCTTGCCGCCCACCGACGAATCGACCTGCGCGAGCAAGGTGGTCGGCACCTGGACGAACCCGCAGCCGCGCTTCAGGATGCTGCACGCGAAGCCGACCAGATCGCCGATCACCCCGCCGCCAAGCGCGATGACATGATCGCCGCGCTCGACCCCAAGATCGAGCAACCGGTCGCTGAGCTGCTCCAGCATCGCCCAGCTCTTGGTCGATTCGCCCGGCGGCAGCACGATCGCCTCGCTGGCGATGCCCGCCGCCGCCAAGTTCGCGCGCAGCGCCGCGAGATGCGGCAGGACGTTCTCGTCGGTGACGATCGGCATCACCCGTCCGCGCGCGAGCGGCGCGAGGGCGGAGGCGGCGCGGGCGAGCAGCCCGGCCTCGACCACCACATCATAACTGCGTTCGCCGAGTCCGACGCGGACGGTCGTCATAATCCAATGGCCTTGAGGATGGCGTTGACAGTGGCATCGTGCGGCGCGTGCTGGCTGACGATGCGGAGGTGGGCCTGCGCGTAGATCGGATTGCGCACCCGTGCCAGCTCTTCCAGGATCTTGCGCGGGTCGCCTTCGCGCAACAGCGGACGGGTGTCGCGCCGCCCGACGCGCGCCACCAACACCTCGGGACTGGCATCGAGCCACACCGACAGCGTGTTGTTCAGGATCAGCGCGCGCGTCTCATCCTGGATGAAGGCGCCGCCGCCGGTCGCGATCACGCGCGGCTCGCCGGTGATGAGCCGCGCGATCACACGGCGTTCGCCGTCGCGAAAGTGCGCTTCGCCGAAGCGCGCGAAAATGTCGGAGACGGTCATCCCCGCCGCGGTTTCGATCTCGGTATCGGCATCGACGAAGGGTAAATGCAGCCGCTGCGCGAGGCGGCGGCCGACGGTCGACTTGCCCGCGCCCATCAGCCCGACGAGGACGATCGGCTGGCCGTGCCAGACAGGGGTGGGGGCGGGGCTTTGCAACATGGGAAACGGGCTATACAGCGCACCTGCCGCTCGGGCAAAAGGGCCTGCCGGGCCGGTTTCGCCCATTTGTTACAAGGTTTGCCAATGTCCCGCTCGCTGGTTGTGCTTCTGGTCGTGGTCGTCGTGCTCGTCGGCGGAATGTTTCTGCTCGCGGGCCGTGCGCACGAAAAGCCCCTGACCCATGTCGAGAAGGTTGTCACGCTTGCGAATCTCCAGGGCTGATCTTCCGCTCGTCGCATTGGCGGGGGTGATCGCGTTGGGCGTGGGGATACCCGCGCTCGGCCAGAATTCGCCGCAGTCGATCCTTCCGCCCGGGTTCGGCGAGCCGGCCCCAACGCCCTCGCCGCGCCCGTCTCCGCGCGAAACCGCGAGCGGTGGGGCGGTGGTCCGTACCGCGCCGACCCCGCTCGCGCCGCCGCTGCCGGACGGCAACGGCGCGCCGCCGCCGCTCCCGCTCGCCGCCGCGACGCCGACGCCGAGCGGCACGCCGACGCCCGGCGTGATCGCGATTCCGGTGCGGTACGACATGCCCGCCTATGCGCGCCGGTGGATCGGCCGGGTCGGCCCGATCGACCTCGCCGCCGGCGGTTTGCCCGCCACCGCGTTCGGCAACGCGCCCGGCCGGTATGTCGAGGCGCTGATGCGCGGGCTCAACCTGCCGATCGCCTCGCGCTGGATGTCGATCGCGCTGCGGCGCGCATTGGTGTCGCGCGTCGATACGCCCGTAGGCGTCAACGGCGCGGATTTCGCCGCCGAGCGGGCCTGGCTGTTGCTCCGCATGGGCGAATCGGTCGCCGGGCGCGCGGTGGTGCAGAGCGTCGATAATCAGGATTACACGCCCAAGCTCTATGAGATCGCGATGCAATCGGCGCTCGCCAATGGCGATCCGGCGGAGCTGTGCCCGATCGTCGATGGTGGCTATGCGCTCGGCTTCGAGCGCGGGTGGGTGCTGGCACGGGCGATGTGCGCCGGGCTGGCCGGCCTTCCCGGCAAGGCGCAGCCGCTGATCGCAGCCGCCGCCAAGAGTCGGGTCGCGACCGGGATCGACCTGCTGCTCGCGCAGAAGATCGCCGGCTCGGGGGCGCGCGGCCGACAGGCCGTGACGATCGAATGGGACGATGTCGATCGTCTCACCGCCTGGCGCTACGGCCTCGCGATGGCCTCGGCGACCGAGATCCCGGCACCGCTGCTCGACGGCGCCTCCCGAAACGTCATGGCGTGGCGCGCGCAGTCGCCGATGCTCGCGGCGCACGTTCGCGCGCCGGCCGCCGAGATCGCGGCGGCACGCGGCGTATTCTCCAGCGCGGCCTTGGTCGATCTCTACGGCGCGGTGACGGAAGAAGGCGACGATTCGCTGCCCGAAGCCGCGATCGCACGCGATCTCCAGACCGCCTATAGTGGTGGGGACGTGCCGACCCGGCTGGGGGCGATCAAGTCGCTGTGGGATGCGCCGAAGAGCGCGAGCGCGCGCTATGCGCGGCTGGTGCTGACGGCGGGTGCCGCGGCGCGCGTGCCGGTCGGTGCGCAAGGCGCGGACGCCGATCGGCTCGTCGCGTCGATGCTCGCGGCCGGGCATGACGTGACCGCGCAGAAGTGGCGCGGCGCAGTGGCGACCTCGAGCGATGCGTGGGCGATGCTCGCGCTCGCCGATCCCGAGGGGCGGCGCTACCGCTATTCGGCGGTCAGCAACTATGCCGGCGCCGGCGATGCGACGCTCAAGCGCAAGATGTTCTTCGCCGGCCTCGCCGGGCTGGGACGCCTGTCGGCCGGTGATGTCGAGCAGGGCGCGCAGACGCTCGACGTGCGGATCGGGCAGGAGAACGCCTGGACCCGCGCGCTCACCCGCGCCGCGACGGCGAACCAGCCGGGGACGGTGGTGTTGCTCGCGGCCGTCGGCATGCAGACGCCGGCGTGGTCGGGCGTGTCGCCCGAAGCGCTGTATCACATCGTCGCCGCGCTGCGCGCCGTTGGGTTGGAGGGCGAGGCGCGGATGATCGCCGCCGAGGCGATCGCGCGGCTTTGACCGATACGGCGCGGCCCGGCGCCGATCGCGCGCTGATCGAGCGGTTTCTCGAGATGATGGCGGCGGAGCGGGGTGCCGCCAGGAACACGCTCGCTGCCTATCGCAGCGATCTCGCGCTCGCGTCCGATGTCCTGAAAGGCGCGCTCGTGGCCGCGAGCGCCGCCGATCTCACCCGTCTTTCGGCGAGCTGGAGCGATCTCTCGCACGCCACCGTGGCGCGCAAATCCGCCGCGCTCCGGCGCTTCTTCGCCTTCCTCGCCGATGAAGGGCATCGCCCCGACGACCCCGGCGCGGCGCTACCCCGTCCCGGCACGCGGCGGCCGCTGCCCAAGGTGCTGAGCGTCGCTGATGTCGACCGGCTGTTCGCGGTGATCGCCGAGCGGCTCGCCGCCGACCCGCTCGACATCCGCGACCTGCGGCTCGCCGCCTTGGTCGAACTGCTCTACGGCTCGGGCTTGCGCGCCACGGAGCTGGTGTCGCTGCCGAGAAACGCGGTCGCGCCCGATCGGCCCTATTGCATCCTGCGCGGCAAGGGCGGGCGCGAACGGCTGGTCCCGATCTCGGATCGCGCGCGCGCCGCCGTCGCCGCGTGGCGCATGTATGTTCCCGCCGATCAGCCGTGGCTGTTCCCCTCGGGCAAGAGCTTCCTGTCGCGTGTGCGGCTGTTCCAGTTGCTGCGCGCGCTCGGCGCCGAGGCGGGTATCCCGCCCGACCGGATCAGCCCGCACGTGCTGCGTCACGCCTTCGCCACGCACCTGCTCGCCGGCGGCGCCGACCTGCGCGCGCTCCAGACGATGCTCGGCCATGCGGACATCGCCACTACCGAAATCTACACCCATGTCGATGCCAGCCGGCTGGTCAGCCTCGTCAACCAGCGCCATCCGCTCGCCGAGGCCCGCGCCCGCGCCGATGGGAAGCTGGCCTCGGTGAAGCCCGCGTGACCGCTACTCCTCGCATCACGAACCATTGCCAAGTTCGCGCCCACACCGTAACCGACGCGACCTGATGGCAACCTTCCTCGACTTCGAAAAGCCGATCGCGGAGCTCCAGGCTCGCATCGACGATCTGCGCGCAACCGCCGACGGCGGCACGGTGGATATCTCCGCCGATGTCGGGCGGCTCCAGGCCAAATCCGACAAGCTGCTGCGCGACACCTATGCCAAACTCACGCCGTGGCAGAAGACGCTCGTCGCCCGGCACGGCGAACGGCCGCATTTCCGCGATTATGTCGCCGGGCTGTTCGACGGGTTCATGCCGCTCGCCGGGGACCGCGGCTTCGGCGACGATCAGGCGATCCTCGGCGGCTTCGCGCGGTTTCGCGGCCAGCGGGTGATGGTGATCGGCCACGAAAAGGGCCATGACACCGCGACGCGCATCCGGCACAATTTCGGCTCGGGCAAGCCCGAGGGCTATCGCAAGGCGATTCGGCTGATGCAATTGGCCGATCGCTTCGGCCTGCCCGTGCTGACGCTGGTCGATACCTCGGGGGCGTTCCCCGGCGTTCAGGCCGAGGAGCGCGGCCAGGCCGAGGCGATCGCGCGCTCGACCGAGCAATGCCTCGCGCTCGGCGTGCCGATGATCGCGGCGATCGTGGGCGAGGGCGGCTCGGGCGGCGCGATCGCGCTCGCGGCGGCGAACCACGTTCTGATGTTCGAGAATGCGGTCTATTCGGTGATCTCGCCCGAGGGTTGCGCGGCGATCCTGTGGCGCACCAACGAACGCGCGGCGGACGCGGCCGAGGCGATGAAGGTGACCGCGCAGGATCTGAAGGGGCTGGGCGTGATCGACACGATCGTGCCTGAACCACTCGGCGGCGCCCACCGGGATCCGGTCGCGGCGATCGGTGCGCTGGGCAATGCGCTCGCCGAGTCGCTTGCTGAGTTGAGCGGGCTCGATGCCGACGCGCTGCGGCGGGCGCGGCGGGAGAAGTTTTTGGCGATGGGCCGCTTCTAATCGGCCAGATGAGAATTGCGCGGTCTTGAACGTTTCCGCGAATAAAACGGGCGGCGGAACGTTGTTCCGCCGCCCGATCTTCTTCCGAAGAGCTTGAGCTTACGCGCCCGTTGTCGTCTTCATATTCGACGAGACGTTCTCGAATGTGTTGGTGAGCTGCGTGCCGATGCCCTTCATGGCGGCAATCGCGGCAACCGCGATCAGGGCGGCGATCAGGCCGTATTCGATGGCGGTCGCGCCCTTGTTGTTCTTGATGAACTTGCGGATGCTCTGCATGTGTCCGGTCTCCAGTGGTTTAGTAGCTTCAGTTACCCGGCCGAACCGGATCTACCGGGCCAGCGAGAGCCGTCTAGGCGACCAGTCTTGATAAAAGTTTAAGCAGGGCCGGGAACTTTTCTGGTGCGGCGGCATTCCTGCCGCTCTGTGTTCTCGGGTTCGCCGTTTCGGCCACTTACACCTTGCTCTCGCCATCGATTTCCCGCTCTGGCGGAACGTTCTTGATATCGCATCGTGAAAGGCGGGGGGTGACAGCAAATAACGGCATCTTGCTCGTCGTCGCGGCGGCTCTGACCGATCCGCACGGACGTATCCTCGTTCAGCGCCGGTCCGCGGGCAGGGCGATGGCGGGGCTGTGGGAGTTTCCCGGCGGCAAGGTCGAATCTGGCGAGGCGCCCGAGGCCGCGCTGGTGCGCGAGCTGGCCGAGGAACTCGGCGTTGCCGTAGCGGCGGCGGATCTCACCGCGCTCGCCTTCGCCACCGCGCCGATTGGCGAACGCACGCTCTTGCTCTTGCTCTATCGGTGCGAGCGCTGGTCGGGTGCGCCGCGGCCGATCGACGCCGATGCGCTCGATTGGCGGCGCCCGGCCGCCTTGCGCGATCTGGCGATGCCGCCCGCCGATCTGCCGCTGGTGGAGGCGCTCGACGCGTTCGAGTCGCGCCGCCTCGGGTGAGGTATCGGGCGCGGTCGTCGCCGACCGCGCCCGGGTGCGTCAGGCTTTGATGATCTTGTCGAGCGCGGACCGGAACTTCGCCATGTCCTCCGCCGAACCGACCGTCACGCGGCTCATCGTGGGATAGGCGTCCCAGGACCGGCCGATCTGCACACCCTGCGCGACGAACGCGGCCTGCATCGCCTTGGGGTCTTTGCCAGCGCCCCAATCGACCATGAACATGTTCGCCTGCGACGGAATGTATTTCAGCCCGCGCTTCTTCAGGTGCGCGAACGTCTCCTCGCGAACCGCGATCATCTCGTTGCGACGCGCGGTGATCTTCTCGGCGAGCGGCAGCACGGCGGTACCGCACGCGACCGCGGTCATCGGCAGCATGTTGGTCACCTGTCCGCCGTCATAACGCATCATCTTCTTGTAGAGATCGGGATGCGCGATGGTGAGGCCGAGCCGCATCCCCGCCATGCCGAACAGCTTGGAGAAGGTCCGCATCACGATCACGTCGTTGCGCGTGCAGGCGAGCTTGGCGGCGCTCTGCGCGCCGGCGAAGTGGATGTACGCCTCGTCGACCAGCACCACCGAATCCTTCGGCTTGTTGGCGAGCAGCCACTCGATGTCCGCGATCGGCGTCAGCGTGCCGGTCGGGTTGTTGGGCGAGCAGATGTAATAGAGGCCGGCGTTGGGATCGGCGGCGAGCATCGCCTTCACGTCGTGGCGGTAATCGGCGGTGAGCGGCACCCGCGTCGGCTTGACGCTGAGCCACGCCGCCGTCCGCCAGCTCTGTTCATACGTCGGGTTCGCCGTCACCAGCCCCTTCTGCGGCGAGCAGAAGGTGATGACCGCGCGGTTGAGCGGGTCGCTCGACCCCGGCCAGGCGAGGATGCACTCGGGCGTGACGCCCTCGACCTGCGCGACCGCGGCGGCGAGCTTGGCATGTTCGTTGTCGGGTTCGTAGCGGTTGCCGACCGAGGCGATCGCGGCGGCCGCCTGCACACCTTCGGGGAAAGGCCCGGTCCAGCACTCGTTCGAGCCGATCCGCACCGCACCGACCAGCGCCTTGGCGGATTGCTGCGCCTGCGCACCGCTGGTGATGAACTGGCTGGCCGTCGCGCCCGCGCCGAGCAGCATCGCGATACGGCCGATCTGCCGGCGCGAATAGCCGCGGTCGTGAAGGTCTTCCCGCGCTTCGCGGTCGAGTAGATCGGTCGTCATCATGCGCTCCCTGTTTTTCCCGAATCGGACGGCCGCGCAGCTCCCGCCACGGCCGAACGACAGACGCTACCTGCGGAGCCAAGCTCCGGGTCCGCGAGTCGAGATCACACCACAGGATGCTGGCGCTGTCCAGATGATGAGAAATATATTCTCCCTTCAGGAAATCGAGCGCGCGCCGGAGCGGTGGAGCGCGTCGAAGCTCGCGCGGTCGCTGAGCGCAAGGTTCACTTCGGCGCGCTCGAGCCGGTCGGCACGGGCGATCTTCGCCAGCAGCCGCTCCGGCGGGTGTGCCCGCGCGCGCGTCTCGCGCCGGTGGCGGACGTAGAAGTCGGGGTCGCGCACCGCCGCCGCCACCGTCTCGCCCGCGCGCGGATCGGGCAGCACCGCCCGGAAGCGCGTCTCGTAGCGCTGAAGCGCAGTCACCACCTGCGGCACGTCGATTTCCTCGGGAATGCTGAACAGCTTGCGCGCCGCGAGCAGCGGAAACGTCCGGCTCGTCACCCGCGCGATCCACACGCTGAAGGTGAAACCGAGCAGGATCGGAGAATACCAAAGCACCAGGTCGAGCGGCTCGATCAGTCCGCCCGATACCGCCGAGAGCAGCACCTGCTGCGTCCACGGCACGGTCGCCAATTGCCACGCCATCAACGCCAGGCAGGCCGCGCCGAGCACGCTCACCCAGCCGAAATAGCGCACACAGTCGTGCCAGGGCAGCGGCTCGTCGCCGCGTGATTGCGTGTCCCAGTTGATGCCCTTTCGCTTCACCCACAGCCATAGGAAGCGGCTGATGAACGCCATCATCAACGGCGAGAAGAAGAACGAGAACAAAGTCTCCAGCACCACCGACCAGACGAGCTTGTCCTTGCCGCCGAACGTCCGCGCGCGTCCGCTCGCGATGTTGACGCCGATCGCGATCAGCCGGGGCAGGAACAGGAAGACGAGCGACGAGATCAGCAGCATCAGCATCGGCATCTCGATCGACCGCAAACTGCCGATCGCCAGCAGCCCATGCTGAAGGAAATTTATCATCCCATAGGCCGAAATCACCAGAAACGCCGCCCACAGCGGCGCTGAAAGATAGCCCATCGATCCGTTGATGAAGGTCTCGCGGTGGATCGAGCGCAGGCCGTTCAGGAACACGAAGCGTAAGTGCTGAAGGTTGCCCTGCATCCAGCGCCGCTCGCGGATCAGGAAGGCGAGGATGTTGGCGGGCATCTCCTCGTAACTGCCATCCATATCCGCGAGGAACCATACTTCATAACCGGCGCGCACGATCATCGCCGATTCGACGATGTCGTGGCTCAGCGGCTTGCCGCCCCACGGCTTGGGCCCGCTCAGCTCGGGCAGCAGGCAGTGGCGGACGAAGGGCGCCATGCGGATCATCGCGTTATGGCCGATGTAGCTGGCATTGCCCATGTACATCGCCTGGAGGCCGTAGGAGAATACCGAGCCGTAGAGCCGCGCGCCGAATTGCTGCATCCGCCCGAACAGGCTGGTGCGCAGGATCGGCCGGGGGTTGGTCTGGAGGATGCCGAGTCTGGCATTGCCCGCCATCATCCGCAACAGCGCGACGATCGCGTCGCCGTCCATCACGCTGTCGGCGTCCATCACCAGCATGTAGGTATAGTCGCCGCCCCACCGCCGGCAGAAATCGCCGATATTGCCGAGCTTGGCGTTCCGGTTGCTCGGTCGCCAGCGATAGAAGAACCGCCCGTGCGGGAAGCTCTCGCGCAGCGCGTGGATCGCCGCTTCCTCGGCGATCCGGTACGCGGGATCGCGACTGTCGGAGAGCAGGAAGGTATCGAAATGCCCCGCCAGATCGGGATGGCGGCGCGCGATCGACTGCCATGTCGCCGCGATCCCCGCCGCGACGCGGGGCACATCCTCGTGATAGACCGGAAAGACGATCGCGACGCGCGCATCCGCCGGCGGATCGCAGGCGGTGTGCGCCGGGTGCCACGGATTGCCCTTCGCGCCGCGCAGCATGTACCAGGTGCCGAGCATCATCTTGAAGAAATTGGCGGCGAGGAAGAATGTCATCACCCCGTACACCGCCAGATAGAGCTGATGCGTGACCGGCGGCATCTGCTGCGCGCGCAACATGATGTCGGACAGGAACAGGATGCCCGCCGTCATCGCGATCGTCAGCACCAGGCACACGCGCTGGCGATATTCCACCACCCGCTGCCAGCCCGGCTGCTCCACCGCCGGACCGCTCCTGAACGCCGCGCGCACATTGTGCTTCCACGACAGGTCGAGCCGTGGCGCGGCGAGCGATTGCCGGCGCGGCGGCGGTTGGAGCGGCGGGGCTTCGTCGGCGTCGAGCGTCGCGGCCAGCGCGTCCCAGCTCTCCACCCTGCGCCGGCGCGGCGCCTGGATGACGACGTGACGCAGATATTCCTCGAAGGGTGCGATCACTTGAGCACCTGCGCCGGCAGCGTCACCTGGAAGAGCAGCCCGATCACCTTCTGGATCGAGACGATCGGCGCTTCCGAGACATAGACGACGTCGCCATTATCGAGCGGGAAGTCCTGCGCGGCGACGAGCCCGGCGCCGCGCTTCCATGCGAAATCGTACAGCACCGGCTTGGCGCCCTCGCGCCGGCGCAGCACGAACACGGCATGGTCGTTGGCGGTATTGCCGTCGAGCCCGTTCGCCTCGGCGAGCGCCTCGGCAAGCGCGGGCTGCTTGGCGAAGCCGATCACGCCGTTGCGGCGCGTGCCCCCGCCGAGCATCGTCACCTCGACCGACGGCGCCTTGCGCACCACCACGCGGTCGCCGGGCTGGAGTGCGATCCGCTCCTCGAGCGCGGCCGCGACCGGGATTTCGACTGGGGCCGCGCCTTCGCGCAGCACGGCCACCCGCACCGCCGCGCGTGTGGCGGAGAGATCGCCGGCGCCGAGCGTCGCATTGCCGTCGCCGAGCGCCTGCGTCACCGCCTGCGCGAGCGTGACGCCCGCCGCCGACCAGCCGACCGTACGCGGCTGGCCGACCGCACCGGTGACGAGAATGTCGCTGTGCGGCGAGGCGCTTACCTTCACCAGCGCGCTTGGCCGCTGAAGAATTCGCAGCGTGACATAGCGCGCCGCGACCGCCTGCTGCGCCTGCGCGAGCGTCATGCCCGCAAGCGCCAGCCGCCCGGCATAGGGCAGGATCACCGTCCCGTCGTTCGCCAGCGTGAAGCTGCCGAGGTCGATCTGGTTTGGCCCGCCCGCCATACCCGCGCCGCTACCCGGCCAGGGCGAGAAGCTCCACACGCTCACCGCCGCGACGTCGCCCGGCGCGAAGCGGAATTCGGGCGCCAGCGCCGCCCCGCCCAGCCGCGCGAGCGCGTTGGCAAGCGCCGTGTCGCGCTCCAGCGCGGTGCGCTCGCGCGCCGCCGCGGCGAGTTCCGGCGTCACCGCGACGACGTCGACTTCGGGCGCCTTGCGCATCGTCCCCGCCGAGGGGCCGCCGCCGGGCAGCGCCGAACAGGCCGATAGCGCGAGCAGCGACGCGACGGTGGCGGTCCGCAACCGCGCGCTCATCGGATCAGCCCCCACAGCAGCAGGGTCGCGAGCAGCACGCCGCCGATCCACATCAGCCGCTCCGGCCCCTCCGGCGTCTGCGGTTCGGACGGGCTGCTGATGACGTTGAGATAATAGCGATTCTTCTCCGCCGCCGCCTGCGCCTCCTGAAGCGCGAGGTTGGCTTGCCCGAGCAACGTGATATTGTTGTCGCGGCTGACGAGCAGCTTCTCGTAGCGCGACGAACTGCGCGCCATCGCCGGGAAGCTCTTCGCGGTGGTGGCGATATCCTGCCGTACCGATCGCGTCGCGCTCGCGAGATTCTCGACCTGCGGGTTGTTGGGCGTTGCCGCCGAAAGCGCCTGGCCTTGCGATTTCAGCTCGGTCGCCTTCATCGTCAGGCTGTTCATCAGCGCGAGGTTGGAGAGGTAGAGTTCCTTGGGGTCATAGGTGCCGGTCTGGTTGCGGAACTGCGCCAGCGCGGCCAGATCGCTGCGCAACGCCGCCTCGATCGCCGCCTTGCGCGCCACCGCG
Source organism: Sphingomonas sp. NFR15 (assembly GCF_900103265.1). Lineage (GTDB taxonomy): Bacteria > Pseudomonadota > Alphaproteobacteria > Sphingomonadales > Sphingomonadaceae > Sphingomonas > Sphingomonas pollutisoli. Next base: position 326,218 of record NZ_FMWX01000001.1, on the reverse strand, counting down.
CTCTGGAGGAAATCGCCCTGCTGCTGCGCGTTCATCGCGTCCATGTGCGCGATCGCGGCGGCGAGCAGCACCTTGGTCAGCCGGGTCGCATAGGCCGCGTCCCATGCGCTGACGTTGAGCGCGACGATCCCGCTCTTCTGGTCGATCTTCACATCGACCTGCTTCTGGAAATAGCGCCATAGCGCCACGTCGTTGGTGCGGAAGCCCGTCGCCACCCCGCCGAACCGGCCGATCGGATCGCCCTTGCCGAAATTCTCGGCGAGGGCGAGCGGCGTCTCGACCTTGCGGAACGCGTCCCACGAGGCGAAATATTCCTTGAGGATATACCCGCCCTGTTCCGAACTGTCGCCAGATGCGCCGGACAGGAGCGAGGACAGGCTTGGCCCGTTTTGCTTGGGATTGAGCACCATCAGCGCGGCGGTCGATGTATAGACCGGCGCCGCGATCACCCCGAAATACAACACGGACGCCACGTTTGGCACGACCACCGCCGCAAGGAACAGCGGACGCCGTAGCAACCGCCCGAACCACGAAGGCTGGGCGGCGGGCGCGGGGTCGGGAGTCTTGGCCTCGGGCGCTGCGCGTGGCGGGAGCGGGAAGGGCGTCGTCTCGGCGGGCCGGCTATCCTCGCGGAGCCGTTTCGCCTCGGCATAGAATGTCATTGGGATACTCCTGTATTCCTCCCATGACGGACCCGTGCGGCGGAACCCTTGGTCGATCGTCAATTTTCGAAAGGCGGCGTCGAAGCCCCGTGCCCGCACGCGGCCTCCCGCGCACCGGACACGGATGCAAGTGCGTCAGAACGAAAGGTCGAAGCCCAGCCGCACCGTCCTCGGCCGCAGCGGCGTGATCTGCGACCGTCCGGTCGCGAACGGGGTGCCGAGCGCGAAGCGGTTGCCGATCGCGTCGCCGATGTTGGTGACGCCGAGCGTCACCCCCATCGCCGAGGTGCCGATACGCAGCGTCGCCGCGCTGTCGGCATAGTCGCCTTGTTCCGCCCCCAGCACGGGCCCGACGCCGATCCGCGACTGGCCGACATAGCGCCCCCAGCCGCCCAGATGCAGCATGAGGTCGTCGTGCAGACGATGCTGCCAGTCGATTCCGAGCCGCGCCGTCACCCGCGCGACATTGGGGATACGGTCGATCCCGCCCGGTCCGATCCACCCGCTCACCAGCGTGGCGTTCGGGCCGCCGGTCGTGCTGGTCAGCCCCGGCGTCAGCAGCGCGATCAGCGCGCGATACGACGCGCTCGGTTCCGTCACGCGGCCGTCATTGAACGCGACCGAGGCGTCGAGCCGAAGCCCCGGCACCGGCCGCCAGCCGAGCGTCGCCGCCACCGACCAGATCCGCCCGTTGCCGATATTGTCGGTCGACGGAAGCCCGGAATTATCGAGAAAGTCCGCCTGAATATCTCGCCAGTCGGTATGCGATACCGCCAGCGCGAGGTCGAACGGGCTGCGGCCGGCCACACCGTAGCGCACCCCCGCCTCCGCCGTCATCACCCGGTCGCCGCGGAACCGGCGCACGAAGCCGCTGTCGATGGCAAGCCCGCCGGGCCGGAAGCCCTCCTGATATTTCGCGTAGAGCGCGACATCGGGCAGCGGCGTGGCCAGCAGCGCGAGCGAGGGCAGGACGCGGGTCGCGTCGCGCGCGCTGACGATCCGCGCGCGTTCGGCCGCCTCGACCAGCGTGAGCGCGACCGGCGCATCGGTCGCCGATCCCGCGAGCCGCGTCCGTGAGATTCGTCCGCCCGCGGTCGCGGTAAGCCACGGCGTCAGCCGATAGCTCGCCTCGCCGTACAGCGTCATCTCGGAAACGCGGTTGTCGACCCCGGTCAGCGGCGCGCGCGGGTTGCCGGCCGGGGTGTTGAACGCGCGGTCGAGTCGCGTCTCGTTATGCAGATAGCTCGCGCCGATCACCCAGCCGAAGCGGTCGTGCAGCGGCTGCCAGACCCGCGCCTCGCCGGTGACGAGATTCGTGGTGTTGCGCTGGACGAACACGCGCGGGTCACCGCCTGGGGGCGTGGCATCATACCGCTCGGTCAGCCGCTGGCCGATCACCGCGCCGGTCGCGCGGAAGCGGAGCGCGCCGCTCTCCTTGGCGATCACCGCCTGCCCGAGCCGGTACGACGTGTCGAACCCCTCGGCCACCGGACTGTTGCGCACCAGCCGCGCGCCGCCGGCGTCAGCGTATTGGCTGTCGTCGCCGTGCGTGTCCTGAACGATGCCGCCGAGGTCGGTCGTCCAGCCGCCGCCGAGATCGATCCGCAGCGTCGCGCGGCCGCCCGCGATGTTGGTCCGGTTGATGTCGTCGCGGTGGCGCAGCGGATTGTCGATATAGCCGCCATCGCTCACGCCATAGCCGACCAGCCGCAGCGCCGCGCGCTCGCCGGCGATCGGCAGGTTGAGCGCCCCGGCGAGATCGCCGCTCGGCGCGCCATGCTCGGTGAGCGATACCCCGGTCAGGATCGAACCGCCGGTCGCGCCGAGCACCGGCGCGTTCGGCACCGTGCGGATGATCCCGCCGAGCGAACCGGCGCCGTACAGCGTCCCCTGCGGCCCCTCCAGCACTTCGACCGACTGGATATCGTACAGCCGAAGATCGGGATCGGGCGCGTTGTAGCTCAGCCGCGCGTCGCCGAGATATTGCCCCACCGTCGCCTGGGTCGGGCCGGTGAAGCTCGAATCGGCGATGCCGCGGATGAACAGCTTGTTGCGCCCCGCGCCGAGATAAGTCGAGGACACCGTCGCCAGCCGCGACAGCACCGCGTCGGTACCGCCCGCGCCGCCGAACGTGAGATCGGCGCCGTCGACCACGGATACCGCGCCGGCATAATCGCGCAGCCGCAGGTCGCGCTTGGAGGCGACGACGATGACCGTGCGCTCGGTGGCCTCGGCCGGCGGGGACGCGCGCGGGGGCAGGGGGCGGGGCTTCGGCTTGGGCCGCGCCGCGACCCGCACCCGCCAGACGCCGGGCACGACCTCGACCGCCTCGGCACCGGTATCGCGCAGCAGCCGCCGCAGCGCCGACGCGACCGGAACGCTGGCGCGCAGCGCGGGCACACGACGTTGCCACAGGCTCGCGTCATCGACGCTCACGCTTACGCTCGCCTGCCGCCCAAGCGCAGCGAGTGCATCGGCGAGCCGCCCCGCAGGCAGATCAAGCACGGGGGCGCGCGCCGCCAGCGCGGGCGACGCGGAGGTGAGCGCGAGCGCGGCGAGACCGGCCCGGATCAAGGCGATGCGAGCAACCGCCATTTCGCCCCTTCGCGCTTCGCGCGCACCCCGATCAGCGCCGCCAGCCGTGGGAACACCGCCCGCGCGCCGCCTTCGAGCTGGACGACGCCGCGCACCGGTCGCGTCTCGATCGCGCCGTCGACGCTCACCGTCACACCAAGCGTCCGCGCGAGGTCGGTCGCGACTTCGGACAATTCGGTGCCGTCATATTGAAGCTGCCCCTGCGACCAGCCCCCGACCGCGCCTTGGGCGACGTTCGCCAGTCGCACGTCGTTCGATCCGTCACGCGCGCGCAGGCTGCGGCCGGCGGTGACGCGCACCGCCACGCCGCCGCGCCGCCAGTCGATCTCACCTTCCGAAACCGCGACCCGGGTCGTGTCGCTCTCGCGCACGATATCGAAGCGCGTGCCGATATCGACGACCCACGCGGTGCCGACGCGCACGCTGAAGGGCCGCGCGGCATCGTGCTTCACCGTGAACAACGCCTCGCCGCGTGCTAGCGACAGCGCGCGCGCATCGCGCCCGCCGACGATCAGCCGTGTGCCACCGTTGAGCTTCACCTCGCTGCCATCGGCGAGCGCGATCGTGCGCTGCACGCCTGGCGCGGTCTCATAGACCTGCGATGCCGCCGTGCCGCCGCGCATGTCGATACCGATCACCGCCGCCAAAGATGCCGCCACCGCCGCGCCGGCCCAGGCCCAGCGGCGCGGCGCGGCGCGGCGTGCGGGAGCTTCGACCGTATGCGGCTGGACCCGCGCGGCTGGCGTGCGCGGCTTCGCCCGCGCCATCAGTGCCGCGCCATCGGCGAGCGCGGTCTCGGCTTCGTGATAGGCGTCGGCGTGCGCCGGAGCCGCGCCGAGCCAGTCGCTGAACGCCTCCCAGTCGGCGAACGCGGGGTCGCTGACGCGCACCGCCCAGGCGATGGCCGCTTCGGATATCGGATCGGGATCGGGTGCGCTGGTCATCGTCTCACCCTTATGACGGAGTCGTCATGCCGGACCCTTATCCAGCGTCGCACGAAATTCGATCAGTGCGCGCGTCGCCCGGCGCAAGTCGCTTTCGACCGTGCTGAGGCTCACCCCGAGTTCCTCGGCGATCACACGCTGCGGCACGCCCTCGACCCGGTGGCGGACCAGCACCCGCTCGGCGCGCGGCCCCAACGGCGCGAGCGCGGCGCGCGCCGCCTCGAGCGTTTCGCGCCCGATCAGCATCCGCTCGCTGCCCGGATCGTCCGATCGGCCGACGATCGTCGGCCCGACCGCCTCGCTCCAACTCCGTTCGCGTGCGGTCGCCTGCCGCTGCGACCGGTAGCGGTCGAGCATCAGGTTGTTGGCGGCGCGGTATAGATAGGCGAGCGGTTGGCCGACCGGCCCGGCCGGCGCGTCGCGCACGCGCAGCCACAGATCCTGCAAAAGATCCTCCGCCGCGTCGCCGGCGCCATGCGCGCGCAGGAAGCCGAGCAGCAGTGCGCGGTTCGCCAGAAAGACGGCTTCTAGGCCCGCCGCGTTCATCCCAATCCCACATCATCCGCCGCGATCGGCCCGGCGCAGATACGCGGCACTGCGCCGCGCAGCAACCCGCCTCGCTCAGTCGATCCGCACCAGCGCGCCCGCGAACCGCCGCGCCTTTTCGACATAGCTCGCCGCCGATGCGCCGATCCCCGCGATCTGCTCTTCGTTCAACGCGCGCACCGCCCGCGCGGGGCTGCCGACGATCAGGCTAAGCGGCGGGAAGCTCTTGCCCTCGGTAACGAGCGCGCCGGCCCCGACGAGCGATCCGGCGCCGATCACCGCGTGGTTGAGGACGCGCGCGCCCATGCCGATCAGCACGCCATCCTCGATCGTGCAGCCATGCAGGATCGCGTGATGGCCGATCGTGCAGTCTGCCCCCACCGTCAACGGCGCGCCAGGATCGGAGTGGAGCATCGCCCCCTCCTGCACGTTGCTCCGCGCGCCGATGTCGATGGTGGTGTTGTCGGCCCGGATCACCGCCCCGAACCAGACGCTCACCTGTTCGCCGAGCCGAACGTCGCCGATCACCTCCGCGCTAGGCGCGATCCACACACCTTCGCCGAGCTTGGGCTGCTGCCCCTCGAAGGCGTAAAGCGGCATCGGCGTTCCTCCAGAGCCAACGTCGCCCCGGCGTCGGCCAGGGCGACGGTCAAAGCGTCAGGCCTTCAGGCAGGCGATCACCGCGGTGATCGCCACCGACGTGTCGGCAACATCACGCACCTTGATCGAATCGATCCCCGCCGCGCGGACGGGGTCGTCGTTGCCGCCGGGATAGATCGCATCGCCCATGAACAGGATGTTCTCGAACGCGATGCCGGCATTGTCGCACAGCCGGCGCATGCCATAGGCCTTGTCGATGCCCTTGCGGGTGATATCAACCGAGGTCGCGCCGCCAATGTTGATCGAATGGTCGGGGATCATCGTGCGCAGGATCGCCTGCAACTGGCGGCGCTTCTCCTGCTTGGGATCCCAATGTTCCTTGGCCTCGAGCGGCGCCTGCTGGCCGAGCGCCGACAGCGTGATCTGGCTGCCGCGATCCTCGATCCGCTCGCCCCAGGTCTGCTCGCCGCCGAACCCGGCTTGATCCCACGCCTTGTTAAGCGCGTCGAGCACCTGGTCGCGCTCCTCGGGGGTGAAGGCGTCGTTATAAATCGTGTTCCAGACACCGTCCTGGAAACGGAACAGCTTGGTGCCCGTCGTCGGCATGATGAACAGCCGTTCGAGCTTGGCGTCCGGCTGCATCCGCCCGACCACCTGCTTCTCGAACTGCGGCCAGTCGCCGCCGGAAATAACCGCGACCTGCGCCACGTCGAGCAGATTCTTGAGCAGTACGGACATTTCCTCGCCGATCGGCTGCTTGCTCTCGGCGAGCGTCCCGTCGAGATCGAAGGCAATCATGGTCTTCATCGTGTACCCCCCAGCGGCGAAAAGAACCTATCCGTAAAAAGGGCGCCCCGAACCGGAGCGCCCTTCATAACCGTGGCCGCCACGCGGGGCGGCCCCGACGATCGTTACTTGGTAACGTTGTCAGCCTTGGCGTCGCCCTCGGCGCGGACGTTGTCGGCCGTGTCGTGCGCGTTGTCGGCTGCGTTCGAGAGCATGTCCGAAGCGGCAGCGTTCGAGGTGTTGTCAGCCATCGCGTCCATGTTGTCGGCGGCCGAATCGATGTTGTCGGCGACCATGTCGGCGTTGTTCTCGATGGCGGCGGCTTCCGGGTTCTTGTTGCAGGCGGCGAGCGACATCAGGCCGGCGGCGACGAGAACAAGGGCGATTTTCTTCATGCGGTTGCTCCCAAAGCAGTCTGTATTTTCGCGGCCAGCCCGATGCCGTCGCGAAGCGAAGTGTAACCAACGCGAAGCCGTAACGTTCCATATCGCATTCATATCCCTGGATCGGGATAGCGTGGTTATGGTGCGTTACGTCTTGCGCGCGCTGGCTTTATTGCGCTGCGGGCGCTGGCGCAATCTCTTCCGGCGCATCCGCGACGACGGCGAGCATTGCAGTCCAGGCGGCGACGTTCTGGCGCAACTGTTCGGGATCGATCCGGTCGAGCGTATCCTCGGGCGTGTGATGCCAGTCGAAATAGCGCAGCGCCGATTGGTGGAGGTCGATTCCAGCTACGCCGAGCGCGAGCGTCGGCTCGACATCGGTGCCGCCATGCACCGCGTCGCGCCCGCGCAGCACGCCGATCGGCGCGAGCGCGACCGCGAGCCGATCCTCGACCGGCTTGGCGCTGGCGGCGAAGCTGGTGCTGAACTTCCACACCTGGTCCGATCCTGAATCCGATTCCGCGGCGAGCGCGTGGCGTTCGTCGGCGTGCGCCTTGGCATAGGCGATGCCGCCGAACCCGCCGGTCTCCTCATCGCCGAACCACACCACGCGGATCGTGCGGCGGTGCTTGCCCGCCTCCATCAGCCGCTTGGCCGCCGCCGCGGTGATCGCGATGCCGGCGCCGTCGTCGATCGCGCCGGTGCCGAGATCCCAGCTATCGAGATGCCCGCCGATCGTGATGATGCCCGCCTTGGGGTCGGTGCCCGGCACCTCGGCCACGACGTTGCCCGACGTGCGCGTGCCGACGAACTTCGGCGTCAACGTCAGGTGAAGCGTCACCGGCTTGCCGAGCTTGATCATCCGTTCGAGATTCTCCGCGTCGGCGACCGAAAGCGCGGCGGCGGGGATCGGCGCGACGCCGGCCGCGAAATTTGTGGTGCCGGTATGCGGCCCACGGCCGTGATCGGTACCGATCGAGCGGATCACGATCGCCGCCGCGCCCTTCTTGGCGGCGGCGGTCGGGCCGAGGAAGCGGGCGATGCCGTTGGTGCCATAGCCCGATCCGTCCTGCGTCGGCTGCATCGCGTTCGACACGAAGGCGATCTTGCCCGCGAGGCTGCCGTCGGGCGCGAGCAGCAGATCGTTGATCGTCTCGAAATACACGACCGGCGCGGTCAGCCCGGACGCCGGGGTTGCGCCCGAATTGCCGAGCGCGGTGAGGCGCAGCGGCTGCGGGAAGGGGGCGACCACCTCGGCGCTCTCCGCACCGCGCTCCCAGACGTTGTGGAGTTCATAAGGCTCGACGCGGACGTTCTTGAAACCGAGGCTCTTGAGCTTCGCCACCGCCCAGTCACGCGCCCGCGCTTCCTGCGCGGAACCGTCCGGGCGGGGGCCGATCTCGGTGGTGATCCCCGATACGATGTCCCATGCGACATCGTCCTTCAGCGCGGCATCGCGAAGCGCCGCCACCTTGGCATCGGGCGCGACGGGCGCCGGCATGACGCGCTGCGCCAGCGCGGCGGCGGGGAAAGTGAGGGCACAGCAGAGCAACGCGAGGCGCAAAGGGGTCATGGATTATCCCGATATGGCAGGCAGAATGGGCGAAAGCCCGAGCGAACGCGCCGCCCGATACTGCTGGCGGTCCGAAGTCAGTAAGGGATGATCGAGCCGCTCCGCAATCGCGATGTGGATCGCATCTGGAAATTTCAATGCGAGCGAAGCGCGCCCGGTCAGCACGATCGCGCGATCCAGATCCCCAGGCATCACATCGACGCGCTTCCAATCGGCTACCACACGCTGAAGGTGTCGGATGCGCTCGGCCGCGTCGTCGTCGCTAGTGCTTGGCGCGGGTTCGCGCGGAGATGGCTGACACGGCTTCACCGAAGCCGAACGCGCTGTACATCAGCGATGTGTCATCGGTCACGGCTGCGAGAATCGGATCGACATCGATATCGCCGAGAACGAGGCCAGCAATGACGCCGGCATCCAAGTACAACGTGGTACCGCTCAATGATCGGCCGCGTCGCGCAAGCCCCGGATCAGCGCGGCCGCGTCGTGAACTCGGATCGGCGCCATCGCAGCGCGCGCGGCGGCGAGGACTTCGAGGTCGATCGGCCCTCGTTTGCGGGCCCGCAACGCCGTCAACTCCGCAGCCGGTTTGCCATCGCGCACGAACACCACCTCGTCGCCGCGCTCCAGCGCGTCGAGCCAAGGTTCGCTTTCGCCGTTCACCGGAATTTCGAGCCGCTCCATCGTGCCAGTCTAGCCCCCCGCGCGTCCGTTGCCAATCGGCCCCGACATCCCTAAATGCTCAGCCAAATCCCGCAATCTTCAGCCCCGGAGCACGACCCCGAATGGCCGTCCAATATTCCTATGTCATGAAGGGCCTGACCAAGACCTTCCCGGGCGCAGCCAAGCCCGTTCTCAACAACATCCACCTCCAGTTCCTGCCCGACGCCAAGATCGCGATCATCGGCCCCAACGGCTCGGGCAAGTCGACGCTCATGAAGATCATGGGCGGGATCGATCAGGATTACACCGGCGAGGCTTGGGCCGCCGAAGGCATCAAGGTCGGCTATCTGCCGCAGGAGCCGCAGCTCGATCCCACGAAGGACGTGATCGGCAACGTGCGCGACGGCGCCGGTCCGATCGCGGACATGCTGGCGCGCTTCAACGCGATCTCGGCCGAAATGGGCGATCCCAAGGACGATACCGATTTCGACGCGCTGATGGAGGAGATGGGCGAACTCCAGGCCAAGATCGATGCGGCGGACGGCTGGAGCCTCGACAGCCAGCTCGAACAGGCGATGGAGGCGTTGCGTTGCCCGCCCGGCGACAGCCCGGTCACCAATCTCTCTGGCGGCGAGAAGCGCCGCGTCGCTTTGTGCAAGCTGCTGCTCGAAAAGCCCGACATCCTGCTGCTCGACGAGCCGACCAACCACCTCGACGCCGAGAGCGTGCAGTGGCTTGAGAACTTCCTCAAGGATTACACCGGCAACGTCATCCTCGTCACCCACGATCGTTACTTCCTCGACAACGTCGTCAACTGGGTGCTCGAACTCGATCGCGGCCGCTATTACACCTACGAGAGCAACTATTCGGGCTATCTCGAAAAGAAATCTCAGCGTCTGGCGCAGGAAGAGCGTGAGGAGCAGGGCAAGCAGAAGGCGATCGCCGACGAGCTGGCCTGGATGCGCCAGACCCCCAAGGCCCGTCAGACCAAGTCCAAGGCGCGTATCCGTGCGTTCGACGAGCTGATGGCGGCGCAGGAGAACCGTTCGATCGGCAAGGCGCAGATCCTCATCCAGATCCCCGAGCGGCTTGGCGGCAAGGTGATCGAGGCCAAGGGGCTGACCAAATCGTACGGCGACAAGTTGCTGTTCGAGAACCTCGATTTCACGCTGCCGCCCGGCGGCATCGTCGGCGTGATCGGCCCCAACGGCGCGGGCAAATCGACCCTGTTCAAGCTCATCACCGGGCAGGAACAGCCCGATGAGGGTACGCTGGAAGTCGGTTCGACCGTGCGGCTCGGCTATGTCGATCAGTCACGCGACGATCTCGATCCGAACAAGAACGTCTGGGAGGAAATCTCGGACGGTCTCGACGTGTTCCGCTTCGGCAAGCAGGAACTCGGCACGCGCGCCTATGTCGGCGCCTTCAACTTCAAGGGGCAGGACCAGCAGAAGAAGGTCGGTCAGCTCTCGGGCGGTGAACGCAACCGCGTCCACATGGCCAAGATGCTCAAGGAGGGCGGCAACGTCCTGCTGCTCGACGAACCGACCAACGATCTCGACGTCGAGACGCTGCGTGCGCTTGAAGAGGCGCTGGAGAGTTTCGCTGGTTGCGCTGTGGTCATCAGCCACGATCGCTTCTTCCTCGATCGCCTTGCCACGCACATTCTCGCGTTCGAGGGCAACAGCCATGTCGAATGGTTCGAGGGCAATTTCGAAAGCTACGAGGAAGACAAGCGCCGCCGGCTTGGTGACGCGGCCGATCGCCCGACCCGCCTGGCGTACAAGAAGCTGACGCGCTGAGCGCGCGGGCTGGCGGTCGGAGCGTGTTCGTCTCGATCGCCAGCCCGTCTTCGCCTTGCTGCGGACCGGTGCTGAAATCCTGCGCCGTGGCGCGGCGTGTTATCGCGCGCCACGCCGCACCGATCCGGTCGCACGCCCGACCAACCGCCCGCCGCATTTTCACTTTTGATACGAGACAACTTAGCGTCGCTTCCTTATAGTGACGACATGGTTCCAGCCGTGGTGAAATTCGCGTTGCTCGCCGCCGGCGCATCCGGCGCCTTCGCCGTTGCCGGTGTCGCGCAGGAGCAACTCGGCTGGGGGCGCGCCACCCAGGCGTTGAGCCAGCAGGACCCGGCGCGGGGTGCTGCGCTGTCCGCCGCGATTGCGCAGTGGAAATCGCTTCAGCAGACCAGCGGCTACCCGTTCGAAAGCTACGCCAATTTCCTGATCGCGCACCCCGGTTGGCCCGCCGAAATGTCGCTGCGCCGCGCCGCCGAGCGCGCGATCGACGGCACCACCCCGGTCTCGCCGACCACGGCGGTCGCGTTCTTCCGCCGCTTCGCGCCGCTCACCGGCGCGGGCAAGGTCCGCTTCGCCGAGGCGCTCGCCGCATCGGGCTATCGTGACGAGGCGAATCTCGCCGCGCGCAACGCCTGGGTGTCGGGCAATCTCGCCGTCACCGACGAGGCGAAGATCATCACCGGCTTTTCGGGCGCGCTGACCCAGGCCGATCAAGACACCCGCATGGACATGCTGTTGTGGCAGGGCGCCACCTCGGCCGCGCAGCGCCAGCTCGCGCTCACCAGTGCGGGGCGGCGGCCGGTGTTCGCGGCGCGGCTCGCGTTCCGCACCAATGCGCCCGACGCCGCCGCACAGGCCGCATCGACGCAAAGCTGGGGCATGGCCGATCCGGGCTGGCTCGCCGATCGCGCGGCGTGGCTGCGCAACAACGGCGGCTTCGGCGCGCGCGAACTGCTCGCCCGGCGGCCCGCGCTCGCGACGCGCCCGGCCAATGTCGAGGCGTGGTACGAGGCGCTGCTCACCAACGCGCGCGGCGCGGCGGCGGACGCGCAATATGCCACCGCCTATGACATCGCCCGCCAGGTCGATGACGCGTACCCCGCCGGCACCGACGTCAGCGAACGCCCCTACGGAGAGCGCGACGATTACACGAGCCTCGTCTGGCTCGCCGGCCAGACCGCGCTCAAGCAGCTCGGCCGCGCCGCCGATGCGAGCTCGCTGTTCGCGCGCTACGCGCACGCCTCGAAATCGCCGACCACCCAGTCGAAGGGCTATTATTGGGCGGGTCGCGCCGCCGAAGCCGCCGGCCAGCGCGACGTCGCCACGGGCTATTACAATCAGGCCGCCGGTTTCCCGGATATGTTCTACGGCCAACTCGCCACCGAACGGCTCGGCCGCGTCCTCGCCGCGCCGGCCGTGCCGGTTATGCGCCCGGTCGATCCGGCCGTGCGCGCGGCCTTCTACAGCCGCGAGACGGTGCGCGCCGCGCAATATCTCGGCACCGCCGGCAATTGGCAGGATCAGAGCGCGTTCGTCCGCCAGATCGCCACCGACGCCAAGACCGACAGCGATCACGTCCTCGCCACCGAACTCTCGCGCACGCTCGGCCGCCCCGATCTCGGCGTGATGGTCGGCCGCAGCGCGCTCCAGAACGGGCTCAGCGATTATTCGACGGTCGGCTTCCCGACCGTGCGCGTGCCCGCCAGCGCGAATGACGATTGGGTGATGGTCCACGCCATCGCCCGGCAGGAAAGCCAGTTCGATCGCGCGGCGATCAGCCATGCCGGCGCGCGCGGGCTGATGCAGTTGATGCCCGGCACCGCGCGCGAAACCGCGACCAAGCTCGGCGTCGGCTATGACGCGAACAACCTCACCGCCGATACCGACTACAACATCATGGTCGGATCGGCCTATTTTGCGCGGATCTACAATCTGTTCGGCAGCTATCCGCTCGCCGTCGCGGCGTACAATGCCGGGCCGGGCAACGTGAACAAATGGCTGCGCGCCAATGGCGATCCGCGCACCGGCAGCGTCGATATCGTCGATTGGATCGAGGCGATCCCGATCTACGAGACGCGCAATTACGTCCAGCGCGTGCTCGAAAACGCGGTGGTGTATGATCTCATGAACCCGCAGCACGCGCGCTCGCGCGGCGTGAACCGGATAAGCTGGTATCTCGGCAAGGGCCGTCCCGGCTGATCCACGCCGCCGGGCCGCGGGCGATGACAGTGTGGGCGGCGCGCGCTATCACGCCGCGCCTATGACCGATCGACCCAATTACATCACCCCCGCCGGCTATGCGGTGCTGCGCGCGGAATATGACGCGCTGCTCGGCGACGAGCGCCCCAAACTGGTCGATGTCATCGCCTGGGCGGCGGGCAATGGCGACCGTTCGGAAAACGGCGACTATATCTATGGCCGCAAGCGCCTGCGCGAGATCGACCGGCGGCTCGGCTTCCTCGCGCGGCGGATGAAGGCCGCTAAGATCGTGGATCCTTCAGCACAAGCCGACCGCACCCGCATCTGGTTCGGCGCGACCGCCACCATCGTCGATGAGGACGATGTCGAGCGCGTGCTGACGCTGGTGGGAGACGACGAGACCGACGCCGGGGCAGGGCGGATCGGCTGGAACGCGCCGGTCGCCAGCGCTTTACGCGGCGCGGCCGTCGGCGACCTGCGCCGCGTGATGCTGCCAGCGGGCGAGCGCGAGTATGAGGTGCTCGCGATTTCGTATCCGGCGCCTGAATGAGAAGGGGAATGGCGATAGCATGACGACGTGATCGCAAGTATTTCCCCGATCGCCGCAAGAGACGCTCATGCGCCGGGCGGCGATCCGCAAATCGAGTCAGCCTCCACCCAAGCGACCGGCGTACCCCGCTTTGCGACAAGCCGCTCGAGGCTCTATGGTCTTGTCGGCGGCGCGTGCTACGCGTCGCCGGCGGCGCGTGCGGTGCGCGGGCCCAGTGCAAGGGAAGTCAGGTCGTAATGCAAGTCGTTCAGCGCGTTTTCGTGAGTGGCAAGGTTCAGAATATCGGGTTCCGTGATTGGTCGGTGCGCCGCGCGCGCGATTTCGGAGTCTCGGGCTGGGTGCGCAACCTGCGCGATGGCCGGGTCGAACTGCTCGTCGCCGGTGAGGAAACCGCGGTCGATGGCATGATCGAGGCGGTCCGCGAGGGGCCGGAGAAGGCGCGGATCGACAATGTCGAGGCTCGCGCGGATACCGAGCGCGCGCCGAAGGGCTTCACCAAGCGGTTCACCGCCTAAAGGCTTTCGTTTCGCCGTCCGCGCGGCTAGGGCGGCGCCATGTTCACAGGCTCGATCCCAGCGCTCGTCACCCCCTTCGCCGAAGACGGCAGCTTCGTGGAGGGGGCGTTCCGCGATTTCGTCGAATGGCAGATCGCGGAAGGCTCGTCCGCGTTGGTGCCGTGCGGCACCACCGGCGAATCCGCGACGATGGATTTCGAGGAGCATTTCCGCGTCGTGAAGGTGTGCGTCGATCAGGCGCGTGGCCGCGTGCCGGTGATCGCCGGCGCGGGCAGCAACGACACGCGCGTCGCGATCCGCAACATCAAGGCGGCGAAGGACGCTGGCGCCGATTGCGCGCTGATGGTCCCGCCCTATTACAATCGCCCGAGCCAGGAGGGCATCTTTCGCCACTTCGTCGCGATCGTCGAGGCGTGCGATCTGCCGGTGCTGCTCTACAACGTGCCCGGCCGCACCGTCACCGATATCCTGCCGGAAACGATGGGCCGGCTCGCCAGGGCGTTCCCCGACAGCATCGTCGGGGTCAAGGACGCGACCGGTGCGCTCGCCCGGGTCTCGCAGCAGCGCGCGGCCTGCGGCCCTGCCTTCGCGCAACTCTCGGGCAACGATGAAACAGCGCTCGCCTTCAACGCGATGGGCGGGGTGGGGTGCATCTCGGTGACGGCCAACGTCGCGCCGCGTCTGTGCGCCGAATTCCAGGCCGCCACCGACGACGAGGATTACACCGCCGCGCTCGGCCTTCACGACCGGCTGTTCGCGCTCCACCTGGCGATGTTTACAGACGCCTCGCCCGGGCCGGTGAAATACGCGGTGTCGAAGGTCATCCCCGGCTTCCCCACCGCCCTGCGCCTGCCGATGACCTGGCCCAGCGAAGCGGCACGGGCGGCAGTGGATGCGGCGATGGCGGCGGCTGGGATCGCCTGAGGAGGCTGGCCCGATCGACGACCTCATGATAACCAGCGAGGCATGAACGTCGAGCGCCCCATTTATGAACGCCCGAACACAGACGCCGAAGCCGCCGCGGATGCGCGTGCGAGAGCGGATATCGCTGCCGGCCGCGTGATTGATCACGCTGAGGTCATGGCCTGGTTGTCCAAGTGGGGCACACCCCAAGAAGTGCCCGCGCCGCTCGAATGGTTCAAATAGTCTGGACGCAGGAAGCGGTTGCCAATCTCGATCTGATTCGCCGCTATATCCAGCAGTTCGATCCCGAAGCCGCGCGTCGCATGGCGCTCCGGTTGATCCGGGCTTGCGACAGCTTGCAGGCGTTTCCCAACCGAGGGCGGTGAGTGTCGGGTGACTGTCGCGAACTCACGATTATTCCGCCCTATGTCATCCGCTACGACGTAAGCGGCGATGAGGTCTATATCCTCAGCATCCGACATGGCGCACGGCTTACGGACTGAAGGCGCACCAACTCCGGCCTTCCCATCGCCGGCACCGCGCCCTACATGCCCGTCTCTTATGGCCCGTCCCAAACCCCCCGCTTTCGAAAAGACCAAGATCGTCGCCGAGAACCGGCGCGCGCGGTACGATTATTCTATCGAGACGGTGTACGAGGCCGGCATCGCGCTGACCGGGACCGAGGTGAAATCGCTGCGCTCGGGCACCGGCTCGATCGCGGAGAGCTATGCCGAGGTGAGCGACGGGCAGGTCTGGCTCATCAACTCGAACGTGCCCGAGTTCAGCCACGGCAACCGCTTCAACCATGAGCCGAAGCGCCCGCGCAAATTGCTGCTCCATGAGCGCGAGATCAACAAGATGCACGGTGCAGTCGCGCGCCAGGGCATGACGCTCGTGCCGCTGATGATCTACTTCAACTCGAAGGGCCGCGCGAAGGTCGAACTCGCGCTCGCCAAGGGCAAGAAGGATCACGACAAGCGCGAGGCGACCAAGGAGCGTGACTGGAAGCGCGAGCAGGGCCGCCTGATGCGCGATCGCGGCTGACGATGTTCGCGAGGGCCGCCGCCTGGGCGCACCGCAACCTGCCCACCCGCGAGAGCCTCGAGCGCAGCCGCTTGCTCCGCCCGGTCGCGCACCGGGTGCTCGCGCCCGCTTTGTGGCGGTTCACCCGCCGCTCGGTGCCGCGCGGCGTCGCGCTCGGCATGGTGACCGGCATCCTGTTCCCGGTCGCGCAGGTGCCGCTGTCGGCATTGCTCGCGCTGCCGGTACGCGCCAACATCCCGACCGCGGCGCTCACCACCTTCATCACCAACCCGCTCACCACGCCGCCATTGTGGGTCGCGGCCTATTGGATCGGCAGCCGCCTGCTCCGTTACGAGGGGGCGAGCGTGCGCGCCGGCGAGGGCTGGCTGCACTGGCTGGTCTCGCAGGCGGGGCCGTCGCTGGTCGTCGGGCTGCTCACCATCACCGCTGTCTTCGCGGTGACGGGCTTCGCCGCGAGCGCGCTCGGCTGGCGCTGGTGGATCGTGCGCAAGTGGCGCGCCCGCGCGCTGCGCCGGGCTGGACCAGCTCTGTAACATTCGCGTAGAACACCGCATCCAAACGGTTTTTCGGGGTGCGTCATGTTCAGATCCTCTACCCTCGCGGCGCTGCTGTCCGCCACGATCCTGGCCGGCTTCGCGCTCAGCCCGGTCGCCAGCCAGACCGCGGCTCCCGCCGCCGCGCCGGGCGCCAAGCCGCAGTTCGGCACCTTCGGCTTCGATGAGGCGGGGATGGACCGCTCGGTCGCGCCCGGCGACGATTTCTACCGCTACGGCAACGGCACCTGGGCCAAGACCACGCCGATCCCGGCCGACAAATCGAACTACGGGTCGTTCAACCTGCTCTCCGACCTGTCCGAGGCGCGCACGCGCGGCATCCTCGAAGCTGCCGCGAAAGACCCGGCCTCGAAGATCGGCACCGCCTACGCCACCTTCCTCGATCGGCCCGCGATCGACGCCAAGGGCCTCGCGCCGATCCAGCCGTGGCTCGGCAAGATCAAGGCGCTCGCCACGCGCGGCGGCTATGCGGCGCTAGTTGCGGAGGCCGCCCGCGCCGGCATCGACGGTCCGTTCGCGAGCGGCGTCAATCAGGACGACAAGAACCCCGAAGTCTATGCGCTGGGCCTTCAGCAATCGGGGCTGGGCCTGCCCGATCGCGATTATTATCTGAGCAAGGATGCCAAACTCGCCGAGGCCAAAGCCGCGTATCAGACGCACATCGCCAAGATGCTCACGCTCGCCGGCGAGCCCAATGCCGAGGGCCGCGCCAAGGCGATCGTCGATTATGAGACCCAGATCGCCACGATAAGCTGGACCCGCACCGAAAGCCGCGACGCCGACAAGACCTACAACAAGCTCACCGTCGCCGCGCTCGCCAAGTCCGCGCCGGGATTCGATTTCGCCACGTATTTCGCCGTCATCGGCGCGCCGGTCGATAGCGTCATCGTCGCGCAGCCGAGCGCCGTCACCGGTATCGCCAAGCTGATCGCCGCCGCGCCGCTCGGCGTGCTGCGCGATCAACTGCTGGTCCGCTCGCTCGATGCCTATGCCGACGTACTCCCCAAGGCGTTCGACGACGCGCATTTCGCTTTCTACGGCACCATCCTGTCGGGCACGCCCGAGCAGGAGGCGCGGTGGAAGCGCGCGGTGCAATTCACCACCGGCGCGATCGATGACGAGATCAGCAAGCTCTACGTCGCCAAATATTTCCCGCCCGAGACCAAGGCGGCGGCCGATGCGCTCGTCCACAACATCATCGCCGCGATGGACGCGCGCATCGACAAGCTCGATTGGATGACACCCGAGACCAAGCGCCGCGCCCATGCCAAGCTCGCCGCCTTCACCCCCAAGATCGGCTATCCGAGCCAGTGGAAGGATTACAGCGGCCTCACCATCACGGCGGGCGACGCGTTCGGCAACGCATGGCGCGCCAATGCATTCAGCCACGCCTATAACGTCGGCCATCTCGGCAAGCCGATCCAGCGCTGGGAGTGGGGGATGACGCCGATGGAGGTCAACGCCTACGCCAACCCGCCGATGGTCGAGATCGTCTTCCCGGCCGCGATCCTCCAGCCGCCGTTCTTCGATCCCGCTGCCGATCCGGCGGTGAATTATGGCGGCATCGGCGCGGTGATCGGCCACGAACTGACGCATCATTTCGACGATCAGGGCGCCAAGTACAACGAACACGGTCAGCTCGCGAGCTGGTGGACGCCCGCCGACGTCTCGGCGTTCAACGCGCGCACCGAGGCGCTGGCCAAGGAATATGACGCCTATGAGCCGTTGCCGGGCGTGCACCTCAACGGCCACCTCACGCTCGGCGAGAACACCGCCGATCTCGGCGGGCTGACGATCGCCTACGATGCCTATCGCGCCTCGCTCGCCGGGAAGGCGCCGCCGGTGATCGACGGGTTCAGCGCCGACCAGCGCTTCTATCTCGGCTGGGCGCAAGTGTGGCGGCGCAACTATCGCGAGGCGAATCTGCGCCAGCGGTTGCTCACCGATCCGCACAGCCCGTCCGAACAGCGCGGAAACATCGTGCGCAACCTCGATCCGTGGTATGGCGCGTTCAAGCCCAAGCCGGGCCAGAAACTGTACCTCACGCCCGAACAGCGCGTGCGGATCTGGTAGCAGGACGTAACGTATCCCAATCCGGCGTTCCCGCGAAAGCGGGAACCCAGAGCCAAGCAGAACACGATCTACGGTTCTTGCTACTCTGGACTCCCGCTTTCGCGGGGGAACCAAGTTAAAAAAATCGGGTGACGATCCATTCACCCGTTCGTGCTGAGTAGAGATCGAGTAGGGCCGAAGGCCGGTATCGAAATGAGCAGGTGAACATGCCCCCGGCATGTTCAGGATCATCTGGGGGATGATCCGACCTGCTCATCGTATCGAACCACAGGTTGCGCGCGGGGCGTGTGCTTCGATACGCCACCTCGATATGCCTGCTGCGCAGGCTACTCGGCGGCTACTCAGCACGAACGGAGTTGTATTGGCAGCGACTGATCATCGCACGCCGATATGTGATAGCCTCGCAGCCCAACCCTAGCCAAAGAAGGATAAGAATGGCCAGCCTTCCTATCCTCAAGTCCGCCGACTCGAACCCAACCCGCGACGCGGCGCTGATCGCCGGCGCCACCGGCATAGCCGCCGCGCTGGTGATCCTCGGGCTGCTCGGCAACATCACCATCGCTGCCGCCTTCCTCGCCACCGCGATCGTCGGGGGCGGCGGGATGATCGTCTTCCGGCGCCTGTTCCCGTCCAGCGCGGGCGAGGGCGCCGAACCCGATTGGGCGCTCGCGCGCACGCTCGCCGCCGCCAGCGCCGATGCGGTCGCGGTCACCGATCGGGCGGGGCGGCTGGTCTGCGCCAACGATCACTATGAAGCGCTGTTCGGCGGCTTCCCGACCCCGCCCGGTCTGCCGTTCGACGGCGACGGGGCCGAGCGGATCGGAGTCGCCGGGCGCCGCGCCTGGCGGGACGGCACCGCCACGCTCGACCGGCTGGTCACGCGCGGCGCCAGTGTCGTCGCGGATATCGCCTGCGCGGGCGAGGACGGGGATCTGCTCGTGTGGCGCTTCCGCCAGACCATGCGGGTCAATCTCGCCGCCACCGTCGAGGAACTGGTGGCCGGGCGTATCGGCGAACAATTCGGCCGCGCTGGCATCATGGTCACGCTGATCGGGCATGACGGCCGGGTCATCGCCGCCAACAGCGTGCTGCGCGCGCGCGCGATGGGGCATGCCGATGCCGCGATCACCGGCCGCGACTTCGCGCGCTTCCTCATCACCGACGAGCGCGGCCTCGTGCGTTTCGAGCGTGAGGGGATGCTCAAGAACCCGCTGCGCGTCTTGCAGATCCCCTTCGTCGAGGGTGACGACGCGCCGATGCTGGTCGCGCTGATCGATGAGGAGCAGAGCGGCGCGCCCGCCGTCGGCGCGAGCGCCAGCGCGCACGTCCAGACGCTCGTCGCGCTGATGCCGTTCGGCGTCGCGCTGGTCGGCAACGACGGGCGGTTCCTCCAGATGAACGAGTCGTTCGCGCGCGCCGCCTTGGTCGATCCCGCCGCGCCGCCGGTCTATCCGGGCGATCTCGTCGTGCGCGAGGACAAGGGTGTCCTCGCGGATGCGGTGCGCCGTTTCGCGAGCGGCGCGACCCATTCGACCGATCTCGCCATCCGTCTCAAGGATCACCCCGACGAGCCGGTCGCGCTGTCGATCGCCGGCGCGCGGGGCTTGGGCGATGCGGCGGTGCTGCTGAGCCTCAAGGACAATGGCGAGGAGACCCGGCTCAAGCGCGAAGTGGCGCAGGCCACCAAGATGCAGGCGGTCGGCCAGCTCGCCGGTGGCGTCGCGCATGATTTCAACAACATCCTCACCGCGATCATCGGCCACTGCGATCTGATGCTGATGCGCCATTCGCCCGGCGACAGCGACTATGACGACATCCAGCAGGTCCGCGCCAATTCGAACCGCGCCGCCTCGCTCACCCGGCAGTTGCTCGCTTTCTCGCGCCAGCAGACGCTGCGCCCGCAGGTGCTGCAACTGCCCGACGTCGTCTCGGAGGTATCGCAACTGCTCAAGCGGCTGCTCGGCGAGAGCATCACGCTCAAGGTGAAGCATGGCCGCAATCTCGCGCCGGTGCGTGCTGATCCGGGGCAGCTCGAACAGGTGGTCGTCAATCTCGCCGTCAATGCGCGCGATGCGATGCTTGCCAAGCCGCCCAAGGGCGGCGCGGTGCTCTCGATCCGCACCTTCGCGATGACGGCGAGCGACGTGCGGCGAATGGGCTCGGATATCCTGCCGGTCGGCGATTATGTCGGTCTGGAGGTGTCCGATAACGGTGCCGGCATTCCGCCCGATGTTCTGCCCAAGATTTTCGAACCGTTCTTCACCACCAAGGATGTCGGGAAGGGCACCGGGCTCGGTCTTTCGACCGTGTACGGCATCGTCAAGCAATCAGGCGGCTACATCTTCGCCGATTCGAAGCCCGGGCAGGGGGCGGTGTTCAGCATCTATCTCCCCGTCCATACCGCGTCCGCGCCCGTCGCCGATCCGGTGATCGCGCCGCCGGGCAAGCCGCTCGATCTGTGGGGCAGCGGCACGATTCTGCTCGTCGAGGACGAGGACATGGTCCGCGCCGTCGCCGAACGCGCGCTCACCCGGCAGGGTTATACCGTGCTCGGTGCCGAGCATGGCGAGGCGGCGCTCGAACTGCTCGCCAGCCACCCGCGCCCCGATCTGCTCGTCTCCGACGTGATGATGCCGCTGATGGACGGCCCGACGATGGTGCGCCACGCCCGCAAACTTTATCCCGACCTGCCGATCCTGTTCATGTCGGGCTATGCCGAGGAGACGTTGCGCAAGTCGATCGACCTCGAAAACGTGGCCTTCCTCGCCAAACCCTTTTCCGTGCAGCAACTTGCCGAGGCGGTGCGCGCGATGATGGGGGCGAAAGGGCTTGGCGCGGACGCGAGTTGATGGTTATGGACCCGTCATGACCGCACCCCGCAATATCCTGATCGTCGAGGACGAACCCCTGATCGCGATGATGCTCGAGGATTTTCTCGAGGTTCTCGACAAGGTTCCGGTCGGCACCGCCGATTGCGTGTCGGTCGCGATGGGTCTCATCGAAGCCGGCGGCATCGACGCGGCGATCCTCGATCTCAATCTGCGCGGCGGCGAAACCAGCCTGCCGATCGCGGACGCGCTCGCGGCGGCGGGCATCCCGTTCGTCTTCGCCACCGGCGGCTCGCACGACAGCGTCGCCGAACGCTTTCACGATCGCCCGTCGCTCGCCAAACCGTTCACGATGGACGGGGTGAGCAAGGCGCTGGACGCACTGGCCTAAACCCGTTACCCCGGCGAAGGCCGGGGCCGCTGCGTGTGCGGCGGAACACCTGCAACACGCCACCCCGTCCGCCCTGAGCGAAGTCGCGGGGCGTGCCACGGTCATCCCTCGATCACGTGCCCATGCGCAGCCCAACAAATCTACCGTTCCACTCTTGTTCCAGCAGAACAAATAGGATACGTCGCTTCCAACACGCATTGAATGCGCGGGCACATCGGTTTAGCGACGGAGGCTATCGTGGCGGCATCACTGAAGGTCATCGACACCAAAATGGCAGCTTCCAACACAAAGGCCGCGGATGAGCGGCAGAAGGCGCTCGACGCGGCGCTTGCACAGATCGACCGCGCGTTTGGTAAGGGCTCGGCGATGCGGCTCGGCTCCAAGGAGACGATGCAGGTCGAGGCGATCTCGACCGGGTCGCTCGGGCTCGACATCGCGCTCGGCGTCGGCGGCCTGCCGCGCGGCCGCGTGATCGAGATCTACGGCCCGGAAAGCTCGGGCAAGACCACGCTCGCGCTGCACGTCATTGCCGAGGCGCAGAAGACCGGCGGCACCGCCGCGTTCGTCGATGCCGAACACGCGCTCGATCCGGTCTATGCTAAGAAGCTCGGGGTCAACATCGACGAGCTGATCGTCTCGCAGCCCGACACCGGCGAGCAGGCGCTCGAGATCGTCGATACGCTCGTGCGCTCGAACGCGATCGACGTGCTGGTGGTCGATTCGGTGGCGGCGCTGGTGCCGCGCGCCGAAATCGAGGGCGAGATGGGCGACAGCCACGTCGGCCTGCAGGCGCGCCTGATGTCGCAGAGCCTGCGCAAGCTCACCGGCTCGATCAGCCGTTCGCGCTGCATGGTGATCTTCATCAACCAGCTCCGCATGAAGATCGGCGTGATGTACGGCAACCCGGAGACCACCACCGGGGGCAACGCGCTGAAATTCTACGCGAGCGTCCGTCTCGACATCCGCCGCACCGGCCAGATCAAGGATCGCGAGGAGATCATCGGCAACACCACGCGCGTCAAGGTCGTCAAGAACAAGGTCGCGCCGCCGTTCAAGCAGGTGGAGTTCGACATCATGTACGGGCAGGGCGTCTCCAAGATCGGCGAGATCCTCGATCTCGGCGTCAAGGCCGGACTCGTCGAGAAATCGGGCGCGTGGTTCAGCTACGACAGCGTCAGGATCGGTCAGGGCCGCGAAAACTCGAAGAATTTCCTCAAGGAAAACACCGAGATGTGCGAGCGTCTCGAAAAAGCCATCCGCAGCCGTACCGACAAAGTCGCCGAAGAGATGATGGCCGGCCCCGAGGATGACGACATCGACATGTGAGCGAGCTTGCTGAAATTCGAAGCGGCGTTCATCCAGACGCCGCAAAGCCCGGAAAGGCCCGCCCCTGTGGCGGGCCTTTCAGTATGCCGGAACCGATCGCCTTCGTCCGCGCTTGAGTTTCATGACGATCACCGTTCACCATCTCGAGAACTCCCGCTCGCAGCGCATCCTGTGGCTGCTCGAAGAGCTGGGCCTGCCCTATGAAATCCGCCGCTACGCCCGCGATCCCAAGACGATGCTCGCGCCCGAAGCGCTCAAGCGCCTCCACCCGCTCGGCAAGTCGCCGATGATCGAGGACGACGGCCGCATCCTCGTCGAGACCGGCGCGATCGTCGAATATCTCGTCGAAAAAGGCGACGGTCGGTTCGCCGCCCCCGCACACCGCGACGCGGCGCTGCGCTACCGCCAGTTCCTCCACTATGCCGAAGGCTCGCTGATGCCGCCGCTGTTCGTGCTGCTCGTGCTCGGCCGCGTGCCGCTGTTCGGCCGCACTGCGCGTCGGCGATTCCGGCCGATGGTCGATGTGCATCTCGATTATGTCGAAACCGTCCTCGCGACGCAGCCGTGGTTTGCTGGCGACACGATCTCCGCCGCCGACGTGATGATGAGCTTCCCGCTCGAGGCCGCGCGCAGCCGCGCCGGACTCGATGAGTCGCGGCCCGCCACGATCGCCTGGCTCGATCGCATCCACGCGCGCCCGGCCTATCAGGCCGCGCTCGCCAAAGGCGGGCCCTACGCTTACGCGTGACGCGTGAAGCCGTGGCTCGGCGCATGCGGCGGCTCGATCTCGGCCGGCGCGGGCGGCTCGAGATCGCCCTCCCAGCGCGCGACCACGCTCGCCGCGATCGCATTGCCGACGACGTTGGTCGCCGAGCGGCCCATGTCGAGGAACTGGTCGACCCCGATGATGAGCAGCAGCCCCGCCTCCGGAATGCCGAACTGACCGAGCGTCGCCGCGATCACGACGAGGCTCGCGCGCGGCACGCCGGCGATCCCCTTCGACGTCACCATCAGCGTCAGCAGCATCGCGATCTGCGTGCCCAGCGTGAGCTGGATGCCATAGGCCTTGGCGATGAACAGCGACGCGAACGTCATGTACATCATCGACCCGTCGAGATTGAACGAATAGCCGAGCGGCAGCACGAAACTGGCGATCTTGGCAGGCACGCCGAACCGGTCGAGCGCTTCCAGCGTGCGCGGGAACGCCGCTTCGGATGAGGCGGTCGAGAAGGCGAGCAGCGCCGGTTCGCGGATGTAGCGGAGTAACATCCCCGCGCGCCGGCCGATCACCGCAAACGCGAGCGCACCGAGCACGATCCACAAAGTCGCCAGCCCGAAATAGACGCTGCCCATGAAATAGGCGAGCTTGAAGATCAGCCCCGGCCCATGTTCGGTCAGCGCGGCGGTGATCGCCGAGAATACCGCGATCGGCGCCAGCCGCATGACGTAATCGGTGATCTGCAACATCACGGCGGCCAGCCCCTCGGCGGCCGTAACCAGCGGCGCCGCGCGCTCGCCGACGGCGGTGATCGCCACACCGAAGAACGCCGAGAAGATCACGATCTGGAGGATCTCGTTGGTCGCCATCGCGTCGACGATCGAACTCGGCACGATATGCGTGATGATCTTGGCGACATCGAATCCGCTCGCGTCGAGCCCGACCGCGGCGTTGACCGGGGGCGGCGTGAGATGCGGGCTGAGCCCGAGCGTGTCGCCGAAATCCGAGGTGAGGTGGAACAGCAACAGCCCGAGCGTCAGCGAAACCAGGCTGGCGCCGATGAACCACCCGACCGACTTCAACCCGACCCGCCCGAGCGCGCCGGTATCCCCCATGTGCGCGATACCCACGACCAGCGTCGAAAACACCAGGGGCGCGATGATCATCTTGATGAGGCGCAGGAACACCGTCGTCAGGATCGAGAACCAGCCGGCGATGCCCTTGAGCCGCGCGGCCGCGTCGGGTGAGCCGTCATCAATACCGGCGTGGATCGTCCAGCCGAGCACGATGCCGAGCACCAGCCCGCCGAGGATGTACCACGTCAACCGCTTCGCCAAGTCTATTCTCCCGCTGGCCCCGTCTATAGCGAAGGGCATTGCCCCGGCGCCGTCAAGCGTCCTATCGGGTTCCGATGCAGCAAAATATTTTCCTGGGCCGCCGTGGAGTGTTGAAGACGGTGGGGGCGTTGCCCTTGCTCGCCGCGGCGCATGCCGTTCGCGCGGCCGAGCCAGATCTCGCCGGCCTCGCCGACATCACCAAGGACGCGGCGCCGATATCGGCCGCCGAACGGCTCGCCCGCGTTGCACGCGCGCAGGCGCTGATGAAGGCGAACGGCATCGGCGCGGTGCTGGTCGAGGCAGGATCGTCGCTGATCTATTTCACCGGCGTCGCATGGCATCGCAGCGAGCGGCTGACCGCCGCGGTCCTGCCGGCCGAGGGCGATCCGTGCATCGTCACCCCGTTCTTCGAGGAACCCTCGGTCCGCCAGACGCTCGCCATTCCGTGCGATGTGCGTGTGTGGCAGGAAGACGAAGACCCGCTCAAGCTCGTCGCCGGCTTCCTACGCGAGCGTGGTCTCGCCAGCCGCGCGGTCGGCATCGAGGAGACGGTGCGCTACTTCGCGGTCGATGGTCTCGCGCGCGCCATGCCCGACGCCAGGATCGTTTCGGCCAATCCGGTCGTGCGCGGCTGCCGGATGGTCAAGACCGCGCCCGAGATCGCGCTGATGCAGCGTGCGACCGACGTGACGATCGCCGCCTATCGTTGGGTGTATCCGCGCGTCGAGAAAGGCATGACGCGCGAGCAGATCGCCGCGCTGATGAACGCCGCGACCCGCAAGCTTGGTGGCGATCCCGAATTCGCGCTGGTGCTGATCGGCGAGGCGGCGGCCTATCCGCACGGCAGCCGTGCGCCGCAGGTGGTCGCGGACGGGCAGGTGGTGCTGATGGATTGCGGCTGCACCGTTCAGGGCTATCAATCCGATGTGTCGCGCACCTTCGTGTTCGGCACCGCGAGCAAGGACCAGCGCACCGTCTGGGACCATGTCCGCGCCGGCCAGGCCAAGGCGTTCGCGGCGGCGCGGATCGGCACGCCGGCGGGCGCGGTCGATGATGCGGTGCGCGGCTTCTACGAGACCCTCGGCTATGGCCCGCGCTACCGGATGCCGGGCCTGTCGCACCGCACCGGCCACGGGATCGGGCTCGACGGGCACGAGCCCGTCAACCTCGTCCACGGCGAGACGATGCCGCTCGCCGCCGGCATGTGCTTCTCCGATGAGCCGGGGCTTTACCTGCCGGGCAAGTTCGGCGTCCGGCTCGAGGATTGTTTCCACATGACCCCGGGCGGTCCGAAGTGGTTTTCGGTGCCGCCCGTTTCGATCGACGCGCCGCTGGGGTGACGGTCAGGGCGTGATCGTCACGATCACGCGCTTGTAGCGGGTCAGCGGCGGCGTGCCCTTGTCGGTCACCCGCACGATGAAATGCGCCTCGCGCGGCTCGCTCACCTTGGGCGCGGTGAAGTCGACCGTGTGGATGTTGGCGGCGATGCCGTTGAGGATCGGCGTCTGCCAATGGCCGATCTCCTGATAGTGGAACCACTGGAAGCTCAGGCTGTCGCCATCGGGGTCGGTGCTGTCGACCGCGCTTAGCACGAACCGCTCGCCCGATTTCACCGTCAGCCGATTCGGCCCGCTCAGCCGCACCTCGGGCGGGTGGTTGGCCTCAGCGAATGGGCGCACCGTCCAAGCGATGCGGGCGGCGAAGTCGTTCTGGAAATCGTCGCGCCAGCGCCAGATCCCGGCGCGGAAATCCTTGATCTGCCGGTCGTCTGGAACCGAGGCGCGGCCGAACTCGCGTGCGACCTGCGGGGTGAAGCTGTCGATCGCGTTGGTCCAGATCGGGCGCGTCTCCGGTTCAATCACGACCCCGCTGAACCCGCTCGGGTCGGTCGTCGCGACCGGCGGGGTGTAGAGTTCGTACCGGCCGCCCCAGCCGCCCCAATCGGGATGGTCGGGGTTGCTGAGGCCATTGGGGATCAGCGACAGGAAGGCGGGCGTGTCGCCCTCCATGCCATAGGAGACGTCCGGGTACATCGCGCCGAGCGGCCCGTGCCCCTGCTGAATGTTGTCGCGCAGCCACGCATTGCTGATCGTGCGGTTGTCGCCGCCGTCGATCAGCGTGTGGATGCCGGTCCAGGTGCCCGCGCCATAGCCGCCGGGGCTGACGACATAGAACAGATCGGGGAAAGTCTTGCGCAGCCATGCGCCGGCATCGTCCTGATCGGAGATGGTATAGACCCGCAGCTTGGCGATCAGGCGCCGGGCCACCTCGGGCGAGCGCGTTTCCCGGATCGTGGACAGCGCCTGCGCGAGCGTGTTGACGCCGCCCCAGACCGAAATCCACAGCGGGCGCGGATCGTTGCGCTCCAATGCCTCGACGATCAGCCGCGACCCGGCCGTGTCCTTGCCGGTACCGACCGCCGCCATGCCATAGCCCGGCTGGCCCTCGCGAACGAGCGCGCGCAGACGGTCGGCCGTCGGATATCCGGCCTCGTGCTTCGCCAGGTTCGGCTGAACCTTGGCATAGGCCTGGATGATGCGGCGGATCGAATCGGGATGGATGGCTGTCTTCATGTGGACGGAGGTCGTCGCGACCAGCCCTTCGAGGTCGATCTCGTTCGCATAGAGCAACAGCCGGACGAAGGATTGCGTGTCGTCGGGGTCGGCCTCGATGTCGCTCAGCACGATCATGCGGTGCCGCTCGGTCGGCGCCGGCAGCGGGGCCTGTGCGGTCGCTGGCATGACCGGAACGGCGAGCGGCATCATGGTCGCAAGCAGGATCGCCAGTTTTCGCAACGTCTTCTCTCCCTGTGGTGTTCATGGCGCCGGGCGGCGGCGGTGCCTTACAACCGGTGGATCGCGGTTGCCAGTGAAGCCAGGATGCACGGTTCGCCGCAGCAGCGCCACGCTTGAGAAGATACGCGGCCTCGCCTAAGTCGGCGGGATGATCTCGACCAACGACATTCGCCGCAGCTTCCTCGACTATTTCGAGCGCGAGGGGCATGCCCGCATCCCGTCCGCGCCGCTGGTGCCGCAGAACGATCCGACGCTGATGTTCGTGAACGCGGGCATGGTGCCGTTCAAGAACGTCTTCACCGGGTTGGAATCGCGCGCATATTCGACCGCGACCTCCTCGCAGAAGTGCGTGCGCGCGGGCGGCAAGCACAACGATCTCGACAATGTCGGCTACACCGCGCGGCATCACACTTTCTTCGAGATGCTCGGCAACTTCTCGTTCGGCGATTATTTCAAGGAACGCGCGATCACGCTCGCCTGGAACCTGCTCACCAAGGAGTGGGGTATCCCGGCGGAGAAGCTGACCGTCACCGTGTATCACACCGATGACGAGGCGTTCGATCTGTGGCGCAAGATCGCCGGCCTGCCCGAGGACCGTATCATCCGCATCGCCACCAACGACAATTTCTGGTCGATGGGCGACACCGGTCCGTGCGGCCCGTGCAGCGAGATCTTCTACGATCACGGCGACCATATCTGGGGCGGCCCGCCGGGAAGCCCGGAGGAAGACGGCGATCGCTTCGTCGAGATCTGGAACCTCGTGTTCATGCAGTATGAGCAGGTGGACAAGGCTACCCGGCTCGATCTGCCGCGCCCGTCGATCGACACCGGCATGGGGCTGGAGCGGATCGCCGCGGTGTTGCAGGGCGTCACCGACAATTACGACACCGACACGTTCAAGGCGCTGATCGCCGCCTCTACCGCGCTGACCGGCACCAAGGCCGAGGGCGAGGCCAAGGCCAGCCACCGTGTCATCGCCGATCATCTGCGCTCGTCGGGCTTCCTCGTTGCCGATGGCGTGCTGCCGGCCAACGAGGGCCGGGGCTATGTGCTGCGCCGGATCATGCGGCGTGCGATGCGCCACGCGCATCTGCTTGGCGCGAAAGATCCGCTGATGCACCGGCTCGTGCCCTCGCTGGTCGCCGAAATGGGCGCGGCCTTCCCCGAACTGGTGCGCGCGCAGCCGTTGATCGAAGCGACGCTGCTCCAGGAGGAGACTCAGTTCCGCCGCACGCTGACCAACGGCCTGCGCCTGCTCGACGAGGCGACCGCCGGGTTCGGCGAGGGGGCGGTCTTGCCGGGCGAGACCGCGTTCAAGCTCTACGACACGTTCGGTTTCCCTTACGATCTGACCGAGGACGCTCTGCGCGCCAAGGGCTTCACGGTCGATCGCGCCGGCTTCGACGCGGCGATGGCCGAGCAGAAGCGACAGGCGCGCGCGGCCTGGAAGGGTTCGGGCCAGCGCGCGTCCGACGACCTGTGGTTCGACATCGCCGAGGCGTTCGGCAGCACCGAGTTCATCGGCTATGCGACTGACGCGGGCGAGGCTCAGGTGATCGCGATCGTCAAGGACGGTGCCCGCGTCGAACGCGCCGAGGCCGGCGAGACCGTTGATATCCTCGTCAACCAGACGCCCTTCTACGGTGAGAGCGGCGGCCAGATGGGTGACGCCGGCACGATCACCGGCGACACTGTTTCGATCCGTGTCGAGGATACCGCCAAGCCGCTCGGGCGCCTGTTCTCGCATCGTTCGCACATCGACAGTGGTGCGATCACGGTTGGCGATACCGTCCGGCTCGCGATCGACGTCGAGCGCCGCGCCCGCATCCGCGCCAACCATAGCGCGACGCACCTGCTGCACGCGGCGTTGCGGCGGCGGCTGGGCGGGCATGTCACGCAAAAGGGCAGCCTCGTCGCCGAGGACCGGTTGCGCTTCGACTTCTCGCACAACAGCGCGATGACCCCGCAGGAGATCGCCGACGTCGAGGCGGACGTGAACCGTCACATTCGCAGCAACGACGCGGTGACGACGCGGTTGATGACGCCCGACGACGCGATCGCGGCCGGCGCAATGGCGCTGTTCGGCGAAAAATATGGCGAAGAGGTGCGCGTGCTCTCGATGGGCCGCGACGAGGACGCCAGCTTTTCGGTCGAACTGTGCGGCGGTACGCACGTCAACGCGCTAGGCGACATCGCCTTGTTCGAGATCGTCTCGGAGAGCGCGGTGTCGAGCGGTGTCCGGCGGATCGAGGCGCTCACCGGCGAAGCGGCGCGCGCCTACCTCAGCGCTCGCGACGAGAAGCTGCGCGAGGCGGCGGCTGCGTTGAAGGCGACCCCCGAGGACGTGCCGGCGCGCGTGGCCGCGCTGGTCGAGGAGCGCCGCAAGCTCGAACGCGAACTCGCCGAGGCAAAGAAAGCGCTCGCGCTCAGCGGCGGCGCGGGTGCCGCGCCGGCGGGGCCGGAGCAGATCGGCGGCGTCAACTTCGTCGGCCAGGTCATCGAGGGTCTCGATCCCAAGTCGCTGCGCGGCGCGGTTGATGATGTGAAGGGCCGGATCGGTTCGGGCGTGGCGATGATCGTCGCGGTCAACGAAGGCCGTGCCTCGGTCGCGGTCGGGCTGACCGCCGACGTTGCGGCGTCGCGCAGCGCGGTCGATCTGCTGCGCGTCGCCGTCGCGGTGCTCGGCGGGCAGGGCGGCGGTGGCCGGCCCGATATGGCGCAAGGCGGCGGCCCCGACGGCGCGAAGGCGGCCGACGCGGTCGCGGCGGTGCGGGCCGCGCTCGCCGAGGAACATGCTCCGGCGGCGTAAACGAACCGTCGCCCCGGCGCAGGCCGGGGCCGCTTCGTGCCTTGGCGACCGGCTCCCATCAAACGCAGCAGCCCCGGCCTGCGCGGGGCGATGCTCGCACATTCATCCCCGCGCAGGCACGTCCCACCGTTATGCTGCGGCGCAGCAATAAAACGTAACGGCCAGTTTACGCAGCACCTCTTCGGACATCCCTATCTTGTCGGGCCTGACAACAAGGAGATGCCCATGCAGCCGTTCGACAAACGTGACCGCCACGCCCTGCTGGAAACCTGGCGCGGGTCGTGGAAGTTCTTGATGTTCGGCATCGCCGTGCTCGCGTATTTGGTCGCGATCGAGCGTCCCCAATGGTTCGTGCTGCGTCCCGCCACCGGCACCGCGATCGCGCTTGCCAGTGCCGCCGAGGCCGCGCCCGCGAAGAAGGGCGCCATCGATCCGGCCAAGCCGTGATAGGCACGACTTGTCCCGTTTGTTTCGCAGTTGAGGCTCTATGATCGTTACCGCCGTTCCCGGCGCCAAGCAGGTGATCCGGGAAGTCTGGAAGCCGCTCGCGGTGCTGTTCGTCTGGGACGTCACCGTGACCGTGACCTATTATTGGCTGCCGTTCACCGCGCCGTCGCTCCCGCTCACATTGTTCGGCTCCGCGCTCGCGCTGGTGCTCGGGTTTCGCAGCAACTCGGCCTATCAGCGCTGGTGGGAAGGGCGCGGCCTGTGGGGGGCGATGATCAACGCCAGCCGCAGCCTCGCCCGGCAGGCGCGCAACTTTCTGCCCGACGAGGCGACCGACCTTAAGCGGACGATCGTTCTGCGGCAGATCGCTTACGTTAACGCGCTACGCTGCCAGTTGCGGCGGCAGAAGCCTGATGACGACGTGCTGCGCTTCTTGTCCGAAGGCGAAGCGACGCCCGCGCTGAAGCGCACCAATGTCGCCAACGGCATCGTCGAGGGTACCGGGCATCGCATCGATCTCGCCCGCCGTCAGGGGTTGATCGACACGATCCAGCAATCGGCGATGGAAAGCGTGCTGGTCGATATCGCCAATGCGCAGGGCGGGATGGAGCGGCTCAAGAACACGCCGCTTCCCAACCAGTATCGCTTCTTCCCGATGGTGTTCACGCATCTGGTCTGCATCCTGCTGCCGATCGGTCTGGTCGAGACGCTGGGGTTCGCGACGCCGCTCGGATCGTCGATCGTCGGGCTGATGTTCCTCGCCATCCTCGCGATCGGCGACGATCTGGTCGATCCGTTCGCCAACACGCTCCACGACGTACCGCTTTCGGCGATGTGCCGCACGATCGAGATCGATCTGTTGCAGGCGATCGGCGACCAGGCGCCCGCGCCGCTCGCGCCCGACAAGGACGGCGTGCTCTGGTGAGCTATACGTCACCCCGGCGCAAGCTGGGGTGGCAAGCGCGCTTGCCGAGAGAGATGCCAGCTTGCGCTGGCATGACGCGTAAAACGAAAAGGGCCGCCCGGATCTCTCCGGGCGGCCCTTTCCGTAACCAACGGCGAAGGCGATCAGCCCTCGGCCGGTTCCTCGGCCGAAACCTCGGCGGTGGCACCCGGCTCCGCGTTGGGATCGTAAGCCTCGACGAAGCCGGCCTCGTCCTTCTCGAACATCGCCGACATGACATCGACGCCCTGCGCCTGCATCTCGGCCTCTTCGGGCGAACGCGCGATGTTGATCTTGACCGTCACCGACACCTCGGGGTGCAGCGCGACCTTGACCTCGTACAGACCGATCGCCTTGATCGGCTTGTTGAGCACGATCGCCGACTTCGCGACCTTGTGGCCTTCGGCCTCGAGCGCCTCGATCAGATCGCGAACCGCGACCGAACCGTAGAGCTGGCCGGTGTTCGACGACTGGCGGATCAGCGTGATCGTCAGGCCGTCGATCGTCTTCGACTCCTTCTCGGCCTCGCTGCGCTTCGCGGCGTTCTCGGCCACGATGCGCTCACGGTTCTTCTCGAACACCTTGCGGTTGGCTTCGTTCGAACGAAGCGCCTTCTTGTTCGGCAGCAGGTAGTTACGGGCGAAACCGTCCTTCACCTTCACCACGTCGCCGATGTTGCCGAGCTTTTCGACTCGTTCCAGCAGGATCACATCCATGTGGGTCGCTCCTTACTTAACGATGTAGGGCAGCAGGCCCAGATGACGGGCGCGCTTGATCGCCTGAGCGAGTTCGCGCTGCTTCTTCGCGCTCACCGAGGTGATGCGCGAGGGGACGATCTTGCCACGCTCGGACACGAAGCCCTGGAGCAACCGAACGTCCTTATAGTCGATCCGGGGAGCGTCCTTCGCGGAGAACGGGCAGCTCTTGCGGCGGCGGAAAAATGGGCGTGCCATTGTCTATAACTCCTTATTCGCCGTCGAAATCGCGACGCGGGCGCTCGCTGCGCTCACCACGGTCGGGGCGATCGCCGCCACGGCCACCTTCACGGTCGCCACGACGCTCGCGGTCGCGCTCGCTCTTGCGCATCATCACGGTCGGCCCGGCTTCGAGCTCGTCGACCTTGACGGTCATGTAGCGGATGATGTCTTCGTTGATCTGGATCTGGCGCTCCAGCTCGACGACGACCGAGCCGGGGGCGTCGATCTCGAGCATCACATAATGCGCCTTGCGGTTCTTCGCGATCTTGTACGCGAGGCTGCGGAGACCCCAGGTCTCGGTCTTGACGACCCGACCGTTGTTGTCCTGAATGATCTTGGTGGCGGTTTCCGCCAGTGCATCCACCTGCGCCTGTGCCAGATCCTGGCGCGCAAGGAACACATGCTCGTACAGAGCCATGCGTGCATTACCTTATCTTGGCCGATCGCTGACGCCCGCACCATGCGAACGCCCCTCCGGCTGTCGTCTTCAATAGCAACCGGGGCGGAAAGCGTGTGCTTCCCACCCCGGAGTGCGTTTCCTTAGCGATTTTCGCGGCGGAAGCAAGCGCTCCTTAGTTGAACGCGCCCGCGAGGACGGCGCCGATCAGCCCGCTCGACAGTGCGACGAGCACCGCGTCATTGCCCGAGCGGACCCAATGGTAGCCGCGCGGCGGCGCGTAGAGGCGGCGGCCGCGATACGCGCGCCAGTCTCTGATCTCGCGGTAATTCTGCGCATAGCGGCGATCGAAGCGCTGGCCCTTGTTCCAGCGGCGGTAATTGTTGCGGTTGTTGACCACCGTGCGGTTCGTCACGACGGTGCGTCCATGTGGCCCTTCACGGACGACGGTGGTGCGGCGCTCCTGGTGATCGCGGCGGCCCTGCGCCTCGGCGGGCGCGATCGCGATCGGGCTGGCGAGGATCGAGGTTGCCAGCGCGGCGAGGATGAACTTTTTCACGTTTCAGCTCCTGTTTTTCAACGGCGCCTTCTCCCGGCGTCGAGAGCAATCTAGGATGCGATTGTATCAGGCCCGTCCCGACGAGAACGGTAAAGGGTCGCAAAGTGTCCCGGCTTGCGTAAGTTCGTTCAGGTTTCTACGGCGACGCGCCTGATCTGAAGGACATCAACGATGCGGGCATTCATTTTTCCGGGGCAGGGCAGTCAGGCGGTCGGGATGGGCAAGGCGCTCGCCGACGCCAGCGCCGTGGCGCGCGAGGTGTTCCAGGAGGTCGATGACGCGCTCGGCCAGCATCTCTTCCGGCTGATGGCCGAAGGGCCGGCCGAGGAGTTGATGCTCACCGAGAATTCACAGGCCGCGATCATGGCGAATGCGATCGCCACGTTGCGCGTGCTGGAGAAGGAAGGTGGCGTCCGGCTCGCCGACAAGGCCGATTATGTCGCCGGCCACTCGCTCGGCGAATATACCGCGCTATGCGCGGCGGGCGCGCTCGATCTGCCGACGACGGCGCTGCTGCTCAAGCATCGCGGCCTCGCGATGCAGGCCGCAGTCCCGGTCGGTGAGGGTGCGATGGCGGCGCTCCTCGGCGCCGATCTGGCGAAGGCGCGCATCATCGCCAACGCGGCGAGCGAGGGCGAGGTGTGCACCGTTGCCAACGACAATGATCCGTCGCAGGTCGTGCTGTCGGGCGCCAAGGGCGCGATCGACCGCGTCGTCGCGATCGCCAAGGAGTTCGGGGCGAAGAAGGCGGTGCTGTTGCCGGTGTCGGCGCCGTTCCACTGCCCGTTGATGCAACCTGCCGCCGACGCGATGGAGAAGGCGCTGGCCGAGGCGCGGATCGACGCGCCGCTGGTGCCGGTGTTCGCCAACGTGACCGCGACCCCGGTCAGCGACCCCGACACGATCCGCCGTCTGCTCGTCGAACAGGTGACCGGCATGGTGCGCTGGCGCGAATCGGTGCTGGCGATGGCGGACACCGGCGTCGCACGATTCGTCGAATTCGGCGCCAAGGTGCTGACCGCGATGGTCAAGCGAACCGCGGCGGATGTGGAAACGGTCAGCATCGTGACGATGGACGATATCGAGGCGCTGGCGAAGACGCTATGATCGCTTCTTCCCCGACGGGACGGTAGGATCGACGAGAGGAAGGATGTTCGCGCAGAGGCGCAGAGGACGCGGAGGGGTTGCGGTGCAGGATATCGATCAGATCACCCGCGACGTCATCGATCTGGCGATCCGCATTCATCGCGACCTCGGGCCGGGACTGCTCGAAAGTGTCTATGAGGCAGTTCTGGCAGGTAAACTGGCTGCGCAGGGCCATCGCGTCGAGCGTCAGAAGGCGATCGGCATCGAATTCGAGGGCATGCGGTTCGACTCGGCGTTCCGTATCGACCTGATGATCGACGAGCGCTTGATCATCGAGATCAAGTCTGCCGAAAAGCTCAGTCCCGTTCATGCCAAACAGGTGCTGACGTATTTGCGGCTTACCAAGCAGCCCGTCGGGCTGCTTCTGAACTTCGGCGGAGAGACGCTCAAGGAAGGCGTGCGACGGTTGGTCAACAACTACACGCCCTCTGCGTCCTCTGCGCCTCTGCGCGAACAAAATTCAAGGAGCAACTGATGTTCGACCTTACAGGTATGACGGCGCTGGTGACCGGCGCGAGCGGGGGGATCGGGTCGGCGATCGCACAGGCGCTGGCCGCGCAGGGTGCGCGGCTGGCGGTTTCGGGGTCCAACGCCGACAAGCTCGAGGCGTTTCGCGCTAGTCTCGGTGGTGAGCATGTCGCGCTGCCCTGCGATCTGTCCGATGCGGCGGCAGTCGACGCGCTGGTGCCGCAGGCCGTGGCGGCGCTCGGCAAGCTCGACATCCTCGTCAACAATGCCGGCGTGACCCGCGACAACCTCATCCTGCGCATGAAGGATGACGAGTGGGATCAGGTGATCCGCGTCAATCTCGAAGCCGCGTTCCGCCTGATGCGTGCGGCCGCCAAGCCGATGATGAAGGCGCGCTTCGGCCGCATCATCTCGATCACCTCGATCGTCGGCACGACGGGCAATCCGGGCCAGGCGAACTATGCCGCCTCCAAGGCGGGCATTGTCGGCATGTCCAAGGCGCTAGGGCAGGAGCTCGCGGCGCGGAACATCACCGTCAACTGCGTCGCGCCCGGCTTCATCCGCACCGCGATGACCGACGTTCTGCCCGACGCTCAGAAGGACGCGCTCAACGCGAAGATACCGGCGGGCAAGATGGGCGAGGGGGCTGACATCGGCGCGGCCGTCGTCTATCTGGCCAGCAAGGAAGCGGGATACGTCACCGGCCAGACGTTGCATGTCAACGGCGGCATGGCGATGATCTGACGGGTCGGGTGGCGCTTCGGCGCCGCCCCGAAACATCACAGCCCCTTGCGCGGGCCGGAACCGCGCTCTACGTGCAAACCGGTATTTAGACCCCACACTTCATGAGAGGGACATGAACATGAGCGAGACTGCCGATCGCGTAAAGAAGATCGTCGTCGAGCACCTCGGCGTCGAAGCCGATAAGGTGACGGAGGATGCGAGCTTCATCGATGATCTGGGCGCCGACAGCCTCGATATCGTTGAGCTGGTGATGGCGTTCGAAGAGGAGTTCGAGGTCGAAATCCCGGACGACGCCGCCGAGAAGATCGCGACCGTCAAGGATGCGATCACCTTCATCGACGAGCATAAGGGCTGATCGAGCGGGCGCCGCCTGCGCGCGGTGCCCGGCCCGTATCGGGGCCTGAAGACATAGGATCGGCTCCCCGTCCCAGGGTTCGCACAGGGGCGGGGAGCCGTTTCGTTTTGAAGAGCAATAGAAACGGAGATGGCCATGCGCCGTGTCGTCGTAACCGGATTGGGCCTTGTCACGCCGCTGGGCGCGGATGTCGAGACCGCGTGGAGCAACCTCATCGCCGCGAAATCGGGCGCGGGCACGATCACGCGCTTCGACGCGACCGATTTTCAGATGAACTATGCGTGTGAGGTCAAGCCGGCCGATCACGAATATGGCTTCGATCCGGGCAAGCGCGTCGACCACAAGGTCCAGCGTCAGGTTGATCCGTTCATCGTCTATGGCATCGACGCCGCCGGTCAGGCGATCGAGGATGCCGGCCTTACGGACATGAGCGAGGAAGAGCGTTTCCGCGCCGGTTGCTCGATCGGCGCGGGCATCGGCGGTCTGCCGGGTATTGAAAGCGAATCTTTGGTGCTCGCCGCCAAGGGGCCGAAGCGCGTTTCGCCGCATTTCGTGCATGGCCGGCTCATCAACCTGATCTCGGGCCAGGTCTCGATCAAATACGGGCTGATGGGCCCGAACCACGCGGTCGTCACCGCCTGCTCGACCGGCGCGCACTCGATCGGGGACGCGGCGCGGATGATCGCGATGGACGATGCCGACGTGATGCTCGCCGGCGGTTCGGAGGGCGCGATCTGCCCGATCGGCATCGCCGGCTTCGCACAGGCGCGCGCGCTTTCGACCGGCTTCCGCGACGAGCCATGGCGCGGCAGCCGCCCGTATGACCGCGACCGCGACGGCTTCGTGATGGGCGAAGGCGCGGGCGTCGTCGTGCTCGAGGAATATGAACATGCCAAGGCGCGCGGCGCGAAAATCTATGCCGAGGTGATCGGCTACGGCCTGTCGGGCGACGCGTATCACGTCACGGCGCCCCATCCCGAAGGCTCGGGCGCGTTCCGCTCGATGCAGATGGCGATGCGCAAGTCCGGCCTCGCGCTCGAGGACATCGACTATATCAACGCGCATGGCACTTCGACCCCGCTCGGCGACGAGCTCGAACTCGGCGCGGTGCGGCGGCTATTCGGCAGCGCGCTCGACGGCGTTTCGATGTCATCGACGAAGTCGGCGATCGGGCATCTGCTCGGCGGCGCGGGTGCGGTGGAGAGCATCTTCTGCATCCTCGCGCTGCGCGACCAGATCGTCCCGCCGACGCTCAACCTCGACAATCCGAGCGAGAATTGCGTCGGCGTCGACCTCGTTCCGCACAAGGCCAAGGAACGTAAGGTCAAGGCGGTGCTCAACAACTCGTTCGGCTTTGGCGGCACCAACGCCTCGCTGGTGATGAAGGCGATCTAGGCGAAGTGCGCAAGCTCGGTTGCCTCACGCTGCTGATCGTCCTGGCGGCGATCATCGGCTTCTTTGGCGTGCTGCATATGTGGTCGGGGCGCGGGCCGCTCACGCACAACGTCACCGTCACGGTGGCGCAGGGCAGCACGCTGGCCGGGGCATCCGAGCAATTGCAAAAGGCGGGGGCGATCACCTCGGCGAGCCGCTTCCGCATTCTCGCCAAGGTGCTGGGGACGAGCGCGCCGATCAAGGCGGGCGAGTATCGCATCCCCGCACATCTCAGCCAGGCCGATATCCTCAAGCTGCTTCAGGGCGGTCGCACGCTCCAGCGTTTCGTGACGATTCCCGAGGGGTTGCCTTCGGTGATCGTCCGCGACGTGTTGATGAAGGCGACCGAACTCAAGGGCGATGTCGTGGTGCCGGTCGAGGGGAGCGTGCTGCCCGACAGCTACAGCTTCGATCGCGGCGATACCCGTGCTGGCATGGTCGCGCGGATGCAGAAGGCGATGAACCGCTACCTCGCCGACGCATGGGCCAAGCGCGCGCCGGGGATCGTCGTGAAGACGCCGCGCGAGGCGCTGATCCTGGCGTCGATCGTCGAGAAGGAAACCGGCAAGCCGAGCGAGCGCAGCATGGTCGCGGCGGTCTATTCGAACCGGCTCAAGCGCGGCATGATGCTCCAGGCCGACCCGACGATCATCTATCCGCACACGTTCGGGCGTCCGCTCGGCCGGCGCATTCCGCCGCCGTGGATTCGCGAGGTCAATGCCTACAACACCTATGCGATGGTGGGGCTGCCAAGCGGCCCGATCTGCAACCCCGGACGCGCGAGCATCGACGCGGTGCTCAACCCGGCGCGATCCAACGCCCTGTACTTCGTCGCGGACGGATCGGGCGGGCATGTCTTCGCCGACACGCTCGAACAGCATAATGCCAATGTGATGAAGTGGCGCGCGTTCCGGAAGGAACACGGGATCTAACCGGGCGGGACCATCCCCCGTTCGTCCTGAGCGCAGGCGAAGGACGTGCCCGACGCGGATCGCTCGTGACACGCCCTTCGACTTCGCTCAGGGCGAACGGGGGTTTGGTGCCTCGAAAACCCACCACTGCGCCGGGCGCACCAACGCCGCAGTGCCTTGGAACGGCGTAACACCGATGAGGACGTGGCGCGCCTTCCGGACGGGACACGGGACAAGGGCGCTGCACACCCTCTGCCGTTCGTCCTGAGCGCAGTCGAAGGGCGTGCCCCAAGCGGTTCACCCGAGGCATGTCCTTCGACCGCGCTCAGGACGAACGGTGTTCTCGTCCTGGCAAAGCCGGACGTATCAGCCCCGCAGCGCCACCGCCGCACGCGCCTTGGCTTCGATCTCCGCGGGAGTACCGCCGAGCACCCAGCTTCCGCCGACGCACAGCACCGGATCGAACCCGAGCCATTCGGGCGCGGTCGCCTCGGTGATGCCGCCGGTCGGACAGAAGCTGCACTGGTTGAACGGCGCGGCGAGCGCCTTTAACGCGGGCAGCCCACCCGCCGCCATCGCCGGGAAGAACTTGAAGTGCGTGAGGCCGAGATCGAGCCCGAGCATGATGTCGGCGGCGTTGGCGGTGCCGGGCAGGAACGGTACGCCGCTATCGATGATCGGGCGCGCGAGGCGTTCGGTGAGGCCGGGGGAGACGATGAACTCGGCGCCCGCGTCCATCGCCTGTGCGAACTGGTCGGGGTTGATGACCGTCCCGGCACCGACGATTGCGCCCGGCACCTGCTTCATCTCGCGGATCGCATCGAGCGCGGCGGGGGTGCGCAGCGTCACTTCCAGGACGCGGATGCCGCCGGCGACGAGCGCCTCGGCGACGGGCCGTGCGGTCGCGGCGTCGTCGATCACGATGACCGGGATGACGGGGGCGATCTGCATCAGCTCGCGGACGGTATAGCTCATTGGTGATGCTCCTGGGCAAAGGCGGCCGCGGCACCGAAAAGGCCGGGCTGGGGATGGGTGATGAGCTTGACGGGCAGCGCCTGCATCATCGCGCGGAACCGGCCCTTGGCGGCGAAACGCTCGGCGAACCCCGATCGGACGATATGATCCTTGATGCGCAGTCCCAGCCCGCCGGCGATGACGACGGCTTTCGCGCCCTGGCAGATCGCGCGGTCGCCAGCAGTGGCGCCGAGCGCGAGGCAGAAGCGGTCGAGCGCGGCGAGCGCTAGGCTGTCGCTGCCCTCAAGCGCCATTTGCCAGATCGCCTTGTCGTCGAGCCGCGGCACCGGACGCCCGTCGATCTCGGCGAGCGTCTCGTAGATCGCGACGATGCCGGGGCCGGACACGACTCGCTCCGAGGAGACTCGGCCGTGCAGCGCGCGCAGCCGCTTGAGCAAGGCATCCTCGAAACTGTCGAGCGGCGGGAAGTCGCTGTGGCCGCCTTCGGTTTCCAGCACGTGATAGCCGCGCTTCTCGCGCAACACCTGAGCTACACCGAGGCCCGTGCCGGGGCCGACGATCGAGATGATGCCATGATCGGGGAGCGGCACGTCAGGGCCGGTGATATGCTCGAACATGTCTGGGCCGACCTGCGCAACGGCATGGCCGACCGCGCCGAAATCGTTGACCAGCACGAACTCATCGACTTCGAGCCGCTCCTTCACCAGTCCGCGCCGAATGATCCACGGGTTGTTGGTGAGCTTGATGAGATCGCCATCCACCGGCGAGGCGACCGCGATCGCGGCGGCGCGCGGCATCGGTCGGTCCAGCGTCTTGCCAAACGCCTGCCACGCGGTCTGGAGCGAGGCGTGCTCGGCGGTCTTGAGCGTCACCGGTTCGCCGAGCGAGGCCACGTGACCGCCCTCGACCTCGGCAATGGCAAAGCGGGCATGCGTGCCCCCGATATCGACAGCGACGACCTGCATCATTCCATCCCTGCCAGCACGGCGCACGCGCCCTTTTCCGCCTCGTTGGCGAGGCCACGGAACATACCGAACAGCTCGCGCCCCATCCCCGTCGCCGGCGGCGGTCCCGCGACCGGCACGCGCGCGGCCCATTCGGCGGGATCGACCATCGCGACCAGCTCGTTGGTCTCCGCCGACATCCGCACCACGTCGCCGTCGCGCAGCAAGGCGAGCGGACCGCCGCCGAGCGCCTCGGGCGAACAGTGGATCGCGGCGGGCACCTTGCCGCTCGCGCCCGACATCCGCCCGTCCGTCACCAGCGCGACGCGGTAGCCGCGGTTCTGGAGCACGCCCAGCGTCGGCGTCAGCTTGTGGAGTTCGGGCATGCCGTTGGCGCGCGGGCCCTGGAAGCGCACCACGACCACGACATCGCGGTCGAGCTCGCCGGCCTGGAACGCCGCCTGCACCTCGGCCTGGGTCTGAAAGATCCGGCACGGCGCCTCGATCGTCCAGCGGTCGCGCTCGACCGCCGACACCTTGATGCACCCGCGACCCAGATTACCGGTGAGGATGCGGAACCCGCCTTCGTCCGAGAAGGGAGTCGCGGCCGGGCGCAGGATCGTCTCGTCGCCGCTCGCGCCGGGATCTTCCCAGACGAGACCATCGCCGGCCACGACCGGACGCTTGCCGTAGTCGGTCATGTCGCCGTGGCCGATCGTGAGCAGATCGCGGTGGAGCAATCCGGCGTCGGCGAGTTCGCGGATTACGAACGGCATCCCGCCGGCGTCCTCGAACCCGTTCACGTCGGCCGCGCCGTTGGGATAGACGCGCGCGATCAGCGGTACGCTGCGCGACAGGCGATCGAAATCTTCCCAGTCGATCACGATCCCCGCCGAGGCGGCGATGGCGGGCAGGTGGATCAGATGGTTGGTCGATCCGCCGGTGGCGAGCAGTCCGATCGCGGCGTTGACGATCGCCTTCTCA
Source organism: Sphingomonas sp. NFR15 (assembly GCF_900103265.1). Taxonomy (GTDB): domain Bacteria; phylum Pseudomonadota; class Alphaproteobacteria; order Sphingomonadales; family Sphingomonadaceae; genus Sphingomonas; species Sphingomonas pollutisoli. The sequence continues at coordinate 284,338 of NZ_FMWX01000001.1, read as the reverse complement.
TCGACGCACAGCCCGATCGGGCGATAGTCGTCGCCATCCCAGCCGATCTCGGCGAGCCGGTGGACGGCGGCGCGAGTCAGTTCCTGGCGGAGTTTGGTGCCGGGATTGGCGAAGGCCGCGCCGGGGATGTGGAGACCCATCATCTCCATCATCATCTGGTTCGAATTGGCGGTGCCGTAGAAGGTGCAGGTGCCCTTCGAATGATAGGCGGCGATCTCGGCATCGAGCAGGTCGTCGCGGCCGACCTTGCCCTCGGCGAAGGCTTCGCGCACCGCCGCCTTCTGCTTGTTGGGGATGCCGGTCGGCATCGGGCCGCCGGGGATCAGCACCATCGGCAGATGGCCGAAGCGCAGCGCGCCGATCAGCAGGCCCGGCACGATCTTGTCACAGATGCCGAGCAGCGCCGCGCCTTCGAACAAGCCGTGGCTCAGCGCGATCGCGGTCGAGAGCGCGATCGTGTCGCGGCTGAACAGCGACAGCTCCATCCCGGCATAGCCCTGGGTCACGCCGTCGCACATCGCCGGCACGCCGCCCGCCACCTGCGCGGTCGCGCCCGCCTCGCGCGCCCACACCTTCATCTGCTCGGGATAGCGATAATAGGTCGCATGCGCCGAGAGCATGTCGTTGTACGAGGTGACGATGCCGATATTCATCGCCTTGGCGGTTCGCATCGTGTCGCGATCCTCCTCGGTGCCGGCATAGCCGTGCGCGAGGTTGGCGCAGCTCAGCGCAGGGCGAGCGATATGCTGGTCGCGCTCTCGTCGGATCAGTTCGAGATACGCGTCACGCGTGGGCCTCGAACGACTGATGATCCGGTCGGTAACGGCCGCGATCTCGGGATGGAGCGTCATGGTTTGGTTCCCTTGAGGCGGGTAGGGAGAGGCAGCCCTTATCGCCTTTCGCCTGTGCGAAGGACAAGGGGGAGCTGTCGGTTATACGCTTGTACTGAATACGGCGTTCTTACCCATCCGTTCGCACTGAGCGAAGTCGAAGTGCGTGCCCCAAACGGGCCGCTTGCGACACGTCCTTCGACTTCGCTCAGGACGAACGGGCGTATATCAGATCAGGGCGCCCAGTGGATGTCGGCGGGCAGCTCGGCATCGGCGAGCACGCGTCCGATCGGATAGGTCGAGGCCGGCCCCTGTTTGATCGCGGTCTCGATCACCTTGCGCTTGGCGTCGCCGGTCACCGCGAGCATCAGCGCGCGCGCCGAGGTGATCGCCGACAGGCTGAGCGTTACGCGCGGCACCGGTGCCTCGGCGGGCAGCGGATCGGGCATCACGCCGAGCGCGCGGCGCTCCTTGGGGCCGTTGACCGCCTCGTCGTAATCGGGTCCGGGGAAAATCGACGCGGTGTGCCCGTCGGCGCCGACGCCGAGCAGGCACAGATCGAGCGGCCAGTGCAGATCGCCGAGCCGCGCGTCGGCGGCCTTGCCCGCCGCTTTGTAATCCTTCGCCGCTTCGCTGATGAGCGGGATGACGCGCGCGCCCTTCGGGATGAAGATTTTGCCGATCGCGGTGACGTTCGACAGCGGATCACCCAGCGGCACGATCCGGTCGTCGCCCGGCACGATCGTCACGCGCTTCCAGTCGAGCTTGGTGGCCGCGAGCTTCTCGTAGATCGGCATCGGGGTCTTGCCGCCGGCGAGCGCGATGACGGCACCGCCGCGCGCGTCGATCGCGCTCTCGATGATGAAGGCGATGTCGCCGGCGACGGCAGCGGCCATTTCGGCTGCGTCGTCATAGTCCCACCATTCGACTTCGTCGGTCATGTCTTTGTCCTTAAATCTGAATTCCGTTCGTCCCGAGCGTAGTCGAGGGACAATGCCCGGACTACAGGTGCCTCGACTTTGCTCGGCACGAACGGGGAGGAAATCGGTTCAATCGTCCTGCCAGGTGACCCCGTCGCGCTCGGTGAGCGCGATCGCCGCGCTCGGGCCCCAGCTTCCCGACGGGTAGCTCTTGGGCTTGGTGTCGTTGGCGGTCCAGCCGGCGCGGATCGCGTCGATCCATTCCCATTGCGCCTCGACCTCGTCGCGGCGCACGAACAGCGTCTGATCGCCCTCGATCAGGTCGAGCCACAGCCGCTCGTACGCGATGCGGCGCGGCTTGCCTGCGAAGGCGGCATCGAGGCTGAGGTTGAGCGGCAGTTCGCGCAGCCGGATGCCCTCGCGGTCGAGGCCGGGTTCCTTGGCCATCATGAGGATCTGGATATATTCCTCGGGTTGCAGGCGAATGATCAGTGCGTTGGGCTGGAGCAGTCCGCCACGGTTGCGGAACATCGAGTGCGGCACCGGCTTGAACTGGATCGCGATCTCGCTCCGACGGGTCGCCATGCGCTTGCCGGTACGCAGGTAAAAGGGCACGCCCTGCCAGCGCCAATTGTCGACATGCGCCTTGATCGCGACGAAGGTCTCGGTGGTGGAGGGCTTGCCGAGTTCGTCGATATAGCCCTTGACGATCTCACCCTTGACCGCGCCCGAGCCATATTGGCCGGTGACGGTGTGCGAGGGCACGTCCTCGGGCGCGATCGGGCGCAGCGAGCGGAACACTTTGGCCTTTTCGTCGCGGATCGCGGCGCCGTCGAACTTTGCGGGCGCCTCCATCGCGACGAGCGCGAGCAACTGGAGCATGTGGTTGGCGACCATGTCGCGAAGCGCGCCCGCCCCGTCATAATAGGATGCGCGATCCTCCAGCCCGACCGTCTCGGCGATGGTGATCTGGATGTTGTCGATGCCTTGCGCGTTCCAGATCGGCTCGAAGAACGAATTGCCGAAGCGCAGCGCCATGATGTTCTGGACGGTCTCCTTGCCCAGATAATGGTCGATGCGGAACGTGCGATCCTCGCTGAACGCGGTGGCGACCGTGTCGTTGATCTCGCGGCTGGAGGCGAGATCGTAGCCGAGCGGCTTTTCAAGCCCGATCCGCACCGTCTCGCCGGCGAGGCCGGCCGAGGCGAGGCCCTTGATGACCGGCTCGAACAGCGAAGGCGCGGTCGACAGGAAGATGGCGAGCCCGCCCGACACGTCGCCGACCTTCTCGGCGAGCGTCTTGTAGCCCTCGACGTCCGATGCGTCGTGCGGCTGATAGCCGAGCCGGCGGAGGAAGCTCTTGATCTTGTCGGCGTCCTTGCGGTCGGCGGGCAGGAACTGGTTGAGCGCCTTCTCGGCGAACGCCTGATAGTCCGCGTCATCATGCTCGGCGCGCGCGGTGCCGGTGATGGTCAGCGCCTCCGGGAGCAAGCCGTCGGCGTGCAGCCCGTAGAGCGACGGCAGCAGCATGCGCTGGGCGAGATCGCCCGTCGCCCCGAAAAGCAGAAGCTTGCCGACTGGCTGGCGAGTTCCCGGCATTAAGACGATCTCCCTTGTCCGCGTGGCGAAACGAATCGGTGGCCGCTTAAAGCGTCAGCCCGGCGACCGGGTCTAGCCCCGCCATCAAATTGAGGTTCTGCACGGCGGCGCCGGCGGCGCCCTTGCCGAGATTGTCGAGCGTCGCGATCAGCCGCGCCTGGCCGGTCTCGGCATTGCCGCAGACGCGCAGCGTGAGCCGGTCAGTGCCGGCATCGTCCTCGATCGCGACGGTCGCGGCATCGCCATCGACGACGCGGACGATCGGCGAGGTCTTGTACGCCTCGCGCAACGCGGCCTCGCACGCGGCGAGCGATGGGCGGCGCGGGAAGATGTGGAGCGGCAGCGGCACTTCGACGAGCATGCCGCGATAGGTGTTGACCACCGCGGGGGTGAAGATCGGCGGATGCTCGACGCGCGCGTGCTTCTGCATCTCGCCGACGTGCTTGTGCGCGAGCGCGAGCGCATACGCGCGCGCGGCGGGGGCCTGCGCGCCGCTCTCATACTCGGCGATCATCGCCTTGCCGCCGCCCGAATAGCCCGACAGCGCGTTGACGGTCAGCGGCCAGTCGGCGGGGATGAGGCCCGCGCGGACGAGCGGCCGGACGAGCGCGAGGAAGCCGGTCGGGTAGCAGCCGGGGTTGCTTACGCGAGGCGCGGAGGCGACCGCATCGGCCGCGCCGGGTTCGAGTTCGGGGAAGCCGTAGGTCCAGCCTTCCGCCGTGCGGAACGCGGTCGATGCGTCGATCACGCGGGTGCGATCGTTTTCGATCAGCGACACCGCCTCGCGCGAGGCCGCATCGGGCAGGCACAGGATGACGAAGTCGGCGGCGTTCAGCGCCTCGGCACGCGCTCTGGCGTCCTTGCGGCGTTCGTCGTCGAGGACGATCTGCTCGATATCGGCACGCCCGGCGAGCCGCTCGCGGATTTCCAGCCCGGTCGTGCCGGCCGCGCCGTCGATGAAAACGCGTGTGCTCATGACGAAGCCCTCACCAATGCGGTCTCATCGAGATATCCGACCAGTCCGCAGCCGGGCGCCTTGCCCCAGGCGTTGCCGCCGGCGAGTTCGAACACTTCGAACACGTCGCCGGGCACCAGCCCGGTCCGGACGTCCGAATCGCTCTCGCGCGCCGCGCGGAGCGCGGTCGCGCGGCTGACCACCATCAGCACCGGCGCCGCATAATGCGGCGCGAACACGCGGTCCGCCAGCCGCACGTCGGCGAGATCGCGGCGTACCGCGTTGAAACGGGGATCAATCTCGACCGAGTGCCCCAGCAGCGCGAAGCTCCGGCGTGGGGCTGCGGCGGGGTGTTGGCTGCTCTGTATCGCCGATAAACTGGCCGAACTCTTCAAGAAAATCTGCCCCCTCGGACGTTTGCGCGATGAAGATATTGCGCTTGTCGGTATCGTCGCGCTGGCGCCGCAGATAGCCGAGGGACCCAAGTCTATTCAAGGCGCGCGTGACGACCGGCTTGGAAACGTTCAGAACGCGCGCCAGCCCGCGCACCGTATGCGGCCCGGGCGTGAGATATACGAACAGGAGAAGCGCCATCTGCCGGTTGGTGAGATCGGGCTCGCCCGACCTGACATAATCGACCAGCGCTTGCATCCAGCTATCGAGCGAACGATTGAACACAGAGGCCACGGCGAGTCTTTCTGTTAAGCAACTCGACATCCCGCGGTCCGGGATGCTCGCGAGTTGTAACGATCCGCATTCGCTCTGGTTTCAGACCGCTCCCGAAATGTCCTGCGCCGGCGCCACGGCGGTTGATCGACGGTGATTGCGCGCCTATGTGCGCCGCTTGAATTTCCCCGCAGGGTAGCCCGATTTCATGCTGTTCCAGTTCCTCCTCGTCGTTCACGCCATCATCGCCGCCATGCTGGTGGGGGTGATTCTCGTGCAGAAGTCCGAAGGCGGCGGTCTGGGCATGGGGGGCAGCCCGTCCGGGCTGATGTCGGCGCGCGGCGCGGCGGACTTCCTCACCCGCGCGACGACGGTGCTGGCGACGCTGTTCGTGGCGCTCAGCATCGGCCTCGCCGTGCTGGCGGCGCGCGGCCACACCGCCAAGATCGACACGACGCTGGCGACGGGCAAGCCGGCGGCACCGGCGGCGCAATTGCCGGTACCCCAGGCGCCGGCCGATGACGCGGCGCCCTTCTCCTCGGCGGCCAAGCAGGCGATCGGCAATGACGCCGCGCCGGCGGGCAACAACAGCGTTCCGCTCGCCCGGTAAGCGGAACCGCATCGCGCGGGGGCCGGCGGCTCCCGCTTTTCTTTGATGGTCGCCGGAGTCGCGCGCTTGTCGCGCCACGGCGTTTGACGTTAGGCGTTTCCTCCCATGGCGCGGTTCATTTTCATCACCGGCGGCGTGGTTTCCTCGCTCGGCAAGGGTCTCATGGCGGCGAGCCTCGCCGCATTGCTGCAAGCGCGCGGCTATCGCGTGCGAATCCGCAAGTTCGATCCGTATCTGAACGTCGATCCCGGCACGATGTCGCCCTATCAGCACGGCGAAGTCTATGTGACAGACGACGGTGCCGAGACCGATCTCGATCTGGGCCATTATGAACGTTTCACCGGCGTCGCCTCGCGCCAGTCGGATAACGTCACCTCGGGCCGGATCTATCAGCAGATCATCACGCGCGAACGGCGCGGCGATTATCTCGGCGCGACGGTGCAGGTGATCCCGCACGTCACCGATGCGATCAAGGAGTTCGCGCAGGCCGAGACCGACGATCTCGATTTCGTGCTCTGCGAGATCGGCGGCACGGTTGGCGATATCGAATCGCTGCCGTTCATCGAGGCGCTGCGCCAGCTCAAGAACGATCTAGGGCGCGGCAATTCGATCAGCATCCATGTGACCTTGGTGCCGTACATCGCCGCGGCGGGCGAGTTGAAGACCAAGCCGACCCAGCATTCGGTGCGCGAACTCGCTGCTCTCGGCGTCCAGCCCGACGTCCTGGTGTGCCGCTGCGAACAGCCGCTGCCCGAGAGCGACCGTGCCAAGATCGCGTTGTTCTGCAACGTGCCCAAGGAGGCCGTGATCCCGGCGCTCGACGCGAGGAGCATCTACGCCGTGCCGGTGCAATATCACGAGGAGGGGCTGGACAGCGCGGTCCTCAACGCCTTCGGGATCGCGCCCGGCGCCGCGCCCGATCTGTCGCGCTGGACCGATATCATGGACCGGCTCACCAACCCGGAGGGGGAGGTGACGATCGGCGTGGTTGGCAAATATGTCGGCCTCCAGGACGCGTACAAGTCGCTCAACGAGGCGCTGGTGCATGGCGGCATCGCCAATCGCGTCAAGGTCAACGTCCAGTGGATCGACGCCGAACTGTTCGAGGCTGCGGACAGCGACATCGCCGCCAAGCTCGAACCGATGCACGCGATCCTCGTTCCCGGCGCGTTCGGGTCGCGCGGTGCCGAGGGCAAGATCGCCAGCGTCCGCTTCGCGCGCGAGCGGCGCGTGCCGTATCTCGGCATCTGCTTCGGCATGCAGATGGCCTGCGTGGAAGGCGCGCGCGATCTCGCCGGCATCGCCGAGGCGAGTTCGACCGAATTCGGCCCGACCAGCGAGCCGGTCGTCGGCATGATCACCGAATGGATGAGCGAAGCCGGTATCGAGAAGCGCGAGGAAGGCGGCGATCTCGGCGGGACGATGCGGCTCGGCGCATATGAGGCCAAGCTCGACGGCAACAGCGTCGTCGCCTCGATTTACGGCAGCGAGTCGATCTCCGAGCGCCATCGCCACCGCTACGAGGTCAACACCGCCTACCGCGAGGCGCTGGAAAAGGGCGGGCTCGTGTTCAGCGGCATGTCGCCCGACGGGATGCTTCCCGAGATCGTCGAGCGGCCCGACCATCCATGGTTCGTAGGCGTGCAGTTCCACCCGGAACTGAAGAGCAAGCCGTTCGATCCGCATCCGTTGTTCAAGAGCTTCATCGAAGCGGCGGTGCGGCAGAGCCGCCTGGTCTGAGGTCCGTGGAAGCGCGCGCTGGCCGAGGCCCGCGTCGCGTGATCGGGCCTTCGCCCGTGCGGCCGCCGATGCCCCTGACGGGCGATCAGCCGATCCGCTCGAACGTCACGCTGCGCTTGTCGACGTCGACCGTGCTCAACCGCACCCGCACCGCATCGCCGGGGGCGACGCCCGTCGCGGGCACCCGCACCACCACCGGCGCCTCGCACAACTGGATGCGCGCGCCCCGATCATTGGCATCGGTGACGACCGCGTCGAAGCGCTCGCCGATATCGCTCGACAGCATCACCGCCTCGGCCAGATCGATTACCGCACGGTCGATGTCGCCGCCGCGCGCTTCGGCCTTGGCCATCACCTTGGGCAATGTCTCGAACGCGGCGGCGACGGTATCCGGCACCGGCCGGCCGTTGGCGATGGCGAGGGTCGCCTCCACCACATAGCGATCCGCCAGGCGGCGCAGCGGCGCGGTGACGTGGGCGTAGGTCGCCGCCATCGCCGCATGCCAAGGCTTCACCCCGTCGCGATATGGTGTGTAGCTCGCGCCCTGACCGGCGCGGCGGATCGCGAGCATGAACGCCGCCTCGTGCGGATCGGCGGCATCCAGCGTGCGCGCGTAATCGTCGAGCGATTGCGCATCGGGCCAATAGAGCCGGTAAGCGCGCGCGGTGTTGCGGAGCCGGGCGATGGCGCGTGCGTCGGGCACGGCCATCACGCGGAACAGCCCCGTATGGTGCGAGACCAACGTATCGGCGACGGCCATGTTGGTGGCGAGCGAGAGCGCGGCGTTTTGGTCCTCGGCGGCGAGGCGCGGACGGAAGGCGAGTTGGTATGCGCCGCCGCCGGCCGCGCTCACTTCCTGGTCTGGCGGATCGCCACGAGCGGCGCCCCGCGCGGTCTCGGCGGCCGCGATCCGGCGCGACAGTTCGGTGAAGCCTGTTGGCAGGTCGGCTTCGCTCACGCTGTCATAGGCGAGTTTGGCACGGCTGCGGATCAGTGCGCGCTCGGCACCGTCGAGCGTGACCGCGCCATCGCCCGCGACGCGTACCGTGAAGATCACCGCGGGGCGTGGGCCGTCCGGCAGCAGGCTCGCGGCACCCTGGCTCAGAACCGGCGGATACAGCGGGGCCTTGCCATCGGGCAGGTACAGGGTCTCGCCACGCCGCCACGCCTCGGTATCGATCGGATCGCCGTCGCCGACGAACCAGGCGACATCGGCGATCGCATAGCGCAACAGCAGGTCGCCCCCCGCCGTCTGGATCGAGAACGCCTGGTCGAGATCGGTCGAACTCGCGGGATCGAGCGTGACGAACGGTTCGGCGGTGCGATCGAGATGCTCGGCGGGCGTGCGCCGCGCGGCGGCTTCGGCGGCGGCCAGTACCTCGGGCGGGAAGCTCTCGGGCACCTGATATTGCGTGCGGATGGCGAGCAGCCCGCGCGCGAGCGCGTGTCCGGGGTCGATGAGCGTCTTCATTCCCATCCGCTACACGCGATCGAACGCGCGGAAAAGGCATGCAAAAAGGGCGCCCGGAACGATCCGGGCGCCCTCCTGCGGCGCTCTCGATGGGGGAGGGGGGCGAGAGCGCCCGGCCGCGCGTTACGCGGCCTGTGCTTCGTTGGCCGACGCGTTCTCGACAGCGGCGAGGGGGGTGCCGGTCTTGATCGCGATGGTCTTGGGCTTGGCCGCTTCCGGCACTTCGCGGACGAGGTCGATCACGAGCAGGCCATCGGTGAGGCGGGCATCATCGACGCGCACGAAATCGGCGAGTTCGAAGCGGCGCTCGAAGCTGCGATTGGCGATGCCGAGATGCAGGAAGGTGTTCTGGCCTTCCTTCTCATCCTTCTTGCCCTTCACCTGCAGCAGATTCTGCTGGGCGACGATCTCGATCTCGTCACGGCTGAAGCCGGCGACGGCGAGGGTGATCCGGTAGCGGTCGTCGGCGACGCGCTCCAGGTTGAACGGAGGATAATTGTCCGCCGCCTGCTGGCGCGCGCTGGCTTCGAGCATGTCGAAGAGCCGGTCGAAACCAATCGCGGAACGGCGGAAGGGGGTGAAATCGAACTGACGCATGTGCATGCCTCCTGTGAGCGAATGAACGGTGCTGAAGAGTGCCCGCACACGGCGCGGCACCCGGTTTCGTGCGGCCCGGTCGGCGCCGCACGCCGCAGATTTGGGGCGTTCGGTTTCGCGTTCAAGAGCCTTTGATGTGGATTTTTGCGTGGGCCGCGAAGCCAAACTTTAGCGGTGTGAAGAACGAACGGGATGAAATCCTAGTGCGACGGTGGGTATTGAAGGGCGACTCGAATAAGAAAGTCTCAAGGGGGATATGATGTTCGCTCATCTCACGTCGATTTTGCTGGCTTCGTCGGCCGCTGTGCCCGAGGCGCCGGCCGCGCAGCCGTCTCCCGCGCAGGCCCAGGCGCAGTCCGGCGGCGATGGCGACGTGGTGGTGACGGCGCGCCGCCGCGAGGAGCGCGCGCAGGACGTGCCGATCGCGATGTCGGTGATCGGCAGCGACCAGATCGACCGGACCGGCGCGTTCAACGTCAACCGCCTCCAGCAGCAACAACCCGCGCTGCAATTCTATTCGAGCAACCCGCGCAACTCGTCGATCAACATCCGCGGTCTCGGCACGCCGTTCGGCCTCACCAACGACGGGATCGAGCAGGGCGTCGGCTTCTATCTCGACGGCGTTTACGTCGGCCGGGTCGGCGCCTCGACCTTCGATTTCGTTGATGTCGACCGGGTCGAGGTGTTGCGCGGCCCGCAGGGCACGCTCTACGGCAAGAACACCACCGCCGGCGCGGTCAACATCACGACGCGCGCGCCGAGCTTCACGCCCGACGCCCGCTTCGAGGTGAGCGGCGGCGATTATGCCTATTGGCAGGCCAAGGCTTCGGTGTCGGACAAGGTGGTCGGCGATACGCTGGCGGCGCGTCTGTCGGCCTCCGTCACCAAGCGCGGCGGCACGATCTACGATCGCACCAGCAACCAGTATCTGCAGAAGCTCGACAATTTCAGCGTGCGTGGCCAGTTGCTGTGGAAGCCGCGCAACGACATGGATTTCCGCCTGACCGGTGACTTCAACTTCCAAAACCCGTTGTGCTGCGTGCAATATTACGCGCGGCTCGCGCCGACGCAGCGCGCCACCAATCGCCAGTACACCGCGCTCGCTGCGGCGCTCGGCTACGCACCGCCGAGCACCAACGCGTTCGACCGCGTGACCGATCTCGACGCGAGCATCAATTCGAAGCAGGAAATGGGCGGCGCCTCGCTGGTCGGCAATTGGGATATCGGCCCGGCGACGATCACCTCGGTCTCGGCGTGGCGCTATTGGGACTGGAAACCGGCGAACGACCGCGATTACGTCGGCTTGCCGATCACCACCGTTTCGCAGAACCCGTCGCAGCAGAAGCAATGGTCGCAGGAACTGCGGATCGCCTCGAACGGCAAGAACACGCTCGATTACACGGCGGGCGTGTTCTACTTCCATCAGACGATCAACACGCAAGGATCGCAGGTGCAGGGAAGCGCGGCGAGCCGCTGGCTTCTGTCGGGCACGGACGCGTCGAACCCGAATGTGCTCAACGGCTTGACCTCGACCAACACGATCAACTTTAAGAATGACAGCTTCGCGGTGTTCGGCAAGCTCAATTGGCAGCCCGTTTCCGGGCTCCATCTCGCACCCGGTCTGCGCGTGAATTACGACAAGAAATCCGGCTATTACGACTCGGTGGTGAGCATCCACAACAGCCAGTACGACTTTGTTGCGACCGCCGACAATGTCGCGACGATGCTCAACTCGAAGACCGGCGCAGCGCGGACGACCTTCGCCAACCAGATCAACACGCTCGCGCCCCAGCGTTACAGCCCGCGGTTCAGCGCGTGGAACGTGTCGGGCGATTTCACGCTCTCCTACGATGTGACGGCGGATGTCCACGCTTATGCGACCTATGCGCGCAGCTTCAAATCGGGCGGCATCAACCTGTCGGGCCTGCCGCTGGATACGACCAACACCATCGCCGATCTGACCAAGCAAACGGTGAAGCCCGAGAGCGAGGATCATTTCGAGATCGGGCTCAAGACGCAGTTCCTCGATCGCAAGCTGACGCTCAACCTCGCCGGCTTCTGGACCGACGTGCATGATTATCAGGCGACGGTGAACAACGGCCAGACCACGGTGATCCGGGGCTATCTCGCCAACGCGGGGCTGGTGCGGGTGCGCGGCGCCGAGTTCGATGCATCGTATCGGCCGAGCGCACGCGTCAATCTCTACACCAACGGCGCCTATACCGACGCCAAGTATCTGCGCTTCACCAACGCGCCCTGCGCGCCCGAACTGGCCGGCGGCAACCCGGCGCTGAACGGCGCCACGCCAGAACCGGCGGGCACGCCGGGCCTCAGCCCGCTGACGTGCGACATCTCGGGGACGGTGCTGCCGGGCATCTCGAAATGGTCGTTCTCGTTCGGCGGTGAGGTCAACGTGCCGGTCGGCAACGGTCAGGTCTATGCCGGCTATGACGGCAGCTATCGCTCGCGTTTCTCGTCCAACCCGTCGGTGTCGCGCTACATGTGGATCGACGGCTATTCGCTGTCGAACTTCCGGCTCGGCTACCGGCAGGACAGCTTCAACGTGTTCGGCTGGGTGCGCAACGCGTTCAACCAGAACTATTATGAGCTGCTGTCGGCGCAATCGGGCAGCACGGGCCTGATCGTCGGCCAGCCGGGCGATCCGCGCACGATCGGCGCTACCATCTCCAAGTCGTTCTAAGGGTGTGGGGCGGCGGGGCATCGCTCCGCCGCCGGACATATCGCGGACATATCGGCTTGCTTATTGGCGAGCGGGTGGAAGGGGCTGCCGCGGCCGGCGGCAAAGCCGCCGTCGGTCGGGCTCGCTAAAGCGACCCGCCGACCGGTTCAGGCGATGCGAGCTTTGCCCGCAGCGGCGCGCGAGCGCGCCTCTGCCTGAACGCCAAACGCCCGGGCCGTTTCCAGCCCGAGCGCCTGCGTGACGATCGCTCGTCAGCCCCCAAATCGTCTCCGCCCACACGCCTTTTGGCGGGACTGGAAACTCTCCCCGAACCACGGCCATTGCCTGTGTCTCAGTGATTGTGTTGCTAGGGCGACAACCCCTTTTTGTCACCGTTATAGTGACACGGTTGCGGCGATTGCGGCGGGGCTGTGGCGTATGCGCAACAGGGTATGCAGGTTGCCAGCGGCGCACGCGCGACCTAGAGCGGCGATGACTTACCTCCCGGGGGCCGGGCAGACACCGCATATGATCCTTTCCCGTTACGAACGCATGATCGCCAAGCGCTATTTGCTGCCGGGGCGTGGCGAAGCGTTCATCTTCCTCGTCGCCGGCATCAGCCTGGTCGCGGTGATGCTCGGCGTCGCCGCGCTCATCATCGTGATGAGCGTGATGAACGGCTTCCGCGCCGAGCTGTTCGACAAGATCGTCGGGCTCAACGGCCATGCCGTGATCCAGGGGATCGGCAACGATCTGCCCGACTGGCGCAATATCGCCAAGATCACCATCAAGACGCCGGGCGTAACCAGTGCGGTGCCGCTGATCGAGCAGCCGCTCGCCGTGACCTATTCGGGCCGCTCCGAGGGCATCCTGGTGCGCGGCATGCGCGTGGAGGATATCCGCTCGAACGCGACGATCGGCAGCAAGGTCGTGATGGGGTCGCTCGACAGCATCACCGCCGGCAGCGGCCGCGTCGCGATCGGCAGCCGGCTCGCCGAGGCGCTGGGCGCGCAGGTCGGCAGCCAGATTTCGATCTTCAACCCGCTCGGGCAATCGACCCCGTTCGGCACGGTACCGCGCGTAGTCAGCTACACGGTCGGCGCGATCTTCGAAGTCGGCGTGTACGATTACGACATCAAATACATCATCATGCCGATCGAGGACGCGCAGACCTTGCTGCTGATGGGCGATTCGGTCGGCATGATCGAGGTCAACACGGTCAATCCGGACCGCGTCAACGCGATCCTCAAGCCGGTCGAGAACCAGATCGCGGGCCGCGCCGTCATCACCACCTGGCAGCAGATGAACGCGCAGCTCTTCCAGGCGCTCGCGGTCGAGCGGGTGGCGATGTTCACGGTGCTGTCGATCATCATCCTCGTCGCGGTGTTCAACATCCTGTCCTCGCTCATCATGCTCGTGCGCGCCAAGACGCGCGACATCGCGATCCTGAGGACGATGGGCGCGTCGCGGTTCGGGCTGATGAAGATCTTCATGGTGGTCGGCACGACGATCGGTGCGCTCGGCGTGGTGGCCGGTCTGGCGCTGGGGTTCGTGTTCCTGTTCTTCCGCCAGTCGATCGTCGATTTCGTGCAGTTGGTGACCGGGCAGAACCTGTGGGATCCCTCGATCCGCTTCCTGACCGAATTGCCCTCCAAGACCGATCCGGTCGAGGTCACCGGCATCGCGGTGATGGCGCTGGTGTTCAGCTTCCTCGCCACCTTGTACCCCGCGTTCAAAGCGGCGAGTACCGATCCCGTGCAGGTGTTGCGTTATGAGTGAACCGGTTCTCGCCGTCAGCGGCCTCGCGCGCAGCTTCGAACAGGGCGGGGTGCGGATCGACGTTCTGCGCGGTGTCGAAATGACCGTCGGGCAGGGCGAGATCGTCGCGCTGCTCGGCCCATCGGGATCGGGCAAGTCGACCTTGTTGCAGGCGGTCGGCTTGCTCGAAGGCGGGTTCGAAGGATCGATCCGCATCGCCGGCGCCGAAGCCGCCGAACTCGATTCGGACGGGCGCACGCGCGTCCGGCGCGAATCGCTCGGTTTCGTCTATCAGTTCCACCATTTGCTGCCCGATTTCAGCGCGGCCGAGAATGTCGTGCTGCCGCAGATGATCCGCGGCGCCGACCGCGCCGCCGCCGATGCGCGCGCCGAGGCGCTGCTCACCGCGCTCGGGCTCGGCCACCGGCTGACGCACCGGCCCAGCCAATTGTCGGGCGGCGAGCAGCAACGTGTCGCGGTGGCGCGCGCGCTCGCCAATCGGCCGGCGCTCGTCCTCGCTGACGAGCCGACCGGCAATCTCGATGAAGCCACGGCGGATGTCGTGCTGGCCGAATTCCTCCGGCTGGTGCGCGGCGAAGGCTCGGCGGCGCTGGTCGCGACGCATAATGAGCGGCTCGCGCAGAAGATGGACCGCGTGGTGCGCCTTCACGAAGGCACGCTCGGATGAGCCTGTGGCGCTCGGTGCCGACGCTCAAGGGCCAGCACGTCACGCTGCGGCCGCTGACCCGTGATGACGGCCCGGCGCTGGTCGAGGTCGCCCGCACCGATGGGCTGTGGGATCTGTTCTACGCGAGCGTCGCCAAGCTCAAGAATGTCGATGCCTTCATGGGCGAGACCTTCGCCGAGCAGGATTATGGCCGGGTGATCCCGTTCGCGGTGCTAGCCGGGGGCCGGGTGGTCGGCACGACGCGCTATTTGCGCGTGGCCGAGAAGCACCGGCGGCTCGAGATTGGCGGCACCTTTTACGCGACCGCCGTCCAGCGGACCGGCGTCAACACCGAGGCGAAGTTGCTGCTGCTGGGCCATGCTTTCGATGTGCTCGGCTGCCAGTGCGTGCAGATCCGCACGGATACGCTCAACAAGCGCAGCCAGGCGGCGATCGAACGGCTGGGCGCCAAACGCGACGGCGTGCTGCGCGGGCATCAGATCATGGCGGACGGGCGGCTGCGCGATTCGGTGGTCTATTCGATCCTCGACCGTGAATGGCCGGGCGTGCGCCAGAACCTGGAATATCTGCTGGCGAGGCATGCGAGATGACCGCGATCACCGATTTCGTCGTGACGGCATCGAGCGGCGCGCGGGCTGACCTGTCGGTCTATGCCGGCGAGGTGCTGTTGATCGTGAACACCGCCTCGAAATGCGGCTTCACCCCGCAATATGAGGGGCTGGAGGAACTCTATCAGCGCTACGCCGCGCGCGGCTTCACGGTGCTGGCGTTCCCCTGCAACCAGTTCGGCGCGCAGGAGCCGGGTGACGCCGCCGAAATCGCGACCTTCTGCTCGCTGACCTATGACGTGACCTTCCCGGTCTTCGCCAAGATCGACGTGAACGGTCCCGCCGCCGATCCGCTGTTCACCGCGCTGAAGGCGGCGGCGCCGGGGCTGCTCGGCACCAAATCGATCAAGTGGAACTTCACGAAGTTCCTCGTCGATCGCAGCGGCAAGGCGGTCGCGCGTTTCGGGCCGAGAACGGTGCCCGAGGCGATCGCGGCGGATATCGAGCGGCTGCTGTAAGGACGTTCGTCACCCCAGCGCACGCTGGGGTCTCGCGCCGCTTTCGCGACCCGCCTGATCCGGGCGGCGCCCCGCTTGGCGGGCGTTCCGCGCTTCACGACGAGATGCCAGCGTGCGCTGGCACGACGCGTGGGGCCGCGGATGCGCCCGATCCGCCACATGACGGTTTCGCGAATCGCGTGAGGCGCGCATAGACGGGCGATGGCCCATTCCGCGTTCGTTCCGCTTCGTATCTTCTCGTGTTTCACCATGCTCGACGGCGCGATCGATCCCAAGGCGATCGCCAAGCGCGCGCAGGAACTGGGCTTTCCCGCCGCCGCGCTGACCGATCGCAATGGCCTCTATGCGGCGATGGCCTATTCCGACGCCGCGAGGAAAGCCGGCGTGCAGCCGGTGATCGGCACGATGCTCGGGCTGGCCCGGCCCGACATGCCCGACGGCGTCGAGCCGGTGCTCGACTGGCTGGCGCTCTACGCGCAGGACGAGACCGGCTATCGCAACCTGTGCGAACTGGTGTCGCAGGCGCATCTGGACCGGCCGCTCGAACACGCGCCGCATGTGTCGTTCCAGACGCTGGCCAAGCACACGGACGGGCTGATCGCGCTCACCGCCGGGCGGGAAGGGGGGCTCACGCGGCTGTTCGCCGAAGATCAGCCGGCGCGCGCGCGCGCCTATGCCGATCGCTTGCAGGCGCTGTTCCCCGATCGGCTGTATATCGAACTGACGCGGCGGCTCGATCCGATCGAGGGCAAGGCGGAAGCGCCGCTCGTCGATCTCGCCTATGACCGCAATCTGCCGCTGGTCGCGACCAATCCCTGCTGTTTCGCCGAGGCCGATTTCGTCGAGGCGCATGATGCGATGCTGTGCATCGCCAGCTCGTCGTATCTCGCCAGCGAGGATCGCCCGCGCAGCTCGCCCGATGCCTGGATGAAGCCGGCGGACGAGATGCGGACCTTGTTCGCCGATCTGCCCGAGGCGATCGCCAACACGCTCGTCGTCGCGCAGCGGTGCGCGGTGGCGGCGCCTTATCGCAAGCCGATCCTGCCGAGCCTCGCGGGCGACCGCGAGGGCGAGGCGGAGGCGCTGCGGGTCACCTCGCGCGCGGGGCTGGAGGCGCGGCTCGCCAAGGCGAAGATCACCGACCCGGCGCTGCGCGACACCTATGCGAAGCGGCTCGAGTTCGAGCTCGACGTCATCATCTCGATGGGCTTCCCCGGCTATTTCCTGATCGTCGGCGACTTCATCAAATGGGCTAAGGATCACGACATTCCGGTCGGGCCGGGGCGCGGATCGGGCGCGGGCTCGGTGGTGGCGTGGGCGCTGACCATCACCGATCTCGATCCGATCAAGCTCGGGCTGCTGTTCGAGCGCTTCCTCAACCCGGAACGCGTGTCGATGCCCGACTTCGACATCGACTTCTGCGAAACCCGGCGTGGCGAGGTGATCCGCTACGTGCAGGAGAAATACGGCCGCGATCAGGTCGCGCAGATCATCACCTTCGGGAAGCTCAAGGCGCGCGCGGTGCTCAAGGACACCGGCCGCGTGCTCCAGATGAGCTACGGCCAGGTCGATCGGCTCGCCAAGCTGGTGCCAAACCTGCCCGCGGACCCGTGGACGCTCGACCGCGCGCTCAACGGCGTCTCCGAACTCGCCGCGGAGTATAAAGGCGATGCGGGCGTCAAGCATCTGCTCGATCTCGCGATGAAGCTGGAAGGCTTGCCCCGCCATTCCTCCACCCACGCCGCCGGCGTGGTGATCGGCGATCGGCCGCTCGCCGAACTCGTGCCGCTCTACCGCGATCCGCGCTCGGACATGCCGGTCACCCAATTCGACATGAAATATGTCGAGGGCGCGGGGCTCGTGAAGTTCGACTTCCTCGGCCTCAAGACGCTGTCGGTGTTGCAGAAGGCGGTGCAGATGCTCGCCGATCGCGGCGTTTCGATCGACCTGTCGGCGCTCGAATGGGATGACGAGGGCGTCTACAAATTGCTCCAGAAGGGCGACACGGTCGGCGTGTTCCAGCTCGAATCGGAAGGGATGCGGCGCACGCTGGCGGCGGTGAAGCCGTCCAACTTCGGCGACATCATCGCGCTCGTCTCGTTGTACCGGCCCGGGCCGATGGACAACATCCCGAGCTTCGGCCGCCGCAAGAACGGTCAGGAGCCGATCGAATATCCGCACGCGCTGCTCGAACCGATCCTCGCCGAGACTTATGGCATCTTCGTCTATCAGGAACAGGTGATGCAGGCGACGCAGATCCTCGCCGGCTATTCGCTGGGGGGCGCCGATCTGCTGCGCCGCGCGATGGGCAAGAAGATCAAGGCGGAGATGGACGCGCAGCGCGCCATCTTCGTGAAGGGCTGCGCCGAGCACAACCAGATCCCCGCCGCCAAGGCGAACGAGCTGTTCGACTTGATCGACAAGTTCGCCGGCTACGGCTTCAACAAGTCGCACGCGGCGGCCTATGCGTTGCTCGCCTATCAGACGGCGTGGCTCAAGGCGCATCATCCGCACGAATTCTTCGCCGCCTCGATGTGCTACGACATGGCGCTCACCGACAAGCTGAGCATCTTCGTGGACGATATGCGGCGGCTGGGCGTCGCGATCCTGCCGCCCGACATCAACCGCAGCGAGGCCGAGTTCTCGGTCGAGGACGTGGGAGACGGTCTGGCGGTGCGCTACGCGCTCGGCGCGCTCAAGAGCGTCGGCGAGGCGGCGATGGAGAAGCTCGTCGCCGAACGCGAGGCCAATGGCAAGTTCGCCACGCTCGACGATCTCGCGCACCGCGTCGATCCGCGCCTGCTCAACAAGCGCCAGTTGGAGACGCTGGCCGGCGCGGGCGCGTTCGATGCGTTCACCCCCAATCGCGCCGGCATCCACGCCGCCGCCGAGACGATCCTCGCGACGGCTTCGCGTGTGCAATCGATGCGCGCGAGCGGGCAGGGTGGGCTGTTCGGCGGCGTTGATGCCGCCGAGCCGCCAATCCGCCTGCCCAACGCGCACTGGCCGCTCGCCGAGCGGATGGAGGCGGAGAAGGAGGCGTTCGGCTTCTATTTCTCGGCACACCCGGTCGACCGCCACGGCCATCTCGCGCGGATGCACGGCGCGCGCAGCTATGCGACGCTGGGTGAACTCGACATCCCCGACGACGGCAAATCGCGCGCCGGCGCGATGATGGCGGTGCTGGTCGAGGACGCGCGCTGGCGTACTTCGGCACGCGGGCGGCGCTATCTGATGGCGACGCTCTCCGATCCATCCGGGCAGTTCATCGCGACCTGTTTCGACGATGCCGTCGCGGCCGATCTGGAGGAAGCCGCGCGCGAGGGTGCGTGCGGTCTTTTGACGGTGGAGCTCGACCGGCGGCCCGGCGAGGAGACGCCACGCGTCTCGGTCAAACGGTTGCAGCGGTTCGATTCGCTGGCGACCGCCGCGCGCTTCATGCTCGACCTCACGGTCGAGACCCCGGCGGCGATGCAGACGCTCGCCGGCGTGCTCGCGGACCATCGCGGCGCGCGCGGTGAGGTGTGGGCGAAGGCGGCGATGCCCGAGGGCGGCTTCGCGCGGCTGCTGCTCGGGCGTGACTTCCTGCTCGATCAGGAACTTGCGACGCGGATCGAGGGACTACCGGGGATCAGCGGCGTCGTGCTGAAGACGTCGGAAGCGCGGCTGGCGCTCGTCGGGTAGCCCGCTCGGCGGGAAACGCCGGCAGGTGACGTTCGCCACCCGCCAGCGCCCACGATCAGGCGGCGAGCCGGTCGATCGCCTGGTGCGCGCTTTCGAGCGCGGCGGTGAGATGATCCGGGCCGGCCCGCACCCCTTCCGCGATGACGAACTCCGTGGTCGCGCCCAGAAAGCCGAACAGGCCGCCCAGCAATGTTTCGAGATGCTCGAAGGCGGCCGCCGGCGCGCCCGGCCCATAGAAGTTGCCACGCGACACCACGACGATGATGCGCTTGCCCGCGACCAGCCCCGTCACGCCCTCGGGGCCATAACGGAAGGTACGGCCGGGAATGACGATGCGGTCGATCCATGCCTTGAGCTGGCTCGGGACCGTGAAATTGTACATCGGCGCGCCGATCACGACGACATCGGCGGCGAGGAATTCCGCGAGGATCGCTTCGCTGGCGGCGGAGGCGTCGCCCTCGCCGCCCGGGAACGATGCCAGATCGAGGTGCGGCAACGGCGCGGCGGCGAGATCGCGTTTGATGACCTCGGCGCCCGGATCGGCGGCGACCAGTTTCGCGACGACCTTTTCCGTGAGCGGTCGCGACACCGAGCTCTCGCCGGTGATGCTCGAATCGATCTGAAGCAGTTTCATTATGCAGGGTCTCCGGTATAGAAACGTAACCGGGGCGGGATATGTTACCGTAGGCAAGCGACGCGCAAGGAGGCACTATTTTGTTACCTGGTCACATGGATGTGACTGATCTTGACCCGGCCGACATCCACGCCGGCTGCAAGAACGTCACGCCGGTACTCGCCCGCATCGGCGACAAATGGAGCATCCTGGTGGTGATGGTGCTCTCCGTCGGGCCGCGTCGTTTCAATGAACTCAAGCGGTTGATCGACGGCATCTCGCAGCGGATGCTCACACACACGCTGCGCAGCCTCGAACGCGACGGGCTGGTTCGCCGCACCGTTTTCCCCACGATCCCGCCGCGCGTGGATTATGAACTGACCCCGCTCGGTCATTCGCTGCGTGTGCCGGTCAAGGCGCTCGGGCTTTGGGTGATGGATAATATGGACGAGATCACGCGCTCCCGCATGGCGTTCGACAGCCGAGAGGATTGAGACGCCGCTAGAACAACTCCCCCTGCGGCCCGGCCGGAGCCCGGAACAGGTCCGTCCGCAGCACCAGTTTCTCGCGCGTCAGCCCATGTTTGCGGCAGGCGATCTGAACGCGGGTGCGAAGCAGGTCCGCCCACGGCCCTTGGCCGCGCATGCGCGTGCCGAAATTGGGGTCGTTGTCGCGTCCCCCGCGCAGCGCCTGGATCGTCGCCATCACCTTGGCGGCGCGGTCCGGGAAATGCTCGTCGAGCCAGGCGCGGAACAGCGGCGCGACTTCGTGCGGCAGGCGCACCGGGATGAAATTGACGTTGCGCGCGCCTGCCTGCGCCGCGCGCGCGATGAGATGCTCGATCTCATGATCGGTGATCGCCGGGATGACCGGCGACACGGAGACATAGGTCGGCACCCCCGCCTCGCTCAGCGCCTTCACCGCCGTCAGCCGCCGCTCGGGCGTGGGCGCGCGCGGCTCGACGGTCATCGCGGTGCGCCGGTCGAGCGAGGTGACCGAAATCATCACCGCGATCAGCCCGCGCTTCGCCATCGGCGCGATAAGATCGAGATCGCGCAGGATTCGGTCGGACTTGGTGGTGATGAACAGTGGGTGGCCCGTCTCGGCGAGCACTTCGAGGCAGCCGCGCATGATGCGCCATTCGGCCTCGATCGGCTGATACGGATCGGTGTTGGTGCCGAACGCGATCGGCTGGACGACATAGCCGCGTTTGCCGAGTTCGGCGCGCAGCAACGCGGGCGCGTCGGGCTTGGCGAACAGCCGGCTTTCGAAATCGAGCCCCGGCGACAGATCGAGATAGGCGTGGGTTGGCCGTGCGAAGCAATAGATGCAGCCGTGCTCGCAACCGCGATAGGGATTGATCGAGCGGTCGAAGCTGATGTCGGGCGAGCTGTTGCGCGTGATGATCGTGCGCGGCGTCTCGACCGTGACCGTCGTGCGAAGCGGCGCCGGGCCGTCATCGACGATCGCGCGCGCGTCGAGCCAATCGCCATCGGCCTCGCGCTCGGGCAGGTTGAAGCGCGTGCTCTCACGATTGACGGTCGCGCCGCGCGCTGGGCGAGTCTTTGCCATTGCCCGATGCTACGCCCGCCTATAGAACAATACAAGAACATGGAGGGCGAGATGGCGCGAATCAACTATGTCGAACTGCCGGTCGCGGACACCGCGCGGGCGAAGGCGTTTTACGGGTCGGCATTCGGCTGGGTCTTCACCGATTTCGGGCCAAGCTATGCCGCGACCACCAGCGGCGACACCGATCTCGGCCTTCAGGCCGATCCGGCGGAGAAGACCGCGGCGGCGCTGCCGGTGATCGACGTGGCCGATGTGGATGCGGCATTTGCGTCGGTCGAGGCGGCGGGCGGCGCGATCACGCTGCCGATCGTCGCCTATCCGGACGGACGGCGCTTCCACTTTCGCGATCCCGACGGGCACGAAATGGCGGTATCGCAATCCGACTGATCTTCGCTCAGGCTCAGGTGAGGCGCTTGGCCGGGTGCGTCGGCCTTCACCGCATCGACGAGTTTGGTTGAGTGTCTTCGCGCAATTGCCTAGACGCTGGAGATCGTGGCTTCCCTTCATGCCCTTGCCAATCCTGCGCGCTTCCTCAAGCTGGCGCGGCCGCTGACGCCGGCGTTGTTCTGGACGGGCGTCGTGCTGGTCGCGATCGGCGCTTGGGCGGGGCTGATGCTGACGCCGGCGGACTATCTGCAGGGCGAGACGGTGCGCATCCTCTACATCCATGTGCCCGCCGCGTGGCTGGGGATGGGCGGCTGGAGCGGCATCGCGCTGTGTTCGCTCGCCTATCTGGTGTGGCGGCACCCTTTGGCGATGGTCGCGGCGCGCGCGCTCGCGCTGCCCGGCGCGGTGTTCGCCGCGCTGTGCCTCGTCACCGGTTCGATCTGGGGGCGGCCGACCTGGGGCACCTGGTGGGAGTGGGACGGGCGGCTGACCTCGATGCTGCTGCTGCTGTTCGTCTATCTCGGTTTCATGGCGTTGCTGCGCGCCGATGCCGATCGGGGCGGGGACGGCCGCATTCCCGCGCTGTACGGGGTGGCGGGATCGGTGCTGCTGCCGATCATCCGCTATTCGGTGGTGTGGTGGAACACGCTCCACCAGGGCGAGAGCATCGGCCTCACCCGTTCGAGCATCGACGCGAGCATGTTGTGGCCGCTGTGGTTCACGCTCGGCGGCTTTTCGCTGTTCTTCGCGAGCGTGGTGCTGATGCGGATGCGCACGATCCTCGCGATCACCAAGGCCGAAGCGCGGCTGCGGCGGATGGCACGATGAATCCCTGGCCGTTCGTCATCGCGGCTTATGCGATCACCGGCGTCGGCGCGGCTGTGCTCGCGGCGTGGAGCTATCTCGCGATGCGGGGCAGCGAACGGCGGTGAAGGCGAAGCAGCAACGCATGATGCTCGCCGGCCTCGGGCTGGCGGCGGTGGCGGCGGCGGCGCTGCTCGCCCTGTCCGCGCTCAAGGATCAGGCGTCGTTCTTCTACGCGCCGAGCGACGTGCAGCGCCGGGGTCTGCCGCTCGGGCGCGCGGTGCGGCTCGGCGGCATGGTCGAGGCCGGCTCGATCAAACGCCAGGCGGACGGCGTCTCGATCCATTTTGTCGTCGGCGATGGCGTCGCGCGCGTGCCGGTCCGCTTTCGCGGCATCGCGCCCGATCTGTTCCGCGAGCGCTCCGGCGTGGTGGCGGAGGGATCGTTCAACCCCGACGGTAGCTTCACCGCGACCAACCTGCTTGCCAAGCACGACGAAAAGTACATGCCGCCGCAGCTTGCGGGCAAGATGCACGAAACGAAGACGTTGCGCGAATGAGCGCGCGTGCATCCCGTTCTCCCGCGAAGGCGGGAGTCCAGAGCAACGGGCGTTGCGCGTGCGACTCTGGACTCCCGCGCTCGCGGGAGAACGGTTGTGCTTGGGGTCAGGCGAAATGATCGCCGAAGCTGGCCTCGCCGCTCTGTGGCTTGCCGCCGCGCTGGCGGCGATGCAGGTCGTGCTCGCCGCGATCGGCGTGCGGCGTGTGCTCGCCGCGCCGGATGACGAGAGCGCGCTCACCACCGACCTGATCGGCGCGGTGCGGCCGGTCGCGATCGTGCAGGGCGCGCTGGCGGCGCTGGCGATGGCGATGCTGATCGCGGTTTTCCTGCGCAGCGACATGTCGGTGCTGCTCGTCGCCGAGAACAGCCATTCCGAAAAGCCGTGGCTCTATAAATTCGCCGGCGCCTGGGGGAACCACGAAGGCTCGATGCTGCTGTGGGTGACGATCCTCGGGCTGGCGGGCGGCGCGGTGGCGATCTTCGAGCGCAGCCTCGCGCGCGCGACGCTGACCGCGACGCTCGGCGCGCAGGCGCTGATCGCGCTCGGCTTCTACGCCTTCCTGCTGTTCGCCTCGAACCCGTTCGCGCGGATCGAGCCCGCGCCGGCGGACGGGCAGGGGCTCAACCCGTTGCTGCAAGACCCAGGCTTGGCCTTCCATCCGCCGACGCTCTACATCGGCTATGTCGGCATTTCGGTGGCGTTCTCCTTCGCGGTCGGCGCGCTGGTCGCGCGCGATGTCGGGCCGGCGTTCGCGCGCGCGATGCGGCCGTGGGTGCTCGGCTCGTGGATCTTCCTGACCCTCGGCATCACCGCGGGCAGCTATTGGGCCTATTACGAGCTCGGCTGGGGCGGCTGGTGGTTCTGGGACCCGGTCGAGAATGCCTCGCTGATGCCGTGGCTGGCGGCGACCGCGCTGCTCCATTCGGTGACGGTGCTGGCGACGCGCGACGGCCTGCGCGCCTGGACGGTGATGCTGGCGGTGGTCGCCTTCTCGATGTCGATGATCGGCACCTTCCTGGTGCGCTCGGGCATCCTCACCAGCGTCCATGCCTTCGCGGTCGATCCGACGCGGGGCAGCTTCATCCTCGCGTTGTTGGTGCTCTATATCGGCGGCGCGCTCGCGCTGTTTGCGACGCGCGTCGGCACGGTGCGGGTGGGCAATACGTTCGATCCGGTCAGCCGCGAGGGCGCTTTGGTCGCCAACAATCTGCTGCTGTCGGTGATCTTGGGTGTCGTGCTGATCGGCACGCTGTACCCGATCATCGCGGCCGGCTTCGGCGTGCAATTGTCGGTCGGGCCGCCGTTCTTTGATAAGGCGGCGGGGCCGGTCGCGCTGCTGCTGGTGGTGGTGATGGCGGCGGGGCCGCTGCTGCGTTGGCGGCGTGATGGCTGGCGCGCACTGACGTCGCGGATGGCGGTGCCGGGCGCCGCGTTCGCGATCGGGCTGGTCGCGTTGCTGGCGTTCGGGCGCGGCGTGGCGCTGTTGCCGCTGCTCGGGTTGGCGCTGGCGGCCGGCCTGGCGGTGGCGAGTGTCGCGCCGCTGTGGCGACGCAATCTGCTGCGCACACCGCTGTTCACCTGGGGAATGGTGGTCGCGCATCTCGGCATCGCGGTGAGCCTTGCGGGCATGGCCGCGGAGAGCGCGTTCACCAAACAGACGCTGGTCGCGGCGCGCGTCGGCGAGCCGCTGCAAGTCGGGCCGTACACCGTGACGCTGAAGGGGATTTCGCCGGTAATTGGCCCCAACTGGTCGGCGCTGGAGGCGCATCTGGTGGCGCGGCGCGGCGATGCGCCGGCGATCGTGCTGCGCCCGCAATCGCGCTTCTTCACCAACCCGGTGACGGTGACGAGCGAATCGGCGATCGCGACGCGCTGGGACGGGCAGGTGTACACGGTGCTCGGCCAGATCGATCCGTCTGGCCGTGTCCAGTTGCGCTTGTGGTGGAAGCCCTTCGTGACGCTGATCTGGCTCGGCGGCGCACTGGTCGCGTTGGGCGGCGCACTCTCTCTGTTCGGGCGGCTTCTGCGCGAACGACGCGCGCGGCGGCGTGTCGAAGCGGAGGCCTGGGCGTGAAGGGCCTGAAACTGTGGCTGCCGCTGGTCGCATTCGTCGCGGTGTTGGGGATCATCGCCAGCGCGTTGTATCGGCCGGCGGACCGCACGGTCTATTCGGCGATGGTCGGCAAGCCGCTGCCGGCGTTCGAGACGCCGCCGTTGCTGCCCGGCAAGCCCGGCCTGGCCAGCGCGGCGTTCCACGACGGCAAGCCCAAATTGCTCAACATTTTCGCGAGCTGGTGCGTGCCCTGCGTCGCCGAGGCGCCGCAACTGATGGCGCTCAAGGCGGCGGGGGTCACGATCGAAGGCGTCGCGATCCGCGATACCCCGCAGGCGATGCGCGACTTCCTCGCGCGTGTCGGCGATCCTTATGCGGCGATCGGCGACGACACGGCGAGCGCGGTGCAGCTTTCGCTCGGCTCGTCGGGCGTGCCGGAGAGCTTCCTGATCGACGGCAACGGCACAATCCTGCTCCAGCACGTCGGCGATATCCGCGCCGACGAGGTGCCGGGTATTGTCGCCAAGCTGCGGGCCGCACGATGAGGCGGGCCGCACTCGCGCTGTCGCTGCTCGCGGCCGCGCCCGCCTTCGCCGACAGCACTCTGCCGGCCGCGCCGCTCGCCAATACGCAATTGCCCGATCCGGTGCTGGAGGCGAAGGCGCAGGCGCTGATGGTGACCTTGCGATGCCTCGTCTGCCAGGGCCAGTCGATCGCCGACAGCGACGCCGAGATGGCGGGCGACATGCGCGCGCTGGTGCGCCAGCGCATCCAGGCGGGGGAACAGCCCGCACAGATCCGTGACTGGCTGGTCGCGCGCTATGGCGATTACGTCACCTATGATCCGCCGTTCAGCCTGCTCACCGCGCCGCTCTGGATCGCGCCGCTCGCGCTGATCGCGATCGGCCTGTGGCTGGCGCGCGCGTGCTTCCGGAGGCGCCGCCGGTGATGGGGTGGATCGCGCTCGGGCTGATCGGTGTGGCCGTGGCAGCGGCGCTGTGGCTGCTTGGCCTCGCGCGGCCGCTGTGGAGCTTCGTCGGCGCCGGGCTGATGCTCGGCGCGACCGGCTATGCGGTGCAGGGCAGGCCGGGGCTGCCCGGTCACCCGGTCGAGCCGTTCGCGCGGCCGATCCCGGTTGATCCCGGTTTGATTGAACTGCGCGGCGATATGCTCGGCCGCTATACTGGCGAGGCCGCCTATATGGTGATGGCCGACGGGCTCACCCGTGCGGGCAACCCGCGTGCGGCGGTGCAGATCATGCGCGGCGGGGTCGGGAATGCGCCCGACAATTTCGCTTTGTGGACGTGGCTCGGCATGGCCTATGTCCAGCATGACGGCGCGGTGTCGCCGGCGGCGCGGCTGGCGTTCACGCGCGCGATGCAGCTTGCCCCTAACCATCCAGCACCGCCGTTCTTCCTCGGTGTCGCGCTGATCCAGAGCGGGGACTTCGCCGCCGCGCGGCCCTATTGGGCACGCGCGCTGGCGCTTGCTCCCAAGACGATCTCGTACCGGCCTGCGATCGCCGAGCGGCTCGCGATTCTTGATAAATATCTAGCCGCGACGAAGCCGTAAGCGCGCTGCGGCGTTACGCCTTGCGATGACATCCCCAACACTCCTGTGGCTCCGGCGCGATCTGCGCCTCGCCGATCAAGCCGCACTTGCCGCCGCCGCGCACGATGGCGCGGTGATCCCGATCTATATCCTCGACGACGAGACGCCGCAGCAGTTCGCGATGGGCGGCGCCTCGCGCTGGTGGTTACATCACAGCCTCGCCGCGCTTGACACAGCATTGCGCGCCAAGGGTTCGCGGCTGATCCTGCGACGCGGTGGTAGCGCCGCGACGCTCGCCGCGCTCGCCGAGGAGACCGGCGCGACGCGAGTCCACTGCCTGCGCCATTACGAACCTTGGTGGCGCGCGGCCGAGCGCGCGGTCGCAGAGCGGCTCGATCTGATCTGCCACGACGGCAATTACCTCGCCCCGCCGGGATCGATCACCACCGGCAGCGGCGTGCCGTACAAGATCTACACGCCGTTCTGGCGCGCGATCCAGCAGCATATGCCGCCGCCCGCGCCCCACCCGGCGCCGCGCGCGATCCCCGCGCCGGCGCACTGGCCCAAGAGCGAAACGCTCGCCGATTGGGCGCTGCTGCCGACCAAGCCTGATTGGGCCAAGGCGTTCGCAGCCGACTGGACCCCCGGGGAGGCCGGCGCGCACGAGCGGCTCGCCGATTTCCGGGATGAGGCGGATGGCTATCCCGAGGCGCGCAACCTGCCCTCGGTCGAGGGCAGTTCGCGGTTGTCGCCGCATCTGCACTTCGGCGAGATCTCGCCCGCACAGGTGTGGCACGGCGTCGGCACGAAGGCGACCATCTTCCTGAGCGAGATCGGCTGGCGGGATTACGCGCAGACCGTCATCCTGCAACGGCCCGATTATGCGGTGAAGAACGGCCGTACCGCGTTCGATGCGATGCCGTGGCGCGACGACCGCGCGGCGCACGCCGATCTACGCGCGTGGCAGCAGGGCCGCACCGGCTATCCAATCGTCGACGCTGGCATGCGCCAGCTCTGGACGACGGGGTGGATGCATAACCGCGTGCGGATGATCACCGCTTCGTTCCTCATCAAGCACCTGCTGATTGACTGGCGCGCGGGTGAACGCTGGTTCTGGGACTGTCTGGTCGATGCCGATTACGGCAACAATTCGGTCAATTGGCAGTGGACGGCAGGCAGCGGGATCGATTCGAACATGTTCCCGCGGATCATGGCGCCGCTCACCCAATCGGCCAAGTTCGACGCGGGCGACTATATCCGCGAGTGGGTGCCCGAACTCGCCGGGGTCGGCGATGCCGCGATCCACGACCCCGAAGCCGCTGGCTGCCGCCCCCGCGATTATCCGGCCAAGCGGATTGGCCACCGAGAGGCCCGCGAGCGCGCGCTGGCGGCTTATCGTCGGACGAAATGACCTCTTGTGGCGGCGCGGGGCCTCGGTGCATGGGCTGACGCCATGAACGCAATCGCGCCAGCTTCCGGGCGCCAGCACGGCGCCACCCCCTCGCGCCGGCCCTCCGCGCTCGATCCGGTGTTCGGGCTGTTCGCGGGTGTGTTCCAGAAGCTCCTCGACCGGATAGATGCGGGTCTGGCCGCCGGCTCGATCGAGACGGTTCTGCCGAACGGGCGGGTGCGGCGGCTCGGCGGGCGTGCCGAAGGGCCGGCGGCGTCGGTCACGCTGGCGAGTTGGCGCGCGCTGCTCCGGCTGGCGACGCGCGGTTCGGTGGGCTGGTATGTCGCATGGTCGCTCGGCGAATGGTCGAGCCCCGATCCGGTCGCGCTGTTCGAGCTGTTCGTGCTCAACCGCGCGACGCTCGGCAATGCCGGGCGTGCGTCGGGCATGACGCGCCGGCTCCAGCGCGGCTGGCATCGGCTCCGCGCGAACAGCCGGCGGGGCGCGCGCCGCAACATCGAATTCCACTACGATCTCGGCAACGATTTCTATAGCTTATGGCTCGATCCTACGATGAGCTATTCGAGCGCGCTGTTCGCCGAGCCGATCTCCACGGCGCAGAGTCTCGAGGACGCGCAGCGCGCCAAACTTGCCGCGATCCTCGATCGCACCGCCACCGCGCCGGGCGATACGATCCTCGAAATCGGCTGCGGCTGGGGATCGTTCATCGAAGTGGCGGCACGCGCCGGGCGCAGTGTCCACGGCATCACACTCTCGGCCGAGCAGAAGCGCGCGGTCGAGGCGCGTGCCGAGCGTCTCGCGCTGACCGGCGTATCGGTGTCGCTGACCGATTATCGTGACGTCTCCGGCACCTACGATGCCGTCGCGAGCATCGAGATGGTCGAGGCGGTCGGGCAGGCTTATTGGCCGGACTATCTCGCCGCGATCGCGCGCGCGCTCAAGCCGGGTGGCCGGGCGGCGCTCCAATATATCGCGATCGACGATGCGATCTTCCCGTCCTATGCCGCCAACGTCGATTTCATCCAGCGTTACGTGTTCCCCGGCGGGATGCTGATCTCGGAAAGCCGCTTCCGCGCAATCGCGGCGGAGCATGGCCTGACCTGGACCGATCGGCGCGGCTTCGGGTTGCACTATGCCGAAACGCTGCGACGCTGGCGCGAGGCGTTCGACCGGGTGGTCTCAGAAGGCCGCCTGCCGGAGCGTTTCGACAGCGATTTCATCGGGTTGTGGCGCTATTATCTGATGTACTGCGAGGGCGGCTTTCGCGGCGGCGGGATTGATGTCGCGCAGGTGACTTTGGTGAAAAGCGTGGGCGTTTCAACCCGTTCGCCCTGAGCCTGTCGAAGGGCGTGTCTCAATCGCAGCGCTTTGAAACACGTGCTTCTACAAGCTCAGCACGAACGGGGGATTACCCCACCCGCTCGACATGCCCAGTCGCGAAATCGTTGATCACCAGCGCGGCGATTCGCTCGCCCACCACCTCGGGGGGCTTGACCGTCTCCGGCGCCTCGCCGGGATAGGCCCGCGCGCGCATGGCGGTGCGGGTCGCGCCGGGATCGATGATCGCGGTGCGAAGCGAACTGATCTGTTCCATCTCGTCGCCATAGGCGCCGATCAGCGTCTCGAACCCCGCCTTGGAGGCGCCGTACAGCCCCCAATAAGCGCGCGGGGTACGCGCGACGCTCGAGGTGATGCCGATCACGCGGGCGCGCGGCGAGCGGCGCAGCATCGGGTCGAACGCGCCGATCAGCGCGGCCTGCGCGCTGACGTTGAGCGTCAGCACACGCGCGAGTTCCTTGGGATCGATCGCGGGCACCGAGCCGAGCGTGCCGAGCATCGCCGCGTTGAGCACGAGTATGTCGAGCGTCTGCCAGCGTTCGCCGACCGCCGCCGCCAGCCGCGCGATACTGTCGGTCTCGGTGAGGTCGAGCGGCGCGATCGTGGCCGAGCCGCCGGCAGCGAAGATCGCCTCCTCGACCTGCTCGAGCGCGTGGGCGGTACGCGCGGTCAGCACCACATGCGCGCCCGCCGCCGCCAGCGCCTTCGCGGTCGCGGCGCCGATCCCCCGGCTCGCGCCCGTGACGAGGGCGATCTGGTTGGCGAGTGGCGTGTCGGTCAATTATCCCTCCGTTCGCCCTGAGCTTGTCGAAGGGCGTATCTTCCAACCCGCGTAGAGGGAAAGCACGTGCTTCGACAAGCTCAGCACGAACGGTATTCGGGTCTTTAGACCACCCGCTCCGCCAGCAGCGCGAACTGGTCGACCGAGGCGACCTCGTCTTGGTCGGTCAGCGTCGTCGGGTAATCGCCCGTGAAGCAGGCGTCGCAGTGGCTCGGGCGGATGTCGGCGCGGCATGGCTCGCCGAGTGCCTTGTAGAGACCATCAATCGAGACGAAGGCGAGGCTGTCGGCGTGGATGTACGCGTTCATCTCGGCGACGTTCTTGCTGTGCGCGAGCAGCTTGGCGCGCTCGGGCGTATCGACGCCGTAATAGCAGCTATGCCGGGTCGGCGGGCTGGCGATCCGCATATGGACTTCGGCGGCACCGGCATCGCGCATCATCTGCACGATCTTCAACGAGGTGGTGCCGCGCACGATCGAATCGTCGATCAGGATGATGCGCTTGCCCTCGATCAGCGCGCGGTTGGCGTTGTGCTTGAGCTTGACGCCGAGATGGCGAACCTCGTTGGTCGGCTGGATGAAGGTACGCCCGACATAATGCGAGCGGATAATGCCGAGCTCGAACGGAATGCCCGATTGCTGGGCATAGCCGATCGCGGCGGGCGTGCCCGAATCGGGGACGGGGATGACCAGATCGGCATCGACCGGGCTTTCGATCGCGAGCTGCGCGCCGATTTCCTTGCGCACCGTATAGATGCTGCGCCCGCTGGAGATCGAATCGGGGCGCGAGAAATACACATGCTCGAAGATGCACGGGCGCGGCGACACCGGCGCGAACGGGCGGTGCGAGCTGATCTCGCCGCCCTTGACGATCACCAGTTCGCCCGGCTCGATCTCGCGCACGAAGCGCGCGCCGACCACGTCGAGCGCCACCGTTTCGGATGCAAAGATGATCGCCCCATCGTCCTCGGGGCCGACCTTGCCCATCACCAGCGGGCGGATGCCGAGCGGGTCGCGGCAGGCGATCATCCCCTCGGGCGTCATCACGATCAGCGAATAGGCGCCCTCGACCCGCTTGAGCGCATCGATGAACTTGTCGAGGAACGTCCGGTATTTGGACATCGCGACGAGGTGGATGATGGTCTCGGTATCGCTCGTCGACTGGAAGATCGATCCGTTGCGGACCAGATCGCGCCGCAACCGCATCGCATTTGAGATATTACCGTTATGCGCGATCGCGAATCCACCTGAGGCGAGATCGGCATAGAGCGGCTGGACGTTGCGCAGCGCCGTCTCGCCGGTGGTCGAGTAGCGCACATGGCCGCAGGCGACGTTGCCGCGCAGCGGGACCATCACGTCCTCGCGGTCGAAATTGCCGGCGACATGGCCCATCGCACGATGCGTGTGGAAATCGGCGCCATCGAAGCTGGTGATGCCGGCCGCCTCCTGGCCGCGATGCTGGAGCGCATGCAGGCCGAGCGCGACGAGTCGCGCCGCGTCCGCCGCACCGGCGACACCGAAAACACCACACTCCTCACGGAGCTTGTCGCCATCGGCGACCTCGAACGGATTGGTTGTGAACATGGCGCCCTTCGCGGGGGGTGAGCGTGTCCGCGCCATATAGGGGCGCCGCGCGGATTTGTCGCGCTTTTGTCACATCGAAAGCGAAGCCGGCCATCGCAATGGCGGAAAACCAAGGTTTCCGCGTGTGCTTTTTGCGGTCGGCGCGTTCCGAAAATGCGGGCGGAGCGGGCGAGCCACGCTCAACGCCGAGTCGCGGGCGCTATCGCTCGGGCGGCGGCGCCACTATGGAGTCCGCATGACCGACGACCGCGACACCACGCTCGCCCTCAATCCCAAATATGGCGCCGACGGCCTCATCACCGCCGTGGCGACCGATCGCGCGTCGGGGGATGTGCTGATGCTCGCGCATATGAATGCCGAAGCGCTCGCCGCCACGCTTGCGACGCGCGAGGCGCATTTCTGGTCCCGCAGCCGCGCGAAGCTCTGGAAGAAGGGCGAGACCTCGGGCCATGTGCTTCACGTCCACGATATCCGCATCGATTGCGATCAGGATGCGGTGTGGCTGATCGTCGATCCGGTCGGCCCGGCGTGCCACACCGGCGCGCGCTCCTGTTTCTTCCGCCGCATCGACGGCGACCGGCTGATCCCGGCCGAATGAGGCTCGCGTTCGCGCTGGGCGTGCTGCTCGTCGCAGGCTGTTCGCGCGCCGAACCGCCCCCCGAAGGCAACGCCGCCGCGCCGACCGACCTCGAGGCGGCGGCGATCGCGGCGGGGGTGATCGCCGATCCGAAGAGTGCCGACATCACCGGCCTGTACGCGCGCGAGACCGATCGGGTGTGCATCGTGCCGACCCCCAAGGCATACCAGATCGGCGTGTTCGTCGATTATGGCGATCAGCAGCATTGCAGCGGAATCGGGTCCGTCGCGCGCGACGGGGAGACGCTGCACATCGGCTTCGGCGATGCGGAGGGCTGCGCTTTCGATGCACGCTTCGAGGGCGACCGCATCGTCTTTCCCGGCAGTGTGCCCGATGCGTGCCGCAAGTTCTGTTCCGAACGCGCGTCCATCGCGGGGCTCGCCGTCGATCAGTTGAGCGACGCCGCCTCCGAAGCGGCGACGCTGCGCGACTCGCGTGGACAGCTCTTGTGTTCGAGCGGGTGAGGGGCTTCCACGCAGGGCACGCGCTTCGGCTGGGCCCGGCGGGAAGGGCGTAACGTCGCGATCGGCTACCGGCTTTCCGCCGTCAGCGGGGAGTCCGGCGCGGCGGGCGTGGCGAGCGCAGTCGGCGTGGCGCCGGTCGCGGGTTTGCGCCGCACCCCCGGCAAGACCTCCGCCGCCGGCGGAACCGGCGTGGGCGCTGCCTTCGTCGCCACCTCGCGCGCCGGGATCAGCACCTGCGTCTTCATGCACTCGGCGGGATCGGGGCGTTTGAAGGTGGCGCAGTTCCACAGCGTCTTGTCATAGTGGAAGGTGCGATCGCGCATATAGCTGAATGCCATCGCGTCGATCTGCCCGGCGTCGAGCGGCATCGCGGTGGGGGTGCGCGCGCGGTCGGTCCAGGCCATCAGCTTGCAGCGCGGCCGCTCGCCGCAGGCCCGTGCCGCCAGCAGCGCGAAGGATTCGGGCGGCAGGTGCGGATCGATCGTGATGAGGAACGTCTCCGAATCGCTCGCGAGCGGCACCGGCAGCGCTTCGGGCGCGAGCGCGGCGACCGTCAGTTCGGCCGCCGCGGTCTGGGCGGCCGCCAGGGCGGCACCGGTCTTGTGCGCATCCGAATAGAGCGCGAGCGCGCGTACGATCGGTTCGTCGGAGGAGACGGTGCGGTTGAACGCGGGCGGGGTGCCCCACCAGCCGGTCCAGCGGAAGAACAGATGCGAATGCACCGCCGCGACCTTGTCGAGGCTCGATTGCCAGTATGGCACCACCCAGTCGGTATGATAATGCGTCGAATAGCCGACCGGCGCGTACACCTGCCCGCCGAGCGACAGCGCCGCCTGCGTGCGGGCGCGCGCCCATTGTTCGGCTCGCCAGGCGTGGCGGATCAGCGCGCCGTCGCAGGTGAAGGTGAATTGGCAGCCCGTGCTGCGCTCGGAGCCCTGGAACACCACGCCGCAGATCGTCTTTGGGAAGGCCGGGTGGCGCACCCGGTTGATGACGACCTGGCCGACCGCGCGCTGGCCCTCGCCATCGTCGCCCGCCTCGTAGAGCATCGCTGCGGCCATACAGTCGGTCGCGCGCGCGCGTTGCTCGGGCGTGCCGTCGAGGTGGAACGGCCGCGCGGCGGGGTTGGGGCCGGTCGAGAACGGAACCGTGGCGTTGAACGCGCGCGCATCGGCGGGGGCGAGATCCTGGAACGCGACCGGCTCGACCGGCGGCAACTCGGCCTTGGGCACGACGCGGTGGCGCGGCACGCGAATGAGGCGGTTGTGGACGACGACTACGTGCGGGCCGTAATGGACCAGCAGCGCCGGCGCGACGATCGCCACCACCGCCACGAACGCGAGCAGGCAGCGCAGCCCGAGATCGTCCGGGCGACGGAAGGCCGGCAGGCGCCGCCAGAACGGCCGCCTGCGACGCGAGGAAAAGTGACTATAGGGCACGGGAGACGGGGCGGGCGGGTGGACGCATCGGCGCCCGATGCGCCAAGCTGCCGCGCCGGGTCAACCTTCGTGCCTCCTCCCGGTCGTGCTGGCTCGCAATACCCGTTCGTGCTGAGCTTGTCGAAGCACGTATCCTAGGCGTTTCGCTCGGGACAAATGGGTGAAGGTCCAAGCTCCCAAACCGTTCGTCCCGAGCGAAATCGAGGGACCAGCTCCAAGCGCAAGTGTCTCGACTGCGCTCGACACGAACGGCTGGAGTCAGGACTCCGGCAGGAAATCCGGCACCGAAAGATAGCGCTCGCCCGTATCATAGTTGAACCCGAGCACCCGCACGCCGTCCGGCAGGTCCGGCAGCTTCTGCAAGATCGCGGCCAGCGTCGCGCCAGAGGAAATACCGACGAGAATACCTTCCTCGCTCGCCGAGCGCCGCGCCATGTCCTTCGCCACGGCGGCATCGACCTTGATCGCCCCGTCGATCGCCTGCGTATGCAGGTTCGCCGGAACGAACCCCGCGCCGATCCCCTGGATCGGATGCGGCCCCGGCTGCCCGCCCGAGATCACCGGCGAGGCCTCGGGCTCGACCGCATAGACCTTGAGGTGCGGCCATTCCTTCTTGAGCGTCTCGGCGACCCCGGTGATATGCCCGCCGGTGCCGACCCCGGTGATGATGACGTCGATCGGCGAATCGGCGAAGTCGGTTAGGATTTCCTGCGCGGTGGTGCGGACATGCACGTCGATGTTGGCGGGATTGTCGAACTGCTGCGGCATCCACGAACCCGGCGTCTGCGAGACCAGCTCCAGCGCCCGTTCGATCGCGCCCTTCATGCCCTTTTCGCGCGGGGTCAGGTCGAAGCTTGCGCCATAAGCGAGCATCAGCCGGCGCCGCTCGATCGACATGCTCTCGGGCATGACGAGGATCAGCTTGTAGCCTTTCACCGCCGCGACCATCGCGAGGCCGACGCCGGTGTTGCCGCTGGTCGGCTCGATGATCGTGCCGCCGGGCTGGAGCAGCCCGTCGCGCTCGGCCGCCTCGACCATCGCCAGCGCGATCCGGTCCTTGATCGACCCGCCGGGGTTCGAACGCTCGGACTTGATCCAGACTTCCTGGCCGGGAAACAGCTTGTGCAGACGGATATGCGGCGTGTTGCCGATCGTATCGAGGATCGTATTGGCTTTCATGGCATTGCCTCCATCTCAAGATCTGCCGCGTCGCGTTGTGACTGCGGTGGTTCGAACGTCCGGGCGTTGCGGATGCTGGGGAAGAGATAGGCCCACAGCAGCGTAACGACAATCGCGCCGCCGCCGCCGACGAGCACCGCGCCGACCGGCCCCAGCGCGGCGGCGAGGAAGCCCGACTCCGCCTCGCCGAGTTCGTTCGAGGCCGAAATGGTGAGCTGTGACACCGCGCCGACCCGCCCGCGCTTGTCATCGGGCGTGTAGAGCTGGATCAGCGACGAGCGGATATAGACCGAGAACATGTCGGCCGCGCCCGCCAGCGCGAGCGCGCCGAGGCTGAGCGGCATCCACGTCGATACGCCGAAGGTCACCGTCGCGGTGCCATACACCAGCACTGCGGCGAGCATCTTGACGCCGACATTGGTCTTGATCGGCCGGAACGAGAAGAAGATCGCGACCACCGCCGCGCCGATCGCGGGCGCACCGACCAACAGGCTCAGTCCTTGCGGCCCGACCTTGAGGATGTCGTGTGCGTAGATCGGCAGCAGCGCGCTGGTGCCCGCCAGGAACACCGCGAACAGATCGAGCGTGATCGCGCCGAGCACGAGCTTGTTCTGCCCGACATAGGCGAGGCCCTCGGCGATCTGCTTGAGCGGCGATCCCCTGGCGATGGCGATCGTGCGCGGCACCGGGCCGATCAGCAGCATGCAGCCGAGCGCGAGGCCGAAGAGGGCGGTCGCGAGGAAATAGGCGCCCGAGGGCGTGATCGAATAGGCGAAGCCGCCGATCGCGGGGCCGACGATGGCGCCGACCTGCCACGATGTCGAGCTGAGCGCGATCGCGGTCGGCAGCGACTCGCGCGGGACGAGATTGGGGGCGAGCGCGCCGAACGCCGGCCCGGCGAACGCTCGGCCGATGCCGAGCAACACCGCGACCGAGAAGATCACCGGCAGCGAGATCCAGCCCTCGACCGTTGATATCGCCAGCACGGCGGCGCAGAACACCTGCAGGCTGAGCGTCAGGCGGGTAATCATCCGCCGGTCGAAGCGGTCCGCCACCCATCCGGTGATCGGCGTCGAGATGAACAGCGGCAGGAACTGCAGCAACCCGATCAGCCCGAGCTGCGCCGCCGAGGCGCTCGGCGGCATCGTCGCCCGCGCGATCGTATAGGTCTGCCAGCCGATCACCACGATCATGCCGTTTTGGGCGAGCGTCATGCAGAAGCGCGCCGCCCAATAGGCGCGGAAGTTCGCGATGCGCAGTGGATGGGGCGGGCGGAGCGGGTCGGGCGATCTGGCCATTGCATCTGGCCTTAAGACGAGCCGCCGCGCGCGGGCAATCGGCGATTGCATTTGATGAGGAAAACTCGTCTAGCCACGGGCCGTTGATGTTTTGGCCGCATCCCGCCTATAGCGGCCACCTTCCTCCCCAAGGACAGATGAGGTTTCGATCACGTGGCCAAAGCCCCAGCGACCAGAACAGCCGAACCGCCAGTGCCCAATCGCGAGCGCCCCAACGAGCCGACTCCGTACCAGGCTTCGAAGGACGAGCTGCTCGCGCTCTACAAGCAGATGCTGCTGATCCGGCGGTTCGAGGAGAAGGCGGGCCAGCTCTACGGCCTCGGCTTCATCGGTGGCTTCTGCCACCTCTATATCGGCCAGGAAGCGGTCGCGGTGGGGCTCCAGTCGGCGCTTGATGGCGAGAAGGACTCGGTCATCACCGGCTATCGCGATCACGGCCACATGCTTGCTTACGGCATCGACCCCAAGGTCATCATGGCCGAGCTGACCGGCCGCGCTGCCGGCATCTCGAAGGGCAAGGGCGGCTCGATGCACATGTTCTCGACTGAGAAGAAATTCTACGGCGGGCATGGCATCGTCGGCGCGCAGGTCAGCCTCGGCACCGGCCTCGCGTTCAAGCACAAGTATAGCGGCGACGGCGGTGTCGCGATGGCTTATTTCGGCGACGGCGCGGCCAACCAGGGTCAGGTCTATGAATCGTTCAACATGGCCGAGCTGTGGAAGCTGCCGATCATCTATGTGATCGAGAACAACCAATATGCGATGGGCACGAGCGTCAACCGCTCGTCCTCGGAGGACCAGCTCTACAAGCGCGGCGAGAGCTTCCGCATTCCCGGCATCCAGGTCGATGGCATGGACGTGCTGGCCTGCCGTGGCGCCGCCGAAGAAGCGCTCGCCTGGGTGCGCGCCGGCAAGGGTCCGATCATCCTCGAGATGAAGACCTATCGCTATCGCGGCCATTCGATGTCCGACCCCGCCAAATATCGCAGCCGCGAGGAAGTCCAGGCGGTGCGCGACAAGTCGGACCCGATCGAACATGCGAAGAAATTGCTCGAGGAACTGGGCGTGCAGGAAGACGAACTGAAGACCGTGGAGCAGGCGATCCGCAAGCAGGTCAACGAGGCCGCCGACTTCGCCGAGCAGACGCCCGAGCCGGACGCTGCCGAACTGTACACCGACGTTCTGGTGGAGCGCTACTGAGATGGCGATCGAGATCAAGATGCCCGCGCTTTCCCCGACGATGGAGGAAGGCACGCTCGCCAAATGGCTCATCAAGGAAGGCGACACCGTCAAGTCCGGCGACATCATGGCCGAGATCGAGACCGACAAGGCGACGATGGAATTCGAAGCGGTTGATGAAGGCACCGTCGGCAAGATCCTCGTCGCCGAGGGCACCGAGGGCGTGAAGGTCGGCACCGTCATCGCGACGTTGCTGGCTGAGGGCGAGGAAGCCGGCGCGGAACCGGCCCCCGCCGCCAACGAACAGCCCGCCGCGAGCGCGCCCAAGGCCGAATCGACCGAAACCGGCGCGAGCCCCGCGCAGGAGAAGGTCGAGACCGGCGCGCGCCAGTTGTTCGAAGCCGCCAAGCACGATTCCGAGGTCGCCGATCCCGCGCTGCCCGAGGGCACCGAGATGGTCCGCATCACGTTGCGCGAGGCGCTGCGCGACGCGATGGCGGAGGAAATGCGTGCCGACGACCGCGTGTTCGTGATGGGCGAGGAAGTCGCGCAATATCAGGGCGCGTACAAGGTCACCCAGGGCCTCCTCGACGAGTTCGGCGAGCGCCGCGTGATCGACACGCCGATCACCGAATATGGCTTTGCCGGCATCGGCACCGGCGCGGCGATGGGCGGTCTCAAGCCGATCGTCGAGTTCATGACCTTCAACTTCGCGATGCAGGCGATCGACCACATCATCAACTCGGCCGCCAAGACCAACTATATGTCGGGCGGCCAGATGCGCTGCCCGATCGTGTTCCGCGGCCCCAACGGCGCGGCCAGCCGCGTCGCCGCCCAGCATTCGCAGAACTACGGCCCGTGGTATGCGAGCGTTCCCGGCCTGATCGTGATCGCACCCTATGACGCGGCCGACGCCAAGGGTCTGCTCAAGGCCGCGATCCGCAGCGAAGACCCGGTCGTGTTCCTCGAGAACGAACTGCTCTACGGTCGCTCGTTCGACGTGCCCAAGCTCGACGATTACGTCCTGCCGATCGGCAAGGCCCGCACGATGCGTGCCGGCAAGGACGTGACGATCGTCAGCTATTCGATCGGCGTCGGCCTGGCGCTCGAAGCCGCCGAAACGCTCGCCGCCGAGGGGATCGACGCCGAGGTGATCGATCTGCGCACGCTCCGTCCGCTCGATACGGCGGCGGTGCTCAAGAGCGTCAAGAAGACCAACCGCCTCGTCGTCGTCGAGGAGGGCTGGGCGACCTGCTCGATCGCCTCGGAAATCAGCGCGGTGGTGATGGAACAGGGCTTCGACGATCTCGACGCGC
Organism: Sphingomonas sp. NFR15; assembly: GCF_900103265.1. Taxonomy (GTDB): domain Bacteria; phylum Pseudomonadota; class Alphaproteobacteria; order Sphingomonadales; family Sphingomonadaceae; genus Sphingomonas; species Sphingomonas pollutisoli. The sequence goes on along the minus strand of NZ_FMWX01000001.1, from coordinate 244,907 downwards.
CGGTGCTGCGCGTCGCCAACGAGGACGTGCCGCTGCCTTACGCGGCCAACCTCGAGAAGCTCGCGCTCGTCAACGCCGACAAGATCGTCGCGGCGGTGAAGAAGGTAACCTACCGCTGACAGGGAGGGGCGGGGCGCCGATGCGCTCCGCCCCGTTTGCCGTTGGCTCAGGCCGAATAGAGGTCGCAGGTCGATCGCGGCGTTTGTGGCGTCGCCGCCGGATTGTAGATTTGGGCATAGTCGCGCTTGTCGCGCACGATGAACGACGCCGTGTAATGAATGCGCTGCGGCGGGACGAGCCAGGCCCCGAACAGCGGCTTGGTCAGATAGTTGATCTCGACATACATCAGCCCCGACCCGCCAGGCGGGCTGATCGCCGCGCCGCCATTGTCGCTGATCCCGCCGGGCAGGTCGTAACCCTTGTTGGCCTGGCTGGCGTCGCTGCCGGCGGCGACCGCCACGTTGGCCTTGAACTGCGAATCATACCCCGCGCCCTTCTTGGCGCCGAGGCAACGCTGCCAGTGGATGCGCTGGACGATCGCGCCCTTGTCATAGCTCTGTGAGACGTTTTCCAGGCTCGACAGCGTGATGCGCCCGTTCTTTGTCAGCCCAATGCTGGCACCCTGATAGCGCGCCGCCTGGAGGATGTCGTTGATGTCGACCTCGCGCAATTGCTGAGTGGTCAGCCCGCTATACGCGCCCACGCGCGAGGCGTTGTCGGCGAGGTTGAGCGCGATCTGGCTGATCCGCATGTTGACGAGCGCGAGGTTCGCCAGTTCGGTGCCGTAGCAGCCGATCCCGAGCACGATCGGCGCGCTGAGCGCGAACTCGATCATGGCGAGGCCGCTTCGGTCCGCGCGGAGCCGCCGCGCGAAGGGCGCGACGGCGCGGAGGGGCGTGGGCATCGTCACAGGCAAACCGAGGCGTTGGTGTTGGTCTGCGACGCGTAAGGCTGGTTCTTGAGCAGCGTCGTCGCGGTGATGGTCTGCGTCTTCGGCCATCTGAACAGCCCCGCGACCGGGAAGATGCGCGGGTAGGTGATGCTCATCGTGTAGAGCGTCACCGCGCTCGCGCCGCCCTGTCCGTTCACGAAGGGATCGAGGTCGTATTTGCCGTTGCCATTCTGGTCAGTGAAACACTCGCCTTTATCGAGAACGCCGTTCTTGTTGCTGTCGGTGAACGGCTCCGGGGTACCGACCTCGCTGAACGAATCATACGTTTTGCGGCTCGAACACCATGTCGCGGCGGTCCCCGTCGGGGTGCAGGTGTTGACCGGATTCTTGATGATGATCTTCACCATGTCGACGACCCTGCCGTCGATCGCGGCGGTGGTCGCGGCGCCGCCCTCGATCCCTGAATCGCGCGCCGCTTTCTGCACCGCGCCGCTCAGGATCGACTGGGCATATTCCTGATAGAGCAGGTCGCCGAGCCCCATCATCGTCAGCAGCATGACGGGTAACACGATCGCGAATTCCACGATCGTCACGCCGCGCCGGTCGCGCGCGAGCCCGTGCGGCGTGCGTATCATTTGCTGATCCGCAACATCGCGAGATGTTGGGCGATCGAGGTGAAGGCGGCGGAGAGGCCGTCGCCGGTGGTGGTGTAGAGCGCCTGGTTCACCGTCGTCGCGCAGGTCTGGAGTTGCGTCGAGGCACTGCTGGCGATCGCCACCGTCCATACGTCGATGTTGCGTGCCTTGGCGGCAGCGCAGGCGGCGAGGAAGCGGTAATTGTGGTAATTGGTGAGATTGCTGGTGTCGCCGTTCGCGACGCGTTTGTCATAGTCCTCATAGCCATACATCGAATAGGAATTGCTATTCGGCGCCATGACGCCGTCGGTCATGAACACGATCACACGGTTGGGGGCGGGGCGGCCCGGCCAAGCGGTGGTATCGTCGGCCCAGGGACCGCTCGGCGAGATCAGCCGCGAACCCCAGATCATGCCGACATCGTGATACGTGCCGCCCTGAGGAACGAAATCGGTCGCGTAGACGTAATTGTATACATCCGAACGCGCCATCACGCCGAGCCGTTTGGCCGGTTTGCCGCATGCGACGTAGCCGCTCTGCAAGAGGCTGCTGGACCCCATGCTATAATGGTCGGTGTCGTCGCCGTTTCTGGTATCAGGCGTGGCGGTACGGCGATATTCGATGTCCTGAAGGTGTGGCCACCACCGCGCCGCGCCGCTAGGCTTGAGATCTGGATTGAGTTCGGAGGGCAGGTTTGTCGTCGTGAATGTGGTTTGGCCAGGATTGTCCACCGGCGTCTCGATGCAGCCCAGCCACTGCGTCTTCGTGCCCGGCACCGCTTCCGTCGTGTCGGGCATCGACGTGCCGCCATTGACCAGGGCACTCACATCGAATGGGAGTTTTTTATATTCCCACACTGGCCCAAAGGTGCCTTTTGCGCGCGTGTAGCAAGCCGACGTCGTATTCCAGTACCCGCCGGTCGTGACCCAGACGTCGTAATTGACCTTTGTCGCACGTCCGCTGGAGTCGTAGGTCAGCGCCGCAGAGGGGGTACGTGTCCCCGGAGCTGTGCAATTGGCTTGCGACTTGTTATTGGGCGTATCGCTGCCGGTGTTGCTAATCTCATAGTCTCGGATCGGTCGTCGCGACTGATAGGACGCCGGGTCTGATGGACCGAGCGACCCCACCAGATAGCTCCGTGATTTGTCGAGGATCGCCTGTCCAACGTTCGTCGAAGAACTGTAGGTGACAAAGCCATAGCGGACGTGTGTCGACGGATCGGCATTGGCGGCGAACGTATCATAGAAGCTCAACACGGCCTTTCGCAGCGCGTCGATGCGCGAAACGTTGCTGCCGTTCGAGGTCAGTTCGTTCGTGGCATAGGCGGTGGTGCCGGCATATCCTGGAACGCCGCCGCTCGTGGCCGGGCGCTTGTAGCTGTATGTTCCGGTCCCGCAGCTATCCGCGCCGCCGGGCAGGCACGCCATCGACGCGGTCGTGTCGAGCACGAACATCACGTCGGTATCCGCCACGTCATAGCGCGCCTGGCACGTCACGGTGATCGTGCTGTCGGCCATCGCGAACATCTTCATGATCGTCATCGGCACGGTGATCGCGGCGGTGCCGGCGACCTGGCTGCCGCTCGTCTTGGTCGCGGTGAAGGGGAATGGGCCGGAGGTGGCGGAAAACGCCTTGGTGCCCATCCAGCCGCTCGGGAAGTTGTTCGCGAAGAACGCCTTGGCCTGTTTGACCGAGGTGGCGTCGAGCGGGGTGGACGGGTTCGAGTCGGTCATGAACTTGCGCCCGGCGAGCACGCCGGCGTCGCATGCCTGCTGCAACCGCACCTTGACGACGTAGAGCCGCGCGATGTCCACCGCCGAGCCGGCGAGCGCCGACAGCGGGATCAGGAAGGCCGCCATCATCGCGAGGGTGTTGCCGCGCCGGTCCCGCGCGAGCCGTGTGAGCAGCCCGGCGCGTGCCGTGTTCCGGCCGGGGTTCGACTTCGCCTTGATCCGCCCCACGCTCTGCCCCGATCCCCGTTCCGAGCGCGGCGTCTAGCGGCGTGTTGGATAATCCAGGCTCAAGCGATATGGTGAATGCCGTGATAACCTCTGGACCGCGCGGGCGCCCCGGCGCTAGGCGCGGGGCATGCAAGCCGATCCGGAGAGCGCGCTCGCGCTCGATTACGCCCCCGCCGAAATCCGCCCGGCACTCCACGCACTGTTCGCGCTGGACGATACGTTCGGGCAGGTGCTGCGCACCACCACTGAACCGATGATCGGCCAGATGCGGCTCGCGTGGTGGCACGATGCCCTGCGGCGGCTGGACGAGGCGGCGCCGCCCGCGCAGCCTGTGTTGCAGGACTTGGCCGAGGCGGTCTTGCCGCGCGGCGTGTCGGGCGCCGCGCTCGCCGAACTCGTCACCGGCTGGGAGGCGCTGATTGAGGCCGAGACGATCGACGAGGCGGTGATGCGCGCCCATGCGGAGGCGCGTGGCGGCGGCGTGTTCGCGGCTGCGGCGGCGCTGCTGGGGCGGTCTGACGCGCGCGTCGCGGCGGCCGGTCGCGGTTGGGCGCTGGCCGATCTGTCGCGCCACCTGCGCGCGGCCGGGGCCGCCGGTCAGGCGCGGGCGATGGCGGAAGCGGCGCTGGCAGAGGCGCTGTCCGGCGCATGGCCGGCGCGGCTGCGGCCGCTCGGCGCGCTCGCGCTCGTCGCGCGGATGAACCTCGCGGTGCCGGCCGATGCGCCGATCCCGGCCGGCGCGCCGCGTCGCGTCGCCCGGCTGATGGTGCATCGAATGACCGGACGCTGACCCTTTCGTTGCGTGCGCGTATCGTGTAAACAAAAGAGGAACAAGAGCGGGGGGATTCGCTTGATGTGGCGGTATCTGGCGGGCGGACTGGCGGCGTTGCTGTTGCTGGCGGCGGGGTTCATTTATTACACCGGGCGCGGCGCGAACGGCATCGGCCTGCCGCTGGCGGCCGTGCAGGCGGCGTCGCCCACACGAAGCGACGATCCGCTGCCCGATACGGTGCCGGAAGCGAGCGACAAGACACGCGAGCAAAAGCGCCTCGCGCGGTATGACAAGAATGACGACGGCAACGTCACGCGTGAGGAATATCTCGCGCCGCGCCGCAAGGCATTCGCCAAGCTCGACGCGAATCACGACGGGACGCTGTCGTTCGACGAATGGGCGGCGAAGACCGAGGCCAAGTTCGCCGGCGCCGACGCCGACAAATCGGGCGCGCTGAACGCGGCCGAATTCGCCGCGACCGCGCCCAAGCGCAAATCGCGGGTCCGCGCGCGCTGCCCCGAAAACCAACAGACCGCGCCGGCCCGCGACGAAGACAGTTGACCACGGCCCACGCGCCGAATTTTAGCCGCGCATCGACGAAAATACGGAAATTCGGTCCCGCGCGAGGGCGGGTCGGCGGAAGGATCAGGCATGGATCACGCGTTCAAGCTCGTCGATGTGTTCGGCACCGCGCCGTTCACGGGCAATCCGCTCGCCGTGGTGGCGGGCGCCGAGGATCTCGATACCGAGGCGATGCAGCGCATCACGCGCTGGCTCAACCTCTCCGAAACCACCTTCCTGCTGCCGCCGCCGACGCCCGAGGCGGATTACCGCGTCCGCATCTTCACGCTGACCCACGAACTGCCTTTCGCCGGGCATCCGACGCTCGGCACCTGTCACGCTTGGCTCGAGGCGGGCGGGAGTCCCAAGCGCGACGGCGTGATCGTGCAGGAGTGCGGCGCCGGGCTGATCGCCGTGCGGCAGGAGAGCGGCACGCTTGCCTTCGCGGCCCCGCCGCTGATCCGCGGCGGCATGCCAAGCGAGGATGAGATCGCCGAGGTCGCGACGGTGCTGCGCATCGCCCCCGCCGCGATCATCGACGCGCGATGGGCCGATAACGGGCCGGGCTGGATCGCGGTGCTGCTCGAATCGGCAGAGGCGGTGCTCGCGATCGAGCCGCTCGCGCAGCCCGATCGCCGCGTCGACATCGGCGTGGTCGGGCCGCATGCGCCTGGCGGGACGGCGGCGTTCGAACTGCGCGCACTGTTCACCGGGCCCGGCGGCGGCATCATCGAAGACCCCGTTACCGGCAGCCTCAACGCATCCGTCGGTCAGTGGCTGTTCGACAGCGGACGCGTGACGAACGCCTATGTCGCCGCACAAGGCACGCGGTTAGGGCGCACCGGGCGCGTGCGCGTGTCCCGCGACGACGAGGGGCAGGTGTGGGTCGGCGGCCGTACGCTGACCCTGGTCTCCGGGCAGACCCGCGGCTGATGTCAGGCGGGCGCCAGCCACGCCTGCATCGCCGCCCGCGCCCGATCGGTGTACATCCTCTTGCGGTCGGCCTTTTTGGTCCGGCCCGGGATCGGCGGCATCAGCCCGAAATTGACGTTCATCGGCTGATACGTCTCCGCCACCGCCGCGCCGGTGATGTGATGAAGGAGCGCGCCCAGCGCGGTCTCGACCGGTGGCGGCGCAAGCGTCTGTCCGCGCAGTTCGGCGATCGCGAAGCAGCCCGCCATCAGCCCGATCGCGGCGCTCTCGACATAGCCTTCGCAGCCGGTGATCTGCCCGGCGAAGCGGATGTTCGGGCGATTACGCAGCCGCAACGTCGGATCGAGCAGTTCGGGCGAGCGGATGAAGGTGTTGCGGTGCAGCCCGCCCAGCCGCGCGAACTCGGCGTTTTCGAGGCCCGGAATCGTGCGGAACAGCCGAATCTGCTCGGCGTGCTTGAGCTTGGTCTGGAACCCGACGATGTTCCAGAGCGTGCCCTGCGCATTGTCCTGCCGCAACTGAACCACGGCATGCGGCCACCGCCCGGTGCGCGGGTCGTCGAGCCCGACCGGCTTCATCGGCCCGAAGCGGAGTGTGTCGATACCGCGCTCGGCCATCACCTCGATCGGCATGCAGCCTTCGAAATAGGGCGTGTCGCGCTCCCAGTCCTTGAACTCGGTCTTTTCGCCCGCGATCAATCCGGCGTGAAAAGCCTCATACTGTTCGCGGTTCAGCGCGCAGTTGATGTAATCCTTCCCATCGCCCTTGTTCCAGCGCGATTGGAACCAGGCCGTTTCCATGTCGATGCTGTCGAAATGGACGATCGGCGCGATCGCATCGAAGAAGGCGAGCGCGTCAGCGCCAGTCGCGCCGGCGATGCTCGCGGCGAGGCCCGGCGCGGTGAGCGGGCCGGTGGCGATGATCGCTGGCCCGTCCGCAGGCAGCGCGTCGACACGTTCGCGGACGATCGTGATGTTGGGATGCGCTTCCAGCGCCGCCGTCACGCCCGCCGAAAAGCCGTCGCGATCGACCGCCAGCGCCGATCCGGCCGGCACCTTGTGCGCGTCGGCTTCGCGCAGGATCAGCGAGCCCAAGCCGCGCATCTCGGCATGAAGCAGCCCGACCGCGTTGCTCTCGGCGTCGTCCGAGCGGAAGCTGTTCGAGCAGACCAGTTCGGCAAGCCCATCGGTATGGTGCGCAGGCGTCGCTTCGCCGGAGCCGCGCATTTCGGAAAGCTTGACGCGGAAACCGGCCTCGGCAAGCTGCCATGCCGCCTCGGACCCGGCGAGACCGCCGCCGATGATATGAATGTCGTGAGTCATTCGGGGCCGATAGCGCGTTCGGACGTGGCTGACAAAGCCCGGTGCGCCATGCATCAGGATGGCATAGCGCGCACGCGGCCGCGAAAACGTGGCTCGGGGACGACCAGTGCCGCACGGCGCTCCATATCGGGCACCGCTTCGGCGATCCGTGCGGCGAGGATGCCGAGCCTACGCACTGGCACGCCGGGGAACAGGTGATGCTCGCGATGCAGGAACATGTTGTAGCTGATATAATTGAGGATCGCGGAGCGCTGCGTGCGCGCGACGTCATCAGGCGCGCAATCGTGGTGCGTCACCCACACCGCGAAGAAGGCGGTGAGGCATTGCGCGACGCTCATCGCCGCGACGTGATACAGCAGCACCGGGGACCAACTCGCGACGGCCGCGCCGACCACCGCGGCGTTGAGCCCGAAGTCGATCGTCATCCTCCGGCGCAACGCCGCGTCGCCGTCGCGCCAAGCAGCGCGGTGCATTTCGATCGGGAAGCAGGGGCCGTGCCGGATCACCGCCCACAGCCGCATCCGCCCGCAGGCGCCCTCGAGATCGTCGGGCGTACCGAGGTAGCGGTGATGGCGCACATGATTGAACGCAACCGCACTGTTGGAGCCAAGCATCACGGCGCTCAGCGCATGCAACACGCGGCGATCCGTTCGCGGGCGGAAGCCGAGATTGCCGTGGATCGCCTCATGGTTGAGCCGCAATGCCGTAAGGAAAAACATGAAGGTGCAGACGATCGCCACTGGCCATGCCGCCAGCGCTGCGGCCGTCCAACTCGCCGCGAGCCACGGCAGCGGATGTGCGCATTCAAGCAGACTGTCGCGGCGGCGCATTGGGGTCAGGTCACGCCAATGGACCACCGCTCGGAGCTGGGCAAAAGGGGCTTGCATGAGGCTTTCCTTTCTTCCTGGTGTTTCGGTAAAATCTGAAATAAGGTGGCATGAGGACACGCGGAATCGCGTCGATCCTAGCCGCTCTTGCCCTTGGGGATGAACCGCGCGACCTTGCCGCCGAGCTTCATCAGCGTGACGAGCGTCGGCTTGGGCAGCACGCGCACCTGCTCGTACCAGGTGCCGAGCGTGCCGATGAACTCGTGCATCCGCACCACCCGCTCGCGGACCTGGGCGGGGGCGGTCGTGTCGCCTCGCAGCCGCTCCGCCAGTTCGCCGAGCAGCGCAATCGTGGGGTCGATCTCCCGCTTCTTGCGCTCCTGGACGATCCGCATCAGCATCTCCCACAGGTCGGTCTCGGCGACGAAATGGTCGCGGCGATCGCCTTCGACATGGACGCGCCGGACGATGCCATAGCCTTGCAGTTCCTTCAGCGCGGTCGAGACGTTCGAGCGGGCGAGGCCGAGCGCGTCGACGATCGCCTCGGCGTCGATCGGGCGGTCGGAAAGGTAGAGAAGCGCATGCACCTGCGCGACCGAGCGGCTCACGCCCCATTGCGTGCCCATCTCGCCCCAATGGAGGATGAAGGCCTTGGCTTCGGGATGGTCGGTGATCATCGCGCACCCGTCATTTCTGTAAATTCAGAAATAACAGGCGCGGGCTACGTTGGCAAGTCGAGCGTCGTCATGCCAGCGCAAGCTGGCATCTCCCTGCGAGGCTCGGAGCGAACGCCCACGGGGCGAGAGGCTCCAGCTTGAGCTGTAGTGACGTTGAGGCGGTGGGGCGATGGGCTGAGCTGACCTATTACCCCGCCACCGGCAGCGCGACGCCACCGTCTTCGTTCCGTGTCAGCGGGCCGTTAGCGACCACCGTTTCGAGCAGCAGCGGGCCGCCGTAGAGGTGCGGGAAGAGCTGGCCGCCGCGCGACTCCTCCCACTTCACCGCGTCTCCGAGCGCGTCGAGGTCCACCGCCGCGACGTGCAGATCGCTCTGCCCGGCGAAATGCTTGTCGACCGTTTCGGTCAACTGCGCGGCGGTGGAGAGGTGGATATAGCCGTCGGCCAGATCGATCGGCGCGCCGGCGAAGCTACCGTGTTCGAGCGTCGCCATCTGCTCAGCCGTCAGCACCTTGTAGGCGGTGGTGGGACGCTCGCTCATTCGCCGTCCTCCGGCCCCGCAGCCGAATCGTCGGCGGTGTTGGCGCCGTCGTCGGGCGCGGTTTCGAGCGGTGCGAGCGGATCGCGCACGTCCGCCTCGGCCTCGCCCTCGGTCTCCTCGATCCGCGCCGCCGATACGACATGCTCGTTGTTGGCGACATCGAACAGCCGCACGCCGGCCGAGCCGCGCCCGATCACGCGCAGCGAGCCGAGCGACATGCGGATCAGCTTGGCCTGATCGGTCACCAGCATCAACTGATGCCCCTTCGAGGCGGGGAAGCTCGCCACCACCGGGCCGTTGCGGCCGATATTGTCGATGTTGGTGATGCCCTGACCGCCGCGCCCGGTGCGGCGATAGTCATAGGCGCTCGACAGCTTGCCGTAACCGTTGGCGCAGACGGTGAGGATGAACTGCTCGCGCTCCATCAGTTCGGCAAAGCGCGCGTCCTCCATCCGGCGCGGCTGGCGATCGGGGTCTTCGCCCTTCCACGGCGCATGGCGCAGGTAGTCCTCGCGCTCGTCCGGCGTCGCTCCGACGCGGTGGAGGATCGAGAGCGAGATCACGTGATCGCCCGCGCCGAGCCGCATGCCGCGCACGCCGGTCGAGTTGCGACTCTGGAATTCGCGCACCTCGTCGCCGGCGAAGCGGATCGCCTTGCCCTGGCGCGTGGCGAGCAGCACGTCGTCATTCTCATCGAGCAGCGCGACGCCGATCAGCCGATCGTCCTCATCCTCGCCTTCGAATTTCATCGCGATCTTGCCGGCGGTCGGAACGTTGGTGAAGGCGTCCATCGAATTGCGGCGGACGTTGCCCTTCGCCGTCGCGAACATGACGTGGAGCTTGCCCCATTCGTCCTCGTTCTCGGGCAGTGGCAGCACGGTCGAGATCGTCTCGCCCTCGGCCAGCGGCAGCAGGTTTATCATCGGCCGGCCGCGCGTGGCGGCGCCGCCCTCGGGCAGCTTCCACACCTTGAGGCGATAGACCTTGCCGGCGGTCGAGAAGAACAGGACGGGCGTGTGCGTCGAGGTGACGAACAAATTGGTGACGACATCCTCGTCCTTGGTCGCCATGCCGGCGCGGCCCTTGCCGCCGCGCGCCTGCGCGCGGAAGGTGTCGAGCGTGGTGCGCTTGATATAGCCCTGCATCGTCACGGTGACGACCATGTCCTCGCGCTCGATGAGATCTTCGTCGTCGATCCCGTCGGCGGCGGCGGCGATCTCGGTGCGGCGCGGCGTGGCGAACTCGTCGCGTACCGCGACCAGCTCCTCGCGCATCACTTCGTAAAGCCGCGCGCGGTTGGCGAGAATTTCGAGAAGCTCGGCGATCGAATCGGCGAGGCCCTTCAGTTCGTCGCCGATCTCGTCGCGGCCCAGCGCGGTGAGGCGGTGGAGGCGCAGATCGAGGATCGCGCGGACCTGAATTTCGGACAGGCGGTAGCTGTCGCCGGTCGCTTCGACGTCGAACGCCTCGACCAGCTTGAGGTACGGCGCGATCTCGGCGATCGGCCACTCACGCGCGAGCAACGCGGCGCGCGCATCGGCGGGTGAGGCCGAGCCGCGGATGATCCGCACCACCTCGTCGAGGTTAGTGACGGCGATGACGAGGCCGAGCAAGATGTGCGCGCGGTCCCGCGCCTTGGCCAGTTCGAACTTCGAGCGGCGGGTGATGACCTGCTCGCGGAACTGGATGAACGCCTGGATGAAGTCGCGCAGGTTGAGCAGTTCGGGGCGACCGCCGCGAATCGCGAGCATGTTGGCCGGGAAAGAGCCTTGCGCGGGCGTGTGCCGCCAGAGTTGGTTGAGCACGACATCGGGGGTGGCGTCGCGCTTGAGGTCGATGACGATGCGCACGCCTTCGCGGTTCGATTCGTCGCGAATGTCGCTGACGCCTTCGATCCGCTTGTCCTTGGCGGCTTCGGCGATCTTCTCGACCAGCGCGTTCTTGCCCTGCTGGAACGGGATTTCAGTGAGCACGATCGAGCGCCGGTCCCCGCGCCCTTCCTCGATCACGTAGCGCGAGCGCACGATGATCGAGCCGCGCCCGCTTTCATAGGCCGAGCGGCAGCCAGCGCGGCCGAGGATGATCGCGCCGGTCGGGAAGTCCGGCCCCGGCACGATTTCCATCAGTTGCTCGGTGCTGATCGCGCCGTCGTCCATATAGGCGAGGCAGGCGGTGATGACCTCGCCGAGATTGTGCGGCGGGATGTTGGTCGCCATGCCGACCGCGATGCCGCCGGCGCCGTTGACGAGCAGGTTGGGGAAGCGGGCGGGCAGCACCGATGGCTCGCTCTCCGAGCCGTCGTAGTTGGGCACGAAATCGACCGTATCCTTGTCGAGATCCTGCATGAGGAAGCTCGCCGCCTTGGCGAGGCGCGCTTCGGTATAACGCATCGCGGCGGGCGGATCGGGGTCCATCGAGCCGAAATTGCCCTGGCCGTCGATCAGCGGCAGCCGCATCGCCCAATCCTGGGTCATGCGCGCCAAGGCTTCGTAGATCGAGCTGTCGCCGTGCGGGTGGTATTTACCGATCACGTCACCGACGATGCGGGCGGATTTGCGGTAGGGGCGGTTGTAGTGGAAGCCGCTTTCCTGCGCCGAATAGAGGATACGGCGGTGGACCGGCTTCAGGCCGTCGCGCACGTCGGGCAGGGCGCGCGATACGATCACGCTCATCGCGTAATCGAGGTACGAGGTCTTCATTTCCTCGACGATCGAGATCGGGGAAATATCCGAAGGGTCGGCGAGCAGCGTCTCGTCGGTCAAAGCGTCAGGTCTTTCGGGTTTGTTTCGTTTGGGTGACGGCGGTTCTAGCCGAGCGCGCCACCCATGTCACGCGCACACGCCCGCGCGAGGCCCGTCCGGTCGATCAGCGCTTGGGCCTGGACCCCCGCTCGCGCGGGTGCACAGGGAAGGCGGTCTGGCTTGGCTTATTTGCAGGCCTTCTTGTTGGCGTTGCCGGCCTTGGAGCAATTGTAGGTGATGGTCTTGCCGGTGGCGGTCTTGGTCGTGACCATGCGGCCGGCGGCCACCTTGGTCTTCGTGACCTTGGCCTTGGCCACGGGCGTGGCGGCGGGCGCGGGAGTGGCCTTGGCGGCGGGCGTCGCGGCCAGCGCGGCTTGCGTGCCGATCAGCGCGGCAACAGCGAACAGCGGCATCAATGGCTTCATCATGGCTCTCCTAACGTGACAGGACGCGATATACGTCGGGGGCCGGTCTGGACCCAATTTTCACAAGCCACAATGAAGCGCGCATGACATCTCTGTCACGGAGCGACTTCGGCGCCGTCCCAAGCGAACAGCTTGCCCGAATCGGGCGCCTTGAGCCCGTCGATCACATCGAGGAGCTGCAACGCGGCGCGGTCGGCATCGAACAATTGCCCAGGCGCGACGTTTCCCTGAAACGGTCGAGACAGTGCCGTGTCGACCGTGCCCGGATGCAGCGCCACCACGATCGAGCGGCCGTTGCGGCGCTTTTCCTCGATCGCGAGCGTGCGCACCAGCATGTTGAGCGCCGCCTTCGACGCGCGATATCCATACCAGCCGCCAAGGCGATTATCGGCGATGCTGCCGACCCGCGCCGACAGTACGCCGAACACGCAGCGGCCATCGCGCGGCATCAGCGGCAGGAAGTGCTTGGCGACGATCGCCGGCCCGATCGCGTTGACCGCGAAGTTGCGCGCGAGCCAGGCCGGATCGAGTTCGCCGATCGCCTTCTCGGGCCCGCGCTCGCCCGCGTGCAGCAGGCCGGTCGCGACGAGGATCAGCGTCGGCGCCGCGCCCTTGGCCACGATCGCGGCGGCGGCGGCGATGCTCGCCTCGTCCTCCAGATCGATACGGCCCGATCCGGCGAAACCGCGCGCGAAGGCGTGGACCGTGTCGAACGTGCCCTCTTCCTTCAGCGCCCGCACGAACGCCGCGCCGATTCCGCCCGAAGCGCCGATGACGACCGCGCTGCTCATGCGCGCGTGAACCGCCAGCGGTCCGCCTCGCTTTCGTGCGGATCGAAGCGATAGCCGTCGCTGTCGAATCCCTGCATCGCCTCGACGTCGGTGATGCGGTGTTCGCACAGCCAGCGCGCCATCATGCCGCGCGCGCGCTTGGCGTTGAAGCTGACGAAGCGCGGGCCGTCGGGGCCGGGCTCGCGGAAATCGACGTCGATCACGCGCAAGCCCTTCAATCGCCCGGCCACCGCGGCGAAATATTCCTGGCTGGCGAGGTTGAGGACGACGCCCGATCCCTCCTCGGCGATATCGTCGCGCAGCACAGCGGCGATCCGGTCGCCCCACCAGTCGGTCAGGCTCTTGCGGCGCGGTGCCCAGCGTGTGCCCATTTCGAGCCGATAGGGCCGCATCGCGTCGAGCGGGCGAAGCAGCCCGTACAGCCCCGACAGGATGCGGACATGGTCCTGCGCGAATGCGACCGCCGGTTCGTCGAGCGTCGGCGCCTCGAACCCCGTATAGACGTCGCCCGCGAACGCGAACAGCGCCGGCCGCTCGGGGCCGTCGGCGAAGCCCGCGAACCGATCGGCGTTGAGCTTGGCGAGCTTGGGCGAGATGTGCATCAATTCGCTCAGCTTTTTCTGGCTCAGCCGCGATGCGGCAGCGGCGAGGGTATCGGCCTCGTCCGCGAAGCGCGGCGTGGTCGGCGTGACGGCGGGAAGTGGCCGCTCGTAATCGAGCGTCTTGGCGGGCGAGAGCAGGGCGATCATTCGGCGCGGGTAGCGGCCATGCGCCGAAGCGTCAAAGGGAGCCGGGCGCGGGTTCAACCGTTGTTCACCCCGCGCCGGCCAGAAGCCGGCGCACGCGGCGTCGCTTGAACGCGGCGAGACGGATCGGTAGAGCGGCGCGGTGTTCGGCCAGCGCCGACTTTGGGAGACTTTCAAGATGCAGGGTGTTTCGAGGATTGCGATTGCCGGGGCGCTGATGCTCGGCCTGGGTGGCACCGTGATCGCGCTGCCGGCGAACGCGAAGAAGGAAAAGGCGGCCGAGGCGGCGCCCGCCGAAGGCTTCAACCCCAAGAACCTGTCGAACGAGGCGCGTCCCGCGCTCAGCGCGATCCAGACCGCGCTCGCCGCGACCCCGCCCGACTATGCGACCGCGAAGACGAAGCTGACCGAGGCGGACGGCCTCGCGAAGAACGCGACCGACAGCTACATCATCGCCAAGTTCCGCCTCCAGGTGGCGAGCGGCGAGATGAACGCTCTGCCCGAGGCGCAGCGCAACGACGTCGTGCTGGCGCAGCCGCTCGAGACGCTGATCGCCAACCCGATCACGCCCAAGGCCGAGAAGGCGCAGTACACCTATATCCGCGGCAACATCGCCTACAACCAGAAGGACTATGCCAAGGCGGCCCAGTTCATGGCGAGCGCCCGTGATCTCGGCTACCAGAACGCCGATCTGCCGCTCAACCTCGCGCGCGCGAAGGTCGAAGCGGGTGACGTGGCGGGCGGCGTCGCCGAGCTCGATACCGCGGTGAAGGCCGAGCAGGCCGCTGGCCGCAAGGCGCCCGAAGCCTGGTACAAATACGCCGTGTCGCACGCGATCAAGGCGAACCTGCCCGAGCAGACCAACACCTGGACCCAGGCGTGGCTGTCGAATTACGGCACCAAGGAGAATTGGCGCACCGCCATCTATACCTTCGGGTTCTCTGGCCCGGGTGCTGCGAAGCTGACCGATCGCAATCGGATCGATCTGTACCGCCTGATGCGCGTCACCAACTCGCTCGCCGGCGCGAAGGAATATATCGATTACGCCGATGCCGCGAACAAGACCGGCCTGCCGACCGAAGCCAAGGCGGTCATCAAAGAAGGTTTCGACACCAAGGTGATCCCGGCCGGCAACGCCACCGCGACCGACATGGCCAAGCAGGCCAGCGAATCGATCGCGTCGGACAAGCCGCTCGCCGCGCAGGAAAAGGCTGCGGCCGCCGCGCCGAAGGGCGATCTCGCCTCTCAGGCGGGTGACGCGTACCTCGGCGAGCGCAACTACGCGAAGGCCGCCGAACTGTACAAGCTCGCCGCGACCAAGGGGGTTGCCGATAACGACCGGCTCAACCTCCACCTCGGCATCGCGCAGGCGCTCGGTGGCGACAAGGAAGGCGCGCGCGCCACGCTCGCCAAGGTGACGACCTCGCCGAACGCGGACATCGCCAAGCTGTGGATCACCTGGATCGCGTCGCCGCCGGTGGCCGCGTAAACAACGACGGCGGCTCCGGCGTAGGCCGGGGCCGCTTTTTTCGCCGCTCGTGCTGAGCGTGTCGAAGCACGTGCAAGGCAATGCCGCGTTTGGGGCACGTGCTTCGACACGCTCAGCACGAACGGGTATGGGCAGGCGAGCGATGCGCTCAGCGTTGCTCTTTTTTGGCGAGACGACGTTCGTGCGACCGGGGCGAACGTCGCCGCCCTTCGCTCACTCCGCCGCTTCGGCGCGCGTCATCTTCAGCTTGCCGCCGACCACCGCGAACGCCAGCCGCCCCTCGACCAGATCGAGCGCGTCGCGCCCGAACTGTTCGAAGCGCCATCCTTCGAGGATCGGCAGCCCCTCGCGCTGACCCGCCGCGAGCGCATCGAGATCATCGCCGCGCGCGAGCAGCCGCGCCGCCACGTCGATATCGCGCGAGCGGATCTTGAGCAGCAGCTTGAGCAGATCGGCCACCAGCGCGCCGTCCTTGCCGAGTCCGGGCTTGCGGTCGTCCCGCGCGGGCATCTCCTCGGGGGACATCGGTTGGGCGTTTTCCAACGCCGCCATCATCCGCCCGCCGATGTCGTTGGTCGCCCAGGTCGGCGAAAGGCCGCGCACCTTGGCGAGATCGGCCTGTTTGCGCGGCGGGTGGCCGGCGATGTCGGCGAGCGTCTCGTCCTTGACGATCCGGCCGCGCGGCAGGTTCTTGCCCTGCGCCTCCAGTTCGCGCCAGCGCGCCAGCGCCTTTAGCCGGCCTAGGATATCAGCCTTGCGGCTCGGCACGCGGATGCGGCGCCACGCCTCTTCGGGATCGTTGGCGTAATTGGCGGGATCGCCGATCCGCTCCATTTCCTGATCGAGCCACGCGCCGCGCCCGGTCTTGCGCAGCCGGGCGAGCATCTTCGGGAAGATCTTGGCGAGATGGGTCACGTCGCCGATCGCATATTCGATCTGGCGTGCGTCGAGTGGGCGGCGGCTCCAGTCGGTAAAGCGCGCGCCCTTGTCGACGCTGATGCCGAGATAGGCATCGACGAGGTTCGAATAGCCGATCTGCTCGCCCTGGCCGAGCGCCATCGCCGCGACCTGCGTGTCGAACAGCGGGTGGGGCGTCTTGCCGGTGAGATTATAGACGATCTCCAGATCCTGACCGCCGGCGTGGAAGACCTTGAGCACGTCCTCGTTGTTGACCAGCAGATCGAGGAGCGGGGTCATGTCGAGGCCGGGCGCCATCGGATCGATCGCCGCCGCCTCGTTCTCGTCGGCGATCTGGATCAGGCAGAGTTCGGGCCAGAAGGTGTTCTCGCGCATGAACTCGGTATCGACGCAGACGAAATCGGCTTCGGCGAGCCGCGTGCAGAGATTGGCGAGCGTGGCGCTGTCGGTAATGAGCGGATGGATATGCATCTTCACCCTTTAGCGAGGGATGCGCGCCTTGACAAAGGCGGTTCGGAAAGGGAGGTGCGCGGATCATCCAATACCGTCACCCCAGCGCACGCTGGGGTCTCGCGGTGATAACGCATGCCCTTTCCCCGGCAGACCCCAGCGTGCGCTGGGGTGACGATCGGGGCGGGTGATGATTGAAAGACGAGAACCATGCACGCCTATCGCACGCACACTTGCGCCGAACTCCACGCCGAACAGGTCGGCCAGGAAGTCCGCCTGTCGGGCTGGGTCCACAAGAAGCGCGACCACGGTGATCTCGTCTTCGTCGATCTGCGCGACCATTACGGCATCACCCAGATCGTGACCGACGTGAGCGGCCCGGTGTTCGACGTGATCGAGGGGCTGCGCAGCGAGAGCGTGGTGACGATCACCGGCACGGTGGTCGCGCGCGCCGGCGAGGCGGTGAACCCGAACCTGCCGACCGGCGCGATCGAGGTGCGCGCCACCTCCGCAGTGGTGCAATCGGCCGCGCACGACCTGCCGATGCCGGTGGCGAGCGAGAATGAATATCCTGAGGATATCCGCCTGCGCTATCGCTTCCTCGATCTGCGCCGCGAGCGGCTCCACGCCAACATCCTGCTGCGCTCGCAGGTGATCTCCTCGCTGCGCCAGCGGATGATCGGGCAGGGCTTCACCGAGTTCCAGACGCCGATCCTGACCGCGAGCAGCCCCGAGGGCGCGCGCGACTATCTGGTGCCGAGCCGCGTGCATCCCGGCAAGTTCTACGCGCTGCCGCAGGCGCCGCAGATGTTCAAGCAGTTGCTGATGGTGGCGGGGTTCGATCGCTATTTCCAGATCGCACCGTGCTTCCGCGACGAGGATGCGCGCGCCGATCGTAGCCCAGGCGAATTCTACCAGCTCGATTTCGAGATGAGCTTCGTCACGCAGGAAGACGTGTTCGCCGCGATCGAGCCGGTGCTGCACGGCGTGTTCGAACAGTTCGCCGACTGGCAGGGCAAGGGCCGCACCGTGTCGCCGCTGCCGTTCAAGCGGATCCCGTACCGCGAATCGATGCTGAAGTACGGCAACGACAAGCCCGATCTGCGCAACCCGATCCTGATCTCGGACGTGTCCGAGCAGTTCATCGGCTCGGGCTTCGGCCGGTTCGCGTCGATCGTCGAGGGCGGCGACGTGGTGCGCGCGATCCCGGCGCCGGGTACAGCCGACAAGAGCCGCAAGTTCTTCGACGACATGAATAGCTGGGCGCAGGGCGAAGGCTTCGCCGGCCTCGGCTACGCGACCCGCAAGGGCGGCGAATGGGGCGGTCCGATCGCCAAGAACCACGGCGAGGCGAAGATGACCGCGATGGCCGACGCGCTCGGCCTGGGACCGGACGACGGACTGTTCTTCGCGGCCGGCAAGGAAGCGCAGGCCGCCAAGCTCGCCGGTCTGGCGCGCACCCGCGTCGCCGAGCAGCTCGGGCTGATCGACGACAAGCGTTTCGAATTCTGCTGGATCGTCGATTTCCCGATGTTCGAATATGACGAAGACGCCAAGAAGATCGACTTCAGCCACAATCCCTTCTCGATGCCGCAGGGCGAGATGGAAGCGCTGGAGACCAAAGACCCGCTCGATATCCTCGCCTATCAGTACGACATCGTCTGTAACGGTGTGGAGCTGTCGTCGGGCGCGATCCGGAACCATAAGCCCGAGATCATGTACAAGGCGTTCGAGATCGCCGGCTATACGCAGGCCGAGGTCGACACGAACTTCGCGGGTATGATCAACGCGTTCAAGTGCGGCGCGCCGCCGCACGGCGGCTCAGCGCCGGGCGTTGATCGCATCGTGATGCTGCTCGCCGATGAGCCCAACATCCGCGAGGTCATCACCTTCCCGATGACGCAGAAGGCCGAAGACCTGATGATGGGCGCGCCGAACTTCGCCAGCCCCAAGCAATTGAAGGAATTGCACATCAGGACGGTGGACGGCCCCGCCGCAAAATAGGCCGGTCCGCCGCACCGCATCGCGCAGGGGCCGGCGCGGTGCGGCGGCGTCCTTAATCCAAAGCTAAGGCTTGCCGGCTATCCGAGCGCGAGTTGCCACCGCGTCGGACCGTCATGCTCAGATTCTTGCTGCTCGTGCTGCCGACGCTGGTGTTGATGACGTCCTGCACGCGCACGCCGCCGATGCAGGTGGTGATGGACATCCCGCCGATCGTCCGCGCGCCCGATCTGCTCAAGCGACTCGATCTGAACGTGCCGAGGGACCTCGCACGCACCGCGCTGCGGGAAGCCGCGGCGGCGGACGCGGCCGATTTCGACGCCGCGCCCGCCTTCCTCGGTCGCGCGCGCACGCCCGATGACGCCGCGCGCGCGATCGATTGCCTGACCGCGGCCATTTATTACGAGGCGCGCTCCGAATCGGATGAGGGCGAGCGCGCGGTCGCGCAGGTCGTGCTCAACCGCGTGCGCGATCCGGCCTTTCCCGACAGCATCTGCGGGGTCGTCTATCAGGGATCTGCGCGATCGAGTGGCTGCCAGTTCAGTTTCACCTGCGACGGATCAATGAACCATCCGATCGAGCCCAGCGCCTGGGCGCGGGCGCGCGCGGTCGCGACGGGGGCCTTGGCGGGGCTGGTGTATGCGCCGGTCGGCTCGGCGACCTTCTACCACGCCAATTACGTCTCGCCCTGGTGGGCGACCAGCATGAGGCAGGTCGCCGCGGTCGGCGCGCATATCTTCTATCGCTGGCGCGGCGCGATGGAGAATGCGCTCGCCTTCCGCCAGACCTATTCGGGAAGCGAAACCTTACCGGCACGCACCAGCCCGATCCTCGCGGCCGCCGATGAAGCAAGCGTGCCGCCCGCGAGCGCGGCCAACGGCGGCATTCAGGTGGTCGGCTCCGTGACGATCCATCGCAGCACACCCGAAGACGCGGCACCCGCAGCGGCAGCCGCGCCGGCAGTGGCGCCGGTCGCCGAGAGCGGCGTCGCCGGCGTTCGGGTGCATCGCGGGGCGCTCGCGCCCGCCATCGCGCAGGACGTCGGCAAGCCGCGGCACATCACCGTGCCGCCGGCGGGCGACCCCGCCTGACGCAGTTCAGGCGGGCGCGAACGCCCCGTCGTCATCCATCACATGCAGCACGCCGTCCGCGATCGCGAAATAGGCGCCGCGCAGCGTCAACGTGCCAGCCGCCTCGCGTTCCGGGATGAACGGGAAGGTGCGCAGGTTGGCGAGGCTGACCCGCACCGTCTCCAGTTCGAGCGCGCGGATCGCCTCGTCGCCGGTGCCGTGTTCGGCGACGACCCGGTCCCGCGCGGTATCGAGCATATCGACCCAATGGGCGATGAAGCCGCCTTCGCCGGGTTCCGCGCCGTCGAAGGCGTGCGTGAGGCAGGCTTTGACGCCGCCGCACGAGCCATGCCCCATCACGACGATATCGGTGACATTGAGCTGCGTGACCGCGAATTCGAGCGCGGCGGAGACGCCGTGGCGCGATCCGTCGCGTTCGAACGGCGGCACCAGATTGGCGACGTTGCGCACCACGAAGATCTCGCCCGGCGACGTGTCGAACACCTGCGCCGGGTCGACGCGGCTGTCGGAGCAGGCGATCACCATCACGCGCGGCGCCTGACCTTCGCGCAATTCGGCCCAGCGGTCGCGCTGACGGGTCCAATCGACCACGCGGAAGCGCCGATAGCCTTCGATGAGGTTTTCGAATCCGCTCATGTCGCTCTCCGTCGTTTCGCTATGACGCGGTTCCTAGAGGCAAAGCGCCGCATACGACAAGCGCAACCGTGATGATCGGCGTGGCAGTTGTGGTGAGCGGCGCGGATGGCTATTTGCGGGCGATGAACGAAATCACCCCGATCGCTCACCCGGCCGCCCAACCCGAGGGCCGCCAGCGCAAGCCCGACTGGATTCGCGTGAAAGCGCCGATGGGCGCGGCCTTCAACGAGACCAAGGGGCTGATGCGCCGCCTCAATCTCGCGACGGTGTGCGAGGAAGCGGCCTGCCCGAATATCGGCGAGTGCTGGACCAAGAAGCACGCGACGGTGATGATCCTGGGCGACACCTGCACCCGCGCCTGCGCGTTCTGCAACGTCAAGACCGGCATGCCGCGCGCCGTGGATGCGCTCGAGCCGCAGCACACCGCCGATGCCGCCGCCGAGCTCGGGCTCGAGCATATCGTCATCACATCGGTCGATCGTGACGATCTGCCCGATGGTGGCGCGTCGCAGTTCGTCAAGGTGATCGAGGCGCTGCGCCGCACGACGCCCAGCACGACGATCGAGATCCTCACGCCGGATTTCCGCAACAAGGCGCAGGCGGCGATCGAGTCGATCGTTGCCGCGCGGCCCGACGTGTACAACCACAATCTCGAGACCGTGCCCCGGCTCTATCCGACGATCCGGCCGGGCGCGCGCTACTATGCGTCACTGCGGCTGCTGGAGAGCGTCAAACGGCACGATCCGTCGATCTTCACCAAGTCGGGCGTGATGCTCGGGCTGGGCGAGGAGCGGCTCGAGGTGCATCAGGTGATGGACGACATGCGCTCCGCCGACATCGATTTCCTCACGATGGGCCAATATCTCCAGCCCACGCCGCGCCACGCCAAGGTGCAGGATTTCGTCACGCCCAAGGCGTTCGACGCGTATGCCGCGATCGCGCGCGCGAAGGGCTTCCTGCTGGTGGCATCCTCGCCCCTGACCCGGTCGAGCTACCATGCGGGGGACGATTTCGCCCGGCTGCGCGCCGCGCGGGAGGCGAAGCTGGCGACGGTGCGGGTGTGAGCCTGTCCGCCCTATACGTCACCCCAGCGCAAGCTGGGGTCTTTTGCGGCAAAGGCGCGCACCATCACCGGGAGACCCCAGCTTGCGCTGGGGTGACGGGATTCGGCGAAGCGATGACCCGTGCCTAAGCACCACGAAACCCGCCGCTTGCCCTACACGCCCGAGCAGATGTTCGATCTGGTCGCCGATGTCGCGCGTTACCCCGAGTTCCTGCCGTGGGTCTCGGCGATCCGCATCCGCTCGGATAGCGAGGCCCAGATGGTCGCAGACATGATCGTCGGCTTCAAGGGGCTGCGCGAGACCTTCACGTCCAAGGTCGACAAGCAGCGGCCCGAGCGGGTCCACGTCGATTACCTCGACGGCCCGCTCAAATATCTGCGCAACGACTGGGTGTTCCGGCCCGACGGCACCGGCTGCGCGGTCGATTTCACGGTCGACTTCGCGTTCAAGAACCGCGTTTTCGAAATGCTCGCCGGTCAGGTGTTCGGCGTCGCGCTGCGCAAGATGATCGGCGCGTTCGAGGAGCGCGCGGCGGCGCTTTATGGTTCGCCTTCGGGTTCGCCCACGGACGGCATCAACAAGTCGAGCGCGCATAACGCCGCCTGAAGCCGGATGCCGCCGCGTCCGATCTCGCCGAAATCCTTGCGATCCGCGACGACATGGCTCGGATCGGCGCCACGTTCCGCGCGCGCGAACACGACCGTGCCAACCGGCTTCTTCTCGGTGCCGCCGCCCGGGCCGGCAACGCCCGTGATCGCTACCGCTACATCCGCGCCGCTGGCTTCGAGCGCGCCCTGCGCCATGCTCCACGCCGTCGCGATCGAGACCGCGCCGAACGTGTCGATCACGTCGGGGCTGACGTTGAGTGTATCGACCTTGGCATCGTTCGAATAGGTGACGTAGCCGCGTTCGAACATTTCCGACGACCCCGGGATTTCGGTGATCGCGGCGGCGACCAGCCCGCCAGTGCAACTTTCGGCGACGCAGACGGTACGGCCGGCGGCGAGATTGGCATCCACCACCTTTTGCGCGGCGGCGACAAGCTCTTCGGGCAGGAGAGTGAGCATCGTCACTGCGCTCCAAACGGACAAACGGGGATGGCGGCGGGCTTGGTGCCGTTCTTGCGGTCGGTCGCGGCGATCTGCATCGCGGCCACGATCGCGGCGACGGCGTTCTTGGGTGGCAGCGGCGCGATCATCGTGAGGAAGCGGTTGGCCGGCCCGCAATCGGCGGGCGTGACCTGTTGCGCCACGATCGGGCCGGCGAGCGACACCAGCATCAGGCGGGCGAGATCGTTGTCGAGCATCGGCGCCGCATCGGACGGGAGGATCTTCGCGAGCGCGCGGCGCGTGTTCGGCCAGTTGGCGTCGGCCAGGGTGCGATAGCTGTCACCGAACGCCCGGCCGGGGCTGCGCAACAGCGCCCCGGCGGGAAGCTGGGCCGCGCAGGTATGGCTGACCTCTTCGAGCGCATCGGGGATGACGGTGATGAGCAGCGACTCGGCCTCGGGCGCGGTCAGGCACGCGCGCGCCTGGAGCGGCTGCGCCGCCGCCTGGCCGGTGAGCGCGCACGCCGCCAGGGCGACAGCCAGCGTTCTGAGAGTTTTCATCGCGTGCCGATCCTGATCGTTGCCACCGCTTGCGCGGCGATGCCTTCGCCCCGCCCGGTGAAGCCGAGTCGTTCGGTGGTGGTCGCCTTGACGCTGATTTGGCCCGGTTCGAGCCGCAACAGCTCGGCGATGCGCGCGCGCATGCCGGCGCGGTGCGGGCCGATCTTGGGGGCTTCGCAGATGACCGTGAGATCGATGAAGTCGATGATCCCGCCTTGGGCTGCGATCAGCGCGGCGGCGTGCTGGAGGAATTGTGCGGAGTTGGCGCCGCGCCACTGCGGATCGCTCGGCGGGAAATGCATGCCGATGTCGCCGTCGGCGATCGTGCCGAGCAACGCGTCGGTAATCGCGTGGAGCGCGACATCGGCGTCGCTATGCCCGGACAGCCCCTTGTCGTGCGGGATGAGCAGCCCGCCGAGCCACAATTCCTCGCCTTCGACGAGTCGGTGGACGTCATAGCCCAGGGCGGTCCGCACGCGGAGCGTCGCCGCATGGCGGGCCTCGGCGGCGGCGAAATCGGCCGGGTGGGTGATCTTTTCGAGCATCGAATCGCCTTGGACGATGGAGACAATGTGGCCGGAGCGGGCGACCATCTGCGCGTCGTCGGTCGCGTCCTCCCCCGCGGGCCAGGCGCGGTGCGCGGCGAGCACCTCGGCGAAGCGGAACGCCTGCGGGGTTTGCACACGGTGGAGGCGGTCGCGCGAAACCGGCGTGCCGTCCTCGCGCACCAGCGTATCCGTGACCGGCAGGGCGGGAAGAGCGCCTGCCTCGGCATCGAGCGCTGCGATCAGCCGGTCGATCACCGTCGCCGGCAGGAAGGGGCGGGCGGCGTCGTGGATCAGCACGCGATCGGGCGCTTCGTCCGCGAAAGCTTCGAGACCATTTCGAACCGATTCGCGCCGCGTCGCGCCGCCAATGATGAAGCGCGCGTCGCCGAGCGTCTCGGCAAGCATCGTTTCCTGTCCCGCGCCGATCACCACCAGCACCGCGTCGATGCCGGGATGCGCGGCGAGCGCGGCGTAGCTGTGCACCAGCATCGGCTTGCCGGCGAGCGGAGCGAACTGTTTGGGGAGCGCGCTGCCGCTGCGCAGGCCCTGGCCGGCGGCAACGATGATCGCGACGGTACGAGTGGACGACATGGCCTCAGCGCCTAGCCCATGCCGCACCCGCCCGCCAGCCTTGCCGCACACGACGCGCTCGCCTATAGGCTGCCTGTTTTTCAGGCAGACGTTTAGTGACCCCGCGCACCCTCGCTCCCATCCAGATCGGACCCGTGACGATCGACCAGCCGGTGATCCTGGCGCCGATGACCGGCGTTTCGGACATGCCGTTCCGCACGATCGTACGCCGTTACGGCTCGGGGCTTAACGTCACCGAGATGGTGGCGAGTCAGGCGGCGATCCGGGAGACACGCCAGTCGCTTCAGAAAGCGGCGTGGCATCCGATCGAAGATCCGGTGTCGATGCAACTCGTCGGCTGTACGCCGTATGAGATGGGCGAGGCGGCCAAGCTCTCGGAGGATCGCGGCGCGGCGATCATCGACATCAACATGGGCTGCCCGGTGCGCAAGGTGACGAACGGCGATGCCGGATCGGCGCTGATGCGGGATCTCACGCTCGCCGCCGCGATCGTCAAAGGCGTGGTCGATGCGGTGAAGGTGCCGGTCACGCTCAAGATGCGGATGGGCTGGGACCATTCGAGCCTCAATGCGCCCGAACTCGCGCGCATCGCCGAGGATCTCGGCGTGAAGATGATCACCGTTCACGGCCGCACCCGCAACCAGATGTACAAGGGCAGCGCCGACTGGGGCTTCATCCGCCGCGTCAAGGATGCGGTCAGCGTGCCGGTGATCGCCAACGGCGACATCTGTTCGATCGAGGACGCCGAGGCGGCGCTGGAACAATCGGGCGCGGACGGCGTGATGATCGGGCGCGGATCTTACGGACGGCCGTGGCTGCTCGGGCAGGTGATGGAGTGGTTCCGTTCCGGGCGGCGCGTTCCCGATCCTACGCTCGACGAACAATATTGCCTGATCGCAGAGCATTACGAGGCGATGCTCGAACACTACGGTAACGAAACCGGCGTCAACATGATGCGCAAGCATATCGGTTGGTACACGCGCGGGCTGCACGGTTCGGCCGAGTTCCGCAACAAGACCAACCAGATCGCCGACGCAAAGCAGGTCAAGGCGATGCTCGCGGAGTTCTACGCGCCGTACCGGAGCCGCGCGGCGGCGTGACCGACACCTCCGGGCCGGGCTTCGCCGAGCTGTTCGCGACGCTGCCGGTGGCGGTGATGGTGCTCGATCCCGATGCGCGCATCACCTACGCCAACGCCGAGTGCGAGACGCTGCTAAACCTCTCCGAACGGGCGATGCGCGGGCAGACGCTCGACGCGGTGATCGTCGCGCCGCGCGCGCCGAGCGGCCGCGACGAGCGGCAGTTCGCGGCGTTCGACACCGAGATCGAGGTCCGGCGCGGCGGCGGGCGCGTGCGGGTCGATTATATCGAGGCGCGCGTAACCGACCGGCCCGGCTGGCGCACGGTGACGCTGCACCACGCCGCCGCCTCGCGCCGGATGGGCCATTCGGTCGATCGCGCGTCGGCGGCCCGCGCCGCGATCGGCGCGGCGGCGATGCTCGCGCATGAGATCAAGAATCCGCTGTCGGGCATCCGTGGCGCCGCGCAACTGCTGGCCGGGCCGAAGACCGACACCACGCTCACCACGCTCATCACCACCGAGGTCGATCGCATCGCCGCGCTGATCGACCGGATGCAGGATTTCACCGACACCCGCCCGCTCAACATCCAGCCATCGAACATCTACCCGCTGCTCGATCATGCCCGCCGCGTCGCCCTCGCCGGGTTCGGGCGCACGGTGACGATCGAGGAGCGGTTCGATCCGTCGTTGCCGCCGGTGCTGGTCGATCCCGACGCGCTGCTCCAGGTGGTGCTCAATCTGCTCAAGAACGGCTGCGAGGCGCTCACCACGGTGGCCAACCCGCGTATCCTGCTCTCGACCGCCTATCGGCACGGCATGGCGGTCAGCCCGTCGCCGGGCCGTCCGCGCCAGCCGCTGCCGATCGAGGTGTGCGTGATCGACAACGGCCCCGGCGCGCCGGAGGAGATCGCCGACCATTTGTTCGATCCCTTCGTCTCGGGCAAGCCCGAAGGGCAGGGGCTTGGCCTGTCGCTGGTCGACAAGCTGGTGCGCGATATGGGCGGTATCGTCCAATATGCGCGCGAAGGCTCCCCGCTCAGCACCGTGTTTCGTATCCTGCTTCCCAGAGGTTCCGCGTGACCAGAGCCGGCAACATCCTCGTCGTCGATGATGACGGCGCGATCCGCACCGTGATCGTGCAGGCGCTGCAACGCGACGGCCACCGCCTCACCACGGCCGCGACGCTTGCGGAGGCGGAGATGCGGCTGGCGGCCGGGCTGCCCGATGTGCTCATCACCGATGTCGTGCTGCCCGACGGCAACGGTCTCGACATGGTCGAGCGGCTCGTCGCCGAACATCCGGGCCTGCCGGTGGTCGTGCTGTCGGCGCAGAACACGCTCACCACCGCCGTGCGCTCGACCGAGGTCGGCGCGTTCGATTACCTCCCCAAGCCGTTCGATCTCGATACGCTCGCCGCGGCCGTGCAAAGCGCGCTCGCGCGCGGCTCGGGCGGCGTGGCCGAACCGATCGGCGAGGAGGACCGCGCGCTGCCGCTGATCGGCCGCTCGCCGGCGATGCAGGACGTGTACCGGGTGATCGCCCGCGTCGTCTCGAACGATCTCACCGTGCTGATCTCGGGCGAATCGGGCACCGGCAAGGAACTGGTCGCGCGCGCGATCCATGATCTCGGGCCGCGCCGCAGGGCGCCGTTCATCGCGATCAACATGGCGGCGATCCCCCGCGAGTTGATCGAGGCGGAGCTGTTCGGGCATGAACGCGGTGCCTTCACCGGCGCGCAAGCGCGCTCGGCCGGACGGTTCGAGCAGGCGGCGGGCGGCACGCTGTTCCTCGACGAGATCGGCGACATGCCGATGGAGGCGCAGACCCGGCTGCTGCGCGTACTGCAATCGGGTGAGTTCACCACCGTCGGCGGCGCGCGGACGATCAAGGCCGATGTCCGCATCGTCGCCGCGACCAACCGCGATCTCGCGGTTCTGGTCGCGACCGGCCAGTTCCGCGAGGATCTGTTCTACCGGCTCAACGTCGTGCCGGTGACGTTGCCCGCCTTGCGCGCGCGGCGGCAGGACATCGCGCTGCTCGCGCGGCATTTCCTCGATCGCGCCGCCGAGAGCGGGTTGCCGCGCAAGCAGCTCGATCCGCAGGCGATCGCGGTGCTGGAAAGTCATGACTGGCCCGGCAACGTCCGTGAGCTCGAAAATATGATGCGCCGCATGGCGGTGCTCAGCCGCGATGACACCATTGGCGCGGGTGAGGTGCGCGTGCTGCTCGGTGGTTCCTATTCCGCGAACCCGCCGACCGAGGTCGATCCCGGCATCGCGGCGGCGATCCGCGCGCGGCTCGAGCGGCTCGCGATCGAGGAGCCGACCGCGCTCGACGACGGATCGCTGTACGACCGGATCATCGGCGAGGTCGAACGCCCGCTGATCGAGGCGCTGCTGGAGCGCCACGGCAACAACCAGCTTCGCGCGGCGCGGGCGCTCGGGATCAACCGCAACACGTTGCGCAAGCGGCTCGATACGCTCGGCATCGGCGGCTGACGCAGCGGTCGCAAGGGATCGGGCGGTCGGCTCCGTCTATGTTCAGATTCGGCCCGATACAGCCGGTCCGAACCTGACGGGAGATATGACATGCTGTTACGAATCGGGGTGTTTTCGAGTCTGGCGCTCGCCGTGGTCGCGGGCGGCGCGCCCGCTGTGGCGAGCGTCGATCGCTCGCCACCGCCGGGCGGGGTGTACCGGCTCAAGCCGGGCATCTACGTTCAGAAGGGCGTGGCTTGCGAATCCGCGCCCAATGCGGCGATCCGGCAATATGACGGCCGGGGTATCAGCGATGCGCATTCGCGCGCGTGCCGCGCGCGGGTGCTCGCGCGCAAGGGCGATCGGTATTCGGTCAGCCAGTCGTGCATCGATGCCGGTGCCGGTCCGGCGCCGCGCGTCAGCCAGCGGCAGACCGTCACCGTGCCGGACGCGCTGACGTTCACGATGCAGACGCGCGGGCCGGGCACGACCTATCGCTACTGCCCCGCCTATATGCTTCCGGCCGGGCTGAGGGGGGCGGCGAAGTGAAGGCCGTCATGAAGGCCGCCCTGGCCTGTGCCGCGCTGCCGGCGCTCGGGGCCTGTGCGACCGTTTCGCCGGAAGTGACTCCCGCGCCCGCCGCTGGCGCGCCAACGATCGCGATCTCGGTGGGGCCGTGCTTCGGCTTCTGCCCGGTCTATGACGTGAAGGTCGCGGCCGATGGTGCGGTCGCGTTCACGGGCACGCGCCATACCGCCGTGCTCGGCACGCGCGAGCGCCGCGTCACGCCGCACGTCTATCGTGCGCTGGCGGCCGATCTCGCGCCGTTTCGGCCCGCTGACGGCAGCACGGCGGCCGTGCCCTGCGCCGTCACGATCAGCGACATGCCGACATATACGATCACCTGGACCGGGCCGGCGGGTCAACAGACCGTCGCGACGCATCGTGGCGGCTGCCGCGAAGGCGAGGGCCGCGATCTCGACATCGTGCTGCGCGCGCTGCCGCAGCGCCTCGGCATCGAGGAATGGATGCGTCAGACCACTCGGCCGGGAGTTTCGCGCGGATGAAAAGAACGCTTCCCACGTTCGTGATCGCCCCCGCGCTGCTCGCGGCATGCGCACCGGTCGCGCATGGCGATTCCCCCGCGCCGCGCCAGTGTCGCTCGGAGGCGGCGGCGAGCCTCGTCGGCCATATCGCGCCCGATGACGCGCAGGTGCGGCGGCGCACCGGCGCGAGCACGATCCGGCGAATCGCGCCAGGCGACATGGTCACGCAGGATTTCCGGCCGGATCGCGTCACGCTCACCATCGCCCCGGATGGCAAGGTGGTCGACGCCCGTTGCGGATAAGGTGGCCGAGGAGCGATATCGGATGCCGCGCGTTCGCCCCGTTCAACAATGGAGAGCGCAATGTCCAAGACCTTGGCCGGATTCACGATCACACGCTCGGGCGAAGAGTATCTGATTTCGATGGAAGACGAGGACGGCGAGAAGACCGAGTTCGTCGCGAGCTACGAACAGCTCGACCTGATCGTCGAGGCCATTGAGGAACAACTCGACGGCGATGAGGAAGACGCGCTCGGCGTCGATGACGAGGCCGAGCCCGCCTGACGGATCGGCGGCCTGCGCGGAGGTTCCGGGCAGGCCGTCAACCGGCCTTAGGCGATGATCCGCACCGGTACGCTCTTGCCCGCTGGCGTCTTCGATTCCGCGTCGTGCCAGGACAGCGGCACCAGCGGATTCATCTCGGGATAATAGGCGCCGAGGCATCCGCGCGGCAGCAGGAAGCTGGTGACCTTCAACCCGCCGACCTGCCGATCGACGCCATCGTCCGCGTCGCTCGCGAGGCCGACGATCTGCCCTTCGGACAGCCCCGCCGCCGCAATGTCCTCCGGGTTCATCAGCAGCACCTCGCGCGTGCCTTCGATCCCGCGCAGCCGGTCGGAATAGCCGTAGATGGTGGTGTTGAACTGGTCGTTGGACCGCAGCGTCATCAGCCGCCATCGACCCGCCTTGTCCTCCACGCCCCAGGAATTGAGCTTCTTGGGCACGGTGAAATCGGCCTTGCCGCTCTTCGTCTTCCAGACCCGTTCGCGCGCCGAATTGCCGCGATAGAAGCCGCCGGGCGTGAACACGCGCTGGTTGAAGTCGTGGAATTGCTCGGGATAGGTTTCCTCGATCGCGTCGCGGACCTTGGCATAGTCGCCGACCCATGCGTCCCACGGCACCTTGGGATTGGGCGGGAGCGTCGCCTTCGCGATGCCGGCGACGATCGCCAGTTCGGATTTGAGATCGGGCGAAGACGGCGTCGCCTTGCCGATCGAGCCGTGGATGCAGGAGAGGCTATCCTCCATCGTCACGGCCTGCGGGCCGCTCGCCTGAAGGTCTTCCTCCGATCGGCCGAGGCAGGGGAGCAGATACGCCACCTCGCCGTTGACGAGATGGCTGCGGTTGAGCTTGGTCGCGATCTGGACGGTGAGCCGCAGCTTCGTCCAGGCGGTCTCCATGATTTCGCGCTCGGGGATCGCGCGGATAAAGTTGCCGCCGAGCCCGATGAACGCCTTCACCTCGCCCGAGACGATCTTTTCGCAGGCATCGACCGTCGTCAGGCCCTTATCGCGCGGCGGCTCGAAGCCATATTGCTCCGCGAGCTTGTCGAGCGGAACGAGTTCGGGCTTTTCGGTGATGCCGACGGTGCGCTGCCCCTGCACGTTGGAATGGCCGCGCACCGGCGACACACCCGTTCCGTCGCGCCCGATATTGCCCTTCAACAAGAACAGATTGACGAGTTGCTTGATGTTGTCGCTGCCGTAGACGTGCTGGGTCAGGCCCATGCCGTACATCGCGATCGAGCGCTTGGCGCCGATATAGATGTCCGCCGCCGCTTCGATGTCGGCGCGCGCCAGGCCGCTTTCCGCCTCTATCGCCGCCCACTCCGTCGCCTCGACATGCGCTTTCAGCGTTTCGAACCCGTCGGTATGCTGCGCGATGAAATCCACGTCGAGCACGTGGCGCCGCTCCGCCGCCCACAGCGCCGCCTCCTTGGCCAGTACGTGTTTCATCATGCCGGTGATCGCGGCGATGTCGCCGCCGGTCTTGACCTGGAGATAGAGCGTCGAGATCTTCGTCTCGGCCGGGGTCAGCATCTCCTTGGGGCTTTGCGGGTTCTTGAAGACCTCCAGACCCTTTTCGCGGATCGGGTTGAACGTCACGATCTTGCAGCCGCGCTTGACCGCCTCCTGCAACGGATGGAGCAGGCGCGGGGAGTTGGTGCCTGGATTTTGCCCGAAGAAGAAGATCGCATCGCACAGTTCGAAATCGCTGAGCACGCAGGTGCCGACCGGCGCCCCGGTCACGTCCTTGAGCGCGACCGAGGTGGTTTCGTGGCACATGTTGGAGCTGTCGGGCAGGTTGTTATGGCCGTATAGCCGCGCGAACAACGCGTAGAGATAGCTCGTCTCGAGGCTCGCGCGGCCCGATGCGTAGAAGACGGCGGCGCCGGGATCGATCGCCTTCAGTTCCGCGCCGATCGCGGCGAATGCTTCGTCCCAGTCGCACGGGACGTATTTATCGCTCGCGCGGTCATAGCGCAGCGGATGGGTGAGCCGCCCCGTCTGCTCCAGATCGTGATCCGTCCAGGTCTTGAGGTCGGAGACGTTATGCTGGGCGAAGAACTCGGGCGTGCACCGCCGGCTGGTCAGTTCCCACAGCGTCGCCTTCGCGCCATTCTCGCAGAACTCGAATGTGTGCGGCACCTTGGGTTTGCCCCACGCGCACGATACGCACATGAAGCCGCCAGCTTTGTTCTGCCGCCTGAGCGTGTCGAGCGCGACGGGCCGGGCGCGTTCGCGCAGCGCCGTCTCTACGATGCCGCGCACCGATCCCCAGCCACCCTCGGCGCCGTCGTAATGGACGGTCTGGTCTTCTTCCATGAAACGCGTCCTTCGCACGTCGCCGCTGCAACAGCAGCGAACAACGCTTTGGAATCGGCGCGGGTTCCTGAACCGGTGAACCCTGCCCGCACGAGGAATCGAACCCCGGACATCCACTTTACAAGGGTGGCGCTCTACCAACTGAGCTATACGGGCAGGCCCCCGCCTATAGCGGCGGTGTTCGCCCGCGCCAAGCCGGTCGGTGCCGATCCGGCCGATTTGCGCGCTGACGCCGGTGCTCAGGCCCAGCGCTCAGCCGATGTCGGCGAGGAAGCGCATGATCGCGGCGAGCGCGTCGGGTTCGTCAAGCATCGGCGCGTGGCCGACATCGCGGACCATCTCGAGCCGCGCGTTCGGCTTGCCGGCGACCATCGCCTCGGCCGCATCCTGATCGAGCAGATCGGATCGCGCGCCGCGCAGCACCAGAATCGGCCGGTCGCTGGCGAGCGCCTCCCACCGCTGCTGCGGATCGGCGCCTGCGGGCGCCGATTTGAACGGCACGGCGATGCCCGGATCGTAATCGGCGATCACCACGCCGTCCGATTCGCGGAACATCCGCTCGGCCATCTCCCGCCAGTCCCGCGCGGTATAGTGCGGAAGCGCATCTTCGTTGAGCTGGCGGACCTGTGCGGCGGCATCGTCCCAGGTCGCGAACGCCTGCGCGGCGCCCGCGTAACCGGCGATCCGCGCGAGCCCGTGCAGGGACAGCTTCGGCCCCACATCATTGACGACCGCCGCGTGGATGAGTCCCGCCGCGCGAGCCGCGACTTCCATCGTGATCAACCCGCCCATCGACGTGCCGATGAAGATCGCGCGGCCGATTCCGATCGCCTGTGCCAGCCGTTCGACATCCTCGGCATAGGCCGGCAGCACATAGCGCTCGGGCGCGCCGCGCTCCGATCCGCCGCGCCCGCGCACGTCGAGCGCGAGGACGCGGTGGCCCAGCTCGGCGAGGCGCGGCGCGAGCGCGCCGAAATCCTTGGCGTTGCGGGTCAGACCGTGGAGGCACAGGATCGGGAGGCGGGCAGGGCCGCTCGCCGCCGGATAGTCGCGCGCATGCAGACGCAGCCCGTCCGAAGCTTGCCAATACAGGTCGCGATAGCCGCTCATGCGCCGCGTCCTTTCGGCGCGAGGCCGTTGGCGATCAGGTCTCCCGTCACCGCCGTCACCTCTTCGACGGCGAGTTCGTCGCTCCAGACACCGAAGCGCAGGCCGAGGAAGACGTTCATCCCCATCAGCGCCCAGGCGCGGATCTCCGCTGATCCGGGGCTGATCTCGCCGCGTTCGGCGGCGGCCTCGAGCCGCCGCGTGATCCGGTCGGCGGTACGCATGTAATGCGCCCGGTAACCGGCCGGATCGACGAACTCGGACTCGTCGATGATGCGGTAGATTTCCTTGTGCGCCCGAGCGAAATCGAGAAACGCCGCTTGGCCCGCGATCTCGACCGCGATCCCGTCGTTGATGCCGGACAGGCGCGGCGCGACGAAGTCGCGGACTTGCGTGGTGAGGTCGCGCACCAATTCGGTGAACAGCGCCTCCTTCGAATCGAAATAGGTGTAGAAACTGCCGATCGCCACCCCGGCGCGCGCGGTGATGCGGCTGATCGCGGCCTCGTGAAAGCCCTTCTCGCCGAATTCCTCGGCGGCCGCGTCAAGCAGCAGGCGCAGCGTGCGCTGGCCGCGCGCCGTTTTGGGCGTCTTGATGCCGTCTCTTCTCGTCACGGCCACCGCCTTAGCATCCTCCGCCGCCAGCACCATCGCTCCCTCGATTCTTTCGAATGCGTAATTTTTCGTATTTGAAACCTGGTTCAGGTTTCACTATAAGCAAGCGTAACGAAGCGCAAGCGGTTCGCTCATGCGCTCGATCAGGAGGAGAGGATATGCGACTGATGGCTTCATCAATGCGTGCGCTTTTTGCGGCTGGCGTCAGCCTGGTGGCACTTGCGCCCTCCGCGATGGCGCAGACCGCGCCGCCCGCCAGCGACACGCCCCCGCAGACCGTCGATTCTGGCAATGGGCAGGATATCGTCGTCACGGCGCGCCGGCGCGAGGAGACGCTGTTGGCCGTGCCCGTCGCGGTGACCGCGTTGAGCGGCGACAAACTCGCCAAATCGGGCGCGGTCGACCTCACCGACATCCAGACGCTCACGCCCAATACGACCTTCAAGGCCGCGCGCGGCACCAATTCGACGCTTGCTGCCTTCATTCGCGGCGTCGGCCAGCAGGATCCCGTGCCGGGGTTCGAGGCGGGCATCGGCATCTATCTCGACGATGTCTATCTCAACCGCCCGCAGGCGGCGGTGCTCGACATTTATGATGTCGATCGCATCGAGGTGCTGCGCGGGCCGCAGGGCACTTTGTATGGCCGCAACACGATCGGCGGCGCGGTCAAATACGTGACCAAGCGCCTGCCCGACACGCTCTCCGCCAGCCTGCGTGGCACCTACGGCTCCTATAACGAAGCGGACGGGGTCATCAGCCTGTCGACTCCGATCGGCGATCTGCTCAAGGTCGGCGTCACCGGCGCACGGCTGAGCCACGACGGGTTCGGGCGCAACCTCAATCTCGGCATCGACAATTACAACAAGGATATCTGGGCCGGGCGCGGCACCGTCGAGTTCGAGACGCCCGACAAGCGCCTGTTCGTGCGGATCACCGGCGATTACACCGACGACAAATCGCTCGCGCGCAACGGGCATCGGCTCATCCCCGGCCTGCTCTCCGGCGCGCCCGTGCTCACCGACGTCTATGATACGCGCGCCGGCCTCTCCAATCCGCGCAACAGCGTGAAGGGCGGCGGCATCTCGATGTCGATTTCGGCGGACCTCACCGATCACCTCACGCTACGCTCGATCAGCGCGTATCGCGGCGACGTGAGCTACACGCCGATCGACTTCGATTCGCTCCCCGCCGTCGATGTCGATGTTCCCGCGATCTACCGCAACGATCAGACCAGTCAGGAATTCCAGCTCCTCTACAAGAGCGACAAGCTGAACGGCCTGGTCGGCTATTATTATCTTGGCGCCAAGGCTTCGACCGGCTTCGACGTGCTGCTTTATACGACCGGCGGCGCGGCGCTGCCGGGGCTCGACGCTTATACCAAGGGCGACGTGCGTACCGAGACGCATTCGGTGTTCGGCGATTTCACCTATGATTTCACGCCGCAACTGAGCCTGTCGGTGGGCGGCCGCTACACGTGGGACGAGCGCAAATCGCAGGTGTTCAAGGCCAATTATCTCGGCGGCCCGACCAGCGAGTTCGGCGGCAATCCCGTTCTGTTCGGTTTGCCCTCAACCGATTTTCGCGGTCGCGCGAATTTCCAGAAGTTCACGCCGCGCGCCTCGCTCAGCTACAAGATCACGCCCGATCACATGATCTACGCGTCCTATTCCGAAGGCTTCAAGGGCGGCGGCTTCGATCCGCGCGGCACCGGCGCGAATGCGCCGATCAGCAACCCGGCCGCCGGGCGCACCTATCAGGACATCTATAATTTCCTGCTGTTCAAGCCGGAAACGGTGAAGAGCTACGAGATCGGCTGGAAAGGCGCGCTGTTCGACCATCGGCTGACCTTCGCGGCCGACGGCTTCTACGCCGATTATGCCGACGTGCAGGTGCCGGGGTCGTCGGGCTGCGTAGTGGGTGGCGTGCAGACCTTCTGCGGCATCACGACCAACGCCGCCAAGGCGACGATCAAGGGCGCCGAGTTCGAGGGCAACGCCACGCTCGCGCGCGGTTTTGCCGGGCAGGGATCGACGATCACGTTCGCCACGACGGTCGGCTATATCGACGCCAAATACGATCGCTTCATCGCGGGCACGCCGCCGACCGACGTGTCGCAATATCGCGTCTTCCAGAACACGCCGAAATGGTCGGTGAGCGGCACGCTCGGTGCGACGCTGCCGGTGGCGAGCGGATCGCTGAACGGATCGACGACGGTATCGTACCGCAGCCTGACCCACCAATTCGAGACCGCCAGCCCCTTCCTCGACCAGCCGGCCTACACGCTGGTCGATGCCAATCTGGTGTATAGCTTCGGCAAGGGCCGCTATTCGATCGGCGTGCATGGCAAGAATCTGACCGGAGAGACCTACAAGATCGGCGGCTATCAATATATCAACGTCAACGTGGCAGGCACTCCGATCCGTACGCCGGCCGGCGGCTATACCCCGACGCTGGGCAAAGAGGGGATCGCGACCGCCTTCTACGGCAACCCCCGGCAGGTGCTGGCGACCGTGACCGCCAAATTCTGATGGCGGGCGAGCATGACCCGATGCCAGTACGCTCCGGTTCGCGGCCGGGGATCGTGCTCGCCATGCTGTTGCTGGTGTACAGCTTCAATTTCCTCGATCGCCAGATCGTCAGTATCCTCGCTGCACCGATCAAGGCGGAGTTCGCGCTCAGCGACAAGCAACTCGGGTTGCTCGGCGGGCTGGCCTTCGCGATCCTCTATTCGACGATGGGCATCCCGCTCGGGCTGCTCGCCGATCGCACGCGGCGCACCTGGGTCATCACGGGCTCGCTGGCGCTGTGGAGCGGGTTCACCGCCTTGTGCGGCGCCGCGGGCAGCTTCGGGCAATTGCTCGCGTTCCGGGTCGGCGTCGGCGTCGGCGAGGCGGGCGGCGTCGCGCCCTCCTATGCGCTGATCGGCGATGTCTTCCCCGCGCGGCGGCGGGCGCGGGCGCTCGCCATCTATTCGCTCGGCATTCCGATCGGATCGGCGCTCGGCGTGCTGTTCGGCGGCTATGTCGCGGCGCTGGTGAGCTGGCGTGCGGCGTTCCTGTGGGTGGGGCTGGCGGGGCTCGTCGTCGCGCCGGTCTTCGCGCTCGTCGTCAAGGAACCGGTGAGACGCGTGCCTGCCGGCGAACGGGTAAGGGTCGGCGCGGTGTTCGCGTTGCTCGCGGCCAAGCCGAGTTTCTGGCTGCTCTCCTGCGGCGCCGCGTCGAGCTCGATGGTCGGCTATGGTCTGGCGTTCTGGCTGCCGTCGCTGTTGCGCCGCTCGTTCGATCTCGATCTGCCGGCGACCGGGCGCTTTTTCGCGGGGCTGCTGCTGATCGGCGGTACGATCGGCATGTTCGGCGGCGGCTGGCTGGCGGATCGGCTTGGCGGGCGCGACAAGGGCGCCTATGCGCGGGTGCCGGCGATCGCCTATCTGATCGCGGTGCCGTTGTTCGTGGCCGGCGTGTTGAGCCGTTCGCCGGGCATTGCCTTCGCGCTGTTCCTGATTCCGCAGGGGCTGGCCTATGTCTGGCTCGGCCCGATCCTGACGGCGGTCCAGCACCTCGTCCCGCCGCCAATGCGCGCGACCGCCTCGGCGAGCTTCCTCACGATCAACAATCTGATCGGCGTGGGGTTCGGCACGCTCGCGATCGGCGCGCTGTCCGACGCGCTCACGCCGAGCCTCGGCAACGAGGCGTTGCGCTGGGCGGTGATCGCCTCGCTCGGCTTCTATGCACTGGCGGGTGTGCTGATGCTGATCGCGTCGCGCTATCTCACGCGCGACTGGGTCGAGGCGGACTGACCCGTCAGCCCATACCAAAGTGTGTTTGCGTCCCGGCGGCTTAGGCGGCACAGCTACAGCGGAAGCCGGCTTCCGCCGGTACGTGGAACCGACATGGAAGACTTCAGCGACTCCCCCGAGACCGAGCGGCCCGTCACCGGCGTCGAACATTATGATGGCCCGGCGGGCGGCTGGGGCGCGCTGAAGGCGGTGGCGGTCGCGGTGCGCGACCAGATGGGCGCGTCCACCGACACGCGCGCGCTGCTCCAGATGAACCAGCCCGACGGATTCGATTGTCCGGGCTGCGCCTGGCCGGACCCGAAGAAAACCTCGTCGTTCGAGTTCTGCGAAAATGGCGCCAAGGCGGTGACGTGGGAGGCGACCGCCAAACGCGTCGATCCCGATTTCTTTGCGCGCCACACCGCGACCGAGTTGTTCGGCTGGACCGATCATGCGCTGGAGGATGCCGGCCGCCTCACGCATCCGCTGCGATACGACGCGGCGACCGATCATTTCGTGCCGATCGCGTGGGACGAGGCGTTCGCCCGGATCGGCGCGGGATTGCAGGCGCTCGCCGATCCCAATCAGGCGGAATTCTACACATCCGGCCGCGCCTCCAACGAGGCGGCTTTCCTGTTCCAGTTGCTCGCGCGCGCTTACGGGACCAACAATTTCCCCGATTGCTCGAACATGTGCCACGAAGCGACCAGCGTCGGGCTGCCGCAGTCGATCGGGGTCGGCAAGGGCACGGTGACGCTCGACGATTTCGATCTCGCCGACGCGATCTTCTGCATCGGGCACAATCCCGGCACCAACCATCCGCGCATGCTCTCGACGCTGAGCGCGGCGGCGCGGCGCGGCGTGCCGATCGTCGTCGCCAACCCGCTGCGCGAACGCGGTCTGGAGCGGTTCAAATCGCCGCAGCATCCGAGCGAGATGCTGAGCACCTATGCGACCCCGCTCGCCTCGGAATATCATCAGGTCCGCGTCGGCGGCGACGGCGCGATGCTCAAGGGCATGATGAAGGCGCTGTTCGAGGCCGACGCCGCCGACCTCGCGGCGGGCGGGGCGGGGCTGCTCGACCGCGCCTTCATCGCCGAACATACCGTCGGGCTGGATGCGCTGCGTGCCGATATCGATGCCACCGGCTGGGACGAGATCGTCGCCCGATCGGGGCTGGAGCGCGCTGCGATCGAGCGCATGGCGCGCACCTATTGGCAGGCCGAGCGCGTCATCCTGTGTTACGGCATGGGCATCACCCAGCATGCCAACGGCACCGCCAATGTCCAGCAACTCGCCAACCTGCTGCTGCTGCGCGGCAATATCGGCAAGCCCGGCGCCGGTATCTGCCCGCTGCGTGGCCATTCCAACGTGCAAGGCGACCGCACCGTCGGCATCACCGAGATTCCGTCGGAGGCGATGCTGGCACGGCTTGACGCGCGCTTCGGCATCACCTCGCCGCGCGCGCACGGCCACAATGCGGTCGAGGCGTTGGCGGCGATGCGCGACGGGCGCGCCAAGGCGCTCATCGCGCTCGGCGGCAATCTGGCGGTGGCGATGCCCGACCCGGAGACGAGCTTCGCCGCGTTCCGCAAGCTCGATCTGTCGGTGACCATCGTCACCAAGTTCAACCGCACCTGCCTGCTCACCGCGCGCGAGACGATCGTGCTGCCATGCCTCGGGCGAACCGAGCACGACCAACAGGCGAGCGGATCGCAATGGGTGACGGTCGAGGATTCGATGTCGATGGTCCACGCCTCACGCGGGCGATTGAAGCCCGCCGCGCCCGATCTGCGCTCGGAGCCGGCGATCATCGCGGAGATCGCCAAGGCCGCGCTGCCCGGCGTGGCGATCGACTGGGACGCTCTGGTCGGTGATTACGATCGCATCCGCGACGCGATCGAGGCGGTGTTCCCGGACTTCCGCGATTTCAACGTTCGCGTGCGCCACAAAGGCGGCTTCCGCCTGACCGTGGACGCTTCGAACCGCATATGGGACACCGCCGACGGCAAGGCGCATTTCCTGACCCATCCGCTCGCCGGCGCAAGCGGGGAGGCTGGGGCGCTGTTGCTCACCACGATCCGCAGCCACGATCAGTACAACACCACCGTTTACGGGCTGAACGATCGCTATCGTGGCATCACCGGGCGGCGCGACGTCGTGTTCGCCAATGCGGAAGACCTCGCTGAACTCGGCCTGGCGCATGGCGATGTCGTGGATATCGAGGCGGGGCCGGGGCGGCGGCTGGAGGGCTATACCGTCGTCGCGTACGCGATCGCGCGCGGCTCGCTCGCGGCCTATTATCCGGAGGCGAACTGCCTCGTGCCGCTGGAGGATCACGATCCCCACAGCGGCACGCCTTCGTACAAGTCGGTGCGGGTGACGATGCGCGCCGCTTAGGCGGTGGCGATCGGCCGCAGCCCCAGCCACCGCGCCACGCCCGGCATCCACCGCCGCACGATCGCCTCGACGACGATCACGGCGATCAGCGTGAGGCCGAACATCGGCAGGTATAGCGCCAGCGCCACGATCGCGATCACCAGGCCGGCGCCGAACGCGGGTCGCGGCGGCGCGGCCGGCGCGCCGAGGCCGACCCGCCGCCGGCGCCACCACATCACCACGCCCGAAACGGCGAGCAGGACGAGCAGCAGCGCGGTCGCGGTACCAAGGATCTGGTTGACGATCCCGAACAGCGCGCCTTCGTGCGCGGCGACACCATAGCCGATTACGCGATCGATCCAGTGGCGCTCAGCGAAATCGACGCGGCTCCGCACGGTGCCGGTCGCGCCGTCGATCTTCAGGTCGCTGCGCAGCGGCCGATCGGCGGCATCCGAGGCGACCGACCAGGGCGCTCCGGCGCGTGCCGGCGGCGAGATCAGCGCCGGCGGCGCGATCGCGAGCGGGCGTGTCGTGGCGATCACGCGGGCGAGTTCGCCCGCCCGCATCGGCGCCGAGGCCATCGTCATGGCACCGTGACCGGCGTGATCGCCCGACATCGCATCGGCGGGCGGCTTGCCGCCGATCGACCAGTCGACCGGCCCGCGCGCGGTGCCGGTGAGGTGCCGGACCTCGGCGAGATAGCTGCCCCATCCTTTTGCCCAGGGCAGACCGGTCAGGATCAGGCCGAGCGCGAACAGCGACACCCAGATACCCGCGACCGCGTGCAGATCGCGCCAGAACGGCCGTCCATTGGCGCGCAAACGCGGATACAGCACTCCGGCAAGCCCCGACCGCCCGCGCGGCCACCACAGGTACAGGCCGGTCAGCAGCATCACGATCGCCCAGCACGCGGCGATCTCGACCAGATAGCTGCCGAACGCGCCGGCGAGCAGCTCGCCGTGGAGGTGGAACACCATACGGAGCGGCCGGCGCTCCTCGGTCACGACGTTCAGCACCGCGAGCGACCGGGGATCGAGATAGACGCGCGTGTCCGCGTGGTTCCGGGTGACGAGGATTTGCACGGCGGCGTTGTCACGCTCCGGCACCACATATTTGTGGAGTGTCGCCCCGGGAACCGCGCGGACGGCAGCAGCGACCTGCGCCTCGGCCGACGCGCGCGGCCCGGTGGTGGTAAGATGCGCGTAAGGCCGGTCGAGCCACGCCTCGATCTGCGGCCTCCACAGATAGATCGTGCCGGTCAGCGCCAGCCAGATCACGAACGGCACGCAGAACAGGCCCGCATAGAAATGCCAGCGCCAGACGGTGCCGTAACGCAGGCTCGGCATGGGAATATGGGCCATCAGAACCGTCCTTTCAGACCGACATAGACGGTGCGCGGCTGCCCGGCGTAGAGCGCGCCTGTCGTATTCATGAGTACCCTGGCCGGGTTCTGCCGCCCCGCCGCGTCGAGGCTGTCCGAGATGATCGAGGCGGAGCCTATATAGGTCTTGTCGGTGAGGTTCTGCACCGAGGCGTAGAAGGACAGCCGCGACCACCAGCCTTCGCCCGCCGGCGGATCGTAATGCAGGTTGAGGTTGAGCAGCGTATAGGCGGGGATGCTCAGCAGATTGGCATTGTCGATGAAGTAGCGCGAGCGATACGTCACCTCCGCGAACCCGCCCAAGCCGGCGAGCGCGCCGTGCGGAGCATCATAGCCGACACGGGCGTTGATGAAGTTCGGGATCACGCCGGGAATGCGCTTGTCGGCGCGGTCGAACGCCGCCGACACCGCGCCCGAGGTCAGCCGCTCGACATAACGGGTGTAGCGCTGGTCATTGTAGCTGTAATTCGCCTGCACATAGCCACCCGGCAACGCGGCGGCCAGCGGCGTCCAGCGCATCGCCACTTCGACGCCCCGATGGATCGAGCGGGGCACATTGGTGGTGAACGACAGCAGATTGACGCCCGCCGACTGGCTGACCTGTTCGTTGCGGAACCACTCGTGATAGCCGGTCAGTTCGGCGGTCAGCGTGTCGGCCAGCTTCACCTCCGCGCCGAGATCGACACCGAGATTGGTCTGCGTCTTGAGATCGGTATTGTTGCCCGCCACGCCAGCGGTGGTGACGAACAACTGTCCCGATTGCGGGATACCGTAAGCCGTGCCGATCCGCGCGTGCAGCTTCAGCGCCGGGTCGGCTCGCCAGACCAGCGCCGCTTCGGGCGCGACATTGTCGAAGTCGCGCAGCGCGGGGATGTAGGCCAGCGTTGGGCCGGCTCCCAAGGGATAGGTGTACGCGGTCTGCCGCATGTCGATCCGCGAATGCTCGTAGCCGATGCCGAGGATCAGTTGCAGATTGGAGGTGATGCCAAGTTCTTCGCGCGCGCGCGCGCCCATGTTGCGCACGCCGCCGAACACCGTCTGCGTCGGCGCGCCGATGCCGTTGCGGCCGGCGGGCGTCTTGTTGAACGAATAATTCTGCGCATCGAGGTAATTGTAGAAGACGCCGATGAAGCTGACCGCGTCCATGCCGGCGAGGCGGCTCTTCGCGGTCACGTCGGAACTGACGTTGTAGCTGTTGAGCGTGCCCCGAAACGGCGTCGCGCTGGTCGGCTGGAAGACGACGCGGCTGTCGAAGGTCGCCTGCGTCCGCCAGGTCGTACCGGCGGAGACATCGTGCTCATACCGCGCGCCGACGATCGTGCGGCGGTCGTTGCGGGCAAGGTCGCCCTCGGCGGCGGTCTGCGCGATCCGCGCGCCGTTGACGCCGTTCACCAGCACCGAGATCGTCCCGCAGCCGGGCGCGGCGGTCGCCGCCCGGTCGCAGCCCTGCTGATACGGGTTGGCGAGATACTGATTGTACGACAGCCGCGTCGAGAGCCGGAACTCGCCCTCGTTATAGATCACCTTGCCCGTGATGCGGTCGCGGTCGGACAGGGCGAGCGTCGCGAGCGCGTTGATCGTGCCGGTTTCGTAGCCGGTGTGTCCGGTCGCGCCGTCCGCGCGCGCGAAGCTGCCGAACACGCTATAGTCGAAACCGTGCCCGGCATGGCCGAGCGTCGCATAGGCGTTGAGATAGCCGAAGCTGCCGCCGTCGATCCCCGCCTCGATCCCTTGCAGGTCGCGGCCGCTGCGCGTGCGGAAGTTGATCGCCCCCTCCACCGCGTAATTGCCGTAGCGCGCCGAGGATGGCCCGCGCACGACATCGACCGCGCCATAGGCGTGCGGGTCGGTGAGGTCGAAGCGGGCGAGGCCGTCGGGCTGGGTGACGGGAAAATCATCCTCGAACACCTGGATGTTGCGCGCGCCGAAGCTGTTGCGTGCGTTCGATCCCCGGATCGACACGCCGACATCGCGCGGGCCGTTGCCCCCGATCACGGTGACGCCGGGGGAGAGCCTGACGATATCGGCGATCGTCGTCGCGGGGGTGTTGCGGAAATCGGCGTTGGCGATGGTCGTGTCGGTCTGGCCGGCGACCCTGGTGGTGAGCGTCAGCGCGTTGCCCATGACCACGATGTCACGCGTTTCCACCGGCGCGCTCGACGGGGCGGGCGGGGCGGGGGGCGCCGCGTCGATCTGGCGCAGCTCGGCGTCGATCGCGTCGCGTTGCCGCAGCAATTCGGCGCGACGCGCGTCTGGAGGGGATTGGGCGGAGGCCGTCGACGCGGCGAGCACGGCGATCGACGCCGCGCAAGGCAGGAAAAGGCGCACAGTGACTCCTGTTGGCGCGAGTGCAGCAAGGATGGAGGCGCGGCATCCGCCGCGCCGTCGGCACACGCCGCGCCGGTCAGGCGCGCGCGAAGAGGCCGATCATCACAGGCGCGACGGTGGTCCGCGCAACGGTGGTCTCAGATAGACGCGCGCCCCGACCGGCTTCTGGCTGACGTGCCGGAATACGACCGCGATCACGAACGCGATCGCCGCCGCGAGCAGGACCGGATCGGCCGCCGCCAGCGATGCGGCGTTCAACCCGGCGAAGGCGCACGGCTGTTCGGCGGTTTGACCGTCCTTCTTGCTGTCATGGTCGGCGTGATGCGCCATGCCCGGCATCGCCATCGGCATGGCCATGGGCGCGGCATGGCTCGGAGTCATGCCCGAGCACAGGACGAGGCCGATCGACCGCCCGGACGCATCGAGCATATAGCCGCTCGGCACGAGCAGCTTGAGCAGCAGCGCGAGCGTCAGCAGCCACGCGGCCAACGCCGGATGCTGCCTCAGATGATCGCGGAACCTCTGCACGCTCAAGCCTCTATGCGTCCCGCTGGGCGCTGTCACGGCGGCAAAACGTCCATGCCCTCCGCGTGGCGTCATTCCCAGGTGATGACCAGGCGGCCGTTCGCCGGCACACGGTAATCGATCCGG
This sequence comes from Sphingomonas sp. NFR15, assembly GCF_900103265.1. Lineage (GTDB taxonomy): Bacteria > Pseudomonadota > Alphaproteobacteria > Sphingomonadales > Sphingomonadaceae > Sphingomonas > Sphingomonas pollutisoli. The sequence goes on along the minus strand of NZ_FMWX01000001.1, from coordinate 200,963 downwards.
TCGGGCGAGGATGCGTGCGCGCGCACCGTGTCGCCGCCGATGGTGGCGACTCGGCTCTTGGTCAGCGTCCGCCGTTTGCGGCGCACGAGGCTCAGCGCGGCGGTACAGGTCTCGCCGCCGTCAAGCGTCAGCGTCAGCGCCCGATCCCCGGTGCGTTCGATCGCGCGGAGCAGATGGTCGCAGAACAGCAGGAACGGCGCATCCTCGACATGCGTGAACGCGCGCGTGGCGAAGATGAACGCGGCGCCCGCGCCATAGACTTCCTGGCCGACCTGGCCCGCCAATTGCCCGTCGGGATACAGATCCTCGAGCGGGAACGACAGCTTGGGGTCGATATGGCCATTGCCCGCGCGCTGCTCGGGCGAGATCGCCTCGGGCGGCAGAACGTCGGGATAATAATACCACGCCCGGTCGAGCGCATGTTTGCAATATTCGGCGATCAGCATCCGCACCGCCGGATCGAGTTCCGGCCCGCTGTCGTCGAGATAGCGCTCGAACGCGGCGAACGACTCGAAGCATTCGTAGATCGCCATATACGGCGCGTCCTGCAGGCAGGTCACGCCCAGGAAATTGCGGTAATGCACCGCCAGTTCGAGCTGGCTTTCCCAAATCTCGCAATTCTGGAAGAAGCTGCCGAGATAGACGTAGCTCTGCTCCAGATAGATCGGCGCGTTGGTGATCCGCCACATCCGCATGCACGCGGTCGCGCCCCAGGCGGTGAGGTTCGCCTGATAATTGATGTTGAAGCGAAGCCCCATCGCGGCGTCGAGCGCCGCACGCGCTTCGTCGAGGAAGCGCTTGTCGTCGGTGAGCTGGAACGCCTGGAGCATCACCCAGGCATAGACCCCGCCCACGTCGGTCTGGCCGCGACCGTCGGCGTCCGCCACATCGGTGATGACCGAGAAGTCGGTCAGGTCATACTGGACCGGCCACCGATAGTCGAAATGCCGCGCCGCCTTGATCGCATAGTCGATCGAATCGAGGAACAGCGTGCGCGCGTGATCGTCGCCGTCGAGCGCGAGATTGCTCAGGTTGAGCAGCGGGTGATAGAGATACCAGCTATCGACCGCATCGGCGTTCTTGTCCTTGCCGACGTTGGGCAGATACCGCCTGAGCGTCCGCAATTTCGGGTCGTAGAATTTGTCGAGCGCCGCTTGAAACGCTCGCTTGAGCGGAACGTCTTCGCCGGTCCACTTGCTCCAGTCGTGCAGCGCGGAGACGATCGACATCTGCACCATCACATCGGGATATTCGGCCCCGGTGTAGGGATGGATATAGCGGTGGCCGTAGTGCCGGATCGTCGCCGCCGGCGCTTCATCGAGATCGCGAAGCGTCTTCTCCGCGCGGCCGACCCAGTCGCGATAGTCGGTCCCCGGCAGCGCGAGCTGTTTGTACGCCACCCCGAGCATTTGCAGGAACCGGCGTGCGGATTCGCGCTCGTGCGGGGCAGCATCGTGGCGGAACACCAGGATCGCGTCGGACATCGTCACCCGTTTGCCGGCGGGCAGCGCGTCGATCGGCGGGGTGCCGCTTTGCGCGGGGGTGGGCGGCAGATAGCCGAGCTCGGGCCACACCCCGCCGACCGCGCTGTCCGGGGCGGTCTTGGTCGCGCGATAATACGGGTTCATCGCGGTCAGGTTCTGGAAATACAACACGCTGCCGAACGCGGGATCGTCGATGTGAAAATACACCACGCCGACGTTCAGCCCGCGTTGCCCCGCCTCGACCTGACCCACCGCGCCGAGCGGATCGTCGACGTGGTCGAGCGGGTACAGATCACGCGGCATGAATGGGACGAGGATCGGCGTGCTGGGCGTGAGTTCGGCGGTGATCCGCAGCGACTGGAGCGCATCGTCGTGCGTCCGGAAGGACACGACATGCTCGCCGAGCGCGCTGTTCAGCCGCAGCTTGACGATCTCACCGTCGTCCGCCCGCACCTGCGAACATTCGAAAGGGCCGCTTGGATAGGCGGCGCGTATCGCCAGCCCGCCGGCATTCGGGCGGCGCACGAGCGCCCATAGCGAGTCCTGCCCGACGCGTAGCTCGACGCGGAGCGCGCCGATGTCGAATTCGGCGACGGTTCGCATGGTGCCGTCACGAAGCGCGTGTCGCAACGCCAGCACATAGGGGCTGGCGCCGACGGTCTCCTGTGATCGGGCACGGGTCGCCACGAATGTCCTCCTCGCCTCGGCACTGCCGCCGCTGGCGCGGCGGAAAGACAATCCCGAAGCCTGCGCGCGGGTTCCCTGTGATCCGGGACTAACCCGCTCAGGTTAGGAACTTTCCGGCTATTTGGTCGTCGCGTTCGGGTTGTCGGGGCCGCTGTACGGGCGCTCGGTCTGTCCGCCGTCGAAGCCGCCGCCGTCTTTGCCGGTATGCGGGTTGGGGTAGGCGCCACCGCCGCTTTCACCGGCCGACTCGGCCTTGGGCGTGACGTCCTCGGTGATCGTCTCGGGCTTCTCGCGCTCGTCGGCGGGCATCGGCTGTCTGTCGCTCATGATCGTCTCCCATTCTCAGAAAGACAGAACATATGCCGCACCGCGACGTTCCGCGCGTCGCCCGCTCGCTCTCGTCCTGGGCGGAAAACGTGCCGCAACGTGCGGCTCAGCGGGTTTCCAGCATCGCGCGGATACGGCTCGCCAGCGCTTCCATCGCGAACGGCTTGGTGATCATCTCCATGCCGTGCTCCAGGAAACCGGAGGCAAGCGCCGCATTCTCGGCATAGCCCGTCATGAACAGCACTTTGAGCGCGGGCCGCAGCTCACGCGCCGCGTCGGCCAATTGCCGGCCGTTGAGGCCGGGCAGACCGATATCGGTTATCAGCAGGTCGATCCGGAGCTTCGAGCGCAGCATATCGAGCCCGCTCGCGCCATCCACCGCTTCCAGCGCGGCATAGCCGAGTTCGTGCAGTTCCTCGAGGATCAGCCCGCGCACCACGGCCTCATCCTCGACCACGAGGACGACCTCGCCATCCTCGGCATGCTGGAGCGCGGCGGCAGGCGGTGCCGCGTCGTCCTCCTCGCCGCCGCCGCGATGCCTCGGCAGGTAGAGTTTGAACGTCGTCCCCTGGCCGACCTCGCTATAGATTTTGGCATAGCCTTCGGATTGCTGGGCGAAGCCGTAGATCATCGACAGGCCGAGACCGGTGCCATGGCCGATCGGCTTGGTCGTGAAGAACGGCTCGAACGCCTTGCCGATCGTGTCTGCGTCCATCCCGATGCCCGTGTCCGAGATGCTTAGGCACACATATTGCCCCGGCTTCACGCCGCGCTGCCGCGCGACATAGGCCCGGTCGAGATGCGTGTTGCACGTCTCGATGATCAGCTTGCCGCCGTCGGGCATCGCGTCGCGCGCGTTGATCGCGAGGTTGAGGATCGCGCTCTCGAGCTGGTTGGGATCGCACTTGGTGGTCCACAAACCGCCCGCCAGCACGAATTCGAGGTCGATCCGCTCGCCGATCGTCCGGCGCAGCAGATCTTCCATCGAGGCGACGAGGGCGTTGGCCTTGACTGGCTTGGGGTCGAGCGGCTGGCGGCGTGAAAAGGCCAGCAACCGGTGGGTCAGCGCAGCCGCGCGGTTCGCGGCCGTGGAGGCTCCGGTGATGAAGCGGTCGAGTTCGTCGATCCGCCCTTGCGCCACGCGCCGCTGGACGATCTCCAGGCTGCCGGTAATGCCTTGCAACAGATTGTTGAAATCGTGCGCGATGCCGCCGGTGAGCTGGCCGACCGCCTCCATCTTCTGGGACTGGCGGAGCGCTGCCTCCGTCTCCGCGAGTGCCGCCGCCGCTTCGATCTCGGTGGTCACGTCGCGCCCGAAGCCGTAGAACGTGCCATTCTCCGGCACCGTCGTCCATTGGATGATGTGGTGGCTGCCGTCCTTGGCGACGAGCGTGGTGCGATATTCGGGCAGCGGCGTGCCCGCGCGCAGCGCTTCGACCCGCTCGGCCCACCGGCCTTCGTCCTCGATCATGAAGTGCGCGGTGCGGTGGCCGAGCGTCTCCTCGCGCGTCCAGCCGAGCTTGTGCGTCCACGACGGGTTGATATCGCTGATGCAACCGTTGGAATCGGTCACGACCTTGAGCACCGGCGACAGCTTCCATATCCGGTCGCGATCGCGGACGAGCTGGCGTTCCTCGGTGATGTCGCGGCCGACGGCATGGATGCGGCCGCCTTCGGGCACCGCCGTCCAGGCGAGCAGGCGGTACCCGCCATCGCGCGTGCGATAGCGGTTCTCGAACACCTGCGTCGTCTGGCCCTGGCACAGCTTCTCGAGTTCGGCGGCGGTGTCGGCGAGGTCGTCCGGGTGGACCAGTTCTGAGACCTTGACGCCGACGAGTTCGGCTTCGGCCCAGCCCAGCATCCGGGTCGCGGACGGATTGACCGCGGTGATCGTCCCCTCCATCGTGCTGACCAGCAGCAGATCGCGCGAGATCGTCCAGAGCCGGTTGCGGTCGTCCTCCAACTGGCGGCTGGCGAGCACCTTCTCGGTGGTCTCGATCACGACCGCGACGACGCCGATCGGCCGGCCGTTCTCGTCGAACGCGGGCGAATATTCCAAATTGGTCCACAGCACGCGCGGCGTGCCGTCGCGAACCAGCGTCAACTCCTGATCCTGATAGGAGAGCGTCCCGCCCTCGTGGTACACCTTCTGCATCACGTTGGCGTTGAAGTCGGCGACTTCGTGCCACCCTTCGAGGACGTTGGTGCCCAGAATGCCTGGATGCCGCCCCCCGGCGAAGGCGCGATAGGCGTCGTTGTAGATCATCACGCCGGTGTCGCCCCACAGGGTCACGATCGGCACGGGTGAGCGCAGCACGAAGGCGAGCAGGGTCTTCATCGCGACCGGCCACCCCTCGACCGGGCCGATGCTGGTCGATGCCCAGTCGAAGGCCGCGATCCGCTCCCCCAGTTCGCCGCCGCCCGCCGCAAAATCAAAGGGTCCGCCGCCGCTCTCGCGCCGTTCCGAGCCTGTCACCCTTGTCAAACCCCCACAGTTGATCGTGCGATCGTACACGGAAATGGCCCGCCGCAGGTGTAAGAAATTTCAATTGTTACAGAAAGTTCCTGATTATCGCGTGAAAAGCGTCATTGCGAGACGCGGACCGGCATACGGCCGACGTCGCGGCGCATTTCGGCCGGTGCGGCGATCTCCATCGCGCCGCGCGCCCAGCGCAATCGCTTGGCTTGACGCGAGCGTTGCAACATGCGGTTGACGTGAACCGATGTCAGCCCGAGCGCATCGGCGATCGTCTCCTGCGTGATCGGCATCGCGTAATGGCCCTCGCGGGCGAGGCCCGTGATCTCCAGCCGCTCCATCAGTTCGAGCAGAAGGTCTTCGACGCGCTCGGACGCGGTCATGCGCCCCAGCCGGACGATCTGCGCCATCAGATAGGCGGTTTCGGTCGCGGCGCTCAGCGCATAGGCCTCGCACAGCGTCGGCGAGGTCGCCGGATCGGGGAGCGAGCATACGGTGAGGGGGGTGAGCGCGGCGACTGTCGATGGCGCCAACGGATTGGCATGGCTGCAATTGCCGATCAGATCACCGGGCAGAAGGAAATTGATGATCTGCCGCCGGCCGTCCTGAAGGATGCGGACCCGCGCAGCCCAGCCGGAGAGGACAAGCAGGCGCTCGCGGATCGGCTTGCCCTCCTGCAACAGTTCGCCGCGCGCCTTGACGCTCCGCTCGCGGCCGACCGCGCCGCGCAGCGCGACGCGGTCGGCGGCGGTCAGCTCGACCATCGCTGCAAGGCGCCGGAGCGCCGGGTGGAAATCTCCCGTCGGCGGAATCGCTATAACAGACATGATGACATCCTTATTGCGCGACCGTTCGGCGCCGATTTGGCTGACGGTCGTCCTCACAGAGAGGTAAATGCCCTGAGCTGGAAAACTGTATCGGGCGTACCAGCGCGAAGTGAAACGCGCCGCGCCGAGCCCTAGACGGGGCGAGCGGGTTATCGGGCCGGTCGCGACGGCAAGGCTGGCTTCGAATATTCGGCGGAGCGGCAGGCATTCGAACCGATTGGATAAGCGGCTGATTTGCCGTGGTTCTGATCGATCCGCTTTTCTTTCGATACCCCGGAAAGGCCGAAACTTCTCGCCTGAAAACCGATACTTGCCGGCTCGGTTCGACGGAATGCATGATATTCGAACTCCCGACACACAGCAAGTTTCCGAGGATCGGCGAAGGGTCGTGTCCGGGGACGCGGCCGTCGTTCGCCGCCTGCGCGACGGCGGCTCTTGGTTAGACCGGGCGTCAACAACGCATCGGGATAATCCGATACATTCTTGACCTCCATCATTACATCGGCTAATCCCGATGCATGGAAACGGATACGGCCCTCGCGATCCTCACGGCTCTCGCTCATCCCACCCGTCTCGCGACCTTTCGGTTGCTGGTCCAGCATGAGCCTGGCGGTCTTTCCACCGGCCAGTTGGTCGAGGCCAGTGGGTTGAGCCAGAGTACGTTTTCCACCCACCTCGCGGTTCTCGTGAAGGCCGGGGTCGTCGTTCCCGAAAAGCGTGGACGTCGGCAGATCCAGCGCGTCAGTATCGACGCGCTGCGCGGCCTCATGATTTTCCTTGCCAAGGACTGCTGCGGGGGCCGCGCCGACCTGTGTGAGCCGCTGCTCGCCGAACTCACCTGCTGCTGAAGGACCAGCCCCGTGACCGACATCGTCATCTACCACAATCCCGGCTGCGGAACGTCCCGCAACACGCTCGCCATGATCCGCAACGCCGGTATCGAGCCGCACGTCATCGAGTATCTGAAGACGCCGCCGGCGCGCGCGCTGCTGGTGGAGTTGATCGCGCGCGCCGGCATGACGCCCCGCGACCTGCTGCGTGAGAAGGGCACGCCCTACGCCGACCTCGGGCTCGGTGACGAGACATTGAGCGACGATGCCTTGATCGACGCGATGATGGCGCACCCGATCCTGATCAATCGGCCGCTGGTGGTGACGCCGCTCGGCGTAAAGCTCTGCCGCCCGTCTGAGGCGGTGCTGGATATCCTGCCGGGTGCACAGCGGGGCGCCTTCACCAAGGAGGACGGCGAGCAGGTCATCGACGCCGCCGGCAATCGCATCCAGGCGTGAACCGCCGCGCTGTCCTCGCCGAGGCGCTAGGCAGCCTGTTGCTCTTCACGACCGTCGTCGGCTCGGGGATCATGGCGGAGCGACTGGCGGGCGGGAACGTCGCCATCGCGCTGCTCGGCAACACGCTGGCGACCGGCGCGATCCTGTTCGTGCTGATCACGATGCTTGGGCCGGTGTCGGGCGCCCACATGAATCCCGCCGTCACACTCGTCATGCGCCTGCGCGGTCACATCCGCACCGGCGCGGCGCTGGCCTATGGCGCAGCCCAGATGGTTGGCGGCGTCATCGGCGTGTGGCTCGCCCACCTGATGTTCGACATGCCGTTGCTCCAACTGTCCACGAAGCTGCGCGATGGCCCGGGGCAATGGGCCGGAGAGGCGGTCGCGACGTTCGGGTTGGTGTTGACGATCCTCGGCACGGCGCGGACGCGCCCGGACAGTGTGCCGACCAGCGTCGCCCTCTACATCGTGGCCGCCTATTGGTTCACCTCGTCCACCAGCTTCGCCAACCCCGCCATCACCGTCGCGCGTTCGCTGAGCGACAGCTTCGCGGGGATCGCCCCGTCCTGCGTACCGGCCTTCGTGGCCGCGCAGATCATCGGTGCCATCGCCGGCCACTTCGCCGCCGGGATCATCTTCCGCAGCCCAATAGAGGACCGCGCATGAGCCGCATCCGCACCTTGCCTGACCCCGACCATCTCCCCGCGCTTGATCCGGACTATGCCATCGCGCGTCCGGCGCTCGGTCTTGGCGATGACCAGCCACCACCGCGCATTCTCCTGCTCTATGGATCGCTGCGGGAACGCTCCTTTTCCCGGCTCGCCGTCGAGGAAGCGGCGCGGCTGCTCCAGGTCTTCGGCGCCGAAACGCGCATCTTCGATCCGTCCGATCTGCCACTGCCGGATCAGGTCGCCGGGGACGATCATCCCGCCGTCCATGAACTGCGTGAACTCTCGGTGTGGTCGGAAGGCCAAGTCTGGTGCAGCCCGGAGCGGCATGGCCAGATCAGTGGCATCATCAAGGCGCAGATCGACCATCTGCCACTGGAAATGAACGGCATGCGCCCGACGCAAGGGCGCACGCTTGCCGTCATGCAGGTGTGCGGTGGTTCGCAGTCGTTCAACGCGGTCAACACGCTCCGCCTGCTTGGGCGCTGGATGCGGATGTTCACCATCCCCAACCAGTCCTCCGTCGCCATGGCCTACAAGGCGTTCGACGAGGCGGGGCGTATGAAGCCGTCCAGCTACTATGACCGGATCGTTGACGTTATGGAGGAGCTGGTGCGGATCACCGTGCTCATGCGGCCCCATGCGGGCCAACTGGTCGACCGGTATTCGGAACGCAAGGCAGCCGGCACGAAGATCGACCTTTCCGCGGATCGGGCGAATGCCGCGGTTGCCGGTGGTCGATGACCGGTATCGTTGTAAGCAGGCATTCTCTGCGGAACGGGAGTGACCGAGGCTGGTCGAAACGACGAAGTCATACTTGAGGAAGCCAAGGCGTGGATTAGCAAGTGCGCTGGCCCACTGTGCGCTGCACGATCCGCGCCAATGGGATAGCGGTTATGGATCCTAGCTGCGCCCAAGTCTCCTAACGTACCGCAGTGGCAACCTCTTGCGCATCGCCGGCGATGAACCCCACCCGCTGATGCAATCCGACCGGCATCACGTCGAGGATGCGCTGCGAGCCGTCGCTTGCCGCACCGCCGGCTTGCTCGATAAGCAACGCCATTGGATTGGCCTCGTAAAGCAAGCGCAGCCTCGCCTTGCCGGGGTGCCGATGGTCCGATGGGTAGAGGAACACGCCACCGCGCTTGAGGATGCGATGGATGTCGGCCACCATCGAGGCGGTCCAGCGCATATTGTAGTCGGTGCCGAGCGGCCCTTCCGAACCCATGATGCGATCCTCGATATAGCGGGCGATTGCGGGCGACCATTGCCGCCGTCGCGCCATGTTGATGGCGAACTCTTGCGTGCCGGCCGGCAAGCGCAGCGGACCATCCGTCAGGCGCCAGGAGCCAACCTCGCGATCGAGCGTGAACTCGTAAACGCCGGTACCCACTGTCAGCACGAGCAAGGTTTGCGGACCGTAAATCGCATAGCCCGCGGCGACCTGATCGCGGCCGGGCTGTAGGAAGTCTTCTTCCGTCACGTCGCGTCCGGCGCAATCGGCCGGGGCGCGGAGCACCGAGAATATCGTGCCGACCGACAGATCGACATCGACGTTGCTCGATCCGTCGATGGGATCGAACAGGAGGAGATATTCGCCCTTGGGATAGCGATTGGGAATGGGGTGGATCGTCTCCATCTCCTCGGATGCCATGCCGGCAAGGTGCCCGCCCCATTCGTTGGCGTCGAGCAGCAGATCGTTGGCGATGACGTCCAGTTTCTTCTGGACCTCGCCCTGGACATTCTCGCTGCCGAGCGTCCCCAGCACGTCACCGAGCGCGCCCTTCGAGATGGCATACCCCACCGCCTTGCACGCGCGGGCAACCGTTTCGATGAGCAAACGCAGTTCGGCCGGACAAGGGCAGCCGGGCTTGCGCTGCTGATCGATCAGGAAGCGGGACAGCGTTGGTGCTCGCGCGGTGTTCCGGTCATTCGTTTCATTCATCGGGCTGTCTCCGCGCAAGGGTCATGATCCGGTCGGCAAGGTCTGGACGGTGGGCGAATGCGGTCGCTTCGGCGATCGCCCTGACGTTCTGAATGGCTGGACACCTAATCGAACCCGAGCAGTTCATAAAGACGGTTGTGGAGGCATGAGCCCGCGTCGTCCGACATTGCCCGCAAGCGTGCTCGATCCGCGGGCGATCAGGCGTCCGTCCAGAACCACACGGCGCGCAGGGCCGCCGGGATGATCGAAGCGGTCGAACAACATGGTCATCGCGGTGCGGCCGATTTCCTCGACAGGTTGTTCGATGACCGTGAGTCCTTCACCAACAAATTCCATCCAGTCATTATTATCAAAACCAGCGAGAGCAATGTCGCGGGGTACGTCGAGGCCGAGGGTGCGCAGCGCACGCAACACCGTCAACACCATGACGCCGTTACTCGCGACGAGCGCATCAGGCCGCTTGGCGCCCTGCAGAAGCTCCGCGACCACCCGCTCTGCTGCATCTGATTCATGCGGAATGGCGACGGCTGCCGCATTCATGCCGAGTTGGTCGGCAGCGCGCTCGAAGCCGGCGCGGCGCGCGACGCCGGTGCTGCTCGCAGCGCCGAACAATCCGGCGATGTGGCGATGCCCTTCTGCGTGGAGGTGCTCGACCAGCAACGCGGCCATGGCTTCATTGTCGAGAAGCACGCAGTCATGCCCGGTCTGCGGCATCGCGCGGTCGATCAGCACGACCGGGCAATCGAGCGATAGCTTACCCGCCCGATCGACTCGCTGGCGGGACGGGGCGAGAATGACGCCGGCCACGCGCTCCTGCTGCATCAACTCGAGATACTTCGCTTCCTGAGCGGGATCCTCATCGGTGTTGCTGAGGATCACGCTGAAGCCCCGCTCGGCGGCGACCCGCTCGATCGTGCGGGAGACGGAGGTGAAATAGGGGTTGCGGATGTCGGCGACGATAAGACCGATCGTGTTCGTGTGCTGCGAACGCAACCTGCGCGCCGCCAGGTTGGGCCGGTAGCCGGTCGATTTGACGGCGGCCTGCACCCGATCCTTCATGGCGGGATCGACCGGGCGCCCGGCCAGCACGCGAGACACCGTGGCAGGCGAAACCTGTGCGACTTTCGCTACATCCTTGATCCCGACAGCCATAAGAAATCGATCTCTCATTACGGGATAACGCGCTGTTCCCAGATGCGCATTCTGCATCCTTTGCTCCCTAATTCGCAACCCTCTTGACAAAGATTGCGAGAAAACGTTTTCTCATCGTCAACGAGAATACGTGGAGAGTCGTCTGAAATGCCCGCTTCCGCCGAACCGCTGACCCGCGCCGACGAGCTTGTGCGTATCGCCGCGCGCGCTGCTGACAAGGAAGACGCGATCCGCCAGGTCGGACAATTGCTCATCGCTGCTGGCTGCGTTGCGCCAGGCTACGAGGAGAGCATGGTTCGCCGCGAGGCCGTGGCCAACACATTCCTCGGCGCCGGGGTCGCGATTCCGCATGGGCTTGGCGAGGACAAGGGGCTCGTCCGCCGTGACGGCATCGCGATCCTGCAACTGCGCGACGGTGTCGAGTGGAACCCCGGGCAGACGGCACATCTCGTCGTGGGCATCGCCGCCAATTCGGACAGCCACATCGCTATCCTGCGTCGGCTGACCCGGCTTATTCAGGACGATGCCCGGATTCAGTCGCTCGTCGCTACCGACGATGCGGGGGTGATCACATCCGCGCTCCAGGAGAATGCTCCCTCCGCCGCGGCGTCACCGGCCGAAGACTTCAGCGAGACCGCCGAGTGGACGGTGGAGTATCCGGCGGGGCTTCACGCCCGTCCGGCTTCGGCCTGGGGTGAGGCGGCGCGCGCGGCAACGGCGCGGCTACGCGTCCGTCATGGCAGTGAGACCGCTGATCCGCGCAGCCTCGTGTCGTTGCTGCAGCTTGGGCTCAAGGCGGGCGACGCGGTCACCATCTCTGCCGACGGCCCGGATGCGCGCGCCGCGCTCGACGCCTTCTTGGCCGTGGTTCGCCGCCTGACCGCGCGTGAGAAGGAAGACGCCGCGCGCGCGGCGGCCAAGGCGAGCGTCGCGGTGCGCGGCTGGCAGCCCGTAACCGCGCTGAAGGCGATCGTCGGGGTCGCGGCAAGTCCGGGGCTTGCCGTGGGAAAGGTCCACGTCCTCGCTCCATCCGAGCTTGTGGTGCCGGACGAGCCGGTCGATCTCGTGACCGGCGGGGCTTTGCTGGACGAGGCGCTGACCCGCACGCGCGCGCAGATGAAGGCGCTGGTGGACGAAACCACGCGGCGGCTTGGCGCCTCCGATGCGGCGATCTTCAAGGCGCAGGCCGACCTGCTCGACGACACCGATCTCATCACCCTGACGTGTCAGTTGATGGTCGAAGGGCATGGCGTCGGCTGGGCATGGGACCAGGCGGTCGGCCGGATCGCCGGACAGCTCTCGGCGCTCGGCAATCCGGTTCTCGCGGCGCGAGCCGCCGACCTGCATGATGTCGGCCGACGCGTCCTCGCCGCGATAGATCCGGCGCTGGCCGCAGGGTCGCTCGCCGTCTTGCCGGAGGCGCCAGCGATTCTGATCGCGCCCGATCTGTCGCCGTCCGACACCGCCACGCTCGATACCAACCGTGTGGTCGGCATCGCGACCGCACTCGGCGGTCCCACGTCGCACAGCGCGATCCTCGCACGCACCCTGGGCCTGCCATCGATCGTCGCGGGCGGCGCCGATCTTCTCGCGCTACCGCCGGGGACGGCGGTGATCGTTGACGGCGACAGCGGGCGCGTCTGGCTCGACCCGACCGACGCCGACCTCGATTCCGCAAAGGCATGGATTACTGACCTGGCGGAAAAACGTCTCGCCGAAGCCGCCGATCGCAGCCGTCCGGCGGTGACGCGTGACGGGCATGAAATAGCGGTCGCCGCCAACGTCAATCGCCCGGATCAGGTGGCGTTCGCGCTGGCGCAGGGCGGCGAAGGCGTCGGTTTGATGCGGACCGAATTCCTTTTCCTCGAACGCGGCGACACGCCGGACGAAGCGGAGCAGGAGGCGATCTATCGCGGCATGATCGACGCGCTGGACGGCCGCCCACTGATCGTCCGCGCGCTCGATATCGGCGGCGACAAGCAGGTGCCACACCTTGATCTGCCCAAGGAGGAAAACCCGTTCCTCGGCGTGCGCGGCGCGCGGCTGTTGCTGCGTCGCCCCGACCTGCTCGATCCGCAGCTACGCGCGCTCTACCGGGCGGCGAAGGCGGGCGGTGACCTGTCGATCATGTTTCCGATGATCACCTCGGCCTGGGAATTGGTCCGGTTGCGTGAGCGCTGCGAGGCGATCCGGGTCGAACTCGACGCGCCGGTCGTGCCGATCGGTATCATGATCGAGGTACCGGCGGCCGCCGTCCAGGCCAGGGCGCTTGCCGCCCATGCCGACTTCTTCTCGATCGGCACCAACGACCTGACGCAATATGCGCTCGCCATCGACCGCCAGAATCCCGATCTCGCCAACGAGGCCGACAGTCTCCACCCGGCGGTGCTGCGGCTGATCGCAATGACGGTCGAGGGCGCCAGGGCGCATGGCCGCTGGGTCGGGGTGTGCGGCGGTATCGCCGGCGATCCGTTCGGGGCGGCGCTGCTCGTTGGCCTCGGCGTCACCGAATTGTCGATGACTCCGCGCGACGTTCCGGCGGTGAAGGCTCGCATCCGCGCCTCCGATCTGACCGCACTCGAGGCGCTCGCCCGCCGCGCCGTCGAGATGGAGGGGGCGGCCGAGGTGCGCGCGCTTGGCGAGGCGGTGGCCTGATGCGTATCCATACCGTCACCCTCAACCCGGCGATCGACCAGACGGTTACGCTCGACCGGCTCGTGCCAGGCGAGGTTCACCGCGCGACAGCCGTCCGCCAGAATGCCGGTGGCAAGGGCGTCAATGTCGCAAGCTGTCTCGCCGACTGGAATCTGGACGTCGTCGCGCATGGCCTGCTGGGGCGCGACAATGCCGCGCCGTTCGACCAGCTTTTCGCCCAGAAGGCGATCGATGATCGCTTCGTCCGCGTGGCCGGATCGACCCGGGTCAATCTGAAGTTGGTCGACAGGGTCGGTACCACCGACATCAATTTGACCGGCATCGCGGTCGACGAGAGCCAAGTCGACATGGTCGTCGCGACGCTCAGCGCAGCAGTCCAGCGCGGCGATCTTGTCATCCTGTCGGGCAGCGTACCGCCCGGCTGTTCGAGCGGTATCTATGCCATGCTCGTGCGGCAGTTGCGCGGTACGGGCTGCCGGGTTCTGCTGGACACCAGCGGTTTGCCGCTCGAGCGCGCGCTCGAAGCCGAGGTGTTGCCCCATGTGGTCAAGCCCAATCGGGATGAGCTTGCCGCCTGGGTTGGGCATCCCTTTGCGGATCGCGCCGCGCTGATCGACACCGCTCGGGGGCTTTTGGATCGCGGCGTCGAACTGGTGGTGGTCTCGATGGGCGCCGAAGGCGCGCTGTTCCTGTCGGCGGACGGCACGGTCGCGACGCAACTGGTGCTCGGCGACGTAACCAGCACGGTCGGCGCCGGCGACGCGATGGTCGCCGGGATCGCCGCTGCCCTTCACGAAAATGCGGAACCGGAGCGGCTTGCCCGGCTCGCGACCGCCTTCGCGGGGGGCAAGCTCGGAATGGCGGGGCCGAACCTGCCGGCGCGCGGCGCCATCGAAGCGCTCGCTGCGGACGTTTCGGTCTCGCGACTGGAGATCGCCTGACAACGATCATGAAGCGGAGAGGATCATGAAGAGACTATTGGCCGTAATCGACGGCGAGGGCAGAGATATCCAGGCCGTGCTGGCGGCGGAAGCCCTGCGCAAGGCCGCGCAAACCGAAGGCCGTCCGCTTGAAATCAAGGTGCGCGATCGCCGGCAGCCGCTCGATGTGGTGCCCGACGATGGCACGACCTTGCTGCTCGTCGGCGCTGACGAAGGCGCGCTCGGCCGGAAAGCCGACCGGCATCTGACCCTCGATGCCGTGCTGACCGACCCCGCCGGCGCGCTCCGCGACGCGGCTGACGACGGCGCGGTGTTGGCTTCGCGGATTCCCTCGATCGTCGCCGTAACGTCTTGTCCGACCGGCATCGCGCATACTTTCATGGCGGCGGAAGGTTTGCAGGAGGGTGCCAAGCAACTCGGCTATCCGATCCGGGTCGAGACACAGGGGTCGGTTGGCGCCGGCACGCCCCTGACCGACGAAGAGATCGCCAACGCCGAGATCGTCCTGATTGCGGCGGATCGCGAAGTCGATCGCTCGCGCTTCGCGGGCAAGCGCGTGTTCGCAAGCAACACCAAGCCGGCGATCACCGGCGGCGCGAAGCTCATCGAGCGGGCGCTCGCCGAAGCGACGGTTCAGGGCGGTGCGGTCGCCGCAGCGGGCTCCGCGCCAGCCGGCGTGAAGGAGCGCGCGGGGCCGTACAAGCACCTGATGACCGGCGTGTCGTTCATGCTGCCTTTCGTGGTGGCGGGCGGCCTCCTGATCGCACTCGCCTTCGCGCTTGGCGGCATCCACGCCAATGATGATGCCGCTGCCGGCACGCTCGCCCACACCCTGTTCCTGATCGGTGCCAAGGGTGGGTTCGCGCTTATGGTGCCGGCGCTCGCTGGGTATATCGCCTATTCGATCGCCGACCGGCCTGGCATCGCACCCGGCATGATCGGCGGCATGGTCGCCGCCCTGCTCGGCGCCGGCTTCCTTGGCGGCATCGTCGCCGGCTTCATCGCCGGCTATGGCGTCGACCAGCTCAACCGCTGGATCAGGCTGCCGAAGAACCTGACGGGTCTCAAGCCGGTGCTGATCCTGCCCCTGCTCGGTACGCTGCTGACGGGATTGCTCATGTATTTTGCGGTTGGAACGCCCGTCGCCGCAGCGCTCGCGTTCCTAACCGAGTGGCTGCGCTCGATGCAGGGATCGAGCGCGATTCTGCTCGGGGTGATCCTCGGGGCCATGTCGGCGTTCGACATGGGCGGCCCGGTCAACAAGGCCGGCTATGCCTTTTCGGTCGGGCTGGTCGCCTCCCAGGTCTATACGCCGATGGCCGCGACCATGGCCGCCGGCATGACCCCGCCGCTCGGCATCGCGCTCGCGACCTTTCTGTTCCGCGACCGCTTCACCGCCGAAGAGCGCGAAGCGGGCGCTGCGGCGGGCGTGCTGGGCCTGTCCTTCATCACCGAGGGCGCCATCCCGTTCGCGGCGCGTGATCCGTTTCGGGTGATTCCATCGCTGATGGCGGGGTCGGCTGTCGCGGGCGCGATCTCGATGGCCTCCGGCGTCGAGCTGAAGGTGCCGCATGGCGGCATCTTCGTCCTGCCGATTCCCGGCGCGGTCACGCACCTCCTCGCGTATGCCGCCGCGATTGTGGCCGGAACGACGCTGACGGCGGTGCTGGTCGGGGTGCTCAAGCCGTCTCGCAGAGACCCTGCCACCGCGTGAAATCCCGCCACTGAGGCCGGCGCGGCCGGCCCGAAGGAACTCGTCCCATGCTCGCTTCGCTCAAGGGCGCCTGCACCGCAGGCGTCGCCGTCCTCTCCTTGTCTTTCGCGGTGGCGCCCGCGGCGCATGCCCAGGATAGCACCGTCACCGATCCGGCCACCCCGCCACCGCCGATTTTGCCAAGCCAGGAGGCCGATACGGTGCGCCCGTTCCAGCCCCTGGCTGCGCAGGGCATCACGCTGGCGCTCAGCTATACCGGCGAGGCGGCCGGCAACGTGAGCGGGGGTCTGCGGCGCGATAGCGCCTATACTGGCCAGGTCTATCTCGGGGCCGATTTCGACATGGATCATATCGTCGGGATCAACGGTGGCACCATCCATTTTGCAGTCACCAACCGGCATGGAGACAGCCTTTCGGCGATCGCGATCGGCAACAATACTTCAGTTCAGGAAGTGTGGGGCACGCAAAACACCCACCTTGCCATCCTGACCTGGGAGCAGAAACTGTTCGATGGCCGCCTCGACATCGAAGCCGGTCGCAGCCAGGCGAACATCCATTTTCTGAATTCCCCGCTCTACTGCAATTTCCAGACGAACTCTGCCTGCGGCAACCCGACCTTCGTGTTCAAGAACAGCAACTTCACCTATTTCCCGGCGTCGAGTTGGATGGCGCAGGCGCGTGTCCAGTTCACGCCGCGCTGGTTCCTCCACGCCGGCGTCTATGAGGTGAATCCCGATCGCAAGCGCGCCGATGACCACGGGTTCAATTTCAGCACGCGCAATGCGACAGGCGTCGTCGTACCGTGGGAAGCGGGCTATGCCGACGACAGCTACGCCACGCGCCTGCCGGGCCATTATATCCTCGGCGGCTGGTTCGACCGCGGCGATTATGCCGATCCGGTGCGCGATGCCTCGGGCGGCATCGCAATCCTGACCGGCAAGCCGGCCGCGACGTTGCATGGGCGCTCGGGACTCTATTTCCGGTTCGACCAGATGCTGACCCGTCCCGATCCGAATTCGAAGCGGGGCTTGGCCGTGTTCGGGGTCGCCATGACCAATCTCACGGGCCGCGTCGAGGAGAGCCATTATCTCGAACTCGGCTTGCTCCAGACCGGCACCTTCCGGGGGCGTGATGCCGACACGATCGGCTTTCTTATCAACGACCAGCAGTTCAGCGACCTCGCCATGGAGCGGATGCGCGCCGCGCGAATGTCGGCGGGTGGTGACGGCAATATCGGCCGCCACCAATATATGATGGAGCTGGCGTATGGGGCGCAACTCAGCCCCGCCGTACGCATCTCGCCCAATATCCAGTATATCCTGCACCCCGACCAGACTGGCGCGCCGTTCCGCACGAAGAATATCGGCAATGCCCTTGTGTTCGGCTTCAAGTTCACGATCGACGCACCAACGCTGCTCGGAGCGTCGCGCCGATGATGCTGAGCCTTGCTGGTCGACCCCTCTGTTGGGAACAGATCAATCGATGCGCCAGGTCGGCAGTTCTGTGGGCGCGACCCGGAGCTGCTGACGGCGGCCAAGCGATGCCTTCCGGGGTTTGCGAAGGTCGTTAAAGGGCCACGTCTGCTAACGTGACATCCGAAGCCTTCGATGCCCCCCGAAGCGGTTGAGCTGGACAAGACGTTGCAAAACGCTCCACATTTCCGAAAAGCCGTTGCAACGGGTTGGGTATTATCGAGGTTGGCGAGCGATGGTCCACTATGCGCCCTCGCGCGTCGGTGACCTGTTCAGGACGTCAGAGTAGCTTAGGGGCGGCAAAAGGGGTCATGTGGCGCTATGTCTATCTGGGGATCGTCGCGCTGACGGTGCCCTCCATCGCGCGTGCGGCGCCAGAGGACGCTTTGCGTGCCCTCACGCTCCCGGCGCAACCGCTATCGTCTAGCGTGCAATCGATCGCGAAGCGCTATGGAATTCAGCTTCTATTTTCGCAAAGCGTGATCGGTGAGCGTTGGGCGCCCTCGGTTTCCGGGCGAATGACCGTAGAACAGGCATTCGCCCTGGTGCTCGCCGGCTCTCCGCTTGCCGTCCGGAAAACCGGCGAAGGCAGTTTCATCATCACCGCCATGTCCGTCGGGTCCAGCGAGCAACCGAAAGCCATTCCCGACATTCTTGTCATCGGCCAGCGGACCCAGAACACCGACGTTCGCCGCACCGAAAACGACGTTCGTCCGTATCAGGTGATTACCCGTCAAGACATCGCAGCGTCCCATGTCTCGACGATCGAAGAGCTTGCCGGCAAGCGGTTTCCTGCCAACGATCAGGGGGCGACGCTGTCGCAGCAGGGGGCTGGCGCTCAGGGGTCGACCGCATCGTCGATCAACCTGCGCGGTCTCGGGACGGACCAGACCCTCATCCTCGTCGATGGCCACCGCCTTCCCATGATGCCGGGGCCGGTGAACGGGTTCAATCAATCAGACGTGAACGCGATTCCGCTCGAAGCGATCGAACGGGTCGAGGCGATCACTGCGACGGCCGGCGGCATCTACGGCCCCGGCGCGACCGCCGGTGTGGTCAATCTGGTGCTTCGGCGTGACTATCGCGGCATTGACGTTGCGGTGACCGATGGCGTCACCGCCCGCGGCGACACCCCCACGCGTCGGGTGGACCTGCGGCTTGGTTTCACCCCCGATCACGGATCGACCGATGTGATGGTGGAATACGCACGATCGACGTTCGGCGGGCTCGATGTTGGGGATCGCGATTACCAAAAGCGCGCCAATGCCCGCATATTCGCCAATGATCCCGGCTATTTCGTTTTGGCGGGGCCGCCGCCATCGGCGTCGTTGACGGTCGTTGCAAGCGGCGGAGATGTTCTGCGGCTGAAATCCGCGTTCGGCGGCGCGACACTGGGTTCGCAGATCACCTTCGTGCCGCCGGCGGATGGGCGATCCAGCGCTGAACTTGTCCAGGTGCTGATCGAAAACGCCGGCAGGATCGATCCCAACCCGAGCCCGGATGCGTCAGGTGATAGTCAGACCTTGCTGTCCGGACGGCGCACCACCGCGTTCATCGCCAGCGCCAGACATCGGTTGGGGCCGATCGAGCTTTTCGTGGACTATCTCCATTTCGACAATGAGGGCACCGCGCAGACAGGGTATCCGCAAAATGCGATAAAGCTCAGCGCCGACGATCCCGGGAATCCGTTCGACCAAGCCGTCACCGTCTATGCGCCTCAGCCCTCGCAGACGATCCGCTACGCCTTCAGCTCTCGCGTTTCCCGACTGACGGGTGGCGTGATCGTTCAACTCCCGGGCGCGTGGCGCGCGGAGGGCGACTATAGCCACGGGTCGGGCATCAGCAGCTATGTCTCGCGCGGGCAGCAACTCACGCTTGCCGGGATTAACGCATATTACGGCGGCAACATCGGCAATCCCCTCGGTGACTATTCGGCATATCTTCAGTCTTTTGCCGGGTTGTTCGGCGATTATGGCGAAACGTCGCACGCGCGGAATGTCTTCGGCGACGCGTCGTTGAGGCTGGCCGGCCCGGTACTCTCGCTTTCCGGCGGCGATCTCAGCGCAACATTGCTCGCGGAGCGGCGAAGCGAGCGCGTGGCAAACGCGAGCCGACATTCCTACTCGCCCCTCCTTTCAGACGAGATTGTCGAGGCTCGTCCGAACTACGGGCAAGTGACCAGCTCACTCTACGGGGAGGTTCGCGCACCCTTGGTGGATGCGCTCTCCGGCTTCCGCCCCTTGCGCGGGCTGGAGGTCCAGCTTGCCATGCGGCGAGACTGGACTACGACCGATGCCATCCAAAATGCGCTGTCGGTCGATGGTGGCGGCACGCGCACGGTGCGAAATACCGGGACCGTCTACACGGCAGGTCTGAAGTTCTCCCCGATCGAGGGTCTCCTTCTCCGGGGCAGCATCTCGACCGGGCAGCAGCCCCTTACCGTTTCGAATTTGTCGCGGTACATACTGCCCGGATTAACGTTCAACGATCCGAAGCGGCCCGGAACGTTCGAATTCTTTGACGAGGTGTCGGGCGGCGCCCCGAACCCGCGGCCGGGGCGGGCCCAAAGCCTGTCCGCAGGTATCGTCTTTCAGCCACAGGGCGTGCCTAACCTGCGTGTGTCGGTCGATTTCACCCACATCGAAAAGCGCGGTGAGGATGTCGTGACTCTGGCCAACGGTTCCGCCTATTTCATCGCGAACGAACAGGACTACCCCGATCGTGTCGTGCGGCAACCGCTCACCAGCGCGGACGCGGCGCTTGGCTACACCGGCGGGCTCATCACCAGCGTCGATAGCTCAAGCTTGCAGAACGGCCGGACCGTCACCGATTCCGTCGATGGCCTGATGGACTTCAGCTTCTCGCTCAACGGCGCCGGCATCATCGCGGTGCACGCGGCCACGGCGTGGCAGCCTCGCTTTCGACGGATCATCGGCTTTGGGTTACCGAGCCGCAATTATGTCGGTGTGACGGACGGTGCGCCGGCGTTTCGGGGCAATGCGGGCGCGCGCTTCACGGCGGGACCGCTAACCCTTTCCGCCGACGCGCAACTGACCGGCAGGTACCGGATAACCAGCGCCCTCGAATTCCTCCAGGATATCGACGAGCGATATGCGGTGGTGCATCAGGGCGGTGCGGATATCGCGGCGCAGGCAAGGTTCGACCTCGCCGTCGAGTACCGCGTCTCCATCGCGGATGGTGGTCTGGCGGGTCGCCCTCGTGCAATGAGCATCCGCTTCGGGGTACAGGATGCCTTTGACACTCGCCCGAAGACCGTCGTGAACGCTTCTGGTGCGTACAACACCTATCTCGATCCGCGGCGGCGGCGCTTCGATCTCACGGTAGCTGCAAACTTGTAGGTCGAGTGTGGATTTGACGACGGCGTGCGTCGTGCCGGCTATGGAAATGCTGCTACGCCAGGGTCGCCGAAAACCGTCCGAAAACCACCGCGCGGAGCGGCTGGTATTCGGCCCGCGCGTGCCGCAAACCACCCGAGTGGCTTGGTCTGACGATATATCCGGTAACGATTCGCCGAGTGGGGCCACTTTGAATGCGTTGCGCCCGCTGCTGACCGGATATTTCAGACATCGTGTCCGCGAGCAAGAAGACGTCCACGATCTCGTGCAGGAGGTTTTTCTGCGACTTTCGCAGCGTGGCGCCCTGGTCGAAATCGCGAACCTGCGCGGCTATGCCTTTCAGGTCGCGGAGAGCGTGCTCACCGATCGCCAGCGCCGCCGCGCAGTCCGTCACGCGGATGCGCATGTCGAGCTCGATCCCGAAAGGATGGCCGAGCCAGCGCTCGCGCCCGACCGGATAATAGCTGGACGAGAGACGCTCAACGCCGTGCTTTCGGCACTGAACCAGCTCCCCGACCGGACCCGTACCATTTTTGTTCTTCGGCGGATCGAGGGCATGCGCTATCTCGATATCTCGAAGCGTCTCGGTATCTCGGTGAGCGCCGTGGAAAAGCATATGGTGCGTGCAGTCGCGCACCTCGCCTCAGTTGGAGATCTGCGATGAGCGAGCCGATCACCAGGGGGCGTTTGGCGACATTGTCGCCAGCAGAGGCCGCCGCGTTGTGGTGCGTTCAGAAAGATCAGGGAATACCGTTGGAGGCAGGGCTGTTCGAGGAGTGGCTCGAGCAGAGCCAGGCCAACCGAGCGGCCTGGCAGTCCGTCGAAAGCGCCTGGGGTGTGTTCGACACGGCGGACGATGCGGATCTCGCGGAACTTCGCCATGCCGCGCTGGCGGTTCCTCCGGTGTCGCGCTGGTATGACGTGCGCGACCATTGGCGCCCGGTGGCGGCCGCGGTAGCGCTCTTCGTGGTGCTGATAGCTGGCGGTCGAGAACTCGGTCGCCGCCCGATACCACCGGGCGGAGGGGTCGCGACAACGCGGAGCGCAACTCCCGAGAACCAGATTTTCGAGACGAAACCCACTCCGCAGCGGTTCGCGCTCGCAGACGGAACGACGATGGCGCTCGGGGCCGATACCCTGGCTCGGGCATCGATGTCGGCTGAGAGCAGGGTCGTGACCTTGGAGCGCGGAACGGTGACGCTAGCCGTGGCGCACGATGCGTCGCGCCCGTTCCAGGTCGTTGCGCGGGACCGACGCATTCTCGATATCGGCACGCGTTTCCAGGTTGCCTTGGGCAATGGGGCAATGCGTGTCGTTCTTTTCGAGGGCAGCGTCCGTATCGAAGGGGGGGACGCCACAAGGGTGTTGCGGCCCGGCGAGCAACTGATCGCACGCCCCGGAAAGCCTGACGTCATCACGCGGGTCGCCCCCGGAGAGGCGGGGGGCGGCGAACTGGTCCAGCTCGATAACGTGACGCTTGCCGCTGCGGCAGCGGCGATCAACCAGGGTAGCGCGCTCAAACTCGTCGTTCCCGATCCCAAGATCGCACAGCTTCGCGTGTCCGGGCGGTTCCGCGCTGGCGACCCTGAACACTTCGCCCGAAGCGTATCGGCCTTGCTTTCCCTCCAGGTCGTGCGGGTCGGGCCGACCCGGCTGGAGTTGCGTCGCCTGCGGTAGCGACCTGCCTCGCAAGCCCGTTGCAGATGGCCCAGCTCGACTTGCCCGACCCAAGCGATGATATTGACGGAAACCTTCGAGGAACTTGAATGGTCAATCCTGGCACCCCAACCTACGATCAGCTCAGAACCTTCCTTGCAGTGGTCGACAGTGGGAGCTTCGCCGGTGCAGGCCGTCAACTCGGCCGTGCCGTCTCCGTGATAAGCTACGGCATCGCCAATCTCGAAGCGCAACTTGGGGTACGGCTCTTCGATCGCGAAGGCACGCGCAAGCCGAAGCTGACGGTGGCCGGACGCGCGGTCCTCGCTGAGATCCGGACGATCGGCGAAGGCTTCGATGGTCTGCGCGCCAAGGTGAAAGGGCTGCTGGAAGGGCTGGAGGCAGAGGTCAATCTAGCGCTCGACGTCATGCTGCCGGCCGCCAGAGTCGGTTCCGTCCTGCGCGCCTTCAACGTGGAGTTCCCGACGGTTACCTTGCGTCTGCATGTGGAGGCGCTTGGCGCCGTGACGGCGCTGGTTCTCGATCAGAACGCGGTGGTCGGCATTTCCGGACCGCTGGCCGCGGGCGTGCAGGGTGTCGAATGCATATCGGCGGGTTCGGTACCGATGGTTCCGGTCGCCGCACCCGATCATCCGCTTGCGCGCATGGAGCGGATCGCGCCTGGCGCCGGGCGGGAACATATCCAGCTTGTCCTTACCGATCGCTCGCCGCTCACCGAAGGCCGGGATTTTTCGGTCATGAGCCCGCGAACCTGGCGGCTCGCGGATCTTGGCGCCAAGCATTCACTGCTGCGGGAGGGGATCGGCTGGGGGAATATGCCATTGCCGATGATCGAAGGCGATCTCGCATCGGGCACGCTGGTTCGGCTCGAAATGCCGGACCATCCTGGTGGCATGTACCGCTTCGCCGGCGTGTGGCGTCGTGATCTGCCACCGGGTCCAGCCGGGTCGTGGCTGCTCCGTCAGTTCGTCGAGTACGGCAAGCAAGATCAGGAGTTCACAGACCTGTCTGATATCTAAACCTGGAAAGAGTGCGAGGACGAGGATTGTGACGATCGATCGGCGGGCGATAGGTTCGCTCAAAGGTGTTGCCGTCGATGTGGCGGGATGGGACGGGGTCGGTGCCGCGGTCGATTTATCGTGCGTATGCATGTTCGAGCGCGAAATGCCCGGGACATCGATTGCGGGAGGTCTGCTGCATCTCGACGTGGCGCTCGGGGGCGCACTCTCACGGTTGAGGACCGAGACGGTTTTTCGCGCGAAGGACATGGACTTCCTCGTGCTGGACCAGCTTCCGGCAGAGATCGGCTCGGCCGCGGTGCTGATCATCGGCCTTGGCGATCCGCTCGCGTGGACGCCATCGGTGATGGAGCGGTCCGTCATGCTGGCGGCCGGCATCGCGCACGAGCGCCGCGTCGCCTCGGTCGCGTTCGCGCCCAGTCTGCTGGATTCGGGCATCAAGGCGACAGGGGATACGCCAGCGGCGATGCTGGGCGGTCTCAATTCCGCGTTGCGCCGGCTGGAACGCACAGCCACGCTGGAACTCGCTTCGCGGCCGCCCTTGCGGTCTTGGACGTTCGATGCGGGCATTGCGCATCTCGACGGTGCAGAAGCGCAGTTTCGAGCTGCGCTCACGGTCATCGAGCCACAGGCTTGACCGTTACCGGGGGCAGCTTCGCGGCGGCGCATCGATTGGCCCGGCGGTGCCGCGACAGAGCTATTCAACAATGTTGAACGCCAGCCTCGATACTATCCCACTGATTTAGCCCGAGGCGTCCTGTATCTCGTCCCCGAGATTATTGGAGATAGGTCGTGGCCGAGAAAACGCTTCTTACTCCCGCCGATTGCACGGTGGTTCTGGTGGACGAGCAGGCCGGGCTCGCGTTCGCAGCCGGTTCTGCGGATCGGCAGTCGCTACGCAGCAACGCGGTTGCGCTCGCGCGAACCGCGGTCGCGTTCGAAATACCAACGGTCGTCAGCACGTCGGCATCGAAAGTGTATAGCGGCCCGCTGATGCCGCCGCTGCGCGCGGTCCTGCCGAACGTCACGCCGATCGAGCGACGCACCATGAACCTGTGGGAAGACGATGCGGCAAAAGCGGCAGTGGTGGCGACCGGACGTAAGACGCTGGTCGTCGCAGGTTTGTTGACGGAGGCCTGCGTCAGCTTTCCGGTGCTGGCCGCGCTTGCGGACGGTTACGCGGTCCGCGTGGTTGCCGATGCGTGCGGCGGGTTGACGCCGGCCAGCCATGACGCGGCGTTGCGCAGAATGGAGCAGGCGGGCGCGGTGATGACGTCGTGGCTCCAATTTCTGCTCGAAATGCAGCGGGATTGGACGCGTCACGATACCTACGAAGCCGCGCGTAGCATCGTCGTCGATCACGGCGGCGGTTACGGCATCGGCCTCGATTATGCGCGCGACATGATCAAACCCTGATCGCACGCACGCCGGCACGTTCCCGCCTTCGTATCGTGCCGGTTTCCATTTTCCGCACGACGTGAGGATTTGAGCAGGCGCTGCGTCTACGCATCGCCATCGCCCAAGGAAACCATCGCATGAGCTTCGTATTCGAACCCACCGACTGGCAGATTGTGCCGGCGCGAACCTTTGCCGAACTGAAGGTTGGCGAAATCTTCCGGGCGCCCAGCCGGACACTGACTGACGCCCATGCGTCCGCGTTCCAGACGGTTTCGTGCGACAACCATCCGATCCATTACGATGTCGGATACGCGCGGCGGTACGGCCATCCCGCGCCGGTCGTCCACGGCTTGCAGGTACTCGCGTTCACCGCGCCGGGTGCGACGTTGCTTCCGCACACGTTCGGCGCGGTGTTCATCGCCTTCACCGAACTGTCCGCGAAATTCCTGGTCGAGGTTCATGCCGGCGATACGCTGTATTCCGCGTTGGAGATCGTCGCGCTCGAGCCGATGGACGGTAAGGGCCAGGTGACGACCAGCGTGACCGTCCACAATCAAAAGGGCGAACTCGTCCTTTCGGGCATGCACAAATATCTGTTGCGCACCGGCTGATCCGCGCTGCGCATACGATTATCGCGGAATGGAGAACACAATGTCGGATCTGTCACCACCGCCCATGACGACGCAGGAGCTACGCATCGTCGATGCGCAAGGCCATCCGCGCATCTTGATGTCCGCCAAGGACGGGGTGCCGACGATCGTCCTGGTTGGTCTTGACGGAAAGCCGGGCGCGACTGTGGCATTAGATGCCGCAAACCGGCCCAGCGTCACGCTGACGAACCACGACCCGGCGCTGCCGAGTGCGGCACTCGCGATTGATGACAAGGGAGCCCACGTGAAGTTCGATCGCCCCGGCGGGGCATCGAGCTACCTTTTCCTCAACAATCAAGGCGTCTCGGGCGTGGTGTTGATCGACGCGGCAGGCAGGCGACGGCTCGACGCGACCGTGGCTGCCGACGGCACGCCGACGATCGAACGCCGTGACGCTGCCGGAGCGCCGCTTCCCTGATTCCCGGCGATGCAAGGTTGATGACCGGCCGATGCCCAACGATCCAGTATCCAACCGACGAGGACTTTCGAATGCGCATGATCGACCGCTTGCTCCTGAGCGTTACCGCAGCCACGATGACGGGCGTCGGCGCTTCGCCTACGGTCGCGCAGGGCGACGCCAAGTGAGCGTGCGGTGGCGTGCCATGCTGGCGTCGGTGCTGATTGGCGTGCTTTCGATGGGTACGTCACTACAACCGGCCATCGCTGCGGCGAGGCCGGTGGGAGGGCAGGCGCCGGGCTATTACCGGATGCATGTCGGTCGCTTCGAGGTCACGGCGCTGCTCGATGGCACGCACCCCTTCCCATCGGACAAGGTGGCGGTGAACGCGAAGCCGGGCGAGGTCGATGCGCTGCTCGCAGCGCAATACCTGCCGCCGGCGTTCGAAGGTATGATCAACGCCTTTCTGGTGAACACGGGAGATCGGCTTGTGTTGATCGATACGGGAGCCGGCAATCTCTACGGGAAGGAGGGCGGTGGTTTGGTGTCGGCGATCCGAGCCGCAGGCTACACGCCCGATCAGATCGACGACATCTTCATCACGCACCTGCACGAGGATCATGCGGGCGGGTTGCTGCTGGATGGTAAGCCGGTGTTTGCCAAGGCGATCGTCCACGTCTCGAAGCGTGACGCCGATTTCTGGCTGAACGATGCCAATCAGGCCAACGTCGATGATCTTCTCAAACCGTTCTTTCCTGCGATCCAGCAGGTCGTGGCGCCCTATATCGCCGCAGGGCGCTTCAAGCCTTTCGAAGGCGGGGCGCCATTGTTACCGGGACTTACTCCTATCGCCGCGCCCGGCCACACGCCCGGCCACACCTTCTATCTGCTGCAGGACGAAGGTCAGTCGCTGCTGTTCTGGGGCGATACCGTCCACATGCAGCCCGTCCAGTTCGCCGACCCGAACATCGCCATTCGCTATGACTGGAATGCGGACATGGCGGTGGCGACACGCCAGGCTATCCTCGCACGGGCAAGCGCGGAGCATTGGTGGGTGGCGGGCGCGCACATCTCGTTTCCCGGCATCGGCCATGTCGTCGCAGACAATGGCCATTATCGTTGGGTGCCTGCCAACTACACCCTGAACCGGATCATGCCATGATACAGATCGCCAACCACACCGCGCGCGCCAACGGCATCCGTCAGAATTACATCGATGCGGGCAGCGGCGCTCCGGTGGTTCTCCTGCACGGTTTCCCGGAAACCAACTATGCCTGGCGGCATCAAGTGCCGGTTCTCGGCGAGCTTTATCGCATCATCGCGCCCGACCTGCGTGGGTATGGCGAGACCGATAAGCCTGCATCCGGTTATGACAAGCGCACGATGGCGGCGGATCTTGCCGCGCTGCTCGATCTCCTCGCAATCGACAAAATCGCGCTCGTCGGGCACGATCGGGGCGCGCGTGTCGCGACGCGCTTCGCCAAGGACTTTCCGGACCGGGTCGATCGGTTGGTGGTGATGGACAATGTCCCCACCCGCATCGTCGCGCGCGATCTCGATGCGCGCATCGCCAAAGCCTATTGGTTCTTCCTCTTTCATCTGGTCCCCGACCTCCCCGAAACGCTGATAGCGGGCAAGGAGGAGCCGTGGCTGCGTTGGTTCTTTTCCGACTGGACCTATGACCCAGCGGCGATCACCGGCGATGCGTTCGACACATACGTTCGTGCGTATCGCGCGCCCGGTGCGGTTCGAGGCGCGATGGCCGACTACCGCGCCAATGCCGAAGATCTGGCGCAGGATGCGGCGGATGCGGACGTCAAGATCGCCTGCCCGACCCTCGCGCTGTGGGGCGAAAACTTCGGCGCCGTGGGTGAGATGTTCGATATGCCCAAGGTCTGGGCGGAGATGGCGGATACCCTCCGCGCCGTACCGATCCCGCGGTGTGGCCATTTGCCACATGAAGAACGGCCCGAAGCCGTGAACGCGCTCCTCCTCGACTTTCTGGACGGCTGGACGGGAGTGTGATGCGCTGAGCGCCCGGCCTCGTCTCGAGCGGTGACCGGACGACGGCAAGGTTACCGCAGCGGATGATACCGAGGGGCTGCGCCAAGCGCCTGTTACGGGTGATCGGATCAATCCGATCACCCGAGCCCAAGCTATGCCGCGTCTTTCGCGGACGCCGAAACAGCCGCCAGGATCACATCCGTCACCTCTTCGGGGTGCGACAACACTACCATGTGGCTCGACGCCAGCTCCGTGATCTGCGCGCCCATGCGCGTGGCGAAATCACGCTGCATCTGCGGGCTGATGGCACGATCATCCTGCGCCACGACATACCACGATGGCAGCGAGCGCCACGCCGGCGTGCTGACGCGGTCGCCGAAGCTGGATGTGGCAAGCGGTCGCTGTATCGCGGCCAGGGCCTTGGTTTCCGTGGCGGGCAAATCGTGCGCGATGACGTCCGCCATCCCCGCGTCGGTTATCAACAGGAAGCCTTCGCCATACGGCCGGATCGCGCTCATCACGCCCGGCGTGGGATACGGCGCCAGCAGGTCGCTGCCGGATTGGCCGGAATCGTTCGCGAAGGCGGCGATGTAGACCAGAGCCTTGACATCGAAATCGGCGTCCGATCCCACTTCCGTGATGACGCTACCGCCCCAGCTATGTCCGACCAGGACGATCGGGCCGACAATATCCGCGAGCGCGCGGCGCGTTGTCGTGGAATCGTCGCCCAGTCCGGTCAGTGGCAATTGTACGGCGCGTACCGGAAAGCCCTTTTGCTGGAGTAGCCGGATGACCCGGCTCCAGCTCGACCCATCGGCCCAGGCGCCGTGAACGAGCACTATCGTCGGAAGGTCTTTTTCGATTGTCGTGGCCATGGTCGTCTCCTTGGTTGAACGGTGTTGCCCGGCTCGGGCATCGAGCCTTGTTGAGAGATGCGCCGGGGAAAAACGCTTTCGGATCACGCTTCAGCCAGCATTGGCGCCGTCGGTCGGGACGGCGATGTCGAAGCCGTTGAGCGTCACCGATACGAAGCAGTAATGGCCGACAAGCCAGATCAGTTCGTTGGCGCCCGCTTGACCGAACAGCGCGATGCCCCGTTCATAGAGAGCGGTGGGGAGCGGACCGCCTTTCAGCAAAGCCTTGGCGATGTCGAATGCGGCCGCTTCCTGCTCGTCCAGATCCTCGGGCCGCTCGCCTGCGGCAAGGGTGGCGATCCGCCGATCGCTCATTCCGTCCTTTTGCTTCGCCACGGCGCCATGCGCGTAGAGCTCGAAGGCGGCGCCGAAATGGGCGCCTGTGACCAGAATCGCGACCTGACGGGCCGGGTCGGGGATGCGCTGCGCCTTCGTGAGCGCCTGCGTGACGGTCCAGAACGCCGTGCCGACTTCGGGGTCGTGGAGCCATGCGTTCCACGGGCCGAGCAGCGCGCCGTCAGCCCGCGTGGTCGTAAAGCCGCCGAACTTTGCGGAGACGCCTGCCGTCATCGCGTCGAACAGCGGGCGCTGGGCATCGCTCAGCTCGTCGGGGGCGATCGGTGGGAGACGCATGATCAGATCCTTTCAGAAAACGGTGCGCGCGCTTGTGAAACCGACGCCTGCGCGCCTGCCGCATAGGCGTGCGAGAGTTTGTGGTTGTTCGGTCGCGGGCGCGCGGGCGGGGGCGGGGGGCGTCGAAGCGACACGGATGCCAACGGATGCAGCGCCCGTCCTCACGACACCAGCTTCGCGGACGCCGGATGCAGCGAGCACGCCATCGTACCGAACAGAACCAGCGCGCCGGCAAGCGCCAACGGCGAGGCGATCCCGACGTGGAGCATGAGCCATGCCCCGATCGCCGCGCCGACGAAGATCGCCACGACCGCCCCGATCCGTCTTGGCCAATTGGGGTTGCTGCCACCCGCCGCGCTGGAATCCGCGCCCAGGCCGGTGAGCGTCAGCGTCAGGACGGTGGTGGTAAGGTCGGCCACCTTGAGCTGACGGATGGTGGCGTTGCGAAAGCCCATCGCAAGGCCGGTGAGAGCGATGATGGCAAACAGCCGCACCTCCGGCGTCTGCGTCGCCACGTCGAAGCCGATCGCGACACCGGCGGCGGCCCATAGCAGCGCCGCTTCGGCCGCCGCTGCGGTGAGCAACCAGCGCCGTTCGGTCTTGCCGACATGGGCCTTGCCGGCACGCCCGGCGATCGTAGCGCCAATCATGAAGCTGATGATCGACGCGACAAAGGGCATGACCTTGAACCCCGGCGCGCCGGCGGCGGCAAAGCCGAGAAAAACGACGTTGCCGGTCATGTTGGCCGTAAACACCTTCCCCAAGCCCAAAACGCTGGCGGCATCGACGAGCCCGGTCGTAGCCGAGAGCAGGAGCAGCAGCGGCACGCGCGGGTCGGAAACGGACGGGCGGGATGGGGATGCTGACATGCGACGTGATCCTCTTCAGAAGCGAAAATTGGTCTCGAGACCCAGCATCGTGATCGTCTTCGCGGACCCCGTCTGACGGATGAAGCCGCCGGGCGCGAAGGCGGAGAGCGAGGTCGAGAGTTCAAGTTCGGGCGTTGCCTGCCATGCCAGAGTGGCCTCAGCCTCTTTGCCGATGAATCGTGCGGTTGCGCTGCCCGCCGCACGGATCAAATTGCCGGGGATGTCGTACACGCCGTCGGCGCGCGAATAGCGCCAATAGGCCATACCGGCGATACTCGCCGACACGCTGCTGGCCAGCGCCACCGCGACGCGCGGATTGACGCTGATGATGTTGTAGGGTCCGACCGGCGAAAGCTCGCCGAAATATTTGCCCTTCGGGAACAGCGCGTTGAACGTGTTCAATCTCTTATCGTCGCGGTCGCGATCGCCGGAGACGATGTTGACGCGCAGAACCGCGTCGGGCTTCAACGGTACGTCGGCAAAACTGTGGCCAGCCTCGGTGCCGATCGTCCAAGCTGAGATAGGCTCATCGGCAAATCGGCCCGATTGGTAGACGCCTTCGACGTTCCAGTGCCACCCGGCCGATGCACCGAACAGTCGCGCGCCAAAGCTGTCGCGCTGCTCGGCGCCATTGACGCCGCCGTATCGGGCTGCGGTGTTGCGATAGCCGAGCCAATAAACGTCGATGCCGGACGCAAGGCCGATCGCAGGGATCGTCGCATAAACGCCCCATAGCGACTTGGTGCGGGAGCGGGTGTCGTCGAACGTGCCGGGGCCCGGCGTTACTGGGCGGACCGCCAGCAGGGTTATGGTCGCCCCTTTCAGGGAAACGAGCCCGCGCAAACCATCGAACGCCAGCGGCACGTTCGGGCCGTAGCGTGTGCCCACCAATCGCTCGGTGCCGAGCGACAGCATTTGCCGGCCTGCACGCAGCGTCACGCCAGCGCCATCGATCGCGTTCGTCTGAGCACCAAGGCGAAGGTCGACGAACCCCTGCAGCACATCGGTGCGCGTCTGATCGACGGGGCCGGCGGACGGCGCGACGCCGACGGCATATGCCAGGATCGGCTGGACGAAAGCGCGCGCGCCGAGCGCGCCTGTGCCGATATGGAGATCGGCATAGGGCATTGCGCGCAACCACAGATAGCTGTCGTCGGGCGCGTCACCGCCTCCCCACAGATTGTTGTGATAGGTCTCGTTACGCGCACGCAGTTCGATTCCGGTGGTCAGATAGGCATCATCTCCGACCGGGATATATTTGAACGGTTCCGTCCAGTGATCCGTGCGTGCGGCGGAACTGGCAAGCTGGTCGTAATGCTCGTCATACCGGGTGATCGTCAGCGTGGGTGCCTGCCACGCTTCCGTTGCGGTCGGTGGTTGAGTGCCGGCCGTCGCGGTTTGCGCTGAGACCTGCTTGGTCAGGCAGGCCGCAGCAACCACCGTGATCGCAAGCTTCGCGAGCTTAGCCACGGCGAGCGTCTTTGGCGCGCTGGTCCAATTCGGCGACGATGGCCGCCAGCACGAACCCGCCGATCAGCCCAAGATGCTCGAAGAACGCGTTGGTCGCCATGAAGCGCGCTTGCCCCGCCGGCATTGCCCAGAAGGCATTGGCGGTAATCGCGGCGAGCAGTGTGAACACGCCAAGCATCCCTGCACCGAGCCACACGAACCGTCCCCATAGGATCAAGACTGGACCGACGATTTCGACCAGGATGGTCAGAGCCGCGAAGACGGGGGCAGGCTGCATCCCGAAATGCGCCTGCTCCGCGACCGCCGCAGGCCAGTCGCTCGCCTTCACGATCCCGCCCAGCAGATAGGCGCCGACCAGCGCCAGACGAGCGACGAACCCCGTCCAGCGCCAGTCGAGGATCGCATCCACGAAGCGGGGATCGCTTTGTGGTCTCATCGTCACTGCGTGACGGGCGAATGGATCTCGGCGATGTACCCGCCGGGAAAACGAACCATTGCCGATTGCCGGTCACCCGCCACATGCGGCGCGACCAGCGTCTCGACACCGGCGGCAGTCGCCTTCACCAGTGTCGCTTGCAAATTCGGAACGGCATAACCGGTGATCTCATGGCCATATGGCCAAGGCAATTGACCATCCGATACGATCACCAGCATGTCGCCATAGCCCGAGGTGAGCCGCACGCGGCGATAGCTCTTGCCGGGTTGGCCGATGTCCGCGCCGTCCGCCGTCTTGTCGTCGAGCGTCTTCGCGTGGGCATAGCCGCGCCAGCTCTTCAGGAAAGCCGGTGCGGCGTCGGCGGTCAGGTAAACCCGGTTTTCCGGCACCGTGGCAAGTGGCGTGTAGTTCGGTTTGGCAGTGTGCCAGTAGAGTTGCATGCTCACCCCGCCGGGCCATTGCACGACGACATCGCGGCCGATCGGATCTGGAAAGGTTGTAATCAGCCGCACGGCGCCGTTCTTCACCGCCGAGGCGACGGCCGCGTCGATGTCGGTGACGAGATAACCGTTGCGCTCGTGCCCGAAGGGGTAGGGGATCGGTGTCAGGAAGCCGAAACCCGAAACGGTGCCGGCGGGGGTCAGTGCGAGCTGCGACTTGGTCTTGCTTGGGGTCGGCGTAACCTGGAACTGGCCCTGCGCGCTCAGCTTGCCGCCGAAGGTCGCGACGAAGCTCTGCATGAAGGCGTCGTATTGCTCCTGGGGAACGTAGACATGGGTCGTGTCATATTGCGGGCCGACGGCGTAGTCGGTGGCGGCGGCCTGTTGCGCGGTGGCAGCGGGGATGACGCTCGCATTTGTTAGCAGTGCGGTCGCGACGAGCAGGCAGAGCTTGATCTTCATCGGATTGCCTTTTCTGTTCGAGGGAATGTCAGACGGCCCAGCAGCCGCAGCCGAAGCTACCCCAGAAGCTCTGCACGTCCTTGACCGGAACATTCGCGCCGAGCGCTGCCGCATGGTCGTGGCCGTGGACCGAACAGGCGCTCGTGCAGCCGCAGGCGCTGGCCAGCTTGGCGGACGCTTCGGGTGTACGATGATAGCCGCCGAAGGTCGCGACCGGGGACCAATCGGGCATCGGCGGGGGCAGCGCGGGGGCGAGGGGCGCGTAATCGCCCTCGCCCGACACCACCTTGCCGCCGAGGATGGTCAAGACCGAACGCAGGTGCGGGATGTCGCTTTCGGGCACGGAAAAATAATCGCCCGATAGCACCGCCAGATCTGCGAGCTGGCCGACCTTGATCTGGCCCTTCTTGCCGACCTCGCTCGAAAACCAGGTGTTATCGACGGTCCAGAGGCGCAGCGCCTTTTCACGGCTGAGGCGATTGACGCCCGGGTACAGCGATAGCCCGCCGACCGTCTTGCCGGTCACCAGCCAATTGAGTGACACCCACGGATTGTAGCTGGCCACGCGAGTCGCATCGGTGCCCCCGCCGACAGGCAGACCCGCCGCCATCATCTTGGCGATTGGCGGCGTCCGCTCGGCGGTTTTGGCGCCATAGCGTTCGACGAAATATTCCCCCTGATAAGCCATGCGGTGCTGGATCGCGATGCCGCCACCAAGTGCGGCGATACGGTCGATATTGCGGTCGCTGATCGTCTCGCAGTGATCGAAGAACCAGTTGATCCCGGTGAAGGGGATGTCCTTCGCCACCTTCTCGTAGACGTCGAGCGCACGGCCGATCGTCTGGTCGTAGGTCGCGTGGAGCCGCCAGGGCCATTTATGTTCGGCCAGCAAGCGGATAACGGGTTCCAGATCGCTTTCCATGCTCGGCGCCATATCGGGCCGTTCGACCCGGAAGTCCTCGAAATCGGCGGCGGAATAGACGAGCATCTCGCCCGCGCCGTTGTGACGGTACGTGTCGTCGCCTTGCCCTGGCGTGACCTGTTTCACCCATCCCTGGAAGTCGGCAAGCTCCTCCTTCGGCTTTTGCGTGAAGAGGTTGTAGCTGATGCGCAGCGTGAGCTGGTCGTCCTTGTGGAGCTGTTCGATGATCTCGTAATCATCGGGGTAATTCTGATAACCCCCGCCCGCGTCGATCACGCCGGTGACGCCCAGGCTGTTCATCTCGCGCATGAAATGGCGCGTCGAGTTGAGCTGATATTCCGGCGGCAGCTTCGGTCCCTTGGCAAGCGTCGCATAGAGGATGGTTGCGTTGGGGTGGGCGAGCAGCAGCCCGGTAGGGTTACCCGCCGCATCGCGCACGATCTCGCCACCGGGCGGGTTGGGCGTGTCCTTCGTGTAGCCGACGACGCGGAGTGCCGCGGCATTGAGCAGCGCGCGGTCATAGAGATGGAGGATGAAAACGGGCGTATCGGGCGCGACGGCATTCAGTTCGGCGATCGTCGGCAGCCGCTTCTCGACGAACTGGTGTTCGGTGAAGCCGCCGACGACGCGGACCCATTGCGGGGCGGGGGTGTTATCGACCTGTCGCTTGAGCATCGCCATGGCGTCGGCAAGGCTGGGCACGCCGTCCCAGCGAAGCTCCATGTTGTAGTTCAGTCCACCGCGAATGATGTGCATGTGACTGTCGATCAGGCCCGGTATGATCCTGCGGCCGTGCGCGTCGATCACCTGTGCCTTCGGCAGCGCCGCGCGCACTTCCTGCTCGGAACCCACCACGAGGAACCGGCCGTCGCGGATCGCGACGGCGTGTGCTTCGGGATTTTCGCGGTCGAGCGTCGTCACCTTGGCGTTGACGAGGATCAGGTCGGTCATGGCTGTTCTCCGTTGACTAGCGTTGGCCGGCATCGCCGCCAGCGTCAGGACGGCCGAGCCTCCGAGCAGGGTGTCGCGCCGCGTGATCGTCATGCATCTGCCTTCCCCGGCGCCGCCGCTGGATCTCCCGGCAAGCGGCCCATCATCGGTTCGGCGCATGCGCTCGTGACGGCCGCCACCACCGGCTGCCCGGCGATGATCCGCCGTGCGATCGGCACGACCTGCTCACCGAACAGGATGCCGAGCAGGCCCACCAACGCGATCATCGGTGGTGCCGGAGATTTGACGCCGAGGAGGCTGTAGATACCGCCAACCAGAAGGCCTGCGGCAAGCGAAATGATATAGGGCTTCATAACAATATCCTCGGCGTCGGAGGATCAACCGCGCACGAAGGCGAGGAGATCGGGGTTGATGACATCGGCGTTGGTCGCCAGCATGCCGTGCGGATAGCCGGGGTAGATTTTGACGGTGGCATGCGGCACGAGCTTGCCCTGTTTCAGTGCGGCGTTCTTGTACGGAACGACCTGATCGTCATCGCCCTGCAGGATCAGCGTCGGCACCTTGATCGCCTGCAGATCGGCGGTCTGATCGGTCTCCGAAAAGGCCTTGATGCCGTCGTAATGGGCCTGTGCGCTGCCGTTCATGCCTTGGCGCCACCAATTGTCGATAATGCCCTGGCTGACCTTCGCACCGGGCCGGTTGAAGCCGTAAAACGGGCCGGCGGCGAAATCGCGGAACATCTGCGCACGATTGGTCGCGACGCCCTGACGGATGCCGTCGAGCACCTCGATCGGCAGACCATCGGGGTTGTTGGGCGCCTTGATCATCAGCGGCGGGACCGCGCTGACCAGGACCGCCTTGGCGACGCGGCCAGACGGCTGGCCATGTTTGGCGACATAGCGCGCGACTTCGCCGCCACCCGTCGAATGGCCGATGTGAACGACGTTGCGAAGGTTGAGGTGTTCGACCACCGCCGCCGCGTCAGCGGCATAATGGTCCATGTCGTGGCCCGTGCCGACCTGCGCCGACCGGCCATGACCACGCCGGTCGTGTGCGACGACACGGAAGCCGTTGTTCAGGAAGAACAGCATCTGCCCGTCCCAGTCGTCCGACGAGAGCGGCCAGCCGTGATGGAACATGATCGGCTGGGCATCCTTGGGGCCCCAATCCTTGAAGAAGATTTCGACGCCGTCCTTGGTGGTTACGAACTCGCTCATTGTCTTCACTCCTTTGAATGTACCGGATTTGATGGTCGCAAGGGCTGCCGATGGCAGCAGTGTCGCCGCAGCCGCGCCAGCGGAGGCGATGACGACCGCGCGACGGGACAGCTCGATCTTGGGGTTGGTCATGTGGATGGCGATCCTTTCCGCGAAGCGCCCGCCTGATCAGGCGTGCGCGCCCTCGGAGGCACCGAACATCGTCTTCGCGTAGGTGACGCCGAGGCCGTAACCGCCGCCCCACTTCTTTGCGATGCCGGTGGTGCTGTCATACGTGTCGCTGCGGGCCCAGTCGCGCTGCAGTTCCAGCAAGTACTGAAGTGACGTCATCGGCTTGGCGCCAAGCTGGATCATGCGCTGCACGGCGCGCTCATGCGCTTCGACCGAAACGTCGCCGCATGCATCGGCGATGAAGTAGCAATCGAAACCCTGATCGACCGCCGAAGCGACAGGGCCGACGATGCAGACGCTGGTCCACAGTCCGGCGAAAATGATCCGCTCTTTGCCGATGCGATTGATCTCGGCGATGACACCTTCGTCCTCCCACGTGTTCATCGACGTCCGGTCGAGCATCGACTGTCCCGGGAACGCATCCCTGATTTCGTCGAACATCGGGCCGGAAAAGCTCTTCTCGGCAACGGTCGTCAGGATCGTTGGTACGTCGAACGATTTGGCGGCGCGACTGATAAGCGCTGCGTTGTTACGCAGCAGTTCCGCCGCGATCGACTTGGTCGCAAACGCCATCTGCGACTGGAAGTCGATCAGGATCAGCATGTGGTCGGTCGGCGAGATAAGCGACGTGCCGGCTCTGGCGGTTGCGGTTGCGGTCATCTTTCAATCTCCTTCAGGGTCCGGAAGCGATGACGTTGACCCTAAAGAATTCCACATCGGGAAATAGCGAGGAAAGTTCGCCAGACTTGTTCAAGAAAGTTGAAAAGCCGATTCGTTGAATGGGCATGAACGGCTACGGACGGCCGAGGCCGAACCGGTCTGCTAAGCGTCGGTAATCAGGAGGAAAAAGTCGAGACCCGTGGTCTTCTGCGGACCCCTGTGGAATGGTCCGTGGCGGAGCGGGAGGGATTCGAACCCTCGATACGCTTTTGACGTATACTCACTTTCCAGGCGAGCGCCTTCGACCACTCGGCCACCGCTCCGCATTCGCTGGATTTGTGGCCCCTATCGGGTCGGTGCGGGCAGCGCAAGCGGCGCGTGAGGATTGCATGGTGGCCGCGCCTCGTGTCAGGATCGCCGCCATGCCGATGCTCCTGCCCGTACTGCTCGCACTCGCCGCCGCCCCGCAGGGTGCCGCGCCGCCGCCGAAACCCACCGCCGCGCAGATCGCCGCCGCCGCGCCGGCCTCGTCCTGGGCCGCCATCGCGCCCGAGGATCTGCTGGTGATCGATTTCGCGGACGGGCAGCGCGGGATTATCTGGCTCGCCGCCACGCTCGCGCCGGTGCATGTCGCCAACATCCGCACGATCGCGCGCAGCGGCTGGTGGCGGGGCGGCGCAATCTACCGGGTGCAGGACGATTA
This sequence comes from Sphingomonas sp. NFR15, assembly GCF_900103265.1. Lineage (GTDB taxonomy): Bacteria > Pseudomonadota > Alphaproteobacteria > Sphingomonadales > Sphingomonadaceae > Sphingomonas > Sphingomonas pollutisoli. The sequence continues at coordinate 162,978 of NZ_FMWX01000001.1, read as the reverse complement.
TGTGACGCAATGGGGCGATCCCACCAACAAGAAGCCGCCCGCCGCCGGCATAGCGCTGCATCCGCCCGCCGAATATGAATGGCCGGCGTCGGCGCACCCGGTCGTCGCCAATCCGTACAAGGATGCCTATGCCGCCGTCACCGGCTTCACCGCCGATGGCTGGGCGGTGGCGGGGGACGGGCGTTCGCAATGGCTGCCGCATTGCTACGGCATGGTCGGCGTCGCGCGCGATCTGGCGCCCGATGTCGGGACGGGCGGAGATCTTTACACCGTGATCGGCCACGCGCCCCGGCATCTCGATCGCAACATCGCGCTGGTCGGCCGGGTGATCGACGGCATGGCGGCGTTTTCGGCGCGCAAGCGCGGGACGGGCGGGGGCCTCGGCCTGTATGAAAGCGCCGAGGATTATGTGCCGATCCGCCGCGTCGCGATCGCGAGCGATCTGCCCGCCGGGGAGCGACTGTCCTACCAGTATCTCAAGCCCTCCGCGCCCGAGTTCGCGCGGACGCTGGTGGCGCGCGCCAATCGCGGTTTACCGTTCTTCACCGTGCCGGCGGGCAACGCCGATCTGTGCAATCTCGACGTTCCGGTGCGCAAGAAGCCGGCTGACTGATGTAGTTCCCCGTGCGGTGGTTGACGCGAAACCGTAACCGCCGCGTCATGCACGCGTCGCGAATTTTGCCTAGCGCGCGCCCACAGGGATTGTGGGGGACTATCGATGAAGCCGATCAAGAGCGCGTTGCTCGCGCGTGCCGCCGCGTGCGCGGTGATCGCGGGCGCCTGGGTTTCGCCCGCGCTGGCGAACGCGGAACCGGCGCCGGCTCCCGACGCCGCGAGCGAGGATACCGCGCCTGACATCGTCGTCACCGGCGCGCGCGAAGGCCAGCGCAAAGCGGTCGCCGAGAAGCGCGGCGCGGACAACACGGTCGAGGCGCTCTACGCCAACGATGTCGGCAAGCTGCCCGATCAGAACGTCGCCGAGGCGGTGCGCCGCCTGCCGGGCCTGTCGGTCGCGAACGATCAGGGCGAGGGGCGGTATGTCATCATCCGTGGCATCGACCCGAATCTCGTCAACGTCACGCTCAACGGTCAGACCTTGCCCGCGCCAGAGCCCGATGGCCGGCAGGTCAAGCTCGACGATCTGCCCTCGGCGATGATCCAGTCGGTGGTGGTCTCCAAGTCGTTGCTGCCGAGCCAGGATGCCAATGCGATCGGTGGCGAAGTCGCGATCCGCACGCTGACCGCATATGACCGCAGCGAACGCTTCTTCCTGGGTGCGCGTGGCTCGGCGGGTTGGAGCAAGCTCAACGGCAAGACGCCGTGGGAGGTCGATGGCCAGGTCGGCGGGCGGTTCGGCGCCAATGAGGAGTTCGGCGCGGTCGTCTCCGCCAATTACTCGCGCCGGCCGATCGAGTCGGAGAACTTCCAGGGTTCGGAAGCGTGGGGCAGTGGCGTTCCCGATCAGAACGGGCTGCGCGACTACAACCTCGTACGCACCCGGCTCGGGATCGTCGGCAATTTCGATTATCGCCCGTCGGACGACGTGAAGCTCTATATCCGGTCGAGCTATTCGAAGTTCACCGATCATGAGACGCGCGACCAGAATCGCGTGGGCAGCGAAACCGGCATCACCCCGGCGAGCGCGACCAGCGGTACGTTCAAGGCGACCGGCACGATCCTCGTGCGCCGCCGCGAGGAGGACGACAACACCAAGTCGGTGACGCTCGGCGGCGAGTTCAACGTCGGCGGCGGTAAATTGGAGGCATCGGGCGGCTATACCAAGGCGGTCAAGACCGATCCGATCCGCAGCGAGTTCACCTTCACCACACCCAAGAACGGGCTGACCGTCGACTATGATCTCTCGACCGATCCCTATAGTTTCACCCCGCGCGCGCCGGGCTTCACCGATCCGAGCAAGTTCACGCTCAGCAAGTTCAATCTCGATCGCCGTCAGGCCTATGAGGAAGTGTGGCAGGCGCGCGTCGATTACACGCTGCCGATCGCGATCGGCGATGACAGTTCGATCAAGATCGGCGGCAAATATCTGAACCGCAAGAAGTTTAACAATCAGGACAAGACGGATTACAAGGCCGGCAGCACCGCGCTGGCGCTCACCAATTTCGGCTATGTCGGCAACACCAATTTCTACGACGGCATGTACCGTTTCGGCCAGCGGATCGACTATTACAAGGCGCGCGCCTATGTCGATGCCAACCCTTCGACGCTCAAGATCGACAAGGACGGCACGCTCGCCGATACGCTGTCGAGCGACTATGACGTGCGCGAGACGATCGTCGCGGGCTATGCGATGGCGACGCTCAAGTTCGGCCCCATCACGATCATCCCCGGCGTCCGGGTCGAGCATACCGAAGACAAGACCAGCGCCACCGTGGTTGATGCCGCCTCGAAACTGACCGACGGCTACAACAGCTTCGGCAAGAAGAGCTATACCGACGTCTTCCCGGGCGTGAATGCCAAGTGGAACATCACCGACGATCTGCTGATGCGCGCGGCGGTGACGACCGCGATCGGCCGGCCCAATTATCCCGATCTCGCGCCTTATATCGTCGTCGAGGACGATACGGTGCCCGGCATCTCGCTCGGCAACCCAGATCTGAAACCGTACAAGGCGGTCAATCTCGACACGTCGCTCGAATATTATCCGACCAAGGACAGCGTGTTCGCGATCGGCCTGTTCTACAAGCATATCGACAACCCGATCTACACGAGCAATGCGCGGCTCACCAACGTGACCTATGCCGGCGTGGCCTATGCGGCGGCGGACGTGTCCAAGCCGATCAACGCCGACAGCGAAGTCGTGTACGGCATCGAGCTTAACGCGCAGACCCAGTTCACCTGGCTGCCGGGGCTGCTCAGCGGGTTCGGCGTGTCGGCGAACTACACGCATGTCGAGGGGCATGCGACCGTACCGGGCATCCGCGCGGGCGACCTTCCGCTCGGCTTCCAGTCGCACGATATCGGCACCGCGCAGCTCTTCTACGAGAAATACGGCTTCGCGGCGCGCGTCGCCTACAGCTACCGCTCCAAATATCTCGATCTGCTCGGCGGCAGCACCGCGACCGACGAATATACTGACAATAACGGCCAGCTCGATGTCCATGCCAGCTATCAGATCACACCGATGGTGACGATCTTCGCGGACGGCACCAACCTCAGCGACGCGCCGTGGCGCCGGTTCATCGGCACCAAGGCCAATCTGGTCGAACGCGAGCGGTACGATTATTCGCTGCGGGGTGGCGTGCAGCTCCATTTTTAGAGACACCGCCCGCACCACCGTTCGTCCTGAGCGAAGTCAAAGGACGTGCCCCAGACGCAGCGTTGCAGGGCACGTGCTTTGACAGGCTCGGCACGAACGGTCCGGGGGATTGATCGAAAGGACACCGATGCGCCGTTCAGCTCTGATTCTCGCGATCGCCCTGGCCGGGCTCGGCGCGAGCGCCGCATCGGCCAAGACCCCCGCGCTGAAACTCGAGCGCGTCGTGCTGATGATGCGCCACGGCGTCCGCCCGCCAACCAAGGCGCCGGCGATGCCGGTCAGCGTCACGCCCGAGCGCTGGCCCGATTGGGCAGTGCCGCCGGGCTGGCTGACCGCGCACGGTACCGTCGCGGTGACAGCGCTCGGCACCGCCGACCGCGCGGCGGTCGTCAAGGCCGGCCTGCTCCCGGCGGGCGGATGCCCGGCGGCGGGGTCGGTGAGGATCATCGCCGATAGCGACCAGCGCACGATCGCCACCGCCGATGCCTGGGCGTCGGGCTTCGCGCCAGGCTGTGCGCTGCCGAGCACGCACAAGCCGCAGGATGTCGATGATCCGATGTTCTCGCCGCTCGGCAATGGCGCGACGCTCGATCCTGTCGCGGCCAACGCGGCGGTGAGAGCGGCGGTCGGGCCGGGTGGGGCCGAGGCGCTCGACGCGCGGTACGCGCCGCTGTTGCGCAGGCTGGACGCGATCCTGTGTGGCGACAAGCCCGCGTGCGGGGTGACCCGCACCCCGACCGGCCTCACCGATGCGACCGCGACCAGCCGCCCCAAGCTGCGCGGCGCGCTCGATCTCGCCTCGACCGCGGCGCAGGTGTTGCTGCTCGAATATGCCGATGGGAAGCCGATGGCCGATGTCGGCTTCGGCCGCGCCACCGCCGCCGACGTGACCGCACTATCCGAATTCCACGCGCTCGAATTCCGCCTGCTCGCGCGGCCGCTCCCGGTCGCACGCGCGAACCTGTCGCTGATCACCCCGACGATCGCGGCCGCGCTGACCGACACCAAGGCGGCGCGGGTCACGGTGTTTTCCGCGCACGATACGCAGATCGCCAATCTCGGCGGGCTACTCGGCGTCCACTGGCACGTTCCCGGCTATGCCGAGGATGACCCAGCGCCGGGCGGCGCCATCGTGATCGAAAGGCTGCGCGATTCCGCGGGCAAGGCGTTCGTGCGGGTTCGCTACCGCGCGCAGCCGCTCGCCGCGCTGCGCGCGGGTGGCGGCGCGCCGTTCGAGCAGGTGCTGAGCGTGTCCGGCTGCGGGAAACTCTGCCCGGCCGACCGCTTTATGGCGATCCTGCGGGGTTAGGATCGCGCGAGCCTTCGCACCGGCTACCGCTTCAGCGCGGCCCGGAACGGTGTGTCGTCGCCATCGACACCGCTGGCCGGCGGCAAGCCAAGCAGATCGCGCAGCAGCGGATAGACATCGACATTGTCGAACGGCGGCAGCGTGCCGAGCGGTTTGATCGCAGGCCCGCTCGCCACGAACAGCGCGCGCATCTCGGGCGCCATATTGTCATAGCCGTGGTCGCCGCCGGTGCGCGGCTTGTCGGGGGTGGTCTTGGCGGTCTCCCAGCCCGGCTCGGCGAGGCAGAAATAGGGCTGGATGCGCGGATTGCTGCCGTAATGGAAGCGCGCCGGGATATCGCTTTTGCGCCAGCATTGCAGATGGTCGTGGTGCGCCAGCAACGCCTTTTCCAGCGCCGCCTCGTGGCCCGGCACTGCCGAGAGCGAGGCGAACGGCCCGGTCTCGAAGATGCGATAGTCGGCCGGGTTGGCGATCCGGTCGATCGCGATCATGCGCTCGCTGCTGATCGCGGCCATACCATGATCGGCGACGATGACGAGATTGGCGGGCTGCCCGAGCTCGCGCAGGCCGGCGACGAGCTTGCCGATCAGCGCATCGACCGCGCCAGCGGCGGCGGTGGTGCGGGGATCGTCGGGGCCGAACTCGTGTCCGGCGCTGTCGACGGTGTCGAAATACAGGGTGACGAAGCGCGGGCGGATCGCGGCCGGGCGCCGCATCCAGTCGAGCACGCCGTTGACGCGCTGTTCGCCGGTCACCGCCTGGTTGAACTGCATCCAGTCCTCGGGCCGCGTACCGCCCGTGGTCGCGCCGTGGCTGTTGGGCTTGACCGCACCGCCCCAGGCGACATTCGCGCCCGGCCAGAACACCGTGCCCGTGCGGATGCCCGCCTGCTCGGCATCGACCCACAGCGGCTTGGCCTCATTCCACCAGAACGGATCGTCGGTCGCCATCGTGAAGGTTTCGCCGGGGCGGCGCGCGTCCTCCATGCTGTTGGAGACGATGCCGTTGCGGTCGGGCCGCTCGCCGGTGACGATCGTCCAATGGTTGGGGAAGGTCTTCGACGGGAACGACGGCCGCATCGCCGCACTGATTCCCGCCGCCGCGAGCGCCGACAGATTGGGTGTCACCCCCCGCTGGAGATAATCCGCCCGGAACCCGTCGATCGAGATCAGGATGGTGACCGGCGTCCGCGCCGCCTGGCTGGCGGACGCGGCAGGCGGGGTCGGGGCCACCGCCGGCGGGGTGACGCAGGCCTGAAGGCCCGCGCAGAGCCCGGCGACGACGATCTTGCTATACCAACGCATGACCGCCCCCTGCGCCGGCTCTGCTACATCTTCAAGACAGTGTGGTGTGCCGCTCAGACGTTGAAGCGGAACAGCATCACGTCGCCGTCCTGCACGACATAGTCCTTGCCTTCCTGGCGCAGCTTGCCCGCATCGCGCGCGCCCGCCTCGCCCTTGAACGCGATGTAATCGGCAAAGGCGATCGTCTCGGCACGGATGAAGCCGCGTTCGAAATCGGTGTGGATCTCGCCCGCCGCCTGCGGCGCCTTGGCGCCGACATGCACCGTCCAGGCGCGCGCTTCCTTGGGGCCGACCGTGAAGAAGGTCAGCAGGTTGAGCAACTTGTACCCGGCGGTGATGACGCGGGCGAGGCCGGTCTCCTCTAGCCCAAGCTCGCCGAGGAACTCGCCGCGCTCTTCGGCCGGCATCGTCGCGATCTCGGCTTCGATCGCGGCGGAGACGACCACCGCTTGCGCGCCCTCCGCCGCCGCTTTCTCAAAGACGCGCGCCGACAGCGCGTTGCCGTTCGCCGCATCGCCTTCATCGACGTTGCAGACATAGAGCACCGGCTTGGAGGTGAGCAATTGCGCCTGCGCGAACACGCGCGCCTCTTCCTCGTCCTTGGGCACGGTCAGGCGGGCGGGCTTGCCCTCGCGCAGCAGCTCGAGCGCTTGCCCCAGCACCGCGACGCCGATCTTGGCCTCCTTGTCGCCCTGCGCCGCCTTCTTGGCGAGGTTGGGCACGCGCTTTTCGAGGCTTTCCAGATCGGACAGCATCAATTCGGTCTCGACCGTCTCGGCGTCGGCGATCGGATCGACCTTGCCTTCGACGTGGGTCACGTCGCCGTCCTCGAAGCACCGAAGCACATGGACGATCGCGTCGACCTCGCGGATGTTGCCGAGGAACTGGTTGCCTAGACCTTCTCCCTTCGAAGCGCCGCGCACCAGCCCGGCGATGTCGACGAACGCGAGCTGCGTCTCGATGATCTTGGCCGAGCCCGCGACCGCCGCGAGCTGATCCAGCCGCGCGTCGGGCACCGCGACGTTGCCGACGTTCGGCTCGATCGTGCAGAACGGATAGTTCGCCGCCTGCGCCGCCGCCGTCTGCGTCAGCGCGTTGAACAGGGTGGACTTGCCGACATTGGGCAAGCCCACGATACCACAGCGGAAACCCATACTCTCGTCCTTGAATGCTGATGCGCCGCAACGGGCGCGCGTTGGTGCCGCCGATAGCGAGTGCGGCGGGGGAATGCCAGATGTCACACCGAGACCGTCACCCCAGCGCACGCTGGGGTCTCTCCGGGTGGGCCGCACGCCCTCCCCGGAGAGATCCCAGCGTGCGCTGGGATGACGGAAATGCGTGTCAGCTATAGTTGAAGCTGATGCTGATCCGGTCCTGCTTGGCGGTGCCGGCGATCACCTCGTGGCGCAGCCAGCTTTCCCACAGCAGGATCGTGCCCGGCTCGGGCGTGACATGCGCGAAGCTGCGCAGCGGCTCGGGCGCGTCGTCGCGGCGGGTGGGGGCGGCCATCATCAGCGGCAGCCGCGGGTCTTCGAAGCGGATCGCGCCAGCACCCGGCGGCACCGCGACGTACAGCGTGCCCGACACCACCGAATGCGGGTGGATATGCCCCGAATGCATGCCGCCAGGTTTGAGGACGTTGACCCACAGGCTATCGAGCCGGAGCTTGCGCCCGCCAAGATCGAACGCGCACGCCTCGGCGAAGGCCGCGACGTGTTTGGCGAGCCGCTTGGCGAGGTCGCCGAATGCAGGGTCGCGCTGCGGCAGATCGCCGAGCGAAGCATAGCTGGTGTAGCCGCGATAAGTGTGCGCCTTCGACCAGGCGCGCCCGGCGCGGTCTTCCTGCGCGAACATCAGGCACGATTGTTCCAGGTCTTCGAGCAGCCGAGCGTCGCCAAGCGCGCCCTCGTAAACCGGAGTCGCGAACAGAGTGCGCACGCTCATTTGCCATCTCCAAGCCGCAGCGCGACATCGTTCATGAAACGCATGTCGTCGCCCTTGGCGAGCCACGGCGCCTCCGCCGCTACCGCGCCGAGCATGTCGGAAAGCGGGTCCATCTCCGCCTTGGCGTAATTGCCAAGCACGTACGGCGAGACCTTGTCCTTGTGCCCCGGATGGCCGATGCCGAGCCGGACGCGGCGGAACGCGTTGCCGATATGCGCTTCGGTCGAGCGCAGGCCGTTATGCCCGGCGGTGCCCCCGCCGACCTTCACCTTCACGCGGAACGGCGCGATATCGAGCTCGTCGTGGAAGACGGTGACGTCGCCGGTGTCGAGCTTGTAGAAGCGCATCGCCTCGCCGACGCTGCGGCCGCTTTCGTTCATGAAGGTGGCGGGTTTGAGCAGCAGGATCTTCTCAGGTCCGATGCGCCCTTCCTGGGTCCAGCCCTGGAACGCCTTCTTGACCGGCGAGAAGCCGTGGAGATCGGCGATCGTGTCGACCGCCATGAAGCCGACATTGTGCCGGTTGAGCGCATATTGCGCACCCGGATTGCCGAGACCGACCCAGATTTGCACGTGCGATTGCTCCGAATACGAAAAGGGCAGGGCAACGCCGCGCGCCGCCCTGCCCAAATCTGCCCGATCGGGTAAGGCTTACGCCTCGCTCTCCGCGGCTGCTTCGGCGGCGACGGCGGCATCAGCCTCGTCATCGGCGGCGGTCGGCACGGTCGGCGGGACGATCGTCGCGATGGTGAAGTCGCGGTCGGTGATCGCCGGGGTCACGCCGTTCGGCAGCGTCACGTTCGAGATGTGGATCGAATCGCCGATCTCGCGGCCGGCCAGCGAGATGGTGATGTCGTCGGGGATCGCGGCCGCGTCGCAGACCAGCTCGATCTCGTGCTGGACGATGTTGAGCACGCCCTTGCCGGTCTTGATGCCGGGGGCCTCGTCCTCATCGGTGAACACGACCGGCACGCTGACGTGAACGGTGGTGTGCGCGCCGATGCGCAGGAAATCGACATGGACCGGGCGGTCGGTGACGGCATCGAACGCCACGTCCTTGGGGAGCGTGCGGATGCTCTGGCCATTGGCCTCGATCATCACCTGCGAATTCATGAAATGGCCCGTCATGAGGAGGCGCATCAGCGCCTTTTCCTCGACGTGGATCGCCAGCGGCTCCTGGTTGTTGCCATAGACGACGGCGGGTACGCGGCCTTCACGACGAAGCGAACGGGAGGCTCCCTTGCCAACCTGTTCGCGCGTCTCGGCTGCGAGCGTAAGTTGTTCGCTCATTGCAGATCTCCGAAATACGGTGGTTCATGGTCCGGCCAGGCCTCCAGGGATGACCCTGACCGGAAGCCGGCGCGCATAGCCGAAGCGTACGCGGAGGGCAAGGGGGCGGGCGCGTCCCGGATACCGCTGGAATTGGCCGGGCGCCTTCCCATATCGGTGGGAGACCAAGAAGGAGAGTATGATGTCCGAGAACAATCAGGCCGAGTGGGAGAAGGAACTCGCCATCCTTCTCGACAAGATTCAAACCTACCCCTCACAGGATTCGACCGAAACGCGCGAGCGTATCCGCGTGCTCAACGCGTTGATCGCCTCGCACCAGCAGAAGGTCGAGGCGTAGCGGTCTCATTTTCAACCGTTCGCACTGAGCGAAGTCGAAAGGCGTGCCCGAAGCGGGCCGCTCGCCATGCTTCGATTTCGCTCAGCATGAACGGCGCTAGATCAGCTCCTCACGCGTCGCGCATCACCCCTTGGCGGCGAGCGCGGCCTGCGCCGCCGCCAGCCGCGCGATCGGCACCCGGTAGGGCGAGGCGCTGACGTAATCGAGCCCGGTCTTCTCGCAGAACGCGATCGAGGCCGGATCGCCGCCATGCTCGCCGCAGATGCCGAGCTTGATGCCGGCGCGGGTCTTGCGGCCCCGTTCGGCGGCCAGTTCGATCAACTGGCCGACACCCTCGACGTCGAGGCTGACGAACGGGTCTTTGGCGTAAATGCCTTTTTCGACATAGACGCCAAGGAAGCGCGCGGCATCGTCACGCGACACGCCGAGCGTGGTCTGGGTCAGATCGTTGGTGCCGAACGAGAAGAACTCGCCGACCTCCGCGATCTCGCCCGCCATCAGCGCGGCGCGCGGCAGTTCGATCATGGTGCCGACCAGATACTCGATCGTGCGGCCCTTCTCGGCGAACACCGCTTGCGCGGCCTGGTCGACCACCACCTTCATCAGCTCCAGCTCGCGGCGCGTACCGACGAGCGGGATCATCACTTCGGGGATCGGTGCCGCGCCCGACTTCTCCGCCACTTCGATCGCCGCCTCGAAGATCGCGCGCGCCTGCATCTCGTAGATTTCAGGGTAGGTCACGCCAAGCCGGCAGCCGCGATGGCCGAGCATCGGGTTGAACTCGTGCAGTTCGGCGGCGCGGCGCTTGAGCGTGTCGATGTCGATTCCGGCGGCGGTCGCCACCTCGGCGAATTCGGCTTCCTCGTGCGGCAGGAATTCGTGCAGCGGGGGATCGAGCAGGCGGATCGTCACCGGCAGCCCGGCCATCACCTCGAACAATTGCACGAAATCGCTGCGCTGTTCGGGCAGCAATTTGTCGAGCGCCGAGCGGCGGCCGGCCTCGTTCTCCGCCAGGATCATCTGGCGCACGCTGGTGATGCGCGCGGCGTCGAAGAACATATGCTCGGTCCGACACAGGCCGATGCCCTCCGCGCCGAACTCGCGCGCGGTCCTGGCGTCGAGCGGCGTTTCCGCGTTCGCGCGCACCTTGAGGCGGCGCACCGCGTCGGCCCAGCCCATCAGCGTGCCGAAATCACCCGACAGTTCGGGTTGCACCGTCGGCACTGCTCCCGCCATCACCTCGCCGGTGGTGCCGTCGATCGTGACGATCTCGCCCTCGGCGATCTCGCGCGCGCCGACGCGCATCACCCGCGCCTTCGCATCGATCGAGATCGACCCCGCGCCGGAGACGCACGGCCGGCCCATGCCGCGCGCGACCACCGCCGCGTGGCTGGTCATGCCGCCGCGCGCGGTGAGGATGCCCTTGGCCGCATGCATGCCGTGAATGTCCTCGGGCGAGGTTTCAACGCGGATCAGGATCACCGGGTCACCCGCCGCCGCACGCTTCTCGGCGGTGTCGCTGTCGAACACCGCCGCGCCCGAGGCGGCGCCCGGCGATGCGGGCAGCCCCTTGGTCAGCACGTCGCGCGCCGCCTTGGGGTCGAGCGTCGGGTGGAGCAACTGGTCGAGCGCCTGCGGCTCGACGCGCGCGATCGCTTCCTCGCGCGTGATGAGCCCCTCTTCGGCCATCTCGACCGCGATCTTGAGCGCGGCCTTGGCGGTACGCTTGCCCGAGCGGGTCTGGAGCATCCACAGCTTGCCCTGCTGCACGGTGAACTCGATATCCTGCATGTCGCGGTAATGCGTTTCGAGCAGGTCGAACACCTTGGCCAGTTCGGCGAAGGTCTCGGGCATCGCCTCTTCCATAGAGGCGGGCTTGGCGCCGGCGGCTTCGCGCGCCGCCTTGGTCAGATATTGGGGGGTGCGAATGCCGGCGACGACATCCTCGCCCTGCGCGTTGATGAGGAACTCGCCGTAATAGGCGCGGTCGCCCTTGGCGGGGTCGCGCGTGAAGGCGACACCGGTCGCCGAGGTCTCGCCCATGTTGCCGAACACCATCGCCTGGATGTTGACGGCGGTGCCCCAGGCGGCGGGAATGTCGTTGAGGCGGCGATAGACCTTGGCGCGCTCCGACTGCCACGATCCGAACACCGCGCCGACCGCGCCCCAGAGCTGGTCATGCACGTCCTGCGGGAAGGGCTTGCCCCATTGCTGTTCGACCAGCGCCTTATATTCGGTGACGAGCTTGCGCAGATCGTCGGCGGTCAGATCGGTGTCGAGGAAATAGCCATTGTCTTCCTTGGCGATTTCCAGCGCTTCCTCGAACGCGCCGTGATCGAGTTCGAGCACCACGTCCGAATACATCTGGATGAAGCGGCGATAGCTGTCCCAGGCGAAGCGCGCGTCGCCCGAGGTGGCGGCGAGCCCCTCGACGGTTTGGTCATTGAGCCCGAGATTGAGCACGGTGTCCATCATGCCCGGCATCGAGGCACGCGCGCCCGAGCGCACCGAGACGAGCAGCGGATCGGCGGCGTCGCCGAAGCTCTTGCCGGTCACGCCCTCGATATGCGCGATGCCAGCGGCGACCTCGTCGCGCAGCGACTGCGGGAAGCGGCCGCCCTCGTCATAATAGCGCGTGCACATTTCGGTGCTGATCGTGAAGCCCGGCGGCACGGGCAGGCCGATCGACGCCATCTCGGCGAGGTTCGCGCCCTTGCCGCCGAGCAGGTTGCGGTCACCCTTGCCGCCGTCCGACACGCCGCCGCCGAACCGATAGACATAGCGCTGACCGGTTGAAGTGTCCGCGTCAGCCAGAATCGTCGCCATGTCTTCCTCCAAAACGTGTTTCCCGCGTTGTGCATCGCAGCACGCAAGAATTCAAGTCGAAGGCGCTAAATTGACCGCGCAATCATGGTAGCGATATCAGTCAATTGTCAGAGTTATGCGAAGTCCCGTGAAGATCAGCCTTCGATCTTGGAAAAGTCGGCGACGGTGTGGACCGCCTTGCGAACCCGCGCGAGCAGATCGAGACGCGCCGCGCGTTTGGCGGGATCGGGATCGTTGACCATCACCGCTTCGAAAAACGCGTCGATCGGCGCGCGCAGCGTCGCCAGTGCCGCCATCGCCGCCTCGAAATCCTCCCGCGCGACCGCATCGGCCGCCGCCGGCTCGGCCGCATCGAGCGCGGCGCCGAGCGCGGCTTCGGCGGGTTCGGTGGCCACAGACGTCGCATCCACGCCAGCCGTCGCCCCAGCGGAAGCTGGGGCCTCTCGCGGCTCCTGTCCTGCACCATCGCCGGAGACCCCAGCTTGCGCTGGGGTGACGCTTTGGGGAACGCCCTCCTTCTTCAGAATATTCGCCGCGCGCTTGTACCCGGCAAGCAGGTTCGCGCCATCCTCGGTGCCGACGAACGCCTGCAACGCCCGCACCCGCGCGAGCAGCCGGACGAGATCGTCCTCGCCCCCGAGCGCGAACACCGCGTCGATGAGATCGTGGCGGACGCCGGCTTCGCGTTGTTGGACTTTGAGGCGGTCGGCGAAGAAGTCGATCAAAGCAAGACCATTTCCCGACAAGATTCTTGGAGAGAGAGTTTCTAAGTTGCCCAGGTCTCTTGTCACAAAAGCTTCTTCAATCGGCCCCTCTAGGAGTGACGGCTGGTCGTATCGTCCTGTTTCCTCTTTACGACTAAACCAGAGGAAGAGCGGCATAAGGCGGAGATGAAGTCTATTAGCAATAATCGTCTGAAGCACCCCCAGAGCGGCGCGACGTAGTGCGAAGGGATCTTTTGAACCCGTTGGTTTATCTCCAACTCTGAAAAATTGGATCAAAGTATCCAGCTTATCCGCCAGCGACACCGCCACCGTCACCGGATCGGTCGGCACGTCGTCGCCCTGGCCGACCGGCTTGTAATGATCGCGGATCGCCGCCGCGACGCGCGGGTCTTCGCCCTGCGCGGCGGCGTAATAGCCACCCATCAGCCCCTGCAACTCGGGGAACTCGCCGACCATGCCGGTGACGAGATCGGCCTTCGCCAGCCGCGCCGCGCGCTCGGCGAGATCGGCCAGTGCCTCCTTCGTCGCCCCAGCGAAAGCTGGGGTCTCGTGCGGCTCTTGCCCCGCGCCATCGCGGGAGACCCCAGCTTGCGCTGGGGTGACGACGGTGGTGGTAGCGGAGGAGGGACTTGAACCCCCGACGATCCCTTCTTCCACCAGCCACCGCGCCAGCTTGGCGACCCGGTCCACCTTGTCGGCGACCGTGCCGAGCTTCTCGTGGAACACGATCCGGTCGAGCTTCGCCGCCTGCTCCTCAAGTGGCACCTTGAGGTCGGTCTCGTAGAAGAACTTGGCGTCCGAAAGCCGCGCGGCGAGCACTTTCTGGTTGCCCTCGACGATCTTGGCGCCGCCATCGACCGCGTCGATATTGGCGGTACAGACGAACGCGTTGGCGAGCTTCCCCTCGCGATCGCGGCAGACGAAATACTTCTGGTTCACCCGCGCGGTGAGCTGGATCACCTCGGGCGGGACACTGAGGAACGCGTCGTCGAAGCGCCCGAGCAGCGGCACCGGCCATTCGGTCAGCCCGGCATTCTCGGCGACCAGCCCTTCGTCCTCGACCAGCGCCAGCCCCGCCGCCTCGGCCAGCGCGCTCGCACGCTCGCGGATCAGCGCGCGGCGTTCGTCCTGATCGACGACGACGTGGCAGGCGTGGAGCTTCTCGACATAATCGCTCGCCGAGCCGATCGTGATGACGCCCGGATGGTGGAAGCGATGCCCGACCGTCGCCGCGCCCGCGACGACGCCGGCGATCTCGCATGGCACCACGTCCTCGCCGAACAAGGCGACGATGCCTTGCAGCGGGCGCACCCAGCGCAGGGATTCGGTGGTGCGCGACGCTTCGCCCCAGCGCATCGATTTGGGCCACGGGAACGCGCCGATCACCGCTGGAATCGCCTCGGCGAGCACGTCGGCGGTGGCGCGCCCGGCGCGCTCGACCACCGCGAAGAACACACCGTCGCGCTCGACAAGCTGCTCGCGCGTCAGCCCGGTCTTGCGCAGAAAGCCTTCGAGCGCCTGCGGCGGCGCGCTGGTCTTCGGCCCCTTGGTCTCCTCCGAGACGGCAGCGGTGGCGTCGGGCAGGTCACGCGCGATCAGCGCGAGCCGGCGCGGCGTCGCGAAGGTGACGATCGCATCGGTGTGCAGACCCGCTTTCGCCAGCTCGGCCGCGAACAGTCGCGCGAGATCGTCGCGCGCCTTGTCCTGCATGCGCGCGGGGATTTCCTCCGAGCGGAGTTCGAGGAGGAAGTCGGTCATGATGCTCTCCGTTCCCCCGCGAAGGCGGGGGTCCAGCCTCGGCGCGCAGCGCCGATCGCGCTGGCGCGCGGAATGTTGATTGGGGTCTGGACCCCCGCCTTCGCGGGGGAACAGCGGTTGGGATCAGCGGTGCTCACGCGGCCCACCCGTTCTTCTCCATCCACGCCGCGCACGCGCCCTTCGCCAGATCGCGCACGCGGCCCATATACGCCTGCCGCTCCGCCACCGAGATCACGCCGCGCGCCTGCAACAGGTTGAAGACGTGGCTGGCCTTGATCGCCTGTTCATAGGCGGGGATCGGCAGCTTCGCCTCCAGACAGCTTTCGCATTCGGCGGTGGCCTTGCGGAACAGGTCGAACAGCCGCTCGGTATCGGCAACCTCGAAGTTCCACGCGCTCATCTGGCGTTCGTTCTCCAGGAACACGTCGCCATAGGTCATCTGCGGCTGATTGCCCTGCGCGTCGTTGAACGCCAGATCGTACACGCTGTCCTTGTTCTGGAGGTACAGCGCGAGCCGCTCCAGCCCATAGGTCAACTCGCCCGCGACCGGCTTGCAGTCGAACCCGCCCATCTGCTGGAAATAGGTGAACTGAGTCACCTCCATCCCATCGCACCACACTTCCCAGCCGAGCCCCCACGCGCCGAGCGTCGGGCTCTCCCAATCGTCCTCGACGAAGCGGATGTCATGCCGCGTGAAGTCGATGCCGATCGCGGCGAGGCTGCCGAGGTACAGCTCCTGCAAATCGGGCGGGCTCGGCTTCAGGATCACCTGATATTGGTAATAATGCTGGAGCCGGTTGGGGTTCTCGCCATAGCGGCCGTCGGTGGGGCGGCGGCAGGGCTGGACGAACGCGGCGTTCCACGGATTCGGCCCGAGCGCGCGCAGCGTGGTCGCCGGGTGGAAGGTGCCGGCGCCCATCTCCATGTCATACGGCTGCAGGATCAGGCAGCCGTGCGCGCTCCAGTAATCGTGGAGCGTCAGGATCATGCGCTGAAAGCTCAGCGGCTCGCCGGGGGCGGGGGCGGAGGGGTGGCTTGCGGCCAAGAACGATATCCTCACGGGTGGCTGGTGGCCCACGGCTTTGGCGTATGGCCGAAAGAGGGTCAACCGTCCGTACCGCGCACGATTGACGGCGCGGCGGCTTTGCGCTTCATCGGGGACGTCATGGTGCGAAAGGGTCTCGCTTTGCCGCGGGCGGGCGGGTCGGGGGTACGCTGTGCCTTGGCGGTCGCGTTGTCGCTATCGTGCGCGGGCGCGCCGGCGCTCGCGCAGCGCATCGCCTATCCATCCGTTCCCGCCAGCGAGACGGTCACGCTGCACGGGCAGCCGGTCGAGCCCGCCCCGAAGGTGGGCTATACCGCGCTGCCGCTCGACGATCAGACCGCGCCGACCGATACGCCGCTCGACGGCGACACGATATCGCCCGAGGAGGCGGCGCGCGGCGCCGACACGCTGCTGCTCTCGCAGCTTTCGCAGAATTACCGCCCCCATCCGGCGATCTGGCGGATCGGTGACCGTGACACGACGATCTATCTGTTCGGCACGGTCCATGTCCTGCCGCCCGGTTTCGCGTGGCGCGACGCGGCGATCGACGCGATCGTGGCGAAGGCCGACACGCTGATCGTCGAGGCGATCGACGAGGATGCCGTGCCCGATTTCGCCGTCACATATGCCGGCGGCTCAGCACTGCCGCCGCTCGCCGCGCGCGTCTCGCCCGATCATCGCGCCGCGCTGCGCCGGTTCACCGATACGCTGCCGCCCGAGGCCGCCGCCGTGCTCGACGGCATGCCGACCTGGATCGCCGCGATCGCGGTCGGCTTCGCGCGGGACACGCAGGCGGGCGAGCTGCCGGGGCCGGGCGCGGACGACTGGATCGAGGCGCAGTTCCGCAGCCGCCACAAACCCGTCATCGCGATCGAGGATGCCGCGAAGGTGATGGGGCAGGTGAACGCCGTGGCCGAGGCCGAGCAGCGCAAGACGCTCGACAAGGCGCTCGACACGCCCGCCGCGACTCGCGCCGAGCGGCGCGCGCCGACGCACGCCTGGGCGCAGGGCGATCTCGGCCCGGGGTCGGCGCTGACCCGCGATCTGGCGGTCACGACGGGCGGCGATGCGCTGGGGGGCGCGTTGCTCGCGCATCGCAACCGCGCCTGGGCGGACGCGCTGGTGCGGCGGCTCAAGGTGCCGGGCACCGCCTTGTTCGCGGCCGGGGCGGGGCATTTCATCGGCCCGGATTCGGTGCTCGCGCTGCTCGAGAAACGCGGCGTGCGCGTGACGCGGGTGCAGTGATGCGGCGCACGCGGCGGCCCGGTTCCGGCATCCACCGTTCCACGCAGGCGCGTTGCGCGAGCCGACTTTGGGCTGGTGCGGCACGCGGGATTCTATAATCGGCGCCGCTCGGCTCTGTGGGATGTGAACGATGCGTTTCTTGAAGACCTTGCTGGCGGTGAGCCTGATCGCGGCCACGCCCGCCTGCGCGAAGCCCGCGCCGGGTGCGGTCAAGGATGTCGATCCGGCGCTGTGGGTGGTCAAGGAT
This sequence comes from Sphingomonas sp. NFR15, assembly GCF_900103265.1. Lineage (GTDB taxonomy): Bacteria > Pseudomonadota > Alphaproteobacteria > Sphingomonadales > Sphingomonadaceae > Sphingomonas > Sphingomonas pollutisoli. The sequence continues at coordinate 145,672 of NZ_FMWX01000001.1, read as the reverse complement.
GCGGATACCACCATCTATCTGTTCGGCACGATCCACGCGCTCAAACCCGGCCTCGGCTGGTTCGACGATGCGGTGCGGAAGGCGTTCGACGCGAGCGACAGCCTCGTCCTCGAAATCCCGATGCCCTCGCCCGACGAAGCGCAGAAGGTGATGCTGCCGCTCGCGCTCGATCCGACCGGGCCGACGCTGACCGAGAAGATCCCTGCCGACAAGCGCGCGGCATATCGGGCGGGGCTCGCCAAGCTCGGCGTCCGGCCGGATGCATTCGACCGTTTCGAGCCGTGGTTCGCGGGCGCGACGGTCGGCCAGCTCGAACTGCAGAAGAGCGGCTTCGGGCGCGACGACGGCGTCGAGAAACAGCTGGATGCCGCGGCCAAGGCGGCGGGCAAGCCGGTCACCGGGCTGGAAACGCTCGGGCAGCAACTCGGCTATTTCCACGATCTGCCGCAGGACGCGCAGGTCTCGTTCCTGCTCTCCGGCATCGAGGAAATCGACACCTTCCCGGCGGAGATCGACAAGATGGTCGATCTGTGGGGCAAGGGCGATGCCGACGGGCTCGGCAAGATGATGAACGAGGATCTCACCAAACAGCCGGTGCTGCGCCAGGTGCTGCTCTATGATCGCAACGCGCGCTGGGCGGACTGGATCGCGCGGCGGATGGATCAGCCCGGCACCGTGTTCATCGCGGTCGGGGCGGGGCATCTCGCCGGCGCGGGCAGCGTCCAGTCGCTGCTCGCGAAGAAGCACATCACCGTGCGGCGAATCCGGTACTGAGCGCGATCATGCGTCGCCAGCGGTTCGCAGCGCCGCGGCCTGCTGGCGCCACTGCCGGCCGGTGACGTAACCCGCCGGCAGCGCGAGGCGCAGTTCCAGCGCCATCTCGTCCTCGTCGGACAGTTTCTCGATATCCTCGAACCGGCTGATGCCGAGGTCCAGCAGCCGTTGTGCGAGCGCATCGTCGATCCCGTCGATCCGCGTCAGCGCATCGGGCATGGCATCGGAGGTGGCCTCGCTCTCGGCGAGCTTCGGAAGCCGTTCCTGCGCCGATGCCGCGCCGGCGATCTTGAACGCCGCGATCCGCGCCTCGGCTTCGCCCAGCCGCGCGGCCATCGTCTCGTGCGTGGCCTCCAGCGCGGCGGCGTGGCGGGCCAACGTGTTGAGACGGTCCTGGGATTGCGTTCGGAACGCGGCGAACTCGCTGGTCAGCCGGCGCATCATGCGGTCGCGGTTGACCGAGGTCGGATTGGTCGCGAACCCGAGCAGCCACGCACCGACCGCCACCGCGCACAGCACGAGGAGTTGCAACGGCGAATCGAACAGCATCGCAGCACCGGCCTCCATCCACGGTGCGGCTTTCCTGCCGCGCGCCCGCGCGGGCGGCAAGCCAGACGATATGCTCCGCTTCGGGACAGATCAGTGGTTGCCGTGGATAAACGAGTCCGAAATGGAACAGGCCGCCGGGCCGAGGATGACGATGAACAGGGTCGGCAGGATGAACAGGATCAGCGGTATCGTCATGATCGCGGGAAGGCGCGCGGCCTTTTCCTCCGCCCGCATCATGCGTTCGTTGCGGAACTCGGCCGACAGGACGCGCAGCGCGGAGGCGAGCGGGGTGCCGTATTTCTCGGTCTGGATCATCGTGGTCACCACGCCCCGGATCGCATCGAGCTTGACCCGCGCGGCGAGGTTCTCGAAGGCCTGCCGCCGCTCCGACAGGAAGCCCAGTTCGATCGCGGTCAGCGTGAACTCGTCGCCCAGTTCGGGATAGCCTTTGCCGAGTTCACGCGCGACGCGGCCGAACGCCGCGTCGACGGTCAATCCCGCTTCGGCACAGATCACCAGCAGATCGAGCGCGTCGGGCAGACCCTTGCGGATCGCGTCCGACCGCTTCGTCACCTTGTTGTCGAGGTAGAGGTCGGGCGCCTTGTACGACAGGATGAACGTCCCAGCGACCACGCCGTAAGCCTTTAGCGGTGACCAGGTCGCGAACATGTCGGTGCCGTAGACGAAGTACAGGCTCAGCCCGCCGAACACGATCGGCAGCACCAGCCGCCCGAAGATCACCGCGACGGCATATTCCTTGGATCGGATGCCCGCCTGGAGCAGCTTGACCTGCGCCGCCTTGACCTGGCTGTCCTGCAACATCTTGAGCGCGGAGAGGAACGCCTTGATGCGGTCGGTCGTCTCGTTGCGGGTGACGAGCCTGGCGCGGCGCTTGGGCGATGGGGCTATGCCGGCCTTCAACTGTTCGCGGCGGTCGTTGAGCGCCTTGACCCGCTTCGTCATCGGGTCGCGCACCGTCATCGCCGCGTAGATGGCGAGCAGGACGGAACACGCCGCCACCGCCGCGAGCAGGGTCGCGACCGCGAAGACGTCGATCCCGAGGATCGTGGGGCCGGCTGCTGGTGCCATGATCTGTCGCTCGTACCCGCGGTTAGATTTCGAAACTGACCATCTTGGCCATGATGAACACGCCGATCCCCATCCACACCAGCCCGCCAACGCCCGCGATGATGAGCCGCGGATCGACGAAGAAGTTCCGCATGTAGCTGGCGTTGACCATCCAGATCATCGCGAACACGATGAACGGCAGCGACCCGACGATATAGGCGGACGCCTTCGACTCGGACGACATCGCCTTGATCTTCAGCTTCATCTGGAAGCGCGTGCGCAGCACCGTCGCGAGGTTGGCGAGCGTCTCGGCGAGGTTGCCGCCGGTCTCGCGCTGGATCGCGATGCTGATGACGAAGAATTGGAATTCGGGCGTGCCCAGCCGGTCCGCGGTCTCCTGCAACGCCGCGTCGAGCGTGCGGCCGATCCGCATCCGGTCGGTGATCGCGCGGAACTCGACGCCGACCGGCCCGTCGATCTCCTGGCCGACGACGCCGATCGTCTCGGTGATCGGCAGGCCCGAACGCAAGCCGCGCACGAGCAGTTCGATCGCGTCGGGGAATTTCGCGGTGAAGCGGGCGACGCGCCGCTTGATGTGGAAGCTCACCGTCATGTGCGGAATGCCCGCGCCGACGGCGATGGCGAGCAGCACCGAAAGCGCGACGGGCAGATTGAGCACCATCAGCCCCAACGCCACGAATAGCGCGCACCCGACCGTCGCCATCCCATATTGGCCGACCGTCCAGGTCTTTCCCGTCATCGCCAGCCGCTTCTTGAGCGCGTCCGGGCGCGGCAGATAGCGCATCGCCGCCGCGTCCATCTTGTTGGCGCGCGCGGCGGCGATCCCGCGCGCCTGCACGGCCGAGAGTGCCGCCGCCGTCTCGCCGTACCGCTCGCGCACCAATGCCAGCCGGCGGGCGCGCGCGCGCTCGGGCGAAGGGCCGGCGAACGCGAACGCCACCAGCACCAGCACGCAGAGCGCGCCGGCGCCCACGGCAAGGAGCGGCATCATCCCCATCGGTCTCAATCGCTCCCGACGCTCAAGCCTGTTTCGCCTTATCCCCGCGCTTCGGCATCATCGCCGTGAGCGCGCCCATCTTGGCGAACAGCGAAGCGCCGCCGGCCTTGCCCTTGCCGCGCGGTGCGCCGCTTTCGGTCTCGCCGATCGCGAGGATGCGAGCCGCGATCTCGGCCAGCGGCGCGGTCGTCTTCGACGCCTTGCCGACCTCGGCCAGCGTTTTGCCGAGTTTGGCCGCCTGCGCGGCGAGCTTCTGGTCGAGCGGCACGAAATGGTCGATCTTGCGCTCGATCGAACCTTCGAAATCCTTGCGGCTGATCTCGAGCTGCGCCGCCGGCGGAACGTGGTTGGCGACGATGATCGCCTCGGTCGCCGGCGCGTTAGACTTGAGCCAGGAGAGGATGCGGATCGTGTCGCGCGCCGCCGCCAGCGTCAGTTCGGTGACGATCACCGCCGCCTGAACCCCCGCGACGAGCTGCGGGTGCTGCACCAGCATCGCACGCGGCAGATCGACGACCGTGCATTCGAACGCGAGCCGCATCTCCTCCTGCAACAGATGGAAGGCGGCGCCATCGGTCAGCACCGGCGCGTTGATCGGCGCCTCGGCCGACAGCACCGAAAGCGTCTCGCTCGCCTTCACCATCGCGCGTTCGATGAACAGCCCGTCGATGCGGCTGGGATTCTCGATCGCGTCGGTCAGCCCACGGCCGGGTTCGAGATCGAGCGCGAGCGCGCCGGTGCCGAAATGCACGTCGAGATCGAGGATCGCGGTATTGCGCGGCCCGCGCTCGCTGATGAGCCATGCGACCGACGTCGCCAGCGTGGATGCGCCGACGCCGCCGCGCGCGCCGATGAACACGGTCGCGCAGTGTGGCCGCCCGCTTGGGGCCTCGATCGCCCTGGGCGCGTTGAAGATCGCCTGGGCATGCGTCAGCGCCTCGCGCAGCATCGCGGGGTTGAGCGGCTTCAGCAGATAATCCTGAATGCCGCTGGCGATGAGATCGCGGTAGAGCCGCACGTCGTTGACCTGGCCCGTCGCGATCACCACGGTGCCGGGTTCGCACACCTCGGCGAGCGCGTTGATGTCGTTGAGCGGATCGCCGCTCTCCGACAGATCGATGAGCAGGATCTGCGGGCTGGCCTGCACCGACAGCGACTGGACCGCGTTGCGCAATCCGCCCTTGCTGACCTTCTCCTCCGCCCATCCCATGTCGGACGCGACGGCGCGGATCGTCTCGGCGGTCTGGTCGTCGCAGACATGGGCGACGAACGGTTCGCGAAACCCGATCTTGCCGGGATTGAACGGCGCGTTCATTTCTTCACGTCCTTCAGCCCGCCCACTAGTCCGCCCGCGCCGGTCGGCACGGTCTTGCGGAAGCTGTCGATCGCCTTGGTGGCGGAGGCGGTGTCGGTCAGGCTGCCGGCGCTCTGCCCGCGCACGAGGTCCATCGGATTGGCGACCATCGCTGCGAGATTGGCGTTGATCGCGCAGCCCTGGTTCGATCCGGTGTGGTTCTCGAAATCGGGCTGACCGACGCGGCTGAAGTCCGGGCAGCCCGGCACGCTCGCCTTCATCCGGCTGATCACGACGCGGACCATGCCCGGCGTGACCGGCGCATCGGTCGTGGGCGCGTCATCGGTGACGAGCAGCCCGTAGCGCGCGACCTGCGCCGCGATCTGTTCGTGCGCGCGGACCGCACGGCTGCCCGGATCATCGACCGCGACATGATCGCCATAGCCGAGCCGCATTGACGCCATCCACCCGGCCAGCCGCTGCGCTTCGCCGGGCGCGAGCGCGTCGCCGCTGGTGGCGGCATCGAACACGTAATCGGTACGCGCGACGACCGGCTGATGCACCGATTCGAGACCGCGATTCGGCGTGCCGGTACAGCCGCCGATGGCGAGCGCGGCGATCAGGATCAGATGTTTACGCATGGACATTGCCCTTCGCGAAGCGTCAGTTGTCGAAGCCGGGCGCCGCCGCGCCGGGCTGCTGCGATTTCGGATCGGTCGTGGCCACCGCCGTGCCGCGCGGCGGTGGCGCGGCGGGCGTGCCCGGCAGCGGCGGCGCGGTAGTCGCGGCACCGATCGCGGGCGGCGCCGTCACGGGCGCGGCGAGCCGCGGCTTGGGCCGCTGCGCGCCGCTCGTCCCGCCGCCGAGCTGGCCGAACAGGATCTGGTCGAGATCGGTCGGCGCCTTATAGCCGTCGGTCGGCAGCACGATCTGGTTGGCGTCGACCGGCTTGACCAGATACGGCGTGATGACGATCACCAGTTCGGTCTCGTTGCGCTTGAACGCGTTCGATCGGAACAGCGCGCCGAGCACCGGCATGTCGCCCACGCCGGGGGCCTTGCTGATCGCGTTGTTGTGGTCGTTCTGAAGCAGCCCGGCGATCATGAAGCTCTGCCCGGAGCCGAGTTCGACCGTGGTCTCGGCGCGCCGCGTGCTCAGCGCCGGGATCGTCGCGCCGCTGATCGTTACCGCGCCCTCGGAGGTCAATTGCGACACTTCGGGGCGGACGCGGAGCGAGATGCGCCCATCGGCGAGCACGGTCGGCGTATAGGCGAGGCTGACGCCATATTGTTTATACTCGACCGAGACCGCGCCGAGCCCCTGGCTGACCGGGATCGGGATTTCTCCGCCGGCGAGGAAGGTGCCGGTCTCGCCCGACAGGGCGGTGAGGTTGGGGTTGGCGAGCGTCGTCACCTGGCCGTCCTGCTCGCCGAGATCGAGCGAGGAGAGGATGTTCACTCCGAGCAATTTGCCCGCCGCGCCGATCGTCGTTCCGTTCGCGATCGAAGTCAGCACGCTGCTGCCGCTGTCCGCCTTGGACATGCCCGTGAACAGGCCGCCGGACGGGGTATATTGCGGCACGGCGGGGCGTCCCTGGCCGAGGCCGAACTGGAAACCGCCGGCCTTGTCGTAGGTGGTCAGGTTGACGCCGATGTTCTTCACGAAGCTGCGGCTCACTTCGGCGAAGCGCACTTGCAGGTTCACCTGCAGCGGCGTCGCGGTCTTCAGCCGCGAGAGCACCTTGGTGGTGTCGCCGACGAAGGACTGGACCAGCCGTTCGGCCTCGGCGCCGTCGCCGGGGCTCGCGATCGTGCCGGTCAGCAGCACCAGACCGTTCATCGTCGTCGCGATGATGTGCGAATCCGGCATCGCCATGTCGAGCATCTGCTGGATGGTGTCGAAATTGTTGCCGACGCGCACGGTCGCCGAATACACCACTGCGCCGCCGGCCGCCGTGGCGGACACCGTCGTCTCGCCCTGGCCCTTGCCGAACACGTAGAGCTGGGTCGGCGAGCGGACCTGCACATCGGCGATCGCGTCGCTCGCCACGAACACGTCGGTGATCGGGCGGGGCAGGTCGATCAGGCGCCCGCGCCCGGTGCTCACCTGCAAAAGCGTGCTGGCCGGCACCACGGCGGCGACGGCGCGCCTCGCCGGCGCGTGCTTCAGCGGCGCGGCGCTCGCCGCGCCCGCGATCAGCGCGGCAGCCAGCGGCCAGCCGATCGACTTCGAAACAGCGCGCATCCTATTTCTTCCCCCCAACCGCGACATCGGTCACGGTATTGCCACGCGCGATCCGCACGACCGGCCCCTTGGCCAGCGCCACCGCGCCCCCCGGCGCGGTCGCCTCGACCGGCTTGCCCGGCACGGTGCGGCGCTGGAAGCGCGACACGTCGGCACCGGTTTCATACGAAAGGCTGCCCGCGCTCGGCTGCGCGGCGACCTTGGCGATCATCGCCTTCTCGGCCTTGGGATCATTGCCGTCGGGCACGTTCACCGCGCCGCTGGCGATCGCCTGTTCGAGCTCGGACGGATTATCGGCGAGGCTGCGCAGCGACAGCGAAAGCTGCCCGAGCGTCTGCACCACCGCGATCTGCTCGGCGAGCTTGGGCGTCGCCTCCAGCGTCACCATCGAGAAGCTGCGGACCTGGGTCTTGCCGGTCTCATCGACGCTATTGTCGGTGCGCTGGTCGGTGGCGAGGACGCGCAGGTTGCGCATCACCGTCTCGGCGACCTTGAGCGGCGGCCCGTCGCCGCCGCCCACCACGTTCTGCGTGAGCACCAGATCGATCCGGTCGCCGGGAAACACGAAGCCGGCGACGCTGCTCTGCTGCGAGACCGGCACCGTCACCGCGCGCATGCCCGGCCCGAGCGCGGCGGCCAGGAAGCCCCGGTCACCGGGCTTGACGAGCGCGCCCTGCGTGATCGGCTGGCCGGCGGTGATCGGGTTGCGCACGACCGTGCCTTGCAGCGATTTGGCGTCGAAATTGCCCTGACGGATGAAATAGGCGTTCTCGACCAGCTCCTTGGGCCAGGGCTGGTACTTCAGCGCGGTCGCGTCGAGGATCGTGCCGACCGGCAGCGCGCGTGTCGCCACCAGCACTTCGGGGCCGCTCACCGGCGCGGCGGTCGCGATCGCCGCCGCCTGGGGCGTCGGCGCGCCCACGATCAGGCTGCGCGCCAGAAAGGCGGTCACGGCGGCGACCACCAGCGCGCTCGCCAGCAACAGGATTTTGCGACTGTCCATCTCGGCCTTTCGACGCCCGGCTAATTGGAGTTCAAGCAACTATGCTTGGGTGGTTAAGATGCAGTTCACGCATCGCGAGCAGCGCCGCGAAGGCGATCGCGACGCCGTACGGCACCTCTATCGGCGTGGTCCGGTCGCGGGCGCGATCGAACAGCATCACGATGGTGAGCACCCCGCCGGCGATCGACATCACCACCAGCATCCACACCAGCCCCTGCAGCGGGAACCACAAGGCGAGCGCACCGATCATCTTGACGTCGCCGCCGCCCATCCAGCCGAATGCGAACACGCCGCAGAACAGGCCGAACACGGTGGCCGCGAGGCCGATCTGGAGCGCCATGTCGGGCCAGGGCGCCATGCCGCTCGCGTGCCACCACAGCGGCGCGAGCAGCGCGATGGCGATGTTCTTCCAGTCAGCGATCTCGCGCGTGCGCGCGTCCTCGATCCCGGCCCAGACCAGGAGCAGCGCCAGCGCGCCCGGCAGCAATGTCACGAATAGCGTCCCACCCATCTGAAAGCGCCTAGACGGAATGGCTTTCAAAAAAGTAACCAGAGTCGATGCTGTCGCCGCACTCCCATCGCCGCGCCATTCCCGCCGGCGCCCGGGTCGGTTTCTGGCGCGCGCGCGACGGCTGGATGCTCCGCCGGTTCGACTGGCCGGCGGATCCCAGCCCGCGCGGCAGCATCCTGTTCCAGGCCGGGCGCGGCGACGTGTTCGAGAAATATCTGGAGACGTTGGCGCACTGGCACCATCAGGGCTGGTCGATCAGCGCGTTCGATTGGCGGGGGCAGGGCGGCTCGGGGCGGCTGTCGGGCGACCCGCGCGTCGGCCATGTCGAGGATTTCGCGCTCTACGTCGCCGATTTCGAGGAATTCTGGCGGGTGTGGCGCAAGGGCGCGGTTGGGCCGACGGTCGCGATCGGCCATTCGATGGGCGGCCATCTCGTGCTGCGCGCGATGGCGGAAGGGTGCATCGCGCCCGATGCGGCGGTGTTGGTCGCGCCGATGCTCGGGCTGAAGACCCCGGTCGGCGCCGGCTTCGGCGAATGGGCGGCGCGGCGGATCGGCGGGCGCGGCGATGGTGCGCGGCGGGCGTGGCGCGGCAACGAACATCCCGCCACCACCGCGACCCGCCAGGCGCTGCTCACCCATGACGATGCGCGCTATCGCGATGAGATCCACTGGCAGACGGTGCAGCCCGATCTGGTGCTCGGGCCGCCAAGCTGGCGCTGGCTGATCGAAGCCTTCGCCTCGACCCGCCTGCTGCGCGCCGACCCGCGCCTCGCCGACGTGCGCGTTCCGGTGCTGATGCTGCTCGCCGAGTACGACCAGCTCGTCTCGGCGCGCGCGGCGCTGCGCGTGGCGGCGCGGCTGCCGGACGCGCGCGTGGTGCGCTTCGGCCGTGAGTGCGCGCACGAGATCTTGCGCGAGGTCGATGCGGTGCGCGACCGCGCCCTCGCCGAGATCGACGCGTTCCTGGCCGCGCGCCTGGGCGGGCGGCCATGACGGGGTTCGACATCGCGATCATCGGCGCGGGCATGGCCGGCGCGAGCCTCGCCGCCGCGATCGGCGACCGCGCGCGCGTGCTGTTGATCGAGGCGGAAAGCGCGCCCGGCTATCATGCCACCGGCCGCTCCGCCGCCTTCTGGTCGGAAACCTATGGCGGGCCGGGAGTCGCGCCGCTCACCACCGCATCGGGTCCGGCGCTGCAGGCGGGCGGGTTTCTCCAGCCGCTCGGCTCGCTCCACATCGGCCGCGCCGGGGACGCGGCGGCGATCGAGCGGTTCCTCGCCGAGTTCGCGGGCAGCGGCATCGCGCTCGAACCCGTCGATCCCGCCGATCACGTCGCGGGCCTGCGCCCCGAATGGACGCTCGGCGTGTTCGAGCCGAGCTGCGCCTATATCGACGTGGCGGGGCTGCACGCCGCCTGCCTCGCCACCGCGCGGCGCGGCGGTGCGGTGCTGGCGGTCGATTCCCCACTCCGCTCGGCGACGCGGAGCGGCGGCGGGTGGACGATCGTCACCGGCGGCGAGACCTATCGCGCGGGGGTTCTGGTCAACGCGGGCGGCGCATGGGCGGATGCGGTCGCGCGGATCGCCGGCGCCGCGCCGATCGGCATCACCGCCTATCGCCGCACCGTCGTTCAGTTGCTCACCGATCCGCCCGCCCCCGCGGGGCTGCCGCACGTCGCCGACATCGCCGGGCGCTTCTATTTCAAGCCCGAGGCGGGCGGCCGGCTGTGGCTCAGCCCGCATGACGAGACCCCGGCCGCGCCGTCCGACGTTCAGCCCGAGGAGATCGACGTCGCGCTGGCGATCGACCGGTTCGAGCACGTCGTCGATTGGCGCGTCGCCCGCCTGGAACGGCGCTGGGCGGGGCTGCGCAGCTTCGCGCCGGATCGGCTGCCCGTCTATGGCTTCGATCCGCGCGTGCCCGGCTTCTTCTGGTGCGCGGGGCAGGGCGGGTTCGGCATCCAGACCGCGCCCGCCGCCGCCGCGCTCGCCGCCGCCGTGCTGCTCGGTACTACGCCCGATCCGATCGCCGCGGCGATCGATCCCGCACGCTACGCGCCCGCCCGCCTCGCGGCGCTGGCGTGACGGCGCGCCCCGGCCGCCGCCGGGGCGCGCCGCGTCAGCGCTTGCTCGGCTCGGGCATCACGATCGTCGGGCCGAGGTTCTTGATCACGTCCCGCGCGTCGAACGCGCGGACGTTGCCCTCGGGCTTCGGACCATGCCCGAGCACGATCTCGGCATGCGCCTCGTATTTATCGATCGTCTGGATGTCGATGTTGCGATCCCAATAGGGGCCGCCCGCGAATGGACTCCAGGATCGCCACCCGAAGCCGCGCCCGTAATAGCTCCACGCCGGCCCCCAATAGCCATAAGGCCCGCCGACGAACGGCTCGGGGGTCGCATAGGTGCGCGTGCTCTTGTCGGTCTGGCGGTCGGCGAGCACGAAATAGTCATAGCCCTGCTGCACGGTGAGTTGCGCGGCGCGGAACAGCAGATAGCGCTCGACCGTCTCGCGCGGCGTGTAGCCGTTGCCGGCGAAGCTCACCATGAATCGGTTCGCCTCGATCTGGCGGTCGCTATAGCCGGTCCGCGCGAAGCCCGATCCGGTCGCGGGGCGATAGGGGGTCTGCGTCGCGCAGCCGGCGGCGAGCAGGGTGGTGGCGAGCAGGGCGCCGCTCAGCGCCCGGTTCAGCGTGCGGGGCAAGGTTCGGGTCTTGGACATCGGGGCCTCCAAAGGGTCGGTGCTCACGACAGGCCGTGCCGCGAACACCGCCAGTCGAAAACGCCCCGCCGACGATAAAGTCGCGGCGCGCGATGTCCCGTGACAAATTTGATATCCGGCCGCCCCCCGTTATCCGCCCAGCCGGGCGCGATAATGGTCGAGCATCGGGGCGGCGCCCGCGCCCGACAGCACCGCCGCCATCCCGCGCGCGGCCGCCTGCGCCGCCGGCACGGCACGCGCGATCATCGCCGCCTCATAGCGCGCGACCGCCGGCCACCCCGCGCCCGACGTCAGCGCCGCCGCGAGATCGACCGCATCGGCGAGCGCGAGGTTGACGCCTTCGCCCGCGAACGGCGACATCAGGTGCGCGGCGTCACCGAGCAAGGTCACGCCTGCGACGCTCGCCCAGCGATGCCCGATCGGCAGCGCGTATAGCGGCCGCACGCCGAGCGGATCGCCGCTGACGATCATGTCGCGCAGCACCGGGGACCAGCCTTCGAACTCCGCCAGCGCCGCCGCGCGCATCGCCTCGGGCGGCATCGCGCCGAGCGCGCGCGCATCCGCCTCGTCGATCCGCCAGCCGGCATAGCCGCGAATGTGGCCGTTGCCGTTGCGCTGCCCGATCAGCGCGCGGTTGTCGCCGACCGCGAACATCTTGCCGGCCCCGACCAGCGCATCGACCTGCGGGTGCCGCCGCGTATCGAACCCGAGTTCGACGAACACCGCGCCTTCATAGCGCGGCCGGGCATCGCCGAGCAGCGCGCGCACCTGCGACCAGCCGCCGTCCGCGCCGACCACGACATCGAACGCTTCCGCGCCCGCCGCGCTGACGACCATGTGGCCCGCATCCCCAAGACGGATCGCCTCGACCCCGCTGTTCCAGCGCACCATCCCCGGCGGAACCGACTCGAGCAGGATGCGGCGCAGCGCGCTGCGGTCGATCTCGGGGCGATCGTCGCCTGCGCCGTCGCGGTCGAACAGCAACGTGCCGTCCGCGTCGTAGAGCCGGTCGCCCTGATCCTCCGGCCGCGCGTGCGTGCGGAACGCGTCTTCCAGCCCAGCGGCGCGCATCGCATGCTGGCCGGTGTCGGAATGCAGGTCGAGCGATCCGCCCTGCGGCCGCGCATCGGCATCCGCATCGCGTTCGAACACCACCGGCGCGAGCCCGCGCAGGTGCAGCAATCGCGCCAGCATCAGCCCGCCGGGGCCGCCGCCGATGATCGCGATGCGTGGGTCGATTGTCATACTGGCCTCCTCGATGTACATAGGGGCCTATACATAAACATAGGAGCCTATGCAATGGCCGAGTCCGTCTGGACGCCGATGCTCACGCCTGGCCATTATTTCACCCGCATCGCGCGCGCGCTGGCGCGGATCGGCGATAAGCGGCTCGCGGCGGTCGGCTTCGCGACCGCGCAGCTCCCGGTGCTGTCGGCGCTGCGTGACGGCGAGAAGAAGTCGCAGACCGAGTTGGCGCGCTGGGCCAAGGTCGAACAGCCGACGATGGCGCAACTGATCGCGCGGATGGAGCGCGACGGCCTCGTCCAGCGCGAACCCGATCCCGCCGATCGCCGCAGCAGCCTGATCTCGCTCACCCAAACCGCCCGCGAGCAGCTCCCCGCCGGGCGCGAGATCCTGCGTCAGGGCAATGTCGAGGCGATGCGCGGATTGTCCGACGCGGAGGTCGAGACGCTGCTCGGGCTGCTCAAGCGCGTTCTGGCCAATGTGGAGGCGATGGAGGGCTGACCTGAGCACCACACCGTTCGTGCTGAGCCTGTCGAAGCACGTGCGTCAAACACCGGGCCGCTTGGTCCGTGCTTCGACAAGCTCAGCACGAACGGATCGTAAATCTCAATCCTCGCCGAAGCGCGCCTCGACCAGTTCCGCCAACGTGCTCACCGCCTGCTCGGCGCCGTCGCCCTCGGCGCGGATGACGATCGAATCGCCCATCGCCGCGCCCAGCATCATCAGCCCCATGATCGACGTGCCCGTTACCGATCCGGCGCCGTCCTTCTCGACCGCGACCTCGCAGGGGAGCGTCGAGGCGAGCGTCACGAACTTGGCGCTCGCGCGCGCGTGCAGGCCGCGCTTGTTGGTGATGAGGACCGTCCGGGCAATCTGGCTCACGCCGCCGCTTCTCCCAAAACTTCGGAGGCTACCGATATGTATTTACGGCCAGCTTCGCGCGCCGCGGCGACCGCGTCCACCACTTTCATCGCCTTGCGTGCCGATTCGAGCCGGATCAGCATCGGCAGGTTGATGCCCGCGATCACCTCGATCCGCCCGCGCTCCATCAGCGAGATCGCGAGGTTGGAGGGCGTGCCGCCGAACAGATCGGTCAGCACGATCACCCCGCGCCCGGCATCGACCGTCTTGATCGCAACCGCGATGTCGTTGCGGCGCGCTTCCATGTCGTCATCGGGGCCGATCGCGACGGTGGCGATCCGTTCCTGCTTGCCGACGACATGCTCCATCGCGGTCACGAACTCGTCGGCCAGCCGACCGTGGGTCACCAATACGAGCCCGATCATCGCCGAATCCTGCTCATCAAATCTGCGTCCCGTCCCCGTCGGCTGCCTCGCGGGCGCCCTCCAGCGAGTCTTGCGGCGATGCAGCAAGATCACGATGCGCGACCGTGGGGGAAAAACCGGCGTCACGCAACCGTGCCGCGACCCGCTCCGTGACATGAACCGATCGGTGTCTCCCTCCGGTACACCCGAAGGCGATCGTCACATAGGATTTTCCCTCCGCCCTGTAGCGCGGCAGCAACAGCAGCAGCAGCGATTCGATCTGCCGCAGCGCGGCGTCATACGCGGGGTCTTCGGCGATATAGGCGCTGACCTCGGCATCGAGTCCCGTTCCGGGACGAAGCTCGGGCACCCAATGCGGGTTGCGCAGGAAGCGCATGTCGAAGACGAGATCGGCGCTGCGCGGCAGCCCGCGCGCGAAGCCGAACGACATCACCTGCAAGGTCGGCTCGCCGAGCCGCTCGCCCGAGAAGGTCGCGCGGACCTGCTGCGCGAGTTCGTTGGCGGTCATGTCGGTGGTGTCGATCAGCCGGTTGGCCCAACTGCGCAGCGGCGCCAGCAGCTCGCGTTCGCGCGCGATGCCGTCCACCGCCGGCCTGTCGAGCGCGAGCGGGTGGCGTCGCCGCGTCTCCGAATAGCGACGCGCCAGCTCGCCGCCAGCGCAATCGAGGAACAACGTGCCGATATCGAGACCGTGGCCCTCGCGCAGCGAGTCGATCCGGCCGACGATCCGGGCCGGATCGAAGTCGCGCGTGCGCGCGTCGATGCCGATCGCGAGCGGCTGCGACGATCCATCCGCGCCCTCGGGCAGCGGCGCGCTCAGCAACCGGTCGAGCAGCGCCAGCGGCAGATTGTCGACGATCTCCCAGCCGAGATCCTCCAGCGTGCGCAGCACGGTCGATTTGCCCGCGCCCGACATGCCGGTGACCAGAAGGATATCCTTGCGGTCGCCACCGCTCAACGTGTTCATGATGTTCCGCCTGTGACCCGCCGCAGCGCCAATTCCACTTTGAGCGGCGCCGAAGCCTCATGAGAATCGACCCGAACCAGCGGAATTGCAATGCCGTTGATCGTTTCGCTCAGCGATGCTTCGGGCATCCGCATCACCGGCTCGCCGAGCCGTACCACCAGGGCCACGGGCGCCGCCGCGCGATGGGGCAGGGGGATGATGCCGATCCCGCGCACCTCGATCAGACCCGCGATCGTCGCGGGAGGCGCGGCGGTCAGCGTGCCTTCGGCGACCGTCAACAGCGTCTGGTCGTCGCTCACCAGCGTGGCGCCGCGATCGATCAGCCGCAGCGCCAGATCGGACTTGCCGCTGCCCGAAGCGCCGATCAGCAGCACCGCCTGCTCGCCGATCGCCACGCAGGTGGCGTGGAGCCGCGCGGGTGTCATGCCCGCGGCCCGGCCGGCAGCCGCACCACGAAGCGCGCGCCGTGCATCCGGTCGTCCCGCGATTCGACATGGATCGTGCCGTGATGCGCCTCGACGATCGTCCGCGCGATGGCGAGGCCGAGCCCCGAATGCTTGCCGAACGATTCGTCCTCCGGCCGGAACGAATGGAAGCGGTGGAAGATCGTCTCGCGCGATTCCTCGGGAACGCCCGGCCCTTCGTCCTCGACGCGGATCACCAGTTCGTCGCCCTCCTCGGCGGCGGAGATCACGATCACGCCGCGCTCGGGCGAGAAGGAGATGGCGTTGTCGATGAGGTTCTCGAACACGCGTTCCAGGCGCGCGCCTTCCCCCAGCACGATCAGCGGCCCGCCGCCGATCGGGCGATCGAAGCGCAGCACCACGTCATGCTCCACGCCGCGCGCGCCGTGCTGCGCGATCAGCCCGGCGATCAGCGCGCCCAGCTCCACCGGTTCGAACTTGGCGCGGCCGAGCTGCGCGTCGAGCCGCGACGCCTCGGCGATGTCGGTGATGAGCCGATCGAGCCGGTGGACGTCGTCGCGCACGATCGCGAGCAATTGCCGCTGCAGCTCGGGATCGCGCACGCTGGCCAGCCCCTCCACCGCCGACCGCAGCGAGGCGAGCGGATTCTTCATCTCATGCGTCACGTCGGCGGCGAACGCTTCGATCGCGTCGATCCGCGCGCGCAGCGCGAGGCTCATGTCGGACAGCGCCCGCGCGAGCATGCCGATCTCGTCGCGGCGCGAGGGCAGGCGCGGCACCACCACCTCGCGCGCGCGGCCGAGCCGGACGCGTACCGCCGATCGCGCCAGCCGGCGCAGCGGCCGCACGATCGTGCGCGCGAGGAACAGCGACAGCAGCACCGAGACGAGCGAGACGATCAGCAGCACCACGCTCAGCCGGAACCGTTCGAACCGCACCGTCTGGGTGATGTCGCGCGCGTTGACCGTCGTCATCACCACGCCGTCGCCGGGCACGGCGGCGGCGGCGGTGATGACCGGGGTGCGGTCGGGCGCGCGCCACACCGTCGCCGGCGCGCGCTGGCTGCCGCGCGCCAGTTGCACGTCGGGCCAGTCCGCCCCCGCAGCGTGCTCGCGATACAAGGGCGCGCGGGGGGCACCGACGACGGTGTCGATCATCGCGTCGAGGAACCGCGCCGCCGCCATGCCCCAATCCTGCTTGTCGGGGTCGAGCAGCACGAAATTGCGTTCCCCCAGCACGCGCGTGTCGAGCACAGGCCGGCCGGCGTCGTCATACAGCCGGATGCGCGTGCCGGTATCGCGCGCCAGCCTGAGCGCCACCCCCGCCCGCGCGTCCGGCGCGACCGCGCCGAGCGCCTCGGCGATCAGCCGCGCCTCGCGCCCGGCCTGCGCGACGCGGCTGTCGACGATCCGGCTGCGGTACGAATCGAGATAGAAGAACCCGCCCGCCAGCAGCGCCAGCGCGAACACGTTGACGAACAGGATGCGCGGGGTCAGCGAGACCCGCGCGGACCAGCGGAGCGTCAGCTCGCGGTCGTCACTCTTCGGAAAAGCGATAGCCCGCTCCATACAGCGTCTCGATCGCGTCGAAATCGGCGTCGGTCTGCCGGAATTTGCGCCGCACGCGCTTGATGTGGCTGTCGATGGTGCGGTCATCGACGTAGATGTCGTCGTGATAGGCGGCATCCATCAACTGGTTGCGCGTCTTCACCACGCCGGGCCGCTGCGCCAGCGCTTCCAGGATCAGGAATTCGGTGACGGTCAGCGTCACGTCGGCGCCCTTCCAGGTCACGCGGTGGCGCGCGGTATCCATCGACAGCCGGCCGCGCACCAGCACCGTCTCGGCCGGCTCGCCGCTCTCGGGCGCGGCGGGCTGCGACGCCTCGGTGCGGCGCAGGATGGCACGGATGCGCGCGATCAGCAGCCGCTGCGAGAAGGGCTTGGCGATATAATCGTCCGCCCCCATCGCGAGGCCCAGCGCCTCGTCCAGCTCGTCGTCCTTCGAGGTAAGGAAGATCACCGGGATCGTGCTCTTCTCGCGCATCCGCCGCAGCAGTTCGAGCCCGTCCATGCGTGGCATCTTGATGTCGAAGATGGCGAGATCGGGCGGATTGTCGATCAGCGCCTTGAGCGCGGTCTCGCCGTCCGAATAGACGCGCGTGAGGAACCCCTCGGTCTGCAGCGCGATCGACACCGAGGTGAGGATGTTGCGGTCATCATCGACGAGCGCGATCGTAGCCGTCATCGCAAAACACACCTTGGTTGCCGGGGCACCGCGTTAGTCCAAAGCGCAAGGCCGCTCAACACCGCCCCCGCCAGATCGAGCGCCCCGACGCGCGCAGGATTTCACAGACAAATGATAATCCCGGCGCCGATCGCGTCGGGTCTTGCCGAAATCAAACATCGCGCCCTTATAGTAATCGCGTCGTTTGACCCCCGGTTACGCGCGCGATATGCCGATCAGGTCATGAGACACGCGCACGATCGACACGATCGGCCGTACTGGGGAGAATGAGTGATGAGCCACCGTATTCCGAACGCGGACCTCGCCGCGCGGGGCATCGAAACCAATGCCAAGCTCAACTGGAATCTGCCGACCGCGCGGCTCGTCGAGGCGGCGGTCGCGCGCGGCGAGGGCAAGCTCTCGATCGACGGCGCGCTGGTCGTCGAGACCGGCGCGCACACCGGCCGCTCCGCGCAGGACAAGTTCATCGTCCGCGATGCCGAGACCGAGGATACGGTCTGGTGGGGCAAGACCAACAAGGGCATGGCCCCCGATCATTTCGCCGCGCTCAAGGCCGATTTCCTCGCCGCGCTCGCCGACAAGGACGAGCTGTTCGTGCAGGATCTGTTCGGCGGGTCGCAGCCCGAATATCGCGTCCATGTCCGCGTCGTCACCGAACTCGCGTGGCACAGCAGCTTCATCCGCACGCTTCTCGTCCGCCCCGAAGAGCATGAACTCAAGGGCTTCGACGCCGAATACACCATCATCGACCTGCCGAGCTTCCGCGCCGACCCCGCCCGCCACGGCACCCGTTCCGAGACCGTGATCGCGGTCAACTTCACCGAGAAGCTGATCCTGATCGGCGGCACCAAATATGCCGGCGAGATGAAGAAGTCGGTGTTCGGGCTGCTCAACTACAAGCTGCCGCCGATGGGCGTCATGCCGATGCATTGTTCGGCCAACATCGGCCCCGAGGGCGACACCGCCGTGTTCTTCGGCCTGTCGGGCACCGGCAAGACCACGCTGTCGGCAGACGCCAGCCGCACGCTGATCGGCGACGATGAACATGGCTGGTCGGACACCGCCGTGTTCAACTTCGAGGGCGGCTGCTACGCCAAGATGATCAACCTCTCGCCCGAGGCCGAGCCCGAGATCTACGCGACCACCAAGCGCTTCGGCACGATCCTCGAGAACGTGGTGATGGATCACGAGACGCGCACGCTCGATTTCCACGACAACACCCTCGCCGAGAACAGTCGCGGTTCCTATCCGATCGACTTCATCCCCAATGCCTCGGCCGAGAACATGGGGCCGGTGCCCCAGAACATCATCTTCCTCACCGCCGACGCGTACGGCGTGCTCCCCCCGATCGCGAAGCTCACCCCCGATCAGGCGATGTACCATTTCCTCTCGGGCTATACCGCGCGCGTCGCCGGCACCGAGATCGGCGTGACCGAACCCTCGGCGACCTTCTCGACCTGCTTCGGCGCGCCGTTCATGCCGCGTCATCCCTCGGTGTACGGCAATCTCCTCAAGGAGCGGATCGCCAAGGGCGGGGTCGATTGCTGGCTGGTCAACACCGGCTGGACCGGCGGCAAATACGGCATCGGCCGCCGCATGCCGATCAAGGCGACACGCGCCTTGCTCAACGCCGCGCTCGACGGCAGCCTCAACGATGCGCAGTTCCGCACCGATCCCAATTTCGGCTTCAGGGTGCCGGTGGCGGTGACCGGCATCGACTCGGCGATCCTCGATCCGCGCGAGACCTGGGCAGACAAGGATGCCTATGACGCGACCGCCGCCAGGCTGGTCGACCAGTTCGTCGAGAACTTCGCGCAATTCGCCGATCATGTCGACGAAGGCGTGCGCCAGTCCGCGCCCAAGGCCGCGACGGCGGCCTGATCGCCGCGCCCGGACGGTCGCGCCGAGAGGCCGTCCGTCCGGGACGATCGCATTCGCGGTCATGCTGCGCCTGCGAGGAACGCTTGCCCGCGTGAGCGGTTATCGCGCGCATGTCGAGCGTCACTATCGCCGGATGGACCGTTCCCGCCTCGCTCGTCGATGTCGCGACGATCGCGGTCACCGTGCTGCTCGCGCTCGCCGTCCACTGGCTGCTGATGAACGCGCTGCGCCGCATCGCCGAACGGACCCCCGGCTCGGCCGACGATATCTTCGTCACCTACGCCAAGCGCCCGCTGCAATTCATCCTCATCACGCTCGGCCTCGCGATGGTGCGCGAATCGCTCGATCTCGGCAAGACCGGCACGATCCTGTGGGCGCGCGCGGCGGGGATGCTGGTCCCCGCGCTGATCGGCTGGCTGGCCATCAACATGATCCGCGCGAGCGATCAGGCGATCGCGCTGTTCGCCGACATCACCGTCGCAGACAATCTGCGCGCGCGCCGGCGCCGCACGCGCAGCGCGATCCTCACCCAGATCGCGCTGCTCGGTGTCGGCTTCGTCACCATCTGCCTGATGCTGCTCAGCATCCCGAGCGTGCGCAGCGTCGGCGTCACGCTGATGGCCTCGGCCGGCCTTGCGGCGCTGGCGGTCGGCGCCGCCGCGCAGCCGCTGCTCAAGAACGTCATCGCCGGCATCCAGATGGCCTTCACCGAACCGATCCGGCTCGACGACGTCGTCATCATCGAGGGGGAATGGGGCAAGATCGAGGAGATCCGCCTCACCTATGTCGTCGTCAGGATCTGGGACGAGCGCCGGCTGGTCGTGCCGGTCTCGAAGTTCCTCGAGGACAGTTTCCAGAACTGGACGCGCACCGGCTCGGAGTTGCTCGGCTCGGCGTTCTTCTATCTCGATCCGACCGCCAACATCGCCCGCCTGCGCGAGAAATACACCGAGATCGTCAGCGCCAACTCGCGCTGGGACGGTCGCGCGCAGGTGCTGCAGGTCACCGACATGAAGCCCGATGCGATCGAGGTTCGCATCCTCGCCACCGCGCGCGACGCCGGCACCGCGTTCGATCTGCGCTGCGATCTGCGCGAGGCGTTGCTCGCCTATATCCGCGATGAAATGCCCGAGGCGCTCCCGCGTCGCCGCGCCGAACTGGGGCGGGACGCGTGGCACAACAAACCTGACCAACCCACCCGTTCGCCCTGAGCTTGTCGAAGGGCGTGTCTCAAACGGCGCGCTCCGGGGCACGTGCTTCGACAAGCTCAGCACGAACGGGGAAGAGAGACGAGCCTCCGCTACTTCACCATCACGGAACCCTCCGCGCCTCCACGTGAACAATCCTTCACCCCGCACCCCTAGCGCCAGCGGAAGCCGTTGTTTACATGGACCGCCACGACTCGCTTAGCCCCCAAGCAGGAACGGCACTCCATGGACATTCGCCTCGGCCTCACTTTCGACGACGTCCTGCTGTACCCGGCCGAGAGCGATATCGTCCCCAGCCAGACTGACACCGCCACGCAGCTTACGCGCGGCATCGCGCTCGACATTCCGATCCTCTCCTCGGCGATGGACACCGTCACCGAGGCCGACATGGCGATCGTGATGGCACAATTGGGCGGCATCGGCGTGCTGCATCGCAACCTCACCGTCGAGGATCAGGTCGCCGCCGTCCGCGCGGTCAAGCGGTTCGAAAGCGGCATGGTCGTCAACCCGATCACCATCGCCCCCTCGGCCACGCTCGCCGAGGCGCAGGCGATCATGAAGCGCCACAAGATCAGTGGCATCCCGGTGGTGGAAAGCGACGGCCGGCTCGTCGGCATCCTCACCAACCGCGACGTGCGCTTCGCCGAGAACCCCGCGCAGCCGGTCTCCGAGCTGATGACGCACGACAATCTCGCCACCGTCTCGCCCGGTGTCACCTCGGAGGAGGCGCGCCGGCTGCTTCACCAGCGCCGCATCGAGAAATTGCTGGTGGTCGACGAAGCGTATCGCTGCATCGGCCTCATCACCGTCAAGGATATCGAGAAGGCGGTCACCTATCCAAACGCCACCAAGGATGCGACCGGCCGCCTGCGCGTCGCCGCCGCCACCACCGTCGGCGACAAGGGGTTCGATCGCACCGCCGCGCTGATCGACGCCGAACTCGACCTCGTCGTGATCGACACCGCGCACGGCCATAACCGCGACGTCGCGCGTGCGGTCGAGCGGGTCAAGAAGCTGTCGAACTCGGTGCAGGTGATCGCGGGCAACGTCGCCACCGGCGAAGCGACGCGCGCGCTCATTGACGCGGGCGCGGACGGCATCAAGGTCGGCATCGGCCCCGGCTCGATCTGCACCACCCGCGTGGTCGCCGGCGTCGGCGTGCCGCAATTGACCGCGGTGATGGACTGCGCCGAGGTCGGCCAGAAATATGGCGTGCCCGTCATCGCCGATGGCGGCATCCGCACCTCGGGCGACATCGCCAAGGCGCTCGCCGCCGGCGCGTCGTCGGTGATGATCGGCTCGCTGCTGGCGGGCACCGAGGAGGCGCCTGGCGAGACCTTCCTGTATCAGGGCCGCGCGTACAAGAGCTATCGTGGCATGGGCTCGGTCGGCGCGATGGGGCGCGGCTCGGCCGATCGCTACTTCCAGGGCGACATCAAGGACCAGTTGAAGCTGGTGCCCGAGGGGATCGAGGGGCAGGTCGCCTATAAGGGCCCGGCCAAGGACGTGATCCACCAGCTCGTCGGCGGCATCCGCGCGGCGATGGGCTATACCGGATCGGCGACGATCGCCGACCTGCAACAGCGCGCCCGCTTCGTGCAGATCACGGGTGCGGGGCTGCGCGAGAGCCACGTCCACGACGTGACGATCACGCGCGAGGCGCCGAACTACCCGACGCGGTGAGGGCGGGGGGCGCTCGATGATGCGTCTGCCGAGATATTGAGCAAACCGCCTATTCACCTCGAGCCCGTTCGTGCTGAGCGCAGTCGAAGCACGTGCCTCACGTCCGCCGCTCGATGGCCATTGCGCGAGCAATCGCCCCGTCCGCTCTCGCCCCGAGCGAAGTCGAGGGGCAAGCGCGACGCCCTGCGCTTGGCTAAATGAACGAGGGTTTGGCGCGGTGGGCGGGCCTACGTCAAAGGCGCCGAAACCGTGGCGTGGCGCCAACAGGCGCCATCGAACGCTTTCGCGCCTCAGTGATGGGTTTGCTGCTACGGCACGTTTAGCGTTGCTATGGGGCGGCAATATGGGATGTCTCTCCGGGACGAAGCGTTCGGCGTTTCACCTGAGATGGCATTGGGGAATGATGGTTCGTATCTCTTGTTCAAGGTGGTGGACTGGCATGATCATATCTATAATGAAAGTGAACTAGCTGACCGATCTCGTCTTGTATTATGTTTTTTCTGGATCTTACCTTTCTTGCATCTGAAATACGGTGGGGGCCAAAGATGACCGGGTATAATCTTGGCAAGCTCGTGAAGATTGATCTTCGCAATGTCTGGATGAGTGAATCTTCCCATTTTACCCCGTGGCTGGCACGGGAAGAAAATCTTCTTACCCTCGGCGAGACTTTGGGGCTTGAGCTTGAGCTTGAAGCGCAGGAAAAGGCCGTAGGTCCGTTTCGTGCTGACATTTTATGCAAGGACATCAGCACCAATGCATGGGTGTTGATAGAAAACCAGCTTGAGCGTACCGACCATTCTCACCTCGGGCAATTGCTGACGTATGCGTCCGGCCTCGAAGCGGTAACGATCGTTTGGATCGCCGCTCGTTTCACCGAGGAACACCGTTCTACCCTCGATTGGTTGAATCGCATAACGGACGAGACCTTCCGTTTCTTCGGCGTCGAAGTGGAGCTTTGGCGGATCGGTGATTCACCCGCCGCGCCTCGCTTCAGCATCGTGTCCAAGCCTAACAACTGGAACAAGCTTGTCACACAGGCTGCACGGGCGATCGACGAGGCGGAGCTTTCCGACACCAAAGCCCTTCAACTCGCTTACTGGACCGCTTTGGGCAACGTTCTGGCCGCGAAGGGCGGGCCATTGGCGAGAGAGCGTAAGCCGCAACCGCAACCTTGGATGTCCTATTCTGTCGGACGGAGTGGCTTTGGCATCAATGCTTCGATGTCACGGCCGAAACGGCAGGTGCGGGCGGAGCTTTACATGTCGAGTCCTAACGCCAAGGCGTTCTTCCACCTGCTCCACGCCGACAAGGCGGAGATCGAGGCGGAACTTGGTTATGCCGTTGACTGGGAAGAGTTACCCGAAGGCCGGGACAGCCGGATATCGACGCCGCTTAACGGGATCGATCTGGAGGAACAGGCGGACTGGCCTCGCCAACATGATTGGCTGGCGCAACGGATGAATGAATTTTATCGCGCGTTCGTGAACCGCATCAAGGCGTTGGATGCGAACGCGTGGCAGCCTGGCGACGGACTTTAAAACGCGGTGGCGGCGGTACGGACGCGACCTGTCCACGCCGCGATAAAGCTGGCAAGGGCATGCGCATGTCTTCTCCCCCACGCGCCCATGCCGGCCACCGCCATCTCGCTGGACTCCAAGCATGACCCCGGCTGCCCGCGCCCAGGCGGCGATCGACCTCCTCGACGAGATTCTCGCAGCCGCCCGCGCCGGCGGCGCGGCGGCGGATACGCTGATCGCGCGCTATTTTGCGACGCGCCGCTATGCGGGCAGCAAGGATCGGCGCGCGGTGCGCGAGTTGGTCTATGCGGCGATTCGGCTGTGCGGGGCGCCGCCGGTCAGCGGCCGTGCGGCGATGCTCGCGGTGGCCGCGCGCGATCCTGCGCTGGCGGCGCTTTTCACGGGCGAGGGCCACGCCCCGGCGCGGATCGCGGCGGATGAGCCGGTCGCTCCCGAGGGCATCGCGCCCGAGTGGCTGCGCGCGGCGCTCGCGGAGTCGGGCCTCGCCGATGCCGAACTCGCCGCGCTGGTCGAGCGCGCGCCGCTCGACATTCGTGTCAATCGGCTCGTCGACATGCCCGTCGCGATCGCGGGCGCCGCGCCGATCGCGGGCCTGCCCGATGCGCTGCGGCTGCCCCCGGGCGTCAACGTCGAGGCGCTCCCCGAATGGGCGGCGGGCGCGATCGAGGTGCAGGATGCCGGCAGCCAGGTCGTCACGCTGGCTGCGCGCGCCGCACCGGGCCAGCGCATCGTCGATCTCTGCGCGGGCGCTGGCGGCAAGACGCTCGCGCTTGTCGTTGCAATGATGAATCAGGGTGCGATCTTGGCCAGCGATAGCGATCGTGGGCGACTTTCGCGACTTTTGCCCCGCGCCGCGCGCGCCGGCGCCTCGATCGTGACGACGCGCCTGCTCGATCCGGGCCGCGAAGGCGAGGCGCTGACCGACTGGACCGCGCAGGCCGATTGCGTGCTGATCGACGCGCCGTGCTCGGGCACCGGCACATGGCGGCGCAACCCCGAGGCGCGCTGGCGGCTCACGCCTGATCGGCTCGCGCGGCTGGTGGAGACGCAAGCCCGCCTGCTCGACGTCGGCGCGGCGCTGGTCAAGCCGGGCGGGGCGCTCGTCCACATCGTCTGCTCGCTCCTCGATGTCGAAGGTGCGGGGCAGGTGGCGCGCTTCCTCGCCGCCCGCCCCGGCTGGCGCGCTGAGCCGCTCGCGCTGCCCGTCGGGCGCGCACACGGCGATGGCGTGCGGCTCACGCCGGCGCACGACGGCACGGACGGCTTTTTTGTCGCGCGGATGCAGGCCCCGTGTTAACTCGGAGCATTGTGCCGAAACTGGAGTGGATCATGCGCTATCTGTCCGTCGCCGCTGCCGCCGCGATGACGCTGTTGACGGTATCGACGGCGGTGCATGGCCAGCGCCCGGACAGCGCGATCGACGCGCGCGCGCTGGCGCTGGTCGACAAGGGCCGGGCGGCGCAGGCGACCGGCAACCTCGACGGTGCGATCGACGCCTATGAGAGCGCGCTGGCGGTCGATCCGCGCACCCGGCAAGCATTCATCGGTCTCGGCGAGGTCGCCCGCAAGCGCGACCTGCCCGGCAAGGCGATCCGCTTCTACCGCGAGGCGCTGGAGTTGCAGCCGGATGACGTCGCCGCGCTCAAGGAACAGGGCGAGGCGCTCGTTCAGCAGGGCGCGGTCGAGCGCGCGAAGACCAACCTCACCAAGCTGCGCGCGGTCTGCGCCAAGCGCGCTTGCCCCGAGATCTCGCAGTTGAGCGCGGCGATCGCCAAAGGGCCGCCGATCGTGACCGCCTCCGCCACCCCGGCGGTGAAAAGCGAGAAGAACTGACCGGCGCGATCACGCCGGATCGTCGCCGTTACGCTTTCGCTTGTTCGACGAAGTCCACGTCCCGCCGCTCGGGACCGATCGCGGTCCAGATCACGATCACGATCGCGGTGATCCCGGCGACCAGCGCCAGCGCGAAGCCATAGTCGCCGCCGTGGCTCTCCGCCACGCCTGCCTGTATCACGGCGTTGCGCGAGGCGATCAAATTGCCGAGTTGATAGGCGAAACCCGGAAACATGCCCCGCACCGCCGCCGGTGACAGTTCGTTGAGATGGACCGGCACGATCCCCCAGGCGCCCTGCACCGCGACCTGCATGAGAAACGCGCCGGCGCCGAGCATCACCGGCGTGGTCGAGAATGCCCAGAGCGGAATAACCGGCAGAGCGCAGAGCGCGCCGATGATGATGGCGCGCTTGCGGCCGATCTTCTCTGACCAGATACCGAAACCAATTCCACCGACGATGGCACCCGCGTTCATTACCATCGCAAGCAGGCCGGCGGTGTGGGTGGAGAGGTGATGCTGTTCTTTGAGGAAGGTCGGATACACGTCCTGCGTACCGTGGCTGAAGAAGTTGAACGCCGTCATCAGCACAACGAGGTACAACGCGATCTTCCAGTTATCGACCAGGGCGGTGAGCGGGTTGATGCGTGGCTTTTCGGCGAGCGCCTCGAACGCGGGGCTTTCCTCGACGTGCATGCGGATCAGGAAAACGAGAATTGCGGGCACGACGCCGATCAGAAACATGCCGCGCCAGCCGATATGGTCGAACAGCAGAAAGAACACGAGGCTCGCAAGGAAATAGCCGGACGGATACCCGCTCTGCAGCAAACCGGACACGAAGCCGCGCATCCTCGCGGGGATGCTTTCCATCACCAGGCTGGCGCCGATGCCCCATTCGCCGCCCATCGCGAAGCCGAACAGCGCGCGGATCACGAACAACGACGTCAGCGACCAGGCGAACGCCGACAGCACCGAGAAGGCCGAGAACGCGAGGATGACGATCATCATCACCGGCCGCCGGCCGTATCGGTCGGCGAGCAGCCCGAACACGAACGCGCCGAACGGCCGTGCGGCGAGCGTGAAGAAGGTGGCTTCGGCGGTGGTCTTGACGTCGGTGCCGAACTCCCGCGCGACCGCCGAGAACATGAACACCATCAGGAAGAAATCGAACGCGTCGAGCGTCCAGCCGAGATAGCTCGCCCAGATCGAGCTCTTTTGCGCGCTGGTCAGCGCTTTGAGGTCGGCGAAGATGCTCATGAGGCCCCCGGCTGCGTGTCGGGGTTACGTGGCACGGCCGGCCGCGCTTGGGAAGCACTGGCCGCCACCCGACAGGTCGGGTGACGGCCGGTTAAGATCAGACGAAACGGTTGACGAGGTTCTCGAGCCGCTCCTGCTGGCCCGAACGCGGCTTGGGATCGAACGCCTTTTCGACCGCCAGATCGGCGATGCCGGCGAGATCAAGCCCGCCGATCTGCGTGCCGAGTTCCCCATTCCAGCCGGCGTAGCGCTCGGCCTTGATCGCATCGACGCGACCGTCCTCGATCAGCTTGGCCGCGCCGAGCAGGCCGCGCGCGACCGTGTCGATGCCGCCGATGTGGCCGTAGAACAGATCGACCGCGTCCATCGACTGGCGACGCACCTTCGAATCGAAGTTGAACCCGCCATCGGTGAAGCCGCCGGCGCGGAGGATTTCGACCATCGCCAGCGTCAGTTCCTCAGGCGAGTTAGGGAATTGGTCGGTGTCCCATCCATTCTGGTGATCGCCGCGATTGGCGTCGATCGAACCGAACAGGCCGAGCGCGTTCGCCGTGGCGATCTCATGCTCGAACGTGTGGCCGGCGAGCGTCGCGTGGTTCGCCTCGATGTTGACGCGCACTTCGTTCTCGAGGCCATAGCGCTTGAGGAAGCCGTACACGGTCGCGGTGTCGAAGTCGTACTGGTGCTTGGTGGGCTCGTGCGGCTTCGGCTCGATCAGGATCGTGCCCTTGAAGCCGATCTTGTGCTTGTGCTCGACGACCAGGCTCAGGAACCGCCCGAAATTGTCGAGCTCGCGCTTGAGATCGGTGTTGAGGAGGGTCTCATAGCCCTCGCGGCCGCCCCACAGCACGTAGTTGCTGCCGCCGAGCCGGTGAGTCGCTTCGAGCGCGTCACGCACCTGCATCGCGCCGAACGCATAGACCTCGGGGTCGGGGTTGGTCGCGCCGCCGGCGGCGAAACGCGGGTGGCTGAACAGGTTGGCGGTGCCCCACAGCAGCTTTCGGCCCGACGAGGCCTGAAGCTTTTCGAGGTGATCGACCGCTTCGGCGAAATACTGACGGTGCTCGGCGACGTTGTGCGCGTCGGCCATCACGTCGATGTCATGGAAGCAGTAGAACGGGATGTCGAGCTTGGTGAAGAAGTCGAACGCGACTTCGCGCTTGATCGCGGCGGTCGCGCTGTCGTTCGGGCCCTGATGCCACGGGCGGTTGAAGGTGCCGCCGCCGAATACGTCGCTGCCCTGCCAAACGAAGGTGTGCCAGAAACAGGCAGCGAAGCGGAGATGGTCCTCCATCCGCTTGCCGAGTACGACCTTATCCTTGTCGTAGAAGCGATAGGCCAGCTCGTTGGTGCTGTCCGGCCCCTCATATTTGATCGTCGGGATGTTCGCAAAGAAGTCGATGGCCATCAGGCACTCCTTGGGGTGATATTCTGGGGGGTGATGTGAGCATAGGCGTCGCGGAACGCGGCGAGCTTGGGGGCGAGCCGATCGACCAACGCGGCATCGGGTTCGATGACGTGGGCGACTGGCGGTGCGACGCAGACTTCTGCGGGCGAGCCGCCATCGACCGCGATCTGGGCAAGCCGGGCGGCGCCAAGCGCCGGGCCGACTTCGCCGCCCTGAAGATAGACCAACGGCGTGTTCAACGCAGCCGCGAGCGTCGCACCCCAATAGCGTGAGCGTGCGCCGCCGCCGATCACCGACAGCTTGGCAACCTCAGTGCCTGCACCGCGGAGCGCGTCCAGCCCGTCGGCGAGCGCGAAGGCGACGCCTTCGAGCACGGCCTGTGCCAGCCGCTCAGGGCCGGTGTCATTGTCCAGCCGCAGGAACGCGCCGCGCACCTCGGCATCGTTGTGCGGCGTGCGCTCGCCGGAGAGATAAGGGAGGAACAGTTCGGGGCCGCTCGCAGGACCGGCCTTTTCGGCGCGCGCGAACAGATCGGCCGCACCCGCCGCTCCGGTCAGCCGCGCGACCCAGTCGATGCAGGACGCCGCCGAGAGATGCACCGCCATCTGATGCCACATATCGGGCAGGCAGTGGCAGAAGGCGTGGACGGCGCGCGCCGGGTTGGGCCGGAAGGCATCATTGGCGACGAAGATCACGCCCGACGTGCCAAGCGACAGCAGCGCGTCGCCATCCTTGACGACACCGACCCCCGCCGCGCCCGCCGCATTGTCGCCGCCGCCGCCCGCGACCGGTACCTGCGGCATGCCCCACAGTTCGGCCACCTGCGCGCTCAGCCGCCCGGTGGTTTGCGGGCCTTCGACCAGCGCCGGCATCTGGCTGACGTCCAGCCCGCACGCGGCGAGCAGGTCGTTGCTCCAGGTCCGACCGGCGACATCGAGCCAGAGCGTACCGGCCGAATCGGACATGTCCGATGCCTTTTCGCCGGTCATCAGCAGGCGAACATAATCTTTCGGCAGCAGCACCAGCTTGGTCGCGGCGAACACGTCGGGTTCGTGCTTGCGCACCCACGCCAGCTTGGGCGCGGTGAAACCCGGCATGACGATGTTGCCGCCGACCGACTGGAACAGTGGCGTCGCGGCTTCCAACTCGGCGCATTCGGCAGCGCTGCGACCGTCGTTCCACAGGATCGCCGGGCGCAAGGGTTTGTCGTCAGCGCCGAGCAAGGTCGCGCCATGCATCTGGCCGGCGAGGCCAATGCCGCGCACCGCGCGCCGCACATCGGCATCGATCGCCTGCACCGCGGCGGTGGTCGCCGCCCACCAGCTATCGGGATCCTGCTCGGACCAGAGCGGGTGAGGGCGCTGCACGGTGAGCGCGGCCGTGCCCTGACCCACCACGCTGCCGTGGGTGTCGATGACGACGGCCTTGACGCCCGACGTGCCGATATCGATGCCGAGGAACATGCGTGTTACTTCACGAACGGATTGATGGGCTTGATCGAGCCGTCTTGGTTGAAGAACAACTCGGTGACCTTGACGTTGCGCAGGTGGTTCTTGTTGCTGAGCTGCGTATCCGCATAGAACAGCCACCATTTGCCGCCGTGCTCGATGATCGAGTGATGCGTCGTCCAGCCTTGCACCGGCAGGAGGAAATGCCCGCGGAACGTGAACGGACCATATGGATTGGTCCCGGTCGCGTAGCTCAGGAAGTGCGTGTCGCCCGTCGAATAGGTGTAATAATAGGTGGAGCCGCGCTTGAACATCCAAGAGCCTTCAAAGAAGCGCTTGTCGTGCTCGCCGCCCTTCACCGGCTGGCCGTCCTCGCCGAGGATCACCGCGTCGCGAGGTTTTTCGGCGAAGGTTTTCATGTCGGCGTTCATACGCACGACCTTGCCCGACAGCGCGGGCTGATCGTCCTGCATCAGATCGGTGTCGCTGCCATTGGGATCATACGTGCCCTTGGCCCAGCGCTGAAGCTGGCCGCCCCAGATGCCGCCGAAATACATGTAGGTCTTGCCGTCTGTGTCGGTGAACACCGCCGGGTCCATCGAAAAGCTGCCCGGGATCGGCTTGGGCTCGGCCTTGAACGGGCCCATCGGGTTCTTCGACGTGGCGACGCCGATCTTGAACGCCCCGAGACCGTTTTTGTCTTTCGACTTATCACGCGCCGGGAAATACAGGTAATAGGTGCCGTTCTTATAGGCGGCGTCGGGCGCCCACATCTGTTTGGAGGCCCACGGAACGTCCTTCACATCAAGGGCGACCGGGCCGACCGTGACCGGCCCGCCGATCCGATCCATCCGCAGCACGCGATAATCGTGCATGGCATATTCGTTGCCGAGGTCGTCGTCAGGCGTGTCGGTCGGCACGTCATGCGATGGATAAACGTAGATCTTGCCGTTGAAAACATGCGCAGAAGGGTCGGCGGTGTAGATCGAGGTCACCAGCGGTTGCGACAGGAAGCGCGAGGCATCAGCCCCCTTGCTATCCTCATGAGCTTGCGCGGCGAGCGCACTCGCGGTGAGCAGCGCCGCGATTGTGATCGATGTGCGAAGTAGCATGCCGTTCATCACCCTCTTAGCCTTCTGGAGAGGCTCGATTGATACGATAGCGCTACCATATCGGGGAAGATCGGGTGTGGCAATTGCGTGCCGCAGAGCTTTTTTCCAGCGCAGTTATCGCATGGCGCCGGGCCGCCTAGCGCCAGAGACGGCTGCCCGGCAGATGAGGTTCGACCCTGACAGGGGGCGAGAGATCGGGCGCAGCGAAATCGGCTATGTCGATGAAATGGCTGCCCCAGCTATCGATGAGCGTGAGCAGATGCGCGACGAGCGGCGCGGTACGATGCTCGACCACCAGCGATGGAAATGGCAGCGGCAGGGTTGGGCTGGGTTGCAGCGCCTGCGCGAGCGGCGCCTGCGCCGGCATGAACGACAGCGGCGAGAACAGGCAGGCGCCCGCGATATTGCCGAGGTAGGATTTCGGCGAGAGCTGTGCCCAGCGGACCACGGCAAGGCAGGCGAGACCGCGCGCGACCACCACATGCGGCTCGCCCGCCGCGCGCGCTGCCTCATCGAGTTGCA
The DNA here is from genome assembly GCF_900103265.1 of Sphingomonas sp. NFR15. Lineage (GTDB taxonomy): Bacteria > Pseudomonadota > Alphaproteobacteria > Sphingomonadales > Sphingomonadaceae > Sphingomonas > Sphingomonas pollutisoli. The sequence continues at coordinate 114,433 of NZ_FMWX01000001.1, read as the reverse complement.
TCGCCCAGAAACCGCGATGATGCTTGTGTCTCATATCGAGCGCGAGGGTGCGGACGTCCTTGCGGTTAGCCGCCGGCCACTCCGGTGCACGATCGCCCGCCACCGTAACGGTGAGAAGCGGATGGGTGCCGAAAAAGTCGCTCTCCAACGTCATGACCGGACTCCTCGAGGGATCTCGCCGTTCGGGTCGGGTGGGCCGCGACTCCGGTTATGACGCCATGATATTCCTATCGCCAGCATAGGCAATCGGTGTTGCGTCGAGTCGATGACGGAGCGCGTCAGCCCGCCGATCGCTGCTGCAAACCGAAGGTGCAAGCGCGCGAGGGCATCATCGATCACCCCGGCCCGTACTGAATGACAACAGCGGATTTCCGTATAATCGGCCGGCGGCTAACGGCGCATCCTGATCGAGCGAGCGCGGTACCGAGCGGATCATATTGTTGACCTTGTTCGATGGGTCTGTAGAGGCGACGGGCACGTCTTTACGGTTTGACTGAACGGAATCCTGTTACAATGAACGCGCCTGTCACCACCCCGCGGCTGATCCCTGACAACGCGGCCTTTCACTCGGTCGAGGTCAAGTGGGTCCGCCATTGGAACGAGCATCTGTTCAGCTTCGCGATCGAGCGGCCGGCGTCGTTCCGTTTCCGGTCGGGAGAGTTCGTGATGATCGGCCTCGACGACGGTGCCAAGCCGCTGATGCGCGCCTATTCGATCGCCAGCCCGGCCTATGCCGAGGAACTCGAATTCCTTTCGATCAAGGTTCAGGACGGCCCGCTCACCTCGCGGCTGCAAAAGGTCCAGCCGGGCGATCAGGTCTATCTTGGCCGTAAGCCGGTGGGCACGTTGGTGTGTGATGCGCTGTTGCCGGGCAGCCGCTTGTTCCTGCTGTCGACCGGCACCGGACTCGCGCCGTTTCTCAGCTTGATCCGCGACCCCGACGTGTACGAACGCTTCTCGCAAGTTGTAGTCGTGCATAGCGTCCGTCGCGTGAGCGATCTCGCTTACCACGACGAAATGACCGCGCAGCTTGCAGACGATCCGCTCGTTGCCGACGAGGCGGCGGCTCAGTTCCACTACATCCCGACCGTCACGCGCGAACCGTTCCGCAACGGCAAGAGGATCGACGGGCTGATCGAGGACGGCACCTTGTTCGAAGCGCCGCTGACCGGCCCAAAGAAACTTGATCCAGCGACTGACCGGGTCATGCTGTGCGGCAGCAACGCGATGATCCACGATTTTGCGAAGATGCTCGAGGCCGAGGGCTTCAAGGAAGGCTCGAACGCGCATCCGGGTGATTTCGTGATCGAGCGGGCGTTCGTCGGATAGCCGAGCGGTTCGGCTGTGGCGTGGCTGAGTTCGAGAGCTGTCCGCCGCCGCCGGATGTTACCCGGCACTATTGCGCCGCGTCGAACGTTCGCCTGTCCGAGAGGATTGGTTTTTGGAATCTCGTTCGATCGTGGTGCTGGCGACCGCGTCGCTACTGGTGAACGCGTGCGGCCATAAGGTGCGGGTGCCCCCACCGCTGAGGGTGGAGAGCGCGCCCGATTTTCCGATCGAAACATCGTCGATCGTGGTGCCGATTTCGGGATCGCTCGACGACGTGCAACGCGCGCTGGAGGCCAAGACGCCGCGCCGGCTCTGGCGGATCGACAAGCGGCTCGACAAGTGCGTTGGCGCTCAACGGGTCGATCTCAGGATCGCCAGGGTCAAATTGTTGCCGGACCTCGGCTGCCGCGTGGTTGGCGCGGTCACACGCGGACGGCTGGTGTTGGGGGGAAGCGGCGACAGGCTGACGATCACCTTCCCCGTGCATGCGGCGATTACGGCGGAGAAAGTCGGCGGGATCGTCTCGAAGACCGCGACCGGCGACGCTGTTGTGCGCGCTGTCGCGCGGCTGTCGATCACCGGCGACTGGAAGCCGACCGCGACGGTCCGGATCGCCTATGACTGGACGACCGCGCCGGGGATCGACTTCCTTGGCCAGCGTATCGAGTTCGCGACCAAGGCGGACGCGAGGCTGACGCCGGTTATCGCCAGCCTGGAGCAGAGCCTGCCGCGCGAACTCAACAAACTCGACCTGCATGGGAAGCTCGCATCGGCGTGGCCCAAAGGCTTCACGTCGATCATGCTCAACCGCGATAAACCCCCGGCCTGGATGCGGGTGACCCCCAAGCGGCTTGGCTTTGGCGGTTATCATGTCTCGGGCCGCAGGCTGACTCTCCTGCTCTCCGCCGATGCGCTGACCGAGACCTTCGTCGGGGACCGGCCGAGCGACCCGGTGGCGACGCCGCTGCCGCCGCCCGCACCGACCACCGACAAGCGCGGCATCAATTTTTTCGTGCCGGTGCTGGCCGACTATGCGCAACTGGAGCCGGTGGTGAAACGGGCGCTGGTCAGGCGCGCGAAAAGGGGGATATCGCTACCGGGGATCGGCCCTGTCGAAGTCGAGTTTGGCGACGTGACGGTTTATGCGACGACCGGCGGGCACCTCGCGGTGGGTGTGAAGGCGAAGGCCCATGCGCGTACCGCTCCCCTGCTGTCGACCAAGGGACAGGTCTGGCTGACGGCGGTCCCCTACAACGTCAAAGGGTCGCAACTGGTGCGCGTTCGCGACGTAGGTATTGCCACCGACACCGACAGCGGGGTGACGAACCTCCTGATCGCATTGTTCAAGGACGGATCGATCCGCGATAGCATCGCGCGCGGTCTCAGCCATGATTTCGCGCCCGACTACGCCAAGGTGCTGCGGGCGGCACAGAAAGCGATAGGTGCGCGGCGCGAGGGGGATTTCGTCTTGTCGGCGGATGTGACCAAGGTGGAGAACGGTACGTTGGCCGTCACGGGGAAGGGCCTGTTCATGCCGGTCCGCGCGACCGGGCAGGCAACGATCACCTATGCGCCATGATCCTCCGGGAGCGGAAAGAATCAGAGCGCAGCAGTCAGCACCGTTACTAGCAGGTCGGCCCACTCGTGAATTTGCGCCTCCGTCTCCAGCAAATCCTGGCGGATCTCGGTCTCCACGTAACGCCGTCCTGCGGCGAAGGCGTGGTGGGGGATGGTGAAGTCGATGGTGTCCATCGCATACGGCTGGTTGTCGCCAACCACGAGATCCCCGCGGGCTTCCAACGCCAACAATACCCGACGCGCGTACGCCTCGTCGCCGCCGCCGTGGAGGACGCCGATCTGCCAGGGTCGCGCAAAGCCGCGCATTACGGGTGTGAAGCTATGCAGAGCGACCAGAACCGCATCCTCGCGCGCGGCGTCGCGACGTGCCAGTTCGGCCGCGATCGCGGCCTGATAGGGGGTATGGATAGCTGCCAGGCGGGCTGCGCGGCCTTCCGCATCGAGTGAGGCGTTAGCGGGTATCGGCGTTCCGTCACTCACCGCCGGCATGGCGTCCTCGGCGTCCGGGGCGCGATTGCAGTCGACCACCAAGCGCGAATAGCGTTGTGCGATGAAGGTCGCGTCGAGCGTCGTGGCGAGCGTCTCGCCGAGCGTGGCAATACCGATGTCCCAGCCGATATGGCGCTCCAAGTCCGGCGAAGTCACGCCAAATGGCTCCAAGGCGCGGGGCACCAGATTGCCGGCGTGATCGCCGATCAGCAGGAAAGGTGAGCGACCGTTTGGATTGACGATGCGGACGGGGGACGGCTCGTCTATGCCCAGCAGCGCTCGGTCCAGCCGGTCACTCATGTGAGAAGGCTCGTTGTGTTCGCGGTGTCGGTCCATGTGACCAGCTATCGTGACGGACGGGCCGTGTCATCCAGCGAACGCCGTATCATGGCGGCGCGCGAGCCTCCATCAGCCAGTGCCGATCTCGCGTACATGACCCGACTTTCCAGTAAGTTTCCGGGACATGGCCCGAGGCGTGGACATTTCGGTCGAGGATCGCGTTACGACCCCGGTACAAACCTTTACGCATGACGCCGGAGTCTGAAGCGACAATGCTGATCCCCGCCGGATACGACATCCGCTACGAGACATCGGCGGCTATCGGCATAGCTTCGATGCGCGCGACAACCGCCCGGCGGATCGGCCGCGTCCTGATGGCGCGCGGATGCGAGGTGACCAATACGGCACTGACCACGAGCCTTGGGCCGGCGCGGCTGGTCGGGGTCGACGTTCATACCGATGCGATTGGTACAATCGCCTGACGGAGACACTCATGGCTGATACTGAACCTTACCTGCGCAAGCTCGATATCGAACTGCGTCCCGACGCGAGCCGCACTGTGATCCGGCCATTCCTGCCGTCCGATCCCGCCGGCTTCGACCATCAACCCGAAGACCGCACGACCCGAATCGTCCGTCGCGTGCTCGCCTTCGACGGTGCGGCGGTGACCCGTCAGATCGAGCGGCTGTGGGAATCGATCGGACATGCCGATCATGGCGCCAAGGATACGCTGCGCGCACGCGGCGGGGATCTCGCGGGGCGCGTCGCCGGTGTCGATGTCGCGACCCTCGACGAAGATCGTCGATTGCTGATCGGTGCGTATTTCAGCGCGGAATATTCGTTCGAGTCGGCGGCTTTGTTCAATCCCAGCATCGTCGCATGGCCGATTGGTATGCAGCCGGCGGGCGACACGGGCTTCGTTCTGTCACTGCGCGGGATCGGGGAAGGGCATCTGTCCTCGGTGACGTTCCGGACCGGCGTGTGGCGGGCCGACGGCGATGTCGAGATCGCCGCACCCGCCGCGAGGGGCGTGCCGCCGATTACCACCCCGGTGCGAGGCTGGCAGGACGCCGACACGATCCAACTCGATTGCTCCGGCAGTTGCGAACCGTCCGAGACGGTGCTGTTCCCGGTCGTGGAAAGCCAAAGCCGCGGCATTGAGGATTTGCGGCTCACGCCCTTCGCGATACCGGACCGGCCCTTGACCTTTATCGGCACCTACACCGCGGTCGGCGCGGCGGGGGCGCGCCAGGAGCTTCTCCAGACCGACGATTTCCGCACCTTCAAGATGCATCCGGTGCGGGGCGACCTTGCCGACGCCAAAGGTATGGCGCTGTTCCCGCGTCAGATCGGTGGGCGCTACCTGGCGCTGGGGCGGCAGGACAATGAAAATTTGTGGCTGGCGTCGTCCGACGACCTGCTGACGTGGCGAGCGCAGGGCAAGCTTCTGGAGCCGTTGTACGCATGGGAGAGTGTTCAGATCGGCAATTGCGGCTCGCCCATCGAGATCGACGAAGGCTGGCTGGTGTTAACGCACGGCGTGGGCGTGGTGCGCAATTACTGCATGGGCGCGGTGTTGCTCGACCGCGACGATCCCGCGAAGGTGCTCGGGCGGCTGGCCGAGCCGCTGCTCGAGCCCAGCGATCATGAGCGCAACGGCTATGTCCCCAACGTGGTGTATAGCTGCGGCGCGCTGGTGCGTGGGCGCGAGATGCTGCTGCCATACGCCGTGGCGGACGATTTCACGCGCTTCGCAATCGTCTCCATCGACGGGATGCTTGCGGCGATGCGATAACGGCGCGGTGCAATCAGTCGCCGGTGACGCGAATGCGGGCCTCGGGGAGAAATGGTGCGGGCGGGGGGACTTGAACCCCCAAGGGCCTCGCGGCCCGACGGATTTTCGTACCGCTACGGCTTTCACCGCCACTTGCCCAGAGCGCCGGACAAGCGTTTGTGGTCTGGACTATCCCTTCACCATGCCCCGCTCGATCAAGCGGGGCGCAGGTGCTGCCCGTCTAGTCTCTACACCTTCCCGTCGGAATGACGGGCTTGGCTCGGGATCGCCATTTTACAGGGTTCCCCGAATTTGAGCAGTTCTACTTCGCGGGTTTCCCCGTGAGCACTCAAGTCGTTTAAGTCCGGTGCGTCTACCGATTTCGCCACGCCCGCATCATCAAGGGGTGCATAAACGGCAAGTCTGGATCAGCCAAGCGCGATCTGCGCGGGCGACTCATACGTTGAGGCGAAGGCGCATTTCCTTGCCCGGTTTGAAATACGGAACCCGCTTTGCCGTGACATCGACCAATTCGCCAGTGCGGGGATTGCGGCCGGTCCGAGCGTCGCGCGCACGCGTTGAGAAGGCGCCGAAGCCGCGCAGCTCGACGCGTCCGCCGCTTGCCAAACGCTTTGAAATTTCATCGAAAAACGTCGAGACGATCGCCTCGATATCGCGCGGCGCCAGATCGGGATTCTGCTCGGCCAGCAACTGGACCAGTTCCGATCGGATCATTGCGCTGTAAGCTCCCGATTAAAATACATCCACGATCATACCACAGTCTCCCATGAGAGATGCGTGATTTAAAACTAGACGTAGATCAATGTGCGAGAGGTGTAAACGTAAATAAGGCCGAAAGGGCCATTCCGGTGCAACCGGCAAAGCAAGGTGGGCCGCCGGCATCGCCGACGACCCACCACGTTCAGATCAGCGCTTCTCGTTGCGCGCCTTGAGCGCCTCGCCGAGGATGTCGCCAAGCGACGCGCCCGAGTCGGACGAACCGTACTGCGCCACGGCCTGCTTCTCTTCGGAGATCTGCATCGCCTTGACCGAGAAGGTCGGCTTCTTCGAACGATCAAAGCCGGTCACCATCGCGTCGAACTTCTGCCCGACCTGGAAACGCTCCGGACGCTGTTCGTCGCGGTCGCGGCCGAGATCCGTGCGCTTGATGAAGCCGGTCGCGCCATCGTCGCCGACCTGAACTTCGAGGCCCGCGTCGCGGACTTCGAGCACGGTGACGGTGACGATCGCGTTCTTGTTGAGGCCCGAACCAGCACCACCGCCGGCAGCCGCACCGCCGCTCGCCGGAGCACCACGCTCAAGCTGCTTCATGCCGAGCGAGATACGCTCCTTCTCGGCGTCGATGTCGAGAACGACGGCCTGGACGACCTCGCCCTTGCGGTGGAGGTTGAGCGCGTCTTCGCCCGACACGCCCCAGGCGATGTCCGACATGTGGACCATGCCATCGACGTCGTTGTCGAGGCCGATGAACAGGCCGAATTCGGTCGCGTTCTTGACTTCACCCTCGACGGTCGAGCCGATCGGATGCGCTTCGAGGAACGCCTCCCACGGATTGGCCTGTGCCTGCTTGAGGCCGAGCGAAATGCGGCGCTTGTCGGGATCGACCTCGAGCACGACGACATCGACTTCCTGCGAAGTCGAGACAATCTTGCCCGGATGCACGTTCTTCTTGGTCCACGACATTTCGGACACGTGGACGAGGCCCTCGATGCCCGCTTCCAGCTCGACGAACGCACCATATTCGGTGATGTTCGTGACGCGGCCGGTGAGCTTCGCGCCGACCGGATACTTGGCCGATGCACCATCCCACGGATCGCTCTCGAGCTGCTTCATGCCGAGCGAGATGCGCTGCGTGTCCTTGTTGATGCGGATGATCTGAACCTTGACGGTATCGCCAATGTTGAGAACTTCCGAAGGATGGCCGACGCGCTTGTAGCTGAGATCGGTGACGTGGAGCAGGCCGTCGATGCCGCCCAAGTCGACGAACGCACCGTAATCGGTGATGTTCTTGACGACGCCGTCGATGATCTGACCCTCGGCGAGGCTGAGGATCAGGCCCGAACGCTGCTCGGCGCGGGTCTCTTCGAGGATCGCGCGACGCGACACGACGATGTTGCCGCGCTTGCGGTCCATCTTGAGGATCTGGAAGGGCTGGGGGATGTCCATCAGCGGAGTGACATCGCGCACCGGACGGATATCGACCTGCGAGCCGGGCAGGAACGCGACGGCGCCGTTGAGATCGACCGTAAAGCCGCCCTTGACGCGGCCGAAGATGACGCCCTCGACGCGCGCGGTCTTGGCGAATTCGGTCTCGAGCGTGTCCCAGGCGGCTTCGCGGCGGGCGCGGTCGCGCGACAGCATCGCTTCGCCGTGGACGTTCTCGACGCGATCGACATAGACTTCGACTTCGTCGCCAACCTTGAGATCGGCCTTCTGGCCGGGGGCGGCAAATTCGCGCAGCGGCACGCGGCCTTCGGACTTGAGGCCCACGTCGATCACGGCGAGATCATTCTCGATGCCGGTGACGGTGCCCTTGACGACGCGGCCTTCGAAGCTGTCGGCGCCGCCGAGCGTCTGTTCGAGAAGGGCTGCGAAATCGTCGCGCGTGGGGGATGCCATAGTGGCCATAAAGGAGTCGGTTCCTGGTCTTAACGTTTCCGGCCGGCCGGTTGTCTCCGGCGGTCTTCTAGCCGATACGCCGCGACAGCCTCATGCCGCCGCAGCATCCGCGCGGGTGAGCGAAGCGAAGGAGTGCTCGACCAAGCCGAACAGGCGCAAGAAGATAAACCTCCGCGCCTTCCTCCACGAGCGCCTGCCCGCTGGACCGCCAATCTATAGCGCGCGGTCGCTCTCGACGCAAGGCGACGCCAGACCGGAACCTACTCCGCCGGCGGCTGCCAAAGCTCGATCGGATTGCCTTCGGGATCATGGATGCGGGCGAAGCGACCCGTCTCCGGGGTGTCCCACGCGGGGTCGAGTTCGATGGCGATATCCGCCCCGCGCAGCGTGGCCAGCAACGCGTCGAGATTATCGACGCGGAAGTTGAGCATCCACGGCTTTTCGCGCGGCCACATATCCGTGTTCGTGGCGAAGGGCATAAACAGCGTAGGCCCGGCGCTCTGCGGCCAAGGCTCATAGCCCTCACCGCCGACCCCGAGATGCGTGCGATACCAATGCCGCAACGCGTCGGGATCATCGGCGCGGAAGAAGATGCCACCCACACCGGTCACACCCATCAAACCCTCCTCGACAGCCGCGCGCAGTGTATCGCCTCCGTGCGGAAAGCAAAGGGGGAACGGCGCTCAGGTGCGGCTCGTTGAGTCATGGCAAGGAGCAACCCCATGCCAGACGATACGCACACCGAAACGCAGCCGCGCCCCAACCTCTCGACCGAGCCGGGCGAGAAGAAGACCGCCGACAACGCCGCGACGGAAACCCAGCCCGCGCCGAACCTCTCAACCGAGCATCAGAAGGAAGGTGATGCGCGCAGCCCGAGCGACACGCTCGATCGGGGACAGAGTTAGCCGGCCTGGTGACCGCGCGTGGTCAGCCGCGCCGGTTTTCCGCTTTCAGCTTCACCTGTCGCTCTACCAACTCGATCGCGCGCTTCAGCGCCGCCTCGATCGACAGAAAGCTGGTGTCGAGCAATGCGGCGTCGTTTGCCGCGAGGAGCGGTGCGCTGCTGCGCATCGAATCGCGCTGGTCGCGCGCGCGGATGTCGGCGAGCACCTTGTCCATGCTGACGTTCGAGCCGCGTTCGCGCAGTTCGGAATGGCGGCGGCGCGCGCGGATCGTCGGGGTCGCCTTGACGAACAATTTGGCGTCGGCCTCGGGTGCGATCACCGTGCCGATGTCGCGGCCGTCGAGCACCGCGCCGCCGGGCTGGTTGGCGAAACGGCGCTGGCGGTGGAACAAGGCCGCGCGCACCAGCGGATGCGCCGAGACGATCGACGCACGTTTGCCAGTATCATCGTCGCGCAATGCCGGATCGTCGAGCAAGGACTCGTCGAAGTCGGTCGCGGCGACAGCATCTGCCTCGATCGTGGGATCAAGGTCGAGCAGCGCGACGTTGGCCGCGACCGCCCGGTATAGCAGCCCGGTGTCGAGATACGGGAGACGATAATGGCTGGCGAGCGCGCGAGCGATCGTGCCTTTCCCCGAGGCGGCAGGGCCATCGACGGCGATGATCATGCCTCCACCCCCGCGTTGGCGCCACGCAGTCTGTCCAGCGATTCGAAAAAGATCGGGTAGCTGGTCGCGATCGGTGCGGAATCATCGAGCGTGAGCGGGGTGCGTGTGTTGAGCCCGGCGACCGCCATGCTCATCGCGATCCGGTGATCGAGCTGGGTGGCGACGGTGCCGCCGCCGGCGATCGCTCCGCCGCCATTGCCCTGTACAGCCAAGCCGTCCTCATATTCGTGTGTTGCGACCCCGCACGCGCCGAGCGCGGCGGCCATCGCGGCGATCCGGTCCGATTCCTTGACGCGCAGTTCGTGCGCGCCGCGTGCGACGGTGCGCCCCTCGGCGAAAGCGGCGGCGACGAACAGGATTGGATATTCGTCGATCATGCTCGGTGCGAGCTCGGCGGGCACTTCGATCGCTTTTAGTTGCGCGTGACGGACGCGCAGATCCGCAACCGGCTCGCCGCCGACCTCGCGCGGGTTCACTTCGGTGATGTCGGCGCCCATCATCCTGAGCGCGGTGAAGATGCCGGCGCGGGTCGGGTTGAGGCCGACATTCTCGACCACCACGTCGGACCCGGGCACGATCGTCGCCGCGACGACGAGAAAGGCGGCGGACGACGGATCGCCCGGCACGACGATCTGTTGCGGCTTCAATTCGGCCTCGCCGCTGATGGCGATGATGCGCCCTTGCGGCGTCTGCTCCACCTCCACGGTCGCGCCGAAGCCGCGCAGCATCCGCTCGCTATGGTCGCGCGTCGCGATCGGCTCGATCACGCGGGTGATGCCGGGGGTGTTGAGCCCCGCCAGCAGCACCGCCGACTTCACCTGCGCCGAGGCGACCGGCAGCGTGTAGTCGATCGGCACCGCTGGGTTGATGCCGCGCAGGATCAGCGGCAGCCGCCCGCCCGGATAGGCGGTGAAGCTCGCGCCCATCCGCGACAGCGGCTCGATCACGCGCCCCATTGGGCGCTTGGTCAGCGAGGCGTCGCCGGTGAAGGCGGCGGTGATCGCGTGGCTGGCGATCAGCCCCATCAGCAGTCGTGTCGAGGTGCCCGAGTTGCCCATCTCCAGCGCACCCTGCGGCTGGAGCAGTCCGCCGACGCCGACGCCGTGGATTCGCCAGATACCGTCCGCGCCGCGTTCTATCTCGGCGCCCATGGCGCGGAGCGCGGCGGCGGTAGCGAGCACGTCTTCGCCCTCGAGCAGCCCCTCGACCCGGCTTTCGCCGACCGCGAGCGCGGAGAACATCAGCGCGCGGTGGCTGATCGATTTGTCACCGGGCACGGCAACGCGACCGCGCAGCGGGCCGGAGGCGTGGATTTCGCGGGGGGTGGGATTGGCATGGGGCATCGGGCCCGGGCTTTTGACAGCGCCCTTGCGCTATGGCAAGGCGCGCGCCACTTTGACGGGGTTCACCCCCAGGGTTATCCGAAGTTTGAAAGGTCCAAACGGCATATGATTAAGCCGGAATGGGGCACGAAGCGATCGTGTCCGAAGTGCGCAACGCGTTTCTATGATCTCGGCAAGGACGATCCCGTTACCTGCATCGAATGCGGGTCGACGTGGGAGCCGGAGCCGATCCTGAAGTCGAAGCAGCCGCTGCCATTCGATTCGCCCAAGCCCGAGGCATTGAAGAAGGATGACGATCTCGCCGGTGACGACGAGGCGCTGGATATCGGCGAAGACGAAGAGCCGTCCCCCGACGACGAGGTCGACCTCGGCGGCGATGATGATCTCGGCGTGGAAGCTCCAACCGAAGACGAAGAACATTGATTTGAAAAAATGGCGGCAGGCGGCGATTTCGCCGCTTGCCAAGCCAGCGACGCCCGGCTAGTGGCGTCGCCTCCCGAGGGCCAAACGGCCCGAGAGAAATGGGGCCGTAGCTCAGCTGGGAGAGCGTTCGCATGGCATGCGAAAGGTCAGGGGTTCGATCCCCCTCGGCTCCACCATTTCTCAAACTTCCTGTTGGTTAGGTCGTACGGATCTGAAGCTAACGTACTGCGCGTGTTCGCCGGTGCGCAAACCAACAATCTCCACATCGCGAGAAGCGGATTCACGATTCGGAGCTTGGCCGGCGCGTGGCCGCTACGCCTTTGGCTCCAGCGGTTCGGTGACTGACCGCTCGCGCGTGTCTCCTTCAGTGGGCGACATCATCCGTCTGCGCAGCTAAAGGCATGCTTCCAACTTTGGCGCATGCCCCTGACCGGCTCTACCGCCTTAAGGAAGCGCATCTGGCGTTAGCCGCGCGACGCTATCGATATCGAAGGTAAGCATGGATGCTCGGCCGGTCGAATAGCGGGGCCAGGCTGCCAATGCATCTCCGTTGGGATCGCCGCGCTTCACGAAGTTGACCAGATAGTTGCTTATCGTCCGTGATGCGGCGCGATCGGTATCGGTGGTCTGGTCGCCATATTTTATGGATGCGGTGTCGAAAAAGAACGGAATATCCGTCGCATGTTTGGCACCTTGCCCGCTCGCAGTCTGGGCCGCGTTGGCGACGTAGGAGAACCGATAATAGTAGGTTGGTATTCCGTTGGAAGCGAATAGCGCGGCCATCTTGCGGGCACCGGTAATCATATAGCCGGCAGGGCCGCCGATATCGTCGCTAGTCGCCCCGAGCAGGACGGGCACCTTGCTGAACCGGCCGTTCTGGTAGGCAGCAATCGTATCCACCGCGATTCGACCGTCCGCGATCGGGCCGGTGAAGGTTCTGGGCTGACCAGGCGGCGTGGCCATGGTGGCGAGGTTCAAGCCATCGACTACCTGATTGGCGGGCAGCGCGCGAAGTTTCGCCAGGGCCCGCGGATCGTTTGCTTCGATACCTTTGGACTTGGCGAACGCGACCCCGATCCCCTCCGCTGTGGCGAGAGTGGTGCCGGGCTCCGCGCTCGGACCGCCCGACTCGATCACGGCCCTGTGAAAAAGGCCGATCGCAAGCGGAGATGTGATGAGGGCGTGAACCGACATTCCGCCAGCGCTTTCGCCGATAATCGTCACATCGGCAGGATCGCCGCCAAAGGCCGCGATGTTGCGGCGGACCCACCGCAGCGCCGCCAGCTGATCCATATACCCATAGTTTGCCAATAGGCCGTTGTCCGGATTGGCCGCGGTCAGTTGCGGGTGAGCGAATGTCCCGAACCGACCAAGGCGATAGTTGAAGCTGACGACCATAATGCCTCGCCTCGCGAGTTCGGCGCCCGAATAGGTGGGCGGAGATGAGCCACCGTTCACGAAGCCGCCGCCGTAAATCCACACCATCACGGGCAGTTTGGCGCTGGCGTGCGCGGGTCTCCACACGTTCGCGTACAGGCAGTCCTCCGCCGGGGCGGTGCCAAGCGGAGCGGCGTCGCTCCGGAAGGGGAGCTGCATGCAATCATGGCCATATTGGCCTGCATCGCGTTCCCCAGACCATTTTGCGGGAGTTTGGGGCGCCCGCCAGCGCAGCGCGCCCACGGGGGGAGCCGCGAACGGTATGCCCTTGAAGGATAGGACTCCATCGTCGCTCCGGCCGACAAGGGCACCCGTGTCGATCACGACACGAGGACGATCCGCCTGCGCGACGGCGGGTGCCGAAACGGAAAGAACCGCGGTTGCGAGGATGATGGTGCGCATGTCTTCTCCAGCGGGCCCCGATCAAGATGTTATACGTGTGGCGAGATGTCAGTTCCGGAAGAGCAGCGGTGCCATCTCGCGCAGGCTTCGGCGCCAGGTGAGGAATTCGTGCGCCGTGTCGGGAGAGACGTAGAAGGCGCTGTTGATGCCGGCCGCCTTCAGCGCTGCCGCGTTCGCGCGCGGATCGGGACGGGGGCCGCCGCCGGGGGCGCCCGCGCGGCCCCTGTCCAGTTCGCGGCTGCCGAAGCTGACGAAGACAAGCTTCACCTTGTCCTTGAAACCCGGCGTCGCGTTAACGTCGTCGATCCCGAAGGTGCCCCCGCTCAGCAGGCCGATATAGCCGAACGTGTCGAGGTTCTTCGGCGCGATCAGCTTGGTTTCGAAGCCTCCCATCGACAAGCCCGCCATCGCCCGGTGGCTGGCGTCGGCAGATGTCCGATAGCTGCGGTCGATGTATGGAATGAGTTCGTCGAGCAGCACCGTCTGGAAGGGGCGGATATCGAAGCTGGCGAGACCGCCGGGGCTGCCGGGCTTGATGTCGTTCGTCATTCCATAGGTCATCACGATGATGAACGGCCGCGATTTCCCTTCGGCGATCAGATTGTCCATGATGAGATTGGCATGGCCCTGGTTCGCCCATGCGGTCTCGTCCTCACCCCAGCCGTGCTGAAGATAGAGCACCGGGTAGCGGGTCTGCGGGTTCTTTTCATAGCCGGGGGGCGTGTAGACAAAGGCGCGACGCTGCGTACTCGTACTCGGGGACGGAAACAGAACCTGCTCGACGTGCCCGTGCGGGACATCCTTGAGCGCATAGAAGTCCGCGTCGTGCGCGGGTATCTCGATCCCGCTCTCCCAGCGCGTGGAGCCATAAAAGTTGAGAGCGCCCGGATCGTTGAACGTGCCGCCGTCGATGGTCAGATGATAATAGTGAAATCCCTCGTCCAGCGGGCCTTCCGAAGTCCCGATCCATGTGCCGTCGCTGGCCTTGGTCAAGACCGTGCCGCCGCGCCCCCCTAGACCGAGGCTGACCTTTACCGCCTTCGCATCGGGTGCGATGATCCGAAACCGTGCATACCCCTGCGAATTCACCTGGGGGTATTGCTGCCCCGGCTGATTGAGCGACGATGGCTTGAAGTCCTCGGCTACGGGCGCGGCGGCGGTCTGCGCCAGTGCTGGACTTATAGCAGCACTGGCGATCAGCAGCGCGGCGGCCATGCGTTTCATTCCGAACCTCCCCAATACTTCGATGTCGTGATCGACTCTGCGGACGATCTCATTGCGCGTGGTTATTGCAACCGGAGCCTCGAACGGCAACGGTTAACTTGTCGGACATATCTGCTTCCGCGCGAAATGGTGGTTTCTGGATTGACGGGCGATATGCCGAACATCGCCATCGCGTCCTGCTATACGCCGGGGACGCGCGCCTCCGCAGCAGACCGCAGGCGCATCATAGCCCACCGACGCAAAGGTATTTGACGTGCAGGAACTCGTCGATGCCGAAGCTCGACCCTTCGCGGCCGATGCCGCTGTCCTTCACGCCGCCGAACGGCGCCACTTCGCTGGTGATGATCCCTTCGTTGATCCCGACCATGCCAGCCTCCAACGCGCGCGCGACGCGGAAGGTGCGCGAAAGGTCGCGCGTATAGAAATAGGCCGCCAGACCGAATTCGGTGGCGTTGGCGGCGTCGATGCCGTCCTGTTCATGCGTGAAGCGGAACAACGCCGCCACCGGGCCGAACGTCTCCTCGCGTGCGACGAGCATGTCCTGGTTCGCGTCGCGGATCACCGTCGGTTCGTAGAAGGTACCGCCGAGGGCGTGCGGGCTGCCGCCGGTAAGCACCACGCCGCCCTTCGCCACTGCGTCCTCGACATGCGCCGAGACCTTCTTCACGGCTGCATCGTTGATGAGCGGACCTTGCTGAACATCAGGGTCGAAGCCGTTTCCGACCTTGAGCGCCTTCACCCGCTCGGTAAGCCGCTCGGCGAATACCTCGTAGATGCCGTCCTGAACATAGAAACGATTGGTGCAAACGCAGGTCTGGCCGCTGTTGCGGTATTTCGAGGCGATCGCGCCCTCGACGGCTTTCTCCAGATCGGCGTCGTCGAAGACAAGGAAAGGGGCATTGCCGCCGAGTTCCATCGAGAGCTTCTTCATCGTCGCGCCCGATTGCTCGTAAAGAATCTTCCCGACGCGGGTCGAGCCGGTGAAGGTCAATTTGCGCACCAGCGGGCTGGTGGTCAGCGCGCCGCCGATCGCGCCGGCGTCGCCCGTCACGACATTGATGACACCGGCAGGGATGCCGGCCTTCTCAGCCAGGACCGCCCACAGCAGCCCGCAATAGGCGGTGAATTCGGACGGCTTGACGACAACGGTGCAACCCGCCGCCAAGGCTGGGGCGATTTTGCGAGAAAGCATCGAGAACGGGAAATTCCAGGGCGAAATCGCCGCGACCACCCCGACGGCCTCGCGCGTCGCCAGGATTTGCCGACCCTGCCAAGGCGAGGGGATGATCGTGCCATCGATGCGCCGAGCTTCTTCGGCGAACCACTGGACATATTGGCTCCCGAGCAGGATCTCGGCGCGCGCTTCTGCGAGGGGCTTTCCCTGCTCCAGCGTCAGCATCGACGCGAGCAGTTCGGCGTGGTCCCGGATGACCGCCGCCATCCGGTGGAGCGCGGCCGCCCGCTCGGCGGCCAGTGTCATCGACCAAGGCTTGAACGCCGCCTGCGCGGCGGCGATCGCCGCGTTCGTCTCCGCTGCGCCGGCCCAGGGGATGGTTCCGATCACGGTGCCCGTCGCCGGGTCGGTGACCTCTTCCGTTCGGCCGCTGTCGGCGCTCCGCCATTCGCCCCCGATCGCGTTCATCTCGCGCAGCCAGCCGTCCGCCTTGAGCTTGGTGAGGATGGTGTCGGTCATGGCTGTCTCCGTGGAACGCGGGAAGATACACATTGCCGCCCAACTTAAGAGCCAATGGACTCCAAATCCAACCGGAGGATAGCGGGCGAACCGCTCGAAGGGGCCGCCGGAGCGCCGTGTCCTCGTCTGCAATACGGCTCGACCGGGAAACGCTGGCCGCCACAGGGGACCACTACCAGGCCGATCGGGCGTCGGCAGACGCTCGTCAATCAAAGACGTTGCCCTTAAACAGCGACGACGGAACACCGACGGCGGCTGAACCGGACGCCGTCGTTAGACACGGCGCCCGAGCGCGGCGCTCGCGGAGAGGGGGAGATCACAATGCGCGAGACGCGACATAATCGCTAGGGTTCGTGGCGCCCGAGTTTTCACACGAGCGCGTTGCGGCGGATGAGTTCCTTATACCAATGCGCGCTCAGCTTCGGGGTCCGCTTCTGCGTTTCGAAATCGACATAGTGGATGCCGAAGCGGTTGGTATAGCCGTCGGCCCATTCGAAATTGTCGAGCAGGCTCCACACGAAATAGCCCTTGAGCGGATAGCCTTCGGCGGTGGCGCGGCGGAAGTGCGTCAGGCAGTTGCGCAGATACATGACCCGGTCGGGATCGAGCACTTGCCCGTTGGGCGTCACCATGTCGTCCGCCGAGCAACCGTTTTCGGCGACGAAGATCGCCTTGGGCTTCCACAGCTCGCTGACGCTCCGCACCGACCAATAGCCGACCTCCGGGCTGACATAGAGCCAGGGTGAAGGCATGCGCGGCGAGTGGAGCGAGCGCGGCAACACCGAATAGCCGCTGGGCGTGTCGTCGGCCATGACGTAGAATGGGGTGTAGACGTTGATCGCGAGGAAATCGAGCGGACTGCCGATCGCGGCCATGTCGCCTGGCTGCACCACCGGCGCGCCGGCGCCGGCGTCGGCGAGGTAGGAGTCCATGTAGCGCCCCTCCATGATCGCGGTGAGGAACATCGCATTCTCCTGGCGCGTCGCGCGCAGCGCCGCGGCGATATGCTCGGGCGTTTCGACCACGGGCACGAAGAAGGTGGCGTTGTCGGCGACGCCCACCTGCGTTCCGGCGCGCGCGGCCGCGCGGATCGCGCCGACGCCGAGACCGTGCGCGAGGATCGCGTGATGCCGCACCTGATTGAGTTCGCGTGGCGGAAGCATCAGCCCCGGCGCGTGGATACCGGATTTATGGCCGAGGTCTGAGAAGCTGCGCACCTCGTTGACCGTCATGAAATGGTGAACGCGGTCGGAGAGTTTGCCCGCCATGAAGCCGGCGTAATCGGCGAAGGCTTTGGCGGTGTCACGGTTCTGCCAGCCACCGGGGAGCGCCTGTGGCAGATCCCAGTGGAACATCGTCACATAGGGGGCGATGCCGGCGGCGAGCAGCGCGTCGATCACGCGGTTATAATGATCGACGCCTTTCTGGTTCGGCTGCCCCTTGCCCTCTGGGAAAATGCGCGACCAGGCGAGCGACATCCGGTAGGCGCGCACGCCGAGATCCTTCATCAGCGCGATGTCCTCGCCGTAGCGATGATAACTGTCGCTCGCGACGTCGCCCGTCGCGTTGTTCACGATCTTGCCGGGCGTGTGCGAGAAGACGTCCCAGTTGGTGAGCCCGCGCCCATCTTCCTTCACGGCACCTTCGACCTGATAGGCTGCGGTGGCGCAACCCCAAAGGAAATCCGGCGGAAAGGCGGATGCGTCGGTGCCATGTTGGGCCGGTTTCGGCGCGGCGGCTCCGCTCGATGCGGCCGTCAAGGCGGCTCCCGCCGCAAAGCTCCCCACGACGAATTCACGGCGATCCATCAAATCCTCTCCTTCATGGGTACAGCCTTGTGCGTTATTTGCGCGCGGTGGCGATCTCGACGAGACCGCCGAGCGCCTGCCCGGTCGGCAATGCACCCGATGCGGTCAGCCGTTGCTCCGCTTCGTCCCAGTGCAGCACGGCGCTTTTCCCTCCACGTGCCCGATATGCGTTGGAGACACCGTCATCGTCGTAGAGCGTGGCATTGGCATCGCGCCCCGGATAGACCCGAACCTTCTCCAGCATCTGGCGTGTCGCCGTGCTTGGCACCTGCGCGCCGATCGGGATGATCGACCCGGCGCGGACGAACACGGGGATGCGGTCGATCGGGGCGGGAGCGTCGATCCACTGGCCGCCCGTCAGCTTCGCGTTGGTCCACCAGTCGTACCAGTCGCTGCCGCCGGGGAGATAGACCTTGCGGCTGGTCGCGCCTTGGTCGGTGACGGGGGCGACGAGCAGCGCCTGGCCCAGCATATATTCATCGCCGATTGTCGTCGCTTGGGCATCAGCGGGAAAGTCCATGAACAGCGCGCGCATGAACGGCGCCCCGCGCTCATACGTCTCGCGGCCCAGCGCGTAGAGGTACGGGATCAGCGAATAGCGCAGGCGTAGCCACTGCGCGAGGATCGGCTCGGCCGCCGTGCCATATTCCCAGATCGCGGTGCCGGGGCGCTGGCCATGGATGCGCAATGTCGGTGTGAGCGCGTTATACTCGAACCACCGTACGAACAGCTCCGGATAATCGCGATAGTCGGGCGACATCGCGGTCGCGCCGGCCGGATCGACCAGCACCGGGCGCGGCGCGGGCGGGCCGCTCGGGGTCTGCCAGCCGCCCGTGTCCGATCCCCAATAGGCGAGGCCGGAGGCGGTGAAGCCCAACCCGGTCGGCACCTGCCGCCGCAGCGCCTCCCACGTCGCTTGCACGTCCGACGACCAGAACAGACAACCGTTCGCCTGCGTACCGGTATAGGCGGCGCGGCACAGGATCATGTTGCGGAAGTCCGGACGATCCGCCGCCGACCCTTCCGCGACCGATGATGTATGCAACAGCGGGAACAGGTTGTGATAGCGGTCGCCAGACCCGATCGAATAAAAGGCGCCGTCGGGTACGAGATCGGGTTCGGTCTCATCAAGCCAGGTATAATCAAAGCCTTGGCTCAGGATGTTGTCGCGGATTCGCGCCCAGAACCACGCCCGCGCTTGCGGATTGGTCGAATCGAGCAGCGCGCCGGCGCGGTCGGCGCGCACCGCGAGGCCATCGACGGCCTTGCCGTCCTTGTCGTGGAGCAGCCAGCCCTTCGCCGCGAGCATGTCGAAATATCGCGATTCCCGCTCGAAGCGGGGCCACACGCTGATGATCGAGTGCAGACCCATTGCATGGAGCTGCTCGTTCATGCCCTTGGGATCGGGGAAGTAGGTGCGATCGATGTCGAGCTGCCCCATCCGCGTCCAGTAGAACCAGTCGAGCACCATCGCATCGAGCGGATAGCCGCGCTTGCGATAGCCTTGCGCGATGCTCATCAGTTCGGCCTGGCTTTCGTAGCGCGCCTTGGACTGGATCAGTCCGAACGCAGCCTTCGGGGGCAGCGGCGTGGCGCCGGTCAGCCGGCGATACCCGGCATACAACGCGTCGGTGGTCGCGCCAGTGATGACGAAGAACGAAACGCGCTCGCCGACCTGGCTCTGGAAGCGGGTGGCGTTGTGGAGGCCGGGAGAGACGGTGGTCGCCGCCGGATTGTCCCACAGGATCGCGTACCCCTTGTTGGTGACGAGAAACGGGACGCAGACCTGTTCGCCCGCGGGCGCGTCATAATAATGGCGGCAGTCGATCGTCCGGCCGCGCAGATCGAGCACGCCCTCCTGATTCTGACCGAGGCCGTAATAATGGGTGTCGGCGGTATCGGTGAAGCTCGCGCCGACGCGGAAGGTCTGCTCGCCGTTTACGGTTTGCGGCGCCATCTCCCAGCCGGTCATGCGGGTGATCGCGCGGCCATCCGCTCCGGCGACGGTGACCGATACCGGGGGCAGCGCCGGCGCGAAATAGCGCTCCATCTGCGTCGGCGCTTTGGGCCAGGGCTGCGCCGCGACCGCAACGGAGAGCGCCGCCGAGCGGAACACGTCGCCGCTGGCGTCGGTGGTGTGCTTCCAGCCGGCGTCGTCGGTTTTCCCGGTGACGCCCGGCCCGGCGGCGGCGGTGGCGAGAGCCCGATCGACTGCGACCGTGATCCGCACGATGTTTGGCCCGTACCCTTCGACCGCGACGATGCTGCCGTTGCGATTGACCGCCGCAAGGGCGTCGGCGCGCGCATCAGGCGCATGGAGGAACATCGCGGCGGCGATCAGAACGGCAAATGGCGAAGGACACATTATCCTTGCTGCGGCAGAAGCCCTCAATGCATCCCCCTCCTCATGCCTCTTGGAAAGCCGACGTACATCGCGCGGCCTTCTTTTTACGAACACTCGGTTTCCTATAAGGATTTGCTATCACCTGCCGACATGTCGCGCAATCGTGACTGCGACGTTCCGATCCCGAATGGTTGCGCGCCGATCGATTGTCACCGACGACCGCGACCACGACGAAGATGACGCGCCAGTGATGCACGACGCTTGAAGACGCTTGTCCTGGGTGGGTTATTGAACCGTGAAAGCGAGATCTCCATCGACCCCGTGTGTATCGGCGGATGCGACGTGGTAGGTTAGCTTGTAGGTGCCCTTGGGCAATGGCTTGGAAGTGGTGGCGATGAGGGTCATTCCGTCGGTGCTTACGCTTGTCGCCGCCTTCATCTTCATGGGCGCCGCCATTCTCATTCCCGGCATATCCACCATCTCCAGCGTGGCGCCGACCGACTGCGCGGTCAGTTTGTCCGAGAAGGTGATTTCCACCCGGTTGGTCGGCGCCACCGTGGCATCGGCGGCTGGGGTGCTGGAAACGAGGTCGGGGTGCGCGAAAGCGGGCGCGGCGATGAGCATTGCGGCGGCTGATGAGAGGATGAGGCGGCGCATGGGATTCTCCGTAGCTGAACCGGTGCCAGTCCGCGGAATACGCGCGGCCTCGCCGCATCCCTCGCCGCTGTCGTAAAATCCTTGAGGGGTGGCATGGCGTGATGCGTATGGTCGCGTAGGAGAGATGTCCATGACGATTGAAGACACCTTGGGCGCGCTTGCTGGATCACCCGTCCATCCGGCGTTGGAGACGATCGACAACGGGGTATTCTCCCGGATCGACGCGACGGCGCGTACCAGCCGCCAGGCGCGAGGGGGCATGCTGGTCGCGGTCGCCGTCGCGACGATCACGGGCGCCGCCGGCGCGGCCATTCCGGGCGGGCGCGGTGTCGAGCCGTCCGTCGTTCTGGTGAATACCGCGCTGGCGCCCTCGACGCTGCTGGGCGGTGTGGAATGAGCCGTGGGCTATGGCTCGTGCTGACGACGGCGCTGGCATTCGTCGCCGCAATCGGCGGGGTGGCGGTGGGGCGACTCGTCTGGCCGGGGTCGGCTCCGCCGGGCGCGGCGTTGCATCGGCTGCTCCACGACCGCATCCACCTCGACAGCGTGCAAGCCGCGCGGATCAAGGCGCTTGAGCGACACTATACCGCGCGCCGCGAGGCGCTGGAGGCCGAGATGCGCGCGGACAACGCGCGGCTCGCGTGGGCGATCAAGGCCGAGCACGGCTATGGTCCGCGCGTGGCGGCGGCAGTGAATGCCTCGCACATGGCAATGGGCGCGCTTCAGCGCGAGACCCTGGCGCATGTCTTCGCGATGCGACAGGTGCTTCGGCCGGATCAGGCGGCGAGCTTCGACGCGGCCATCGCGGACAAGCTCACCGATCCGGCGCGGTGAACGCCGACGCGGCGCGCGGCGACCTTGCGGCGTTGGACGATGGGGAACTGGTCGCTCGCACCATCGCCGGGGGGCAGGCCGCGTTCCGTGAGATCATGCGTCGCCATCGCGATCCGCTGTATCGTGTCATGCGTGGGCACGTCGGCGATGCGGAGGAGGCGCTTGATCTGGTGCAGGATTGTTTTGCCACCGCGTGGCGTCACCTCGCTGGTTTCGATCAGTCGCGCCCGCTGCGGCCCTGGCTCGCGCGCATCGCGATCAACCGCGCGCGCGACTGGCATCGCCGTCGCGCGGTGCGCCGGTTCATCGGGTTCGGGGTCGGCGGCGAGGAGGAGACGGTGCCGGACGACGAGCCGCTGCCCGATGCCGCTGCGGGCGCGCGCATCGAGCTTGAACGCGCCTGGGCCGCGATCGCGCGTTTGCCCGAACGGCTACGTGAGACGTTGCTGCTGCGCACCGTGAATGGATTGAGCCAGGCCGAGACGGCGGCGGCGCTGAAGATCAGCGAAAAGGCGGTCGAGACCCGGCTGTACCGCGCGCGCTTGCGCCTCACAGCCCTGCTTGGTGAGGGATAAGCCAGATCGGCGCGTATGGATCGCATGGAAAGGGCATCATGACGTTTCGGCGTAGAGATATCTTGAAGATCGGGAGCGCGGGCGCGCTGACCGCATGCTGGCCCGGCTGGGCGGCAGCGGTGTCGCCAGGGCTTCCCGCCGCGCCGCCGACCGTGAACGGAACCGACATCGAACTTCGGATCGCGCACCAGATGTTGCGGATCGGCCGCCGCGAGATGCACGCGATCGGGGTCAACGGCACCGTGCCCGGCCCGCTCGTTCGCTTGCGTGAAGGGCAGGACGTCCGCCTCACCGTCATCAATGATCTGCCGGACGAGGACACGTCCATCCACTGGCACGGGGTGTTGCTGCCCTTCCAGATGGACGGCGTGCCAGGCATCAGCTTCCCCGGCATCAAGGCGGGCAGCCGCTTCACGTATCGATTTCCGATCCGCCAGTCCGGCACTTACTGGTATCACAGCCACTCCGGGCTGCAGGAGCAAATGGGGCATTACGGTCCGATCGTGATCGATCCCGCTGGCGCCGATCCGATCGGCTATGATCGTGAGCATGTCGTCGTGTTGTCGGATCACAGCCCGATGCACCCGCACACGATCTTCGAACGGCTGAAGCAGCAGGGTGGCTATTTCAATTACCAGAAGCAGACGCTGGCGGGCCAGATCGCCGGCCGGGACCAGGGGCCGGCGGAGCGTCGCCGATGGGGCAAGATGCGGATGGATCCGACCGACATCTCCGATGTGACGGGTTCTACCTACACCTATCTCGTCAATGGCCGGGGGCCGGCGGATGGCTGGACGGGGCTGTTCCGGCCGGGGGAGCGGGTGCGGCTACGCTTCGTCAATGCGGCGGCCATGACGATCTTCAACGTGCGTATTCCCGGCCTGCGAATGTTGGTGGTCGCAGCCGACGGGTTACCAGTACGGCCCGTGGAGGTGGACGAGTTCCAGATCGCCAATGCCGAAACCTACGATGTGATCGTTGTTCCGTCCGAGGAGCGCGCCTTTGGGCTCGTCGCGGAGGCGATCGACCGTTCCGGAATGGCTTTCGGGACGCTTGCACCACGGCCCGGCATGCCGGCAATCGCGCCGCCACTCCGGCACCGGCCGCTCGCGACGATGCGGGACATGGGCATGGACATGGCCGCGATGGACCCGGATATGATCGACATGTCCTCAATGCACATGGAAATGCGCGACCGGCGAAACGCGCCGGCGCTGCCGCTCGGGCCGGGCATACAAACGATATCTCCCATGCCCGCCGACCGGACCGATGAGCCGGGGCAGGGACTTGCCGACGTCGGTGGCAAGGTGCTGGTCTATACCGATTTGATCGCGACCGACCGCAACCCCGATCGCCGCGCGCCATCTCGCAAGCTGGAGATCCATCTCACCGGGAACATGGAACGCTACATGTGGGCGTTCGACGGTAGGAAGCTTAGCGAAGTGAAGGATCCCATTCCGTTCACGGCCGGCGAGCGGGTACGCATCACGCTCATCAACGACACGATGATGAACCACCCGATCCACCTGCACGGCCACTTCTTCGAACTGGTGACGGGACATGGCGATCATGCTCCGCGCAAACACACGGTGAACGTACAGCCCGGCGGCATGCTGACCTTCGATCTCACCGCCGACGCGGTGGGCGACTGGGCGTTCCACTGCCACATGCTCTACCATATGCACGCCGGCATGATGCAGGTGGTGAGCGTGCGTCCGGCCGCGGCGGCATGAAGATGCTGGCTTGCTTGGCGGCATTGGTCGCCGTTCCCGCTCAGGCGCAGACAGTGCCCGTTCACGGAGCTCATCAGATGGTGCCTGGCGATGCGGGATCATCGCCGGCCATGCGTGCCGGCGGTGGATCGGCACCCCCGTCGACCCCGCCGGAAAAGGTCGGAACGGACGCGCCTCCGCTCGACCGGCTCCGACCGGCGCCGCCCCCGCCCGCCGACCATGCCGCCGATGCCGTGTGGGGCGCCGCAGCCATGGCGCCCGCCCGTGAACGGTTGCACCGCGACCATGGCGGCATGCGGCTGCACCAGATTCTGTTCAACCTCGCCGAAATCCAAGTGCGGCGGGGCGAGGAGGGATTCCGGTGGGATGGCGAGGGTTGGTGGGGCGGAGACGTCAACCGCCTCGTCTTGAAAAGCGAAGGGGAAGCACGGTTTGGCCGGGTCGCGGAGGCCGCCGAGGTGCAACTGCTTTATTCGCGGGCGATCGGACCCTATCATGATCTTCAGGCCGGTGTGCGGCAGGATCTCGGCGCCGGCGTGCGCCGGACGTATGCGTCGATCGGTATCGAAGGATTGGCGCCATATTGGTTCGAGACGGAAGGCACCGTGTTCGTGTCCGACAAGGGTGATGTGCTTGCCCGCGCCGAGGCATGGTACGATCAGCGGATCACCCAGCGGCTCGTCCTACAGCCCCGCGTCGAACTCAACCTCGCCGCGCAGAACGTCCCCGAGCAGCGCATCGGCGAAGGCTTATCCACAGCGGAACTCGGCCTGCGGTTACGGTATGAAATCCGCCGCGAGTTCGCGCCATATGTCGGTGTGGCGTGGGACAGGAAAGTTGGCATCACCGCCGACTATGCGCGCGCGGACGGCATTGCCCGTGGCAGGGTGGCGGCGGTGTTCGGCGTGCGCGGCTGGCTCTGACACACCGCGCAGGCCGGGCACCCCCGACTAGCTAAGACTGTTCCGACGATAGTCGTCGATCATCTTCCGCACACACGTCTTCTGGTCGGCGGTGATCGTCGGCGAGATCTGCGGCGTGACGGTGCCACCCTTCTTGATGCGAACGGCGAATTGCCATGCGGGGATGCCGCATCCTTGCAGGATGCTCTGGCGCAGGTCGCTCGAGTCATCCGCATAGGCCGCCGCGGGCAACGAAACACACAGCGCGGCGGCGACACGGAACGCTGGACGCATCTTCATGGCTGTTTCGTTCCTGCGCGAGAGAAGGGCTTATCGAGCTCATATCTCGGTCGCGGCAATTTTTCCATCATTGTCATTCGGGAACAAAAGTCAGCTACGCGCAGCGATTAGGTCCGGGCGCCCGCCCGGACCCACGCTCGCTCAGGCGGCGCCGTTCGTATAACGATCGAACTCCTCGCGGTAGCGCGCGGTGATCCGATCCTGCTCGGCGGGACCGACGTCCTCGGCGAGTTGCAGGAACCACGTCCCCTCTTCCGAATAGATGTGGTGGGTGACCGCGCCACGGATATGTTCGAGCTTGTCGAGATAGTCCTGGCTCATCGGGTCGAGCCGCTCGAGCAGCCCCATTTCCATCTTCGCGGCGGATTGCTCCTGATAGGCGAGTTCGGCATGGCCGACCTGCTTGTCGGCCGCCAGCGCGGGATAGACCGCCGCTTCTTCCGCGATCGAATGGGCGGTCAGGAGCAGGGCGAGGTCTTTTTGCGCACGCTGGCGACCGGCGGGGGTTTCGGCGATCTTCACCGCGTCGAACAGAGCTTCGATCTTGCGGTGATGCTGCAGGATCTCGGCCAGCCAAGTGCCCGGCGCGGCAACGGCTTCCGCCTTCTTGCGCGCTTCGATCCGCGCCTCTTCGCTTTCGGGCGGCGTTACGGCGGCGACCAGCTTGTCGATGACGGACATGAAATGCTCCTTTGCGGGTCAGAAGTACGATTCGTCGCCTTGAACGAGCCGAACAAGGGCGCGTTCCGGTCACGCCTCGCGGACTTGATCCGCATCAGTATGTTTTGCGGGCGAAACCGGTGGCGACGCGCCTGGTTAGCGCGCATTCAGGGGCACCGTGATCGTACACCGGATGCCGCCCGGCCGAAGCTCGAAGGCAGTCGTTGCGCCGATTTGGTAGGTCAGGGCGGCTTCGATGAACTCACGGCCGAAGCCGCGTGGAACTGGCGCGGGCATGACGATCGACACACCCGTTTCTTCCCAGGTCAAGCTCAACTCGCCCTGCGAGAGTTCCCAGCGGATATGCACCGTCGCGCCGCGCGCGGTATCGGCGAGCGCGCCGAACTTGATAGAATTGGTGGCGAGCTCGTGGAACGCCAGCCCCAGAACCACCGCGATGTCGTAGGGGACGCGTGCCTCTGGTCCGGCCGCGGCGACGCGTGGATCGAATTCGAACACGCGCAGTTCGTCCCAGATCATCATGTCCAGGTCGATCGTGCCACGCGGGTCGATGGCGGAGGCGAACTGATAGCGGGATACTGCGTCGAGCCGGCCCTTGAAGTGATCGGCGACATCTTCGAGTGCGCCGCCGGCCTCCACGGTGCGCGCGAAGATCGACCGCACGACCGCGAGCATGTTGCGAACGCGGTGCTGAAGTTCGTTCTGGAGCAGGCGCTCGCGCGCTTCGCTCGCCGCCAACGATCGCGTGGCGCAATCAAGCTGTTCTCGCGCCGCCTTCAGTTCGGCACGAAGCGCCTCGGCGTTCGCATCGCCAGAGGACGCGTCTTCCGCTCGCTGTGGCGCTGGCACGTGTCGTATCATCCAACCATCGCTCACATTGGGAATGGCCGCCTGTCGTCCTAACGCTTGGCGGAATCAAGTGGGTCATCTACGGGGTGAATTTCGACGCGGCGGGTATCGTACGTCGCGCGGTGCGCAGGTGCGTTGGCTGGCGCGAGGTCGCCGTTTCGGATATGGCGGCAACGAACGAAGGTCGAATGGCCGGCAAGCCGACGAGCGCGCATAGCCGAGCCTAGCGATGCACGACCCCGACATGCCTTTGCTAGCGAAGGCGTTCACCGCACGACCGGAGCAACCGTGCTCACGGACATGTCTGTTGGAGAAGATGATGATCGAACAGGTTCTGCGCGGATGCAGGGTGCTCGTCGTCGAGGACGAATATCTGCTCGCGGACGATCTCTCGGTCGCCTTGTCCTCTGCCGGCGCCGAGGTGCTTGGGCCGGTGCCGAGCGTCGATGAGGCAGCCGAGAGGATCACCGCCGAACCGCGGATCGACGTGGCGGTGCTCGACGTGAACTTGCGGGGCGACATGGTGTTTCCGGTGGCCGATGCACTGATTGAACGCGGCGTCCCGTTCGCTTTCGCGACCGGCTATGATTGCGAGGCGCTACCGGATCGCTTCGCGGCGGTGCCGCGCGTCGAGAAGCCGTTCAAGGCGCATCGTGTCGCCGCGATCCTGGCACCGCTGATCGCCTCCGGTGGTGAGCAGCCGCTAAAGAATTGACTTACTTTATGGACTGCCTGGCCGTCGGCGATCACGATCGCCTCATGAGCGAGAATCTCGTCGAGAATAGCGATCGCGCCTATTTCCACCGGCGAGCGGAGCAGGAGTTGAGCCAGGCGCAGCGCGCGGCAGATCCTGCGGCCGTGCGCGCGCATTATCATCTCGCTGGCTACTACCTTGATCTCGTCTATCGTCCTGATATTGAAGATACGCCCGCAAAGCTGACCGACTGAAATCGGCGAATCTCCTTTTAAATTTAAGTTAAATCAATATCTTGATAATTATCAAGCGGAACTTGTCGTGTCGTTCCCCCGTTCTTGGCGCGTCCCCAAATCAACAGGAGCGTGCCGATGTTCATGCACAACAAGCGGCTGCAATATACTGTCCGCGTATCCGAGCCGAACCCGAGGCTGGCGTGTCTGCTGCTCGAACAGTTCGGCGGTGCCGATGGCGAGCTTGCAGCCGCGATGCGCTATTTCACGCAAGGTCTGGGCGAGGAAGATGCCGGCCGCAAAGATATGCTGCTCGATATCGCGACCGAGGAACTCAGCCACCTCGAAGTGATCGGATCGATCGTCGCGATGCTCAACAAGGGTGCGAAAGCGCAACTCTCCGAAGGTCAATTGGCCGAGGCGGAATTGTACAGCATGGTCGGGCAGACCGGCACCAGCGCGAAGGAGTCGTTGCTGTTCGGTGGCGGTCCCGCTCTGGTCGACTCCGCCGGCGTGCCCTGGACGGCCGCGTATGTCGATACGCGGTCCGAACCAACGGTGGACCTGCGCTCGAACATCGCGGCCGAAAGCCGCGCCAAGATCGTGTACGAGCGGCTCATCAACATCACCGATGATCCCGGCATCAAGGACGCGCTCGGCTTCCTGATGACGCGCGAAGTGGCGCATCAGAAGTCGTTCGAAAAGGCGCTCTATTCGATTGAAGATAATTTCCCGCCGGGCAAGCTGCCGGGTGTCGAGAAGTACGCCAACATGTACGTCAATACCTCGCAAGGTGAGGGCGATATGACCGGCCCGTGGAATTCGGGTCCGCAATGGGATCGGATCGACGATCTTACGCAGGTCATGCCCGCCGATGGCGGCGACGGCCTCGCCACCGTGGATCTGGATGGCACCGATGCCAAGGTCGTCGCCAAGATGGCGGCGCGGCTTGCGTCCGACGTAACGAGCGATCCCACGACGGGAGTCGATCTCGGCGCCGGCCCGGGCGCGGGCCGCGTGACGGACGGGGATTTCGGAGGCGCGGCGACGATCGCCGAGGCGCCAGCGATGGCCGAAGCGGCGGCCAAGACCGAGCGCACCTGACCGTAACTGATCGGTCGAGACGCTGCCGACCACGACGGGATCGTCGTGGTCGGCTTCGTCGTGTCTCGCCCCATCATCGCTCAGCGTGGGGCGATGCAAACGTCTCGATCGCCGCCAGCACGATGCCTTGCGGGGTTTGCTCCACCCATTCCGCTTCGGGGGCGAAGGCGAGGCCGATCGTCCGTTGGAGATCGAACCCGCGCAACCGCGCCGAGCACACGCCGGGCGCCTGGAAGCTCATCGGCATCACAGTGATGCCGAGACCGGCGGCGATCATCTGCAAGACACGCTCGTCATTGGTGCTCCGCAGCGCGAAATGCGGGCGTACGTCCCTGTCGGTGAAATGGCGGCTGACCGCGGCAAGCGACTCACAGTGACGCCGCACGATCATGACGTCATGCGCGACGGCCTCGGCCGCGATCTCGTCCCGGTCGGCGAGCGGGTGGGTGGCCGGCAGGAACAGCCCGAACCGCTCGGTTCGCAGCGGTCGTTCCAGGGTGCTCGCGGTTCCGGTCGCCGTGAGGGTCAACGCGACGTCGATCCGCCGTTGGGTGAGCTTGGCCTGGAGTTCGCGCGCGGTGCCGGGGACCAGTTCGAACGTCGCCGGACCGTGGCGGAGCGCAGCTTCGGTCATGCGCGCCAGATCGAGACCGGGCAAACTGTTGAGCACCCCGAGCCGGATCGCGCCAGCATCGGGTTCGGGCTGGACGGCGCGCTGCGCGAGCTGGAACGCGTTCTCGATCCGGCGGGCATGTTCGACGAAGCGGGTGCCGGCCGCCGTCAACCGTACGTGCCGGTTGGAGCGCTCGAACAGCGTTACGCCCAACGCGGTTTCGAGCTTGCCGATCCCGACCGACAACGTCGGCTGGGTGACCCGACAGTGCTGCGCCGCCGCCGAGAAGCTGCCGTAATCGACGATCGCGAGGAAGTAGCGGACGAGATAGCGCTCGATCATAGACGGCGTCTATCCGACGCTTGGGGCGCTTTCAATTTTTCACGTGGCGGCAAAACGGCTACCGTCGGCTTAGGAGAGCAGATATGGCGACATTCGACTTCGATCTCGGCGAAAATGCCGACATGATCCGGGAGAGCACCGCTCGGTTCGCCGCCGACCGGATCGCGCCGCTTGCCGCCGAAATCGACGCGAAGGACTGGTTCCCGCGAGAGCTCTGGCCGCAGATGGGCGCGCTCGGGCTGCACGGCATCACCGTGGGCGAAGAGGACGGCGGGCTTGGGCTCGGCTATCTCGAACACGTCGTCGCGCAGGAAGAGGTCGCGCGCGCCTCGGCTTCGATCGGGCTGAGCTATGGCGCGCATTCCAATCTGTGCGTCAATCAGATCCGGCGCTGGGGGTCGGACGAGCAGAAGGCGCGCTATCTCCCCAAGCTGATTTCGGGCGAGCATGTCGGCAGCCTGGCGATGTCGGAAGCGGGCGCGGGGTCGGACGTGGTCTCGATGAAGCTCCGCGCCGAGAAGCGCGGCGACCGCTACGTGCTCAACGGCACCAAATTCTGGATCACGAACGCGACCTATGCGGATACGTTGGTCGTCTATGCGAAGACTGGCGACGGCTCGAAGGGCATCACCACCTTCCTGATCGAAAAGGGCATGAAGGGCTTTTCGATCGGCCAGAAGATCGACAAGCTCGGCATGCGCGGCTCGCCGACCGCCGAGCTGGTTTTCGACGACTGCGAGGTGCCTGAGCAGAACATCATGGGTCCGCTCAACGGCGGCGCCGGGGTATTGATGTCGGGGCTGGATTACGAGCGCACCGTGCTCGCCGGCATCCAGCTCGGCATCATGCAGGCGTGCCTCGATGTGGTGCTGCCCTATGTGCGTGAGCGGCAGCAGTTCGGCAAGCCGATCGGCGCGTTCCAGCTCATGCAGGCCAAGATCGCCGATATGTACGTCGCGCTCAACAGTGCGCGCGCTTATGTCTATGCGGTCGCCAAGGCGTGCGACGCTGGCCGCACAACGCGTTTCGATGCGGCGGGCGCGATCCTGCTCGCGAGCGAGAATGCGATGAAGACCGCGCTTGAAGCGGTGCAGGCGCTCGGAGGCGCGGGCTATACCAAGGACTGGCCGGTCGAGCGCTTGATGCGCGACGCCAAATTGCTCGACATCGGCGCCGGCACCAACGAAATCCGCCGCATGCTGATTGGCCGCGAGTTGATCGGCGCGCCCGAGCGGGTCGCGCAGTGAGCGCGCCCGTTCTCGACACCAAGCTGGCGACCGACGACGCGGCTTTCCACGCCAATGCCGCGCACAATCGCGCGCTCGCGGACGAATTGCGCGCGAAGGTTGCGGCGGCGGCGCGCGGTGGCTCGGAAAGCGCGCGTGCCAAGCATGTCGCGCGCGGCAAGCTGCTGTCGCGCGAGCGCGTTGAGCAACTGCTCGATCCTGGTTCGCCGTTCCTCGAGATCGGCCAACTCGCCGCCAATGGACTATACGGCGACGAGGTGCCGGGCGCGGGGCTGATCGCCGGCATCGGCCGCGTGTCGGGGCGGCAGGTGATGATCGCCTGCAACGACGCCACGGTGAAGGGCGGCACCTATTATCCGATGACGGTGAAGAAGCATCTCCGCGCGCAGGAAATCGCGCTCGAGAACCGGCTGCCATGCGTCTATCTCGTCGATTCGGGCGGCGCGAACCTGCCCAACCAGGCCGAGGTGTTTCCGGATAAGGAGCATTTCGGCCGCATCTTCTTCAACCAGGCGAACATGAGTGCACGCGGCATCGCGCAGATCGCCTGTGTGATGGGCAGTTGCACGGCGGGTGGCGCCTATGTGCCGGCGATGTCCGATGAATCGGTGATCGTGCGCAATCAGGGCACGATTTTCCTCGCTGGGCCGCCGCTGGTGCAGGCGGCGACGGGCGAAGTGATATCGGCCGAAGACCTCGGCGGCGGCGATCTCCACGCGCGCCGCTCTGGCGTGGTCGATCATCTTGCTGAGAGTGACGCGCATGCGCTGACGATCGTGCGCGATATCGTCTCGACGCTGCCGGCGGATCGCGCGCCCGACCTGGAACGCCGCGCGCCGCGTCCGCCCAAGCTGGACCCGCAGGAACTCTACGGCGTCATCCCCGACGACGTGCGCGCGCCCTATGACGTGCATGAGGTGATCGCGCGGATCGTCGATGGCTCCGAGTTCCACGCGTTCAAGCCGCTGTATGGCACCACGCTCGTCTGCGGGTTCGCGCATATCTGGGGCATGCCGGTCGCGATCCTCGCCAACAACGGCGTGCTGTTCAGCGAAAGCGCGATCAAGGGCGCGCATTTCATCGAACTGGCGTGCCAGCGGCGTATTCCGCTGCTGTTCCTCCAGAACATCTCCGGCTTCATGGTCGGCGGCAAATATGAGGCGGAGGGGATCGCCAAGAACGGCGCGAAGCTGGTGACCGCGGTCGCCACCGCGTCGGTGCCCAAGATCACCGTGCTGATCGGCGGCAGTTTCGGCGCGGGCAATTACGGCATGTGCGGGCGCGCCTATCAACCGCGCTTCCTGTTCAGTTGGCCCAACGCCCGCATCAGCGTGATGGGCGGCGAGCAGGCGGCGAGCGTGCTCGCCGCCGTCCACCGCGATGCCGCGACCTGGACGCCCGAACAGGCCGAAGCGTTCAAGGCGCCGATCCGCGCCAAATATGAGGAAGAGGGCAATCCCTATTACGCGACCGCGCGGCTGTGGGACGATGGCGTCATCGATCCCGCCCAAACCCGCGACGTGCTCGGGCTCGCCTTCGCCGCGACGCTGAACGCCGCTGTTCCCGAACGGGCGCAGTTCGGTGTGTTCCGGATGTAATGTCATGATGCAATCGCTCCTGATCGCCAACCGCGGCGAGATCGCCTGCCGGATCATCCGCACCGCGCGCCGGCTCGGCATTCGGACCGTCGCGGTCTATTCCGATGCCGACGCGCAGGCTTTGCATGTGCGGCTGGCGGATGCGGCGGTGCATATCGGCGCTTCGCCGGCGCGCGAAAGTTATCTGCTCGGCGAGCGGATCATCGCGGCGGCGCGGGAGAGTGGCGCTGAGGCGATCCATCCCGGCTACGGGTTCCTTTCGGAAAACGCCGAGTTTGCCGCCGCTGTTCAGGCGGCCGGGCTGATCTGGGTTGGTCCGAACCCGGCCTCGATCACCGCGATGGGCCTCAAGGATGCCGCCAAGACGCTGATGCAGGCGGCGGGCGTTCCCACCACGCCCGGCTATCTCGGCGATGACCAATCGTCCGAGCGGTTGCGCGCCGAAGCCGATGCGATCGGCTATCCGGTGCTCATCAAGGCGGTCGCCGGCGGCGGTGGCAAGGGTATGCGCAAGGTCGATGCGGCGAAGGATTTCGCCGATTCGCTGGTGTCATGCCAGCGCGAGGCGGCATCGAGCTTCGGTAACGATCAGGTCTTGCTCGAAAAGTGGATCACCAACCCGCGCCATATCGAGGTGCAGGTGTTCGGCGACACCCACGGCAACGTCGTCCATCTGTTCGAGCGCGATTGCTCGCTCCAGCGCCGCCACCAGAAGGTGATCGAGGAAGCGCCCGCGCCTAGCATGGATGAGGCCACGCGCGCGGCGGTGTGCGCGGCGGCGGTCGCGGCGGCGCGTGCGGTTGACTATGTCGGTGCGGGCACGATCGAGTTCATCGGCGACGGTTCGCAAGGGCTGCGCGCCGACCGGATCTGGTTCATGGAGATGAACACCCGGCTCCAGGTCGAACATCCCGTCACCGAGGCGATCACCGGGCAGGATCTGGTCGAATGGCAATTGCGTGTCGCCTCGGGCGAGTTGTTGCCGAAGCGTCAGGACGAACTCGCGATCCACGGCTGGGCGATGGAAGCCCGGCTTTATGCGGAAGACCCCGCGAAAGGCTTCCTGCCGTCGATCGGCCGGCTCGACACGTTCCACATCGGTGGTGGGTGCCGGATCGACACGGGCGTCGAGCAAGGCGCGGAAATCTCGCCCTTCTACGATCCGATGATCGCCAAGGTGATCGCGCACGGCGCCGATCGCGATGCCGCCCGGCGCACGCTGATGGCGGCGCTCGACGACACGGTGATCTGGCCGCTGCGCACCAACGCGGGCTTTCTGGTGCGCGCTCTCGCCAACGCCGATTTCGCCGCCGCCAAGCTCGATACCGGGCTGATCGCGCGCGAAGGCGAGGCGTTGATGCCGGCCGAGCGGCCCGGCGACGGCGTGCTCGCGCAGGCGGCTGCGCGGCTCGTGGCTTTGTCCTCCGTCGGCCCGGCCGGCTTCCGGCTCAATGCCCCGGCACGGCGCGACGCGCAGTTTCTGCTGAACCGTGCGCCCGTCACGGTCGCGTTCGATCCGGCCTGCGTCGGCGGCGATCCGGTGGCGGACACGCTGCTGACCGAACACGGCCAGACCTGGCAACTTTCCGCTTGGCGCGTCGAGGGCAAGGGCGGGCAGGTCGCTGGCGACGGTGCGATCCTGTCGCCTATGCCGGGGCGGATCATCGCCGTTGCGGTTGCGGCTGGGGACGCCGTGCGCAAGGGTCAGAAGCTCGTCACCGTTGAGGCGATGAAGATGGAGCATAGCCTGACCGCCCCGTTCGACGGCACGATCGCCGAGCTCAACGCGCAGGAAGGCGGGCAGGTGAGCGAAGGCACAATGCTGGTGCGGATCGAACCGCTGGAGGTGTGATCGCCAGCCACGGCTCAAATGCGCCCGTCGGACGTTCGCTGTACGATCAAGGAGTTACCCCATGCCGACACCTTCGCTTCCACCCGCCTTTTCGGCCGGATCGACCGCCGTCGTGACCGGCGCCGCCAGCGGCATCGGCTTCGCGGTCGCGGCGCGGCTGCTCGGCCTCGGCCTCAAGGTCGCGCTCGCCGATCTCGGCGGCGACAGACTCGATGCGGCCGGCCGCGCGCTTGGCGAGGCGGGGGAGGTGCTGGTCGTGCCGACCGATGTGTCCTCGCTCGAGGATGTCGAATCGCTGCGGGACCGGGTGCTCGCCGAATGGGGCTTCGTGTCGGTGCTGATGAACAACGCCGCGACCGGCCATAATCCCGGCCTGCCGTGGGAGAATGCCGCCGGATGGCAGGCATTGCTCGATACCAACCTCATGGGCGTGCTGCACGGCGTTCAGGCGTTCGTGCCCGCGATGCTGGCGCAGGATCGCCCCGGCATCGTCATCAACACCGGATCGAAACAA
The DNA here is from genome assembly GCF_900103265.1 of Sphingomonas sp. NFR15. Classification (GTDB taxonomy): domain Bacteria; phylum Pseudomonadota; class Alphaproteobacteria; order Sphingomonadales; family Sphingomonadaceae; genus Sphingomonas; species Sphingomonas pollutisoli. The sequence goes on along the minus strand of NZ_FMWX01000001.1, from coordinate 79,370 downwards.
GGAATTACCAGCCCGCCGGACAATTATGCGTATAATCTGTCGAAAGCCGGCGTGCGCAGCTACACAGAGTCGCTCTCGCACGCGCTACGCGATGCTGCTGGCGACCGGGTCTCGGCGCATCTGCTCATCCCCGGATTCACGTTCACCGGCATGACCGGGCGCGCGGAGAAGCCTGCCGGGGCGTGGTCGGCCGAACAGGTTGCCGATTTCATGTTCGACCGCATCGCGCAGGGCGACTTCTACATCCTCTGCCCCGACAACGACGTCGATCGCGCCACCGACGAGAAGCGGATGCGCTGGGCGATGGACGACATCATCGCGAACCGTCCGGCGCTGTCACGGTGGCATCCCGACTATGCCGCAGCGTTCGCGACGTTCATGGCCGAGTAGCCCGCGACAGGCACATTGGCGGTCTGTCACGGGGATGTCGTCAAGCCGTAACGAGATCGTCGCGCATTGCCCCTAGGCGCGGCGCGGGCTGCGGCGGGCAGCAACATTCAAGCAACGCGCGTGTCCTGACGGGCAAGCGCCGGCCGCCGCGTGCCCGATGGTTTCAGGGGGCGCACTTTGATGATGACATTTCGTTTGCGGTCACGCCGGTCGGGTTTGATCGCTGTTCTGTTGCTGTCGACCAGCATGGTTACCGGCGCCGCATATGCCCAAGACGCTTCGGCCGCCGCGCCAGCGGCGGACCAGAACAGCGCCGATCAGGATCAGCTCAGCGACATCACCGTTTACGCCCGCAAGCGGGCCGAGAATCTGCAAAACGTTCCGATCCCGGTCACGGTCATCACGCCTGCCGAACTCAATCGGCAGAACCTCGTCAACTTCACGGATTTCCAGTCGAAGTTCCCGGCGTTCTCGGTTTATCTGACCAACCCCAAGCAGCTCAATCTCGGCGTGCGCGGCATCGGCAACAACGGCTTCAACACCGACGGCATCGACGGCTCGGTCGGCATTTTCGTCGACGGCGTCTATACCGGCCGTCAGGGCATGGTCTCGACCGACTTCAACGATCTCGCCCAGGTCGAGCTGCTGCGCGGCCCGCAGGGTACGTTGTTCGGCAAGAACACCACGGCGGGCGCGGTCATCATCAACACGCTCAAGCCGAGCTTCGACTTCGGCGCGAATGCCGAGGCGACGGTCGGCAACCAGGGCTATCAGGAGGTCAAGGGCGGCGTGACCGGTCCGCTGATCCCCGGAAAGCTCGCGCTGCGGCTGTCGGGCTATTACAGCAAGACCGACGGCAATTACCCGAACCAGTTCAACCAAAGCTACCAGAACGCGCGGCAAGGGCAAGGCATCCGCGCGCAGTTGCTGGCGACGCCGACCGACATGCTGTCGATCCGGCTGATCGGCACGTACAATCATCAGAGCTTCCCGACGATCTCGCCGGTGATCCTGCAGGTCTATGATCCGACGCTGCTTCAGACGCGGATGCGCAACGCCGGTTATACGCTGTCCACCGGCACGGTGGAGAACCGCCGCATCAACATCGACGGTGCGCTCAACGCCGTGACCGACAATCGCGCGGTGAGCGGCGAGGTCAATTGGGATGTCGGCGGCGGCACCTTCACCTCGATCACCGCGTTCCAGCATTGGAGTTGCTTCACCAACAACGACAATGATTACACTCAGCTCAACGCCATCCCCGATTACGGCTCGTGCAACGACGAGCACCAATTCTCGCAGGAAGTGCGCTGGGCGACCGCCAAGAACCGCCCGATCGAGCTGACCGTGGGCGGCTTCCTGTCGCGGCAGAAGCTTGAGGTCGATTCGCGTATCCGCTTCGGCAACCAATATTACATCTGGGCAGCCAACCCCTCGGCGACGGCGTTTCCCGCCGTGAGCGGACGCACTTGGGCGCAGGGTGCCTATGCCGATCGCGTCGCCGGTCTCGGCTTCGCGTCGAAGGCGATCTTCCACACCGATACCGAGGCGGCTTTCGCCAATGCGACCTGGCATCCCGATGCGGCGCGCCGGCTCGCGCTCGATATGGGGCTGCGCTATACATGGGAACACCGCACCGAAGTCTATGATGGTTCGGTCACGTCGAATCTCGGCAACCTCAGCACCGCGCAGATCAACGCTCTGTCGCCGTCGGGTGCCAACGCGCAGCTCGGGCATGTCGATGATCGTCTCAACGACCGATCGCTTTCGGGCGAGGCGAGCGTCAGCTACAAGGTTACGCCGTCGGCGATGCTCTATGCCAAGTTCGCGCGCGGCAACAAGTCGGCCGGGTTCAACCTGCTCCCGGTCAACGCCTCCAACCCCGACGCGAGCGTACTGCGCGCGGTGACGCTCTACGGCGCGGGCCAGCAGGTGCGCGGCGAGAAAGCCGACAATTTCGAGGCCGGCATCAAGAGCGAATGGTTCAACCGCCACCTGCTGCTCAACCTCACCGGCTTCCATACCGTCGTGCGCAACTATCAGGCGAACGAGTCGGTCGGCGTCGGCAACACGGCGGCGAAGTTCCTCGCCAATGTCGGCTCGCTGACATCGGACGGCGTAGAGCTAGAAGGCGAGCTGTTCCTCGCCAAGGGCCTGCACATGAAGGGCTTCGGCGCGTACAATCACGCTTATTATTCGTCCTTCCACAACTCGACTTGCCCCGCAACGACGACGGCATCGGTATGCGACCTGACCGGCCGCCAGGTCGCGTGGGCGCCCAAGTGGACCGCCGATCTCACCACCGATTACAGCCACGAGGTCGGCGAGGATGCGGTCGCTTATGGGCTGGTCGATGTGAACTGGCGGAGCAAGCAGAACACCACGATCACGCTCGATCCGACGGCGGAGATCGGCAATTACGCGCTGGTCAGTGCGCGCGTCGGGCTACAACTCGCGCACGGCACTTACGATATCCAGCTCTGGTCGGAAAACCTGCTCAACAAGGCCTATTACATCAACCTGCTGGGGCTGACGAAATCGACCGGGATCGTGCAGGGCTATCCCGGCAATCCCCGCACCTTCGGCGGTACGGTCAAGGTGAAGTTCTAACCGGGCGGTTGCCCTCTGGCTGGTGCGGTGCCACCAAGCGCCGATCAGCCAGAGGGTGCCAGCTATGATCCTACGCAGCGACGAAACCCAGGACATCGCGGTCGCCGGCGGCGGCACGATGCGGCTGCATCTGTTCCGCCCAGCGGTCGATGGGCGTTTCCCGGGAATCCTGCTGTTCTCGGAAATCTATCAGGTCACCGCGCCGATCCGGCGGCTCGCGGCGATGCTGGCGGGCAACGGCTATGTCGTCGCGGTGCCAGAAGTGTATCACGAATACGAGCCGGCCGGCACGGTGCTCGCTTACGATCAGGCCGGCACCGATCGCGGCAACGCGCTCAAGTTTACCAAGCCGATCGCCGGCTATGATGCGGATGCCAAGGCGGCGTTGACCGCACTCAGCGAACACCCCGCCTGCAATGGCCAGCTCGCGACCTTCGGCGTGTGCCTCGGTGGGCATCTCGCCTATCGCGCCGCACTCGATCCACGCGTGCAGGCGGCGGCATGTTTCTACGCGACCGACATCCATTCGGGAACGCTCGGCGAAGGGCGGAGCGACGACAGCCTCGCGCGCATGGCCGATCTCAAGGCCGAGGCGCTGTTCGTGTGGGGCCGGCAAGACCCGCACGTGCCGTTCGAAGGGCGCGAACGCATCCGCGCGCGGCTCGAAGCGGTCGGCGCGCGCTATGAATGGCATGAGGTGAACGGGCAGCACGCATTCCTCCGAGACGAGGGGCCGCGCTACGATCCGGCGCTGTTCCTGCAGGCGATGCAGTGGACGCTGGCGCTGTTCCAACGCACGCTGCGCTGACCTCCCGCGACACTCTGCGACAATTGTTGGATTGACAGACAGCCCCGATCCGAGACGGTACGCGCGACGAAATCACGTGCGGAACATCCATGACCGAGGTCGATCCTTCCTCCCCCGTTTACCCTGACGATGCCGTAGCGGATGCGCCGCGTCCGATCGGCCGGCGGGGCCGCGTGCTGAGCTGGATCATCGGCATCGCTGTCCTCGCGCTGGTCGTGCTCGGCGCGGTGTGGCTGGCGCATTCGAGTTCGTCATTCAGCGGGCGAGGGCGTGGCGGCCCCGGAGGCGGTGGCGGTCCGGGCGGTGGGGGCGGCGGCCGTCGCGGTGGCGGCCAACCCACCACGGTCGGGACGGTCAAGGCGGTCCGCGCCGACCTGCCGATCGAGGTCGAGGCGCTCGGCACGGTCACGCCGGCCGCGACCGTGACGATCCGCCCGCAGGTTTCGGGGACGATCACGCAGGTGCTCTACCGCGAAGGCCAGCTCGTCCATAAGGGCCAGACGCTCGCGATCATCGATCCGCGGCCGTATCGGGCGGCGCTGCTTCAAGCGCAGGGCGCGCTGATCCGCGATCGGGCACAGCTCGCCAACGCGCGTGTCCAGCTCGGGCGCTACCAGACGTTGTTGGGGCAGGATTCGATCGCGCGGCAGGACGTCGATACGCAGGCAGCGACCGCCAAGCAGCTCGAAGGCACGATCGCGATCGATCGGGGCCAGGTGCAGCAGGCGCAGATCAACCTCGGCTTCACCCGCGTCGTATCGCCCGTCAACGGGCGGGTCGGCCTGCGGGTGGTCGATATCGGCAATTACATCGGCGCCGGCGACAGCAACGGTATCGCGGTGGTGACGACGCTCCAGCCGATCGACGTCGAGTTCGCGGTGCCGCAGGATCAGGCGCCGGCGATCGGCAGGCGGATCGCGCAGGGCGCCGAGATCCCGGCGATCGCGCTCGACCGCACCCGCACCCAGACGCTCGATCAGGGCCGGTTCTCCACGCTCGACAACCAAGTCGATACCACCACCGGCACGATCAAGGGCAAGGCGCGCTTCGCCAATGCGGCCGCCCAGCTTTACCCGAGCCAGTTCGTCAACGTGCGGCTAACGGTCGATACGATCCGTCAGACGGTGACGATCCCGCCGGCGGCGGTGCGCTCCGGGCAGGATTCCAGTTTCGTGTGGCTGCTCAAGCCCGATAAGACCGTCACGCAGCGCACGATCAAGACGGGCGTCGCCTCCGCCGACAAGGTGCAGGTGATCAGCGGGCTGAACGTTGGCGACATCGTCATCACCGACGGCGGAGACCGGCTGAGCGAAGGCGCCAAGGTCGCGCTGCCGGGCGACAAGCCTGCGGCGGGCAGCGGCGGGGGCGGCGGGCGTCGTCGGCACAATCGCGGCTGACGGGCGCAACCGATGAGCCCCTCGCGTATCTTCATCCTGCGCCCGGTCGCGACCGCGCTGCTGATGGTCGGCATCGTGTTGGCCGGGCTGGTCGGCTTCCGCATGCTGTCGCTGTCGGCGCTGCCCGAAGTCGATTACCCGACGATCGAGGTGACGACGCTCTATCCGGGCGGCAGCCCCGAGGTGATGAGCCAGACCGTCACCGCGCCGCTCGAACGCCAGTTCGGCGAGATGCCGGGGCTGACCCGAATGGCCTCGACCAGTTCGGCGGGCGCGTCGGTCATCACGCTGCAATTCGGGCTGAGCGAAGGCCTCGATGTCGCCGAGCAGGAAGTCCAGGCGGCGATCAACGCGGCCTCGGCGCTGCTGCCGGCCGATCTGCCCGCGCCGCCGGTCTATGCCAAGGTCAACCCGGCCGACGCGCCGGTGCTGACGATCGCGATCAGTTCGAAGACGATGCCGCTCACGCAGGTCCAGTCGATCGTCGATACGCGGCTCGCGCAGAAGATCAGCCAGATCAGCGGCGTCGGTCTCGTCAGCCTCGCGGGCGGGCAAAAGCCGGCGATGCGGATTCGCGCCGACACGCAAGCGCTGGCGAGCTTCGGCCTGTCGCTGTCGCAGCTTCGCACCGCGATCGATAATGCCAATGCCAACAGCGCCAAGGGCAGCTTCGACGGGCCGAACCGATCCTACCAGATCAACGCCAACGATCAGTTGGAGACGGTCGACGACTACAAGAACCTGATCGTCGCTTACGCCAACGCCGCGCCGGTGCGGCTGTCGCAGGTCGCGCAGGTGACCGAGGGCGCGGAGAATGCGCGGCTCGGCGCGCTCGCGGGCACCACGCCAGCGATCATCCTCAACGTCCAGCGCCAGCCCGGCGCGAACGTGATCCAGACCACCGACGCGATCAAGTCGCAGTTGCCCGAACTGCTCAAGAGCTTGCCCGCTGGGTTAGACGCGAAGGTGATCGCCGACCGCACCACCGGCATCCGCGCCTCGGTGAGCGACGTCGAGTTCGAGCTGGTGCTGGCGGTGCTGCTCGTCGTGCTGGTGATCTTCTTCTTCCTGCACTCAGGGAGAGCGACGCTGGTGGCGGGGCTGGCGGTGCCGATCTCGCTGATCGGCACGTTCGGGGTGATGTACCTGCTCGGCTACAGCCTCGACAACCTCTCGCTGATGGCGCTGACGATCGCGACCGGCTTTGTCGTCGACGATGCGATCGTGATGATCGAGAACATCCAGCGCCATATCGAGGAGGGCATCCCGCCGTTCGAGGCGGCGCTGAAGGGCGCGGGCGAGATCGGCTTCACGATCATCTCGCTGACCGTCTCGCTGATCGCGGTGCTGATCCCGCTGTTGTTCATGGGCGATATCGTCGGCCGGCTGTTCCGCGAATTCGCGGTGACGCTGGCGGTGACGATCCTGATCTCGGCGGTGGTGTCGCTCACGCTGACGCCGATGCTGTCGGCGCGCTGGCTCAAGGCGCCGGCCGAGGATAAACCGAGCCGCATCGCGCAGCGCTCGGCCGCGCTGTTCGGCGCGGTTGAGCGGCGCTACGAAAAGGCGCTCGGGTTTGTGCTCGATCGCCGCTTCGCCACTTTGCTCGTGGCGATCGGCACGCTGATCCTGACGGTGCTGCTATACCTCGTCATCCCCAAGGGACTGTTCCCAACGCAGGACACCGGCCAGTTGCAGGCGCGGCTGGTCGCCTCGACCAGCGTCTCCTACGACAAGATGGCGTCGCTCCAGGCGCAGGCGGCGAAAGCGATCCTCCAGGACGCCGATGTCGCCTCGCTGTCGGCGTTCGTCGGGGTCGATGGTTCGGACAATGCGACGCTCAATTCGGGCAGCATGTTCATCAACCTCAAGGAGAGCCACGGCAGCCAAGCCAAGGTGATGCAGCGGTTGACGCAAGCGGTCGATCGCATTCCCGGCGTCACGTTGTACCTCCAGCCGACCCAGGATCTGACGATCGATGCCGAAAGCGGCCCGACGCGATACCGCCTGTCGATCGAGGGATCGAACACCGCCGACGTCAACGCGGAAGCGAAGCGGATCGCCAAGGCGCTGCAATCGGTGTCGAAGGTCCGCAACGTCACCACTGAGGCCGGCGCGCAGGGATCGGCGGCGTTCATCAACATCGACCGCGATTCCGCCGCGCGGCTCAACATCACCGCGTCGAGCGTCGATGACGCGCTCTACTCCGCGTTTGGCCAGCGGATCGTCTCGACGATCTTCACCGAAACGACGCAGTATCGCGTAATCCTCGAAGCCGCGCCGGGGCTGCTCACCGATCCGCAGTCGCTGGGGCTGCTCCACCTGCAAGCGTCGGGGGGTGCTACGCCGCTGAACGCGATCGCCACGATCCGCGAGGGCAGTTCGCCGCTCCAGGTCACGCACGTCGCGCAGTTCCCGGCGGCGACGATCGGGTTCGATACCGCGCCCGGCGTGTCGCTCGGCAGCGCGGTCGATGCGATCAAGGCGAAGCTCGCCACGCTCAACGTCAAGCGCGGCATCTCTACGACGTTCCTCGGCGCGGCGGGCGCGTTCGCCAACTCGCTGACCAACCAGCTCTACCTGATCCTGGCCGCGATCGTGTGCGTCTATATCGTGCTGGGCGTGCTCTATGAGAGCTTCATCCACCCGGTCACGATCCTGTCGACCTTGCCCTCGGCAGCGGTAGGCGCGCTGTTCGCGCTTTGGGTGACGGGTCATGATCTCGACGTGATCGGCATCATCGGCATCGTGCTGCTGATCGGCATCGTCAAGAAGAACGCGATCATGATGATCGACTTCGCCATCGCCGCCGAGCGCGACGAGGGGCTACCGCCGCTCGAGGCGATCCGCCAGGCGGCGATCCTGCGCTTCCGCCCGATCCTGATGACGACGCTCGCGGCGCTGTTCGCGGCAATCCCGCTGATGGTCGGTATGGGCGAGGGCGCGGAGCTGCGCCGGCCGCTCGGCATCGCGATCTTCGGTGGGCTGATGGTCAGCCAGTTGCTGACGATCTTCACCACGCCGGTGGTGTACCTCTATTTCGATCGCGCGCAGCAATCGCTGGCGCGGCGGGGGTGGGGCGCGCGCTCGTCTCCCGATGTCGGGCCCGAAGCGCGGCCATGAACCTGTCGGCACCTTTTATCCGGCGGCCGATCGCGACGATCCTGCTGACGATCGGGCTCGCGCTCGCGGGGATCGCGGCGTTTTTCTCGCTGCCGGTGGCGCCGCTGCCGCAGGTCGATTTCCCGGTCATCAGCGTGTCGGCGAGCCTTGCCGGGGCCAGCCCGGAGGTGATGGCGCAGAGCATCGCGACCCCGCTCGAACGGCGGCTCTCGACCATCGCCGGGGTCAACGAAATGACCTCGTCGAGTTCGCTCGGCTCGACCCGGATCACGCTGCAGTTCGATCTGTCGAAGAACATCGACGGGGCCGCGCGCGAGGTGCAGGCGGCGATCAACGCCGCCCGCGTCGATCTGCCCGCCACGCTTCGCCAGAACCCGACCTACCGCAAGGTGAACCCGGCCAACCAGCCGGTGGTGACACTCGCGCTCACCTCGGACACGCGCACGGCGGGGCAGATCTACGATGCGGTGTCGAACATCATCCAGCAGCGCATGTCGCAGATCCCCGGCGTCGGCGACGTCGAGCTCGGCGGCGGGTCGCTGCCGGCGGTGCGGGTGTCGGTCAATCCGTACCAGATCAACGCCTATGGCATCGCGATGGAGGATGTCCGCGCCGCGATCGAGGCGTCGAACGCCAACCGGCCCAAGGGTCTGATCGAGGGCGCGAACGGCCGATCGTGGCAGATCTACACCAACGCCGCGGGCAAGAGCGCGGCGGATTACCGCCCGCTGGTGGTGGCGTGGCGCGGCGCATCGGCGGTGCGGCTGGGCGACATCGCGACCGTGACCGACAGCGTGGCGGACACGCGCACGCTCGGGCTGTTCAACGGCAAGCGCGCGATCATCGTCAACATCACCCAGCAGCCGGGCGCGAACCTGATCCGGATGGTCAACCAGATCCGCGCGGAACTGCCGGCTTTGCGTGAGCAATTGCCGCCCGACATCAAGCTCGACGTAGCGATGGACCGGACCAGTTCGATCCGCGCGTCGCTGCGCGAGATCGAGATCACCGTGCTGGTCGCGCTGATCCTGGTGATCGTCGTGGTGTTCGCGTTCCTGCGCGATCTGCGCGCGACGATGATCCCGGCGACCGCGACGATCATCTCACTGCTCGGCACGTTCGGGGTGATGTACCTGCTCGGGTTCAGTCTCAACAATTTGTCGCTGATGGCGATCACGGTCGCGACCGGCTTCGTTGTCGATGATGCGATCGTCGTGCTGGAGAACACGACGCGGCATCTCGAAGCGGGGATGGGGCGGTTCCAGGCGGCGATCAAGGGCGCGTCCGAGGTCGGCTTCACCGTTCTTTCGATCAGCGTGAGCCTGGTCGCGGTGTTCATCCCGCTGCTGTTCATGGGCGGCATCGTCGGGCGGCTGTTCCGCGAATTCGCGGTGACGCTGTCGGCGGCGGTGCTCATCAGCCTCGTGCTGTCGCTCACCACCACGCCGATGCTGTGCGCGTGGTTCCTCAAGGCGCCGCAGCACGATCGCGAACCCGGTCGCGTGTCGCGCGCGCTCGAACGCGGCTACCAGCGGATCGAGCGCGGCTATGAACGCGCGCTCGACTGGGCGTTGGCGATGAAGCCGCTCGTGCTGTTCCTGCTGATCGCCGTGGTGGTGCTGACCGCGTGGCTTTACGTGGTGGTGCCCAAGGGCTTCTTCCCGCAACAGCAATCGCCGCTGCTGATGGCTGGTGTGCGCGCCGACCAGAGCGTGTCGTTCCAGGACATGCAGCGCAAGCTCAAGCAGGTCGTCGGCATCATCAACGCCGATCCGGCTGTGGCGAGCGTAGTCGGCTTCACCGGCGGCAGCCGCGCCGGCAGCGCGTTCATGATGGTGTCGCTGGAACCCGCGCGCAAGCGCCACGGGGTGCAGGCGAGCGACGTCATCATGCGGCTCCAGCGCAAGCTCCAGCCGGTGGCGGGTATCCGGCTGTTCCTGATGCCGGTGCAGGACCTTCGGGTCGGCGCGCGCCAGTCGAACTCGACCTATCAATATACGCTCGTCGCCGACAGCAGCGCCGCGCTGAAGCTGTGGTCGCAGAAGCTTGCCACCGCGCTCCAGGCGCGACGCGAGTTGAAGAACGTCGATAGCGACTTCGCCGAAAACGGCGTATCGAGCTTCGTGACGATCGATCACGACAGCGCTTCGCGGCTCGGCATCACCTCGCTCGATGTGGATAACGCGCTGTACGATTCGTTCGGCCAGCGCAGCGTCGCCAACATCTACCAGGACGTGAACCAGTATAGCGTGATTCTCGGCTGGCCCGAGACGGCGACCACCGGCCCGCACGCGCTGCCCGACGTCCGCGTGCCCGCCAAGGCCGATGCGGTGATCGCCACGGGTCCAAACGCGACCGCGACCAACTCGGTCACGACGACGGCGACCTCGGCGACGACGCTCACCGGCGCCGCCGCCACCACCAGCGCGACCGGCAAGACGGCCTCGGCCGCCACGGCGGCGGTGCCGACCAACCCGGCGCTGCGCAGCCCCTCGACCGGCGCCGCGCTCAGCAACACGCCGCGCACGATGGTTCCGCTCGATGCGATCGCGTCGTTCGGCCAGGCCGCCACCGCCGCCAGCGTCAACCATGACGGCACCGAGGTTTCGACGACGATCTCGTTCGATACCGCGCCCGGCGTCGCGCTCTCAACGGCGCAGGCGGCGATCGCCGATACCGAGGCGCAGATCGGCATGCCGACCACCGTGCATGGCCGCTTCGCCGGGCAGGCAGCGACCTCGCAACAGTCGCAAGGCGAACAGCCGTTGCTGATCCTTGCCGCACTGGTAACGATCTACATCGTGCTCGGCATCCTCTACGAAAGCCTCGTCCACCCGCTCACGGTGCTTTCCACCCTGCCGGCGGCGGGGGTCGGCGCGGTGCTGGCGCTGATGCTGTTCGGGATGGACTTCTCGATCATCGCGCTGATCGGGGTTTTCCTGCTACTCGGGATCGTCAAGAAGAACGCGATCCTCATCATCGATTTTGCGATCCACGCGCAGCGCACGCGCGGGATCAGCGCCGAGGCCGCCGCGCGCGAGGCGAGCCTGCTGCGGTTCCGCCCGATCCTGATGACCACCATTGCCGCCGCGCTTGGCGCGCTGCCGCTCGCGATCGGGTTCGGCGAAGGGGCGGAACTGCGTCAGCCGCTCGGCGTCGCGATCATCGGCGGGCTGATCGGCAGCCAGTTGCTGACGCTCTTCACCACCCCGGTCGTCTATATCTATCTCGACCGTCTCACGTCGCGCCGTGCCCACGCGCGGCGATCGACCCTCAGCGAGCTTCCCGCATGACAAAGCCGATCCTTTCCGCGTCGCTCCTCCCGCTGCTCGCGCTGGCGGGCTGCTCGCTCGCGCCGCATTACACGCGGCCGGAGGTCGCCGCCGCGCCCGCGTGGAAGCCGGTCGATGGCTGGCAACCGGCCAATCCGTCCGATCAGGCGCCGCGCACCGATTGGTGGAGCGGCTTCGGCGACCGAACCCTCGACGACCTGATCGTGCGCGCGCATGCACATAACCAGACGATCGCGCAGGCCGCCGCGACCTATCGGCAGGCGCGGGCGATCACGCGCGAGGCGCGTGCGAGCCTGTTTCCAACGGTCTCCGCGAGCGGATCGGTCACGCATTCGGAAAGCGGCGGATCGCGCACGATCGTCACCAACGGCGTCGCGTCCTCGGGTGGCGGTAGCGCGCAGACCAGCTACCGCGTCGGGCTCGACGGAAGCTGGCAACCCGATCTGTTCGGCCAGATCGCCAATACCGTGGCCAACGCGCGGGCCACCGAGCAGGCGCGCCGCGCCGACCTCGCCTCCGCGCAGCTCGCGATCGACGGCGAACTCGCCACCAATTACCTCGGCCTTCGTGCCACCGATGCGCAGATCATCAGTTTGAGCGCGACTGTCGAGGCGTATGAGCGCTCGCTCCAGATCGCGACCAACCGCTACAATGCCGGAATCGCGCCGCATAGCGATGTCTTCCAGGGCCAATCGCAGCTCGCGTCGGCGCGATCCGACTTCGAAGGGCAGAAACGTACGCGGGCGCAGTTCGAGGACGCGATCGCGGTGCTAGTCGGCGAGAACGCCGCGGCCTTCTCGCTTCCCCCGGTGCCGGGCTGGGCACCCACGACACCCGAGGTGCCGGTGGCGGTGCCATCGACGCTGCTCGAACGCCGACCGGATATCGCGGCGGCGGAGCGGCAGGTCGCGGCGGCGAACGCACAGATCGGCGTGGATCGTGCGGCTTTCTTTCCCACGCTCAATCTGACCGGCAGTGGGGGCTTCAACAACGATACGCTATCCGGGCTGTTCAGTTCGGCGGCATCGCTATGGTCGGTCGGCGCGTCGCTCGCGCAGACGATCTTCGATGCGGGCGCACGGCGCGCGCGCGTCGCTGCCGATCGTGCGGCTTATGACGCGGCGGTCGCCAATTACCGGCAAGTGACGCTTGCCGCGTTCCAGGACGTGCAGGACAATCTCGCCGCCACCGCCATCCTCGCGCGGCAGGAGGCGCTGCTGCGCGAAGCATCGGTCGCGGCGGATCGCAGCGAGGCATCGGTGCGCTTCCAATACCAGTCCGGCATCGTCGTCTATACCGACGTCGTCAGCGCGCAGGCGACCGCTTTGGCGGCGCGCCGCGCGCTGATCCAGATCCAGTCGGACCGCCAGACCACCGCCGTCGCGCTCATCCAGGCGCTTGGTGGTGGTTGGCAGGCAGGCATGCCGACCGTGCGCTGAGCAGGCGTCGGCAGGTCTCACCAGTCGATCAGAACTTATAACGCGCGCCGAAGAAGAACTGGCGCCCGGTCGAGCTGTAGATTTGCTGGTCGCGGCGATCCTCGCCGTCCCAATAGCTGCTCGGCTGGTTGGTGAGGTTGATCGCATCGACCGTCAGCGTGACGTGCGGTGTCAGCTTGTATGAGGCGGACATGTCGAGGTTGGTGCTCGAATACGAGCCCGTCGTGTCCGCATATCCCGCGCGCAACGGCACCATGCGCAGATATTCGTCACGATAGGCGAGCGAACCGCGGATCGAGAACTTCGCATCCTCATAGTAGAGCGTCGCGTTCGCCGAGTTCGGCGAGACGTTGGTGAGCGGCCGGATGAACGTCGGCCCGGCGGCGTTGGTGGTCAGGATGTAGCTGATGTTCGACTTGATGTGCGTATAGTTCAGGATCGTGCCGAAATGCTTCAGGAAGCCCGGCAGGAAGGTGAAGGGTTGCTGATATTGCACCTCGACGCCGTCGATCTTGCCGCCCGCCGAATTGGCATAAGAGGTGATGGTAGTCGTGGTGTTCGGGTCTTGCGAAGGGGTGAGCAGTTCGAGCGGTAGGCCGGCCGCCGCGTAGGTCGAGATCGAACTGATCTGCTGGACGAAGCTCGATACGTCCTTGTGGAAATAGGCCACCGAAAGCAGCGCCCCCGGCTGGAAATACCATTCCACCGACGCATCGAGATTGGTTGCGCGATAGGGATCGAGTTGCGGATTGCCGACCGTCGCCAAGAAGGGCGGGTTGACGGTGGAGATCGATCCGCCCGGTGTCAGGAAGCTCAGGGAGGGGCGCGACATCACCTTCGCCGCCGCGAAACGAGCGGTCAGCCTGGGGGTGAGGTCGAGCGCCAGGTTGATCGCGGGGAGCCAATCTTCATAGTTGCGCGTGAAGTTGACCGGCGTGCCGATGCCGACGAAGCCTTCCGAATATTGATGCGTGTGCGCGTAGCGTATGCCGGCGTCGCCGCGTAGCGCGACGCTGCCGATATCCATGTTGAAATCGAACTGGAGGTAGGGGCTGACATCCTCTTCCTGTACCGAGCGGTTGTCGCCCTGGGCGCCGGTGCCGAGGCTTCCCAGGCGAAAATCACCATATTGGTTGACGCAGTAGCAATCGACGCCGAACGCATCCATGATCTTGCCGATGTTGGGCACGATGAAGTTCGACGTCGCGCCGTTCGGAAGGCCGATCGTGTTGATGCTGACCGGTGCCGTGCTGACATCGCCGATCGTCAGCCCCGCCGAGGCCAGCGTCGGGATCGTCGTCGTCCCCGCGATCCGCTGTTGCCGCGCCGATATGAAGTTGAAGCGCTTGTAGGCGCCGCCGAACTTCACCGTGAACTGATCGTTGACCTGCCACTTGAGATCACCCTTCGCGGTGTGCAGCCGGTTGGTCACCTTGTTGGTGAATTCGCGGATGTTGTCATAGCCGTTGAGGAACTGCCAGTTGTTCGGATTGGTCGCGTCGAATCCGTAGTTGAGGAGCGGTCGGGTCGGGCTGGTCCGCGCGTCGTAGACGAAACCGTCGCTATCGAAGCGGCTGAATGTGACGAGGCGAGAATAGGGATTGTCGAAAATCGATTCGCTCTGCCCATATTGCAGATGTAAATCGACCGCCTCGCCGATCTTCTGGTCGATGTTGATGCCGGCCTGATAGAATGTCGTGGTCGACCGGTTTTCGCTGTTGGTGACGCTGAAGTCGACGTCGTCGAATACGCCATAGACGAGTTGACCATTCGCATCGACCTGCGCCTCGCGGATCTTCATATTCGGGCGGCCGGTCAGTTGCGCGGCGGTGAGGCCGGCGGTCGCGGTTCCATTGGCGCGGTTCAGGCTGATCGGGTTCGTGGCGAGATCGTTCTGACGTTGCTTGTAGCGCGCGAACACGCCGTCGATGGTGATGAGCGTGGTATCGGTCGGCTTGGCCTGCACCGTGCCGGCGAAGCCCATCCGCTCCTCCTTGTTCACGAAACGACCGTAGCCGGGCAATTTGGGCACAAACACGTTGGGGCGGTTGACCGTGTCATATGCCGACGGGGTCGAACCGGGGAACGCGCCGGGCGCGGGAATGCAGGGATTGATCACGGGCTTGCTACCGACCAGCGGATCGACCGGCATGACGGGGGTGTTCGGGACGACCGGGCAGAAGCCGCCGTTCACGTCACCGAAGTCGGCGAGGACGGTGTTCGAATATGCGTCTTCCTGCACGTTGCGCTTGCTGTACGCACCCGAGAGCATGATGCCGATGCGACCGTCGGCGAAGGTCTTGCTGACCGACCCGGCAAGGCGCGGCGCGAAGCTCTTGTTGATGTCGTAATAAGCGGTCTGCGCCGAAAGCGCCGCCTGGAAACCGGGCAAATCGAGCGGCCGCGCGGTCTGGAGATCAACGGTCGCACCGAGCGAGCCCTCGTCGATCTCCGCCGACTGCGTCTTGCGCACGACGATCGAATTGAACAGCTCGGACGCGAGCACGCTGTAATCGAAGCTGCGCCCCTTGTTGATGCCCGCGCCGAGGGTCGAGCCGGTCGTCGCGATCGTCGATTCCAGCCCGTTCAGGCGCGTTCGGCTGAAATCGCCGGAGAGACCGCGCACCGTGATCTGGCGCCCTTCGCCGCCGTCGCGTTCGATCGATATGCCAGGAATGCGTTGCAACGAGTCGGCGAGGTTCGCATCGGGGAAGGAGGCGATGTCGGCCGCGTTGATCCCGTCGACCACGCCGGTCGCCTGCTTCTTCACATTGAGGGCCGACTGGAGACTCTGACGGAAGCCCGTGACGACGATATCCTGTGTCTCGGTGTCTGCGGCGGTATCCTGTGGCTGGGCGATGGCCTGCGTGGCGGGCGGCTGCTGCGCGACTGCCGCCGTGGGTATCGTCAGCAAGGCGGCGAGTGCGAGGCTCGACGTGCGCGTGCGCAGCCGCTGTCGCGCGGCGGAAAAGTTGGTCATGCTCCACTCCCTAGATTTTTGATGTTCGTCGATAGTCGTCGGGCGGCGGCGCTTCAGCGCGCCTTGGCGATCTCCACGGCATAGACTTGCGTGCCGCCGTGCATGTTGGATCGGAACACGATCCATTTGCCGTCGGGCGTGAAATTGCCGTTGGGTTCGAGCCGGTAATCCTGCTTGGCCATGTTCACGAGCTTCTCGGCGGTGAAATAGCCGGGCTTGATGAGCGATGCCGCTCCCGCCGCGTGGATGCCGGCCACGTCGGGGATGCCGTGGGGCGTGAACAGATACAGGTATTTGCCGTCGGGCGCGTGCGCGACCATTTCGGGATCGCCGCCGTCGCCTGAGAACACGCTGCCATCGGGCGCACTATGGAAGTGTACGGACCATTCGTTGCGCTGAAGGTGGTAGCGCGTCCGCGCGCCGGTCGCGATGTTGTAGCCGGCGACCCAGAAATCCTCCACGCGCGGCGTTTGCAGATCGTACCAGATGGTCTTGCCGTCTTGGGCGAACCATTCGTGCCCGGCGATTTCCATGTTCATCGTGCGCTGGTGGAGATTGAGCGGCGGCGTCTCGGGGTGGTCGAGCCGCATCAGCCAGAGCCGATCGACCTTGTGCCAGGGCCCTTCGTGGCAGAACATCAGGAGATTGGGGTCGGTGGGAGAGAATTGCAGGTGGTTGAGCCAGTCGGTCGCGCGGTGGATGACGCGCTTCTCGCCGGTGCGGGTGTCGATGGTGAACATCTCCATTGGGATCTTGGCCTCGAGGCGCTCGTTCATCCGCACCTCCTTCGCCTCGGCATAGGGGAGGGGTTTGCCATCCGCGCCGGTGGCTTTGTAGTCGGATTGGTCGAAGCGGGAATCGCGCTTCTGAAACACCGCGAGCGCGCCGCCGGCGGCGGCGGGATCGGTATCGACGCCGGCGAGCAAGGTCTCGTCCGAGTTGATGGTCTGGATGTCGCCGCGCGCGAGCGCCGCGATCTTGCGCGTTTTGCCGCTATCCACATCTGCGGCGAAGATCGTCTTCGCGCCGGAACCGTCGGCAGCTTGCGTCTGGTAGAAAGCGGTGCGGGTACGATGTCCGACGAACAGCAGACGGAAGGGGCCCGCGATCGGAACGATCGTCGTCAGCTTGTGTGTCTTAAGATCGACCTTGGCGATGCCCTTGGGCGTGGAGATCACCAGTTGGTCGCCCTGCGGCGTGTAGCCGTTGAAGTTGAAGTAGAGGCTGGAACTGCCAGGTTCATCGGAGAGGCGGACGACGCGGTGCCCGGTGGCCGGATCGATCCAGTCGCGAGGCGCGCTCTGGGGATGCGCGCAGACCGGCGTCATCATCAATGCGGCTGCGACCAGAGCCCGATGGGAAACGTTGAGCACGCCGTTCTCTCCCTTATAGTTTCATATTATGGCACCAGTTCATATATTATGGACCATTATGGTGTCAACCGGCGGGTCGTCCGATTTGTGCGCGCGCGTTCGAGGCGAGCATGCCCGTGGCATGCTCGCGATCACATGGCGTTTGAGCGACGCAGACGCCGCGCACAGCGCCGATCGTGCGCGCCACCTCGACAGGCGATGCGCGGCGATTGCCACGGCAGCCTGACAAGGTGCGGTGCTCAATGCGCTCGACGTGGCGCGTCTATCTCTGGCGCGGTGCTGATCCGCGCGTTGGCCCGATCCCGGCCCGGCTTACCGGCGGCAGATGGACTCGCCGGCGACTTCTAGCACAGCGACATCATGCGGCGGCAGCGTGCCGTCTTTCATATCCCCGGCGGCCAGTCGGGCGCCAGCCGGGACGGCAACGTCATGCGCCGCCGAGCCGTGGTTGACCACGACGAGGATGCAGCGGCCCGCACCGGCGCGCGCGCTCACCTCGATATCGGAATGGGCGCCGGCGAGGATCGGCTTGATGTCGGCATCGCGCAACAGCCGCTCGGCCAGCGACCGCATCGGTGCCGGATCGAGCCATGCTCCGACATAGGTGACGCTGCCCTTGCCGACCTGCCGCGTGACGATGGCTGGCTTGCCATCGAGCCAGCCGCCGGGATCGGCGTAGCGCGCGAGAACCTGCGTGTCGGTCGCGTCGGGCGTGACCGCTTCCGCCCAGGTCGCGGCGGAGCCACTGACCGCGCCGGACAGCGCGACAGGCGCGTCGAGCGCGTAGAATTGCTCGACATGCGCGCCGAGCAGGGCGGCTAGCGGGCCGGGCTGGCGCTCCGGCCATAGCGCGTTCGCATCGTCCTTCATCCCCGAGCGCGGACCGAGGACGAGGTGGCCTCCACCGCGCACATAGGCCGTGAGCCGCTGCGCCGTCTCAGCGGTAAGTACGTTGAGCGCGGGGGCGACGACGAGCGGGTAGTGCGACAGATCGGCATCAACGGGCAACACGGCCACACCCTGCGCGGCGATGCGCAGTGGCCGGTAGAAGTCCGTGAACTCTCGAATCGGATCGAAGCTCTTGTTGAGCGGCTGAAGGTCGATCGCCCAACGGCTGTCATAAGAGAACAGCATCGCCACGCGCGCGACCGGGACGGTGTCGGCGAGCGCGGGCGCGGCGGCGGTGATCTCGCGCGCGGTTCGGGTGACCTCGGCGAGGATCGGATTGGGCAAGCCATCCTGCCCGAGCAGCGCGCCGTGGTAGGTTTCCTGCCCGTTAAGCGCGGGGCGCCACTGCCAGTAGAGCACCGCGTCGGCGCCGTGGCCGATCGCCTGCCATGCCATTTCCCGCACCTGACCCGGATCGAGCGCACGGTTGACCGGCCCCCAATCGACGCGGCCGGGTTGCGTCTCCATCAGCCAGAAATTGCGCTGCTTGTAGCCGTGGACGAGATCGTGGTTCGCGCCGTTCGCCACCCAGTCGGGGCGGCCGCTCGGGATGTAATTGTCCCAGGCCGCCAGATCCAGATCGCGGTGAAGCGCGAAGTGGTCGAACCCGCCGTTCCAGAACATGGTGTTGGTGGTGACGAACTGGCGCGGATCGGCAAGGCCACGGATCGCGCGTGACTGGTTGGCGACATAGTCGGTCCAGGTCGCGGTGGTGAAATGCTTGAAGTCGAGCAGCAGCGCCGGGTTCTGCTGGCCAGTCGCGTGGAGCGGCACCTGATCGAAGCTGTCGTAATGCTGGCTCCAATATTCGGTTGCCCAACGCTGGTTGAGCGTGTCGATGCTGCCATAGCGGTGCTTCAGAAAGGCGTGCCAGCGCGCCACGGCCTCGGCATCGAACGAGGGTGGCCCGATCTCATTGTCGATCTGCCAGCCGACCACGCGCCGGTCATGGCCGTAGCGCTTGGCCATTTCGGTGGCGATGGTGCGGGCGAAATCGCGGTAGCGCGCGCTCGCGAACGAGAAATGGCGGCGGCCACCATGGCCCGCGCGCTTGCCATCTTCATCGACGCGCAGCACGTCGGGATAGGCTTGGGTCAACCATGCGGGCGGGGCGGCGGTCGGCGTGCCGAGCACCACCATCATGCCGTGGTCTGCGGCGGCGGTGATCGCGCGGTCGAGCCATGCGAAGTCGAACTGGCCCTCGCGAGGCTCGATCCGGCTCCACGCGAACTCTCCGATCCGCACGGTGTTGAACCCGGCCTTTCGCATCAGCGCGAGATCGGTTGCCCAGCGCGCCTCGGGCCATTGCTCGGGATACCACGACACGCCGACCGCAAGGGGCGGCTTGTCGGGGAAGTTGGTCGCGCGCGCCGGCGTGGCTTGCGGCGACGCCGGCGCGGCGGCGGACAGGGCCAAAGCGGCAAGAGCGATGCGGGCGATCATGCTGCGAAACGGATGCGCAGGACGCTGGGCATGTCGGCGCCGCTCGCAGCCGGCAGCGTCGCCTCCAGCCCCTTGTCGGTCTGCCGCCACACGACTTCGCCGCCGCCGAGCAGCGTGATCCCGGCAATCTTGCGGTCGAGATAGGGCGTGCCGGCATAGAGCGTCTTGATCCGCACGATGCCGTCCGCCGGGCGTTCGAGCGCGATCGCGTAGAGCGCGTCACCCTTGGCGGTGAAGCGAATGTCGTCGGCTTTCCAGCCGCGATTGGCCGCCTCCGACTTCTCGCCGGCCACCAGCGTGGTCGAGCCTTCGCCGAAATATTTCCACGGGCGCGTGCCGTAGATCGCCTCGCCGTTGACCTGGAGCCACGCGCCGATGCCACGCAGCACCGCCTGCGCGGCATCCGGGATCGTGCCGTCGGCGCGCGGTCCGACGTTGAGCATCAGATTGCCGTTCTTCGACACGATATCGACGAGATCCTGCACCAGCGACTTCGGTGATTTGTAATCGTCGTCCTGAATATAGCCCCAGCTCTTTGTCGAGATCGAGGTATCGGTCTGCCACGGTTCGAGCCGCAACTCATCGAGCTTGCCGCGTTCGACGTCGAACAGCGCGGTGCCGGGTGCGAACTGCGCGCCCTTGTAGGCGATCGCCGGGCTATAGCCCTTTTTCTTGGCGGCGTTGTAGTAATAGGCTGCCATACGCTGGAGGTACGGCTCGAACGCGGGTGCGCTGGTCCACCAGTCGAGATAGACGATCTCGGGATCGTATTTGTCGATGAACTCGGTGGTGCGCGCGAGCCAGTCGTCGAGGAACTGCTTGCTGGGCGGCAGCCAATTTTCGAGGTGCGACGGGTGGGGCTGGCCCGCGGCGGGATCCCCCGGCAGCCGCACCGGCGCGGCCGGGCCGTAGAGCCCGGCATAGCGCGGATCGTTGACGTCGCTGTCGTAGCTGCGGCCGATCCCGTACCACCACCAATGTTCGGCGCGGTGCGAGGACAGGCCGAAGTGCAGTCCGCTCGCGCGCGCCGCCTTCTCCAACGCGGCAGCGGTATCGCGCTTTGGCCCCATCTTGACCTCGTTCCAGTCGGTCATCGCGCTGTCGTACATCGCGAAACCGTCGCAATGTTCGGCGACCGGCATGACGTATTTCGCGCCGGCCTCCTGGAAGAGCGCGATCCACTGTGCCGCGTCGAACTTCTCGGCGGTGAACCTGGGAATGAAATCCTTGTAGCCGAAGCGGGATTGCGGGCCGAACACGTTGCGGTGGTAGGTGAAGGCGACGTTCGCCGGATCATACATGTTGCGCGAGTACCATTCGGTCAGGAACCCCGGCACCGCATACGGCCCCCAGTGGAGGAAGATGCCGAACTTGGCGTCGCGGAACCATGCGGGGACGCGGATCGCCTTCAGCGATTCCCAATCGGGGCGGTAGGGGCCGCTCGCAGTGCCCCGGTCGACCTTGGCGAGTTGGCGCGCGACCGGGCCTGGCTTGAAATCCATCGGATAGGCCTCGTCGGCGCGCGCCGGCGTGGCGATGGCGAGGGCGGACCCGAGCAACAGGGTTCCAAGGGCGCGTGTCATCGCTTTTCTCCGGTTTGCAGCACGGCGACTCCCTCGGGCGCGAGATCGACCGCCTGGAGGGTGCCGCCGCCGAGGACGTCGGTCATCGCCACGGGCAACGCGACCCGCTGCGGCGTGCGGCCGTGGTTGATAAGGATGGCGATGCGGCGGCCGGCTCCCTCGCGCGTCATCAGTTCGACATCGGCGGGGACCGCGAAGTCGCGCACGACCTTGGCGTCGGCGAGCGCCTGATCGATCAGCGTGCTGGTCACCGCCTTGTCGAATAGCGCGCCGTAATAGGTGATGCTGCCCTTGCCGACTTTGCGGGTGATCGCGGCAGGGTGGCCGTCGAGCCACCCGTTCGCCTTGCCATAGCGCAGCAGCACCTTTGCATCGGGCGATTTGACGACGAGGTCTTCCGCCCACACGCTCGCCGTGCCGCCATCGACCGCCATGCTCTCGTCGAGCGCGTAGAATTGCTCGGCCTGTCCGCCGAGCAAGCCGGCAAGCGGGCCGGGCTGCCGAATGGTGTCGAGCCGGTTGTATTCGTCCTTGAGGCCCGAGCGCGGTCCGAGGATCAGATGGCCGCCGCCGCGCACATAGTCGGCGAGGTGGCGCGCGAGCGCATCCGGGATGACGTTGAGGCTGGGCGCGACCACCAGCTTGTAGCGGGCGAGCGGCGCTGCCGCCGAGACGACATCGACCGCGCCGAGCGCGGTCTTCAACGGGCGATAATAATCGAGCAGCACGCCGATCTGGTCATAGTCCTTGGTGAGCGGCTGGAAGTCGATCGCCCAGCGGCTGTCGTAATCCTGTAGGACCGCGACCTGCGCGTTGGGCGAGGTGCCCGCCAGCGCCCGCGATGCCTTGGCGAAGTCCGCGCCGATCTGTGCTGCTTCGGCATAGATCGGCAACGGCTTTCCGTCCGGCCCGACCAGCGAGCCGTGGAGTGTCTCCTGCCCGTTGAGCGCGTTGCGCCATTGCCAGAACAGCACCGCATCGGCGCCATGCCCCACCGTCTGCCACGCCAGCGCGCGCGTTTCGCCGGGATAGAGCATATTGCTGACCGGAGCCCAATTCACGAAGCCGGGCTGGGTTTCCATCACCCAGAAGTTCTGCCGCTTCCAGCCGCGCACCAGATCGTTGACCGCGCCGTTGCGCGCGGCGTCGAGATGGCCCGTGCCGACGTAATCGTCCCACGACGCGACATCGAGCCCGGTGTTGATCGCGTAGCGATCGAACCGGTTTGCCCAGCCGAGTCCGCCAAGATTGGTGGTGATGAACGCGCGCGCGGGCAGTTTGGCGCGCAGCACTTCGGCCTGGTTAGCCTGAAACGCGACCCACTGATCGGTGATGAAGCGCTTGAGATCGAGCATCAGTCCCGGATTGTTGATTCCGGCGTTGAACGGCACCTGATCCCACTCGCTGTACGTCTGGGACCAATACGCCGTCGCCCAGAGCGCGTTGAGCCTGTCGAGGCTGCCATATTTCGCCTTCAGCCACGCGTGCCAAGCGTCGCGCGCGGCGGGGTCGTAGCTCTCCTCGGTATGCTCGTTGCCGATCTGCCAGCCGATCACATTGGGTTCGCCCCCGACCGCATCGGCCATGCGCGCGACAACCTCGCGCGCCATCGCTCGATAGCGCGGCGACGTGATCGAGAACTGCCGCCGCCCGCCATGT
This sequence comes from Sphingomonas sp. NFR15, assembly GCF_900103265.1. GTDB lineage: Bacteria > Pseudomonadota > Alphaproteobacteria > Sphingomonadales > Sphingomonadaceae > Sphingomonas > Sphingomonas pollutisoli. The sequence goes on along the minus strand of NZ_FMWX01000001.1, from coordinate 56,324 downwards.
CCCGCGCGCACGCCATTGGTATCGACCCGCAGCGTGTCGGGATACTTGCTGGTCAGCCACGCGGGCGGGGTGTCGGTCGGCGTGCCGACCACCACCTTGATGTCATACCGGGCGGCGAGCCGCACCGCGCGTTGGAGCCAGGCGAGATCGTACGCGCCCTCCGACGGTTCGATCCGGCTCCACGCATATTCGCCGATCCGCACGACATTGGCACCGTGCGCCTTCATCAGCCGCAGGTCTTCGGCCCAACGCTCCTCGGGCCATTGCTCGGGATACCAGGCCGAGCCCAGCCAGAGCCGCTCGGAGGCGGCCTTGGGGGCAGGCGCCTGCGCGAGCGCCGGAGTGGCGACGCAGACGAGCCAAAGTGCTGCCAGGCGCTTCATATCGTCCAGCCGCCGTCGATTATGTGGATCTGGCCGGTCGTGTAGGTCGCACCGGCGAGATAGACGACGAGGTCGGCGATCTCTTCGGGGGTGCCGATCCGGCCGATCGGCTGGCGCGCGATGAAGGTGGCGCGCGTCGCCGCATAGTCGCCGCCGGCGCCGAGCCGCTGGTTGAGCGACGGGGTCTCGACCGTGCCGGGGCAGATGGCGGTGACGCGGATGTTCTGGCCGACGAAGTCGGCGGCGATCGCCTTGGTGAGCCCGATCACCGCGGCCTTGGTGACACCATAGGCGAACCGATCGGGCACGCCCTTTACGCTGGAGGCGACCGACGCCATGTTGATGATCGCGCCGCCGCCGCGCGCGACCATGCCGGGCAGCACCGCGCGGCACGTTCTGGTCATCGCCTTGACGTTGAGCGCCCAGGCGAAATCGAGATCGTCTTCGCTGGTGGTGAGCACGGTGCCGCCATGCACGACGCCAGCACAGTTGAAGAGAATGTCGATCGCCTCGCCAGCATAGGCGGCGACCGCGTGCGGATCGAGCACGTCGAGCGCGCGTGTCTCGATCCGCTCGCCGGCAAGCCCGTCCAGCGCGGCGGCGTTGATGTCGGTAGCGATCACGCGCGCGCCGGCGGCGGCGAGTGCGAGCACCGCCGCGCGGCCGATGCCCTGTGCGGCGGCGGTGACGAGGGCGGTCTGTCCGGTCAGGTCGGTCAACGGTCTGTCCTTTGGGTCGGCAGCGGCGTGCCGGGTTGGTCGTTCGATCGGTACAGCGCCTCGACGAGCGCCATCGTCTGCCAAGCATCATCGACGGCGGTGGCGAGCACCGCGTCCTGGCCGGCGGCGAAGCGTTGCAGGTTGGCCATCGGGCCGATGAAGGCGTCGGGGAACCACGCGCCGGCAAGCGGCACCCGCGCCCACGGGCCGCGGCGCGGTGTGATCCACAGTTCGTCGCCTTCGCCTGTGGGATAGTCGAGCAGCGCGCCCAGCTTGGCGGTCGCGGCGCCGGTGACGCCCTCGACGCGGAAGCGCGCGTCCTGAAACCGCCGACCGAAATCATGGTGATGGTTGATCGACAGCAGCACCCGTAGCATGTCGCCATAATCGAGGATCATCGAGGTACGCGTGTCTGCCAAGGCGCTGGTCGGGTGGCCGAAACTGCGCGCGAACACGCCGCGCGGATCGCCAACCAACGCCCGGATCGCGTCGAGATAATGGATCGAATGGCTGACGATCTCGACGCGCGGGTTTGGCTTGAGGTGGGGAAAAAGCTGCCACGGCGTGACGAGGTTGATGTGGACCTCGATCTCGGTCAGCGTGCCGAGCCGCCCCTGCCGGATGGCGTCGGCGATCGCCAGCATCATCGCCGAGTAGCGCAACTGGAAGTTGACCGAGGCAATCAGCCCGCGCGCGTGACAGAGATCGCGGATCGCGGTCGCGCCGGCGAGATCGAGCCCCATCGGTTTCTGGAGCAGCACCGTCGCGCCCTTCGGGAGCGCGGCGAGGATGCTGGCGTGCGCCACGGGCGGCGCGGCGATGTCGAAGACGGCATCTTGCGCGGCAGCCTCGGTGAGCGAGCCGAACACGCGCAGGCCACCCCATCCGCGCGCGAGTGTGTCCGCCCTGACCAGATCGGGATCGTACAGCCCGGCGACGGTGAAGCCTGCTTTTCGATAGGCGGGCAGGTGCGCGTCGCGGACGATTCCGCCAGTGCCGATGATGACGATCGGGCGGGGCGCCGACGGCATCGGCCAGGCTTGTTGCAGGTCGGTCATTGCGTCGCCTCCGCTTGCGCTTGCGCCAGCAGTTCCGCGGTGCCGCGATCGGTGGTGACGGCGGCGGTGGTCATCCGATCGACGATGTGGCTGATCCGGGCGAGGTCGGGCGTGATCGGCATCGCGCGGGCATGGTCGTGCAGCCAGCCGAGCCGGTGGTAATAAGGAATGGCGGCGTTGATCGCGGCATCGTCCCACGTCGAGCGGCGCACCCCGATCGCGCCCTCGGTGGTGGTGCGCCGGTCCATCGGCGCGGTCGCGCAGTGCCGCAGGAAATCCCACGCGAGGGGCTTGTTGCGAGACCCGGCGCCGATCGCGAGCACCCAGAAGACATTGAGCGACACGCTCGTCCCGCCCGGACCCGCCGGCAGCGGCGCCACATCGACCAGGCCCTTCACCTTACTGTCGGGCGCAGTGTCGCAATAGGCGGCGAACCCGAACCAGTTGGGCATCAACGCGACCTTGCCCTGCGCGAACAGCATCCCCGACGCGACGCTGTCGAGCGCGGCGCAATTCGGTGCGATCGCGCGCGTGTCGCGTGCGAGCGCGCGCAGGAAATCGAGCGCGTCGTGCGCGTGCCGGGTTGTGAAAGCTGGGCGGCCGGCGCCGTCGAACGGTTCGCCACCACGCGACCAGATCTGGATGCAGAAATCGTAGAGGCCGTTGTGCCCATCGGGGTACAGCGCCAATACCGTACCGAAACGCCCCGCCGCCGGATCGTGGTGCGCGCGCGCGCAGGCCTGGAACGCCTCCCATGTCGTCGGCGGGGTCGCGATCAGATCCTTGCGGTAGATCAGGCATTCGGGGCCGTCATGATACGGCATGCCCCAGAAGCCGCCGCCGAAGCGCTGCAAACCGGTGAGCGAAGGGCTCCACGCCTGTGGGAAATCGTCGATCGGTGCGCGGGCAAGGTGCGGCCCGAGATCTTCGAGCAGCCCGCGAGCGACGGCTTCGGCGAGCCAATCGGTGTTGAGGAACGCGATATCCCATTCGCCCGAGGCAAGGCCACCATGCCCGATCAGCGTTGCATGGAGTGGGTTTAGGTCCATTTCGACCGCATCGAGCGTGGCGTCGCTGCCGGTTGCGCGCACGAAGTCGGCGAATTGCGCGGCGATGGCGCGCGCGAACGGGTCGAAGCGGCGAACGGCGATGCGCAAGCGGGTCATGCCGCGGCTCCGGCGGGGCGCGTGCGGCGGCGGTCGCCGCCGACGGTGTAGATCGCCGCCGCGGCGATCACCACGACGCCTTCGATGAGCCCCTGATAGCTTGCACCGAGGTTGAGCACGTTGAAGCCGTTGGTGAGCGTGAACAGCAGCAGCGCGCCCGCGACGGTCTTGATGACGCTGCCCGCGCCGCCGAACAGCGAGGTGCCGCCGAGGATCGCCGCCGCGATCACCGTCAGTTCGGTGCCTTGCAGCGCGGTCGGGTTGATCGCGCCGAGGCGGCAGCCGAAGAGCACGCCGGCAAAGCCCGCCGCAAGGCTCGACAGCACGAACGCGCCGAGCTTGTAGGCGTGGACGTTGATACCGGACAGCCGCGCGGCTTCGGCATTGCCGCCGACCGCATAGACACGGCGGCCGATCACGGTGAAGCGCAGCACCGCCCATACGACCGTGGTGAAGATCGCGAGATACACCACCGGTGCGGCAACCGCGACGCCTGGCCCGGCCAGCAGCGCAAGCGCTGCGACCACCAGCGCCGCGCCGATCTGGAGGAGGGAACGGCGGAAGACGCCGAGCGCGAGCAGCGCGGCGGCGATCCCCAGCACCGGCCAGAACAGCGCGACGCGCGTGCTTTCGAAGGCGAGCATCTGCGCGAGCGTATCGGCGCGCTCGACCATCAGCGAGCGCCCGTCGGTCAGAACCAGCACCAGCCCACGCACCGCCGTAAGCGTGCCGAGCGTGACGATGAACGCGTTGATGCCGACGAACTGAACGATCGCGCCATTGAGCAATCCGATCGCGGCGGCGGTGATGAGCGCCGCCAACGCGGCGAGCGGGAAGCCCACCTGCGGCGCCAGCCCGACCAGCACCGCCGCCGCCAGCGCCGCCACGGAGGCAACCGACAGGTCGAACGCGCCGGTGATCAGCATTAACGTCATCGCCACGCCCATGATCCCGACCAGCGACGCCTGATAGGCGATGTTGCCGAGGTTCTGCGGGGTCAGATAGCCGGGCAGGCCATGCGCGTGCGCGAGCGTCGCCAGCACGCCGAGCAGGATCAGCAGCGCGTAATAGACGCCCGCCTCGCGCAGCCCGAAATGCCGCCGCCAGTCGATCCGGTTCATGCGGCCACTCCCATTTCCGCCTGTGCGCCCCCGGTCATCCGGATCAGAGCGGCCTCGTTGAGCGCGCCGGGGTCGGTGATCTCGCGCACCACCGCACCGTCGCGCAGGACGAGGATGCGATCGGCGATGGCGAGCAACTCCTCGAACTCGGAGCTGACCAGCATGACGGCCAAGCCGTCGTCGGCGAGCGCGCGGACGGCGCGGAGGATGTCGATCCGCGCGCCGATATCGATCCCGGCGGTCGGCTCGTCGAGCAGCAGCACGCGCGTGTCCGGTGTCAGCCATTTGGCGAGCACGACCTTCTGCGCGTTGCCGCCCGAGAGTTCGCTGACCAGCGCGTCGGGACCATCGGCCTTGATGGCGAGCCGCGCGATTGCGTCGCGTGCGGCGGCGGCTTCGGTGGCGCGATCGAGCAGGCGGTGACGCTGCGGCAGCGCGATGTTCTCGGCGATCGTCATCTGTGGCACAAAGCCTTGGCGCGCACGATCCTCGGGCACCAGCGCGATGCCGGCGGCGACGCTCTCGTCCGCGAACAGGCCGATGCGTCGCCCGTTCACCCAAACCTCGCCGCGCGCGGTGGGGTCCGCGCCGAAGATCGCGTGGAGCAATTCGCTGCGGCCTGACCCAAGCACGCCGGCGATGCCGACGATCTCGCCGGCACGGACGCTGAGGCTGGTCGGCGCCAGCCGGCCGGGAGCGCGCAAACCGCGCACGTCGAGCAGGACGTCGCCGGGTGGCGATAGGCGCGGGGTACGCGTGAGCGCCGCCACCGAACGGCCGGCGATGGCGGCCGCAATCGTGGCTTCGTCGAGCGTCGCGGTCTCGGCGTGCAGCACCGCGCGGCCGTCGCGCAGCACGGTCACCGCGTCGGTCAGTGCGAGGATCTCGTCGAGGAAGTGCGACACGAACAGCACCGCGCGTCCGGCGTCGGCGAGCTGTCGGATCGTGCGATAGACGGTCTCGCGCTCGTGCCCGGCGAGCGCGGCGGTGGGTTCGTCCATGATGACCAGCGCCGGATCACCGACCAGCGCCTGCGCGATGGCGACCATTTGCCTCGCGCCGATCGGCAGATCGCCGACGATGGCGTCGAGCGCGAACGGATCGCCGAGCATCGCCGTGACCGCCACCGCGCGCGCCCTTGCCGCAGCGGCGTGGCGCAGCCAGCCGCGCTGTTCGAGCAGGATGTTGTCGGCGGCGCTCAGCGTCGGCACGAGCGGGATGTGCTGGTACAAGGTGGCGACGCCCGCGGCGCGAGCCGACCGCGGCGAGGTCCAGCGTGCGCTCTGGCCGCGCCAGATGATGTCACCGCCGGTCGCCGGGATCGCGCCTGACAGAATCTTGATGAGGGTGGACTTGCCCGCGCCATTCGCGCCCAGCAACCCGTGGACCCGCCCCGGAACGACGGTGAGGTCGACCCCGCGCAGCGCGACGGTGCCGTTCGGCCAGGTCTTCGTCACCCCGGCGAGCGTCAACAGCGGCGTTACCATTGCCCGACACACTCCCCAACGGTGGCGCGCGTTACCGCCGGAATGGGATAGGTGCGGAAGCGCGGACCACGATCCCCCCGCAAGGCCGCGAAGGCGAGCGCCCCCAGCGCTTCGGGCTTGAAGCACACCGTGCCATCGACCGCGCCCGCCTTGATCGAGGCGATCGCCAGCTTAGACCCGCCGACGCCGATCAGCCGGGCGTGCGACCCGGCGGCCCGCACCGCGCGCGCGCAACCGATCACCATGTCGTCGGCTTCGTTGTAGAAGAGGTCGATGTTCGGATGCGCGGCGAGGATGTTCTGGCATGCGGCCTCGCCGCCCTCGCTCGTCCAGTTGCCCGGTTGCGTCGCGACCACGCTGTAGCGCATGCCAGCCGAATCGAGCGCTTCGCGAAATCCGCGCGCGCGCTGCTCGACCTCGGGAAACCCGGCCGCGCCCTCGATGATCGCGATCCGCGCCGGGCGTGTGGCGGGGAGCAGACGCGCCGCCAAGCCACCGGCGGCGCGCCCGGCCGCGACTTCATCCTGTGAGGCCAGCGCGACCAGCCCGGGATACACATCGTCCACGCGTCGTGTGCGCGGATCGCCGACCAGCGCCGCGACCGCCGCGATCGGAACGCCGCCCTTGTCCGCACGCGCGACCCAGCCTTGTGCTACCACCGAATCGAGCGGCATCACCGCGATGCCCGCGACATGCTGCGCGATCAGATCGTCGATATCGTTGGCTTGCTTCTGCACGTCGCCCTTGGCGTCGAGCACGATCGCGGTCGCGCCGGCGCGCGCAGCCGCGTCGCTGAAACCCTTGGCGATCGCGGCAGCGAACGGGAAGCTGAGCCCGACGGTCGAGAGTCCGTAGCGCTTTCCGCCGCCGGGGCCGGTCGCGTTCACGCCATTCCCCGCGCGAGCGGCGCTGCGCACGCCGACCAGCGAGGCGATCGCGACGATCGCGACCAGCAGCGTCAGTGCGAGGGGCAGGGGGCGCCAGCGCATCGGATCAGCCGGCCGGGCGGCGATCGACGAGGTAGAGGTGTTCGCATGCCAGCACGGTCTCGCCATGCTGGTTGCGGATATCGACGTTCTCGGTGACCACGCCTTGGGCGGCGCGCTTGGGGTGATCGCGTTTGTCGGCGATGCGCGTGATCGTGGTCAGCGTGTCGCCGATATGCACCGGTCGGACGAAGCGGAGCCGGTCGTAGCCGTAGGACATGGCATGCGGATTGATCGTCGTCGCGGTCAAGCCGATGCCGATCGCGAACACCATCGTGCCATGCGCGATGCGTTGGCCGATCGGCTGCGTGGCGCACCATGCCGCATCCATGTGATGCGGGAAGAAGTCGCCGGTGTGCCCGGCATGGACGACGAAATCGGTCTCGGTGATGGTGCGGCCGAAGCTGGTCCGCTCCGATCCGATCTCAATATCCTCATAATATTGCGCGACGATCATAACGTCATGTCCTCATCGATCCGCTGCTGGTCCGCGCCGAGCCGCGATGCCGGCCGCGACGACCGCAGGATCGCGCCGTCGATCCGGATCGGGCAGCGGGTCGTCATCATGCTCGCGCCGCCCGGCGCGACGATGCGCTGCGTGGCGTCGAGTGCGGCGAAGGCCGGCTCCGCCAGCAATGCCGGCCAGTCGAGCACCGGCGCGCACCAGATGCCGGCCGGCTCGAGCGCGGCAAGCCAATCGGCGGTGCCGCGCGTCAGCAGATGGTCCCGCAGCAGCGCCTTGATCGTGTCGCGTTCGGGGTACCAGCTCTCGGGCGGGAAGGCGTCAAGCGCGCTCATTCCGAGCAGAGTGCCAAGCTGATCGACCGGCGCCATCGCCAGCGCGAGATGCCCGTCCGCCGTCGCGTACAGCCCGTAAGGCGCGGCGAGATAGACGTTTCCGCCCGCCACGCTGCTGCGCGGCGGCATCGGCTCCTCCTGATTGAGATGGACCGACAAATGCTCGAACTGCAGATCGATCGCGGCCTCCATCAGGCTGACGTCGACACGGCCGCCGCGTCCGCTCACGCCGCGCCGTAACAGCAGCGCGAGGATGCCCTGGCAGAGTTGCGCGCCAGCCATCATATCGGTGACCGAAAACCCGGCCGGGATCGGGGGATCGTCGGCGTCGCCGGACAACCATGCCATTCCCGACAGCGATTGAACGAGCAGATCCTGTCCCGGCCGATCGCGCCACGGACCATCCGGGCCATAGCCGCTGACACCGGCATAGACGAGCCGGGGATTGAGCGCGCGGACCGCATCCCAGCCGAGACCGAGCCGGTCCATGATGCCGGGCCTGAAATTGTGGATCAGCACGTCGGCGCGCGCCACCAGCCGCTTGACCGCGGCGAGATCGTCCGCATCCTTGAGGTCGGCCGCGTAGCTCTCCTTGCCGCGGTTGATTGCATGGAACAGAGCGCTGGTGTCGTCGAACGTCGTGCCGGCCAGCAACAGGCTGCGGCTCGCGTCGCCACCTGCGCGACGCTCGACCTTGATGACGCGCGCGCCGAGGTCGGCCAGTCGCAGCGCGCACGAGGGGCCGGCGAGAAACTGGCTGAAATCCAAGATCATCAGGCCGGACAGCGGCAGCCCGTCATGGGCGTCCAGGTCGGCCTGCGGCTCCGTCTCCAAGCGCTTATCCTTACTGCATTATGTTTATCGAGGGATATTCCCACACGCTATTGTTGCCGCTATGGGGTGTCAACCGGATTTTATATATGAACCGGATATTTGTAGAGGAATAAATATGCGCGGTATGACGTGGGACCACCCAAGAGGTTTCGACCCGCTTGCCGCAGCATCCGCGCTCTGGGAACAGCAGACCGGCGAAACGATCGCTTGGGACCGCCGTTCGCTGCAGGACTTCGAAACCTACCCGGTAGAGGATCTCGCGCAGCGCTACGATCTGATCGTGATCGATCATCCGCATGTCGGTGAAATCGCCGAATCGGGGTGCCTTATCGCGCTCGACGAGGCGGTCGAGCCAGCGGCGCTGGCCGCGATCGCGGCGGGATCGATCGGAGGATCGTATGAAAGTTACCGTTGGGCGAGGCACCAATGGGCGCTGCCGATCGACGCGGCCGCGCAGGTGCAGGCATGGGTGCCGAGCCGCATCGCAGCGCCAGTTGCCGACTGGACCGATCTAACCGCGCTGGCGCTGGCGGGGCGGGCGGCGTTGCCGTTGCGTCCGCCACACAGCCTGATGAGCCTTTTCACGCTTTGCGGGCTGACCGGCGTGCGCCTCGACGCGACGGGCGAGACGCTTTTCCCGCCGGAAGCCGCGCGCGCCTTCGCGCTTCTCGAAAGGTTCGCCGCCGCGCTGGACCCCTGTGTTTACGACATGGACCCGATTGCGCTGCTGGAGGAGATGGCCCGTCCCGGCGCGACGCTCGCTGTGGCGCCGTTGATCTACGGTTACGTCAGCTATGCGATGCCTGGGTTCCGATCGGAGACCATTGGCTTCGCCGACGTTCCAACGCTTGAACACGGCCCAAGCGGATCGGCGCTTGGCGGAACCGGGATCGCCGTTTCGGCCCGAGGCCGCGATCCGGCCGCGGCGGTGCGCTTCGCCACGTGGATCGCAGGAGGCGCGGTGCAGCGCGATGTCATCGCGACGCATGGCGGTCAGCCCGCGCATGCGGCCGCGTGGGACGCGGATGCGGCCAACGCCGCGACGCGGGAATTCTACCGCGCGACGCGAGCGACGCTCGATGCCGCTTGGCTGCGTCCGCGCCACCGGGGTTACATGGCGTTCCAGCACCTCGCGTCGCAACGTCTCAACCTCGCGCTGCAACGGCAAGAGAGCGCAGACGAGGCCATCATGGCGCTTAACCGTCTGCACGCCGCGAGCCGGTGATCCATCAGCCCGTATCGGGGAGAATCCTCATGATCCGTCATCTTATCGCGCTTTCCTCCGGCTTCGCGCTTGCCGCGCTTTGCGCCACCGCCGCCCCGGCCGATATTCTGCCGAGCGAAGCCGCGTTTCGCACCCCGCCCGCCGAGGCGCGGCCTAAGACATTGTATTTCTGGATGAACGGCAACGTCACGCGCGAGGGGATCGACGCCGATCTCGCCGCGATGCGAGAGGCTGGGCTGGGCGGACTGCTCGCGTTCGACGGCAGCAGCGACATTCCCAAAGGACCGGTCGATTATCTCAGCCCGAAGTGGCTCGACCTGATGACCCATATGATGAAGCGCGGTGACGAACTGGGGCTGACGGTGGCGATGCAGAACGCGCCGGGCTGGTCGTCGAGCGGCGGCCCCTGGATCAGCCCCGCGCAGGCGATGCAGCAGATCGTCTGGACCGAAACGACTGTGGAGGGTGGCCGGCGCCTCATGACGCGGCTGTCGCAACCCTATACCAAGCTCGGCTTCTATCGCGATGCGATCGTCGTGGCCTATCCGGCTTCCACCAGTGACGAAAGCGTGTGGCGCGAGGCGGTGACGGTGATGTCCGTCGGCGGGCGCAGCGTCCCGGCCGCGACGCTGGTCGATCGCGATCTGCATTCGACCGTCGAGATCGGCCCGGAAGCGCCGCTCGTCATCACGACCAAGGGCGCCTTTACCGCGCAGGCGGTGACGCTCTACGCCGACAAGGACCAGCCTGCGTTCTCCGCCGTGATCGAGGCCTCGGATGATGGCCGCGCCTGGCGTCCGGTCACGCGGGTGGCGGTGGGCGCCGAACGCGGGATCGAGGCGCCCGGAACGGCGAATTTCGCGGGTGTCTCGGGACGCTACTTCAGGGTGACGCCTTCCGCCAAGGCGAAGCTCGCCGAGGCGCTGTTCTACGCAACGCCGCGCCTCGCCGATTGGGACATCAAGGCGGAACATGGATTCCGTGCCTTGCCCGCGAACGGTGCGGGCGCGGCGGGGGCGCCCGTGAGCCCGCCGGCGATCGACCCGGCCACCGTGATCGACCTCACCGGCAAGGTCGCGGCGGACGGTTCGCTCGACTGGCGCGCGCCGAAAGGGCGCTGGACGATCCTGCGGCTCGGACACACGCCCACCGGCAAGCTCAACGTCGCCGCATCGGATTCCGGGCGCGGTCTCGAGGTCGACAAGTTCGATGTCGCCGCGGTCGATCACCAGTTCGACAGCAGCATCGGGCGCGTTCTCGCCGCTGCCGATGGCCAAGCGCGCAAGGCGTTCAAGCGCATCGAGATCGACAGCTACGAGGCCGGGCTGCAAAACTGGAGCGAGGGCGTGCCCCCCGCATTCGCCAAGCGCAACGGCTATCCGCTGACCACCTTCGCGCCCGCGCTGATCGGTCGTGTAGTGGGCGACCGCGAGACATCCGACCGGTTCCTGTTCGATTTCCGCCGCACGCTCGCCGATCTGATGGCGGACAATTACTACGGACGGATGGAGCAGCGCGTCCGCGCCGCTGGGCTCGAGTTCACCGTCGAGGGCTATGGACCGGGGCCATTCGACGAGTTGCAGGTGTCCGGGCGCGTGCAGTTCCCGATGACCGAATTCTGGACCCGTACGCCGTGGACCGACAATCGCTCGGTCAAGATGGTGAGTTCCGCCGCGCACGTCTACGGCAAGGATCTCGTCGCAGCGGAGGCGTTCACCGGCGAGGCGCAGACCAGCCGCTGGTCCGATTACCCCTATGCGATGAAGGCGCTGGGCGACCTGATGTTCTCCCAGGGGGTCAATCGCCTCTATTTCCACCGCTACGCGATGCAGCCTGACCCGAAGGCCGCGCCCGGCATGACGATGGGCCCGTGGGGGATCAACCTGGAGGCAAGCAACACCTGGTTCAAATCGGCCAAGCCTTGGCTCGATACGCTGGCGCGCAGCCAGTATCTGCTCGGCCTCGGCCACCATGCCGCCGACGTGCTGTATTTCGTCGGCGAGGACAGCCCCAACCAGGCCGAATATCTCCGGCCCGACATTTCGCCCGACAGCAATCCGCGGATCGGCACGCATTTCACACCAGCGATGCCTGCCGGCTATCAATATGACTTCGTCAATGCCGAGGTGCTGCTGACCTCGGCAGAGGTGCGGGACGGGCGCATCGTTCTGCCCAATGGCGCCAGTTATCGGATGCTGGTGCTGCCGGACGGGTTGACCGGTATGACGGGCGCGCTCGCGGCACGGTTGCGCGATCTGGTTTCGCGCGGGCTGGTCGTGCTGGGCGAGCGCCCGCGCGGGTTGCTGTCGCTTGCCGGCGGCGCGCGCGCCGAGGCGGCGTTTCGCGCCGACGTCGATGCCCTGTGGGGCGCGGGGAATGGCGCGCACACGCTCGGTAAAGGCAAGGTCTACACGACCGGCACGATCGCGGGGGTGCTTCGCGATCTCGGCGCCGGGCCGGACGCCGATTGCCGCACGGGCGCCCCGGACGGGCAGGTGGTGTGGCAGCATCGATCGCTGGCCGATGGCGACATGTATTTCGTCGCGAACCGCCAGCGCCGCGCCGAGACGGTGACGTGCAGCTTCCGTGTCGCCGGCAAGGCGCCCGAGCTCTGGAATCCAGAGACCGGTACGGTCGCCGCGCCAGCACTGTACGATGCCACGGGCGACCGCACGCGCGTATCCTTCACGCTCGACCCGGCGGGATCGACGTTCGTGATGTTGCGCAAGCCCGCAGCCGCCAGCGTGCGATGGGCAGCACGAGACGGGGTGCGGTTCGCCGATCTAGGCGCGGCGACGCCGCCCACCACCCCAGCGCCGTCCGACAGCTTCACGCTCTCGGTTTGGGCGAAGCCCGACATCGATCTGCGCCTGATGCCGCCGGAGCGCACGGAAGGGCGGATCAATGAGACGGGCAAATTCTACGTCATCCCGGCGCGCTCGGGCGCCGACATGCATGGCGCCGGAACGGCGGTGGCGGGGCTCGCGGTCGGACGGAACGGTGCGTATGTGATCGAGCGGGTGTCGCCCGACTCCGCGCCGGCGGTGCTGGTCTCGCACCAGCCGATCGCGGGCTGGACGCATTTCGCCTTGGTCTATGACCACGGCACACCCCGCCTTTACGTCAACGGCAAGCTCGCGCGGACCGGTCTCAAGAGCGGCCGCACAGTGTTCGCCGGCGGGAGCGATGCGCCGTCGCCGAGCGGCGTCACCTACTTCTTCGAAGGGGACAACAGCGCGATCGTCACCACGCCGCGCGTGCTGTCTGCGGCCGAGATCGCGGTCATCACTGCCAAAGGGCCGCCAGCGCCGGACATCGCCGCACAGCCGGCGCAGATCGAGCGCACCGCTACCGGGCTGCGCGCGCTGGCGTTCGAGAGCGGCCGGTACACGCTCGATACCGGCGCGGCGTTCACCGCGCAGGTGCCCACGCCGCTGACGGTCGAAGGTGGCTGGCAGGTCGCGTTCGAACCCGGCCGGGGGGCGGCGGCAATCGCCGCGCTGTCGAAGCTCGCCTCGCTCAGCCACAACGCGGATCCCGGTATCCGGTATTTCGCAGGCACCGCGACCTATACGCGGCAGATCACCGTGCCCGCGCAGGCACGGCGGGCGAGGCGCCGCACCTTCCTCGATCTCGGCCGCGTCGAAGTGCTCGCGCACGTCACCGTCAACGGGAGCGATCTCGGGACGGTGTGGAAGGCGCCGTACCGGGTCGATATCACTGACGCGCTGCGGGTGGGGCAAAACGACGTCGCCATCGCGGTCACCAGCCTGTGGCCGAACCGCCTGATTGGTGATGCGCAACAGCCCGATCCATACCCACGTGTCGACGCCGAATGGCCGATCGGCGAGCGGTTCGCGGCTGATGGCAGCAAGACCGACGTGATGGCGCGCAAGCTGGTCGCGTTGCCGGACTGGTACAAGGCGGGCCAACCCAAGCCCGATGATGGCCGCGTCGCCTTCTCGACCTGGACCTTCTTCCAGAAGGATGAGCCGTTGCTCGATTCGGGGTTGCTCGGCCCGGTACGGCTGGTGTTCGCGGATTCGATCGACGTGAAATAGCCCGCGAACCGCGCCCGAACGCCCGCCGCCCGCCTGCGCTACTTCAGCGCGGGCCGGAGGGCGAGGCGCTGCTCTTCACCAGGGGCGCGAACGCGCCACCGAGATCCCGCGTACGTCGTCGGGGTATCGCCCGCCGACCGCGCAGTAGAAATGGTACAAGTCGCCCCTATGCGAGATCAGTGCCGGCTTGTGGGCATAGTCGTCGTCGATCGAGCCGTGCGGGCCAGCATCGACCAATACCTCGTCGAGTTTGGTGAAGTGCAACGGGTCTGAACCCACCGCGACCAGATCACGCGCCTTGCGGTCGGCGGCGGAGAGGCCGAAGTAGAACATCGCCCATTGCCCGCGGTGCGTCACCACGAAGGGATCGCTCGCGAAACGGCTGTCGGGTGCGTCGGGCGCACCGTTGCGCAGCACCGGGTTGCCCGGATGCCGCCGCCACGTCTTGAGATCCTGCGAGATCGCCACGCCGGTTTGTTCACGCCACGTCTTCTCGGCGGTCTTGGCGTTGTAATAGAGGTAGAAGGTGTCGCCATCCTTGACCAAATACGGTTTGTAGAGCCCGCCGCGCTCCCAATCGGCGCCGTCCCGCGGGAACAGGATCGGCCGCTCGCGGCGCCAGGTCTTGAGGTCGCGGCTGAACGCGAGTCCAATCACCGCCGGGCCGGCCTCATACCCAGCGCTCGGATAGGCGTGCCACGCGCAGACATATTCGCCGCGGACGCGGATCAATCGACCGGGGGAATACAATTCGGTTTCGCGCAGGATCGAGGCGGAGGCGACATTGTAGCGCGTGACCGGATCGGCGGGGTCGCGCGCCAGCATGATGCCCTGCCGCTCCCAATGAACGAGATCGTCGGACACCGCGATGCCGGTTTGGTAGCCGTTGCCATCGAAGCCGACGTAGGTCAGATGGAAACGGCCTTCGTGCGAGAAGACGAACGGACAGTCGACGGCCTTCTCATCGAACGCACCAGCCACGCCTGAGCCGCCGAGGATCAGCTTGTTGTATTTATATGGTGTACGGAGCCATGCCGCCGGATCGCGGTGCCGCCTCGCAAACGCGCACGTCCCGATCGTGGCACTCATGGCCGCCGCGCCGCCCGCGAGTACGCCGCGACGTGAAACCTGCTTCAAGGCCATGCCCGTCTCCTGGTCTTTATACGGTCAATCGCGATCGAGCCCGAAAGCGTCGCGGATCGCGGCGCTATGCTGTCCGACATCGGGGGCGCCATTCGGGCTGAGCGGCCGCATGCCGTCGATCCGTAGTGGACTTGCCGTGGTATGGATCGAGCCGGACCTGGTGCCGATCCGCTGGAGCATATCGAGCGCGCGGAAGCTCTCCGCCTCAAGCAAGGCCGGCCAGTCGAGCACGGGCGCCGTCCAGATGCCGGCGGGCTCGAGGATCGTCAGCCATTCGTCGGTGGTACGTTCCCTCAGCCGGCGGCCGATGCGGTCGAGCAAGGCATCGCGGCCCGCGAAGCCGTCGCCGGCATCCGCCAACCCCGGCAGCTCGAGCAACGTTTCGATCCGCGCGAGCGGCGTCATCGCCAGCGCCAGATGCCCGTCCCGCGTCGCATATACGCCGTAAGGTGCCGCGAGATAGGCGTTGGCGCCGTGCGCGGCGGCGCGCTGCGGCGCACGACCGCCATCGTTGAGATGCGTCGTAAGCAACTCGAACTGGAAATCGACCAGCACTTCGAGCAAGCTGGTCTCAACCTGCCCGCCGACGCCGGTCAGCCCGCGCCGGACGAGCAGCGCCAGAATACCCTTGGCGAGTACATGGCTGGCGAGCATGTCGGCGACCGAGAGCCCGATCGGCATCGGTCCGCTTTCGGCCGTTCCCGTCAGCCACATCACGCCGGAGCGTGCCTGCGCGAGCAGATCCTGGCCGGGCAGCTTCGCCCACGGCCCCGCGCCGCCATAGCCCGACACGCTCGCATAGATGATGCGGCGGTTGATCCGCCTGACGACATCGTAGCCCAAGCCGAGCCGCTCGATCACACCGGGACGGAAGTTCTGGATGACGACATCGGCCTGTTCGATCAGCCGCTTCGCCGCCGCGAGGTCGTCCGCCGCTTTGAGATCGAGCGCGATGCTTTCCTTGTTGCGGTTGATGGCGTGAAACAAGGTCGAGTGGCTGTCGATATCGGTGTCGCTCAGATACATTCGTCGCGCGAGGTCGCCGCCGTCCGGCCGTTCGATCTTGATGACGCGCGCGCCGAGATCGCCGAGTTGCAACGCCGCCGCAGGCCCTGCGAGGAACTGCGCCATGTCGAGCACGACCAATCCAGCGAGCGGGCCGGATGGTTGCGCTGATTGTCTTGAAAATGCCTCAGCGTGCATTGCGCGGCCGCTTCACGAGATCACTCCGCCGAGAATATTTGTATATGAACATACAATGTCTATATGAATATACAACGGCGAACTGGCGGGTTCGCGCCGGGCCGTTGTCTGAGTGCCACATGTTGAGATACAAGGGCTTAGATATTCCGGTATAGGGAACACGATGTCCGAGAAGGCACTGTCGACCGATGAGCGTCGCCGCAAATATATGGTGCCGGCGCTCGAAAAGGGTCTCGATATCATCGAGTATCTCGCCGATCAGGCGGTGCCGCTCACGCAATCGCAACTCGCGCGCGCGCTCGAACGGCAACCCAATGAACTGTTCCGCATGCTCGCCTGTCTGGAGGGGCGCGGGTTCATCGCGCGCGAGCCGACCAGCGGGGGCTATTCGCTCACGCTCAAGCTGTTCCAACTGGCGCGCATTCATTCGCCTTATGAACGGCTGGTCGCAACCGCGCGCCCGTTCATGCGCGCGCTCGCGGACGAGGTCCGCGAAAGCTGCCATCTCACCGTATTGCAGAGCGACGCGGTGCTGGTGCTGGCACAGGAGGAAAGTCCGAACGCTTTCCGCCTCTCGGTCGAGGTCGGTTCGACCCATTCGCCGATCCACACCAATTCAGGCCGCCTGCTGCTCGCGGGCTTGCAGGCGCAGGCGCGCGACGGGGTGCTCGGCCGGTTGCCCGAATGGCGCGCGATGAGCGCCACCGCGCGCAAGCAGAAGCTGGAACGGATCGCGGCGATCACGCGCGACGGATATGCCGAGTCGGTCGGCGAGCGGTTTCTCGGCAGCGCCGACATGGGCGTGCTGGTCGGCAGCCCGGGTGCGCCGCTCAACGCGGCCTTGACGATCGCGACATTGATCGGTGCGGATGGAGACGCGCGCCACGAGCGGCTGTTGGAGCCGTTGCGGCGCGCGGCGGACGCGATTTCGCAAGCCGCCGGACTTACGCTGGGTCGGTCGAAGGGCGAGCCGTCAGACCGGTAGCGCCGTGGTTGATTTGATCTCCGACAGCGCCACGATCGAGTTGATCTCGTTCACGCCCGGCAACGTCGAGAGCTTTTCGAAGAAGAAACGTTCATAGGCCTCGATATCGGCGGCGACGACGCGCAGCATGAAGTCCATCGATCCCATCAGGACGTGGCATTCGAGCACTTCAGGGAAGTCGCGGATCGCGGAGGCGAATTCGTCGAGATGCGCGCGGCCGTGCGCGTTGAGCTTCACCTGCGCGAATATCTGTGCGTTCAGCCCGAGCTTCTTGCGATCCAGGATCGCGACGCGACGTTTGATGAAACCGTCGCGCTCAAGCCGGTCTATTCGTCGCCAGCAGGGTGAGGCGGAGAGGCCGACCGCCTCCGCCACCGCCGCAGTCGAAAGCGATGCGTCGGCCTGCAACACCCGCAGGATCTTCCGCTCGTAGCTGTCCAGCTTATCCAGCACGTTTTTTCCCGAGTCTGCGATATGTCGGGTCAATATATGTCGGATCGCGCCAGACGGAAGCGAAATAGGTCGGAATCGCCGCGAAATCTCGCGTAATGTTCTCTCGAAATTCCGAGGACGTATCCCGATGCCTGTGTCCCATTCGCTCGAACCCCTGCCGCCGCGCGAAATCGTTCGCTTGGACGATCCCGCTTCGGGGTTGGAGGGCGTCATCGTGATCCACTCGACGAGCCTGGGCGCAGCGGCAGGCGGCTGCCGATTCCAGTCATATCCGTCGATAAGCGAAGCGACGGCGGACGCGGTGCGGTTGGCCGAGGGCATGAGCTACAAGAACGCGCTGGCCGGGTTGCCGCTGGGCGGCGGCAAGGCGGTGATCCGAGCTCCGCGCGGGGCGTTCGACCGGTCGGCGCTGTTCCGCGCGTTCGGCCGTGCGGTCGAGTCGCTCGGCGGCCGCTACGTGACCGCGGAGGACGTCGGCACCAGCGTCGAGGATATGGGCGATGTCGCCGAAGCCACCCGCCACGTCGCCGGCCTGACCCAGCAGCCTGGCCGGGCAGGGGGCGATCCCTCGCCATGGACGGCGCGCGGCGTGCTGGGCGCGATGGAGGTCGCCGTGCGCCGCACGCTCGGCGCTCCCCTATCCGATGTCACGGTCGGGGTGCAGGGGCTTGGGCATGTCGGCTTCGCGCTATGTCGGTTGCTCCACGAAAGCGGCGCGCGCCTGATCGTCGCCGAATCGCGCGGCGAGATCGCGGCGCGAGCGGCGACGGCGTTCGGCGCGCACATCATGAGCTCGGCGGCGTTGCTGGAGGCGGAGATCGACGTGTTCGCGCCCTGCGCGCTTGGTGGCGTGCTCGATCCGGCGGCGGTTCGCCGGCTCCGGGCCAAGGTGGTGTGCGGCGCTGCCAACAACCAACTCGCCACGTCCGCGCAAGGCGATGAATTGGCGGAACGCGGCATCCTCTACGCGCCCGATTATCTGGTGAATGCAGGCGGCATCATCAACGTCGCCGCCGAGTATCTCGGCTGGAGCGAGGACGAGTCGCGCGCGCGTGTCGATCGCATCGGCACGCGGCTCGCGCAGGTGCTCGATCTCGCCGATGCGGATCAGGTGGCGCCGCATCTCGCGGCCGACCGGCTGGCCCGCGCGATCATCGCGGGCGAGGGGAGAACCGCAGCGCTCGCCGCCTGATCGCCATGCCGACCGCTCATACGAAGTCGCCCAGGCCGATCGCCTTCACCGTGGCGGCCTCGGCGGACGCCCAGCTTCTGTGCCGCGTCCTCGGCTTCGTCGCGCGTTTGGGGTGGGTGCCCGACAAGGTCGACGCCATTCGGCAGGGGGACGAGATGCGGATTTCGATCCGGCTTGGCGATATCGATGTCGATCGCGCGGAGCTGCTGGCGGAGAATATCCGCGCGATGATCGATGTGGAGGCGGTTCAACTCGTCCTGTGCTGACGTTCCGGGGGCTGAAGGGCGATCATCGAGGTCACGATTGCAGATCTCCCAAGCGCACAGCCATGCCGTTCTCGGCCGGATCGGTGCCGATGTCGAGGAAAGGGTGGACGTGGTCGGCACGACGGGCATTATCCGCTCGATGGAGGGACCGGGTATCAACGCCGGTTTCCAAGACGATCTGGATCGATCGCGAGGACCGCTTCCGCGTGGGGCTCTCGGTCGTTTGGGTCCGCGACAGCAAAGGGTGGCTAAATGAATCTTCTGGGGCCGATCAAGCCGATCGAACGCAGCATCGACCCTGACGACGGCCGTCGCCTCAAGCCGACCTTGTCCTGGCCGCACCTGATCGCGCTCGGCGTGGGGGCGATCGTCGGTACCGGCATTTATACGCTGACCGGCGTTGGCGCGGAGCGCGCGGGGCCGGCGGTGATCCTGGCCTTCGCTATCGCGGGTGCGGTTTGCGCGTGCGCGGCGCTTGCCTACGCCGAACTCGCCACGATGATCCCGACTGCGGGCAGCGCCTACACCTACACCTATTCGGTGGTCGGTGAGACGCTCGCCTGGGTGGTGGGATGGAGCCTCATCCTCGAATATTCGCTCGCCTGTTCAACGGTCGCGGTCGGTTGGTCGGGCTATCTGGTCGGCTGGCTCGGCGCGGTCGGCGTACATCTGCCCGCCCTGATCCTCAACGGCCCGCATGCCGGCGGGATCATCAACCTGCCGGCGGTGGTCGTATCGTTCGGCATCGCGGGTATGTTGATGGCGGGTACGCGCGAGAGCGCGACGTTCAACATCTTCCTGGTCGCCATCAAGCTGGTCGCGCTGAGCGCGTTCGTCATCCTTGCGATCCCCGCGTTCGATGCGCAGAATCTGCATCCGTTCATGCCCTATGGCTTCGCCAGCCATGTCGAGGGCGGCGGGACGCGCGGCGTGATGGCGGCGGCGGCGATCGTGTTCTTCGCCTTTTACGGGTTCGACGCGGTGGCGACCTCGGCCGAGGAGGCGCGCAATCCCGGTCGCGATCTGACGATCGGCATCATCGGATCGATGGCATTGTGCACGATCATCTACGTACTCGTGGCGGTGGCCGCGGTCGGCGCGATGCCGTTCACCGCGCTCGGACGGTCGTCCGAACCGCTCGCGCTGGTACTACGGACGTTGGGGCATCCGTTCGCATCCTGGGCGATCGCTGGCGCGGCGCTGATCGCGCTGCCATCGGTCATCCTGGTGATGATGTACGGGCAGAGCCGGATCTTCTTCGTGATGGCGCGAGACGGGCTGTTGCCGCGCGCGCTGTCCAACGTGTCGACGCGTACCGGCGCGCCCGTCCTGGTGACGGGTATGACGGGGGTGTTCGTCGCCGCGGTGGCGGGATTCTTCCGGCTCGATGAGATCGCGGAACTCGCCAATGCCGGCACGCTCATCGCCTTCATCGCGGTCGGCGCCTGCATGATGATCCTGCGCCGCCGCGCGCCCGACGCGCGCCGCGTGTTTCGCTGCCCGCAGCCGTATCTGGTCGGCACGGGGGCGATCCTTGGGTGTGTCTATCTGCTGTTCTCGCTGCCCGAGAAGACACTGGAGCGCTTCGCCATCTGGAACCTGATCGGCCTGGGCGTGTATTTCGCCTACGGCCGCTCGCGCAGCTTACTCGGGCGCGTGAAGGCGGCGCGCGCGTCGTAGGCAGGCCCGCGCAGCATCGCGGCTGGTGCGAGATGCTACAGCCTCGATGGCTGCACCTCGATCTCATCGAAGCGTTTCCAGCGATAGATCGCGAAGCTGATCGCCCAGGCGGCTGCGAACAGTCCGATGATGAAGAAACCGAGCAGGTTGAAGCGGCCCCCGAGATCGATCGCGACGTCCCACAGTCCCCCGGACAGTCCGAGCTTGTCGGCGAACAGAGCGGTCGCCTCGATCCCGCCGATCATCACCGCCACCAGCGCGGAAACCGCCGTGATGGTGATATTGTAGTAGAGCTTGCGGATCGGCCGCACGAACGCCCATTCGTAGGCGCCGAGCATAAGGATGCCGTCCGCGGTGTCGACCAGCGCCATCCCGGCGGCGAACAGCGCCGGAAACACCAGCACCGGCGCGAACGCGAACCCGCGCGCCGCCTGCGCGGCGGACAGGCCGAGAATGGCGACTTCGGTGGCGGTATCGAAGCCGAGACCGAACAGGAAGCCGAGCGGGGCCATGTGCCACGGTCGCGTCACCAGCCGGAACAGCGGGCGGAATAGACGTGAGATGGGGCCGCGCCCTGCCAGCAGCATGTCGAGATCGCCGTCGCGGTAGCTGGCGCCGGCGCGAACCCGCGCGAACGTCCGCCATACCGAGTGCAGGATGACGAGGTTGATGCCCGCGATGGCGAACAGAAAGCCGGCCGAGAAGATCGTCGCGGCGACGCCGCCGGCGGCCTTGAGCGCCTCAAAGCGGGTGAGCGCGCTGGCCGTCGCCGCGATCGCGACCGACGCGACCAGGATGACGGCGCTATGTCCTACCGCGAACCACAGGCCGACGGTAACGGGGCGCGATCCGCCGTGCATCAGCTTGCGGGTGACGTTGTCGATCGCGGCGATATGATCGGCATCGACGGCGTGGCGGAGGCCGAGCGTCCAGGCGAGCAGCGCGGTTCCGAGCATGGCGGGCGCGGCGTGGAACAGGCTGGCGGCCCATATCCAGCCTGCGGCGTTCGCGGTGACGAGGAGTGTCAGCAGCGGCACGATACGCCGCCGCAGGCGGGGGCGGGACGTGGGATCGGTCATCGTACGAGCCTCTTATAGCCTGGCCGAACGCCGCTCACCGACGTCACCAGCCCGATCAGGGAGAACAGCGAGATCAGAACACCCCACGCCGGTCGCCGAGAGGACATAGAGGTCCGCCCGCGCGGGATCGTCGATCGCGACCTTCCAGAGCGCGCGATGCCGATCCAGTGGTGTGTCAGGTGCAGCCAGCGCCGGGCGACGCGCATGAGGCTAGAAGCCGGCACGAAGCGACACGTCCACGGCGCGCGGCCTGCCGAGCACCCATTGCTGGTCGCTGTAGGCGTTGGTCGCATAATCCGTGCCGAACAGGTTGTAGACATGGATATCGACCGCGACCAAGCGCGTCAGCGCATGAGACAGCGTGGCGTCGACTGTCGCGTAACCCGGCAGTCGGAAACGATTGGCATTGTCCGAAAATCGGCGCCCGACATAGCGTAGCCCCGCGCGCGCTTGCAGTCGGCGGGTCGCATCCCAGCGCAACCACAGGTTCGCCATCCGTTCAGGTATGTCGGGCGGCGTGTTGCCGGCGAAATTGACGCCGCCCGAGAGGAAATCGTCGAACCGCGCGTCGAGAATGCTGCCGTTCGCGTCCAACCCGAAGCCGTGCGGAAGATCGAGCGATACCGCCGCCTCGATCCCCTTGGCCGATCTTTGGCCGATCTGTTCGACCGGGCTGGCGGGTGTGCGTTGCGACAGCAGACCCTTCTTGACGATCCGATAGGCGGCGAGGGTCGCGCTGCCGCGACCGCCGAGGAACACGGCCTTGGCGCCGATCTCGACCTGATCGCCGGTGGCGTTGCTGAACTGAACCTGCCCGGTCGAATAGGTGGTTAGCGTACCCAGCGGGTCCACGCCGGTGGCATATTGGGCATAGAGCGAGAGGGGTTTGGTGGGCTGGTACACGCCGCCGACCCGCCAGGTGGTATTGGATAGCGTCTTGTCGAGCGCGAAACTCTCGGCGCCCGATGGCGCGATCGTCCAGCGCTCGACGCGGTCCCGTTCATGGCGGACGCCGCCGATGACCGAGACATGATCGCCGACCTTGAGCCGATCCTCCGCGAAGATCGAAACTTCGCTGGTGCGTGTACGATAGCGCGGCGCGATACCTTGCGTATCGACGATCGATCCGGGATCGAACGCGATCGGGTCCACCACCGATATCTGTGGGTCCGAACCGAAATTGTGCGAATAGCGCATCTTGATGAGGTTCGCGTCGAACCCGACGACGAAATCGTTGCCGATGCTGTCAGCCAGCGTGGTCCGCCACGTCGCGCTGCCCTGATCGCCCCATTGCGTCTGGTCGTGGACGATGCCGGTCATGCCGGTGCGATAGATCTGCCCGGGTGGGGCAGGGTCTTCGTTGAGGCCATTCGGGCAGAAGCCGTCGGCGGCGATCCAACAATAGCTTTCCAGATTGAGCCAGAACCGCTTGCTCGTTAGCCGGTATGCCTGGTTGCTGAAGGACAGCGCGCCGCTCGGCGTCCAATCGACCTGTACGCTGGTGCGGCTGTCCCGATAGTGCGTGTGGCCATCGCGCGTATTGTAGTTGCGCTCGCGGATCGCGGGATCGAGGTGGCCGTCGATGAGCGGCGTGCCGAAATAGCGCATCGGCCGCTGATCGCCATAATCGCCGCGCGCGGTGACGACGATCGCGTCGGCCGGTGCCCAGCGCAAGGTGCCCGATAGCGCGTAGCCGCTTGACTGCCCGCGATCGACATAACCATCCGAACGCCGATAGCTGCCATCGACGCGGTAGGAGAGCCGGTCGTTCAGCGGCCCACCCATGCCGGCGGCGAGATGGAAACTGTTCTGTGATCCATAGCCGATTTCGCCCTCCACGGCGGTGCGCTTGGTATCCGGCTTGCGCATGACGACATTGACGGCGCCGCCGAGCGCACCCTGGCCGTAAAGTACGGACGCCGGGCCATTCAGGACGTCGATCCGCTGCACCATCCACGGATCGGTGGGGAAGGTGATCGTGCCGGCGACCGGAAACAGCCGAACGCCATCGATCAGGTGCAGCACCGAACCTTGGCCGCCGAACCCGCGCGCCGCGAGCGCGGTGCCGCCGTTGCCGAGATTGCCGACGTTGCTGATACCCGGAGCTCGGCTCACCGCCTCGACCACCGACATGTCGCCGCGCGCGCGGATCAGATCGCCCGCGATCGTCGAGAGCGTGGCGGGCGTTTCCAGTGCGGTGAGGCCGAGCCGGCTGCCGGTCGTGTTCGGCGTGGTCAGGCTCGAACGCTGACGCTCGCCCACTACCAGGATGCTATCCGCGTCGTCGCGGGTGGCAGGCGTCTGCGCGCCCGCCGTCGTGGCGACGACCGTGATGGCCCCCGCCGCAAAAGTCATGAGATTTCGCATTCATTACGGTCCCCCGGCGTCGGACGAACCGGTGGGCCTTCCCGCGCGAACGGCGGCAGCCGCGCCGGCCGGACGCCATCGCGACCGTCACGCCTGCCCGTGCGGCCCCCCGCACCTTCGTCGCTCGAACGGAGTTCACCGTGCCGCAGCCACCCCCTGGGCCGAAGCAAGAGCGACCCACGCTGGCAGGTCTCCTGGCTCACGGGTCAACGCTACGATGCACGACCTTCCCAGGCCTCGCGCATACGCGTTCGACCCAGTGGTTGCTTCCGCCCAAGTGGATGGAAGCGATGTGCATCGCGCTCGCCGCTTACAGTTGCAGGGACAGCCTCGGCCTTGGGACGAAATCCCGTACCGCGTTCCCTTTTAAGCCCCTCACGGGGCACCAGCGCGATCATGACGCGAGCGACCCTGCGATCGCTCGCCTCGTCCGTCTGGTACTGAAGCGACCAGCGCCACGCAAGCCGCGTCGTTCATCGCGCCGCGACGGAACAACTCGTCGAGGTGTGCGAGGAAGCGGGTCCGGTCATGCGAAGGCGCGCGTACGGCGAAGCAGATAGGTGTCCATGATCCAGCCGTGCTCGGCCCGCAGCGCGGCACGGCGGTTCACGATCTGCGGCGCGGCCTCCGCCAGCGGACCCGCGATCAGCGCCTGTTGCTGCATGCCGAGGTACGCGCCCCACCAGATCGTCAGGCCGTCGGACACGAGCGCGGTGAAGGCACACGCCCCATCCAGCATGACCGCGACGCTATCGACGCCGTCCGGCCAGCCGCCGTCACGCAGCCGCCGCCCGGTCGTGATGAGAACCGGCGCGCCGAGCGTGTTGAGCGGGATCGCATGCGCGCCGGTGAGCGCCTGCAGGCTGGTGATGCCTGGCACGACATGGACCCGCACCGCCATCCCGTTCGTCCGCAACCGGTCCGCGATGCGCAGCGTGCTGTCGTACAGCGAAGGGTCGCCCCAGACGAGCAGCGCCAGCCGACCGCCGTTCGGCAGGTGCATTGCCATCTGCGTCGCCCACGCCGCGGCGATCGCATCGTGCCAGTCGCCGACGGCGGCGAGATAGTCGCCATCCCGCGCGCGGACGGGAAGATCGAACGCGACGACGCGCACCGGCTTGGTGAGCACTTTGGCGCATAGCGCGCGCCGCAAGTCGATCAGGTCGGATTTGGCGTCGTCCTTGCGCGGCAGCAGAATCAGATCGGCCGCGTTCATCGCCGCCTCGGCCTCGCGGGTGAGGTGATCGGGGTTGCCGGTGCCGATGCCGATCAGGTGCAGGTCGATCATCGGTCTTCGGCCGGCGCGATCAGGTGGAAGAACGTGCCCGATACCTGTCCGCGATACGATCCGCTCTCCGCGACCCTGTTACCGTCCGCATCGCTCACGGACGCGAGCGGCGGGTCCGGCTGTTCGAGGATCGTCGAGTAGTGAAATTCATGGCCCCGCAGAGCGGCGCCTCGGGCGAGACCGGCTATCGGCGCCAGCAGGGTGGCGCGGCGATAGCCCAGGTGCATACGCCGCTGCGCGTAACTGGTGACGAGGCCGAGCAGTCCCGTCATGCGGTGCCGTGTGCCGTTGGCGTCGATCAGGCCCTCTCCCAGCGCCATGTAGCCGCCGCATTCGCCGTGGACGGGGCGGGTTCGGGCATGTTCGGCGAGGCCGGCCCGGAACGTGTCCGCCGCCGCCAACCGCGCGGCGTGAAGCTCGGGATAGCCCCCGGGCAGCCAGACGAAGTCGGCGGTCGCATCGGGCGGCTCGTCGGCGAGCGGCGAGAACGGCAGAATCTCCGCACCGGCGCTACGCCACGCGTCGAGCATATGCGGGTATGTGAAGGAGAATGCCGCATCCCGCGCCAGGGCGATACGCTGCGCGGGCGGCGCGAACCGCCACCGCCCGACCGGATCGCGCTGTGCGGCTGCGGCGGCATCGCGCAGCGCAGCGAGATCGACATGGGCGCGCAGGAACGCCGCATAGTCGGCGATGCGCGCGTCGAGATCGGGGTGTTCGGCCGCCTGTACGAGTCCGAGATGCCGTTCGGGCAGCTTGAGATCGCCGCGCCGGGGCAGCGCGCCGAATATGCGGATACCGACAGCCGCCATCCCGCCGCGCGCGAGCCGTTCGTGGCGCGGACTCGCCACCCGGTTGAGGATCACGCCCGCGACCGTGAGATCTGGATCGTAGCGTGCGAAGCCCAGGGCGGTGGCGGCGGCGGATTGCGCTTGCCCCGATACGTCAACGACAAGCACCACCGGCCAACCCATCCGCTTCGCGATATCCGCAGTCGCGCCGTTACCGGTGGCGCCTGGCTCGGCGACGCCGTCGAACAGCCCCATCGATCCTTCGGCGAGGACAAGATCCACGCCCTCCGCCTGCGCGGTGAGGCTGCTCAGCATCGCACGCGGCATCGCCCAGCTATCGAGATTGAACGATTGCCGTCCGCTCGCCGCGCGGTGGAAGGCCGGGTCGATATAATCGGGACCGCTCTTGAACGGCTGAACCGCCAGCCCGTCCTCGCGCAGCGCCCGCAGCAGACCGAGCATCACCGTGGTCTTGCCTGCGCCGGATGCAGGCGCGGCGATCATCAAACCGGGCGTCATTCGCCGGTCGCCGCGAAAGCAGACGCGGCGGTCCGCGGCCGGAAGCGGCGGTCATATTCCGGCGCGTACAGGCTGCTCTCGATGAAATCGGCGGCGGCGAGGACCGGACCGACGAGAATCAACGCGGTTCGCTCAGGGCCGCCCGCCGCCGCCTGCGCAATCGTGGACAAGGTGCCGCGCACGATCCGCGCGTCGGGCCAGCTTGCCCGCCAGACGATCGCGACCGGGCAATCGGGCCCGTAGCGGGGCGTCAGTTCGGCGATTACGCTGTCGAGCGCGTGGATCGACAAATGGATCGCCAACGTAGCGCCGGTGGCGGCGAAAGCCGCCAGGGTCTCCGCCGGCGGCATCGTGCTCGCGCGGCCCGGCGTGCGGGTAAGCACGACCGACTGCGTGAGGCCGGGCAGCGTCAGTTCGCTCTCCAGTGCGGCGGCCGCCGCGGCGAAGGCGGGGACGCCGGGGGTGATGGTGAACGGTATGTCGAGCGCGCGCAGCCGGCGAAGCTGCTCGCCCATCGCGGACCAGATCGAAAGGTCGCCCGAATGGAGCCGCGCCACGTCCTGCCCCCGCGTATGCGCGTCCGCGATTTCGGCGATGATCGCGTCGAGCGACAAGGGCGCAGTGTTGACGATCCGCGCGCCCGGCGGGCAATGGTCCAGAAGCGCGGAAGGCACCAGCGATCCCGCATAGAGGCAGACGGGGGATGCCGCGATCCGGTCGCGGCCCCGCAGCGTCAACAAATCGGGCGCGCCTGGGCCGGCGCCGATGAAATGCACGGTCATGCGAAAGATCCTTCGGCTATGGCGCAGGTCGCCATGCGATCCGGGGAGATGTGGCGCCGCGTGATGAGCAGCGCGCGCGGCCCTGCGGCGGCGAGCGCGGCGGCCTCCGCGACGCTGCCGATGCCACGTGCGATGAGGCTGAAGGCCGACCGGGTCGCCGTATCGGCCGAGCGCAAGGCTTCGGGTGTCACCGCGATCAGCGGCAGTGCCAATGCCCGGGCGAGGGGCGCCAGTAGCGCTGTCTTGTCCGCCGGTGCGGCGAGGGCGGTGACGGGCCGTCCACCCGCCTGCGCGAGCGCTAACGCCGCGCTCAAGGACGATGCTTCGGCGCCCGCGCGATGGCCAAACCCTGCGACGATCACAGCGTCACGCTCCACTGCACGATCGGATAGTGCGACCGCCAGCCACGCCGCGTGCCGATCGGTGCGGCATCGGCGACTTCGATCCGCATCAGTTCGCCACCCTTCTTGAGATGCCAGCGCGCCAGAACCGCCTCGGATTCGAGCGTCACGGCATTCGCGACGATCCGGGTGCCACGCGGCACAGCCTTGCAGAGCCACTCCACCATGCTGTCCGACAGCCCTCCGCCAATGAAGACCGCATCGGGCGGGCGCTCGCCAGCGAGGATGTCGGGCGCGCGTCCCACGACCACGCGCAGGCGATCGACGCCGAGCGCGTTCGCATTGTCGCGCGCGCGTGTCGCTCGGGCGGGATCGGCCTCGAACGCGGCTGCGTGATTGGCGGGATGCGCAAGCAGCCATTCGATTGCGATTGATCCCGATCCGGCGCCAATGTCCCACAGCGTCTCGCCAGGGCGCGGTGCGAGCGCGGATAGCGTTAGCGCGCGCACCGGGCGCTTGGTGATCTGTCCGTCATGCGCGAACCAGTCGTCCGGCCGCCCGGATGTCGCGGGTAAGACCGGACCGCGCCCGGCCGCCTCGATCGTGACCGCGACCGGGTGGAGAACATCCGCGAAATCATACCCCTCCGCCTGCGTCCGGCGAACGCGCTCGCGTGGGCCGCCGAGCGCCTCCAACACCCACATCGCGCTCTCGCCGAACCCGCACGCGACCAGATAGCGCGCCAGCGTCGCGACCGCAGCACCGTCCCGGACCAGCACGATCGCGCGCATGCCCGGAGCCAGGTGAGCGCGCAGGCGCTCGGAAGGTGCGGCATGAAGCCCGAGGCAGGCGGTCTCCTCGATCGCCCACCCCAAGCGCGCGGCGGCAAGCGTGAAGGTGGAGGGGGCGGGGTGGGCGATCCATTCGTCCGCCGCGAGATGGCGTGTCACCACCGTTCCGGCGCCGAACCAGAACGGATCGCCCGAGACCAGCATCACCACCCGGCGACCGCGCCGTGCGAGCAGCGGTGCGATGCCGTCGGCGAAGGGTACCGGCCACGGTGTCGCGGCGACGGTCAAATCGCCCAGCAGCGCGAGGTGACGCGCCGCGCCCGTCACCCACTCCGCGCGCGCGATCGCCTCACGGCTTGCGGCGGAGAGGCCCGCTGGTCCATCCTCGCCCAATCCGACGATCGTCAACCATGGATTTTCAGTAGCTTCAGCCATGCGGAACATCCTGATCCTCGGCGGCACCACCGAAGCGAGCGCGCTTGCGGCCGCGCTGGCGGCGCGTGAGCTCACCGCCACGCTCAGCTACGCGGGCCGTGTCGCGAATCCGAAGCCGCAGCCGGTCGCGGTGCGGATCGGCGGTTTCGGCGGGGTTGCTGGTCTCGCGGCGTATCTGAGCGGTGCCGGTGTCACGCATCTGGTGGACGCGACGCACCCGTTCGCCGCCCGGATGAGCGCGAACGCCGCCGCCGCCGCCGCGCGGACTGGCGTCGCGCATCTCGCACTCACGCGCCCCGCCTGGACCCCGCAGCCCGGCGATCGCTGGTACCACGTCGCCGACATCCCCGGCGCCGTCGCCGCCCTTGCTGGGCCGGCGCGCCGCGTGATGCTCGCGCTGGGAAGGATGCATGTCGATGCCTTCGCCGCGCAGCCGCAGCATCACTATCTGCTGCGCTTCGTCGATGCCCCGCGGGAAGCGCCCGGCTTGGCGCATCATCATGTCGCCGTCGATCGTGGACCCTTCACCGTCGATGCCGACATCGCCCTGATGCGCGCGCACGAGATCGATCTGGTCGTCAGCAAGAACGCGGGGGGGCGCGGCGCCGAGGCCAAGCTGATCGCCGCGCGCGCATTGGGCCTGCCCGTGCTGATGATCGACCGACCGCGTCTGCCGCCGCGAACCGAGGTCGATACCGTAGCCGCCGTGCTGCGCTGGATCGATCATACCGCCGACCTTGGCGTGTAGAGGAAGCGGGTTCCCGCGATCACGCGCGTCTGGCTCGAGCCGATGATGACGACGGTCCGCATGTCCGCCATCTCGGCGCGAGCCTCGGGGAGCGGCACGATCCGCAGATGTTCCTCGGGCGTCGAAACCGCGCGGGCGAACAGCACCGGGCGATCGTCCGCGCAGACCTCTCGCACGATTGCGAACGCTGCCGTCAGCCCGTCCGGGCGCGCCTTGGAGCGCGGATTGTAGCAGGCGATCACGAAGTCCGCTTCGGCCGCGAGCCGGATGCGCCGGTCGATCACCGCTTGCGGCTTGAGATTGTCCGACAGGTTGATCGCGCAGAAATCATGTCCGAGCGGTGCGCCTGCGCGCGCGGCCGCCGCGAACATCGCCGAGATGCCGGGCAGCACGCGGATGTCGAGCGCGCGCCATGCGGGCGGGCCATGTTCGACGCTTTCGAACACCGCCGCCGCCATCGCGAACACGCCGGGATCGCCCGACGACACCACCACCACCTTGTGACCCGCCGTCGCCAGATCGAGCGCATGGCGGGCACGATCGCGTTCGACGCGGTTGTCCGAAGGATGCAGCGTCAGCCCGGGGCGGGGCGCCACGCGCGCGACATAGGGGATGTAGCCGATCACGTCGGTCGCGTCGGCCAGCGCGGCGGTCACTTCGGGGGTGACCTGCGCGGCGGCGCCGGGACCGAGCCCGGCGATGGCGAGCCATCCGCTCACGGCCGCCGCCCTTGCCCGTGGATGAGCAGTATCGAGAAATAGGGCGCGACGCTGTCCGCATCGGCGAGGCGGGTGACGCGCTGGTCGGGCATTGCGGCATGTTCGACCAGCCATGCCGCCTCGTCGCGACCGGCGGCGGCGACGGCGCGGCGCAGCTTGTCGAGGTGGCGGCCGATCTTCATCACCACTAGCGCATCGGTATCGCGGATGCGGCGCACCAGGTCAGCCTCGGGCAAGGTCGCGGTCAGCACGGTCAGCACGTCGTCGCCCCAGGTGATCGGCGTGTCGGTAGCGGTCCACGCGCCCGACATGCCAGTCATCCCCGGCACCACCTGTACCGGCACGAGCCCGGTCAGCCGGCTGTGCAGATGCATGAACGATCCGTAGAAGAACGGATCGCCCTCGCACAGCACCACCACGTCCTCGCCGCCGCTCGCGAGCGCGACGAGGTGGCGCGCGCAATCGGCGTAGAAGCCGGCGAGCTGCGCGGCATAACGCGGGTCGATGGTGGCGATCTCGGTGGTGACGGGATATTCCATCGCGAATTCACTCGCGTCGGCGCGGAGCATCCCCTCGACGATCCGCCGCGCCTGCCCGAACCGGCCGGGCTTGCGGAAGAAGGCGATGTTGCGCGCGCCGCGCACCAGCCGGTCGGCGCGCACGCTCATCAGATCCTGCGCGCCGGGGCCGAGGCCGACGCCGTGGACGGTGCCGGGCGTCATTCGACCCGGCTCGCCAGTGCGTTGATCGCCGCGACGGTGATCGCGCTGCCACCCATCCGCCCATCGACGATCACGCACGGAGCGGGTTGTTCGGCCCAGAGCCCCGCCTTGGACTCGGCCGCGCCGATGAAGCCGACCGGGCAACCGACGATCGCGGCGGGACGCGGACATGCCGGATCTTCCAGCATATCGAGCAGGTGAAACAGCGCCGTCGGTGCGTTGCCGATCGCGACCAGCGCGCCGGCGAGATGCGGGCGCCAGAGTTCCAGCGCGGCGGCTGAGCGCGTGTTGTTCATCGCGCGCGCCCGGTCCCGCGTTTCCGGGGCGTGGAGCGTGCAGATCACCGGATTGTCGGCGGGCAGGCGGGCGCGGGTGATCCCCTCGCTCACCATGCGCGCGTCGCACAATATGGGGGCTCCGCGTTCAAGCGCGGCGCGCGCGGCAAGCGCAAAGCCTGGCGAGAAGCGGATGTGCTCCGCGAGACCCACCAAACCGGCGGCGTGGATCATGCGGACGGCGACCGGCTCCTCCTCCACGCCGAAGCGTGCAAGCGCTGCTTCGGCGCGGATGGTGGCGAAGGACCGGCGGTAGATCGCCGCGCCATCGGTCTCATAAACGTGCGGCATCAGGCGGTTCCGAAATAGGTGAGAAGTTGGGCCGCATCGAGCCCCGGTATTGTCGGCACCGACCCGGCGCGCGCGGCGAACGCCAGGTCGTAGCGGCCGTCCCGTCCGGTCAGGACCACGTCCGCCGGCGCAGCGCGGGCACATCCTTTCGCACATCCCGAGACGTGAAGCCGGCCATCGATCAGCGGCGCGAGCCGTATCGCGAGCGCGCGTGTTTCGACGCTGGCCTGCGGACAGGCGGGGGCGCCGACACAGGCATCGGCATCGAGGCGTACGCCCGTCGCGGTTGCATGCGTGACGCCTTCGAAGATGACGATCCGCCACGGCGTCGTGCGCATCGCTTCGGCGTCGGACTTACGCAGCGTTTCGGCATCAATCCGTCCGAACGGCAGGCCCTGCGCCGCTTCGACCGGGAGGCGCCGCGTGATCGGCTGCGCCATCGGCGGGGCAGGGTGTTCGGCCCCGGCCGCCCAGCGCGGGAGCGGCGCGTGGTGTCGCGCCATCCGCCCCGCATCGCGGCCACCGCTCGCCACGAACCATTCGGCAAAAGCGATCAGCGCATCGACCTCGCTACCGGGCACCAGCGCCGCCCCGCTGTCGCGCCCGTCCGCGCGCAGGATCAGGCCGCCGCTCGCGCCGCGCTCGACCCGGAAATCGGCGGGGTCGTCGCGCAGTACCGGCGCCTCGCCCGCGTCGATCGCGAAGCCGACCTTGCCGGGCAGATCGGGAAGCCAAGCCAGCCGGTGCTCGAGTTCGGAGGCGATGCGATGGGTATCGTCGCCCACCGCCCACTGCGGTGCCACCAGGATGGCGCGGCGCGCTTCCAATTCGGGATCGGGATCGACCAGGCCAAGCGCCACCAGCGCGGCGACGAGCGGCTCCCAGTTACTCTCGGCGACGCCGCGAATTTGCAGATTGGCGCGGTTGGTCATGTCGATCAGACCGCTCCCCCACGCGAGCGCGGCGTCACACACGCCGAGCATCTGCTCGCGCGTCAGCCGTCCGAGGCGCGGGCGCACGCGCACCAGCAGGCCGTCGCCCGCCGCCATCGGTCGCCACGCGGTCGGGCACCAGCCGCGGATCATGCCGCGCCATCCAGCGCCGCGAGGATCGAATTGCGCTGCGTCGACCATAAGCCTGCCGCAAGCAGCGCCGCGAAGCGGGCCTCCATCGCGGCCAGCGCGGCGGGGTTGGCCGTTGCCATGAACGCGCGGACATCATCTCGCGCCAGCGTCGCGTCATAATAGAGATCGAGCGATTCGGGCGCGACCACGCCGGCGAGATGCGCGAACGCACCAAGATGATCGAGCGTGGCCGCGATTTCCGCTGCGCCGCGGAAACCGTGGCGCATCATGCCGGCTATCCAGCCGGCGTGCGCGGCGCGGGCGCGGACCACGCGGGCGATCTCCTCGGTGAGTGGCCGGGCACGCGGACGATCGGGCACGGTCGCGTCCAGATGATACAATGCGGCGTTGCCACCGATCGCCGCCTGCGCCGCCGCGAACCCGGCCTCGTGCGCGGCGTAATCGGCCGCGAGCAGCAGGTCGGTCTCGGGCAGATCCTGGACATGAACGAACGTGTCGGCGGCGGCGATACGCTGGCGCAGGCCGGTCGGATCGGCCCGCCCCCCGTGATCGTCGAGAGCATGTGACGATGCGGCGAGCCAGGCCTCGCCCGCGCTCCGGCGTGCTTCGGACGTGTAGATGTCCGCGGTCTCGTCGATCCCGACGCCGTAGCGCCCCGGCGCGGGGCCGTAGACGCGGGGGCCGACGGTCGCGCCGATGAAGGGATTTCTCTCGCCCGGTTCGTCGCGGGCCGCGATCGCCCGGACGGCTTGTCCGAACATCGCGCATAATGGCGAGAAGGCATCGCGGAACAGTCCCGACACACGCAACGTCACGTCGATACGGGGGCGGTCGAGCATGGCGAGCGGGAGGATCTCGACCCCGGTCACACGCTCCGATCCCATGTCCCACACCGGTTCCGCGCCGAGCAGATGGAGCGCCATCGCGAACTCTTCGCCCGCCGTGCGCATCGTCGCCGAACCCCAGAGATCGACGACCAGCCCCTTCGGATATTCGCCATGATCCTGCAAATGGCGGCGGATCAACTCGTCGGCGAGCCGCACGCCTTGCGCGTGCGCCGAACGCGACGGCACCGCGCGCGGATCGGTCGTATAGAGGTTCCGCCCCGTCGGCAGCACATCGCGCCGCCCGCGCCACGGCGACCCAGCTGGACCTGGCGGCACCCGCCGCCCATCCAGCGCGCCGAGTAAGCCGGCGCGTTCCGCCGCGCCATGCTCGCCGCGTCCGAACACGTGAAGGCCATCGCTGAACTGGCTATCCTTGACGTCGCAGACGAAGGTGTCGATGCGGGTGATCGCCTCCGCATCGGACCGCACCCCCGTCAGACCGAGCGCGCTTTCCAGCCCGAGTGCCTTGGCCTCGTCGCGGATGTCGGCCCGCAGACGGGCGCGGCGCGGCGGATCGAGGCCGTCGGCGCTCGAGAACTCATCGAGCAACGCCTCCAGCCGCCCCAGTCCCGCGCCGCCGCCGGCGCGCTCGAGAGGCGGGGGCACATGACCGACCGTCACCGCGCCGATCCGCCGTTTGGCTTGTGCCGCCTCACCGGGATCGTTGACGATGAATGGGTAGACGACCGGGGTCGCACCCGTGAGCGCCTCGGGCCAGCACACGTCCGACAGCGCGACCGCCTTGCCCGGCAGCCATTCCAGCGTGCCGTGGGCGCCGACATGAATCAACGCGTCCATGCCGCGCTCGCGCAGCCACAGATAGAAAGCGACAAAGCCGTGGCGCGGACACCGCGAGAGATCGTGATAGTCCTCTGTCCGCGCCGCCGGGCGGCCGCGTTCGGGCTGAAGCGCGACGATGCTGTCGCCTATGGCGATGGCGGCGAACCGGAACGCTTCGTCCACGATGGCGGGATCGTCCTCGGGCGCCCCCCATGCGGACGCGAGATCGGCCTGCAACACCGCCGGCAAGCGCGTGAGCGCGACGCGATAGTCGGCGATCGGCCATTCGAGCCATCGCGATCGCAGCGCTTGGGCGAGGTCGGCAGCGGGAGGTGTCGCATAGCCCGCCTCCGTCAGATCGTGCAGCATCGCCTCGACTGAGGCGATCGCGTCCAGTCCCACCGCGTGCGCCATCTGATGCGCCTTGCCGGGATAGGTCGACAGGATGATGCCGAGGTGGCGTTCGGCGGCTTGCTTTGCCGCGAGGCTGACCCAGCCGTGGACGCGCGCGGCGATGGCATCGATCCGCGCCGGATCGGCGCGGTGTTCGCGGCGGGTATATTGAAGCTCGGGGTCGCGCGCCGCGTCGTCCTTGAAGCTCGCGACGCCCGCGAACACGCGCCCATCGACCTCGGGCAGCACCACGTGCATCGCCAGATCGGCGGGCGAGAGGCCACGCGGAGCTTCCATCCAAGCCGCTCGGCCGGATGTGGCGAGCGCGATCTGGAAGACCGGGACGCCTGCGACGTCCAGCGGCGTCGCCCCGTTCTCGTCGCGGGCGGAAAACGCCGTCGCGTTGACGATCGCGGCTGGCGCCAACGTGGCGACCCAGCGGCGTAGCCAGCCACGCGCCGCATCGTCCTTCAACGACGGCGCGAACATCCCCAGCACATCATACCCGCGCGCGGTGAACGCCGCATGTAACGCCGCGACCGGGTCGAGATCGGCGGCGGTCAGATATGACCGGTAAAAAACGATGAGGATACGCGGCCGCCATGCCGTCATCGCGAAGGCGGCGGCGCAGGCGACTCCCGGGTCGGGCCGCCAGCCGCCGACCGGCCCAATGGCGCCCACGCCCTCTCCAGGCCGAACGTGCAAACCCGCCGCCGACGCGAACTGGGCCAACGCCGCCCGCGCCGCCGCTGCGCCACCGATATCGCAAAGCTGCGCGAGCCTGCGCAATGTCTGGATCGGCAGGGTGGATGCGGCGTCGAGCCGGGCATCCGCTCGCCCGTCCGCCGGCACCACGGCCAGTGCGATGCCGTTCCGGCGGGCCAGCATCTCGATCTGCTGCAATCCATAAGACCAATAGGCCGCGCCACCGATCAGCCGGATCAATATGCCTTTCGCGGGCCCGAGCGTCCGATCGACATAGGTATCGACCGACAGGGGGTGCGTCAGCTCGGCGAGGTTCGCGAGCCGCAGGCTCGGCATGCCGCGGTCAGCGGCCTCAGCCACCGTCGCGCGCCATCCGGCCGCAAACGCGCCGAGATCGCTGTCCGAGAACGACAGCACCACGAGATCGGCGGCATCCTGCCACAGATCGCGCGGGGCGGCGGTCTCTTCCAGCCCATGCGTTTCGCGAAAGATGACGTGCATCGCCGGATCAAGCGGTCAGAGCGGCCCGGATCGCCGCCGGATCGAGCCGGTCGCGCTCCGCGATCACGACCAGACGGGTCAGGCGCGGCTCGTCGACGCCCCAGGGCCGGTCGTAGTGGGTGCGTACCCGCGCGCCGACCGCCTGCACCAGAAGCCGCATCGGCTTGCCCGCGACGGCGGCATAGCCCTTCACGCGCAGAACGTCGCCGCTCGCCCCGATCGCCTCGATGCGTCCGGCCAGGTCATCAGGCGCGACAATATCGCCCTGTTCGATGACGATGCTGTCGAAATCATCATGCTCGTGTTCCTCCTCGCCGTCATGATGCGAGGGCCGCGCCGCGATATCGTCCTCCGCCGCCGCACCGAGACCGAGCACGACGCGCGGATCGACCACGCCATCGACCAGTTCGATGACCGGCAGCGGCTTGCGTGTCTCAGCGGCGATCACCGCGCGCGCGGTGGCGATACCTTCGGCACCGGCGAGATCGCACTTGGTCAGCAGCACCAGGTCGGCGCAGCCGAGCTGGTCCTCGAATACCTCGGACAGCGGCGTCTCATGGTCGATGCTCGGGTCGGCGGCACGTTGCGCGTCGAGCGCGGTCACGTCGGGGGCGAAGCGCCCGGCCGCGACCGCCTCGGCGTCGGCCAGCGCGATCACGCCGTCCACGGTGATCCGCGAACGGATCGCGGGCCAATCGAAGGCTTTCAGCAGCGGCTTCGGCAGCGCGAGGCCCGATGTCTCGATGAGGATGTGATCCGGGCGTGGATCGAGCGCGAGCAACATCTCCACGGTGGGGATGAAATCGTCCGCGACGGTGCAGCAGATGCAGCCGTTGGCCAGTTCGACGATATTCTCGGCCGGGCAGTCGGGGATCGCGCAACCCTTCAGAATGTCGCCATCGACGCCAAGAGTACCGAATTCGTTGACGACGACCGCCAGCCGGCGCCCCCCCGCTTGGCGGATTAGATGGCTGATGAGCGTCGTCTTGCCGGCGCCCAGAAAGCCGGTGACGATGGTGACGGGCACCTTGGACAGATCGGACATGCTCTTCCCCGCGGCGCAAGCAACGACCGGGCGGGGCAACACTTCGTTCGGCACGCGACGACGGACGGGCGCCGAATGCCGCCCGTGCCACGCACCGGTGCAGCCCCAGCCGCACAGGCTCGTCGCTCAGACGGAGAACCGTGCCGCGGCCATCCCCTGGACCGAAGCAAGAGCGACCATATCGCCGGCAGGTCTCCTGGCTCGCGGGTCAACGCTGCGGCATCGCCTTCCCAGAGGGCACATCAGCGGATGCGCCGGTCCAGTGGCCGCTCCCGAAGGAGCATGATGCCCTCGCTCACCGCTCACAGTTGCAGGGACAGCCGCGGATTTGGGGAGAACCCCGCACCGCATTCCCATTCAAGCCCCTCGCGGGGCACCGGCGCGATCATCGAAGCCCGATCACGGGCTTCGCCGCTGCATCTAACCCAAGCCGCACGGCTTGCCAATTCTCGATTTCAGCGCGCGCCGTCGAGCAGAACCAACGCGACGCCCTGCCGCGCGAGCCGCAGGTCGAGCGTCGCCGCGCCGGCTGCGCCGGGGATGACGTCAACCATTTCGGGGTGCATCCGTGACGCGGCTTCCAGCGCGGCGTATTGCGCCGCGTCGGGCGACTGCGGCGAACCCATCGCGCGCCATGCCGCGAAGGCGTTCGCGTGGGTGGGGTCGACGCGCCACACCGTCGCCGACGCGGCTGCGCGGCGCAGGCCGGTCAGGCTGATGCGGACCTGCGCGTCGGCGCCGGCGACATCGTCGTCGTGATAGTGCCAGACCAGCACCGCGAGCTTGCCGTCGGCGGCGCGGGTGGCGAGAGTGCCGACGTCCGGCGTCCCCCGAACGCCGTTCGCCATCACGGCCTCAAGCGGGATTTGCGCGCTGCTGGTGCTGGCGAGCCGCGTCTCGCCGAGCTTCGCGAACAGGCGGAAGACGTTGAGCACGGGCAAATCGACGCCGTTGGTGGCAAGCTGGCGATAGCCCGCGAACCACGGCTGGCCCTCGAATTCGAACGACCAGGATATGATGCCTGCCAGGTTGACCTTGCGCTTGGCGGCGAGTTCCCAGATCCGCGCGAAACTGGCGGCGGTATAGCTCGAATACATCGTGCCGTTGCGATAGGCATTCTCCGGGCCGGGGCAGGCGGCGCAGCCTTCGGGATCGCTCTCGCCGATGACGACGGGCTTGCCGGCGAGGGTCGGGACGGAGAGGACTTTGGTGAAGCCCCCATCAGCCGCCATCAGGTGCGTGGCGATGCCCATCCGGACGTGCCCGTCGACGATGGTGGGCTTGCCCTTGGCGTGGAACGAAAGGAAGTCGGTCGGAGTGCCGATCCGGCCGGTCGCATAGTTCCTGCCCGTGGTGACGTGCTGAAGGAAACCGTCCATGAAAGCGCCGCCCGCGCCCGCCACGTCCGGGCCGCCGACGCGCGCGGTCGGCAAGGCGCGGCGTACTCCGGCGATGGCGTAATCGTGCATCTTGTAGAAATCTTGCGGGCTGCCGCGCCAGTAGAAGCCGAGATTGGGTTCATTCCAGACTTCGAAAAACCAGCGCTCGACTTCAGCGCGGCCATACCGTTCGACGTTATGGCGGGTCCATTGATAGACCAGTTCACCCCATTTCGCGTAGTCCTTCGGTGGATAGCTCCATCCAGTCGCGATCTTTCCGTAATCGACGCCAGGCTGCCAGGCGTGCCGGTACGGCACGCCCGTCGGCGCGCTCGACAGGGCCTCCGGCATGAAGCCGATCTGAAGATAGGGGTGGATGCCTTGCGCGCGGTACGTGTCGATGATGCCGTCGACGATCGTCCAGTCGTAAACCGGCTTGCCCGCCTTGTCCTCGGTATAGGCGTTGGTGCTGCCCCATTTGAACGCGGGCGTCCCGTCCCCGCTGATCAGCAGATTGTGCGCCCGGAAATAGACATCGCCCGATTTCAGCGCGCCGAGTTCGACCAGCAATTTGCGGCCGTCCTTCATCGTCGCGTAATTCGGCTCGTCGGCGCCGAAGAAGCGCCATGTCGGCGGTAAGCTGCCGACGCTGCGGCTGGCATCGACGGTGATGGAGACCTGACGCGGTGTACCGTCTTGCGCGAACGCCGGGAAGGTGAGGCCGGCCAGTGCCACTGTGGCCGCGATCGTCTTCCAGATCATCATTCGTCCTCTCCCGTCGCGCCGCGATTCCGGCTGCAAAGACGTGCGTGTAGAGCAGGATAGCGACGACACAACCCGCATCTACGCATCCGCAGCGCCTCCGGCGCGTTGGATGCTAGCATGACCATCCTCATTCCGATCCTCGGCGACCAGCTTTCGCATGATCTCGCGTCCTTGCAGGGCGTCGCGCGCGTCGATGCGGTGCTGCTGATGATGGAGGTGGCTGAAGAGACGACCTATGTGCGGCACCACAAGGCCAAGATCGCGCTGATCTTCTCCGCGATGCGTCATTTCGCGGAGGAGTTGCGTGCGGCCGGCTGGGCGGTCGACTATGTGCGGCTCGACGACCCCGCCAACAGCGGCAGCTTCACCGGCGAGATCGCGCGCGCGGTCGAGCGGCACCGGCCCAACGCGATCCGCACCGTCGAGCCGGGTGAATGGCGCGTGCTGACGATGATCCAGGGCTGGGCTAAGCGTTCCGGCGTGCCGGTCGAGCTGCTGATAGACGATCGCTTCATCTGTGGCATCCTCGAATTTCAGACCTGGGCGCAATCGCGCGACGATCTCGTGATGGAGTTCTTCTACCGCGAGATGCGCCGCAAGACGGGGTTGCTGATGACCGCGAACGGCCGGCCCGAGGGCGGTCAGTGGAACCTCGACAACGAAAACCGCGTGCCACCCAAGCGCGGGCTCAACTATCCCGAACCGATGGCGTTCGTTCCCGACGCGATCACCCGCGAGGTGATGACGCTGGTGGCGGAGCGGTTCGCCGGGCATTTCGGGCGGCTGGAAAGCTTCTCGCTGCCGGTCACGGCGGCGCAGGCGCGGCGCGCGCTCGAGCATTTCGTTCGCACCGCACTGCCCGATTTCGGCACCTATCAGGACGCGATGGTGACGGGGCAGGACTGGTTGTACCATAGCTGGCTCAGCCCCGCGCTCAACCTTGGGCTGCTCACCCCGATCGAGGTCGCGCGCGCCGCGGCGGACGCCTATGCGGCGGGGCATGTGCCGCTCAACGCAGCGGAGGGTTTCATCCGCCAGATCATCGGCTGGCGCGAATATGTGCGCGGCTATTATTGGCTGGAGATGCCCGATGTCGCCGATGCCAATGCATTGGCGGCGACGCGGCCGTTGCCCGGCTTCTACTGGACCGGGGAGACCGACATGCTGTGCCTCGCCGAAGCAATCCGCAACACGCGCGACAATGCCTATGCCCATCATATCCAGCGCCTCGTGGTGCTCGGCAATTTCGCGATGCTTGCGGGGGTGCGGCCGCAGGAGGTCGCGGACTGGTTCCTCGTCGTCTATGCCGATGCCTATGAATGGGTCGAACTGCCCAATGTGATCGGCATGAGCCAGCATGCCGACGGCGGACGGATGGCGACCAAGCCCTATGCCAGCGGCGGCGCGTATGTCGATCGCATGTCAGACCATTGCGGGCGGTGCCGTTACGATGTGAAGCAGAAGACCGGGCCGGATGCCTGCCCGTTCAATGCTTTGTACTGGGATTTTCTCGCTCGGCACGAAGGCCGCTTCCGGCGTAACCGGCGCATGGCCAATATGTACGGCACCTGGGACCGGATGAAGCCGGAGGTGCGGGAAGCGTATCGGGCGAGTGCGGAGGCGTTTCTCGATGCGCTGGAGCCGGCCGAAGCGGGCTGGGCGCGGTGAAGTGCTCTGTCTGGTAGATAGCATTTGAGCGAAAAGCCCTTGTCCGCAACCGTTCGTGTCCAGCGAAGTCGAGGCACCCGCGCGCCGGGCCGGTCCCTCGACTTCGCTCGGGACGAACGGAGGGGCGGGACCAACGGGGGGGCGGGACCAACGGGGGGGCGGGGTGGCGCCAAGACAAAAGGCCGCCCCTTGCGGGACGGCCTTTCCATTGCCAGCCACTGATGGCTTGGTCCGTTAGAGCCGGACAGCCCCGCGGGCGGGAGTCGTGCTCAGCAGGTCCGCCATGAGCGGCATGAAACAATGAGACATTCGACCACCTCCTTTCCGTCGTTGAACAATTACCTGAATATGGGGCAACCTACTGATGTTTCAAGGGAAGAGGCTCATTCGTACGGATGCGCCTTGATGAAGTCGACGAAGGCGCGCAGCGGCGCGGGCAGGTAGCGGCGGCCCGGATAATAGAGGATCGGGCCGGAGAACGGCTCGCACCAATCGTCGAGCACGGTCTCGAGCGCACCGCGCGCGATATGCGGCGCGAGCCAGTCCTCGAACAGATGGATGACACCCAGACCGGCGATCGCGCCCTCGATGAGCAGGTCGCAGGCGAGCCCCGGTTGCGCGACGAGCGGACCGGTCGGATCGACGCGGACGATCTCGCCGGCGCGCTCGAATTCCCACACCGGGCCGGCACCGCCCGAAAAGCGCCCGCGCAAACAGGCGTGTCCGAGCAGATCCTGCGGATGGCCGGGCCGGCCGCGCGCAGCGAGATAGGCGGGGGCGGCGGCGGTGAGAAAGCGCTGCGTGCGCGGGCCGATCGGGACCGCGATCATATCCTGTTCGAGCCGCTCCTCGTAGCGGATGCCGGCGTCCGCGCCCGACGCGAGGATGTCAACGAACCCGTCTTCGACGGTCACTTCGACGCGGATGTCCGGGTACGCGGTGAGGAAGGCGGGGAGAATCGCTGGCAGCACGGTGCGCCCGACGTTGGCGGGGACGTTAAGCCGCAGCGTGCCGGCGGGGCGATCCCTGAAGGTGTTGACCACGTCGAGCGCGGCGCGGACCTCGGCGAGCGCGGGCGATAGCCGCTCGAACAGGCGCGCGCCCGCCTCGGTCGGCGCGATGCTGCGCGTGGTGCGGTGGAGCAGACGCACGCCGAGCCGTGCTTCCAACCGCCTGACCGCTTCGCTCAGCCCCGAGGCCGAGCCGCCGCTCGCGCGCGCGGCATCGCGAAAGCCGCCCGCCCGCACGATCGCGACGAAGGTCGCGAGATCGTCGAGTTCCGTCGCCATTGTTCGATCCTTCGCACGGCCCGTTCCGATTGTGATGGCTTATCGGATGATCGAGCGAAGTCCATATCGCCGTCACCAACAAGGAGATGTGTCATGACCGATCTTGCCAAAGCCGGTACGTTCCGTTTGGGCGACCGCACCGTCAACCGCATGGGCTATGGCGCGATGCAACTTGCCGGGCCGGGCGTATTCGGACCGCCGAAGGATCGCGACGCGGCGCTCGCCGTGCTGCGCACCGCCGTCGAGGCGGGTGTCGACC
The DNA here is from genome assembly GCF_900103265.1 of Sphingomonas sp. NFR15. GTDB lineage: Bacteria > Pseudomonadota > Alphaproteobacteria > Sphingomonadales > Sphingomonadaceae > Sphingomonas > Sphingomonas pollutisoli. Next base: position 13,600 of record NZ_FMWX01000001.1, on the reverse strand, counting down.
ATATCGACACGAGCGATTTCTACGGCCCGCACGTCACCAACCAGATCATCCGCGAAGCGCTTCACCCGTATCGTGATGGCCTCACGATCGTCACCAAGGTCGGCGCGGTGCGCGGCGACGATGCCTCGTGGCTGCCCGCGCAAAGCCCGGCCGAACTGACGCAGGCGGTGCACGACAATCTGCGCAACCTTGGGCTCGATGTACTCGACGTGGTCAATTTGCGGGTGATGGGCGATATACATGTCCCCTCGGAAGGTTCGATCGAGCCACAATTCTCGACGCTCGCGCGGTTGCGCGAACAGGGGCTGATCCGACACCTCGGTGTAAGCAACGTGACCGCCGCGCAGGTTGCCGAGGCACAGACGATCGCGCCGGTGGTGTGCGTGCAGAACCAGTATAACCTCGTCCATCGCGAGGACGACGCTTTGGTCGATACGCTCGCCGCGCAGGGCATCGCCTATGTGCCGTTCTTCCCGCTTGGCGGCTTCACACCGATCCAGTCGGACGGGCTGGCGACGGTGGCGGAGCGGCTCGGCGCGACGTCGATGCAGGTTGCGCTCGCCTGGTTGCTGGCGCGCGCGCCGAACATCCTGCTGATCCCCGGCACGTCGAGCGTGGCGCATCTGGCCGAGAACCTCGCGGCCGCCGATCTCGACCTGTCGGAGGCGGTACTGATCGAGCTGGACGCGGTGGCGAGCGTCGTCGCCTGATCCGCTCAGTCCCCGACGCTGCGGCGTCGGGGATGTCGGCTATTGCTGGTTCTCGGTGCCGAGATCCTGCGGACCGCGCTTGGCGGAATCGGGCGCGTCCTGGCCGTTCTGCTGCTGCTGAAGCGACCTGTAGTGCGATGCGTTCAGCCCGATGAAGACTGCGACGATCACCGCGACGACGATCGCGACGACGACGATGGCGGCCTTGCCGGCATTGCGGGGCGGGGGCTGGTCGGTCACGGGCGTTTCCCTGTTGTGGTCACAGAGAAATGCCCCGGCGTCGGCGATGTTCCGAAACGCGTTCACACCATCTGCACGATCAGCCACAGATTGGCCGCGACGATCACCGCGAACACGCCCCAGGCGGCGACACGCACAGCCGCGCCGCTGGCATGGACGCCCATGATGCCACGATCGCTGGTGAAGCGTATCAGCGGGTAGATCGCGAACGGCAGTTGCAGCGACAGCACCACCTGCGTCAGCACCAGCAGCTTGCCGACCGCGTGATCGCCCAGCCACAGCACGCCAGCAAGCGCCGGCACCAGCGCCAGCCCGCGCGTGATGATGCGGCGCTGCCAGCAGGGAATCTTGAGATCGAGGAAGCCTTCGAGGATGACCTGGCCCGCGATCGTCCCGGTGAAGGTCGCGCTCTGCCCGGAGGCGAACAGCGCGATGCCGAACAGGATCGCCGCCGCCGCCGCGCCGGTCAGCGGCGCGAGCAGATGATAGGCTTCCTCGATTTCCGCGACATTGGCATAGCCGCTGTCGTGGAAGGTCGCCGCCGCCAGCGTCAGGATCGCTCCGTTGACCAATGTCGCGAGCAGCAGCGAAACGACGATATCGACGGTTGCGAAACGCAGCGATTGCTTGAGCGCGGCTTCGCCGGGCGCGGTCACGCGCGTCTGGACGATCGACGAATGCAGGTAGAGGTTGTGCGGCATCACCGTCGCGCCGAGAATGCCGACCGCGAGATAGATCGCCTGCGGATCGGAGAACACGTCGAGTTTGGGGACGGCACCATGCAGGATGCCTGACAGGCTCGGGCCGGCGATGACGAGTTGCACGGCGAAGCACACCGCGATCGTCGTCACCAGCCCGAGGATGATCGCCTCCACCTGGCGGAAGCCGTTGCCTTTCAGCCCGAGCACGACGATCGTATCCAGCGCCGTCAACAACACGCCGAGCCAGAGGGGCACGCCGAGCAGCAGGTTGAAGGCGAGCGCGCTGCCCAGCACTTCCGCCACGTCGGTCGCGACGATCGCCAGTTCCGCAAGCAGCCAGAGCCCCACGGTCGCGCCGCGCGAATATCGCTCGCGTGCCATTCGCGCGAGATCATGCCCGGCCACGAGGCCCAGCCGCATCGCCAGCGATTGCAACAGGATCGCAGCGAGGCTGGTGAGCAGCACGACGAAAAGCAGATCATAGCCGAAGCGCGACCCCGCCGCGATATCGGTCGCCCAATTGCCTGGGTCCATATAGCCGACCGCGACGAGCAAACCCGGCCCGGCCGCGCGGAGCAGCTTGCGCCACAGCGGCAAGCCGGCGGGAACCGCGACCGCGCCACGAACTTCGGACGGGCAGAAAGGAGCGGTCGCGACGGCGGGCAGTTTGTAGGACATGGGGGGCCCGTAGCAAGCGCTGCGCCGCACGACCATTGATCTCGCGTAATGAGACTGATCGAAGCGCACGATCAGAGAAGCAGACGCCTTTACCGCGCGGGCTGGCCGGCGAACGTCACCACGCTTTCCGCACCGTCGGTCCCCACCGCGCTCACGCCGAAGAAACAGTCATCCACGACCACGTTCTTCAGGAGATGCGTCGTCTCGGCGGCGGGCACGTCGAGCGCCCGCTGCCAGTCCTGTGCATCCGTACGGCGCCAATGGATGCGATAGCGTGTCGCGCCCGGAACGGCTTGCCACGCGACGGTCGTGTCGTCGGTGCCGCCGCCCGTGATCGTGGCGCTGTTCGGCGCGGGCGGGGCGGCGGCGAGGCGGCGGATCGTCGCGACGTTGATCGCGGCCACCTTGGCGAGATAGTCGAAATCCATCTTGTCGACCGTGTCGCCGTAGCTGACGCCGTTTTCGGTTCGGATATCCTGATGCTGCTGATCCCAATTCTCCGCGCCGACCGTGAAGCGGATCGCCGGGTACCCGAGTTTGAGGAATGGTTCATGATCGCCACCGCGTCCGAGCCGGTCGGGCCGACGGTCGACGAACACGTCGAGGCCGCCCGGTAGCGAGGTTGCGATGTCGCGGACCGCTTTGGCGAGGCTGCGCGACGGCGAATCGTCTTCGCCGCCGTTACCGCGCGCCGCGAGGTACGCGGGCAGGTCGTCAGCGGCGCGCAAGCCTTCGGAGAACACCCGTACGCGATCCGCCACGCGCGCGCCGTTCTGGCCGATCGTGTTGCCGACGATATCGTTGTTGAGCATCGCGGTGACGGTCCAGTTCTTCGCCTTGGCCGTCTCGGCGAGCAACTGGCTGCCCCACAATCCCTGCTCTTCACCGGAGAAGATCGCGTAGACGATCGTGGCGCGGAACTTCTCCTTCGAGAGGATGCGCGCCGCTTCCAGCACCAGCGCGACGCCCGAGCCGTCGTCATTGGCGCCCGGAGCATCGGCGGTGGCGTTCATCACGTCGGTGACGCGGCTGTCGATATGCGCGCCCACGATGACGACTCGCTTGGGCTCGGTGCCTTGCTGGAACCCCAGCACATCGACGATCTCCGCGCCTTGCGGCGCACGCGGGCCGGTGAAGGTGCGGGCGATGTTCGCGACGGTGATGCAGCCACCGCAAGCATCGGCGAGGTGGGTCAACTCCGCTCCCGCCCAGCGCCGCGCCGCGCCGATGCCGCGCACGGGGTCATCGGGCGAGGAAAGCGTGTGGCGGGTGCCGAAGCTCACCAGCTTCTCGACGGTCGCCTTCAGACGCGCCGGGTCGGGCGCTTCCGCCACTGCAGGCGAGGCGGACAGGATGGCGGCCGAAAGGACCGGTGGGAGCAGGATACGCATGCGCCGACCGTGGCGCGATTGCCGACAACCTTCAACCGCCAAGCGCGACCGCCTGCTGGCGGGGTCACCCAGGCAATCAGGCGATCCGGTGAGGCTTATCTTGCATCGGTGCCGGAGGGGGCACCTTGGGGAAGGAATCGTCGTCCCCCGCAGTTATCCTCGCGATGAGGGCTGCCCGGCGCTGGTGTAGCGCGGTCAAACGCGCTTCAAGGTGGCGCGTCCGGGACGCGCAGTTCAGCCCCGCCAAAGACGATCGCTGGCGCTGGGCGTTCCACTGCAAGATGTCACGTTCGGCGTCGATGATCGCTATTCTGACGGCGTGCAGTTCATTTTGCAATGAACCTCGCCGGTTTATCATAGCTAACTCCTGAGTCGAAATTTGAACGGTTTCCGACCGGAAGGTAATCAGGGGTACTCGGCGACGTATGTTCGAATCCAACATAGATCAGATCGAAGCGATCAACTGCGACGAATCGTCCGCCCCATAGAGTACGGCGATCGCATTTCTTGTCTCAAAATAGCACTCACACGCCAGTGATTCAAGCGCGTCGCGATCCAGCACGGTCAGGCGGCCTCGCACGTAATCGATGCAGCCCGCGCGCTGAAGCACTTTCGCCGTGAGCGACACGCTAGAACGTGGACCGCCGAGCATCATCCCCAAGAACTCGTGGGTTAGGTTGAACGTGTCTGATCCCGCGCAATATTGGCCGGTGAGAATCCAGCGGCAGCACCGCTCTTCGAGCGTGTGGAGCCGATTGCACGCTGCGGTTTGCGCGAACTGGCCGATCGCGAAGCGGGTATATTGCTGCATCACCCGCGAAAGCGCGGGGTCGGTTGCCATCTCCTCCACCAGAATCCTCCGGTCGATGCGAAAGGCGTCCCCGGGAATCTGGACCATCGTCTCGACGATCGCCTCATCGATGCCGAAGAGGGCGGTCGGGTCGGTCACCCCTTCGATTCCAACGGCACCGACCTCCACCGTCCGGCCATCCCGCATCACTTTCACCAGCGAAACGAGGCCGCGGTTGATGAAGTACATCTGCGTGATGGGGCCATCGATGTGGTCGATCGTCATTCCGCTCAGCATGACCGCTGGCCGCAGATGCGGCAGCAGGCGCTCGAGCGTGTCGGCTGGCATCAGCTTCAGCAGGCGGTTACGGATTGTCGATGCGTCGATCACCATCGTGCCTACCTCGTGCGCCAGCCCCCGCCGATGCCGCGCGCGCTTCATAGATCTTGGCAAGCTCAAGATATTGTCGACGTAGCGCCACATTCTGAATGCTCGCCGCGCGCTGGCGAATTTCAGCGGCCCGGCGACGATCATAAGCATTTGGATCGCTCATACGATCCTCCTTGGCATGTCCGTCCATATAGACCCGGGCGTCTCGACGGCGACACACGTAGTTTTCCCAAGATCGTTTCGGCGCCGTTGGTAGCGTGTTTACCGTCGCCGAGACGAGGGGTTCTTCAGTAATAACCCGAATATCTACCCCGCCGACCAAAGCTGTATTTGCGCGACGACCACAGATCGTTCTCGATGACGGACGGCACCCCCGCAAGGACACGACATCGATGTCATACACCGCCGCCAACCCCGATAGCGACGCGTTCGCGAGGGCGCTCCCCGGTGTCGCCGATGACGGGGCGACGGTCGCGAGCGGCAGAGCGGCTCGAGTCCTCCGGCGTGAGGCGGGCGTTGGCGCGCGCATTTTGGCCATGCGGGGGCCGGCGCATATCTCGCGCCAGAAGGTCGAACGTCATGCCGGGTGAACGCAAGATCGTCGTCATCGGCGCCGGCATCGCCGGGCTGTGCGCGGCGGTGTATGCGCGCAAGTGCGGGTACGCCGTCGAACTCGTCGAGCAGCATGATCGTGCCGGTGGCCTCGCCACGAGCTGGCGACGCGGCGACTATGTTTTCGAAACGTGTATGCACTGGCTCGTGGGCTCGCGGCCCGGGGGCGTTTTGCACGCCGAATGGCAGGAGGTCTGCGAAATCGACTCGCTCCGCTTCGTCGACCATGACGAATTCCTGAGAATTGAGGATGAGCGTGGCGCGCAGTTGTGCATCTACACCGATGTCGGGCGGCTCGAGGCGGAACTCCTGTCCGTGGGACCGGAGGACGAAAACGAAATCCGGCATCTGACCAAGGCAGTCCGCCAACTCGTCGATCTGCCGATGCCGCCGATCGGCGAATCCGGGCTCGCGAGGCTAGCGAGCATGTTCAGGATGCTGCCCGATCTGCCACTCGTCTGGCGTCTCGCGCATATCAGCCTCGGTGACTACGGCCTGCGCTTCCGCAACCCCCTGTTGCGCTCCTTCTTTCGGGATGGGGCGACGCCGAACCTCTCGGCGCTTGCGCTGATCCTGTCGCTGGCCTGGATGAGCGGGCGAAACGCCGGCTATGCGATCGGCGGCTCGCAGGCCCTCATCCGATCGGTCGTCGATCGTCTGCAGGCGCTCGGCGGTACGATCCGCTATGAGATCCGCGTCGAACGCATCCTCGTCGAAAACGATACCGCCTGTGGCGTTGTGCTCGATTCTGGCGAGATCGTCCCGGCCGATTGGGTGATCTCGGCGGCCGACGGTCACGCGACTTTGCACGCGCTTCTTGGCGGCCGCTATCACGATCCGGCGTTCGATAAGGCCTTCGCCCACTACGAGGCCTTTCCCTCCTATGTGCAAGTTTCCCTCGGCTTGGCACGCCCATTGTCCGGTGAGCCGGGCTATCTCACGCTCCGCGCCGAGTCGCCGTTCGAGGTCGATCCGCTGACCCGCCTGGACGCGCTGGCGTTCCGCATCTTCAACTACGATCCGACCTTTGCTCCCGCGGGCAAGACGGCGGTCGCCTGCTTCCTGCCGACACGGAACAGCGCATGGTGGGCCGGCCTGCGCCATGACGATGCCACCGCCTACCAAGCGGCGAAACACCGCGCCGCCGAAGCCGTGATCGAGGTTCTCGGTCGGCGCCTTCCCGGTGTCCGTGACGATATCGAGATCGTTGACGTCTCCACGCCGGCTACCGTCATCCGCTTCACCGGAAACTGGCAGGGCAGCATGGAAGGCTGGCTGATGACCCCGGAGACCGGCTTTGGCACTCTTCCACAGACGCTGCCGCACCTGAAGCGCTTCCTGATGGCTGGCCATTGGGTTCAACCCGGCGGCGGCCTTCCAAGCGGCCTGATGACGGCACGATCGGCGGTGCAGGCAATCTGTCGGGAAGACCATGTCGTCTTCGCGTAGCGACGTCTCGTTCTCGTCGGGCACGATGATGATGAACCGCCGCCAGATGCTTGTCGGCGGGGGCTTGGTCGTGGCGGGAGCCGGCGGTGCGGCGGCGCTGGATGCGTCGCGTACCGGCTCGATGGCGGATTACACTGCGGCGGTCGCGGCCGAGCGTGCGCCGCTCGGCGACCGCGCCGGACTGTTGGACCTCGTACGATACGCCGCGCTGGCGCCGAGCGGCCACAACGTGCAGCCGTGGCGTTTCCAGCTCGATCCACACCGTATCGGAATCCGTCCAGACTACAGCCGTCGCACCCCAGCGGTCGATCCCGACGACCATCATCTCTTCGTGAGCCTCGGCTGCGCGCTGGAGAACCTCGTGCTGGCGGCTGCCGCGCGAGGCCGGGGAGGGGCCGTGTGGTCTGATCTCGCCGGCTCCGGTCAGATCCTTCTCGAGTTCGCGCCGGGCCGACCGGAATCGTCGCCATTGTTCGAGGCGATCCCGCGCCGCCAATCAACGCGGGCGGAATATGACGGTCACCCTGCCGCCGTCTCCGACCTGAAGGCGCTAGAGGTTGCAGCGGAAGTGCGCGGCGTCGATGTAATCATCGCGACCGCTCGCGCGCAGATCGAAAGCGTGCTGGACCTCGTGGTCGCCGGCAATCGCGCGCAAATGGCCGATCGCGCATTCCTGCGTGAACTGAGGGGCTGGCTCCGCTTCAATCCTCGTTCGGCGCTTGCGAGCGGGGATGGCTTGTTCAGCGTCCTGAGCGGAAACCCGATCGCGCCGACGTGGCTGGGTCGGCTGATGTTCGATCTGGCGTTCCGCGTCGATGCCGAAAACGACAAATATGCCAGGCAGCTACGCTCATCGGCGGGCATCGCCATTTTCGTAGCGCGAGGCGCCACCCGCGAATCCTGGGTACAGGCAGGGCGGGCCTGCCAGCGCTTCGCGCTTCAGGCGACCGCGCTCGGCATGAAATGCGCCTTCGTCAATCAACCCGTCGAAGTTCCCGCGCTGCGCGGCGAACTCGCGCGCTGGGCTGGCTTGCCCGATCGCAGACCGGATATCGTGATGCGGTTCGGCCATGGGTCCGCCATGCCGTTCTCGGCCCGGCGGCCGGTGAGCGCGATCGTCTCTGGCGCCGCTTCCCTGTAGAAGCGCGAGCCGTGGCGGATATTGGAACGCGCATGCGGGGGGATCGTTTAGAATGCGGGAGTCCGCTATGCTCGGCAATCGAGAAGAAGGAGCGCTCAGCGTCGCGCGCGACGGCGAGGTGGGTGGCGGGAGCGGTGCTGCGGCGCCGTTGATGTCCACTGCTGGAACCTGGACCTGTCCGATGCACCCGCAGGTCCGGCGAGATGGTCCAGGTGCTTGCCCGATCTGCGGCATGGCGCTGGAACCTGTCGAGCCGAGCACGGATCAGGACCGAAGCCCCGAACTGCTCGATTTCACGCGTCGCCTCTCGGTGAGCGCGGCCCTGTGCGTGCCGTTGCTCCTGCTCTCGATGGGCGGAGAGATGCTGGGGCTGCACCTGGTCCCGGCAGCGGTGTCGCCTTGGTTCCAGCTCGCGCTTACGGCGCCGATCGTGCTTTGGGCGGGGCTGCCGTTCTTCGAGCGAGGTTGGGGGTCGGTTCGTTCCGGCCACTATAATATGTTCACCCTCATCGCCCTCGGGGTCGGAGCGGCGTTCCTCTACAGTCTGGGCGCGACGATCGCGCCCGGTGCATTCCGGGGGACCGCGCATACACACGGCGGCATGCCGCCCGTTTACTATGAAGCCGCGGGTGTGGTGGTGGCGCTGGTCCTGGCAGGGCAGGTGCTGGAGCTTCGGGCGCGCGCCGCCACCGGCCGCGCGGTTCGCGCGCTCCTTGATCTCGCGCCCAAGACGGCGCGCCGCATCGACGCGAGCGGCGAACGGGACGTGCCGCTCGCGGACGTCGCGGTGGGGGATCGGCTGCGCGTCCGACCGGGTGAGGCAATTCCGGTGGATGGCACGGTGATCGACGGGCGGTCATCGGTGGACGAGGCGATGCTAACCGGAGAACCGGCGCCCGTGTCCAAGGCGCCGGGCGATCGGCTCACCGGCGGCACCATCAACGATACGGGCAGCCTGATCATGGAGGCGCAGGCCGTCGGCGCCGACACCATGCTGGCGCGCATCGTCGCGATGGTAGCCGAGGCGCAGCGCAGCCGCGCCCCGATCCAGGCAGTGGCCGACCGTGTCGCGAGCTGGTTCGTTCCGGCCGTGGTGATGATCGCCGTCGTCACGTTTCTCGTCTGGAGCTTGATCGGGCCAGAGCCGCGCATCGGCCACGCCCTGTTGAATGCGGTCGCGGTGCTGGTCATCGCCTGCCCTTGCGCGCTCGGGCTCGCCACGCCCATGTCGATCATGGTCGGCACCGGGCGCGGCGCGCGGGCGGGCGTGCTCGTCAAGAACGCCGAAGCGCTCCAGGCGCTCGACACGGTGGATACGCTGGTGATCGACAAGACGGGTACGCTCACCGAAGGTAAGCCGAAGCTGATCGCGGTCGAACCGGTTGGCGACATACCGGCGGACGCGTTGCTGGCGCTGGCCGCTGCGGTCGAGGTCGGCTCCGAACATCCGCTGGCGCGCGCCATCGTCGCGGGCGCGAAGCAGCGTGGCCTGGCGCTTGGGCGGGCGGAAGGCTTCGAGTCTCAGACGGGGCTTGGCGTCCGCGCCACTGTCGATGGACGCGTCGTGGCGGTCGGTAACGATGCCCAGATGCGTGGCGTCGGCGCGGATCCACGGCTTCTGTTGGATGCCGCCGAGCGGCACCGCGTCGCTGGCGCGGGCGTGATGATGGTCGCGGTCGATGGGCGCGCGGCGGGATTGCTCGCGGTCGCTGATCCGATCCGCGAGTCCGCGCAGGCGGCGATTACGGCGCTTCGCGCCGAAGGGCTGCGGATCGTCATGCTAACCGGCGATGGCCAAGCCACGGCGGAGGCGGTCGCGCGGGCCCTCGGCGGGATCGACGAGGTACGCGCCGATCTGCGGCCCGCCGACAAGGCACGCGTCGTCGCGGCGCTGCGATCGGGGGGAGCGCGCGTCGCCATGGCCGGCGATGGTATCAACGACGCGCCCGCGCTCGCCACCGCCGATGTCGGCGTGGCGATGGGGACCGGCACCGATGTCGCGATCGAGAGCGCCGGCCTGACGCTCACCAAGGGTGATCTCGCGGCGATGGTGCGCGCCCGCCGACTGGCCCGCGCGACAATGGCGAATATCCGCCAGAACCTTTTCTTTTCCTTTTTGTTCAATGGCATCGGCGTTCCGATCGCTGCCGGCGTGCTCTATCCCGGCTTTGGTATTCTGCTCTCGCCGATGTTCGCGGGCGCCGCGATGGCGCTATCCTCGCTGACGGTCGTGCTGAACGCCCTACGGCTCGACAGGGTCAGGCTCGAACCCGGACGATAATTCGGGGCTTTGGGCATCGCGGCGGGGCAGGATCACGGCGGCCCCGGTGATCGCGCCCGCGCGCAGCCGCTCGAGCGCGACGTTGGCGTCGTCGAGCGCGAAGGTCTCCGTGATGATCTTGAGCGGCATGGCGCCGATCGCCGCGAAGAAGGTTTCGCCGTCCTCGCGGGTGAGGTTAGCGACCGAGAGGATCTCCCGCTCTTCCCAGAGATCGGCATAGGGAAAGCTTGGGATGTCGCTCATGTGGATGCCAGCACACACCACCCGGCCGCCCTTCTTCACGGCTTTGAGCGCGAGCGGCACGAGCGCGCCCACGGGCGCGAAGATCAGCGCGGCGTCGAGGGGAGCCGGCGTCGCGGTCGAAGAGCCGCCGGCCCAGACGCAACCCAGCGAGCGAGCGAAGGTTTGCGTGTCCGTGTCGTCGTCGCGTGTGAACGCATAGACATCCCGCCCTTGTGCGATCGCGATCTGCGCCAGCAGATGCGCGGCGGCGCCGAACCCATAGAGCCCGATACGGCGGCCCGGCCCGGCCAGCCGGAGCGCGCGCCAGCCGATAAGGCCCGCGCAAAGCAATGGCGCGGCTTCGACATCGGAAAAGCGCGCGGGCAGGGCGAAGCAGAAGCGCGCGTCGGCTATGACATGGGTCGCATAGCCGCCATCGCGTGTCGCGCCGGTGAACTGCGGGTGATCGCAAAGGTTCTCGCGGCCGCCGCGACAATAGGGACAGCGCCCGCAGGTGGAGCCGAGCCACGGCACGCCTACGCGATCATCATCCGCAAAGCCTTTCACGTCCGCCCCCATCGTCACCACGCGACCGACGATTTCGTGGCCGGGGACAATCGGATATTGCGCGGCGATCTCGCCGTCGGCGACATGCAGATCGGTGCGGCAGACTCCGCAGGCGCTGACCTCGATCAGCAATTCGCCTGGGCCGGGGCGGGGAACCGGACTCTCCCGCGCATGAAGCGGTTGGCCCGGCCCGTCGAAGACCATGGCGCGCATCACCGGCATGGGGCCGCCCCCTCGCGCGATCATCAGGTCGTCCGCCGGCTCCTGAGTGCAAACCCGACCAGCATCAGCATCGATCCCTGGAAGAGCAGATCGATCGCGAGGATGAAACCGAGCACCCAGATCGCATTGGCGGGCCAACCGATCGCGATGAGCACCGCCGCCGCGATGCTGATGAGGCCAGAGGCCAGCATCCAGCCCCAGCCATGCCCCCGCGCGCCCAGAGCGACGCCGACCCGAACCAGACCGGAGGCGCCGATCGAAGCGGCCAGGACAAGCACGATCAGTCCCGCGGCAAGCAACGGCTGGTAGAGTATCGCGGCGGCGGCGGAGAGGTATAGCAGGCCCGACAGCGCCCAGAAGGCGGCCCAGCCCCAGCGCCGCACACCAAAGGCGTGGACCAGCATCAGAATGCCGCCCGCGAACATCGCCGCGCCCACCACATAGGTCGCGGCGATCGCCGCCAGAAGCAGGTTTGCCGAGGCGATGAACCCCAGCAGGGCCAAGGCGGCGCCGGTCCCGACGAACCAGCCCCAACTTTCGGTATCGAGCGATTTGACGCGCAGTTGCGCCTCGAATGCATGCGTTGCCATTTGATCCTCCGTGTTCGACGATTGCGACTGCCACCGGGCGAGCGTTCCGACGATCAAGAGCGCGGCGCGGTGCGACTTGTGACGATCGCGGGGCCCTGCGGCGGGATCGAGATGAGGTGTGGAACCCGGTCCTCACACGTCACCCGCCACTGCTGCGCCCCGCCTTCGGGGGCGAGCTGCTCGACGGTCTTGATCTCCTGGCAGTCGAGATCCGCGTCGCGGATCGCGCGGAAGAACACGCCCTCGCGCTGACCCGGCGGCAACGCGATGACCGCCGCGACTTGGTTCACGGGCGCTTGCGTCGTCTGCTTTTCGGGTTGCTCCGGTGCGTGCGGTTCGCACGATGCGAGCGCGGCGATGGGAATGATCCAGATCCAGCAACCGCGCATGGCCTGTCCTTTCACGTCGGTATCACCGGACGGCGCCCTCGCGGCCCGGCGGCTTGGCGTCACGATAGGCGCACGCGCCGCCCATCTCTGTCCGTAAATCTCCCGATATGGCTGGTCGTCGCCCGCCCGATTGTTACCGGCGGCGCGGCGTTCGGCATGCTGGGATCGGTACCATATGGCCTTGCCCGTACGGTGGATTGCGAATGGGGCGGGCGTGACGCCTGACCCACAAGGGACTCGAACCAGACACCGGAGGGCCCCACGATGTACCACAAGAGCAACCCACAGGCACGAGCCACGCCGGTTTCGTTCGCGTCGTCGCCGCCGCAACGGCAGGCGATCCACGACCTGCGCAACCTCTTCGGCATCGTCGTCGCCGCGAAGAACATCCTGGCCCGTGACCCCGCGCAGACGCAGCGGATCACGCTGCTCGAAGCCATCGAGCATGCCGCCATTCAAGGTGGCCGCCTGACCAGCGATCTTCTTCGCGCCGGGGATCATCCGCCGTCCTGCCAGGCAATCGATGTGGGCGTGCGGCTCGCGGGCCTCGCACCGATGATGAACGCCCTCGCGGGGTCGAGAATCGAGTTCGATCTGGAGATCGGCGTGCCCGAATCGCGGTCGCGGATCGACCCGGCCGCGTTCGACGCGAGCGTCCTCGAACTCATCGCCAATGCGCATGCTGCCCATGCGCGCACGATCCTGGTGCGCAGCGCCCGTGTCGGTGCGCGGCTCTGGATACTGATCTGCGATGACGGGCGCGGCATGGCGCCGGACGTGCGGGAACGCGCCCGGCGCGGCGCGGACACTGGCAGCGCGCGTGGCGCCGGCCTCTCTCGCGTCCATGACTTCGTCCGCGCGAGCCACGGGCATTTGCATATCCGCAGCCGCACCGGCAGGGGGACCGCCGTCGCGATCATTCTGCCGACCTTGCTTTCGATCCCCTCGATCGATCGTCGCGCTCGGCCGTTTGGCGCGCTTTCCGAATCCAGACGCGGAGAAACCGTCCAGCAGAGGGTCGCTCGCGCCGCTACGGCCTGACGGCGTGCCCGAACCCGGGCGGGTCCGAGCTTCGCGCAGTGTCTGACGTGACCCCCGTTTTTTCCTCCAGTTGGAGCTAGAGTCCGACCCCGAAGTGAGCCGCTACCCGTTCTTGGACCACCCAGCCGGGTGTCATCCAGCTTCTACCGGCAGCGGCGGGCCATGTGCCGCTGACCGGTTCACCAG
>NZ_FMWX01000002.1 GCF_900103265.1 Sphingomonas sp. NFR15 | reverse complement strand
TTCGACCTCTTCATCGCTCACTCCGCTTCCCTGGCCCTTCTCCATAACTGGAATTTTCCAGCTCAAAACGGCCCAAGAAACGGGCAGCAGGTCACACTCAGAGCGGCGCCGTCACGCCATCCGCGTCAGTTCAGCAGCCGGTTTTTCCGCAGCCTCGATACGGCCATGTCGACGAAGGCGCGCACCTTGGCGGGAGCGTGGCGGCCCTCCGGATGCATGACGTGGATGGGGAGCGCCGGCTCCTCGTAATCGGCGAGCACGATCTGGAGGTCCCCCGCGACCAGCGCCGGGCCGATCTGATAGTGCAGCACCCGGGTCAGGCCCCAGCCGGCCTTGGCCGACGCGATCGCGGCCTCGTTCGTGTTGGTTTGCAGGACCGCGTCGATCGTGATCCGCTGATCGTTGGCGAAGCGCCACTCCGGTGACGCCCAGGCGCTCGTCGATGCTGCGATGCGGTGCCGCTTCAACTCGGCAGGGGTCGTGGGCACGCCATGCTTGTTGAAATAGGCCGGGGCGCCGCAGACGACCCGCCGGACGGTGCCGACCTTGATCGCGCTGAAACCGGAATCCGGGAGGCGGCCGATCCTGATCGCCACGTCGATGCCCTCCTCGACGATGTTGACCGGCCGATCGACGAAGAAGGTGCGGGCGCCCATCGTCGGGTAAGCGTCGAGATATTCGGTGACGATCGGCAGCACGTACATCTGCCCGAACATGGCCGAAGCGGTGACGGCGATGGTGCCCGCGGGCGTGGCGTAGGAGCCGGCCGCGGCCGCTTCGGCCTCGGCGATATCGAACAGGATGCGGCGACAGTCCTCGAAATAGCGCGCGCCCGCCTCGGTCATCTTGACCGAGCGCGTCGTGCGGACGAACAGACGCGCGCCGATCAAATCCTCGAGCGCGGCGACGGCGCGGGTGACGGCCGGGGCGCTCATGTGCATCGCGCGCGCGGTCTCCGCGAAGCTTTCGGTCTCCGCCACCTTCACGAATATCCGCATCGCCTGCCACCGATCCATCTGGCCCCCGTTCGCTTTGACCGTCAGAGTATCCGCATCCGCGGCCGACCATGCCTATCAGGTCAGCGTAATAATCGGGTCGGGGATTGTCCAAGCCCGCTCGGCCGAACAGGCTTCGGATATGGATCAAGAACGGTGCCGACGATGGAGGTGGGCGGGAGATGGGCCTTGGCGATGGTTTCGATCTCACGGCAGACCTGACTGTCGATCCCCGCCTGGATGGCGAGCCTTCGCGCGTCTGCTCGCTCTTCGCCCTTCACCGCCAGCGCCAGCCGCAGCACCCGCGTCCTGCGCAGGTCGAAGCTGCGCCCGGCCCGCGCCGCGTCGATCTCGGCACCGGACATGCCGAGTTGGGCCGCTTCCTCATCCTGGCGCCGCATCAGGGCGGGATCGCCGCGATTGCCCGTCAGCGCCATTGCGATGGACAAGCGGGCCGGCGCATCGAGGGTGAACATTCGCATCGGTCAGATCCCCGCGCGACGGGTGCGCCACAGCGCACCCCCAGACCGGCTAGAAGCCGAAGTCGCTCAGACCGGGATGGTCGTCGGGGCGGCGGCCGAGCGGCCAGCGGAACTTGCGATCCTCTTCCCGGATCGGATGCTCGTTGATGCTGGCATGGCGGTGCGCCATCAGCCCATCCTCGGCGAATTCCCAATTCTCGTTGCCATAGGCGCGGAACCACTGGCCGCTGTCGTCACGATATTCGTAGGCGTAGCGGACGGCGACGCGGTTGTCGGTGAAAGCCCACAGCTCCTTGATGAGCCGGTATTCGAGCTCCCTGTTCCACTTGCGGGCGAGAAACGCCTGCGCTTCCTCGCGGTTGGTCGCGAACTCCGCGCGGTTACGCCAGCGTGTATCGGTCGTGTAGGCGAGCGCCACCTTGGCTGGGTCGCGGCTGTTCCAGCCATCTTCGGCCAGGCGCACCTTCTCGATGGCGCTCTCGCGGGTGAACGGAGGGAGAGGGGGACGGCTCATGCTAATCTCCTGTGGTCGGGGGCGTGTGTCGGGATCGATGGGGCGGGCGGCCGGGATGGGCGGTCGGCCGCCCACCGTATGTCATGCCGCGAGGCGATCGACGCGGGGGAAGTCGATCTCGGTGGCGAGCGCCTCGTTGACGTAATTGGTGAAGGTGTTGAGCGCGACGTGCGCGATGATCTCGAGGATTTCGGCGTCCGAGTAGCCGGCGGCGCGGACCGTCTCGACCTCGGCCGGCGCGACCGAACCGCGCGCGGCGGTCAGCGCTCGGGCGAACGCCACCGCGGCGGCGGCCTTGGGATCGCTGGACGTGCCGGCACGCGCGGCGGCGATCTCGGCGTCATCGAGCTTGGCGAAGCGGGCGCCGGTGTAGGTGTGTGCCGACAGGCAATAATCGCAGCCATTCGCTTCGGCCATCGTCAGCGCCAGACGCTCACGCGTCGCGACGGAGAGCTTGCCCTTGCCGAGCGCACCTTGAAGACCGGCGAGCGCATTGAGCGCGGCCGGGCTGGTGGAGACGAGCCGGAAGAGGTTCGGCACGGTGCCGAGCTGCTTCTGGACGGCTTCGAGGATCGGGCGCGATGCCTCGGGAGCGTCGTCGATCGTGGCGGGGGTCGGGATCACGGACATGGTATCGAACTCCTGGAAGACGGGACGTCTTCGCTAAGGGGAAGATGGTGCCTCACCGGGCGGCGATGAATGTCGAAAAGCCGGAAGGGATCGTTTCACTTGGTGGATGCAAACTGCCGTTCGCTGGCCGAGTGCGTTCACAGGTCGAGGTGAATCCGGTCCTCCTCGGCCGACGGCTGTTCAGCGGGCACCGCGCTGCAGATCAGCACCTCATCATCGGCCAGGCTGACGCCCGGCTGCCGGATGTGGGTGACGGCCCCGCGCAGCAGCTTCGTCTTGCAGGTTCCGCACGTGCCCTCCCGGCAACTAAACTCCGGCGACAGGCCACGCGCCTCGGCAAGGTCCAGGAGCGTTCCGGACGCCGGCGTCCACCGCGCCTCCTTGGCGGATGCCATGAAAGCGACCGGCACGGGCTTCGTCGCGGCGGGCCGCATCGGCGCTTGAGCGATAGCCCCAATGCCCGACGAGCGTATCAGGGACGACGGCCCGAAGGCTTCGGCATGGATGCGCGCGTCCGCGATGTTCAGGGCGCGCAGGCCATCATAGAGCGCCTGGGTGAAGGCCGGCGGGCCGCAGAGGTAGAAATCATAATCGTCGAAAGGGAGCACGCGGGTGAGGAGCGCCATGTCGATCCGGCCAAGCGCCTCGTAATCAGCGCCTTCGTCCGCACCCGTTGGATCGCTCAGCACCCGGATGACCTTCACCGCATTGAAAGACGTCTCGACCAGCTCGGCCAGTTCGGGACCGAACGGACGCTCCGCCTTCGTGCGCGCGGCATGGAACAGGTAGGTCGGGCGAACCCGCTGTTTGCGCACACCTTCATAGACGATGTGGCGCAGCATCGCGAGCATCGGCGTGATGCCTACCCCGCCCGCCAGCAGGACCGCGGGGCGCGTCTCGCGCGCATCGATGGTGAAATCGCCGGCGGGTGCGCGCGCCTCGATCACGTCGCCGACCCGCATCGTCTCATGGAGATAACGCGAGGCCGCGCCCGCGCGCTTGACGCTGATGCGATAGATCCCGTCGGACGGGGCGGAGGAAAGCGTGTAATTGCGGATGATGGGCTTGTCCGCTCCGGGAAGCGTCAGCCGGATCGGGAGATGCTGTCCCGCCCGGTGGGGCAGCAGCCCCGCGCCGTCGTCGGGCTGAAGGTGAAAGGAGCGGATCGTGCTGCTCTCGTCGACAATCTTCGTCACAGTGAACGGGCGCCACCAGGACGATAGCTCGGCGGCGCGGAGGCGGCTGGCGGCCTCGTTCCAATCACCGGTCAAGAGCGAACTCGGCGACCAGGGTTCGCGCTGCATGGTCCAGCGCAAGGCGAGCGCGCCGCGCCGACGCACGATCGTTTGCGGCTCGAACGTCCAGAGCCGCTCCGCGCCCTGGAACGCGGCGATCTCGGGACTGTCGAAGATCACTTCGGCCGTGCCCGTCATTTGCAGCATGTCGCCCGTCGCGTAATCGATGAAGAGCAACCCGGCCCTGCCAGTGAGGACCATGTTGCCAAGCGTGTTGAAGAACAGATTGCCATCAAAATCGGGGATGGTGAGCGTGCCGTCATCAGCGACGCGGACGAACCCGGCCCTTCCGCCGCGGTGAGAGACATCGACCTGCCGACGATCGTCGCGATCGGCATAGGAGGCGACGAAAAAGGAATCCGCGCCCCCGATCATGGCCCGCGCTGAGGAATCGAGTTCGGTCAGCGCCTCGCTCTCGCCGGCATGGGGCATGCCGACATCGCGCGCGTAGCTGACATCACGAAGCTGGATGTAGCGCGGGCAATTGCCGAAACTCTGTTCGACATCGACGCGGAAGCCGTGTTCGGCCTCGCCGATTACGCCGTTCATGCGATTCCGCCGGCGCGTGTGCATTTCGATGCCGAGCAGCCCGATCGGCTTGCCCGACCGCAGCCCCGGTGCGGCGGGATCGGCCGGGTCCGCGCTGGCATCGATCTCGAGCGCGGTAGAATCGGGGGAGGTGATGAACCCGGAACGGCCCTCAAGGATCGTCGCCCACGGGGCACCTGCCTCGTCGACACTGCCCACCACGATGAACGGGAGCTGCGCGTAGAACTCGCGGTGCTGATCGGGCATATAGTCCCGGATGACCCGCTGCCCGACCGAGGCCATGCGCTCGGCCACGCCGAGCCTCTCCTGGATGAGGCGCTCGCCCTCATGCCAAACCGGAAGCTTTGTCAGGTCCGCCGTCATCATTCTCGCGCCTCATGTTCGGGGCCGGCGGGCGCACCGGCGGCGCGCCCGCTGTCGGCGGCAGGATTATGCCGCCAGGCCGATCGGGGTTTGCATGAAGGGCCGGAAGCCGGGGAGGGCTTCGACCCGACGCAGGAATGCATTCACATTCGGGTAGCCCGAGAGATCGACATTGCCCTCCGGCGCACGCGCGACGTAGCTGTAGATCGCGACATCGGCGATCGTCGGCTGCGCGCCGGCCAGCCAGTCGGTGTCTTTCAGATGGGCTTCGAGACGGCCGAGCAGCGTGTGCGCGCGGCCGATCACCTCGTCCGCGTTGAACTTGGCACCGAACACCGTGATGAGCCGCGCCGCTGCGGGGCCGTAGGCGACCTCCCCGGCCGCGACCGACAGCCAACGCTGTACCGCTGCAGCGGCCTGGGGCTCTTCCGGCAGCCAGTCGGTACGGCCGGTCTTCTTGGCAAGGTAGACGAGGATCGCGTTCGAATCCGCGATCACGACGCCGTCATCCTCGAGGACCGGCACCTGACCGAACGGATTGAGCGCGAGAAATTCCGGACGCTTGTGCGCGCCGGCCGCCATATCGACCTCGACCAAATCGTGGGGAATGCCAAGCAGCGAGGCGAACAGCGCGGCGCGATGCGCGTGACCCGAAAGGGGATGATGATACAGCTTCATGACGATATCCTGCGATAGGGTTCGGGCCAGTCCCGATCCGCAGGGCCATTGTGCGTCTATCGTGATCCGTTGAGAACGATCCGCGACCGCACTTCATTATTCCGGCACATGCAATAATGGCCAGGTGTGTGGCAGGGGACAGGCGCGGCTTTGGCCGGTCAGCGAACCCGGTGGACAGGCTTCCGCGTCAACCGAAGGGATGACGAAGGCGGCGAAAAAGGCCGCGCTTGGCAGTTAATTCGAACATCTCGGAAGGGCTTTCGGGATCGAGCACCTCATTGTCGGCGAGCCACGCCTCGACCGTGCTGAGATCGGGGACTTCATAAGGCCGAAGCGACCGGCCGTTGCCGCGCAATGCCTCGATCGTGCCGATGAGGGAACCTTGCGCGTCGATCTGTGCCGCGACTCTTTCGACCGGCAGGCCGAGATGCTCCGCGATCAGGCCATCCCGGATCGCGCGAATGGCGTCGGCGCCTTCGTCCCCGGCATTGATGGTCACGTCGCACTCGGTATCCAGACCCATCGAGCGATTGTTCATATTCGCCGATCCGATGCGCAGGGTGCGCCCATCGACGATCATCACCTTCGCATGGACATAGATCGGCGCACCCTTGGCCGTGAATGGGTGGTAGAGCCGCAGACGGCCATGCGCGTCGCGCCGCTTCAGCGCGACCACGAGGCGGGCACGCGCGGTGTCCATCGCCACCGGCTCGAGCCAGCCTTCGGCCTGCTGCGGATTGACGATCACGATCTCCGGGCCGTGCGGTTCCGCCAGCCTCGCGGCGATCGCCTCGGCGATACGGCGCGACGCGAAATATTGGCTTTCCGCGTATATCGAGACTTTAGCAGAGGCGATCTGCTCCACGAACAGGGATTCGATCTCGCGGACTCCCGGGCAATCCGGCATCTCGGGAGAGGTTCGCGCGATCCCGACCTCGACGTCCTTGAACCCCACAGGCAGGCCCTCGGGCCAGCAGTCCGTGAGCGCATCGACCGGGGTGAGCGCCTCGCCGCTCGCGCGCTCCCAGCGGTCGCGCGCCAGCTCGCCGAGCGCCGCCGCGACCGGCCCCTGCAACGCCGTCGTCGCGTCGTGCCAGGGTTTATACTGTTTGCCGTTCGGGACGACCCGGCGAGGCTCGACATCACGATGCCGCCGCGTGTCCCACCGCTCGCTGGTCATGTCGATGCCGCCGCAGAAGGCGAGGCAGTCGTCGATCACGACGATCTTCTGGTGGTGCGAGCCGCCGGTAGGATGGACGCCGTCGAGCTTGGTGTGAATTCGCGGATGCCGCATCCACCGGGCGAGGGTGACGATGTTCGAACCCCGGACGAGCGTCTTGAGCGCACCCACATCCCAGCGCAGCAGGAAGATTTCGAGGTCGGGATTCCGCTCGACGAGCCAATAGATGAAATCGCCCACCGCGGCTGGCTCGTCCGATTCCCCCCTCGCTCCGACCAGATGGATGCGCGCGTCGAAGTCCCAGCCGATCAACATGATCCGGCGCTTCGCCTGCAGCATCGCGAGCCGCGCATTCTTGAAATACTCGTCCGCATCGATGAGCACGCTCATCCGGGTGGCCTTGGCGACGCGCCAGAATGCCTTGCTGTCCATGCTCACCCGATGTTTCCCAACCCATAAACGAATATTCCGCCTGAGCGCTCAGTGGCGAAGGCGGCTGGCGCAAGCAAGCTCGGTCGCGAGCCGGCGTGGCGGTCACCGCCGGCCGAGAGGGACCAAGATTGCGCCCATCGCCGATCTTCACACAGTCCCGCAAGCGGGTGGATGACCAGGCCGATCTCCCCGTTATAGAGGCCGGCATGATCAAGACGCTGCTCATCGCCGGCCGGGACCATCATCGCCTCGCGGAAATCCTGCATGTCGCCTCGCGCTTCGGGCTTGGCGTGCTGCTGGCGCGGCTCGGGCTCGAACGCCCCGAGGGGGAAGCCGAAGCTGCCGCCGAACCGCAAACGCTCCCCCGGCGGACGCGCCTTGCGCTGGAGGCACTCGGGCCGACCTTCGTCAAGCTCGGCCAGATCCTCGCGACGCGGGGAGACTTGCTGCCGCCCGAGTGGATATCGGAGTTGGAGCAACTCCACAGCCGCGCGCCCACGCTGCCGTTCGAGGATCTGCGCGCAGCCGTCGAGGATGCATTGGGCGAGCCTCCCGAAACCGCGTTCGCGCGCTTCGATCCCGAGCCGCTCGCAGCCGCGTCGATCGCGCAGGTGCATCGCGCCACGCTAAACGATGGGCGGCAGGTGGTGCTTAAAATCCGCCGCCCCGGCATCCGGCCGCGAATGGAGGCCGATCTCAGGCTGATCGCCCAACTCGCCGCCGTTGTCGAAACGGCGAGCGCCGAGGCGCGCCGTTTCGCCCCGGCGGCGATGATACGTCAACTGGCCGAGGCGGTGCTGGAGGAACTCGACTTCACGACGGAGGGGCGCAACGCCGACCGGCTCCGCGCGGATTTCGCGCGCGAGCCGCGCGTGGTGGTCCCGGAAATCCATTGGGCGTGGACGTCCGAGAGCCTGCTCGTCATGGACTATATCGACGGCGTGCCGCCGCGCGACGGCGATACGCTGCGCGCGGCCGGGATCGATCCGGCCGCGATCGCCGCGCTCGGCGCCGATATCGTCCTCGACATGGTGTTGGTGAACGGCCGCTTCCACGGCGACCCGCATCCCGGCAACCTGCTGTGCCTGCCCGGCGACCGCATCGCGCTCCTCGATCTCGGGATGATCGGACACGTCTCGCCACGCGGGCGGGAGGAATTCATCAGCTTCGTTCAGGCGCTGAACGAAGCCGATCCCGCGCAACTGGCCGACGTGCTCGCGACGTGGTCGGCCGGAAGCGGCGTGCCGCGCGCGCATGCGCAGCGGGCGGCGGAACGCTTGATCGCACGCCACGGCGGGGGCCGGATCGTGCTCAGCGCGATGGTCGGCGATTTCCTGCCACTGATGCGCGAGGAGGGCATGACGATGCCGCCGGACCTGCTGCTCATCTTCAAGGCTTTGGTCACGGTCGATGGCGTGCTCTCCAGGATCGAACCCGATTTCGATCTGTCGGCGGCGATGCAGCGCTCGTCGCTGCGGATCGCGAGGGCGCGGCTCTCGCCTGAATATTGGGCGCCGACCTTGCGCGCACTGGCGTGGGAATTGAGCAAGGTCAGCGACGACACGCCCCGCCTTCTGCGTGCGGCGATCCGCCGCCTCGAGGCCGATCCCGTGAACGGCGCCACCTCGACGGAGCAGGCCGAGGCGATGCTGTCGGCGGCCCGCTGGATCGCGGGTGCCATCGTCGTCGGAGCGGCGCTGCTGTCGGGCGCCCTGCTGCTTTCTTGAGCGGGCTGGACCGCAGCCGCAAAATCCTTGCGATGATATGTTGTAACTTCGGACCGGCCATGCCACATGCGTCCGGCAATGAGCGCTCACGTCCATCATCCGGCGATCCACTGGATCGAGTCGCGCTTCGACGGCCTCGCGATCGGCCTGTCGGGGCTATGCGTGATCCACTGTGTCGCCAGTTCCGTTCTGGTCGCGCTCGCGGCGTCGGCGGGCGGGCTCTTGCTCAACCCGATCTTCCACGAGGTCGGCCTGTCGATCGCGATCCTGCTCGGCGTGATCGCGCTGGGGCGGGGCGCGGTGACGCACGGCTATATGCTGCCCGCCGCGGTCGGGTCGTTCGGGCTGGGGATGATGGCCGGCGCGATGTCGCTGCCGCATGATGGCGGCGGCGGCGAGACGATCTGGACGTTGGTCGGCGTCGCGGTGCTCGCGCTCGGGCATGATCTCAACCGGCGCGCCGCGAATTAGAAAATCGCTCGGTCAGGAGCGCGCACTGGCTCACTGCCAATCGGCATGAAGAATGGGTGCCGGGCCGCTTGCGCGCCGGCACCCGTTGCTCGCTTGGCTTACTTGTCGTCCTTCACGCCGACGGTCGGCACGTCGATCGAGGTCTTCTTGGTCTCGACCTTGGGCACCGTCACCGTCTGCTTGCTGGTGCCGACCACGACTTCCTTCGAATGCACGTCGACATCCGGCAGGTCGCCGCCCTTGGCGCTGACATTGACCTTCGGCAGCGCGCCACCCTTCACGTCCGCGCTCCAGAAGCCGGTCGCGAACAGTACGCCGATGACGATCAGGATCGCCAGGATGATGCCACCGACGACCATGCCGGTGTTGCTGCGCTTCTCCACATAGGTGGTGGTGCCGTCTGCATTGCGATACTCGGTCATCGTAACTCTCCCTCGTTGAAGAGGCAAAAACACCGGGCTTTCTCGAATGTTCCACGCGTGCAACGGTGCCGATCTGATACGTTCGCGGAAAAACACCGATGATGCCGGATCGCGGAAAATTACCATGCCCGAAATGAGCTGCCTTTATGCGTGGCTCTGCTTGAGATGTACGGCCAAACGCACGTGCGTTGACCGAGTAAGCCGATTTTCATTTGCGCGCGATAGGTCGCGCGTTCGAGATCGACTGCAACATCCGGCACCCGCGTCCCATGAACGAAACGTCACGGAACATCCTGAGACTGTCGTTGGTATTCGCAGGCGAGGCATCTTGTTTAAAGGAAACCGCCATGCGCTTTGTATCGCTGATCGCGCTGCCCCTTCTCGTGGCGTCCGCCTCGCCGGCGCAGGCCAAGGGCTGTATCCGTGGCGCGGCCGCCGGCGGCGTCGCCGGGCATTACGTCGGCAAGGGCCATGCCGTGATGGGCGCGGTCGCCGGTTGCGTTGCCGCGCACCATTATTACGCCAAACAGGCGCGCGCGCAAAAGGCGGCGCGGGCGCGCCAGTAACCCGTCGGGTCGGCCGATCGCCTAGAAGGACGCGCTCAGGTTGATCGCGCCATAGGCGGTCGTTCCGCCCGGCGGCGCGTTGGATGCCGCCTGGCGGAAGCGCCCCTTGGTGAGCAACACCCCGTCAAGCTCCAAGCGGAGTTTGGCGGGGCGTAGCCACCAACGGAAACGGCTGTCGATCTGATGTCCGGCGAACCCGCCCGATCGCCCGCTCGCGTCGCGCACCCCCGTCGTCGAGAAAGCGTCGGTTCGCTCGGCCAGCCATAATGCATGATAGGTGACGAACGCGTCCCAGCGGCTCGACGGTGCGATCTCGATACGCGCGCCGGGCGTCGAGATGTTGGCCCGCCCGACCGCATTGTAGAGACCAGCCGGCGCCAGATCGGCACGGCGCATGCCGTACAACGTATCGAACCGCCCGTAGCGTCCGCCCGCGCGGTCGCCGCTGGCACGATCATATTGCAGCGATACCCGCGTGTTGAGCGGGTCGCGCAAGCTGTAGCCGGCGGACGCGTGGACGAACCAGGCCGAGACCGGCAGGCGTGCCGCCGCCGGCGCGAGCGAGGCGCTGATCGAGCCTGACTGGTAGAAAGCTTCGACTTCCCCGTCGGCTTTGCCCTTCGCGGGATCGCGAAAAACGCGGCCGCCATAGGTGTCGAGCGAGCGGTCGCGCGTCGGGCGGACAGGCCCGTCGCGTTCGCCGAGATGGTAGAAGTTCGCCTCGATTGTGGCGGGGCCGAGCGCACGCGCCTTGGCCGCGGTGCCGCCCCAGAGCACCAGATCGAAGCCTTCGTGGTCGAAGGCGACGGCGTTCGCGCGCAAGGCCTCGGCATCGTCGGGCCGGCGCTGCTGCGGAAGAACGTAGATGGCGGTCGCGGTGATGCCGCTGGCGGTCGCGAGGTCGGCGCGCAGCCCGGTATAGCCGTTGGTCGTGTTGCGATACTCGTCGGCAGCGACCAGCCGGCGCGAGCCGATGTTGAGCGTGAACCGGCCGGCCTGCGCGCTCAGCTTGGTCGAACCGATCGTGGCGCGCGCGCCGACCCACGCCTGCACGAGCTCGAACGCGTTGACCTCGCCCGTCGTCACCGGCGTGGCGGCATCCTCGCCATAGACGCGGCTGTCCCACAGTTCCGCGCCGATCGTGAACGGCCCCGTCCGGTACATGGCGAGCAGGGTGGTGCGCAGGTTGACGAGATCGTCGTCGCGCCCGAAGCCCGCGCGCGGCTGATTGGCGATCGCCTCGTAGCGCAGCCGCATCGTGCCGGAGAGATCGAGCCCCTCACGATCCTGCGCGACCGCCGGCGTCGCGATCAGCGCGACCGCCGCGAACGTCCATTTTCCCGCTATCGCCATCGCACCTGCCCCCGATCCGGCGGCATTCGCATGGCCGACGCGGCGGGTCGATGGAGATTTGCTTTCGGCGGCGTGATCGCCGCTACGCGTGCCCCCGGATGGGCGTTTCGTCACGGCGCAGCGTCAGAACCTCGACCCCGTCGCGGGTGACCGCGACCGTGTGTTCAAATTGCGCGGACAGCTTGCGATCGTCGGTGACGACGGTCCAGCCGTCGTCCTCGGTCGACACCTTGCGCGTGCCCTGGTTGACCATCGGCTCGATCGTGAAGACCATGCCTTCGCGGAGCTTGAGGCCGGTGCCGGGCCTGCCGAACGCGAGCACCTGCGGCGCCTCGTGCATTTCGCGGCCGATGCCGTGCCCGCAATATTCGCGGACGATCGTATAGCCGTGCTTCTTGGCGTGCCGCTCGATCGCGAAGCCTATGTCGCCCAGATAGCCGCCGGGCCGCACCGCGCGAATGCCCTGCCACATTGCCTCCTGCGCGACCCGGACCAGCCGCCGGGCGGCGGGGGGCGGGTCGCCGACGAGGTAGGTCTTGCTCGAATCGGCGATGAAGCCGTTCTTTTCGAGCGTGATGTCGAGATTGATGATGTCGCCGTCGCGGATGATCTCGTCCGGGTCGGGGACGCCGTGGCAGACGACGTGGTTGATCGAGCAGTTCAGGACGTATTTGAAGCCATATTGCCCCTTGCTCGCGGGCCGCGCGGCAAGATCGACGGTGATGAAGCGATCGACCATGTCGTTGACCTGCATCGTCGACAGTCCGGCGAGGGTCTGGCCGTCGAGCATCTCGAACACCGAGGCGAGCAGCTTGCCCGAGACGCGCATCAGCGCGAGTTCGTCGGGGGTCTTGACCATGTCAGGCGGTGGTCGCGCCGGGGAGGCGCACATGCGCGGCGGCGATCTGCGCCTGAACGATGTCGTTGAAGGATAGGCTCGGGTTCGCCTCGGCGAGCATGCCGATCTTCATCCAGAATTCGGCCTGCGCGTTGATCGAGCGGCACATCACGGCGCTGGCGCGGCGCGCCTCCTCATGCAGATCGTCGGCGATTTTCACGATGCCCATGCGCACACTCCCAATATACGAACCGTATATGGTTCGTAGTGTGCTAGGTCAACGCTCCCGCGTTCTCAGCGCCCGAGTGCCTTCAGAACCGTGCGGACATTGCCGGGCGCCAGGATCAGCACGATCACCGCGCAGGCGAGCGCGCCGCTGCCCAGCCGTGCCGCGAGCGCTGGCAGGTGGAACGGGGTGATCGGCAGCAGTTCGCTCGCCGCCAGCGCGTAGCCCGCCACCAGCGCGCAGGCGAGCGCGAGCCGGGGCAAATCGTGGCCGGTGCGCTCGACGCGCCGGGTCGCGGCGACGCAGCCGATCAAAATCGTCGCGGACACCGCCGCCGCCACCCATGCCGCCGCGATCGCGCCGAAATGCGGGATCAGCGCGATGTCGGCGGCCACGCCGAGCAGCGAGGGCGGCGTGGTCATCCAGCTCGCGAGGCCGGGGCGTTTGTGGAACATCAGTTCCTTGGTGAATTGCAACTGGATGCCGTCGAGCATCACCGCCAGCACCAGCGCGGGCGTCATGTGCGCGGCGCCAGCATAGCGCGGCGGGCCGAGGAAGCGGATCAGCTCGGGCGTGAGCGCCATCACGCCTATCGACAGCATCGCTAGCACCGCGACGATCGCCATGTCCATCGCCGCGATCAAGGGCAGCGCGGCGTCGCCCTGTCGGCGTTTTTCGTAGAAGAACGGCAGATAGGCGGCGTTGAACGCGCCCATCAGCACCGACAGCGGCGCCATGCCGCTCGCGCTCAACTGATAGAGGCCAAGGTCGGTCATCGACACCGAGCGGCCGATGATGACGCGATCCGCCATGCGGCGTAGCCATGTCGATAGCGCCACCGGCAGCGTCTTGACGCCATAGCCGAGGTTCTCGCGCATCTGCCGCCACGGCAGCGGACCCGCGGTGCGGTTACGGCGCAGGAAGCGCGCGCCCGCCGCGACCGCGACGATCCCCGCACCGATCGCATAGCCGTAGAACGCGCCGGCCGCGCCCCACCCGGCCAATACGAGCGCGACGCTGGCAAGCGCCTGCAACAGCGCCTGCAGGAGCTGGATCTGGACGAACGCCTTGGCGCGACGCTCGGCGCGCGCATTGGCGAGGTTGAACGCCACCACCGCCTGCAGCGACGATCCGGCCAACAGCAGCGGCACGAACGGGAGCGCCGGGATGGCGCCCCCGCTGATCCACGGCCAGACCGCGATCAACGGCCCGATCAGCAGCAGCGCGGTGCCGACCGCCACCACGATCCGCAGCACGAAGCCGACGACGAGGAAGCGGCGGATTTCATCCGGGTCGTGATGGTCGTAATACAGCCGCGTCGTAGCCGCATCGAGCCCGAGGCCGGACACGATCAGCAGCACGTTGAGCACCGTCATGCAGAAGCCCCACGCGCCGAACTCGCCGGTGCTCCATAGCCGTGTGTAGAGCGGCACGAGCAAGAGCGGGAACAGCCGGTTGATCACCGTGCCGAGCAGATAGGCGCCCGTGTTCGTCACCATCCGGCTCGCGCCGAGTCGGCGAATCAGACTGCCTGCCACTGAACCCCCGCTGTCCGCCGAACCGATCGGCGGCCTCGCCGCGATAGCCGAGTGGTGCGCCAAGGTCACGCGGGCGCGTCATGCCGACTGGAATGCTCCGTTATGGCGCGGATGGCTTGTTTCGAACGGCTGCCGCCGCGCATGCCGGGCGAGGTCGGAAGTGGGGGCATCAGGAGCGCGTGAGCAGGGTCTTCAGCCACCGGCACCGCGCGCCGCTCCGGCGCGGTCGCGCGCGGGCGCAGATGCGGCCACGCGCGCTCGATCGTGGGAGCGTCGCTCATCCACTTGCGGCGCGGGCCGTGTTCGCGGCGCTGGCGCTTCTCGTCCTCTCCTTGTGCTACAAGATCGCCGCGCTGGGTGTGGTCGTGATGCTGGCGCTCGGCCTCGCGATCTGGACCTGCCGCGAGAGCTTCCGCCGCTTCGACGGCGTCTTCGTGCTGGCGCTCGCCTATATCGCCGATGCGACGGTGACGAGTTTCATGGTGTCCTTTCCGGCGGGCGTGGCGCGGACGGTGCAGTTCGGGATCATCGTGGTCGCGCTGGTCGGACTGTACGCCTATGCGCAGTCCGCAAGGCGCGCCGACGCGGAGTTCCTGCTCAAAGGCATGGGGGCGCTGTGCGCGCTCGTCACCGCGCATCTGGTGATCTGGCACGTGCTGCATCACCATCTCGTCACCTGGAAATATCTGTCCGACACCAAGCTCGTCCTGTCGCTGGCGCTGATGCCGCTGTTCGGGCTGGAGGACTGGATCAAGGCCAAGGGGCGCCATCTCTTCCCCGCGCTGTTGGTGGTCGCCTTCGCGATCGTGCTGCTGAGCGGGGAGCGCAAGGCGCTGATCCTGTTCTGCGCGCTGTTCGCGCTGTGCCGATTTTCGCTCGGGGCGAAGCTCGGCCTCGCTGCCATGATCGGCGCCGTCGCCAGCCTGGCGCTGTTGCTCGACGATGGCCATATCCACCGCGAACTCACCAGTGCCTCGCACGATTATTCGCACACGCCGACGCGCTACTTCTTCACCGTACAAAGCATCTACGATCAGAGCGATATCGTCCGCGAGTTCGTCAACCGCAACGCCTGGACCCTGTTCGTGCATCATCCCGCGTTCGGGGTGGGGGCGACCGGCTATTGGGCGTGGGCGGCCGCGACCTATGGCCCGACCGGGTTCGCGATGAACGTCCACGGCGAGGTCCACCGCATCCCCGCCGAGGGCGGCGTGTTCGGGATCGCGCTCGTCGCGGGTTTCTTCGGCCTCGCATTGTGGCGGGCGGTACGGCATCTGGTGAACAGCGGCGGGTTCGCGGCGGCGTCGCTCGACCGGATGCCGCTTTATGGCATCATCCTGCTGCTCAGCTATTGCTATGCCGAGGCGGTCGATACCGCGATGCTGTTGCTGATCGGCGGGGTCGGGGTGGTCGTTGGGGCGCTACCGGTGCCGGCGGGCAGCTTGCGCGCGCGTGGCGCCCGGATCACCGGGTCCGGTTCCGCCGTGCGCGCGCAGGCCGTGCCTGGCAGTTTGCGCGCCCGATCCTGACGGTCACCGCGGCGCGAAGATCCAGCCGCCGATCGGGCTGCGCATCATCCACCGGGCGACGAGGAACGATAGCAGAAGAGTCGCGGCGTATGTGACCGCGAGCAGCGATATCGTCGCGGCCAGCGTATGATCCTGCCCGGTCAGACGCACCAGTGCATAGCCGATGACGCCGTGGATCAGGTAGATCTGGAGCGAGTGGCGCCCCAACGCGTCGAGCCAAGGTGAACGAAGGCGCGCGCCGCCCCGATAGAAGACGAGCGAGGCGGCGATCATGACGGTATCGGTGACGATCAGGCCGCCGGGATGTCCGGCATCGTAAACCTTGAAGTCCGACAGGTTGATCCAGAATTTGTTGATGAAGCACAGGCCGATCATCGTGACGAACGCCGCACCCGCCGCCCAGACGGGGACCGCCTCGGCCCATCCCGACCTCGCCAAAGTCGCAGCGATCAGGCACGGGAACAGCATGTAGCAGACGATCGGCAGTCCCCACGGCAGCATCGCGGCGGTCGCCGCATCGAGATACCCGACTGTCACGTGCAGGGCGGCGGCGGCGAGCAGCGCGGCGATCAACCCCGCACGGGTGGCACGTTCGAGCAACGGCCGGATCGTCGCCAGGACGATGAAGACTGGCAGGAACCAGAACATCTCGAACCCGGTCGCGCGATCCAGCGCGGCGCTGTTCGCCAGGCCGAGCGCGGCCGCATAGCGCATGAACGCATCACCGACGGATCGCGGCGCTTCGGCAACCCCGGACAAAGCGAACAGCGCGGCATAGGCCGTCACGAACACGCAGAACGGACGGTAATATGCCTTCAGCGGAAACAGCCAATCCACCCGGCGACCGCGATCTGTCCGGCGCAGGAAAGGGATGAGCAGAAACGCCTCGACGTGAAAATTGTAGAGGAGCCGATACGCTCCGTAGAAATGCGATTCGAACAGGCGATTGTGTCCGAGCACGATCAATCCGATCAGAACGCCACGCCAGGCATGGGCGCCCGCGACCGTCTTTGCGCGCCCGGCACCGATCACCGGCGACGCGGCTTCCGGTGCGATCGCGATCGGAGGCACGGAGCCGTGACCGACCTGCCTATATGACACTACGCCCTCCGTCGTTTTGGACACATCGCACCGGCCGCTCCAGCGCTGAAGCGAGCCGCCGCGCCTCGTTCAGCGGCGGTTGAAGTCGAGTTACCGCCTCGATCGGATATCACGACGCAGATGAAGGAGGACGCGGTATGCTCATGTGTCGTCCGCAAATGTCGGCGTCGGCAAACACCCTGCTTCGATGGATTTCTGTCGTCCTAAGGCGACAGTCAACACGATAGCGAAAGTCAGTTACAAGTTAAACCGTAGAGAATAGAAACAAGAACGCGATACATCCATTATGGATAATTCACCTTAGCACTCCCTATTTTAAAGCACATGATCCGGATCGGACGTATAATGTGTGATATCGTGCCGATGCGGTTTGATGACTCGGCCTTCCGTACGTATAAATACGGCGCTTGATAGTGCCGATTGCGAACCACGTAATCAAAGCACGGATCATTCGCTTGGCTCTCGGGCCCATTTTGGAGGAGGGATTTCATGGGGGTAGGTTTTGGCAAAAAAATCGCTGTTCTGGCGGGGGCTTCGGCCATTTTCCTCGCCGGTCCCGCGATGGCGAACACCATCAACCTGGGGACGCTTACGAACAATGTCGGGACCGGCACCGGCGGTTTCATCGGCAGCGCCAGCAACCCGAGCGATCACATCACCTTCACGCTTGCCCCGGCCGGCAAGCCGTGGGACGTTGGCGGCAGTGGCAATGTCAGCCCGCCGGTCACGATCGGGTCGGTCACGATCGGCCTCACCACGCTCAGCGCCAAGTTCTATTCGGTCGTGGGCAACGTGTTCCTCGGCGAATTGATCGCCGGTGAGACCAAGACCTTCACGAACCTGGTCGCGGGCAGTTACTACGTCGATGTCACCGGCACGTCGGTGAACGGACTGGGGGGGAGCTACAGTCTGAACCTCCTCCCGGCGGCGGCGCCTGGGCCGGCCGGCTTCCTGTTCGTCGGCGGTGCGGCCGCGTTGATGGCGTCGCGTCGTCGCCGTCAGAAAGCCAAGCTCGCGCTTGCCTGAAGTCGCGGATCGGTGCGGCCATCCATGTGGCCGCACCGATTTCGTCGAGCGGGAGCGGGGGCCGCCCGGGGGCACGGCGGTATCATCTATGCGGGGAAATTGATGTTCGAGGATGGCATCGTGTGCCGGATCGCCCGGCGCTTTCACGTTATCAAGGTCGCTACGGTGCTGGGTACCGCCGCGGGGCTTGCCGGTTGCGGTACGCCGAAGACCCCCGATCAGCTCATCGCCAAAGGTGACAAGTTCGAGGTCACGCTTGGGGAGTATGACCAATTCCTGCGGCAGATGCCGCCGGTAACGAAGGAGGCGGTCGCGCCGATGCGGCGGATGCTGCTCCAGCAACTCGTCAATGAGAAATTGCTCGCGGAAGCGGCGATATCGGCGAAAATGGAGGACGATCCCGCCAACAGCCAGGCGATCGCCGCAGCGAAAAGAGCGATCCTCGCGCAAGCCTATATCCGTAATCTGACCGGCAAGCTGCCGAAGGCCGAGCCGCGCGAGATCGAGGCTTATTACAACGCGCACCCCGCGTTGTTTTCCAACCGCCGCCGGTTCATCGTCGAGGAATATGTCCTCAAGAGCGACATGCCGGACATCCGCAGCTATGTGGACGCACTCACCAACGGTGACTTCAACACGCTCGCGGCGGTGGTTTCAAACAAGATTCCCTTCTTGCAGCCGACCACCGTGGCCCGGTTCACCGACGAACTTCCCGACAAT
The DNA here is from genome assembly GCF_900103265.1 of Sphingomonas sp. NFR15. GTDB lineage: Bacteria > Pseudomonadota > Alphaproteobacteria > Sphingomonadales > Sphingomonadaceae > Sphingomonas > Sphingomonas pollutisoli. Next base: position 564,151 of record NZ_FMWX01000002.1, on the reverse strand, counting down.
CGCGACATGCTCGATACGCTGACGGTCGGGTCCAGTATCGTCTATCAATCGCCGGGCCAGCTTCACCTCGGCCGAATTCAGTCGGTCACCCTCGAGCCGGTCCCGCTGGAGGCGGCGACCGGCAAGATCGAGCGCAGCCTCGCGGACGATCGGGTCGAGCAGATCGCGCAAGCCGCGGTGAAGACGTTGCGCAAATCGCGCAATGTCGAGATTCTCAACGCCAATCTGAAGCAGGCGGTCGCCGAGATCCCGCCCAAGGGGCCCCGGTCGTGAGGCGGCTCGCCTGCGCGCTCGCGCTCTCCGCGTCGGCCGTTTCGCCCTTCGCGCAGGCGCAGACCGCCACGTCTGGCGCGGCGGCCGCGGTGAGCGTCGCCAACGATGCCGCCTATCTGGTCGGCGCGGGTGATGTGCTGGCGGTGACGGTGTACCGCGCCCCGGACTACAACAGCGTGGTCGAAGTCGCCGAGGATGGCACGATCGTTTTGAACGCGGTCGGCCGGGTGCAAGCGGCGGGAATGACGCCGGCCCAGGTCGGCAATGAGATCACGCGGCGGCTGCAAACCGGCGGGATCTTCCGTGATCCGCTCGTCAACGTCATGGTGCAGACCTATCGCAGCCGCACCGTTTCGGTGCTGGGGGCGGTCGGAAAGCCTGGCGAATATCCGCTCGACCGTGGTGGGATGACCATCACCGAAATCCTCGCGCGCGCCGGCGCGACGCTCGGCGTCGGCGGCGGCACCGTACGGGTGGTTCGGCGGGACGGAACGCAGCAGGATCTGCCCGCCGACCAGTTGCTTGCGGGTACCGCCAATCCGACGCTGCAACCGCATGACACGCTGATCGTCACCGAAAGCGCGACCTTCTACATTTCGGGCGAGGTGCAGCGGCCCGGCAACTTCCCGCTCGAACCGGGGCTGACGATGGAGCGCGCGATCGCGCTCGCCGGCGGCATCACGCAGCGCGGCGCGCGTAGCCGGCTCAAGGTGACGCGGCACGAAGGCACCGCCGACGCGATCATCCGTGCCAAACCGCAAGACCCGGTGAAGCCGCGCGACCTCATCCTGGTCGGCGCGCGTCTGTTCTAGGCAGGGGGCGAGAGCGTGACTCCCAGACATATCGGCAGGGTTCTGTTCGAGAAGTGGCGGATCGTCGCTGCGTGCGTCGTGGTATCGCTCGCGTTCGCGGTGCTGAGCCTGGTGATGACGCGCCCGATTTACAAATCGACCGCGACGGTGGTGGCGGGGGTGCGCGCGCCCGAGACGATCGGGCCGCAATCGGTCGCAGAGCAGCTTTCGGCCGATTATCTGCTGACGCAGGAGGACATCCTCAAGAGCGATCGTGTCGCGCGCCAGGTCGTCACCGACACCGGGCTGGCGACCATGCCCGATGCGGCACGTCAGTTCGGTTGGAAACCCAAGGACGGGGCGCTGCCCGATTTCCTCGCGCGCCGGCTGCGGGCCTCGCTGATGATCGATTCGAGCGCGGTCAATTCCCGGGTGATGGAGATCAGCTTTCTCAGCGGCGACCCGCGCTTCGCCGCGACGATGGCCAACGCCTTCGCGGCGGCGTTCATCGACGTCAACATCCAGCTACAGGCCGATCCGGCGCGGCGGACGGTCGCGTCTTATACTCGGCAGCTCAACGACATGAGCCGCACGCTGCACGGGATGCAGGCGCAACTCGCCGCCAAGGAACGCGCGCTCAATCTCGTTGCCGGTAAGGGCGAGGCCGATCCCGACAGCGCCCGGCTCAATGCCTTGTCGACGCAACTCGCCGCCGCCCAGGCGCAGAGCGTCGCGGCCTCGTCGCACGCCGGGGGCGCGGCGCTGCCCGACACGATGGCGAGCGGGGTGGTGATGGGCCTGCAAACCGAGATCGCGCGGCTGGAGGCGCAACGCAGCCAGCTCAGCGCGACCGCCGGGCCCAACAATCCCGATTATCGTCAGCTCGTCGCGCAGATCACCGCGATGCGCGGCCAGCTCGCCGGGCAGGAGGCGCTGATCCGCAAGACGGCTGCGGCGAGCGCGGCACAGGCGCGAACGGTGCAGGCCGGGCTGAGCGGCGCGGTGGCGGCGCAGCGCGACCGCGTCACCAAGGTCCGCGCGGCGCAAAACGAAGTGTCGATATTGCAGCAGGATATCGCCAATCAACAGGCATCCTACGATCAGATCGCGCAGCGTCGCGCGCAATTGCAGGTTCTCGACGCCACCGCGCAGACCAACATCTCGATTCTGTCCCCGGCGACGCCCAGCGAGAAGCCGGTGCTGCCGCGGCGGTTCGTGACGATGGCGTTCGGTCTCGCCTTCGGCTTGGCCGCGGGGACGGTGCTCGTGATCGGCATCGCTTTCTTCGACCGCCGCATCCGCTTCAGTGGCGAGATGGAGACCTGGCTCGGCATTCCCGATCTCGGCACCATTCGCATCAGCCCGCCGCGACCGCTCCGCCTGCCGCGAATGGTAGCCGGCCTGTTGCCGAACATGAGGGTCGAGGAATGAAGTACAACAGCCGCGAATGGGATGAACTGTCGGTGCGGATCGCCGATCTGCTCGTCGCGGAGGCTCGGGTTGGCGATACCTTGCCCGAGGAAGCGGCAAGGTTGTCGCGGGATCGTACCTTCTTGTTCCGGCGCGCCGCCGCGATGCTCGGCGATGCTTCGGCCGCGGCCGGCACCGTGCAGAGCGTCTGGCCGCCCGCGGCCGGACCAGGCTTCGCCGACGATCTGTTCGCGCTCAAAAGCCCGCATTCGCCCCGCGTCGCTGAACTGCGTCGTGTCGCGCAGACCCTCGCGATGCGCTGGTTTCTGGCCGAGCCAAAGCATAAGGCGCTGTCGATCATCAGTGCCGACCGGCGCGAGGGCCGGACCGCCGTCGCCAGCAACCTCGCTTGCATCTTCGCGCAATCGGGGGTCCGCACGTTGCTGATCGACGCGGATCTGCATAACCCCGCGATCCACACGAAGTTCAGCATCGCGGATGCCCCCCCGGGGGCGACCCATCGGCCCGTGCGTGGCGTCGAGAACCTGTGGGTGATACCGGCGGCGACGCTGACCGCGTTGCGCCACGATCATTTCATGCAGTCCGCGCTGCAATCGTTGATCGCGACGATGCGCGAGGAGTTCGAAGTGATCTTCGTCGATACGCCCGCGGCCGCGACCTCGAACGACTATCAGGTCGCCGCGCTCGCGACGACGGGTGCGCTGTGCGTGACGCGCGCCGGCGTCACCCGCGCCCGCCGCTCGTCGCGGATGCTCGATTTGTGCGAAGACGCCGGCATCGTGATCGTCGGCGGCGTGATGTTGCGGCCATGATGACGGCCGCGACCGCCACGCCGGGACCGGCCCATGTGCGCGAGGGTGCGGCGGGCGCGCCCGTGCATCGAACCGAGGGTGTCGCGCTGGCGCTGATCCTGTTCGGTCTGGTCGCGCTCTACGTGCCCGTGCTGGTCGAATATGGCGCGCTGTTGCTGTGGAGCGAGGAGGACAATCACAGCGGGTTGCTGCTCGCGCTGGTGCTGTTCGCGTATTGGCGCGATCGGCGCGCCTTCACCTGGTCGGCGACGCGGCGCGAACGGGTGGTCGGCGCGTCTGGGGTCTTCGTTGCCCTGATTCTCTACTTCATCGGCCGCGTCACCGATTCGGTGCAACTCCAGGGCGTGTCGCTGCCGATCGTGATGACCAGCCTCGCGCTCGCGACCGGCGGAACGGCGCTCGCGCGGCGCTGGTTGCTGCTCGCCGCGCTGCTGATCTTCATCGTGCCGTGGTTCGGCCCGATCGCGGATGCGCTGCTGGTGCCGCTGCGGCTGGCGCTGACGCATTCGGCGGCACGGCTCGCCGCCGCGCTGGGCTTCCCGGTGACGACCTCCGGCGTGCTCATCTATGTCGGCTTCGTCCGGCTCAACGTCGCGGGCGCCTGCGTCGGGTTGCGTGCGATGGTGTCGATGACCGCGATCGGCTTTCTTTTCCTGCATTTCTTCCCGGCACGGTCGCGCGGTGCCGCACTGCTGTTCGTGGTGTTGATGCCGGTGATCGCCCTGTCGGCGAATTTCATCCGGATCTTTGCGTTGATCGTCACCGCCGCGTTGTTCGGCGTATCGGGCGAAGCGATCGTCCATGATGTCGCCGCCTATGTCGAGGTGGGTGTGGTGTTGACGGCCTTCATGCTGCTCGGCCGCGCCTTGGGCCCGGTGGAGGCGCGGGCATGATCCAGCGCCGCGACGTGCTCGGCGCGGCGTTGTTCGCGGGTCTCGCAGGTGCCACGTCGGTCGGGGCGATCGGCTTTCGGCGCGCGCAACGCGCGGTGCCGCCGGGGGGGGACGTGGTGCTCACGGCGTTGCCGCCGCAACTCGGCGCGTGGCGGCTGCAGCCCTCCCGCGCGGACATGGTCGATCCCATCGAACTCGACGCCGCCTTCGCGGCGGCGCTGGACATGTACGATCGCATCGTCGAGCGCGACTATGTCGCACCGGCGCTGCCGCGCATCATGCTCAGCATCGTCTACAAGCGCGAGCTTCGGCAGGAGGACCGGTTTCACTGGCCCGAATTCTGTTACGCCACCCAGGGCTTCAAGGTCCGCCGCCTCGCGCCTCTTGCGCTGCCGGATGGGCCGGTGGTGACACGGTTCCTCGGCGATCGCTTCGGGCGCAACGAGCTGGTCGGGTATTTCATGCGGATCGGTGATGCGCTGCCGGCGGGCTCGCTGGCGGTGCGTGCGGCCTTGTTCCGTCAAAGCCTGGCGCTGCGCCTGCCCGATGGGGTGATGGTGCGTGCCTCGTTCCTGACCGACGAGCTCGCCACTGATGACCCGGCTGCGGCGGACGCCGTGCTCGCGAGCTTCTTCGAGAAGCTGCTCGCCGATGCGGGGCGGCCATTGTTGAAGATGCTGGTCGGTGAGGCGCTCCGATCGGCGTGAGCGGCTGCGCGATGTTGAGCGGATGATGCGGACCAGGTGAGGCCCCGGATTTCAGGGCCATATCCCGCGCTCTAAAGAAAGTTCCATATAAATCCGAAACGGACACGTCATATACGTAAGTATAGATCATAATATTGACGCGATAGCGCGCCGCGCATAGAAATGATGCCACGATCACCGTGGGGATGATCGTAAAAATCTCGATGAAGTAAGGGTGGTTTGCGTAAGTCTCCGCGGTGAGATTGCGGATGATGGTGCGCGGGATTTGGGGAAATCCGTCATGATGCAGCGGGCGCGGGAGAATGTCGCAAGATCGATGCGCTTCGAGCAGCCGCTCGTTATCGCGCATGTCCAGACCCGAATGAACCGGTCGGGCGGTGCCGAGGAGAACACCTGGGCGTCGTGCGTCCATCAGGCGCAATCCGGCCACATCGTGCATCTGTTTTGCGGGCGCTCGTCGGATGTCGAGGAATATACCGGGCGCGGCACTCCGGTCCGGGTGCATCTCGTCGAAGAGATGGTCCGTGAGGTGTCCGCGAAGAGCGACATCGCCGCCTACCGTCGCCTGTCGGCGCTGTTCGAGGAAATCCGGGCCGATGTCGTACATACCCATACCAGCAAGGCGGGGATCGTCGGTCGCTTCGCCGCGAGCAACGCCAAGGTGCCGGCGGTCATTCACGGGGTCCACATCTTGCCGTTCAGCAACGTTGGCCTCGCGGAAAAGGCGATCTATCTGGCGGCGGAACATATCGCCGCCCCGCTGACCGACCATTTCATCCACGTCAGCCATGGCACGCGCGATGCCTATGCGCTCGCCCGGCTCGGCGGGAACCGGCTGCACTCGGTGGTCCGCTCGGGAATGGATGTCGAGCGCTACCAGAATGCGCCATGGCCCGAAGACTGGCGTGGCCTGATCGGTGTCGGACCCGACGCCGCCAAGCCGCGCACGATCCTGATGATGGCGGTGCTGGAAGCACGTAAGCGGCAGGCCGAGTTCATCACCGGTTTCGCGGAGGTGACGCGGCCAGGCGAGGATATCCGGTTGCTGATCGCCGGAGACGGGCCCGAGCGCGAGACGCTCGCGGCGCTGGTCGAGCGGCTCGATGTCGGCGACCGGGTGAAACTGCTCGGGCATCGCTCGGACCCCGAGCGGCTCGTCGCGCTCGCCGACGTCTGTGCGCTCGCGTCGCTTCGAGAGGGCCTGCCGCGCACGATCGTGCAAAGCCTGGCCGGCGGCAAGCCCGCGGTGGTCAGCCCGCTGCGGGGCATCGAGGAGATCATCGAGAGCGGCGTCAACGGCATCGTGGTGCGGCGTACCGACGCGCAATCGGTCGCGTACGAGGCGGTGGGTCTGTTGCGGGACGACGTGCGGCTCGCGCGGATGTCGCACGCGGCGTCCTGTGCGCCGGTCGAAGACTGGAAGTTCGCGGCGATGTTCGCGCAGCTCGACCAGGCATATCGCGAGACGCTGGCGTTGCCGCGTGTCGCGGAGCGTCTGGCCGCGCGCGACGCGGCGCGGGGGGAGCAAGTGGTCTACCGCTGGGCGTGAAGCGGCGCACCGAAGCGGAGGCTCAGGAGAGGATGCCGATTGGCAAAGGCCACGGTGACGGGGGTTCCAGGTGATGAGGGCATTGGAGATGCGGAGGCTGAGCGGCCGGGCGGCATCATCGCCGGTCGCGCTGTTTCTCGCGCCGGTTCTCATCCTGTTGCCGGGTGTCGCTTACGCCGACAATGGCTGGAGTGAAGCCCAGCGCGGCAGCCCGCTCGTCCTGAGCACGTCGAAGCTGGTGTTCGAAGACCTTTTCAACACCCCCCATACGCTGAGCGGCCCGATCCTGTGGGCCAAGCAACATGCCGACGTGGGGCTGGAGAGGTTCGATCCGGCGGGCGGGGCCGCATACAGCATTGCCGGCGGCGTTCTCAAACTGCGCGCCTACCAGGCTGCGGACGGCATCCACAGCGGCAACGTGCAATCGACCAACGCCAACCAAGCCTATCAGGGCGCGCAGATCGTGCCCGGACGCAACGGTTTCACCTGTGTCGGCTGCTATTTCGAAGTGCGCGCGCAGTTCCCCAACGCACGCGGTACCTGGGGCGCCTTCTGGCTGCTGACGCCGGACGACCCACGCCGCCGCGGCCATCTCGAAGTCGATGCGATCGAATATTTCGGCGCGGGCGACAAGCGCGGCCATCATCACTCGATACACCGTTGGGGTCCGCAAGAGCCGGGCGGGCATGCCAAACGATCCGATTACACCGGCATGGATGCGATCGCCGACTTCGGCTGGCATCTTTACGGTGTCGATCTGCGCGGGATCGCCGAGATCGACGGAAAGCCGGCGCTGGTCGTGTACATGGACCGCAAGGAAGTCGCGCGCATCGCGGCCGATGCCGACTTCTTCACGCGTCCTTTCTATTTCAACATGACGCTGTCCATCAATCCTCAGGATAGTGTGCGGACATTGCCGCAGACGGTCTCCTTCGATGACCTGCGGGTCTACAAATAGTGATGAATCCTGGTTTCGTCTGTGGGGGCGGCGATGCGCGCGAGATACGACGGCAGCGAAGGCGGCGCGGCGCGCGCTCCCTCGCACGCGAGCGGCGGGTATGATGGCTGAGCGATCGTTGATCCTCGCGGTGGCGACCTATTTCCCCGACAGCTACGGCGGTGCGGAGCGGCAGGCACGCATCCTCGCCGAAGCGCTGGGGCGCAAGGGCGTGGCGGTGACATTGGTCGCGCCGACGCGCTCGCGAGACGTGCGGCTCGAGGAGCGGACCGAGTTCGGACGGATCGTGCGCAAACGCGTGCGCGCCTGGCCCAACCTCGGTGGCCGCAACATTCTGTCGTTCCTGGCGTGGAGCATGTGGGTGCCGTGGCGGCTGCGCGGCCCGGAGTGGCGCGGCGTTCCCGTCTATGTCTTCCATGCGCGGCTGCACGCGCTGGGGCCGGCGCTGGCGGCATGGTGGAATGCCGCGCCGCTGCTGGTGAAGCTCGGCGGCGGCGGCGACGCGTCCGAGTTCGCCGCGTTGCGCGGCAAGAAGTTTCTATACGGGCGGCTGGTCGAGTGGTTGCTGCGGCGGCGGGTCGATATGTTCGTCGCGAACAGCAGCCAGATCGCGAACGAACTGCGCGAGGCGCGGGTCGCACCGGCACGGATCGCCGAGTTTCCGAATGGCGTCGCCTTGCCGCCGCTCGACGATCTGCACCTGGCGCTCGCGCAGCGCGACGGGCGCGGTTTCATCTATGCCGCGCGGCTTCACCCCGACAAGAATGTCGATGTGCTGTACGAAGCCGCGATGGCGCTGGCGGCGGCGGGAATCGACTTCCGCTTGCGGCTCGTCGGGGACGGGCCGGAGCGGGACCGGCTCGCGCCGCTCGCGTCCGCGGGATCCCCGGTGACGTTCGCGGGCTTCGTCGCCGATGTCTACCCCGAGTTGCAGGCGAGCGACTTCTTCGTGTGCGCGTCGCGGCGTGAAGGCCAGTCGAACGCGCTGCTGGAAGCGATGTCGGCGGGGGTCATCCCGATCGTGTTCCGGGCGAGCGGCGTGGCGGAGGTCGTGTCGCATGGGCATAATGGCGTCATCGTCGATGAGGCGACGCCGGCCGCTTTCGCCGGGGCAATGCGCCGCGCGCTCGCACTCAGCCCGGCGGCGCGGCGTAGCATGTCGCTCGCCGCGCGGGACTTCGCACAGGACAATATTGGTATCGACGCGATTGCCGAACGCACGCTGGCGGCGATCGCCAGCGTGCGACATGGCCCGTCGGCGGCAATGTCACGGTCGGCGCGCGGCCTGTTGATCGGGGAGGGCGGGGTATGAGGTTCCGCGCGCTCGATTCCTGGCGCGGGCTGGCGGCGCTGCTCGTGCTGTTCTTCCATTTGTCCGCCAATGGCGCGTTTTACGCGTTTCCGCCGATCCGGCATGGCGGGCTGTCGGTGCCGTTCTTCTTCGTGCTGTCGGGCTTCGTCATCACGCACGCCTACGGCGCCCGGCTGGCGGCTGGCGGAGAGGCACGCCGGTTCGTCGTGCGGCGGATCGGGCGGCTTTACCCGTTGCACGTCGTGACGCTCGGCGCGCTGGTGGCGCTCGAACTGGTCAAATGGGCGATGGTGAAAGCCGGCGTGCCGAGCGGCCAGCCGCCGTTCGTCGGCGCGAACGGGATCGGTTCGCTGGTCGTCAATCTGTTCCTGCTGCAAGCGATCACCCCGCTTCGCGACTATAGCTGGAACGGGCCGAGCTGGTCGATCAGCGTCGAATTCTACACCTGCCTGGTGTTCGGCGCGGTTGCCGTGGCATGTCGCGGCCGGACGATCGTGCCCGCCGTGCTGCTGGTCGCGACGGGGGGCGCCGCGCTGGTCGCACTCGAACTCTATCGCCCGGATTGGCCCGAGACGCAGTTCAAAGGGCTGGCGAGCTGTATCTGCGGCTTCTTCACCGGGCATCTCGTGTACCGGATCTTTCACAGCCTGCGCGGCGCGCGGTTGCCTCATGCGACGATGTGGGAGGCCGGCGCGGTCGTCCTGGTCGCCGGATTATACTGGTTCGCGCCCGTCGATGGCTTCTCGTCGATCCTGATCTTCGCGCTGGTCGTGCTGGTGTTCGCGTTCGATGGCGGCGCGGTGTCACGTGTGTTGGCGGGGCGGCCTTGGGCGTTGCTCGGGAAGCTCTCCTATTCGATCTACCTGCTGCATTTCGTGCTCTTCTCGGCGCTCGGCGGGGTGGTGCGGGCGGCGCAGAGTCTGCTTCACGTGCCGCTGTATCGCGACGTCGGCGGCGCCACGCTGATCGACTTCGGCCCGCCGGGGACGATGGACCTGCTGGCGCTGGTCTGTGCCGCGATGGTGATCGGACTGGCGGTGTTGAGCCACCGCTGGATCGAATTGCCTGGACAGCGGCTGTTCGAGCGGTTCGCCCAGCCCAACCCGACCACGCCGGTGCGACCGGTAGAAGCGCCGGTCGCCTGAGCGATGGCAGTATCCCCGCCAGATCCCCGGCCCACGCCGGAGCAGGCCGCGCCGCCGCGCGTGGCGGTCATCATGACGTGTTATAATGAGGGGCCGTATATCGGCGCGGCGGTGCGCAGCGTGCTCGACCAGAGCCGCGCCGCGTGGATCGACGCGATCGTGATCGCCGACGACGGATCGGACGGCGAGACGCTGGCGGTGTTGCGCGACATCGAGACGTGGGACACGCGAATCCGGGTGCTATATGGGCCGGGCGGTGTCGGCCTGCCGGGGCAACGGCGCAAGGCGATCGCCGAAACCGATGCGCCGGTGCTGGCGATACTCGACGGCGACGATCTGTGGACGCCCGATAAGCTCGAACGACAATTGCCGGTGCTGGCGTCCGATGCGGCTATCGGGCTGGTCTATGCGGATTTCTGCGTCTTCCCCGATCAGAACCTTGGCGCCGCACGGCGGGCGGGAGTGCTCGACATCACCGGCGACACGCGGCTCTCGCGCCGCTATTTCCTCAACGATCCCCCGATCATCCCATCGACCACGCTGCTGCGCCGCGCCGCCTATGACGCGGCCGGCGGGTTCGATGCGGCGGTGCGGGTGTTCGAGGATACCGATTTCTACCTGCGGCTCGCCCGCGTCACGCGGTTCGCCCTGGTCGAAGCGCCGCTCCTCCACAAGCGCCAGCGCGGCAGCAGCATCACCGGCGGCCGCGCCGATCTGATGGCGCATCACGCATTCGTCGCCTTGAAGGCGGCGGCCGACGAGCCGGCGCTGCTGCCGCTCGTGCCGCGCCGGCTGGCCGAGCGGGCGCGCAAGCTCGGCAACCAGCGTTTCCTCCTGAATGACCGCGCCGGGGCGGTGCGGCTGTTACGGCTGGCGGTGCGGCTCGATCCGCTCAACCGCCGCGCGTGGCAGTCGTTGCTCGCCGCGACGCTGTTTCCGGCGCTGGCGCTTCGGCTGCTCGGCAGCGGTGGGCGCGCGCGGCAAGCCGCGCTGGGGGTGTCGTGATGTTGCAGCGGCCGGCGCGAACCGTCGCCATCATCACCTGCGAATATCCGCCGTTCGCGGGCGGGATCGGCACCTATTCGGTGGAGCTGGCGCGCGCGCTCGCGGCCGCCGGTTGCCGGGTCGTCGTCGTCGCGCCCGCCTATGACGCCGGCGCGGCGGCGCTCCCAGCCGACGTCGAGCATCATTTCATCCTTCGCCACCACGCCGTTCCGCCGCGCGCGGTGCGGGCGCTGCCGGCGATCCTGCGTGGCCTGCCCACCGGTGCGATCGTCCTCGCCGCCGATATCCGCAGCCTGCTGCTGGTGCGGATGCTGCAACCGCTGCACCGCCGCCGCTACCGCGTGATGGTTCACGGCAGCGAGGCGAGCAAGGTCCGCAAGGGCGGCGTGATCTTAGCGGCGGCGCGCAACGCCTATCTCGCCGCCGAGCTGGTCGCCTACAATTCGCGGGCGACACGCGACATCTTCCGTGCGCAGCTCGGCCGCCCACGGCGTGAGGCGATCACCTATCTGGGCGTGGGCCGCGAGTGGTTCGATCCACCGACAAGCGGTGCGTTCGACGATGCGGCGCTCGCCGCGCTGCCGCACGGGGCGCCGCTGTTTTGCAGCGTCGGGCGGCTCGAGCCGCGCAAGGGCCATGTCGAGACGCTGGCCGCGCTTGCGCTCGCGCGCGACCGGCACGGCATGGCCGATCCGGTGTATGTCGTGATCGGCCGCGCCGAGGATGACGGCTATGCGCGCGCGATCCGCGCCGCGGCGAGCGATGTGGGGGTGCGGATCGCGATGCCGGGGCGGCTCTCGATCGACGATATCAAGCGCATCTATCGCCGTGCGGCGGCGCATCTGCTGTTCGCACGCGCGTTGCCAGGTAAGATCGAGGGGTTCGGCCTCGTCCTGCTCGAAGCGGCGGCGCAGGGCTGTCCCTCGGTCGCCGCCGCGACCGGCGGTATTCCCGAGGTATTGGGGGATACGGGATCGCTCGTCGCCGAGGGGGATATCGAGGGCTTCGCCGCGACGATCGCGGCCTATGCGGGCGATGCGGCTTTGCGCGCTGATCGTGGCGCGGCCGCGCGGGGGCGGGCGAGCGGCTTCACTTGGGCGAAGTGCGCGCGGGACAGCTTTCCAGAACTGCTCGGCGGGGTTTCCGCATGATCGTAGGGGGTCGAATGCCGATGCCGGTCAGCGGCGTGATGGGGTGCGCCGCCACCGCCCGCGCGGCCTGTCTGCTCATCGGCGTCGCCTGGGTCGCGCTGCCGGCGCAGGCCGAAGCGCAGAGCTACGACCTCGCGGCCTCCGCGTCGATCCGCTATGATGACAACCTCTATCGCGTTCCCTCGGCGCTGCGCAAAACGCTGCCCGACAGCGGCGAGGAAGTCGTGACCTATCTGGTCGTGCGCGGCGGGGTGGCGACCCGGATCGGGGTGGTCGCGGTGGACCTCAAAGGCACGGCCGGGCAGCGCATCCATGCCTATAATCCGCGCTTCAACGCATTCAATTTCGCCGGCAGCGCGGCGGCGACATACAAGACCGGGCAAGGCGAGGTAAATGCGACCGCATCCTATCTGCGCGAACCGGTGCTGTTCGACGATGCGTTCATCACCCACAAGACGCTGCGGTCGACCGCCGACGTCGGTGTGGTCGCTTCGCGCGATCTGCTCGGCAATTTTCGCGTGGTCGGGCGGGCCGGCTATCAGCGTTCGGCGGTCGACAGCCGAGAGCTTGAGGCGAACGGCACCCGTATCGTGCGCTTCTCGGGCGGGCTCGGCTATTTCTCTCCGACCGGCAACAGCGTCACGCTCGAATATTCGGAGCAGCGCGCCGACGGCCTCGCCACCACGCAAATCCAGACCGGGAGCGGGCTGGCGCCCTATCGCAGCGATTTCCGGGAACGCTCGGTGATCTCCTACATCGATTATCATCTGACGGGCATCACCAGCCTGCGCGGCAGCTTCGGCTATACTTGGCACGACGATCGTTCGATCTTGAACAAGGATGGGCGCGGCATCCAGGCGGATATCGCGCTGGTCTGGTCGCCGCTGCCCAACCTCGTCATCACGCCGACCTTCCGCCGTGGCTTTTCGACCGAGAGCCGCGTCTTCTCCAATGGCGTGCAGGTGACGAGCTACGGCATCAGCGCGAGCGAGACGCTGTTCGGCAGGGTCGATTTCAATCTCGGCGTGAGCCGGGGGAGCCGGCGTTTCCGCTACGACGTGCAGGCGCCCGCACCGCTCGCGCTAAACCGCAACGAGGTGACGACGCGCGTCAGCGCCGGCCTATCCTATGTGACGGGGTCCAAATTCACGCTGAGCCTCGCCTATGAACATGCCCAGCGCGAATCGACCAAGGTCGCGTTTCCCTATGTCGCGGATGCGGTGACGTTTTCCGTCACCCGCGCGTTCGGTTCGTGATGCGCGCCGGCTCGCGTCAAATCGGTAACCTTTTGCACATATCGCACATTCAACCGGGGGCTATTCCATGAAGGTTACGATGATCGGTTCAGGCTATGTCGGCCTGGTATCCGGAGCGTGTTTCGCCGATTTCGGGCATGATGTGGTGTGCGTCGACAAGGATGCGACGAAGATCGACGCGCTTCGGGCGGGGCGCATCCCGATCTTCGAACCCGGACTCGACCAACTCGTCGCGAGCAACGTCGCGGCCGGGCGGCTGTCGTTCACGACCGACGTGACGGCGGGCGTGGCGGGCGCGGACGCGGTGTTCATCGCGGTCGGCACGCCTTCGCGGCGCGGCGATGGCCATGCCGATCTGTCCTATGTCTATGCCGCCGCCGCCGAGATCGCGCAGGCGATCACCGGCTTCACCGTCATCGTCGACAAATCGACCGTGCCGGTCGGCACCGGCGACGAGGTCGAACGGATCATGCGCGAGGCCAATCCCCATGCCGAATTCGCGGTCGTCTCCAACCCTGAATTCCTCCGCGAAGGCGCGGCGATCGACGATTTCAAGCGGCCCGACCGGATCGTCATCGGCGGGGACGATCCGCGCGCGATGGAGGTGATGCGGCAGGTGTATCGCCCGCTCTACCTCAACCGCTCGCCGATCGTGGAGATGAGCCGACGCGGCGCGGAACTGACCAAATATGCCGCCAACGCCTTCCTCGCGGTGAAGATCACCTTCATCAACGAGATCGCCGATCTGTGCGAGAAGGTCGGCGCCGATGTGCAGGAGGTCGCGCGCGGCATCGGGCTCGACAATCGGATCGGCGCGAAATTCCTCCATGCCGGGCCGGGATACGGCGGCTCATGCTTCCCGAAGGACACGCTCGCCCTGCTCAAGACCAGCCAGGATTATGACGCGCCGCAACGGATCGTCGAGGCGGTGGTCGCCGTCAACGACACGCGCAAGCGCGCGATGGGGCGCAAGGTGATCGCGGCGATGGGCGGCGACGTGCGCGGCAAGACGGTCGCGGTCCTCGGCCTCACCTTCAAGCCAAATACCGACGACATGCGGGATTCCCCCGCGATCGCCGTGATCCAGACCTTGCAGGATGCCGGCGCGACGATACGCGCCTATGATCCGGAAGGGGTGGAGCAGGCCAAGCGGGTGCTGAGCGACGTCGAATATTGCGGCAACGCCTATCAGACGATGGAGGGCTCCGATGCGCTCGTCATCGTCACCGAATGGGATGCGTTCCGCGCGCTCGATCTGGAGCGCGTGAAAAGCCTGCTGGCGCGACCGATCCTGGTCGATCTGCGCAACATCTATCCGCGCGACATGGTCGAGGCGGCCGGCTTCACCTATACGGGGGTGGGACGATGAGCGGCCCGCGCGCCAACGGCGACCCGGTTCTCGTCACCGGCGCCGCCGGCTTCATCGGCCACGCGACCGCGCATGCCTTGCTCGCGCGCGGCGAACGCGTGATCGGCCTCGATATCGTCAACGATTATTACGATCCCGCGCTCAAGGAGGCGCGGCTGGCGACCTTCGCGGGGATTGCGGACTTCAGCTTCCACAAGCGCGATATCGCCGATGCGGCCGCGATCGCCGCGCTGGTGCGCGACAACGGCGTCAGGCGGATCGTCCATCTCGCCGCGCAGGCCGGGGTGCGCTACAGCCTCGAAAACCCGTTCGCGTACGAACGCTCCAATCTCGCCGGGCATCTGTCGCTGTTGGAGGCGAGCCGGCACGCACCGGGCTTCGAACATCTCGTCTACGCCTCCTCGTCGTCGGTCTATGGCGACAAGCCGATGGGCGGGGCGGGGTTCACCGAGGATGAGCCGGCGACCGACCCGGTTTCGCTCTATGCCGCCACCAAGCGCGCGTGCGAGCTGATGAGCCAGAGCTACGCCAAGCTCTACGGCTTCCCGCAGACCGGGCTGCGCTTCTTCACGGTCTATGGCCCTTGGGGCCGGCCCGACATGGCCTATTTCGGCTTCACGCGGAAGATCCTGAACGACGAGCCGATCGAGGTATATGGCGAAGGCCGGATGGCCCGCGATTTCACCTATATCGACGACATCGTCGACGGCATCATCGGCGCGCTCGATCATCCGCCCGCTACGGGCGGGCACCGCGTCCTCAACATCGGTGACAGCCGCCCGGTCGGGCTGATGGAGATGATCGAGGCGCTCGAGGCCGCGCTCGGGCGGACCGCGCGCAAGATCATGCGGCCGATGCAACCCGGCGACGTGACCGCGACCTATGCCGACGTGTCGAAGCTGCATGCGCTGACCGGCTATCACCCGCAGGTGATGTTGGAGGATGGGCTGAAGCGCTTCGCCGCCTGGTATCGCGCGTTCTACGCGCAGCCGGGCTGAGACCGGAAGCGTTCGATACCCCGCCGCACCCGCACCCGCACCCGCACCCCGCGCCGCGGATCGGTTCAGGCCGTGTGGACGGTTTTGGGTGTGGATATCATCCGATCCCTGCCGTACGAACGCCCCAGCGTAACGGACGCGTCGAGAATGGTGGTATCGAATGGCCAAGTCGCGGAATGGCTCCATGTCTCCAGCCGAGTCGGCGGTCGCCCGGCTGCCGCGCCTCGGCCAATCCGGCGACGCTTCGGCGCGCACCTCGTCGAAGCCGCCGCGGCTGTCGCAGCGCAAGCCCGGCGGCATGTGGACATCGGTTCGCGGTACATTGCTCTATCCCGCGATCCTCGTCGGCCTGTCGATCGCGGTGCGCCTCGTCAGCCGCAAGAAGGACGAGCTGCGCTGATCCGCGAGAGACGCGCCAGATCGTCGTTTCCCAGCGCGGTCAGAGCGCGTCAGGTCGCGAAGGGGGCGTCACTCCGCCGCAGGTGCTGAGACCGAGGCGCGGCGGATCAATGTCGAGCGGAACAGTGACGGTTCGGCCACCGCCGCCTCGGTCTCCTGTGAACTCACCCCCGCGATCAGTTTCAACGCCGCCGAACGCGCCATCGTCGCGATCGGCCAGCGCACCGTCGTCAGCGGTGGCCACATATGCGCCGCGATCGGCGTGTCGTCGAAGCCGATCACCGAGAGATCGCGCGGAACGGTGAGGCCGCGCTGGCAGGCGGCGTGGATGACGCCCGCCGCCATCTCGTCGTTGCACGAGAAGATCGCGGTCGGCCGCGGCACCAGATCGAGCAGGCGGTCGGCCGCGACAAGCCCGGATTCGAAGCGGTAATCGCCGTCGGCGATCATGCTGCGGGGCAGGGCGATACCAGCGTCGCGCAGCGCGTCCTCGAAACCGAGTCGGCGTTCGCGCGCGGAGCGGAACCCGTGCGGCCCCGACACAAGCCCGATGCGGCGATGGCCAAGCTCGATCAGATAGCGGGTCGCGTCCCGCACCGCCTCGCGATCGTTCGAGGCGACCATATGCTCGTCGGTGTCGAGTTCGGTCGATCCCATCCGCACATAGCGGCAGCCGATCTCGACGCACAATTCGGCGATCGCGTCATTCTCGCTGATCGGCGGCATCAGCAGCACGCCGAACAGCCGCTGGCGCTCGAGAAAGTGGCGCAGATCCTCGAGCATGGTCGGCGAACCGCGGTTGAGCGGGCGCACGATCATCTCGAACTCGGTATCGTACAAGGCTTCGAGCATGCCCTGCTGCACATTCATCACCGTCTGCGCGTTGGGGTTGTCATGGACCAGCCCGATCAGGAAATTGCGCCCGAGCGCGAGCGCGCGCGCCTGCGGGTTGGGGATGTAGCCGAGGTCACCGATCACCTCCTCCACGCGTCGGCGGGTGTCCTCGTTGAGCAGGGGAGAGCGGTTGATGACGCGGCTCACGGTCTTTTTCGACACGCCGGCGACGCGCGCGACATCGTTGATGGTTGGCTGGCCGGTCTTCTCCATCGCACCTGCATAGTCGCTGGTGACCGTGCGAGCCAGTCTTAGCGGGATGCTTGTCACTGACACCGGTTTCCAATACACATTACCGCAGTACGGATCGGGAAAGGGATGCGGTGACGCCGGACAACAATGCAGAGCGGATCGCACGGTCGTTCACCGACGCGCGCCGCGCCGGGATGGCCTTGCCAGAGTTCCCCGGCCGTATCCCGGAGTCGCTGGCGCAAGCCTATGCCGTGCAGGAGCGGGCGATCGCTTTGTCCGATGCGCGGATCGGAGGGTGGAAGGTCGGCAAGATCAGCCCGCCGTTCGACGGGGTTGATCGCCTCGCCGGCCCGATCTTCGCCGATCATGTCGTGCCGGCGACGGACGATCTCGCCATGCCGATCTTCGCGCAGGGCTTCGGCGCCGCCGAAGCCGAGTTCCTGCTGCGCGTCGGCACCGCGCCGGACCCCGCCAAGACACGCTACACGATCGCGGAAGCGACCGCGCTGATCGACGCGGTACATGTCGGCATCGAAATCGCGAGTTCGCCGTTTCCGGGCATCAACGATCATGGGCCGACCGTCACCGTTTCGGATTTCGGCAACAACAACGGGCTGATCGTCGGCGCGGCGATCGAGAATTGGCGTGACGTGGATCTCGACACATGGCCTGTCGAACTGTGGATCAACGATGCGCTGATCGGCAGCGCCACGACCGCGACGATGCTCGACGGCCCGTTCGGCGCGGCGCGGTTCCTGTTCGAACTGCTCGCCGCGCGCGGTATTCCGGTCGAGGCGGGGCAGTGGATCTCCACCGGCGCGGTTACCGGTGTCCATCGCGTCGTCGCGGGAGATCGGGTACGGGCGCGTTTCGACGCGCGGCTGGCGGTGACGTGCGCGATCGTCGCGCGGTAGCGAACACAATCCAGATCAACAGGCCAGATCAACCAGGTCGTTCGGAACGGGCAACGCGGCAAACCGTTGAGGACACAGGCTTTCGAGCGCGCCGGGGGCAACGCCGGCGCCGCCTCGCGGCCCTTGTCCCCCGACATGACGAGGCCCTTCATGACCGACGACACCACCCGCCGCGCGATGCTCAAAGGGGCGGCCGTTGCCGGTGCCGGCCTCGCCGCCGCGCCCGCGCTGGCGCAAGCGGCCCGCCCCGCGCCCGACCCCAAGACGAAGTTCCGCAGCGAACCTTTCCCCGAACAGCGGCAGCCTTGGCCGGCGCTCCAGCGCGATATGAAGCCGGTGCCCGATTGCGGTGAGGCGAGCTACCGGGGCAGCGGGCGGCTGGCTGGCCGCAAGGCGCTGGTGACCGGCGGCGATTCGGGGATCGGCCGCGCGGCGGTGATCGCCTTCGCGCGGGAGGGCGCCGATGTCGCGATCAACTATTATCCCACCGAGGAGCCCGATGCGCAGGATGTGGCCCGGCTGCTGCGCGGTGAGGGTCGCAAGGTCGTGCTGATCCCCGGCGATCTCACCGACGTGGCGTTCTGCGACAGCCTGCCGGGCAAGGCGGCAAAGGCATTGGGCGGGCTCGACATCGTGGTCAACAACGCCGCCTATCAGCAATCGAAGCAATCGATCGCCGAGATCAGCGCCGAACAATTCGATCGTACGATGAAGACCAACGTCTATGCGATGTTCCACATCAGCAAGGCGGCGGTGCCGCTGATGAAGCCGGGCGCGTGCTTCATCAACACCGCTTCGGTCAATTCGGTCAATCCGGGCGAGGAACTGCTCGATTACGCGACCACCAAGGGCGCGATCATGGTGTTCACCAAGGGGTTGGCCAAGCAGCTCGGCCCCAAAGGCATCCGCGTCAACGCGGTCGCGCCGGGGCCGGTGTGGACGCCGCTTCAGGTCGCGGGCGGGCAGTTGCCGGGCAAGATGGGCGAGTTCGGACAGGACACCCCGCTTGGCCGAGCCGGCCAGCCCGCCGAACTCGCGTCGCTCTACGTCACGCTGGCGGAGAGCGGCACCAGCTTCACGTCGGGCAGTGTGTTCGGCGCGAACGGCGGCACCGGCGTGATCTGAGCGCTCAGTCGGTCTCGCCGCGCGCGAAGGCGGCGGCGGCATCGACCTGATCGGGCGTGGGCGTGACGCCGGTGTAGAGCACGAACTGTTCGAGCGCCTGCAGCTTGGCGACATCGGTGCCGGTGATGCGCTGTTTGCCGGCCGCCGCGGCGGCCTTGAGGAACGGCGTCTCGGCCGGCAGCGCGACCACGTCGAACGCCGCGGCGCAGGCTTCGATCATCGCCGGCGGGAAGGCGAGCGTGTCGGCGTCCGCACCGGTCATTCCGAGCGGGGTGACGTTGACGAGCAGCGCCGCGCCTTCATCGCCGATCTCGGCGCGCCACGCGAAATCATAGGTGGCCGCGAGCGCGCGCCCGGCGTCGGCGTTGCGCGCGACGATCGTGCCGGTGGTGAAGCCGGCGTCGCGCAGCGCGGCCGCGACCGCCTTCGCCATCCCGCCCGAACCGCGCAGCAGGAACGGCGTGTCCGGTGCCAGCCCGCTCTCCTCCAGCAACGCGCGCACCGCGCTATAGTCGGTGTTATGGCCGGTCAGCCGGCCGTCATCGTTGACGATCGTGTTGACGCTGTCGATCGCGGCGGCGGAGGCTTCGAGACCGTCGAGCAGCGGGATCACCGCTTCCTTGAACGGCATCGAGATGGCACAGCCGCGAATGCCGAGCGCGCGGATGCCGCCGGTCGCGGCGGGCAGATCGGTGGTGGTGAACGCCTTGTAGACGAAATCCAGCCCGAGCATGTCATAGAGGCGGTTATGGAAGCGCGAGCCGAACGTCCCCGGCCGCGCCGCCAGCGACATGCACAATTTCGTGTCGCGCCCAACCATCGGTTTGCTCATCCCGGTTTCCTCATGCGATGAAATCACGCCGTTCCGGCGCTGTCGGTCGGGCCGGTCATAGCGAGATGGCGATGCCGCTAAAAGTGGTGCGAGACCGAGAGGGTGATCGCGCGCGGGCGGGCCGGCGTGAACTGCGGGGCGGTGCGCACCGAAAAGGGGTTGCCGAACGCGAACGTGTCCGCGCGCGCATCGAATAGATTGTCGATGTCGAGCCGCACCGTCAGCGGGTCCGAGACGGCGGCGACACCGGCGCGGGCGAGGCCGTAGCCCGGCATGTGACGGTCGAGCCCGGCATCGAAGCTCAGGCGCGACGCGCCGACGTAATTGGCCGCCGCATAGGGCGTGATGCGCCACGCCCCGGCGGTGAAGTCACGCCGGACCTCGATCCGTGCCGACAGGTCGGGCACCACCGGCAGCCGGGCGTCCTTGATGAGATGCTTGCCGTCCATCGCGCGGTCAAGACGGGGGCGTTGCCAGGTGACGCCGCTCTTGATGTGCCACGCGGTTATGGGCCGCCATTCCACCGCGAGTTCCCCGCCCGGAATCACCGCGTCGCCGACGTTGTGCGTGGCGGTCAGCCCGTTCGGCTCGAGATAGTCCGATTGCAGATGGGTCCACACCGAGCGAAACAGATCGGCCTCGATCGAGAGGCGATCGCCGACGCGCAGCCGCCCGCCGAGTTCGAGCGTGCGCACCTTGTCCGCCGCATAGCGTCCCGTGGCCGTATTGGTCGAATCGAGCCCGCCCGACCGGAACGCCGATCCGAAACGCAGGAACACGAGCTGGTCGCGCGCGAAGCGGTACGCGAGCGACGCGCTGGGGGTGAGGCCGAACGTCGCCTTGGCGTCGGCTTCGAGCTTGCGTCGCTCGCGCCGGCTGTCCTCGGTGGTGGCGCGAAACGCGCGCGCGCCCACCGACGCGCGCAGCCGATCGAGCAGCGGAAAGGACGTGTCGGCGAACAGCGCGATCTCGGTCGCCCAACGAGAGAGCGCGAAGATCGGGCGCAGCGGCCGCCCGGGTTGCGACAACTCACCATCGGCGGCGGTGGTCGCGGAGAGATAGGACGCGCCGACCACCCAGTTGAAGCTGTGCCCGGACGGCGCGGAGAGCCGCACCTCCTGATCGAACACGCTGTAGGCGCGGGTGTCCTGATAGCTGGCCGACGATCCGCGCGGCAGGCCCAATGCCACCGCCGAAGCCGTGGCGTCATAGACTTCGCGTTGGTCTTGCCGCGTATATCCTGTGACGAGCGTGAGCTGGGTCGCGCCGATCTGACCGGTCACCTTGCCCTCGGCGACGCGCACGCGCCCGTCGCGCGGCTCCAGAAAGGCGACGTGGCGCGTGAGATCCGTGCTGCCGACATCGACATAGGCGCTGTCGCGCGCCGCCACCGATTGTTCGTTCGCGACCACGTCGATCATCCAGCCCGACGCGGGCGCGATGCGGACCGACACCCGGCCGCCGTAGGTTTCGCTGCGGTTGGTGCCCCGCGCGCCACCGGCCACATTCACCCAGCCCGGCATCACCGATGCATAGCCGACCAGCCGGATCGCGGCGCGGTCGTCGATCACCGGCAGGTTGAACGTCGCTTCGGACGAGGCGCCCACGCCGCCGTGCTGAATCGCGGTGACGCCAATGCCCGCCGATCCCGCCACCGAGCCGAGCACCGGCGGATTGGTGACGACGCGGTACACGCCGCCGAGCGAGCCGGTGCCGTAGAGCGGCCCCTGCGGTCCCTTCAGCACCTCGACCCGCGCGACGTCGATCAGGCTCAGCCCAGGCTCGGCGGCGTCGTAGGTGATGCGCGCGTCGTTGAGCTGGACGCTGACCGTCGCCTGGCTGAAGCCGTTGAACGGGCTGTCGGCGATGCCGCGCATGAACGCCCGGTCGTGGCCGGCACCGGCGTGGGTGACCACCATCCCCTCGACATCCTCGGCGACGCCGTGCGTGTTGTTTCGGGACGGGGCGGGGTCGGCACCGGGCACCCAGGTCGCGACCGGCGCGGCGACGGTGGACAGCGCCTCAGGCTGTTTGCGCGCTGTGACGATCACGTCGGGCATCGTCTCGGGAATGTCCGTGCGGGGCGCGCCGCCGGGGCCGGTCGGGACGAGCCGGAACGTGGTCGGCCCGGCGCGGACGGCGTGGAAGCCGGTCTCGCGCAGCAAACGCTCGAGCGCGGCGCGCGCGGTCATCTGTCCGCTCACCGCGGCGGCGGCGGCGCTTGGCAGCGGCCCGTCCCAGCCGATCGAGATTCCGGTCTGTGCGCCCAGCGTCTCCAGCGCGGCGGCCAGATCGCCGCGTGCGATCGTCACGCGGTACCGTGCCTCGCGCGCGGCCGCGCCGTGCGCATGGAACGTGCCGCTAACCGCCAGTACGGTCGCCAAGACGGATCGCGTCGCCTTCGGTCGTAGCATCGAGACCCGTCAACTGCTCCAGATTGCGGACCATGACCGCCCGCGATCCCGGCGCGATGATCCCGGAGAATCGCCGCCGCGCCGGGGCGCCGTCGATCAGCACCGGAGCGCCCACGTAGCGGGATATGTCCGCCACCACCAACCCTAAAGGTTCGTTGTCATAGCTGAAGCGTCCACCCCGCCACGCGGCCATTGGCGCGGGCGGGGTGGTGCGCACTTCGGCGAACTGATCCGGGGCGAACGCCGTGAGCGTTCTGCCTGCCGAAACCAGCACTTCGCCGTTCGCGGCGCGGGAGGTTACCCCCACGGTCCCTTCCGCGACCGCGACGCGCAGCATGCCCGCGTCCGACACCAGCTCGAAGCGGGTGCCGATATCGCGGATCTGATAGGCACCGGCCGTCACCGTGAACGGGTGCGCGGGATCGTGCCGAATCTCGAAATACCCCTTGCCCTCCAGCGCGACCTGCGCGCCGGCGGAGACGCGCAGCGTCGCGCCGGGCGCGAGCGTCGCGCGCGAGCCGTTGGGGAGCGCGACCGCGCGGGTCTGCCCGGCGGGCGCCCGGTACAGCGCGACCTCGGCGGCGCCGGGCCGCGCGGTGTGCCAGGTGCCGAGGCCGATCGCTCCGACCAGCAGCACGGCCGCCGCAGCGCCCCAGCCGACCAGGCGCAGGCGTCCGCGCGGCCTGACGGGCTCGTCCTCTCGCATAAGATCGCGCAGCGCCGGAACAGCGCGATCGATCCGATCATCGAGCAGCGCGACCGCGTCATAGGCTGTTCGGTGCGCCGGGCTCTCCTCCAGCCAGACGGTGAAGCCATCCCAGTCCATTGCGTCATCCGCTTGGGCGGCGTGCCAGCGCGCGGCGGCCTCCGTGATCGCGTCGGTCATGTCGTGCCCCCGTCCAGCGCCCGGCGCAGATGCGTCATGGCGGTCGCGATATGTTTTTCCACGCCGCTGCGGCTGATGCCGAGCCGCGCGGCGATTTCGGCGTGCCGCAGCCCGTCAATCTTGTGCAGCCTGAACACCAGCCCGGCCTTTTCGGGCAGCTTCGCCATCGCGGCGGCGAGCGCGGCGGCATTTTCGCGCGCGGCGATCTCCGCCTCGATATCGGCGCGCGGATCGGCCGGTTCGGTGGTGTGATCGTCGCCGCGCTCGGACCACGCGGTTTCGCGTACCAGTCGCCGTTGACGCGCCCGCGCCCGGTCCAGCACCAGATTCTGCGCGGCACGGTACAGGTACGAGCGACCGTTCGCGATCGGCCCGGCGTCCGCGCTCTGGATGCGCAGCCAAAGGTCGTGGAGCAGATCCTCGGCCTCGGCGCGGTCGCCGACGCGCGCCGTCAGGAAACGCAGCAGTTCGCCACGCGACTCCTGATAGATCTGCATGAGTCCGGACGATTGCGTGCTAACGGGCCGGTATCCCTCGACAAACAAGGACGCGGTGTTTGGCGCGCTTTGCGGTGCCGGGCAAGACCATAGCAGGGCGTCATGCGTCCCGTCCTGGTCCGTGGATATGGCATGCCCGGCACGCACCGCGCTACGCCGCCGCCTGCTGGAGCATGCTCGCCTCAAGCCACGCGGGCGCGGGGCTCTCGCGCAGGCGCTCGCTGGTCAACCGGCGGCGAGCCAGGCGCGGGCCGAGGAACGCGGTGAAGAACCAGTCGCCGGCGCGATCCGAGAGCATGTGATAGGCGATACGCTCGATCAGCGTCCAGCGCGTCGAAGGGCGTTTGC
The DNA here is from genome assembly GCF_900103265.1 of Sphingomonas sp. NFR15. Classification (GTDB taxonomy): domain Bacteria; phylum Pseudomonadota; class Alphaproteobacteria; order Sphingomonadales; family Sphingomonadaceae; genus Sphingomonas; species Sphingomonas pollutisoli. The sequence goes on along the minus strand of NZ_FMWX01000002.1, from coordinate 540,000 downwards.
GCTCACGCGGGGAGGGCGCGCACCACAGTGCCGCCGCATAGTCGACACGGCCATGTTTGACCATCTGGTGGATGATCTCGTGATCCTCCAGCACCAGATCCCAGCGGGCCGGATCGAAGCCGCCCGCGCGGCGGAGCGCGGCGGTGTCGAACACCTGGCCCGCGCCGCCGGTATGGCACTGGCCGGGCAGCAGCCGCGAGGCGAGCAGGATCTTCCGCGCGGCCCGCTCGGCGCGCCCGACCGGCTGATCGGTGCGAACGTAATAGGCCCCCGCCGCGACGCAGCCCGGCCGTGCGAGCAGAGCGCCGGCGGCTTCGAGATAGTGGGGCGGATACCAGGTGTCCGCGTCGCAGGTCGCCACCCAGCGCGTCGTGACGGCCGCGAGCCCCATCGCCAGCGCCGAGACCTTGCCCGGCCGCCGCTGCACCAGCAGCCGCCAGTCGAGCCCGAACTGGCGCGCGGCGGCACCTGCGATCTCGCCGCTGCCATCGGTGCTGCCGTTATCGACCAGAATCAGCTCGAACGGCACGCTCTGCCGCGCCAGCCCCGCGATCGTGTCGGCGAGATGCTCCGCTTCGTTGAAGAAAGGAAGCACGACGCTCCAAGCGCATACGTGCCCCCGCACGCTGCCGCTCCGATTAGGCGACGCCGTCTCGTCGCTCCCGAAACTTTGATACATTCGGTCCCACTCGCTCTGTCGGGTGGATCAGCCCACCCTTGCCCCAAGCGAGAGACGCCGCACCCGAAACAAACCGCAGCCCGGCATCGATGAAGAATTTGTCATGGTCGCAAACTGCGGACATGATAGTCGGTGGCGTCTTGGCAGAAGCACGAGACCAAGATCAGGGGGCACGAATGATGCGAGCGACGATGGCGAACACCCCCGGATGAGCGTTGCACTGTCGATCGCCGCGTTGATGCTGACACCCGGCTCTCCCGCCGCGAACGCGCCGGCGCCCGGCGCGATCGCGTCCGATGCGCTGCAAACCGCCGTCCCGCCGCAAGAACCGGTTCGCGAACCCGCCGACAAACCCGCGCCGCACCAGGCCGAACCGGCCGACATCGTCGTCAACGCGCGCCGCAACGTGCCCGGCGATCCGTTCGTCGCTCTGAACGCCAAGAGCTTCGAACTGACGCAGAAATTCGACACGGCGGTGGTCGAGCCGGTGTCGATGGGGTTCGATTCGGTGGTGCCGGAGCCGATGCGCGACGGACTCGGCAATTTCATCAAGAACCTGCGCGAACCCGCCGTGTTCATCAACTTCGTGTTGCAGCACAAGATCGGCAAGGCGACCGAGACGGTCGGCCGCTTCGTCATCAATTCGACGGTGGGCGTTGCCGGGCTGTTCGACATCGCCAGACGCAAGCCCTTCCATCTGCCGCGTCGCCCTAATGGCTTCGCCGACACGTTCGGCTTCTACGGGGTCGGAACCGGACCGTTCTTCTTCCTGCCGATCGCCGGGCCGACGACGCTGCGCGATCTCATCGGCGGCACGCTCGACCGGCTGATCCTGCCGACGATCGTCGGCTCGCCGTTCACCAGCCCCTATTACAACATCGGCACCGGCACCGGCGTCACGCTCGATCGCCGCGTCAAATTCGACGATCAGCTAAAGGCGTTCCGCGCGACCAGCGACCCGTATAGCGCGCGGCGCGATTTCTACCTGAACGGGCGCAAGGCCGAGATCGACCATCTGCGCGGCAAGGACACGCCGGCGGCTGGAGGTGTGAAGCCGTATTGAGGCGCCCGACCTTCCCTCCCTTCCTGTCAGGGAGGGGAGTTTGTTCCGGCTAAACCGCGCCGGGTAGGTTCAGGACGACCGCCAACCCGCCGTCGGCACTTGCGCCAAGTTCGAGCGTGCCGCCGTGCAACTCCGCGAGTTCGCGGCTGATCGCCAGGCCGAAGCCGTGGCCTTCGCCGCGCTCGTCGAGGCGGTGGCCGCGGGTGATTTCGGCGATTTGCGCGGGCGTCATGCCGGAGCCGTCGTCGGCGATGTCGATCCGCACCATCCGGTCTGTTACGCGTGTGCTGATGCGGACCTGGTTGCGGGCGTGTCGCCACGCGTTGTCGAGCAGGTTGCCGAGCATCTCGTCGAGATCCTGCGCGTCGCATCGCACCTCCAGAGCGGGCGCGAGATCGACCAGTGGGGTAATATCGCGATAGGCATGGATTCGCGCCATCGCCGCGATCAGGTCGTTCAGATGGGGGGTGAGTTCGACGCGCGCCGCAGCCGCACCCGGTTCGGCGGCGCGGGCGCGGCCGAGGTGGTGGCGGATCTGGCGTTCCATCCGCTCGACCTGTTCGCGCAGGCGCCCGTCGCCCTCGGCGAGATCGAGCTTGAGCGTCGCGAGCGGAGTCTTGAGGCCGTGTGCGAGGTTGGCGACGTGGCCGCGCGCGCGCGCGACCGCCGTTTCGTTGGCGTCGATAAGCGCGTTGAGTTCGGAGACCAAAGGCAGCAATTCGGTCGGCTCTTCGACCGTGATGTGGCGCACGCGGCCGGTGCGCACCTCCGCCACGCGGTCGCGCAGTTTGGCGAGCGGGCGCAGGCCGATGCGCAACTGCACGACCAACGCTACCGCGAGGAACCCGCCCAGTAGCAGCACCGACAGCAGCAGCGGCACCATCGCCGCGCGGATCGGTCGATCGACGATCGCGCGCGGCCCCGCCGCCAGCACCAATGCATCGCCGCGCAGCGTCGGAACGTGCGCGATGCGATAGTGGATGCGCTGCCCTCCGGCATCCACGCCTTCGAGCGGATGCGGCCGCTCGGGGATATGCTCGCGCCGCTCTGGGCCGAACCGATCGTCTGGCGTTGGTGGTAGCGGTAGGTTTGTTCCATTGAGGGAAGCGGAGCGCAGCGTGGCGCCGGGGCCGATCACCTCCCATGCCCAGCCCGAGCCCGGTTGATCGAACGGGGGCAAGTCGATGGCCTTGGCCGGGTCGAGCGTGCCGTCCGGCCCGACCGCGCGCGCGACGACCGCGATCTGCGCGTCGAGCCGGTCGTCGAGGCCGCTCATCACGAATCGTTCGAGGACATGGCCGATCGCGGCGGCGGCGAGCGCGAGCGCGATCAGGATCGTCACCGCCGCGGTCGCGAGCAGCCGGCCCGCCAGCGAGCGCGGGAGCAGCCTCATGCCGGCCCCGCCGTCAACCGGTAGCCGAGGCCGCGCACCGTCTCGATCAACGAAGCGCCGATCTTGCGGCGCAACCGGCCGATGATGACTTCGAGCGAGTTCGAATCGACATCGGCATCGCCTTCGTAGACGCGTTCAAGCAGGTCGAGCCGCTCGACCACCGCTTCCTTGCGCAGCATCAGACAGGATAGCACGCGCCATTCGAACGCGGTCAGCTTGAGCGGCAGTCCATCGAGCTGGAACTGGCCGGTCTGCGCCTCGAAGCTGAGCGGTCCGCACTGGATCACGCTCGCGGCATGGCCCGCGGCGCGGCGGACCAGCGCGCGCAGCCGCATCACCAGTTCCTCGACGCGGAACGGCTTGACGAGATAATCGTCGGCGCCGGCCTTGAAGCCGAGCACCTTGTCCGACCAGGCATCGCGCGCGGTGAGGATCAGCACCGGCAGCGTGCGCCCGCCGCCGCGCCATTCGGCGAGCACCGACAGACCATCGCGGCGCGGCAGACCGAGATCGAGCACGGCCACGTCATACGCCTCGGTCGCGCCGAGATGGCCGCCATCCTCGCCATTGTCGGCGACATCGACCGCGAACGCCTCGGCGCGCAACGCGCGCGCGATCGACTCGGCCAGCGCGACATCGTCCTCGACCAGCAACACCCGCATCGTCTCGCCTCCTTGCCGGCCGCGTTATGCCACGGGGTTAAACCGAAACTGAACGCCCTGGTTCAGTCTGCGTCGGCGTGGTCGCCGTACAAGCGGACATCAACCACGAACGGAGACACTTATGACCACGTCTTTCTCTTCACGCCGCAAGCTAGGCCTCGGCGCCGCCGCCATTGTATTGCTCGCCGTGGGCGGTGCCGCGGGTGCGGTCGCCGGTCACGCCATCCAGCCGTCGATCGCGATGGCGCCGACCCATGCGGTCGCGATCAAGAGTCTCGCCGATGACGGCGGCATCGTCACGGTGAAGGGTCGCGTCGCCGAGACCTATGGCAATCAGTTCACCATCGACGACGGCACCGGCAAGGCGCTGATCGATGGCGGCCCGGCGGTCGAGGACGGATCGCTCGCGCCGAAGGGGGCGATCGTCAGCGTGCAGGGCCGCTTCGATCGCGGCACGCTGCATCCGATGTTCCTCGTCGATCCTTCGGGCAAGGTCGTGGCGGTCGGACGTCCGCCGCATGGCCCCGGCGGTCCGGGTGGCCCTGGTCCGCATGGCCCCGGCCCGGGCGATGAAGGTCCGGATCGCGCCCCGCCGCCCCCGCCGCCGCCGGCTGGTGTCGCTCAGGCGGGAACGACTCCCGTACCAGTATCGGCAGGCCCCACGGCTCCCGCACCGGCACCCGCGCCAGCCGTGCAGAACGCGAACTGACGGAAGCCGGCTCGCCCTCACCCTTCCGGCGTCTACGGCGCCTCCCTCCCTCTCCCAATGGGAGAGGGAAGGGGCCCGCCCGGCGCAGCCGGGTGGGAAGGGTGAGGGTGACTTCAGCCCGCCGCCATGCCTTCTTCGGCATGCAGCGGGCTTTGCTCGAAGCCGATGCTCTTGCCGGTCTCGCCATACAGCACCGCCGTCGTCGGCACGCGCACTGTGCTCGCCCCGATCCTCACGGTTATGCTGGCGGCGTGGACGCCACGGTTCCGCGAGAACACCGGCCTCGCCACCCAGCGCAGATCGGTGGTGGCGCGGTGCCCGCCGGCGAGCCGCAGCGGCAGCATCACCGGGCCGGGGTGCATCCCGACCGGCGCGCGCCGCACCGCCGGCAGCACGCGCCCGCGCGAATCGCGGAACTGGATCGTGGGCAGCGCGGGCAGGGCGCAATCCCGCCCGGTGTTGCGGATCGAAAGTTGGGTGCCCGCGTGCGACATGCCGTTGAACGCCCCGTCGCGTCCATCGAGCGAAACGCGCAATTGCGCCGGACGGCAAGCGGGTGCGGCCGGCGTGCCGGTGAGGGCTTGCGCGGCGATCATCAGCGCGATCAGCGGCATCATCGTCTCCTTGGAGCTACGTGCCCGGCTTGAAGCGCGATGCGTGAACGCGCGATGACTAGCCGGCGGGGCGCGCGCGCATCGCCCAGCGCGCGACCATCAACACCGCGACCGTGCCGAGCCCGGCGGCAAGTCCGATCCACACGCCGACACCGCCCCAGCCAAGCCAGAAGCCGAGCGCCACCGCCGTCCCCAGTCCGACGATCCAATAGCCGATCAGCGCGAGCAGCATCGGCACGAACGTATCGTGCAGCCCGCGCAGCATCCCGGCGCCGACCGCCTGCGCGCCGTCGAAGAACTGGAACAGCGCCGCCACGATCAGGAACGATACCGCCAGCGAGACGACGTGCGCCTCGGCCGGCGTGTTAGAAGCGAGGAACAGCGCGACGAGGGGATGGCGGAACGTCAGCAGGATCGTCGCGGTACACGCCATGACCGCCATCGTGATGGCGAGCGCGACCCGCCCGGCGCGCGACACGCCCGCCGCGTCGCCCCGCCCGAACGCGAGCCCGACGCGCACCGTCGCCGCTTGTGCGAGCCCCAGCGGAATCATGAAGCACAGCGCCGCGAGTTGGATAGCGACCGCGTGCGCGGCGAGTTCGGGCGCGCCGATCAGCCCCATCAGGAACACCGCGCAGTTGAAGATCGTCACCTCCAGCCCGACCGTCACCGCGATCGGCAGGCCGAGCCGCCACAGCGCGCGATACCGCGGCCAGTCGGCGCGCCACCAGTTGCCGAACAGGTGGTAGCGGCGGAAGCGCCTGTGCCGCGAGACCACGACGGCGAGCCCGACGAACATCCACAGGTTCGACAGCGCGCTGCCGAGCCCGGCGCCGAACAGCCCGAGCGGGGGCAGGCCGAACCGTCCGAAGATCAGCGCATAATTGAGGACCGCGTTGAACAGCACCGCCGCCGCGCCGATGATGAACGCCCAGATCGGCCGCTCCAGCGCCGAGACGAACGCGCGCAACACATAATATCCCATCAGCGGCAGCAATCCGAGCATCATCGGGCGGACCAGCCGCACCGCGTCATGCGCGAGATCGGGCTGCTGGCCAAAGGCGAGCAGGATCGGCTCGGCCTGCCACAGCACCAGCCACATCGGCACCACCAGGGTCACCGAGACCCACAGCGCCTGCCGCACCGTGCGGCGCACGTCGCGCACCGCAGTGCTGCGCTCGCCGAGCGCGCGCGCGATCATCGGTGCTGCAGCGGTGACGAGGCCGGTGCCGAAGAACACGCAGGCATTGACGAGATTCACCCCGAGCGACGCCGCCGCCAGCGCATGCGGCCCGGCCCAGCCGAGCAGAACCACGTCGGTCGTCGCGATCAGCGCCTGCGCGAGATTGGTCAGCACCAGGGGATAGGCGAGCACCACCATCGCCAGTGCCTCGCGCCGCCACCAATGTCGTTCGTCCCGTGCCATGCGTCGCCGATGGACGGGTCGAGCGATCGGGGCAAGTCCGCCATGACGAAGCGAAAGCAGATACATAACGTCAAGTATCGGCAACGCACCGGCAACATGCGCGCGGCTATGGTTGGACGAATGACTGTAGCGCTACCATTTCCCGCTTGCGATTCCGCGAAGTCTGGTGTCCCTTGCGCCGCGTCGCGGTGAACGGATCGCGACGCCGACGCTGTGGGGGTGGATATGGCGCAGGACGCGATCGGAAGTCTGTCGAAAACGCTGGCGGAAATTCTTTCGCCGCACGGGCCGGCGGTGCAGGCGGCCAGCAGTTATACGCCTGGCGACTTCAGCGTGCATTTCTTCCTGCAACTGGCGGTGATCCTGCTGACGTGTCGTGTGGCCGGCTGGCTGGGGCAGAAAGTGCTCGGCCAGCCGCAGGTCGTCGGCGAGATGATCGCGGGCGTCATACTCGGCCCGTCGCTGCTCGGGCTGCTGTTTCCCGATTTCCAGCTCGCCTTGTTCCCCAAGGAAACGCGCAACGTGCTCTATGCGGGTGCGCAGCTCGGCGTGGGCCTGTATATGTTCCTGGTCGGGCTGACGCTCCGGCTCGATCACGTCCAGAGCAAGCTGCGCAGCGCGAGCATGGTCTCGGCGGCGGGCATCATCGTGCCGTTCCTGCTCGCCGCGCTGCTCGCACCGTGGCTGACCCGCATCGACGGTCTGTTCGCCCCCGGCATCAGCCCCGCCAACGCCACGCTGTTCCTCGGCGCGTGCATCGCGCTCACCGCCTTTCCGATGCTCGCGCGGATCATCAACGAACGCGGGCTGGCGGAGTCGTCGCTCGGCACGTTGTCGCTGACCGCGGGCGCGTTCGACGATGCCGCGTCCTGGTGCGTGCTGGCGGTGGTGCTGGCGACCTTCGGCGGCGGGCCCGGCGTCGCCTTGCTCGCGATCGGCGGCGCGCTGCTCTATGTCGCCTTCATGTTCCTCGTCGGGCGGCGGCTGCTCGCTCTGCTCGGCCGGGCGGTCGAGGCACGGGGCGAGATGAGCATGTCGGTGCTCGCCATCACGCTCGCCCTGTTCTGCCTGTCGGCCTTCCTCATGGACGCGATCGGTATCCACGCGATCTTCGGTGGCTTCCTGCTCGGCGCATGCATGCCGCGCGGGCTGTTCGTCGCCGAGCTGAAGCGCAAGGTCGAGCCGCTCGCGGTGGTGCTGCTGCTGCCGATGTTCTTCACCTATTCGGGGCTGAACACGCGGATGGACATGGTCAATTCGCCGCAACTGCTGCTGGTGGCGCTCGTCGTCCTCGCGGTGTCGGTGCTGGCGAAGTTCGGCGCGTGCTGGGCGGCGGCGCGGCTCTCGGGGGAGGACAATCGCACCGCGCTCGGCATCGGCGCGCTGATGAACTCGCGCGGGCTGATGGAACTCATCATCATCAACATCGGGCTGCAAAAGGGCATCATCGGCCCGACGTTGTTCGCGATGCTCGTGCTGATGGCGATCGTCACGACGATGATGGCCGGACCGCTGTTCGAGCTCGTCTATGGCCGCCGCGCGCGCGCCGAGGGCGAAATCGGCACGCTCGACACGCTTATGGTGGCCAAAGCCGCCTGAATCGGGGAATTGCATGAAGAACGTGGCTGCGGGCGCGCTGGCGCTCGCGGCCTGTGTGGCGGGTGCGTCCGCCGCACGGGCACAGGATGTCGTGCTCAAGCCGCTGATCGACGCGCGGCTGCGCTACGAACATGTCGATCAGCAGGGCATCGCCGACACCGCCGACGCGGTGACGCTGCGCGTGCGCAGCGGCGTGCAGGCGAGCACCGGGCCGTTCTCGGCGCTGGTCGAGTCGGAGAGCACCCTCGCGATCGGCCCGCACTATAACGATGGTTATAACGGCAAGCCGCTGCCGGTGGTGGGCGATGCGGAGAACATCGAACTCAACCGCGCGCAACTCCGCTATGCCGATCACGGCGTCGGCCTCACCGCCGGGCGGCAATTGGTCGAACTCGGCGACCAGCGCTTCGTCGGCTCGGCGAATTGGCGGCAGAACCGGCGCACCTTCGATGCGGTGCGCGGGCAGTGGGCAGTGTCGCCCCGCCTCGCCGTGGATGCGACCTATTCCTGGTCGGTGCGCGATATCACCGGTATCCAGGGAACGCCCGAGCGCCCCCAGGCGATCGACGGCAATTTCTGGTTCGGCACTGTCGCCTATACGGCGCCGCTCGGCACGCTCTCGGGTTTCGCCTATCTGCTCGACGAGCGATCGAACGGCATCGCCGGCGCCCGCCTGTCGAGCCAAACCTATGGCGGACGCTATGCGGGCACCCAGACGTTCGGCGGCGCATGGAAGCTCGGCTATATCGCCAGCGTCGCACGGCAGAGCGATTACGCACGCAACCCCAACCGCTATGCGGCGACCTATTGGCTCGGCGAGGCGACCCTGTCGCGCAAGGCGTTGAGCGGCACGGTCGGCTACGAGGCGCTCGGCGCCGCGCGCGGTGATGCCGCAGGGCGCGCGCTGACCAGCGTGCAGACGCCGCTCGGGTCGATCTTCGGCTTCCAGGGGTGGGCCGACAAGTTCGCCACCACCCCGCCGGACGGCGTGCGCGACGGCTATGTGACGGTCGGCGCCAATTGGAAACATGCCGGGGCGCTGAGCGGCTATGGCATCAGCGCGAGCTTCCACCGCTTCGACAGCGATCGCATGTCGCGCCATTATGGTGACGAACTGGATGTCGTCGCGCAGGCGAAGATCGCGCGCTATACGGTCGGCGCACGCTACGCGCATTATCGTGCCGACGCGTTTGCGACCGATACCGACAAGCTGTGGCTGTCGGTGGAATGGGTGTTCAACTGACGCGCGCGGCGAAACTCAAGGTCTATCGTACCCCCATCGGGTTTCATGACGCCTATGTCGCGGCGCCAAGTCAAAAAGCGGCGCTGGCGGCCTGGGGCAGCGAGCATGATCTGTTCGCGCGCGGGGTCGCCGAGCGCGTCGAGGATCCCGAACTCACCCGCGAGCCGCTCGCGCGGCCCGGCGAGGTGATCCGCCGCTCACGCGGCACCACCGCCGAACAGATCGCCGCGCTTCCCGCCGATCGCCCGAAGCGGGCACCTCGGGCGGCGGTAGAGCCATCGCCGCCTTCCACCACCAAGCCCAAGCCGAAGCCCAAACCGGATCGCGCACCACGCGACGCGGCACGCGCCGCGCTCGACGCCGCCGCCGCCCGCCACCGTCGCGAGATCGACGCGCTCGCCGCGCGCGAGGCGGCGCTGGCCCGCGAACGGCGCGAGACCGAACGGCGCCAGGCGGCGGAGCTCGCGAAGCTGCGCGACGAGGCCGAGCGGGCCCAGGCCACTTATGACGCGGCGATGCGGCGGTGGCGCGGCTAGCCGCCGCGGCCGCGGCCGGGTCAGCCTTCCAGGTCGACGACGTTCAACCCCGGCGCGCCGATCGCCACGGCCCCGGCCTGGATGCGCGCGACGATACGCAGGCCAGCGGCGCGCCCGGCCGCCCAACGCTGCTCGATCGTCGATCCAGAGAAGTCGAGCGCCTTGCCCGCCACCTCGTCGTCCTGCTCGGTATAGGCGACCCTCAGCAACGCTAACCGGCTCTCGCCGTGCTGGTCATACGCGGCCTGCCACCGTGCGATCGTGCGGCGGGATTGTGCCGCGAAGATCAGATCCTGCATGCGGTTGGCGGCTTCGCCGAGCGTCGCCGGCAGCGGCCCGCACAACGGCAGGAGATCGACGGCGATGCACAGGGTCGGCCGCGCGGGCGCATCGGCCAGCACGGGATCGAGCGGGAGGTTCGCCGACAGCCCGCCATCGACCATCCAGCGGCCGTCGATCTCGACCGGCGGGAACACGACCGGCAGCGCGGCACTGGCAAGGATGTGATCCGGTCCGATCGCCCGGTGCCGGCTGTCGAAGGCGACATCGGCTCCGGTCTCGAGATCGACCGCCGTCGCGGTGAACCGGCACGGGCCGGCATTCAAAAGATCGAAATCGATCAGCCGCGCGAGCGTGACGCCGAGTTGGTCGGTCTCGAAGAGGGACGGCTTGGCGTCGGTCCACGGCGTGAGCGAGGACAGAAGCGGTCCGAACGCGCCCGGCCGTCCGGCCGCCGCCGTCCAGGCGACCGCCGTGGTCCGTCGGGCGGTTTCGATCGCGGATGGAAGCCACGGCGTCGCCATGCCCGTCGCGCCCAGCGGGTTCGGGCGCCAGAACGCCCGCAGCGTCTCGATCCTTCGGTCTGGCGCCGATCCGACGATCAGTGCGCCGTTGATCGCGCCGATCGAAGCGCCAACCACCCAATCGGGCTGGAGGCCGTGCGTGTGCAGCGTCTCGTACACACCCGCTTCGAACGCCCCGAGCGCGTTGCCGCCGCTCAGCACGAGCACGACATCGAAGTCGCGTTCCGCTTTCGGAGCGGCGGTGTCGGGCGTCATCGCCGCGCCCGCATCATGCGCGCGCCGAGGGCCAGCGCCGCTCCCCCGCTCAGTATCCCCAGCATCACCATCGGCGATGCCGCTTTCTGGATCTGCAACGCAACGCTCGAACCCCGCGCGCTGGCGTGCCGGCTGCCGCGCAGGGCGTTCGCGCGGGGATGGTAGAGATTGTCCCACCGCGCCGGGTCTCCCGCATCGCCGGGCTCTTGTTGCTGCCGCGTGCCGGCCACCGCCATGATCGCGTCGGTAAGGCGCGGCGCCGCGCGTCCGAGCAGCGAGGACAGCAGCCCGCCGCCACCGGCATATAGCGTCCGGCGCGGGGTGGCGCAGGCGAACAGGATTGCATCGGCGACGACCTCCGGCGTGTAGAGCGGCGGCGGCAAGCGCGCCGGCTCATCCATGAAGTTGCGGGCGTGTTCGGGGAAGGGTGTGTCGACCGCGCCCGGCTTGATCAGAGTCACCGAAATGCCGGCGCCCGCCTGTTCGAGTTCCATGCGCAGCGTGTCGGTAAGCGCCTGGACCGCGTGCTTCGTCGCGCAATATGGCCCCTGTTGCACGATCGCGCGGTCGCCGAGGATCGAGCCGACGTTGATGATCGCGCCGCCCCCGCGCGCCCGCAGATGCCGCGCCGCGACCAGCGAGCCGTGGAGGACGCCGAAATAATTGACGTCGAACACGCGGCGATGGTCCGCGATCGGCACTTGCTCGAGCGTCCCGTAGGTACCCGTGCCGGCGTTGTTGACCCAGGTATCGAAGCCACCGAACGCCGCGACGGCGACCGTGACGATCCGCTCGACCGCGACGGGGTCGCTCACATCGGCGGCGCAGATGGCGATACGCGCGCCCTTGGCGGAAAGCCGCTCGTGGAGCGCGTCGAGCGCGGCACGGTCGCGCGCCACGGCGACCACGGCGGCGCCTTGGGCAGTCGCGGCTTCGACGGTCGCGAGGCCGTTGCCGCTGGTCGCCCCCGTCACGACGAGCGCCTGCTCGCGGAGCGGCTTCAATTGGATCGCCATGTCATGTCCTTGGCCGGTGTGGTGCGGCGTGCGCCGCGCGGTGTCGGTCGATGCGGGCGGCAGACGCGCCCGTCGCCCCAACGATCAACGTCGCCGAAAGGGGGCATGATCGTTTCGCGCGATCGTTTCCGCATCGGCCGGGCCCGATCCGCGCGCCCGCTCGTTGAGGGCTCACCGATATGGGAGTGTAGCATGTCCGACGATCGAGCGAACACGAACGAGGGTGCGGATCCCTCGAACGACATCCACAAGCAGAACCCCGGCGGGACGACGACGAACGACCTCACGCGCGGGCAGCAGGACGGCAGCGACGCGGCCGATGAAGCCGAGGAGATGGAAGAGGTCCAGAAAGAGGCCGCCGAGGAACGCGAGGAAAACGGCGGCTACCAATAGGCGCGGGAGTCCGGCCCCGACGCGGGCGTCGGGGCCGAAAGCGCTATTCAGGGCGGCGAGCGGTCGCCGCCCCGATCAGCCGATGCCGCGCTGCAACGCGCGCATCAATCGCGCCGAGAACGCACGCGGATCGACCGGGAGTTCGCCGTCGGCGATCCGGGCTTCGTCGAACAGCAGGTGCGCCGCGTCGGCGCGCGCGTCCGCGTCGCCCGTCTCGAGTCCGCTCAGCTTCTCGATGAGCGCGTGGCGCGGGTTGATCTCCAGCACCGGCTTCGCCGCCGCGTCGAGTCTGCCGGCGCCGGCAAGCAGCTTCTCGAGCTGGCGGTCCATGCCATGTTCGGGCGCGACGAGGCAGACCGCGCTCTCGGTGAGCCGATCGGACGCGCGCACGTCGGCGACGGCGTCACCCAGCGTCTCCTTCACGAACGCGATGAAGCCGTTCACCGCCTCGGAAGCGGCTGGGGCCGGGTGTTCGCCGTCCGCCAGCGGGATCAGGCTGAGATCGGCGAGACCCTGCGTCACCGATTTGAACGGCTTGCCTTCATAGTCCATCCCCGAGGCGACCCAGAAGCTGTCCACCTGGTCGGCGAGCAGCAAGACCTCGATCCCGCGCGCGCGGAAGCCTTCGAGTTGCGGGGAGGTGGCAAGACGATCGAGATCGGTGCCGGTCGCATAATAGATCGCGGTCTGATTGTCCTTCAGGCCGCCGACATAGTCCTCGAGCGAACGCCATTCGCCCCCCGACGCGGTGGTCTTGAAGCGCGCGAGCCCGAGCAACGTCTCGCGCCGCGCGTAATCCTCGTAGAGACCTTCCTTGAGAACCGCGCCGAAATTCTCCCAGAGCTTGACGTAGCGGTCGGCATCGCTGGTCGAGAGCTTGTCGAGTTCCGACAGGACGCGGTTCGCTACGGCTTTCTGGATCGCGGCGAGAACTGGGCTTTCCTGAATCATCTCGCGCGAGACGTTGAGCGGGAGATCGTTCGAATCGACCAGGCCGCGCACGAAACGCAGGTATCGCGGCAGGATCTGCGCCTCGTCGGTGATGAACACCCGGCGCACATAGAGTTTCATGCGGCCGGCGCGGTCGGGATCGAACAGGTCGAACGGCTTGGTCTCGGGCACGAACGCGAGCACGGTATATTCGTGCAGCCCTTCGGCGCGGTAGTGCAGCGTCAGCGCCGGCTCGTCGAACTGCCCGGCCGCGCTGCGATAGAAATCCTTGTAGTCCTCGGCCGTGATCTCGGATTTCGGCTTGGTCCACAGCGCCGCGCCGTCGGCGATCTGCTTCGGCTCGGCGTCCGGTGCGTCCTTCAGAAAGATCGGCACCGGCACATGGCCCGACTGGGTCTTGATGGTGCGCTCGACCGTGTAGCTCTCGGTATAGCTCGTCGCGTCCTCCTTCAGATGCAGCAGCACGCGGGTGCCGCGCGCCGGCGCATCGGCGGTGTCGACCGGCTGGATCGTATAGGTGCCCAGGCCATCGGACGCCCAGGACGCGGCGGTATCTGTGCCGGCGCGGCGCGAAATCACCTCGACCCGGTCGGCGACCATGAACGCCGAATAGAAACCCACGCCGAACTGGCCGATCAGATGGCTCTCCTGCGCGTCCTTGGCGCCGGCGATCTTGTCCATGAACGCCTTGGTGCCCGAGCGCGCGATCGTGCCGAGCGCATCGGCGAGTTCGGCTTCGCTCATGCCGATGCCATTGTCCTCGATCGTCAGGCGCCGGGCTTCGGCATCGAGCGTCACGGTGATGCGCGGCTGGCCGTCGTCGCCGAGCAGGGCGGGGTCGCTCAGCCCCTCGTAGCGGAGCTTCTCGCACGCGTCCGCCGCGTTCGAGATCAGTTCGCGCAGGAAGACGTCTTTGTCCGAATAGACAGAATGCACCATGAGGTGCAGCAGCTTGGCGACATCGGCTTCGAAGGAACGGGTTTCCGGCGCGGCTTCGGTCGTCGTGGTCATGCTGTTTCCCAATGATCTCCAAAGGTGGGTCGCGCAGCAGATGGCCGATGACCCCGCACCTTTCAAGGTCGCGCCCCGGCATCGCGCGTCATGTTTTCAGGCCACGCCGGTCGGGTCCGCGACCCGGCTTGGCGCGCGCCGGCCGCGCCCCCATCTATCGGCCATGCTCGAAGATGTGATCCGCCTTGGCCTCGTCGATGAAGACGAGATCGTGCTCGATGAAGCCGCGCTGTCGCTGGCGCGGCTGGACCACCCGGATGTGGATGAAGGACCATACCACCGCCTGCTCGAAGCCGTGGCGGTCCGGCTCGAGACGATCGGCGAGGGCGCCGCCACCGCGCACGAGCGCGCGGCGGCGCTGTCGTCCGTGCTCGCCGACGCGTTCGGCTTCGCGGGCGACCAGGCGACCTATGACGATCCGGCGAACGCCGATCTGATCCGCGTGATCGATCGGCGTCGCGGCCTGCCGGTCAGCCTGTCGATCCTGTACGTGTCCGCCGCGCGGCGGCTCGGCTGGGCGGCCAACGTGCTGGACGTGCCGGGCCATGTCCTCGTGTTGGTCGGTGATGCGAGCGCGCCGGTGATCGTCGATCCGTTTCGCGGCGGCGCTCTGGTGGAACCGGAGGATCTCGGCGCGCTGTTGATGGCGGCGAGCCCCGGCCCGTCGCCCGCCGTCCGCCACGTAGCGGCCATGCCGAACCGTGCGGTTCTGGTCAGGCTGCTGCTCAACCAGGCGATCCGGGCGGAGCGGTCGGGGAAGGGGCGTCGCGCGCTCGAACTCTACACGCGCATGACGATGATGGCGCCGGATCATGGGCCGGCATGGTGGGAGCGCGCCCGGCTCGAAGGCATCGACGGCGACGTGGCCGCGGCGAGGAACAGCCTTACGTCCCTGCTCGAAGTGACGCGCGACCCCGAACTGCGCGCCCGCGTCGCGGAGACGCTCACCGCGCTCGTAGCGCCCTGACGCGGCCGGCCGTCACCGCCCGGCGGCCCGCCGCGTCGGCCCGGTCACGGTCATCCCGGCGGCCTCGAATTGTCGGCGCAGCGTATCGAGGACCGGCTGTGTCACCGGCGGAAGCTCGGGGGTCGGTTTGCCCTTGAGCAAGCGCCGGCGCTCGGCGTCGGACGGCTCGATCCGGCGCACGCGCACCGCGGCCTGACCCGCCGCGCGAATGCCGAGCCGCTCGGCGGCGCCGCGCGACAAATCGATGATTCGCGGCCCCGGAATGAACGGGCCACGGTCGTTGATCCGCACGACGATCCGCCGTCCGGTGGCGAGCGCCGTGACCTCGACATAGGTCGGCAGCGGCAGCGTCGTATGCGCGGCGGTGATCCAGTCGGGGCGGAAACGCTCGCCGTTCGCGGTCCGGTTGCCTGATTCGCTGCCGTACCAGCTCGCATAGCCGAGCATGTCATAGGTGGGGTCGGCGGCCGGCACGAACGTCGTGCCGCGCACGACATAGGGTTTGCCGATCCGCACCGGAACGTCGCTCGGGGGTCGGAATGTGCCGCCGGCGCATGCGGAGAGCGCGAGCGCGCCGGCGAGACATGTCGATCGGGGTAACGCGAGACCAAACATGGGTTGAGTGTAGGCCAGCCCCGCGCCGGCGAAAAGCGGTCCCGCGCGCGGTCAGTCGCGGAGTTCGCTCGCCCCGAACTCGTGGAACACGTCTTCGATATCCTCGGCCATATCCGCATCGTCGAGCGTGACGGTGACTTTGACGCCGCCGTTCAACGCCGCGTCCTCCTCGCTGCCGTCCTCGAATTCGGTCTCGAGATCGGCGCCGCCCGCCTCGCTGCCGGCGCTGTTCTCGTCCGACGCGCTCTCGATTACGATATCGTCGCGGTCGATATCATGCTCCTGGACGAGATGTTCCACCGCGAGTTCCGCCTCGCGCCGCGTTTCGAAGGTCGCCGTGATCGTCGCCATGTCAGTCTCCCTGGTCTCGTGATGATGCCAGCGCCAACGCGCGCGCGCCGATTTGGTCCCGTGCGATCATCGCACAAATCGTCGTTCGCGAGATGCCCGCGCGCGGTCCGTCACCTGTTGACGCGGCGTTTTGTCGGACTATTGTTAACGCTAACGAAGAACAGGGGATGATGATGGGACGGATATTCGGTGCGACGGCTATCGTGGTGCTGGCGGCGTTGACGGCGGGGCCGTCCGGTGCGGCGGATCAGCCGAGGCCGGTTCCCGGATCGAACCCGATCGTCCGCGACAAGTTCACCGCCGATCCGGCGCCGCTCGTGGTCGGCAACACGCTCTACCTCTACGTCGATCATGACGAGGCGCAGCGCGACGAGATGTTCAACATGCGCGAGTGGCTGGTCTATTCGACCACCGACATGAAGACCTGGACCGCGCACCCCCCGGTCATGAAGGTCAGCGATTTCAAATGGGCCAAGAAAGACGCCTGGGCGCCGCAAGCGATCGAGAAGAACGGCAAGTTCTATTTCTACGCCCCCGTCGAACACGATAACACGCACCCCGGCAAGGCGATCGGCGTCGCGGTTTCGGACAAGCCGACCGGCCCGTTCGTCGATGCGCGCGGGTCGGCGCTCATCACCAACGAGATGACGCCCAAGGGGCCGCACAGTTGGGAGGACATCGATCCCACCGTGCTGACCGACACCGACGGCACCACCTGGATCGCCTGGGGCAACCGCAATTGCTACATCGCCAAGCTCAAGCCCAACATGATCGAGCTCGACGGCCCGATCACCGAGATCACGCCGCCGCATTACGAAGAGGGGCCGTGGCTGCATAAGCGCGGCAAGATGTACTATCTCACCTACGCGTCGCTCGATCGCGCGACCCAGCGCGACGAGCATGTCTCCTACGCCACCGCCCCGGCGATCACCGGGCCGTGGACGTATCGCGGCGAACTGACCGGATCGGGCAAGTACAGCTTCACGATCCATCCCGGCATCGCCGAGTTCAAGGGCAATTGGTACCTGTTCCTGCACAATGCGAACATCGCGATCGGTGACCAGAGCGGGGCGATCGGGCGGCGCGCGGTCACGGTCGAATATCTCCATTACAATCCCGACGGCACGATGAAGCCCGTGGTCCAGACCGAGGCAGGCGTCTCGGTGCCGCCCAAGTAAGGCGCCGGCAGGTCGCGCCGCCACAGCCGGCCGGCGTCGCCGCGATTCGAACGAGGGGGAAGATGATGAGACTGCTACCGATCCTGCTCGCGGCGGTCGCCACGCTCGCGCCGGCGATGGCGAACGCGCAGACGCCGCCCGTCGTGGTCTCGCCCGATGGCCGCACGCGGCTGGAGATCGACGCGGCCTCCGGGCTGCGCTATCGCGTCGTGCGCGACGGCGCCGAAGTGATCGCCACCTCGCCGATCGGAATGGTGACGAGCCAGGGCGGTTTCGGCACCAGCGAGTCCGCCGTCACCGCGTCGGAGGCGAGCGCGGTCAATGACACCTACGTTCCGGTCGCCGGCAAGGCCAGCCGCGTCGCCGACCGCTACAATCAGGTCGTGCTGCACCTCACGCGCGGCAAGGACGGCGTCACCTATGATCTCGTCGCGCGCGCATATGATGACGGCGTCGCCTTCCGCTTCGTGGTCGCTGCGCAGCCCCGCTTCGACGCCCTCGACGTGTATTGGGAGACGACCGGCTTCTATTTCCCGGCCGATTACGCGTGCTGGGGCGCGAACAGCGGTCGGTTCGAGAATTCGCACGAGACCGAGTTCGATCCGATCAAGGCGTCGGCGATGCGCGGCTTCCACCTCTATGACGCGCCGCTGCTGTGCCGGACCGGCAAGGGCGAGACCAGCTTCGCCATCGTCGAGGCCGACAAACGCGACTATCCCGGCGCATATTACGCGCGGCGTGCCGATGCCGGCTTGGGCGTCAACGTCGCGCTGACGTCGCGGCGCGACAACATTCCCGACAGCCCCGCGTTCAAAGTGTCCGCGCACGCCGCGCTCACGCAGGGGCCGCTGCTGACGCCGTGGCGGACGGTGATGATCGCCAATCGGCCCGGCGACCTGATCGAATCGAGCCTCGTCCAGCTTCTCGCCGCGCCTTCGGCGATCGCGGACACGAGCTGGATCAAGCCGGGCAAGTCCGCCTGGGACTGGTGGAACGGCTGGGCCGTCAACGTCCCAAATCCTGGCATCAACACCGCGACCTACCGGGCCTATATCGATTTCGCCAAGGCGATGGGCCTCGAATACATCCTGATCGACGAGGGCTGGTACAAGGGCAGTTCGGAAGGGCCGCGCCCGGCGGACGTCACCGTGCCCGTGCCGGCGGTCGATATCCCCGGTCTCGTCAAATACGGCGCCGAGCGCAAGGTCGGGGTGTGGGTGTGGCTGCAATGGAAGCAGCTCCAGCGCCAGCTCGATGCCGCTCTGCCGTTGTACGAGGCATGGGGCATCAAGGGCATCAAGGTCGATTTCATGGACCGCAACGACCAGGAGATGGTCGAATTCTACCATGAACTGCTCTCCAAGGCGGCGGCGCATCACCTGATGGTGGATCTGCACGGCGCCTATCCGCCCGACGGGCTGCTGCGCACCTATCCCAATTTCGTGACCCAGGAAGGCGTGCTCGGCGCCGAGTATAACAAGTTCGGGGCGCGCATCACCGCGACGCACAACGTCACCTTGCCCTTCACCCGCATGTTGCTCGGGCCGATGGACTATACGCCCGGCGGCTTCCGCGCGCTGCCGCCGGCCGAGTTCGCGACCAAGCACCGGCTGCTGCGCCCCTATGTCCAGACCACGCGCGGGCAAGCGATCGCCATGTACGTCGTCTATGAATCACCGCTTGTGATGCTGTCGGACAGCCCGGACGCCTATATCGGCGCGGATGGCCGGCTGACCGACGGTGCCGACTTTCTCAAGCAGGTGCCGACGAGCTGGGATGAGACCCGCTTCATTTCGGGCGAGATCGGCCAGTCGATCGTGCTCGC
Source organism: Sphingomonas sp. NFR15 (assembly GCF_900103265.1). GTDB lineage: Bacteria > Pseudomonadota > Alphaproteobacteria > Sphingomonadales > Sphingomonadaceae > Sphingomonas > Sphingomonas pollutisoli. The sequence continues at coordinate 520,711 of NZ_FMWX01000002.1, read as the reverse complement.
GCGCCGCAAGGGCGATCGCTGGTATATCGGTGCGATGACCAACGAGCAGGGGCGCAAGATCTCCGTGCCGCTGGCGACGCTGGGAGCCGGCAAGCGCTGGCGCGCGCGCATCTGGCAGGACGGCGCGGATATGAACCACCTCAAGACGTCCACTACGCTGGTCCAGTCGCGCGACCATGTCCAACTCACCCTCGCGCCATCGGGCGGGGCGGCAATGGTGCTGGAGCCGGCGGGCGACTAGGCGCCGGGCCAGCCCCTTCCACCCTCCAACATCTCGCGAACGAACCCGGCCGCGCCGGCACTATAAAACAGGAGCAGGATTGGTGAGTTCAGAGCAAGAGCAGCGAAGCGCCGCGTCCGCCACGGATGCGCGCGAGGGCGTCGATCGGCGCGGCTTCCTGGAAAGCGCGGCGTGGATCGGCGCGCTCGCCGGTATCGGTGCCTGGGATCAGGCCGCCGCCGCGCCGCGCGGCCAGACCGTCGTGGACGACGCGCGCCTGCCCGATGGCTCGCGCTTCCGGCGCTGGGAGCAACCGTTGACCTTCTCCAAGACCTATTATGTCGACAACACCGCGTCGAACGCCGACGACGCCGGCCCCGGCGACGCGGCGCGGCCGTTCCGCACGATCGGCAAGGCCGCCGAAATCCTCCGGCCGGGCGAGCGCGTCGTCATCGCGGCGGGCACCTACCGCGAATGCGTCCGTCCCGCGCGCGGCGGCACCAGCCCGGCGCAGATGATAAGCTACGAAGCCGCACCGGGCGCCACCGTCTATATCACCGGCTCGGAAGTGCTGAAGGATGGCTGGCAGCAGGAAACGGTCACGCCCGGTTTCCCCTTTCCTGGCAGCCCGGCCGGGCCGGGCGTCACCGTCTGGCGCCACGACCTCACCGGCGCATTGTTTCCGGATGCCTATAATCCGTTCGCGCTCCCCAGCATCATGGGATCATGGGGATGGCTGGACGGCGCGACCGCCGATCTGGGGCCGTATCTGCGCCGGCGCGGGCTGGTGTTCGTCGATGGCAAACCGCTCGAGCCGATGGAGCAGCTTCGCGAACTCGCGATGCCCGATCTGCCGCCGATGCCCGACTTCACGCGCGCGGCGGTGCCGGAGAACGGAATGCCGGCGCGGCGGCGCGGCGGGCCGATCATGCAGGAAATCGGCGGCGCGCCCACCGCGCGCTTCTGGGCCGATCATGCCGGCACGGCGGTGTACGTGCGGCTTGCGTCGGGCACGCCCGCCGATCACCAGATCGAAGTCACCACCCGCCAGCAAGCCTTCATCCCCGCGCGCAGCGGCACCGGCTTCATCCGGGTCAAGGGGATCACCTTCCGGCACGCGGGAAACGCTTATCCGTTTCCGCAATACGGCATGGTCTCGCTCGCCGGCGGCGATCACTGGATCTTGGAGGGCAATACGTTCGAATGGGCGAACGGCATCGGTCTGGCCATCGGCAGCGACGGCAACAGCGCCGGCGCGCCGCAGCCCGGCACGTCGATCGTCGTGCGCGGCAACACCATTCGCTACTGCGGCGTCGAGGGGATCGGCGGCATGGGCACCACCGATGCGCTGATCGAGGATAATCTGATCGAATGGTGCGGCTGGGCCGATGCGGAACGCGGCTGGGAGGCGGCGGGCGCCAAGTTCCACCGCGCGAAGAACATGCTGTTCCGCCGCAACGTCATCCGTCACATGCGCCATGCCAATGCGGCGTGGTGGGATGTCGATAACGACAATTGCCGCGTCACCCGCAACGTCGTCGCCGACGTGCTGACGGTCAGCGCCGCCGTCCATTTCGAAATGACGCCGGCGCGCAACATGATCGACACCAACATCATCTGGGACGTGCGCAACGCCGAACCCGGTACGCCGGGGCAGCGCGGATGCGCGGGCTCGGGCATCTTCGACAATGCGAGCAGCAACCTCGTCATCGCGCAGAATTTGATCGGCCGGTGCGACAACGCGGGCGTCTTCACCATTGTCCGGCCCGATCGCCGCCGCCCGGTCGCGGACAACAACGCGGTCGCGAACAACATTTTCGTCGCCTGCAAGTCGGCGATGGTCTTCCTCAGCACGAACAATCGGTCGGACGGCAATGTGTACGTCGACATGCCGAACGACTTCCTCGGCATTCTGCCGGAGCCGCAGACCGTCGCCTCCGCGCCCGATGCGTGGCGCCGAGTGCGGTACAGCGATCTGGCGAGCTGGCGGAGCGCCTACGGCTGGGACCGGACCTCGCTCGCCGCCGACGCGCGGATCGCGTTCGACCCCGCCACGCTGACGCTCACCGTCTCGACCACGGCTCGTCTGCCCCGGCTGCGTGCGCCGGGCGGGATCGAGACCGACATTCGCGGCAGGGCGACCGGTCCGATGCGAATCGCGGGTCCACTCGCCGATCTCCGCAGCGGGCAGTCCCTGGTGATCGACCCCCGGCTGAACCCCTGACGGGGCGGCGTCACTCGATCGTCCACTCCAGCAGGCTCGCCGGCGTGACATGCAGGCGCAGGTAACGCGCCGTAACGGCATGGCGCAGCACGATCGGCGAGCCGTTCCGCGCCACCTCGGCGAGGGCGGTGTTCCAATGCCGCCCATCGCGCGAGCTTTCAAGCGTGACACGCACCGGGCGGGTCGGGAAAAGCGGGCGTAACCGGCTCTCCCGCAGCGTCCGTTCGCGCCCGAGATCGGCCTGCAACCACGGTGCGGGATCGTCGGCGCGTGCGGCCCAGCCGGTCGCGTACGAGTCGTCGGCGGCGCGCTCGGGCGAATGCGCGGCGTCGCGCGCGCTCGACGCGCTGGCGCGCCACGCGAGCCCGGCATCGCGCCGCCGCGCCGTGTCGGGAATGTCCGCACCGTCATGCGTCGGCGTCACCGGCGCGATCCGGTCCCCGGTGATCGTCAGCGCGTCGACCGCGACCTGGCGCAGCACCGCGCCATCGGCGGGCGGCCAGGGCAGGCTCTGCCGATGATAGAGGATGAAGGCGCGGCCGTGGTCGCGGAAGATGGCGTGGTGGCCGGGGCTGATGATCTGCCGGTCGGCATGCGTTTCCAGGATCGGGCTGTTCGGCGCTTCGGTGAACGGCCCCATCGGTGACGTGCCGACCGCGTAGCGCACCTGATACGTATCCTTGGTGGTATTGCCCCAACTATAGGTCAGCAGGTAGGATTTGCCCGATTTGATGAGGAACGGCGCTTCGAAATAATGCGCCGGGGTGCAATCCCTCGGCGCGCCGTCGAGCTTCGTCATGCTGCGGTCGAGCCGCGCGACGAAACAGCGCCCGTTGACCCAGTTCAGCCCCGATCCCCACACGAGATATGCCGTGCCGTCATCGTCGACGAACGCTTCGGCGTCGATCATGTGATAGCCGGGGCGGAAGTTCCCTGGGATCAGCGGCTTGCCGCCGTTCGCGTCGGACCACGGGCCAGCCGGGGAGGGGGCGCTTCCGACCCAGATCTCGCTCCCGACCGAGACGTACATATACCACCGGCCGTTGGCGGCCCGCACGACGGAGGGGGCCCACACCTTCGCGTCGCCCGAGGTCGGGCTGGTCGCGGCGGCCTTGGTCGGCCATGCCGGGGTCGAGAAGGTCCAGTTGCGGAAATCGTCAGAGGTCCACAGGCCGAGACGGTCGTCGCCCCACGGATCGATCGTCGCGTAAATATACCATCGCCCCTTGTCATGGACGATCGAGGGATCGGCGAAATAGCCCGGCAACAGCGGGTTGCGTGCGCCGGGCGCGTCCCACCGGGCCGCCGGCGGCGGCGCCGCCGCGCCGGCAAGGGGTGCGGTCATGGCCAGCCCGACCGCCCACGCCACCACGCGGCGCATGTCACGCATCCGGCAGACTCCCTTCGGTCAGCCCGCTCCCGGACAGCACCAGCGCCACCCCGATCGCGTTGCGCCGCGCCGCCGGCACCGTCACCTCGAGCGCCGTGTCGGTCTGGCGAAACGCGAGCGGCGCCGGATCGCCGGGCAGCGCCACGCGCATGATCCGCCCGCGCCCCACCGCGTTCCCGCTCGCGAACAGCGTCAGGCGCACCACGCCGTCGTCGGGCCAGCCCAGCACCAGCGCGTGTACGTCGTCACCACGGCGGACGTAGCGAACGTCTCGCGCCGTATAGGGCGATTTCGGCCCGCTTTCGGCGAACATGCCCGATACCGGCTTGGTCGGTCCTTCCCCGTGGATCCGCCAGGGCCGCGTGCCGTAGATCGCCTGACCATAGAGCCGCATCCACCCCGCGATCTCACCGAGGATCTTCTCCTCCTTCTCGTCGATCGTGCCGTCGCCGCGCATCGGCACGCTGAGCAGGAGGTTGCCGTTCTTCGACACGACATCGCACAAGGTATGCACCACCGTCGCCGCGCTCTTGTAGCCGTCGCGGTCGTAGAGCGCGCGGTCGTAATGCCAGTTGCCCAGGCAGGTGTCGGTCTGCCACGGATAGGTTTCGATGTTCGCCTTGCCGCCGCGCTCGACATCCTCCACCAGCCCCATGCGATGCTCGGCCGGCATCATCTTGGCGTTGAGCACGGCCTCCAGCCGGCCGTTCGCGCGGGTGCGGCTGGCATTGTAGAAATGCGCGGCCACCTCCAACCCGGTCTGCCCGAAGGGCAGGCCGAAATTGTCGAAATACAGCAGATCCGGCCCGTAGCGGTCGATCAGCTCGCGGCAGCGCTGCGCCCAGGCGCGGACGAACACCGCCTTCGCCGCCGGCGCCTCCTCCACCCACAATTCGTCGGTGCGCGCGTGGATGGCATCGGCTTCCGCGATCGTGCGGACTCCGGCCGGCAGCGGCAGGGTGCGGCCGGTGTAGAGCGCCTGCGGGTCGAGCCCGTCCCACCACGTGTCACGCCCGTCGCGCGCGGTCAGGCGATCGGCGTCGTAGCGTTGGCCGGCATGCGGCCCCTCGGGGTCATAGCCGTAGGCGGGCTGCAGCCAATGCCACGCATGCGCGCCGTGGTTCGAGACGCCGAAACGCAGGCCGCGCGCCCGCGCCGCGCGCTGCCAGGTGCCGATGATGTCGCGGCGCGGCCCGACCCGCGTCGTGTTCCAGCCGTGCGAGGACGCGAACGTATCGACATTGTCGTGGTGGTTCGCCAGCGCGACGAAATAGCGTGCGCCGGCGGCGACATAGAGATCGAGCAGCCGTTCGGGCTGCCAGCGTTCGGCGCGCCATTTGCCGATGATCTCCAGATAGCCGACCTCGCTCGGGTGGCCGTATTTGGCGACATGGGCTTTGTTCGCGCGCGTGCCCTGCAGGTACATGTTGCGCGCGTACCAATCGCCTTCCTCCGGCACGCACTGCGCGCTCCAGTGCGCCCAGATGCCGAACTTGGCGTCGCGGAACCACTCGGGCGCGCGATAGCCCTGTGTCAGCGATCCCCAGTCCGGCGTGAAGGCGGGGGCGGCCGCGCGCGCGCCCTGCGCCGCCGCCGGCAGGGCGAGACCGGCACCTGCGACCGTACCGATCGCGTCACGACGATTGACGATCATGCGAAACCTCCATCGTGGCGCGGCGGCGCCGGTTCATGCCTTCAGTATCAGGCCCTTGCGGTCCATCCACCATCCTACCGACCAGCACAGCATCGTATAGGCAAGGGCGCACAGCAACGATCCGAAAGCGCCAGGCGCGATCCGCTGGAACAGTTCGATGCCGATCCAGCCGTAAAGGCCGCCGTCCGGCCCCGTGTCGATCATGTTGATCGCCGTCACGAACAGTTCCGAAAACAGATAGATCGCGAGCGGGTTGCGGCCGAGGATGATGAAGAAGCGCGTGCCCCGCCGCACGCCGGTGATCTCGACCAGCGCGATGATCGCGGCCAGCGCGACGCAGTCGATGCCGATGGTGAGCAGCACGTACGAGCCGGTCCACAGCTTCTTGGCGAGCGGGAACCACGGCGACCATGCCAGTCCGGCGACGATCAGCGCCACACCGATCACCGCCATCGTGCGTGTCGTCCGCGACAGATCGCCGCCGCGCTGCACCGCCAGCCCGGCGAGATAGCCGGCCAGCACGTTGACGATCGCCGGCAGCGTGCCGAGCAGCCCTTCGGGATCGAAGCCGCCGTCTTTCTTGTAGAGGTGCCCCGGCCCGAACAGCCACAGGTCCAGCCGCGTACCGATCGTGCCGAACTTGTCATAGGCCATGCCCGGCGGCGACAGGAACACGAGCATCGCCCAATAGCCGAGCAGCAGCAGCGCGCTCGCGATCAGGATCTGGCGCGCGCCGAGCCAGCGCACCAGCAGGCCGGCGGCGACATAGCATAAGGCGAGCCGCTGCAGCACGCCGGGCACCCGGGTCAGCGTGAACGGGATCGGTGCCCAGCCGGCCTCGCCGCGCGCGACGAACGGGAACCAGTACATCAGGAACCCGAGCGCGAAGATGATCGCGCCGCGTTTGAACAGCCGCGCCAGATACGGTGCGGTGTCGATGCGCCGCCGGCTCGCGAAGCTCATCGCATTGCCCATTGCGAACAGGAAGCTCGGGAAGATCGCGTCGGCCATCGTGAAGCCGAACCATTTGGCGTGGACCAGCGTCGGATAGGCCGGCGCCCCCGGCCCGGCGGTGTTGACCAGGATCATCAGGAAGATGGTGAGGCCGCGAAACACATCGAGCGCGGTGAAACGGCGCGGATTGGGAGGGGCGAGCGTGTCGGTCATGGCTGGTCCGCATCGGCGAGCAACCGGCCGAGGTCGGCGAGCGGTGCCGCCGGGCGACGCCGTGGCCACACACGGCCGTCCCTGAGCCAGCCTTGCTCCCACGCCTTGACCGCCGCCGTGGCCGCCGCCGCGTCGAACGGCTGATGCGCGAGCGCGGCCTTGCGTTGCGCGGCGAGGAAGATCTGCCAGCGTGGCAGGTAGTAACCGGCGTACAGCCCCTGCCATGCGCGTGAGGCGTAATCGGAGAGATTGCCCTCGCCACCCCAGACGGTGACGATCGCCTTGGCCTGTTCCTCGAACGCATCCTTCTCGGCGCGCGTGTCGCCATAAGCGCGCGCGTCCGCGATCCAACTGCCGAGCGTTTCCTGCTGGTTGCCGATCAGCGCGTCGATCTCCCGCGCCAGCCGCGCGGCGGCGGCGGCGGCGGCGTCACCGCGGGTCACATCGCCCGCCGCATAGGCGGCGACGGCGCCGCGCAGCCGCGCATCGAGCTTGAGGCTGGCGTAATGGCGCGCGAAATCGACGAGATCGTAGGTGAACAGCGGCGCGGGCTGGCGTGGCCGGCTGGCCAGCAGGCCGGCGATGCCGTCGCGCAACGCCGCCGGATCGCCGGGCGCGGCGGGATAGTCCGCGCCGGCCAGCGTCGGGCGTTTGAAGAACAGATACGCACCCGCCTTGTTCTGCCACCAGCGCGGCGTCCAGTAGCGTGTGGAATATGCGCCCGCGATCACCTTGCGCCACGCCGCGATCAGTCCGGGCGACGCGCTTCCATAGCGCGCGCGAGCATAGTCCGCGATCCACTCCGCGACCGGGCGCCGCGCATCCTCACCCCAGGCGAGATCATAAGCGTAGGTATAGACGACCGAATTGCTGTGCAGCCCCTCGGGAAACAGCCCGAAGCCGGTGAGCTTTCCGCGCACCGGGCTCGTCGCCAGCGCCGCCAGATCGTCGCGGTAGAAACCGAGATCGCCATAGACGGGGTTGCTGCCGCCATAATTGTGGACATAGCCATAGACCCAGTTCTTGCCGTCGAACGCGCCGCTCGTCCGCCAGATGCCCGGATAGCGATCATTGCCGATGTCGAGCACCAGCATCCGGTCATTGGGAACGCGGCTCAGGAACGCGCGGATCGCCTCGGGCGTCCAGAACGTCTTGTCGGCGCCGAACAGCCAGCCCTGCATCACCCATGTGGCACCGGGGGCGGCGGCGGTGACCGACTGGAACAGTTTCTCGCCATATGCCGCGAGCCGCGCGTCGCGCACCGGCGCGGGCAGGGCGGCGGCACGGGTCGCGGCGGAATTGGCGATGCTGTCCCCATATTTGGCGGCGCTCGCATCGCTGCCGTCCTCAGCGATCGGCGGCACCATCTCGTTGAAGGCATCGGCGAGGTAATAGTCCCCCGCGCCATAGGTCTGCGTGTAGAGCTGCGTGAACCGCTTCGCCAGCGTGGCGAACAACGGGTCGGACGGATCGAGCCAATAGGTCGGCGCGAACCCCTCCCACGCGCGCATCCGGTAGATGCGGGCCTCGGGGTGCCGCTCCGCGAACGCCTTGGGCACGTAGCCGGAGAAGGCCGGCAGGATCGGTTTCATGCCCAGGTCGCGCATCCGGGCGAGGATGCGAAGCTGCAACCGGTGCTTCTTCTCGATCCACCCCGCCGGCAGCGGCGCGCGATACCCGGCGATGTTGCCCATCCGCTGCCACGGCAGAAACGGTGCGGCGGACAGGCCCGCGGCGATGGTGGCGTCGTCCAGCCCCTGATCGCGCCACAGCGCGCGCCAGACGTAGTCCTGCCCCTCCATCGCCAGCGGCGTATCGATGCCGCGCGCGGCCATCCAGTCAATCTCGTCGGACCATCGCCGCCACGTCCACCACGGCGTCGTATAGCCGAAGGTGCAGGTGTTGAGATATGTGCGCAGCGTGAAGGCAGAGGCGACCGGTCCGGTATCGCCCGCCGGCAGATTGGTGAGCGGCGCGACGCGGCGCCCTTCCCAACTGACCGACAGGCGGCCGTGCCTCTGCAGATATTGCGCGGCGCCGTGTACCAGCGCGACGGCGGACGATCCTTCGACCGTCATCCGGCCCGCCGCCACCCGCACCCGGTAATACGGCGTTGCCGCCGGCCGGATCGCCAGAGTGATCCGACCGGCGGGAATGCCGAGCCGCCCAAGCGACTCCCGCGCCGGGAAGGTATCGCGGGGTTGCGCTTGGGCGGCACCGGCCGCCGCCAGCAGCAAGAGACCATAGATACAGGGTGGAAACGGCCTCCTCACGGCTGGGGCGATCGCTCTTCTTGGCTGGACGTTCGGATCAGAACCGGGCGGTTGCGGACAGATAGAAGGTCCGGCCCGTGCGGCTGGCCAACTGGAACGTGTCCTCGGTGGTCTGATACGCGTCTTCGTGCGTGTTGTTGAGGTTGATGATGCCACCGGTGAAGCTCAGGAACTTCGTCGGCGTGAAGCCCAGCGCGAGGTCCATCTGCGTGCGTGCGCGCACCGTATGGATTTCGCCGCCGTTGACGAAGAAGCTGTCGGCCGCATCCTGCTGGTACGAACTGCGGTGGTTGACCGAGAAGCGCACGCTGAACATCTCGTTTTCCCAATAGGGCGTCAGGTTCCAGGTCAGCTTGGAAAGGTCGCGCAGGTGGAAGCCGGTGCCCGCCGCCGGGCTGTCGGCGTCGACATAGGTGATGTTGCCGGTCGCGCCGAACCCTTTGAGCGGCAGGAACGGATCGAAGTTCTGCGATGCGGAGAATTCCACGCCCTTGATGTGGATCGTGCTGCTGTCGTTCAGCACGCGGCTGAAGCTGTAGTCGGTGCGCAGGTCGGCCGACTGGCAGTTGGTGGTCTGTCCGTTGAGCGCGACGCCGTTGTATGAGGTCGGGCAGTAGAATTGGGTGAAGGTGCCGTTCTTCACCGCCTTGTAGAAGCCGGCGAGGCTGATCGAATTGCCCGCGCCGTAATAATATTCGAGGCTGATGTCGGCCTGGTTGGCGGTCAGCGGCTTCAGCCGCGACTCGCCCTGCGCCACCGAAACGCTGGGGCGCGAACTGCTGGTCGAGGTGCTGATCGTGTCCGCCATTTGCGTCTGGCTGTTGAGCAGCGGGCGCACCAGCACCTTGGCGAGCGCGACCCGCGCGACCAGCTTGGGGGTGAGGTCGAGCGCGAACGAGGCGCTCGGCAGGACGTTGCCGTAGTCCTGGACGACATGCTCCTGCCCGATCAGCGTCGCGCTGCTGTCGGTGCCGTTGGTGATGCTGGTCGTGACGTTCTGATGCGTGTGTTCATACCGCACGCCGATGTTGCCGCGCAGCCGCTTGCCGCCGAGGTCGCCGTCGATGTTGAGCATGCCGTACACCGAGGGGATGTAGCGGTCGACGCGGTAGGTGTTCGGCCAGTCGCGCGTGTCGGGCACGGTGATGCCGTGCTGCGCGAGTACCGATTGCCACAATGGCGCGTTCACCGACAGGAACGTGCCGGGGACGCCCATCGCATTGCCGAGGAAATTGGTGACCGGCACGCCCGTGGTCGCCAGATCCGGGATATAGGCGTATTCGGGGTAGGTGACGCGGTCGCTCACGTCGCCGTCGCGGTCATGGCGATAGGCGTCGGTCTGGAAGCTCTCGTGGTGATATTTCGCGCCGAACACCAGCGCCTTCACGCCATGCCAGCCGATGTCGCGCGTCACGTCGAGCTGCCCGGCGGTATCCTTGGCGGACTGGATGTGCGTGGCGCCGTCGAGGAACGCGAACCAGGTGCGGTTGGCGGTCGTGTAGGGCGCGCCGCTGGTGACGCTCTGCGTGTTGAACTTGACGTTGCTCGGATCGGAAATGTCGAGCGTGCCGCCGCCGGCGAAATGGACCTCGTCGATCGACGCCCATTCATAGAGATGCGCGTCGCCCTGCGTATAATGGCCGACGCCGTGGATCTTCCAGCCTTCGGCCGGTTCCCAGTTGATCGTGCCGGTATAGGCCTGGCTCGCGAGGTTGCGCAGTTCGGGCTGGTCGTTGTTGTCGACGTTGAAGTCGCTGATCGAGATCTTGTCCGCGACACGGTTCGCGACGTGGTTGACCGTCACCGCCGATGTCGCCCAGCGGCCGAACACCAACTGGCGCGTGTCGTAGGTGGTGTGGTCCTTCGAATATTCGCCCTGCAACAGCACCTCGAAGTTCGAGGTTGGCTGCCACTGGATCGCGCCGCTCGCCATCAACTGCTCGGTATCGCGGTCGATGCGGCGGAAGCGCAGGTTGCCCGGAACATAGGCGTCGGGCAGCAGCACGCCGGGATCGTACCAGTTCTTGATGAACAGATAATCGCCGCGGTCGCGCAGCTTCTGGAAGCCGACGTTGACCATCACGCCGAGCGTGCCGCCCGCGAACTGGTTGACATAGGCGCCGCTGACCTTCGGCGTCACCCCGCCGCGGTAATCCGAGTCATAGCCCTTCACGCCGAGGATGAAGTGCGGGCCCTTGTAGCCCAGCGGCTTGACCGTATCGATGTTGACCGTGCCGGAAAGGCCGCCGGTGTCCATGTCGGCGGTCGGCGACTTGATGACCTGGATCGCGCTGGCGAGATCGGTCTGGATGATGTCGTAGCGGAAGCCGTCCTTGAAGTCGGCGCTGGCGAAGGTCTGCCCGTTGATCGTGGTGCGCGCATATTGCGCGCCGAGGCCGCGGATGCTGATCGTCGAGCCACGCCCGTTGATGTTCGACATCTGCACGCCGGCGATCCGCTGGATCGCCTCGGTGATGTTCTGCGCGGGGAACTTGCCGATATCCTCGGCGGTGATGCCGTCGGAGATGCGGATGTCGCGGCGCTTGGCGTCGGCGGCCGAGCGCAGGCTCTCGCGAAAGCCGGTGACGGTGATGTCGGGGCCGACCGTCTCGTCGCTCTGCGCGCCCGCGCCCGCCGGCACGGCGACGTCCGCCGCCACCGCGCCGCCGGCCGGCACCGTCTGCGCGTCGGCGGGCGTGATCGCGGCGATCGCGGCGACGCAACTCGTCGCCAACAGCCATTCCCTCGCACCGATTGCCCGCTTGCCTGCTCGCATACCGTACATCGTCAAACCCCCTCTGCGTTATCGTCGGTTACGTGCGGCGCCTGGACCTTCCGCCCGTTTTCGCCCCACCGGAATCCTGCGGCTGTAATGCGAGTGTCACGGAGAAGTCTGCCGCCTGTCAAGTGGAAACAAAGACAAAAACATAACATTTAAAAGCGAAAACGCGAATTGGTATCGCAACCACGAGGAAAACAATCGCCCTATCAAGGCGATGGCCGGATGCGGAACATCTCCCGGCCGGGGCTGGGCTACGGCAGATCGGTACAGGGGACAGGGGAATATGTCACCGAATCGCACAGAAAGTATCAACTATGTGAACGTCAGCGACGTAAAGTTACGATCGACGGCCCGTCGTTTGGCTGGGACTCGTTCGGGGCCGTCCCGCAACGTCCGAAAATGGAATGGCGTGTCCGCCCGAAGCCGAACGCTAAAAAATACACATAAGATACCATTGTCATGACATCCGAACCATGCATAATGCCCCGCATGCCGGCTGCCTCCCGAGGGGCGGGGCGTCTCCTTGGACGCGCGGCGCCGTTTCTGTCAGGCGGAGGTACTCAGTGAGCTTTCAGATGGCGGACCACGCCTCCGACGCGACAGTCGCCGCGACGCTGATGTATGCGGAGGCGGGCGAGGCCGGCGCCACGATCGCGCGTTTTCTGGATCGCAACCGAGCCACGCTCGCCACGCTCGGCGCGCGGCTGCGCGCGCTCGCTCCCGCGATCGTCGTCACCTGCGCGCGCGGATCGTCCGATCATGCGGCGACCTATGCGAAATACATGGTCGAAACGCTGCTCGGCACGCCCACCGCCTCGGCGGCCTTCTCGACGGTATCGCTCTATGATGCGCAGCCCGCGCGGGCGGGCGCAGGCGTCTCGACGCTCTGCATCGCCATCTCGCAATCGGGCCGCAGCCCGGATCTGCTCGCGACGGTGGAGCGGCAACGCGCGTCGGGTGCGCTGGTCGTCGCGCTCGTCAATGACGAGGGCTCACCGTTGGCCGACGCGGCGGACGTCGTGCTGCCATTGTGCGCCGGCCCGGAGAAATCGGTCGCGGCGACCAAATCCTATATCGCCTCGCTCGCCGGCATCGCCGCGATCGTCGCCGCGTGGCGCGACGACGCGGCGCTGCGTGCGGATCTCGCCGCCCTGCCGGCGCTGGTCGATATCGCCTTCGCGCTCGATTGGTCATCGGTGACGCGCGGGCTGCAGGACGCGACCAATCTGTTCCTGGTCAGCCGTGGGTACGGCCTCGCGATCGCGCAGGAAGCGGCGCTCAAGCTCAAGGAGACCTGCGGGCTCCACGGCGAGGCGTTCAGCGCCGCCGAGGTTCGCCACGGTCCGATGGCGATCGTGCGCGCGGGCTTCCCGGTGATCGCCTTCGACACCGGCGGAATCGCCGGCGAGGACGTTCGCGCGCTCGCGGATATCTTCGCCGAACGCGGCGCGCGGGTTTGGCTCGCCAGCAATGCGGAGACGTCGCACGCCGGGATCGAACGGCTGCCCGCGCTCGCGGTGTCACCCGAACTCGCGCCGATCGTGATGATCGCCAGCTTCTACCGCATGGTCAACGCGCTCGCGCTGGCGCGCGGCCATGATCCCGACCAGCCGCCCTATCTCGCCAAAGTGACGCGGACGCGATGAGCACGATCACGATCCACGGCGGCCACATCCTGGTCGGCGACGCAATCCTGTCCGACGCCACTTTCGTCCTGGCGGACGGGCGTCTGCGCGCGGTCGAGCCCGCCGGCGCGGGCGACATCGAGATCGACCTCGCCAGCGGCTGGCTGCTGCCCGGCTTCATCGACACGCAGGTCAATGGCGGCGGCGGGGTGCTGTTCAACAACGCGCTGACCATCGACGGATTGGCGACGATCGCCGCGGCGCACGCGCGCTTCGGCACGACCGCTTTGTTGCCGACGCTCATCAGCGACACGCATGCAGCGATCGGCGCCGCGCTCGACGCGGTCGACGCGGCGATCCTGGCGGGGGTGCCGGGGATCGTCGGCGTCCATATCGAAGGCCCGTTCATCAGCGGCGCGCGCAAGGGCATCCACGATCCGTCGCTGATCCGCGCGCTCGATCGCGAGGTCATCGAGGCGCTGTGCGCGCCGCGTCGCGGCGTCGTGATGATGACGCTGGCGCCCGAGATCGTGACGGCTCAGGACGTGTCGCGTCTCGCGGCGGCGGGCGTCATCCTCAGCGCGGGGCATACCGACGCCACCTATGAACAGGCGCGGGCGGGGTTCGCCGCCGGCATCACCGGCGTCACCCATCTCTACAATGCGATGTCGCCGCTGCTGCACCGCGCGCCCGGCGTCGTCGGCGCGGCCTTTACCGACGACCGGATCTGGTGCGGTCTGATCGCGGACGGTGTGCATGTCGCGCCCGCCGCGCTCGATGTCGCGCTCCGCGTCAAGGGCGCCGACCGGCTGATGCTCGTCACCGATGCGATGCCGAGCGTCGGCTCGGGCGACGATTCGTTCCTGCTCAACGGCCGCCGGATGGTGGTGCGTGACGGGGTGTGCCAGGGCGACGACGGCACGCTGGCGGGCGCGCATCTCGATATGGCGCAGGCGGTTCGGACGATGCGTGCCGCGACCGGCGCCGATCTGCCGCTCGTGAGCCGGATGGCGAGCGCTTCGCCCGCCGCGTTCCTCGGCCTCGATCGTGAACGCGGCACGCTGGCGCCCGGCAAGCGCGCCGATTTCGTCGTGCTCGATGCCGATCTCCAACCGCTCCAGACCTGGATCGGCGGCGTGAAGGTCGCCGCCGAGCCGGTCGACGCGCACGCTCAGGGGGAATTGACCGGCCGATGACACGCCTGACGCTCGTCGCGCCGGTCGACGGCTGGCTCGTCCCGCTCGCCGACGTGGCCGATGCGGTGTTCGCCGACCGGCTGCTCGGCGACGGCGTCGCGATCGACCCGCTCGGTGACACGCTCCACGCGCCCGCGCCGGGGGTGATCGTCTCGGTCCATGAGGCGGGGCATGCGGTGACGTTGCGGCTGGACGCGGGGCCGGTCGTGTTGATGCACGTCGGACTCGATACGGTGCGCCTCGGCGGCGCCGGTTTCACGCCGCTGGTCCGGGCCGGCGAACGCGTCGATGTGGGCGCGCCGCTGCTCGTGGTCGATCTCGCCACGGTCGCGGCGGGCGCGAAGAGCCTCGTCACGCCGATCGTCGTGACCGAGGGCGACCACGCAATCACGTGGCGCGCCCCGCCGGGCCGGGTTCGTCGCGGCGATCCGCTGCTCGCGCTCGCCGCCGATCAACCCATCGGTAATGCCGGGGGCGGAGCCGACTTCACACCGTCCGCCACCCGCACGATGCGCGTCCCGCTCGCGCACGGGCTGCACGCGCGGCCTTGTGCGAAGCTGGCCGGTCTCGCGCGGGGCTTCGACGCCGAGGTGCGCGCGATCAAGGGTGACCGCGAGGCCCGGCTGCGCAGCCCCAGCGCGATGATGACGCTCGCCATCGCCCACGGCGACACGATCACCATCGCCGCTTCGGGCGCGGACGCGCACGCCGCCGTCGATGCGCTGGCCGATCTGATCGCGACGGGCATGGACGAGGGCAAGCCGCTCGCCAGCGCGGCGCCCGTCGCTCCGGTACCCGCCGTGCCCACGGCGCCGCAGCGGGAAGGCGTCCTCACCGGCGTCACGGCGTCGCCCGGCTTCGCGACCGGCATCGCCGCGCATCTCGTCCGCCCCGAACCGATCCTCGCCCGTACCGGCGAAGGCATCGCGGCCGAGCGCGCGCGTTTCGCGGACGCCCTCGCGGCGCTGGCCGTCGCGCTCGAAGCCGAGCGTGGCGCGGCCGGCCCCGAGCAGGGCGCCATCGTCGCCGCGCATCGCGCGCTGCTCGACGACGAAGACCTCATCGAGCGCACCCACGCCCGGATCGACGCGGGCGACAGTGCCGCCATCGCCTGGCGAAGCGTCATGAGCGATCAGGCCGATGCGCTGCGCGCCGCGGCCGATCCACACATCGCCGCGCGCGCCGACGATCTGATCGACGTCGAGGTGCAACTGCAATGGCGGCTCGCCGGTCAGGCTCCGCCCGATGTGGCGCTTCCCGCCGACGCGATCCTGCTCGCCGACGATCTCGTGCCGTCGCAGGTCGCGTCGCTCGATCCCGCGCGCGTCGCCGGCATCGTCACCGCGCGCGGCGGGCCGACCTCGCACGTCGCGATCATCGCCGCCAGTCGCGGCATTCCGGCGCTGGTCGCCGCCGGCCCGCGCGTGCTTACGATCGCGGCGGGCACGCCGCTGGTGCTCGACACGGCGGCGGGCACGCTCACGGTCGATCCGGACACAGATGGGTGGCGACACGCGCAGGCCGAGGCGGCGGTCCGCGCCGCCCGCAAGGCGGCGGCGCGGACCGCCGCCATGCTCGAGGGCCGCACGCTGGACGGCACCCGCATCGAGGTGTCCGCGAACCTCGGCAAGCGCGCGGAAGCCGCGCCAGCCGTCGCCGGCGGCGCCGAGGGCTGCGGGTTGCTGCGCACCGAATTCCTGTTCCTCGATCGTGCCGTCGCGCCCGACGAGGACGAACAGGCGGCGGACTATGCCGCGATCGCCCGCGCGCTGGAGGGGCGCCCGCTGGTGATCCGCCTGCTCGACATCGGCGGCGACAAGCCGGCGCCCTATCTGCCGATCGCGCCCGAGGAGAATCCCGCGCTCGGCCTGCGCGGCATCCGCGTGGCGCTCGCCTATCCGGACATCCTCGCCGCGCAGATGCGCGCGGTGCTGCGCGCCAGCGAGGCGGGTGACGTCCGGGTGATGGCGCCGATGATCGCCACGGTCGCGGAGCTGCGCGCGGTGCGTGCCGCGATGCAGGCGGAAAGCGCCGCGCTCGGCCTCGGCGCGGACATGCCGCTCGGCGTGATGGTCGAAACCCCGGCGGCGGCGGTGATGGCGGACGGACTCGCTGCGGAGTGCGATTTCCTGTCGATCGGCACCAACGACCTCACCCAATATGTGCTGGCGATGGATCGCGGCAACCCGGCGGTGGCCGGCAGCGTGGACGGGCTCGATCCGGCGGTGCTGCGCATGATCGACCTGTGCTGTCGCGGTGCCGCGACGCATGGCAAGCCGGTCGGCGTGTGCGGCGGTCTCGCCTCGGATCGCCTGGCCGTGCCGATCCTGATCGGGCTCGGCGTCACCAAGCTGTCCGCCGCGCCGGCGGCGGTCGCCGAGGTGAAGGCGCTGGTGCGCGGCGTCTCGCTCGATCGCTGCCGCGCGCTCGCGGCGGCGGTCTTGCACGTTTCGACCGCCGCCGAGGTCCGCTCACGCGCGTCCGCGCTGCTTGGGGAGTTGGGGCTGTGAAATCGACCTTGCAACATCTGCAAAGCCTCGGCCGCGCGCTGATGCTGCCGATCGCGGTGCTGCCGGTGGCGGCGTTGCTGCTGCGGCTCGGGCAGGCCGATATGCTCGGCCTCGATTTCGTCAGCGCGGCCGGCAACGCGATGTTCGCCAATCTCGGCCTGCTGTTCGCGATCGGTGTCGCTACCGGCTTCGCGCGCGACGGCAACGGGGCGGCGCCGCTCGCCGGCGTGGTCTGCTTCCTCATCGCCACCGAAGGCGCCAAGGCCCTGCTGGCGGTGCCACCCGGCGTGCTCGCGGGCGTGCCCGACGCGTCGCGCGCCGCCGTCATGGCCGGATGGCGCAGCGCGCAGATCGACCGGGTCGCGGTGCCGCTCGGCATTCTCTCGGGGATCGTCGGCGGGCTTGGTTACAATCGCTTCTCGGCGATCCGCATGCCCGAATATCTGGCGTTTTTCGGTGGTCGCCGCTTCGTGCCGATCGTCAGTGGATTGGCCGGCCTCGTGCTCGCCGGTGTCGTCGGCGCGAGCTTCCCGGCGCTCGATCACGCGGTCAACACGGCCAGCACGGTGGCGCTGGCCAGCGGCGACATCGGCCTGTTCGTCTATGGGCTGCTCAACCGCCTGCTGCTGGTGACGGGGCTGCACCACATCCTCAACAACATCGCCTGGTTCGTACTGGGGGATTATCACGGCGTCACCGGGGATCTGCGCCGCTTCTTCGCCGGAGATCCGAGCGCGGGCGCGTTCATGAGCGGGTTCTTCCCGGTGATGATGTTCGGTCTGCCGGCCGCGTGCCTCGCCATGTACCACACCGCCCGGCCCGAACGCCGCAAGGCCACCGGCGGCATGTTGCTGAGCCTCGCCGCCACCTCGTTCCTCACCGGCGTGACCGAGCCGGTCGAGTTCAGCTTCATGTTCCTCGCGCCGGGGCTGTTCGTGCTCCATGCGGTGCTGACCGGCGCGGCGATGTCGCTGATGGCGGTGCTCGGCGTGCATCTCGGCTTCGGCTTCTCGGCGGGGCTGTTCGATTACGTGCTGAACTTCCCCAAGGCGCAGCGCCCGTTGCTGCTGCTGCCGGTCGGGCTGGTTTATGCGGTGATCTATTACGTCGCTTTCCGCTTCGTCATCGTCCGGTTCGATCTTCGCACCCCCGGGCGTGAGGACGAAGCCGCCGAGGATTTCGCGCCGGTCGCCGCGAGCGAGCGGGGCGGCGCCTTCCTCGCCGCAGTTGGTGGCGCGGACAATCTGCGCGAGATCGGCGCCTGCACGACGCGGCTCCGCCTGGTCGTGAACGATCAGAGCGCAGTCGATGAGGCGGCGTTGCGCCGGTTGGGCGCCAAGGGCTTCGTGCGGCCCGCGCCACAGGCGCTGCAAGTCGTGCTCGGCCCGCAGGCGGACCAGATCGCGGTGGAGATGCGCGGCGCCGCCGGGCGCTCCGCCGGCCCGGTCGCGGCGCCGCCGCGCCCGTCGGAGCGCTCGGTCGATCCGGCGCGGATGCCGTCCGCGCTGGTCGTCGCGCTCGGCGGAGCGGATGTCGTGCGGCGCGCGCGGGCGATCGACGGGCGGCTGTTGCTCGGTGCGGCGGCGGCCCCGGATGAAGCCGCGCTCGGCGAACTCGGCGCGCGCGGCGTCGTGCAGGTGCGGGGCGGGTGGCAGGTGCTGTTCGCTCAGGCGGAGCTGCGCGGCTGGCTCGGCGACTGACGCCGCCTAGATGTGATGCAGTTCGGCGACCAGATCGTAGGCGTCGCCGCGATAATAGGAATGCGTCACCTCGATGATCCGCCCGTCGGCGGCGAACGCGCGGCGCTCGATCAGCAGGCCGGGATCGCCCGGCTGGATGCCGAGCAGCGCCGCCTGTTCCGGCTCGAACCCGATCGCGCGCACCCGCTGCAACGCGCGCACCGGGCGATTGCCATGCGCCTCGAGCGCGCCGTAAAGCGATGACTCAACATCATCAAGCCCGTTCAACCCCCAGCCGGGCACGGCGGCATATTCGATCGCCATCGTCTCGCCATCGGCGAAACGGATGCGCTGGAAGCGGTACACGGGCGATCCCGGCGACAGCCCGAGCGCCAGCGCTTCCTCCGGCGTGACCGACCCTTCCGAACGGTCGATCCATTCGCTCGACGGCCGGCGCCCGCGCGCCAGCATGTCCTCGGTGAAGGAGGACAGCATCGAAAAGCTCTTCTCGACCCGGCCCGGCTCCTTGTCCGCCGGCGCATCCGCCACGAACGTGCCCGCGCCACGCCGCCGTTCGAGCAGCCCGTCGTTGACCAGGGCTTCCATCGCCTTGCGGATCGTCACGCGCGAGAGCTGGAATTCGTCGCACAATTCCCGCTCGCTCGGCAGCGCCGCTCCGGCCGGCAGCCGTCGCGTCTCGATCGCGGTACGGATCAGCTTCTGCAGCCACAAATAGCGCGGCCCGCTTTCGGCCGTGCCGGCGATGTCGAGAAGATCAATGAAAGACATGTCGAAGCCAGCTAACACTGTCGAAGCCGTGTGTCATCGTTGTCGCGTCACCAGACGCTCACACCCCGGCTGAGGCCGGCTGCCTCGCCCGCATCGGCTTCGAGCAGCAGCGTCACCACGCGCTCCTGGTCGCCAGCGGGCAGGGGGGCGACGATCGGCGCTTCCGCCCGGTCGGCCTTGGTCGCGAGCCTCACACCGTCGATCCACAGTTCGGCGCGGCCGATCACCCCCGCCAGCCGCAGCGTGCCGCCATGCGCGGCGACCGCACGGCGGGGCACGAACCGGCCCTGGATCAGCGTGAAGCCATGCGCTGCCGGCGCCTCCTCCAGCCGCCCGGTGCGTACGTAGCCCAAGCCCCGCCATTGCTGCGCCGGGTAGATTTCGCGCGCGTCGGGCGCCTGCGCGGCGAAGGGCGTGCGCCGCCATTCGGTGAGGTGGTGGACGGCGGGGATCGCGGTGACCTCGCGCGCCCGCGCGGCCACCAGCGGGAAGGCCGCGCGCGCCGGAGGCAATCCCGCCACACGCGCGGTCAGCACGAGCTGCTTCGCGCCCGCGGACGAGCGCACCAGCACCTGCGCCAAGCCGGCGAACAGCTTGCGGGCGTTGCCCTGCTCGGGATCATGGTCGTTGGGGTCGCCGTTGCCGACGCCGATGATCTCGCCGCCTTCGATCGCGAAGGTGACGCGGTCGGTCGCGGTCGGCACATGGCGGCCGGCGGCGTCGAGCAGATCGACGCTGATCGGCTGCACGTCGTCGCCGTCGCCCAGCATCATCGGCCGGTCGGCGGTCAGGCGCAGCGCCGCCTGGGGCCCGGCGGTTTCCACCGCGAACCGCACGACTTCTCGGCCGCCGGTATAGCCGACCGCCTCCAGTTTGCCGGGTGCGAACGGCACCTGCCACTCCGGCGTGACGAACGGCTTGCGCGCCTGCCGTCCGAGCGGCTTTCCATTGAGGAACAGCGCGACCTCATCGACATTGCCCGGCGTGATGACCCGGATCGGCTGGCCCTCGCGCCCCGCCCAGTTCCAATGCGGCCCGATCGCGAGCACGGGCGCGTCGTCGGTCCACTGCGCGCGCCGCAGATGATATGCCATCTTGGCGAAACCGCACAGATCGAGGATGCCGAACGAACTCGACGCCGCCGGCCACGGCAGCGGCGTCGGCTCGCCGTGATAATCGAACCCCGTCCACACGAAGGTCGCGGCGATGAACGGTCGGCTGCCGATCATTTGCCAGCTCTCGTGATGCGTCAGCCCCCATTCGGGCGCCTCGCTGTCGTAGGAGGTCAGCACGTTGCGCTGCGTGTCGGTAGCCCATTCGCCGCGCGTCATCACCGCGCTGGTATCCTCGGTGCTGATGAGCGGGCGTTCGGGATGCGCCGCATGATAGCGGTCGTACCAATCGTGCTTGTAGTTGAAGCCGACGACATCGACCGCGTCGGCGCCGTTCCTCGGCGTGAACATGCCGTCGTTCATCGCGGCGGTGATCGGCCGCGTGTCATCCAGCGCCCGGATCGCCCCGGCGAGGCGGCGCACCATCTCATAACCCTGCTCGGTGCCCTGCATCGGCTCTTCGTTGAGCACCGACCAAAGGATCACGCTCGGCCGGTTGCGGTCGCGCCGCACCATCCAGGTGACGTGGGCGAGATAGTCGGGGCTGGGGTCGAAATGGCGGTTCTCGTCCATCACCATCATGCCGAGCCGGTCGCACGCGTCGAGCAGCGCGGCCGCGGGCGCCGCATGCGCGAAGCGGATCGCATTGGCGCCGATCTGCTTGAGGCGCCGCACCCGCCATTCGAGCAAGGCGGCGGGAATGCCCACGCCGACGCCGGCATGGTCGTGGTGGATGCAGACGCCCTTGATCTTGAGGGGCTTGCCGTTGAGGTGAAAGCCGGTCGCCGGATCGAAGCGGGTGGTGCGGAAGCCGAGTTCGGTACGCCGGCTGTCGATCACCGTCCCGTCCCGCACCAGCCGCGTTTGTAGCGCGTACAGCGTCGGCGTGTCGGGCGACCACAGAATCGGCTTCGCCAGCGAAAGCGTCATGCGCGCGGTGCCCGTGTCGAGCGGCGCCGCGCCGGCGGGCACGCTCGCCCGCGCGACGGTGCGGCCCTCGGCGTCCTGCAAGATGGCTTCGACCGTCGCGTCGCTGGCCGCCGCGCCGGCATTGTTGATCGTCACCGCGATTGGCACGCGCCATGTGCCGTCGGGCTGGGCGCGCGGCGTCGCGTGGACGCCGTCGGTCGCGATATGCAGCGCCGGCCGCACCGCCAGCCAGCATTCGCGGTACAGCCCGGCGCCCTCATACCACCAGCCCTCCATGACATCGCCATCGACGCGGATCGCGATCGTGTTCGGCTCGTCGCCGAAGCGCGCGTAGGGGGTGACGTCGATATTCTGCTGGACATAGCCCGACAGGCTGTGCGCGACGGGAATGCCGTTGAACCAGACGGTGGCAGTGTTGGCCATGCCGCCGAGCTGCAGTTCGAGATACTGGCCATGCCATTCGCGGGGGAACACGACATAGCGGCGATACCAGCCGATCCCGCGCCGCCGATAGCCGAAAGCGTCGTTCTGGTCGGATTCGATCGGATGCGCGATCGCCCAGTCGTGCGGCAGGCGGACCGGGCTCCAGTCCGAATCGTCATAATCGACGCCGGCGGCGCCTTGCGCGTTTCCCGCCTTGGTCGCCGCATAGGTCTGGTCGTTGCCGCGTACGGCGGGGAAGGGCAGGTCGCCTTCGTGGAACAGCCAGCCCTGGTTGAACGCGTACAGGCTGGGGTCGGCGGGCGGCACGGGGGCGGGGAGGTGGCCAAGCGGGATCGGCATGTCCGGCGACAGCGGAGGCAGGGTCGCGGACTCGCCCCTGGCGAAGGCGGGCGGAACCGTCGCCATCGCCAGCGCGGACGAGCCGATGAACGTGCGGCGATCTAGCATCGGGCCTCCTAGAAATACATCTATAAGGCCAAAACGATACATTGTTTGGCGGGCGGCTCAAGTCCCGAAAGACATCGCCGCCACGCCCGCGCGAACGTCCCGGCGGGGCGCGCCCCCGCGGACGCGCCCCGCACGGCTCACGCGCGCACGAGGTATGCGTTACGCAGCTTGACCAGATCCGCGGCGGAGAGCCCCAATTCGTCGCGGAAATAGCCCTTCGCTCCGTCCTTGTGACCATCGACCACGGCCAACGCCGCTTCGATATAGGCGGCATCGGCGGCCATCAGCGGCTTGGCCGTCTCCGGCGGAAGCCCGGCGAGCGGGTTGGCCGGGTTCGGCGTGCCCTTGGTCAGCGCGCTCGCGTCGAGATAGCGGTTGGTGAGCAGATAATCCGCGACCACGTCCTTGCGCGGCACGCCGAGCGCGGTCAGCAGCAGCGCCGCCGCGATGCCGGTCCGGTCCTTGCCCGCCGAACAGTTGAACGCGAGCGGCGCGTGGCCCGCGAGCAGCTCGGCGAACATGCGACGATATTGGCCGTTGAACTGGCCGAGCATCGCCGGATACGCCTTGGTCATCGCCGCGCGGACCTGTTCGGGCGTCCAGCTCTTCGGGCTGCCGGCAGGCAGGAAGCGCATGTCGAGATCATAATCGTCGCTGAGCACGCGCGGCGCGCCCGCCGCCGGCCAGGTGACCGGCTCCGCCGCCCGCTCGCGCCGATCGCGGAAGTCGCACACCACGCGGATGCCGCGCGCTTCGAGCGACCGGTAATCCGCCTCGGTCAGCCCGTGCATCGAGCCCGAGCGGAACAGCACGCCCCATTTCACGCTGCGGCCATCGGCGGTGCGATAGCCGCCGAGGTCGCGGAAATTGCGGCCGCCTTGCAGCGGCAGCAGGCGCTCGTGCGCCGCTGCCGCCACGGGGCCGGTCCGGGCGAACAGCCAGGGCGCCGCCGGCACGCCCGCCGCGAGCGACAGGGCCAAAACCGGCGCGGCGATACGCCGAATGGGGTTGGAAAGACGCATCATCGTTGCTCCCTGGCCGGCGATCATCAGAACTTCACCTGCACCTGGCCGCCGAAGGTGCGTGGTTCGTTGAAGAAGCCGTTCATGCCGCTGGTCGGGCTGAGCGCCTTGTAGAACATGTGCTGTTCGTCGAACAGGTTGCGCACCCAGAAGGAGAGCGAGACCTTCGCGCCGGTATCGGCCATGTCGATATCGGCGAGCGCGATGTTGCCGTTGAACACGGTCGCCTTCTCGCCCTTGGGCTGGGGCACGTTGCCCGCCGCGCCGACACCCAGATACACCGGATCGTTGGCGTTGGAGTAGAAGCCCGAGTCGAAATTGCCGTCGAGATGCGCGCGCACGGTGAAGCCGTCCATCGGCAGCTCGTAATCGACCGCGACGCTGCCCGAATGCTCGGGGGTGTAGGTCTGGTAGATCGGCACAGCGATCGTGCTGAGGTTGCCCGCTGCGTTCGGATACGGGTTCACCGTCGCCGGGATGCGTACATAATTATAGGCGTAGGAACCCGTCAGCGTCAGGCCGCGCACCGGCAGCAGCGTGAGTTCCGCCTCGACGCCGTGCAGGCCACCGGTGCCCGGCGCGTTGATCGTCGAGGTGGTGGTGCGGTTGGTGCGCACGCCGCCGGTTTCGTACGGGCGGCTGAAATCGACCTGTATGTCCTTGTAGCTGCCGGCATAGGCGGCGACGTTGAAGCGCGCGTGGCGGTCGAAGAATTCGGTCTTCGCGCCGATCTCGAACATCGAGACCGTCTCGGGGTTGAACTCGTCATATTCCTGCGAGCGCGAGTTGGCGCCGCCCGATTTGTAGCCCGTGCTCCACTTGCCGTAGAGCATCACCCCCTGCGCGACGTCGACCGCGGCGTTGATCATCGGGTCGACCCGCGACCAGCTATGGTCGAGGTGGATCGCGCCCGACACGCCGTTACGGTCGACTGGCAGCGCGTTGTTCACGGTCAGCAGCTTGCCGTGCTTGATGTCGCGGGTCCAGCGCAGCCCGCCGGTGATGTGGATCGCGTCGTCGAGCAGCGGCGGCGTGTAGGTACCCTGGCCGAACACGCCCATGCTGGTGGTCTGGACGTAGCTGGCGCGATCGATCGACTGCTTGGTGTAATCGTTGAAGGCCGGCCCCGACAGGAGTGTGTAGGCGCTGCCGGCGGCGTTGGTGAACTGGTTGGTGTTGAACGCCTGCGCATTGTCCTGGACGTGCTCCTGATAATAGAGCGCGCCGACCACATATTTGAAGCCCGGCAGATCGCCGATCGCCTGCACTTCCTGGCTGAACTGGTTCTGGCGGAACTGCGCGAGGCTGTAGCGGGAGAAGCCGATGCCGGTGAAATTTCCGGTCGGGTTCGCGGCGGAGAGCGCCACCGACATCGTCGTCGCCGCCGAGCCGTTGTCATACTGGCTCTGCGTCAGTTCGCGGTAGGCGGTGATCGACTTGACCAACAGGCTCGGCGCGAGCTTGTATTCGAGTGTCAGGCGGTGGCCGTCGGTGCGGCCGACGCTCGGCTGCTCGGGTACGCCGACATTGGCGACGCTGGCGCGAGTCGACTGGATCGTGCCGAGCGCCGCCTGCTTGTTGGTGCCGGGCGCGACCAGTTGCAGGTACAGCGAGGTCGAGGCATCGTACGATGTGTCATACGAATAGTCCGCGCTGAACGCGTCGCTCGGCTGCCACAAGGCTTCGACGTGCGCGCCGTGCTTGTCGTAGAAGTTGAAGCCATAGGCGCCTTGCAGCGGGTTCTTCACCAGCGGGTCGCGATGCGCGACGACACCGTCGAGCTTGATGCTGATGTTGTGGAATTCGGGCAGGTCGACGTGCAGTTCGCCCTTGTAGCTGCCGTAATTTCCGGCGCCGGCGAGCGCGTTGACGTGGAATTCGCCGGTCGGCTTCTTGGTGGTGATGTTGACCGCGCCGCCCTCGGTATTACGGCCGAACAACGTGCCCTGCGGCCCCTTCAGCACTTCGATGCTGTTGACGTCGAACAGCGCCGTGCCCAGGCCCTGCGCGCGGCCCATGTACACGCCGTCGATATAGACGCCGACGCCCTGGTCACGCGCCGGCTGGTTGCCGTCCGAAAGCACGCCGACGCCGCGGATGTTCACGATCAGCGCCGAATTGCGCGAATAGAAGGGCGCGACCTTGAGCGACGGGATCGCGCCGTCGCCGAGATCGACCAGCGACACGACATGGCGGTCCTGCAGGCCCTGATCGCTGATGACCGAGATCGAGATCGGCGTCTTTTGGAGGCTTTCCGGGCGCTTCTGCGCGGTGACGACGATGTCGGCGAGGCCCTGCGTATCGCTCGCGTCGGCCGGCGCGGCGGCGGGCGCGGGCTCCTCGGCGAAGGCGGGCGTGGCGGCGAGGCTCAGGCAGAGCGCGGTCGCGGCCAGCAGGCGGCGCGACGAAGACGGCGAATACGGCAACATGGATCAGTCCCCCCAGGATCAGTTCGGGCGCGCTCTGGGTGCGGGGTGTTTCGGTGCCGTGACGTTTCGATCACAGAATTAATATTTTGACGCAATGCAGCAATGTCCGGCCCCCGCGCGGCCTCTCCCGCCCATGCCGCCGGCGCGGGGCGCGGCAATCGCGACGCGGCAAGCCTATCGCCACACCGCCGATTTCGGCTATCGCTACCGGCGGCCTCGGCGGTGCCGGCGGCCGATTCCCGGGGGAAGGGCGTGATGAGGCCGAGTGTTGGGATTGCCGTTCTTGCGAGACCTTGGCGAAGCGCCGAGCCCCGTCCGGCGTCCATCGCTCGACCCGCCCTCACGCCGTTCACGTCGCGGAACGGCAGCGCCCGCGCGCCATCCGGGCGGTCGATAGATCCGGTACGATCCGGCGGCTTTGGCAACGGCCTCGCTTTCGCGGCCTTGTCGGCGCTCGCGTGCGCGGCCAGCGCGCAACAGCCCGCGCCGCCTGCCGCCGCGCCGCGCCAGCCGCTCGCCACGATCGTCGCCGAGCCGGTCGCGATGATGATCGCGGCGTGCGACCAGAACGGCGATGCGATCGTCAGCCGCGCGGAACTCGCCGCGTGCGTGGCGCACAGTTTTGCGAGCGCGGACAGCGCCCATAAGGGGTCGATCGGCTATATCGAATATGGCGATTGGGCGCTGAAATGGCTGGGGGACGCCAACGCCCTGCCGAGCCCGTTCGAGGTCGACGGCGATGGCGACAACCGGGTCACGCTCGCCGAACTGCAGGCGCGTTTCGATGCGATCTTCACCCGGCTCGATCGTGATCGCGACGGCAATCTCACCCGTGCCGAACTGCTCACGATCCGCAGCGGCGTCGGCGCCGGCGACCGCCCGCCGGGCAAGCGCAGCAAGCGGCGCGGGGGGGCGGACGCATCGTGACCGGGATGCTCCAGCCCGGCGGCGCCCGGCCCGCGCGCTATGCTCTCGCGATCTTCGATTTCGACGGCACGCTCGCCGATAGCGGCGACTGGTTCCTGTCGATCGCCGATGAACTCGCCGACCGTTTCAAGTTCCGCCGCGTCCCGCCCGGCGAGGTCGAATCGCTGCGCGGCCGCACCACGCGCGAGGTGATCCGCCACCTCGGCATTCCGCGCTGGAAGCTGCCGGCGATCGGCCGCTATGTCCACGCGAAGCTCGCCACGCAGATCGACCGGATCGCGCTGTTCGACGGCGTCAAGGACGTGATCCACACGCTCGCCGACGCGGGCGTCCGGATCGCGGTGGTCACCTCCAATTCCGAAGACAATGCCCGCGCCGTGCTCGGCTCGCTCGCCGCGCGCATCGAGATGTTCGAATGCGGCGCGTCGCTGTTCGGCAAGGCGCCACGTTATCGCAAGGTACTGCGGCGGATGCGGATTTCGCGCGAAGCCACCTTGTCGATCGGTGACGAGACTCGTGACATCGCCGCCGCGAGGAAGGTCGGTATCACGGCGGGCGCGGTGCTGTGGGGCTATGCCAACCGCGAGGTGCTGCTGCGCTGCGAACCCGACATGGTGTTCGAACACCCGCGCGAGGTGCTCGAGGAATTTTTCGGAATCGCCGTCGAATAGTTGACTGGGTCAAGTTTTCTGGCAGCATCGTGGCATGGACGAAACCCTGCTTGCGCTGCGCGCCTTCAACCGCTTCCACACCCAGTTCGTCGTCGGTCTCGACGCGCACTATCTGGGCATGCCGCTGACACTGACCGAGGCGCGGTTGCTATATGAGATCGGCACGCGCGGCGAAGCGCTCGCGGTCGATCTGCAAGACTTCCTCGCGCTCGATCCCGGCTACGCCAGCCGGCTGCTGCGCCGCTTCCAGGCCGAAGGTTGGATCGTGCGCGGCCGCGGCAGCGATGCGCGGCGCCGGCCGGTGGCGTTGAGCGAGGCGGGCCAGGCGCTCCTCGCCGATCTCGATTCACGCCAGCGCGCGGTGCTGGAGACGCGCCTCGCGCCGCTGGGCGAAGCCGACCGGCGCGCGCTGGTCGGCGCGCTCGATACCGCACGCGGCCTGCTCTCGGGCGAAGCGCGCGCCGGCTACACCATTCGCACGCACCGTCCCGGCGACATGGGCATGATAGCCGCGCGCCAGGCGATCCTCTATGCCGAACAGTTCGGCTGGGGCGCGCCGATGGAGGCGCTGCTCGGCGAGGTCACGGCCGCGTTCCTGCGCGGCTTTGATCCGGCCCGCGAACGCTGCTGGATCGCCGAATGCGGCGGCGCGATCGCCGGTTCGATCTTCGCGGCCGACGGTGGCGACGGCATCGCCAGGCTGCGCCTGCTGTATGTCGAGCCACGCGCGCGCGGACTCGGCATCGCCAACGATCTCGTGGAGCGCTGCATCGCCTTCGCGCGGGAGGCGGGCTACACCCGCATGACGTTGTGGACGCACACCATCCTCGAAAGCGCGCGCCGCATCTATGCCGCGCACGGCTTTCGCATCACCGCGACCGCGACCCACAGCGATTTCGGCGAACCCGTCCAGGGCGAGACGTGGGAGCTGACGCTGTAAACCCACCATCCGCTCGGGACGGGCCGCGCGTTACCGCGGATTGGCCTCCAGCCAGGCGATCACCTTGTCCGGTGCGCTTTCGCCATAGGGGTCTTCGTCGAGACCCTGGTCGTTGATCCCGGGTTCCTCGAACCAGGCGACGATCTCCCCATCCTCGACCACCATCGCATAGCGCCAGCTCCGCTCGCCGAAGCCGAGATGGTCCTTGCGGATCAGCATGCCCATCCGCCGCGTGAAATCGCCCGAGCCGTCGGGCAGCAGCTTCACCTTCTCCACGCCGAGGTGGCGGCCCCATTGGTACATCACGAACGCGTCGTTGACCGAGATGCAATAGACCTCGTCCGCGCCGAGCGCCTTCAGCCGGTCATACTCGCGCTCGAAGGCGGGGCATTGCTCGGTCGAGCAGGTCGGCGTGAAGGCGCCGGGCAGGCTGAACACCACCGTGCGCTTGCCCGCGAACAGATCGCGGGTGGCGACGTCCTGCCAGCGGAACGGGTTGGGGCCGCCGACGCTCTCGCCGCGCACGCGCGTTTTCAGCGTGACTTCGGGGATGGTCCGTCCAAGCATTGAAATCTCCTTCAGGCGAGCATCGCGTCGACCCATTCGGGCACCAGCTTAGTCGCCGGGCCGAGCCGTGTCGCGGCGAAATAGCCACTCCCGGCCGAGGCTTCCAGATTGAGTTCGAGCGTGTCGGCGCCATAGCGGCTCGCCAATCGCACGAACCCCGCCGCCGGATAGACCGCGCCCGAGGTGCCGATCGACACGAACAGATCGGCCTCCGCCAGCGCCTGTTCGATCCGCTCCATCTGATACGGCATCTCGCCGAAGAACACGATGTCGGGGCGCAGCGCGGGCGCGTCGCAGTTCGGGCAGGGCGCGCCCGGCGGCAGCGCGTCGCTCCATTCGGTACGCACCCCGCACAGCGCGCACAGCGCCGAGCGCAGCTCGCCATGCATGTGGAGCACCCGCGTCGCCCCGGCGCGCTCGTGCAGGTCATCGACATTCTGCGTGACGATCAGCAGGTCGCCAGGCCATTCGGCGTCGAGCCGCGCCAGCGCGACATGCGCGGCATTGGGCGTGGCCGCCGCGAGCGCGGCGCGCCGCGCGTCGTAGAAGCGGTGAACCAGCTCGGGATCACGCGCGAGCGCCTCGGGCGTGCAGACATCCTCGACGCGGTGCCCCTCCCACAACCCGCCCGGCCCCCGAAAAGTCGCGAGCCCGCTCTCGGCGGAGATGCCGGCGCCGGTGAGGATCACGAGGTCGCGAATGTCGGACATGGTGCACACCCTACACGAATAACCCGTTGAAAGTAGGCATTTATGGTGAAGTATCAGAAGGGCGGAAACGAAGCAATAGGGAGCACTTCGGAGGGTCCAGATGGCTATTTGATAGCCGAGTCGCCGCCACTTTCTGGGATGTCCGCCGGCAACGAAATTGTCCGCCTCGACGGCAATATCGCTCGGCGCCGTGCTCCCAAAAAGCCGATGATTTACTGGGACACGGACCTGCCCGGATTCGGGCTGCGGTGCCGAATCTCGGGCCACAAGACCTGGGTATTACGGCATAGAGAACGGGGCAATGCCAGGTTCGAGACTTTGGGGTCGGCAGCCACAATGGACGTCCGGCAAGCTCGTCGCGAAGCCCTCAAAATTCTTCGGTCGGCAGCACTCGACGGACTGCCCCAAAAGCCCGTCGCGAAGCCCAGCGCGAGGCTGACGTTCGAGCAGTTTTTTCCGGAATTCATGCAGTGCGTGGCGGGCTGGAAGGCCAGTACCGCGACCCGAAACGCATGGGCGATCAGGGCACATATTCTGCCGGCATTCGGTTCGCTTCCGGTTGCACAAATGACCCGCGCCGACATCGTGAAATGGCGCGACGCGATGGGTCAGAAGCCTGCCGCATTCAACCGGTCGGTGCCGGTGCTGGCGTCCATGTTCAAGATGGCAGAGACGCTCGGCTACCGGCCCGGCGGCTCCAATCCCTGCAAGGGCATTGCCCGCTACAAGCGCAAGCTCCCGGAACGCTATCTCAGCGGATCGGAGTATCGAGCATTGGCTTCTGTGTTGAAGGCCGCAGAAGCCGAACTCCCCGAGGCGGTGAGCATCATTCGGCTGTTGATCTACACAGGCGCGCGGCGACAGGAGATCGCAGGTTTGCGATGGGAGTGGATCAAACCGCCGCGTATTTTTCTGCCGGACAGCAAGACCGGCGCGAAAGTCATCTATCTCAACGCACCGGCCCGCAAGATCCTCGACGACCTTCGCGGCGAACGGATCTCGGGCCTGGTTTTCCCCGGCGGGCGAAATTCAAGTGTCCCGTTCAACCCGGACCCGGCATGGTACAAGCTCCGCGCGCGCGCCGGATTGATAGACGTTCGGTTGCATGATCTGCGACACAGTTTCGCGTCGCTTGCGATCCGGAATGGCGTGTCGCTCTCGGCGGTGGGCAAGCTCCTTGGCCACGCCCTTCCTGAATCTACCGCGCGCTACGCGCATCTTGCGGACGACGTGGTGTCCGAGTCCGCAGCGCGGGTATGCGCGTCCATTGCCGACAAGATGGAGGCGGGGCTGTGAACGCGCGCACGCTCCGCGATATAGTCGCTCTGGAACTCGCCACGGCCAACCTGCCGGCTGCTGATGCCCGGCCGGTTCATAGGTGCCGGCTGACACAATGGTCCAGTGAGTTGCCCGGATTTGGTACGCGCTCCTATGAGAGCGGGCGACGGATCTACGTCGTTCAGGTACGGATGGACGGTCGCACCCGAACCGTCACGATCGGCGATGCGCGCGTGATCTCCCGCGTGCAGGCGCTCGATGTAGCGCGGCGCGTCCTGGTGCGCGCCCAGATCGGCGAGAACCCCGCCGACACGCTTATGAGCACCCGTCGGGTCCCGCGCTTCGACGCGTTCCTCTCGGAATTCTGGGACAACGTGTCCCCGCGCTGGAAGCCGTCGACGCTCGATCGCAACATCTACTATCGCAGGCACCTCGAACGCGGGTTCGCCCGGCGCTTCCTCGACAAGATCGAGCCTGCGGATGTTTCGCACTGGTTCGCCGGGCTCTCGGCGAAGTCGGGGCCTGCTGCGGCCAACCGCTCGCTTCAGTTGCTCGGTGAGGTGTTCAACAAAGCCGATGCATGGGGCGTCATCTCGGCGAATTCGAATCCCTGCACCCAGATCAAGCGCAACCCAACTCGCAAACACGAGTGTATGCTGTCCGATGCAGAGTTTTCGCGGTTCGGATCTGCGCTGGCTGACCTAAGGGTGTCGGCGCCGATGGAGGCAGATGCCATTCGGCTGATCGCGCTGACCGGGTGCCGCAAAGGCGAAATCTGCGGCTTGGACTGGAGCGAGGTGCGGGCCCGCCGCCTTCTGCTCCACGACGCGAAAACCGGGCCTCGCACGGTGTGGCTGGGGACGGCAGCGGTTGAACTGCTGGAGCGGATGCCACGCCATGCGGACCTTTCTTCAGTGTTCTGGATCGCGGACAAGCCGTTGACGGTGGCGCGCATGGACGGTGCCTATCGGCGCGCCCGGTTGGCGGCAGGTCTGGCGCACGTCCGCATGCATGATCTTCGCCACAGCTTCGCGAGCCATGCCGCCGCCATGTCCGAGACGCTGCCGATGATCAGTAAGCTGCTGGGGCATTCGAGCGTGAAAATGACGGCACGTTATGCGCATTTGTCGGACGGTGCCGCTATCGAGGAAAACGAGCGTATTGGTCGATTGATCAGCAAGCTGATGGAGGTTGCCTGACGAACGACACGAGGCTTTCGGCTGCATGCCGAGAGTAAGGTTCGTGACCGATCTGCCTGTCACGTCTCGCTGAGCACAGTTCTCACCGAGCGCCTATCGGCGGCGTCGGTGTACGCCATCGATGACGGGGAATGGGGACAAACCCGTCGTTCCCGATCCACAAGGCGACCGTCAGGTCTTCCCAAAAGCCGACATCCTTTGTTTGCTAGACCGGCATTGCCGAATAACAAAACCTCGACCGGAGCGGGGCCCGCAATTTACGCACGCAGAATGTGAGCCGCCATTGAAAGTCATGGCCCGCTACACCAATAGGCGGGAACCGTCCGCAGCACGATCTTACCGAGTAGTTACGCCCCTTCTGCAAAGGAGAAGCATCAGCGCAGGCAAAAATACCAGCACCAGCGGCACCGCAGCCGTCAGACCGAAAATGATCGCCGTCGCGAGCGGACGCTGAAGCCCCGCGCCGCGCGACAGGCCGAGCGCGAGCGGTGCGAGCGTAAGCGCCGCGATCAGCGCCGACATCAGAATCGGGCGCAGGCGCTTGCGACCTGCCTCATGCAATGCTTCGACAAGATTCACGGTTTCGCGCGGCAGTTCGGCGAGGAAAAAGATCACCAGTTCGCTGACCATGCCGACGACCATCGTCAGCCCCATCAACGCCGAGATGTCGAGTTCAATGCCGGTGATCCACAAGCCGACCAACACCATCGCCGCTGACAGCAGCACGGTAACGATCGCCGCCAGCGTCCAGGCGAGGCGGCCGAACAGGAAAGTCATCAGCAGCGCACTTAGCAGCAGGGCGGCGAGGAACACGACGGTGAGATCGGCGAAGCTCTGCTGCTGTTGCGCATAGAGTCCACCATAATCAACGCGCACCGAGGCCGGCAGGTGGAGGCCCCGGACCGCCGCCTGCACGTCCTTCATGCCCGATCCGAGATCGCGACCCTCGAGCCGCGCGGTGACGGCGATAAAGGGCGCGAGATCCTCGCGCGTGATTTGTTGCTGCCCGGGCGTGACGGATACGGTGGCGACCTGCCCCAGCCGCACGAGATGCCCATCGGGTGCCGTCAGCGGTAACCGCGCGAGTTCGTCGGCACGCGCGCGGAGTTCAGCAGGCGCGCGAACGCGGGCGGTCACGAGTTGCTCGCCGATGCGGAGCTGAGTCGATTGCGTTCCGGCGACCAGCGCCTCGATCTGCGTCGAGATTGCGTCGGGGTCGAACCCCTGTTGGAGCGCGGCGGCGGGATCAATCTTCACCGTCAGCGCATCGCCCGCGACGCGCAGACCGTCGACCACCTCGACGATACCGGTGATCTTGCCGATCGTCTCGCCGACGCGCTTCGCGCTGTCGGCGAGCACTTTCGGATCATCACCGAACAGTTTGACCTCGATCGGTTGCGGGACAGCGGTGAGATCGCCGATCAAATCCTCCATCAGCTGCGCGGTCTCGATGTCGAGGCCGGGGACCTTCGCCTGCACCTCGCTCCGGATTTCAGTCATCACCGCATCGATCGGGCGACGCGATCCAGTTTTTAGCCGAATGAAGTAATCGCCCTCGTCGGCCTCAGTCAGCCCGCCGCCGAGTTGCGCGCCCGTGCGCCTGGAATAGCTCGCCACGTCGGGGGTCGCAGTGATGATCTGCTCGACCTGCCGCAGCAGACGGTCGGTGTCGTCGAGCGCCGCGCCGGGCTGCGCCTTGTAATCGAGAATGAATCCACCCTCGTCCATCGCCGGCATAAAGCCCGACGGAACGTGGACCCACGCCGCATAGCCGAGCACCGCCAGTCCGACGCCGACAAGCACCACGCACAGGCCCGGTCGGGCCAGCGCCCGATCGACAGCCTTGCCGTTCCAGCGTTCGAGCCTTTGCTGAAACCCGCCCGCTTTCTCCGCCGCCTCGACATCTTTCGCACGGACCCACCGCTCCGCCAGCAGTGGCAGGACGAGCCGCGCGAACACCAGCGAAAGCCCGAGCGCCGCCACCATCGTCAGCGCAAGCGCCTTGAAGAAGCCTCCGGTCACGCCGCTGACGAAGGCGAGCGGCATGAAGACGACGATTGTCGCCGCGGTCGATCCGATCAGCGGCTTGGACATCTCCGCAGCTGCCTTCCCCACCGCCGTTTCACCCTCCTGCAGGCGGCGCATGATGTGCTCGAGCATCACCACGGCATCATCGACGACAAGCCCCACCGCCGCCGCCATGCCGCCCAAAGTCATCATGTTGAAGCTCATGCCGAACGCGAAGAGGATCAGGCAGGTCGAGGCGAGCACGGCGGGCAGCATCAGCCCGGTGAGGATCATCAGTCGCGTCGATCGCAAAAACAGGAACAGCACCAGCCCCGCCAGCACCGCGCCGATCAGGATCGCGTCGCGCACCGCATTGGCGGCGCCCGTCACCAGCTCGGACTGGTCGTAGAAACGCGTGACTTTGACGCTCGGCGGCAGGCCGAGGTTGGGGAGACGCGCATCGACGTCACGCACTATCCGCACCGTATCGCCGCTAAGCGATTGGCGGATGTTGACGAGCACAGCGTTGCGTCCGCCCGAAGATACTTTGGTGAAATTTGGCGCAACGGAGGGATGGATGGCCGCAATCTGGCCCAGGGTGACGATGCCGGCGGCGTTTCCGGTTGCCGCCTTAACTGGCGTCGCGGCGAGATCCGCGATGCTGGTGATGCGGTTCTCGGAGAGGACGAGATAGAGCCGGTGACGATCCTCGAGCTTGCCGACGCCGCGTACGGTATTGGTCTTGCCGATCGTGGCGGAAATCGAATCGAGCGATAAGCCGAGGGCCTGTGCCTTAGCGGGATCGACATCGATCGCAAGTTCGCGAGGGGACCCGCCTAGGACGTCGATCCCCGCCACGCCGGGCACCGACGTCAACGCCGGGCGGACGTCGAGTTCGGCGATCTGACGCAGCGCATTCTGGTCGAGCGTATCGGAGGTCAACGCGATACCGAGCACCGGGAAGATCGTTGGATCGGAACGGCGCACGTCAAAGCGCGTGCCCGCAGGCAGATCAGGGAGTGTCGTCGCAAGCGCGGTTTGGGTCGCGAGCGTCGCCGCGACCATATCCGCTTCCCAAGGAAAATTGACCGCGACCTCAGCCGAGCCACGGCTGGTGGTGGAGCGAACGCGCGTCACGCCCGGGACCGCGCGCAAGGCGATCTCGATCGGGCGGGTGATCTCAGCCGTCATCGCTGCCGCATCGCGGTCACCGGCGTCGATCGAAACGACGACGCGCGGGAAATCGATATGCGGGAACAGGCTCACCGGCATCCGCGTCGCCGCGAAGATGCCGCCCGCGATCAGCAGGATCGCCGCCAGCCACAGCGCCTGCGCATTGCGTTGCAGCGCGTCCTTCACCGCGTGCGAACCTTCATCCCGTCCTCGACGGCAGTGCCGCCTTCGATCACGATCCGTTCGCCGGGCGTGAGGCCTTTCCTGATCGCGACGCGCTCGCCGGTCGCGGGTGCGGTCTCGACATCGCGGCGATGGGCGATCCCGCCCGAAACGGCATAGACATAGGACTGCCCGGCATCGTCGAGCAGGGCGGCATAGGGAATGGTCAGCGCCGAACCCGCCTGCCTCGCCGTAACGGCGGCGGAGAGGATTTCGCCCACGCGCAGGCCGCTGCCAGCGGGCACCTTTGCATAGATCGAGGCGAGCTTGGTCTGCGCGTCGACGTTGGCGTTGACCGACTCGATCGGCACCGAGACCGGCGCGCGCACGGCATTCCCCCCGATCCTGATTGCCATGCCAGGATGGAGAGTCTGCGCGGTGTCCGGATCGACGCCGAAACGCACCCGCACGTCGCCACTGCGCGTGATGGTCGCAACCGGCGCTGCGGGCTGGAGGAGATCACCGACCGCGACCGACACCATATCGACCATCCCCGCTGTCGGCGCGCGCAGGGCAAGGCTGCCGAGGCGATCAGCGAAGCTGGCGCGCAACGCATTGGCCGCGGCGGCGGCGGCGCGCGCGGTCTCGACATCGGCGTCGCTCACCAGTCCGTCCGCACGCATGCGGATCGCGCGGGCAAGCGCCTTATTGGCGGCGGCGGCATCGACAGCTGCCTTGGCGGCATCCGCGCGCGTGGTCGGCGACGGGGCGAGGCGGACGACCACCTGTCCCTTGCGCAGCGTCGTGCCGGCCGGCGCGTCAATCGCGGCGACCTTCGCCTCCGCCGGCGCGACCAGCGACATCTTCGCCGTCGGCCCGGCCTCGGCCGCGCCGTAGAGCGCGATGTCTTGGGCGGCCTCGCCCTGCGTAGCCGGGGCGAGCTTGACCAGCGCCACCGGCTCGGCGGCCTTGTCCTCCTCACCGCCCGAACAGGCTGCGAGCAACAGCGCCGGCGCGGCGATCCATAGCCGGGTCATTTCGTCCACGCCTCCCTGAGCGTTCCGGTGAGCAGTTCGAGCGCGATGCCCTGTTCGGCAATTGCCTGTTCGGACTGCGCGAGCAGGATGCGCTTATCGCGCAGCACCTGCTCGGCGGTGTCGGCGCTCGAGCGTGCAAGATCGCCGCGATTGGCGGCGGTGCGGCTCTTCACCGCGTAGCGTTCGGCAGCCGGCAGGTCGCGCAACACCGTGTCGCGCTGCGTCCGCGCGATGCCGATACCGGCGACAGCAGCGGCGATCTCGGCGCGGGTCTGGAACAGCCGGGCGTCGTACTCGGCGCGCAACGCGGCGCGGGTGGTCTTTTCCGTTTCGATGCCGCCGCGATTTCGGTTCCAGACCGGCAACGTGAAGTCGACTGCCGGGCCGACGATCAGGTTGCCCGCTGTATCGCGGTTGACGGTGCTGGTCAGGCCGAGCGTCGGGAACTGGTCCATGATCGCCTTTCGCACCGTCGCCTCCTGCGAGGCATAGCCAGCCTCAAGCGCGCGCAGATCGGTGCGGTTGGCTCGTGCGATGACGAACAGATGCGCGGCGTCGAGCGCTTCTTCGGAAGCGCGAATTGACGCGAGCCGGAGCGATGTCGCAGGTGGAAGACCGAGCAACTTGGTCAGCTCGAACTTCGCAGTGTTGAGATCGTTGCGCGCGGTCTGGAACTTGGTCTCGGCGTCGGCGGCGGCGAGGCGAGCGGACTGCACCGGATCTCCGGCGACATCGCCTCGCCCAGCGGCGCGGAGATTGCGGTCGAGCATCGACCGTGCGCTGTCTCGGCTCGCCTCCGCAAACTCAAGCATAGCCGACAATGCGAGAACCCGCACCGCCTGCAACCGGGCCGCGCCCGCTGTCTGCCATTCGCTCCAGGCGAGATCGAGCCTTACCTGATCGGCCGCCGCTTTCGCCGCCGCCCCCTGCACGCCGCGCGTGCGCAACGTATTGAGATCAAGCGCCAGCGCTCCGACCAGATCCGGAAGCGGGTCGGGCCCGGCCAGCACCCTGCTTGCACCCAGGTTGAGCGTCGGGTCCGGCAACAACCGTGCCGCAAAGACCTGCGCATCGGCGACCTTGGCGCGCTCGCGCAACGCCTTCAAGTCAGGATTGTTGAGCACCGCCAGCGTCGCGACCGCATTGCCATCGAGCGGCGCGGCGAGATCAATCGTCACCGGCTTCAAATACGGCCGTTCGATTTTCGCGGCCGCCACCGAAAGCGCCTGCACATCGGGCGGCGCCAATGCCGCCGGGCGCGAAACGAGCGGCGCCGGCACGTAACTCTGGCAGGCCGCCGGCAGCAGACCCAATAGCATCCATACCCGCCGATTCATGACAACCTCGGCAGCGTGATCGTGACGGTCAGGCCGGGCTGCGCGTCGCTGACAACAACCTCGCCGCCATGTGCGGACGCAACCGCCGCGACTAGGCTGAGCCCAAGCCCGTTGCCTGGGGTCGTCCGGCTCGCCTCCCCGCGACGGAAGCGCCGTAAGATCGCGCGATGCTCTCCGGGCGGCACGCCAGGGCCGTTATCGACGACGGAGATGCGCGCGGTAACGGCATCTGCCGAGAGGCCGAGCACGACCTGCGTGCCCGGTGGGGTATGCGCGCGCGCATTGTCGAACAGATTGGCAAGCGCCTGCGCCAGCAGTTCGCGATTGCCGCGCACGGATATATCCGGCTGCACTTCCCAGCGGAAACGGTGGCCGCTGTCGCTGAGCGCCGGCTGGAAACTGTCGGCGACATCCTCCACCAGTGCGGACAAGTCGATCATCGCAAAACTATGGTCGAGCCCGCCGCCCTCGACCTCGGCGATGCGGAGGATCGAACCAAACAGGGCAAGCAACGCGTCCCCCTGTTCCAGCGCGCGCTCCGCCGCGCCATCGACCTTGCCGACGCGTTCGAGCTGGCTGCGCAACCGCAGGAGTGGGGTGCGCAGGTCATGGGCGACGTCGCTGGAAACCTGCCGCAGATTGTCCATCAATCCGGCGATCCGGTCGAGCATCGCGTTGAGCGCGAGCGCGGCGGCGTCGAACTCGTCGCCATAGGCACTGACCGGCATGCGCTTATCGAGATCCCCAGCCACGATCGCGTTGGCGGTGCGGCTGATGACGCCGAGCCGCTGGCGCAAATACCGCCCGAGCAGCAGCGCCCCAACAAGCCCGATCAGCAACACGATGGCGAAGGCGATGCCGAACAGTTCGAGGATGGTGGCATCAATCGCCTCGACCGCTTCGGAATCGACCGCCACGACGAGCCTCGCACCGCTCGGCAGATCGACCGCCTTGGCACGCGCGCTGTCAGGGCCTTCCACGGGATCGCGGAAGACGATCATGCTGAAGCCGGGCGCGGGGCGCGTCGTATCCATCCGTCCCGCGATGCGCCTGCCGGCGCTATCGAACAGCGCGTAGCCGAACGGCTCGGTCGTGCGTCCCCGCTCGCGCTCGGCGATCTCGTCTTGCAGGCCGGCGGTTCCGCCCGACTCCTGTGCGAGATCGGACAGTTCCGCCGCGATCCGCTCGTCGCGCTGATGGCGGAACTCGGCATCGGCGGCGAAATAGACGGCGACGCCCAGCAGCAGAATCGCCGCGGCCAGGGCCGCAGCATAGGTAAAGGCAATTCGATAAGCGGCACTGGTGCGCAGGTTAGCCATCCGCGCGCATCCGATATCCTACGCCGCGGATCGTCTCGATCGGGTCACCGGCGAAGCCTTCTCGTAGCCTCGACCGCATGCGGCTGAGATGGCTCTCGACGATGTTGGTCTGCGGATCGAAGTGAAACCCCCAGACCTCTTCCAGGAACATCGTGCGCGTGACGGCCCTGCCGGCGTTGCGCATGAGCAGTTCGAGCAATTGGAACTCGCGCGGTTGGAGATGCACACTGCGTCCCGCTCGCGTCACCTCGCGGCGCAGGACGTCGAGCGCGATGTCGCCGACAACCAGACGTGTCACGACCTCGTTCATCGGCGGGCGCCTGGCCAGCGCGTTCAACCGCGCGACCAGTTCGGCCATGGCGAAGGGCTTGATCAGATAGTCGTCGGCGCCGGCATCGAGCCCGTCGACCCGGTCGGCGACCCCGCCCTTGGCGGTCAGCACCAGCACTGGCGTGCGGACCGATGCCGCGCGCAACCGCCGCAACACATCGAGCCCTTCGAGGCGCGGCAACATCCTGTCGAGCACGATCGCTTCAAAACACTCGGTCGCACCAATATGCAGCGCATCCTCCCCGTCGGTCACCCGCGTCACGACATGGCCAAGCTCGCCGAGGCCTTGTTCGACGTAAGAGGCGATATCGCTATCGTCTTCAGCGAGCAGAATGCGCATGATAGGCTCAGTCTTTCGCGCTCGGGTTCTCGTACGCGTCTTCCACGACCTTGCCCGACGCGGCATCGACGCCGATCTCGTGAATACGTCCACCTTGTCCGATGTCGAAAGAATACCGCCAGCCGCCATTCTCAAATTCGTATTCGGCGGCCTTCACATCGCCCGGCGCCCGCCTCAGCGCGATCGCACGGGCGGCCGCCATCGTGATCTTCGGCTTCTGCGACGTCTTTGCGGCGTCGGCTGGTGCGGCAGCCGCGCCGAGCATGGCAATCATAACGAAAAGCGTAGCAGGTTTCATGATCCGGTCCTCAAACACACGGCCGATTCGACCGCAGGCCTGTCATGGCGCGCTGTAGGTTGGCGTGCCGTGGCATGGCACATCGTTTTTCCCAATGTTCGTTAACGCAGGCAGCGTGGCCGGCGGTCAGCGGCGAGGCGCGATTGTATTTTGCCAATGTCCCAGCCAGCGCTGGCGCGGTCGAGACCGGCGGCGCACAAGGCGCGCATCCCATGCGAGGAGTCCCCCGATGCGCCTGCCTCTGATCGCCCTGTTTGCCGCCGCAGCCCACGTGCTCGCCGCGCCCGCGACGCCACCAAGCTATGCCGTGGTCGGCAAGATCGCCGGTCCAGATGGCGCGTGGGACTATGCACGGGTCGGTCCCGATACACATCGGCTGTTCGTGGCCCGCGGCGGATCGGTAACGGTAATCGATCTCGCGGGCGGCGGCGTCACCTCCTGGGGCGACATCGCACGCGCTCACGCCGTCGTGCCGCTGCCGGGTAACCGCTTGCTGGTGACGAGCGGCAACGACGCCACCGTGCGCTTCCTCGACACGACCACGGGCAAGCAGATCGCGAGCGTTGCGGTCGGCAAGAAAGCCGATGCCGCGATCTTCGACCCCGCCCACGCTCGCGCCTTCGTGATGAATGCCGACGGCGGCACGGTCTCGGTGATCGACACCACCGCGATGCGGGTCACCGCAACGTTCACGGTCAAGCCCGCGCTGGAATATGCCGCGCTCGTCGGCGGCGCGCTGTTCATCAACAACGAGGATGCGAACGAGCTCGAAATGGTCGACGTGGCGAGCGGCAAGCTTGGCCGGCCGATAGCGATGCCGGGGTGCGAAGGCCCGACCGGCCTCGCCTATGATGAGAAGAGCGGTCGCCTGATCAGCGCCTGCGCCAACGGCAAGGCGGTGATCGTCGATGCGAAGGCACGCAGGTTCGTTCGCATGGTCGATATCGGAAAGGGTGCCGACGCGGTGATCCTCGACGCGGCGCGGCGGCTGGCGTTCGTGCCCTGCGGCAAGGACGGCGTGCTCGACATCCTCTCGCTCGACGCGCCCGGCGGCGTGGTGCGGGTTGGCCGGGTCACGACCGAAGTCGGTGCGCGCACCGGCGCGCTCGATCCCGCCACCGGCGCTATCTATCTGCCGACCGCGCGGTTCGCCGCGCCCGCGACATCGGGGGCGCGGCCGATCGCGGTTCCCGGCACTTTCCACGTTCTGGTCGTTAAGCCGGCGTGAGAAAGCGCCAAGATTAAATTACCCCAACCTTGCCGGCATCGCCGGCAAGAGTCCCCCAGCCGTCACAAATCACGACCATCCACCCGGGATCAGCCGTCCGGGAGCGGCGTTCCAAGGGGGAATACACGTGAGACATCGCGCGCTGCTGCTCGCCTCGACGATGCTTGTCCTGACGCTATCGACCGGCGCTCATGCCGACACCGCTCCTCCCATCGGGGACGACGATCTTCGCAAGGACGTCGTCGTCACCGCCCCGCGCCAGGAAGAGAAGGCGCGTGAGACTCAGCGCGACGCTCCCAACCTCATCAACGTGCAGTCGGCGGAAGCTATCGCCAAATATCCCGACTTCAACTCGGCCGAGGCGTTGAGCCGCGTGCCCGGCGTCTCGCTGTCGAGCGACACCGGCGAAGGTCGCTTCGTCGTCATCCGCGGCATCGACGGCAACCTCAACGGCGCGACCTACGGCGGCGTCGTGCTGCTCAACACCAATCCGTCGGGCACCGTGTTCGGCAGCGGGCGCGCGGTCGAGTTCGACACGATCCCGACCGGTGCGATCGACGGCTTCATCGTCACCAAGACCGGCATGCCCAATCACGATGCCGAGGGGCTCGGCGGCACGATCGAGCTGACGCCGCGGTCCGCCGCCGCGATCACCCACCCCTTCGTCGACGGCGCGATAGGCTACGGCTACGAACCGGCGCACGATCACCCGGGCCCGCTCAACCTCGATCTCGCGGTCGGCACGCGCTTCGGTGCCGGCAACAAGTCCTTCTCGGTCGTGCTCACCGGCTCGTTCCGCAGCGACAAGCGCGGCTTCGACGATATCGAGGCGGATTACGTCGACGATCCGACGCTGAGCGCCGCCTCCGGCTCGGCCTTCTCGCCGCTCCAGGTGAACAAGGCGCTCTCCGATATCCAGTTGCGCCGGTACGACTATCACCGGCGTCGGTTCGGCTATGGCGGCGAGTTCGCCTTCACGCCCGATGCGGACACGCAATATTACGTCCGCGCCTCTGTCGCCGGATATGTCGAATCGGTGCTCAAGAACCGGCTAACCTACGACAAGCTGGACAGCGCGCTGAGCGTCGATCCCGCCAATCCGGCAGGCTATGCGACCAAGACTGCGATCACGATCAAGGGCACCGACGAGGAGGAGACGCACCGCAATCAGGTCTTCGTGGTCGGCGGGCGTAACCGCTTCGGCGCGCTCGCGCTCGATTATCACGGCGCCTATTCGCGTGCGACGTTCAGTGTCGGGCGCAATTTCGGGACGACCTATACCGGCCCCAAGAACGTGCCGTTCGCGATCGACAACATCACCAACGCCGATTTTCCGACCCTCGGCGTCACCAACGGGCTTAACGTCAACGATCCGACGCTCTACAAGCTGACCAAGCTCACCAACGCGCGCGAGGCTGCGGTGGACGAGGAATGGTCCGGCGCGGTCAACGCCGCGCTCGACACGCACTGGATCGGCAGCGGCGACCGCCTCCAGATCGGCGGCGAGGTGCGCCGGCGCACCAAGACCGACACGCCCTACACGCAAGCGTACACGCTGCCGTCGCGCGGGCTGCCAGGCCTCGATCCCGCTATCACCGATTATTACGACGGCCATTACAGCAATGGCCCGCAGGTCAACGCCAGCGCCATCCGCGCCCTTGCCGGGTCCGCGACGACCGCCGGGCTCGCCGCCGATCTCACCGGCTATTTCAAGGCCGAGGAGGATATCTACGCCGGCTATGCGATGTATACCGTCTCGCTCGGCAAGTTTGGCGCCGTCACCGGCGCGCGAGTCGAGCATACGCGGGCGACCTACACCAGTTACACGTTCACCACGCAGACCGATCCGGTCACGGGCGACGACATATCGCCGTCGCCGGCGCTGACCGTGCGCAGGCGTAGCTATACGAATGTTTTCCCGACGGTGCAGCTTCGCTACGACGTGACGCCGAGCCTCGTCGCGCGCGCGACCTATTCGACGGGCATCGGCCGCCCGGGCTTCAGCCAGATCGCCTCCGCAGTTTCGGTCGACCGCGACAATTTCATCATCACTCAGGGCAACCCGGAACTGAAGCCGACCACCGGTAACAATTTCGATCTGTCGATCGAGCAATATCTGCCGCACGGCGGCATCCTGTCGGTTGGCGCCTTCGACAAGGAATTCGACAATTACATCGTCGCACGGCAGCATTCGGGCAGCGACGCACGCATCCCCGAAGCCGGCCCCAACGTGCTGTTCGTCACGTACGAGAATGTCGGCTCGTCCCACGCGCGCGGCGTCGAGGCGGCGTACGATCAGCACTTCACCTTCCTGCCCAAGCCGTTCGACGGCTTCGGGATCGGCGTCAACGCAACCTATGTCGATAGCGAGATCATCCTCCACGGCGGCGGTCGCAGGCAGCTTCTGCCCGCCACATCGAAATGGACTTGGAACGCGGCGGCCTATTACGAGGCCCGCGGCCTACAGCTACGCCTGTCCGCGCAATATGTCGGCGCGAACCTGTTCGGTATCGGCGACAGCCCGGCGACCGACGTCTACCAGGACGCCCGCACCACGCTCGACTTCACCTCGTCTCTCGAAGTGCGCAAGGGCATCAGGCTCTATTTCAACGTCAAGAACCTGACCAACGAGCGCTATCGCATCTACGAGGCGGACAAGACCCGCCCGATCCAGCGCGAATTCTACGACAAGACCTTCGAAGGCGGCATCAAGTTTAAGTTCTGAAACGGGAGCACCGCGATGACCGACGCCAAATAGATCACCCGCCGCGCCGTCGTCAGCGGCATCGCCGCCGCCGTTGCGATCGCCCTGTTCGCGAGGGCAGCGGCTGTCCAGATGGCCGGCGGCTTCCTCGTTGTCGGCGACTGGGCCGCGACGGTGCGCAGCACCAGCGCGATGGGCAATCAATTCGTCCTGTCGGTCGGGGACAATTTCTAAGAAAGCGGTGTCGAATCCGCTCGGTACAAGCAGTGGAAGACCTCGTTCGGAGACGTCTATACCGACCCCGCACACATTACATTTTCCCAATATCGGGAATGTCGTGAATCCGCCTTCGAAGCGTAACATCCTTTGCATAGCCGCCTCGTCAGCCGAGATCGGTAAGGGGTTTAAGAACATGAGAGTCGCATTCATCGCAGCCGCGCTTGCGGCCGCGTGCGGTGGCGTTTGCGCCCAGGCCGCGCCGACTGCAACCGACGTCCATTACCGTATTGTCGATCGTATCCCCGGACGTGACGGCGCATGGGATTTCGCTTCGATCGACCCCGCTGGCAACGCCTTGTACATCGCGCGCGGCGATGCGATCGAACGCGTGGATCTTGCAACCCACAAGGTCGTCGATTCACTCGCGCCCGCTCGGCGAGCGCATTCGGTGCTGGCATTGGACAGCGGCGAGATGGTGTTCGAAACGGATGGCGAGACGGGTCTCGCGCGCTTCGTGTCGGTCAAGAACGGCGCGGTGCTCGCCGAAGTCGCCACCGGCGCGAAGCCCGATGCGGC
This sequence comes from Sphingomonas sp. NFR15, assembly GCF_900103265.1. Lineage (GTDB taxonomy): Bacteria > Pseudomonadota > Alphaproteobacteria > Sphingomonadales > Sphingomonadaceae > Sphingomonas > Sphingomonas pollutisoli. The sequence continues at coordinate 475,796 of NZ_FMWX01000002.1, read as the reverse complement.
GTTCGTCGATCCGGCGACCGGCCTGATCGCGGTGATGAACGCCGGCGACGGCACGGTTGCGCTCATCGACCCCAGGACGCGCACGCTCGCCGGCAAGATCACGGTCGGCGGTTCGCTCGAATTCGGCGTGACGGACGGCGAGGGCGGCGCGTTCGTCAACATCGAGGACGCCAACGCGATCGCGCGGATCGACCTCAAGAGCAAACGCCGTACCGGCACGATCGCGCTGCCCGGTTGCGACGGGCCGACCGGCCTCGCGCTGGTCGCGAACGGCGCGCGGCTGATCTCGGCCTGCGCCAACCACGTCGCGCTGGTGATCGACGCGAAAAGCGGCAAGACGCTTGCCACGCTGGCGATAGGCGCCGATCCCGACGCGGTGCTCGTCGACGAGACGCGCGGCCTCGCCTTCATCCCGTGCGGCGGCAGCGGCACGCTGGTTGCGCTGTCGATCGTCGACCCTCACCATATCGCGGTGGCCGGCATCATCCCGACGCAGCGCGGGGCCAAGACCGGCGCGCTCGATCCGCGCGACGGCCGCATCTACTTGCCCGCAGCGACGCTCGAGCCGGTCGCCAAGGGCTCGAAGCGCGGCCAGCCGGTTTCGGGCAGCTTCACCGTGCTGGTGCTCGCGCCCGCGAAGAAGGGCGACAAGGCGCTCCAATATCTGAACCAGGCCGATTTCGTACCGACCCGCACGCTGCCGGCACCGCCGCCAAAGGGTTCGGCCGCCGAGGCGCTCGAACTCGCGCGCATCCACGCGCTCATCAACGGTGCCGACGCCGCGCGCATCGCGCAGGCCAAGGCCGACAGCGACCGCGAAGACCCGTCGATCTTCGACACGGCGGCGAGGCGCGATCTGAGGGCGCTGCCCAATACCTGGGCTTTGCTCACGCTGGTCCAGTCCGAGACCGATCTCGCGATCGGATCGAGCAAGGACTTCTTCAACCGTACCCGTCCGTGGGGCGTGGATACGACGATCCACAATTGCGAGAACGAACCCGGCGCCAAGCCCATGCGCGGATATCCGAGCGGCCATTCGGGCCTCGGCTATTCGGTCGGCTGGACGCTGGCGCAGCTGCTGCCGGATCGCGCGCCCGCCATCCTCGATCGCGCCCGCGACTATGCCGTCAGCCGCGAGATCTGCGGCGCGCATTTCGCGAGCGATACAGAGGCGAGCCACGTCGTCGGCACCCTCGCGGCGTGGAAGCTCGCGAACGATCCGCGCCTGTCCGGCCTCTACGAAGCCGCCCGCGAAGAACTCGCGACATCGGCGAACCGCTAATCATCGAATGACCTGGGGTATTATCATGAACTTCACTCTGCGCGCCGCGCTGCTCGTCGCCACCAGCCTGACGGCTGTCGTCTGCACCACGGCCGCGCGCGCCGCCGATGCGCCAGCATCCGCGCCAGCCGCCGCGTCCGCCGACGGCCAGACGACCAGCGCCAACAGCGCCGGCCAGGCGAACGACAAGAACTCGCTGACCTCGTCGGACATCATCGTCACGGGATCGAAGACGGCGGAGAGCGCCCCGTACACCGCATCGCTCACCACCACCCAGCCGCAATCGGCGGTCAGCCGCGAGCAGATCGACAATATCGTCCCGACCGCGGACTTCAACACGCTGATCCTGCTCACCCCCGGCGTGTCGATCACCGGGACGGGCAACGGCATCGGGTTCGGCGAGACCAAGGCGGTGATCCGCGGCTTCCAGGACGGCGAATATAACGTTACCTACGATTCGATCCCCTTCGCCGACACCAACAACCCGACCCACCACTCGACCGCCTTCTTCCCGTCGAACACGATCGAGACCGTCGTGGTCGATCGCGGCCCCGGCAACGCCAGCCAGCTCGGCCAGGCGACCTATGGCGGCAACCTCAACATGTATTCGCGCGCGGTGCGCGACGAGATGGGCGGCCAGATCGAGGGCATCGTCGGCAATTTCAGCAGCTTCCTTGGCCGCGCCGAATTCCAGAGCGGCAAGATCGACAAGCTCGGCGGCACGCGCATCGTGCTGACCGGCCAGTATCTGCAATCGGACGGCGCGCTCACCTATTCGCCGGTCAATTCCAAGAACCTCTACGGCAAGGCGGTGATCCCGGTGGGATCGAACACGCTGACGCTGATGAGCACCTGGAACCGCAATTTCTATTACCAGTCGGACGTGGCGAAAGGCGCGACCTGCGGCAGCGCGACCTCGGGCATTGCCGGCTTCGGCAACGCGGCGCTCGGCCCGGACGGTAAGCCGCTGACCCAGCTGACCGGCGAGAATTGCGCGCCGACCTCGGAAGTCGGCACCTACGGCCGGAATTTCGGGCTGACCAACGATCCCACGCGCGCGAGCTATTACGGGTATAACCGCACCGACAAGACAACCGACTTCTCGTACATCCGCCTCCAGAGCGATTTCGGCGGCGGCTTCTCGATGGACAACCGTGCCTATGTGTACGGGTACACCAACAACACCTATTCGGGGAACGGCAAGACGACCGTCAAGGCGACCAACGTCAACGCCGCGACGAACGTCGGCACGCCGGTGTTCAGCTTCCCGTCGAACGGCGTCGTCAGCGGCTATACCGGCGCGGGCACGCCCGCCTCGCCGTTCGTGCAGCAGCCCGGCCCCGCCACCGACGTGCTCGGCTACAACAAGCTGAACAAATACCGCACGTTCGGCTATATCGGCCAGCTCAACTACGATTTCTCGATGGGCAAGATCCGGGTCGGCGGCTGGTATGAATATGCCGTCACCGATCGCCACATCCTCGATCTCGACCGGACCACCGGCACGCCAAGCTACAACGAAGCCTTCAACAACGGCGACGGTTCAGCCAAGCAAAGCGCCCTGCCGCCCACTTCGCTCGGCAATGTCCAGTATCTCCAGCATTCGAACTGGCACCAGTATCAGATCTTCGGCGAGTTCGAGTTTCACCCGTTCGAGGGCCTGTCGATCACGCCGGGCGTGAAGTACGTCCACTTCACCCGCGGCGTGAACGCGGTGCTCAACCAGAAGGCGCGCGCGCCGCTCGACACGAGCGCGACCTGGACCAAGACGCTGCCGTTCGCGACGATCAACTGGCAGCCGACCTCGAACTGGTCGTTCTACGGTCAGTACGCGCAGGGCATGTACGTGCCCGATCTGTCGAGCTTCTATTCGACCTCGGGCTCGCTCTCGACCGCGCTCGATGCGCTCAAGCCGCAGACCTCGACCAACTACCAGATCGGCACGGTCTGGCACGGCCACAACATCTCGCTCGACGCGGACGGCTATATCATCAACGTCGACAACAAGATCGGCACCTGCACCACGGTCGGCTGCGACACCTCGCTCCTCGTCAACATCGGCCAGGTGAAATACAAGGGCGTGGAAGGCCAGATCAACGTCATGCCGATCCACGGCCTGACGCTGTTCGCGAACGGATCGTACAACCAGGCCAAGAGCGGCACGACCGGCCAGCAGATCGCCAAAGCCCCGTTCTCGACCGCCGCGGCCGGTTTCATCTACCGCAGCGGCGGCTTCCGCATCTCGTACAACCACAAATATACCGGCACGCAATACGGGACCGAGTACAGCGGCAGCCCCGGCTACCGGCTTTATCGTATCAAGCCGTACAGCATCGGAGAGTTCGCGATCAGCCAGGATATCGACAAGAGCTTCCAGATCGGGGTGACGGTATCGAACGTGTTCAACAGCCGCGCTGTGACCGCGATCTCTAATAGCGGGTCGGGCGCCCCCCAAACGGTCATCATCGGTACAAGCTACCAGAGCGGATACGGCCAACTCGACCAATTTAATTATCTGCCGCCGCGGTCGTTCTTGGTCGACGTGCGAGTGAAGTTCTAAAATGCAAGGCCGGTTCAACTCCCCGGCGCTCTCTGGCAAGAATATAGGCCGCTTCTAGGAACTTCTGTCAGTATCGAGAATGACCGAATGCGGGGCGTTCGCCGCCCGCGGGCTGTCCGTTTCGCGAATGGCCGGTTTCAGAGAAAGGCGGCACGCCCGCTATCGAATAGGAAACGACGTTTGTTTGTCGACCACGGCCGCTGCAGCGATGACCCAGAAGCCGACGTTCACAGCGACTTGAGCGTTCCCCGAGACCGGTCGTTGGTTCAGGCGCTGTTAGACGGCTCGAACCGTGAAGAGGCGCCGAAGCGAACCCCGGCGCTATGATCGTAAGCTACTCGAGATAAGCGGATTTGCGGATACGGGGCCCCGATCGGCGCCAATCGGGACCCCGGCTGAACCTAACAATTCGAGCATAAGCAGGCACTTACCTGAGGGCGAGCCGGGGTGCCGCTTCGGCGCCGATCCACAGTCGGGCATCCGTGGTTGTAGCGCCTGCGACGGGAACACCAAGCTCATGTACGACGACTAGCCGAACGGCCCCGGACTTCGGTCAGAGCGGAAGCCGGACCTTGAATTCGTTCGCGAGCAAGATCTCGAGCCGCATGACAAGGAGGATCTGGGCGAACAAGATAGAGCACCGGGCAAGGTATGACGCATATCCCATGGACTGCACGTCGCCATGCCCACCTTTGCCCGACCGGTACTCAATGATACCGGTCGCCCTGTCGAACACCATCCCACCGTGGTGGGAGGCATTGCGCACTTGGTTGTCGAACTCCACGCAGACCGCAGCCATTGCGGCATTCTCGGAAATCGCCCTGCAGCGTCCGGCCTTGTCGGTCCGCTGATAGTCGGCCAGCGAGATGTTGCGCAGCTGGTCGAATGGCCGATCCTCAATCAGGTTGTTGAGGCAGGTGAGGAATTCGACGTTGTCGCCGAACGCCTCGAAGGCATTTCCGTAGAACATCCGCGTCGCGTCGAAATTAGTCGATGCAGCCATATGATCATCGCCGACTTCGACGCCCGACGCCACCAGATGGTGGACCTGCGAGAACTCGGAGAAGGCGCCAAGATAGGCCTTACAGACCTCGAAGGCGCGCCGCGCGTGGGCGGCGCTCATCGTGTCACCGAAATGACGAACGAAGCGGTCGAAGTCCGGCTTGTCCTTCGCGATCATCAACTGCTGGAACAGGCCTTCGAAATGCTCCTCGAACCGCGGCTGGATCAGGCTTGCCGCGAACTGGAACACCCAGTCGGCCAGCGTATCGGGGGGATCGGAATATCCCGCGCCCGGGATGAACTTCTCCAGCCGCCTCCCCGCAAGCTCATCCTTCCCGTTCCGGTGCAGCGACCAAGCCGCCCTCAGCTGATCCCACTCCTCCGTGATGCGCGCCCGTTGAGGCTGCTCGTCCGACAGGAATTCAAGCGTCGCCGGCAGGCCGGCACGCGTCCGAGCCGCCAGTATCCCGTCGATCACCCGCTTCCCGAAATCCAGGCTGGGAAACGCACCCGCGCTGCCGATCTCCGATTTCGAGAATACGAACGACGGGTGGAGGTTCACGATCGGCGCGTCGTTGTCCTCCTCGGATTTCTCGGTGTTCGGCCCATAGGACCAGCCGACCCCAAGCTCGAGGCGAACCCCCATCTCCTGACCACAACTGACACACGCGAACTGGTGCGCCTGCACGGGTTCACCGCCCAATCCGATCCGTAAAACATGCGCGGTGCCGCACTCTGCACAACTGACGTACTCCCTGACGATCAATGGCGATCTCCCTCCGACTGCGGTCCGGGACTACCCGCTTGGTGGATGGAGCGCACCATCGTAAAATGCGCGGAACGGGGACACTTATAGTCGGCGAAACCGACCCGCTTTCTATCGACGGGGAATCTGACGGGCGTTACGATAGCCCAAATTAGAAGTTGTGCGAGGGGTCGACTTTGGGAATGCGGACAGTACCGCCGCTGACGAAGCAGAAGCCGGATGGAACGACATATTCCCGCCGCGCAGACGTCGAGAAGTCGCTCGAAAGGCTCGTCGAACTACCGCGCTCGGAGGTGATCGCCGCCCTGAAGATACGAGATGCGCGCTCAGACCTCTATGTTCAGTCCGAGTGCGTCGTCCATCTGATCCGGGCCGCCCGCAACGACAACGACCAGTCCTACTTCGCCGAGCTCTATCGGGAATTGATGCGACGCATCGGTGCCGTTCTTCCGCGGGTCGAAGGCGAACGATCCGGCATGGTGGAGAACGTCCATGCGGCGGATGCTCGCGATCGCGTCCGAGACCTGTTCAACGAGAGGCTGAGCGTCGATCGCAGCGAGCCGGGATCCGCGCTCGACTATTTCGAGGTCATGTTCGCCGACGCCATCGCCGCCCTGCGCAAGACGGCCATGAAGAGGGCGACACGACAGGCAGCCCGGAGCGAACGCATCGAGGCCGACGACGAGACCAACGAACCGTCGCTCGCCGTCGAGAAGGCCGGCGGCAGCCTGGACCTGAAGCAGGAGCTGCTGTCGGAGGACCCGATTTACCGGTCCCGCGTCGTTGCCGCGATACAAGCCCTACCAGACAAGCAACGCCGGGTGATTGAGATGATACTCCAGGAAATACCGATCGACTCCTCGGACGAGGGCGTCCTATCGATCCGCAAGGCGATTGGGGTCTCGTCCGAGAAGACCGTCCGCAACCGTCGCGACGCCGCGTTCGCCTCGATTCGCAAGGCGCTCGAGATCGGATCAGACCATGACTGATCATCTGCCACATGACGACGAGGATATCCTCCTCGCATTCGCCGTAGAGCCGGCGCACGACCGTTCGACGCTCGAGCGGTATCTTCAGTCGTACCCGCACCTCGCCGACGACCTGATCGACCTGTCGCTCGACCTGCGTCTTCAGCGAGCGAGCGACGGCGCCAGCGCTCCGGTCGACGAAGCCTGGGTCGAGGAATCGTGGACGGCTTTTCAGGCGACTGTCCCTGCCGATGCCCCTGCAGGTAATACCGTCGCCGATCCATTCGCGTCGGCCACTGCGGACGAACTCGTCGCCCTGCGTCGGACGCTCGGCGTGCCGAGCGGCGTCATCCATGCCTTCAGTACGAGGCTCGTCGACATCGCGTCCGTTCCAGCGTGGATCGTCGAAACCATCGCGCAGGGCATCCGGGCGACCGCCGACGATATCCGCGCGTTCATGGCGGGATCAAACCGGCTTGCCACCGGACTGAGCTACAAGTCCGACGAAGCGCCCCACGTCGCGGACGGCAAGATATCGTTCGAGGAGCTTCTCGTTCAGTGCAAGGTGCCCGAGGAGAAGCGGCAGCGGCTTCTGGAAGATCGGGCCTGACCATTGGACGCCGTCGAACTCGCCAGACATCGGGCTGCCGCCCTCCATGCGAGCGCAGTTGCAGATGGTGCGGATCCCTGGTCTCCACAGGCGATCGTCAGCGCCGCCGCTTCGGCTATCGGGCTCGACATCGAGCCGATCGAGCCGGGCAGTAGGCTGCTGGCGGGTGGCCGCGCGCAGTTCGATCCCAAGAACAGGACGATCCGGCACGAAGACGCCGGCACGGATTTCTATAAGGTCTTCCTGGTAGGGCATGAACTCGGCCACGCAACGCTCGGCGACGATCGTATCGAGCATGTCGCCCATGACGTCGATCCGACCCGGTCCTCCGAAGCGGCACCGGTCGGAGAGGACCGCGTCGTGGATTACAGTCGGCGACAGCGCCGCGAGATCCAGATGGATCTTTTCGGTCGCGAGCTCATCCTACCTCGCAAGCGAGCCAAAGCCCTCCATCTCGACGGGATGACCGCGACCGAGATTGCAGAACGGCTGGACGCACCCTTCGACGTCGTCGCGATGCAACTGCTAGACGCGCTGCTGCTTCCCGAGATTGAGCCGCAGGCCGAAGATGCGGTGGAGAAGCCCCCGAAGCCCCTGAATGCCGAGCAGGCCGAGGCAGCACGGCATCGCGGCGTGCCATATCTGCTGGAGGCGGGTCCGGGCACAGGCAAGACCCAGACGCTCGTCGGACGCGTCGCCGGGCTCGTGGACGAGGGCGTCGACCCACGGAACATACTCGTCCTGACGTTCTCCAATAAGGCCGCTGGAGAACTATCCGAGCGCATCGCGGGAATGCGGCCCGAGGCGGCGTCGGCGATGTGGATCGGAACCTTCCATGCCTTCGGGCTGGACATCGTGCGGCGCTACCATCGGCAGCTGGGCTTCGCCTCCGAGCCCCGGATGATGGATCGGAGCGAGGCGACCGCGATCATGGAGCGGGAATATCTCGCCCTCGATCTCAAGCATTATCGCGAGATCATGGATCCGGCGAAGCCGCTGAAGGAGATGCTCGGCGCGATGTCCCGCGCGAAGGACGAGGTGGCCGGCCCGGAACGCTTCGCCACGCTCGCCCAGGCGATGCTCGATCTGGCTTCGGATCCGGCCGAGCGCATTGCCGCGGAGCGCTGCGCCGAGGTCGGCCTCGTCTACAGCCGCTACGAGGAGCTGAAGCACGCCGCCGGAGCCGTCGACTTCGGCGACCTGGTGTCGCTGCCGGTCACGCTCCTCGATTCCGATCCGGAAGCCGCGTCGATCCTTCGCAACACCTACACCCACATCCTCGTCGACGAGTATCAGGATGTGAACCGAAGCAGCGTGAGATTGCTCCAGCTGCTCACCGACGGCGGGATCAACCTCTGGGCGGTCGGGGATGCGCGTCAGGCGATCTACCGGTTCCGCGGCGCGTCGTCCTACAACATGTCGAGGTTCGCCACCGCCGACTTCCCCGGAGCGAAGGGTGGAAGGCTCCGCCTGAACTACAGATCGACGCCCGAGATCGTCGGCGCCTTCTCCGCCTTTGGTCGGGAGATGAAGGCCGGAACGAGCGACGCGGCGCTAACGGCTGATCGCCCTGCCACCGGGAATGCACCGGAACACGTGACGTTCGGAGACAACGACGACGAGGCCGACGCGCTGGCCGACGAGATCGAACGTCGGTCGGTGGACACCGAATACCGCGACCACGCGGTGCTATGCTCGGGCAACGACCGTTTGACCCGCATCGGGCGTGAACTGGAACGACGCGGCATTCCGGTCCTGTACCTCGGGAACCTGTTCGAACGTCCCGAGATCAAGGATCTGCTGTCCATCCTCTCGCTGCTCGTCGACCGCCGGGCCATGGGCCTCGTCCGAAAGCCGTCTCTCGCGGGGCTGGAGACCGGGCTCAGCCTCGCCGGCGCCGCGACTGTCGTCGAGCACTTGCGGGCTACCGACGCCGAACCACTCGCCTGGACCAACGCGAAAAATTCGCTGCCCAAGCTGCGTCAGGAAGATGCCACCGCGCTTCAGCGCATGGTCAACATGCTCGCGGGCTTCGAGGTCACGGGGAGACCGTGGCGGATACTGGCTCGACTTCTTCTCGACCGCACACCCACCGCCGCCCTTCTCGCAACGACCGACAGCATCGCCAGCCGGGCCATGGGCGTCGCGATCTGGCAGTTCATGGGATTCCTCCGCGCCCAGCGCACAGGGCCGGGCCTGCCGCTGCAACGGATGCTCGACGGCGTGCGCCGCCTCGTCCAGCTCGCCGACGAACGCGACCTCAGGCAGCTGCCACAGGCGGCTCAAGGTATCGATGCCGTCAGGCTGATGACGATCCATGGCAGCAAGGGGCTGGAGTTCCCGGTCGTGCACGTCATGGGCCTCAACAAGAACAGCCTTCCCACCTCATCCGCTACGCGCAAGCCGACCTGCCCGGTGCCGGACGGGCTGATCGAGGGAGATGACCAGGGGGAACGCAGCACCATGGCCCTGGCCGCGATGGACCACGACCTGGAGCAGGAGTGCCTCTTCTATGTGGCCGCCTCGCGCGCGCGCGACCGTCTCCTGCTATATTCGGCGAGCCGAACGGCACCGTCGGCAACCGGAGCCACGAGGCGTCGCGATCCCTCGCCCTTCATCGCCCGCCTGGGCGTGACGAGCACGCGCGCGGCGACACCGCACGCCGATCGCATCGGCGACCCGGAGGAAGAACCGCTACCGATCCGGCTCGGCCCGCCCATCAAGATCACGACGGCCCAGCTACACCTCTATTCCCGCTGCCGTCGCCGGTTCCTGTACACCCACGTCCTGGGCGTCGGCGGCAGGCGCACACCGACCATGATGACCAGCATGCACGACGTCGTACGCTCCGTGATCGACGAGATCTCGAGCAGGCAGCCCACTCCGGCGTCATCCACCGACGCCGCCACGGTCTTGGATCGGCTGTGGTCGGAAGGGCCGCTTGCAGGCGACGAATACCGGCTTCATCGCGAAATCGCCGACCTGCTCGTCCAGAAGTTCGTGGAGATCCGCGACGGTTCCAGTCGGCTCGATCCAAGCCCGATGCGCACACGCATCGGAAACAACACCGTGACGGCGATCGCAGACGACGTCGTCACCACGGCCGGCGGACGCCACGTCACGCGGATGATCAGGACAGGCCATCGCTCCTCCACGACCGGAAAGGATCTTGCGGATGCCGCCTTTCAGATGGCTGCGGCCGACGCACTGCCTGGCTGCGCCGTCGAAATCGTCCACCTCGGCGACGACGATCCCATCGTGCCGGTGACCTTCGACCAGAAGGATCTGGGCAAGCGATCGGAGAAGCTGGTCGAGGCGTTCACCGCGATCAGCGACGGACGCTTCGAACCGGAGCGTTCCGACCGGACGTGCCCCTTCTGTCCCGCCTTCTTCACCTGCGGCCCGATCGCGGAAGGCGGCCTGAAAAAAATCTTCGACTGAAATTACCGGTCGTCCGGTGCTGGCGAGATTGACCCTTTGAGACCGACGCAATGCCGCCGCGGTCGCAAGAGGAACACCAAGCCATGTCCATCACCGACCACCCCGACATCGACGACGTCGAGCTCGCCGCTCAGGAGGACCGCCCGCTGCGCCCCGGGCGCTACCGCGTGTCGTTCGCCCTCGACAGCATGGACTACCGCCCCATCGTTCTCGATGACCCCGTCCCGCTCGGCCGTCAGATCCTGAAGGCTGCGGGGATCAAGGACATCGATGGCCACTCGCTCTTCGTGATCACCCCCGAGGGCGATTTCGAGGATGTCCGTGCCGACGAGGACATCGATCTGCGCGATCGCGTCGCCCACCACTTCGTCGCCTTCAGCACCGACCCGCTCTACCGCATCATGCTCGACGACAGCCGCATCGTCTGGGGCAAGCCGAGCATCCCCGAAGCGGTCCTCCGCACCCTCGCGGGCATCGGCCCCGACAAGGCGGTGTTCCTCGAGGTCCGCGGAGGAACCGACAAGCTGATCGAGGCGGGCAGCGAGGTCGATCTCACCGCGCCCGGCGTCGAGAAGTTCATCACCGCGACGGTCAAGGTCACCTACTTCTTCTTCGTGAACGGCAAGCGCTACGAGACCGACAAGAAGAAGCTGACCGGAGCCGAGATCAAGGCGATGGTGCCCGGCTGGGACCCGACCCACGATCTGGCGCTGGAAGGGCACGGTGACGAGCCCGACCGCACCATCGGCGACGACGAAACCGTCAGCCTCGACCCGAAGCACGGCGTCCGCCGCTTCTCGTCGGTGCCGAAGGCGAACTTCGGCTGATGTCCGGCCCCGTCAGCATGCAGCTGGACAAGCTGCGCGAGCGGTTCGGCGGCGCTGACGTTCGGCCGGCGGTGAGCGGCACCATGCTCGTCACCGTGCCGAACGTCCGCCTGCCGGATGGGTGGTCGAAGCGCTGGACCACCATCCGCTTCATCATCCCGTCCGGGTATCCCTACGCGCATCTCGACTGCTTCTGGGCCGATGCCGACCTGAGGCTGGCGAACGGCGGTCAGCCGCAGAACACAGGAATCAACCCGATCCTCGGCGTCGCCGACCCCATGCTCTGGTTCTCGTGGCATCTGACTGCACCGTGGGACCCCAACCGCGACACTCTCACCACGTGGATGAACGTGGTGATCAACCGTCTGAAGGAAGTGCGATGAGCGGCATCAGATTCCCATCGCCGGTCTACCGCCAGCTGTCGGCGACGCTTCTCGACGCCGGAGGCGTCGAGAGCTGCGCGATCGCCTATGCCCATTACGTGGCCCACGCCGATGCGTGGATCGTGGCGGACGCGGCGGCTGTGCCCGAACACGCATACGAGCGGCGCGATCGCATCTCCGCCGTCCTGAAGGCGCAGTACCTGCTGGACGTCGCCAACCGCAGCCGCGTCACCGGCATGGCGGCGATCCTCATCCATACCCATCCCGATTGCTCGAACTGGCCGGCGTTCTCGACGACGGACGACAACGGGGAAGCTCAGCTCGCTCCCTATCTCGGAAGGCGTGGCGCGCCGGTTCCGCACGCCGCTCTCGTGATCAGCCCCAACGGCTGCCGGGCGCGGCGCCTGGGTTCCGGCGACGAGATCGGCGTATGGGAGGTTGACAAGCACCTGACGCTTCTATCGCCACGCCCGGACGGTGAGGCTCAGGAGCGCCATGATCGGCAGGTGCGCGCCTTCGGCGAACCGGGGCAGCGTCTCCTCAAGAGCCTCCGCTACTGCGTGGTCGGTGCCGGTGGCACGGGATCCCTCGTCTGCCAGCAGCTCGCGCACCTCGGGGCGACCGACATCACCGTCATCGATCCCGACCATATCGAGACCACCAACCTCAATCGTGTGGTGGGATCGACGCCGGCAACCGTCGGTTTCGCCAAGGTCGAGGTCGCCGCGGCCATGATCCGCAACATCAATCCCGATGCGCTCGTCACCGGGCTTCAGGCGGACATCGTCGATGGCGACGTAGCCAATCTCCTTCCGACTTTCGACTTCATCCTGCTCTGCACGGATTCGCATGCCAGCCGGGCGGTCGTGAACCAGGCGGCCCACCAATTTCTCGTCCCGGTGATCGACATGGGCGTCAGCATTACCGTCAAGGACGATGTCATCACGCACATCACCGGTCGCGTCCAGATGATCGCGCCGGAACTGCCCTGCCTCACCTGCACCGGCGCGCTGGACGGGAAGGCCATTCTGCGCGAACTGCGGACACCGGAACAGCGGGCCGCCGACCCGTATGTTCAGGGGGTTCACGAGCCCCAGCCAGCAGTCATCTCGATCAACTCCACGGTGACGTCGCTGGCCATCACCATGCTGCTCGGAGCCGTCACCCCGGTTCCGACCCGTCCGCGGCATCTGAGCTACGACGGCATTCGCGGCCGGGTGAGCGAGTTGGCTGCTGCCATTCACCCGGAGTGCATCGTCTGCTCGAGCGCAGGCGCACATGCGAAGGGCCTGTCGTGGCCAATGCCGGTTCGGCACGCGCCGAATGACGGAGAGGCAGCGTGACGGCGCCCGCCAGGTCGTTGCGGCTCGTGGGCCAGGCCGAGTACCGGGATGAAGCGGAAGCCCTGCTGAACGGGCCCGGGGACGCGGCGCTGGTCGTGCGCGGCCGCATCCGCTCGGTCGTCATGACCTGCCCCGATGGCTGTGGCGAGACGCTGGTCGTCAATCTCGATCCCCGCGCCGACAAAGCGTGGCGTCTCGACACTCGCGGAGAAGGCGTCACGCTCTATCCTTCGGTGTGGCGGGACGGCGGCTGCGAGAGTCACTTCGTCGTCTGGCGCGGCGTGCTGATCTGGTGTGACCGCTTCACTTCGGGGAATGTCGAACCGCGCTACGACCCCGACGTCGAGAAGCGGGTTCTCGCGGGGATGGACGCGACGATCCCGCTTACAGCAGAAGCCATCGCGGACGCGATCGACGAGATTGTCTGGGACGCGAATCGCGCTGCAAACCGCCTGGTCGGAAAAGGGCGCGCCCGAAGCTGGAAGCAGGACGGGACATGGTATTTCGTCAGAGCCGATGGAGAAGACGACGAGTGATGGGTATGCCGGCAGCCGGCGAAGGCGTTCGGTATCAAGTCTCGGAACCCATCACCTGAAGTCTGCGCGCCACGTCTCGGTGGTGAACCGCAGGCTTTCGGCCAATGGCGGCGTCATCGTGAACAGGGCGGGCTTCGGGCCGAACTCGTGCAATCGGTAGAGCCGATACCCGCCCCCCATCCACTCGGCGACCTCCAGCTCGTTGCGGGACATGAAGAACGGCGTCCGCGCCACTCCGCGCGTCGTCTTCACCTCGATGGCCAGATCATCGCCCTGTTCCGAGAAGGAGGCGATGTCGTAGCCGAGACCATCGCCGATCTCGACTGAGACGTGACGCACGCGCGCCGCAAGGTCCGGTCTGCCAGCCAAGTCCAGGCGCTTCCGTTCAAAATTCAACACGGCGTGCTCGCCGGCAAGCCCCAATTCGCGGTTGCGCATGTCCCGTTCGACGGGGTCGAACCGGCGAACCATCCGCTCCACCGTCGGCACCGGAGGCTCATTCCTCAGCTCGATGCCGGGAACGTCGACTATGCGGATCGTCGATGCCGAAGCCGTCGGCACCATGGCCAGATCACGCCCGCCGTCGCGGTCCAGATGCCGCTCGATCGCCTCCAGGATCGCGTCCTGGTAGTTGGCGCGTGCACGATATCCCCTGATGCCGGCGACACCGAGCTCTTCCAGCACCGCCGTGATGTTGCAGTGCTTAAACTCGATCGAGCCTTCCGAACGATCGACGCGTTCGGCCAGAGCCCGGCGATGTGCGGTCTTCGAAAAGGAGATGCCGCCAATCTCATCCCGCAGCATCGCGAAATAGTCGGCGACGATGGCGTCCAGCTCGGTATCCGACCAGTCTTCCCCACGCGCCATAGGCCATCCCGAAACCAAACCGCGGGCACGATACCAAGTCGCTCCCGACAGACCAGGCCCCAGCGCTCCTCAAGCTGCATATAGCGCATGCAAGCCTGATCCCAGCGGCCTACGCGGCGGCGGCGCGTTCTTCCGAGGCAGCCGCCGCGATGTCACGCAGCAGCCTCATCTGCTCGAGCGTCTCGGAAAACAGCCACTTCCGGGTCACCTTCCAGCCCACGATTACGGGGCGACGGTACTCGAGATAGCCAGCCCCCAAGACCGAATGCTCCATGAATGAGCGGCAGGATCTGGCCGTCCGCCGCTCGATAGCAGCTGTTCCGGTCCCACCCGGCACAGGCTCTCGAGCCCCTTCCCCCTGACGCCTGAATGAGCGGCCGGTTTTCTCGGTGGGCCGCTCGAAAGCGGACAGGCAGCTATCCACCCAGAATGACTTCAAGAGCAGCCCGTCCGTCCATAACCCGGCTCATCGATAAGGCGCCTTCCTATAAAACAAATATCGGCCTAAAGTTGATTTATAGAAAGGGCCTTATAAATCATGCGTTGGAACTGGCAGCTCCCCGACTGGCGCAAATTCACGTTCAACGAGGCCGCCCTGCACGACGCCGAGGCGCGCTTTCTCAAGGGCGCGGGCATTGTCGTCGGGTCGATGCATCACCTCGACGGGGCGGCCCGTCAAGGGATTGTGGTTGACCTGATCTCTCAGGAGATGGTCGACAGTTCGGCCATCGAGGGCGAGATCCTGGACCGCGACAGCGTGCAGTCCTCCATCGCTCGGCAGCTTGGTTTTGTAACGGACAAGCGTCGGTCCAGTCCAGCCGAGGCCGGCGCTGCGGAACTGATGGTAGATCTTTATCGGCGCTATGCGGAGCCGCTGACCGATCAGCTTCTGTTCGACTGGCATAGAATGCTAATGAACGGGCGGCGCGATCTGGCGGACATCGGCGCTTGGCGCACCCATGCCGATCCCATGCAGATCGTGTCCGGCGCGCTGCACGCGCCGCGCGTGCATTTCGAAGCGCCGCCGTCAGATCGGATTCCGGAAGAGATGGCGCGGTTCATGACGTGGTTTAACGAGAGCGCCCCCCGGGGAAGCGCGCCGATGCCGGCGATGACTCGGACGGCGATCGCGCATCTCTGGTTCGAGACAATCCATCCCTTTGAAGATGGCAATGGCCGGCTCGGTAGGGCCATTGCGGAAAAAGCGCTGGCGCAAAGCGTTGAGGCTCCGACGCTGACGGCGCTGGCGACGACTATCAACCGGCACAGAAAAGCCTATTATGCTCAACTGCATCAAGCCAGCCAGACCAATCAGATCGATGCCTGGGTAAGTTGGTTCGCCAACATCGTGCTGGAGGCGCAGGCGCGGACCATCGAGGACATCCGGTTCGTGATCGAGAAGACCAGGTTGCTCGATCGCCTGCGCGGCAGGATCAATGCGCGACAGGAAAAGGCACTGATCCGCATGATGGCCGAAGGGGCGGACGGCTTTGTCGGGGGACTCAGCGCCGGTAATTATCGCACCATCACCGATGCCACTTCGGCGACGGCGACGCGCGATCTGGCGGAGCTCGTCATGCTTGGCGCGTTGGAGCGGGTGGGAGAACGGCGATACGCACGCTACCACCTGACGATCGCCAACAGAAAAGGCGACGACAGCGTGGACGGCTAACGCCGCTCTCAACGCGATTCTCAGTAGATGACGGCTCTCGTCTCCTGTCCGATATGGCAACTTAGTGACCGGCGCACGGGTCGGAAGGAACGGCAATAAGGGTGGCGAATGCCCACACCGCTTATCCTCTGCCACGTGCTTTTGATCAGCTGCTCACGACGGTTCGATGCGGCCGTGAGCGACGCAGCCACGGCGACAATCCACTTCGATTTCGAGCGAAATTTCGACGATACTGAGGGACAATCATTGATCGCGACTGGAGAAAAACGAGGGCCAAATTCCTGCGATGGACTATCAGCAAAATGGCGCCTTTGAGGCCAGTTTCGACGTTGCTCGCCCCGCCCGGAAACGGCCCTTCTGAGCGCATAGGATCGGTGCTTGAATCGATCGAAATCAACGCTTGAATCAGATGAAGCCGGGGGCTCGGCTTGCGCTTTTTTCCGCTGGCGATGCCTATCAGCGTTATCGGTTTGCCGACGCGGGAGCGGCTGTTTTGCTAGGGTGCTTTTTTGTCGCCAATTGAGCCAAATCCTGAATCGCGCAGAGCCAGATTTCCCGCGCAATCCGTTTGATCTTCAGACTTCGGGATTACCACCATTGAGCCTTTCCGAGCGAACGGCGCATCGTCGATATCGAGCCAAAACAGCATCGCGAAAGCTGCGACAGTTTGCCTGTTTCGGCCATTTCGTACCATCGACATCGGCCCCGCCAAAGGTCCGCAGTTTGCTGGTCGATGATGGCTATCTGGTAGCCAGAACGCAAAATGAGCATTTGATGACTGGCTATCAGGCGCCCGTCGGGCTATTAGCTGCCACAGGAAATCGCAGTTTTCCGCCAGTCTAACGCACAGATTGAAGCAGGCACAACAGGGCAGCAGTTCCTCTAAATGCTGCACACCCTACACGGCACAGGCATGGCGCGCGAGGTGGCGGGCCGGAAAGCGCATTGCCCCTGTCCCCGCGCCGCGCTTTCTGCCATGCGCGCCGCGACACCAGACAGGCGGGATTCGGGGCATGACGGCGATCGGCATCTTGGGAAGCGCTGGCAGGATGGGCCAGGCGATCGCGGCGGTGGTGCCGGATCTCGGCGGCACCATCGCGGGTGGTATCGACGCGGGCGCCGATCGCGCCGCGCTCGCCGCATTGGCGGAGCGTGCCGACGTGCTGGTCGATTTCTCCAGCCCCTCGGCGCTCGCAGCCAATCTCGCCGCCGCGCGCACCGCCGGCACGCCGATCCTGATCGGCACGACCGGGCTCACCGCCGCGCACCACGCCTTCGTCAAGGAAGCCGCCGGCGAGATCGCGGTGCTCCAGACCGGCAACGTCTCGCTTGGCGTCACCCTGCTCGCCAAGCTGGTGCGCGAGGCGGCGGGGCGGCTCGGCACCGATTGGGACATCGAGATCGTCGAGATGCACCACCGCCACAAGGTCGATGCCCCCTCGGGCACCGCGCTGCTGCTCGCCGAGGCGGCGGCGGCGGGGCGGGGGATCGCCTTGTCCGACGCCAAGGTGACCGACCGCGCCGGGCTGACCGGCGCGCGTTCGGAGGGGACGATCGGCATGGCGTCGCTGCGCGGCGGCTCGGTCGCGGGCGATCACATGGTCGTGTTCGCGGGCGAGGGCGAGCGCGTCGAGATCGGCCACCGCGCCGAGAATCGCGCGATCTTCGCGCGCGGCGCGGTCACGGCGGCGCTGTGGCTGGCCGGTCGGCCCGCCGGTAGCTACACGATGGCCGAGGTCTTGGGGGTCTGAGGATTGGGCGTTTGAAGAAAGCCGACGTCGTCGAATTCTACGCGCGGCTCGCCGCCGACAATCCGCACCCCGAGACCGAGCTCGAGGCGGGCAACCCGTTCCAGCTCGTTGTCGCGGTGGCGCTCTCCGCGCAGGCGACCGATATCGGCGTCAACAAGGCGACGCGCGCCTTGTTCGAGGTGGTGAAGACGCCCGAACAGATGGTCGCGCTCGGCGAGGAGGGGCTGAAGCAGCACATCAAGACGATCGGCCTGTTCAACACCAAGGCCAAGAACGTCATCGCTTTGTCTGAAAAGCTGATCGCCGATTTCGGCGGCGAAGTCCCCGCCGACCGCGATGCGCTGGAGACCTTGCCCGGCGTCGGCCGCAAGACCGCCAATGTCGTGATGAACGTCGCGTTCGGCGCCGAGACCTTCGCGGTCGATACGCACATCTTCCGCGTCGGCAACCGCACGGGCCTGGCGCGCGGCAAAACGCCGCTCGCGGTCGAGCTCAAGCTCGACAAGGCGACGCCCGCGCCGTTCCGCCTCCACGCGCACCATTGGCTGATCCTGCACGGCCGCTACGTCTGCAAGGCGCGCCGCCCCGAATGCTGGCGCTGCGTCGTCGCCGATCTGTGTGCCTATAAGCCCAAGACGCCAGCGCCCGCATCACCCGCGAAACCCGCCTGACAAAACGGCTGGCGCAACGCCCCGCGCTTTGCTAGGCGCTTCCCCCCAGGCACCCGTAGCTCAGCTGGATAGAGCGCTGCCCTCCGAAGGCAGAGGCCACTGGTTCGAATCCAGTCGGGTGCACCAAAATCCCCAGTCGAAAATGATGACGCCCGCTTTCGTCGAAAGCGGCTTGCTCCGAAGTGATGGATTCGAACGGGGGCCAGATTCGCGGCTGCGCGTCACAAGCGATCGCCGGCGCAGTACGTCGGTTTTTATCGGGAAGTCATGGTGCCCGGGGACGGAGTCGAACCGCCGACACTGCGATTTTCAGTCGCATGCTCTACCAACTGAGCTACCCGGGCATGATCCGTTTCGGATCGGGGAGGCGCGTCCTTAGTCGGGCTTTTCGGCGCTG
The DNA here is from genome assembly GCF_900103265.1 of Sphingomonas sp. NFR15. Lineage (GTDB taxonomy): Bacteria > Pseudomonadota > Alphaproteobacteria > Sphingomonadales > Sphingomonadaceae > Sphingomonas > Sphingomonas pollutisoli. The sequence continues at coordinate 456,720 of NZ_FMWX01000002.1, read as the reverse complement.
TCCAGCCCGCCGTTGCGCACCATGTCACGATTATCGGCATCTTCGTTCGCATCGACCGGAATCGTATAGCCCTCGCCGAGCCATTTGAGCATGTCGCGGTCGCGGCAGCCACGGCTGCAGAAGGGCGTATAGTCGGCGGCGGGGGCGTTGCCGCACAGCGGGCAGGGCTTGGTTCTGGCCATCATCGTACCTCGAAGCGGATATCGGCGCCGGTACGCCGAGCGAGCGCGTCGCGCCAGTGCGGGCGCGCGGCGAGCGCGGCGTGGACCGCCGGTGGAACATGGTGCAGCGCCGGCACCGGTGGCGGTGTGCGCTCGATCACGCGCAGCAGCGCGCGCGCGCGCGCGGCGGCGGGATCGGCGCGGAGCAGCTCGGGCAGCGATTCGCGCGATCGCCTGCGGATGATCTGGAGGAAGCCGAAGCCGTTGACGGCGGTGCGCTCGAACGGCTGCGGCAGCCCCGCGTCGATCGCCTCGGCGACCGCCTGGCGCGGCCCCTTGCCCGCGATCGTCGGGAAGTCGATCCCGATCGACCCGCCGATGTCGTGCCGCACGATCGCGGCGGCCACCGCCCGCGCCGCCGCCACCGCGAGCGGCTCCAGCGGCCCGGACCCGTCGACGTCGAACAGCGTCATCGCCGGCGTCGGGATCATCCGCAACGCCCCGCCGGGAAAGGCGATGTCGCCGGTAACCGCCTCCTCCAGCACCTCGGACCAGCCCGCCGCCTCGAAAGCGTCGCTCTGGTGCGGCAGGCAGGTGCGGACGGGCAGGGCGCTGGCGCCGATCCGCTCCAGCAGCGTCGGCGCGGGGCGGGGCGGCCCTTCGGCGGGCATGGCGCGTGGCGGCTTGTCGCGGCCCGCCTCGCGCACCGCCTCTCGCGTGATCTCGATCGTCAGCGCCGCGCCCTGGGTGATGCCCGGCGGCAGCGGCGCCAGCATCGCCTCGCCGCCCGCGAAGCGCACGCGCCCCTCGCGCCCTTTGGCCGTGATCTCGATCAGCCGCGCCGCCAGCACCGCGCCGACGCGCGGAAACGTCTCGTCAAGCTCGAGTCGCGCCTGAAGGCTGCGGCCGTCCTCGACCAGCGCGGCGCGGGCCTCGCCGATGCCCGCTTCGTACAGCCATTCAGCCAAGCGCGAACCCGCACGCGATCAGCAGCGCGCGCGTCTCGAACAGCGGCAGGCCGATCACGCCCGAATGGCTGCCGGCCAGATAGCGGACATAGGCCTCGGCGCGGCCCTGGATGGCATAGCCGCCGGCCTTGCCGAGCCCCTCGCCGCAGGCGACATAGGCGTCGATCTCGGCCGGCGAGAGCGGCTTGAACGCGACGATCGTATCGGCGAGGCGCGTGCGCGCCTTGCCGTTCGCGTCGATCGCGCACACCGCGCTGATGCAATGGTGGCGCCGGCCCGACAGCAGCGCGAGCAGTTCGCGTTGCACGTCCTCGGTCTCCGCGGGCGGCAGGATGCGGCGGCCGACCGCGACGGTGGTGTCGCCCGCGATCACCACCTCGCCATCAGCACGCGCCACCGCGGCGGCCTTTTCCTGCGCGAGCCGAAGCGCGTAGGCACGTGGCAGTTCGCGGGGGAGCGGGTTTTCGTCGATGGCCGGCGATTCGATTCGCGCGGGCACGACCCCGATCCGCGCGAGCAGATCGCGACGGCGGGGGGAGGAGGAGGCTAGGACCAGGCCGGCGGTCATCGATTCAGCACCCATGGATCGCTTGGCGCGTCACCACCCGCCGTTCGCCCCGAGCGAAGTCGAGGGGCAAGCGCGTCGCCTACGGTCGGGGCCTCGACTGCGCTCGGCCCGAACGGAAAGGGAGGTCGCCACATTATCGGTGACGGCAGCACCTCACTTGAAGCGATAGGTGATACGCCCCTTGGTGAGGTCATAGGGCGTCAATTCGACCAGCACCTCGTCGCCGACCAGCACGCGGATGCGGTTCTTGCGCATCTTGCCGGCGGTGTGGCCGAGGATTTCGTGATCGTTCTCAAGCTTCACGCGGAACATCGCGTTGGGGAGAAGCTCCACAACCTGTCCACGCATTTCGAGCAGTTCTTCTTTTGCCAAACAAACCTCTGGGTGAAAGCGGATTTCCGAATGAAGCGCGCCCATAGCCGGAAAGCGCTCCAAAGGGAAGCAGCCGGCCACCGCGCCGCGATTCGGGCGGATCAGGCCGGATTATACTGCTTCAGGAACGTTTCGAGTTCTTTGAGGAACTGGACCCGGTCGGCTTCGGAGGAGAGATGGTGATCGCCGCCGGGCTGTTCAACATAGCGATAGGTCTTGCCCGCCGCTTTCAGGCGCGAAACCATCAGCCGCGATTGCTTGACGGGCACCGTGGTGTCGTCGTCGCCGTGCATCAGCAGCACCGGAATCGAGAAATCGGCCGCGAAATTGGCGGGCGAAACCGCGGCCAGATCGGGCGCGCGCTCGCGGAAATAATCCTCGGTGCTTTTGCCGCTGAGAAACCGGTTATCGTAGCGGATCATCCCCGGCATGTCGGACACACCGGCGAAAGACACCGCGCAGCGATACACGCCCTTGTCGCGCTGTGCCGCGCGCAGCGCGGCGTACCCTCCGTAAGAGCCGCCGACGATGCACACGCGCTTGGCGTCGGCGATCCCCTCGTGCGTCGCCCACGCCACCGCGTCGGTCAGATCGTCCTGCATGGCGAGGCCCCATTGCCCCTTGCTGAGATCGGTAAACTTGGTGCCATAGCCCGATGAGCCACGGTAGTTGGGCTGGAGTACGGCATAGCCACGATTGGCGAGGAACTGCGCCCACCAGTCCCAGCTTTCGTCGTCGCGCGCGATCGGGCCGCCGTGCGGCATCAGGATCAGCGGCAGGTCTTTGGCTGAGCGCCCGCTCGGCAGCGTGAGAACCGCGTGGATCTCAAGCCCGTCGCGCGCCTTGTAGGTGATCGTCTTGACGGATGCGAGCTGCTTGCCAGCGAACCGACCGTTGATCTGCGCGTAGAAATGCAGGACGCCTTCCTTCGGAGCATACAGATAATAGCTGCCGGGGGTGGATGCGTTCGCCACCTTGACGAGCAATTGCGATCGGTCGTGGCTCCACGAAACAACCTCGGCGTGGCGGTTGCCAACCGCTTTGTCGAAGTCGGCCTGGATCGCCGCCAGCGTCGGATCGGTCCAGGATATGTGCTGGTATGTGTCGGTATATCGCACGCCGATCATCTGTGACCGCTCTCTGTCGATCAGGATGTCCTCGACGTCATAACCGGGCACGGAATAGAGCGGCGCGCCGCGTGTCATCGTCTTCAGATCGAGCGGGTAAAGCGTCGAGAAGCCATCGGCATCATCGTGGAAGGCGAGTGCCTTGTCCGGCTCTGGCAGGAACAGCACGGGACGATTGTCGAGCGAAGCGCCCACGCCCTGGGCGCGCTCGATCACCCGGAAGCCGGCGGTCGGCTGGTTCCGGTACAGCGCGCGAAGAGCGCGATCGAGGCCGGTATAGCCGATGCCGTACCGAACCACGCCGGCGCCGTCCGCGTACCAGTTGAACACCGTTTCGGTCGAATGCACGACCATCTTGCTGCGCCCGGTCGAAACATCGAAGTCGCGGACCTCGGGCCAGAACCCGAGTTCTCCAGGCAGGCCGCGCTGCATCGCGATCGCCGCGTGCGGCGAGCCGTCGTGCGCGATCCACAGAACATCGGCGCCACTCTGCCCCATGGGGTCGACCACAAGCGGGATGATCTGCTTGCCATCCGCGCTGATGCTGATCGTGCGGGTGACGTAATAGTCGATGCTGGTTATGCTTTGCTTTCTGCCGATCCTGGCCAACAACCACTGATCGTTGACCCATCGCCAGTCGTTGAGATCCTGTTCGGCCGGATCGATCGAAACGGCCTTGCTCTTGTCCGCGAGCGGCACGATCGCGAGCCGCTGTTTGCCGTGGATCGCGATCCGCGCGGCGATGCGCGTGCCGTCGGGCGACAATTGCGGCGCTTCGATGAAGGGGAGGGCCGCGAAGGCCTCCAGCGGGATCAGCGGGGCGGGGCCGGGCGATGTCTGCGCCGAGGCCGGCGAAAGCGCGATCGCGCCAAAAGCCAACAGCGCCGTACCGGCGCGCGCACGCATCCACCGCATCGTCATCCCCCCGGATATCCCCCCGCCGGCGCACCGACGGGGAAATCGTAATCCGGCGAGGGACTTGGGAAAAGCGGAAACTTCAGTTCCCGCTCAGCGCCTCAGTCGAGGCCGAGCGCGACGTGGCTGCGCGAGCGGCTGTAGAGGAAATAGATCACCAGCCCGATCGCGCCCCAGCCCGGCAGCACCAGCTTGGCGGTCAGCGGCAGCGACAGATACAGCCCGATGCAGCCGATGATCGTCAACGGCGCGACCACCCACACGAGCGGGGTGCGGAACGGGCGGTTGCGGCCCGGATCGGTCTTGCGCAGCACCATCACCGACACCGCGACCATCAGGAAGGCGAACAGCGTGCCCGCGTTCGAATAATCCGCAAGCCGCCCGACCGGCAGGATCGCCGCCGCCACCGCCGCCGCGATGCCGGTCACGACCGTCACGACATGCGGCGTGCGGAACTTCGGGTGGATCGCGGCGAGCCTGGCCGGCAGCAGACCGTCCCGCGCCATCGTGAAGAACACGCGGGTCTGGCCGAACATCATCATCAGCACCACCGAAGGCAGCGCCAACACCGCCGCGAGCCCGACGAACCGCCCGACCATCGGCCAGTCGATCGTGTCGAGCACATGGACGAGCGCCTCCTTCGAACACACCAGCGGCTCGAGCGCGCCCGAGGCGACGATCGCGGCGCAGCGGCCGGCGATCTCGGGCGTGCCCGGCGACAGCACCACGCCCGACAGCGAGCGCACCGGCTGCGCGCCGATCGCGCCGATCGCGCCCGATGCGACCAGCAGGTAGAAGATCGTGCAGATGCCGAGCGACGCGATCAGCCCGATCGGCACGTTGCGCTGCGGGTTCTTGGTCTCCTCGGCGGCGGTCGAGACCGCGTCGAAGCCGACATAGGCGAAGAAGATCGACGCGGCGGCGCCCAGCACGCCGAGGCCCGACGAGCTGAACGGATTGCCGATCCCGGTCGGCAGGAAGGGATCGAAGTTCTTGGCGTTGAGCACCGGCAGCGTCAGCACGATGAACGCGGTCAGCGCGACGATCTTGATCGCGACCAGCACCGCGTTTGCGCGCGCGCTCTCGGTCGTGCCGATCACCAGCAGCCAGGTGACCGCGCCGATGATGATGACGGCGGGGACGTTGATCCACCCGCCGGTCTGCAGCGCCGTTGTCAGATCGGGGCTGGGGGCGGCGCCGAGCGCGAGGTACATGTTCGCCATCAGCGCATCGGCGTTGCTGATCGCGGCCGGCACATGCCACCCCAGACCGTTCAGCAATCCGACGAAATGGTTGGACCAGCCGACCGCGACCGCGCTCGCGCCGACCGCATATTCGAGGATCAGCGCCCAGCCGACCATCCACGCCAGCAATTCACCCGTGACCGCGTAGGTATAGGTATAGGCCGATCCCGAAACCGGCACCATCGAGGCCAGTTCCGAATAGCACAAGGCTGCCACGCCGCAGACGAGCCCCGCGACGATGAAGCTCAGCAACATCCCCGGACCCGCCTTTTGCGCGGCTTCCGAGGTGAGAACGAAGATGCCGGTGCCGATGACCGCGCCGACCCCCAGCATGGTCAATTGAAAGGCGCTGAGCGACCTGTGAAGACCTTTCTTTTCCGCCGTGGCGAGAATCGCGTCCAGTGATTTGACACGCCCAAAAATCATTCAAAAACCCCCGGAATGGCTGGCGATCGGCTCTGTTGGCCGGCTTTCGGAAAGTCGTCGAGCCTAGTGGTAAATTCCTGCCACGCAATCCCCTTTACCCGTCCCGGCCGGCCAGCATCGGCCCGAGCTTGCGCCCCGCGAAAAGATGGACGTGGAGGTGCGGCACCTCCTGATGCGAATCGGGCCCGGTGTTGGCGAGCAGCCGGTAGCCCGGCACGACCAGCCCGGCCGCGCGCGCCACCGCGCCGACCGCGCGCACGAACCCGGCGATCTCGGCATCGCTCGCCCGCGCGCTGAAATCGTCCCACGACACATAGCGCCCACGCGGGATCACCAGCAGATGCGTCGGCGCCTGCGGGTTGATGTCGTGGAAGGCGATCGCGAAATCATCCTCATAGACGCGCTTGGCGGGAATCTCGCCGCGCAGGATCCTGGCGAAGATGTTCTGGTCGTCATAGGGCAGGGTGGCGTCGATCGGCATGCTCGGCTCCTTTGCTATCGTGTCCGTTCGTCCCGAGCGCAGTCGAGGGACATGCCCGGATCTCAGGTGCCTCGACTGCGCTCGGCACGAACGGTTTACGCGGGTCGCCCCGCCTTCTCGTCGATCCCCGACACCCCCTCGCGCCGGCGCAGCTCGGCGCGCACGTCGTCGAGGCTCAGCCCGGCGTCGGCGAGCAGGACGAGCAGATGGAACACCAGATCGGCCGCCTCGCCGGTCAGCGCTTGCGGAGATTCGGACACGGCGGCGATCACCACCTCGGTCGCCTCCTCGCCGACCTTCTGCGCGATCTTGGCGCGGCCTTTGCCGAACAGCTTGGCGACGTAGGACGACGCCGGGTCGGCGCCCTTGCGCGACCGGATCGTCGCTTCGAGCGTGTCGAGGATGTCGCTCACGCGCGTCCGTCCCGATCGACCGGCGGCTTCTGCCGCGACTTGAGGAAGCGCTTGCGAAGCGCCCGGCGCACGAGGAACACGCCGATCGCCGCCATCACGAACAAGGCGATGTCGGACGCCGCCGGCGCGGTGCGTTCGACCGGAACGCCGGTATGGGCGGCGGCGGCGAGGGAGAGGAGGAAAGGCATGAGTTGATCTTACATCACTTTACAAGAACGACACACTCACCGTTCGTCCTGAGCGAAGTCGAAGGACGTGCCCGGGGCGACGGACGCCGTGTGGGACACGTGCTTCGACTTCGCTCAGCACGAACGGAGTTCAGCGAGCAGCTTCAACGGTTCACCGGCCGCCGCACCGGAATCCCCGCCGCCGCCAGCGCGGCATGCGCGTCGGCGATGCTCGCCTCGCCGAAGTGGAAGATCGACGCCGCCAGCACCGCGCTGGCATGCCCCTCGACCACGCCCGCGACCAGATCGGCCAAGCCGCCGACGCCGCCCGAGGCAACCACCGGCACGCCGACCCGATCGGCGATGGTCCGCGTCAGTTCGAGATCGAACCCGCTGCGCGTCCCGTCACGGTCCATCGAGGTGACGAGCAGCTCGCCCGCGCCCAGTTCCGCCAGCCGTACCGCATGCGCGACCGCGTCGATCCCGGTGCCCCGCCGGCCGCCGTGGGTGAACACCTCCCAGCCCGATCCGTTGCGCCGCGCGTCGATCGAGGCGACGATGCACTGGCTGCCGAACCGGTCGGCGATCTCGGCGACCACCTCGGGCCGCGACACCGCCGCGCTGTTCACCGCGACCTTGTCCGCCCCCGCCAGCAGCAGCGCGCGCGCATCCTCGGCGCTGCGCACCCCGCCGCCGACCGTCACCGGCATGAAGCACACTTCGGCGGTACGCCGCACCACCTCGAGGATCGTGCCGCGCGCCTCGTGGCTGGCGGTGATGTCGAGGAAGCACAGTTCGTCCGCGCCCGCCGCATCATAGGCGCGCGCCTGCTCGACCGGATCGCCGGCATCCTTCAGATCGACGAAATTGACGCCCTTGACGACCCGCCCGTTGGCGACGTCGAGACAGGGGATCACGCGCGCGCGAACGGTCATCTTTTTACCAGCGTGAGAACGAGGCCGACCACGCCGCCGATCGCCAGAATCGCGACGAGCGCGGTGTTGATCGCTCCGGCGCGCCAGAACCAGTCGGGGCTGGTCACGCGAGAGAACGTGGGCGTGTTAATGCCCCACAATAGGCTTGGCATCCGACCATCGCGGTAGCCGTGCAACGTTTTGACCGCGCCGGCGGCGGCGAGGCCAAAAAGCACAAGTGCGACGAGAATGCTCACGCTCCCCTCGCCACCGCCAGCGCCTCGGCCAGATCGAGCCGCCCGTCATACAGCGCCCGCCCGGTAATCACGCCCTCCACGCCATCTCGCGCATGCCGTGCCAGCACATGAATCTCGTCGATCCCGGCGACGCCGCCGCTCGCGATCACCGGAATCCGCACCGCCCGCGCCAGATCGACCGTCGCCTCGACGTTGCAGCCCTTGAGCAGCCCGTCGCGCCCGACATCGGTGAACAGCAACGCCGCGACGCCCGCATCCTCGAACCGCCGCGCCATGTCGGTCACGGTCACGGTCGAGACATCCGCCCAGCCCTTGGTCGCGACGAACCCATCGCGCGCATCGACCGCGACGACGATCGCGCCGGGAAAATCGCGCGCGGCATCCCGCACCAGATCGGGGTTCTCCAGCGCAGCGGTGCCGATCACCACGCGCGCCACGCCGAGATCGAACCAGCCTTCGATCGCGGCGCGCGTGCGAATCCCGCCGCCGAGTTGAACCCGGCCGGGAAAACGCGCGACGATCGCGCGCACCGCTTCGCCGTTGACCGAATCGCCGGCGAACGCGCCGTCGAGATCGACGACATGGAGATGCTCGGCGCCGGCATCGGCGAACAGCATCGCCTGCGCGGCGGGATCGTCGCCATAGACGGTCGCACGCGCCATATCGCCCTCGGCGAGACGCACCACCTGGCCGCCCTTGAGGTCGATCGCTGGGAAGACGATGAGGGTCATGGCAGGTCCGTCGTATGGGTCTCGGAGTAAATCGTCACCCCAGCGCAAGCTGGGGTCTCCGCGGGGCGGGCATTCGGCCAAAACCGGGAGATCCCAGCCTGCGCTGGGATGACGCCGGGGGCGGGGCGACTCACGCCACCCATTTCAGAAACCTCCGCAAGAACGCCAGCCCATAGGCTTGGCTCTTCTCCGGGTGGAACTGCACCCCGAGGATATTGTCGCGCCCGATCGCCGCGACCACCGGCCCGGCATGGTCGCTGGTCGCGACCACGTCCGCACCCTCGAACGCATAGCTGTGGAGGAAATACGCCTCGCCCGGCACGATCAGCGGATGCTCCGCGACCGGCACGACATCGTTCCAACCCATATGCGGCACCTTGGCGGCCGGATCGGCAGGGGAGAGCCGCCGCACGCTGCCCGAAACCCAGCCGAGGCCCGAATGCACGCCGAATTCCTCGCCGGTCTCGGCGAGCAACTGCATGCCCACGCAAATGCCGAGGAACGGCACACCGTCGCCGCGCACGCGCCGCTCCATCGCCTCGACCAGCCCCGGCACCGCGCGCAGCGCCGAGGCGCAGGCGGCAAACGCGCCGACGCCGGGCAGGACGATCCGGTCGGCGCGTGCGACGATATCGGCGTCGGCGGTGATCGCGATATCCTCAGCCCCCGCCGCCTTCAGCGCATTGGCGACCGAATGCAGATTGCCCGCGCCATAATCGATCAGCGCGAGTGTCATAGCGAAACCGCCGCCCCGGCGCAGGCCGGGGCCGCTGCGTAATGGGGCAATCCGTTCGCTAAGCCATTAAGCGGCCCCGGCCTGCGCCGGGGCGACGAACCCGCCATCAACTCCGTCACCCCAGCGCAAGCTGGGGTCTCCCCGTGGCGCACGCACCGCAAGCCCCATGCAGACCCCAGCTTTCGCTGGGGTGACGACGAGTGGCAGTGGGAGAGACTCACAGCACCCCCTTGGTGCTCGGGATCGCATCCGCCTTGCGCGGGTCGATCTCGGTCGCGGTGCGCAGCGCGCGCGCCAGCCCCTTGAACGCGCTTTCGATCAGATGATGGTTGTTGGTGCCGTACAGCCGCTCGACATGCAGCGTCAGCCCGGCGGCGCCCGCGAAGCTGTGGAACCAGTGGCCGAACAATTCGGTGTCCATCTCGCCCAGCCGCGGCATGGTGAAGTCGCATTTCCACACCAGATACGGCCGCCCCGAAATATCGAGCGCGACCCGCGTCAACGTCTCGTCCATCGGCGAGAGCGCGTCGCCGTAGCGGCGGATGCCCTTCTTGTCGCCGAGCGCCTTGGCGACCGCTTCACCGATCGCGATGCCGGTATCCTCGACGGTATGATGCTGGTCGATATGCAGATCGCCCACCGCCTTCACATGCAGGTCGATCAGCGAATGCCGCGAGAGCTGCTCGAGCATGTGATCGAAGAAGCCGATCCCGGTGGAAATCTCATAAAGCCCGGTGCCGTCGAGGTTGACGGTCACGTCGATCGAGGTCTCGTGGGTCGAGCGCGAGATGGTGGCGGTACGCATCGCGCCTCCATAGCGCGCGTGCGCCGTCATGCAATCTTGGCCGTGCCGCATGCGTGTTCGCGCGCGCTTGACCCTGCGCCAAACCCCGCTACCCAAGGGCGCATGAGCGACGGTATGCCCGACAGCCTGATTCCCTACGACGAGATCGTGCAGGAAGCCCTGCGCGCCGTGGTGGGGCGCGTGCTGGGTTCGGTGGCGTCGAACGGCGGCTTGCCGGGCGACCATCATTTCTACATCACCTTCAAGACGCAGGCACCCGGCGTAGACATTCCGCAGCGCCTGATCGAGCGCTTCCCCGACGAGATGACGATCGTCATGCAGAACCGCTTCTGGGATCTGCTGGTGGACGATTCGAAATTCTCGATCGGGCTGAGCTTCAATCAGGTGCCGTCGAAACTGGTCATCCCCTATTCGGCGATCACTGGCTTCCACGATCCGGCCGTGAATTTCGAACTGCGCTTCCAGGCGCAGGAAGGGCCGGATGAACCCGAGCCGCAGGATTCGGCCGAAAACGACGGCGCGAGCGTCGCCCCGGTCGAAGACGGCTCGAACGTCGTCAGCGTGGATTTCAAGCGGAAGAAGTAAGCCGGAGCAAGCCGAGCCGCGCAGCGGCGAGGCGCTCGCGCAAGCGACGCGAACCGCCGGCCGGCGCGGCGAAGCCGCGTCCGACGTCACGGGATTTACTCCCGTGACGGCCCGAAACTACCCGGCCGCCGCGACATCCCTCACTCGGCGCCCTTCGCCCAAAGCCCGCTCGGCCGCGGCTCCAGGTCATGCGCCTCCTCGATCGCCCATGCCTCGTCCGACAGCCGCTCGCCGCGCATGAAGTGCGCGTCCTGTTCCTCGCCCTTCGGCAGCGTGGCGGCGATCGCCTTCTGGCGCTCCTCCTCGTCATGAAGCGCGCTGGCTTTGGCGTGGGCGGCTTTCTGTTCGCTGGTCATATCGTTCTCCAATACCGCACCAACGCGCGACGCCCCGATTCGGCGCTTCCGGGTCTGTCTTACATCCCGCTTGATACGCTATGTTCGCATGGCCATCTCCCGTGCCCGCCCCGTCGCCACCAGCGCCCCAACCGACTGCCGAATAGACAACCTTAACCACTTTATCCCCCGAGGTTCGCATGACCGAAACCCGCACCGAAACCGATTCGCTCGGCGCGATCGCCGTCCCCGCCGCCGCCTATTGGGGCGCGCAGACGCAGCGCAGCATCGAGAATTTCCCGTTCGGCGCGGCGGAGCGGATGCCGATCGGCATTCTCCACGCGCTCGCGATCGTGAAGCGGGCGGCGGCGCGGGTGAACCGTAAGCACGGCCTCGCGCCCGAGATCGCCGACGCGATCGATACCGCCGCCGCCGAGGTGATCGCGGGGACGCACGACGACCAGTTCCCGCTCGTCATCTGGCAGACCGGCAGCGGCACGCAGAGCAACATGAACGTCAACGAGGTGATCGCCGGCCGCGCCAACGAGATCCTGACGGGCACGCGCGGCGGCAAGACGCCGGTCCACCCCAATGACCACGTCAACATGAGCCAGTCGTCGAACGACAGCTTCCCGACCGCGCTCCACATCGCCGCCGCGCTCGCCGCGACGCGCGCGCTGGTGCCCGCGCTCGAACAGCTCGAAGCATCGCTGCTCACGAAGGTCGAAGCCTGGGGCGATATCGTCAAGATCGGCCGCACGCACCTTCAGGATGCGACCCCAGTCACGCTCGGCCAGGAATTCTCGGGCTATTACGCGCAACTCCGGCTCGCGCGGACGCGGATGGTGCCGCTGATCGAGCATGGCCTGTGCAAGCTCGCGCAGGGCGGGACGGCGGTCGGCACCGGGCTCAACACACCGCCGGGCTTCGCCGAGGATATCGCCGCCGAGATCGCCACGCTCACCGGCCTGCCGTTCGAGACCGCGCCCAACAAGTTCGAGGCGCTGGCGACGCACGACACGCTGGTCGATTTCTCAGGCCGGCTCAATACGCTCGCGGTCGCGCTCACCAAGATCGCCAACGATATCCGCCTGCTCGGCTCGGGGCCGCGCTCCGGCCTGGGCGAGATCGACTTGCCCGCCAACGAACCGGGCAGCTCGATCATGCCCGGCAAGGTCAACCCGACCCAGTGCGAGATGCTGACGATGGTCGCCGCGCAGGTGATCGGCAACCATCAGGCGGTGACGGTCGGCGGGCTTCAGGGGCACCTCGAGCTCAACGTGTTCAAGCCGCTGATCGGCGCGGCGGTGCTGCGCTCGGTCGATCTGCTCAGCGTCGGCATGGCGAGCTTCGCCGAGCGCTGCGTCGACGGGATCGAACCGAATCGCGGCCGGATCGCCGAACTGGTCGATCGCTCGCTGATGCTGGTGACGGCGCTCGCGCCCGAGATCGGTTATGACAATGTCGCCAAGATCGCCAAACACGCGCACGCCGAAGGGCTGACGCTCAAGGAAGCCGGACTTGATCTCGGACTGGTCGATGCCGCCACGTTCGACCGGTTGGTGCGCCCGGAAACGATGGTGTGATTTCGCGTGCGGAACATCCGCACGGCTCGCGCTTTGAGTGTTCGAACGAGGAGACGCATATGAACTTCACCACCCTGATTGGCGCGGCGGTCGGCGCGGCGATCGACGGTTCGGACGGCGAAGACAGCACCGTCGATGGTGCGATCGAAGGCGCCATCGTGGCGACCGTGGTGCGCGCGGCGATCCCGATCGCTCTGACCTTCGCGACCGGCTGGCTGGTGCTGCGCGGCATCGGCAAGCTCAAGGAAGCGGCGTTCGGCGCCTCCGAACCGCAAGCGTGACCCTCTTGCCGGGTTGACGGGGCAGGGGCGGGCACGCCAGTAGCGCGCGATGAGCGCATACAACCCCGCCGACCCGCACGGCTTCAAACGCCGTGGCGTGCTGTTCGTCCTGTCCTCGCCATCGGGCGCGGGCAAATCGACGATCGCACGCAAGCTGCTCGCCGACGAGACCGATCTGCATATGTCGGTCTCGTACACCACGCGCCCGATGCGCCCCGGCGAAGTCGATGGCGTCGATTACCATTTCGTCGATGTCGAACGTTTCCGCGAGATGGTGTCGAACCACGAGTTCCTCGAATGGGCGCACGTCTTCGGTCATCGCTACGGCACGCCCAAGTCGCAGGTCTGGCATGAGCTGGAGAAGGGGCGCGACATCCTGTTCGATATCGATTGGCAGGGCGCGCAGCAGCTCCACCAACTCGCCGGCGGCGACATCGTCCGCATCTTCATCCTGCCGCCCTCGATGGAGATCCTGCGCGAACGGCTCGAACGCCGCGCGACCGATTCGATGGACGTGATCGACGCGCGCATGGCCCGCGCCGCCAACGAGGTGAGCCATTGGGACGGCTATGATTATGTGCTCGTCAACGACGACGTCGAGGAATGCTTCGCCTGCGTGAAGACGATCCTCGCGGCCGAGCGCCTCAAGCGCTCGCGCCAGACGGGCATCATCGGGTTCATCCGCAAGCTGTTGCGGTGAAAATCATGCGCCGTTCGTGCTGAGCGAAGTCGAAGCACGTTCCCCAAAGTACGGCGCGCGGTGCGGCCGTTGGACGATGGTCAGGACGAACGGGCCGGGGACAGAAGGGCCAGCAGCCGGACGCCGGCATCGAAATCGCGCCGCCGGGTCGCGCGGGCGTCTTCCGCGAGCGGATCACGGCCCCAGCGATCGGCCTGAAACGTCTCATCGACGATCGCGGCGGTCCACACGGCCTCGGCATCGGCGGCGCCTTCGATCAGCGCGAGCGCCGCGACCAGCGAGCCGCTGATCGTCACGATCGGCGACAGCGCCGCCAGTTCAAACGGGCCCCGCGCGGCGACCGCCTCGCCGAGCCGCGCCAGCGTCGCCGGGGGTTGTGCGCGGTGCATGATGCCGGCGACGATCTCGAAATGCACGTCGTAGCGGTGACGCGCCCAGTCGAGCAGCGGGTCCCAAGCCGCGGCTTGCCGCGCGGCGAGTTCCTCGGGTTCGTCGGCGCGATAGCAGAGCAGGTCGCTCTCGCCGTACGCGGCAAGCCCCGCCGCGAACAGCGCCGGATCCGGCGCGATCCGGTCGATCGCGGCATTGGCGAGACCGGTCAGCGGCATCGCGCCGGGATTGACCGTTTCGCCGCACGCGCGCCATTCCTCGGCGACCGCTTCGGCAAGCGCCTCCGTCGCTAACAGCAGCGGCGTGCGTCCGGGCGTGCGCAGCGGTTTGCCGTCGAGACGCACGCCCCGCTCGGCATCTACACGCACCTCTTTCCAGAACCGCTTCATTCGGGGGGCGTCCGCCAGCGCCGCGCGAGCGCGCGCGGCACCACCGCCATCATGAAGAGCGCCGACAGCACGAGCGCCGTGCCGATGATCTTGGGGACTGCCGCATCGGCACGTGCGATCAGGACCAGGCCGAACACGGCGCCGGCAGTCGCCGCGAGCCGCGCGCTCACAAGGATGAGCCAGTGTTTCGCGTCGTCCCTCATGCCGTCATCAGCCCACCCAGCGCCGGTACTTCGCGCGCGACCGCGTGGGCGCCCGCCGCGTGCAGCTCATGCGGCGGATGATAGCCCCAGCCGACGCCGAGCGCGCGCGTCCCGGCGGCGCGCGCCATCAGCATGTCGTAGCTCGTGTCGCCGATCATCACCGTCGTTTCCGGGGCCGCGCCGGCCTCGGCGATCGCCTGTTCGATCATCGACGGGTGCGGTTTGGACGGGTGGCGATCTGCGGTCTGGAGCGTGATGAAACGCGTGGTCAGCCCGTGCGCCGCCAGAATGTGCGCGAGGCCCCGATCGGACTTGCCGGTCGCGACGCCGAACAGCCAGCCGTCCGCCTCAAGCTCGTCGAGCGCCTCGGCGATCCCATCGAACAACGGCTCGTCGGCAAGCGCGCCGGTGCTGCGCATTTCGAAGAAGCGCGCTTTATAGTCGGCGGCGAGTACATGGTGACGCGCCGGCTCTGCGTCGGGCAAAAGCGCCTGCATCGCTTCGACCAGACTGAGGCCGACAATGCGCCGGATCATGTCGCGAGGCGGCACGTCGAGCCGGTGCAGCGCGAACGTGTCTTCCACCGCGCGGCAGATGTTCGCTTGGCTATCCACAAGCGTGCCGTCGCAATCGAACAGCGCAAGGCGGTTCATGGGTTCGGCGCCCGCTGTGGGGCGCCGTGCCGGCAGCGAAGGACGTGTTCGGCGTGCATCAAGCGGGCCGCGCAGGAAACTGCATCAGCGTGTTCATACTCAGCACGGTTTCGCCATGCTGGTTGGTTACCGTGGTACGCAACGTCACCGTACCGACCGGCTTGCTGCTCGACCGCTGCACGGCGACGATCTCGCGCCGCGCGGTCAGTATGTCGCCCGGCCGCACCGGCCTGAGCCAGCGCAACTCGTCAATTCCGATGCCGAGCAGCGGCGTGTCGCCGAAGGGATTGTTGGCGATGAAGTCGCGCATCACCAGCGCAGCGACGTGCCAGCCGCTCGCGATCAGGCCGCCAAACCGCCCCACCGCCGCCGCTTCCGTGTCGATATGCATCGGCTGCGCGTCATATTCGCGGGCGAACCGCACCACGTCCGCTTCCTCGATCTCGAAAGGCGTACCATGCCACGCATCGCCGGGCGTGAGATCATCGAGATAGAGGCCGCTCACTTCGCCGGTCCGCCGCGCCGGCGACGCTCGCCTTTGCGCTCCTGGCGCACCGTCTTGGCGTGCTGTTTCGCCTGCTGCTTCTTCACCGCCTTGCTCGGCGGTGGCGGCGTATCGAGCGGCATGTTGTCACCCAACATTTCCTCGAAGCCGAAATGCTTGAGGCTTTCGGCGAAGTGGCGCGGCAGTTCCGCCTTCACGTCGATCACGCCGCCATCGGGATGGTCGATCCGCAGATTGCGCGAATGGAGGTGCATCTTGCGGCTGACACCGCCGGTCAGGAACGCCGCCTGACCGCCATATTTGCCGTCACCGACGATCGGGTGGCCGATCGCCGCCATGTGAACTCGCAATTGATGCGTACGCCCCGTGTACGGGATCAGTTCGACCCACGCGCAGGTCGTGCCGGCCAACTCGATCACGCGGTAGCGCGATCGGGCGGGGCTGCCCTCCGCCTCGTCGACGTGCATTTTCTCGCCACCCGAGCCCGGTTGCTTGGCGATCGGCAGGTCGATCGTGCCATCCTCGATCGAGGGCACTCCGACGACCAGCGCCCAATAGACCTTCTTGGCCGTGCGCGAGGAGAACGCCTTGGAGAAGAAGGCGGCAGCGCGCGCCGTCCGCGCGATCAGAAGCGCGCCGCTGGTGTCCTTGTCGAGCCGGTGGACGAGCTTGGGGCGTCCTTCATAATCGTCCTGGTAGGCGTCGAGCAGCCCGTCGACATGCTCGGTCGTCTTGGTGCCGCCTTGGGTGGCGAGGCCCGGCGGCTTGTTGATGACGATCGCCTGCGCATCGCGGTAGATGACCAGTTCACGCGCGAAGGCGATCTCGTCCTCGCTCAGCGGCGGGCGCTCGCGCTTCTGTGGTGCGTCGGCGCGGATCGGTTCCGCCGGCGGTACGCGGATCGTCTGGCCGGTGGTGATGCGGTCGCCTGGCGTCGCGCGCGCACCATCGACACGAAGCTGCCCGGTGCGCGCCCATTTTGCGACGGTCGTGAAACTCGTATCGGGCAGATGCCGCTTGAACCAGCGGTCGAGCCGAATCCCGTCGTCGTCGGCCTCGACGCGGAAGCTGCGAACGTCGGCCTCGCCCTTGCGGACCTCGCTCATGCGAGCGCTCGCACGAGATAGAACCCGGCGAACAGCGCCAGCATCGAGCCGATCACCGATACCGAGGCGTAGCCGAGCGCCGTTGCCAGATCGCCGCGCTGGATCATCGTGACCGTGTCGAGCGAGAAGGTGGAAAAGGTGGTGAAGCCGCCGAGCACACCGGTCGCGAGGAACAGGCGCAGATTGTCGACCGGCACCGTCAGCCGGGTCAACGTCGCGACGACGATGCCCATGGCGAAGCCGCCGATCACATTGGCGGCCAGCGTGCCATATGGAAACCCCGGCCCGAACAGTGCCGTCATCCAACGGCCAATCTGCCACCGACCTACGCTGCCGATCGCGCCG
Organism: Sphingomonas sp. NFR15; assembly: GCF_900103265.1. GTDB lineage: Bacteria > Pseudomonadota > Alphaproteobacteria > Sphingomonadales > Sphingomonadaceae > Sphingomonas > Sphingomonas pollutisoli. Next base: position 439,357 of record NZ_FMWX01000002.1, on the reverse strand, counting down.
CCCGTAAAGACGAGAAAAAATTGTGTCATGCCGCCCGTTAGCGCGGTTTGGGCGGAAAGAGAACCGGTGTGGTGGATGCGGTGCCTGGCCTAGCTGCCGTTGTTCGCAACCAGATCGACCTCGGTCCCGCCATCGCGTCGCGCCGTGAGGAACAGCGCGAAGGCGGCACCATCGCGGCCGCGCGTGCCGCCCAACACATGCTGGCCGCCATCGACTTCATGCTCGGCGGCAAACCCCGCCCCCGAGGCGCGGGTATAATACCAGTCGATCACCCGCTGAAGCGGCGCTGCGGTGGCGAAGCTGACGGCGCGGAGCGCGCATCCATTATCCGAGGCGCCCGCCGCCTCGCTGACGCGGGCGTCCGGGTACAGCGGCAGGTCGGGCGGCAGCCGTGTCGCCCAGCGCGCCGAATAGCGCATCCCACCTGCGCAGCTCGCGGTGCGCTTGTCCTTCTGGCGCGATGCCAGCGCGCCGAGCGTCAGCGACTGGCGCGCCGCTTCGCATTGCGGGCACGATCCGTCGGCCTTGGGTGCCGGCGCGGATTTGAGCGTCTCGCTGGTGTCAGCGCCTCTGCCGCTGGCGCCGTTCGCGGCGGCCGCGACGGTGTCGGCGGGGATCGCACCCGAATAAGGTTGGCTTGGCGGGCGCACGGCATTGTCGTTCGCCTGTTGCGCGAGCGCGGGATCGACCATGATCTGATCGTGCAGCGCCGCCATCATCGCCGGATCGCGACCATTGCCGCTGCCGGAGTCGGCGAGCTGATTGTCGAGCGAATCGAGCTCGCTCCGCTGAGCGGTGCGTGCGCCGCAGCCTACGGTCGCCAGCGCAAGCGCGATGATGGCGATCAACCGGTTACACCGCATTCCACACTCCCGACATCGTCCGCGGAGGACACTGCGCGCGCATGACGTATTTTCGGTTAAGACTGAACGCGCAATCGCGGTTAACGCGTCAAATCCCCCGTAACCAAGACTCACGCGCTTGCGTTGCGGCGCGGGTGAAGCCATCGTGCCGATCATGCTCAACCTGCTCTCGATCTTCGTCGGCGTGCTCGTCTTTTTCGGTGCGATCATCGGGTTCATCCCGTTTTTCGGCTGGTTCAACTGGCTGTTGATCCCGCTGGCGCTGTTCGGGCTGGTGCTCGGAATGCTTTCGTCGCACCGCTCGGGACGCAATCTCAATATCGTGCTTATCGTGTTCTGCGCGCTGCGTCTCATGATCGGCGGCGGGCTGTTCTGAAACGAAAGGCCCGGCGATCGCTCGCCGGGCCTTCCGCTTGGCCGGTGGTGCGGCGCGCTTAGCGGCAGACCACCTGACCGCGATCGATCGAGGTGCCGAGCGCCGCGCCGCCGGCGACGCCGAGCAATGTACCAAGCGTGCTCGACCGGCCGTTCGACAGCGCGTTGCCGAGCAGTCCACCGGCGATGCCGCCCACGATCAGGCCGGTCGTACCGTCCGAGCGGCGGCAGTAATAGCGGCCGTTGCTGCCACGGTAGATGCGGTCATACCGGCCGAGCCGGCGCGGCTGATAGTAGCTGCCGTCGCGGTAATAGCGATCGGCGTAATAGAAGCGCTGGCCCGGCTCGGGACGGTTATAGTCGTAGCCGCGAAACCGGCGCCAGTCGCGGTTGTCGCCACGCCAGCCGGCCCGATCCCCGCGACCGGGGCCGCGATCGCGATCACCATGCCAGTCGCCGCGACCGCGATCATCATGGCCGCGACGGTCGTCCTGGCGCTGGTGACCATGATCCCATTGGCGGTCCTGCGCCGTGGCCGGGATCGCCGGAACCAGCGTCAGCGCCGCGACGGCGGCGATAATCAGCTTGCGCATGTCGGTATCCTTTCGTTCCATGAACCCACAACCACGGCGCCGGACGGAGGTTGCGTGAACGGCAGACAACGTTCCGTTCACGCAACCTTTGTCCGAGGCGTTCAGCCGTTGAGCGTATGCGTCAGCGCGATCTCGGCATTGAGCACCTTGGAGACCGGGCAGTTCGCCTTGGCGTCCGCCGCGATGCTCTCGAACTGGCCCGGCTCGATTCCGTCGATCGTCGCGGTGAGCGCGAGGTCCGAGCGGGTGATCTTGAATCCGCCATCGGCCTGCACCACCGTCACCTTCGCGGTCGTCTCCAGCGTGCCCGCGCTATAGCCCGCTTGCGCCAGCGCGAAGCTGAGCGCCATCGTGAAACAGCTCGCGTGTGCGGCGGCGATCAGCTCTTCCGGGTTGGTTCCGGGTTCTTCGCCGAACCGGGTGGTGAAGCTGTAGGGCGAATCGGACAGTACCCCCGACTGGGTCGAGACATGGCCTTTGCCGTCCTTGCCAAAGCCTTCGTAGCGTGCGGAACCGGAACGGGTCGTCATGATGCGTCTCCTTGGATGATGCCTGCCCCGTGCCGATGATGTCGCACCTGTGTTACCGCTTCACGGCACGGACACGGATTGGTGCGGAGCCGGAACGTTCCTGGGGCACGGGGGTTTCATGGCCCGCGAACAAAATCGCGATCAGCCGCGGGCGAGCACCGCGCGCGCCGCGTCGCAATCGGCGGCGATCGCGGCGGTGAGCGCTTCGAGGGTATCGTACTTGGCCTCGGCGCGGATGAATTCGATCAGTTCGACCGCGATCCTCTGCCCATAGAGATCGCCGGAGAAGTCGAAGAAATAGGGTTCGAGCAGTTCCTTGGGCGGATCGAAACTTGGTCGCACGCCAAGGTTCGCCGCACCATTGAGCACGCGGCCATCGGGCAGCCGTCCGCGCACGGCGTAAATCCCGTAGCTCGGTCGCAAGTATTTGCCCATGTCGAGATTGGCGGTGGGAAAGCCGATCGTGCGGCCCAGCTTGGCGCCGTGCATCACTTCGCCCTCGATCGTGAACGGCCGGGTGAGCAAACGCGCCGCGCCGCGCGGATCGGCACTGGTCAGCGCCGCGCGGATGCGGCTCGACGAGACCGGTTCGCCATCGAGCGTCACCGGCGCAACCGCCTCCACCGAGAAGCCGTGATGGCGCCCAAGGTCGGCCAGCACTTCGATATTGCCGCTACGGGCCTTGCCGAAAGTGAAATCTTCGCCCGTCACCGCGCCGCCAAGCCCGATCGTCGCGATCAGTCGCTGTTCGACGAACCCTTGCGCGCCCAGCGCGGCAAGTGCCGCGTCGAAGCGGAAGACGATCATCGCATCGGCGCCAGCCTCGGCGAACAGCCGCTGGCGCTGATCGAGAGTGGTGAGGCGGAACGGCGCGGCGTCCGGCTTGAAATACCGCACCGGATGCGGATCGAACGTCGCGACCAAAGCGGGCCGCCCCTCGGCGCGGGCGCGCGCGATCGCTCGGCCGACCACGGCCTGGTGCCCCAGATGGAACCCGTCGAAATTCCCAAGCGCCACGATGCCGCCGCGCAGAGCCGCCGGCAGCACCGAGCTGCCGTCAAGCCGCTCCATGCCGGCGGGCTATAAGGGGGCGGGGCGAGGCGCGCCAGTGGGGTCGCGCAGGCATCGCGTCAGCGGCGCCGCGCAAGGGTGAAGAAGCTGTAGGCGGGGCGGTCACCTTCGGCCTCATAATATTCGGCTGGCGCATCCTGCCACAGCGCCTGATCGAGCCGAAAACGAGTATCGCCGTCGTACACGCGCCAGATCGTCGTGACCTCGGCGCGATCGGCCCGTTCCTCGAACAATCGTAAGATTTCCGCGCCGCCGATCACCGAAGCGTCATCGCCGGCCATTGCCAGCGCCTGTTCGATCGTGTGGGCGACTTCGGCGCCCGGCGCGGACCACCCGGCATCGCGCGTCAGCACGATATGTCGGCGCCCCGGCAGCGGCGCGGGGAAGCTCTCGAAGGTCTTCCGTCCCATGATCATAGGCTTGCCCAATGTCAGCGCCTTGAAGCGCTTGAGGTCGGCGGGCAGATGCCACGGGAGTTGGCCATCGCAGCCTATCACGCCGTTCTGCGCGGAGGCGAAAACCAGCGTTATCACACCGCCACCGGAGCCTTGATATGCGGCTGCGCGACATAATCGCGCAGCACGAAATCCTCGAACTCGTAACCGTCGATCGAGGGTGGTCGGCGTTGAATTTCGAGGCGCGGCAGCGGCCCTGGCGTGCGCGTCAGTTGCTCGCGGGCCTGGTCGAGATGATTGGAGTATAAGTGGCAGTCGCCCCCCGTCCAGATGAACTCGCCCACCGCCAGCCCGCACTGCTGCGCGAGCAGGTGGGTCAGCAGCGCATAGCTCGCGATGTTGAACGGTACTCCCAGGAAGATATCGGCGGAGCGCTGATAGAGTTGCAGCGAAAGCCGCCCGTTCGCGACATAGGTCTGAAACAGGCAATGACACGGCGCGAGCGCCATCGCGTGCAGGTCTCCGGGGTTCCAGGCGGTGACGATCTGGCGGCGGGAACCGGGGTTCGTCTTGATCTGCTCGATCAGTTCGACGATCTGGTCGATATGGCGGCCGTCGGTTGTCGCCCAGTCCCGCCATTGCTTGCCATAGACCGGCCCGAGGTCACCGTTCGCGTCGGCCCATTCGTCCCAGATGCTGACGTTGCGCTCGCGTAGCCACTGGACGTTGGTGTCGCCACGCAGGAACCACAGCAATTCGACGATGATCGAGCGCAGATGCAGCTTCTTGGTGGTGAGCACGGGAAAACCCTGCGCGAGATCGAAGCGCATCTGATGCCCGAACACCGATAGTGTGCCGGTGCCGGTGCGGTCCATCTGCTCGGCGCCCGTATCGAGGACTCGCCTCATCAAATCGAGATATTGCTGCATCGGCGCGGTCTAGCGCGCGGCGCCGCGCGCGTCACCGCCGATGTGGATTGGCTCTAAAATGGACGGGTGTTCTTCCACGCGCCGCTGAACACGGCATCATCAAAGACGTGGAGCCTCCATCGACCCCCAATGTGCCGCCGGGCGCGCCGTTCCGCAGGCTCGACGCCGAGCATGTCGCGATCGCGCTGTTCGCCCCGATCCGCGATCTCCCTGTCGAGGTGGCGATGTCCGCCTATGTCGATCCCGAATGGCGGTTGCTCGGGATACGCACTCGGCCATCGAACGAGACGGACATGGTCGAGTTGCCGATTCGCATGATCGTGGGGGATGCGCTGGCCTTCGATGCGGCAGGCGTGGTGATGGCGCACAATCACCCGAGCGGCGATCCGACACCCAGCGAAGGCGATCGCGTGTTCACACGCCGGCTAGCGCGGGCGCTGGACGGCGTGGGCGTGCGGCTGATCGACCATCTGGTACTCGCAGCGGGCGAGACGGCGAGCTTCCGGCGGATCGGCCTGCTGTGATCGCCTCCGGCTCCGGCTCCAAGGGCGAGCATCCTATCGATTTACGCAAGCCTTGATTGTTTTGGGGTCGGGGCGGGGGCCCACCGCTTTGAACATCGCGAGATACCCGCCGGCTGACGGCATGTTCTCCCGCGCGACCTGCACGTAGCCCACCGCCGCGAATTCGCATTTCAACAGCGCGGGCGGGGTGCCGTGGCTCTGGGTCGGACGATCCGCGTCGAGCACCACCACGAGGCCATCAGGCTTGAGTGACGGGCGCATGCGCCAGAGGAATTCGTATGGCTGTCCGATCTCGTGATACATATGGATCATCAGCACGCGATCGAAGCTGCGCGCCGGCAGTTTGGGATCGGCGGGCGTACCCAGGCGTACGCTGACGTTGTCGAGACGGTCACGCGCGACGCGTTCCGCCAGCGCATCGTGGATGCTCGCGACGATATCCTCGGCCAGTACGCGGCCTTCCTTGCCGACGCGCGCGGCGAGGCGGATCGTGTAATAGCCCTCGCCCGCGCCGAGGTCGGCCACGGTCATGCCGGGCTTGATGCCCGATTTCGTCATCACCTGCTGCGCTTCGGCGCGGCTGTCACGGTCCCGCTCGGTCGACCAGCGCGGAGACACGATCCGGGCGACCGGGCGGTCCGCGGCGGGGAAGGGGCCCTCCGTCTGCTGCTTCGTCGCCGGGCCGCAGGCGGCGAGTGCGAGCAACGCCAAACCTGCGCCCGCGATACGGCCCTTCGGCACCATCAATCGACGTCTTCCACCTCGACCGTCTCGCCGGTGACGCGCTGCGAAAGCGCCGCAGCCATGAACGAGTCGAGATCGCCGTCGAGCACGTCGGAGGGGCTGGTCGAGGTCACGCCGGTGCGCAAGTCCTTCACCAACTGATAGGGCTGCAACACGTAGGAACGGATCTGGTGACCCCAGCCGATATCGGTCTTGCTGGCGTTCTCCGCGTTGGCCGCCGCCTCGCGGATTTGCAACTCGCGCTCGTAGAGCTTGGCGCGAAGCTGGTTGTACGCCTCGGCCTTGTTCTTGTGCTGCGAGCGCTGGTTCTGGCACTGCACAACGATTCCAGTCGGAATGTGCGTGATGCGCACCGCCGAATCGGTCGTGTTGATGTGCTGCCCACCCGCGCCGGAGGCGCGGTAGGTGTCGATGCGAAGGTCGCTCTCGTTGTAATTGACTTCGATATTGTCGTCGATCACCGGATAGACCCACACGCTCGCGAACGAGGTGTGGCGCCGCGCGGCGCTGTCATACGGGCTGATGCGGACGAGGCGATGCACGCCGCTCTCGGTCTTGGCATAGCCATAAGCGTTCTCGCCCTTGAGCAGCAACGTGGCCGACTTGATGCCGGCCTGTTCGCCCGAATGCTGATCGACCAGCTCCACTTTGAGGCCGTGGCGTTCGGCCCAGCGCGTGTACATGCGTTGGAGCATGCCCGCCCAATCCTGGCTCTCGGTGCCGCCCGCGCCCGCGTTGACCTCGACATAAGTGTCGTTGCCGTCCGCCTCACCGGCGAGCAGCGCCTTCACCTTGTCCTCGGCTGCGCGCTTGGAAAGGGCGGCGAGCGCGGCGACGCCCTCGTTTTCCATCTCGGTATCGCCCTCGGCTTCGGCCATCTCGATCAGTTCGGCGGTGTCGCTGAGTTCGGTCTCGATCGCGCGCGTGGCGGTGATCGCCTCGTCGAGCCGGCGGCGTTCGCGCATTACGTCCTGCGCGGCCTTGGCGTCGTTCCACAAGGTCGGATCCTCGACACGCGCGTTGAGTTCGTCGAGCCGGCGCAAAGCGCGGTCCCAGTCGAGGAAGCGGCGGAGCAGCGCGAGCGAGTCCTTGATCGAATCGATATGTGCCTGCGCTTCGGCGCGCATGGTGGGTACTCCAGAAACGAACGTCGGCCCGGCGGAGGCCGGGGCCGTTATGTAGTATGGCGCGCGTGTCGAACCAAACGCAGTGGCCCCGGCCTTCGCCGGGGCGACGGATCATCCGCTAGTAGATTCCGCCCTGCTTTTGCAAGAAGTCGCTGTCCTTGCGCTCGTCCGCCTGCGCGGCCTGGGCTGCTTGCGCACGGGCGGCCGCCGCTGCGGCTGCGGCTGCAGCGGCTTCTTCGGGCGTCTGGCGGTGGAAGACGCGCCGCGGCTCGCTCTCGGGCTTGAACGCTTCCCAGATCACCGACGCCTTGGGGTCGGCAGTCGGCCAGGTGCCATAGACGGGCTTGCCCGACGCGCGATCGATCCGGACCATGCGGATACCCGGCGGCGCGCGGAACGGCAGCTTGGGCAGTCCTTCATACGCCTTGAGCGCGAATTCCTTGAAGATCGGCGCGGCGAGCGTGCCGCCTTGCGCATATCCGCCCAAGCCATGCGGCGTGTCATAGCCGATGTAGAGACCGCCGATCATCTGCGGCGTGCCGCCGATGAACCAAACGTCGGTCGGCCCCGAATTGGTGCCGGTCTTTCCGAACATCGGCCGGTCGAGATCGCGCAGCACGACGGCGGTGCCGCGCTGGATCACGCCCTCGGTAATGTGGATCATCTGATAGGCCGTCATCGCGTTGACGACCTGCTTGCCGCGGTTCACCGGACGCGGCATCGCCTTGCCGTTCCAATCGGGCGCGTTGCAGCTCTCGCAGGCGTGCCAATTCTCGGGCCAGATCACCTTGCCGTGCCGATCCTGTACGTAGTCGATCAGCGTGCCCTGATGCGCTTGGCCGTGATTTTCCAGAATCGTGTAGGCGTTGACCATGCGCGCGACCGTCGTCTCGCCCGCGCCGAGCGCGAACGAAAGATAGGGCGGATATTTGCCGACCCCGATCCGGTCCATCAGGCCGACGACCTTGGGCATGCCGGTCTGCGCGGCGGCGCGCACCGTCATCAGGTTCCGCGACTGTTCGATGCCCCAGCGCATCGTATGCGGGCCAGAGCCCGCGCTGCCGCCGAAGTTCCTGAAGCATTTCTGGCCAAGACGCGCCCCCTGGAAGACGCAGAACGGCCCATCGATGATGATCGAAGCCGGCGTCATGCCGTTCTCCAGCGCGGCGGAATAGACGATCGGCTTGATCGTCGATCCCGGTTGGCGCAGCGCCTGCGTCGCGCGGTTGAACGCCTGGAGGCGGAAATCGAACCCGCCCTGCATCGCCAACACACGCCCGGTCGAGGGTTCCTCGACGACGAACGCACCCGAGATCTTGGGCACGGCGCGCAGCGCGAACTGGCCGCCCTCGGGCGCGACCGCGAGGATGTCGCCCCGCTTGATCGCGGCGAAGGCGGTGCCGCCTTGTCCGCGCACCGGCATTTGCGCCGCCCAGCGCGGCATCGTACCGGTTTCGCCGTTGGAGAAGCCTAGCGTCGCCGAACTGCCATCCACTGCCGTGACGATCGCGGCACGCCAGTCCTGATAATCGAGACCGATGTTGGTGTTGAGCAGCGCAGGTAGCCAATTGTCGTCGGTGATTTCGGCATGGCCGAGCGGCCCGGCCCAGCCGCGCCCGCGGTCGTAGCGGAGCAAGCCGTTACGCAGCGCGGTTTGCGCGTAATCCTGGATGCGCTGGTCGAGCGAGGTGCGCACCCAAAGCCCGCCCGCATAGACACTATAGGGCCCGGCGTTGCCATCCTCGCCGAACTTGTCGATCAATTGCCGGCGCACTTCCTCGACGAAATAGCCCGTGCCGGCGATCTCGGTCTTCGGCGTCTGGCGCGGCACGGTGCCTAGCGGCTCGGCATCCGCCTGCGCATATTGGCTCTGGCTGATGAAGCCGTTCTTGAGCATCTCGGCGAGCACATAATGCCGCCGGGCGAGTGCGCGTTCGGCATGACGGTCGGGATCGTAGTTGGACGGGCCTTTCGGCAGTATCGCCAGATAGGCGCATTGCGCGAGGTCAAGCTCGTTCAGATCCTTGCCGAAATAGGCGTAGCTCGCTGCGGCGACGCCGAAAGCGTTCCGGCCCAGCGCGATCTGATTGAGGTAGAGTTCGAGGATCTGCGGCTTGGTTAGCGAATCCTCGATGCGGTAGGCGAGGATCGCCTCCTTGAGCTTGCGGCTATAGCTGTGCTCATTGCCGATCAGCAGGTTTTTGGCGACCTGCTGCGTGATCGTCGATGCGCCGCGGGCGCGCTTGTTGCGGACGAGATTGTCCCACAGGGCCGAGGCGATGCCGGCATAATCGACGCCGTGATGCTCGAAGAAGGTCTTGTCCTCTGCGGCGAGGAAGGCGCGCACCAGCAGCGGCGGATATTCGTTATAACTCAGCTCGACGCGGCGCTCGCGCGCGTAGGAGTGGATCGGCAGGCCGTCGATCGCGCGCACGTTGGTCGGCAGCGGCGGCTCATAGACGCGGAGCTTGTCGACCGAGGGCAGATCGCGGGCGAAGAACGCGAAGAAGGCGGCGTAGGCGATCGCCGCCAGCACACCGAGGACGAGCAGCAGCTTCACCCACCACCTGCCCCAAATGCGGCTCGCAAGCCCCCGCAGTCCGTCCGCCTCGCGACGCAGGCGGAAGTTCACGCTGGAATCATCGTCGGCCATATCCGGGGCAGGCTCTAGCAAGTTTCACGCGCGTTGCCAGCCTTGGCGGTGAAATGTGCGTGTTAGCGGGTGGAAGCCAGCCGCCGTGCAAAATGCACATCCACCGCGCGCCGCACGCTCTCCGCGATCGCGTGGCGGCCCGCGTCGGAATCGATGAAGTCGGCGTCGCGCGGGTTCGAGATATAGCCGGTCTCGAACAGGATCGAGGGCATGTCGGGCGCCTTCAACACCATCAGCGAGGCCATACGGTGGAAGTTCGGCTTCATCGGCACCAGCGGCTGCGCTTCGCGGCCGAGCAGGCGTGCGAAACTCGCCGATGAGTTCATCGTCTCGCGTTGCGTCAGGTCGATCAGGATCGAGGAGATGTCCGCCGAGGTCGAGGCAAGGTTCACGCCGGCGATGATATCGGCCTTGTTCTCGCGCGCGGCCAGCCGGGCGGACTCCTTGTCGGACGCGACCTCGGACAGCGTGTACACCGACGCGCCGCTTGCGTCGCCCGAGCCGACGCTGTCGCAGTGGATCGAGATGAACAGGCTGGCGTGGAGCTTCCGCGCGATTCCGAACCGCTCCTGCAGGACGATGAAGCGGTCGTCTTCGCGCGTGAGCGCGACACGCACCCGGCCCGATTCGACCAGTTCGTCGCGGATCGCCTTGGCGATGCGCAGCGTCACGTCCTTCTCGCGACGGCCGTCGCTCGGCGCGATCGCGCCAGGGTCTTGGCCCCCGTGGCCGGCGTCGATCACCACCAGCGGGCGGCTTTCGTCATCGCCGTAGATGCGTGGCAGGCGGAGCTTGCGGCTCGATGTCGGGATCGGCACGGCGACCTGGTACTTCCGGGCCGCCGGCCGCGCCGCGCCGAAGGGCATCGGCGACAGGAACCGAACACGTCCCTCGTTGGCGGCGCGCGCGAAGGCCGCGTCATCGACGGTACGCAGTGCGATCGTCAGGTCGCGGCCGTCATCGCCCAAACTACCCTCGCGGATTACGGCGGGACGGGCGAGATCGAGCAAGATACGAAGGCCGCTCGCGCCGTGGCGGCTTTGGCGCACCGCCGTCACAACGCCGTTTCCGTTAACCGGGCGGCCCGGCACCGCGCCAGCGACATCGACGGCGATCCGTCGCGGCCGCGCGAGCAGGTAGGCCGAAGCATCCGCCACGCCGCGATCGAAGTGTAGGACGATCCTGTCGCGGTGCACATCGACCCGCTGCACCGTCGCGGCCCAGCCCGGGGCGCCGGCTAACCAGCAGGCCAGCAAGGCGAGGATGACCAACACGCGAGCGTAATGCCGCGTCTGTACGCGGCCGGTCCAGCGAAAAGGCATCGTGGGAAAATCCCCGTGGTTACGCGATTACTGCGACCGTCCTGCCATCGACGCGTCACCCCACAATGAAACGGTAAGGTTAACGCTGCGTTTACCAGGGCCTTGCTGCGATACCGCGGCCGAAATGTGCTGGTTGCTGCGCGCGTTTTGGGATGCTACGCATGCACAAGCACCGGAAAGCGCCTGTCTTGGCGCTGTTCGGTCGATCCGGTCGCCCGCATGGTTTGCGGCGGCCTTTCAGGTTGACGTTCGCATGATGCATTTCTCCACAAGTTCGCGCCGACCGGCTTTTGCCGGCGGCTTCGCGAGCGCGCGGGGTGCCGTGGGCCAAGCGCTCGGGCGTGCGATGCGAGCAGAGGCGATTTTCGAAACCCATTGCGGCCACCGGCCGGGCGCGTTTTCCGCCCGGCACGCGCCGCGTCATGATCGCGCGCGGAACGCCCTGTACGGCCGTGGCCCGCGCGCCCGGAGAACAATAAATGACCACGCGTATGCTGATCGACGCACGCCACCGGGAAGAAACCCGGGTGGCTGTCGTCAAAGGGAACCGAATCGAAGAGTTTGATTTCGAATCTGCCGAGCGCAAGCAGCTCAAGGGGAATATCTATCTCGCCAAGGTAACCCGGGTCGAACCGTCGCTGCAGGCGGCGTTCGTCGATTACGGCGGCAATCGCCATGGCTTCCTGGCCTTCAGCGAAATCCACCCCGATTACTACCAGATTCCCCGCGAAGACCGCGAGGCGCTGCTGCGCGAAGAGGCCGAGCATGCCGCGCAGGAAGCCGCCTTGCGCGCCCAGCAGGACGCCGAGGACGACGATTACGAAGACGGCGATCACGAAGCCGACGATCAGGAGATCGACGAGGATTCGGTCGAACGCTTCGAGGACGACGGCGGCGTCGATGCCGAAGCCGCCGCCGAGGAAAGCGGCCGCCGTCGCAGCCGGGGGAAGAGCCAGTCGGACGATGCCGTCGAGGATCTGCGCGAACGCCGCATGAACCTGCGCCGCCGCTACAAGATCCAGGACGTGATCCGCCGGCGGCAGGTGCTGCTGGTGCAGGTCGTCAAGGAAGAGCGTGGCAACAAGGGTGCGGCGCTCACCACCTATCTCTCGCTCGCCGGCCGCTATTGCGTGCTGATGCCCAACACGTCGCACGGCGGTGGCATTTCGCGGAAGATCTCGAACGCGGGCGACCGCAAGCGGCTCAAGTCGATCATGGCCGAGTTGACGTTGCCGCCCTCGATGGGGTGCATCGTCCGCACCGCCGGGCTTCAGCGCACCAAGGTCGAGATCAAGCGTGACTTCGATTATCTCGCTCGGCTGTGGGACGGCATTCGCGAGACGACGTTGCAATCGTCGGCGCCCGCGCTCGTCTATGCCGACAGCGATCTGATGAAGCGCGCGATCCGCGACATCTACAATCGCGAGATCGAAGAAGTGATCGTCGAGGGCGACGAGGGCTATCGTCAGGCCAGGGAGTTCATGAAGCTCCTGATGCCGAGCCATGCCCGCAAGGTGCGGCACTATTCCGATCCCGTGCCGCTGTTCCAGCGCGCGGGCGTCGAGGATCAGCTTTCGGCGATGTACCACCCGGTCGTTCAGCTCAAATCGGGCGGCTATCTCGTCATCAATCCGACCGAGGCGCTCGTCTCGATCGACATCAACTCCGGCCGCTCGACGCGCGAGCACAATATCGAGCAGACCGCGACCGCGACCAACCTTGAGGCCGCGACGGAGATCGCGCGCCAGTTGCGCTTGCGCGACATGGCGGGCCTCGTCGTCATCGACTTCATCGACATGGACCATTCGTCCAACGTTCGGAAGGTCGAGAAGGCGATGAAGGAGGCGCTCAAGAACGACCGTGCGCGCATCCAGGTCGGACGCATCTCGTCGTTCGGGCTGATGGAAATGAGCCGCCAGCGGCTGCGCACCGGCGTCCTCGAAGCCTCGACACGCCCGTGCCCGCATTGCGAAGGCACCGGGTTCGTCCGCACCGCCTCCTCGGCGGGGTTGTCGGCGCTGCGCCTGCTCGAAGACGAGGCCGCACGCGGTCGCGGGTCGCAGTTGACGCTGCGCGCGAGCCAGGAAGCGGCATATTACATGCTCAACCGCAAGCGCGCGGAGCTCGCCGAGATCGAGGATCGCTACGGCGTCACGATCGAGGTGATCCCCGATGGCGAGCAGGAGGGCGCGCGTATGACGGTCGAGGCGTCCGGTCCGCCGCCCGAGCACCCGCCGCGTTTCGACGCGCCGATCATCGAGGTCGATGAGGAGGAATATCCCGAGGAGGACGAGGTCGAGGCCGAGGATGAGATCGACGCCGAGGAAGGCGAAGACACCGAAGAGCGTCCCCGCTCCGGTGAGCCGCGCGCTGAAGGCGATGCGCGTGGTCGTCGTCGTCGTCGTCGTGGCCGTCGCGGTCGCAATCGTCCCGAGGGCGAGCAGGCCGAGGGTGAGCAGGACGAAGCCGTGGAAGCGGCTGCGACCGAGGCGTACGCGAGCGAGGCCGATGTGGCTCCGGTCGAAGTCGCCGCGGCCGACGCCGGCGAGGGCGGTGAAGGCCGCCGCCGCCGGGGCCGTCGTGGCCGTCGCGGTGGCCGTCGCGGTGAGGGCGAAGCCGCCACGTCGGCCGACGCATCGGGGAACGAGGCGCCTGCCGGCACGCTGCTGGAGGGCGTAGAGGAAGGCTCGATCGAGGCCGAGGCGCTCGCCGATTATGCGGCGGATGCGGAGGCGGTCACCCCCGCCGAGGCGCCTGTGGAGGCGGAAGCCGTTGAGGAGGCGCCCAAGAAGAAGGGCCGTCGCCGCAAGGCTGCTGCCGATGCCGAGACTCCGGCCGAACCGGCGCCGGTGGCCGAGGCGGAAGCCCCCGTCGTCGAGACCGAGAAGCCCAAGCGCAAGCGCCGCACCAAGGCCGAGATCGCTGCGGCCGAAGCCGCTGCGGCCGAGGCACCGGCGGTAGAGGAAGAAGCCAAGCCCAAGAAGCGCCGTGCCCCGCGCCGCAAGGCCGAAGCAGGCGAGGGCGTGGAAGAGGCCACTCCCGCCGCCGCGCAGCCCGCGTCTGAGGCGGCTGTCGCGTCCGAGCCGCAGCCCGAGGCCACGACCGCGATCGATCCTGATCCGGGCGAGGCCGGCTCGCCGCGTCGCGGCTGGTGGCAGCGCACCTTCGGCGCGTGACCGGACCCGGCGGAGCTTGTCTGATGGCAGGCTCCGCCGGAACCGCTTCACCGTGGGTTCACGCCACGCCGAGCAGGGAGCGCCGAGCCGATTTATGCTTCGAGTGAAACGCCTCTTCGCCGGCCTCGCCGCCGCGCTGCTCCTGTGCGCACAGCCCGCCGCCGCGCAATCGATCCTGCGCGACGCCGAGACCGAGGCGCTGTTCAACGACATGTCGCGGCCGCTGATCCTCGCCGCCGGACTGTCGCCAAACACCGTCAAGGTGATCCTTATCAACGACGATTCGATCAACGCGTTCGTCATCGGCGGCCAGACCGTCTATGTCCATTCGGGCCTGATCGCCGCCGCCGACAACGCCAACCAGGTTCAGGGCGTGATCGCGCACGAACTCGGGCATATCGCCGACGGGCATGTCGTGCTCGCCGACGCGGGTTATCGCCCCGCGCTCGGTATCTCGATCCTCAGCCTCGTGCTCGGCGTCGCCGCCATGGCGGCCGGGGCGGGCGACGCGGGCGCGGGGATCCTCGCTGCCGGACAGACCGCGGCTGGTTACAAGGCAGCCGCGTTCAGCCGCGTCCAGGAATCGACCGCCGATGCGACCGGCGCCAAGTTTCTCCGCCAGGCGGGGATCAGCGGCAAGGGCATGCTCACCTTCTTCAAGAAGTTGCAGAGCCAGGAATATGCGGTCGGACTGCAGAATATAGATCCGTTTGCGCAAAGCCACCCGTTGAGCGGCGAACGCATCGTCACGCTGACCGCCGACGTGACCGCATCACCCGCCTACAACAAGCCGCTCGACCCCGATCTCGAGGAACGTTTCAAGCGGGTGAAGGCGAAGCTGACCGGCTATGTCGCCGATCCCAAGACCACGCTCAACATCTACCCGGCGAGCGACACCTCCGAATACGGCCATTATGCGCGTGCCTATGCGTGGCACAAAGCCGGCTATCCCGACAAAGCCGATGCCGAAACCAAGGCGCTGCTCGCGATCAAGCCGCACGATCCCTACTTCCTCGAAGTGCGCGGCCAGATTCTCCTCGAAGCGGGCAAGCCGCGCGAAGCGCTGGCGCCGCTGCGCGAGGCGACCGACCTGACGCGAACCGCGCCGTTGATCGCGACCACGTTCGGCCATGCGCTGATCGCCACTGAGGACAAGGCGAATTATCCCGAGGCGGTGAAAGTGCTTCGCTCGGCGGTTGCGCGTGACGATGACAACCCGTTCGCCTGGTATCAACTCGGCACTGCGTATGAGCTGTCGGGTGACGCGCCGCGCGCGATGCTCGCCACGGCCGAGCAAGCGAGCCTGACCGGCGACATCCCGCGCGCCGCCTATAGCGCGAAAGCGGCGCTGGCCGGGCTTCCGCCCAACAGCATCGACTGGATTCGCGCACAGGACATCGCGATGACATCGATGAACGAGATTCAAGACAATCCTGAAAAGTACAAGAAACGCCGATGAGCCGATTGACGATACCGCTTTCCGCGCTGCTCGGCGCCGTGCTTGGCGCCGGCGCGATGCTCTGGGGCAGCGGCCATTTCGCACCTCTGGGTGATCGCTCGCAGATCGAGCAGGTCGTGCACGACTATCTGCTCGCACACCCCGAAGTGTTGCCCGATGCGATGGATGCGCTCCGCGACAAGCAGCATGCCAGGACGATCGCCGACAATCGCGCGGCGATCCTGGAGCCGTTCGGCAGCGCTTGGGCGGGGAGCGCGCATCCCGACCTGACCATCGTCGAATATTACGACTATAATTGCGGCTATTGCCGCGCGAGCCTTCCAGCGATCGCGCAGTTGCTGGCGAGCGATCCCAAGTTGCGCATCGTGTTCCGCGAATTTCCGGTGCTCGCGGATTCGAGCGCGAGCGCGGCGCGCATGAGCCTCGCCGCCGCCGAGCAGGGCAAATTCAAGCCTTTCCATGATGCGCTTTATGCGGGCGGCCCCGTTACCGATCGCTCGATCGCGGCGGCGGCGAAGGTCGCGGGCGTCGATCCCGCGCGAGCGGCGGCATTCGCCCCCACGGCCGATGCCGAAATCGCGGCGAACATGGGTATCGCCCGCCAATTGGGGCTTACCGGTACGCCGAGCTGGGTGATCGGCAACCACGTCGTGTCCTCCGCGCTGCCGCTGGATGAATTGCAGAAGCTGGTGGCGCAGGCGCGGGCCAAGAGCTGACCTGCTCCTAGCGATAGGCGGACACGGCTTCATGCTCGGCCTGCGCGCTTCCGGCGTGCATCCGCTGATCGATCATCCGCTGCCAGAACGCCGCTTCCCGCTGCGCGCGTTCGGCGCATTCGCGCGAGCGACGCGCCAGGTCGATCATGTCTTCCAAAGTCATTGTTGCCCCCATTTCAAAGACGTTGCGTCGCGGCCCAACGTCGCGATGCACCACAGGATGCCACGGAAAAATCGTTAACCCTTTGTGATGTGGCATTGCCGGGACGAGCCGCGTCAACGCACGCGCCGTTGCGGTGCCGCGCGGTCATCCCTATTTGCGCCGCCACAAGGGGAAGCACATGCAACCGATCCTGTCTGTCCGGGGCGTTTCGAAAACCTACGCCTCGGGCCACCGCGCGCTCGATCCCGTCGATCTCGATATCGCCAAAGGCGAAATCTTCGCGCTGCTCGGGCCCAACGGCGCGGGCAAGACCACGCTCATCAGCATCATCTGCGGCATCGTCACGCCATCGACCGGCACGATCACGGTGATGGGGCACGACGCGATCCACGACTTCCGCGCCGCGCGCAGCGTGATCGGGCTGGTGCCGCAGGAACTTTCGGTCGACATGTTCGAAACGGTGCTGGCGAGCGTCCGCTATAGTCGTCGGCTGTTCGGCAAGCCCGGACACGACAGCTATATCGAACAAGTCCTGCGCGACCTGTCCTTGTGGGACAAACGCAACGCGCGGATCCGCGAGCTGTCGGGCGGGATGAAACGCCGCGTGCTGATCGCCAAGGCGCTTAGCCACGAACCCGACGTGCTGTTCCTCGACGAGCCCACCGCCGGCGTCGATGTCGCGCTGCGCCGCGACATGTGGAAGCTGGTCCACCGGCTCCGCCAGAAGGGCACCACGATCATCCTCACCACGCATTACATCGAGGAGGCCGAGGAGATGGCCGATCGCGTCGGCGTGATCGACAAGGGCCGCATCGTCCTGATCGAAGAGAAGACCGAATTGATGAAGAAGCTCGGCAAGCGCCAGATGCTGATCTCGCTGCAGGAGCCGATGGCGGCGACCCCCGCCGATCTCGCTGACTGGCATCTGACGCTAGAGGACGAGGGGCATATCCTGCGCTACGTTTTCGACGCACAGGCCGAGCATACCGGCATTCCCTCGCTCCTGCGCAAGCTGACAGAGCTCGGTATCGGCTTCAAGGATCTGGAGACGAGCAAGTCGTCGCTGGAGGACATTTTCGTCGATTTGGTCGAGCGCAAGGAGCAAGCGGCGTGAGCGCAGGCATCAATACCCACGGCGTCTGGGCGATCTATCGCTTCGAAATGGCGCGCTCGCTTCGTACGATCTGGCAGAGCGTCGCCACCCCCGTCATCACCACGTCGCTGTATTTCGTCGTGTTCGGCGGCGCGATCGGATCGCGGATCAACACGGTCGGCGGGGTCGGTTACGGTAGCTTCATCGTCCCCGGCCTCATCATGCTGTCGCTCCTGACGCAGAGCATCTCGAACGCGTCGATCGGCATCTACTTCCCGAAGTTCACCGGCACGGTGTTCGAGCTGCTGTCGGCGCCGGTCACCGCGATGGAGATGGTGGCGGGGTTCGTGGGGGCTGCGGCGACCAAGTCGATCGTGCTCGGGCTGCTGATCCTGGCGACCTCGGCGTTGTTCGTCCCGCTCCATGTCGCGCATCCGCTCGCGATGATCGCGTTCCTGGTGCTGACCAGCGTGACGTTCAGCCTGTTCGGCTTCATCATCGGCATCTGGGCCAACGGGTTCGAACAGCTCTCGGTGGTGCCGGCGTTGCTCGTCACGCCGCTGACCTTCCTCGGCGGCGCGTTCTATTCGATCGACATGCTGCCGCAGCCGTGGCGGACGATCAGCCTGTTCAACCCGGTGGTGTACCTCATCAGCGGGTTCCGCTGGAGCTTCTTCGACAAGGGCGATGTCAGCATCGGGTTGAGCTTGGGCGTGACCGCAGGTTTCATGGCGGCCTGTCTGGTGGCGATCGCGGCGATCTTCCGCACAGGCTGGCGGCTGAAGAACTGATCCGTCGCCCCGGCGCAGGCCGGGGCCGCTATGTCAAGAAGCACATCGGCCGCCCAACACGCAACGGCCCCGGCCTGCGCCGGGGCGACGGTTCAGTGTATGATCGGCAGCGTCACCTTCGATCCGGCGCACACCCGCTGCGTCGCCTTGACGAAATCGGCCGGTTTCGCGCGCGCGATGTTGGGCACGAAGGTCTGCGGGTTGCGGTCGATCACCGGGAACCAGCTCGACTGCACCTGCACCATGACGCGATGGCCCTTTTGGAAGACGTGGTCGTGGTCGCGCAGCGGGACGTCCCAGGCGATCACGCGGTTGGGCACCAGCGGGCGTGGCGCGGTGTCGCTGGCGAGGAACTTGCCGCGCCGCACCTCCATCGCGATCGGCCACTGATAGCCGTTGAGCTGGCGCGTGTAGGCGCCGAGCGGCGCGGCCATGTCGAACTGCTCGTAGGTCTGCGGCAGCACGTCGATCAGCTTGACCACGAAATCGCTGTCGGTGCCGCTGGTGCTCGCCATCAGCGTGGCCGCAAGCTTGCCGGTGACGGTGAGGTCGGCATCGAGCGGTGCGCTGACATAGCTCAGCACGTCGGGGCGATGATCGACGAAGCGCTGGTCCTCGCTTTCCCACCAGCGCCATTCGGGGCGCGGATAGGTCGACGAGATCGGGCGCGGCCGGAACGGCACGGGATTGGCGGGATCAGACACATACTCGCGGCACGCCTCGCCCTTCGCCGGCGCGGTAAACGAGAGCGAGCCATCGGCGTGCAAATACAGGTCGGTCGGCGCGCTGCCCGCCGGCGGCCAATGCCGATAGGTCTTCCACAGATTCGATCCCGATTGCAGCATCTTCGCTTCGAAGCTCGGGCGTTCGCCGGTGCCGTGCAGCCAGTAGCGGAAGAACGGCGCTTGGATCTGCTCGCGGAACTCGGCGCCGGTGTCGCGGCCAAGCGGGATTCGTCCGAGCATGTCCATCTTGCCCTGCCACGTGCCGTGCGCCCACGGCCCCGCCACCATCTGCGCGAGATGATCGGGATCGTTGGCCTGCTGCTTCTGGTAAATCTGCCAGCTTCCCCACGGATCTTCCTGATCCCAGAAGCCCGCGACGTTGAGCGTCGGCACCGTCGTCTTGCCGAGCGCGGTCGTCCAGTTCTGGCCGGTATAGAAGCTGTCGTGGTTGGGATGGTCGAGCAAGGCGTTCAGCATCGGCACGCTGCCCTTGAAATAGCGCGTGTCAAGGGTCTCAACCGCGCCGAGCGCGAGGAACCACTCGTAGGTATCGACATTGCCATAATCGAACGGCTTGTTTTGGGTCTTGTCGACCTGGAGGCTCGAGACCCAGTCGGTGGTATAGCTCAACCGCAGCGCGCCGTTGCGGTGGAGATCGTCGTTCTGCCAATAATCGATCCACGCCGCTTGCGGGCTGACCGCCTTGAGCGCCGGATGGGGGTGGACCAGCGACACGGCGGCGGCGAAGCCGGGGTAGGAGACCCCCCACATGCCGACGCGGCCATTATTGCCCGGCACGGATTTGACCAGCCAGTCGATTGCGTCATAGGCGTCGGTCGCCTCGTCCACCGCCTTGGGATCGGCGGGATGCACCGCCGTGGACAGCGTGAACACGCCGTCCGAGCCGAACCGCCCGCGCATCGACTGGAAGACGAAGATATAGCCGTCCTTGGCGAGCGACTGCCAGCCAAGCGGCATGGTCTTGGGGGCAGACTCCGGCACCCCGTACGGCGTGCGCTGGAGCAGGATCGGCAACGGCTCGGCGCGGTCGCGCGGGCGCAGGATGACGGTCTCCATCTTCGCGCCGTCGCGCATCGGCACCATCACCTTTTCGTAGGTGAAGGGCGACTGCTGCACCGCCTCGGCAACCGGGGCGGCTTGCGGGCGGGCGGCGACGAGTGCGGGCAGGGCCGTGGCTGCCAGCAGCAGCATGAGACTTGGTGGGGCACGCATCCGAACTTCCTCCCGTTTTCCGGGAGCCTAGCCGGGATCGGCGCGCGCTGCCAATGGGATCAGAGCGGGATACGCGCCATCAGGAAGTCTGGCATCGGACCGTTCCAGCCGTCGTCGGGGCCGTCATCCGGCTCACGGCGATCCCGGCGCGGGGCGCGATCGTCGCGCGGCGGGCGCGTGTCGCGGGGCGCGCGGTCTTCGCGCGGGGGGCGCGCTTCGCGGACGGGTTCGGCAACCGGTTCGCTCTTCGCGGCGGGGGCCTTCGGCTCGGCCTTTTTCTTCCCGCGCGTGCGCTTGCGCGGGCCTTCGCCTTCGGCATGGGCTTCGTCGATCGCGCCTTCGAAGCGCTCGATCTTCATGCCGGTGAGCTTCTCGATATTCTCGATATTCTCGGCATCGTCGGCGGTCGCGAAGGTGAAGGCGACGCCGGTCGCGCCAGCGCGGCCGGTGCGGCCGATGCGGTGGACGTAATCGTCGGGATGCCACGGCGCATCATAGTTGAAGACGTGGCTGACGCCCTTGATGTCGAGTCCGCGCGCGGCGACGTCGGAGGCGACGAGGATGTTGACGTCGCCTTTCTTGAAGCGTTCGAGTTCGGCGATGCGCTGCGCCTGTTCCATGTCGCCGTGGATTTCGGAGGAGCGGAAGCCGGCGCGCTGCAAAAGCTTGTTAAGGTCGCGCACAGTGGTCTTGCGGTTCGAGAAGATGATGGCGGTCTTCACGTCCACCGCGTTCAGCAGTTCCTCGAGCTTTTCGCGCTTCTTGGAGGCGGTGACGGGGACGAGCCACTGTTTGATGTTGGTGTTCGCCGTGGCCGGGCGCGCGACCTCTATCGTTTTGGGATTGCTGAGGAATTTGTCCGCGAGCTTCTTGATGACCGGCGGCATCGTCGCCGAGAACAGCAAGGTCTGGCGCTGCGGCGGCAGCTTGGTGCAGATCTCCTCGATATCGGGGATGAACCCCATGTCGAGCATCCGGTCTGCCTCGTCGATCACCAGCAGCGAGCAGCCGGTGAGCAGGATCTTGCCGCGCCCGAACAGGTCCATCAGCCGGCCCGGCGTCGCGATCAGCACATCGACGCCCTTTTCGAGCGCGGCCATCTGATCGCCCATCGAGACGCCGCCGATCAGCAGCGCCATCGAGAGCTTGTGATATTTGCCGTACTTCTCGAAATTCTCGGCAACCTGCGCCGCCAATTCGCGCGTCGGTTCGAGGATCAGCGAGCGCGGCATGCGCGCGCGGCTGCGGCCGTGGGCGAGAATGTCGATCATCGGCAGCACGAACGACGCGGTCTTGCCGGTGCCGGTCTGGGCGATGCCGATGATGTCGCGCATCATCAGCACGCTCGGGATCGCATTGGCCTGGATCGGAGTCGGCTCGGTATAGCCGGCCTCGGTCACGGCTGCGAGAAGTTCGTCGGAAAGGCCGAGATCGGCAAAGGTCATGAAGGTTCCGGATTATTAACGCGCCGCGGGGCGATAGCGCCTACAGGCCCGCCTAGCGCTTGCGGATTGCCGCGCGAATGTCAAGAAAAAGGGGAGGTTAACGCCGTTCCACGAGCCGTCGGAAGGTCTCGATCGGGCATACCCCGCCCGATCGTGAGCGAATCGCGTCACGTCCGGCGCACAGCAGGCCGTCGTCGGGCAACCGCAGATAGAGGTCGGGGTAGAAGTCGAGCGCCGGGCAATCGTCGTCGAAGCGCGCGCGGATGCGCTCGCCCGTTTCGAGCAGCAGGTCGATGCTGTCGCTTCCGGTGATGACCGCGCGGTCGAGCGTGGTCAGCGGCACGCATTTCGGCCCGCGCTTCTCCTCCAGCCGCACCGGCCGATCGGGCCGCTCGCGGCTTCCGTGCGGATCGGTCATGCGCGGGATGCGAATGACGATGCGCGAATGGAAGGTGAGCTGCGCCATTTCGATCCGCTCGATCGGCGCGTCACGCGGCCGATCCGCCGCTGCGGCAGGGGCGAGCGCCAGCAGCGCGAGGAGGGTAGCGACCGGATTCGACATGGACCTCTTCGGGTTAACCGCGACGCTTGAACAGATGATGAATTCGCACGGCGGGACTTGGCCGTGCGATTGCAGGGCGTAACACGCGCGTGATAGGCGCGGGTTCCATGAATACAGCACAGTCCGCGCTCGTCGATGCGGTTCGTTCGGCGCTCGGCGAAAAGGCGGTCGTCACCGATCGGCACGACATCGCCCCGTGGGAGGCCGACTGGCGCGGGCGCTACCACGGCCATGCGCCCGCGATCCTCGCGCCGGACACGCTCGCGGGCGTCGTGACGGTGCTGGCGCTGGCGCATGCGGGCGGTGTGCCGATCGTGCCGCAGGGTGGCAACACTTCGATGGTGGGCGGCGCGACCCCGCCCGCCGATGGATCGGCGCTGATCCTGTCGCTGCGGCGGATGAACCGCATCCGCGAGATTTCGGCGGCGGACAATCTCGCGGTCGCCGAGGCCGGCGTGATCCTCGCGGATCTGCATAGGGCGGTGGCGGAGCGGGGCCGGCGCTTCCCGCTGACGCTCGGCGCACGCGGCAGCGCGACGATCGGCGGCCTGACCTCCACCAATGCCGGCGGCACGCAGGTGCTGCGGTTCGGGACGATGCGCGGACTCGTCGCCGGCGTCGAGGCGGTGCTGCCCGACGGCAGCGTTCATGACGGACTGGCGGCGCTGAAGAAAGACAATCGCGGCTATGACCTCAACCAGTTGCTGATCGGGGCGGAGGGGACGCTAGGCGTCGTCACGGCCGTGACGTTGCGGCTGGCGCCGGCGGTCGCCGGGCGCGCGGTGGCGTGGGCCGCACTCGCCGATCCCGCCGACGCGCTAGCGCTGCTGCGCCGCCTGGAAGCAGCGACCCACGCGATCGAGGGTTTCGAGATCATCCCCGGCGATTCGCTCCGGCTCGTGCTCGATCATGTTCCGGGCACGCGCGCGCCGCTCGCGGGCACGCATCGCTGGCACGTGCTGATCGAGGCGACCGCGAGCGAGCCGCAGGAGGAGGCCCCCGCCGCGCTGCTCGAACGGCTGCTCGCCCCCGCCATCGCCGACGGCCAGGTGGCCGACGCGGTGATCGCGGCGAGTGAGGCGCAGGCGGAAGCGCTCTGGCGAATTCGCGATTCTCTGTCCGAGGCCGAGCGCGCCAGCGGCCCGGCGGTGCAGCACGACATATCGGTCCCGGTAGCGGACATGCCGCGCTTCATGATCGAAGCGGCGGCGGCGTGCGAGGCACGCTTCCCCGGCGTCCACGCCACGGCGTTCGGGCATCTCGGGGACGGCAACGTCCATTTTCACGTCCGCGCGCCCGCCGGCGCCGATCCCGCGCGATGGTATGCCGAGGACGCACCGGGCATCACGCGCTTCGTCAACGATCTGGTCGTCGCGTCCGGCGGCTCGATCTCGGCCGAACATGGCATCGGCCAGATGAAGCTCCGCGAACTCGAGCGGCTGTCGCCACCGGCGCGGCTCGCGACGCTCCGCGCGATCAAGGGCGCGCTCGATCCGCACGGGATTATGAACCCCGGCAAGCTCGTCACGCTTGCGCCGATCCCGCGCGCGCCATAGAGGCCAGCGCCAATCGGCGCGCTCGCTAGCGGCCCGCTTACACGACCCTTTGGAGATGACGTATGGCCAGCGCGCCGCAACAAGCCTCGCTTCCCTTGTTCTACAACGCGCTCGAACCGCTTTCGAGCGGAGCGCACGCCGCGTTCAAGCTGCGCCAGATCGATCGCGCACCGTTCCTCGTCAACCAGCATGCGATTCCCGTGACGGTCGACGAGTTCATCCACGTCCAGCGCAGCATGCCGATTGTCTTCACCGCGGGCGACGATGCGGTGCCGATCGCGCTGATGGGCCTGAACGAAGGCGTCAACGTCTTCATCGACGAGGAAGGCAAGCTGACCGATCCGTCGGTGTACGTCCCGGCCTATGTCCGCCGCTATCCGTTCATGCTCGCCAAGCTGACCCCGGACGCGCAGGAACTATCGCTGTGCTTCGATTCGACCGCCGACGTGATCGGCGCGTTCGACGAGGGCGAGCCGCTGTTCGAAGACGGCAAGCCGACCGAGATCGTCCAGAACATCCTCCAGTTCAACGAGATGTTCGAAGAGGCCGGCGCCCGCACCGGCAATTTCATGCGCGAACTGCGCGAATTGGGGCTGTTGATGGAAGGCGAGATTTCGATCCAGCCCGAAGGCGCGCCGCAGCCGTTCGTGTATCGCGGCTTCCAGATGGTGAACGAGGAGAAGCTTAACGAGCTGCGCGGCGACCAGCTTCGCAAGATCCAGAAGAACGGCATGTTGCCGCTGCTCTATGCGCACCTGTTCTCGCTGCAATTGATGCCGCAGGTGTTCGATCGCCAGAACCGTCTGGGCAAGGTGCCGCTGCCGCAATTCCCGAACTGAGCAGGGGCGGGGCGGGTTTCGCCCCACCGTGCCTACCGGCTTCGACAATGGGCTTCCGCTCGCGCGGGAGCCCATTTCCTTTGGTGGATGATCGTGCGTCACGCGGCGCTGCATCATAGCCGCACGCGCGTCGATCGGACGGGGTAATGTCACAAAAGCGTAAGACTTCCGCCATTTCGGCGGGTTCGTCGCAATGTGATTTTTTGGCCTTGAAGGCCCCATACCCCCTGCCTATATTGCGGTTGCGTGGCTTCGTGTCCCCCCTTTCGCGAGGCCATGCGATACGCTTTCAGCGTATCTCCTCCCTGAACCTTGGCCACCGCGTGCTCGGCACGCGGTGGTTTTTTTGTATTCCGACGCTGGAGATTGGTGGGGTCGGGAGCGGGCCGGGGAGGCTATTCCGCCGCGATCGCGGCGGGGCCCGGAAGCGCTTCGTCCGCCACCGCCGTGATGATCCGTCGGAGCAAGGCGGTGGTCGCGATCAGGCCGTCACCGGGCCGGTCGAGCGCGCCGTCGAGGTACAGCGCGCGATCGAACTCCAGTTGCACCGCGAAGATGTGGCGCGCCGGGTCGGCATGGGTGTCGATGATGTGCCCGCCCGCATAGGGCACGTTGAGCGCCACCGGCACGCCGGCGGCGGTGGCCTCGGCCTCGATCCGCGCGATCATCCGCGACGGCGCGGCGCGACCGAAGCGGTCACCGATCACGAGGCGCGCCTGTCCCGCCCCGAGCGAGGGCATCGAATGCACGTCGAGCAGCACCGCCACGCCGAAGCGCTCCCGCGCGGCCGCCAGCAGCCCGCGCAGCGCGGCGTGATAGGGGCGGTAATCCCGCACGATTCGCGCGGTCACTTCCTCGCCGTCGAGCTTGCGCCGCCAGATGTCGCCGGTGCTGGCGGTGCGGCGCGGGATCAGCCCCAGGCCGCCGCGCAGCTTCGCGGTCGCCGCCGGCAGCGACTTCAACGACACGCCGGTGTCGATGGCGGGATCGCGCTCCTGCTCGCTGCGGTTGAGGTCGATCCAGGCGCGCGCGCGGCGCTGCACGATCATCGCCTCGTCGCCACGCGCGCCCAGCGCGAGCGTATCGGCATGGCGATCCTCGAGCGCGACGAGCGTCGCCGGCGGGACCCGCAGCGCCGCGCGCATCGTCAGCGGATAGTCGCGCCCGGCGTGCGGCACCGAAAGCACGACCGGGCTGGCCGGAGCGTCCGCGTCATACAGATCGAAGGACGGAAGTGGCTGCGCCATGGCGCGAGCCTACGCCCCGCCACGGGCCACCGCAATCACGGGATGGCGGCTGGAAAATGTTAAGGGCTTTGCGCATAGACGCCGCTCGAAGGCTTGGGCGGAACGCGATGATACGGATTTTGTTGGCGGAGGACGATCGCGTGATGCGCGAGTACCTCACGCGCGCGCTGGAGCGCTCGGGCTATGCGGTGAGCGCGGTCGATCGCGGTACGGCGGCGATCCCGCTGCTGAAGACCGAACATTTCGACCTGCTGCTGACCGATATCGTCATGCCCGAGATGGACGGCATCGAGCTGGCGCAACATGCCGGGGAGATAGCGCCCGATCTGCGCGTGATGTTCATCACCGGCTTCGCCGCGGTCACGCTGAAGGCCGGCAACACGATCCCGCGCGCGCGCGTGCTCTCCAAACCCTTCCATCTGCGCGAGCTCGTGCTGGAGGTGGATCGCATGTTCGAGATGGAGCGCGTGAGCGGCGGCTGATTTTTTTCTGACAAACCGCGCTTGCGTGCGGGGCAAACCCCCGTTATTGGGCGCGGCTCGCAAGGCTCACGGGCCAAGCGCGTGGGCGTGTAGCTCAGTGGTAGAGCACTGTGTTGACATCGCAGGGGTCGCAAGTTCAATCCTTGCCACGCCCACCATTTTTTGGCTCTATCCGGTCATTTTCGGCTCCTTTGCTGACTGACCGGATAGACCGCCTTCGGCGCAGTTTCGGCGCAAAGTGCCCGGTGCGCGGAGATCGATCTCTCCCAGGATGTCTTGCAGGGCGCGGGTGACCGTTTCGAATCGGCCGATGGCGTACACCTCGGTCGATCCGGTCACGTCGTGGCCCATGAAGCCTTCGAGATCCCATTTGGCGACGCCGCGGTTGCGCAGGATCGTCGCTAGGCTGTGGCGGAGCAGGTAGGGCTTCCACTCGCGGCCTTCGGGCAGCTTCAGCTCGGTTAGCATGGTGTTCCACGCGCGCTTCACGTTGAGCACGGGCTTGCCGTAATAATTGACCAGGAAGCCGGCGCCCTTGCGCGCGGCGGGGTCGAGGCTGCGGTAGGCGGCCAGCTCGGCGGCGAGCCATTCCTCGAGTTGCGGCAGGACCGGGATGACGGGCCGATATTTGTTGGTCTGGCGCCGGCCGAAGGGGTTGAGATCGAGCGTCGGGGCGCCCGAATGCCATTGCTCGCGCTCGGGGGCGACGCAGATGTCCACCACCGAGTCGGGGCGGGCGAGTGTGCAGAGCGACGCCACGATGAAGGCGTGCAGCGAGGCGCGCTTCTTGCTCGCCTCGGCCGCGTAAGCCAGCATGTCGGCGATCACCGGCACCTCGACGCGGTGCCGGCGCGGGCGGGAGACCTGCTTGCGTGGCAGCGGGCGATAGACCGGACGCTTCTCCGAGCGGGGCGGATCGGCGTTGACGGCATGGTTGAGGGCGGCCGCCACCTGCAGCACCGATTCTTCGGTGGTGGCGCCCGAACGCGGGCGCGAGGCGGTGACATCGCCGGCCTTGTTGCGCCACACCACCGGCTGCTCCTTCGACCAGGCGCGGAACGCGGTGACGAACACGTTGCCGCAGGCGGCGGCGCAGCTCGTCTCGATCCCGAACACGCCGCCGGCGCGCGCCTCCTCGGCATCGAGGAAATCGAGGACGTGCTTCAGGCGCGCGCGGATACTGACGGCCGAATCCTGAAGGTCGCCGTGCTCGAGCATGTAATCCGCGATGGCATCGCTGAGCAGATAGGCGTCGGCGGAGGCCAGCGGCTGGCCGCAGGCGTGGCAGAAAGCCGGGCCTTCGCCCTTGTCGCTCAGGTAGCGCCGGTCGAGCTGGACGACGGCTTTGTCAGCGTCGTCCGTGCCCGTTGAGAGGCTCGCTTCGCGTCGCTTCTCGGGATCGTACCAGAAGACGTACCAACTGGACGAGCGGGGCGTGCCGTCCTCGCGGCGGAGCTTGTCGAGCCAGTATTTGCCTCGGCGATAGATTGGCGCCTCGCGTGCCGGCATCGTGTCTGTTCCTCGAGATATTGGGCTTTGGCGGTGTGGAGGAGGCCGATGAGGCCGAGGCCGACCAGCAGATCGAGATCGGCGGCGGTCAGATCGACGCCGCGCCCCACCTCGGCGGCGCGGCAGACGCGCTTGTCGAGGTGGACGATGGAGGGGATCGTGCCGGTCATGCCGCGAGCCTCCGCTCAGCTTGTGCGCGCGCCTTCGGGCGCGGCGGTATCCAGAAGGTGCGAGCATGCTCGACGCGCGGGCCTCGCTTGTCCCAGACGAACCAGGCGTAATCGACCTTGCCGCCCTTCCATGCGCGGCGCGGGCCGAGCTGATCGATCCGGTCGCCGGGCGGCATCGATGGCCGCTCGGCGAGGACGTAGATCGACGGCGGGAAGTCTCGGAACAGGCTCACCCGTCCAGAGCTAGCCAGCCACTTTATGGGCAACAACGCCGCTACTTTGTGCGTAGAGATTTGGAGCGCCCGGCGAACGAACTTTTCGGCGAGGCCGCGCACCAGCTTGCCGTCCTGATAGGAAAAGGGCGGGTTCATGACGATCGAGAGCGGGTGACAGCGCTCGATCAGCAGCATCTGCGCGCCGAGAAAATCATGCTCGGCCAGGAACAGGCTGCTGTCGGTGCGCTGGACGATATCGGTGCCGAACGCCGTCATCCCGCGATTTGCGAGCACCTGCGGGATCGTACAGAGGCCGCAGGTCGGATCGAGATAGTGGACGTCGCTTTCCAGATCGACGACGTCGCACAGCCGCTCGGTCACCCACGCTTGCTCGACATACCAGTCCCAGGGGTGGCGCTGTTCGCCTTCCGGGGTGGTGGTGATTTCGCCGGATTTCATGCTGTTTCCTTCGGGCGCGCTGCATGGTGTAGGACAGGGCAATTGACGGCTCGCGGGTCGATAATGGCTCACGCCCCACGATCGCTTGCGTGGCGCTTTTTGATGAGAAGCCGAACGTTGCTCCCCGTTGCCCAAGCGAACATGACGGCCGCGACGGCGAGGATAGCTGTGCGGGTGCCGTTAAAAGGCGCCAGGAGCAGGACAGCGAGCGCGAGCAAGGCCGCGGCCACCTTGAGGATCACCGATGCCGTGACGACGCCGAAGCTCCCCATGAGATGCCTGGCGGCGGGGTTGCCTTCGCTGAGGCCGTCGTAGCGGAGGCATAGAACCGTGCTAATGCCATCGCCAAGCTGCAGCGTGAGGACGATCGCGAACAGGATGGTGTCGATCATGCCGGGCCGCCTGGGTACTGCCGACGGCCGGAACTTCCCGGCCGTCGGCACCCAAGGTGCGGGCACTCCCGGCGTGCAATCGCGCCCCGCGTGCAACGCCAACAACACGATGACATGGTCGCGCGCGGCATCAGGCGAGACCCAGCGCTTGCATGTAGGTTTCGAGCAGCGCCGCGGCTTCGTCGCGGTGGTGCTTCTCCATTTTGCGCAGGCGGACGATCTGCCGGATCGTCTTCGTGTCGAACCCGGTGGACTTGGCTTCGCCGTAGACGTCCTTGATGTCGTCGGCGATCCCGCGCTTTTCTTCCTCAAGGCGCTCGATACGCTCGATGAGCAGGCGCAATCGGTCGGCGGCAATGGTGTCGGTCATAATCGGCTCTCCAGGTTGAAAAGGTCAGCGCAGCATGCCGAGCAGGCCGGCGAGCCAGGGGGTGAAGCCGCCGGCATCGAACAGCAGCGCGGCGGTGCCCGCCACGGCGACGAGCGCGACGACGTTCCAGCCGACCAGCGGCCGATCCGTGCAGGACGCGGGGTGGCACGCGCGGCAGCGGCACGCCTGATCGTGGATCGCGGCTGGCATCATCGCTTCGCGTCGAAGCTGGCGAGGAACGCCACGAAGAGGATCGGCAGCGCGAGGATCGTGACGACGATGATCGCCGCGGATCGCACGCGCGAGCGGCGCGGCGCGCTTGGGGGCGGCATCATGCATGATCGCCCGCCTGCGCGCCGTCGTTCCCCGCGCAGCGGCTGCACTGGTCCGGCGCGGTCCAGGCGCAGCAACCCGCTTCGCTTTCGCACGGATCCCAATGCGAGCAGCCGCAGGTACCGCAGACGCGCGGATGGCGATCGGCTGGTTCCTCGGCCAACTGGCGATAAACGAGCGGATCGAACGGGAAGGCGTTGGCGAGCGCGCGGAGCGTCAGGTCGTTGCGGGCGTGCGCGCCTTCGGTTTCCAGCAACGCGATGAGCGCGACGGTCTTGCGGCGGTCGCGCCCGCGCGGGGTGATGCTCTCGGCGAGGCGCTCTATGGTGAGGCCGGCGGCGAGGCGGCGCAGCTTGAGGTAGCGCCACGGCGTCATGCGCGCCGGCGCGCCGATCTGCTCGGCGGTTCTGCGCATTTCGGAAGGCTGGATGTGCATCATCGCATCGGTTCCTTTCGGGCAAGGGGGTGCCGATGCCGGCAGCGGGGAGGCTGCGGCCGGGTCGGCGGTTCGGACGGGTAGGGGCGGGCGGGCTATCCCGCGCGGATCAGCCGCTTTCGATCATGGCCCCAGCCTCGGTTTCGGGGCCGAGCGGCTGCTCGTCGTTGGCGGGCACGCGGGTATCGTCATTGGCGGGCCGCGCGCGCGCCACGCGCAGGTTCTGGTTGCCGATCGGCAGCATGACGTCCGGGTTCGGCCGCGCGCTCGGGCGGATGGTGCGGATGATCGAGATGCCGGCGAGCATGGTGTGCCCGCACTCCTCGTTCTCGCAGGACAGGCGCACCTCGCGATATGTCGGCGTGACCTGTTCGCTGCTGCGCACGATGGTGCGCGTCCCGCAATGCGGGCAGGTGATTCGTGGTAGTCTGGACTTGGTCGTCACGCGGTGCCTCCCCCGGCGCTTTCCCCGAGCGGCCCCGCGCCGCGCGGAAGGAAACTCTTTAGGCGCCCGATGAAGGTGCCGGCGGCGCGACGCGCCTGCTCGGCTTCGACCAGAGCGTGATGAACGGATGACGGGCTGACCGCGCCCGGCTGGGTGATGGCGATGCCGACGGCGAGCGCCTCTCCGCATTCCTTGGCGAAAACGGCAAGCTCGTCCGCCAGCGCGCGCTGGCAGGCGGATTGCTCGACGACCAGGGCATCGAGCTGAAAGGCGAACGCCTCGAGGATCGGCGAGCCTTCGCCGCCGGCGGCGCGATACGCCGCCTCGATCGCGAGCGCCTGATCGAGCGAGGGCGATTTGCGCGTCGCAGGATCGGACCATTTGCGCGCGAGGCTGGAGCTGCGCCGCACGATCCGCGCGATCTCGGGATAGTCGAGCACGGCCGCGACACGGCGGATGGCGTGCGGGAAGGTGAGGGGGGCAACGACCTTCGTCATCGTTTTAGCCCCTCGAACTGGACGTACAGCACGCCCCGATCGTCGCGGTTGAGCGACACGGTTGCGCCGTCGAGCGGATCGACGCCGGCGAGGTTGACCGAAGCGTGATGCTGGTCCCCCGCGATCTTCCAGAACGTCTGTAAGGTGTGGAGCAACGCGGGCAGGGTACGCACGCGCTCTTGCGCGATGCGCGCGGCCCCGCGTGCCGGGGCGTTGGCGAACAGATCAGCCACCGGCGCCTCGGTCCAAAATCGGCGCGCGATCGCACGCGACACCCAGCGGCGTCGGCGATAGGTCAGCGGTATGATCGCGAGGGTAGATGTCCGGCCGGAGCAAATATCGGGAAACGCCGGTCGCATCCTCGACCGCAAGCACATGCTCTGGCGGCAGGTGCTTGCCGTTTTGAAGCCATTTCCAAACAGTGGGCTGCGCCTTGCCGCAGATGCGGCCCAAGGCTGACTGCCCGCCAGCGATCTCGACCGCTTGGGTGAGTGCTTCGAACGGGGTGGGTTCTTGCTCCATGCGGTGGAGCTATCACCAAAGTTATATGTCGTCAATCACTAGAACGAAGTTTCATGCTATAACCAAAGTAATAGGGTTGAACCATGAGCTTAGGTGATCGACTCGTTGAACGGCTTGCTGCCACAGGTATGTCACAGGCAGAGCTCGCTCGACGAGTCGGTGTGACCCAGCCGTCGATCAACAACCTGATCAAACGGGGTGCGGGCGGCTCCTCGCGTATCCATAAGATTGCGCGAGCCCTCGACACCACGCCCGAGTATCTGCTGGGAGAGATCGACGATCCGGCAGCCGACGCTCGCCTTCCTGCTCCCCCAGCTCCCCAGTTGGTCATGATGCATGTGGCTTTCCCTAGTGAAGCCGCGCTGGCGCGCATGTTTCAAGGCCTGCTGCTCCCGCTTGATCTGACCAGGCCGAAGGACGAAATCGCGCAACTGCTCGCTCGGCGGCTGCCAACTGGCTTTGCACAGCTTCGAGATCTCGCACCCGAACACGCGCCGGCCGCACCGCGCGCTCGCGATGAAGCCGTTCCAGATCCCGCCAGAGATCATCGCGAATTGCCACCAGCGTCGCGCACATGACGTCGCAGCGGGGGCAGGCGAGATCGCAGCCTGGGGTCGATCGATATACCGGGGCGCTCAATGTTCGTCCAAAGTTTGTTCTTGTTTTATTCCAGTGCCACGGGGCGACGGTGTAGGAAATGCCATGCCGAGATGAGTGGCTTGGCGCGTAGCTGGGCGTTGCCCGCTCCTCTTGTTTTCAACCTGCAAAGCTCCAGATAGTTAGCTTAGACAGGGAGTCCGAAAATGGATGTTGCTACGCAAAATGCTTACCGGGCGCTTATCCGCGTTCTGGTCTCGTCCGGAGCGCTTTCAGGCGATGATGTGTCGGCGCTGGCCGAGGATCTCAAAAGCGTCGCGAAAGAGGCTTTCGACCAAAATTATGACGTCGATGGGGGCCAGCTTCAAAATGTGGCCGTCGACATTGCCGCCGACTATCGGACACGATAACTGTCCAGCTTCATGATATATTGGTCGTTCGTTTGAGACATGTGTCGAGACACCGGGTGCTGGACCGGATCGCATCAATGAGGTGGCGTCAGGTGCAACCCGTGTAAAATGCAGCGTCTCGTTGAGCTTGAGGTTGCTCTAGAATTCGAGCAGCCTCAAGCAGCGTTTGAGGAGCGCCTGGCGGTAGGGACGCGCGTCGCTCGCATGGTGAAGTCGGCGATGGCAGTTGGGGCATAAGGCGACGGCGTTTTCCACTACGTCCGGACCGCCGTCCGCAAGATGCTTGACGTGATGTACCTCCAAATAAGGTGTGCCTGACGCAGAAACGAAAGGGGCTGGCTTGTCGCAGGCTTCACAAATGCCTTTCGCTTGTTGCAGGATCCAAGCAACCACTTCAGGCGATCTGACGTATGTCGTTGTCAATCCGCTTCGAGTTCCTGGATTGCCCGATCCCAACGGCTTTGGGAGACTTCCGCACGCCATCAGCGTGTAGGCTCTGGTTTCCAAAACAGTGGGATCAGACGTGGGGTGCCGAGCATCGCTGCGCATTTTTGCGAGCAGTCTGAGAATTGTGGCACTTACGTTTGCTCCGACATGGTTCAAGGACGGCTTATAACGTGCGACGAACGGCTCGTTCGCCGCTACCATCACGGCGGATATGTTGGACATCCGGCGCCCAACGGCTCCTTCGTTCCGATTGGCAAGCGGGCCGGCGATCAGAGAACGATGGAGCAATGTCGGGGAGAATTGTGTTCCCGTCTTGTCCCCTGAGAGGACGTGAACGTAAGCTCGCAATGCGGCCTCAAGCTCATCATCCGTCCACTTGTCAACTTTCACCATCGGCGTGCTCCCGTCGACCCAACGCTGCTGCCAGGCGCAAAGTCAGTTCTTCGATTTGTTTGGTCTCGCATTCCCAAACGACGAGCACTTGCCAACCGAGCTCCCGCAGCGCGGCTATATTGCGTCCGTCGCGGTCTATGTTGGTCTCGAATTTCTCCCGCCAAAAATCGACCCTAGTCTTCGGCATGCTCGCCTTCGAACATTCGGGATGCCGATGCCAAAAGCAGCCATGAATGAATATTGCGGTTCTGTACCGCGGCAGCACTATGTCCGGACGGCCAGGTAGTTCGCGTCGGTGCAGTCTAAAGCGATAGCCTAGAGCGTGCAGCGCTCGGCGAACGAGGAGTTCGGGCTTCGTGTCCTTCCCCTTCACCCTCGCCATCAGACGGGAGCGTTCCGGCGAAACGTTCTCGAACTTGGGCGAACTCAAACCGGATGTTCGGCCAAATGCCGGCGCACGGATCGGGCTATGATCCGACCAAGCGTCACGGGCACCGCGTTGCCGATCAAGCGCCCCACGGTTTTCATGTGGACGCGCTGCCCCGGTGCGGTGAAGCGGTAGTCACGCGGAAAGGACTGAAGCATCGCGCCTTCGCGCAGCGATATGCCTCTGTCCTGCTCTGGATGCCCGAACCGACCGTTGCCGAACCCGTAGAATTGAGTCGTGATCGTTGGCGCCGGCTCGTTCCACTCCATGCGTCCGTATACCGAACGGTAGGTTTTGCCGCCGTCCGTCCGATGGCAGGCAGCGACGAGCTCGGGGTTCCAATCGCTCCAACTTCCGCCCTGCCGTGACTCGCGGATTCGTTTCAGGTTCAAATCCGACAAACGGCTAGCTTTATGAAGCTGGTCGTCGGGATCGACCTCACCTGCGGCCAAAGGAGGGAGATCTCCGATCTCGTCCATGACCGTCCGCTTCGCGGCCTTTTGCTGCGGCTCATCAAGCTCGATCGGTCCGAGCTTGGAGGCTAATACGACAAGCCGGCGCCGCTTCTGAGGCAAACCGTACTCAATCATGGGCACGATCTTCCTGCTGACTTCGTAGCCTCGATCGACCAGACGTGCTTCGAAACCATCAAGCAGCCGTCCTCCGTCGAAGTCGGCGAGTTTCGGAACGTTTTCCATAGAAACGACATCGGGCTCGCACCGGGCGATCAATTCGGAAAATTTATCGACCAAGCCATACTTGGCCTTGCCTCTGCCCTTCTGATTGTAGGTGGAGAACGGTTGGCACGGCGCGCAACCGACGAGCACCCGCCGACTGTGCTTCGCGAACAATCCCGTCAATTCCTCGCCGGTCAGTTCGTCGACATCTTTTTCCACGAATCTGGCGGCATTGTTGTACTCGAAAGCATAGCGACACGCCGGGTCGAGATCGATGCCCGCCGCGATCGAGAACCCCTCGTTGCGGAAGCCATGCGCCAAGCCGCCCGCGCCGCAAAACAGATCGACCACCGAGGCTACGCTCGGCCCGTGAGCCTGATCCCTGTTCGTTTCGGTGCTTTCGACCGCCTTCATCGCTCCGCTCGCGTCTGTTCCGGCGGTGCGCCGTACTCGATCCATTTAACCGAGTCGGCGGCTTTCGCAAGGAGAGCCGCCTCGACGCCGGAACACCGTCTCTACCATTTTCGGTGGGCCGTTGTAGGCGGGCAACGTGTTGAGTACGGTGACCCCATACGAGGGGAATCGCTTTGGCCGAATTCGAAATGACGTTGAGCCTCAACGTGCTCAACCATCTTGGAATTAACCTCTATAGCAACGTTCCTGCGATCTTAGCGGAGGTAGTCGCCAACGCGTGGGATGCCGACGCGGAGCATGTGACGATTGATATTTCGAAAGATGATGCGACCATAGTCATCACCGATGATGGCCACGGGATGACCGAAAGCGACATCAACTCGAAGTTTCTGACCGTCGGATATCAACGTCGTGAAGCCGCGGGAGAGGCGGTAACACCCCGCTTCGGGCGGCGCGTCATGGGCCGGAAGGGCATAGGTAAGCTCTCGCTTTTCTCGATCGCCGACGAAGTCGAAGTCCAGTCCGCTCGTGACGGGGAGCGCAACGGCTTCACTATGAAACTTTCTGACATCCGCGATAAGATCAAGGGCGGCGTAGGAAAGTACGTGCCGGAGTCGCTCGCGAAAACAGACCTGGTCGTGACGAAGGGCACGCGGATCGTTTTGCGTAACCTCCGAAAAAAATTGAACAATACCGAATCCGCGCTGAAGCGCCGGCTGGCGCGACGCTTCAGCATCATCGGCCCCGAGTTCCACTTCGACGTCCACGTGAACGGCGCGGCGGTTTCACCCGAAGACAGAGACTACGGACACAAGCTGCAATATCTCTGGCATTACGGTCCTAAAGGTGTGGCGTTACGCGGGCAGGCCAAGAAACTGGATCGCGAATCCGCTCGGACTATCGTCGGAGTAGATGGGTGGATCGGAACAGTGCGAGAAGCTGGCGCTCTCAAGGACGACGGGGGCGAAAACCTAAACCGGATCGTCGTCATGGTGCGGGGCAAATTGGCACAGGAAGATATTCTCGAACGGTTCAACGAAGGCGGTATTTATACCAAATACCTCATGGGCGAGATTCACGCCGACTTTCTAGATGTAGATGACGAAGAGGACATCGCAACCAGCAGCCGCCAATCGCTGATTGAGGACGATCCGCGTTACGAAGCTCTGAAGGAATCGATCGGTGTCGAACTGAAGTATATCCAGTCACAATGGACCAAGTTCAGAAATGAGACCGGAACTGCAGCGGCTATGGAAATCCCCGCGGTAAAAGATTGGTTTGGAGAACTCGTAGGGGATGATAAGAAGCGCGCTGCAACCCTATTTGGTCGTATAAATCAACTGACTGTTGACGATGGGGAGCAGCGGCGCACACTAATAAAGCACGGTGTTTTGGCTTTCGAGAGCTTGCGCTATAGAAAAAATCTTGATGCTCTGCAGGATATAACTCTCGACAACCTAGAATTGTTCGGGGTGATATTCGGTCATCACGACGATCTGGAAGCTACCCTTTACCACCAGATAATAGCAGGGCGCATTCGCGTGGTGAAAGCTTTGCAGCAGAAAGTCGATGAGAACGTCCTCGAAAAAGTCATCCAGCAACATCTATTCAATCACCTTTGGCTGCTCGATCCCTCGTGGGAAAGAGCTACCGAAACGCAGTACATGGAACAGCGCGTCGAGACTGAGTTTGCAAAGATAGATGCTGGCCTTACCGATGATGAAAAGAAAGCTCGGATCGATATAAAGTACAGAAAAACCGGCGGTCGCCACGTCATCATCGAACTCAAGAGGTCGGGAGTTCTAACCAATACTGACGCTTTATTGCAACAAGTTCGGAAATATCGGAATGCCCTTGAAAAGCTTCTGGGCGAGTATGGGCAATCGAACGACGCGGTGGAGATAGTATGCGTCGTCGGTAAGCCACTTAGCGATTGGACATCGGACCGCGCGAAAAAAGCTTCCGAAGACCAGATGAAATTTATCGATTCTCGTGTTGTTCTGTACCAAGAGCTGATCGAAAATGCATACCGTGCTTATCGGGAGTATCTCGACACCGACAAGGAGGCCGGTCGGGTGTTCTCTCTTATCGCGGCGATCGAGGAGAGTTTGCCCGCAGAGGATGATCTGCCAGTTTTAGCCTCGTCTGCCGAAAAAACGCAGGTCTCGTAAACTCGCAATTCTCTACACCATAGTTCGCTTTCTAAGATGCGCTCTCCAGCTTCAACCCGGTGACGAAGCCGCGGTCATTGACGGTGTGCGTCACCTCGGACACCAGCCAGCCTATGGCATCGATCTCAGCTTTGAAGCCACACACGCTCGCCTTCTGCTCGGGATAGAGATCGGCGCGGCCGAGCGCGAGCGCGAGGGTGAGCGACACGGGTTGGCGCCCGGCGCGCTTCATCGTCGATTTGGCGGCGCGCTCGGCGCTCGATTTCGTCGCATAGACATGGCTGAGCTTCTTCGCGCCGGCGGCCTTGCCGACGGTCACATCCTTGCGGGCAGCCTCGTCGCGATCATGATAGCTGGCGGTGACGCCTTCGGCCTCCTCGCGCTTCTCGACCCGGTAGCTGTGCCGATCGCCGTCACGCCGTCGCAGGCTGAGCGAGGGCAGGGCGGCGCCGCTCGCGGTCTGGCCGCTGCCGACGGGCGCGAAGATCAGCGCACCGCGCTTGATGGTGGCGACGGCATCGTGCTCGCGGCCGAGGCGGCGCAGCAAGGCCATGTCGCTTTCACGGCTCTGGGCGAGTGTCTTGACGGAGACCGACGCCAGCGCCGGCGCGCAGCGGGCGGACAGGCCATTGCGACCCGCCACCTCGGACACGACGGCGCCGACCGTGGTATCGTGCCAACTCGTCTCCCGCCGCGTGCGCAGATCGCTGGTGAAGTCCGCGGAGCGCGCGCGAATCGTCACCGCGTCGGGCGGGCCGCTGTGCTCGATCTCATCGACGACGAAGCTGCCCTTATCGACCAGGCCGACCTTGACGCCGCTACCCTGCTTCCAGCCGATCTGAATATGGAGCACGGCGCCCGCCTTTGGCAGCGCCAGCCTGCCATCCGCATCGTCAAGCGCGATGTCGAGCTGGTCGGCTTCGTCGCCGCGCTTTTCGGTGATGCTGAGCGAGAGCAGGCGCGGACGGAAGCGTGCTGTCAAATCCTTACCGTCGAGCGTGACGCGATAGTCGGGGACGTTGGAGATCATCACACGTCCTCGTCAGGAACCTCGGGATCTGGGGTGTCGTCGGGCACACCGATGAGATAGCCCTGGTCATCGGTCGGGTAATCGTCCGAAGCGCTTTCGGCGGGATCCTCGCGCTCCTCGTCCACGCGCAGCAGCGAGATCGAGAAGTCGATCTTGCGGGCGGTGCCATCGGGAAGGAAGTGGCTCTGGCCCTCGTCGATGCCCTCGATGACGAACGCGCCGTAGACGCGACCGGTACCATCGACGAGCGGCCAGGTGTCGCCGCTCGCCCCCATGTCGCGGAGTTGGTCGAGCGAGGCTTGCCCATCGGACAGTTCGGCGAAGGCCGCGCCTGACAGCGAGATGGTCTCGTCACCCGGCCCGACGAACTGCGTGGCGTCGCGCGCGCCGATCCGCGCCGACCGGGCATGGCGATAATCGGCGCGGCGCTTCATCTCCTCATAGGCGAGCGTTGGGATGGCAAACACGAACATGCCGAGGGACAACATCATGCGCGGTCACTCCAATCCTGCTGATCGGCGAAGCTCGATCGCTGCCTCGCTGCCTGTTCCCGCTGCAGTGTTTCGAGTTCGGCGCGCACCGCTTTGGCGATATCGGCAGGGCTCTGACCGGCCGCCGCGTAGACCTGAATAGTAACGGAGCCGATCGTCATCCCCATGCCCGCACCGCCCGCGAGCGCATTTGACGGCGTGGCGCTGGCGGCTGCGACCGCCGGCATCGCCGCGCCAACGACCATTGCCGCCGTGAGCCGCTTGGACAGGCTGTCTATACGCCCGACTGGCCCATCCTCGCCGCCAGCGATGCCGTTCGAAAGGCCGGTCATGATGTGTCCACCGAACGCCATGAAGACCCGGCTCGGCGAGTGGATGCCCAGCTTCTTTTTGAACCACTCGGCAGCCGAATTCGCGGCGTTCACGATCGTCGATTGCAGTGCGCCGAGCATGCCCGTGATACCGCCGATCAAACCGAGGATCATGTTCTTGCCGGCGGTCGCGAGGTCGGCCGGGATCTTCACGCCAAGCCAGCTCATCAGCGCCGCGAATGCGGCGGACAAGAGACCGAGGGGGGAAAATCCGGACAGCATCGCGCCGATCGCGGCGATGCTCCCGAAGAAGGCGGCCTTGATCGACGCCCACAAACCGGCGAACCAACCAGCGATAGCGCCCCAATTGGCATAGATCGTATAGGCAGCGGCGCCGAGCGCGAGAATGCCGAGGACAACGCCGGCGACGATTCCGATCAGCGGCAGCATGCCGATCTCGAAGAAGGTCGCTACGGTCGCCAATGCCGCAAATGGCGCCACCAGGCCGGCCAATACGATGCCGGCGCCGCCCAGGACGATCAGCAGCGCCGCCAGGCCTCCGCCGAGCAAGGCAATGCCCTTCGCGAGCGCGGGATGCCGCTTTGCCGCCTCACCGACCCAGTTCGCCCAGGCGGTGAGCTTCTGGGTGACGGCGTTGACGGTCGGCAGCAGCATCGTGCCGAGCGTGATGCCGAGCACCTTGGCGTTGATGTCGAGCTGCTTGGACTGCTCGGCCGAGTCCTTCATGCGCTCGGCGAAATCGCGGTCGGTCGTGCCGCTGGCGCCGGCTGCCTCGGCGCGGATCCGCTTATACACCTGCAGGTTCTGGATCAGCGGGCGCAAGCCCTGCTGCACCTGGGCGTCCTCGAACAGGAATCCGATCTTGCCGAGGTCACCGCCCAGCGTCTTGTTGGTCAGCTCGGCGATCGCCTCGAGCGGCGTCTTGCCTTCGGCATAAGCCTTCTTCAGCGCGGCGGGCAGATCGACGCCGAACTTCTTGAACTTGCCGATGGTGGCCGGGGAAGCGATCTTCTGAAGGACGTTCTCGACGTTGGTCGCGGCCGACGCGGCATCGCCGGCACCCTTGCGCGCGATCTGGAGCGCTGCGGCCAGATCGGCGACTGCAGCGGTACCCGTCTGCCCGAGCGCCTGATAGCCGGCGGTCAGCGTCGGGAAATACTGCGCCATGTCCTTGATCTCGAACGCGCCGCTCTTGCCGGCCTGCGCCATGATGTCGATGACGCGGCCGGTCTGGTCGATCGGCACCTTGAGATTGTCGTTGGCGGCGAACGCGGCTTTCGACAGATCGGCGATTTCCGCCTTGTACGCGGTGGCGGCGCGGCCGATCGGCTGCATCATCTGCGTGGCCTTGCGCGGATCGAGGCCGAAGCCGGCGAGGGCATCGACGCCCGCTTGCAGATCCGCTGGCATCTGGTTTGCCGCCTTAGCGGCCGCGAGCAGGCCAACGCCCATGCGCTCGCCTGCCTGCCGTGTCATGTCGGCCTTCTGCGCGATATCCGTCATCGCCGATTGGTAGGCCTGTGCTTCCTTGATGCCGCCCAGGAAGGGACGCGCCATCGCCATGCCGGTGCCCATCGCGGCAGCGCCGCCGACGGCGAGACCGGTCGCGACGCCCTGGTACCGGCTGAACTGCTCGCGCGCGGCGGTCAGCCGGCGCTGGCGATCGAGCACGCCGCGAAGCCGGCGTTCCTGTTCCTGCAGCTCGCGGTTGGCGCCGGCGGCACGCTCGCGCAGCTCGCGCTCATGGCGCGCCAGGTCGTTGGTGGAAATGCCGGCCGCGCGGAGCCGGTCGCGGAGCGTCTGCAACTCGCGCGATTCGGTTTCATGCTGGCGGGTGAGCCGCGCCGCCTCTGCCTTGGCGCGCTCGAAGTCGCGGATCATCTGCCGCGTCGGGTTGGACGTCTGCCGGATCTGGCGCGCGAGATCCGCGACGCGGGTCTGGGTGGCGTGCAGCGACTGTTCGGTCGAGCGCAGGCCCGCCTTGAGCTGACGGAAGCCGGCGATCTGCGACTGCGCCCGCTCGATTTCCTTGAGCCGGTCGCGCGTGGCGCGGAGCGCCTGGGCGGCGCGCGAGGATCCGCCGGCGATGCCGCGCAGCGGGCCGGTGACGCGATCGGCGGCTTCGAGCAGCAGGCGGATACGAAGGTCGCGGTCCATGACGGCTCAGCTTTCGGGATTGTGGCGCGCGGCGGCGCGTTCGCGCCAGCCCATCAGCTCGGCGACGCTCATCGGGTCCATGACGGCTGGCGACCAGTGGAAGACGATCGCCAAATCCGCCATCGCTTCGTCTACGCTTGCGGGGAGGCCGCATCCTTCGCGGATTTCGGCAGCAAAAAATCCATCACCTCGGTCCCGAACTGCATGAGGTCCGCAGGATCGAGCACGGCGCCCTTCTGGATGATGGGGGAGGTGATGCGCGGCGCGATCGTCTCGAGCGAGAGTACGTCGAGCTGGATCAGCTCGGCGAGCTTGAGGCCACGCATCTCGCCCGAACCGGGCTTGCGCACGGAAATCGTGGTGCCGGCGGGGATGAGGATCTTGCCGCCGAACATGATCGGCTCATCGTTGGTGAAGCTGCGCATCAGCGGGGTGTCGGTCGAAGTGTCGGTCATGGAAGCGCCTCAGGTTCAAAAGGGGAAGGGGCCGGCGCCGGCGGGCGCCGGCCAGGTCAGAAGATTCCCATCGCGTCGCGGACGGGAGCGAGGCGATCGACGCCGCCAACGACGAAGACCATGCCGAGCTGATTGATCTCGATCTCGGTCTGACCGTTCCAGCTCAGCTTGTAATAGGCGATGGCGGTTTTGACCTTGAACTCGCCACCCTCACCGGGCTTCTGCTCGCCCATGTCGATTTCTTCGTGTCGGCCGCGAATGACGATCTCGACGGTATCGACATCGCCAGTGTCGTCGTTCTGGAACGCGCCAACAAAGCGGAGCTGGACGCCAGTAACGCTGGTGACGCCATATTGGCGCAGCACGTCGCGCATCGGCCCGCCGCAGCTCCATTCGGCCTCGAGCGCTTCGCTGCCCATGTCGATCTTGACCGGGCCGTCCATGCCGCCGCCGCGATATTCCTCGAATTTGCGGCCGAGCTTGGGAGTGGTGAAGGAGGCGATGTCGCCGAGGTAGGCGACACCGTCGTTGAAGAGCATCATGTTCTTGAGCTTGCGGGGGAGGCCCATCGCGTTTTCTCCAGGAGTGAGGGATCAGGCGCCGGCGACGAGCGTGGCGAAATCGGCCAAGTAATCGTCGGTGATTTCCTGTTGCAGGCCGAGATGCTCGAGCGGCGGGGTCGGCGTGTATTTGTAGCTGATCTGCAGGATGCCCTGCTTGAGCGAGTCGGTCGGGTTCTTGTCGGGATCGAACCAGGCGACGGCGCCGAGCAGGAACCCGCCGCGCACCAGCGCTCGCAGCTTGTCGTTGATCTCCTCGACGATGTCGCGCGCGAGGCTGGGCGTCAGCGGCTTGTCGATCGCCCACACCAGTCCCGCCGCCATCGTGTCGGCGAGGATCTGTGCGGAGCGGGTCGCGCTCTCGAAGGTGAAGTCGCTATCCGCCGGCGCGCAGGTGCGGCTGCCCCAGAAGCGCAGCTCGCCGTTGAGGCGGACGATCGTGGTGACGCTGGCGGCGTTGAGCTGGTTGGCGTCGCTGTCCACGCTCTGGATGTCGAAGCCGATATCGTGGGTGAGGCCGACGACGCCGGCGACCGGCACGTTGGAGAGCGTCTTGTTCCAGCCCATTGTCTGGTCGATCTGCGCGCGCAAGCCGAGCGCACGGGCGACGGCGAAGCTGGTCGCGGTCGCGCCGAGCACGCCGTCGGGGGCGAGAAAATCGGGGTAGATGAGCATCAGCTCGCGCGCGGTGAAATGATCGCGATAGTCGATCACGTCGTCGAGGGCCGCGCCGATCGCGGCGGCATAGGCCATCGCGCGGAGCTTGGCCGCTACGGCCGCCAGCGCGGTCGCCACCGGCTGGGTGTCGAGGCCAGGCGCGCCGATGATGCGCGGGCGATAGCCGAGCTGGGCGTCGGCCGCGAGGAGCGCCTGCATGCCGGTCTTCACGCCGCCGGTATCGGTGCCGATCACGGCAAGGTTGGTGGCGTCGGCATCGGCGCCAGCGGCGACGCGCACGACGACGACGGGGGTGCGGACCTGGTCGGCGATGGCCTGGAGCGCCGCCTTGAGCGTGCCGCCCGTACCGGCCGCGTCGATCGCGGTGAGGATGTTCCTGACGAGGACCGGGCGATCGAGCGGGAAGGCGGCATCGAGCGCAGCGGTCGCGGCGCCGGCGGCTGCGGTGGCGGTCGCGACCAGGCCGATCACGCCGGTCGCGATCGTCGCGATCGTGCGGTTGGTGCTGGCGACTTCGGTGACGGTGATGCCGTGCTGGTAGGGGGCGGGCATGAGGATCCTTTCAGGCAGAGAGAGCGGTCAGCGAGCGGATGGGGACGGCGAGCGAGACGCGGGCGTTGATCTGGGCGACATCGGTGCGGCGCCCGTCGATCGTCAGCATGGCCGAGCCGGGTTCGGTGCCGCGCGCGAGCGTGAACCGCGCGGCCTTGAGGCGCGGCTCCTGGCGCTGCAGCGCCAGTGCCGAGGCGGCGAAGATCCGCACGCGGGTGAGATCGTTGAGCGGTTGGTCGAGCAGCTCGGGGACGATCGAGCCGTATTCGCGGCGCGCGATGCGGGTGCCGAGCGGCGTGCCGAGGATATCGCCGACCGATTGGCTCAGGTGCGCGGCGCCGCTCAGCGGCTTGCCGGTGTTGCGGTCCATGCCGTTCATAGCGGATCACCCGATTCGTCGGTGCCCGTCTTCACCTGGCCGTGATGGTGCTTGGAGAGCTTGATGCCGCTGCCGGTGATCTCGCCTTCGGCCTCGATCGTCTCGGTGATGGTGAGCTTGCCCTCGATCGACACCGGGCCTTTGATCGACAGGCCGCCGTCCGCCTCGATGCGCGCGGTCGCGCCGCTCGGCAGGATCGCGGTGAGCGTATGGGCGCCTGGATCGTAGCCGATGCGCGCGCCATCGGCATAAACGGTCAGATCGACATCCTCGGCCGAGGGCGCGGGGTGCGCGTTGCTGAACAGGCCGGGCAGCACGATGCCGCGTTCTGTGTCACCCTCGGGGCAGATGAGCAGGCCCTGCTCGCCTTTGCTGGGGGGTGACCAGCGCTTGGTCGCGCCCGAGCGCGCGGCGAGCCACGGCACGTCGCCGGTGACGAGA
Source organism: Sphingomonas sp. NFR15 (assembly GCF_900103265.1). Classification (GTDB taxonomy): domain Bacteria; phylum Pseudomonadota; class Alphaproteobacteria; order Sphingomonadales; family Sphingomonadaceae; genus Sphingomonas; species Sphingomonas pollutisoli. Next base: position 394,785 of record NZ_FMWX01000002.1, on the reverse strand, counting down.
TCGCCAGTCTTGAAGCGGCATGTGCGCTTGGCGAGATCGACGGACTCGACGGTGCCTTCGCGCACGATGTCGCCGATCAGGCGCTGGTTGTCGGCAGGATCGCTCATGCGCGGAGCATGGCGAGCCTGCCGGAGAGATGCGCGGGCCAGGTCTTGTGGAAAGGGTTTCTACAAGGCGACCTTCACTTTACCCCTCGTATGCTGCATCGATGTCAGGCGCTGGGGCTAGAATGTCGATTAACGGCTGGAAAAATGCAGGTATGAATCAGGTTGTCGGCACCGACCTTTTCAAAGCGATAGAGGTTCTTGAGAGAAAGAGTAGCAAATATCGCCCGTATGGCAGCGTGGTCCGCAGATACTACGCTATCGTATCTGCGGGATGGGATTTACTTCAGGCGAGACGCGCCTGTGATTTGTTGGAGAATTACCTACCAAAATCCAGCTATGCAGAGGAATCTCAATCGATCGGGGAAGGTGTCGTATCTTCTGCGCTCTTTTGGCAAGCTACTATGCTTTACGGTCGCGCGACGTTTACTACCTCGGAAAAGCGGTTCAAAAGTGGGATCGGTGAGAGAATTAACCCCAGCTTGCAGGCAGCGCATAGTCGGATAAAAGACATCAGAAATTTGGCCCTTGCTCATTTTAGCGGGGGCGGTGCTAACTGGAATGCGGAGGCTCTAGTTCTTAGAATATCGCATGATAGGTGCCGCCCGATCGCCCTGCACGAGCGTTATAATTATCGAGCCGATGATGTTCGTGATCTCAAGGTTTTAATTTCTTCGGCGATGGAGATTTATGCGGATATAAAAAAATCGCGGTATGACGGTTTCATCATAGCTCACACAAATTTATGGAAAACTGATTCAAGGTTTTGCAGTGTTATAGTGGAGTGTGGGTTTAATCCGGAAGATATGTTCGAGCTTCAGGCGACAATTGATGAGTATCGGAGGATGATGAATTCGAATGAGCCTGTTGGAAACTCGGCATTCATGGGGCGGCCGTCGAATTGAGTCGCTGTCTGTGAACATAAGGCGTGGGAATATTGTGGATGTTTGCGGCGATTGTTGTCGCGCCCGTGGTGCGCAAATTCGCCCTATTTGCTCTCCCTGGGTAGCATGATCGTTGCCTTCCGGCGCGTCGCGGGCTGCTTCAGGTACCTCCGCGTCTAGGCTGGTGACCACGACGGCAATCTGCCCCACGCGTGATCGACATGCGGGATCGATCCGTAGAGCACATTCTCCCCGACCATCGCGTCGATGAGGGGCTTAGCTTCGTCCTCGGACCAATCCGTCCACGCCATCACGAACTTGGCGGCGATGATGCCTTGATCCGCGGTATGCACCCTGACGGGTTCGTTCATTTCGAGCGGCATGATTTTCTCCTTCAGGCGGCAAAGCGGTTGACGCCGGCGACGCCGTATTTGGCGGCTTCGTTGGCGGCGGTGGTCGCGATGGCGATATTGGCGGCATCGAGCGCATGCTGCTTGACCCACGCGCGGCACACGGCACCGCGCAACGCCGCCTGATAGCCTGTGAGGCTGGCGTTCGCGGTGGGGCATCCCACGATCGCGATCTGACCGGCCGGAACACTGAATGCGCCGCTATATCCACCCTGCGCGGTGGTGGTCGCGACCTTCACGCCATCCACGAACAGGTTGACGGTCAGCGAGGTGGCGCTGTTGACGATGACCTCGGCCACCAGGAAGTGGGCGTTGCCGTCATTGATCGCGGCCGCGTTCGGCCACACCAGGCCGATCGACATCGTGCGGAAGGTGATCGCCGAGATCTTGCCGTTCGCGTCGGTGGCGCCGGTGAAGGCCCATGTGCATTGCGCGCCGTTCTGGTAGCCGTAGCCGGCCAGATAGATCGCGGACGAAGCGGCATAAGCCTGTGCGGGATCGTTCCAGAAGGCGAGGCCGACCGTGAAGTGCGTGGCGTTGGCGGCGACCTTGAACGCGTCGGGGAGCTGGAAATAGCTCGCGCCCGCCAGCAGCAGGCCGCGATTGCTCAGGCCGGTGAACGGAGCGAGCACCGTTGCCACGCCACCGCCATCGACGAGATTGCGGAAGGTTGCGCCGACGCCGACGCCGCCCCCATTGCGGACATAATCGGATCGGAAGTCGAAGTGGCCGACCCAGCCATCGTCCATGATCGGCGCCATCGCGATGCCATTGTCGCGGTAGAGCTTCTTGGAGCCGCCGGTTACGCCCAGCAACTTCTTCACGTAGGCAACCGAACTCATACAAGCCATCCTTTCTGGTTCATTTTCGCCACCACCGCCGCCGCCATCGCCGCTTTGGCGGCGGGAAGGACCGGGTGCAGCCCGTCCGCGCCGCTGAAATCCGTGTTGGGGATGTCGAAGACCTGCCCGCCCACCGTGTACTGAGAGGTGAGCCCGGCGAGCTTGATCGCGGCGAGCATGTCCACGAACCGCGATCCTGCAAAGGCGGCGAGCCGGATATTGAGGCTCTGGATCTGCTGCAGCACCACCAGCGAAGCGGCGTCGTCGGTGCGGGTGCCGCCCTGGCTTATTGGCAGATCGACCAAGCCGGGGATGATGCCGTTCGCCAGCCAGCGCTTGGCGATCGGCATGTTGTTATCCACCATCGCCGCGATGTTGGCGAAGGTCGCGTCCTCGCTGTAGCCCGGTTTCCCGACGTCGTTCCGCCCCGCCTGATAGACGTGGGTGGCGATCTTCAGCTCCTCGATCGGATAGACCTGAGACAGACCGGAGCGAACCACCAGGGTCGCTCCGCCTGCGGGAACGTTCATCGCGGCGCCGCCAACCGAGCGTGTGAACGCGTAGGTCGAACCGTTGGCGGTGAACGCGAGGATGCCCTGAACGACCGATCCGTCCGAACCAAGGGCATCGACCAGGACCGAGCGATTGCTCGACGATTGCAGAAAATCGATACCGGTCACCGCGACTGCACCCGCCGCCGGCACTTGGCCGCCCGCGAACACGGCTGTGGTGATCGCGACGGCGCCGTTTCGCCTTGCGATCTGATCGGACTTCTGGCCGCCGATGGATTCGGTTTGGATGGTGCGACCCTGCACCTGGGCGATGAGTGCGGGTGTGAAGCCGCTGTTGCCGTTCTCCCCGATGGAATCGCCATCGACGACGATCAGCGCGGAGGGCGCGACCGGCCACGCCGCTCCGCCGAGCAGCGGGCGCCACATCCGCTTCGCTGCCCCATCGGCGTCGTTCGTGTAGATCACCTGTTTCGTGGCGGTGATCGCGGGCGCGACATTGGCGTTGCCGTCGCTGGTAAGCACGGTACGCGCGCCGCTCGGCCCGTCATAGGTGACGATCTGCGGCTTGCCGTTGACCAGCTCGACGGTGGTGATGCTGCCATCGGCATGGGTCGCGGTCGCGTAGGTCGTGAGATCCGACGCGCCGCTGCTCGTGCCGGTCAACAGGTCGCCGTTGCCATCGACCACGAAATACTGGCCACCGACGAGATCGGCCTCGAAACCGAGCGCATTGGTTTCGGTGACGCCGTTCATCGTCAGCGACGGCGCGCTCACGCCGCCGGCGAAGGCACCGCTAAAGGCCGAAGCGATCGGGCCGCTGACCGGGAAATTGCCGAGCCCGTCGTCGGCATCGAGCAGGAGGCCGTTGCCATCGACATAGAGCCTGCTGCCGCCGGCGAGATCGGCCTCGAACCCGGCCAGGTTCGTTTCGGCCATCCCGTTCAGCGATACGAACGGCGCGGCGAGGCCCCCGCCAAAGGCGCCTCCGAAGGCCGAGGCGATCGGACCCGTGACCGGAAAATTTCCCATCCCGTCATCGGAATTGAGCAGGAAGCCGTTGGCATCGACATAGAGGCGCCCGCCGCCGGCGAGATCGGCCTCGTAGCCCCCGAGGTTCGTTTCGCTCACTCCGCCGAGCGTGAGTGCGGGCACCGCCAGGAGCTGCGACAGGATCAGCGGGTTTTCGATATAGCGATTGCCGGCCGGATCGATGAAGTCGAGCAGCGTCCCGAGCGCGGTGCGCGCGGCCGAAACCACGCCGGCGAGATCGGCTTCGTAGCCGATCTCGGGATCGAAGCCCAGATCCTTGAGGCGCGTGGTGACGCTGTCGACTGCCCCCGCCTGGGCGGTGCGCGCGTCGTCGCGGGCTTGTTGAGCCGCCGTGACGAACGGCCTGGCTGCCGCCTCGACCAGCCATGAGAACAGGCTCCGCTTGGCGACACCGTCCTTGAGGATGACGACGGTTTCATCACCACCCGGCTGCGCGACCAGTTCGAGATCGGAGATCTTCGCCATCGCTTATGCCTCCGCCGGCCAATAGGCGGGGTCGGTCACGTCGAGCCTGCCGAGCGCCGCCGCCGCCCATGTCGAAATCTTCGCCTCGAGCGCGTTGCTGGCGGCGCGGATCGCGTCGATGCGCTGGCGCCGCGCCAAAGCCGCGTCGAAGGTGCCGGGCGCGTCGAGGCCGAGCGCGCGAAGCGCGAACACCGCATTGTCGTTCGACTGCCGCTCGATCGAGGCGACCGCGAGGATGCGCCGGCGCGCCTCGACGCGGATGTCGATGACCGCGTCCTGGCGCAGCATCGTCGTGGTGGCGCGCACCGGGGCGGTGAGCGTGGGCTTGCCGTCGGCGCCGGCGATGATTTTCCGCCCGACGCGTTGTCCATCCAGAAGGACGCGGTGCCGTGCCTCGGTGATCGTGACCGCATCGTCGGGCACGTTCTCGCCGTGAATGGCGGCGTGATAGAAATGTCCGGTCGAGGGGCTCCAGTGCAGCATGGTCATTTCCCGAACACGATCAGATCGAAGCCATCCGCGCGCTTGTCGTTCGACGTTGCCGCCTGGAGCTGCACGTAGGTTCCGCCGAGCGATGGCTGGGTGGCCTGCGCCCAAAGGTCGCGATAGTTGTTGGGCGCGGCGATGAAGGCGGTGCCGGCCTGTGGCAGCACGATCTCGCGGAAGGACACCGGGAAGGTCACGTAGACCGAGGCGTCGCCCGTGAAAACGCCGCGATACTGCACCCACTGCACCATGAAGCCGCCGGGCCACATGTAATAGCCGTTTGGAGTCAGGCTTTTCGGCAGGCTGGCGAGGCCCGCCGGCGTGATCGCCAAATCCCACCGCAGGCCGGCGATGATGTCGTCGGTGCCAGCGGCGACGACGCTCAGAAAGCGGTCGCCATCGAGCGCACCGCCGCCGGTGAGCAGCCCGCCAGTGTCGATCCTGCGGCCGCGATCGACCTTGCCATCGGTGCGCTGGATCAGCGGCAGCAGCCCGCCGGGCGTGACCACCTGGTCCCAGCGCTGGCCGCCCATCACATCGTCCTGCGACGCGACGCGCAGACCGATTCCGACGTCTCCGCCGAGATTGCCGCCGCCATAGAGCGGCCCATCGATCACGTAGATCTGGCGCCCGGTCGGCACGGCGCCGACATCGCCGGCGCTGAGCCACACGGCACCGGTCTTGCCGTTGACGCTCGACACCGGCGCGGGCGTGGAGATCTCCAGCCAGTTGCCGAGCACCGACGCCGGCACCGACTGGAGCACGTAGACCAGGCCGTTGTCCGTCCGCACCGCGAAATCGCCGACCGTGCCGTCGATCGCGAGCATCTCGGCTTCGTTGGCGACCGGCCAGACATCGATCAGGTCGATGGGCGGGCGCTGGGAGATTTGCAGCTTGCCATCCGGCCCGAGCGTGGCGACACCGCCCGGCGCGCCGAGCCGATCGGCCAGCACGTAATTGTCGAGGCAGCGCTTCATCGTCGCCGGCGAGATCAGCTTGTCGGCGACCGCGCCCGCCAGCGCCTCGGCGATGGTCGCGAAATAGGCGACGCCCTTCACCGTTTCGCTGGCGGGCGGGTTGAGGAAGCTGGTCGCGCCGAACTGGACGAGGCCGGCCTGGCCTTCGAGCAGCTTGACGTCGAGCGCGGCGAACATCGTCGAGACGCTCGCCTTTTCGACGATCGGGTCGGGCTGGCTGTAGACCGCGAACAGCGTGCCGGTGTCGAGATAGAGGCCGATGCTGCGGACGGTGTACGCGGCCGCGCTCTCATCGCGGACGGTGAGATGGATCGTGGTCGCGTCGATCGGCGTGCCGGCGACCGCGCCGAGGCGGATTTCGTCCGGCAGGCCCGTGAGCGTCGGCGCGACGACGACGGCGGTCGCGGTGACGCCGGCCGAGGCGATCCGAACCGCGTTCGTTCCGCCCGCCGCCGCGTCGAGCAGCGCGGCGAGACCGGCGGTGGTGAGCGTGCAAACCAAGGCGCTCATGCGGCGGTCCCGTCGATGAAGGTGGCGAAATCGTCGGCGAGCGGCTCGCCATATTCGGTCTGGAGCAGCGCGGCCCAGATCGTCCCGTCGTCGGGGTGGCGCATGTCGGCATCAATGCGGCGATAGGCGGTCGCCTGTACCGCCGCGACCACGCCCGGCCGGGCGATCTGTGCGAGCTGCTGGACGAGCTGGAAATGCGCGCGCACCGGCTTGGCGGCGGTGACCGCATCGACGATCGCCCGGGCGAACGCCGCTGAAATGCGCCGACCGCCGGCGACGCCGTCGGCGTCGATCACCGGTAGACGCACCTCGAAGGTGTAAGGCGCGCCGCGCGGCGACATCTCGAACCATTCGACCAGGCGCAGCAACCCGTCGAACGATGCGAGCACGCGCTCGACAGTGTAGCGCGTGCCCTTATGTCGCTGATCGTCGATCGCGGAGGCGACCGCCGCGCGGCGCTGCGCGTCGCTCCAGCCGGTGTCCCAATTGTCGGTCGAGAGTGCCCAGGCGAGCCACGGCAGCAGGTCCGGTGGACACGTCGCCGGGTTCCAGAGCGCGGCCAGGTCGATCGGCACATCATCGATGCGCGCCGTCGCGCCGGCAAGGGCGCGCTCGAGCGGCGTCGCGTTGGGCGGGAGGAGATCAGGCGCCGACACCGGACACCCTCACGGCGATGCCGGCGCAATGCGCCGTCTGGGTCTTGTCCACCACGACGTCGGCCGGGGGCTGGTTGAGCCGCAAATTCTGGACGCCGGCGACCATCAACGCGGCGGTGATCGCCGCCCGGTTTGCGTCCACGCCGAGCTTTCCCCCGGCACCGACCAACGCGGCGATGCTCGCCTGGGCCGAGGCCAGCACGACGGTCTGATCGGGACCGGAGAGCAACGTCAGATCCGCGTCGATGTAATAAGTGACGATTTCTGCGCTCGCGACGGTAACGTAGTCAGTGAGCGGGCGGAGCTTGTTTCCCTCGACGATGCCGAGCGCTGCTTGAACCGCGGCGATCTGCGAGGGGCTGGCGGTGCCATCGCCAACGCGCGACAGGATCGAGACAACGACTTCGCCGGGCGCGGGGCTCGATGCGCTCGCGTCTCGAATCGTGCCATCCGCCGAGCGTGCGTGGAAGATGTAGGCGCTCTCCGGCCCGGCCACCGACTGGCTTTCCGGGGAGAGAACGATGCGCTCGCGCAGATCGTCATCGCCCTCCATGACGGGATCGACGCCGTTGGCCGGATCGCCGGCGTCGATGACCAGCCGGGTGACACCGAACAGCGCGCCGAGGTTGTCCAGGTTCGATTTTTCGGCGTAGGCGACCATCGTTTGCCGGGCACGGTCGTTGAAGCGCTGGCGAATGATCAGCTCGCGCCAGGCGAAAACCTGGAGCAGCTTGACGGCAGGATCGGAATCCACCGTCGCATCGAAGCTCGGCAGCACGCCCGGCGATTGCACATAGGCGAGCAGCTCGGCGTACACCGTCTCGTAATCGAGCTGCTCGACGATGGTCGGCGCGGGGAGGCGCGACAGATCGACGCTGGATGTGGGGCTGGAGAGATCGGCCATCGCCGGCATGTCGCCGGGAGGCGCAGCCTATGGCTATCGCGCGGTCTTGTGGAACGGGTCTCTACAAGACCGCAAGACCTGTAGCGCCATGCACGGTCAAGACCGATTAACCCGGATTTTCCTCGACCCGCTCCATTACAAAATTTTGGTGATGAGCGGAACTCCTGACGCCTTGTAGGAAAGCCGGCAAGCCATCTTCTAGCTCGGCAGCAAATTCGTCAGGGGTCGGACCGATTGCACGTTCCAACTCTTTTCCCATCCGAGTAAAATCGAGGCTAAATAGCGAGATGTGGTCTTTATCGGAACTTATCTTATATTTTGTTCCAGCGATAAAAACTATAACAGTAATCGGTATCGCGTCGGCATTCTTTGCTGCTAAGTGCATCGTATCACTTACAAGCCCCGCGTCGAAAAGCAGTTCTCGCTCACTATCCTTCAAAAGCTGGCAGTTGTCGTGGCGATCCGGCCCCAGATAATCCTGCCAGGTAAGGAGCGTTGTCCAAGCGCGCTTTATCCACACGAATTTTTCGAACGCCGCTATATCTTCCGGTGACATGTTTTTAAGGTTGTCGAGAAGGCGTAGGCTAAATTTGCTTCCGCCCGCCTGTCGGGATAGCAAAGTAGCCCACACTTGCTGAAGCTCAAGCTGCGTGACTTTTTTCGCGTCATCCACGAACCGAGCAAACCAGCCTTCGTCCAACGGCTGCGATTCATCGTTGGGCGCCTGACTAGTTATCGTGAGGCTCGCCTCCACTATATTCTCAAGGTTAGTCTGCTCTTGTACAGCCGTTGCGACGATGCGGTGAGCTGCCCGCCGTTGCAACTCGAAATTTACATCGTCAGCTCGCAACTTGGTAAGCGCATCGGCTCGGGATTGAGCTTGAGCAAGTACCATGATCTCATGCGCTTTCGCGTCTGCCTCGTCCCGAATGGCTTTGGGCCGGTACATCACGCCGGTCGCTTTCCCAAACATCTTCACAATTTCGGTACCGATCTTACCAAAACCGGCAAGATCACCAACAAGCGAACCGCCGGAGTGCTCTGATTCGTCGCTCAAATAACTACTCCCAACGGCCAATGCGCAGCGTACTTAGCATTGACTGGAGTGTGTCGGAAGATTGCGGTACTTCCATCACTCGTTTTTTCTTGCCAGAGAACTGGATAGCTGAATAAGCAATTGATCCAGCACGGTGCTCCGCTCTGCGACAGTGAGGCCCAGCAAGACACGCCGCGCGTAACGGACAGGCTTTGCCTTGGCAGCGGGCCGGTCGCTCAAGCCGTCCTGATGGACCCGCGCGATCTCGGCCGCGCGGCCGGTGAAGCCGATCCACGCTTCGCGGTCGGTCGCGTCGGCGCGAAGGTTGCGGCCATTGCGCAGCTTTCGAAACATGGCTTTCTGCCGAATACGGCCCTGGCGTCGGAACTTGCCGGCCCCCTTGTTCTGTTCCTCGGGCGTCACCGGCACCCAGCGGTCGATCTTGTCCCAGAAGAAGCTGCGGATGCCGCCAACCTCGATGTCGAAGCCGGTCAGCAGCGGGCCATCGTGGACCCAGCTCTTCATGAGGACCAGGCGCGGCTCGGCCGCGCCCTTCGGGTAGAGGAATTTCGCGGTGTGGTTGCCGGGGCGTGGATCCTTCTTCGGCCGGCGCGCGGCGAAGGCTTCGCCATCGGGCGCCTGTTGGCGCGCGATGCGGGCCGACTGGCTTGCCCGGATCCCGCGCGCGATCTGTCGCAACAGCTTGCGGCGCTCGCCGGATGCGAGCGAGCGGATCAGCGCGCCGGCGAGCGACTCGATATGCGTGAGGTCATCCACGATCGGGAACGGCGATCACCGACGCCGGGTTCATGTCTTCGCGGAGCAGAAGCTGCCACAGGTTCACGCCGCATACGCCGGCGAAAGCGTCCTCGCGGCTCGGTTCGTCGAGGTGCGTCGCGGTAAAGCCGCCCTCGGGCTTGCGCACGACGCGCACGGCCTCGGTCAGCTCGAGGTCGATCGAGACGTCAGCGGCATCGCCGTCGAGGATCTCGGATTCGAAGGTGAACGGTTCGTTGGGCGCGCGATCGAGCAGATCGGGCTGCATCTCCGCCACCCAGGCGACGATCGGTACCATGAGATCGTCGATCTCGCCCGAATAATCCTGCACGACGATGTTGAGCGTGTAGCTATATTCGAAGGACAGCGTGCCCGTGCCGCGCGCGGTGAGCTTGCCCTTGTCGATGAACATCGCCAGGCGCGTCGGGTCGGCCGCGAGGCCAGGAACCGCGGCGAGCAGCAAGCGCTTGAGGCCCTCGGGCTTCTTCACTTCGACGGCACCTTTCCGACCGGGCAGGTGCCCGGCGCTTCCCAGTTGATGAGGCGATCGAGCTGCGCCGCGTTGGCCGCGAACGCGCGCGCGATACGGATGATGGCGGCGCGCACCGGCGTCGGGATCTGCGCGAGCATATCCTTGCTCTCGGGCAAACCCTGCGGGCGATCGGCGCAACGGATCAGCTCGGCCGGCGCGGGATCCTTGACGGGGACCGCGACGGGCACCGGCTTCTCCACCGGGACTTCAACGATCCGGTGCGCGCAGCCCGGCAACGCCGTTGACAGCAGCAAACCACTCATGATCGACAATGTTCGTGCGTGCGGCTTTGGCATCGGCTGTCTCCATGCGTTCGGCAGCCGCGCGCGCCGCATCGGCTGATGCGCGCGCGGCTGCGCTATCGGAATTCTGGCGGGCGTCGTGGTCCTGCAGCGCCTTGGCGAGCGTGGCGGCCGTCGCTTCGTCGGTGCGGGCCTTGAAGTCGGCGAGGTCGCTGGCGCGGCGCTGGCACAGCGCGCCGCGCGCGTGGGCGACCGTCACCAGCTTGCCCTTGGCATCCGGCTCCTGCGAAACCGAGGGCGCGAACCCGGTGCCGATGCCTGCGCAGATAATCTCCGCGACGTGGATCGCGTTGTCGCGATCGGCGCGGACCTGGGCGAACTGGACGTAGAGCCAGGCACCGACGCCGGCGACGGCGAGCAACACCAGCCATCCGCTCTCGCCGGCGATCCATTTGGCCGTAGCCCCCAGAGCCGTCTTGATCATGCCGCGTCCTTTCCGGTGCTCATCATCGCCTCGAGGCGAACCGCGCGCGCGCCGACCTGGCCGTGCCATTTCGATGCCTTCATGCCGGCGACCGCGTCGGCGTAGCGGCCGGTGCGGATCGCCTCGAGCGTGCTGGCGAAGCCGCGCAGACCCTTGCCGGGCTTGCCGCCGCTGGGTGGCGTGCCGATGCCCATGTTGAAGCACATGTTGAGCAGCACGCGCTGGCGGGCATCCACGAGCGTGCGCCACCACGGCAGCTTGGCGTCGAGATCCTGCTCCGCTTGCGCGATATCGTTGTCGAGCAGCACGTCGCACTGGTGATCGGTGATGCCCTTGGCCAGAACGCTCGCGAGCGTGATGCTGAGCGCCAGACGTTCGGATGCGCGGATCCCGACGTCATCGAGGTTGCGGCCGACGCCGATCGAGCGCTTCTTGACCGTGTCGAGATAGACCCGGAGCTTGCGGCCTTCATCACGCGCGAGTTCGCGCTCGAGCTTCTTGCGATCGTAGCTCATTCGCCATCCTTTTTGCGGGGGAGGAAGCGATCGCGGAGATCCGATGGCAGGCCGGCAACCGCATCGGTGCAGCTCGCGATGAATTTGGGCACGGCCTTGAAGGCGATCATGCCGAGGGTGAAGGACACCGCCTGCAGCACGAACGGGCTGAGCGCGAACAGTGCGCCGATCGCGCGGCCGGCGAACCAGCTCACAATGATTCCGACCACCCACTGGACGAAGCGCTCGCGCCAGGTGAGGCCCTTCTCGTAGACGAGGCTGACCGCCGCGCCGAGCGCGGCCGGGCACAGCCCGACGAGCAGCTCGAGCAGGGTTTCGATGAGCTGGTGAATCTGCTTGTCCATCGTCAATCCCAGAGCTGTACGAGGGGGAGCGCGCGCGGCGTTGGGCTGGCGCTGGCTGGAACCGTGACCGGCGTGCCGAGCGGCAGGATGACGCCCTGGTCGGCAAGCCCCGGATTGGCCTCGAGCACGCGCACGGCGTCGCTCGCGGTCAGGCCGCGCTCGCGCCAGAGCAGCGCGTCGAGCGTGTCGCCTTGCTGCGCGCGGATCACGTCGGCCATCAGATCAGCTCGACGAACACGCGGGTGGTACCGAGCATGTCGCGCACCGCGTGCAGCCCGTCGCGGCGCAACTCCTCGATCGAGCTGTCCAGCTCGCCGACGCTGCGCTGGCCGGCTGCGGTCTGATCGACGTCGCGGTAGCGTTCGACCAGCTCGGCCTTGGTGTAAGCGCCGATCGCGCGCGCGTAGAGCAGCACCAGGCGGCTCTTGCCGTCGAGGATTGGCGCTGGAACCGCGCCTAGGCTGGCGTAACCGGCCGCGACCTGGCGCGCCTGCCACGCGACGAGCTGGTTGCCGACGGTGATGATCGCGTCGAGCGCGGAGGTGCGCAGCCGCGCGGGCGTCACCGAATCGCGCAAGCGCATGGCCTCACGCAGCGAGGCAAGATCGATATCGGGAAACCAGCCGTCATTGGCGATCGGCGCCTCAATCACCGTCGATGCGGGCGGGACGATCGAGGGCGTGCAGTTGAAGCCGCTCATCCGAGCACGCGCCCAATCATGGCGGCGCCAACGTTGAACAGCAGCAAGCCAATCCCCGCCCGAATCGCGCACGAAATCACATGGACGATCCGAGCATGGACATTCCCGACGAAATCCTGCGCCCTGTCACCGGAGATCGCGCCGGCCATCGTGAGCCAGGCGCCGACGCCGCAGGCGGCGAACGCGAGGACGAGCCAGAAGATCAAGAGCAGCGACATGATGGTTCCTTCGTGCCCGCCCTCCGGTTTTCGGGGGTGGGGATCGGATCAGCGACGGCCCTCAGCCTTGCGGCCCTCCCGTCGTGTGCGATCCGCCCCCGAGCGCCGGGGGCGAGCTGGTCAGCCGCGCCTGGGCGCGGTTATGGCGTGGGTGGCGTATCGAGAGCTGGCGGCGAGGACGGCGCGTCCTTCTTCAGCTTGTCGAGCTTCTGTTTCAGACCGATGCGGGAGTTGAGCTGGATTGCGCGGGCAAAGTGCTTGATCGCCTCGGCGCGGCTGTCATCGCGGTGCTCGTCGGTCGCCTCGGGGTAGAGGGCGGGGTTGAGCACGGCGAGATAGTCCAGGCCGATCGCCTTGTGCAGTTTGGCGCGAACTTCGTCGGGCATGTCCTCGCCGCGCGTCAGCTCGTACAGCTCGGACAGCACGTCGTGCGGAAACAACTCATCGCGCTCGAGCACGGCGATGGCGGCGTCGGCGAATTCCTCGACGATCAGCGTGGCGGGCTGGCGCTCGTAGCGCGCGGGCAGCGCGAGATCATGCTCGAGCACATAGCGCGCGAGATCGAGGCCATAGACCCACTCGCCGGTGTCGATCGCCCATACCATGATGGTGGGCAGAACTTCGTCCTGCACCCCCATGCCGGTTTCCTCGGCCGCGCGCAGCAGGCCGGAGATCCACGGGCGGTATTCCGGCAGCATCTCGCGTTTGGCGTCCACCTTGCGCTCGATCGACTGGATTTCCTTCAGCCGGCGCAAGTCATGAGTGAGGCGCAGCACGATCTGGCCGTGCGCCTGCTTGGCGGCGAAGGCAGCAACGGTACCGAGCGAGGCTACGGTGCCGGGGGCGGCCGGCGCATCGGAGCCGATCGCGGTTTCAGCATCTGCTGCCGCTGCGGCGATACCCGCGAGCCGAAGACGATGTTGGCGCGCGGGCGTCATCGGCGCGTCGATCACGGCGATGATGGTTTCGCCCGGTTGCCCGCCTCCCTCTGACGAAGCGACCGGTGCGGACGGGTCGGCGTCGAGTGCCAGTGCGGCGAGACGGTCCCGATGTTGGCGAGCTGGGCTCATGGTCGTTCCTGATCGAAGAGAGGCGGGCAGGGCGGGGGGTGCGGAGGCGCTTACGCCTTCGGCCCGAGCTGGATATTTTCGATGAGGCAGGCCTTGCCGTATTCCTCGACCATGAAAGCGTCGTTGATGCTTTCGTAGTTCTCGATCTGGTCGAGGGCGGCTTCGTCCTTCACCGCGCGGCGCGCGCTGCCGATCTGCCAATAGTAGGACAGGTTTTTGAGGCTGGTGATCATCAGCGCGTTAGGCGGGAAGAACGGCACCTGCATGGTCGGAAGGCCGCCAAGCTGGCGGCTCGACAGGATCACGTCGCGGGCGACCTGCTGCATGGCATTGTCGCCGGCATCGCTCACGATCTTGAAATACTTGTCGTGAACGAGATCGCTGCCGACGATCACGACCAGGTCGGTCGCGGTGCGGAACTGCTCGGCGAGCAGGTTGTGCTTGGCGTCGAACACCAGCGCGTCGAGGTTGGCGTAATCGGCGTTGCCGGTGTCGGAAACATACACCTTCAGGTTGTCGAGTCCGCCGTGCGCCATGACGCGCGACGGCGCATAGGTGCGCATCTTGTAGAGCCAACCCCAGTTGACGTCCTGGAGCAGCGGATAGGTGTTGCGGTTGGTCTCGGCTGCGGCGTTCACGCCGTTGAAGCCGATGGTGATGATGTCCGAGGCTTTCTGGACGATCACGGCATCGCGGCAGAGCTGCTGAAACTCCGGCCGGTGCGCCCAGGCGTCGAGCATCGAATACGACCAGGCGTAATCGTAATCGGTCTTTTTGCAGAAATAGGTGTCGATCTGATCGCTGCCGGTCGGATCAGTCGGCGTGCGGCGATGGCCTTGGCTGCGATCGGTGCGGCTGGCGAGCGAGCGCGTCACGCCAACACCGACGCGGTCGCCCTGCTGCGGCACCACCGGCACGACGTTGATTCGGCTTAGGAAGTCGCTCGTCACCTGCAGCTTGGCCTGCAGGCGCTGCTCGATCACCGGCGCGACGTTGAATTGCTTCAGCTCGCCGGGGATGGCGGTGAGGCTGGCATCGAGGCCGTTTAGCTGGGCGAGCTGGCCGACATAGGCGTTGAACAGGAGGCGAGTGGCGGTCTGCATCGGGTGCTCCGGGCGTGAGAGAGGCGGGCGATCGGGGGCGGGTGGGGATCAGCAGTCGGTGACGTTGCCGGCCACGGGCGAACCGGTCGCGGGCTGACGCTGGCTGAACTGCTGCTGCTCGGTGTTGGTGAGCTTGCCCTTCAGCTCGGCGAAGTCCGCCGCCTGCTGCGTCTGGGTTTCGATCAGGGGCTTGAGCGCGGCCGTCATCGCAGCCGACATCGTGGCGCCCATTTCCGTCGCGAATGCCGCAAAGGCGGCATTGTCGTTCGCGGGCGCGGGTGGATCCTTGGGTTTTTCGGGTTCGGCCGTCTTGGCGAATTTGGCGGTGAGCGCGGAGAAGAAGCCGGCGATCGAGCTTTCGACCTTGGTGGCGTCGGGCAGGGCGGCTTCGAATTCGAGCGTCACCGCCTCGAGGCTGTCGCTGAACAGGCTGCCCGGCGCCGAGCGCGAGAACTGCAGCGCCTGGGTGCCGATCGACGCCGGCTTGTCGGTGAAGGCGAGGCCGATCAGGCCGACCTTGCCCGTGCCGGCATAACTGTCGGTCAGCTCGACCGACGGGAAGGGCTTCTGGCCCTTTTCGACCAGGCCGGCGAGCTGGCCGTTGTCCTCGACCTGGCAATACAGCGCCTTACGCTGCTCGGTCTTGCCGGCGATCGAGAAGTCGTCGGTCTGCACCTTGACCGCGACGACGTTGCCATAGCCGTTGAACGGAGGCTCCGGGCTGTAGCCCGAGATGTGCTCGATGTTGATTCGCGGCGTGTAGGTTTCGGTGTTGAAGGTCTGGGCGATCTGGTCGATCCAGGCGCCGTCGATCTTACGGCCATCGCTGATCGTCTGGCCCTCGACGAAAGCGCGGAAGAATTTGCTCTTGGCCATCTGGGTCGGTCCCTCGGAAAATCTGAGCCGCACGGGCTTCTGAGGCGCTAAAAGGCATCGGAACCGTCTGACTTCTCAAGCGTGCGGGCTTGTGGAGACCGGTTCCACAAGAGCCGCCTATCCGGCTCGGCGCTGGCGCGTGGCTAGGTTTGCGCGCCATGAGCAAGCTTCCACCCGACACCGGCATGCCGCTGCCCGCATCGACGATGCCGATTCCGGTCGATGCGCGGCGCCAGGCGCGTAGCCTGTACTGGCGCGGCTGGGGCGTGACGCAGATCGCGGACGAGCTCGGGCTGAAGCGGCCGACCGTCCAGGCGTGGAAGGATCGCGAGAAGTGGGACGGTGCGCCATCGCTCTCGAAGATCGAGGATGCGCTCGAGTGCCGCCTCAACCTGCTGATTGCCAAAGAGAGTAAGACGGGCAGCGACTTCAAGGAAATCGACCTGTTGATGCGCGCCGTCGTGTCGGGCGCGCGCGTGCGCCGATACGAAGCGCCTGGCGGGCACGAAGGCGATCTCAACGAGAAGGTCGCCAACCGCAACGTCGGCGGGCGCAAGAAGGCGAAGAAGAACCACTTCACCGCCGAGCAGGTCGAGAAGCTCGAGGAAATCCTCGAGGCCGAGATGTTCGGCTATCAGCGCGACTGGTGGGAGGCGAAGGATCAGCGCACCCGCATGATCCTCAAGTCACGCCAGATCGGCGCGACCTATTACTTCGCTCGCGAGGCGCTGCTCGACGCGCTGCGGGGTGGCGGCAACCAGATATTCCTGTCGGCGTCGAAGGCGCAGGCGCACATCTTTCGCAACTACATCGTCCAGTTCGCGGCGCGGGTCGGCGTCAAGCTGCAGGGCGATCCGATCGTCCTCACCTCGGACCTGATCCCCGAGGGCGAGCCTGCGGCCGAGCTGATCTTCCTCGGCACCAACGCGCGCACCGCGCAGGGCTATCACGGCAATTTCTATTTCGACGAGTTCTTCTGGACCTACGGCTTTGAGGAGCTGAACAAGGTCGCCAGCGCGATGGCGATGCACAAGCGCTGGCGACGCACCTATTTCTCGACGCCGTCGAGCGTCGCGCACCAGGCGCACGGCTATTGGACCGGCGAGCGACGCAACCGGCGCGTCAAGAAGGCCGACCGCATCGAGATCGATGTCAGCCACGCCGCGCTGAAGGCTGGCCGGTTGTGCGAGGACAATGTCTGGCGCCAGATCGTCACGATCGAGGACGCGGCCGAGAAGGGCTGCGACCTCTTCAACATCGACGAGCTGCGCATCGAGTACGCGCCCGACGAATTCGCCAACCTGCTCATGTGCCAGTTCGTCGACGACAGCCTGTCGGCGTTCAAGTTTAACGAGCTGCAGCGCTGCACCGTCGATACGATGGTCGATTGGGTCGATTTCAACCCGATCGCCAAGCGACCCGTGGGCAGCCGCGAGGTGTGGGCGGGCTATGATCCGCAGGAAAGCGAGGACGGCGACAACGCCGCGCTGGTCATCGCGCTCCCGCCAGACGGGCCGGGCGGCAAGTTCCGGCTGCTCGAGCGCCACCAGTTCCGCGGTCTCGATTTCGAAGCCCAGGCGAGTGCGATCCTCGCGCTGCTCGCCCGCTACAACTGCACCTATCTCGGCATCGATGCGAACGGCGTGGGCGCGGCCGTCTACCAGTTGCTCAAGGATCGCATGCGCGGCGTCGTGAAGATCGAATATTCGCTCGAGGCGAAGGCGCAGATGGTGATGAAGGCGCAGCACACCTTCAGCCGTCAGCGCATCGAATATGACGCTGGCTGGATCGATCTGCAGTCGGCGTTCCTGTCGATCAAGAAGACGCTCACCACCAGCGGTCGCGCCGTCACCTTCAAGGCGAGCCGCACCGAGGCGGTCGGCCATGCCGACCTCGCCTGGGCGGCGATGCACATTTTCATCAACGAACCCCTCGACGGCAAGGCGCGGCCGAAAACGCGCATGGAGATCTTCTGATGAGCAGGCGGAACAAGGCGCAGGCGATGTCGCGCGCCGAGACGGCAGCGGCAGCGAACGGCGCGATCGAGGCGGGCAGTGCGAAGGCCAGCGGCTCGACCGCGATGCAGGCCTTTACCTTCGGAGACCCGGAGCCAGTGCTCAACCGCCGCGAGATCATGGACATGATCGAATGCGTGCATAACGGGCGCTGGTATGAACCGCCGATCCCGCTCGATGGGCTGGCGCGCGCCTACCGCGTCTCGCCGCATCACAGCTCGGCGATCATGCTCAAGCGCAACCTGCTCGCATCGTCGTTCGATCCGACGCCGTTCCTGTCGCGCAAGGCCTTCGCGGCGTTCGTGCAGGATTATTTGGTGTTCGGCACCGCCTACCTCGAGCAGATCCGCAACCTGCTGGGCGGCACGATGCGGCTCGACCACGTCCTCTCGAAATACACCCGGCGCGGGCTGCAGCCCGGCCAATTCTTCTTCCTGCCGGCGTACAACCAGGAGACCGAGTTCGCGCCCGGCAGCATCGTCCAGGTCATGCAAGCCGACGTAAACCAGGAGATCTACGGCGTGCCCGAATATCTGAGCGCGCTCCAGTCGGCGCTGCTCAACGAGGCGGCGACGCTGTTCCGGCGTCGCTACTACCTCAACGGCAGCCACGCCGGGTATATCCTCTATGCCACCGGCGACATCGACGAGAACGACACCACCATGCTTCGCGACGCGCTGAAGGCGTCGAAGGGGCCGGGCAACTTCAAGAACCTGTTCGTGCATGCGCCAGGCGGGAAGGACGGCAGCCTCAAGATCCTGCCGATCGCCGAGGTGGGCGCGAAGGACGAGTTCCTCGGCATCAAGAACGCGACGCGCGACGACGTGCTCGCCGCGCACCGCACGCCGCCCGCGCTGCTCGGCATCGTGCCGGCGCAAGGGTCGAGCGGGTTCGGCAACCCGCTGCAGGCAACCGACATGTTCTTCGAGCTGGAGATCGAGCCGATCCAGGCGAGCCTGCTCGACGTCAACGACCAGGTCGGCTTCGAAGTGATTCGGTTCAAGGAACGGGTGCGCAGCACCCCTTCAGCCGCATAGATTTCGCGTCCGGTCGAATGACCGGGCGGGGGAGGCCGGATGGCAGTCCGGCCAAACCGACGAGGGATGATCTCGCCACGACACGATCGGCCATCGGCCGTCCCGCACCCGGCGCGCCGGGCGGGGATCCTAAAGAGCGAGAAATCCAACATGTACACTATGACCGACGTCGATCCCGTGATGCCCGCTGCCGGATATATCGGTGGCAAGCGCAATCTGGTGAAGCGGCTTGTCCCGCTGATCGACGGCACGCCGCACGACAGCTACGCCGAACCCTTCGTGGGCATGGGCGGCATTTTCCTGAAACGCCGGCGCCGTCCGCGCGCCGAGTACATCAATGACGTGTCGGGCGATGTCGCGACCTTCTTCCGCGTGCTCCAGGAGCACTATGCCTATGTCATCGACATGCTGCGGTTCCGGGTCGCGAGCCGCGCCGAGTTCGAACGATTGAAGGCACTGCCGCCCGAGCGGCTCACCGATCTGCAGCGGGCGGTTAGGTTCCTCTATCTGCAGCGCCTGGCGTTCGGCGGTAAGGTCGAGGGCCGGATTTTTGGCGTAGATCCCCGGCAGGGCGCGCGGTTCAACGTCAATCGACTCGAGCCGCTGCTCGCGGAGATCCACGATCGGCTTGCCGGCGTCGTGATCGAGCAGCTCGACTATGGCGACTTCATTCGCCGCTACGACACGCCGGGAACGCTGTTCTACCTCGACCCGCCGTATTGGGGATGCGAGCGCGACTATGGGCAGGACGTGTTCGGCCGCAGCGATTTCGAGCGCCTGGCCGCGCAGCTTGCCGGCATCAAGGGCAAGTTCCTGCTGTCGATCAACGACACGCCTGGCGTCCGGGCGACATTCGCGGGCTTCCGCATGCGTGAGTTCGAAACGACGTACACCATCACGGCTGGCGCGAGCACGAAAGCGGCCGAGCTGCTGATCGGCAACTTCGAACCCGGTTCGTAAGTCCCGACGCGGGCGGGGCGGCGACGTCACGCCCGCGTCGATGCCGGCCTCGCCGAACAGCGGACCAATGGGCGTTGGCAGTTCGTCCCGATCGGGAACGCCCGAACCAGTATCGCCGTAAAGGCGGAAGGGCGGCGGGTCGGGCAGCTCGCTCAGGATTTGGTAGCCGGCGAAGTGATCGGCCAGCAGATATGCGGCAGTCCATCGCGCGCGGTGCCGCACCTTTTCCTCGCGCGAGGTGAGGTCCACGCGAAGCGTATGCCGCCAGCCATCAATGGACTTGGCCAGCACGGCCGCCAGCTCTTTGCCGTTGAGCGGGGCAGGCTCTCCATCTGGAAAGAAGTGAAAGCGGCACAGCCTCTCGGCAACCACGGCCGCGCCGATCTCGACCCAGCGCGCGCGTCGCTCAGCGTCGAGCGCCAGGCCGTTGCGTAAGGATGGCGTCCATCCACGCGTCGAGTCGAAGAGGTGATAGAGCAGCTCGTCATGCCGTACTTGGCGCATATCGTTCTCCCGAATTAGGTAGAGAACAAAAGCGGTACATTTCCAACAGCGCAAGGTCGCTTCATCGCGCAATGAAATTACGCGCAATAAAATTTCAAAAATCGACGATCACGATTTTTCGGCGCGACCCCCGGCGCCACCCCATTTCGCGCGCTGCGACCCCCGCCTCGCCCGCGCACTTTTCGTGTCGCTAATGATGCAGACGATGGTTGCCCCTGGCGCCGGCCGTCATCCCGCTTCGAGAGGCCGGGAATTGGACGACGAGTGCGATGCGGATTGATGCACCTACTGCATCGATTTTAGCCGCGGCGACCCCCTTGCAACGGGCTATCGGCTGGCGGTGCAATGGCACACTTCCTGCTCCACCCCCACGCCAAGCATGAGGGGCGGCGCAGCCGACCCGTCCGACCGCCTGGGCTTGGCGGTCGGGCTGGGGAGGGCGATCCATCTCCAGGGTGGGGGTGATCAAATTAGCGCGTGCCGCAGGCACTCCTTTCATTCTTAATCTCTACAGGGCCTATTTGAGGCCGCCCGGAGGATTTGCACTCTCTAGATCTGCGCGCATGCCGTGTAGCAGATCGCGGAGCTCGGGATCCTTAATGCGGGCAACCGACGCTTCGACCTCCTCGGCCGACTGACACTTTTGGCGGCGGCGATCGTTTGTCGCACGTTCCTCCGGTGAGGTCGGGCGCCGCATGACCTTGCGGATGATGTCGCGCGCGCGGCCCGGCAGTGTCAGGAAGTAGGCGTTGCTGATCTGCTCGACATATTGGTCCGGGCGCTCAGGATCCTCGACGATCTGGGTACGTCGAACCCAATCGAGGAAACCTTGCTCCTTCAGCCGCTGTAGCGCCGCTGCGACCGCGCTACGTGAATGGTGAATTTGATCGGCCAGCCATTGGATCGAAGGATCGAGCCGTCCATCGGCCCGGCCGCGCAGACGCAGCAGGAAGCGCAACACCTTGAGACCGATATGACCAAGGGCGCCGTTGCGTTTGCCAGGCGCCTTGGTGTCGTGCTCGAGCTTTTCGGCCGACGCCATGCGGGCGTTGTTCTCCGAGCGATCGAACATGTTGTGCATCTTCCAGAGCCGCTGTTCGCGCTCGCCAGCGTGGCGGCTGTTGCGACGAACGGGCTGGCGTGTGCGCGGCGCCGTACGAGCGCCCCGAGCCAGTGCTGCTGCGAGCGCGCCGATCGGTCCCGCGCTCACCGGCGGGTCTCGTTGACGATGAAGAGTATATACGTGTCGGTAACAGACATCGCTCGGCCCCAGGCTCGAAGTCGATGGACGCACGAAACCGTCGGCTGTCCGGCATTTGGACAGCCGCGCAGATCGCATCGAGGGGATTGCGCGCCCAGCAGGGCACGCGATCGGGGCGGGCAGAGAGCTTCGGCGCACCTTCGGCGTTAGCCGGGGAAGGGCACGCTTTTTCGCGGGTTTGACAGACCGGCTACGATGGTCGCACTATTCGAAAACTGGCTGATTTTCGTGACATTGCGTTTGTTGACATCGCAGGGGTCGCAAGTTCAATCCTTGCCACGCCCACCATTAAAGGGCCGCTGATCCGCCGGATCCGCGGCCCTTTTTGCTGCGCCCGGCTTGCCGCCGTCGCGTGCGCCGCTAAACATCCGCGCGGGGCAGGGGAGACGCGGACGTGGCGACGATGGCAGCAGAGGCGGGGGTGATCGAGCCCACCCGGCGCGACATTCAGCGTGTCATCGCGGCGTCGTCGCTCGGCACCATGTTCGAATGGTATGACTTCTTCATCTACGGCACGCTCGCCAAATATATCGGGCAGGCGTATTTCCCGACCGATAACGTTACGGTGCAGACGCTGCTGACCTGGGCGGGGTTTGCGGTCGGGTTCGGCTTCCGGCCGCTCGGGGCGATCCTGTTCGGCTTCCTCGGCGATCGGCTCGGGCGCAAATATACGTTCCTCGTCACGATCGCGCTGATGGGGCTAGCGACCGCCGGGGTCGGGCTGGTGCCGTCGAGCGCATCGATCGGGCTGGTCGCGCCGCTGATCGTGATCGGCTTGCGCATATTGCAGGGGCTGGCGCTGGGCGGCGAATATGGCGGCGCGGCGATCTACGTCGCGGAGCATTCGCCGCCGGGCAAGAGCGGCTTCTACACCAGCTTCATCCAGGCGAGCGTGGTCGGCGGCTTCCTGCTCAGCCTGATCGTCGTGCTGTCGGCCAAGGCGCTGATGCCGGCGGCGACATGGGCGGCGTGGGGCTGGCGCTTTCCCTTCATCTTCTCGCTGGTGCTGCTGTCGATTTCGCTGTGGATGCGACTCAAGCTCTCCGAAAGCCCGGTGTTCCGCGCGATGAAGGACAGCGGCGAGACCGCGGCGAACCCCTTCGTGGAGAGCTTCACCTTTCCGGGCAACCTCAAGCGCATCTTCGTCGCCCTGTTCGGCATCTCGGCCGGGCTGACGGTGATCTGGTACACCGCGATGTTCAGCGTGCTGGTGTTCCTCGGCACGATGCGCGTCGATGATACCGCCGCGCAGATCATCATCGGTGTCGGCGCGGCGAGCGGGGTGGGGTTCTTCGTGCTGTTCGGCTGGCTGTCCGACCGGATCGGGCGCAAGACGCCGATCGTGGTCGGCTATGCCGCGACGCTGTTGCTGCTGTTCCCGATCTACTGGATGATGGGCAGCGCCGCTAACCCGGCACTCGCCGAGGCGTCGCGGCGTGCGCCGGTGGTGGTTTCAGGTCCGCACTGCAAATATGATCCGTTCGCTGCGAAGCAGCGCGACGCGTGCGGCAAGCTGCTCGATTACGTCTCGAAGCGGGGGGTGCCGTACCGCAAGGCGCGCACCCCGGTGACGCTGGTGCTGATCGGCGGCGAGGCGGTGCGCGACACCAGCCCGGCGGGGCTCGACGCCGCGCTGACACGCGCCGGCTACCAGCTCGACAAGGTCGTGCCGTCGGCGGGCAATATCGTCGTGATGCTGATCGCGATCCTGATGCTGGGGGCGCTGTCGGGGCTGACTTTCGGCCCGGTGGCGGCGCTCCTGTCGGAAATGTTCCCGCCGCGCATCCGCTACAGTTCCATGTCGATCCCGTATCATATCGGCACCGGCTATTTCGGCGGATTCCTGCCCTTCATCAGCCAATATATCATCGCGCGCACGGGCAATCCCTATTCGGGGCTGTGGTACACGATGGCGGTGGTGGCGATGGCGTTGCTGGTGACGATCTGGGGGCTGGGCGAGACGCGCGCCGGAACGGCGGAGGTCGAGTAGCCGGATTGCCGCGCGCCGTGCGCCGCCCTAGACCGGCTGGCGATGGATGATGCGCACACACCGATCCCCGCCGCGACGCTGGTGATCTTTCGCGATCGGGATGGTGCCGCGCCGGATCTGCTGATGGTCGAGCGCGCCAAGGCGATGGCGTTCGCGGGCGGCGCGACCGTGTTCCCCGGCGGCCGCGTCGATCCGGGCGACCATGCGCTGGCGGCGCGGTTCGGCGGCGAGCCCGAGGACATCGCCGCGCGTATCGCCGCGATCCGCGAAACGATCGAGGAAGCGGGGGTGCCGATCGGCCTCACGCCGATGCCCGACGCCGACGCCGTGACGCGCCTGCGGGCGGCTCTACACGCTGGCGCGACCTTCGGCGCGGCGCTGGACGCGCATGGCTTCACGATCGATCCCGCGCCGCTGGTGCCGTTCGCGCGCTGGGTGCCGACGCATCCCGCGCGGCGGGTGTTCGACACGCGCTTCTATCTCGCCGCGCTTCCCGGCGGCGCGCCCGAGCCGACGGTCGATGCGACCGAGAACACCCACGTCTTTTGGGCGGGTGCCGGGCGCGTGCTCGATGACGCCGCGTCGGGGCGGCGGCATGTCATCTTCCCGACCCGCCGGAATCTCGAACGGCTCGCGCGCTATGCCAGCTTCGCGCATGCGCACGCCGACGCGCTGGCCTATCCGGTTCGCACCGTGTCTCCGTGGACCGAGGAGCGGGGCGGGGTGCCGCATCTCTGCATCCCCGACGATCTCGGCTATCCGGTGACGGCCGAGCCGCTGGCGGACGCGAAGCGCGGGTGATGGCGGCACTTCGACGCGCCGCGCTGGCGGTGCTGGTCGCGGCGCTGCTGCTGGTGCTGATCCTCGCCGCGATCGCCGGCTTGCGTGCCAATCCGGAGGATCTGCCTTGGACACCGCTGCACCTGAGCCAGCCGGTCGGCCTGTTCACCGGCCGCAAGCTCGCCGGGCTGCACGGCAAGGGCCCGAAATGCGAGAAGCTGCTCACCGAGGCCGGGGTACGGTTCGAGGCGGCGCCGCCGATCACGGACGGGATATGCGGCTATGCCGATGGCCTGCGCCTCGCGGCCGGCGGTGCGCGTCGCATCGCGCTCGCGCCGGCGGGGCCGGTGATGGCGTGCCCCGTCGCGGCCGGGCTGGCGATGTGGGAGTGGAATATCGTCCAGCCCGCCGCGCAGCGCTATCTCGGCGCGCCCGTGGTCGCGATCGAGCACCTCGGCGCCTACAATTGCCGGCCGGTTCGCGGCAGCAGCACGACGCTCAGCGAACATGGCACCGCCGACGCGATCGACGTCTCGGCGTTCCGGCTGGCCGACGGCACGCGGATCACGCTGAGCGGCGATTGGAAGGGCGACGGCCCGCGCGCGACCTTCCTCCACACCGTCCGTAACGGCGCCTGCAAACTGTTCGCGACCGTGCTGTCACCCGAATACAACGCCGCCCACCGCAATCATCTCCATCTCGACCAGGCGCCGCGCGGCGCGATGGGCTGGCGCGCGTGCCGGTGAGGTGAGTTACCATATTTCCCCCTCCCGCTCGCGGGAGGGTTAGGGGAAGGGCTGTCAACCGCCGGTACGCTATTGGACAGGCCCTCCCCCGACCCCTCCCGAAAGCGGGAGGGGAGGAGATCAGGAATTGTCGTTCAGTTCCGCACCGCGTTGGGTTCGACCTTCTCGACCCATTTCGGATAGAAGGCCGGCTGCCGGTTCGACCAGCCCGATGCGGTCGCCGCGGCTTCGCTGATCGACTGGAGCAGCTTGCGCCGGAGATCGGGGTGCAGTTGCGGCAGCGCCGCCGCCGCGCAGAAGGCGGCGGGTAGCCACGGCCGCACCTCGGCACCGATCAGGCGCTCGTACAGGAAGCGATAGGCCGAAAAGGTGGTGAGCCGCCCTTGGCCGAGATCGAACGCCGTCACCGTCATCAAGGGGCCGAGGAACGGTTCGATCGCATCGAGGCCGCTATCGTCAGGGATCATCAGCCGGATGTCCGGAAGCCGGCTGTAGAGCCGCGCCTGCGCGCGGATGCTCGCCGCCTCGACAACGTCGCGCGACCAGCGGCTCATCGCATCGTCGCGGTCCAGACCGATATCGAGCGACCGGCGCACATAGCGCTGAGTCGCCGACGAAAACCCCGCGAATTCCTTCATCTCCGCCAGCGTGACCGCACCATTTGCCGGCTTCATGCGCGCACCCATAAATCCACCCCGCTCGACCGTTGAACCGGGCGAGAATGCGCCGAGATGGTTGAGGCCATGCTGAACGCACCGTCGCCCGATATTCACATCGCATCATATTACGTGTTGCGATGCAACAAAGGTTGCGACGAACGGAGATCGAACTGCAACGTTACGGTAACGCGGGCGACATTTGTGTCTGGGCAGGCGACTTGCATCACGTTGCCGCCCCCGCCGACAGGCGGCGGGGGCGGAGCGCATCAGGCGGATTTTTCTTGCTGCAGCTTGCGTTCCGCGTCCTCGTCATAGCCGGAGGAGGCTGGCGGCGCGTCGTTGCTCTTGGGCTGGCTGGTCGAGGGCGGATCGCTCGCGTCCATCGATTCATCCAGGCCGCGATCGAGCTTGGCCTCGGCATTGGCCGGGTCGCGCTCGAGTCGCGCGGTGATCGACTCGTCCCGGCCCGCATCCTTGCGGGAATCGTCGTCCTCACTCATTGCCGTTCTCCTAGCGGTTACGTGGGTAGAACGACCGAAACACAGGCCGCGTTCCAGCGGCTCATTCGTCGAGGCAAGTGACGACGATCTGCTGCTGGTTGAGCATCGCGGCGCCGAAGGTGGTCATGAAGGCGATGTCGGTGGCGTCGCGCCCGACCGCGATCCGCACCAGATCGCGCGCGCTGCCCATGCCGGTCGCGTCCACCAGCCGCCACGCCCCATCCAGCCATAGCTCGGCGACCGCGTGGAAATCGGACGGCTCGACGCCTGGCCCATAGGCCGAGACACAGCGCGCGGGGATGCCGCCGGCGCGGGCGAGCGCGACGAGCAGATGGGCATAGTCCCGGCACACGCCCTGGCGATTGGCGAAGGTCATCAGCGCCGTGGTGGCGCCGGTGCTGCTGCCCGTGGCGTAGGTGAGGTGATCGCCCACCCATTCGGCGAGCGCCGCGGCGAGCGCACCCCCGCGCAGGCCCGCGAACGTCTGTTCGAGGAAACCGTGGAACTGGTCCGACTCGCAATAGCGGCTCGGCATCAGGTATGGCACCGCCTCGGGCGGCAGCAGCCGCGGCGCGGTCTCACCGAGCGACGCGAGCGCGACATCGTCGCGCTCGATGGTCACGACCGCCTGATAGGTGGCGTGGAAGCGGTTTTCGGCAAGCGCCCAGCAGCGGACGCCGACGCCATCCGCGCCCGGCATCCCGCGCAGCGGCTCGTTGCTGGAAACCCGCAGATCGTCATAGTCCAGGTGCTGGTCCGCCATCGCCGCCGCCTGAACCAGCAGCAGCATGTCGGTCGCGCCGTCGATATCATAGTCCAGTTCGACGTCGATCTTGAGGCGCATCGTGATCCTTCGGGGCAAGCGAAAGGCCCGGCGGATCGCTCCGCCGGGCCCTCGCGATATCAGCCGTTCGTGACGCCGCTTAGTTGCGGTTGCCGAACAGACGCAGGATGAACAGGAACATGTTGATGAAGTCGAGGTAGAGGCTCAGCGCCGACATGATGATCGTGTGCTGCTCGGCACCGGTGCCCGCCACCTGCGCATACAGGCTCTTGGTCCGCTGCGTATCGTAGGCGGTGAGGCCCGCGAAGATCAGCACGCCGACGAAGCTGATGACCAGCTCGAGCGGACCCGAGCGGAAGAACAGGTTGAGCAGGCTCGCGACGATCAGGCCGACCAGGCCCATGATCAGGAAGGTGCCCATCGCCGACAGGTTGCGATTGGTGGTGTAGCCGTAGAGGCTGAGGCCACCGAACGCCGCCGCCGCCGCGAAGAACGCCTGCGCGATCGCGACCGGCGAGTAGACCAGGAAGATCGTCGATAGCGAGAGGCCCATCGCCACCGCGAAGCCCCAGAACATCGCCTGAAGCGCGCCGGCGGACATGCGGCCACCGCCGAAGCTCATGCCGAACACGAAGCCGAGCGGCGCGAAGCTGATGACCCACTTGAGCAGGCCGGGGCCGCCGAACACCTGCGCGGCCATGCCGCTGGCGACGAAGCCCAAGGCGACGATGCCGCTCAGCAGCACGCCCGAGAGCATGTAGTTGTAGACCGACACCATATAGCGGCGCAGACCCGCGTCGAACGCGCCTGCGCGCGCCGCGGAGTCCGCCCCGAAGGGGGCTGCGCCGGGACGGGGATCAGACCAATTGGCCATTGTAGTACATCTCCTTGGACCGGCCATGTGCCGGTTCTTCGCGAATATCGGCGTTTGCGAGGGGGTTTTCAAGCAAATCCGCCTAAGGAGGATGTCGTTGTCTTCTGTTAATGGTGTGTTGCCATGCATCGACTTTTTGTTGCTCTCCGCCCGCCGCGCGCGATTCGCGAGCACCTCGCCGAAGCGATGCACGGCATCGCCGACGCGCGGTGGCAGGACGACGACCAGTTACACCTGACGATCCGCTATATCGGCGAGGTGGACCGGCGCATGGCCGAGGATGTCGCGGCCGCGCTCGGCCATGTCCATGCCGGCGCGATCACGGCGGCGGTGGCGGGGGTGGGTGCGTTCGAGCGGCGCGGGCGCGTCGATGCCGTGTGGGCGGGGCTGACGCCGCATGATGCGCTCGCGGCGCTCCACCGCAAGGTCGATCACGCGCTGGTGCGGCTCGGCCTGGCGCCCGAGGGCCGCGCCTATCTGCCGCACATCACGCTCGCGCGCGTGCCGCGCATCGCCGATCCTCAGGAGATCGAGCGCTGGCGCGCGGCGCAGGCGGGGCTGGCGAGCGCGCCGTTCGCGATGGAGCATCTGATCCTGTTCGAAAGCACGCTCGGCAGCGAGGGGGCGCGCTACGACACGGTCGCGCGGTGGCCGCTGGGGTGAGCCGACCACCCGTTCGTCCCGAGCGAACTCGAGAGACATGCCTCATGCAATACGCACGGTGTCTCGACTGCGCTCGACACGAACGGATGGTCGGGCAGTCGGCGGCGCTCAGATCCCGTCGATCATGTCCGCCAGCACTTCCAGGCACGATCCCGCAAGCCGTTTGCACCGCTCGGGCGACCAGCCGAAGTCGGGATCGGCATTGGCGTCATGGTCCTTGAAGGGCATCTCCAGCGTCATCGCCACCGCGCCGAAGCGGTTGGCGAGCTGGTTGGTCGACATGGTGAGATTGGCCTTGCCGGGCGCCGATTTGCCATAGCCCTGCTCCATCTGGAAATCGGGCGTATGCGCGGTGAGGCGGCGCTGGAAATCGTAGAACTTTTCGCCCTGCGCGTCGGTCCAGTTGGGAATGCCTTCGAACCCGGCGATGAAATTGGCCGGGATCGATTCGTCGCCGTGAACGTCCATCGCGAAGGCGACGCCGGTCGCGTCCATCGCGTCGCGCACGCACAGCACCTCGGGGCTCCTCTTCAAGGTCGGCGCATGCCATTCGCGGTTGAGGTTCACGCCCGCCGCGTTGGTGCGCAGATGGCCGCGGAAGCTGCCGTCGGGGTTCATGTTGGCGACGATGTGGAAGGTCGCCTTGGCACGCAACGCCGCCGTCACCGGGTCGGCGGCGTCGGTGAGGCGTTCGAGCGCGCCCTCGATCCACCACTCGGCCATCGTCTCGCCGGGGTGCTGGCGCGCGTAGAGCCACACCGGCTTCGGCCCGTCGCCGAGCGTCAGGCAGTCGATCGCGCGCCCGTCGAGCGTCTGGCCGAGCTCGCGGTGGGTGACGCCGGGTTGCCGCGCCATCCGCGCGATCAGGGCGTCATGCCGGTCCATCGTGTACGGCGCGAAATAGGCGAACCACACGAGATCGTTGCTCCCGTCCGAGCCGAACTCCAGCGCGCCATCGGCATAGCGGGTCGGCGCGAGCCGCCACGTCTCGCGATCGGTGCTCATCCGCACCTTGTAGCCCGGCCAGCCCGGCGGATAGGCCGATCCGGCGGCGTTGACGATCCGGTAGGTGAGCGCGCGGCCGCGCGCACCCGCCACCCGGAAGTGGAACCACTGGTAGAAATCGCTGTCCTTGTCGGTGACGATTTCCAGCGTGACGACATCGCCGTCGATCCCGACCACGCGAATGTTGCCGCTGTCGAAGGCGGCGTTGATGCTGATGCTCATCGTACCGTGATAGTGCTGCCCGATTTGCCGGGGAAGCCCCGGAACAGGGCATCGGCGAGTTTGTGCGCGGTGACGTCCGCTTGCGCGGCCGCCGCCGTCTCGGGGGTGGCGGTGCGCGCGCGGCCTTCCCACACCACGGTCGAATCGCTGCGGCGTTTGATCTGCACCGACAGTTCGGTGAGGATCACGTAGCGCTGTTTGGGCTTGCCGATCGGGAACGAGATGCCGCCGCCGAGGCCGACCCCGCCGCCGCTGCGCCGCCCGCCGGTGAAGCCGCCGCCGCCGAGACCCAGCGATACGCCGGAGCGCTGCGCCGGGCCGTCCTCCTCGGTGGTGCGGGCGAAGCCCACGATGGCGAGGAACTGGCCGGGTTCGCCCGCCGCCGGCACGCCATAGCCATATTTCAGCGCCTCGGTCTGCACCGCGGCGGCGTAGGTCTTGAATTCGAGGCTGGCGGGCGAGCCTCCCGGCATGGGTTGGACGGCGAGCGTGCCGGTCTCGAGCGGCTCGCCGATGTTGAAGCGGGTCACCTGCACGGGGCTTCCGCCCGTCGTCGCGCAACCCGCGAGCGCCAGCGCGGGGAAGGCCATCGCCGCTGCAATCAAGGCTTTCATTATCGTGATTCCTTACCCTTACGAACGCGCTCGTTACCCTGGTGGAACGCTCACGCGGCGTTATCGTATCCCGCTTGAGCCGCAAGGATTTGTCAGCAATGTGTCGGCGGCATGAGATTTTTACCGGGCGCGCCGCCTTGACTTGGCGGGGGCGCGACTATAGGCGAGCGCCTCTTTTCACGAACCCCTGAACCAAGAAGCGAATCGATCATGAAGATCCGCAATTCCCTGAAGTCGCTCAAGGACCGGCATCGCGACAACCGCGTGATCCGTCGCCGTGGCCGCACCTATATCATCAACAAGACCAACCGCCGCTTCAAGGCCCGCCAGGGCTGATCGTGGCGGCGATGCCGTCTGTCGTCATTTTCGACGTCGGCAATGTCCTGTTCGACTGGAACCCACGGTTCCTCTACGAGCGCCTGATCGACGACGATCGGGCGCTCGATGCGTTCCTGCGCGATGTCGCGACCAAGGAATGGCATTTCCAGCATGACGCTGGCCGTCCCTTCGCCGAGACCTCGGCGGAGCTCGCCGCCGCGCATCCGCAGCATAGCGCTCTGATCGCCGCCTGGGGGCCGCGCTTCATCGAGCAACTCGGCGATATGCTGCCGGGCATGCGCGAGATCGTCGAGCAGCTCGATGCGCGTGGCGTGCCGCTTTACGCGATCACCAATTTCTCGGGTGAGTTCTGGCCCCCATTCCGCGATCGTGAGGCGGACATCTTCGATCGTTTTCGCGACATCGTCGTCTCAGGCGACGAACTGCTGACCAAGCCTGATCCCGCCATCTATCATCTCGCGCTCGACCGGTTCGGAGTCGCGGCGGCTGATGCCGTGTTCATCGACGACCGTGCCGACAATGTCGCGGCGGCCAATGCGGTCGGCATCCACGGCGTGCTGTTCAAGGATGCCGCGACGCTGCGCGCCGATCTCACCGGCTTCGGATTGCTGTAGACGCACGCGCGTCCCGTGCGTTCAGGTGGAATGGCGCACAAAAAGCTCAACCTCCCGACCGAGATCTGCGCTGCGTGCGCGCGGTCGTTCGCGTGGCGCAAGAAGTGGCAGCGCGATTGGGACAACGTCAAGTTCTGCTCTGACCGCTGTCGCGCGCAGGGCGCACGCGAATAGCGCAGGCGCTGTTACGCCGACTCGATTGCGCCGGCCGTCCGTTTGGTGTACACTGCGTACACAAGGAGTTTGGCGATGGAAATGTCGGTACGGGAAGCTCGCGCGAATTTCGCCGCGGCGCTGGACGCTGCGGCGAAGGGCGAGCAGGTCATCATCACCAAGAACGGCGAACCGATCGCCGAACTCGGCCCGCCGCGCAAGAAGAAGGGCGGGTTCGACTTCGAGCTCAACGAACGCGTCCGCAAGGAACTTGGCCTCGACAAATATGACGGGCCGCCACTCGACGATGCGTGGCTGGAAGAGTTCAACGACGCGGCTTGGGGTCGGGAGTTGTTCGGGCTTGGCGATGATTGGCAACCTGGTCGTAAATGAGGCTGTTGCTGGATACCCACATTCTGCTTTGGATGGCGCGATTCCCCGAGCGGCTGAACCGACGCGAGCGAGACGTCCTTGCCAATGAGGGTGTTTCGCTGCTCGTTTCGGTTATTTCTATCTGGGAAATCCGGATCAAGTGGCAGAAGTTCGATCGCAATGGTGTCCGAAAGGGTGTGCTTTCTCCGGATGACGCACTTGCTTACGTAGCGCGGCATGGCCTAGAGCTCGTTCCGCTATCGGGCGCGGATTGCGTGATACCGCTCGATCCCGGCTTGGAACACAACGATCCCTTCGACGAGATGCTGCTTGTGCATGCGCGAAGGGTTGGTGCCAGGCTGCTGACGCGCGACCGCCAGTTGGTTGCACACCCGCTGGCATTCATCCCCGCCTAATCGCTACCTTCCGCGTCCACGCCCAAAGCCACCGCATCGATCTCCCGCAGCATCGCGACGAAGTCCGCCACCCGTGCCGCATCGAAGCCGCCGAAAATGCGGCGCTCCAGCTCCAAGGCTTTGGGCGCGACCTGTTCGTAGAGCGCCTGCCCGGCCGAGGTCAGCCGCAGCAGATGCGAGCGGCGGTCCCCGGCGTTGGGGACACGCTCGACAAGCCCGCGTTCGACCAAGGCAATGGCAGCGCGGCTCACCGTCACCTTGTCCATGCGGGTATTCGCGCCGATCGCCTGCTGGGTGATGCCGTCGCTTTCCGCGATCACCGCGACCAGTCGCCATTCGGGAATCGTGAGCCCGAACAGCGCCTGATAGGCGCGCGCGATCCGGTCGCTCACCAGGTTGGAGGTGAAGGAGAGCCGGAACGGGAGGAAATCGTCGAGCTTCAAGGCGGCGTTAGGCATCGCATCAGCCTAAGCGGCCGCGCCGCCGGGTTCAACCGGCGGGCAAACTCGCCTTGGGGAAGCCCGCCCACGCCGCATCGTAATCGGGCTGGGCATGTTCGAGCGCGAAGCGCGTCGGGCGATAGGGCCAGCAGCTTTCGACCATGAACGCCATCGTGTCGGTGATCTTGCGTGGTTGCAGTTCGGCCTCGCTCGCCGCGCGCCAGCTCGCCACGTCCGGGCCGTGCCCGGCCATCAGATTGTGCAGCGACAAGCCGCCGGGCGCGAAGCCCTCGGCCTTGGCATCATAGGCGCCGGTGATGAGGCCCATGGCTTCGGACATCACGTTGCGGTGGAACCAGGGCGGCCGGAACGTATCCTCCGCGACCATCCAGCGCGGCGGGAAGATCACGATATCGGCGTTGGCGCGGCCCGGTACATCCGAAGGCGACGTGAGCAGGGTGAAGATCGAGGGATCGGGATGATCGAAGCTGACGCTGCCGATCGTGTTGAACCGAGCGAGGTCATAACGCCACGGCGCGAGATTGCCATGCCACGCCACCACGTCGAGCGGGCTGTGATCGAGCGCGGTTATCCACAGAGTTCCCAACGCCTTTTGCACAAGCTCGCACGGTGCATCGACATCCTCGAACCACGCCACCGGCGTCTCGAAATCGCGCGGATTGGCGAGGCCGTTGGCGCCGATCGGGCCGAGATCGGGCAAGCGGAACAGCGCGCCGTGGTTCTCGGCGATATAGCCGCGCGCAGCCCCATCCGGCAGCAATGCGCGGAAGCGCACGCCGCGCGGCACGAGCGCGATCTGGCCGGGCGCGACGTCGATTTGGCCGAGTTCCGTCAGCAACGTGAGGCGGCCGGCTTGCGGCAGGAACAGCAGCTCGCCATCAGCATTCACGAACGCGCGGCGCGTCATGTCGCGGTTGGCGGCGTAGAGATGGACCGCCACGCCCTCCAGATCGGCGGGGTCGCGGTTGGCGAGCATCGTGGTGATGCCGTCGATCAGGTCGGTCGGCTCGGCCGGCGCGGCGATCGGCGACCAGCGGAGCCGGTTGGGCGCCAGCGGCGTGTCGCTGGTGCCCGGCGCGAAGCGGGGCGCGCCCGCGTAACGCGTATAGGGCGGATGCTCGGCCGATGGGCGCAGCCGATAGAGCCAGCTCCGCCGGTTCTCGTGGCGCGGCGCGGTGAAGGCGGTGCCCGAGAGCTGCTCGGCATAGAGGCCGAAGGCGGGGCGCTGCGGCGAGTTTCGCCCGATCGGCAGCGCGCCGGGCACCGCTTCGGTGGAGAAATGGTTGCCGAAGCCGGTGAGATAGTCGGTCAATTCGCGACTCCTTCAAACGCCCCGTTCGTCCCGAGCGAAGTCGAGGGACGGCCCCGCGCGCCACGCCATGTGTCTCGACTGCGCTCGACACGAACGGCTGTGGACGCAGAGGGAGTTGGACTTACCCCTCCACCGTCACCACGCCGCGCCGGATCTGATCGAGTTCGATCGACTCGTACAGCGCCTGGAAGTTACCGTTGCCGAACCCTTCATTGCCCTTGCGCTGGATGATCTCGAAGAAGATCGGGCCGAACATGTTCTCGGTAAAGATCTGGAGCAGCAGCCCGTCCGTCTCGACATCGCCGTCGATCAGGATGCGATTCCTCTTCAGCCGTTCGAGATCCTCGCCGTGGCCGGGGACGCGCTTATCGACCAGTTCGTAATAGGTCTCGATCGTGTCCTGCAACCGCACGCCGCGCGCGCGCAGCGCCTCGACGGTGGCGTAAATGTCGTCGGTGGTCAGCGCGAGATGCTGGATGCCTTCGCCGTTATACTCGCGGATGAACTCCTCGATCTGGCTCTTGTCGTCCTGGCTCTCGTTGAGCGGGATGCGGATCGCGTGATCGGGCGCGATCATCGCCTGGCTGAACAGCCCGGTCGCCTGACCCTTGATGTCGAAGAATTTCTGTTCCTCGAACCCGAACAGCGTGCGGTAGAATTCGCTCCACACCCGCATCTGCCCGCGCCGGACATTGTGGGTGAGGTGATCGAGCAGGTCGAGGCCGACGCTGTTCGCGGCTTCCGCCTCGCGCCAGCCGGGGAACTCGGCCCAGTCGGCGTAGAGGTCGATCCCGTCCTGGATGAAATACAGATACGAGCCGCCGATCCCCTGGATGACGGTGTCGTCTTCCTCGGTCGGCTTGGCGCCATTGGCGAGCGCCCATTCCATCGCCTTGGCCGGATCGGCGACGCGGAACGCCATCGCGCTGGCCGAGGGACCATGCTCGCCGCGGAACGCGGCGACGCGGCCGGCCTCATCGCGGTTTATCATCAGGTTAATGCGCCCCTGCTTGTAGCGGGTGACGTTCTTGCTCGGGTGGCGGTGGGTCGGCGTGAAGCCGAGTTGTTCGAACAGCCGGCCCATCCCCTCCGGATCGGGCGAGGTGAACTCGACGAACTCGAAGCCGTTGAGGCCGAGCGGGTTGTGCGGCGAAGCGGGGGCGGCATCTTGTATCATGTGATACTAGATATGCGTGAAGGCAGATGGTGTCAAACGCAACCATCTCACTTCGCCCGCCAAGATCGTCGCCCCGGCGCAGGCCGGGGCCGTTGAGTTTGGGGCAACCGCCTAGCCAAGCAACCTAGCGGCCCCGGCCCGCGCCGAGGCGACGATCAGGCTGGGCGCCGCCTCTGCCGCGCGACATTGCGCGCGCCGCCGACGATTCTCGAGAGGATCAACTCGTCGAACCCGGCATAGCCCAGCCCGAGATGATCGGGCCGCACGCTCGCGGTCGCGATCAGGCCGAGCGCGCCCGTGCGCAGGCCGATACGCCCGACCCGCGCCCAGCGCCGCGCCGTCTCCCAGCGCAACAGCCGGCGGCTGGCGGCATCGGGGCGCCGCGTCTCGATGAAATGGGTTTGCAACCGCACCAGCGCGTCGCCCAGCCGCCGCAACGTCGCGCGGTCGGGTACGGGAATTTGCCCCATCACATGACGCACCAACAGCGCCGCGACCGCCTCCGCCTCGTCGCCAAGGTGGTCGCGGTGGGCGTCGGCGAGGATCGACACCGAACAGGCGCGCAGTTCCTCGACACGGCGCTGCGACAGGCCGCCGCCATGCCGGCGATAGGTCACCAGTTCCGCGTCGAGCCGCGCGATCGTGCCGAGCCGCGCGATGCGATGATAGAGATCATAATCCTCGGCGCAGATCAGCTCGGGCCGCATGAAGATGTCGAGCTTGCGCGCGGCCTCGGCGCGTATCATCACCGACGACCAGACCAGCGGGTTCTCGATCCTGAGCAGCCATTCGATCACGCTGGGCGTCGTCGCGGCGGCGAGCGTCGCGGGCAGGATCGCGCCGTCTTCGAGGATGTTGGCGGCGGTGCCGAGCAGCACCGTGTCGGGATGCGCGTCGAGATAGGCGACCTGTCTGGCGAACCTTTCGGGGTGGCAGAGATCGTCATGGTCGAGCGCGGCGAGATAGCGCCCGCGCGCGTGCGCAAACGCGGTGTTGCGCGCCAGCACGACGCCCTGGTTGGCGGCCGATTCGATCACGCGGATGCGCGGATCGCCGATCGCCCTCAGCACCGCGACGCTGTCGTCGGTCGAGCGATCATCGACCGCGATCAGTTCGAAATCGCCGAACGTCTGCGCCTGTAGCGCCGCGATCGTCTCGCGCACCAGCGCCGCGCCATTGTGGATCGCCATCAGCACGCTGATCGTCGGGGCGGGGGCCGGTATCATCGCGGGCGGTGTATCGCAGGCGATGCTAAAAACCCGTTACGGCGGCTATTCCCCGCTTTGCGCGACGAGGCCGAGCCGCGCCTCGATCCGGTCGAGCCGCTCGGCGATCGCCATGTCGATCTTCTCGTGCAGCCGCAGGATCTCCAGTTCGGTGCGCAGGTTCACCTCGTAATCGAGGCTCGCGGCGAGCCGGTCCTTTTGCGACTGTCGGTTCTGGCTCATCATGATGACCGGCGCCTGGATCGCGGCGACGGTCGACAGCATCAGGTTGAGGAAGATGAACGGATACGGATCGAACGCGAGGCCCCAGCGCGTCAGCACGTCGCTGTTGAGCAGCATCCAGGCGAGCAGGATGATCGTGAAGATGATGATGAACGACCACGAACCGCCGATCGCCGCGACCTTGTCGGCGAGCCGCTCGCCGTAGGTCGAACGTTCGTCGGCGACATCGGCGGCGTCGCGCGCGATCGGCAGCCGCGACTCGATCTTGTCGAGGACGTTGCGCTCCTCGGGGTCGAGCGCCTGGCGGTGGCGGCCGGGGAACATGCGGGCGAGGGGGTTGTATTGGGAGGCCATGTCGCCGCTTACTCCAGTTTCATCGGCAACGCTGGCGCGACGTAGGTCGCCAGATCGAGCGCCCATTCGGTGCCGCCATCCGCACATTCCGCCGTCTTGACGAAGCCGAGCTTGGCGAAATGATCGCGCACCATCGCGTTCTTGGCGGTCGGGATATACTCGCCGACGAGCCGCGCCGCGCCGGCCGCGCGCGCCGCCGTGGCGACATGCGCGAGCACGGCTTCCTCGACCCGGCGGCCGAGGACGCGGCAGCTCATCAGCCAGGTCTCGCAGCGCCACTCCTCCGCGCCACGCGCGAAGATCAGCACCGAGATCATGCCGTTGTCGCCGAAACGGTCGGCGAGGCGCACCTGCATCGTGAAGCGCGCGGGATCGGCGGCGATCGCGGCGATATCGGCCTCGGTGTAGCGGCGCGTCGTCAGGTTGAACTGGTTCGATTTGTTGGCGAGCTGCGCGATGCGGGCGCGGCCGGCGTCGTCGAACGGCGCGATCGTGCAGACCATCTCCAGCGACGCGTGATAGTCGGCGAGGTTGCTGATGTTGGTCAGCGCCGCCGCGCGCTCGGCATTGGCGCTGTACATCGCGGCGCGGCCGCGATCCTCGTCGCCGAACGAAATGGCTTCGAAATAGCCCGCCTGCCCGAGAATGCGGACGAAGTCGGCGGGATTGGCGCCGACCTCGGGCACCGCCACCTCGGGCAGTTCCTGGCGGACCTGCGCGCGCTCGGCGGGATTGTCGTCGAGAAAGACGAGCGCATCGGTGCCGATGTTGAGCGTCGCGGCGATCGTGCGCAGGTTCGTCGCCTTGTCAGTCCAGTTGGCGAGGAACACCGCGATATGCTCCTCGCGCAGCAGCATCTCGCTATGTCCGGTGAAGGGCAGGCGTGCCGCCGCATCCTCGTTCTTCGAACAGACCGCCAGCACGATGCCGCGCGCGCGAAGATCGAGCGCGAACGCCTGCACCGCCAGATGCGCCTCGCCGGTGCCGGAACCCTGGCCGAGCAGGATGCCGTCGACCCCGTCGTCGCCGATGATGCCGCCCCACAAGGTATTGTCGAGATCGAGCACCAGACATTTGCGCGACAGCCCGCGGAACGCCGCGAGCAGCCCGCCGAGCTTGTCGGCGTAGAGCGGCAGCGCCTCGACCGCGAAAGGCAGTTTGGCGTCGTGCCACAGCCGCGCGTCATGCCATTGCGCCAAGCCGACCGTGCTGGCGAGAAACGCGACGTCGAGCACCAGATCGCCGCTTCCGGTGACGTCCCGCAACAGCCGCGCGTTGAACTCGGCGACCAGCCACCGCACCGTGCCGGCGAGCTGGCCGTCGAAACTGCCGAACAGACTTTCGACCGGGGGGACGAGCGTCTGCACGATCACCGGCGCGCCGGCATGATCGCGTCCGCCGGCGCGTAATGCGGCGACATAGTCCAGCGCGCGGGTCACGGTCGCTTCGGCTTCGCTCGCATCGAGGCAAGGGCGAGCGAGGCCGAGCGCCTGGGCGTCGAGCGCGAGCAGGATGACATCTGGCGCGGCCTGGACGAGGCTCGATCTGGGATCGAGCAGCGCCTGCGCCGCTTGCCCGTAATCGGCGAGATCGACGCTCAGCAGCAGCCCGTGGCGCAAGGCGGCGGCGGGAAGCGCGTAGGCGATCGTCTTGGCCGTGTGCGACGCGACGATGCCGAGCTTGAGCGGCCTCAGCCCCGCGTCTGCCAAATCGGCGGCACGCGCGGAAACGACGCGGCCAGCCTGTTCGAGCTGGGTCGCGTCCAGCGCGAACTGCACGAGCGCCCGCAAACCAGCCGCATCGACGCCGTCCGCGGTGCGGATCGCCTTGAGGCGGGCGCGGAAATCGGCCGGGGGCGGCAGCAGCCAGGGGAGGGCGAACGGATCGCTCACGGTCGCGCGCTCAGCCGGATCTTACGCGATATGCGCGGCGATGCTGTCGACAAGATCGCCGACCTTGGAGAAGCCTTCGATTTCGGCGCTGGAGAAGCGGAAGCCGAAACGCTTCTCGACCGCGACGATGAAGCGGATGTGGCTGAGGCTGTCCCACTCGTCGATCACCTCGGCGGAGAGATCGTCGGAATATTCGAGGTCATCGAGATCGAACACGTCGCACATGATCTCGGTAACGATGCCGGTGATCTCTTCGCGGTTCATGCTGTCTTCCCTTACGAATGCGGCGCCGATCTGGCGCATATCGCCCGGCAAGGCAATCGCGCAAACGCGGTTCGCTCAGCCGACGCTGAGGAACCAGCGCTGCATGCTCTCCAGCCCGATCGCGGTGAGCTTGCCGCCATAGGCCGCGCCGGTATCGATGCCGATGCGGTTGGGCTGGACATCGACCTCGCCCATCGGCGTGTGGCCGTGGATGATGAATTTGCCGAAATCGCCGCGATGATCGAGGAATGGCTGGCGTATCCAGCGCAGATCGGTGGGCTGCTGCGCGTCGAGCGGAATGCCGGGACGGACGCCGGCATGGACGCAGAGATAGCCGCCGATCTCGACCCGGTCGTCGAGGCCGGAGAGAAACGCGACGTGCTCGGCGGGGACACGCGCGCGCATCACGTCGATCAGTTCGGCATCGCTGCCCGAGGCATAGATCTCGTCGACGATGCCGTAGCTGGCGAGCGTCGCATCGCCGCCGATCCGCAGGAACATGCCGAGCGCATCGGCATCGCCGTCGAGCGCGAGCAGAAACACTTCCTCATGGTTGCCGATGATGCAGGACACGCGATCGTCCGACAGGACGAGGCCGCGCACGCGCTCCACCACGTCGCGCGAACCAGGGCCGCGATCGATCAGGTCGCCGAGGAAAACCAGCCGCAACCTTGCGGGGGCGCGGCGGGCGTGATCGGCGAAGACATCGTCGAGCAACGCGTCCAGGAGATCGGCGCGGCCATGCACGTCGCCGATCGCATAGGCGCGCACGCCCGGCGGGATCATCGGCGGTGGTGGCGGCGGCACGCGCTTCTGGAACGGTAAGCGGAACATGATCAGCCTTCGATACGCCCATCAGCGGCGGCGCGCCACCACGCGATCAGAAGGCGTTCCGGTGCAGCAATACGCGGAACGTCATCGCGATGATGAGCAGGTCGCGCCAGATCGACCAGGTATCGAGATATTCGAGATCGGCCTGGAGCCGGTTGCGCAGATCCGATTCATAGACGGTCGCACCGCGATAGCCGCGCACCTGCGCCAGTCCGGTCAGACCGGGCTTGGCGGCGTGGCGATGCCAATAGCGGGTATCGACCTCCCAGAACAATTTGTCGGCGGCGCGTGAACCGAGCGCGTGCGGGCGCGGGCCGACGATGCTCATGTCGCCTTTGAGCACGTTAATAAGTTGAGGAAGTTCGTCCATACTGGTGCGGCGGATGAACTTGCCGACCCGCGTGATCCGGTCGTCGTCGCGCGAGGCCGAGCGATGGCCGGCGGCATCCGATTCGAGTACGCGCATGCTGCGGAACTTGAGCATCTGGAACATCTGGTTGCCGCGCCCGATGCGGGTCTGTTTGAAGAAGACCGGGCCGGCGCTGTCGAGCTTTACGAGCACCGCGATGACCGCGAGGATCGGCAGCAGCGCGAGCAGCGCGCCGAGCGCGAGCGTGAAATCGAAGGCGCGCTTCATGAACCGGTCGAACAGGCCGAGCGGGCCGTTGGCGATCACGATCGTGGGCTCGCTACCGTGATTGCCCATGCCGAGCGGCGCCAGATCCCGCAATTCGGGCGCGACGATCTCGCTCTGGATGTTGGCGCCCTTCAGCGCGTGCGCCCAGGCGGTGCGGCGCTCGGGACTGCACGCAACCACGACGCGATCGGCGCTTTCGAGCGACTTGGCGAGCCGGTCGTACATCACCGGATCGTGCTGTTCGGGATCGAAAAACGCTTCCGGCGAAATCACCACCGAGAAATTGCCCGGCGGAACGCTCTGCCCCCCTTCGCAGATCAGGATCACGCTGAACGGGTTGCCGCCGATGATCGCCGGCATGTGCTTCACGAACCCATAACGCGCCGCGATCAGCGACCCGAGCGAGAAGATCGCCCCGATCGTCACCAGCATGCGCGGGAAGCCTTCGGACGCGCGCACGAAGAAGGCCACGAAGATCACCGCGCTGATCGCGATGACGAGCGCCTGCGCGCCCTTGGCGACGGAGCGGATCGGATCCTGAAGGTTGGTCGAGGCATAAGCGTGCGCGTTGAGCGCGATCACCAGATACATCGGGAGCAGCACGGCGAGCAGGACCAGCCAGTTCTTGTCGCTGCCGAACCGCGCCTGGAGCAGCGCGGCGACCACGAACGAGATCGTGATGCACGAAAGATCGAGCACGACGAGCCCGGTAAAGGCGCGGCTGCGCAGCGCGGAGGCGCGGGGGCGCCACGAAGGTTTGCCGACCGAGGTCATCGAATCACGAGACCCAGGCTCTTGCGCCCAGTCGGATCGTCCGAATTCCAGGTTCATGATGGTTTCCCGCGCAGTGATTCAACCGTTGCGTACCCATAAAAGTAGAGGAATTCATCTTGGTTATAAAGCGTATTTTTGCAGTGCAGCATAAAATGACGGCACCGTGACCTTACTACCGCACCGCTGTGACGCAAGGACCGGAAGGATGATCTGAAAAGACCGCGAAGAAATAGGCGGACCTCGGCGCTGTACGCTCGCGATATCCGCATTCACCGCGCCGGGACGAACGCCCGATCGCAGCGAGCAATGTGCGGGGTAGGACCGCATCGAAGCACGATCGCCCGCTCCCCGCAGCCACCGTGCTGATCGACGTGATGGCGCGCGCAAGGCGTGATAGCCGACGCGGTCCGTTGCGTTCCCCAACGCACTTTCCATCGCGCTCCCCTTCTTGCAGCAACGGCCAGCATCGGTCCCTGGTCGCAAGCGATCGGAAACGTGCGCGCAATGGCACATTGCGGCACGATCACGCAATGACGATCATCCACGGCGAACGCGATATGTTTCTGTTGAATT
The DNA here is from genome assembly GCF_900103265.1 of Sphingomonas sp. NFR15. Taxonomy (GTDB): domain Bacteria; phylum Pseudomonadota; class Alphaproteobacteria; order Sphingomonadales; family Sphingomonadaceae; genus Sphingomonas; species Sphingomonas pollutisoli. The sequence goes on along the minus strand of NZ_FMWX01000002.1, from coordinate 352,857 downwards.
TCCGCCGCCTCGGTCCGGCGACGGGTCAGGGCGGTCAGCCGGCGAGGCGGAGCGGTTCCGTCTCCCCCCACGCCCTTGGCGCGGGTTGGTCCGGCCAGATGCCGCGCGTGTCATAGACCTGCTTGTCGATACGTTCGTCGAGCGGGACCGATTTGAACATGTCATGATCGACCAGCACGATCATGATACCGCACCGCTCGATCGCGGAGTCGATATCGATCAGGCCTGCGCCGGTGCCCGCGAAGGCGTCGGGCAGCGTGTTGGTATAGGGTTCGACCACCGCGATGCGGTTTCCGAAGCGGCGCGCCAGCTCGGTCGCGACCTTGAGGGCGGGACTTTCGCGGAAGTCGTCGATGTTCGCCTTGAACGCGAGGCCCAGGCACGCGACCGGCACGCCCGGCTGCGCCGCGATCAGCGCGGCGGCGCGCGCCACGACATAGTCGATCTTGGCGTCGTTGACTTCGCGCGCGGTGCGGATCAGCGGCGAATTGGCGGGATCGGCATGGACGAGGAACCAGGGATCGACCGCGATGCAATGCCCGCCGACGCCGGGGCCGGGCGACAGGATGTTGACGCGCGGGTGGCGGTTCGCGAGGCGGATCACCTCCCATACGTCCACGTCCATCGTGTCGGCGAGCCGGCTCAGCTCGTTGGCGAAGGCGATGTTGACGTCGCGGAACGCGTTCTCGGTGAGTTTGGTCATTTCGGCGGCGCGGCTCGTCGTCGTCACGCACGCGCCGCGCACGAAGCGGCGGTAGAAAGTGAGCGCCTTTCGCGCGCAGCGGGGCGTGATGCCGCCGATCACGCGGTCGTTGTCGATCAGCTCGACGAGGATGCGGCCGGGCAGCACGCGCTCCGGGCAATATGCGATCGCGATGTCGGCGGCCTCGCCGGTCTTGCCCGGCACCTTGAGATCGGGGCGGACCTTCGCGAGCAGATCGCGCACCTTCTCAGTGGTGCCGACCGGTGAGGTCGATTCGAGGATCACCACGTCACCGGCTTTCAGCACCGTCGCGATCGTGGTGGCGGCGCGCAGGACGTAGCCGATGTTGGGGGCATGATCGTCCGCGAAGGGAGTCGGCACCGCGATGACGAACACGTCGGCTGGCTCGACCTCGGTGGCGGCGCGCAGCGTGCCGCGCGCGACCACGCCCGAGACCAGGCCGTCGAGATCGACTTCCTCGATATGGACCTTGCCCGAATTGACCGTTTCGACGACGTGTTCGCTGACGTCGATGCCGAGCACCTTGGCGCCGGTGCGCGCGATCACCGCGGCGGTGGGCAGCCCGATATAGCCGAGGCCGACGACGACGACCTTGAGTTCAGCGTTCGAAACCATCAGCGACGATCCTTGCAATCCGCTCGGATGCATGACCGTCGCCGAACGGGTTGTGGGCGCGGGCCATGACCGAATAGGCGTGCTTGTCGTCGAGGAGGGTTGATATTTCGGAAACGATGCGGTCGGAATCCGTGCCGATCAGCTTGGCCGTGCCCGCGATCACGCCTTCCGGGCGCTCGGTCGTCTCGCGCATGACGAGAACGGGCTTGGCGAGCGCGGGAGCCTCCTCCTGCACGCCGCCCGAATCGGTCAGCGCGATCTCGCACATGCCCAGCGCTCGGATGAAATGCGGATAATCGAGCGGAGCGATTCGGGCGACGTTGGCGCGCTCGCCGAGCACCGCGTCCATCACCGAGACGACGTTGGGGTTGGGGTGGACCGGGAACAGCACCGCCGTGTCGGGCCGGTCGGCGATGCGGCCGATCGCGCGCGCGATGTTCTCCATACCGCCGCCGAAATTCTCGCGCCGATGCGTGGTGACGAGGATCAGCCGCTTGCCCTGGAAACGCTCGGCGATCTCGTCGAGCCCGGCGGCGAGCGCCGGATCGGCATCGAGCTTCGCGCGGGTGGCGTGGAGCGCGTCGATCACGGTGTTGCCGGTGACGTGGATCGTCGCGGGCGCGATATTCTCGCGGCGCAGCGCCTCGGCGGCGGTGTGGGTCGGCGCGAAATGCTGGTCCGCGATCGGTGCGACGATGCGGCGGTTTACTTCCTCGGGCCACGGTTGGTATATATCCCCCGAGCGTAGGCCCGCCTCGACATGGCTGACGGGCACTTTCCTGTAATATGCGGCGAGCCCGCCGACCATCGCGGTCGCGGTATCGCCCTGCACGATGACACGATCGGGCTTTTCGGCGTCCATAACGCCGCCCAGTCCGGTCAACAGGCGCGCGGTGAGCCGGTCGAGCGACTGGCCCGGCTCCATCAGGTCGAGGTCGATGTCCGGCGTGAGGCCGGCGATCGCGAGAACCTGGTCGAGCAAGCCGCGATGCTGGGCGGTGACGCAGGTTCGCACGGCGAGGCCGGGCACCCGTTTCAGCGCCGCCACGACGGGGAAGAGCTTGATCGCCTCCGGGCGCGTGCCGAAGATGAGGAGGACGGTGCGCGGGGCTGAGGTTGTCATGTCGGAGCCTTTGCCGTCGGAGCGTTAAAGTCCGACTAACCGGATCATCGTGACGAAGAATTCATGACCAAGGCAAGGCGGCCGGGAGTATGCGGCCGCCATTCGTTTTTGAAATCGCCACCGGAGCTTGGGTCGCACGGCCCGGGGCGTTACTGACGGAGCTTAATTGAATGGATATCGTGCAGCGGATTTCCTGCATCTTCGGAAGACATCACCGCAGTCGTCACTCGGTCTGGCATGACGGCACCGCGTTCCGCAGCGTTTGCAAGGGGTGTCGTGTGCCGATGGTACGGGATTTCCATGGCTGGCACGTACTGGGCGAGGAGGAGCGGCCGGCGACGAAGCCGGGCTCCTAATCCGCCGCGCCGCCGCACTCGGGGCAGCCGGGGTCTTTGGGCAGGCCGATCGTGCGGAAGCGAAAGGCGAGCGCATCGACCAGCAGCAGCTTGCCCGCGCTGTCCTCTCCAAAACCGGTGATCGCGCGCAGGACTTCGAGCGCGGCGAGGGTGCCCATCACCCCCGCCATCGCGCCGAGCACCCCGGCCTCGGCGCAGCTCGTCTCGGGGCGGTCGGGATCGTCGCCGACGAAGCAGCGGTAGCAGGGCTTGCCCGGCTCCCAGCCACGGAACACCGCGAGTTGCCCTTCGAATTGCGCGACCGCCGCCGAGACGAGCGGTACGCGCGCCGTCAGCGCCGCATCGGCCACCGCCAGCCGCACGGTGAAACTGTCCGTCCCGTCGAGCACGACGTCCGCACCCGCGATCAGATCGGCGGCATTGCCGGCATCGAGCCGCGCGGAGCGCCGCGTTACGCGCACCGCCGGGTTGAGCCGCATGACCGCCGCCGCCGCCGCCGCGACCTTGGGGGTGCCGACATCGTCGCCGCCGAAGATCGTCTGCCGCTGGAGGTTGGAAAGATCGACGCGATCGTCGTCGATCAGGATCAGCTCGCCGACTCCGGCGGCCGCGAGATACTGGATGGCGGGCGATCCTATCCCGCCCGCGCCGACCACCGCCACGCGCGCGGCGCGCAGCTTCATCTGCCCGGCGCCACCGACTTCGCGCAGGACGATGTGCCGGGCGTAGCGTTCGAGTTCAGCGTCGCTCAGCGTCATCCATGCCAATCATAGACCAGGGTGGCGCGATACCACATCGTCACCGTGCCCGCGTTGAGATTGGCGCGCGCGAAGCTGCTGACAAGCCCCGCGCTATATTGTTCGACCGTCGGGCAATCGATCGCGCGCGGCACCGCGCGGCGCAGCGTGCCGTCCTGGTCGATGAGCGTCGCGACATCGACCTTGATGACATAATGGCCATCGGCCGGCTTCGGCACCGCGCAGCGCCCGGCGGCGATCTCGCCGGCGACGAACTTCACGAGCGGCGCGGTGAGCGTCGGCGCATCGACATAGGGGATCGGCGCGAGCGTCGACCAGTCGGTCGGCAGCGGCGGCAGGTCACCGGTCGCCTGAAGCAACAAGGCGAGCCCGAGCATCACCGCCCGGTCGATCCGAACCCGCCGACGCCGCGCACGGTCTCGTCGAGATCATCGACCTCGTCGAGCACCGCGCGCTGGACGGGCGCGGGCACGAGCTGCGCGATCCGGTCGCCGCGCGCGATCTCGAACGGTTCCTGACCGAGATTGGCGAGGATCACCTTCACCTCGCCGCGATAATCGCTGTCGATCGTGCCGGGCGTGTTGAGGCAGGTGACGCCATGTTTGAGCGCGAGGCCCGAGCGGGGCCGGACCTGAACCTCGAACCCATGCGGAATCGCGGTCGCGAAGCCGGTCGCCACCGCCGCGCGCGCGCCGGGCGCGAGCGTCAGCGCCTCGGCGGCGACCACGTCCATGCCGGCGGCGCCATCGGTCGCATAGGCGGGCAGGGGCAGGCCCTTGCCGTGATCGAGGCGCTTGATGCTGATGGTGATCGGCGGGGGAGTCATGGCGCGCATCTTAGCGGTTTTGACGCATTTGTCTAAGGGCGCGCGCTCATCCGCGCCCGGCGAGCGTCGCCAGGATCCGCTCGGCGAGCGCCTTCGCGACCTCGTCCTTGGGCATGCGCGCCCAGCTTTCGACACCGGATCCGGTGACGATATGGACCGCATTGTCCGCGCCGCCCATCACGTCGCCCGATACGTCGTTGGCGACGATCCAGTCGACCGCCTTGCGCGCGCGCTTGGCGGTGGCGTGTTCGATGACGCGCTCGGTCTCGGCGGCGAAGCCGATCAGCAGGCGCGGGCGACGGGGGCTGCGGGCAAGTCCGGCGAGGATGTCGGGGTTTTCGACGAGGTGAAGCACGGGCGTGCCCGCGCCTTTCTTGATCTTTTGCGGCATGCTCTCGACCCGCCAGTCGGCGACGGCGGCGACCAGCACGGCGGCGTCGGCCGGAAGTGCCGCCTCGACCGCGTCGGCCATCTCGCGCGCGGTCTCGACATCGATGCGATCTACGCCTGGCGGTGTGGCGAGCGTCACCGGCCCGGCGACGAGGGTCACGCGCGCACCGAGCGCCGCCAACGCCCCGGCGATCGCGAAGCCCTGTTTGCCCGAGGAGCGGTTGGCGATGTAGCGCACCGGATCGATCGGCTCGTGGGTTGGGCCGGCGGTGACGAGGATGTATGGCGTTTTCGTCACCTTCACCCTTCCGTCGCTTCGCTCCTCCTTCCCTCTCCCAATGGGAGAGGGAAGGGGCCCGCCCGGCGCAGCCGGGCGGGAAGGGTGAGGGTGACTATCACGCGCCGAGCGCCGTCCGTATCGCCGCCAGGATCGCCTCCGGTTCCGGCAAGCGCCCCGCGCCGAACTCGCCGCAGGCCATCGGGCCTTCGTCGGGCTCGAGCACGGTCACACCGTCGCCGCGCAGCGTCGCGACGTTGCGGCGGGTCGCGGGATGGTGCCACATCCGCACGTTCATCGCCGGCGCGGCCAGCACGGGCTTGTCGGTCGCGAGGAGCACGGTCGTCGCGAGGTCGTCCGCCATGCCGGCGGCCATTTTCGCCATCAGATCGGCCGTGGCCGGCGCGACCACGATCAGGTCGGCCTCGCGGCTGAGCTGGATATGCCCCATCTCGGCCTCGTCCTTGAGATCCCAGAGCGAGGTAAACACTTGGTTCTCGCTCAGCGCCGCCAGCGTCATCGGGGTGACGAATTGCTGCGCGGCGGCGGTGGGCACGCAGCGCACCGAAATGCCGGCCTTGCGGCACAGCCGGATCAGCTCGCACGCCTTATAGGCGGCGATCCCGCCGCCGATGACGAGCAAAATCTTCACCGCACCACCCGCGTTACCGTGATTCGCCGCCGTTCGGCAGCGGCGCGGACCAGGTCGCGCACGCCATCGGGCGCGAAGGCGAGGCCGACGAGGAGCGTGGGCGCGATCATCAACCCCCAATAGAAGGTGTCGGCGCGCCCGAACAGCGCGATCAGCACGGCATAAGCGGCCAAGGTCACCGTCACGCGCAGGCCGAGATCGCTCTCCCAGGCCGCCCAACCCGCCAGCGCGAGCGCAACTAACGGCGCCGCCACCGCCAACGGAAACAGCGTGAGCACGGTCGAAACCGCGATCGCCTCGGCGAAGAAGCCGAAGCCGAGCATCCCGGCCCAGCCTGGCGACGCGGGATCGGTCGCATGCACGACTTGCGAGACGGCGTGCGCGTGCAGCGCGATCACCACCGCAAACACGCCGAGTGTGGCGCACCAGACCAGCCCCTCACGCCGTTGGCCCTGCACCAGCGCGAGCACCGCCATGATCGCGACGTAGAGCGCCGCCGTCTCGCGGATCAGCATCGCCATCATCCCGAACGCCACCGCCTCGACCCAATGACCGGGACGGCGCAGCGCGAGCGACAGCGCGATCAGCAGGCCGGCCCAAACCTCATGGAACGCGGCCAGGTCGCTCTGAACGAAGCCGAGCATTCCGCCGGCGAGCAGCAGCAGCGCGACCGCCAGCGGGAGGCGCCGCGTGAAGGCGTTTCGCAGCCGGAAGAACCACGCGACGAAGACGCCGAGCGCCAGCGCGTCGAGCAACGCCACGAGCGCGCCGTCCGGCAGCGCCGCCTCGATCACCGCCAATGTCGGCAGGCGGAAGGTGACGAACGGTTTGAGCGGGAAATCGCCCGCACGCAGCGATCGCGCGGCGACGCCGTAATAATCGCCGCCGGCGCGCACGCCCTCGATGATCGTCTGATAGAGGTTGAGATCGGTTCGCGCGGCATCGGCGGGCGCGTCCGTCGCAGGCACGGGCAGCGCGAACAGGCTCGCCACGATGAGCAGCGCGAGGCCGATCAGCACCAGCCGCGCCTGCGTCCGGCTCAGCCGTGCGAAGCGGCTGGGCGCGGCGAGCCAGAGCGGGGCGACCGCGCGCGGCACCGCGTCAGTGCAGCGCCAGCCAGGCGGCGGCGAAGCTGGCGCTTGCGCTCACCACCGCGACCAGAACATAGCGCATCGCGATGTGCCGCCCCGACCCGAGCACCGCGATCGGCCGCATCGGCGGTTCCGGCGGCGCGCCGCCGGGGCTGGGGAATTGGCGCTCGATATTGCGCACGAGCTCGGGGATGCGCGCCAGCGTGCGCAGATCGGTGATGAGCCGGTCCGCGACGGCGGCCTCCGGCCCGAGCTCGGTGCGGATCCATTCGCGCACGAAGGGGGCGGCCGTATCCCACAGGTTGATGTCGGGATCGAGGCTGGTCGCGACGCCTTCGACCATCACCATCGTCTTTTGCAGCAACAGCAGATGGGGTTGTGTGCGCATGTCGAAATCGCGGGTGATGTTGAACAGGCTGTCGAGCATCATCCCGATCGACATGTCCTTGACCGCGAGGCCACGCATCGGCTCGCCGACCGCGCGCAGCGCGGTCGCGAATTCGGCGACATTGTGGTGCGGCGGCACGTAGCCCGCCTCGAAATGGATTTCGGCGACGCGTTTGTAGTTGCCGGTGATCAGCCCGTAGAGGATCTCGGCGAGCCAGACGCGCGCGCGCCGGTCGATCCGGCCCATGATGCCGAAGTCGATCGCGGCGATCCGGTCCCCCGGCAGCGCGAACAGATTGCCCTGATGCATGTCGGCATGGAAGAAGCCTTCCGCGATCGCCTGGCGGAGAAAGGCGTGGACGAGCGTGTTGGCGAGCTTGGGCAGATCATACCCCGCCTCGACCAGCGCGGCGCGGTTGGACAGCTTGATGCCGTCGATCCATTCGAGCGTCAGCACCTTGCCCGTGGTGCGCTGCCAGTCGATCTTGGGGACGACGAAATCGGGTTCCGCCGTCATCGCATCGGCGAGTTCGGAGGCGGAGGCGGCTTCGCGGCGGAAATCGAGCTCGCGCGCGGTCCAGCGCTTGAACGTGGCGATGACGAGACGCGGGCGCAGCCGGGCGAGCTCGCCGCCCATCGCCTCGATCTGTGCGGCGGCCCATTCATAAGTGTCGATCGCCTGGGCGAAATCCTCCTCGACGCCCGGACGCAGCACTTTCACGGCGACCCGGCGCCCGTCGGTGGTGACGGCGCGGTGGACCTGCGCGATCGAGGCGGCGCCGACGGGCACCGGATCGATCGAGGCGAACAGCGTCGCCGGATCGCGCTGGAAAGCCTTCGCCATCGCGGCGTGGATGGTCTCATAGGGGAGGGGCGGCAGCGCATCCTGCAAGCGCAGCAGATCGTGCGCGGCGGCATCTCCGACGATATCGGGCCGGGTCGCGAGCGTCTGCCCGAGCTTGACCGCGGCCGGGCCGATCGCGTGGAAGGCGTCGGCATAGCGCGGCGTGGCGGGCACGCGCGCGCCGAACCGTGCGATCCGCACCAGCCGGCGGATCGGGGTGGGCGTGTTGGGATCGCGCTCGATCCCCTGGAGCGCGCCGTGCCGCGCGAGGATGCGGCCCCATTTGAGCAGTCGCCAGAGGTGGACGGTGGGGGTGGTCACAGCTCCCCTCCCGCTTGCGGGAGGGGTTGGGGGAGGGCGTGTGTCAGGCGACGCGTCCTCGACAGGCCCTCCCCCGACCCCTCCCGCAAGCGGGAGGGGAGAGTCTTTGCCGACATCAAATCTTCCAGCCGCTGTGAATCGCCACCAGCCCGCCGAGCATCGGCTCGACCTTCGTGTTCACGAATCCCGCTTCGCCGATCATCGCCTCGAACGTTGGCATGTCGGGGAAGCGGCGGATCGATTCGATCAGATAGCGATAGCTGTCGGCGTCACCCGCGAGCAGCTTGCCGAGCTGCGGCACCATACGGTGCGAATAGGCATCATAGACCTCGGCGAAACCGGGCCACACCGTGGTCGAGAATTCGAGACAGAAAAAACGTCCGCCCCGCCGCAACACGCGGTGCGCCTCGCGCAGCGCCTTGGGGATGTCGGTCACGTTGCGGATGCCGAAGGCGATCGTATAGGCGTCGAAGAACCGGTCGGGGAATTGCAGCGTCTCGGCGTTGGCTTCGGTCCAGACGAGGCCGTCGATGCCGCGCTTGGCGGCGCGCTCCATGCCGACCGCGAGCATGTCCGGGTTGATGTCGGCGACGGTGATCGACGCGCCCGACGTCTCCAGCCGGAACGCGATGTCGCCGGTGCCGCCGGCCATGTCGAGGATCTGCTCGCCCGCGCGCGGTTTGACGCGGCGCACGAACCGATCTTTCCAGATCCGGTGCATGCCGCCCGACATGGCATCGTTCATCAGGTCGTATTTCGCCGCGACGTTCGAGAAGACGCCGCCGACGCGTGCGGTCTTCTCGGCTGCGGGAATGTCTTCATAGCCAAAGGATACGGTATCGGTCATCGGGCCGCTCTAGCGGGCGCTTGTGGCGCGGGCAAACGCAACCTAGCTCTTTGGTTCAACCCACATCCGTTCGTCGGGACGAACGGCGGAATCGGATGGCGATGCCTGAACTCCCCGAAGTCGAAACCACCGTGCGCGGTCTCACGCCCGTGCTGGAGGGCGCGCGCCTGACCTTGGTCGAGACGCGTCGCCCCGATCTGCGCCGGCCGTTCCCCGCGGATCTGCGCCAGCGGCTGACCGGTGCGCGCGTGACCGCGCTCGGCCGGCGCGCCAAATACGGGCTGATCGGCACCGATCGCGGTGACACGATGATCTTCCACCTCGGCATGTCGGGGAGGTGGCGAGTCGATCCGGGCGAGCTCTTGCCGCACGACCACCTGATCCTCGAAACCGATACGGGCCGGCGGTTGGCGCTCAACGACGCGCGCCGGTTCGGCTCGGTCGATCTGGTGCCGACCGAGTCGCTTGACGTCTATCCGGCTTTCACCGCTACGGGGCCGGAGCCGCTCGGTGACGATCTTACCCCCGCCTATCTGGCGCGGATGCTCGAAGGGCGAATCGCGCCGATCAAAGCGATGCTGCTCGATCAGCGCATCGTCGCGGGGCTCGGCAACATCTATGTGTGCGAAGCGCTGTTCCTCGCTGGCATCAGCCCCAGGCGCGCCGCCGGACAGGTGTCTCGCGCGAAGCTCACCCGGTTGGTCGCGGCGATTCGCGAGGTGCTGCTCGCCGCGATCGCGGCGGGAGGCTCGACGTTGCGCGATTACGCCCGGCCCGATGGCGAACTCGGCTATTTTTCCAAGCAGTTCGCTGTCTATCGGCGTGAGGGTGAGGCGTGTGGCTGTGGCGGGACGGTTTCGCGCTATGCCGATGGTGGGCGATCGACCTTCTGGTGTCCGCGCTGCCAACGCTAAAAGGTTGACCTGCACGGGCCGACTGGCTAAGGGGCCTGCCTTCCAGCGCGGGGAGCGATCCCGGCGCGTCACCCGATTTCAGACTCAGAGGGCTTCATGGCCAATACGCCACAGGCGAAAAAGCGAATCCGGCGCAACGCGAACCGCGCCATTGTGAACGGCAATCGGGTCGGTCGCATCCGTACCTTCGTGAAGCGTGCGGAAGCCGCGCTCGCATCGGGCGACAAGACCGCCGCGACCGAGGCGATGGCGCAGGTGCAGCCCGAGCTGGCACGTGGCGTCGCCAAGGGCGTGATGCACAAGAACACCGCCTCCCGGAAATTCTCGCGGCTGACCAAGCGCCTCGCCGCGCTCGCCTGACGCTTTTCCCTCTACCGGAATGCTGATGCCCGCTTGGGGTTTCCCAAGCGGGCTTTTGCTGCGTCCGCGATAGATGCGGTGCGAATTTCCGCGCTGCACCGATAGGCGCGCGCAAATGTCGGGCCAAGTAACAAACATAGGATTCCCCGCGATTCGCGATGTGTGTTGAACCGAGGGCATCCAGAAAACATATGTATTTCAGCAGCTTATAAGATTTTTGACGGGAATCCTTGGCCCGAGACGAGTCAACCGGATTATTTCAAATATCTGACGGCTGCGGCTCTTGATCGACTCGTCGCGATCTTCATAATCGACCTCCGAAGCGCAGACGGTCGTCCGCGCTATTCAATTGATTGATCGTCACCAACAGCGGGACCGTGATTCCGGCTGGGGGAGGGTGTGTCTGAATTTGCGGCCGCGACATGCGCGCGGCCGGCGGAAAGGTGTTGCGTGAGCGGGATCGGGGCCAGGGGAGCGTTACGTTCGGACGTTCGGGACGGACGCGGCGAGATCGCCAAGGCTTGGAGCGTGGTGCGCGCACATCTGCGCGAGTCCGCCGGAGTGCGGCTGTTCGACCAGTGGCTGAAGCCGATCGAGCTGATCGAGGACGATGGCGTGGAAGCGGTGCGGCTGGCGCTGCCCTCCGCGTTCATGAGCAACTGGGTCAGCAACCATTATGCCGACCGGCTGCTCCAGGAATTCCGCGCGCTGGTGCCGAGCGTGCGCACCGTGTCGATCGAGACCCGGTCCACGACGCCGCAGCCCGCGACGCTCCGGGCCGAATCGGCGGAGATCGCCGTGTTGCGCCCGGTGCCGGCCGCGCCGGCGCCTGCCGCCACCGCCGAGCGTCCGCCGCTCGACGCACGCTTCACCTTCGACCGGTTCGTCGTCGACGCCTCGAACCGCGTCGCGTTCAACGCCGCGCGTGCGCTCGCCGAGCCGGGCGTGCCGCGCTTCAGCCCGTTGTTCCTCCACAGCGGCACCGGGCAGGGCAAGACGCACCTGATGCACGCGATCGGCGCCGCTTATCTCGACGCGGTGCCCGGCGCGCATGTGATCCTGATGTCGGCCGAGCGGTTCATGTTCGAGTTCGTGCAGGCGCTGCGCGCGCGGGACACGCACAGCTTCAAGGCGCGGCTGCGCTCGGCCGACGTGCTGCTGATCGACGACCTCCAGTTCATCGCCGGCAAGGATTCGACGCAGGAGGAGTTCTTCCACACGATCAACGAGGTGATGGGCGCGGGCAAGCGGCTCGTCATCAGCGCCGATCGCTGCCCGCAGGATCTCGATGGAGTCGAGGCGCGGATCACCTCGCGGCTGTCGTGCGGCCTCGTCGCCGACATCAAGGCGCCCGATCTCACGCTGCGCCGCGCGGTGCTCGCGCGCAAGCTCGCCGATCTGCCGAACGTGACGGTGCCGCAGGAGGTGCTCGATCTGCTCGCGACGCGGATCACCGCGAGCATCCGCGATCTGGAGGGGGCGCTCAACCGCGTCGTCGCCTATTCGCAACTGACCGGCGACGCGATCGATCTCGAATTCGCGGTGGCGACGTTGGGCGAGGTGCTGCGCGGCGCCGAGCGGCGCGTGACGATCGACGAGATTCAGAAGGTGGTGTCGGCCCATTTCGATCTCAAGCCGCTGGAACTGGTCTCCGCGCGCCGCGCGGTGGTGATCGCGCGCCCACGCCAGATCGCGATGTATCTCGCCAAGCGGCTGACCACGCGGTCGCTGCCCGAGATCGGGCGCAAGTTCGGCGGCCGTGACCATTCGACCGTGATCCACGCGGTGCGCCGCATCGAGGAACTGCGCGACAAGGATCGCGATGTGGACACCGCCGTCAGGACGCTGCTGCACACGCTGGAGGGGTGAGGGGGCGGGCTGGTGCCGCTCCCATCGGAGGCCACGCCAGCCGTTCGCCCGGCACGAACGGTCGTTGTTAAGCCATAGCCCGGGTCGTGGCCGCGTAAAGCGCGATCGCGGCGGCGTTGGAGACGTTGAGGCTCTCCATCCGCGGCGAGATCGGCAGCCGGCCCAGTTCGTCGCAATGCGCGGCGGTGTTCTGCCGCATGCCTTCACCTTCGGCGCCGAGCACCAGCGCGACGCGCTGCTGCCCCATCGCCTGCTCGAGCGTCTGCGGCGCCTCGCCGGTCAATCCGACCCGCCAGAAGCCGGCTTCCGCGATTTCTTCCAATGCACGCGCGAGGTTCACCACCCGCACCCACGGCACGATTTCGAGCGCGCCCGAGGCGGCGCGGGCGATCGTGCCCGATTCGGGCGGCGCGTGACGATCGGGCGTGATGATCCCGAGCGCATCGAACGCGGCGGCCGAACGCAGGATCGCGCCGACATTGTGCGGGTCGGTCACCTGATCGAGCACCAGCAGCGGACGGCGATCGTCGGCGCCCTGTTCGAGCAGATCGCCGAGCCAGATATCCTCGAGCGGATCGACTTCCGCGACCAGCCCCTGATGCGGCGCGTCGGACGGCACCAGCCGCGCCAGATCGGCGACATCGGCATAGGTGATCGGGACCACGGGCGGGATGTCGAGGCTCGCGAGCGCTTCGCGCGTCGCCCAGATCTTGCGGACGACGCGGTCCGGGTTGGCGAGCGCGGCGATCACCGCGTGGCGGCCCCAGAAGCGCGGCCGGCCGGCGGGCGCCTGCGACGGGCGGTGTCCGCGCCGCGCCATCAGTTCGGCACTCGGCGGGTCACGGCCGCGCGGGGAACGGGGGGGAGATCGACACGGGTCATCATGAAGGGCGTCCGGTAAGCGGGGGATCGACATCCGCCGCGATGAATCTTGCCGTTCGGTATGCGCCGCGCTGCTCGCATGCAAGTCTCGCCCGCGATTTGCCGCTGTTGGGCGTTGACAGCGGGCTTCGAGGTCGGCATTGGCACGCCTCGCTTTTTGGCGGCCCAATCTGGACAGGTGGCCGAGTGGTTAAAGGCAGCAGACTGTAAATCTGCCCGTGCAAGCGTACGCTGGTTCGAATCCAGCCCTGTCCACCACCCCTTCATCTCGGGGTTTCGATACCGGCTCGAGAAGCCTGCCCTACTGGCGCTCTCTTACCGTCTTTCACTTGTAATATCGTTGTTCCGCCGCGCGCTTCCGTATGTCCGGCAGGCGTGTGCGCCGCCACGCGCGGGCGCGGCCCTCCCAGAGCCGAGACGCAAAAAAGGGCGGCCCTCGCGAGCCGCCCTTTTCCGAGCTTCCGAAAGAAGCGTCGCTTACTTGAAGTGGAAGCCGATGGTGCCCATCACGCGCTGACGCGAGGTGTGGTCGTTATACTGCGAATAAACGTACTGCGCGCCGACGAAGAGCGGCATCCGCATCACGTCGCGGCCGACCGAATATTCCACGCCGCCGCCGACCTGATAGCCGTCGGTGCTGAAGCGATCATACACGATGTTCTGGCCGGTCGGTGCGTCGATGCGCTTGCGCTGCTGGTTGTTCACATAGCCGCCCTTGCCATAGACGAGGAAGTTCGGGGTGACGAGGTAGCCCGCGCGCACGGCCGCGCCATATTCCTCGAACGACTTCTGGCAGATCTGGCTGTTGCCGCCGCCGCGCGAGCAATTCTCGCTCCAGTCATTGGCGCGCCAGTACGATGCTTCCGGGCCGACGACGATCCGGTCTGCGATCACGCCGTCGAAGCCGACGGTCGCGCCGTAACCGAACTTGTCACGGTGGCGGCCCTGCGACTGGAAGCGGTCACCGCCGATATCGCCTTCGATGCGGATGCCCCGGAACGTGGGGTTGCTGTCGGCGACGCTGGTGTCCGTCACGGTCGTGTCCTGCGCGGACGCGGCGTTCGCACCAAACGCGACGAGGCCGAAGGCGACGGCGGAGAGGAGGGCTTTACGCATACTAAGTTCCTTTGGTGTTTTGTATTCAGCGGGTGCCTAACCATCATCCGGCGCGGACGATCCGCCCCCGGTGCGGAAAGTCGCAAGCTGTTGCTGCGGCGCAACAGATATGACGGAACCGTTATGAAGACCGGGGGAGCAGGCAGGCGGGGCCAATGCGGTCCAGCGTCGGGCAGCCGAGCTGCGCCATCGCCAGTTCCAACTCCGCGCGCAGAATATGGGCGACGTGCGCCGCGCCCGCCATGCCCGCGACGGCGAGGCCGTGCAGTTGCGGCCGGCCGACCAGCACCGCCGTCGCCCCGAGCGCGAGCGCCTTGACGATATCGGGCCCGGTGCGGACGCCGCCGTCGACCAGCAGCGGCACCGCGCCGGCGGCCGCGAGCATCGCCGGCAGTACGTCGAGCGCCGACGGCGCACCGTCGAGCGTGCGCCCGCCGTGGTTCGAAACGATGATCGCATCGGCGCCATGCGATACCGCGATCCGCGCGTCGTCGGCGGCGAGCAGACCCTTGAGGATCACCGGCAGCCGTGTTTGCGCGCGCAGCCACGCGACATCGGCCCACGTCGGCGCGCCATCGGCGAGCGGCGTGCCGAACAGGATGCGCGAACCGGGCACGCTGGTCTGACGCCGATCGGCGCCGGCCCGCAGGTTGGCCGCGGTGACGCCGGGCGGCAGCGCGAAGCCCGAGGTCTTCACCGACGCATCGACCGTGAGCACGATCGCCTCATATCCGGCAGCCTGCGCACGCGCGACCAACTCGGCGGAGACCGCGCGATCCTCCTGAAGATAAAGCTGGAACCAGAGCGGCGGCAGCGCGACGCCGAGCGCGCGCGCCGCGTCGCGCGCGGCCGCGGCGATCGCCTCGAGCGGCACGCTCGACAAGGTGCTGGCGACCATGCCGACACCCATGGCGACGCTCGCGCGCACGCAGGCGAGTTCGCCCTCGGGATGGACGAGACGGTGATAGGCGACCGGCGCGAACAGGATCGGCGCCTGATGCTCAAGCCCGAACAGCGTCAGCCGCGTATGCCCGCCGCGCAGATCGGTCAGCATGCGCGGCAGCAGGGCGAGGCGCTCGAACGCGGCGCGGTTGCGCGCCAGCGTCTGGGCGCTGCCCGCCTGGATGTGCGCCCAGGTCGCGGCGGGCACGTGGTGCTCGGCGCGGCGCTCGTAATCGGCGAGCGTCTGGAGATCGGGCGGGATCGCCGTCAGCGGCGGCAGCGGACTCACGTCTCCGACCATTGCCGCATCAAATTGTGATAGACCCCGGTCAGCGTGTCGAGCGACGCATGATCGGGATGATCGCTACCGAGCACCTGGATCGCGGTGTCGAGATCGAACAGCAGTCGGCGCCGCTCGTCTGCGCGGACCAGGCTCTGCGTCCAGAAGAACGCGGCATAGCGTGTGCCGCGCGTCACAGGGGTGACGTGGTGGAGGCTGGTGCCGGGATAGACGATCATGTCCCCGGCGGCGAGCTTGACGCGGCGCTCGCCGAACGTGTCGGATATGACGAGTTCGCCGCCGTCATAGTCCTGCGGATCGCTGAAGAAGAGCGTGCTCGACACGTCGCTGCGGACCCGCTCGGCCGAGCCGGGCAGCGGGAAGATCGCGCTATCGACATGCGCGCCATAGTCGCCCCCGCCTTCGTACCGGTTGAAGCGCGGCGGCAGTACGCGCAGCGGCAGCGTGGCGGCGATGAACAGCGGCGTGGTCCCGAGCCGATCGAGGATGCGCGCGCCGAGCTGGCGACTGATGGCATGGTCTAGCGGCAGTTGCAGGTTGCGCTTGACCAGCGCAGCGCGGTGGCCGGCGGTGGCCCGGCCGTCGTGCCAATCGGCGGCTTCGAGCAGCCCGCGTGCCTCACGAACCTCGTCGGGCGAGAACAGGGCGGGGATGTGGACCAGCATGCCCCCTGCATAGCGGCAAAGCCATTGCGAGGCAGTAGCAAAACGAAGCGGCTTGTCGAAGCGATCGTGCTCGGCCAAGCTGGGCCGGTTCGGGTCACAGGGGGATCGTCATGAAGGCCGCTCGTCGCTCCAGTTTCGTCGCGCTTGCGGCCGTGTTGGCCAGCGCCGCGCCGCTCCACGCCGCCGCGGTCGATCCGCGCGGCGGTGAGCCGGCGTTCCGCGCGCTCTACAAGCAACTGGTCGAAACCGATTCGAGCTGGCCCGACGGCAGTTGCACGCTTGCTGCCGAGCGGATGGGCGCCCGCCTCACCGCGGCCGGCTATCCGGTCGCCGACGTGCAGGTGCTCGTCGATCCCGCGCACCCCAAGGAGGGCAATCTCGCCGCGATCCTGCGCGGCAGCGATGCCAAGCTGCCGGCGCTGCTGCTGCTTGCGCATATCGACGTGGTTGCCGCCAAGCGCAGCGACTGGACTCGCGATCCGTTCACGCTGATCGAGGAGAACGGCTATCTCTACGGGCGCGGCACCTCGGACGACAAGGCGATGGCGGCGGCGTTCACCGATGCGATGATCCGCTTCCGGCAGGAGGGCTACAAACCCAAGCGCACGATCAAGCTCGCGCTGACCTGTGGCGAGGAGACCGAGAAGGCGCTCAACGGCGTCGAATGGCTGCTCAAGACCCGGCCCGAGACGCTGCGGGCGGGCTGGGCGCTCAACGAGGGCGGTGGCGGGTCGCTCGACGACGCGGGCAAGCCGGTCAGCCAGGGCGTTCAGGCGGGAGAGAAGGTCTATCAGGATTTCACGCTGACGGCGACCGCGCCCGGCGGGCACAGCTCGCGCCAGGCGCCGCACGTCAACGCGATCGGCTGGATGGCCGAGGCGCTGGCGCGGATCAACGCCTATGACTTTCCGGTCGATCTGACGCCTGCCGCCAAGGCGTATTTCGGCGCGTCGGCGGCGCTCTATCCCAAGACGCGCGCCGCGATGGCGGCGATCGGCGCGGGCACGGCGACCGCTGCCGATTATGCGGCCGTCTCCGCCGAAAACCCGAGCTGGAATGCGACGCTCCGCACCACCTGCATCCCGACGCTGATCTCGGGCGGGCACGCCGCCAACGCGCAGCCGCAGGCGGTGAGCGCCAACGTCAATTGCCGGATCATTCCGGGCGAGAGCGTCGACGCGATCCTCGCCACGCTGACGAAAGTGGCGGCCAACCCGAAGGTGAGCGTCGCGCTCGCCGATCCGCCCCAGCCGAAATCGTCGGCGCCGCCGCTGACCCCACAGATCATGGCGCCGATCGAAGCGCTGACCAAGGAGATGTGGCCGGGCGTCCCGGTGATCCCGCGTCTGTCGACCGGCGCCACCGACGGCCGCTTCACCAACGCGGCGGGCATTCCGACCTACGGTGTGTCGGGGCTGTTCTCGGACCCGGACGGGCAGGGGGTGCATGGCCTCAACGAGCGCATCCGCGTCAGGTCGTTGATGGACGGGCGCGTGTTCCTGTACCGGTTGGTCAAGGCGTACACCGGCTGATCGGGTGCCTGCCCATCCACGCTGGACGAAATCGACGCGCGTGCGTCAAGCGGCGTGCGTGGTACGTCCTTCGACTGCGCTCAGGACGAACGGGGTGGGTGGCCGACGGGGTAAGGTCCACGCGAACTGCTCGAACCGCTGGAACTGCTCGAACCGCTTCCAACCCTTCGCGCTGAACGAAGTCGAAGCGCTTGCGACAAGCACGGCAGCGGGGCGCGGCTTTCGGCTGCGTTCAGGATGAACCGGGGAAGGCGCTTCAGCCGGCCGCCCATAGCGGCAGCACGTCCCAGTTCCCGGCCGAGAGCATATGCGCATAGATCCAGGCGAGCGCGCCTTGGTCGCGCAACTTCACGAAGGCGGCTGGCGCCAGCGCGTCGAGCTTGGCGCGCGAGACCGCGTCATATTCGATCACCAACGTCCGCTCGCCGCCGGGCGGCGTGTGATAGGCGCGGCGCGGTTCCAGCAGCCCGAGCTCGTCGAGCATCGCGACGAAGGCGCGGGTGCGGCCTTCTGCGGCATCGACCGCGTTGCACATGCCGATCGCCGTTTGGACCAGCGCGGTGGGTCGCCCGCGCTCGAACAAGGCCGTAGCGCCCGGCGTGCCGATCGGGACGATGCGATCCGAGGCTTCGTCGATGCAGATCACGTTGGTATCTGCGTGCTCGCGGCGCGCGAGCGTGAACGGGTGGCGGCGCAGATAGGCCGGCACATAGGCGCCGGGCGCATAGCGTCCGTCCGGGGCGACGAACAGGTTGCGGCCAGCGCTCAGCCCGGTGACGACCACCGCCTCGCGCTCGGCCGCGAAGAACAGGATCGGGTAGTCGAGCGCGGCGCGTTCGAACTCGTCGGTGGTCACTGCGATCAGCGGCGCGGCGCCAGCGAAGCGGTAGCGGGCTTCGCCCGGCAGCAACGCCCGGTCCCCGTGGCGTCGCGCATCGAGGATCGCGATACGCTCGTACAACGGCAACGCGCCGTGCAGCGTGACAGCATCCCCCGCCATGCCGTGCGCCTAGAAGCGGAAGCCCTTCGACACGGCATACGCAAAGCCGGCCGCGATCGCCACGCCGATCGCCGCCTTCCACGGCGACGCGCCGAGCCGCGCCGCAACAGCGGCCGCGCCGGTCTTGCGGCGGCCGTGGATCATCGGCGCGACGAGGTTGTGGCGCAGCCCGACCAGATAGAACAGCACCGCCAGCACATGCAGCACGACCAGCGCGAGCAGCACGTTGAAGACGAGATGATGTACCTCCGCTGCGGCGCGACCGGTGTCGAAGCTGACGTAATCTGCGAGCGGCCCCGATTCGAGCCCGTCGACGTCGACCGCGAACAGCCCGGCCGTCACCATCACCACCAGCATGGCGAGCATCGCGATGACGCTCCACCCGCCGACCGGATTATGCCCGTCGGCCGCCTGATAGGGGCGTTTGCCGAGCGTGCGCAGATAGGCAAGAGCAGCGCGTGGGCCGCGCACGAACTGACTGAAGCGCGCGGTGCGGCTGCCGGCGAAACCCCAATAGATGCGGAACACCAGCAGCGCGAGGATCGTGCAGCCCGAGAGCCGATGCCAATCCATGTCATGATGCTCGCCGCTCCACCACGAGAAGCCGAGCAGCGCGACGAGCAGCCAGTGGAACAGCCGAACCGGCAGATCCCACACGCGCGCGGTGCTGGTGTCAGGCGTCATGCCGCGCGATCAATCGTCCGAGCGGAACTGGCGATGACAGGCGCCGCAGGCCGCGCCGACCGCCTTCATCTGCGCGCCGATCGCGGCAGCGTCACCGCTGCCGGCGACCGCCACCAGCTTGTTCGATTCGCCCACGAGCTTGGCCATCGCCGCGTCGAACGTGGCGCGGTTGGTCCAGATGGCGGGTAGAGCATCGGTCTTGACGCCGGCGGCGGGGCCGGTGCCGGCGGGGAACAGCTTGCCCTGGCCCTTGGCGGTGGTGGCGAGCGTCTGCGCGGCGGCGAGCGTGGCAGCCTTGTCGGGCGTACCGCTCTTCACCTGATCGCCGATCGCCTTCATCGCGCCGCCCATCTTCTTGAAGCCGGCGACACGCGCGTTGACGACGTCCTGCGGCGCAGGCGCCGCCGCCATCACCGGCGCAGACAGGATCGCGGCGAGCGCCGCAACGCGGAGGGTCTTGAAAGCTGGTACGATCATCAACGGTCTCGCCCTGAAGTAACGTGGATCATGGCCGCGCGGCCACGTGCTGTCCTCCCCGATTTGGCGGCATAGCGCCAGCCCCATCGGGGAAGGTTTCGCGGAAAATCGTCTTCACGTCGCTCAGCCCCTTGTCCGCGATGTCGGCGGCGGTGCCGTATTTGCTCTTGAGATCGGTCCGTGCGTGATGCGCGGCGAGCGTGCGCAGCATCGCCGCGAGCTCGGGGAAGGGGCGGCCGCTGACCAGGATGTGGAGCGCGGTGAATCCGTTCGCATTGGCGATATTGACATCGGGCGCGGCCTGCAAAGCGACCTGGAGCGCCGCGTCACTGCCGCCCCTCGCGGCCGCGAGCACGACGTTAGTGCCATCGGCTGCTACGAAATGCGGGTCGGCGCCGCCCGCGAGCAGCGCCGCCATCGCCTCGGCATGGCCGCCCTGCGCCGCCCACAGCAGCGGCGGGGTCGGCGGGACGGGTGGCGGCGCAACGCCGAAATTGGCTTCTGTCACCCATTTGATCGTGGACGGGCCGCTCAGCGCATTGGCGTCGGCGCCGCGCGCGAGCAGCAGCTTTACCAGAGTAGCATCACCGCCTTCAGCGGCGGCATCGAGCGGGGTCTTGCCCTCGCGATCGCGCGCGGCGAGATCGAAGCCATAGGGCACGAGCAATGCGGCGGCGGAATAATTGTGCTGGTACAGGGCGAGTTGCAACGCGCTGGTATTCTCCGGACCGCGAAAGTCGGCCTTCGCGCCCGCGGCGAGCAGCGCGGCGGTCGCGGCCGGCCCGTTGCTTTTGATCGCGAAGAACAGCGGGGTAAACCCGCCCTTCGAAACCCGGTTCACGTCCGCGCCGGCCTTGAGCAGCGCAGCGATCGCCTCGGTGCGGCCGGCCGAGGCCGCCCACATCAACGGGGTCTGGCCGCGCGCGTCGGGCGTATCGGGTGCCGCGCCCTCAGCAAGGATCCGTGTTATCGCCTCCGCCGGCCCGAAGCGCGCGCAGATCGCCAGAGGCGTGGTCCCGTCGGGTGCGGCGATGCGGAGGTCGGCGTGCGCGTCGAGCAGGTGCGAGATGATCGCGGCGTTGCCGAGTTCGCAGGCGAGCGCGAGCGGCGTGACGCCCTCCGCGTCGGCGGTGTTCGGCTTGGCATGCGCGGCAAGCACCGTCGCGACCAGGGCGGGATCTTGCGTGTTGACCGCGAGCGCGAGCGGGGTCGCGCCGTAATCGAGCGGTACGTTGGGATCAGCATGCGCCGCGAGCGCGGCTTGCGTCGCGGCGAGATCGTCGGCCGTGATCGCGCGGACCAGCGCGCTCGCGTCGGCAGGCTTGCGTGCCTCCGCGGTGCCGCTCGCCAGTGCGAGCGCTGCTGCCAGCGCTAACGCGATCCGCGCGCGATCAGGCATGCACCAGCTCCGCGAGCGGCGCGGTGCTGTCACCAAAGGATTTGGTCGGCACGTCGAGCACGTTGAGCGCGGCAAGCAGCAGGTTCGACATGGTCGTGCCCTTGGGGACCGCGATGCTGCGGTCGCCCGGCACCAGCCCGCCCGCGACGATCACCGGCAGGTCCATGTGGTCGTGCTGGTTCGAGTCCCCAAATGCAGAGCCGCGGATCACCATCGTGCGGTCGAGCAACGTGCCCTCGCCGTCCTTAACCGCCTTCATCCGGTCGAGATAGTAGGCGAAATATTCCATGTGGTGCCGGTTGATCTTGGCCAGCTTCGCCATCTTCTCGGGGCTGTTGCCGTGGTGGCTGAGCATGTGGTGCGAATCGGGTACGCCGATCTCGGGATAGGTGCGGTTGCTCAGCTCGCGCCCGATCATGAAGCTGCCGACGCGGGTGATGTCGGCCTGCATCGCCAGCACCTGCAGATCGATCATCATGCGGACATGCTCGTCGAACGAATCCGGGATGCCCGCCGGCCGCTCCATGTCGGTCGCCTGGCTGGTCGCGCCCGAGGCTGCGGCGCGCTGGATGCGCTTTTCGATGTCGCGCGTCGCCGCCAGATATTCGTCGAGCTTGCGGCGATCCTCGCTGCCGAGCCGCCCCGACAGCCGCTGCGTATCGTCGCGGACGAAATCGAGGATGCTGGTCTGGCGGCGCGCCTGCGCGAGCCGGCTTTGCGCGTCGAGCGCGTCGCCGTCGCCGAACAGCCGCTCGAACACATCGCGCGGATTGGCGCTGACGGGGAGCGGCACGCTCGGGTTCATCCACGAAATGCCGTTGGTATAGGCGCAGCTATAGCCGATATCGCAACTGCCGAGCAGGCTCGCCGGATCGATGCCGAGTTCGAGCGAACTGAGCATCGTCGCGTCGCCGAGATGCTGCGCATAGACCTGATCGATCGACACCGCGCAGCGGATATCGGTGCCCTCGGTCTGTTTGACATGCGTGCCGGTAAGGAAGGCAGGGCAGGAGCGGCCATGCCCGGCGGCGATATCGCCCATCGCCGCCGCCTGCGGATGGCCGAGCCCGCTGAACACGCTGATCTGCGCGCGGTGCGGCGCGAGCGGCTCCAGCGTCGATGGCAGCGCGAAGCCCTTGCCTTGCGTGGCCGGACGGAAGGCGTCCATCATCATGCCGTTGGGCGAGTAGAACACCTGCAACCGTTTGGGTCGCGACGCGAGATCGGCGGCGCGCGCGCTCGGCATCATCGCTTCGAGGAGGGGCAGCGCCAGCATCGTGCCGGCGCCGCGCAGCATCGTGCGGCGGCTGATCGCGGGGCGCGGGAGGATCATGGCGTTGGTCCTTGCTGTTCTCCCGCGAACGCGGGAGCCCAGAGCCAAGCAGCGCCGCGCTCGTGGCTCTGGACCCCCGCTTTCGCGGGGGAACGGGTGGTCGGGGCGGGGCGGCGTGTCATTTTGCCGGCGTCTTGCGGAGCGTGAACGGTGCGCTGGTGGCGATGCCCTTGAGGATCGTCTGGATGCGGTAATCATCCGCCGCCGCGCTCGCGGCGATCTTCCGCACGGTCGGCATGTCCTGCGCGACCAGCCCGCGCGCGAGCGCATAGGTGAGCAGGCGGCGGGTGAAAGCGTCGGCGAATTCGTCCTTGCGGGCGAGCAGGATTGTCTGAAGCCCGTCGAAGCCGGCGAACTTGGTGCCGTCGGGCAGCACCGCCGCCGCATCGATGATCTGCCCGGCGTCCTGCGTGCGCCAGCCGCCGACCGCGTCGAAATTCTCCAGCGCGAAGCCGATCGGGTCCATCTTGACGTGGCACGAGGCGCAGGCCGGGTTCGCGCGGTGCAGCTCGAGTTGCTCGCGCGCGGTGAGCTTGCGGCCGTCATGCGTTTCCTGAAGCGCCGGCACGTCGGGCGGGGGTGGCGGCGGCGCGGCGGCGAGGATGTTTTCCAGCACCCATTTGCCGCGCTTCACTACCGACGTGTGGTTGCCGTAGGAGGTGACGGTAAGGATGCTCGCCTGCCCGAGCAGCCCGCCACGATGCCACGCCGGATCGAGCGCGACCTTGCGGAACGCGGTGCCGCTGACCCCGGCGATGCCGTAATGCGCGGCGAGCCGCTGGTTGAGGAAGGTGTAGTCCGCCGCAAGGAAATCGAGCAGGCTGCGGTTGGTGTGCAACACATAGCCGAAGAACATCTCGGTCTCGCGCGCCATCGCCGCGCGCAGCCGCGTGTCGAACTCGGGATAGACGCGGATGTCGGGCCGCTGCTGGTCGAGGTTGCGCAGATAGAGCCATTGCCCGGCGAAGTTTTTCGTCAGCGCGTCGGCGCGCGGATCGGCCAGCATCCGCGTCACCTGCGCCTCGATGGCGCCGGGCATGCCAAGTTTGCCCTGCTCCGCCACCTTCAACAGCGTGTCGTCGGGCAGACTGCTCCACAGGAAGAACGACAGCCGCGAGGCGAGTTCCAGATCGGTGACGCGGTGGACGCTGCCCGGCACGCTGCCCGCCGGATCGCTCTCGACAAGGAACAGGAAGTGCGGCGCGACCAGCACGCCCTCCACCGCAGCCGCGATGCCGTGATCGAAATCGGATGCGGCGCGCTCGCTCGCATAGAGCTTCATCAGCGGCGCGACATCGGCCTCGCCGACCGGGCGGCGATAGGCGCGATGCGCGAGCGCGATGATGATCTTCTGCGCGCAGGCTGTCTCCGCCGAGGCGGCGCGCGGGCGGCACAGGAAGATGCGCTTGCGGCTCGGTGTATCGACCTTGCCGCGCGCGTCATACGGCCCGGCGACGTCGATCTGGAGCACGTCGCGCGGGAAATTCCGTTGCGAATAGCGCGGTGACAGTCGGTACGACGGCACGCTGATCTGCTGTACCCGGACGCCATCGACGAGAACGTCGAGCGGCAGCGGCTTGGGCGCATCGACCGGCAACGGCACCTTGTCGAGATCGTTGCGCAGTGTCTGCACGCTCTCGTCGGGCGCGAGCGTGCGGTGGAAGGCCATGCCGATGGTGTGCGCGCCCGCCGTGAGCGGCACGCGCACGCTGACCTTGTCCTCCTTGAGCCGGTCGGTCTCATTGTTGGTGTTGGCGTTGAGCCAGCCGCTCACCTCGTACACGCCGTCGTGACGCGCATAATAGCGGAACGCGCCGCCGCCGCGCGAGCCGAGCGGCAGCATGTCGCTGGCGCGCTCGTTATAGGCAGGCCGGCCCGAGTTGAGCACCGACCCGTCCTTGGGCACCTCGTAGCTGGTGACGAACGCGCGCGGCGAGCTCGTTCCCGTCGCGATCCGCGCGATCTTGCCGGCGACGCTGACGTACCGGTCTATCAGCGTCGGCGAGACGGTCAGCACATCGGCGATATTGTCGAAGCCATAGCCCGAATTGTCCTGCGGCAGATCGCGGCTGACATCGACGTCGAGCGCGAGCAGATCGCGCACGGCGTTGGCATATTCGACCCGGTTGAGGCGGCGGAGCGTCGCGCGGCCGGGATCGGGATGCGCGGCGGCATAGGCATCGAGCGATCCCTTGAGCCACTGGATGAACGCGGCGCGCATCGCCGGATCGGGCTGCGGCTTGTTCCGCGGCGGCATCTCGCCGAGGCTGGTGCGCCGGAGGATCTTCTCCCACTCGTCGGCGTGCTTGCCGATCAGCAGATCATTGTCGCGCAGGTCGGCGATCGAGAGGTTCGCGACCTTGTCGTCGTCGTTGTGGCAGCGCGCGCAATAGTGTTCGAGCAACTCGGGCGGACCGTTTTGGACGTGCGCGACCGCCGGTTGCGCGATCTGCGCGCGCACGCCGTCCGAATGCGTCGCTGCCGCGAGCGCCGCGACGGCGGTGCTGAGCAGCAACAGCGCCCCGCCGGTCGAGGGCCGCGCCAGCGTCACCACGCACGCTTTCGAAGACAGGGAACTTTCAAGGCGCAACCCGGTTTTTGGCGATTGCGGAGCTAGTAAGCGCGTGCGTGCGAGCGTCCATCGCCGTTAACGGCACGATGGGTTCGAAAAATGCGTGCACCCTGCGCGCGCATTTCCGCAACGGATCGTGCTTTTCATTGCAATTGGCGAGACACCGCCAATCGCTTAGCGCCCCCCAAGGTCATCCGGGGGGAAGCATGCGTTCGGCCGCACTCATCATCGCGCTGTTACTGGCGAGCGGCGCCGCCGGTGCGCGCGAGACGAAACCGCTGTCCAGCGAAGCGCGCGCCGCCGCCCGGCTCGACGCGATCGCCGACAGCCCGCCGCGGCTGCGCGTGTTCCTCCAGACCATGCCCAAGGGCGGCGATCTCCACAATCATGGCGGCGGCTCGATCTACGCCGAGGACTGGCTGCGCTGGGCAGCGGCGGGCGGACTGTGCATCGCCACCGACACCGCCAGCATCGTGCCGCCGCCGTGCGACCGCGCGAACCGTGTGCCGGCGGCGGGGCTCGAGCAGAATTATGCGCTGTATAGCCGGATGCTCGACGCGCTCTCGACGCGTGGGTTCGAGACCGGCGTCAACGCGCCGACCGTGTCGGGCTATGACCGGTTCTTCGCCACCTTCGATGCGTTCGGCACCGCGTCACGCGGCAACGAGGCCAAGGAACTCGCGCTGACTCGCGAGCAGGCGGCGGCGGACCGTGTCTCCTATGTCGAACTCGGCAGCGGATCGCACCAGGCCCGCGCGCTGATCGAGGCGGTAAAGGACACCGACCCGACCGACTTCGCCGCGCTCTCCGCGAAGCTCGCGCCGCTGCTGCCCGATGCGGTGGCACGCGCGCGCGCCGAATATGATCGCTTCGAAGCCGAGTCGGCGCAGATCGACGGCTGTGGCACGCCCAAGCCCAAGCCTGCCTGCGCGGTCGAGATGCGCTATCTCTACACCGCGATCCGCACGATCGCGCCGGCGGGCACGTTCGCGCAACTCGCGCTCGGCTTCGCGCTGGCCGAGGCCGACCCGCGCTTCGTCGGGGTCAACATCGCCGCGCCCGAGCATGATCCGATCGCGGTGCGCGATTATGATCTGCACATGCGGATGATCGCCTATCTCAAGGCCCGCCACCCCAAAGTCGCGCTGTCGCTCCACGCGGGCGAACTGACGCTCGGGCTGGTGCCGCCGCGCGACCTCGCCTTCCATATCCGCGAGGCGGTCGAGGTGGCGGGCGCGCGGCGGATCGGCCACGGCATCGACATCTCCTACGAGGACGATGCCGCCGGGTTGCTGAGGGAAATGGCGGCGAAGCAGATCGACGTCGAGATCAACCTGACCAGCAACGCGGTGATCCTCGGCGTGAAGGGCAAGGCGCATCCGCTGTCGCTGTACCGCGAGGCGGGCGTGCCGGTGACGCTCTCGACCGACGACGAGGGCGTCTCGCGCAGCGACATGACCAACGAATATGTCCGCGCCGTGATCGAGCAGGGGCTGCGCTATGCCGACCTCAAGCAGATCGTGCGTGACAGCATTCACCACAGCTTCCTGCCCGGCGCGAGCCTGTGGCGCGGGCGCGCGGGTAGGGCGAAGGTGGCGGTGTGCGCGGTGGCGGGGCCGGCGTGCGAGGCGTATCTTGCGGCGAACCCCAAGGCTTCGAAGGAAGAGCAGGTCGAGCGAGCGCTGACCGTGTTTGAGGCGGGGGTGCGGTGAGGTAGGCACCGCGTCTTGCGCTCGAGTATCGGCGGCGCTAAACTGCACCAATAGTATGAATGTCGAGGAGCCGGCTATGGCAACGGTTCGCAAGACCATCACCCTTACCGAGCAGCAAGACGCCTGGATCGCGTCTCAGATCGCTGCCGGTCATTACACCAATGACAGCGAAGCGATTCGCGATCTCATTCGGCGCGAGCAGGCACGCGGTTTGGAGATCGAGACGATCCGTCAGGCTCTTATCGAGGGCGAACAGAGCGGAGAGCCGGAGCGTTTCGACTTCATGGCCTTTAAGACACGAAAAGCCGCGCAGCATGGCTGAGTTTCGGCTCACTCCAAAGGCTCAAAGGGATATAGACGACATTTTTGAGTATACGGTCAAGCAATGGAGCTTGGCCCAAGCGCTCCACTACACCGATCTGCTGGAAGCGGCGTGCGCCAGTCTAGCCAACGCTCCTGAGAGGTCGCAGGACTGTGCGGCAATCCGGCCGGGTTTCCGCAGACGGGTCGTGGCTCAGCATGTGATCTACTTCAAGCAGACGCGTTATGGGATCGCGATCATCCGCGTCCTGCATCAGCGTATGGATCAAAGTCGTCACCTTTGAACCTGAGCATACCGAGCGCCTCCTACACGCTCACCGCGCTCTCCGCGCGCCCATCGCCGCCGAACACGCGCAGATAGCGCGCGATCTCGTCCGGTTCGCCGGTCGCCTTGGCCGGATTGTCGGACAGTTTCACCGCCGGCCGGCCGTTGGCGCGCGTCACCTTGCAGACCAGCGAAATCGGCTCAAGCGCATGGCCGCCGCGGGGATCGCAGCCGCGGAAATCGTTGGTGAGGTTGGTGCCCCAGCCGTAGCTCATTCGCACGCGGCCGCGGAAATGGCGGTAGGTCTGCTCGATCGTGTCGATGTCCATGCCGTCCGAGAAGATCAGCAGCTTGCTCGCCGGATCGACGCCCTGGTCCTGCCACCAGCGGATGATCTGCTCGCCGCCTTCGATCGGCGGCGCGCTGTCGGGGCGGAAGCCGGTCCAGTCGGCGAGCCACGCCGGTGCCTGTTTGAGGAAGGCGGTGGTGCCGAACGCGTCGGGCAAGGCGATCAACAGATTGCCGCCATAATGCGCGCGCCATTGTTCGAGCACGCGGTACGGCGCGCCGGCGAGTTCGGCATCGCTGTTCGACAGCGCCGCTTCGACCATCGGCAATTCGTGCGCGTTGGTGCCGATCGCCTCGAGATCGGCGTCCATCGCCAGCAGCACGTTCGAGGTGCCGATGAAGCGGCCCCCGAGCCCTTCCTTGAGCGCCTCGACGCACCAGCGCTGCCACAGGAAGCCGTGCCGCCGCCGCGTGCCAAAATCGCTCAGCACGAGGTCGGGCAGGTCGCGCAGCCGCTCGACCTTCTCCCACAGCCGCGCCTTGGCGCGCGCGTACAGCACGTCGAGCGCGAACTTGCCCATGTCGCGGGTCGCCGCGCGCGATTTCAGCTCGTTGAGGATCGCGAGCGCCGGGATCTCCCACATCGTCGTGCCGGTCCACGGCCCATCGAACCGTAGCTCATACTGGCCATCGACCTTGCGCAATTCATATTCGGGCAGTTGGAAGTCGGCGAGCCACGCGATGAAGTCTGGCGCGAACATCTGGCGCTTGCCGTAGAAGCTGTTGCCGGCGAGCCAGATCAGCTCCTTGCGGCTGAACCGCACGGTGCGGGCATGATCGAGCTGCGCGCGAAGCTCGCTCTCGTCGATGATCTCGGCCAGCCGCACGCTCTTGCTGCGGTTGATGACCGAGAAGGTCGCGGTCACGTCCGGGTGGATGTGGCGGATCATCTGCAACATCAGCAGCTTGTAGAAATCGGTGTCGAGCAGGCTCCGGACGATCGGATCGAGCCGGAAATTGTGGTTGTAGGTGCGGGTTGCGATGTCGGTAACGGCCATGGGTGCGATCCTTACCCGATCACGAGATGAAGGGAATTTGGCGCGGGCGCGATCGTCGCGCGCCGGCCCCAGTCGAACGCGAGGAAATCCTGTTCGATTCCGTCGGCGAAGATCACCCCGCCGTCGTTCATCCGCGAGGTGACGACCAGCGGATCGGAGGTGAGTTTGCCGGCGCGCATCCGTGTTCCGGTCGCGACGCTCGGGAACGGCTCGCGCACCCAATAGCCGGCCGCGCGTTCCTCGGTGCCGAGCGGCAGCGGCAGGTGCGTCGCCTCGGCGATCGAGCGCGCCCAGCCGGTCGCGCCGGTGCCCGAGGCGACGATCAGCCCCGACGACGAATGTTCCTCGCCGTCGCCGGTCAGTTCGATCCGGTACCGCGCCGACTGGTGGCTACGGTGCCCGACGAAGATCTCGTTGAGCGCGACCAGCGCGTCCCCGCCATCGAGCGTCGCCTGTACCATCGTGCGCCGCTCGACCGGCGCATCGGATCGTATCGCGCCCGGCAGCAATCGCGCCAGCCGCTCGACCCGCACCCGCGCGAGCACGCCATCATACAGATCGGGCGCGGGATTGACCCCGATCACGGGCTGCTCGGCGACGTATTTGGCGACGTTGGCGACAAGGCCGTCTTGCCCGACCGCGATGACGATATCCTCGCGCGCGAACAGGAAGCGGTCGAGTTCGGCGCGGCGTACCAGCGCCTGCCGCCACTCGGCCGGCACCGCGGCGCGCGCCGCCGCCAGCGCGGCGTGGAACTGATGATGATGCTGCTCGACCGTCTCGATCCGCTGCCCGCGCGTTTCGAGAAAGAACCGCGCCTGATCGCGTGTCGCATGGCGCGCGATGAGCCGCTCGAGATCGGTCTCGCGGATGACGAACACCGCGCGGGGTGGAATACTGGACATGCAAAGCGTCCTTTCACTCCGTTCGCCTCGAGCGAAGTCGAGCGGCAGCCCGCAGCGCAGGCGCCTCGACGTCACTCGACACGAACGCGGGGCTTCAGCCGGCCAGAACCGGGCTCTTGCGGAATTCGCCCATCACCGTCGCGAGCAGATCGGGGGTGATGTTGACATGCTCGATCGTGTCGAGCTTGCCCGCCAATTGCTGCGCGGCTAGGCCAAACAGCACCGCCGGCGGCAGATCGCGATAGACCGCGATATGCGCCTGTTCCGCCTCGGCCTTGGCGCCTTCGACGACGCGGATGCGGTCGGCCTCGGCCTTGGCTTCCACCTGTTGCGCGTCCGCCTTGCCGGCGGCGCGGTTGCGGGCGTTGTCGGCCTCCTCCGCGATCAGCAACTTCTCGCGCCGGGCCAGCTCGATCCGCGTCGCCAGCTCGTTCTCTGCGATCGCTCGTTCCTTCTCGACCGCGAGCGCGCGGCGTTCGAACGTCGCCTCGTCGGCCTTCTGCTGGAGCGCCTCGAACGTCGGGGTCTGGAGCGCGCGTTCGAGCTCGCTCGACGGCGCGAGATTGGTGAGCCGCACCGACACCGCCGCGACGCCGATCTCCGCCAGCGCCGGATCGGCGGCGAGCGCCGCCTCGAGTTGCGCACGCAGCGGCCCCGGCCCGGCGTCGAGCAAGGCGCGCACCGGCGCGGTGCCGAGATATTGCAGCACCGCCTGGTTGGCGATGCCGGTGATCCGCGCCTCGATGCTCGGCACGGGCTCGCCTTGCGGCTTGCCGCTGTACGGGCTGATCGTGAAATCGACGCGGTCGGCGAGCAATGCCGGATCGACGACGTGCCAGCCGACCGTGCCCTGAACCGAGACCGTCTGGAAGTCCTGGCTGCGGCCCTGCACGAACAGGGTCATCTCGCGGTCGTCCATCGGCACTTCGGCGATGCTCGCGGTTTCCGGGCGGAACCAGAAGACCAGACCGCGCCCGCTCTGGCGGACCTTGCCGTTGCGATAGCGGATGATGTGGCTGCTCGCCTCGCTGCGAAGCTGCGCGAAGAACAGGAGGTTGCGGATCGTGGCCATGTTACTCTCCTTATGGTCTGCGAAATCGATAGAGTTCGGCGGGGCGGAACGAGGTGCCGCCCTCGCGCTCGCCGGTGGCGGTGAGCCAGCCGCGATCGAGCATGCGGCGGCGGAAGGCGGGCTTGTTGAGCGCGACGCCGAGAACCGCTTCGTGCACGTCCTGCAACTGCCGCAGCGTGAAGCGCTCGGGCAGAAACGCGAAGCCGACATCGGAATAATCGAGCTTGCCGCGCAACCGCAGCACCGCGAGCGCGACGATGTCGGCATGGTCGAAGGCGAGCTGGACCGGCCCCTTCGACGTGGCGATGTCGACCGCGCCGCCGGCTTCCCCCGCCCACGGCACGGTGATCGTCGCGGCGATCAGCCCCGGCATGGCATCGAGGGCGGCGGCGAAGGCGGTTTCGTCAAGCAACGCGAGATAGGCGACCGAGATGATCCGCATGCGTGGATCGCGCGCGACCGCGCCGAACGTGTAGAGTTGTTCGAGATGCGCTGTGGCGATCCCCGCCTTGTCGCGCAGAACACGCGCCGCGGCGGCGTCGAGCGTCTCGTCGATGCCGACGAACCCGCCGGGTAGCGCACGGCGGCCGGCGAAGGGCGGCGCGTCACGCTCCACCAGCAGCACCGCCAGCCGCCCGTCGCGAATCCCGAGCAGCACCAGATCGACCGCGACCGAAGGCCGCTGATAGGCGTTGGGATCATAGTCACGAACTTCGGTCACGCAGCACCTAATATGCAATACGCGCTTTACTTATTATCACAACAGATATATGTCAACACCCATAAGGAGATCGACCGATGCAGGATTTCGTGATCGTCGTTGATACGCAGTATGATTTCATGGCCACCGATGGCGCGCTGAGCGTCGCAGGCGCCGACGCCCTGGTCGCGCCGATGCGCGCGTGGCTGTCCGGGCTGGAATCCGAACGCAACGCCGGGGTGTTGTTCACCTTCGACACGCACGTGCCCGATATCTACGCGGCCTCCGAAGAGGCGCGCGAATTCCCCGCGCATTGCATCAAGGGCACGCCGGGTTGGGTCAACATGCTCGATTCCGCGCTGGTCGATCGCGCGATCCCGGCGTGGCGGATCGAGAAGGGGGTGTTCGATATGTGGGCCGAGGACGGCTTGCTGATCGAGGATGCGCGCGGCGACGCGATGCCGCCGGTGCCGCGCGACAGCTTCTTTGATCGGCTCAAGGATGCGGGCGTGCGGCGTGTCACGGTGATCGGCGTCGCCGCCGATTATTGCGTACGCTGGGCGGTAGCGGGGCTGGTCGATCGCGGCTTCGAGGTGGTCGTGCCGGCCGCGCTGACGCGCGGCATCGCGCGCCAGATCGAGACGGTACTGGCGGAGGATTTCGCCGACGCGCCGGTCGAAACGCTGGCGTGATATGCTGATCTCATCGCGCGGATGCTGGTGGCACCCGCCGGAATCCGGCAGATGCGCGATGGAACGATTCGATTTGGGTGAGAGGTATCTCGATGAGCGACGAACAGATCACGATCCAGACGCGTGACGGTACCTGTCCGGCGCACGTGCTGACGCCTGCGGGTGAGGGCACATGGCCGGCGGTGATCTTCTACATGGACGCGTTGGGGATGCGCCCTACGGTCGTCGAAATGGCGCGGCGGCTCGCCGCTAACGGCTATGTCGTGCTCGTGCCCGATCTGCTCTATCGCTACGGCCCCTACGATCCGTTCGACCCCGAGGAGGTCTTCGCCAAGGGCTTCCGCGAGATCATCGGCCCGCTGATGGCGACCACCGGCAACGACAAGGCCGCGGCCGACACCGAGGCGTTCCTGGCCTATCTCGATACGCGCACGGACGTCGCGGGCACGAAGATCGGCACGGTCGGCTTCTGCATGGGCGGCGGCATGGCGATCACGGCGGCCGGCACCTTCCCCGATCGGGTCGCGGCGGCGGTGAGCTTCCACGGCGGCAACCTCGCCACCGATGCCGAGACCAGTCCGCATCGGCTCGCGCCCAAGATCACGGCCGAAGTCTATGTGGCGGGCGCCGACGAGGACAATAGCTACCCGCCCGAAATGGCCGAGCGGCTGACCAAGGCGTTCGACGATGCCGGTGTGACCTACAAGGCCGAGATCTACCCCGGCGCGCACCACGGCTGGATGAAGCCGGATTTCCCCGTTTACAACGAGGCGGCAGCCGAGCGTGGCTGGCGCGAGATGCTGGCGCTGTTCAAGCGGACGTTGGGGTAGGCGGGCAGCCCCACCGCAAGCTCAGGACGAACGGAGTTTAGATCGTCATCGCCCCGACCCGCGCGATGATATCCCCATAAACCCCCGCCAGCGCGACGAGGTCGTCCACCGCGACCGCCTCGTCGAGCTTGTGCATCGTCGCATTGCACAGCCCGAACTCGACGACCGGACACAGCGCCGACAGGAAGCGCGCGTCCGAGGTGCCGCCCGTCGTGGACAGTCCGGGCCGCAAGCCCAGTCGCCCCTCGATCGCGTCCCCGATCAGCGTCGAGAACGCGCCCGGCTGCGTCAGGAACGCCTCGCCCGAAATCCGTGCGGTCAGCGTCGCCTCGGGCGCGTGGCGGGTGACGATGGCACGCAGCCGCTCGACGAGTTCGGCGCCGCGATGGCCGTCGTTGAAGCGGATCGACAGCCGCGCCGAGGCATGGCCGGGGATGATGTTGGTCGCCGGGTTGCCGACGGTAATATCGGTCGGCTCGATGTTCGAGGGCTGGAACCAGGCGTTGCCCTCATCGAGCACGATGCCGTCGATCTCGGCGAGGATCGCGACCAGCTTGGGAACCGGATTGTCGGCGAGGTGCGGATAGGCGACATGGCCTTGCCGGCCGGGCACGTCGATCCACAAATTGACCGAGCCGCGCCGCCCGATCTTGATCGTGTCGCCGAGCCGCGCCGCCGAGGTCGGCTCGCCGACGAGGCACAGATCGGGCTTGATGCCGCGCTCCGCCATCCGCGCCATCAGCGCCTGCGTGCCAAAGGTGGCGGGGCCTTCCTCGTCGCCGGTGAGGATGAGCGTGAGCGGGATGTCCGGCGCCACCGGGATGGCGGCGATGAACGCGGCGATCGCGCCCTTCATGTCTACCGCGCCGCGCCCGTAGAGCAAACCACCACGCTCCTCCGGCACGAACGCGTCGCCGGTCCAGCCGGCGCCGGGCGGTACCACGTCGAGGTGCCCGGCGAACGCGAAATGCGGGCCGGTGCCGGCGCGCGTGGCGAGCAGATTCTCGACCGGCCCGTCCGGTGCGTCGCCCTCGACGAACCGCGCCACCGTGAAGCCGAGCGGCAGCAGTGCGGCCTCGATCACGTCGAACACCGCACCGCGCGCGGGGGTGACGCTCTCGCAGGCGAGCAGGGTCTTGGTGAGCGCGATCGGATCGGGCAGATGGGGCGTGTCAGTCATGGGGAGCGGACATTGCCCAAGCTCGATCTCGATACAATCCCGCAGACCAACAGAACCGGTTACCCGCGCAGTTCGCCGATGTCGTCGCCGGCCGCTGGTATCGGCGGCTCGCGCCGGCTGGTGGCCTCACCCACATGGGCGCGAGCCACGTCGTGCTGAAGCCCGGCGCGCAATCCTCGCAGCGCCACTGGCATGACGGGGAAGACGAGTTCGTCGTGATGCTGTCCGGCGAGGCGGTGCTGATCGACGACACCGGCGAATATCCGATGCGCGCCGGCGACTGCGCGGCGTTTCCCGGCGGCGAGCGCAACGGGCATGTGCTCGTCAACCGCAGCGACGCCGACTGCGTGTTCATCGCGATCGGCGCCGGGCCGGATCTCGGCGGCGGCTATTCGGATATCGACATGCTGTTCACCGCCGACGGGCGGTACACGACGAAGGACGGGGTGGAATATCCGTCGGTGCGGGCACGATAATCCCCAGCCCCAACCGTTCGTGCCGAGCGAAGTCGAGGCACTTGCGCTTCGGTCCAGTCCCTCGACTTCGCTCGGGACGAACGGCGTGGGCTAGCCCACCGGCTGTTCGAACTTCTCGATCACCCATTCCTCTTCCTGCGCGGCGGCGATCCAGTCCTGCATGAAGGGATGGTTGATGATCGCGTCCATATAGCTCGCCGCGAAGCGCGCGATCGGCAGGCTGTAGGTGACGATCCGAGTCACCACCGGCGCGTACATGATGTCGGCCGCGCCGAACGCGCCGAACAGGAACTGGCCGTCGCCGCCGAAGCGCGCGCGCGCCTGCGCCCATAGTTCCATGATCCGCGCGAGATCGGCGAGCACATCGTCGTCGGGCCGCTTGGGCGGGAAGACCTGGCGGATGTTCATGCTATGCTTCTTGCGCAGCGCGGTGAAGCTCGAATGCATCTCCGCCGACATCGATCGCGCCATCGCGCGCGCGGCGGGATCGGCCGGCCAGAACAGGTCGCGGCTGGTCTGCTCGGCGAGATATTCGATGATGGCGAGACTGTCCCAAACCACCGCGTCGCCATCCCACAGGATCGGCACCTTGCCCGAGGACGGCGCGAACTCGTCCCCCTCGCGGCGCTTGTCCCATTCGGCATCGTAGAGCGGCACGACGACCTCCTCGAACACGAGGCCTGATTGCCGGGCGGCGAGCCAGCCGCGCAGGCTCCACGAGGAATAGGCTTTGTTGCCGATGATGAGCTTCATGCGGTCGGCTTAGCGGGCGGCGGCGGCGGGGTCTAGCCGATCGCCTTCCAATCCTCCCCCGCCAGGGCGAGGTGTCACGCATAGCGTGACGGAGGGGGAGGATGCGGGAAGCTCGCGGCAGTTCGCGTCCTCCCCCTCCGTCGCCTGCGGCGCCACCTCCCCTTGGCGGGGGAGGAGCAAACGCTTATTCAGCCGATCGCCTCGATCACCGCCGCGCGCAATTCGGGGATGCCGAGGCCGGTCTCGGACGAGGTCGGCAGGATTTCGGGGTGCGCGGCCGGGCGCTTGCGGGCTTCGGCCGCGGTCGCGGCCATCACCTCGGCGAGTTCGGTCGGCTTGATCTTGTCGATCTTGGTCATGACGAGCCGGTAGCTCACCGCCGCCTTGTCGAGCATGTCGAGGATCTCGCGATCGACCTCCTTGATGCCGTGGCGCGCGTCGATCAGCACCAGCGCGCGTTTGAGCACGTCGCGCCCGCGCAGGAAATCGTTGACCAGGAACCGCCACTTCTTGACGACATCCTTGGGCGCCTTGGCGAAGCCGTAGCCGGGCATGTCGACCAGCCGGAACGCGACCGGATCGCCCACGTCGAAGAAGTTGAGCTCCTGCGTCCGCCCCGGCGTGTTCGAGGTGCGCGCCAGCGCGTTGCGCCCGGCGAGCGCGTTGAGCAACGACGATTTGCCGACGTTCGAACGCCCCGCGAACGCCACCTCCGGCGCGATCGCGTCGGGGATGAAATCCAGCGCGGGCGCGGATTTCAGGAAGCTGACCGGGCCGGCGAAAGCCTTTCGCGCGGCCTCGATCGCTTCGGGGCCGAAGGCGGCGTCCTCGCTCATTTCGCCGCCGCGACCTTCAATTCGGGGTGCCGCGCGTACAGCAGCCGCTGCTGGAGGATGGTCAGCGTGTTCGAGGTGATCCAGTAGATCTGCAGGCCGACCGCGAACGGCGCCATCACGAACATCAGCACCCACGGCATGATCGCGAAGACCTGCTTCTGCGCCTCGTCCATCGGCGCGGGGTTGAGCTTGAACTGGAAGTACATCGAGATGCCGAGCAGCACCGGCACGATGCCGATCGCGAGCATCGGGGGCAGATGCCACGGCAGATAGCCGAACGCGTTGAGGATCGTCGCGGGGTCCGGCGCGGACAGATCGCGAATCCACAGCACGAACGGCTGGTGGCGCATTTCGATCGTCAGCAGCAGCACCTTGTAGAGCGCGTAGAGGATCGGGATCTGGAGGAAGGTCGGCAAACAGCCCGCGAGCGGGTTGACGCCTTCCGACTTGTAGAGCGCCATCACCTCCTGCTGCGCGCGGACCTTGTCGTCCTTGTAGCGTTCCTGAAGCGCCTTCATCTTGGGCTGGATCGCGCGCATCTTCGCCATTGAGGCGAACTGGCGCTGCGCGATCGGGAACAGCAGGCCGCGGATCGTCAACGTCAGCGCGATGATCGCCACTCCGAAATTGCCGATCACGCGGAACAGGAAGTCGAGATATTTGAAGATCGGCTTCTCGACGACCTCGAACCAGCCCCAGTCGATCGCCTTGCCGAAGTGGCGGACGTTGAGCTTGTCCTCATAGCCGTCGAGCGTGTTGGTCTCCTTGGCACCCGCGAACAGCTTGGCGGTGGTCACCAGCGCCTTGCCGGCCGGCACGACCTTGGGCTGGAGCGCGAAATCGGCCTGGAAATTGTCGCCGACCGCCGCGCGGAAGCCGCCGTGCATCTGCGCGCCCGAATCGGGGATCAGCGCGGCCAGCCAATATTTGTCGCCGAAGCCGAACCAGCCGCCGGTCGAATCGAAATAATTGTCGCCGGGCTTGCCGATGTTGCCGAGCAGGTTCTTGCCGATGAAGCTGGCTTCCTTGCCCTGCAGATTGGCGAAGGTGATGTCATAGGTCGCGCCGTGATCGAACACGCCGATCGGGCCGACGTGATCGGTCCAGGTATCGGGATCGGGCGAGACGCCCGCGCGGCTGACGAGGCCGTAGGGCCGCACGGTGATCGGCGCGCCCGTTGGGTTGGTGACGGTCTGCCGAACGGTGAACATGTACCGATCGTCGACCGCGATGCGGATCGAGAAGCGCTGGCCCTGCGGATTGGTCCAGGCGAGCGTGACCGGCTGCGCAGGGGTGAGCACCGGCGCGCTGGCGGTGAACACCGTGTCGGCGCCCGGCGTCGTCACGCCGTCACCGGACCAGCCGAAACCGGCGAAATAGGCGTGTTCGGTGCCCGACGGCGAGAACAGCCGGATCGACGGCGAATCCTTTGCGACGGTTTCCTTGTACTTGCTCAGCACCAGATCGTCGATGCGGCCGCCCTTGAGGTTGATCGAGCCTTGCAGGCTGCGCGTCTCGATGCGCACGCGCGGGGCTTCGCGCAGCACCTGCGCGCGATCGCGAACCTTCTCGGGCGAGGCGGCGCCGGGCCCGGCCGGGCCGGTCGAGGAGGCGACCGCGACGGTCTTGCCGGCTTCGATCTTGGTTGCGGGCGGGTTGGCCGCAGGCAGGTATTTGGAGGCGAAGAACTGCCAGCCGAACAGGATCAGCGCCGCGAACACCGCGAACAGGAGGAAATTTCTGCCTTCGTCTTTCACCTGGAAATCCCGTTCGTAGTTTCGTGGCGCTTATGGCACCGGATCGGGGCCGTAGCCGCCGAAAGGATGGCACCGCCCGATCCGCTTCGCTGCCAGCCAGCCGCCCTTCACCGCGCCATAGCGGCGAAGCGCAGTGATTGCATAGGCGGAACAGGAGGGCTGGTAGCGACAGGAGGAGGGCAGCACGACCGATGGCCCGATCTGCCACGCGCGCACCAGCAGGATGAGGAGGCGGGTCAGCATCGATCTTCGCCTGAACTGTTCTCCCGCGAAAGCGGGAGTTCAGGGCAGCAAACGCCGCGGGTGCGGCTCTGGGCTCCCGCTTTCGCGGCAGAACGGCGGAGAGCAGGTCTCACCGCGCCACCTTCGCCAGCGCCTTGGCCAGTTCGCCGCGGAGCTGCGCGAAATCGCGCTCCACGCCGCCGGCGCGGCCGATCAGCACGTGATCGGCGCCGCGCACGCCCGATTCGGGCAGCACATCACGCGCGAGGGCGCGCAGCCGGCGTTTCATCCGGTTGCGCACCACCGCGTTGCCGATCTTCTTGGTAACGGTATAGCCGATCCGCATCGCCGGATCGCCATCATCGCGCGGCCGAACCAGCAGCACGAAGCCCGGCATCGGCGCGCGTTTGCCGGCGTTCGCCGCGAGGAAATCCGCGCGGCGCGCCAGAACGTGAATTACGCCGACAGCTTCTTGCGACCGCGCGCCCGGCGCGCGCGAATCACGTTGCGACCGCCCGGAGTCTCCATCCGCGCGCGGAAGCCGTGACGACGCGCCCGCACCAGATTGCTCGGCTGAAAGGTCCGCTTCATGAGTCATTCCCTGATCGTCTGAATAGAAAAGGGCCGCCACAGGGACGGCCTCTTAGCGCGTGCCCTTAAGCGGATGACGGTGCGAAGTCAATCGCGGGGATGGCGGAAGGCGCAGCATCTGCCGCGAAGATGGCGGCGGTGTGTTGTAAATACAAGACACCTTGGCGACGGGCCTCACGCGGGCTTTCCCAAACAGCACGCCGCCGCTAAGCCTTTGCCCAACCGGGGGGTTAACAGATGGTCGCGAGCGTATCGACGGTGGCGTATCTCGGGCTCGAGGCGCGCGCGGTCGAGGTGCAGGTGCAGCTCATCCCCGGGCTGCCCGCGTTCAACGTGGTCGGCCTCGCCGACAAGGCGGTGGCGGAAAGCCGCGAGCGCGTGCGCGGTGCGATCGCCTCGATCGGGCTGGCGCTGCCGCCCAAGCGCATCGTCGTCAACATGTCCCCCGCCGATCTGCCCAAGGAAGG
Source organism: Sphingomonas sp. NFR15 (assembly GCF_900103265.1). Taxonomy (GTDB): domain Bacteria; phylum Pseudomonadota; class Alphaproteobacteria; order Sphingomonadales; family Sphingomonadaceae; genus Sphingomonas; species Sphingomonas pollutisoli. The sequence goes on along the minus strand of NZ_FMWX01000002.1, from coordinate 313,475 downwards.
CTCGCACTTCGATCTGCCGATCGCGCTCGCGCTGCTCGCCGCGATGGGGGTGATCGATGCCGAGCAACTCGGCGATTTCGTCGTCGTCGGCGAACTCGGGCTCGACGCACGGATCGCGCCGTCGCCCGGCGTGCTGCTCGCCGCGCTGCACGCCGCGGCGGAGGGGAAGGGGCTGATTTGCCCGGCGTCGCAGGGCGCCGAAGCGGCCTGGGCGGGTTCTGTCGGGGTGCTCGCCGCCCCCGACATCCTTACGCTCGTCAACCACTTCAAGGGGCACGGGCTGATCGCCGCGCCCGCGCCGGGCGAAGCGATCGACGCGGTCCACGGACCCGATCTGCGCCAGGTGAAGGGGCAGGAGACCGCCAAGCGCGCGCTCGAAATCGCGGCGGCGGGCGGGCACAATCTGCTGATGGTCGGCCCGCCCGGCGCGGGCAAGTCGCTGATGGCGTCGTGCCTGCCCGGCATCCTGCCACCGCTCGACGCCGCCGAGGCGCTGGAGGTGTCGATGGTGGCGAGCGTCGCGGGCACGCTCACCGGCGGGCGGCTGACGCGAACCCGGCCATACCGCGCGCCCCACCATTCCGCGTCGATGGCGGCGCTTACCGGCGGCGGGATGAAGGTGAAGCCGGGCGAGGTCAGCCTCGCGCATCTCGGCGTGCTGTTCCTCGATGAGTTGCCCGAGTTCCAGCGCGCGGTGCTCGATTCGCTGCGCCAGCCGCTCGAAACCGGCACGGTCAGCGTCGCGCGCGCCAACGCGCACGTCACCTTTCCGGCGCGCGTGCAACTGGTTGCGGCGATGAACCCGTGCCGCTGCGGCCATCTCGGCGACGCGGCGCTCGCCTGCGCGCGCGCGCCGAAATGCGCGGCGGACTATCAGGCCAAGGTGTCCGGGCCGCTGCTCGACCGGATCGATCTGCATGTCGAGGTACAGGCGCTCTCCGCCGCCGATCTCGTCCTGCCGCCGCCGGCCGAAGGCTCGGCGGAGGTGCGCGCGCGCGTTGCGGCAGCGCGCGCCGTGCAAACGGAGCGCTACGCCGATCACGCGATCCGCACCAACGCCGAAGTCGATGGCGTGCTGCTCGACGCCGTCGCCACGCCGGATGACGCGGGGCGCACGTTGCTCGCACAGGCCTCCGAAGCGATGCGGCTGTCCGCGCGCGGCTACACCCGCGTCCTACGCGTCGCGCGCACCATCGCCGATCTGGCCGGAAGCGCGGGAGTAGGGCGGCTGCACGTCGCCGAGGCGCTCAGCTACCGGCGGCGGGCGCCGAGCAATTGAAGGACAGGCAATGGCTCTGATCCTGCGCGCGCTCAGACATTATGCAGACTTCGCCGGCCGATCGCGCGCGGCGGAAATATGGAGCTTTCAGCTTGGCCAGTTGATGGTCGTGGCAGCGGTGTATGTGCTGTTCGCCGTGATCGTTGGTTTCGAATGGGGAGCGGGGACGGGCACGCCGGTTCTCGCCTTTCAAATGCTGATGGCGCTCCTCGTGGCCTTCGTTATTGGCACGCTCATACCGCTTGTCGCGATGCAAGTCCGACGTTTTCACGATCAGGCGATGTCGGGCTGGTTCCTCCTTCTTGGTCTCATTCCCTATCTTGGGCCGTTGATCCTGCTGTTCTTCTTGTGTCGACCAGGCACGAAGGGGGCGAACCGCTACGGCCCAGACCCACGGGACGAACTCACACGCTGGTGATCGCCACAATCTCGATCGCGTCCGCCTTCCCGCCGAACTCCACCGTCTCGCCTTCCTCCGCGCCGATCATCGCGCGGGCGAGCGGAGCGGAGAACGCGATGCGGCCGGCCGCCGGATCGCTCTCGTCGAAGCCGACGATCTCGATCTCGCGTTCCGCCCCGTTCAGTCTGAACGTCACGCGCGTGCCGATCGCGACGGCTTCGCCGCTGGCGGGCGGGGCGAGTTCGGCGGTGGTTTCGCGCGTCGACCAATAGCGCAGGTCACGCTCGGCGAGCGCGCGCGCATCTTCGTCGGTGGCGGCGGCGACGGCGGCGCGCAAATCCTCGATCCGCGCGGCGATCTGCGTCAGCCCGCGCGGGGTGACGAAATTGGGGCCGGGCGGGATCGGCAGTTCGAACCGCGGTTCCTTATGCTCCTCGTCGCTTTCGCGCCGGAATGCCACGCTCACGCATCTCTCTCCTGATCGTCAATCGACCCCTGTCGCCCATCCGTAACGGTGCGGCCAGTGGATTGTTGCGATCTGGATCAAACCCGCGTCAGCGCGGGCACGCCACCACGTCGTCGGCGACGGTGCCGACCGCGACGCGCGCGATGCTTGTCTCGAACGGTTGCGCGGTGCGCAACTGGAAGGGCGTCTCGATCCGTGCCATGTCAGCGGTCCTGGCGAAGCATTTGAGCGGAATGCCGATCGTCCGCCATGCGCCGACACGCAGCTTGGCCGGCGCGATCGGCACCGAAGCGGTGCAGGTCGGGCCGCAGACGACGCCGATCGTCAGATCGGCGGGTGGTGCGGTGTCGAACCGCATCGTCGCCAGCAGCAGCACGTCGCCGTTGGTCTCGCGGGTGAGATCGACCGGCGTCTGGGTGTGGAGGTCGATCACCTGCGGCCCGCCGCCCGCGAGCGCGAAGTGCCGCGCGCCTTCCTGCACCTCATGGTCGATCGCGGTGATCTTGATGCGACCGCCGAGCGCCTGGGCGGGCACCGTCGTGATCCGCGTCACGCCGACCACGCCGTCGCTGACTTGAAGCGACCAGCCGGGCGTCGCCACGCCGGCGCCCATATACACGCCGGTGTCACCGTCATCGACGATGCCGGGGTCTTCCGACAAAGGCTTCCACGCCACCTTGGGCTCGCGCCCGCTCAGGCCGTAGCCGAACGGATAGAGTACCGGCCCGCCGGGCTTGGCGGTAAGCGGCCAGGCGGCGGGCAGCTTGCCGGTGAACGGCGTGCCACCCGCCCCGAACAGCCGGTCGGCGACACCTTCACCCTCGGTGCCCGGCAGCCACGCCACCACGAAGGCGTCTGCCGCGTTCAATTCGGGGCTGACGAACAGGGGGCGCCCGGTCAGCATCACCGCGACGACGGGGATGCCCGCGGCCTTCAGCCGTCGCATCGTCTCCACCGGCTTGCGCAATTCGGGGCGCAATTGCAGCGTGCGCAGATCGCCCTGGAATTCGGCATAGGGCGTCTCGCCGAACACCACGATCGCAGCGTCGGGACGCTTCGTGAAACGCCCGTCGGGCGCATATTCGGCATGGCCGCCCGCCGCGCCGACGGCCGCCTTTATGCCGCCCCACAGGCTGGTCGCGCCGGGGAACATGCTGGCGTCCAGCCCCGTGCCTTGCCAGCTCAGCGTCCAGCCGCCCGATTGCCGGCCGACATCGTCGGCGCCGTCTCCCGCGACCAGGATGCTGGCGGAGGCGCGCAGCGGCAGGACGCCGGTGTTCTTGAGCAGCACCAGCGACTTGGCGACCGCCTCGCGTGCGATCGCGCGATGCGCTGGGGCGCCCAGCAGGCGCCAGTCGCCCGCCAGCGGGCGCGACGAGGGTTTGCCCATCTCGAACAGCCCGAGCCGCAGCTTGACCCGCAGCACTCGCGCCACCGCGTCATCGAGCCGCGCCATCGGCACCGTCCCGTCCTTCACCTGCGCGATCAGCGAGGCATACAGCGGCTTCCAGCTATCGGGCGCCATATACATGTCGATGCCGGCATTGATCGCCTGCGGGCAGCTTTCGTTGGTGCAGCCGGCGATCTGGCCGTGGGCGTTCCAGTCGGTGACGACGAACCCGCCGAAATGCATGCGGTCCTTGAGGACGCCGGTGACCAACCCTTTCTCACCGGCGATCTTGCGGCCCTGCCAGCTCGAGAAGCTCGTCATGACGGTGCCGACACCGGCTTCGACCGCCGGAACATAGGGCTTGCCATGAATGTCGCGCAGCACCGTCTCGCTGATCTTGGCGTCGCCCTGGTCATGGCCTTCGAAGGTGCCGCCATCGCCGATGAAATGCTTGGTGCTCGCCAGCACATGCGGCCCGGCAAGGATGCGGCTGCCGTCGGGCGGCCCCTGCAACCCCAGGATCATGTGCTGGACATAGCTCGCGACCAGATCGGGATCGGACGAATAGCCCTCGTACGCGCGGCCCCAGCGATAATCCTGCGGCACGGTGATGGTCGGCGCGAAGGTCCATTCCTGCCCGGTGGTGCGGATTTCGGCGGCGGTGGCGGCGCCGATCCGCTCGATCAGCCCGGGATCACGCGTCGCGCCGAGCCCGATGTTCTGCGGGAACAGCGTCGCGCCGACGATGTTGCTGTGGCCGTGCACCGCGTCGGTGCCCCACAGCATCGGGATGCCGACGCCGCCCTTTGTGGTATCGACCGAGGCCGCCCAGAGTTGGTCGGCCAGTTCGAGCCACTTAGGCGCCGGCGCGAAATCGTCACCGCCGGGTCCGGCGTTCCCGCCGTTGAGCACCGAGCCGATATGATATTGCCGCACTTCGTCGGGCGTGATGTTGGTGATGTTGGCCTGCAGGATCTGCCCGACCTTCTCCTCCAGCGTCATCCGTTTGAGCAAGGCGGCGATGCGCGCCTCGTCCGCCGGCTTGGCGGCCACTGGCCACGTCGCGCTCGGCCAGATTTCCGGGTGGATCGTCGGCACGGGGCCTACGGGGGCGGAGGGGCGGGTTTGCGCGGGAAGGGCAGCCGCAGTCGCGCAGGCAAGGCCCGCCAGCACCGTTTTCGAGATCATGTCCGCTCCCATCGCCGGCGCTCAGGCGGCCACCGGCATCCCCATTATCGACGGCACGTTCCTGACAACGTTGACATGGCCGTGTCAAGGGGCAAGCGAACGCCGCATCTCTTCGATCGGGCGGTAGAAAAACGCGCACAGCACCGCGAGCAGCGCCGCGATAGCGATGCCGCCGAGACTCGGTAGGGCCGGAAATACCAGTGCCAGTGCAAGCGCTTGGGTGGAAAGCGCCTGTGCCAGCTTGCGCGCGATCGTGGCCGCCGCATAGACCCGCCCCGCATAGCCGACGACCGCCGCGTCCTGTTCGCACGCGCTGACGGTCGCGGGAACCAGCGACCAGAACATCACCGACAGTCCTTGCCCGGCGACGATCGCACCGGTCACGCTGACCAGCGCCATCACGACTCCGCCACCGAAGCATCCAAACAACGCCGCGCCCAGCATCAGCATGGCGGCGTAGCGCAACGTCGCGCCCTGGCCGATTCGCGTGGCGAGATGGGTCCAAAGCGGTGTGGTCACCAGCAGCGACAATGCCGGCAGCAGCGCGGCATAATAGCCCCAGCGCCGCGCGCCGAGCCGATCGAACACGAACAGCAGCGAAACGTTGAGCAGTGACACCGCCAGCCCGACCGCCAGGATCGTTGCGATCAGGCGCCGCAACGCCGATGACCGTGCCAGCAATCCGAACATCGCCAGGAGTGCCCGATCAGAGCGAAGCGCGGCGGCGGCAGGCTTGATCCGTTCGCGCGTGCCGAACGCGGTGAGGAAGAAGGTCGGTGCCGCGATCCCCGCGAGGACCGGCGCCCCGAGTGAGAAACCGCCGCCCGCATCGCCCGCGGGCAGCACGGCATAGACCAGCGCCGCGACGAGACCGCCGAGCGCGGCAGCCTGCATCCGCGCGCCGGTCAGCCGCAGGTGATCCTGGGGATCGGCGGAAATCCGCGCCGTCAGTGCCCCATAAGGGATGTTGCCGATGCCATAGGCGCAGCGCAGCGCGAGATAGGTGGCGAGCGCATAATAGGGCACATAGCCGCCGTTCACCGGCGGCGGCACCAAGGCGGCGCACAGGATCAGCACCGATAGCGGGCCTCCGATCGCGACCCACGCGCCCAGCCGCACGCGCGGCGCGAGCCGGTCGGCGGTGACGCCGACGAACACGTCCATCAGCCAGTCCGCCGCCGCGCCGGCCAGGAAAATCAGCGACGCGACCTCGGGCGCGATGCCGAGCTGGCGGACGTAATAGAACAGCAGGTAGAGTTCGATCGATTGCCAGACGGTGTTGAAACCGAAATCTCCAGCAGCGTAGGACCAGACTTCGCGCCGGCGAAGCATCACTCGAGCGATCGGGGCGGGGCGGCGGATTCGCGGATCAGCAGTTCGTGCGGATGCGTGATCCGTGCCGTGACGGCGCGGTCCTCGAGCTGGGCGATCAGCATCTCGGTCGCCGCGATCGCCATTTCGAACACCGGCTGCCGCACCGTCGTCAGGCGCGGCCAGGTGATGCGCGACACTTCCGAATCGTCGAAGCCGACGACCGAGAGATCGTCGGGTATCGACAGGCCGAATTCGCGCGCGGCCATCATCGCGCCGACCGCCATGTCGTCGTTTTGCGCGAGGATCGCGGTCGGCCGGTCACCGCGGCCGAAGATGTCGCGCGCGGCGGAGAGGCCGCTGTCGAAGGTGAACAGTCCGGGTTCGATCCGCTCGAGCCGCAGCTCGATTCCGGCCTTGTAGAAGGCTTGCATGTAGCCGAGCATCCGCGCCTCGGTCGATGCGTGGGTGGGATCGCCGCGGATGATGGCGATCTCACGGTGGCCGAGCCCGATGATATGCTCGGCGATCTCGCGCGCGGCGGCGACGTCGTCGATCAGGTTGCTCGGCGCCGCGTCGATCATCCGGGTCGGCGCGATCCGCGCGCACAGGATGCGCGCGTCCTTCAACTGGTTGAGGATGATCGGATTATCCGAGGCGGGCGGGGCGAGCACCACGCCGTCGAGCGCGGCCGAGCGCAGCATCCCGACGACCTCGCCGGCGTGTTCCTGCACCGACCGGATCGGGATCACCACGAGCTGATAGCGTTCGCCCGTCAACCGATCGAGCACGCCGCGCTGCAGCTCGACGACATAGCTGGGGCTGGGGTTTTCGTAGATCAGCCCGATCATGTTCGATTTGCGCCGCACGAGCGCCTGCGCGAACACGTTGGGATGATAATCGAGCGCGTCGGCCGCCTCGCGAACGCGCTGCTTGACGGCCTGGCTGACGTGCGGTTCGCCGTTGAGCACGCGCGAGACGGTCTTTGCGGAAACCCCGGCGAGGCGCCCAACATCGACGATCGTCGTTCGCTTCATGCTGCTGTCCTGTTTGGTTGAGGACGTGACGTAGCGGTAATGTCTCGCTTACGCCAGATATGCTGATAACGTTGACAGTTTCGCGGCAGCGCAACTTCGCCGTTTCGCATCCCGCGCCGGTTTGCCCACTATCGCGGCGGGGCCGCATACGCCGCGGGAAAAGTCCGAGTATTGCGCGCATTTGCGCCGCCATCGGGTCGCCTGCCGGTTTTTCGACGCTACCCGTACCTGCGCGGTGGACACAGCCGAGCAACAATCGGCAGTTGACAACGTCGGACAATAGAGTAGCTCTGGCGGCGTCGATCCCGAACAGGGGGAATCGCAAGTGAAAGGCGGCCGGCAGGGCCGCGCCTTGGGAGAGGGGATTTATGAAAAGCCTGAGTCACGCGTCGGCACTCGCCTGGTCGGCCTCGGTCGTCGCGATCGCCACGGGACTGGCGCTGCCGCAAGCGGCGGCCGCACAAGATTCATCCGTTTCGGCGCAGCAGGGGACGCCGCAGGCCGATACCGCCGCCGCCACACCGGCGCGTGAGACCGGCGCCGCCGCCACCAACGGCGTGCCCGACACCGCCGCTGCCGACGACATCGTCGTGACCGGCGTGCGCGCCAGCCTCGAACGCTCGATCGCGATCAAGCGCAACTCCACCGGCATCGTCGATGCGATCTCGGCGGAAGACATCGGCAAGTTCCCCGACACCAACCTCGCGGAATCGCTCCAGCGCATCACCGGCGTGTCGATCGACCGTGTCAACGGGCAGGGTGCGCAGGTGACGGTGCGTGGCTTCGGGCCGAGCTTCAACCTCGTCACCCTCAATGGCCGCACGCTCGCCTCGTCCTATGCGCAAACCGTCGGCGGCGACGAGAGCGCCGACGGCACCGTCGGCGTGACGCGGTCGTTCGACTTCTCCAACCTCGCGTCGGAAGGCGTCAAGACGCTCGAAGTCTACAAGACCGGCCGCGCCGCCGTCCCGTCAGGCGGCATCGGCGCGACGATCAACGTCGTGACCCGCCGCCCGCTCGATTCGCGCGAAGCCGGCTTCAACGGGAGTGTGGGTGCCAAGCTCAACTATGACACCAGCGCGAGCGACTGCGTCGATTGCGGCTCGGTCGTCACGCCCGAATTCACCGGCCTCGCAAGCTGGTCCAATCCCGATCAGACCTTCGGCGTGTCGCTGTTCGGCAGCTATCAGGAGCGGCACTTCTCGACCGTGTCCGCCACGTCGAACGACTGGAACATCCGGACGTTCAAGGACTTCCTCGATCCCGCCAACGGCTTCGTCAACGCGGCGACCAAGATCAACAACGCGCCGACCGATCCGAACCATCTCGTCTCGGTGCCGAACGACAGCCGCTACCACTTCGCCGATGACAAATATCAGCGGCTGAACGGGCAGGCGATCATCCAGTTCAAGCCGACCGACGCACTCACCGTCACCGCCGACGCGCTGTACGCGCGCACCAAGCAGAAGGAGGTGCGTTCCGACGAAGCGAACTGGTTCAACCGTCCGTTCGACGTCGTGACCTTCGACAACAACCCGGCCGTCGCCACGACCACCTATCTCCATGAGACGATTTCCGGCGTGAAGGACGAGGACTGGGAGCAGCAATATCGCGCCCAGAAGAACACGCTCGAGGATTACGGCCTCAACCTGAAATGGGACGCCGCCAGCAACTTCACCGTCGCGATCGATGGCCATTACGGCAAGTCGTCGGTGCTGCCGGATGCCCCCAATGGCACCAGTTCCACTCTCGTCGGTCTCGGCGCCAACGTCATCACCGCGCATTCGGTCGATTACAGCGGGTCGATCCCGGTGCAGGACGAGGTCATCAACGATGCGCTGAAGGGCAACGGCAACGGCGTGCTCGACTCGGGCGACGTCGGCTCATCGATTGGCCGCACCTACACCACCAGCCAGCGGCAGACGGTGAAGGAAGGGCGGATCGATTTCGGCTGGGATCTCGGTGAAGGCAGCCGGTTCGATTTCGGCGGCTTGTACCGCGATACCAAGACCAACCAGCAGCTCATCTCGACCCAGCAGACGCTCGGCAACTGGAGCGTCGATCACCCTGGCGACGTCGATCAGGTCGCGCCCGGCGTGCTCCAGCAGTTCTGCCTGCTGTGCAAGTTCAGCGCCTATGATCCCAAGGCGACCGGCGTTAATCTCATCGCGTTCCGCGGCAATCCGATCACGCTCTATGACAAGCTCTCCAGCTATTATGGCGGGCAGGGTAATACAGTCGGCTTCACCGCCCGCCAGAACAACACGGTCAAGGAAACGATCTTCTCCGGCTATGCGCAGGTTACGTGGAAGGGGCAGCTCGCCGGCCACGAAACCAGCCTCGTCGCCGGCGCGCGCTACGAACATACCAAGGAAGAGGCGGTCGGCATCCAGTACCTGCCGACCTCGATAAGCTGGGTTTCGGATAACGACTTCACGATCAACCTCTCGAACTCGCCATCGACGCTCACGGGTCACGGATCGTACGACAACATCCTGCCCTCATTCGACTTCCAGATAGAGTTGAAGCGAAACCTGATCGGTCGCTTCTCGGCGAGCCGTACGATCGCGCGGCCGAACTACGACAATCTGTTCACGTCTTATGCGATCTCCGCGCCACCCCGTCCGACTGCGCTTGGCGGCGTCGCCACCGCATCGACCGGCGACCCCAATCTCGCGCCGCTGATCTCCGACAACATCGATCTGTCGTTCGAATATTACTTCAAGCCCGACACCTATTTCTCGGTCGGCTTTTTCGACAAGCGCGTGCATAACTTCATCGGCACCGGCCAGTCGCAGGCGCCATTGTTCAGCGTGCGCGATCCGAGTTCGGGCGCGGCGGGCACGATCTCGGGCCAGGCCAAGACCGCGCTCACCAATCTCGGCGCGGACATCAGCGACGTCAACCTGTTCACCTATGCGGCGCTGATCCAGCGCGACGGTGCGGCAGCGGCGGCGACCGAGTTCGGGGCGCATTACGATCCCACAAAGAAGTCGGTCGACCAGGCGTTCATCAACACCGTGCTGTCGGCGGTCGATCTCAACGGCAACGCTGCGGACCCCTATTACGTCTTCACGCTGTCCAAGCCGATCAACAACAAGGATGCCGAGATCTACGGCTTCGAAATCGCCGGGCAATATTTCCTTGGCGAGACCGGCTTCGGCGTGTCGGGCAGCTTCACCTATGTGAAGGGCGACGTCGGCTTCAACAACGGTGGCGACCCGAGCATCGACCAGTTCGCGCTGACCGGTCTCAGCAACACCGCCAACGCCACGCTGATCTACGACAAGCACGGCATCTCGGCACGGCTGAGCTACAATTGGCGCGACAGCTTCCTGTCGGCGCTCAACCGCGACAGCTACAAGAACCCTGTCTACACCAAGCCGTACGGGCAGCTCGACGCGAACATCAGCTATGATCTCAACCAGCATATCGCGCTGTCGGTCGAAGGCATCAACCTGACCAATTCGAGCCTGCGCACCTACGGTCGATCGGAGACCAACCTGTGGTTCGCGCAGGAACTCAAGCGGCGCTTCCTGTTCGGCGCACGCTACCGGTTCTGAATAAGGGGGCGACGTCCGGGGTGCCCGCACCCCGGACGAAGCGCCGCATTGCCGGGTGCCTCGGCAAAGGCATATGAGTATTCCATGACGGGACCGGTTCTTCTCGACACCATCGCGCATGCCGATCTGCGTGTCGCGATCGGGTATGCGGCGCGGTTCGGCGACGCGGTCAACGAATGCGCGATCTTTCCGAACGAATTCGACGATCTCCAGCGCGAGTATCCGATCCTGTTCCGCAAGGATGCGGACGGCGCCTTCCAGGCGGTGGCACTGCTCGGGTTCGATCGCGACGAGAATCTGTTCCTCGACGAGTCCGGCTGGCAGGCGCGGCATGTGCCGGCGCTGCGCCAGCGCGGGCCGTTCCTGATCGGCATGGGACAGCGCGACCAGCAGCCGGAACCGATGATCTATGTCGATCTCGAATCCCCGCGCATAGGCGCGGCGGACGGGCAGGCGGTGTTCTTGCCGCATGGCGGGCGGGCGCCGTATCTCGACCATATCGTGCGGGTGCTGCAGGTCATCCACGATGGCGAGCGCCAGCGGGGCACCATGTTCGCCGCGTTCGCGCAAGCCGGCCTGATCGCGCCGATCGCGCTCGACATCGCGCTCGACGAGTCGACGCGCTACACGATACCCGACTGTTTCACGATCGCGACCGAGCAACTCGCGCGGCTCGACGGCGCCGCGCTATCCGCGCTCAACCGGAGCGGCTTTCTGCGCCAGGCCTTTCTCGTCGCATCCTCGCTCGGGAACGTCGGCCGGCTGATCGACCTCAAGAACCGGCGTCGTCGCGCCGAGGCGGGTGAAGCGGTGCCCGTCACCCCGGTCGCCGCGTGACGGTCGCCGATCTCTCGGACGCCGTGCGCGATTTCGACGCCGCGGCGCTGGTCGCGCGCCAGCAGCCGGTGGTGCTGCGCGGCCTCGTTTGCGATTGGCCGCTGGTGCGCGCCGGCCGCACCGGCGCGCAGGCCGCCGCGGACTATCTCAAGCGTTTCTACCAGGGTGCGCCGGTGGTCGGCTATGCCGGGCCAGCGCGGATCGGTGGCCGATTTTTCTACGATGACGGCATGACCGCGATGAACTTCACCGCGACGCGGGTGAAGCTCGACGCCTGGCTCGATCGGCTGCTGAGCGACGCGGACGACGATGCGCTCTATGTCGGCTCGACCGATCTCGACACTTATCTTCCGGGGCTGCGCGACGAGAACGATCTTCCCCAGGACGCGTTCGCCGGGGCGACCCCGCGCGCGAGCATCTGGATCGGAAATCGCACCACCGCCGCGACGCATTACGACATGTCCAACAACGCCGCCTGCTGCATCGCCGGGCGGCGGCGGTTCACATTGTTCCCGCCCGAACAGATCGACAACCTGTATCCCGGTCCCCTCGAACCGACGCCGGGCGGGCAGGCGGTCAGCATGGTCGATCTACGCGCGCCCGATCTCGCACGCTATCCACGCTTCGCCGAGGCGTTGCGCGTGGCGCAGGTGTTCGATCTGGAGCCCGGCGACGTGCTCGTCTATCCGGCCCTGTGGTGGCACAATGTCGAGGCGCTCGACGCCTTCAACATCCTCATCAACTATTGGTGGAACGCGGCGGCGCCGTTCCTCGACTCCCCGATGAACACATTGCTCCACGGCTTGCTCAGCCTGCGCGACCGACCGGACAGCGAGAAGCAGGCGTGGCGCGCGCTGTTCGATTATTACGTGTTCGGCCCCGCCGACCGCGCGGGCGCGCATCTGCCCGAAGCGGCACGCGGGCCGCTCGCGCCGCTGGACGCGCTCGGCGCGCGCCGGTTGCGCGCGCAACTGCTCCAACGGCTCAACCGGTGAACGAGGGAAAGCGATGAACCACGCACAGACGATCCGGCGCGTCGTGATCGCCGGCGGGGGCACCGCCGGCTGGGTCGCGGCGGCGGCGCTCTCCAAGCATCTCGGCGCGCTGCTCGATATTGTGCTGGTCGAATCCGACGAGATCGGCACGGTCGGCGTCGGCGAGGCGACGATCCCGACGATCCGCACCTTTCATCGTTTTCTCGAGCTCGACGAGCGCGACTTCATGCGCGCGACGCAGGCGACGTTCAAACTCGGCATCGCCTTCGAGAATTGGGCACGGCGCGGCGACCGCTATGTTCACGGCTTCGGCCGGGTCGGCCAGTCGATCTGGATGGGCGACTTCCAGCATATGTGGCTGCGCGGCCGCGAGGCCGGCATCGCCGACGATCTCGGCGCCTATTGCCTCGAACTCGCCGCCGCCGAAGCCGGCAAGTTCGCGACCTCGGACACGGGTAGGATCAACTACGCCTATCATTTCGACGCCTCGCTCTACGCGGGCTTCCTGCGCCGCTTCAGCGAGGCGCGGGGCGTCACCCGCCTCGAAGGCCGTATCGGCGGGGTGCGGCGCAACGCCGATACCGGCGATATCGAAGCGCTCTATCTCGCCGACGGCCGCGAGGTGGCGGGCGATCTGTTCGTCGATTGCACCGGCTTTCGCGGCATGCTGATCGAGCAGACGCTCAAGGCCGGCTATGAGGATTGGAGCCACTGGCTGCCCACCAACCGCGCGCTCGCGGTGCAGACCACGTCGGTCGCGCCGGCGGTGCCCTATACCCGCGCGATCGCGCATGATGCGGGCTGGCAATGGCAGATTCCCTTGCAGCATCGTGTCGGCAACGGGCTGGTCTATTGCAGCGAGTATCTTTCTGACGACGCGGCGGAGACGACGCTGCGCGCGCAAATCCAGGGCGAGCCGATCACCGAGCCGCGCCTGATCCGCTTCGTCACCGGGCGCCGCAAGCGCGTGTGGGACCATAATTGCGTCGCGCTCGGCCTCGCCAGCGGCTTCGTCGAGCCGCTCGAATCGACCAGCATCCACCTCATCATGATCGGCGTGACGCGGTTGATCCAGAGCTTCCCGTTCGGCGGGATCAAGCCGTCGCTGGTCAAACATTACAACGATCTCGCCCAAGCCGAACTCGAACGCGTCCGCGATTTCATCATCCTGCATTATCACTTGAACCAACGCGGCGATGATCCCTTCTGGGAACGGTGCCGCACGATGGCGATCCCCGACACGCTCGCGCAGCGCATTGCCCTGTTCCGCGAGTCCGCCATGACCCCGCAGACGGCCGACGATCTGTTCCAGGCCGATAGCTGGCTCCAGGTGATGCTCGGCCAGCGGCTGGAGCCGACCGGCTATCACCGCATGGGGCATATGCTGAGCGTAGAGCATCTGCGCCGTGCCTTTGCCGACGTGCGCGATGGCATCGCGGGCACCGTGGCGCGCATGCCGACCCATCACGAGTTTCTGGAGCAATATTGCGCCGCGTGAGGGGGAGGAGTGTGCGCCGGGGCGGCTGGGGGGGAAGTGGGATTGCCATCCTTCCCAGCGCTCAAAGAAACAGTCGATTTCAGCAAACTGTCGGCGCCGTTTGGGGGGATCAGGCGATAAGCGTCGTTCGCCTGTACGAATACGCCACGCTTAGGGGCCTGTCCCGCACTCCGGCCAGCAGGGCATAAAACCCCGCCGCGGCAAAGCCGCGTCGTCGGACGGGTTCGGCTGCGCCGACCCGCCGGCCGGTCGAGCGCCGTCTCGCGAGCAGCTTCGCTGCTCGCGTGCGGTCGCGCGTAAGGCTTCGCCTTACTTGCTGCGCTCGACCTGATCGAACTCCAGTTCCACCGGCGTGGCGCGGCCGAAGATCGACACCGACACCTTGACGCGGCTGCGGTCGAAATCGAGTTCCTCGACCAGACCGTTGAAGCTCGCGAACGGGCCGTCGAGCACCTTGACCGAATCGCCGATCTCGAAATCGACCTTGACCTTCGCCTTGGGCGCGGCGGCGGCTTCTTCCTTCGAATTGAGCATGCGCGCGGCCTCGGCCTCGCTGATCGGCTGGGGTTTGCCCATCGAGCCGAGGAAGCCGGTCACCTTGGGGGTGTTCTTGACGAGGTGGTACACGTCATCGTTCATGTTGAGCTTGGCGAGCACATAGCCGGGCATGAACTTGCGCTCGACCGCGATCTTCTTGCCACGCCGCGCCTCGGTAACGGTCTCGGTCGGCACTTCGATCTGCTCGACGAGCTGGTCGAGGCCCATGCGGGTCGCCTCGGCCATGATCGAATCGCGAACCTTGCCCTCGAAACCCGAATAGGCGTGAATGATGTACCAGCGTGCCATGTGTCGTCCCGTAATCAGTTCGCGAGGGTGAGCAGATATTTGACGATCAGTTCGAAGATCGTGTCCACCCCGAAGAAGAACACCGCCAGCAGCGTCGTCATGATCATCACCATCACGCCGGTCATGATCGTTTCGCGCCGGGTCGGCCAAACCACCTTGGCGGTTTCCGCGCGCACCTGCCGGTAGAATTCGATCGGGGTCGTCTTCGCCACTGTCTGTACTCGCTTTGGTTGGCGCCGGAACCGGGGACATGGGTCCGCCGCCCGGTCCCGCCAAGGGGCCGACGACGAATGTTCCCGATTTCGGAATGGAAAAACGTTACCGCCGGCGATCCGGAAAATCAAGCGTGGCGATAAGGAAGTGGCAGGGGAGCTCGGACTCGAACCGAGGGCCTTCGGTTTTGGAGACCGACGCTCTAACCAACTGAGCTACACCCCTGTGCGGAGGCGGTCTTTAGCGCCGCCTCCACGGTACTTCAAGCGGCGATATCGTAAGGCTTGATCTCGCCGTTGAGATACAGGTTGCGCGCCTTGGCGCGGCTGAGCTTGCCCGAGGAGGTGCGCGGCAGCGTGCGCGGCGGGATCAGCTCGATCACGCAGTTCATGCCGGTGACCGAGCGGACGCGCTCGCGAATCTCGTCGCGCAGGCGCACGCGCTCGGCATCGTCCGAACTGCGGCACTGGACGAGCACGGCGGGGGTCTCCTCGCCGCCGGGCGTCGTGATCGCGAAGGCGGCGATGTCGCCGGCCTTGAAGCCGGGCAGTTGCTCGACCGCCCATTCGATATCCTGCGGCCAGTGGTTGCGACCGTTGACGATGATCATGTCCTTAGCGCGGCCGACGATGTAGATGTAGCCGTCCGACAGATAGCCCATGTCGCCGGTGTCGAGCCAGCCGTCGATCAGGCAGGCGTCGGTCGCCTCGGCGTCGCGGAAATAGCCGACCATCACCGACGGGCCGGAACACCACACCTTGCCGATCGCGCGTTCGGGCAGGGGGGTACCGTCTTCCTCGCGGATCTCGACCTTCATGTCGCGCACCGGCTTGCCGCAATTGACGATCGCGCGGTAGCGCTGCGGCCGGTCCTGTCCGGCGGCGACGCCGGAGAGCTGAGTCTCCTCGACGAGTTCGACGCGGATGCCCTCGCCCGGCGGCATGATCGACACCGCGAGCGTGGCTTCGGCGAGGCCGTAGCTCGGCAGGAACGCGCTCGCCTTGAAGCCGGCGTCGGTGAAGGCGTCGACGAAGCCCTGCATCACGTCAGGGCGGATCATGTCGGCGCCGTTGCCCGCCAGCCGCCAGCGCGACAGATCGAATCGCTCGCCGGCGCGGGTCTGGCTGGAGATGCGCCGCGCGCAGATGTCATAGCCGAACGTCGGCGAATAGCTGATCGAGGTGCCGGGATTGCGCGAGATCATGTCGAGCCAGGCGAGCGGCCGCCGTGCGAAATCCTCGGTCTTGAGATAATCGCACGAGACCTGATTGGCGATCGGCGACAGGAAGCAGCCGACCAGCCCCATGTCGTGGTACCAGGGCAGCCACGAAATGCAGCGGTCCTGCATTTCGAGCTGCATGCCGTGCGCATGCGCGGCAAGGTTGTTGAGCAGCGCGCGGTGGGTGATGGCGACGCCGTGCGGGAAGCGCGTCGAGCCGCTCGAATATTGCAGATAGGCGATGTCGTCGGACGCGGCCGGCGGCAGCGGCGCGTCGGGGGCGGGACGCGCGGCGAACTCGCTCCAGTCGACGCCGTCCACATCCACGAGCCGGGCGGCTTCGCCCGCCATCTGCGCGAGTTCGGGCGGATAGACCAGCATCTTGGGGTCGCAGCTCGCAAGCTGGACACGGAGCTGCTCGATATAGGATTCGCGTCCGCCGAACGAGGTCGGCAGCGGCAGCGGCACCGGCCACGCGCCGGCATAGACCACGCCGAAGAACAAGGCGGCGAATTCAGGCCCGGTTTCCGCGACCAGCGCGATCCGGTCCTGTGGCGACACCCCTGCCGCGATCAGCCGCCGCGCGGTCGCCAGCGCGTCGGCGCGCAGTTCGGCGAAAGTATAAGGAAGCACCAGATTGCCGCGCGCATCGTGGAAGTTCAGCCCGCGCACGCCGCTCGCCGCATAGTCGAGTGCATCGCCCAGCGTGTCGAAATCGGCGAAGCGCCGCGTCAGCGCATCTTCGGTCGGGGTGGCGGCCGGCGCCGGGTTTTCCAGCGCGTCGCCTGATCCCGCAAGTGTCGTCGTCATTATCGTCTGCGCCCTTGGTTGCGGATTTAATCCATCTCCGCCGGGATTTAAGCGAGCACCCCTGCTTACGCCAAGCGTTCAAAATCGGGTTCGACTGTGGCACAATGATGGCGCAATGTCTCGTGCCACCCCCGAGGAGCGTCGCCGCGGCGCGCCGCCGCTCGATGCCGCCGGGCTGGAACGGCTCGCGTTGCGCTATGTCGAGCGCTTCGCGACCACGCGAGGGCGCCTCTCCGCCTATCTGACGCGCAAGATCCGCGAGCGCGGGTGGGTGGGCGATCCGGCCGATCCGGCGGGGCTGGCCGAGCATCTCGCCGGGCTTGGCTATATCGACGATCGAGCGTTCGGCGAGGCGCGGGCGGCGGCGATGTTGCGCCGTGGCCTCGGGCGTCGCCGCGTCGCGGGGGCGCTGCGCGCGGCGGGGATCGACGGAGAGGATGCCGACGCGATCGCGCCGAAGGTTGCGGCCGGGGCGACAGCGGCGGCGTTCGCCTTCGCCCGGCGGCGCCGGATCGGTCCGTTCGCGGCCGAGCCCGCCGACCGGGCGGTGCGCGAAAAGCAGATCGCGGCGATGATTCGCGCCGGCCACGACATCGATATTGCGCGAAAAATCGCAAAAATGGCGCCCGGAGAAGGTCTAGAGGCAGCGGACTGATCTTTTTTAACCTGAATTCGCATGCTATTCTCATTCTCCGGGGGATTGTTAGTCATGCGTAACGAAATTGTTTCTGCCGCTGACGAAAGCGGCTGGTCGGATGCGGACCGAGGTACGGGAGACCCGCAGGGGCGGCCCTATTCCGGCGTGGTGAAATGGTTCGACGTGACGCGCGGCTTCGGCTTCATGGTCGCGGATGATCCCGCCGCTGGCGATATCCTGATCCACTTTTCGGTGCTGCGGCTGCACGGCCGACGCAGCCTGCCGGAAGGTGCGCGGATCGAGTGTCTGGCGGCGCCGCGTGACCGGGGGCTGCAAGCCACCGAAATCCTGACGATCGACCTCACCAACGCGGTCGAGCCGCCGGCGCGCGTGCGGGCGAGCGGCGACCGGGTCGATCCGATCGCCCTGGTCGCTTCGGCGGGTCCGTTCGAGCCGGTGACGGTGAAATGGTTCAACCGGCTGAAGGGCTATGGTTTCCTCGTACGGGCGAGCGACAGCGCCGACGTGTTCGTCCATATGGAGACGCTGCGCCGAGCCGGGCTGGCCGAGGTCGAACCCGAACAGGCGCTCAGCGCGCGCATCGTCGATGGCGCCAAGGGGCCGCTCGCGGTGCTGGTCCAGGCGGCCGAATAGCCCGCGCGTGACGTCATGGCCCCGCATGATCGCCGGCTTGCTGGTGGCGGCGGGCTTGCCGTTGGCGAGCTGCGCGCGCGGTGATCCCGCGGCCGATGGCGCCGCGCCGGCCAAGGTGAAGGTCACCATCTCGGGCGCGGGCGGACGCCACGTCTTCACGGTCGAACAGGCCAAGACCGCAGCGGCGCAGGAACAGGGGCTGATGTTCCGCACCGACATTCCGGCGGACGGCGGAATGCTCTTCTATCCGTATCCGCCCGACGGCGCCGCGCCGCGCACCGCCACCTTCTGGATGAAGAACACGCCAAGTCCGCTCGACATCGTCTTCATCCGGGCGGACGGCACGATCGCGCGCATCGCCGAACAGTCGCCGCCGTTTTCGCAGGCGCCGATCCCCTCGGGCGAGCCGGTCGCGGCGGTGCTGGAGCTTCGCGGCGGCCGATCGCTCGATCTCGATATCAGCGCGGGCGACACGGTGCGCTGGAATGGTGGGCCGGACGGCGTCACCAAGCGCTGAATCGCGGTTGAAGGCGGCCGCGCCACAGGCTAAGCGGCGCATATGGGACTGAACCTCAATCCGTTTACGTGGTGGACCGGCGCCACCCTCGGCACCATCATCGGACTGCGCGGCAAGGCGCGGGTCGGCGAGGATGCGCTAGGCAACGTTTATTACGAGGGCGGCAAGGATACCGCGGGCAATCCGCGCCGCTGGGTGATCTACAACGGCTCGAACGACGCGAGCCGCATCGCGCCCGAATGGTTCAGTTGGCTCCACCATCAGGTCGATGACGTTCCCGAACGTGCTCTGCCCGCGCCGCGCGCGTGGCAGAAGTCGGCCGTCGCCAACATGACCGGCACCGCGCTCGCCTATCGTCCGCCCGGCGCGCTCGAAAAGGGTGGCCATCGCGCGGCGGCGACCGGCGATTACGAAGCCTGGACGCCGGACGCGTGACCGTGCGGCTGCTGGGCGGGGTGGCGCTCGTCGCGCTGCTCGCCTGCGGCGGCTGCGATAAGGACCAGCCTTCGGAGACGGCCACCACCGGGAAGACCGCCCCACGCACCGCGCTCGATGAGCAAAGCGGTCCGTCCGATATCGTCACGGTCGATGTCGATCGCGACAGCGATCCGTCCGCCGGCGCGACGCCGATGGCGCAGCGCGTCGCCGTGCTCGGCGTGCTCAACAAGCGCAACGGCGCGACCCGCGAGGTCACGCTCAAGCCCGGCCAGGCGGCGCGCGTCGGCGATGCGGTGATCCACCTGCGCGCGTGTGAGCAGACCGCGCCGTGGGAGCCGGATCATTATACCGGCGCGTTCGTGCAGCTCGACGTGAAGCAGTACGACGCGAAGTGGCACCGCGTCTTTTCGGGCTGGCTCTACAAGGAACGCCCGTCGCTCAACGTCGTCCTCAACCCGATCTACGACGTCTGGCCCAAGAGCTGCGCGATGACCTTCCCGGCCGGTGGCCCCGATACGGTCGCGATCGGCAATGACTCGGGCGAGGCACGGTCGAGCGCGAAGAAATCGGCGCCGGCCGAAGGCGACAGCGCTCCGCCCCCCGCGCCGACCGAGCCGTCCAACGCGGACGACAGCAACGCGAGGTAACGCGCGCGCGGCACCTCGATCGCGCCGAGCGAGGCGAGGTGTTCGGTCATGAACTGGCAGTCGAGCAACGTGAAGCCGCCGAGGCGCAGCCGCGCCACCAGCCATGCGATCGCCACTTTGGAGGCATCGCGCGCGCGGCTGACCATGCTCTCGCCGAAGAACGCGCGGCCGAGCGCGAGGCCGTAGAGGCCGCCGACCAGCGTCGGCCCGTCCCACACCTCGATCGAGTGCGCGAAACCCATCGCGTGCAGCTCGCAGAACACGCGCTCGATCTGTCCGTTGATCCAGGTGTCGGGCCGGTTGGCGACGCTCTGCGCGCACAAGGCGATCATCTGCGGGAAGGCGAGGTCGGCGGTGACGCGGTAGCGGTCGCTTGCGACCGTCTTCCGCAGCGAATGCGAGAGGTGGAAGCCGTCGAGCGGCAGGATCGCGCGCTGGCGCGGCTCGACCCAATAGACGCTGTCGGCGTCGCGCGAATCGGCCATCGGAAACACGCCGACCGAATAGGCGCCGAGCACGAGTTGCGGATCAAGCTGCGGTGTGCCGGTCGACATGTCGCTCCGCGGCGCCCTCATCCGGCCAGACGGCGCTCGATCGCCTGCCAGAGTTGCGCGAACGCCCGCCCGCTCGCCGATTTCCCCGCGAACGCGCCGACCGGCTCACGCCGGGTCGTCATCGATTCGATCACGCTCGCCATTGGGATCACCGGCCAGTCCGGGTGCGCTTCGAGTGCGGCGGCGTGAAGTTTGCGCCGACGATCGACCATCGAATGCACCGGCAGCACGTTGGCCTTGGCGCCGAGATGCCTGACGACTTCGGCGAAGGCGCGTTCGGACAGCGGCGAGGGGATCACCGGCACCACGATCAGGTCGGCGGCGCGCATCACCTGGTCGCTCGTCTCGGTCAGGCCGGGCGGGCAATCGAGCAGGATGCGGTCATACTGTTTGCGCAAGCCGCCCAGCAGTTTCTGGAGCCGCTTCTTGCGGTCGAGTTCGTGGAAAAGCACGTCCAGCCCGCGCAACGATGCGTCGGCGCCGATGATGTCGAGGCGGGGAACAGCGGTCTTTCGGATCAGATCGCCGGCATCGGCATCCTTGAGGAACACCGATTGCGCGGCCTCGCGCGCCGTGCCGGTCGCGAGCATGAAGGTACTCGCCGCCTGCGCGTCGAGATCCCACAGCAAGGTGCGCCGGGCCGAAAGCATCGCCGCGCACCAGGCGAGATTGACGGTGAGCGTGGTTTTGCCGACGCCCCCCTTGAGACTGTAGATTGCGATGGTCGACACGAAAGAACCTCCCTGGCGCGGGACGCTATATCGTGGCGGTGCCGAACGCTAGGCGTCGGCACCGCGCCACCGGCGGGTTTTTACGCCTTGCAGGCCTGGGCGGGCTTGCCCGGCTGGGTCAGCGTGATGCCGCTCTTGTCGCCCTTCAGCTCATAGCCTTCGAGCTTGTAGGGGTCGCCGGCCTTTTCGGCGGTCAGCTTCGTGATGCTGCCTTCCTTCTCCGGCTTGATGAGCACCTGCTTCTCGCCCTGGAAGAAGTCGACGATCACGACGCTCTGGTCCTTGCAGCGAAACGTCACTTCCGACGTCATCATCGGCGGCAGCTCGACCGGCTTGCGCTTGGCGAGTTCGGCGGCGTTGGGATCGGGCGAGGTCGAGGTGACTTCGGTGGGTTTGTTCTCGCAGGCGGCAAGCGAAACCAGCGCGAGGGCGGCGGCGGGGAGGAGCAGTTTCTTCATGGTGCGGTTGCTTCGCCTATGCGAAACATCGCGTCAACTCTCTTGCATGCGCAACAAAATGTTTTTGTAAAGCTACCATGTAACCAATGGAATTTGTCCGATAAAAGTCTCGTGCGGTCGCAGGACGTCGGCCCGAACGGCGTTCGTTCAGAATGCGGCGGCGCGGCATTTTCGGCGAATCACGGTGTCAGATAGGCCGTTAGTTCGCGCCACACCGGCAGCTTCGCCCCGAGTCCGATCGTGTGCATCCCGCTGCTGGAGGGGAGGGCGTGAATCGCATAGCGCGCCGCCGCCGGCCCGAGCTGGCGCAGCCCGTGTTTGTAGGACGCGCCGCCGTTGAAGCCGATCGCGCGCAGTGCGGGCAGGGTGGCGACAAGGGCGGCGAGATCGTTGGCGCTGATGTCGCGCATGGCGGCATCGGTGCTGCCGGTTCGTCGTGCGCTCGCCACCACGTCCCACAGCCCGACCCGGCTGGCGAGCAGGCGGGCCAGCCGCGCCTCATAGTCGAGCGCGACCAGATCCTCGTCCACCACCCCCGACATCAGCCGCCAGAACTGGTTCTGCGGATGGGCATAATAGCGCCGTGCCGCCAGCGATTGCTCACCCGGCAGGCTGCCCAGCACCAGCACGCGCACGTGCGCATCCACGACCGGCGGAAAGGAATGTTTGAACGTCAGGTCAGGTCGCCGCGACGGGATCGCTATGCGCGAAATCGTCGCCCTGGATCATCGCGTCCCGCTCGCACGCCTGACGCTGTGGGGCCGCGCGAATCGCTGCGGTTACGATGGCGCCGCGCGCCAGCCTGACGGCTTCGGCGTCCTCGATGTTGAACCGCGCGTGCATGCTATACCTCTGTTGACGGTTCTCATACCACAAGCAGATATTGGTGCCAGCGAGGCAAGCATGGATTGCGGGCGTCGCGGTCGTCGCTATTTGAGAGCCATGCACACCGCTCCCGACACGCTCGCCCTGATCGGCAACACGCCGCTCGTCCTGTTGAAAGGTCCGAGCGAGGCTGCGGGAGCGGAGATCTACGGCAAGTGCGAGTTCGCCAATCCCGGCGCCTCGGTGAAGGATCGTGCCGCGCTCGGCATCGTCGAGGATGCCGAAGCGCGCGGCGTGATCGAGCCCGGCGGCACCTTCGTCGAGGGCACGGCGGGCAACACCGGCATCGGTCTCGCGCTGGTCGCCAACGCCAAGGGCTACAAGACGATCATCGTCATGCCCGAGACGCAGAGCCGCGAAAAGATGGACACGCTGCGCGCGCTCGGCGCCGAGCTCGTGCTGGTGCCGGCCGCGCCCTATTCGAACCCCGGCCATTTCGTCCACACCTCGCGGCGGATCGCCGAGGAGACGCCCAACGCGGTCTGGGCCAACCAGTTCGACAATATCGCCAACCGCCGGGCGCACATCACCGGCACCGCCGAGGAAATATGGGCGCAGATGGAGGGGCGGATCGACGGCTTCACCTGTGCGGCCGGAACGGGCGGGACGATCGCCGGCGTGGGCATGGGGCTGAAAGCCAAGGATGAGCGCGTCTGCATCGCGCTCAGCGATCCGCACGGCGCCGCGCTCTACGAATATTATGCGCACGGCGAACTGCGCTCGGAAGGGTCGTCGGTCGCCGAGGGGATCGGGCAGGGGCGGATCACCGGCAACCTCGAAGGCGCGCCGATCGACACGCAGTTCCGCATCTCGGACGAAGAGGGGCTCGAATGGGTCAGCCGGCTTTTGTCCGAGGAAGGGCTATGCCTCGGCCTGTCCTCGGGCATTAACGTCGCCGGCGCGGTGCGGCTGGCGCGGCAGCTCGGGCCGGGCAGCCGGGTGGTGACGATGCTGTGCGACACCGGGTTCAGGTATCTGTCATCGCTCTACAATAAGGACTGGCTGGAGGCCAAACGCCTGCCGGTTTTTCCTTGGCTTGCGACGAACTGAGGCAGGGCATCGACAACAGGATATTTTTGCGTTACATTTCTGCCACAGTATGAAAATGATCGTACCAGATCCGGGCCATGCGAGCCACCGCGCCAAGGTCGGCATGATCGGCCTCGCGGCGGTATTGCTGCTAATCGGCCTCGCTGCCGCCGTCTTCGCGACCGCGACCAAGGAGCGGCCCGTGCTGCTCGCCGCGAACGCGCGGACGCATGTGGCGCAGCGCGCGTCGGACCAGGCCGCCACGCCCAGCGACAAGGCCACCAACGAGCCGCTCGCCGAACTCGGTGTCGCGCCGAGTTCATCGAGCGCCGATAACGCGTCGGATGCAGCGCGCGGGCAGTGACCGCGCACCGTCTGCCTGTCCCGGGGAGAAGCCGGGAAATCACACCACGATCAGCCTCGGCGCCGGGAATATCCGGGTGCCTATGGCTGCGCGCGCGAACATCACAGGAACATAACGGAAAGGTGCCGAAGAATTTGCAGGAATCTCGAAGCGGATAGCTTCTATCCCGCCAAATCCCCGGATTTCCCCTTGAATCCCCGAACAGCCCTATGATACCTCCGTCTTCGACAGGGGTAGCTTTATCTCGCCTGCGCGATCCTCACCGGAGCGGTTGAAAACAGCCGCTTTTCGGGCCGGGGCCGGCGTGCCTGTCGCTTTGTGGAGCGTGGCAAGTGGGGGACCGGCAGGAGTATCAGGGAAAGGGGCTTGGCCTTGTCGATGACAAGGGTCGCGTCGCTATTCCCAGCGCACTCCGCACCACCCTCGCCAAGAACGCCCCACGTGACGACGGCAAGGATGGCGGCACTGTCATCATCGCGCCGCACCCGACCTATCGCTGCCTGATCGCGTACGATCCCGGTTTCATCGAAACGCTGAAGCGTGAGTGTGAGGCGCGCGACGAGGCGCATGTCGCGGCGACCGGCGCGTCGGACTACAACATCCTCGCCCGCGCCGGCGCCGCCGAAACTTTGCCGTTCGATGGCAGCGGCCGCTTCATCATGCCCGCGTTCGAGCGCCGCTATGCGCGGATCGAGGATGTCGCGTTCTTTCACGGCACCTTCAAGTGGATCACCATCTGGTCGCCGCGCGTGATGATCGAGACCGACGGGATCGACCCGTTCCTCAAGGAAGCGGTCGAATTTCAATGCGCCGAGAAGGGGATCGCGCTGTGAGCGATGCTCCGCACATTCCCGTGCTGCTGGACGAGGTACTCGAAGCGCTCGCGATCCGTCCGGGTTCGGTGCAGGTCGATGCGACCTTCGGTGCCGGCGGCTACACGCGCGCCATGCTCGCCGCGGGCGGGCGGGTGTTCGCCTTCGATCGCGATCCCGATGCGATCGCCGCCGGCCAGGCGCTGGTCGCCGCGTCGGACGGCGCGCTGACGCTGATCGCGGCGACCTTCTCCGCGCTCGAGGCCGAACTCGCGGCGCGCGGCGCGCTCCCGGTCGATGGCATCGTCATGGATATCGGCGTCAGCTCGATGATGCTCGACCAGCCCGAACGCGGCTTCAGTTTCCAGCAGGACGGCCCGCTCGACATGCGGATGAGCCAGGAAGGCGAGAGCGCCGCCGATTTCCTCAACACCGCCGACGAGGCGGTCATCGCCGACGTGTTGTACGAATATGGCGAGGAACCGCGCGCGCGGCGTGTCGCGCGCGCGATCGTCGCGGCGCGCCCGCTCACGCGCACCACCGATCTCGCGAACGTGGTCAGAAAGGCGTTGGGGTACAAGCCGCACGACAAGAAGGATCCATCGACACGGACCTTCCAGGCCGTTCGGATTCACATCAACCGCGAACTCGGCGAACTCGCCGATGGCCTCGCGGCGGCGGAGCGCGCGCTCCGCCCCGGCGGCACGCTCGCGGTGGTGACCTTTCACAGCCTCGAGGACCGGTTGGTGAAGCGGTTCTTCCGCGAACGCAGCGGCGGTCTGCCCGGCGGATCGCGCCACTTGCCGCAAGTCGCGGCCAAGGCGGCGCCGAGTTTCGAAAATGTCGCGCGCGCGGTGCGCGCGGGTGAGGCCGAGCTCGCGCGCAATCCGCGCGCGCGTTCGGCGACGTTACGGGTCGCGCAGCGGACGGCGGCTGCGGCTTGGGTGAATGAGGGAGCGTTGTAATGCTTGGGCTTGCGTGGAAGACCCTTGGCTGGTTTCTGGCCGGCGTCGCGGTGGCGCTCGGCTTTCTGCTCGTTCCGCTTCAGGTCGCGGCCGAGCGCAAGAAGCTCGACCGAACGGTTGCCGACATCGCCCAGGCGCGCCGCGACATCCGTGCGCTGGAGACCGAGTTCGAGACGCGCGCCAACCTCGCCCAGCTCGATCAGTGGAATAACGACACGCTGCGGCTGGTCGCCCCGGGGGCCGGGCAGTTCGTCGCCGACGAGGCCGCGCTCGCCGCGATCGACGTCCGTCAGCCGGGTACGGCGGGCATCCAGACCGCCTCGTTCGTGCCCTCGCCGCCGGTGAGTGAATCGCTTGCCGCCGCCGCGCCGGCGCAGGCGGAAACCGTCGCGCCGAAACCGGTGGCGGCGCCTGCGGCCGCGCCGGCGAAGCCGGCGCCGGTCGTAGCGGTCGCGGCGGTCAAGCAACCCGCCGTGAAACGCGCCAAGGCGCAGGCGGTGGCGATGCTCGACCGCAAGCTGCTGAGCGACTCAACGGTCGGCGATCTGCTCTCGTCCGCCCGCGCGGAATCGCGCTCGGCGCGATGAGCACCTTTCTTGCCCGCCCCCTGCCGCAGCGCCGGTCGAGCGGTCAGCGCCATGCGCTGATCGCGACCGCGCATGTTCGGCTGATGATCCTGATGCTGTTCCTCGGCGCGGGATTTCTGGTGGTGATCGGCAAGATCGCGCTGCTCGGCCTGCTTGGATCGGCGGCGGACGCGCGCGGCGTCGCGGTCAACCCCGTTGTGCGGAGCGATATCCTCGATCGTAATGGCGAGCCGCTCGCCCGCACGATCGACGCCTGGACGGTGGGCGTTCGTCCGCACGAGATCCTCGGCGACAAGCGCGCGCTCGCCGAGGCGCTGGTCAAGATCATGCCGGGGCATGATGCGGACTGGTATTACGCCAAGCTCGGCATGAACGTGAATTTCACCTATCTGGAGCGGCGCGCAACGCCGGCGCTGGTCAACGCGATTCACGATCTCGGCGAGCCCGGCATCGTCTTTGCGCAGGAGCCCGAGCGGCTCTACCCGCAATCGACGCTCGCCGCGCACGCGCTCGGCTATATCGGGCCGAGCGGTGACGATCCCAACATCGCCGGCCGCGCCGGCATCGAACGCGCTTTCGACGATCGGCTGAGCAGCCCGGCCGAGCGCGGGGTGCCCATGTCGCTGTCGCTCGACGCGCGCGTGCAGGCGGCGATGGAGAGCGAACTCGGCCGCGCGATGGCGACGTTCAGCGCCCGCAACGCGACCGGCATCGTGCTCGACGTGCATACCGGCGAGGTGATCGCGATGGCCTCGCTGCCGGTGTACAACCCCAACAAAATCGGCGGCACCCCCGGCGACGCGCTGCGCAACAACGTCACGCAGAGCGTGTACGAGCTTGGCTCGACCTTCAAGCCGATCACGATGGCGACCGCGATCCAGAGCGGCACCGTCACCTCGATGGCGCGCCGGTTCGACGCGACCGCGCCGCTCAAGGTCGGCGGCTTCACCATCCATGACGAGCGCGGCGATCCGAAGCGCTGGCTCAACATCCCTGAGACGCTGATCTATTCGTCCAATGTCGCCACCGCGCGGATCGCCGATGAGGTCGGCGCGGAGCGGATGCAGGCGATGTTCCGCCTGCTCGGCTTCGATTCCAAGCCGCAGATCGAGGTGCGCGAGAAAGCGCATCCGCTCTGGCCGCGCTATTGGGCGCGAACCACCACGATGACGACGGCATATGGGCACGGCATCGCCATCACCCCGCTGCAGCTCGCCAGCGCGTACGCCGCGCTGGTGAACGGCGGCATCTGGCGGCCATCGACACTGCTGAAGGTCGCGCCGGGCCATGCGGTGGCGGGGCGGCGCGTGCTGTCCGAGGAAACCAGCGCGCGGATGCGGCAGCTCCTGCGCCTCGTCTGTCTGTACGGCACGGGCCGCAAGGGCGACGCGCCCGGCTACCGCGTCGGCGGCAAGACCGGCACCGCCGAGGCCGCCTCCAACGGCGGCTACGATCATCATCGCAACGTCGCGACCTTCGTTGCCGCATTCCCGATGGACGCACCGCGCTACGTTGTGCTCGCAATGCTCGATTCACCCTTGGGCACCAAGGAGACGTTCGGCTGGAAGACCGCGGCCTGGAACGCGGCGCCGGTCGTGGGCCGCGTCATCGCCCGCACCGGCGCGATGCTCGGCGTGATGCCGGACGCCCGGCGTGAGATCGACCTCGCCGACCTTCGCCCGATGCTGACTCTTGTCGCGGGGGCTCAGGCGCCAACCGGAGAAGAAGAGCAATGAGACTCGCGGCGTTGATCCCCGGCGCGCCCGACGTCCAGGTGACGGGCTTCGCGATCGACCACCGCAAGGTCGCGCCCGGCACCGTGTTCGGCGCGTTTCCCGGCACGCACTTCAACGGCGAGGATTATATCGCGGCGGCGGTCGCGAGCGGCGCTGTTGCTGTCGTCGCGCGCGCGCAAGCCGTGGTGGAAGGCGCGGTGCATATCGCCGATCCGAACCCGCGCCGCCGCTTCGCCGCGCTCGCCGCGCGCTTCTTCGCGCCGTTTCCGCAGACGGCGGTCGCGGTGACCGGCACCAACGGCAAGACCTCGACCGTCGAGATGGTGCGCCAGCTCTGGCGGATGGCGGGCTTCCACGCCGCGTCGATCGGCACGCTCGGCGTGACCACCGCCGACGAGCGCGTCTCGACCGGGCTCACCACGCCCGACATCGTCACCTTCCTGTCGAACGTCGCGGGCCTCGCGCGCGAAGGCGTGACGCATCTCGCCTTCGAAGCGTCGAGCCACGGGCTCGACCAATATCGTACCGAAGGCGTGCCCTTGAAGGCGGCGGCGTTCACGAACCTCAGCCGCGATCATCTCGATTACCACGGCACGATGGAGGCGTATCTCGCCGCCAAGCTGCGGCTGTTCGGCGAGGTGCTGGAACCCGGCGCGACCGCGGTGCTGTGGGCCGACGATGCCGTGTCGGCGGAGGTTTCGCACGTCGCGAAGGCGCGCGGGATTACCGTCCTGTCGGTCGGCACGCAGGGCGAGACGCTGCGGCTGGTGTCGCGCGAGCCGACGTTGCTCGGCCAGACGCTGACGATTGCGCATGACGACAAGTCGCACCGCGTCACGCTGCCGCTGATCGGCGCCTATCAGGCCGCGAACGCGTTGGTCTCGGCCGGGCTGGTGATCGCCACCGGCGGCGACCCCGGCGCGACGCTCGGTGCGCTCGCGCGGCTCCAGCCGGTGCGTGGACGGCTCGAACGCGCGGTGATCGCGCGCAGCGGTGCGCCGGTTTATGTCGATTACGCGCACACCCCCGATGCGCTCGACGCCGCGATCGCGGCGCTGCGCCCGCATGTCGGTGGGCGACTGATCGTCGTGTTCGGCGCGGGCGGCGACCGCGACCAGGGCAAGCGAATCGAGATGGGCCGTATCGCCGCCGCCAAGGCCGACCAGGTCATCGTCACCGACGACAATCCGCGCGGCGAAGACCCCGCCGCGATCCGCGCGATGGTGCTGGCCGGCGCGCCCGATGCGATGGAAATCGGCGCGCGCCGTGAGGCGATCGGCGCGGCTATCGCGGGTGCGGGGCCGCAGGATATCGTGCTGATCGCCGGCAAGGGGCACGAGCAAGGCCAGATCGTCGGCGATCTCGTCCTGCCGTTCGACGATGTGAGTGTCGCGCGCGAGATGGCGGCGTGATGACAGCCCCGTTCGCAACAAAATCCCCCTCCCGCGCGCGGGAGGGGTTAGGGGAGGGCATGTCAAAACATGCATCCCCCGGACAGGCCCTCCCCCAGCCCCTCCCGCAAGCGGGAGGGGAGAAGTGAGTCTCTGGACCTCCGCCGAGATCGCCGCCGCGACCGGCGGCATCGCCTCGGCCGACTTCACCGTCTCGGGCGTCGCGTTCGATTCGCGCGAAGTCGGCCCCGGCGATCTGTTCATCGCCATGAAGGGCGAAGCGACCGACGGGCATCGCTTCCTCGACCAGTGTTTCGCGCAAGGCGCCGCCGGTGCGATCGTTAGCGCCGAAACCGCGCACCCGCACGTCCGCGTCGCCGATACGACCGCGGCGCTCGAAGCGCTGGCCCGCGCATCGCGTGCCCGCACGCACGCCAGGATCATCGGCGTCACCGGCTCGGTCGGCAAGACCGGTACCAAGGAAGCGCTGTTCGCCGCGCTCGATCGCGGCGCGCGGGGCCAAGCGCACCGCTCGGTCAAAAGCTACAACAACCACACCGGCGTGCCGCTCAGCCTGGCCCGCATGCCCGCCGAAAGCCGCTTCGGCGTGTTCGAAATGGGCATGAACCACGCCGGCGAGCTCGCCGCGCTCACGCGGATCGTCCGCCCGCATATCGCGCTGGTGACGGCGATCGCGCCCGCGCACACCGCCTTCTTCTCAGGTGAAGAGGCGATCGCCGATGCCAAGGGCGAAATCTTCCAGGGGCTCGAACCCGGCGGCACCGCGATCGTGCCGTTCGACAGTCCGCACCGCGACCGGCTGATCGCCGCCGCCACCCCCTATGCCGCGCACATCGTCACCTTCGGGTTCGGCGCGGGCGCCGATGTGCGCGCGATCGAGACGATGCCGGTCGCCTCGGGCGGCACCTTCGTCAGCGCGCGGCTCGGCGACACCGAACTCAATTACACGATCAGCCAGCCCGGTGCGCATTGGGTGTCGAACACGCTTGCAGTGCTGGCGGCGGTGCGCGCGGCGGGCGGCGATCTCGCGCGCGCCGGGCTCGCGCTCGCCGAGCTGGAAGGGCTGGCCGGACGCGGCGCGCGCTTCACCGTGCCCGTGGCCGGCGGCGCGGCGCTGGTGATCGACGAAAGCTACAACGCCAATCCGTCTTCGATGCGCGCTACGCTGGCGGTGCTGGCGCAGCAGGACGCGCCGCGCAAACTCGTCGTGCTCGGCGAGATGCGCGAGCTCGGCGTGGAGAGCGACGCCTATCACGCCGCGCTCGCCGGTCCGATCCGTGCGGCGGGCGTCGAGACGGGCATATTGGTCGGCGAATCCATGCGCGCGCTTTCGAACGCGCTTGAGGGGCAGGGCGATTTCGTCCATGTGCCCGACGCCGCAGCCGCGCAGCGGTGCCTCCGGGCGCTGCTCGCGCCGGGCGACGCGGTTCTCATCAAGGGGTCGAACGGCGTGGGGTTGTCGGCGGTGGTCGCGGCCTTGCGGAGCGGGATTGGGTAAATGTTCTATTTCATCGCCGAGCTGTTCCACTTCCACGGCGCTTGGAATCTGTTCCGCTATCTGAGCTTCCGCACCGGCGGCGCCGTGGCGACGGCGCTGTTCCTCGGGCTGCTGATCGGCCCGCGCTTCATCGGCTGGCTGCGCGTGCGGCAGGGCAAGGGGCAGCCGATCCGCAGTGACGGCCCGCAGACGCATTTCGCCAAGCGCGGCACGCCGACGATGGGCGGGCTGATGATCCTCACCAGCCTGGTGGTCTCGGTGCTGCTGTGGATGGACCTGACCAACCCCTTCGTCTGGGCCTGCACCTTCGTGACTTTGGGCTTCGGCGCGATCGGGTTCCTCGACGATTACGACAAGGTCCGCAAGGCGAGCACGGCGGGGGTGTCGGGCCGCGTGCGGCTGCTCGGCGAATTCGCGATCGCGATCGCGGCGAGCGCGATGATCGTCCATCAGAACGGCACGCATCTGTACCTGCCGTTCGTGACCGGCGTGTCGATCGACCTCGGCTATTTCTACATCCTGTTCGCCGCGTTCACGATCGTCGCGTTCGGCAACGCGGTGAACCTGACCGACGGGCTCGACGGGCTCGCGACGATGCCGGTCATCATCGCGGCGGTGGCGTTCATGCTGATCGCCTATCTCGCCGGCAACGCCAAGTTCGCGGCCTATCTAGGCATTCCGCACGTCTTCGGCGCGGGCGATCTGGCGATCTTCTGCGGCGCGATCGTCGGGGCAGGGCTGGCGTTCCTGTGGTTCAACGCGCCCCCGGCGGCGGTGTTCATGGGCGACACCGGCAGCCTCGCGCTCGGCGGCGCGCTGGGTGCGATCGCGGTCACGGCGCACCATGAGATCGTGCTCGGCATCATCGGCGGGCTGTTCGTGGTCGAGGCTTTGTCGGTCATCATCCAGGTGTTCTGGTACAAACGCACCGGCCGGCGCGTGTTCCGCATGGCGCCGATCCATCACCATTTCGAACAGCTCGGCTGGGCCGAATCGACCGTCGTCGTGCGCTTCTGGATCGTCGCGCTGGTGCTGGCGCTGGCGGGTCTCTCGACGCTGAAGCTGCGGTGATCGCAAGCCCCGACTGGCGCGGCAAACGCTTCGCTGTCCTGGGGCTCGCGCGCTCCGGCGTGGCGACCGTGCGCGCGCTGCTGGCGGGCGGTGCGGAGGTAGTAGCGTGGGATTCGGACGCGGCGAAGCGCGAGGCTCTTTCTCCCTCTCCCCGCGTGCGGGGAGAGGGGCAGTCCGAAGCGGTGTCGCTCGTGGCTGCCCCTCTCCCGACCTCGCTGCGCTCGGCCACCCTCTCCCCGCAAGCGGGGAGAGGGAGTCTTTCATTCGCCGATCCGGAATCGATCGATCTCACCGGTTTCGACGGCCTGGTCGTCTCGCCGGGCGTGCCGCTCAACCGGCACCCGGTCGCCGCCAAGGCCCGCGCCGCCGGCATCCCCATCATCGGCGATATCGAGCTGTTCGCGCAGGCGCGCGCGGCGCTGCCGCCGCACAAGGTCGTCGGCATCACCGGCACCAACGGCAAGTCCACCACGACCGCGTTGATCCACCACATCCTGCAGACCGCCGGCATCCCGAGCCTGATGGGTGGCAACATCGGCCTCCCCATTCTCGCGCAGGAGCCGTTGCCGGAAGGTGGCGTGTACGTGCTCGAACTGTCGAGCTACCAGATCGACCTGACCTACAGCCTCGATTGCGATGTCGCGGTGCTGCTCAACATCACGCCGGATCACCTCGATCGCTACGATGGGTTCGCGGGCTACGCGGCCTCCAAGGCGCGGCTGTTCGCGATGCAATCGCCCGGTCGTAACGCGGTTGTGGATGTTGTGTCGGCCGCCAACTATGAGGTGCTGTCGTCTTCACCCGGTCTCGTAGCCAGCTTCATAGAAGATGTGCTGGATTTTAAACCGATCCGCGCCGGCGAACAGCAGAATTGGCCGTCGCTGCAGGGCCCGCACAACCTGCTTAATGCGCAAGCGGCGATCGAGGTGTGCGATATCCTCGGGGTTGATATCAAGACGATACGGTCTGCTCTCACCAGCTTCACCGGCCTCCCCCACCGTATGGAGCGCATCGCCACCCGCAACGGCGTCACCTTTGTCAACGACAGCAAGGCCACCAACCCCGAAAGCACCGCGCCGGCGCTCGCCGCGTTCGATCGCATTCACTGGATCGTCGGCGGCAAGGCCAAGGGCGCCGATCTCGACGCCTGCCGCCCGCATTTCGGCCATGTCGCCCGCGCCTTTACGATCGGCGATGCCGGGCCGCTGTTCGCGTCGCTGTTGCGCGACACGATGCCGGTGGAGGAAGCCGGTACGCTCGCCGCCGCCGTCGCCCGCGCCGCCGCGCAGGCGCAGCCGGGCGACACAGTGCTGCTCTCCCCCGCCTGCGCGTCGTTCGACCAGTTCCGCGACTTCGAACAGCGCGGCGACGCCTTCCGCGCCGCCGTCGAGGCGTTGCGGTGAGCGAGAAGAAGGTCTCCCTCTGGAAGCGCATGCAAGGAAGCGGCGGCCGATCCGACCGTTCGTGGCTCGGGATGTGGTTCTGGGACATCGATCGCGTGTTGCTGCTGCTGGTGCTGCTGCTGATCGGGGTCGGGGTGATCGCGGTCGGTTCGGCCTCGCCCTCCGCCGCCTCGCGCTATTCGGACGAGAAGCACCATATCGCGCCGCTCTACTATCTGTGGTGGCAGCTCGCCTGGGTGAGCGTGTCGATCCCGGTGATGCTGCTGATCTCGATGCTGCCGGTCGCGGTGGCGCGGCGGCTGGCGTTGCTCGGCGCCGCCGTGTTCCTGGTTGCGCTCGCCGCGGTGCCCTTCATCGGCGTGTCGAAGAACGGCGCGACGCGCTGGCTCAACCTCGGCGTGTCGCTGCTCCAGCCCTCCGAGTTCCTCAAGCCCTTCTTCATCGTCACGGTGGCATGGATCCTGTCGTTGCGCGCGCAGGACGAGGCGCTGCCGGTGGTGTTCATCACCGGCGCGCTGACCGCGCTCGTCGGCGTGCTGCTGATGATGCAGCCCGATTTCGGCCAGACGATCGTGTTCGTGGGGGTATGGTTCGCGCTGCTGATGATCTCGGGGACATCAACCAAGGTGATCCTCGGGCTGATCGCGCTCGCGCCGGCCGGACTGGTCTCGGCCTACTTTTTCTATGCGACCGCGCAGAAACGGATCAACGCCTTCCTGTTCCCGGACGTGGAGGGCGAGGGCGCGTCGGACCATTTCCAGACCAACGCCGCGCATGCGACGATCACCCACGGCGGCTGGCGCGGCACCGGCCCCGCCGGCGGCACGATGAAGTTCCGCCTGCCCGAAGGGCATACCGACTACATCTTCTCGGTGATCGGCGAAGAGTTCGGGTTGATCGCGTGCATGATCATCGCGCTGCTGTTCTTCGCGATCGTGGTGCGCGTGTTCGTCAAGCTGCTCGACGAATTGGATGAATTCCGCCTGTTCGCCGCTGCCGGACTCGCCACGCAGTTCGGCGTGCAGGCGTTGATCTCGATGGCGGTCAACACCGGCCTCGCGCCGTCGAAGGGCATGACCTTGCCGTTCATCAGCTATGGCGGATCGTCGCTCGTCGCTTTGTCGGCGGGAATGGGCTTGCTGCTGGCGTTCACCCGGCGCAATCCGTTCGTGTTGCGATCCCCGTATATCGCCAAATGGAGCGGCGTATGAGCAAACCCCGTCACTTCGTCCTCGCCGCCGGCGGGACGGGCGGCCACATGGTCCCCGCGGCGGCGCTCGCCGCCGAGCTGATCCGGCGCGGCCATTATGTCGCCTTGGTCAGCGACGAGCGCGGCGTGCGCTTCCCCGATCTGTTCGAGGGCATCCAGACGCATATCCTGCCAGCCGGCCGGCTCGGCGGCGGCCCGCTCGGCTATTACCGCGCCGTGCGGGAGATGTGGCGCGGCCGGGCGATGGCGATCGAGCTGTACAAGACCTTCCGCCCCGCCGCCGTGATCGGCTTTGGCGGCTATCCGGCGCTGCCCGCGCTGCTCGCCGCGTTCAACCAGAAGATCCCGACCGCGATCCACGAGCAGAACGCGGTGCTCGGCCGCGTCAACCGGCTGGTCGCGGGCAAGGTCGATGCGATCGCGACCTCCTACGCCAAGGTCGAGCGGCTCAAGGAGAGCCTGAGCGACAAGATCCATCTCGTCGGTAATCCGGTGCGCGATTCGGTGATCGCGATCCGCGCCAAACCCTATCCGCTGCTGGAGGAGGACGGCATCTTCCGCGTGCTGGTGACCGGCGGCAGCCAGGGCGCGAGCGTGCTGAGCAAGGTCGTGCCCGAGGGGTTGGCGATGCTCCCGGTCAGCTTCCGCCGCCGCCTGCAAGTGACTCACCAGGCGCGCGTCGAGGATATCGAGGCGTGCCGCGCCAAATATAAGGAACTCGACATCGCCGCCGATCTCGCCACCTATCTGCCCGATCTGCCCGAGCATCTCGCGTGGTCGCACCTCGTCATCGCGCGCGCGGGCGCCTCGACGCTGTCGGAGCTGACCTGCGCCGGTCGCCCCGCGATCCTCGTGCCGCTGCCTAGCGCCACCGACGATCACCAGACCGTCAACGCGCGTGAAATGACGCTGGCGGGCGGCGCGCGCACGATCGACCAGCGCGCGTTCACGCCGGTCGAACTCGCCAAGCAGATGCAGCGGCTCGGGCTCGATCCCGCCGCGCTTCAAAATGCGGCGGCGCGCGCGCGGGGCTGCGGCCGGCCGGATGCGGCGCGCGACCTCGCCGATCTCGTCGAAAGCCTCGGGGAGACCAGGGGCGACCTGCCGATCGGCGTACCGCTCCCCGCGCAGTTCCGGGACAAGGCGGCGTTCGCATGAAGGGCGTCGCGACCGATATCGGTACGATCCATTTCGTCGGCATCGGCGGCATCGGCATGTCCGGCATCGCCGAGGTGATGAAAAACCTCGGCTATAACGTGCAAGGCTCCGACGTGGCCGAGAGCTATGTCGTCGAAGGGCTGCGCGCCAAGGGCATCCCCGTCGCGATCGGCCACAAGGCGGAGAATCTCGGTGACGCGGCGGTGATCGTCACGTCGACCGCGATCAAGCGCGGCAACCCCGAGGTCGAGGCGGCGCTCGCCAACCGCGTGCCGGTGGTGCGCCGCGCGGAAATGCTTGCCGAACTGATGCGGCTCAAATCGACCGTCGCGGTGGCGGGCACGCACGGCAAGACCACCACCACCTCGATGGTCGCGGCTTTGCTCGATGCCGGCGGTGTCGATCCGACCGTCATCAACGGCGGCATCATCAACAGCTACGGCTCGAACGCGCGGCTGGGCGCGAGCGACTGGATGGTGGTCGAGGCCGACGAGAGCGACGGCAGCTTCCTGCGGCTCGACGGCACGATCGCGGTGGTGACCAACATCGATCCCGAACATCTCGATCACTATGGATCGTTCGACAAGGTCAAGGACGCGTTCGTCGAGTTCGTCGAGAACGTGCCCTTCTACGGCGCGGCCTTGCTGTGTCTCGATCACCCCGAAGTGCAGGGCATCCTGCCGCGTGTGCGGGATCGTCGCATCGTTACCTACGGCTTCTCGACCCAGGCCGACGTGCGCGGGGTCAACGTGACGCCGATCCCCGGCGGCAACCGCTTCGAGACGATCGTGCGCCAGCGCGACGGCACCACGCGCTCGATCGAGGGGATCGAACTGCCGATGCCCGGCCGCCACAACGTCCAGAACGCGCTCGCCGCGATCGGCGTGGCGCTCGAACTCGGCATCGACGATGCCACGATCCAGCAGGGCTTCGCCAAGTTCCACGGCGTCAAGCGGCGCTTCACCAAGGTCGGCGAGACCGGCGGGGTGACGGTGATCGATGATTACGGCCACCATCCGGTCGAAATCCGCGCGGTGCTGGCGGCAGCGCGCGAAGGCGTTCAGAACCGGGTGATCGCAGTGGTGCAGCCGCACCGCTATTCACGGCTCGGCGCGTTGATGGAGGAGTTCCAGGGCGCGTTCAACGACGCCGACATGGTCTATGTCGCGCCGGTCTATGCGGCCGGCGAAGCGCCGATCGAAGGTGTCGATGCAGAGGCTTTGGTCGAGGGGCTCAAGCGGCGCGGCCACCGCTCGGCCGCGACGATCGCCGACGCCGACTCGCTCGCGGGCACGCTTGCCGGCGTGGTGCAGCCGGGCGATATGGTGGTGTGTCTGGGTGCGGGCGACATCACCAAATGGGCGGCGGGTCTCGCCCCCGCGATCGAGGCCGCGCGGGCATGAGCGGAATCGCGAGTCCAACACCGGCTAGCGCCACGCTGGTGGCTCTGGACCCCCGCGTGCGCGGGGGAACGGGTGTTTGCGCGCGGTGCGCCACACCCACGCCGTTCGCCCTGAGCGAAGTCGAAGGGCGTGCCACGGGCGCAGCACTTGGGGCACGTGCTTCGACTTCGCTCAGCACGAACGGGTGGGGAGGTGACAGGCGATGACCGTCGTGTCTGCGCCGAACACACTCCCCGAAGTGCGCGGCCAACTCACCCCCGGCGCTCCGCTCGCCCCCCTCGTCTGGTTCAAGACCGGCGGCCCGGCCGAGTGGCTGTTCGAGCCGCAGGATGCCGACGATCTCGCCGCGTTCCTGCGCGCGCTCGATCCTAAGGTGCCGGTGATGGCGCTCGGGCTCGGGTCGAACCTCATCGTCCGCGATGGCGGCTGGCCCGGCGTGGTCGTGCGGCTCGGCAAGCCGTTCGCGACCGTCGAGCAGATCGACGCGACCAGCTTGCGCTGCGGCGGCGGCGCGACAGGCATCCTCGTCTCGTCCAAGGCGCGCGACGCCGGCATCGGCGGTATCGAGTTCCTGCGCTCGATCCCTGGCACGGTCGGCGGGTTCGTGCGGATGAATGGCGGCGCTTATGGCCGCGAGGTCAAGGACATCCTCGTCGCGTGTGACGTGGTGCTGCGCTCGGGCGAGCGCGCCACGCTGGCGCTCAAGGATCTCGGCTACACCTATCGCCATAGCGCGCTGCCCGAAGGCGCGATCGTGGTGAGCGCGACCTTCCGGGGCCACCCCGAGCAGACCGCGGTGATCCAGGGCGAGATGCTGCGCATCGCCGCAGCGCGCGAGGCGTCGCAGCCGCTGCGCTCGAAGACGGGGGGCTCGACCTTCAAGAACCCGCCCGGCCATAAGGCGTGGGAATTGATCGACGCCGCCGGCTGTCGCGGCCTGCGCCACGGCGACGCGCAGGTGAGCGAGAAACATTGCAACTTCCTGCTCAATCTCGGCGACGCGACGAGCAGTGACATCGAAGCCTTGGGAGACGATGTGATCGAACGGGTGAAGGCGCATTCGGGCGTGACGCTGGAGTGGGAGATACAGCGGGTGGGGGTGGCCAAGTGAGCGGCGCCAACCACCGTCATGCCAGCGGAAGCTGGCATCTCGTTGTGCGTGTAGCGCGTCTGTCGCGAGAGATCCCAGCTTGCGCTGGGATGACGGATGTGGAGACGCGTGCATGACCGCCCCCCCCCACATCGCCGTCCTCATGGGCGGCTGGTCGGCCGAGCGCGAGGTCTCGCTGATGTCCGGCACCGGCGTCGCCGACGCGCTCGAATCGCGCGGCCACCGCGTCACGCGGATCGACATGGACCGCGACGTGGCGGCGAAGCTCGCCGCCGCACGGCCCGACATCGTCTTCAACGCGCTCCACGGCACCCCCGGCGAGGACGGATCGGTGCAGGGCATGCTCGATCTGATGGGCCTGAAATACACCCACAGCGGCCTCGCCACTTCGGTGATCGCGATCGACAAGCAACTCACCAAGCTGCTGCTCGTCCCCGCCGGCATCCCGATGCCGGGCGGCCGCATCGTCAAGTCCGAGACGTTGTACGAAGCCGATCCGCTGCCGCGCCCGTATGTGCTGAAACCCGTCAACGAAGGCTCGTCGGTCGGTGTCGCGATCGTCACGGCGGAGGGCAATTACGGCAATCCGATCGGCCGCGATGTCGCCGGCCCTTGGACCGAGTTCGACGAACTGCTCGCCGAGCCGTACATTCGTGGCCGGGAACTGACGACGGCGGTGCTGGGCGGGCAGGCGCTCGGCGTCACTGAACTGCGGCCCAAGAACGGCTGGTATGATTTCGACGCGAAATATACCGAGGGCCTGACCGAGCACATCTGCCCCGCGCAGATCCCCGATGACGTGGCCGACGCCTGCAAGCGAATCGCGCTCGAAGCGCACCGTGTGCTCGGCTGCAAGGGCGCGTCGCGCTCCGATTTCCGCTGGGACGACGAGTGTGGCGTCGACGGGCTGTTCCTGCTCGAAGTCAACACCCAACCCGGCATGACGCCGCTCAGCCTCGTCCCCGAACAGGCGCGCCACATCGGCATGAGCTACGCCGATCTCGTCGAGGCGATCGTCGACGAAGCCCTTGCGGGCGCCGCGCCGTGACCAGCAAGACCATCAAACGCGGTACTCCGCGCCGCCCGGTCCAGCAGAAGCGCCGCAAGGCGCCCAAGGTCTCGATCATCGACCGGATCATCGCCGCGCTCCCGGTCAGCGAGGCGACGCTCACCCGCATCGCGACCTGGACGATCGTCGCGATCGTGTGCGGCGGCGTGCTGGCGATGGGGGTGTGGATGGGTATCCCCGGCGCGGTCGGCACGGCGGTGGGCGAGGGGATCGGCGAGGCGGGCTTCCGCGTCAACAACGTCCAGATCACCGGGCTCGCGCGGATGGACCAGAACACGATCTACAAGATCGCGCTTGAACAGCCCTCGCTGGCGATGCCGCTGGTCGATCTCGAAAAGACCCGCGAGCGGCTGGTCGCGCACAGCGGCTGGATCGAGGATGCGCACGTCTCGCGCCGCCTGCCCGATACCCTGCTCGTCCAGATCGTCGAGCGCACGCCCGCCGCGGTCTGGCAGAACAAGGGCCAACTCGCGCTGATCGCCGCCAACGGCACCTATCTCGAGCCGGTGCAGCCCGATGCGATGCCCGATCTGCCGCTCGTGGTCGGCGATCATGCCAACGAACAGCAGGAGTCGTACGATCATCTGCTCGCCGCCGCGCCGGCGCTGCGCCCGCAGGTCAAGGCGGCGATCTGGGTCGGCAACCGGCGCTGGAACCTGACCTTCGACAGCGGCGAGACGCTCGAATTGCCCGAAGGCGATGATGCCGCCGCGCGTGCCCTGGTGAAATTCGCGCAGATGGACGGCGTCCAGCCGCTGCTCGGCAAGGGCTGGGTCGGCTTCGACATGCGCGATCCGGCGCGGCTGGTGGCACGCAAGCCAGGCGATACCGCCGGCGGTGCACTGCCGACACCCGCCATCGCGCAGCCAGCCAAGCCGAAATCGAATGCTACCGAAGCGAGGGCGGCCGCGCTACCGTTCGCGCAGGGCTAGTTGGGGCAAGCAGGGGTACAGCGTATGGCGAAGATCGCACCGGAAGGACTGATTACCGCCCTCGACATCGGCTCGTCGAAGGTTTCGGCGATGATCGCGCAGAAGGGCGACGGCGGTGAGCTGATCGTGCTCGGCACCGGCCAGCGCGAGAGCCGTGGCGTCAAACGCGGCTATATCGCCGACGCGGCCGCGACCGAGGCGGCGGTGCGCGAGGCGGTCGAGCAGGCCGAGCGGATCGCCGGCACCAATATCGAGAATGTCTGGGTCAGCTTCTCGGCGGGCGGCCTCGTCTCCGATGTCGCCTCGGTCGAATTCGAACTTGGCGGGCACCGTGTCGAGCAGGCCGATATCGACGCACTGCTGCAAGCAGGCCGCGATTCGATCGACCCAGCCGGGCGGATCGTGCTGCACGCGCAGCCCGCGCTTTACACGCTCGACGGGCTGACCGGCGTCAAGCGCCCGCTCGGGCTGCATGCCGACCGGCTCGGCGTCCATATCCACGTTGTCGCGGCGGACGGGTCGCCGGTGCGCAACCTCGGGCTGTGCGTCGCCAACGCGCATCTGGAGGTGAAGTCGATCATCGCCTCGCCGGTGGCGACCGGACTCGCCTGCCTCTCCGATGAAGAGCGCGAGCTTGGCGTCGCGCTGGTCGAGCTGGGCGCGGGCATCACCAATGTCTCGCTGTTCGCGGGCGGGATGCTGGTCGGGCTGACCTCGATCCCGATTGGCGCCGCCGACATCACCGACGACATCGCCTCCGCCTTCGGCACGCGCCGCGCCCACGCCGAGCGGATGAAGTGCGTCCACGGCTCGGCCAACGCGTCGCCTCGGGACAATCACGAGATGATCGACGTCGCGCCGATCTCGTCCGAGGACGGACAGGGCGACGGCACGCGCATCACCCGCGCGCAGCTCATCGGCGTGATCCGCCAGCGGCTCGATCATCTCATCGGCGAGGTGCGCAAGGCGTTGGTCGAGCTGAAGTTCGAAGGTCCGGTCGGGCGGCAGGTCGTGCTGACCGGCGGCGGCGCCGAACTGAACGGCATCGCCGATTATGCCCAGGCCGCGCTCGGCCGTTCGGTGCGCGTCGGTCGCCCGCGCGGCCTGTCGGCGCTGCCGGAAGCGCATTCCGGGCCGGCGTTCGCGACGCTCGCGGGCCTCGCTTTCTATGCCGCGTCCGATCCGGTCGATTTGCGCGCTTTGCCGCGCGGGCACCAGACGGTGCATCGTCCCAAGGGCTTCGCGATCTTCCGCCGGATGATGGCGGCGGCGCGGGCGAATTATTAAAGAATTGCGACTCCGCGCAGCATTCGGGCTGGAACCGCAGCATTCGATGGTGCAGGATAGTTAAGCGTATAGCGTGCCAAGTGTTGTGGGGAGGCGCGCAGGAGACCGTAGAATGAGTATCGAATTTCTTGCGCCCGAAGTGGATGAACTCACGCCGCGGATCGCGGTGATCGGCGTCGGCGGGGCTGGCGGCAACGCCATCGCCAACATGATGCGCGCCGATGTGCAGGGCGTCGATTTCTTCGTCGCGAATACGGATTCGCAGGCGCTGAAACAGTCCAGCGCGGAGACCAAGATTCAGCTTGGCGCGAAGATCACCCAAGGCCTCGGCGCGGGCTCCCGGCCCGAGATCGGCCGCGCGGCGGCTGAGGAAACGATCGACCAGGTCGCCAAGCTGCTCCAGGGTTCGCATATGTGCTTCATCGCCGCCGGCATGGGCGGCGGCACCGGCACGGGTGCCGCGCCCGTCATCGCCAAGGCCGCGCGCGACATGGGCATCCTGACCGTCGGCGTCGTCACCAAACCGTTCGCGTTCGAGGGCAACCGCCGCGCCAAGAGCGCCGACGCAGGCATCGAGGAACTCCAGAAGTACGTCGATACGCTGATCGTCATCCCCAACCAGAATCTGTTCCTCGTCGCCAATGCGAACACCACGTTCAAACAGGCGTTCGAGATGGCCGACGAAGTGCTCCAGCAGGGCGTACGCGGCATCACCGATCTGATGGTGATGCCCGGCCTCATCAACCTCGACTTCGCCGACGTTCGCTCGGTGATGCAGGAGATGGGCAAGGCGATGATGGGCACCGGCGAGGCCGAGGGCGACAACCGCGCGATCGAGGCCGCATCGAAGGCGATCGCCAACCCGCTGCTCGACGGCGTCAGCATGAAGGGCGCCAAGGGTGTGATCGTTTCGATCACCGGCGGCGACGACATGCGCCTGCTCGAAGTCGACGAGGCCGCGAACCACATTCGCGAGCTGGTCGATGAGGACGCCAACATCATCTGGGGTTCGGCGTTCAATCCCGAACTCGAAGGCAAGATCCGCGTCTCGGTCGTCGCCACCGGCATCGAAGCCGAGGCGCAGACCGCGCCACCGGCACCTGCGTCGCGCTCGTTCAGCTTCGGATCGACCCGCGCGGCCGAGCCGGTCGCCGCCGCGCCAGAGCCGGCGCCCGCTCCCGTCGAGCCGGCGCCGCGCGCCGAAACGCCGACACCGCGGACCGAAGCGCCGGCGCCCGCGCCGGCAGAAGCCGATGAACTCATCCTCGGCAGCGACACCCAAGTCCCATCGACGCCCGCACCGGCACCCGCCGCGCCGTTGGTGTTCGGCGACGACGCGGGCGAGCCCACCGAGGCTCAGGGCCGTCGCCGCTGGCTCTCGTCGGGCAATGCGCCCGAGGTGGCCGCGACCGAGCCGACCCCGCCGGCACCGCGTGTGAAGCTCGGCGGCACGCTGTTCGAGCGCATGTCGAGCGTGTCGCGCGGCGCGGCGCGCGAGGACGAAGGTGCCGACAAGGACGCCGTCGAGATTCCGCGCTTCCTGCACCGTCAGAACAATCAGTGATGTGACGCGCGGCGCGCCCTTGCCGGCGTGCCG
Source organism: Sphingomonas sp. NFR15 (assembly GCF_900103265.1). Classification (GTDB taxonomy): domain Bacteria; phylum Pseudomonadota; class Alphaproteobacteria; order Sphingomonadales; family Sphingomonadaceae; genus Sphingomonas; species Sphingomonas pollutisoli. The sequence goes on along the minus strand of NZ_FMWX01000002.1, from coordinate 270,258 downwards.
CGTCGTCCGCGCGAACCGGATCGTCGCAATACAGCTCCTGTTCAGTCGCATTTGCGCTTAGGTGCGGCTTGTTTCCAATTGCGCTTTGCCAGCGGTTCGTGTCGAGCGAGTCGGGACGCCGGGCATGGCGCTTGGGCACGTCCCCGGGTGCGCTCGGGACGAACGGAGCAAATGGTGCAATTCGCGTGAAAATGATGACCGGCACTGCCCGCGTGCGACGATTCCGTTCCTTCGCGCTGGCGCTTGCGCTCGCGTCCACCTCGCCGCTCGCCGCGCAGTTCATCCAGCCGCTGCCCGCGCCCGGCGATGCCGATGCGCTCGCCGATCAGGTGCGCGCGCTCGCGTCCAACCCGCAAGACCTCAACGCCCTGATCCGCGCTGGCGAACTCACGCTCAAGCTCGACGATCCCACCGCCGCCGCCAGCTTCTTCGCGCGCGCCGAGCGAATCGATCCGCACAATGCGCGCATCAAGGCGGGGCTGGGCGTGCTGCTGGTGCAGGCCGAGCGCCCCGGCGAGGCGCTGCGTCGCTTTTCGGAAGCCGAAGGCTATGGCGGCCGCGTCGCCACCTTCGCGGCCGATCGCGCCCTCGCCTTCGATCTGATCGGTGAGCAGGAGCGCGCGCAGCGCGACTATCGCCTCGCGCTCAAGAACGGCCCGAACGACGAGACGACCCGCCGCTACGCGCTGTCGCTCGGTATTTCGGGCAAGCGCGACGAGGCGCTCGCCTTGCTCGATCCGCTGCTGCGCAAGAGCGACCGCGGCGCGTGGCGCGCGCGGGCCTTCATCCTCGCGATGAGCGGCGAGAAGGCCGATGCCGAGAAGATCGCGACCACGATGATGCCGGCCGGCCTTTCGCAAGGGCTGCAGCCGTTCTTCGATCGCCTCGCCGCGCTGTCGCCGGTCGATCGCGCTTTCGCGGTGCATTTCGGCGAGATCCGCCCGTCACCGGTGCGGATCGCCGACGCGCGCCTCGTCCCCGCGTTGCCGCCGCTCGGCCCGGACCCCGATGCGGTCGAGCTGGCGGCCGCCGCCAAGGCACGCGAGAAGCCCACACGTGTCGAGGAGGCCAGCCCGGCCAAGCCGGCCAAGCGCAAGCGCGGCCGTCGCGAGCCGGTCCAGCTCGCGGTACAGACGGCGCCCCCGCCCGTGGCGCTGCCGTTGCCGGCTCCCCCCGCCTATGTCGATTCGACGGCGGCGCGTCGCACCGCAACCGCGCAAAACGGCTATTACGTGCAGCCGCTGCCGACGCCGCGCGCTTACACGCCGAGCCCGTATCGGCCGAACACCTATACGCAGAACACATATTCATCCGGTAACAGCGCGGTCGCCCAGGCCAACCGTGCGTCCGCCGCCGCGACGGCCCAGACCGTGCCGGCGACCGAGACCCGGTCCGTCACCGCGCCGCCGGCGCGCGCGACCGAGACGCATTCGTATCAGCCGGTGCGGCCGGCGGGCGGGCGCGTGATGCCGCTCGCGCCGTTGCAGCCCCAGCCGCTCCCGTCTGCGACGGTACCGGCCCCGCGTGCGCCGGCGCCGGTGTACGTGCCGGCCACGCCGCCCGCCGAAGCCGTGACGCGTGTGGATGCCACGCCAGCAGGCGCATCGACGAGCAGCGCGCGTGCGCAACCCGCCGCCGGGGCGAGCGTGACCGCCGTGCCGACGCCCGCCACCGCCAGTCCCCGCGCGCTTAGTCCAGCCACCCCGGCTCCGGCGGTGACAACGCCGGCGCCGGTCCAGGACGCCCGTAGCGCGTCGGTCAACGCCGTGAAGGCGCAAGGGGAGGACGCGATCCTGTCGGGCATCGTTGCGAAGATCGGCGTACCGGGCGCCGAACTCGGCGTCGCTCCTCTCGTGAGGCCCGCGCCCGCACCGATCGCGACCGCCGAACCGGTGAAGGCCGCGCCGGTCGAGATCGCCAGGGTCGAGCCGGTCCACAAAAAGCCCGACGCGCCGGTGATCGACGAAAAGGCCGAAGCCAAGAAGAAAGCCGACGCCAAGGCCGCCGAGCTCAAAGCCGCCGCCGACGCCAAGAAGGCGGCGGACGCGAAAAAGCTTGCCGACGCCAAGAAAGCCGCTGACGCGAAAAAGGCCGCCGAGGCCAAGAAGCTCGCCGAGGCGAAAAAGAAAGACCCCAAGATCCTCGAACCCTCGCGTGTCTGGGTGCAGGTCTCGGGCGGCGCCAATGAGCACGATCTGCCCAAGCAGTGGAACAAGCTGCGTGCCGATCAGCCGGCAGTGTTCAAGGGGCGGCAAGGCTGGTCGACCCCGCTCCGCGCCACCAACCGTATCCTGACCGGCCCGTTCGCGTCGGAATCGGAGGCGCAGGCGTTCGTCAACAAGCTCGCGAAGGAAGGGCTGTCGGGCTTCCTCTTCACGAGCGATGCCGGCCAGAAGATCAGCAAGCTGCCCGCCAAATGAGCATGCGCGTCGGGGCGCAGCCGCTCGCCTTCCTCGCTTCGGACCCGGCGCACAGCCGTGGCCGGCTCCACTCCGAAGCGGGTGGCGATCTGCGCGGCCCGCGCGACGCGTTCCAGCGCGACCGCGACCGCATCATCCATTCGATCAGTTTCCGCCGGTTGCGCCACAAGACCCAGGTGTTCATGGCGCCCGACGGCGACCATTTCCGCGTCCGCCTGACGCACAGCCTCGAAGTCGCGCAGATCGCGCGGACGATCGCGCGCGTGCTCGGCCTCAACGAGGATCTCACCGAGGCGCTCGCGCTCGCGCACGATATCGGCCATCCTCCGTTCGGCCATGCGGGTGAGAAGGCGCTGAGCGCCGCGCTCGCGGAGGCGGGCGGGTTCGACCATAATGGCAACACCTTGCGCGCGCTGATGTGGATCGACAGCCCCTATCCGCGCTGGCGGGGCCTCAATCTCTCGTGGGAGACGCTGGAGGGGTTGGCCAAGCACAATGGGCCGATCACCCGTCCGGGCTGGGCACTCGCCGAGGCTGATGCGATGTTCCCGCTCGAATTGGGCCAATGGTCGTCGCTCGAGGCGCAGGTCGCCGCGATCGCCGACGATATCGCCTATGACAATCACGATATCGATGACGGCCTGCGCGCCGGGCTGCTCACGCTCGATCAGTTGCTGGAGGTGCCGCTGGTGGCGCGCAACTGGGCCGGGGCCTGCGCGCGGTTCGAGGATGTCGCGCCCGCGCGGCTGACGGGCGAGCTGATCCGCAGCCAGATCGGCGTGATGGTCAACGACCTGATCGCCGAGACCCAGCGCCTCGTTGCCGAACATCGCGTCGAGAGCGCCGCGGATGTGCGCGCGGTGGGGCGCTGCCTCGCGGCGTTCTCGCCCAAACTGCGTGAGGAGGAGCGCGATCTCAAGCGCTTCATGTACGCAAATCTCTATTATCATCCGCGCCAGCTCGAAGCGGCGGACGCCGCTGAGAAGATCGTCGCCGGGCTGTTCGCCGCCTATCGCGACGCGCCCGATCTGATGCCCGCGGAATGGGCGACGCGGTTGCCTGCGGAAGAGCCGTGGCGCAGCCGCCACATCGCGGATTTCATCGCGGGGATGACCGATCGTTACGCGGCCTCGCGCTATCGCGAGTGGGTGGGGCAGATCGATTTGCCCGACGGGTTCTAGCGGGGGCGGGAGCTCTCGGCGCGTCCCGCCGCGCGCGGTCCGTATTCGTCCGCTTGCGCGCGGACGATAGTCCCAGCCAATCCGGACCGGTTTCGCCGATCAAGGATCGCGAAACCGTCCGGCGGCACGGGGCGAAACTTACTTCGTGTCGTGTGCGGTCTTGGCGACGGCGTCACCCGCCGAGCTGACGTCCTTGCCTGCGCCTTCGACCGTGTTGCAGGCGCTGACGAGCAATGCACCGGCGACCAGCGCCAATCCGACGAGCTTACGCATTTGAGTATCTCCTGACCTCTGGAAGAAAACACCTTCCGTTTGGATAATGATCGGCGGCACCGTCCGTTCCGTGAGAAGAACGATTTGGGCGGCTTGCCATCAGTATCAAAAGGTCAATGCCCCAAAACGATTGTGGGTCTGGAAGCGCCACCGGGGGGGGGGAGGGTGGCGCTTCCAGACCCGTGTCTTGGATAGCGAGAGCGGGGGGGGCATAAAGTCGCTATCCGAGGTGTAGAACGTCGCTTGTCAGATCGGGTTCCGGGGGCGCCGAGAAAAAAGCGATTCATTAAAAGGGTTTTGTTCGCGCTCTTCGCAAGCCGATCAGTCGCGGCCGGTAATCGCGACCGCGATCTCATAAGCGCCGACGAAGGGATCGTAATGCAGCTTCGATCGCAACTGACGCGACAGGCCCTCGATCACGCGGCCATAGCGTTCGGCGATCAGCGTCTGCAACGCGTCGCCGTCGATCAGGCCCGGCGACACGACGCGCAGGATCGCGCGGTCGGGCGTATCGCCCTCGCGCACCGAGATGCGGATCGGCGCCGACGGGTTCGACGTCATCGACAGCTCGACGATCTCGGTGACGAGGAAGGATATCGCGATGGCGATGTCCTGCGTCGCCAGCACCGGCGCGATCTCGATCGCGATGCTGAGCTTGGTCGCTCCCTCCGGTGCCGTCGCGCGGATGTTCGAGGCGAGTTCGCCGATCACCGAACGCAGCGACAGGCCGCGATTGACCTCCAGTTCGGCGAAATGGTGGCGATGCACCACCGCCAGCGCATCGACGCGGCGCTGGATCGACGCATAGGCGGCGGTCGCCTCCGCGCTGCGCGCGCCGCGCGCGTGGAAGTTGATGAGGCTCGAGATCACCTGAAGGTTGTTCTTTACGCGGTGATGCACCTCGCGGGTCAGCTTGGTCTGGCGCACCAATCCTTCGGCCAGCCCCGCCTCATGCTCGGCCACGGTGCGGCTGATGGCGCGGAACGTGTCGCCCAGTTCGCGGATCTCCTGCGCGGGCAGCAGCGTGATCGCGTCGGGGTTGATCTCCTCGCCGGGGGTGAACGAGGCGACGCTGGCGCGCAGGCTGCGCAATGGGCGGATCAGCAGGCGATCGACCACCAGCCAGGCGATGCCGGCGGCGGCGGCCCACATCACGATCGGCAGCAGCATCGCGATCAGCACCGGCGAGGTGATCGGAGCGCTGCGCGCGCGCGTCTGCAAGACGAGGTCGCCGATGCCGAGATCGATGCGGAGCGTGCCGCGCCGTTCGAGTGCTTCGCGCGGCGGCAGATCGAACAGCGTCAACGTCTCCCCGCCGCCGAGGATCTGCGCCTCATAGTCCGGTGCGAAGGCGCTCGGCTTGGCGGTGCGCGCGAGGAAGGATGCCGGGAAGAACGCCTCCGCATGCGTGCGGCCGCGATTGCCCGAGGTCGCCCCCGAGATCGCCAGCGTGACGCCGCGCCCGGGAATCACCCGCGCGGCGATCGGCTCGGCGCGTGAGGGTTTGACGGAAATGCCGTCGGGCAGGGCGGCGCCGCAGATCGGGCGGCCTTTCGCATCCGAGATCACGAAACGCGACCCGCTCGCCACCTGCGGTGCGAACACGCCCTGCGCGCGCGCGCAGCTCGGCGCGTCGGCGGCGTCGGTGTCGAGCGCGTTGAGCGCGACCCGAAGTGCCGTCATGTCACCGATCAGTTCGATGCCGACCTTGCGCGCGCTCTCGACCGACGCGATCCGAAGCGCCGCACGCGTGCTGTCGTCGGCGATCTGGGTGGTGCGCAGCGAAGCGAAGAAGGCAATGATCGCGAGCGGCAGCAGCGCTGCGCTCAGGATCAGAAAGACCTTGGCCCCGGTCGGGAGACGCTCGGCGAGGCGGCGCTGCTCCGTCGGACTGGCCGCGGATGCGCCGGCTTCCTGGTCCATGACGTCAGTCGAGCTTGCCCAGAAGATCGAGCATCTCGGGCGGGATCGTTTCTTCGACCGTTTTCTCATATACGCTGCGAAGGGCCGCGCCCATGTCGCGATCCTTGCTTTGTACCTTCGCACGCGCGGCCGGCGGCTTTTTTGAAGACTCGTCGCCCGAACGCAATGTCGTCCCCTTTGGCATCCGGCAACGCCGGGTTTTCGAAACATGGCCAGCCGGTTTTCGGCTGGAAGCGGTGGTTAGTACACGTCGTGTAGCGGCAATGAAACCAAAGAGCGCTTTGATTGTTCCACCTGCGATGCGAAAAAGCCGGGGCGTCGTTTTCCGCCCGTTTCGCGTTGCATTGCCGACCCCGCGCTTCCAGAAGGGGCGGCCTTATCTCACGGAGGACAACGACAGTCATGTCGCTAGGACAACAGCTCGCACCCCATCTCCCTTTCCTCCGGCGTTATGGGCGCGCACTGACCGGCAGCCAGGCGCAGGGCGATCGCTACGTGCGCGCCACGCTCGAGGCGATCGTCGCCGCGCCGGCCGAATTCCCCCGCGATGTCGATCCGCGGCTCGGGTTGTACCGCATGTTCCAGGCGATCTGGACCTCGGCGAATTATGACGAGGCCGCCGACGAGGCGAATGTCGATCCGCAGGCCGATGCCGAGGCGATCGCCCGCGCGCGCCTCGCGCGGATGACGCCACTGTCGCGCCAGGCGCTGTTGCTCACGGCGATGGAGGGCTTCACGCCCGAGGACGCCGCCTATCTGATCGACGTCGATGTCAATGAGGTCGAGGCACTCGTCGCCGAGGCGCTCACCGAAATCGAGAAGCAAACCCGCAGCCGCGTCCTCATCATCGAGGACGAGCCGATCATCGCGATGGATATCGAGACGATCGTGCGCGATCTCGGCCACGACGTCACCGGCGTCGCGGTAACGCGTGACGAAGCGGTGGCGCTCGCGATGGAGGATCGCCCCGGCCTTGTTCTCGCCGACATCCAACTCGCCGACGACAGCTCCGGCATCGACGCGGTGAAGGACATTCTCGCCGAGTTCTCGGTTCCGGTGATCTTCATCACCGCCTTCCCCGAGCGGCTGCTGACCGGTGAACGGCCCGAGCCGACCTTCCTCATCACCAAGCCGTTCCAGCGCTCGACGGTGAAGGCGGCGATCAGCCAGGCGCTGTTCTTCGATTCGGCGACCGTACCGGCCTGATTTTTTTACGCGGGTTCCAACCAGTACGGAGCCAAAACGGTTTTCGTCGGTTGAAACCCGCATGGCCCAGGAAGAAGACCCCACCGAGATCAGTGGAACCGAGGCGCGCAGTGGGGCGACCCCGCACGTCACGCGCTATGTTCTGGGTATATCCTTGATTCTTGTCATCGTGCTGTTTGCGATCGTTCTGCTATGGGGCGGTCGTTAGGGCCAGTTCCGTGCGGGATTGGCGCCTGAACAGTGGATGGACTTTGCACGCCCCCATCACCATGTTGTGTACCGGGAATGGAAACGGATGTTGATGACTGACGCTCGCGATACCGATGACGAGGAAGCCCCCGCCGCGGTGGAGCACGTCGCGCTCTCCGATAAGGACTTCAAGGCGCAGCTCGCGCAAGTGATCCCGCATCTGCGCGCGTTTGGTCGCTCGCTGTCGGGCAGCCGCGATCTCGCCGACGATCTGGTGCAGGAAACGCTGATGAAGGCGTGGGCGGCGCGCCAGCGTTTTCAGGCGGGCACCAACATGCGCGCCTGGACCTTCATCATCCTGCGCAACCTTTATCTCTCGCAGATGCGCCGCGCGCGCTTCAAGGGCGAGTGGGACGATCTCGTCGCCGACCGGATTCTCGCCGCGCCCGCGAGCCAGGATCGCCACGTCGAGCTCGGCGACATGCAGCGCGCGTTGCTGCATCTGCCGCAGCCGCAACGAGAGGCGCTGATCCTGGTCGGCGCGGGTGGCTTCGCTTATGAGGAAGCGGCCGAAATCTGCGGCGTCGCGGTCGGCACGATCAAGAGCCGCGTCGCGCGCGGCCGCGTCGCGCTCGAGGCGCTGATGAGCGACAATAGCTTGCCGTCGCGCCGCACCCACAGCAACGAACCCGGCATGACCGCGCTTGACACGATCATGGGCGAGGTCGACGATCTGAGCCGCGATCGCGACGCCTGACCGACGGGCGGCCGTTCGTTCAGATCCGCCGCATCATCTCGTCGGCATGATCGATATGATGAAGCAGCATGATGAAGTCGCGCTCGTCGGCGGGCGCTTCGAACGCGCAGCGAAGCGCGCCGCTGATCGCGTCGCTGCGGCGCGGGGTCGGGATGGCGAAGCGCATCGGCGTCGCGGTCCCTGTGGTATGGTTTGACTTCATCGTCATGACGATAAAAACCAATCAACAGCGAATTTGTTGCTTTCCGCCACGAAACGGCAACATGAAACCGATGGCGTAACATGCAGGACACGGTTCGAGCCTCCAACGTCATCGATGCGCTCGGGCGTGCGCGCGCATATGCGCCGTATCTGGCGCTGTCGCTGCAGCGCGAACCCGATCTCGCCGAGCAGTTCGCCGCAGGCGTGCTCCCAGCGCTCGATGCGGTCGCGGTGTCCGAAACCGGCTTGCCGATCGCGACCCGGCTGCGCCGCGAGCGGCGACGGCTCGCGCTGATTGTCGCGATCGCCGATCTCGCCGGCGTCTATGATCTCACGGGGGTGACCCACGCGCTGAGCGATTTCGCCGATCGCGCGCTCGACGCCGCGATCCGCGCGGCCATCGCCGAACGCACGCCCGAGGCCGAGCCGCGCGGCTTCGCGGCCATCGCGCTCGGCAAACAGGGGAGCCGCGAACTCAATTATTCGTCCGATATCGATCCGATTCTGATCTTCGATCCCGCAACGCTGCCGTGCCGCCCGCGCGAGGATGTCGGCGAGGCGGCGGTGCGCATCGCGCGGCGCGTGGTCGAACTGCTCCAGGCGCGCGACGGCGACGGCTATGTGCTGCGCGTCGATCTGCGGCTGCGCCCGTCGCCCGAAGCGACCCCGATCGCGCTGCCCGTCGATGCCGCGATCTCCTATTACGAATCGCTCGCGCTTCCGTGGGAGCGCGCCGCGTTCATCCGTGCGCGCGCGGCTGCGGGCGACCTTGCGTTGGGCGCGCGCTTTCTCGGCGCGATCCAGCCGTTCATCTGGCGGCGCGCGCTCGATTTCGGCACGATCGGGGAGATTCGCGGCATCTCGCGCCGCATCCGCGATCATCATGCGCGCGGGCAGGCGTTTGGCGCGGGCTTCGATCTCAAGCGCGGGCGCGGCGGCATTCGCGAGATCGAATTCTTTGCGCAGATTCACCAGTTGATCCACGGTGGGCGCGATCCCGCGTTGCGCGCGCCGGCGACGCGCGATGCGCTGGCTGCGCTCGCGAACGCCGGCCGGATCGGCCGGGACGAGGCAACGACGCTGTCGGAGGCTTACGTCCTGCTGCGCACGCTCGAGCATCGCGTCCAGATGGTCGAGGATCGTCAGACACATCACTTGCCGCAAGGCGATGCGCTGGACGCGCTCGCGCGCCTGCACGGCCTCGGCGACGGGGCGGCGCTGCTTGCGCTGCTACGCCCCCATGTCGCGCGCGTTGGCGCCAGCTACGACGCGCTCGACCCACCCGAGGGCGATGCGATGTCGTTCGATGCCGCTCACCTCGCCGCGCAACTGGCCACTGCCGGTTTCGTCGATCCGGCCGCGGCGGCGCGGGCGATCGGGCAATGGCGCGCGGGCACCTATCCGGCGCTGCGCAGCGAAGCCGCGCGTTCGGCGCTGGAGGCGGTGCTGCCGGGGCTGATCGAGGCGCTGGGCCGCGCACCCGATCCCGGCGTCGCGATCGCGCGGCTCGACACGATGCTCTCGCACCTGTCCAGCGCGATCAACTTCTTCCGCTTGCTGGAGGCGCGTCCCGCGCTCGCGCGGCTGCTCGCGCTGATCCTCAGTCATGCGTCCACGCTCGCGGATGCGCTGGCGCGCCGGCCCGAACTGATCGACGGGCTGATCGACGCGAGCGCGCTCGGCCCGGTCGGCGATGTCGCCGCGCTCGCCGCCGAAATGCGCGGCGGCAGCGATTATCAGGCGCGGCTCGATCATGTCCGCCGCATCGTCGGTGAAAAGCGGTTCGCGCTCGGCACGCAGATCGTCGCGGGCGTCAGCGATCCGCTGGAGGTGGGGGCCGGCTATGCGCGCGTCGCGGAGGCGGCGATCGAGGTGCTGGCGGCGGCGACCATCGCCGAGTTCGTCGCCGCGCATGGCGTGGTGCCGGCAAGCGAACTGGTCATCCTCGCGTTCGGCCGGCTCGGCGGGGGCGTGCTTACCCATGCGTCCGATCTCGACCTCGTTTATCTCTTCACCGGCGATTACCGTGCCGAATCCGACGGTCCCAAGCCGCTCGGCGCGGTCCTCTACTACAATCGCCTCGCGCAGCGCGTGACGAGCGCGCTGTCCGCCGCGACCGCATTCGGGCCGCTCTATGATGTTGACACGCGGCTGCGCCCGTCGGGGACGCAGGGGCCGCTCAGCGTCTCGCTCGACGGCTTCGCGCGCTATCAGCGCGAGAGCGCGTGGACATGGGAGCATATGGCGCTCACCCGCGCGCGGCCGGTGTTCGGCTCTCCGCAAGCGCGCGGCGCGGTGACGGCGGTGATCGACGCGGTGCTGCGCGGCGAGCGGCCCGAGCGCGATGTGGCGGCTGAGGCGCGGGGCATGCGCGCCGAAATGGCCAAGCACAAGCCGCCGACCGGTCCGCTCGACGCCAAGCTGCTCCCCGGCGGCCTCGTCGATCTGGAATTCGCGGTCCACATCCTCCAACTCACCCGGCGTACCGGCTTCGATACCGATCTCGGCCGCGCCATCGCCGCATTGGTGGGGCAGGGGCTCGCCCCGGCGGGGCTGATCGCGGCCGAACAGTTCCTCACCCGCCTGATCGTGACGCTCCGGCTGGTCGCACCCGATGCGGAAACGCCGCCGCCGCCGACGCAGGCGCTGATCGCCCGCGCGCTAGGCATGGCGGATTGGGATGCGGTGGTTGCCAGCTTCGCCGCGACCCGGCAGGAGGTCGTCGCATGTCTGGCCAGCGTGGCGACAGGAGACGATGATGGCGATTGAACAGGGTGACGCGCTCCCCGATCTCGAACTGGCCGGCGCGGACGGCGCGGTGCTGCGGCTGTGCGACAAGGTCGGCGCGCCGTTCGTGCTCTATTTCTATCCCAAGGACGACACCACCGGCTGCACCCGCGAAGCGCAGGACTTCAGCGCGCTCTTGCCCGACTTTCGCGCCGCCGGCGTCGAGCTGCTCGGCGTCTCGCCGGACACGCCCGCAAAGCACGCCAAGTTCGCCGCCAAATATGATCTGACCGTGCCGCTCGCCAGCGACGAGGCGCATCTCGTGATGGAGGCGTTCGGCGTGTGGGTCGAAAAGAGCATGTACGGCCGCACCTATATGGGCGTCGAACGCGCGACCTTCCTGTTCGCCGCCGACGGCACGCTCGCGCAGGCGTGGCGCAAGGTGCGCGTCGCGGGCCATGCCGAGCAGGTGCTGGCGGCGGCGCGGGCGCTGGGGTGACCCTGCCGAGCGTCTCCGCCGCGATCCGCGAGGTGTTGGAGACCGCCGATCCAGCGGCCAAGGTCAAGCGCGCGCGTGCCACCGCGCGCGGGTGGCGGCGCGGCCAATTCGCAAGCGTGGATGGCGGCGCGATGCCCGATCGGCCCGCCCGCCCGGCCGAACCCAAACTGCTCGCCCCCAATCGGATGCCGAGGCGCGGCAAGGGCTCGCTGCACGGCCGGATCGCCCTGCTGCACGCGCTCGCCCATATCGAGTTCGTCGCGATCGATCTCGCCTTCGACATGGCCGGCCGGTTCGGCGCGCGCTTCGCGCCCGAGTTCACGACCGACTGGCTCGCGGTCGGCGCCGACGAGGCGATGCACTTCGCGCTGATCGACCGCCGCCTGCGCGCGCTCGGCAGCCGCTACGGCGCGCTGCCCGCGCACGACGGATTATGGGAAGCGGCGCTCGAAACCGCAGCCGATCCGCTCGCGCGGCTCGCGATCGTGCCGATGGTGCTGGAGGCGCGCGGCCTCGACGTAACGCCCGACATGATCGCGCGCGCCGATGCCGCCGGCGATAGCGCTACCGCAGCGATCCTTCGCCGGATCTTCGCCGATGAGATTCGCCACGTCAGGATGGGAACCAAATGGTTCGAATCCGGTTGCGCCGACCGTGGCATAGCCCCCGAACCTTATTGGAAAGAGCTGCTTTCGCGGCATTTCCGCGGGGAACTGAAACCGCCGTTCAACGACTCGGCGCGCGACGCAGCCGGTTTGACGCGTGATTACTATCAGGCGCTTGCTACCGCATAACAAAGCAGGGCAGGTGTTGTGCGTCCGGACGTGGAGGGGCTGCGAGCCGGACACATGGGGCGGGTGCCGTCGTCTTCCGGCATACGCATAACGGTCGCCGGGGACAGATGAACAAACTTACCACTATGTCTGGCGCGCACCTCATCGCGCGTCTCGGGTCTTTCTTCACCGCCCGGAAGTCCGTCGCAGATAAAGCCTTCACGATGCTGGCGGGTGTCGCCGGCGTTGCGATGTGCTTCTCCGCATGCGGTGTCGCCCGCGCCGCCGACAGCGCCGATGCCGCCGCCGACATGCGCGCCGACGTGCAGTTCCGCTCGCTGTTCCAGACGTGGAAGAAACTCGATACGGTCGATCATGGCCTGATCGCCATCCCCTCGGTCCAGCCGGTCGAGCATCTCGCCTACACCAGCAATTTCGGCATCCGCTCCGATCCGTTCCGCGGCACCGCGGCGATGCACGCGGGCGTCGACATCCCCGGCCCGATCGGTACCCCGGTCTATGCCACCGCCGATGGCTATGTCGATCGCGCCGAGCGCGCCGGCGGTTACGGCAACATGGTCGAGATCGACCACGGCAAGGGCATCCAGACGCGCTACGGCCACCTCTCGAAGATTCTCGTGCCCGCCAACACCCGTGTCCATCGCGGCCAGTTGATCGCGCTGATCGGTTCGACCGGTCGCTCGACCGGCCCGCATCTTCACTATGAGGTCCGCATCGACGGGCATGCGGTCAATCCGGTCCCGTTCCTCCAGAACGCCGATTATCTGCTCGCCGCGCAGGACCGTTCGATCAAGACGATCCCGGTCGGCGTCGGCCCCGCGGCGGACGAATCCACCGACTGAGGCGGGCCGCCCGCTTTCCAGTCCGCGCAGGGCGTCGGTCGCGAGACCGGCGCCCTTCGCTTTTCGGTCGCGGGCGGTTGCCGTTGGCCGGGCCACCGCTTATCTGAGGCGCATGGCCACGCTCGCTCCCGAAATCGCCCTCACCGACTCCGCCGCCGCCCGTGTCGCGGCGATCGCCGCCAAACAGGGCAAACCGGCGATCCTGCGGCTGTCTGTCGATGGCGGCGGCTGTTCTGGCTTCCAGTATAAGTTCGGTTTCGCGGATGCCGTTGAAAGCGACGATACCGTCGCGGAGAATGGCGCGGTACGCTTGGTAGTCGATTCGGTAAGCCTCGATCTGGTGCGTGGTGCGGCGGTGGATTACGTCGAGGAGCTCGGCGGCGCGGCGTTCCGCGTGACCAACCCGCAGGCGGCCTCGGGCTGCGGCTGCGGCGCCAGCTTCTCGATCTGACGCCCCGCGCACGTGAAGATCGTCACCTACAACGTCAACGGGATCAAGGCGCGCCTGCCGCGCCTGCTCGAATATCTCGCCGAGCAGCAGCCCGACGTGGTCTGCCTTCAGGAGCTCAAGGCGAGCGACGAGACCTTCCCGATCGCCGAAATCCGCGCCGCTGGCTACGGTGCGGTGTGGCACGGCCAGAAGAGCTGGAACGGCGTCGCGGTGCTGGCGAAGGGCGCCGACCCGCTCGAGCGCCAGCGCGGCCTCGTTGGTGAAACCGAGGACGATCATAGCCGATACCTCGAAGCCGAGGTGGACGGCGTCGTCATCGCCTCGCTGTATCTGCCCAACGGCAACCCGCAGCCCGGCCCCAAGTTCGACTATAAGCTACGCTGGATCGACCGGCTCGCGGCGCGCGCGCGTGCGCTGCTTGCCGAGGAGCGGGCGGTGGTGCTGGCGGGCGATTACAACGTCATCCCCAATGACGACGACACCTATTCGGTGCGCGCGATGGCGGATGATGCGCTGATGCAGCCGGAGAGTCGGGCGGGCTTCCGCGCCCTGGTCGCGCAAGGCTGGACCGACGCGCTGCGCACCCGCCATCCCAAGGGCGGGGTGTGGACCTTCTGGGATTATCAGGCGGGTGCGTGGCAGCGCGACGCGGGTTTCCGCATCGACCATCTGCTGCTTTCGCCGATCGCCGCCGACCGGCTCGTCGATGCCGGTGTCGACAAGGCGTATCGCGGTCGTGAGAAGGCCAGCGACCATGCGCCGACCTGGGCGACGTTGCGGTAGCTGAACCGTCCGCCGTTCGCCCTCGGTGCGTTCAGGGCGAACGGATCGGGCGGTCAGCGTGTGCCGATGGTGTTGCTCGCGAGGCTCATGTCCATCGGGCCGCATTTCTTCTCGACCCATTCGCCCTTCTTGCCCCAGCATTGCGGGTCGAGATTGGGAACGCGCGATGCGGCGATCAGCGAGGGGTGGCGCGGGAAGCGCTGGTCGCCCCAATATACGAGCGCGTTGCGCAGCGTGCCGGTTTCCTCGAGCGCGATCTTGCTGAACTGTCCGCGCGGCGCGATCGCCGCGCGCAGCGCGATCCGGGCGGCGGTCTGACAGAAGCCATATTGCGCATCAACGGTGGTGAAGGTCGAATAATTGCGCGTGTCGAAATGATCGAGCGCGTTCTGCCCGGCGCGAACCGTCTTGTTGATGCGGATGAAATATTTGGTCAGCGTGTCGTAGGACTTTTTGATCTCGTCCTTATGGTTGAACAGGATCGCGTTGTAATTGGGCACCGACATCAGCGTCGGCTCGAACTGGCATTGCAGCGCGGCCACGTTGAGCGCCGCGCGCATCTGCCAAACCAGCGCCGAACGCACCTCGACCGGCGTCGCGCCGGGGAAATCGGTCGCATAGCGCGGCTCGCTGCCGGTGATCGGCGGCGCGGTCATGTCGTGGGGGGTGAAAAAGAACTGTGCCTGGGCGGGCAGGGAAAACGCCGCCGCATACATCGCAGCACATCCGCTTAACGCACGGGACAGTTTCATCTTTTTCTCACTGAATGGCAGTCGTGTTCGCATGATTACGGCTTTTTGCGTTTCAGCCCAAATGCTTTTTTAAGCATGCGACCAACGTCTCGTCGAATTTGGACGGGAAACATACGGGAATCGAAAGGGCCGCCCGGACGATCCGGACGGCCCTCAAGCATCACCGTTTTACCGGTGATTACATCGCGTTCGATGCTTCGTTCGACATCATCGCGCCGTTGTCGGCCATCGTGCCGTCGACCGCGGTCATGTTGTCCGACATCGTGTCGGTGCTCTCGGTCGAGTTCAGGTCCGTGACGGTGGTGTTGTCGACGGGGGTCTCGGTCTTGCCGCAAGCCGACAGCGAAACCGCAGCGGCGGCGGCGAGCGAAACGGCGGCGATCTTGGAAAGAATGGTACGCATGAGAAAAGCTCCCTAGAAGGTGATTTAGGCGGTCTGGTTGACCTTATTTACCCGCATCAGGGTGGACATTAGTCGGATAGCCACTTGCCCTCAAGCACAGTTTTCCGCACCGCGGCGCAAGCGCTCCAGAAATGCCGGAAACGCTGCCGCGAGCGCAGCATCGAAACTGCCGAAATCGCCCGGCCGGCCGAGCGCCCGCGCGCTGGTGACCGGATATTCGGCGATGCCGCACGGCACGATCCCCGCGAAGTGCGCGAGATCGGGCGCGAGGTTCACCGCGAACCCGTGCAGCGTCACCCAACGCCGCACGCGCACCCCGATCGCGCCGATCTTGGCCTCCTCGCCGCCGTCGCGGGTCCAGATGCCGATCCGCCCCGGCGCGCGGAAGGCGGTGATGCCGAGCGCGCCCAACGCGTCGATCAGCCAGCCTTCTAGCGAGCAGATGAAGTGGCGGATGTCGCGCCCGCGCGCGTTGAGATCGAGCACCAGATAGCCGACGCGCTGGCCCGGGCCATGATAGGTGAAGCGCCCGCCGCGCCCGGTCTTCACCACCGGAAAGCGCGGATCGAGCAGTTCGGCGGGGTCGGCGCTGGTGCCGCCGGTGTACACCGGCGGATGTTCGAGCAGCCACACCAGCTCGCGCGCCTCGCCGGCGGAAACGGCGGCGGCACGCGCCTCCATGATCGCGAGGGCGTCCTCATAGCCGATTTGGCCCGGCTCGACACGCCACTCGATTGTATTGGCCTGATCCATGACGCGCGATTGCGCCGATGCGCGCCCGAGTGCAAGATCGGACGGGATCAGTGGCGAGGATCGGCGCGTTGCGCTAACGCAGGCCCACGCGCGTCGCGGGTCGGGGGGAACCAATGGTCAATCTTGAAGCCGTTTGGGACAGGACATCCGAGTTCGTCGCGGAACGCCGGACGGAGGTGATCCCGATCGTCGCGCTGCTGCTGTTCGTGCCGCTGGCGCTGATGAGCAACCTGATGCCGCTGGTCGGGCGCGATATGAGCGCGCGCAACGTCGCGCTCGGCATCGCGTCGGTCGCGCTCGCGATCGTCACGATCTGGGGGCATCTCGCGCTCACCGCGCTGGTGCTGGGCGCGCGCGGCTGGAAGGCCGCGGCGCGCACGGGGGCGGGCCGGTTGCCGGTCGCGGTGCTGGTCTCGCTGATCGAGATGGCGGTGCTGGTGCTCGCGGCCATGCCGATCTTCGTCGCCTTCGCGATGAGCGGGATCGTGCCCGGCCAGACGCCGGCGGGCTCGCTGCCGCCGATGGACGTCGCGACCGCGATGTTCATCCTGCTTTATTCGGCGCTTTTTGCGGTCGTCGGGCTGATCGTGTTCGCGCGGCTACGGCTGGTCAACGCGGCGCTCGTCGGGGAACGGCGCGGCGTCTCGGCGCTGATCCGTTCGCTCGCGCTGACACGCGGCATGACGCTCAAGCTGGTCGGCCTCGTGCTGCTCTACCTGATCGTTTCACAGGTCGCCGCGCTCGCCGCCAAGATGGTGTTCGGCGCGGTGCTCGGCCTGCTCACGCTGGGCGCCGATACGGTCGCCGTCGCCACCGTCACCACAACGACCCTCGTCGCGCTCGTCCAGACCGGTTTCACCGCGCTGGCCACGCTGTTCACCGCATGGCTGTTCGTCGCGGTGCGCGATGTCCGCGAGACGATCGTCGAACTCGAATGAAATGCCCGTTATGAAAATGCCGATATGAAGATGAATGTCGCCCGCGCGTTCAACACCGCGTGGTCCATGTGGAAGACCGACTGGGATCTGCTGCTGCGCGTGGCGGGGCTGTTCGTGTTCCTGCCGCAATTCGCGTCGCTGTTGCTGGTGCCGCTCGCGCCGGCGCTGCCCGAGGGCGACACCAGCGAGGCGGCGGTGCGCGGCTGGGTCGAGGCGTTCACCGCCTGGTTCGGCGCCTTTGGCCCATGGCTGTTCGGTGCGGAAATCCTGACGCTGTTCGGCAGCCTGGTGATGCTGTCGCTGTACCTCGGCACCAATCGTCCGCCGCTCGGCGTCGCGCTGGCCGGGTCGCTGCGGCTGTTCCCGCGCTATCTGCTCGCCGCGTTGATCGTGTCGCTGCCGGTCGGGCTGTTCCTGGTGCCGACGATCGGCTTCGTGCTGGTGCTACCGGCGATGTACATCTTCGGGCGGCTGCTGCTGACCGGCGCGGTGATCGCCGCCGAGCAGCCAATCGGCGCGATCCCCGCGCTTCAGCGCAGCGCGCGGCTGACGCGCGGCAACGGCATGGTGATGATGGGCGTCGCCGGGCTGTTGCTGTTCGGGGGGCAACTCGCCGCCTGGCCGTTCGTCGCGGCGGGGCACATGCTCGGCGGCGCGCCGATGGCGAACCCGGTGACGGCGGCGCTGCTCGACGCGATGGCGGCGGCCGCGCTGACGGCGGCGCTGATCGCGACGGTCCTGGCGCGCGTCGCCCTTTACCGCGAGGCGCTGGCGCTCAACCGCGAGGTTTGAGGCACGGGATTTGCGGCGCGGCGTCGGGCGGCAGCGCGCCGATCAGCCGCGGGTCGGCGAACGTTTCGATCGTGCGCCGGATCGCGGTGAACCCCGATCGCCGATAAAAGCCGAGCGCGGTCGGATGATCGAGCGTGCAGGTGTGGACCCACACGCGCTCGATCCCCGCGCGCCATGCGCGTTCGAGCGCGTGCGCCATCAGCCAGCGGCCGAGACCTTTCCCGGCGAGATCGGGCACCAGCCCGAAATACGACAATTCGCACTCGCGCGGGGTGCGGAAGTCGAGTTCGAGCATGCCGGCATCGCGGCCCGCCTGATCGACCGCCGCGAAGATCGCCACGTCGGGATCGTGGATGATCTCGGTCAACGCCGCATCGTCCATCACCAGCCGCGAGAACCACAGCCACGGCGCGCCGACACTGCGGAACAGCGCGCGGTAGCGATCGAGGGTGGGGCGCTCCAGCGCGACCAGCCGCAGCGGCGCCTCCGGCACCGGCATCGGCTCCGGCCGCGCGCGCATCTCCAGCGTGGTGACGATCGTCGCCACCTCCTCGCCGCGGACGCCGGTCAGTCCCATGTCGCGACCGGGGGCAGGCTCATCAGGATCGCGTCGATGTTGCCGCCGGTCTTCAGCCCGAACAGCGTGCCGCGATCATAGACGAGGTTGAACTCGGCATAGCGCCCGCGCCACGCGCGCTGCTGTGCCAGATCGGCCTCGGTGAACGGCGTCGCCATCCGCCGCCGCACGAGAGCGGGATAAATGTCGAGAAAGGCGCGGCCGACATCCTGCGTGAACGCGAAATCGCGCGCGAAATCGCCTTCGAGATGGTCGTAGAATATCCCGCCGACCCCGCGATGCACCTGCCGGTGCGGAATGTAGAAATAGTCGTCCGCCCATTGCTTGAAGCGCGGATAATGGGCCGGATCGTGCGCGTCGCACGCCGCGCGCAGCGCCGCGTGGAAGTCGGCGGTATCTTCCGCGACCGGAAGCGGCGGGTTGAGATCGGCACCGCCGCCGAACCATCGCCTGGTCGTCGCCAGGAACCGCGTGTTCATGTGGACGGCGGGCACATGCGGGTTCGCCATATGCGCGACGAGGCTGATGCCGGTCGCGCAGAAGCGCGGATCGTCACCCGCGCCGTGGATGGTCTTGCCGAACTCGCCCTCGAGCACGCCGCCGACGGTCGAGACGTTGACGCCGACCTTCTCGAACACCTTGCCCTTCATCACCCCGCGCACGCCGCCGCCGCCGGGCTCGCCGGAAGGGTCGGTGCGGTCCCACGGCGTATAGACGAAGCGCGCGTCCGATCCGGCCTCGGCCTCGATCGCCTCGAACTCGGCGCAGATCCGGTCGCGCAGATGTTCGAACCACGTGCGGGCGGCGGTTTGCTGGGCGTCGAGCGGCTGCATGGCGGCGACCTTTGCCCGCGCCCGGCGGCTAAGTCGAGACGGTGTCGTCGTCGGCGGGCCAGCCGCCGGTCTGGCGCAGCGCCTCGCCAAGCGCGATCCCGCACGCGACCGCGAGATTGAGCGAGCGCATGCCCGCGGCGAGCGGGATGCGCACGCGGAGGTCGGCCCGGTCATGCACCGCCGCCGGCACGCCGCTGCCCTCGGAGCCGAACAGCAGGATGTCGTCCTCGCGGAAGGCGGCGGCATCGAGCCGAACCCCGCCGCGCGTGGTGAGCAGCACCAGCCGCCCGCGCGCGCTGGCTTCGAACGCCGGCCAGTCGATGTGGCGGCGCACCTCGGCGGCGCGCGCGTAATCCATCCCGGCGCGCGCGAGCGCACGATCGCTGAACGCGAACCCCATCGGCTCGATCAGATCGACCGCGACGCCGAAGCACGCGGCCATGCGCAGGATCGTGCCGACATTGCCGGCGATTTCGGGCTGGTGGAGGGCGATGCGCACGGGCGCGTCGTTACAGGGGCAAAATGCTGTTGGCAAAGCCCGTTGGCTCCGTCTATCAGGTCTGGGCTTCCCGTGGGGACGGAGGAGATCAGGGCGGCGGCAGCGTCATCCGAAGAGCAAACCCGATCGTCGACACGGCGAAGACAAGGGCAGAGAAATGGCAACAGTCGATAATGCCGTGCCACCTGGAGAGGATCCGGCACCGTTCCACGAAGCGGTCGATGATCCGCGCCGGCGCGATTTCATCAACATCGCGGCGGTCGCCTGGGCGGGCGTCGGCGGCGCGATCGTGGTGCTGCCGCTCATCAACCAGATGAGCCCCTCCGCCGACGTGCTGGCGCTGTCGACCACCGAGGTCGATCTGTCCAAGATCGAAGCCGGGCAGGGCGTCGTCACGTCGTTCCGCAAACAGCCGTTGTTCGTGCGCCATCTGACGCCCAAGGAAATCGCCGAGGCCGATGCGGTGCCGCTCGGCGAGCTGCGCGATCCCGAGACGCTCGAACAGCGCACCAAGCCCGGCAAGACCAACTGGCTCATCACGCTCGGCGTCTGCACCCATCTCGGCTGCATCCCGCTCGGCATCCACGAAGGCGAGAACCGCGGCCAGTTCGGCGGCTATTTCTGCCCGTGCCACGGATCGCAATACGATACCGCCGCGCGCATCCGCAAAGGCCCGGCGCCGAAGAACCTGGCCGTGCCGCCGTACACCTTTTCGTCGGACACGACGGTCACCGTCGGTTGAGGATGTCACAGAGATGAGCTTTCCCTGGGCGAAACATTACGAACCGAAATTCGCGCTGACGAAGTGGGTCGACGAACGGCTGCCATTGCCGCGCCTCGTCTACAATGCGGTCGGCGCCGGCTATCCGGTGCCGCGCAACCTCAACTATTTCTGGAACTTCGGTGTACTCGCCGGCGCCGCGCTCGCCGCGCAGATCGTCACCGGCATCGTGCTGGCCATGCACTATGCCGCCAACGGCGGCGTGGCGTTCGATTCGGTCGAGCATATCATGCGTGACGTCAATGCCGGGTGGTTCATGCGCTATGCCCACGCCAACGGCGCGTCGATGTTCTTCATCGTCGTCTACATCCACATCTTCCGCGGCCTCTATTACGGATCGTACAAGGCGCCACGCGAGATGGTGTGGCTGCTCGGCGTCGTCATCTTCCTGCTGATGATGGCGACCGCGTTCATGGGCTATGTGCTGCCGTGGGGGCAGATGAGCTTCTGGGGCGCGCAGGTCATCACCGGCTTCTTCTCGGCGATCCCGATCGTGGGGGACACGATCCGCGTGTGGCTGCTCGGCGGCTATGCGCCCGACGATGCCGCGCTCAACCGCTTCTTCTCGCTCCATTATCTGCTGCCGTTCGTGATCGCGGGCGTCATCGTGCTGCACATCTGGGCGCTGCACATCCCCGGCTCGAACAACCCGACCGGCGTGGACGTGAAGGGCGAGCAGGATACGGTGCCCTTCCACCCCTATTATACCGCCAAGGACGGGTTCGGGCTCGGCATCTTCCTGCTGATCTTCGCCTTCATGATCTTCTTTCAGCCGAATTATCTCGGCCACCCCGACAATTACATCCCGGCCAATCCGCTCGCGACGCCCGCGCATATCGTGCCCGAATGGTATTTCTGGCCATTCTACGCGATCCTGCGCTCGTTCACGTCGGACTTCATCCTGCCCGCGAAACTGTGGGGCGTGCTGGCGATGTTCGGGTCGATCGTGCTGCTGTTCTTCCTGCCGTGGCTGGACAGTTCGCCCGTCCGGTCGACCAACTACCGGCCGGTCTATCGCACCTTCTTCTGGGTGCTGGTGGCGGATGTTCTGGTGCTCGGCTGGTGCGGCGGTTCGCCGGCGGACCCGCTCTACATCGTGCTCGCGCAAATCTGCGCGGCCTATTACTTCGCGCATTTCCTCGTCATCCTGCCGATCGTGTCGCGGATGGAGCGGCCCCGGCCGCTGCCGAACTCGATCACCGAGGCGGTGCTGGCGAAGAAGGGCGGCACCAGCCCGAGTGAGACCGCCGTCAGCGGCTCGCCGCTCGCAGCAGAATAAAGGGGACGACCATGATCCGCTGGATTTCC
Source organism: Sphingomonas sp. NFR15 (assembly GCF_900103265.1). Taxonomy (GTDB): domain Bacteria; phylum Pseudomonadota; class Alphaproteobacteria; order Sphingomonadales; family Sphingomonadaceae; genus Sphingomonas; species Sphingomonas pollutisoli. The sequence continues at coordinate 248,376 of NZ_FMWX01000002.1, read as the reverse complement.
GCTGTCATCGGCGCGGGCATTGTCGCCGTGCTGGGCTGGTCGCTGCTATGGACCATCGTCGGCGTGGCCGGGGATTCGTCCGCCAAGACCTGGACGGGCGCGCCCGCTTCGGCCGAACATTATGTCCACGCGCAGCGCCCGCTGCTCAACGCGGAGCTTCCCTCCGAAGGGCTGTTCGGCAAATACGACCTGCGCCAGCTCCAGCGCGGCTTCCAGGTTTACAAGGAAGTGTGCGCGGCGTGCCATTCGATCCGGCTCGTGGCGTTCCGCGACCTCAAGCAGCTCGGCTATGACGATGGTCAGGTCAAGGCGATCGCTCAGGGATGGCAGATCGAGCAGCCGAGCGTGAACCCCGACACCGGCGAGGTCGCGACGCGCAAGAACCTGCCGTCCGATCACTTCCCGCTGGTGTTCGCCAACGACGTGGCGGCACGCGCCGCCAACAACAATGCGGTTCCGCCCGATCTGTCGCTGATGACGAAGGCGCGCCACGAGGGGCCGGACTATGTCTATTCGCTGGTCGGCCACGGCTATGTGAACCAGCCCGCCGATCTGCTGGCGAAGTTCCCCGATGCGAAGACGCCCAAGGGCCTCCACTACAACCAGTATTTCGCCAACCTCAACATCGCGATGCCGCCGCCGCTGACGCAGGACGGGCAGGTCCAGTATCTCGACGGCACCAAGCCGACCGTCGACCAGATGGCGAAGGACGTCGCGGCGTTTCTGACGTGGACAGCCGAACCCAATCTCGATACCCGCCACGGCGCCGGCTTTGCCGTGCTCGGGTTCCTGCTGGTGTTCTGCTTCCTCGCATACGGCGCGTATCAGAATGTCTGGCGCAACATGAAACATTGAGAATGATCGCAGTCGAGACCGAGGCCCGCCAGGATCAGCGCAACGACGATCTGAAGGCGCTGATCCGCACCATCCCCGATTTCCCAAAGCCCGGCATCCAGTTCCGCGACATCACGACGCTGCTGCTCGATGCCAAAGGGTTCGCCGAGGCGATCGCGCGCATGGCGGCGGCGACCGTTGGCAAGGTCGATCTCGTCGCGGGGATCGAGGCGCGCGGCTTCATCTTCGCCGCCGCGCTGGCGGCCCCGCTCGGCGCCGGCGTGCTGCTGATCCGCAAGGACGGCAAGCTGCCCGGCGCGACGATCGCCGAGGACTATGCGCTCGAATATGGTACCGACCGGATCGCGATGCACGAGGACGCGCTCGTGCCCGGCCAGCGCGTGCTGCTGGTCGATGATCTGATCGCCACGGGCGGCACCGCGCGCGCAGCAGTGCGGCTGCTACGCAAGGCGGGCGCGGTGGTGGAGCAGGCGCAATTCCTGCTCGACCTCCCCGATCTCGACGGCGCCGACGCGCTCCGCGCGGAGGGGCTGTCGGTGGATGCGCTGATCGCGTTCGAGGGGCATTGATCCCGCGCTGACACGCACGTCGTGCGCGCCGGTATGTGTCTGCGATGTTTCAAGAACGGAACCGTCGCCGCGCTTCATCGTTTCTTCCACACGATGCGCCGCCAGGGTCTCGGCTCCGCATCCTGTCGGAGTACGCAGCATGATCCCCAGGAAACTCTTAATCGCCGGTCTCGGCCTTAGCGCCGCATTGGGCCTCTCCGCCTGTGTGGATGACGGCTATGGATATGGCGGCGGCGGTATCGGCTACGCCAGTGCCGGCTGGGATCCCTATTATGGCGGCTTCAGCGGCGATCCCTATTGGGGCTGGTACGGCGACTATTATTATCCGGGAACCGGCTATTACGTCTATGGCCGCGATCACCGCCGCTATCGCTGGAACAGCAGCCAGCAGAATTATTGGCGCAACCGCTCGCAACATTGGAACAACGCGCATCGCGACATCCGCCCGATGTGGCGCGATTTCGGCGGCCCCCGCGGCGGTAATAGTTGGCAGGGCGGCCGGCCTGGTGGCGGTAATTGGCAGGGTAACGGCGGCGGCCGGCCCGGTGGCGGTAATTGGCAGGGCAACGGCGGCGGCCGGCCCGGTGGCGGTAATTGGCAGGGCAACGGCGGCGGCCGGCCGGGTGGCGGCAACTGGCACGGCAACGGTGGTGGCCGGCCCGGTGGTGGCAATTGGCACGGCGGCGGCGGCCATCGCGGCGGCGGCGGTGAGCGTCGCTGAGACGAACCGATCGCCGCGTCCGGCGGCGATTTGACGGCAACTGGGTATGCGCGGCGCTGGCCCCGCCCGCGCCACGGCGCTAATCGGGCGGCATGAACGCACCCCATCGTTTGCGGCTCGATAGCGCCGCCCTCGTCGCCAACTGGCGCGCCCTCGCGGCGCTGAGCGGCCCCGCCGCCTGTGGCGCGGCGATCAAGGCCGATGGCTACGGCCTCGGCGCGGTCGAAGTCGCCCGCCGCTTGGCGGAGGCCGGTTGCCGTGACTTCTTCGTCGCCACCTGGGCGGAGGCCGAGGCGCTTGCCACGCTCGGTCTGCCAGTGGCGGTGCTGCACGGCGTTCGCGAAGAGGACATGCCGCGCGCGCGCGCAGGATTCGCCTGGCCGGTGCTCAACACCGACCTTCAGGTCGCGCGCTGGCGTGCCGCCGGGGGCGGGCGGTGTGATGTGATGGTCGATACCGGCATGAGCCGTCTCGGCATCTCTCCAACGGCCGTGTCGGACGGCACGCTCGACGGGCTCGAGATCGGCACGGTGATGAGCCATCTCGCCAGCGCCGACGAGGATTCCCCGCTCAACGCGCGCCAGCTCGCCGCATTCGCCGCGCTCAAGGGGCGCCGCCCGGCCGCGCGGATGAGTCTCGCCAATTCCGCCGCGATCGCGCTCGGTCGGGAGTATGCGTTCGATCTCACCCGCCCTGGCATCGCGCTCTACGGCGGCGTGCCGCGTGGCGAACTTGCCGGCACGCTGCGTCAGGTGGTGACGCCAGAAGCGCAAATCCTCCAGCGCCGCCGCCTCCAGCCTGGCGACGTGATCGGCTATAACGCGCTGTTCACCGCCGAGCGCCCGACCGAGGTGGCGATCCTCAACCTCGGTTATGCCGACGGCTATTGGCGTGGCTTCTCCGGCCGCGGCGCGGCGCGGCACGGCGACGCGCGCCTTCCCGTGCTAGGCCGTGTCTCGATGGACCTCACCGCCATCTCGGTCGATGCGGCGCCGGATCTCGCCGAGGGCGATTGGGTGACGATCGACTATGCGCTGCCGCAGGCGGCGGCGCTGTCGGGCATGTCGCAATATGAGTTGCTGACCGGGCTGGGCCGGCGGTTCGATCCGATATGGGTCGGGTAGCGGGCGCCTGCGCGCCCGCCCCCGTGCGCCTGCCTCAGCGCTCGATGCACATGGCGATGCCCATGCCGCCGCCGATGCACAGCGTCGCCAGGCCCTTCTTCGCGTCGCGCTTGCCCATTTCGTAGAGCAGGGTGGTCAGCACGCGCGCGCCGCTCGCGCCGATCGGATGGCCGATCGCGATCGCGCCGCCGTTGACGTTGACCTTGTCCGCGTCCCAGCCGAGTTCCTTGCCGACCGACAGCGCCTGTGCCGCGAACGCCTCGTTCGCTTCGATCAGGTCGAGGTCGGCGAGCGTCCAGCCGGCCTTCTCCAACGCGCGGCGCGTCGCGGGAACCGGGCCGATGCCCATGATCGACGGATCGACGCCCACGGTAGCCCAGCTCGCGATGCGCCCGAGCACCGGCGCGCCCCGCTTGGCCGCCTCGGCAGCGGTCATCACCACGACCGCGGCGGCACCATCGTTGAGGCCCGATGCGTTGGCGGCGGTGACGCTGCCGTCCTTCTTGAAGGCGGGGCGCAGCCCGGAAATGCCCTCGAGCGTCGCGCCGGCGCGGATATATTCGTCGGCATCGACGATGGTGTCGCCCTTGCGGCCCTTGACCGTCACCGGAGCGATCTCATCTTTGAAACGGCCGCCGCTGCGCGCCGCCTCGGCGAGATTCTGCGAGCGCACCGCGAAAGCGTCCTGCTCGCCGCGCGTCACCTGATATTGCTCGGCGAGGTTCTCGGCGGTGATCCCCATGTGATACTGGTTGAACGCGTCGATCAGACCGTCCTTCAGCATCGTGTCGATCAGCGTGAGATCGCCCATCTTCTGTCCGCCGCGCAGATATTGCGCGTGCGGCGCCATCGACATCGATTCCTGTCCGCCCGCGACGACGATGCGCGAATCACCCGCCACGATCGCCTGCGCGGCGAGCGCGACCGCGCGCAGGCCCGATCCGCACAATTGGTTGACGTTCATCGCGGTGACTTCACGCGGAATGCCCGCCGCCATCGACGCCTGCCGCGCCGGGTTCTGGCCCTGTGCCGCAGTCAAAACCTGGCCGAGGATGACCTCCGACACCTCCTCGCCCGACACGCCCGCCTGCGCGAGCGCGGCGACGATCGCCTGACGGCCGAGTTCATGCGCGGGCACGCCCGCGAAAGCGCCGAGGAAGCTGCCGACGGGGGTGCGCTTGGCGGCGGTGATGACGATATCGGTCATGTCTGCTGAGTCTCCGTCAGGTGGAACGTATGGCGGTTATCTAGGGTGCGGCAGGGCGCTTAGCCAGTCCGCAAGCGGCTCCCACAGCGTGGCGCGGCGTCGGCTGCCCACGATCATGCCGACGTGTCCGGCCACGACATCGTGCCGGTGGGGCAGGTCGGCGGCGCTCGCGGCGGGGACGATCCGGTCATGGCGCGAAACGAACTCGATCGCCGGGCATGCGAGCCGCGCCGGGTCGGCCGCGGTGCCCGCGACCCGCCACGCCCCGCTGCCCGGCAGGTCGCGCGCGATGAAATCCTCCATCAACTGCCGACCGGCGCCATAGGGCAGGGGCGCGCCCCCATTGGCCCAGTCCTCCACCGCGATGAACGCCTTCCAGGCGGAACCGCCCGGCTCCATCCGCGCAAACGCCTCGTACTTGGCGATCGTCTTGGCGGGATCGAGCCGCCAGAATCCGCTTTGCAGCACCTCGACGGGCACCAGCCCCATGATTTCGCAGCTCGGCTTGGCGGCGGTCCACAAGGATCCGATGTCGGCGCGGCCGGGGCCGAATCCGCTGAAGCGCCACGGCGCGGCGATCAGCGCCAGTCCCGCCACCTCGGCGGCACAGGCCGCGCCCAGCGCCATCGTGCCGCCGAGGCAATAGCCCGCGAGGACGGGGGGTGTTCCGAGCCGCTCGGTCACCTTCGCGATCAGCGGCAGCAGCAAATCTTCGACATGCCCGGTCAGGTCCATGCCGCGGTCGCGCGGCGGCGGGGTGCCCCAATCGACCAGCAGCGGGCGAACGCCGGTGCTCGCCAGCCACCGCAGCAGCGACACCTCGGGCGTCAGGTCGAGAATGTTCGGGCCGTTGATGAGCGACGGCACCACGATCACCGGCCGCCCCGTCTCGCCCTTCACGCCATAATCGCGCAGCCGCGCGCGGCCCTTGCGGAACCGCACCGGCGCGAGCCTGCGCGGCCGCCCGCGCGGCGCCTCCTGAAAAGCGCGCAAGCCGGCAAGTGCCGCGGCGCGGCGCTCGGGCGATTCCGCCGTCTCGCTTTGCAGCATTTCCAGGAATAACGGCAGTGGCCTCGGTCCGTGTTGCGATGCGGTATCGAAAGGTGTTAGACGTGAGACAACCACTGGGGCTTGGGGCCTTTCTTCATGAAAAAACACACTGCGGGCGATGGCCCGGCGATCATCAAGAAATACGCCAACCGCCGGCTCTATAATACTGAAACCTCATCCTACATCACGCTGGAACACCTTGCCGCGATGACGCGCGAGGGGCGCGACTTCAAGGTCGTCGATGCGAAGAGCGATGAGGACATCACGCACAACATCCTCACCCAGATCATCATGGAGGAGGAAGCCCGTGGCGAGACGATGCTGCCGGTCAATTTCCTGCGCCAGTTGATCTCGATGTACGGCGATTCGATGCAGGCGATGGTGCCGGGCTATCTGGAAGCCTCGATGGACAGCTTCCGCCGCAACCAGCTCCAATTCAAGTCGGCGGTCGAAGGCGCGTTCGCCAACTCGCCCTTCGCCGAACTCGCCAAGCAGAACATGGCGATGTTCGAGGCGGCGACCCAGGCGTTCAAGCCCGGCGCGGCCGGCGCACCCCCCGCCAAGCCGGCGGAGGAGGGCACGCCGGTCAGCAAGGACGAGGAAATCGCTGCGCTGAAGGCCGAGCTGGGCAAGCTGGTCGAGAAGATCGACAAGCTCGGCGAGTAAGCGAAACAAGGCGGGATACCGTCGCCCCGGCGCGACGGTAAGGGACTCGCCTCTATTCCGCCCTTACAAACACGCCTCCAGATACGCCTGGTCGAACCCGAACTGCCGCGCCTTCTCCAGCGTGTAAGGCCGTAGCCCCATCGAGCGATATTCGCCGATGATCTTGCCGTCGGCGCTCTCCTCCAGATATTCGAACTTGAACAGCTCCTGCGTGACGATCACCGGGCCTTCCATGCCGATCACTTCGGTGATGTTGGTCACCCGGCGCGAGCCGTCGCGCAGTCGCTTCACCTGCACGATCATATCGACCGAATCGGCGATCTGGCGGCTGATCGCCTCCTTGGGCATCTTGATGTCGCCCATCATCACCATGTTCTCCATGCGCCCGAGGCATTCGCGCGGGGAGTTCGAGTGAAGCGTACACATCGAGCCGTCATGGCCGGTGTTCATCGCGGCGAGCAGGTCGAAACATTCCGCGCCGCGGATTTCGCCTAGGATGATCCGGTCGGGCCGCATACGCAGCGAGTTCTTGACGAGATCGCGGATGCTGATCTCGCCCTGGCCTTCCAGATTGGCCGGGCGCGTTTCGAGCGGCAGCCAGTGCGGCTGCTGCAAGCGCAATTCGGCGGCGTCTTCGATCGTCAGCACGCGCTCGCCGGGGTCGATCATCTTGGACAGCGCGTTGAGCATCGTCGTCTTGCCCGAGCCGGTGCCGCCGGAGATGACGATGTTGAACCGGCAGGCTCCCGCGATCTTGAGCGCGGTCGCCATCTTGACGCTCATCGAGCCGAAGCCCGCCATCATATCGAGCGTGATCGGCTTGTCGGAGAATTTGCGAATCGAGATCGCGGTCCCGCGCAAGCTCAGCGGCGGGACGATCACGTTGACGCGGCTGCCGTCCTTCAGACGCGCGTCGGCGAGCGGCGTGGTCTGGTCGACCCGGCGCCCCACCGAGTTGCAGATGCGCTGCGCGATCTGGAACAGATGCTCCTCGTCGCGGAACTGGATCTGCGCGAGTTCGAGCTTGCCCTTGCGCTCGACGAAGGTCTGATTGGGGCCGTTGACCATGATGTCGGTCACGTTCGGGTCGTTGAGCAATTCCTCGAGCGGCCCGAGGCCGAGCAACTCGTCGACCAGCACCTTCTCCAGCGCGAACTGCTCGCGGCGGTTGAGCGTCAACTTCAACTCGGCGAGCACCTCGCCGATGATCGGGCGGAATTCCTCGGCGAGTTCGTCCTTGTCGAGCGTCGCCGCGGCCTCGGGATCGACCCGTTCGAGCAGGCGCGGCAGCACCTGTTCCTTGATCCTGTGGATCGACGCCTCGAACCCTTCGACCCGGCTGTTGCCGGCCTCGCCGGAGGCGGCCTGCCGCTCGGCGAGGCGCAGCATCGCGTCCTGCGAGGCGCCGGCCAGGGCGCTCATTGCCGTCCCGTCGATCTCTCCGGGCATCGGCAGGTCGATCAGCGACGGGAATGAGTCGGCGTAGGTATCGGCGTCGGGGGCGGGGCGGGCGGCGCCCTGCATCGGGCGAGCGACGCCGAACGCGGGGCGGTTGCCGGCGGCGCCGGGGCGTCGGCCAAATGCACTCATTCTTCGCGGTCCTTCATGAAGACCGCACCGCTAAGCGCGAAGGCTTGAGATTTGCTGAATCGCGCGGAAAGGATCACGCGCCGCGAACTGCCGAGAGGACGACGGAAGCCTCAGCCGGTCACGGGCACCGCCCGAGCGCAGAGGATATTTGCTGTCGAAAATTTCGGCGGCGGCATCATCATCGTGATGCCCGGCCGGCCGCCGCTATGCCTTGGGAAAAGTCTCAGCCGACCCGCTCGGCGAGGACGGTCAGCCCGCCCGCATTGACCTCGGCGAAACCGCCTTCGATCGCGAGCAGTTCGGGCTCGCCCTTGTCGGTACGGTAGATCTGGATGGCGCCGTCGCGGATTGTCGACATCACCGGCGCATGGCCTTCGAGCACGCCGAAATCGCCCTCGGTGCCAGGCACGACGACCATATGGACCTCTTCCGAGCGGACGAGCTTTTCAGGCGTGACGAGTTCGAAGTGCAGCATTTCGGTTTCCTACTCCCCTCCCGCGTGCGGGAGGGGTCGGGGGAGGGCGTGTCATGTCGAGAGAGCCATGCCCACAGGCTCTCCCTCAGCCCCTCCCGCGAACGGGACGGGGCGTAGAGGCGGCTTTACGCCTCCTGTGCCATCTTCTCGGCCTTGGCGATCGCTTCCTCGATGCCGCCGACCATGTAGAACGCGGCTTCGGGAAGGTGGTCATATTCACCCTCGACCACCGCCTTGAACGACTTCACCGTGTCCTCGATCTGGACGAACTTGCCCGGAATGCCGGTGAAGACCTCCGCGACGTGGAACGGCTGCGACAGGAAGCGCTGGATCTTCCGCGCGCGGCTGACGGTCAGCTTATCCTCTTCGGAAAGCTCGTCCATGCCGAGGATCGCGATGATGTCCTGAAGCGACTTGTACTTCTGGAGCGTCGACTGCACCGCGCGCGCGGTCTCGTAATGCTCCTGGCCGACGACGCGCGGTTCGAGCACGCGGCTGGTCGAATCGAGCGGATCGACCGCCGGGTAGATGCCCAGTTCCGAGATCGCGCGGTTGAGCACGGTGGTCGCGTCCAGGTGCGCGAACGAGGTCGCCGGCGCCGGATCGGTCAAATCGTCCGCCGGCACGTACACGGCCTGCACCGAGGTGATTGAGCCCTTGTTGGTCGAGGTGATGCGCTCCTGGAGCGCACCCATGTCCGTCGAGAGTGTCGGCTGATAGCCCACCGCCGACGGAATACGACCGAGCAGCGCCGACACCTCGGCGCCCGCCTGCGTGAAGCGGAAGATGTTATCGACGAAGAACAGCACGTCCTGGCCTTCGACGTCGCGGAAATATTCGGCGATCGTCAGGCCCGAGAGTGCGACGCGGGCGCGGGCGCCGGGCGGCTCGTTCATCTGGCCGTACACCAGCGCGACCTTCGAACCCTCCGAGATCGCGTTGCCTTCGGCATCCTTGGCGATCACGTTCGCGTCGAGGAACTCGTGGTAGAGATCGTTGCCCTCGCGCGTGCGCTCGCCGACGCCCGCGAACACCGAGGTGCCGCCATGGCCCTTGGCGATGTTGTTGATGAGTTCCTGGATCAGCACGGTCTTGCCGACGCCGGCGCCGCCGAACAGGCCGATCTTGCCGCCCTTGGCGTAGGGCGCGAGCAGATCGATCACCTTGATGCCGGTGACGAGGATCGCGCTCTCGGTCGACTGATCGACGAACAGGGGCGCCTTGGCATGGATCGGGGCGGTGTCGGTGTTGCCGATCGGGCCGCGTTCGTCGATCGGCTCGCCGATCACGTTCATGATGCGGCCGAGCGTCTTCGGGCCGACCGGCATGCGGATCTGCGCGCCGGTGTCGGTGACGGTCTGGCCGCGCATCAGGCCCTCGGTCGAGTCCATCGCGATCGTGCGGACGGTGTTCTCACCGAGATGCTGCGCGACTTCGAGAACCAGGCGCGTGCCGTTGTTGTTGGTCTCGAGCGCGTTCAGGATCGCGGGCAGATTGCCCTGATCGAACGCCACGTCGACGACCGCGCCGATCACCTGGCTGATGCGGCCTACGTTGTTGGTGGTCGCTACCGGAGCGATCATGTCGGGGGCGGTTGCCATTGCTCGTCCTACCTTCTTGCGATTCTTACAGCGCTTCCGCGCCGGAGATGATTTCCACCAGTTCGGTCGTGATCGCGGCCTGGCGGGTGCGGTTGTACTGGATGCTCAGCTTCTGGATCATGTCGCCCGCATTGCGCGTGGCATTGTCCATCGCGGTCATGCGGCTGCCCTGTTCGGACGCGGCATTCTCCAGCAGCGCGCCGAAGATCTGAATCGCGATGTTGCGCGGCAGCAGATCGGCGAGGATCGATTCCTCGTCGGGCTCGTACTCGACCGCGGCGCCGCCGTCGTCCACCACCGCCGCATCGTTGGCGGGGAGGGCGACCGGGATGATCTGCCGGCCGATCGGCTCCTGCACCAGCGCCGACTGGAAGCGCGCGTAGAACAGGTGCGCGACGTCGAACTCGCCCGCTTCGTAGCGCGCGATCACGTCGTCGGTGATCGCCTTGGCGTCGGCGAACGACACCGTCTTGATGTGGCTCATCTCGTGATCGACGACGACCTGCGTCGGGTAGAAGCGCTTGATGACGCGGCCCTTCTTGCCGGCGAGGTAGATCTTGACGGTCTTGCCGGCGTTCTCGAGCTCCTCGGCCTTGCGGCGCGCGGCGCGGACGATGTTCGAGTTGAACGCGCCCGCCAGACCCCGCTCCGAGGTCGCGACGATTAGCAGATGCACCTGATCGCGTCCGGTGCCCGCGAGCAGCTTCGGCCCGCTCTCGCCGACCGTTACCTTCGCGGCGAGGCTCGCCATCACCTTTTCGAGCCGGCTGGCATAGGGACGCGCGGCGATCGCCGCTTCCTGCGCGCGGCGCAGCTTGGCGGCGGCGACCATCTTCATCGCCTTGGTGATCTTCTGCGTCGACTTTACCGAGCCGATGCGGATCTTGAGGGCCTTCAACGACGCCATTTAGCTTCCCACTTCGTCATCCCAGCGTACGCCGGGATCTTGTGCCTCTGGCCGCGCGCGTGCGACTGGAGACCCCAGCTTGCGCTGGGGTGACGGACTTTTACGCAAACGTCTTCGCGAACGCGTCGAGCGCCGACTTCAGACCCGCCTTGGCCTCGTCGCCGAGATCCTTGGTATCGCGGATCTTGCCCAGCACGTCGGCGTGGTTGGCGCGCAGATCGGCGAGCATCGCCGCCTCATAGCGCACCACGTCGGCGACCGGCACGGTGTCGAGATAGCCCTGCGTGCCTGCGAAGATCGACGCGGTCTGCTCCTCGAACGGCAGCGGCGAGAACTGCGGCTGCTTGAGCAGCTCGGTCAGGCGCGCGCCGCGGTTGAGCAGCTTCTGGGTCGAGGCGTCGAGGTCCGAGCCGAACTGCGCGAACGCCGCCATCTCGCGATACTGCGCCAGCTCGAGCTTGATCGAGCCCGACACCTTCTTCATCGCCTTGGTCTGCGCGGCCGAGCCGACGCGGCTCACCGACAGGCCGACGTTGATCGCCGGGCGGATGCCCGCGAAGAACAGATCGGTTTCGAGGAAGATCTGGCCGTCGGTGATCGAGATCACGTTGGTCGGGATGTAGGCCGACACGTCGCCCGCCTGCGTCTCGATGATCGGCAGAGCGGTCAGCGAGCCCGAGCCATTGTCCTTGTTCATCTTCGCCGCGCGCTCGAGCAGGCGCGAGTGGAGATAGAACACGTCGCCGGGATAGGCTTCGCGGCCCGGCGGACGGCGCAGCAACAGCGACATCTGGCGATAGGCGACCGCCTGTTTGGAGAGATCGTCGAACACGATCAGCGCGTGCATGCCGTTGTCACGGAAATATTCGCCCATCGCCGTGCCGGTGTAGGGCGCGAGGAACTGGAGCGGGGCGGGGTCCGACGCGGTCGCGGCGACCACGATCGAATAGTCCATCGCGCCATTCTCGGTCAGCGTGCGGACGAGCTGGGCGACGGTCGAGCGCTTCTGGCCGACCGCGACGTAGATGCAATAGAGCTTCTTGCTCTCGTCATCGCCCGCGTTCGCGGTCTTCTGGTTGATGAACGTGTCGATCGCGACGGCGGACTTGCCGGTCTGACGATCGCCGATGATGAGCTCGCGCTGGCCACGGCCGACGGGAACGAGCGCATCGATCGCCTTGAGCCCGGTCTGGACGGGCTCGTGGACCGAGGTGCGCGGGATGATGCCCGGCGCCTTCACCTCGACGCGGCTGCGCTGGTCCGCGACGATCGGGCCCTTGCCGTCGATCGGGTTGCCGAGACCATCGACCACGCGGCCGAGCAGACCCTTGCCGATCGGCACGTCGACGATCGTGCCGGTGCGCTTGACGACGTCGCCTTCCTTGATCTCCGAGTCCGACCCGAAGATCACGACGCCGACATTGTCGGCCTCGAGGTTGAGCGCCATGCCCTGCACGCCGTTCGAGAATTCGACCATCTCGCCCGCCTGGACGTTGTCGAGCCCGTGAATGCGCGCGATGCCGTCGCCGACCGACAGCACCTGGCCGGTTTCGGAGACTTCCGCCTCGGTGCCGAAGCTGGCGATCTGGTCCTTGATGACCTTCGAGATTTCTGCGGCGCGGATATCCATGTTTCAGCCTTTCCCACTGACAGCCTCGGCTGTCAGCCTTTCATTGCGTGCGCGAGCGTATTGAGACGGGTCTTGATCGACGAATCGATCATCTGGCTGCCGATCCTGACGACCAGCCCACCGAGGAGCGAGGGATCGACCGAAAGGTCGACGGAAACGTCGCGGCCGACACGGGTGCGGAGCTGCTGCTTGAGCGCATCGACCTGATCGGGCGCGAGCGGGTGCGCAGACGTGACCTCGGCGGTCGTCTCGCCGCGGAAGTTGGCGGCGAGCTCACGGAAGGCGCGGATCACGGCGGGAAGCTGCGACAGCCGGCGGTTGTCGGCGAGCACACCGAGGAAATTCTTGGTCGTGGCGTCGAGGCCGAGTTCGTCGGCCACCGCAGCGGCGGCATGCGCGGCGTCCTTGCGCGAGACCAGCGGGCTCTGCGTCAGCCGCTTGAAATCGTCCGACTGGTCGAGCGCGGCGCGCACCGTCGCGAGGCTGGCCTCGACGGTGTCGATCGCCTTGGTCTCGCGTGCCAGCTCGAACAAAGCCGTCGCGTAGCGACCGCTTAAACTGGCTTGAATACCGCCGGATGTCTCCACGCGATCAGGTTCCTCAGGTAAGGGCGAACAGAAGATGGCCCCATGCGATAACAGGCTGGCGCCAAGCACCTGCCGATGGGTTGGCGGGCGGTTAGCATCGGGCTCCGCAATGCGCAAGCGGGGCGGGGCGGTCAAGTCCTGTGGATAGTCATGGCGCGCGCGCGAAGGCAATCGGTGCGCGTGCGTGATGAATTCAGCGGCGCGCCGCTGGTGGTTGCGCACCCAGCACCGCGCCGGTGTAGTTCTCGATGACTTGCGAGAACGGTGTGCCGTCGGGCAGCACCAGCACCGCGCGGTTCTCGATTACCCGCGCCGGGATCACGAGGTTTTTGCCGGTGCGATCTTTGATAGCGCTATCACCTGTGTGCGCGTCCCAATCCTCGCCGAGCGGCGCCCACAGGATCCGCGAACCGAGCCCCACCCGGCGAAAGCCGAGCGGCCGGACGATTCGCCCGAACGACACGTCGGTCGAATCGAGCGCGTGGTTCATCTCGGGGGTCAGCCGCGCGGGCACGTACCAGTTTTCCGCGACCGACAGCACACGCGCGCCGCAGCGCAGATGGACGAGTCGATAGCGAACCGGCTCGTCCGCGCCAACGTGCAGCGCCGCGCGCACCTCTGGCGGGGCGGGGCGTTCGGCACCCGGCTGGCGATCGGCGACGATTTGGGTGCCGGCGGGCGCGAGATCATGGCGCACGCACCAATCGTCGAGCACGAGCGTCGCGCTGTCATGCGTCAGGAGCGCGAGTTCAAGCTCCTGCACCATCGCCAGCGCTTCCAGCCGGGCGATGCGGGTATCGGGCCAGGTCGCATCGGCGGCGGTCGCAACCGGAATCAGGGGCAGAACGGGCATGCGCCCCCGCTACCCGCAACCCGGCTTTGACCGCAAGCGGCGGGATGTGACGCGCGCTGCGACACGCCTATACCGGCGGCATGCCCGAGACGCTCCCCATCGACACCGACGCCGCCTGGACCGCTTTCGATGCGCGTGACCGTCGCCGTGACGGCCGCTTCGTCGTCGCGGTCCACACCACCGGCATCTATTGCAAGCCGAGCTGCCCGGCGCGGCGCCCCAAGCGCGAGAACGTCTCCTTCTATCATGACGGCGCCGAGGCGCAGGCGGCCGGCTATCGCGCCTGCCTGCGCTGCAAGCCCGACGATGCGGCGCGCGATCAGGTCGCCGTCGCGCGCGCGATCACGCTGATCGAGGCGGACGCCGCGACCGCGCTCGACGCGCTGGCGGCGGCGGTCGGCTATGCGCCGCACCATTTCCACCGGCTGTTCAAGCGCGCCACCGGCGTGACGCCCGCCGCCTATGCGCGCGGCCTACGCGCGACCCGCGCCGCGCAGGCGCTCACCGAGGAGGATAGCGTGACGAACGCGATCTACGAGGCTGGCTATTCCGCGCCGAGCCGTTTCTACGAACAGGGCGCGGCGCGGCTCGGCATGTCCCCGAGCCTGTGGCGGAAGGGCGGCGCGGGCGTCGTGATCCGCTGGACGATCGCGGCGACCAGCCTCGGCCCGCTATTGGTCGCCGCCACCGACAAGGGGCTGTGCCGCGTGTCGTTCGATGAGGGTGAGGCGGCCTTGCGCGCGCGCTTCCAAAACGCCGAGATCGTCCCCGGCGGCGCGGCGCTCGCCGATCTCGCCGCGCAGGTGGCGGCGGCGGTCGAATCGCCCGAGCGTGACATCGATCTGCCGCTCGACGTGCGCGGCACCGCCTTCCAGGAGGCGGTGTGGCAGGCGCTGCGCGCGATCCCCTTCGGCGAGACGCGCACCTACCGCGAACTCGCCGCCGCGGCCGGCAACCCGCAGGCGGTGCGCGCGGCGGGAACCGCGTGCGGCGCCAACCCGGTCTCGATCGTCATTCCCTGCCACCGCGCGCAGCGCGCCGACGGGTCGATGGCGGGCTATGCCTGGGGCATCGACCGCAAGGTCGCGCTGCGCAAGCGCGAGGGCGTGGAGTGAGCGGCTTCGTGATCCAGGGCCTCGATCCCGCGCCGTTCCGGGAACTCTACGGCCTGAGCGATGCGGCGCTCGCCGACCGGGGTGTGGTCCGGATGCGGGTGGATGCCCATCCCGGCTTTCCGTGTCGGGTGACGCTGGAAGATGTCGCGCCCAGCGCGGACGTGCTGCTGCTCAATTTCGAACATCTGCCGGTGGCGACGCCGTATCGCGCGCGCCACGCGATCTTCGTGCGCGAGGGCGCCGACGCGCCGGCGCGATACGAGGATGCGGTGCCCGACGTGCTCGCCCGGCGGCTGCTGTCGCTGCGCGCGTTCGACGCGGCGGGCATGATGACCGACGCCGACGTGATCGACGGCGCCGACCTCGCGCCGGCGATCGCACGCATGTTCGCCGATCCGACGGTCGCCTACCTGCACGCGCACAACGCCAAGCGCGGCTGCTTCGCGGCGCGGATCGACCGGGGCTGAGATCGCGCTTCGGCGCGTGCGCGCTACTGCGGCCGCCAGCCGTTCGCCCGCGCGCGCGCTTCGGCGGCAGCGTCGAGCGGTTCGCCCGACATCGCGGCTTCGGCATCGGCCATGATCGCCGCGTCATCGGAACCGGCCTGACGATATTCGGTGGTTCCCGTCGCAACCCGGTTACGGGTCTCGCGCAACAGCCACGCATCCCCGTCGCGACAGGCGATCCCGCCAAGCGCCGGCGTCGTGAACGTCCGGCAGATCGCGCCCGATCGGTCGCGGAAGGTAACGCGCACGCGCATCGCCGCAGCGCTGTCCTGCGTTGCGGCGAGCTGGGTGTTGAGCAGGTGATCGAGGTTGCCCGAGGCGATGAGCGCACCGTCGCGGTTCGTCACCGGCGCGCCGCCGCCAAGCTGTCCGCCGATGACCAGCCCGAGAGCGAGACTCGCCGCGATCGCGCCGCCGACCGGCCACCAGCGTCTGCCGGACACGCGCCGCGCGTTTCGGATCGGGGCGAGATCGACCACGTTCGGGCTTTTCGCGGCGGCCAACAGGGCCGGCGGCACGGGTTCCGCCGTCACCGGATCGAACGCCTGCGTCAGCGTCGCGCGCAGCGCGCGATGACGCGCCACCGTCGCGGCGGCCTCGGCATCGCCGGCGATGGCGTGTTCGACGCGCTTGGCCGCGAGCGGATCGAGTTCGCCATCGGCAAAGGCCATCAGCATTTCGGGATCAATCTCGCCGCTCATGCCGCTTCCTCCAACGTTCGCATCAAGGCTTCGCGGCCGCGCACCAGCCGCGAGGTGAGCGTGCCCATCGGAATCTCCAGCACCATCGCCGCTTCCTTGTACGCGAGACCTTCGACCAGGACGAGCGCGACCGCCTCGCGCTGCTCTGGCGGCAGCATCGCCATCGCCCGTCCGACCTTGCCGAGTTCGACACGCGCCTCGATCGCGCGATCGCCCGCGTCGCCAATGCTCTCGCCGGCTTCCGCCGCGACGAAGGTCTCGCCGCGACGCCGGCTCGCGCGGGCGGTGTCGATCCAGGTGTTGCGCATGATACGGTACATCCAGCTATCCAGTCGTGTTCCGGGTTGCCATTGGTCACGTGCCTTCAACGCGCGCTCGACGGTCGCCTGACACAGATCGTCGGCATCGGCGGGCGCGAACGCGAGGGATCGGGCGAACCGCCGCAGGCGCGGCAGCAGACCGATCAGTTCGTCCTCGAAATGCACGCGCCCTCCTTTCGCCTGTCGATGCGGATGAAACGAACGGCCCGATCCGTTTCATCCGGGACATGACAGATCTTCCCGATCCGCCTAGGGTCGTGCGCACGATGGTGCGGCGCGCGATGATCCCTGCCTTGCTGCTGACCGCGACGCCCGTGGCGGCGCAACTGGCGCTGCCGCACATACCGGATGTCGTAAGTGGCACCTTGCGGACGGTGACCGATACCGTCCGGGCCGCGCCCGAAATCCCGTCGCGAGTCGCCGCGCTGGCGCAGACCCGGCTCGACCGCATCGCCACGATGTTGCGCGAGCATCGCACGGACCTCGCGCCCGACGATCACGGCGACCCAGCGCGCGCCGGCACCGTTCTGGTGAGCGACCCCGATGACGCGCTGATCGCGGCCGCGACAGCGGCGGGTTTCGTGCTGGCGGAACGCGGTGACCTGGAGGGGCTGGGCATCGGCTTCGCCCGGTTCGACGTGCCGCTAGGCAAGTCGCTGGTCGATGGTCTCCGCACGATGCGAAAGCTGGCGCGGGGGCATGATGTCTCGGCCGATCAGGTGCATTTCGAGAGCGGCGCCGTCGCGCACGCCGCCACGCCGTCCGCAAGTGCGGCGCAAGGGCCGATGTCCGGTGCGATCGGGATGATCGACGGCGGGGTGGGAGCGGTCGATGCGCCGGTCACGCGCCGAGGGTTCGCTGCGGGCGCGCCCTCGCCGGACAACCACGGCACGGCGATCGCGTCGCTGCTGATCGGCGGCGGCGGCGTGCGCGGCGCCGCTGTGGGCGCGCGGCTGTACGCGGCCGATGTCTATGGCAAAGATCCCGCTGGCGGCAATGCGCTCGCCATCGCCAAGGCCCTGGCGTGGCTCGCCAGCGTCCATGTGCCGGTGACGGTCATCAGCCTGGTCGGACCCGCCAATCCGTTGCTCGCGCGGGTGGTGGCGGCGGTTCAGACGCGCGGTATGATCGTGGTCGCGGCGGTGGGCAACGATGGTCCCGCCGCGCCGCCATCCTATCCCGCATCCTACCCCGGCGTGATCGCGGTGACCGGCGTCGATGGGCGCGGGCGCGCGCTCATCGAGGCGGGGCGGTCGCTCCATCTCGATTACGCGGCGCCGGGTGCGGACATGCTCGCTGCCACCGCGCAGGGCGGTTCGGCGCCGGTGCGTGGCACGTCGTTCGCGGCGCCGCTCGTCGCCGCGCGGCTCGCGCGCCTGGGCGGCAACAGGGCGGCGGCGGTCAAGGCGGCCGACAGCGAAGCGCGCAAGGCCGGCCCCGCCAGCCGCTATGGCCGCGGCATCCTGTGTGAGAGCTGCCGGACACCCGCAAAATAAGATTTTCGGATGCGGCGGATTAAACCGCACGCGGCATCCGTTCTTTCTGTGAGGGTAGCGAAAGCTGCCCGCAAGACCACAGGAAGGACAGCATCATGAAGACGTTCCTCATCGGTACGGCCGCGATCGTTCTCGCATTCGGCGCAGTTCCCGCATCGGCTCAGTTGCTCGGTGGTGGCGGACTTGGTGGCGGACTGGGCGGCGGCCTAAGCGGTGCGCTCGGCGGCGGGGTAGGCGGCATCGGCGGCAACGGCACCGGCATGCTCGGCGGCACGCTGAACGGCACATCGACGGTCTCACGCAGCCTGCGTTCGACCACGCAGGGCACGCTCGACAACACCGCATCGACCAGTGGCTCGACCAAGGTCGATCGCCGCAAGGGCAGCGTGTCCGCCAGCCGTTCGGTCGATGGTTCGCTGGGCGGCACCGTCGCCAATGCGACTGGCCCGGTCAGCGGCGCCGCGTCTGGCACCGCGAGCGGTTCGGCATCGGGCAACGGCAGCGCGCAGTTGATCGGCACCGATGCTGTCGGCAACGCGGCACGCGGTGCGGTCGGCACGGCGCGCGGGACGGCTGGTGCGATTGGCGATCGCGCCGGCACCGCCGTCGGCACGCTGCGCGACCGCGCCGCCAACCTGGCCGGCTCGGGTACGACGAACGGGTCGGCGAGCGGGAGTGCGGCAGGCAGCGCGGATGGCGGTGCCGACGGGCTTGGGCTGGCGAGCGGTGGCGATGCTGCCGGATCAAGCGGTTTCACCGTTACGCGCGGCATGAAGGTGCGTGATACCGCCGGCAACGTGATTGGACGTGTCAACGCGGTGGCAACCGATGCGCGTGGGCGCATCGAGACGATCACCATGAAGGTCGGTAACAAGCTCGCCACCCTGCCGGCCGCCAATTTCAGCGGCAACGGCAACCTGCTCGTCTCGGCAATGGGGCAGGGCGACGTACAGAACGCCGCGAAGTAACGCGCTCCGCGAAGATCGTCGAAAAACGCTCCGGCCCGGACGACACCGTCCGGGCCGGAGTTCGTCGGCTTATGCCGCCAGCTTGCGCAGCACGTACTGGAGGATGCCGCCGTTGAGGAAATACTCGAGCTCGTTGACGGTATCGATGCGGCAGCGCGTCTTGAACGTCTCGACGGTGCCGTCGGCGCGGGTCAGCGTCACATCGACGTCCTGACGCGGGCGGATTTCGGCGACCTTCATGATCGTGAAGGTCTCGGTGCCATCGAGCTTGAGCGTCTGGCGCGTCACGCCGTCGGCGAACTGGAGCGGCAGCACGCCCATGCCGACCAGGTTCGAGCGGTGGATGCGCTCGAAGCTCTCGGTGATGACCGCACGCACGCCGAGCAGGTTGGTGCCCTTCGCCGCCCAGTCGCGCGACGAGCCGGTGCCATATTCCTTGCCCGCGATCACCACGAGCGGGGTGTGATCCGCCTTGTAGCGCATCGCCGCGTCGTAGATCGGCATCACTTCGCCGGTCGGCACGTATTTGGTCACGCCGCCTTCGATGCCCGGCGTCATCTCGTTCTTGATGCGGATGTTGGCGAAGGTGCCGCGCATCATCACTTCATGGTTGCCGCGGCGCGCGCCGTAGCTGTTGAAGTCCGCCTTGCTGACCTGGTGGTCGAGCAGGAACTTGCCGGCGGGGCTGTCCGCCTTGATCGATCCGGCCGGCGAGATGTGATCGGTGGTGATCGAATCGGCGAAGATCGCGAGCGGACGCGCCTCGACGATGTCCTCGGTCGGCACCGGCGTCATCGTCATGCCCTCGAAATAGGGCGGATTGGCGACATAGGTCGAACCGGCGCGCCATGCGTAGGTGTCAGACCCCGTAACGTCGATCGCCTGCCAGCGCGCATCGCCCGAGAACACGCTCGCGTAACGCGACTGGAACATCGCGCGGTCGATATTGGCGTCCATCAACTCGCGGACTTCGGCGTTCGAAGGCCAGATGTCCTTGAGGTACACGTCGCTGCCGTCGCTCGACTGGCCGATCGGGGTGGTGGTGAAATCCTCGACCACGGTGCCCTTCAGCGCATAGGCGACGACCAGCGGCGGCGAGGCGAGGAAGTTGGCGCGCACGTCAGGCGAGACGCGGCCTTCGAAGTTGCGGTTGCCCGACAGCACCGAGGCGGCGACGATGTCGTTGCCATTGATCGCCTTCGAGATCGGCTCGGCGAGCGGACCCGAATTGCCGATGCAGGTGGTGCAGCCATAGCCGACCAGGTTGAAGCCGACCGCGTCGAGATCGGCGCTTAGCCCCGATTTGTTGAGGTAATCGGTAACCACCTGCGACCCCGGGGCGAGCGAGGTCTTGACCCAGGGCTTGGGCTTGAGGCCGAGCGCGTTGGCCTTGCGCGCGACCAGACCGGCGGCGACCAGCACCGACGGGTTCGAGGTGTTGGTGCAACTCGTGATCGCGGCGATCACGACATCGCCATCGCCGATGTCATGCTCGCGGCCATCGACCGGAACACGCTTGGCGCTGGCGTGATGATAGATTTTGGCGAGATCGGCGTTGAACGTGTCGTCGACCTCGGTGAGCACCACCTTGTCCTGCGGCCGCTTGGGGCCGGCGAGCGACGGCACGACGTTCGCCATGTCGAGTTCGAGCGTGTCGGTGAAGACCGGCTCGACCGCATCGGCGCCGCGCCAGAAGCCCTGCGCCTTGGCATAGGCTTCGGTCAGCGCGATCTGGTCCTCGTCACGGCCGGTCAGGCGCATATAGTCGAGCGTGGCGTCGTCGATTGGGAAGAAGCCGCAGGTCGCGCCATATTCGGGCGCCATGTTGGCGATCGTCGCGCGGTCGGCCAGCGAAAGCGCGTCGAGACCGGGGCCGTAGAATTCGACGAAGCGGCCGACCACGCCCTTGGCGCGCAGCATCTGCGTGACGGTGAGCACGAGATCGGTCGCGGTGATCCCTTCCGCGAGCGTGCCGGTCAGCTTGAAGCCGACCACTTCGGGGATCAGCATCGAGACGGGCTGGCCGAGCATCGCCGCCTCGGCCTCGATCCCGCCGACGCCCCAGCCGAGCACGCCGAGGCCGTTGACCATCGTCGTGTGGCTGTCGGTGCCGACGCAGGTGTCGGGATAGGCGATCTTCTTGCCGTCCGGCGCGACCGAGGACCACACCGCCTGCGCGATGTTCTCGAGGTTGACCTGGTGGCAGATGCCGGTGCCGGGCGGCACCACCTTGAAATTGTCGAGCGCCTTCGAACCCCATTTCAGGAATTCGTAGCGCTCGTTGTTGCGCTGATATTCGAGCTCGACGTTATCCTCGAACGCCTTGGGCGTGCCGAACTCGTCGACCATCACCGAATGGTCGATGACGAGATGGACGGGAACGAGCGGATTGATCTTGGCTGCGTCGCCGCCGAGCTTGGTGATCGCGTCGCGCATCGCCGCGAGATCGACCACGCAGGGCACGCCGGTGAAATCCTGCATCAGCACGCGCGCCGGGCGGTACTGGATCTCGCGATCGGATTTGCGCTCGGTCTGCCAGTCGACGATCGCCTGGATATCGTCGCCGGTGACGGTCACGCCGTCCTCGAAACGCAGCAGGTTCTCGAGCAGCACCTTCATCGAGAAAGGCAGGCGGCTGATGTCGCCGAGCTTTTCCGCCGCGGTGGCCAGCGAGTAATAATCATAGGTGATCCCGTTCACGTCGAGCGTGGCGCGGGCCCCGAGCGTATCCTGGCCGATGGCGGTCATGCTAGTCCTTCCCAAGTGAAGCCCCGAGACGGGAGCGCGGCGGGAAGACGGCCGGGTGGGCCGCACGAGCGCGCCCCGGTTAGGGCGAATGCAAGAGTCGCGGGTGGCCTTAGCAATGGTGCGCCCAATGGGGAAGGGTGTGCGACACGGCAAAATGCGCGTCGCCGCGAACCATCGCTCGCGCGCACGTGCTATTGCGATGAACTCGCAGCAAGTAATGCCTATACCGTGTCGAGCCGCGCTTGGACAAGCTTTTGTATGAGTTTACGGCACTGGGTCGATTAACCGCAGAGCAACGAACCCACCGTTCGCCCTGAGCGTGTCGAAGGGCGTGCCCAAAGCAAGCGCGGCACTCGGGACACGTGCTTCGACAAGCTCAGCACGAACGGGGAGGATTCAAGAACCGGGTCGAGCCGGCGCCTTTACCCAGGTCGAGGCGGTTGAGCACAGCAAACCCACCGTTCGCACTGAGCGAAGTCGAAGTGCGCGTCCGAAGCGGCAGCCCTTCGGGCAAGTGCTCCGACACGCTCGGCACGAACGGGTGCGCGTGCCGCCCTTACGGGCAGGTCGATGCCACCCCGCCGTCGAGATCGAGACAGCGCCCGTCCGGCAGCGGTGCCGACAGCGGTAGGTGGATCGCGGCCGCGAGCGTCGGCACGATATCGACCGTTTCGACCGACAACGGCTGTTCGAATCCGGTCATGCCCTTGCGCCAGAACAGGATCGGCACGCGCCGGTCATAGTCCCAGAAGCTGCCGTGCGTCGCGACATAGCCGTGCGTCGGGTCGGCGATCGGCATCACCCGCGGCTTGAGCGCGACGACGATGTCGCCCGACACGCGCGGATTGTACGACGCCTTGGCGCGCATGATGAGCGGCCAAGTCTCGGGCGGCCCACTCGGCTCGGGCGAGGCGGCGATCTCGGCGCCCGAGAAAGCGGCGGCGACCTGCGGGTTGGCGCGATAGATTTTGAGCGCTTCGGCCAGCACCGCGTCGTGCTGCGGCTTGCTCAGCCTGGGGTCAATCCACAGGTCGCCCGACCCCGAATCGCCGAACAACACTTGCCCCGGCAGCTTGAGCTTGGCCGCGACCGAGTCGCTCACCGCCTTGGTGGTGAACGCCGGGTCGATCCGCACCGCGGTCGGCGCGGCGTGTTCACGGTTGCGCTCGGGCAGGTCGTGGCCGCCGTGATCGGCGGTCAGCACGACCAGGTAATCGACGCCGGTCTGGTCGAGTTGGTCGAACAGCTCGCCGAGCGAATGGTCGAGATTGGCGAGCTGGATGCACATCTCGGCGCCTTCGGTGCCATAGGTGTGACCGATATAATCGGTCGCCGATGCGCCGATGTCGATGATGTCCGTTGCCGGACCCTGGCCGAGCTTCATCTCGCGCACCATCCCCGCGCCGAGCGCGAGGATCGCGTTGTCGAACTCGGGCGACGCGCGGAACTTGGCGCGGTTGCCCGCCTCACGCTCGAAATGCCCGGCGCCCACGGTCTTGCCGCCGCCGATTGGGATCGCGCGGTCGTGGGGCACGCAGAAATCGGGCACCTCGAACGCGGGCTGCGCCTCGGCGATGCGCGCGTTGACCAGTGCGTTGGTGCGCGTAACGATCTCGGGCGCCTTGCGCCCGGCATAGCTGACGAAGGCCTTGCCATCCCACCACCAGATTTCGTCGAGCGCCGCCTTGTGCCCGCCCATCATCACCGCCGCGCGGTCCTTGCCGGCGACCGAGACGGTGCGCGAAGCCGGATTCGCCGCCTTCATCCGCTCGCCGAGCGTCGGCACCAGCAGGTGCTGGTCGGTGACGGTATAGGCGTCATGCGTGCTGCCCGGCACGCTCTCGTCCTCGGCGCAATAGATCACCTTGTCGGCGAGCGGCGATTTGAGGTTGTACCAGGTGTTGGCGATGATGCCGGTGCGGGCGGGGCGGAAGCCGGTCAGGATCGTCGAATGGCCGGGGCAGGTCTCGGTCGCGGCGTGGCTCTGATAACCGGCGGGAAAGACGTCGCCGGTCAGCAGCCGCGCGAACCCGCCGGTGAAATGGTTGCGGTATTCGGCGAACAGATCGGCCGAGAACTGATCGACCGAGATCGCCACGATCAGCTTGGGCGGCGTCTCGGGCGAGGGCGCCTGCGGTGCGGTTTGCGCGGCAAGCGGCACGGCGACGAGCGCGAGCGAAAGGGCGATCAGGGAGGTGAGGCGATTCATGGCTTTCCTTTCGCGGCGTAACGAAGCACTCCCGCGCGCGGCTATGGCCGAGACGTGGTTTGCCGACAAGGACTGCCCGATGCGTGCGCTTCATTACCTGTTCGTGACGATCCTGGCGGTCTTCGCCGCGAGTGCGGCGCATGCCGATGCCCCCGGTGCGCTCGGCGCGGGTCCACACCTCGCGATCCGGCTGGTCGCGGAGAGCACGACACCGGCGGCCGGCAGCACGGTGACGCTCGCGCTGGACACCCGGCCCGAGCCCGGCTGGCACGGCTATTGGCAAAATCCGGGCGATGCGGGCTTCCCGGCGAAGCTCGACTGGAGCTTGCCCAAGGGCGTCACCGCCGATCCGCCGCTATATCCGGTGCCCGAGCGGCTGCTTGTCGCGGGGCTGATGAACTATGTGTTCGAGAAACCCTATGCGCCGCTGGTAAAGCTGCATGTCCCGGCGGGGCTGGCGGCCGGAACCGCGCTGCCGGTCGAGCTCCACATGTCGTACCTCGTCTGCACGCAGACCGTGTGCGTGCCCGAAGCCGCCGATCTCGCGACCGACCTGACCGTCGGCGACGGCGCGGCGACGGCGGAGACCCGCGCGCGTTTCGACGCGTGGCGGCGCGCGATCCCCAAGCCGCTCGGCGCGGCGGCGACGGTCCAGTCTGCGAATGGCGCGTTGCGGATCGCGGTGCCGTATCCGGGGGGCGCCCCGCTCGCGGACGCCTATTTCTATCCGGTCTCGACCGGCCTCGTCGATTACGCCGCCCCGCAGACGATCGCGCGCGACGGCGACCGCATCGTCATCACCACCAAGCCAGGCGCAGGCGGGAGCGGCACGCTGAGTGGCGTGCTGGCGATCGGCGGCGGACAGGGGCTGGTCGTGGATGCCAAGCCCGGTATCGTCGCCGCGCCGAGCGCCGCGCCTGCAGAGGCGCCCGCGCCGGGCGCGCTGCTCGCCGCGCTGCTCGCGTTCGGCGGCGCGATGCTCGGCGGGCTGATCCTCAACATCATGCCTTGCGTGTTCCCGATCCTGAGCCTCAAGGCGCTGAGCCTCGCGCGCGGGCATCTCGATGAGCGCGCGGCGCGGCACGAGGCGCTCGCCTATACGGCGGGCGTGGTCATGGTGTGCATCGCGCTCGGCGCGGTCATCCTGGCGCTGCGCGCTGGCGGCAGCGCGATCGGCTGGGCGTTCCAGTTGCAAGACCCGCGGGCGATCGTCGTGCTGCTCCTGCTCGTCGTCGCGCTGTCGCTCAATCTCGGCGGGTTGTTCGAAATCCCCACCCCGCGCTTCGTCAACGCGGCGGGCGGGGCGGGCGGTGCCTTCGCGACCGGCGCGCTCGCGGCGTTCATCGCGACGCCCTGCACCGGCCCGTTCATGGGCGCGGCGCTCGGCGCGGCGCTGGTGCTGCCCTGGTATGCCGCGCTGGCGGTGTTCGCGGGGCTCGGCATCGGCCTCGCGCTGCCGTTCCTCGCGCTCGGTTTCGTGCCCGCTTTGCGCAAGCTGCTCCCCAAGCCCGGCGGCTGGATGGAGACGTTCCGGCGCATCCTGTCGATCCCGATGTGGCTCACCGCGATCGCGCTGGCCTGGGTGCTCGGGCGGCAGGTCGGGGTGAATGGTCTGGCCGCGGGCATGGTCGCCGCGCTGGCGGTCGCGCTGCTGCTGTGGTGGGGTGGGCTGCGCCAGCGCAAGGGCAAGCCTTTCGGCGTCGCGGCGTTGGTCGGGATCGTCGCGGTCGTGACGGTCTCCAGCGCCTCCGCCGCGCGGCTCCATGCCCCGGCCCCGGTGGTGGCAAGCGCCGATGAGCAAGCGTTCAGCACCGCCAGGCTCGCGCGGCTCCGCGCCGCCAACCGCCCGGTGTTCGCCTATTTCACCGCCGACTGGTGCCTCACCTGCAAGGTCAACGAGAAGGCGGCGATCGAGACCGATGCGACTCGCGCTGCGTTCGCGAGGAAGAACGTCGTAGTGCTGGTCGGCGACTGGACCAACGGCGACGCCGCGCTCGGCCGCTTCATCGAGGCGCACAACCGCGCCGGCGTGCCGCTGTACCTCTATTACGCCCCCGGCGCGGCCGAACCGCAGGTCTTGCCGCAGGTGCTGACCTCTGGAATGCTGGCCGCACTATGATCCGACGCACCCTTGCCGCGCTGCTCGCGCTGGCGGCGACTCCCGCGCTGGCGGAGTCCCCGGCCAGTTGGTCGCAGCCGATCGCGCCGTACCATATCGTCGGCCCGATCTGGTATGTCGGCACGCGCGGGCTCGCCGTGTACGCGATCAAGACCGATGCCGGCGCGATCCTCGTCAGCGGTCCGCTCGCGCAGAGCGCGCCGCTGGTCGAACGCAACCTCAAGAGCATCGGCGTCGCGCCCGCGCAGCTCAAGCTGATGCTCAACTCGCACGCGCATTTCGACCATGCCGCCGCCTTCGCCGCGCTCCGCCACGACACCGGCGCGCGGCTGGTCGCCTCCGCCGCCGACGCGCCCGCGCTGCGGCGCGGCCGGCACGAAGCCGACAATGAGAACGGCCACACCCGCTTCCCCGCCGTGCCGGTCGATCGCATCGTCCGCGACGGCGAGACGATCCGGCTCGGCGGCGTCGGCATCACCGCCACGCTCACCCCCGGCCACACGCCGGGCTGCACGACCTGGTCGATGCCCGTCGCCGATCGCGGGCGGACGCTGCGCGTGGTGTTCCCATGCAGCATCACCGTCGCGGGCAACGTGCTGCGCGGCAACCGCGCCTATCCGGGCATCGTCGCCGACTATCGCCGCAGCTTCGCGCGCATGGCGGCGATGCCCGCCGACATCGTCCTGCCGATGCACCCCGAGATCGCCGACGTGCTCGGTCGCGCGGCGCGGGCGCGCGCCGGCGCGGGCACCGCGGCGTTCGTCGATCCGGCGCTGTTGCGGCGGATCGCCACCGAGGCGCGGGCCGATTTCGACAAGAGCGTCCACGCCGAAGGTTTCTCCGCAAGAAACCGTCTTGTGCGCCGCAATAATCCGTCGCAGCATGGGGCCAACGGCACATAGGAGCGTTACCGGTTCGATGGGAATACGTCAGGCGTTCGACGAGATCATGGGGCAGGCCGGGTCGACGATACCCAGATCCGAACTCGCGGCGCTTGGCACCTGGATCGCGGGCACGCCTCCCGAGGATCTGCGCCGCCGCCAGCAGTCCGCCGAAGCGACCTTCCGCCAGCTCGGCATCACCTTCGCCGTTTATGGCGACAGCGACGCCAGCGAACGCATCATTCCCTTCGACATCGTCCCGCGCATCTTCCTCGCCAGCGAATGGGCGCGGCTGTCCGAAGGGCTGGTCCAGCGCGTCGAGGCGATCAACGCCTTCCTGGACGACATTTACGGCCCGCAGCGTATCCTCAAGGACGGTGTGCTGCCCGCCGACCTGATCCTCGGCAACCCGCAATTCCGCCCCGAGATCGCCGGCATCCGCCCGCCGCACGGCATCTGGGCGCATATTTGCGGGATCGACCTCGTCCGCACCGGCCCGGACGACTTCTTCGTGCTCGAGGACAATGCCCGCACGCCCTCGGGCGTCAGCTACATGCTCGAAAACCGCGAGGCGATGCTGCGCCTGTGCCCCGAGTTGTTCCACCATTTCCGCGTCGCCGCGGTCGATTCCTACCCGGACCGGCTGCTCGAGACGATGCGCTCGGTCGCGCCGGAGGGCGTCGCCGCGCCGGTCTGCGTGGTGCTGACGCCGGGCCACTACAACTCGGCCTTTTATGAACACAGCTTCCTCGCCGATTCGATGGGGATCGAGCTGGTCGAGGCCGCCGATCTCGTCGTCGAGGACGATGTCGTCTGGATGCGGATGATCGGCGGGTTGGTGAAGGTCGACGTGATCTACCGCCGCATCGACGACGATTTCCTCGATCCGCGCGTGTTCCGGCCCGATTCGATGCTCGGCGTGCCGGGCCTGATCGGCGCCTATGCCGCCGGCAACGTCGCGCTCATCAACGCGCCCGGCAACGGCATCGCCGACGACAAGGCGATCTACAGCTACATGCCCGAGATCGTGAAATATTATTCCGGCAGCGCGGCGAAGCTCCCCAATGTCGAAACCTGGCGTTGCCGCGAACCCCAGGCGCTCCGCTACGTGCTCGACAACCTCGACGATCTCGTCGTCAAGCTGGTCGACGGCTCGGGCGGCTACGGCATGCTCGTCGGCCCCACCGCGACCCGCGCCGAGATCGAGGCGTTCCGCGCCGCGCTGATCGCCGAGCCGCACCGCTACATCGCCCAGCCCACGCTCGCGCTCTCGACCGTCCCCACGCTCGGCGACGCGGGGCTCGCGCCCCGCCACGTCGATTTCCGCCCGTTCGTCCTCACCGGATCGTGCGGGGTCCAGGTCGTGCCCGGCGGGCTGACCCGCGTCGCGCTCAAGGAAGGGTCGCTGGTGGTCAATTCGTCACAGGGCGGCGGCACCAAGGACAGTTTCGTCCTGATGGACGACGGCGCGATGCTGCAAGCGCAGGGACCGGGCGGCATGACCCAGTCGATCGGCGGCATGACCCAGCGCATGGGCGGCAACTGATGCTCGCGCGCACCGCTTCGTCGCTCTACTGGCTCGGGCGCTATGTCGAGCGCGCCGACTTCATCGCGCGGCTCGTCGAGGCGACGATCCGCCTCGACGCGCTCTCACCGCGCCCGGCAGGCCGGGTCGCGTGGGAAAGCGCGCTCGCCGTCACCGATACAGTCGCCGCCTTCGCCAAGACCGGCGAAGAGGTCGGACAGGATGCGGTCGCGCGCTTCCTCACGCTCGATGCGACGCATTCGGGTTCGCTGGTCCGCTCGCTCGACATGGCGCGCAACAACGCCCGCGCGGTCCGCACCGCGCTCACGCGCGAGGCGTGGACCGGCATCAATCAGGCGTGGCTACTGTTCCAGAACCGCGCGATGCCTGGCGGCGCCGCCGCCACGCTCGCGCTCACCGAAGCGGTCAAGACCGCGACGCGCGGCTTCGAGGGCGCGATCCACCGCATGCTGCGCAACCAGACGACTTGGTTCATCCGGCTCGGGCAGGCGGTGGAACGCGCCGACAACACCGCGCGGCTGCTCGATGTCAAATATCACATCCTGCTGCCCGCCGGCGAGCCGGTCGGCGGCGTGGTCGATCGCGACCAGTGGACGACGATCCTGCAGACCGTCTCCGCGGTCACCGCCTATCGCTGGCTCTATTCGGAGGGCCTCCAGCCCGCGAACGTCATCGACCTGCTGATCGCCCGCGCCGAGTTGCCACGCAGCCTCGCCGCCTCGGCGGAGGAAACCGTCGAAATCCTCGATCTGCTCGCCAAGCGCACCGGCCTGCACGGCGAGGCCGACCAGATGGCGCGGGACCGCCACGCCCGCATGGTCAAGACCCATTCGAAAGCGGTGATCGCGGGCGGGCTGCACCAATATCTCGAACGCTTCCTCGCCGAGAACGACGAACTCCACTTCGCGATCGCGGGACAGTTCCGGTTCGGGTGAGCCGGCACGGCTCGCCGGGGGCGACGGCGCCGGTCGGCGAGGGCGGCGGTCGCCCGCAACTCAGACGTTCGCGACGCCATACGGATATGCGAAAATGGAGTTTGGTCTAGAGTGTCGCAACGCTGACTCGGCAACGTAACATGCGGCAGAGCCTTTGCCGACTATACGAGAATGGTTCGGAATGTCAGGTTGACCCTTGGCCCTATAGCCTGACGCTCTTTTGCGATACCGTGTCGGTAATTATGCTGCGTTTCTCCCTTCATAATCAGAAGACTTCCCGAAGCTAGAACGATCTTGATTGTCCGAGATTCGGGAATGCGTTTGCTCTTAAGGAGAAGTGGGCGCTCAGCCCCCAGAGACACCGACGCAATAGTCGGATTATGTCCAAGCTCTTTCTCATCGTCGCTGTGCATTCCCATACTATCGTTGTTATCGCGATAATAATTTAGCAATACACTGTTGAATTTATTTTTTGTTACAGATTCAACTCTCCGTTTGATACCAATGAGAATATCCGTCCAAGGTAATGGGCTGAGATATATGCCGGAGTAACGGTAAGCCGTGCCCTCATCGCCAAACCAAGCGACAAGCCTAGGTTGTTTGAACGTCTTTCCCCAGAGCTTCACATCTTGTTGCCGCCAAGGCACTTCGTCGATCAATCGTTTAAGAATAACGTCGTGAGGTAAGCCGATATCGAACGAGGACTGATAGTAGACCTCGGCGCCGGGAAGTGGTATCCGCTCAAGATCGGTGAAGGCAGAGAATAGGTCCACTATTTGATCTTCTTAAGTATGCGGGTCGAGATCATAGATTTAAGTTTAGGGCTTTGGCCAAATTTGGTTTTATACTCACCAAGTTCGTCGGATTGCTCGGAGCCGCGAGGTGTTGTCCATTGGTTATCATCCTCATAAAGACACTCTACGTCTTTTCTACCCCTCCAAAAACTATCAAAAAATTCATTGAACTCTTTGTAGCCGTTATCAATGTATAAAAAATTAGCTCCAATAGATGCCTCTGTGAATATCTTGTCCCAAAAATCGCCAACAACACCGCCCTTATCGAAAGCTTTCACCTCTGAGACAAAATAGCTGAATGTGAACAGATCGGCCAAAAGAAACTTCTTCTGACTATTCCACGATTCAGGTTTTGTCACATCAAGAGGTTGAAAATTGACATTGATGGACACCGGGCTTTGGAGTGCGTCGCCAATCTCGGTCCACGTATCTGCCCAAGCTTGCTCTCCATCTAAAAGGTAACACGTCAGCTTCTTGACAGGCTCCTTCTTGTTTTCCGAAAGGTACTTTAGGACGCCCATAACGTCGCTGCCCGGTCCACCGCCGACGCACGATAGGCGAGCAGACTCAGCGCTAAATACCTTACCCCCATTCACGTCGCGGAGAGCTTCGAGAGTTTGGACGACGTAATCGCCGTGTGTCGCGACATACTTCATCACGTAGGCAAAACGGGTCGCAGGATCGCGATAGCTGATCGCTCGTCGGCTGGAATCGGTCAGGCCTCTGTAACCACCCGCTAGGTAGCTAATCTTTGCCTTGATCTTGTCATCAAGTGATGCACCGTGCTGCGCTTTGCCCTCGTCATACAACTCATCCAACGCGACCTTCACAAGCTCGAACAGCGTCACATTCAGCCTCCCTGTTTTCATAAGCTTATCATTTTATATGTGTTGGTCGAGAGGCGCCGACCCCGTGATCTGCAACTTGCGGAGATTTGCGAGGATGAGCGCGCTGTGACCCCATAGCCCTCCTGCTCTCTCTCAATTACCGCGTGCGTAAGACGAGCGGCGCTGTCGCGCGCGAAGTTCTTTCATCTCTGCAGACGTATCGACTATCCGATACCTGTTCTTCCCGAAAGCGGCTAGACGGCTCACATCCAACGTTGGACGGCCCGCTCGCTGCGTCGGAAGGGCATTGCGTGACTGTCAGGTCACGCGCGGTCATTGCTCGCGTGATACCAGGTCGGGGGCTTTCTGGCTCACAGGGCGGCTTGCTCATACGCCGCGCTTAAACATTGCCCAGCATCGACATTCCGGCCTCGATCATAAGCATGCCCACCAGCGGGCGCCGCCGCTCATGATCGCCTCAAGCGACGCCGCGCCGGTTCCACGGCATTACGCGCAGCAGCTTCGCCATCTCGCACCAGCCCGACAAAATGGCGTCACCTATCTGCGCATCCCGGTGACGTGGCGGCAACACGGCGCCTGATCCCGGCTTGGCGGCCGGCCTGTCCTACAGGCTCCGTTTCCGGCAGACCGGCGGCCATGCTCCTCGACAGTCTCGCCTCCTTCAACACGCCGCGCGGCGCGTGCCCGCGCGCCGGGGATGGCCAAACGTCGCACCGCCGAACCGCGACGCGGATGGACGACCTTTGCCACGTTGCGCCGAACGCGGTCACGCGATCTCGTCGGCCAGCATCGAATAATGTTGCGCCGGCGGATGGTAGGTCGCGTCCTCGTCGACGAGCAGCGCCCAGCCTTTCGGCCCGAGCGCCTCGATCGGGCGGTAGCGCGTCTTGTACGCCATCCGCGCGGAACCTTTCACCCAATAGCCGAGATACACATAGGCCAACCCCGCGGCCCGCGCGCGCAGGATATGATCCATGATGATCATGCTCCCGAAGCCCGGCCGCGCGCCGGCGTCGGCGTCGAAGAAGCTGTAGATCATCGAGAGGCCGTCAGCCTGCTGGTCGGTCAGGCAAGCGCCGATCAGCTTGCCCGCCGCGCCGCTCGCCGCCGGCTCGCGATATTCGATGACGAAGCTGTTGACGGGCGAATGCTCGACCATGTCGGCATAATCCTGCTCGTCCATCTCGGCCATGCCGCCGCCGGGGTGGCGCGCGCCGAGATAGCGGCGCAGCAGGTCGAACTGCTCCTCGGTCGCCCACGGGCGGCACACCGCGATGTCGAGATCGGCGTTGCGGCGGATCTGCTTGCGCTGGGTCGCGTTCGGCGCGAATTCGGATGCGATCACGCGCACCGACACGCACGCCGAACAGCCCGCGCAACTCGGCCGGTAGGCGACGGACTGGCTGCGCCGGAAGCCGATCCGCCCCAGCGCGTCGTTGAGATCGCCGGCGTGCGGGCCGCGCAGTTCGGTGAAGACCTTGCGTTCGTGGCGGCCGGGCAGATACGGGCACGGCGACGGGCTTGTGACGAAGAATCGGGGGAAACGAAAAGGCGCACTCACCGCCGGATGGTCCTTTCACCGCCGCCACGGATGCGGGGCTGGAAGCTCTTATGAATCGCTCCACGCGTGATGAAAAGCGGCTTTACCACCAAAGAGAGTTAACGCGCCGAAAGCGTCCTGTCGTGCCGATTCGCGGAGCCGCGCCCCGGAACGGGGCGCAAGACACGCGGCATCCGCACCGTCAGCCAAGTTCGACCGCGCTCACCTCATAGCCCTCGGTCCGCAGCGCCGCCTTGAGCCGCTCGAGATGCGCGAGGTCGCGCGTCTCGCACTCGACATCGAGGCTGAGCCCCTTGGCCGGCAAGTTGGTGAAGATCCGCTGGTGCGCGAGTTCGAGGATGTTGACTCGCTCCTGCTCGAAGATCCGCGCCACGCCGTAGAGCGCACCGGGTTGGTCGCGCAGCACGATCCGCAGCCGCGCCAGCCGCCCCGAGCGGGCAAGGTCGCGCAGCAGCACGTTGGCGAGCAGCCGCGTGTCGATGTTGCCGCCGCACAGGATGATACCGACGGTGCGTCCGCGGAACCGCTCGGGGTGCTGGAGCAGCGCGGCAAGACCGGCGGCGCCAGCGCCCTCGACGACGGTCTTCTCGATCTGGAGCAACAGGCTGACCGCGCTTTCGAGGCTACGTTCGCTCACCAGCACGATGTCATCGACCAGAGAGCGCACGATGCCCGAGGTGATCGTGCCCGGTTCCTTGACCGCGATGCCCTCGGCCAAGGTATCCCCGGCGCACGGCATGTCGGTGCCGTGGATGCGGTTGTACATCGAAGGGAACAACTCGGCCTGCACGCCGATCACCTCGATCGGCGCTCCGCCGCGCTCGGCGCTGATCGCGCGCGCGACGGTCGACATGCCCGAGATCAGGCCACCGCCGCCGATCGGCACGATCAGCGTGTCGAGAGCGGGCACGTCGGCGAGCATCTCGATCGCGACCGTGCCCTGCCCGGCGATCACGCGGGCATCGTCGAACGGGTGGACGAAGGTATAGCCGCGTTCCGCCTCCAGTTCTCGGGCATGGGCGTAAGCGGCATCGAAGGTCTGCCCGAACAGAACGACGTTGGCGCCGTGGCTCTCGGTCTGCATCACCTTCACGGTCGGCGTGGTGGTCGGCATCACGATCGTCGCCGGGATGCCGAGCCGGCTGGCGTGATAGGCGACGCCTTGTGCGTGATTGCCGGCCGAGGCGGCGATCACGCCCATCGCGTTCGGCCCGAGCTGGAGCAGCGTGTTGAGCGCCCCGCGCTCCTTATAGGCGGCGGTGAACTGCAGGTTCTCGAACTTGAGATAGACGGTCGCGCCGGTCAGGTTCGAGAGCGTGCGGCTGATGAAGGTCGGCGTGCGGACGATCGCGTCGGCGATGCGCGCATGCGCGGCGCGCACATCCTCGATCGTGACGGGGAGGGTTTCCGTGTCCATCTTCGCTTGCGTCGCCATCGTTCGTTCCGTGCGCGGCCAGAGCGCGGCCGAGCGCGCGCCCTAGACCATCTGGCGCAGCGAAGGAACACGCCTTATCGCACATCGATATGCGTTCGCTCATCCCTCTCGTCGCGCTCGTCGCGCTCGCCCCCACTCCCGCCTTCGCCGATGCGCTGGTCGATAACGTCAACGGCATGACGCTGGACAAGGACGGTCGCGTTATCCGCTTCAACGCCTTGCTCATCAGCCCGGACGGGAAGGTTCTCAAGCTGCTGCAAGCCGGTGACAAGCGGCCGGAGCGGCTCGACTGGCGCGCGGACGAGAAGGGCAAGGTGCTGCTGCCCGGCTTCGTCGATGCGCACGGCCATGTCATGAGCCTGGGATTCCGCGCGCTCGAACTCGATCTGTCCGACACACATTCGCTCGACGAGGCGAAGGCGAAGATCGCCGCTTATGCCGCCGCCAATCCGGAGCGGAAGTGGATTATCGGCGGCGGCTGGAATCAGGAGGCGTGGGGGCTGGGCCGGTTCCCGACCGCCGCCGATCTCGACGCGGTGGTCGCCGACCGGCCGGTGTGGCTGTCGCGCGTCGATGGCCATGCGAGCTGGGCGAACAGCGCGGCGATGAAGGCGGCGGGCGTCACGCCCAAGAGCGTCTCGCCGGCCGGCGGGCGGATCGAGAAGACCGGTACCGCGCCGAGCGGGGTGTTCGTCGACGCCGCGCAGAACCTGGTCGAGAAAGTCGTGCCGCAGCCGCTGCCCAAGGAACTAGACGCGGCCTTCCTGCGCGCGCAGGAGACGCTGCTGAGTTACGGCATCACCGCCACGTCGGACATGGGCACGAGCCTCGACGAATGGCTCTCGTACCGGCGGATGGGCGATCTTGGCGCTTTGCGCGTACGGATCATGAGCTACGCGGGCGGGGTCGAAACCGCGATCCGAATCGGGGGAACCGGGCCGACGCCGTGGCTGTACAACGACAAGCTCCGCATGGGCGGCGTCAAGCTGTTCGCCGACGGCGCGCTCGGCTCGCGCGGCGCGTGGCTGAAGGCGCCGTACAGCGATGCGCCGGGCCAGTCGGGCGCTGGGTTCATGAGCGACGACGTGATCCGCAACCTGATGAGCCGCGCGGCGATGGATCATTATCAGGTCGCGGTCCATGCGATCGGCGACAAGGCCAACGCGCAGGTGCTCGACGCGATCGATGAGATGGCGCAGACCTATAAGGGCGACCGGCGCTGGCGCGTCGAACATGCGCAGATCGTGGACCCCGCCGATCTGCCACGCTTCGGCAAATATGGCACGATCGCCTCGATGCAGCCGGTCCACGAAACGTCGGACCGGGTGATGGCCGAGGCGCGGCTCGGGCCGGCGCGGCTGGCGGGCGCTTACGCCTGGAAATCGATGCTGGCGAACGGCGCTGGCCTCGCGTTCGGCACCGACTATCCGGTCGAAAGCCCCGATCCGTTCGCGGGCTGGGCGGCGGCGTTCACCCGGCAGGGGGCGGACGGCCAGCCCTCCGGCGGGTGGCAGCCGCAGGAGGCGATCTCGCGCGAGGCGGCGTGGCGCGCCTATACGATGGACGCGGCCTATGCGGGCTTCGCGGAGGCGAAGTTCGGACGGCTCGCGCCGGGCCAGCGCGCGGACTTCATCATCGTCGATCGCGACCCGCTGCTCGCCTCGCCCGGCGATCTGCGTGCGACCAAGGTGCTGCAGACCTGGGTGGGCGGCGAGAAGGTGTGGGTCCGCAAGTAGCGCGGCAAAGATGGCTAACGTTGCCTATGCCGCGCGCGGGACGAAACGTGACAGCCCGAGCGACGTTTGCCACGATTGCGGTGGCGGCGACGATGGGAAAGCGCGGCCGCGAACATGCCAGCGCGGGCGCGTGTAGGACAGGGGCGCGCCGATTCCGACGCGAGATCACACGCGCGTGTCATGCGGGCGCCATGTCGGGCGGCGCAAGGCGCGGGCGGGGGGGATGGCGAAGGATGACATGATGGGTTCGCGTTCGAAGATCACACCGATGCTGCTGGCGCCGCTCGCGCTGGCGCTGCTGCCGGCGGCGGGGTTCGCGCAGCAACGTGCGCGCGGGGACGATCAGGGCGTCTCCGAACGGCTGTTCGATCTGCCGCTGGCGGGCGGCGCGACGCAGAAGGCGCTGCTGGTGATGCCGCCGCACGCGCGCGGGACGATCGTGATGCTGCCGGGCGGGGCGGGCGATGTCGGGCTCGAACGCGACGGCGATATCCGGCACGGCGACAATTTCGTGGTGCGGACGCGCGCGCTGTGGGCGCGCCGCGGCTATGCGGTGCTGATCCCCGACACGATCGACCGCGCGAATCTTCGCGGCGTGCGCAGTTCGCCGGGCTATGCGCGGCTCGTCGGTGATCTGGTCGGCTTCGCGCATCGGCAGGTCGCCGGGCCGGTGTTCCTGCTCGGCACCAGCCAGGGCGCGATCGCGGCGATGAACGGCGCGGCGCACGCGCCCGCCGGCAGCATCGCCGGGGTGGTGCTGACCGAATCGGTCTCGGTGCGGGGCGGGAGCGGGGAGACGGTGTTCGATGCCAGCCCCGAGCGCGTGCGCGCGCCCGCGCTGATCGTCGCCAACCGCGACGACCGCTGCGATGTCGCGCCGCCGCAGGCCGCGCCCAGAATCGCCGCCGCGATGAAGGCGAGCCGCGACGTGCGCGTGCTGATGGTCTCGGGCGGGGTGACGCGATCGGCCAAGGCCTGCGGCTCGCTGACGCCGCATGGCTATTACGGGATCGAGGACGCGGTGGTG
The DNA here is from genome assembly GCF_900103265.1 of Sphingomonas sp. NFR15. Lineage (GTDB taxonomy): Bacteria > Pseudomonadota > Alphaproteobacteria > Sphingomonadales > Sphingomonadaceae > Sphingomonas > Sphingomonas pollutisoli. The sequence goes on along the minus strand of NZ_FMWX01000002.1, from coordinate 211,596 downwards.
GCGAAGATCGGCGCGTGGATCGGCGCGCATGGTTTCGGGAAGGGCTGACCCGCAGCAGAGCGCGATGCTAGGGACAGGACGCAAGGCTGCGGTGGGGGAGGGGATGAGGGTTGGTGTCGCCTTTGGGCTTGCTGCGCTTGCCGGATTTCTCGCCACCTCCGCTCACGCATCCGGGCGACCCGACCTGGATGCCGTTCTGGCGCGTTGGGATCGCGACGAGCATCCGGACCTTCGCGGCGTCGTCGTCGTACGTGACGGCCGCCGGGTCGCGGAGCGATATTACAACGGGGCATCCCCGAGCGAGCTACACGATATCCGGTCAGCCGGTAAGAGCATCACCGCCCTGCTGGTGGGCATCGCCATCGACCGCGGCGCGATCGCTTCGGTTGATGATCCCGTGTCGAAATACTGGCCGGAGGCGTCCGGCAGCGCTATCGGCGCGGTCCCCCTCCGCGACGTGGTGTCGATGCGCTCCGGCCTGGCGGCGTTCGATGAAGACCCCGCCTCTTCGGGTAACGAAGATCGTATGGATGCGTCGGACAATCCCATGGCCTTCGTCCGCCACATTCCATCCGCCGAGGCGCCCGGCACGCGCTATCGCTACAATTCGGCGACGGCCTACACGGCCGGCGTGGTGGTCGCGAAGGCGACCGGAGAGACGATGAGCAGCTTTGCGCGCGCGCGCCTGTTCCGGCCGCTCGGGATCACCCGCTGGGACTGGCAGAGCGACGCTTCCGGCATGACGAAGGGTCAGGGCAATCTTTCCCTGACCACGCGCGAGCTTGCATCGATCGGCGAGATGGTCCGCAACAATGGACGGTTTCAGGGGCGCCAAATCGTCAGCGCCCATTGGATCGCGGCGATGCTCGCCCCGCATGTCAGCATCGGGGCAGATGATCCCTACGCCGATCAGTACGGCTATTTCTGGTACGGAAAGGTGCAGCACGTCGCAGGCAAGGCCCTTCCGGTGTCGTTCGCATCGGGCAATGGCGGCAACAAGATTTACGTCATCCCAGCGTGCCATCTTGTGGTTGCCATCACGTCTTCCGCCTATGGGCACGGCTACGGTCAGCGCAGATCGGAGACGATTTTAAGAGGCGTGCTCGCAACGGAAGTGCAGGCCGGCGAGTGCCAAACTAGCGGATCGCGGTAATCGTACCGGGTAGCGTAAGGGCGTCTCGATCAAGGATCGTTGCGGGAGGTCGCATTGGCGGCTTGCGCCCAATAGGGGACATTCTGTCATCGCACCCTTTGAGGGTGCGGGCCGATCAAAATAAGAGTAAACATGACGGCGCTGAATCCAAGCGCTATAATGAAACCGAAGATCATTTGCTGGCGCATCGCTCGCTCATGCACGCTTTCGACTTTATAAGACGCAATCAGAGCCGCTAGCACGACTATGGAATCCGGTAGCGCGAAAATCATAAGCTCGCCTCGCGAGGCGGGACGAGAAACTAGCGGCGTGAAAAATATTATGATATTGACTATTGCGGAGCCGAGAAGGCCGATTTTAGGCCATACCTCCGTCGGATAGTCGCGGTGTAGCTTGAAGACGAAAACGAGACATGCGATCGCGCAGATGACACGATAGCTTGTATCAAACGGAATTCCTAAGTGATCTTCAAGCGCGATACCGACCGCAACCGCACCTATGACACCACCCAGCGCTAAACCTAGACGTTTGAAATAAGTGCGCACGCTCGCCCGCTCCCCGTTGATGCCCCTTAACTAGACGTATCGACTTGATGAGGAAATGTCCGCTTTCCATCCATTTTCCGCCATGGCGGCTCCCGCCCCATTAGAAGACGTTCAGCGCTTGTGTGGGGAGGAGGATCCGCTAGTTCACGCTCATGCCGACACTAATTCTTGCTCTTCTCGCGGCTTCATTGACCCTCGCGCAACAGCCGAAGGCCGCTGATGTGGCCCGTATAGCTTGCGACGTGCCCCCCGTCGAATACGTCGGTGAACTCCGAAACATATTGAGCTATCGCGCTGTCGAAGCGATTAGTTTGGCGGCTGCATGGGACGGTAAGCCTGCGGCCAAACTACAACGACTAATTGATCCCACAGCTTTGTTCTCGTCTGGCGGCAGAGATGTTCGCCTACCTCTTGCGAGCGGAGTGGCCGGTGCGATAGCGCTCGCACGCGAAATGAAAGCTGACACATACCGGTTTGTTGGCTGGGATGGTATTCCGACGCCCGTGCAGGACCGATGTGGGGAACAGAAGATTGAGGTTGAATTTATCGACACCTCCGGCGGCAACCTCTTTCCGGTCATCTTCACGTTCAACGGCGGTAGGATCATTTCCGCCAATGGATGGAGACACACGTATCGGTCTGGACCTATGACGGTCGGGAGAGATTGATCCCAGCTCTCGGCGAATGACCGCTCTCCACCAGATCACGGCGTTCGGGATCGACAAGGCGGATGGATGGCTGCCGCCCACAGTCGGCCATTTAGAGTTGCAAGCCGAGGCGAGGAGCGATCCACGTCATGGCAGCGTACAGCGCAACGGTGAGCCCGCATCCAATAAGCAAAGCCGCCCAGAATGGTGTTCCGTGTCGCAACACAGCGGGGATCACGAGGAACATCGGGAGCGACGGCGGGACGTACCAAAAGGTCGCTTGCGAGTGCGCGGCCATGTTCGCCGCATCCGGTCGCTCGCCCCAAAGCCAGATCATGCCCAGAACGGAAACCAAAGGAAGCGACGCGATCAAGGCGCCGAAGCCAGGGTAGCGTTTGGCCAGAGTGGACGCCAGCGCGACGAGGATGCCCGAAATGGCGGCTTTGAGGGCGAGGTACAGCATCGATCCATCATAGCCGCCGTCATCGAGCGCGCTAGCGCATTGGATACACGCGACGTCGGCTTCCCACCAGTTTCCCCGTTCCCGCCACAAATGTACGGCCAGCCAGTCCGAAAGCCCACCGGCGGCTAACCGGAAGAAAGGCTGCCCGGCGGCCCCCACGTATGGCCGGACCTCGAGAGCGTTGGTCCGTCCCACAAACCCGCCATTGCCCGGGCGACTTCGCGCCGATATGCCGTGTTGCATCGGCAATACGGGACCGGGGGCGGCGGCGTGGATGGCTTGATCGGCTTGGGTGGAACGGTGGTGATCCTGCTAGTGCTGGGTGGCGCGATCGGGTTCGCCGACCGGCGGGCCTTCGCTCCGCGCTGGCTGCTGGTCGCGGGCCTCTTGGTGGCCGTCAACGATGCCTGCCTGACGCGCGCTTATGGCGTGGTGCCGGATCTCGTCGGCGGGGACTGGAATTGGCAGGGCAAGTTGCTCGCGCTCGCCGCGAGCCTGGGCATAGCCGCGCTTCCGACATTCGGCTGGCGCCGCTCGGGCCTGAGGTTTTCGCAGGACGCCGGCAGCCTGAAGGCGGCGGTGCCGGTCGCCGCGCTGTATTGCGCTTTCTTTCTCGCGGTCGCGCTGGCTTTTCCGGGCGGCAAGGTCGATGCGGAGGAGATCGCTTTCCAACTCACCATGCCCGGTTTCGAGGAGGAGGTTTTCTACCGTGGCATCCTGCTGCTGGCGCTCGACCGTGCCTTCACCGGCCGGCTGCGGTTGTTTGGTGTCGAGTGGGGCTGGGGGGCGGTGCTATCCTGCATGCTGTTCGGAATGGCGCATGCGTTCGGCTTCTCCGGCGGCCATTTCTCGTTCGACGCGATGACGATGGCGCTCACCGCGCTGCCGTCCTTCATCGCGGTGTGGCTGCGGCTGAGGACCGGGAGCATTGTGCTGCCCGTCCTGCTTCACAATTTCGGCAATTCCTTGTCGCTGCTGATCTGAAATCCGCGTCCTTCCCGGCAAACGCGAAAGCGGCCGCGACGCCCCCCGGCATCGCGGCCGCCTCGCGGTAGCCGGTATGCGCGCGCGTCAGGCGACGGCGGCGACGACGTCCTCGGTCTCGCGCAGCACGTAGCCGCGGCCCCAGACGGTCTCGATGTAATTGTCGCCGTCGCAGGCGAGGCTGAGCTTCTTGCGGAGCTTGCAGATGAAGACGTCGATGATCTTCAGCTCGGGTTCGTCCATGCCGCCGTAGAGGTGGTTGAGGAACATTTCCTTGGTGAGCGTGGTGCCCTTGCGCAGCGAGAGCAGCTCGAGCATCGCATATTCCTTGCCGGTCAGGTGGACACGGCTGCCGTCGACCTCGACCGTCTTGGCGTCGAGATTCACCGCGAGCTTGCCGGTGCGGATCACCGACTGGCTGTGGCCCTTCGAGCGGCGCACGACGGCGTGGATGCGGGCGGTGAGTTCCTCGCGGTGGAATGGTTTGGTGACGTAATCGTCGGCGCCGAAGCCGAAGCCGCGCACCTTCGAATCCATCTCGTTGATGCCGCTCAGGATCAGCACCGGCGTCTGGATGCGGGCGGCGCGGATCTTCTTGAGCACGTCATAGCCGCTCATGTCGGGCAGGTTGAGATCGAGCAGGATGATGTCGTAATCATACAGCTTCGCCAGATCGATGCCTTCTTCGCCCAGATCCGTCATATAGACGTTGAACCCCTCGGCGGAGAGCATCAAGTCGATCGCCTTGGCGGTGGTCGGCTCGTCTTCAATCAGTAGCACGCGCATCTGGCAGTTCCCCTGTCGTCTCGCGGCCCGGACGCCCCCTTAAGGCTCGGCGCGTTCAAGACGGTTACAGTAACCGCAACGGATGTGAACGCAAAAGGTTAATTTAGCGCTAACCCGCCTGTATCCACGAGTCGCGCGGTTAATCCTCGGGCGCGGCGACATCCTCGCCCAGCATCTCGCGCAGATACAGGCTGCGTACCAGCGTGAAGATCACCACCAGCAGCGCCGCCGAGAAGAACAGGCCGAACAGGCCGAACACCGTGCCGATGCCGATGATCGCGAACACCGTGATCGCCGGCGGGATGGCGATGACGCGGCTCTGCACCCAGGGGGTGAGGAAGTTGGTCTGGACGAGGCGGACGCCGGCATAGGTGACGAGCGCGCCGACCAGCGGGCCGGTGCCGACGCTCGCGCCCAGCCCGAGCGCGGGCAGCATCGCCGCCGCCGGCCCGATATAGGGGACGAATTCGCTCAGCCCCGCGAGCAGCCCGAGCGCCGCCCAGGACGGCACGCCCGACAGCCACAGGCCGAAAGCGACGAGCAGCCCCATCGTCGTCATCAGGATCAGTTCGGCGCGCAGCCACAGCCGGAGGTTGCCCTCGACATCGTCGATCGCGTCCGAGATGGCGGGGCGGATGCCGCGCGGGATCATCAGCAGCGCGCCGCGCTTGTAGATGCCGGGATCGGCGGCGAAGAACAGCGCGCCGATCAGCAGAAGCAGGCAGTTGAGGATGAGCTCGCCGCCGCCCGTCACCAGCCCGCCGATGTCGCGCGCGACGCGCGAACCGGCGAAGGCGGCCTGCACCGCATCGACGATCTTGGCGCCGACCGGGCTCTGCGAGGCCCATGCGCCGAGCTGCTGGAGGAGCGAAGGCAGCCGCAGCACGAGCGCGTTGATCTGCGCGCCGAACTGGATGCCGAACAGCCAGACGAGGAAGGCGATCGCCGCGAGGATCGTCGCGATGGCGAGGCCGAGCGCGCCCCGGCGCGACAGGTGCAGGCGCTCGGCGTACAGGTCGGCGAAGGCGTGGATCACGATCGCGCCGAGGATCGAGCCGAACGCGAGGATGAGCAGGTCGCTCGCTTTCCAAAGCGCGACGAGCACCGCGACGATCAGGATCAGGAGCATGCAGCGGCGCACGAACCGCGTATCGTCTGCGTCGGGGCGAAGGCGGTTCATGGTGTCAGGTAACGCAGACGGCGCGGAACCGCTCCGTGAGGAACGCGATCAGCGTTTCGACGCGCGCCGGGCGCAGGTTGCTGGGCGGGGTCATCAGGTGGAGCGCGATCGGCGGGGCGGACCAGCCGGGGAGGATCGCCTCGAGCGTGCCGCGCGCGAGATCCTCACCGACGATGAAATCGGGGAGCAGCGCGATGCCGAGCCCGGCGCGCAGCGCGGAGAGCATCGCGTCGCCGCTGTTCGAGCGCATCGGCCCGCTCGGGCGCAGCGCCGCCTCCTCGCCGTCGGCGCCGGTGAAGCGCCACGGACCGGAGACGTTGGTATAGGCGAAACAGGCATGTTCGCCGAGCTGCGCGGGATGCGTCGGGCGCCCGCGCCGATCGAGATAGGCGGGCGCGGCGACGACGAAGGTGCGGATCGGGCCGAGCCGGCGCGCGCGCAGCGAACTGTCGGGCAGGTTCGCGATCCGCAAGGCGATGTCGATCCCCTCGGCGACGATATCGACCTTGGTGTCGGAAAGCTGGAGGTCGATCTCGATGCCGGGATGCGCAGCCAGGAAATCGGCGAGCATCGGCGCGAGCTGGACCATGCCGAGCGTGGTAGGCGCGGTCATGCGGATCAGCCCCGACGGCGCGGTGGCGGCGTCGTGCGCGGCTTCCTCGGCGGCCTGCGCGTCGGCGAGGATGCGGCGCGCGTGTTCGGCGAGCGCGGTGCCGCTTTCGGTGAGCGTGAGCCGGCGCGAGGTGCGGTGGAACAGCGACTGGCCGAGCCGCGCCTCGAGCCGGCTGATCGCCTTGGAGATGGTGGCCTTGGACGTGCCGACCGCATCGGCGGCGGCGCTGAACGAGCGGTGTTCGACCACGCTCGCGAAGATCGCCCAGGCTTCGAGATCGGGAAGGCGCATGGATGTCCCTTCTTCACTCCCCTGCCTGGAAGGGAGGGGCTGGGGGTGGGTTGGTTCGCGAGGATATGTTTCGTCGGCCACGAGCCGACCCACCCCCGACCCCTCCCTTCCAGGGAGGGGAGGAATGCTTATCGTTGGAAACGATTGGTTTCCAGTGTTTCCATTTACGAGTTGATAGAAATCTCTATCTTCGCGGCATAGTCAGTCCTTCGGGAGCACCGCCATGATCGAGAAACGATCGTTCGAGAGCCTGGGCCATGCCGATCACGGCTGGCTCAACGCGCGCCACCATTTTTCCTTCGCCGATTATTATGACCCGACCCGGATGGGCTGGGGCGCGATCCGCGTCTGGAACGATGATGAAATCGCCGGCGGCAGCGGCTTCCCGCCGCATCCGCACCGCGACATGGAGATCATCACCTATGTCCGCACCGGCGCGATCACGCATCAGGATTCGATGGGCAACCAGGGCCGCACCGGCGCGGGCGACGTGCAGGTGATGAGCGCGGGCACCGGCGTACGCCATGCCGAATATAATCTGGAGAAAGAGACGACCACGCTCTTCCAGATTTGGATCGAACCCAAGCGCACGGGTGGATCGCCGAGCTGGGGCGCCAAGCCGTTCCCCAAGGACGACCGCAGCGGCCAGTTCGTCACGCTCGCGAGCGGCTTCGCCGAGGATGCGGGCGCGCTGCCGATCCGCGCCGATGCGCGGCTGCTCGCCGCCACGCTGAAGGCGGGCGAGACGATCACCCACGCGGTCGGCCCGGGCCGCCACGCCTATCTGGTGCCGGCGACCGGCGCGATCGAGATCGCGGGCGTCCGCTACGAGGCGCGCGACGGCGTCGCGATCGGCGGCGGCGAGACGATCGCGATCACCGCGATCGCGGACGCCGAACTGGTGCTGGTCGATTCGGAGTAAGGTACTCCCCTCCCGCTTGCGGGAGGGGGCGGGGGAGGGCGTGTCCAACCTCACCCGTTAGCGTTTCAGGACATGCCTCCCCCAGCCCCTCCCGCAAGCGGGAGGGGAGATTAGACGAAGGACCATACACATGGCTAAAGTTCTGGTGCTCTATTATTCGTCCTACGGCCATATCGAGCAGATGGCCGACGCCGTCGCCGAAGGCGCGCGCTCGGCCGGTGCCGAGGTCGATATCCGTCGCGTCGCGGAAACCGCACCACAGGCGGTTATCGAAGCCGCGCACTTCAAGGCCGACACCGCGCATCCCGTCATCGAGAGCCCTGACAAGCTCGCCGAATACGACGCGATCATCGTCGGCGCGCCGACCCGCTTCGGCCGCATGCCGAGCCAGATGGCGAGCTTCTGGGACACCACCGGCGGGCTGTGGTTCACCGGCAAGCTGATCGGCAAGGTCGGCGGCGCGTTCACCTCGACCGCGAGCCAGCATGGCGGCCAGGAGACCACGCTGTTCTCGATCATCACCAACCTGATGCATCACGGCATGACGATCGTCGGGCTGGATTATGGCTATCAGGGCCAGATGGGCGTGAAGGAAGTCCATGGCGGCACGCCATATGGCGCGAGCACGCTCGCCGACGGCGACGGCAGCCGCCAGCCGAGCGACGTCGATCTGGGCGGCGCGCGCCACCAGGGCAAGCGGATCGCCGAGACGGCGGCCAAACTGTTCGGCTGATGCGGATGCCCCCCGCCCGATGCGGGCGGGGGCGTTACCATCGTCGTTCGCGTCACAGCCCCCGACCGTTCGTGTCGAGCGAAGTCGAGACACCTGCGCTTTGGGCCAGTCCCTCGGCTTCGCTCGGGACGAACCGGGGGGGCGGCGAGGCTCGGCACCGTGGGCGGGCGCTCACCAAGAACACGAACGCCGCCGTGCGGGGTTCCCGTGCGGCGGTGTTGCTGTGCGGGCGGGCCGGATCGTATCACCACCGTTCGCGTCGAGCGTAGTCGAGACGCTCGCGCGCGGGGCTTGTCCCTCGGCTTCGCTCGGGACGAACGGTGGGGAGGCGCTAGAGTCAGCGCTGTGGGCGGTCTTCAGGAACACGAACGCCGCGTGCGGGTTTCCGCGCGGCGGCGTTGCTGTGCAGGCGGGCCGGATCGTATCACCACCGTTCGCGTCGAGCGCAGTCGAGACGCTGGCGCCCGGAGCTTGTCCTTCGACTTCGCTCGGGAGGAACGGAGGGGCGTGGGGCGAGGGGCGAGGGTCGGCGCCGTGGGCGGGCGCCCGCCAGGAAAACGAACGCCGCCGTGCGGGGTTTCCGCGCGGCGGCGTTGTTGTTGGATCAGTTCGCGGTCGAAGCGACGGCGCGGGCCGAAGCGGCGGGCACGTTGAAGGCGACTTCGCGGCGGCCGGTGAAGCCGGTCACGCGGTTGCCGCGCACGGCCAGTTCGAACGTGTCGCCGGTGTTGAGCACGCGGCCCGAGATGATCGTGCGGCCAGCGACCTGCTTGGTCGTGTAGACATAGGTGTCGCCATCACGCGTGAAGGTGTGCTGCGGCGCGGTGTCGGCCAGAGCGGGGGTCGAAACGGCCGCGAAAAGCGAAGCGGCGAGAAGGAGGGTCTTGTTCATGATCTTTCCTTTCGGTTGGGTTCGAAAGCCAGATCAGCATCCTGTATTTTCTCGTTGTCGAGAGACCTGATATTGCGGTGCAGCAAAATCGCCAACCGCAAAGATTGCGCGACCAGTTGCACGAAACGAACGCCAGAACGCGGGCGCGGCATGATTTTGCGACAATTCCGGCCTATGTAGCGATGACCGGGGGCGCAGGAGCATGGCTGATGAGCGCCGCGAGTATCGCTTTGAACCGTTTCGGCCTCGGCAATCGCCCGGACCAGCCGGTCCCGGCTGACCCGAAGGCGTGGCTGACCGGGCAGTTCGCCAAATATGATCCCAAGCCTGACGCGATCCTCGCCGCGCCGACCAGCGCGGGCGTGTCGGCCGAGCTTGCCGCCTATTTCCGCGACCAGCGGGCGCTGCGCGAACAGGCGAAGGCGGCGTCACCCGGCGCGATCCCGCCGCGCACCGATGCGATGCGCGCGGCGGCGCAGTTCGCGCGGCGCGCCGGGCGGCAGGACTATGCCGGTGCGATCGGCGCGCGCGCGCAGACCGCGCTCGTCACCGACACGCCGTTCGTCGAGCGGCTGGTGTATTTCTGGGCGAATCATTTCGCGGTTTCCGCCGACAAGCTCGAACTGACCGGGCTGGCCGGCACGCTCGAATTCGAGGCGATCCGCCCGCATGTGCTGGGCAAATTCGGCGACATGCTCGGCGCGGTCGAACGGCATCCGGCGATGCTGCTCTATCTCGATCAGGCGGTGTCGGTCGGGCCGGACAGCGTGATCGGGCAGAAACGCGGCGGCAAGGTCGGCCTCAACGAGAATCTGGCGCGCGAGATCCTGGAGCTACACACGCTCGGCGTGCGCAGCGGCTATACGCAGGCCGATGTGACCGAGTTCGCCCGCGCGATGACCGGCTGGACGGTCTCGGGGATCGGTCGCGCGCCGGGGGCGAAGCTCGCGGGCACCGACGGCCTGCCCGGCGATTTCCTGTTCGTGGATGCGATGCACCAGCCCGGCGATCGCACGATCCTGGGCAAGGTCTATCCGGCGGGCGGCGTCGCGCAGGCGCAGGCGGTGCTCGACGACGTGGCGATGAACCCTGCGACCGCGACGCATCTCGCCACCAAGCTCGCGCGGCATTTCGCCGGCGACTCGCCGCCGCCGGCGATGGTTTCGCGGTTGCAGGCGGCGTACCTGCAATCGCACGGCGATCTGCCGACCGTGTACCGTGCGATCATCGACTCGCCCGAGGCGTGGGTCGAGACGCCGGCCAAGTTCCGTACCCCCTGGGAATGGTCGATCGGGGCGATGCGCGCTCTCGGGCAGAAGACCGTGGATGCGCAGGCGGTGACGGGGCTGATGACCCAGCTCGGCCAGCCGGTGTGGAAGCCCGGCCAGCCGGTCGGCTATGACGATATCGCCGCGAGCTGGGCGGGATCGGACGCGGTGATGCGGCGGGTCGAGGCGGCGGAGCGGTTCGCGCAACGCGCGCCGACCACGATCGACGCGCGTTCGCTCGCGCCGAAGCTGTTCCCCGGCGCGCTCAGCCCCGCCACCACACAGGCGCTGGCGCGCGCCGAAAGCCAGGGGCAGGCGCTCGCGCTGCTGCTCGTCGCGCCCGAATTCCAGCGGAGATAGGACATGCTCGATCGTCGCAGCTTCATCGGTACCAGCGCGCTCGGCCTCGCCGCCGCGCTCGCACCGCGCATGGCGTTCGCCAAGGCGGCGACCGACCGCCGCTTCATCTTCATCATCCAGCGCGGCGCGGCGGACGGGCTGCATATCGTCGCGCCGGTCGGTGATCCGGCGTTCGCGGGCGCGCGGGGGGCCTTCGCGCAGGATTTCGCGACCGCGCCCAAGCTCGACGCGACCTTCGCGCTGCACCCGGCGCTGGTGGGGGTGAACGCGCTGTACGGGCAGAAGCAGGCGCTGTTCGCGCACGCGGTCGCCTCGCCCTATCGCGACCGGTCGCATTTCGACGGGCAGAACGTGTTGGAGACGGGCGGCGCCAGCGCGTATCAACTCCGGGACGGCTGGCTCAACCGGATGCTCGGGTTGCTCTCGCCCGGCGAAGCGAAGGCGATCGCGATCGCGACGGCGGTGCCGATGGCGCTGCGCGGGCCGCATGAGGTGGCGTCTTATGCACCGTCGGCGTTGCCGCAGGCGTCGGACGATCTGCTGCAACGCGTGTCGATGCTCTATGCCGGCGACAGCCAGTTGCACGGGCTGTGGAGCGAGGCGCTGGCGACGCGCAACCTTACCGGCGATCTCGCCGCCGACAACGGCAAGACCGCCGCCGCCACCGGCGCGCTCGCCGCCAAGCTGCTCGCCCCCGCCGATGGCGCGCGGATCGCGATGATCGAGACCGGCGGCTGGGACACGCATGCCGACCAGCGCGGCCGGCTGGCGGCGCAGTTGAAGGGGCTGGACGCGATGATCGGCGCGCTCCAGACCGGGCTCGGGCCGGTGTGGGCCGACACAATGGTGCTGGTCGCGACCGAGTTCGGGCGCACCGTCGCGGTCAACGGCACCGGCGGCACCGATCACGGGACGGGCGCGTGCGCGATGCTGCTCGGTGGCGCGGTGAAGGGCGGGCGCGTGATCGCCGATTGGCCGGGGCTGGGGCAGGGCGCGCTTTATGAGAACCGAGATTTGCGTGCGACGATGGCTTTGGACGGCTTCATCGCGGGGGCGACGGCGGCGCATTTCGGCCTCTCGGGCGGGCGGGCGATGGCGGCGCTGTTTCCGGGCGCGCGCGGCGGCAAGCCGGTGACCGGGCTGGCGTGAGCGACGGGCGGGCTTTAGCGAAGCGGGTATGACGATCGATCTCATCTGCCTCGATGCCGACGATACCCTGTGGCACAATATGCGCCACTTCAACGGCGCGGAGGCGGCGTTCGCGGCGATCCTCGCGCCGTTCGTCGAGGCGGGGGTCGCGTGCGAGCGGCTGCACGCGGTCGAGGCGGTCAACCTCGCGCAGTATGGCTATGGCGCAAAGAGCTTCACCTTGTCGATGATCGAGACGGCGGTCGATCTGCTCGGCGATGCTGCGGCGGGGCGCGCGGTGGCGGATATCCTCGCGGTCGGGCGCGATCTGCTCGCGCATCCGGTCGAGCTGCTGCCCGGCACCGCCGAGACGCTGACCGCGCTCGCCGATCGCGGTCGGCTGGTGCTGGTGACGAAGGGCGACCTGCTCCACCAGGAAACCAAGATCGCCGCATCGGGCGTGGGCGAACTGTTCAGCGCGATCGAGATCGTCAGCGACAAATCGGTCGCGACGTTCGAGCGGCTGTTCGACCGCTTCGGGGTGGCGCCGGAGCGGGCGGTAATGGCGGGCGATTCGATGCGATCGGACGTGCTGCCCGCGCTCGGGGCTGGGGCGTGGGCGGCGTATATTCCGCAGCCGGATGCGTGGCAGCACGAGGCGGGGGATGCGCCGGAGGGGCATGCGCGATTCCGGCGGCTGGCGGCGCTGACCGAGCTGCCGGAATGGATCGACGAGATTAAGTGATGCTGGCGGTTGCGGAATTTTAAGACGCTTCTTGTTCTCCCGCGAACGCGGGAGTCCAAAGCAGCAGGAACCGAAAGCGTAGTTTGCTTGGCTCTGGATTCCCGCGTTCGCGGGAAAACGCGATACAGTTGGCTGCTTGAATCGCCTGCGCCACCGGATGGCGTGCTGTTTGAACCGCGCTCGCTGTTCCGCTAAGGCGCGCGTTCGCTTGATACGACCGGAATTCAGATGACCCTTTACGCCCGTTTCGCCGCGCATCTCGATGCGGCGCTCGACACGCTCGTCGCCGCTGGCGATCTGCCCGCCGGGCTCAATCGCGCGCCCGTGACGGTCGAGCCGCCGCGCGATGCGAGTCACGGCGATCTCGCCACCAACGCGGCGATGGTGCTCGCCAAGCCGGCCGGGACCAACCCGCGTGCGCTCGCCGAGAAGATCGCGGTCGAATTGCGCAAGCTCGACGAGGTCGAGGACGTGTCGATCGCGGGGCCGGGCTTCATCAACATGAAGCTCAGCGACGATAGCTGGCGCGCCGAACTGTCGGCGATCCGCGATGCCGGCGCCGATTACGGGCGCGCGACGATCGGGCGGGGCATTACGGTCAACGTCGAATATGTCTCCGCCAATCCGACGGGGCCGATGCACATGGGGCATTGCCGGGGCGCGGTGGTTGGTGACGCGCTCGCCGCGCTGCTGGAATTCGCCGGGCATAAGGTGATCCGCGAATATTACGTCAACGATGCCGGCGGGCAGGTCGATGTTCTCGCGCGCTCCGTGCATCTGCGTTATCGTCAGGAAATCGAAGGATTCGGTGCCGCGAAGTTAGAGTATCTTCAGGCGCAGCTTCCTGGTGGCTTTTATCCCGGTGAGTATTTGATCCCGGTCGCCAGTGCGCTTGCCGAGGAATTCGGCGATCGGTACATTTTAGCACCCGAAAGCGAATGGCTGGTGCTGTTCCGCAAGGCGGCGGTGGCGGCGATGCTGGAGATGATCCGCGCAGATCTCGCGTTGCTCGGCATCCACCACGATCTGTTCTCGTCGGAGGCCGAGTTGCAGGCGGAAGGCAAGCCCGAGGCGGCCGAGGCCGAACTGCGCGCGCGCGGGCTGATCTATGACGGCGTGCTCGAAGCGCCCAAGGGGCAGGAGCCGGAAGATTGGGAGCCGGTGGTGCTGCCGCTGTTCCGCTCGACCCAGTTCGGCGACGATCAGGACCGGCCGATCAAGAAGTCGAACGGGCAATGGACCTATTTCGGCGCCGATCTCGCCTATCATTACCAGAAGGCGCAGTCGGCCGATGCGCTGATCGACATCTGGGGGGCCGACCATGCTGGCACGGTCAAGCGGATCACCGCCGCCGTGCAGGCGCTGACCGGGGGCAAGACCCGCTTCGACGTCAAGCTCGTCCAGATGGTGCGGCTGCTGCGCGCGGGCGAGCCGGTCAAGATGTCCAAGCGCTCGGGCAATTTCGTGACGCTCGCCGATGTCGTGCGCGAGGTCGGCAAGGATGTGGTGCGCTTCACGATGCTGACGCGCAAGGCCGACGCGCAGATGGATTTCGACTTCGCCAAGGTGGTCGAGGCGTCGAAGGACAATCCGGTGTTCTACGTCCAGTACGCGCACGCGCGCATCGCCTCGCTGCACCGGCGCGCGGCGGAGGCGAATATCGTGTGCGACGGCGTCGACCTGTCCCAGCTTGACACGGAAGACCTTGCGCTGGTGAAGCTCGCCGCGCAGTTCCCGCGCATCGTCGAGACCGCCGCGACGGCGCGCGAACCGCACAGGATTGCCTTCTATCTCTATGACTTGGCCGCATCTCTGCATGCGCAGTGGAACGTCGGCAACGACCGGGTGGACCGGCGCTTCCTGATCGCGGATAATCCCGCGATCACCTGCGCGCGGCTTTTCCTGGCCGACGCGATCGGGCAGATCATTCGCAACGGCCTCGGCATCATGGGGGTCGTCGCTGTCGAGGAGATGAACTGATGGCCTTCGGCAAGATCGATGCGGACGACGGGGACCGGCTGCCGTGGCTCGAAACCGCCGAAGATTATGACAACAGAGGCCCATCGGCGCTGCATATCGTGCTGGTGGTGGCGGCGCTGCTCGCGGTGATCGCGGCGGCGATCCTGGGCTATCAGTTGCTGCGCGGCGCGCGCGATGCCGGTGGCAACGGCGCGCTGATCGCCGCGCAGGAAGGCGATTACAAGGTCAAGCCCGACGAGCCGGGTGGGCTCAAGGTCGAGGGCGAGGGCGACAGCGCGATCGCGACGAGCAACGGCGCGGGCACCGGCAACGCCTCGATCAACGTGAGGGCGTTGCCCGAAGCGCCGATCGTCGGCAAGAAGGCGGCGCCTTCGCCCAAGGAAAGCGCCGGCGCGAGCAAGGCGGTGGTGGCGCTGCCGCCCTCGCACGGCAAGCTCGTGGCGAAGACGGCGACCCCGCCGGTCGCGCACGGCACCGCCGGCGGCGCGCTCGTCCAGCTCGGCGCCTTCCCGTCCGAGGCGGCCGCGAACGCGGCGTGGACGAAGCTGTCGGGGCGGATTCCGTATCTCGCGCCGCTCGGCAAATCGGTGCAGGTCGCCGAGGTCAACGGCGCCACCACCTATCGGCTGCGCGTCAACGCGGGCAGCGCGAGCCAGGCAAGCGAATTGTGCGGCAAGCTCAAGGTCGCGGGCGAGGCGTGCTTCGTGGCGCGGGATTGAACGGCCGGCGCGGCTGAAACCGCCACGCCGTTCGTGCTGAGCATAGTCGAGGCACGTGCCCGAGGCGAAGTGTGTGTGCGCGTGCTTCGACTATGCTCAGCACGAACGGGTGCGGGCGGTTACGCGCGGGTGCCTCGACTACGCTCGGCACGAGCGGTGGGTAGTGGCACTTAGTACGCGCCGCTGATATGCGCGGCTGAAACCGTCAGTCCGTTCGTGCTGAGCGTAGTCGAAGCACGTGCCACATACGCTCCGCCTCCGGCACCTGCTTCGACTTCGCTCAGCACGAACGGGGCGGGCGGTTACGCACGGGTGCCTCGACTACGCTCGGCACGAACGGTTGGGGTGGTGGCACTGAGCACGCGCCGCTGATATGCGCTTCGCATGAAGCCCGTCATCTTCGGCCTGTCCGGCCTTACCGTTACCGCCGACGAACGCCGGTTCTTCGCCGAGAGCCAGCCGGTCGGCTTCATCCTGTTCCGCCGCAATATCGAGACCCGCGCGCAGGTGCGGGCGCTGACGGACGATCTGCGTGCGCTGACCGGGCGGGGCGATCTGCCGATCCTGATCGACCAGGAGGGCGGGCCGGTCGCGCGGATGCGGCCGCCCGAGTGGCCCGCGTTTCCCGCCGGGCCGGCGTTCGACGCGCTCTACGATGTCGCGCCGATCTCGGCGATCGAGGCGGCGCGCGCGCATGCGGAGGCGACCGGGGCGATGCTGGCCGAGGTCGGCGTGACGGTCGATTGCTGGCCGCTGCTCGATGTGGCGCAGGGCGATACCGCCGAGATCATCGCCAGCCGCGCGCTCGGGCATGAGCCGATGCGGGTGGCGGCGCTGGGGCGCGCGATCCTCGACGGGCTGGCGCGCGCCGGGGTGGTGGGCGTGGTCAAGCATATGCCGGGGCATGGCCGCGCGCTGGTCGACAGCCATCTCGAACTGCCGCGCGTCACGGCGGGCGATGCTGAACTGGAGGTCGATCTGGAGCCGTTCCGCCGGCTCGCGGGCGCGGCGATGGGGATGACGACGCATATCGTGTTCGATGCCTGGGATGCCGCGCGCCCGGCGACGCTCTCGCCGGTGGTGGTCGAGGAGATCATTCGCGGCCGGATCGGGTTCGACGGGCTGTTGATGACCGACGATATCGACATGAAGGCGCTGTCGGGGACCGCTGGCGAGAAAGCGGCGGGGGCGATCGCGGCGGGCTGCGACGTGGTGCTCGATTGCTGGGGGCGGATGGACGAGATGGTCGAGATCGCGGCGCGGCTGGGCGAGATCTCGGATGTGTCCCGCGCGCGGCTCGATCGCGCGATGGCCTCGGTGGCCGGGCGGCGAAGCGGCGTGGCGTTCGCGGATCTGATCGCGAAGCGCGACGCGCTGCTGGCGCTGGCGTGATCCTTCCCGGAACGGGTCCACTCCGTCACCCCAGCGAAAGCTGGGGTGACGGTTGTTGGCCGGGTGACGGTTGGCGCGTGGGCGGGGGGGCGGGCCGTGGGTGAGCGCGCGCGATGAGCGAACCCGAAATCCTCACGCTCGATCTCGATGGCTGGGAAGGACCGCTCGACCTGCTGCTCGCGCTGGCGCGCAACCAGAAGGTCGATCTGCGCGAGATTTCGATCCTGGCCTTGGTCGATCAATATCTCGCGTTCATCGAGCAGGCGCGCGAAATCAAGCTCGAACTCGCCGCCGATTATCTGGTGATGGCGGCGTGGCTCGCCTATCTCAAATCGGGGTTGCTGCTGCCGCGCGACCCCGAGATCGAACCCAGCCCGGAGGAACTCGCGCTGCGGCTGCAATTGCGGCTCGAACGGTTGAACGCGATGCGCGAGGCCGGGGCGCGGCTGATGGCGCGCGACCGGATCGGGCGCGACGTGTTTCCGCGCGGCGCGCCCGAGGGCTTGCGCACCGTGCGCAAGGCGCTGTGGCAGGCGGAGATCTTCGATCTGATCGCCGCGTACGGCCGGATCAGCGCGCGGACCCGGCCGGTGATGCACATCGTCGCCAATCGTCCGGTGATGACGCTGGAGGCGGCGCTGGAGCGGGTCGCGCGGCTGGTGGGCAGCGCGGTCGATTGGGCGGTGATCGAGAGTTTCCTGCCCGACAGCGCGAGCGGCGTATTCCGCAAGTCCGCGCTGGCGTCGTCGTTCCTCGCCGCGCTCGAACTGGCGCGGCAGGGTAAGGTCGAGCTGCAACAAAAGTCTCCGTTCGCGCCGCTCTATCTGCGGGCGCCGCGATGACCGGCTTCGGCGGCGACGCGCCCGACGATCTCGTCCGCGCGGTGGAGGCGATCGTGTTCGCGGCGACCGAACCGCTGACGATCGACGCGATCCGCGCGCATGTCGGCGCGGGCGCGAACGTGCGCGCCGCGCTCGAAACGCTCGCCAGCGACTATGCCGGGCGCGGCATCGAGCTGGTGCGGCGGGGCGAGCGCTGGCATTTCCAGACCGCCGCCGACATGGCGCATCTGCTGCGGCGCGACCGCGAGGAGCCACGCAAGCTCAGCCGCGCGGGGATCGAGACGCTCGCGATCATCGCCTATCACGAACCCGCCACGCGCGCCGAGATCGAGGCGATTCGCGGGGTGCAGATCTCCAAGGGCACGATCGACGTGCTGATGGAGGCGGGCTGGGTCCGCCCGGCCGGGCGGCGCGAGGTGCCGGGGCGGCCCCTGCTGTACGCGACCACGCCTGAATTCCTCGCCCATTTCGGACTCGCCAGCCGCCGCGACCTGCCGGGGCTGGAGGATTTGCGCGCGGCCGGGCTGCTCGATCCGGCCGATCTCGCGCTGGAGATCGCGGCGGATGCGGGCACCGATACGAACGAGGTGGCAAATCCCTTGGAAGAGGACTAGATAGAAAGGATACCTAGGAGAAACATGATGGGTTTCGGTAGTCCAATTCACTGGCTCATTTTCGGCGTGCTCGCCATCCTCGTGCTGGGCGGTGGCCGGTTCTCGAGCATGATGGGCGATGTCGCCAAGGGCATCAAATCGTTCAAGAAGGGCATGGCCGAGGACGACGAGCCGCGCACGCCGAGCCGGATCGAGGCGAAGCCCGCCGCCGAGCCTGCGTTCGACGCACACGGCGAGAAGGTTCGCGAGGACCGCTAAGGCGTATCACGAAGAAGGTTGCGCCGTAGCATGTTCGATTTCCAGCCGATGGAGTTGGTCGTCCTGGGGACGGTCGCGATCCTGGTGATTCCGCCCAAGGATCTGCCCAAGGCGATGCGCGTGGCCGGCTATTGGGTCGGGCGCATGCGCGGGGTGGCGCAGCAGTTCCGCAGCGGCTTCGACACGATGGTGCGCGAGGCCGAACTGCACGAGATGGAAAAGAAATGGGCGGCGGAAAACGAGCGCATCATGCGCGAGCATCCGCCCACCCCCGCGCTCGACGCGCCGCAGCCGGACGCGCTCGATGCGCCGCCGGTGATGCCCGCGCTGCCGGATTCCGAACGCCACTATAGCGAGGACGGGCCGCCGATCTATGTCGAGCATCCGACCGTGGTGGCCGCCGAGGCACCGGCGCCGGTGAACCTGGACAAGGCGGCGTCGTGAACGCGCCGGTCGATGAACTGGACGCGTCGCGCGCGCCGCTGCTCGAGCATATCGCCGAGCTGCGCCGACGGCTGCTCTACAGCCTTGGCGCGCTGGCGGTGGCGTTCGCGGTGTGCTTGTATTTCGCCGAGCCGATTTTCGGCTTCCTGGTCCACCCGCTGATCCAGGCGGGGCAGAAGCGGATCTATTACACCGGTCTGTTCGAGGCGTTCTTCGTTCAGATCAAGGTGGGGCTGTTCGCGGGGCTGATGGTTTCGTTCCCGGTGATCGCCAACCAGCTCTGGCAGTTCGTCTCGCCCGGCCTGTACCGCAAGGAAAAGCGCGCGCTGCTGCCGTTCCTGATCGCGACGCCGTTCCTGTTCGCGACCGGAGCCGCGATGGCCTATTTCGCGGCGGTGCCGGCGGCGCTGCACTTCCTGCTGAGCTATCAGGGCAATGTCGGCGGGATCGAGCAGACCGCGCTTCCGGCGGTCGACAAATATCTCGATTTCGTGATGCAGTTCCTGTTCGCGTTCGGCATCGCCTTCCTGCTGCCGGTGGTGCTGATGCTGCTCGAACGCGCCGGCATCGTTACGCGCAAGCAGCTTGCCGGCGCGCGGCGCTATGCGATCGTCGGCTGTTTCGCGATCGCTCTGGTGCTGGCGCCGCCCGACGCATGGTCGATGGTGATGCTCGCGGTGCCGCTGATCCTGCTCTACGAACTCTCGCTGATCGCGATCTGGTTCACCGAGAGGCGCCGCGCGCCGGCCAAGGACGTGATCGAGGCGGTTTAGGTGCCTTATCTCACCCGTTCGTGCCTCGACTTCGCTCGGCACGAACGTGGGCGTCACCCCCGCCGCCGGTTCCGGCGATAGAGCGGGCTCGGCTGTGGCGTCGGGGTGGGCAGCGGCTGGATGAAATAGCTTTGCGGATGGCCTTGCAGATACGGTGATCCCGGCGCGGGCACGCTCGGCGCGGGGGCCGGGGCGGCCGGGCGGATCACGCCGATCCAGCCGTCGGCGACGTCGATGACCGCCGGAATGGCCGGAAATTCACGGCGCGCGCGTGCGAACAGCAGCCGCGCGCGCGCCGCGCCCGGCGTGGTGATCGACGCGCCGACCCAGCGCCAGTGCCACGGCTCCCACGTCACGCCTTGCGCGTTGCCGGCGGGGAAGCTCAGCTCGAAGCCATATTCATGGGCGTGCGCGATCAGCCATTGCCCCGCCGGCGTGCGCGCGAGGCAGGGGTTGACGTCGCCGCACCCGCCCGAGGGGCGGATTCCGAAGTCGATCGCATAGCCGGTGGCGTGCTCGCTATGCCCCGGCGGCCCGACCGAGCGCGCGCGCTCGGCGGCGTCGTGGCATTTCTTGCCAGGGCCGATCTGGCTGCAGAACACCGCGCGCTGATGCTCGATCGAGCGGAAACACGACACGCCGCGCAGCCGGTTGCCGACGCCGGGTGCGACCGCGGCGGCGGCGAGCATCCGCGCGAGATCGGGCGCGGCGTCACGCTGGACATAGCAGGGCTGGCCGAGCGCGAAGCCGGCGGGGGCGGACACGAGATCGCTGAGCGGCGCCTCGCGGTACGGGATGTGCCCGAGCACGCGGCCGTCGGGGCCGGGCGTGACCCACTGGCCGGGGCACAATTGCTCCGGGGTGGCGGCCATCGCCAGCGCTGGCGCGGCGAGCGCAGCCCATGCCAACAGTCTCTTCCCGGAAGTCAGGTAGCGTCGCATCGTCGAACCGCTCTGGCATGCGCGCGCTTGCGGTGGCAAGGCGGGTTCATGCTTGCCAACCATGTTCTCTTCCTCGACGGCGAGGCGCTCGTCATCGACAAGCCCGCCGGGCTGCCGGTCGATCGCCCGCGCGACGGCTCGATCAGCCTCGAAAACCATCTCGACAGCCTCACCTTCGGGTTCAAGCGCTGGCCGCATCCGGTGCATCGACTCGATCGCGACACCTCGGGGTGCCTGCTGCTGTCGCGCAATCCGAAGGCGCACGCGCGGTTCCAGCAGGCGTTCGAACAGGGGCTGGTGCAGAAACGCTATCTCGCCGTGCTGGAGGGCGTGCCCGACGGCGAATCGGGGCTGATCGACCTGCCGCTCGCCAAGGTGAGCACCGCCGCGACCGGCTGGCGGATGCGCGGCGACCCCGCCGGCAAGCCCTCGCGCACCGGTTGGCGCGTGATCGCGGTGAAGGACGGGCGCGCGTTCGTCGAATTCACCCCCGAGACCGGGCGCACCCACCAGATCCGCGTCCATGCCGCCGAGGCGCTCGGCGCGCCGGTGGTCGGCGATCCGATCTATGGGCGCGGCGGCGGCGAGACTTTGCTCCACGCCGCCGCGCTGACCGTGCCGCGCGCGGGCAAGGAGCCGATCATCGCCGAGGCGCCGCTGCCCGAGCGGTTCGTCAAGGCCGGGTTCGGCGGCTGAACGCGACGCGCCCGTTTTCCAAGCGGTCGCGATCGGCTATCATCACGCGATGGTCGCCATTCCCATCACGCGCTCGATCTCGATCGACGATAGCGAGCTTCAGGAATCGACCACGCGTTCGGGCGGGCCGGGCGGTCAGCATGTCAACACCACCGACAGCGCGGTGATCCTGCGCTTCGATGTCGGCAACTCGCCGGGATTGCCGCTGCCGGTGAAGAACCGGATCGCGGTGCTGGCGGGATCGCGGCTGACGCGCGACGGGGTGCTGGTGCTGCGCAGCGAAGGGTCGCGCTCGCAGCACGAGAACCGCCAGGAGGTGCGCGAGCGGCTGATCGCGCTGATCCAGGAGGCCACGATCGTGCCCAAGAAGCGCCGGCCGACCAAGCCGACCAAGGCCTCGCAGACGCGCCGCGTGGAGGGCAAGGTCAAGCGATCCGGAATCAAGGCCGGGCGCGGGCGCGTGACGGTGGATTGAGCGGTTGCTGGCGGCGGGGCATGCCGAGGCGTACCGACGGCGTTACCGCAAATCCTCCAGCTCATAGACCGGGCGGATCTCGATCTCGCTCGGTCCGGGCATTGGGTTGGGGCAACGCTTCACCCACGCGACCGCCTCCTCCATGTCCTTGACGGTCCAGACCCAGAAGCCCGCGACCAACTCGCGGGTCGCGGCGAACGGGCCGTCGATGACGGTGCGGTCCGCGCCGTCGAAGGCGACGCGCTTGCCCTCCGACGACGGCTTGAGCCCCATGCCGGTGCCCGGCGGCATGATGCCGGCGTCGATCAGTCGCTGATTGAAGGCGCCCATTTCCGCGAGCGCTACGGCGGTCGGGAGCAGGGGGCGCTCGCTGTCCTCGGTGGCTTTCACGATCACCATCACGCGCATGTGTCGCCTCCCTGATCGACAGAGCGATCAGATCATAGCCGTTCGTGCCGAGCGAAGTCGAGGCATCTGTATTCGGGGCTTGTCCCTCGACTTCGCTCGGGACGAACGGGGGCGCTTCACCCCTCGAACACCGACCAGCCGGTACGCTGCACCAGCCGTTCGAGCGCCAGCGTGCCGAGTTGCGAATTGCCGCGTTCGTTGAGGCCGGGCGACCAGACCGCGACGCTCGCCTTGCCGGGCGCGACCGCGAGGATGCCGCCGCCGACGCCCGATTTGGCGGGCAGGCCGACGCGGAAGGCGAATTCGCCGGAACCGTCGTAATGGCCGCAGGTCAGCATCAGCGCGTTGATGCGGCGCGCGCGCTGGGGCGACACGACGGAATGACCGGTCGAGGGATTGCGCCCGCCCCGCATCAGATAGCGCCCGGCGAGCGCGAGCTGGCGGCAGCTCATCGCGAGCGCGCATTGGTGGAAATAGACGCCGAGCACGCGATCGACATCATGGTGGAGGTTGCCGAACGCGCGCATGTAATTGGCGAGCGCCTTGTTGCGATACCCGGTCGCCTGCTCGGCGGCGGCGACGGACTCGTCGACGAAGATGGCGTCCTCGCCGGCGAGCGCGCGGACGAAGCGGAGCAGTTCGGCGATCACCTCGGCGGGCTGGCGGTTGCCGAGCAGGATGTCCGAGACGACGATCGCGCCGGCGTTGAGGAACGGGTTGCGCGGGATGCCGCGTTCGGTCTCCAACTGCACGATCGAGTTGAACGCGGTGCCCGAGGGTTCGCGGCCCACGCGCGTCCACACCGCGTCCCCACCCGCGCCGAGCGCGAGGGTGAGGCCGAACACCTTGGCGACGCTCTGCACCGAGAACGGCTGGTCGGCATCGCCCGCCATGTGGCAGACGCCGTCCGCGTCGATGACGGCGATACCGAAGCGGCGCGGATCGACCGCGCCGAGCGGCGCGATGTAATCGGCGACCGCGCCGCGATCGGGCGCGTCGGCCATTTCGGCGGCGATGTCGGCGACGATGGCGGAGAGATCGGGCATAAGGCAGCGTAGCGGGCGGGGCGGGGATCGTCAGCTTCTCTTCGCACGAACGCGGGAACCCAGCGCCAAGCAGAACGACGATTGGCGGCTCTTGCGGCCCGGGACTCGCGCGTGCGCGGGTGAACAGGAAGGTTTCACGTCATCTCCCGCGTCCGCACGGGTGGCGCTGCGGCGCACCATCTGTCACAGGCGGGGGATGACGCGATCGTGGATATCGGTGGCACGCCTGCGCGCGCTGCGCTGGCTGCGTGGCCGCAAGGACGGCCGCGACCTCGCGCTCGGCGTGTTGCGCCGCCGGATCGCGACCGGCATCGGCGCGGTGGCGCTCGGGCTGGTCGCGCTGCTGTTCGCCAAGGCGGGCGACTGGGCGCAGCATCTGTTCGCTGAAGGCGTGGCGCGCTGGCCCTATGCGCCGCTGCTGCTCAGCCCGGCGATCTTCGCGGGTATCACCTGGGCGACACTCCGCTGGGTGCCGCAGGCGCGCGGATCGGGCATCCCGCAGGTGATCGCGGCGAGCCGAACGCCCGAACGGTCTTCGCTGGGGCCGCTGGTGTCGCTGCGCACCGCGATCGCCAAGATCGCGATGACGGTGACGATGCTGTTCGCGGGCGCCTCGGTCGGGCGCGAGGGGCCGACGGTGCAGATCAGCGCGGCGATCATGATCGCGGTCCACCGGCTGCTGCGCGTGCCGATCACCGCGGGCGTGCTGATCGCGGGTGGTGCTGCGGGCGTGGCGGCGGCGTTCAACACGCCGCTCGCCGGAGTCGCCTTCGCGATCGAGGAACTCGCCTCCGCCTACGAACAGCGCGTCGCGGTGCTGGTGATGGCGGCGGTGATGATCTCGGGGCTGGTGAGCCTCGGCATCGCGGGCGACTACGTCTATTTCGGGACGATGCGGCAGACGCTGCCGATCCTGTCGGTGATTCTGATCTGCCCGGTCGCGGGCGTGGTCGGCGGGGTGAGCGGCGGGCTGTTCAGCCGGATCGTGCTGGCGTTCGGCTCGCCCCGGCATCCGTGGCTGAAGCGGCTGCGGTCGCGCCCGGTGCTGTTCTCGGCGGGATGCGGGCTGGTGGTGGCGGTGCTCGGCATCACTAGCGGCGGGGAATTGTGGGGGACCGGCTATGACGCGACCAAGCATCTCGTCGAGGGCGGCAGCGGTTCCCTGTGGTTCGGGCCGGGCAAGGCGATCGCGACGCTCGCGACGACGCTGAGCGGAACGCCGGGCGGCATCTTCGCGCCGTCGCTGGCGGTGGGCGCCGGGATCGGCCATCTCGTCGCGGCGGCGTTTCCGAACGATCCGGGCGGAGCGGTGGTCACGCTCGGCATGGTCGCGTATTTCGTCGGCGTGGTGCGCGCGCCGCTCACCGCCGTCATCATCATCGCCGAAACGACCGCGAGCCGGGGCATGATCCTGCCCTTGTTCGCGACCGCGCTGATCGCCGACGCGGTGAGCGCGGTGATCTCGCCCGAGCGGCTGTATCACGGCCTGTCGCGCGGTTTCCTGGAGCCGGCACCGCCGCCGCGTCCGTAACGGACCCAACCGAAGGTATCGGCTTGCGCGGTGCCCGCCAGATCGCCGATACTCGGCGCATGAGCACGCTCGACACGCGCAGCCACCAGATGTTTCCGACCCTCGACGCGGGGCAGATCGAGGTCGCGCGCCGCTTCGCGAGCGGGCCGGCGCGGCATTTCGCGCCGGGCGAGGCGCTGTACGAGATCGGCGACGTCGGCGCGCCGGCGTGGCTGGTGCTGGACGGCACGATCGACGTGACGCGGCGCGACGGGCTCAACCGGGAAGCGGGCATCACCGTCCATCACGCCGGCCAGTTCAGCGGCGAGGTCTCGCAGCTTTCCGGGCGGCCGACGATCGCCGCCGGGGTGGCGGGCGCCGACGGCTGCACCGCCCTGCCGTTCGACGCGGCGCATTTGCGCGCGCTGATGGTCGGATCGGCCGATCTCGGCGAGATCGTGATGCGCGCGCTGATCCTGCGCCGGGTCGGTCTGATCGAGGAAGGCGGGGCCGGATCGATCCTGATCGGCGTGCCAGGCAGCGCCGATATCGTGCGGTTGCAGGGATTCCTGACGCGCAACGGCTATCCCAACCTCGTGCTCGACGCCGAGACCGATGCGGAGGGCCATGCGCTGATCGAGCGGATCGGCGTGCTGCCCGAGGAATTGCCGCTGATGGTGTGCCCGAACGGCACGATCCTGAAGCGCCCGAGCGACACCGAGGCGGCGGCGTGCCTAGGCATGACCCCCAAGCTCGATCCCGAGAAGCTGTACGACGTCGCGATCGTCGGGGCGGGGCCGGCGGGGCTGGCGGCGGCGGTCTATGCCGCGTCCGAGGGGCTGTCGGTGGTGGTGCTCGACGAACGCGCGACTGGCGGGCAGGCGGGCGCGTCGTCCAGAATCGAGAATTATCTCGGCTTCCCGACCGGCATTTCGGGGCGTGCGCTGGCCGGGCGCGCGTTCAGCCAGGCGCTCAAGTTCGGCGCCGAGGTGGCGGTGCCGCTCGCGGTGGAGCGGCTCGACTGCACCAAGCGCCAAGCCTCGGGCGATCCGCTCGCGCTGGTGCTGGCGGGCGGGGGGACGATCCAGGCGCGATCGGTGATCGTCGCGAGCGGCGCGCGCTATCGCAAGCCGGCGATCGACAATCTCGCCACGTTCGACGGCGACGGCGTTTCCTATTGGGCCTCACCGATCGAGGCGAAATTGTGCGAGGGCGAGCGGATCGCGCTGGTCGGCGGCGGCAATTCGGCGGGGCAGGCGGTGGTGTTCCTGGCCGGCAAGGTCGATCATCTCGATCTGGTCGTGCGGCGCGACCTGCGCGAGACGATGTCGCGCTACCTCATTGAGCGGATCGCGGCGCTGCCCAACGTGACGATCCATGTCGGCTCCGAAGTGATCGGGCTGGAAGGGGACCGCGCGACCGGGCTGACCGCCGCGCTGTTCCAAGACAAGGCGACCGGCGCGGTCAAGCGCTGCGCCTTGCGCCACCTGTTCCTGTTCATCGGCGCGGACCCCAATGCCGACTGGCTCGACGGGTGTGTGGAGACCGACGACAAGGGCTTCATCGTCACCGGCGGATCGGCGCTGCCGCTCCAGACCAGCCTGCCCGGCGTGTTCGCGATCGGCGACGTGCGCGCCGGATCGACCAAGCGCGTCGCCGCGGCGGTGGGTGAAGGCGCGGCGGTGGTGTCGCAGATTCACAGCTTGCTCGCCGAATGAGCGACTCGTTCGATCTCGAGCGCTTCCTGGAGGCGCAGGCCGACAGCTATGCGACCGCGCTCGCCGAGATGCGGCGCGGCGCCAAGCGCAGCCATTGGATGTGGTTCATCTTCCCGCAGATCGCCGGGCTGGGATCGAGCGCGATGGCGCGGCGCTACGCGATCCAGTCGCTCGACGAGGCGCGGGCGTATCTGGCGCATCCCGTGCTGGGCGCGCGGCTGCGCGAGATCACCGCGGCGCTGCAGGATCTGCCGCCGAGCGCGCCCGAGGCGGTGTTCGGACCGGTCGACGCGGTGAAATTGCGCTCCTCGCTGACGCTGTTCGAGGCGGCGGGCGGTGGGGCGGTGTTCGGCGCGGCGCTCGATCGTTGGTATCACGGTACGCGGGACGCGGCGACGCTGGCGCGGATCGGGTGATCGTCGCCCCGGCGGAGGCCGGGGCCGTTGGGTGTGGGTCAGCCGGCTCGCAAAACAACAAGCCGGCCCCGGCCTTCGCCGGGGCGACGGACTTTCGTCTTCTTACAGCTATGCTATCAGCCGCGCTTTGCCGGAAGGATCGGATGGCCCGATTGCACATGCGCGACGCGACGCGCGACGATCTGCCCGCGATCGTTGCGATGCTCGCCGACGATATCAAGGGGGCCGCGCGCGAGGACGCCAGCCTGCCGCTCGATCCGGGCTATCTCGCGGCGTTCGCGGCGATCACCGCGAACCCGAAGATGCGGCTGGTGGTGGCCGAGTTCGAGGGGCGCGTGGTCGGCACGGTGCAGATCGCGGTGCTGCCCGGCCTTTCGCGCAAAGGTGCGTCGCGCGGCCATCTGGAGGCGGTGCGGATCGCGAGCGACCTGCGCGGGCAGGGGCTGGGCGCCGAGCTGGTGCACTGGGCGGTCGAGCAGTGCCGCGCGGCGGGATGCGGGATGGTGCAGCTCACCACGCAGCGCGACCGCATCGACGCGCACCGTTTCTACGAGCGGCTCGGCTGGGAGCGTAGCCACATCGGCTACAAGCTGCACTTGCGGGGCATCGCATGATCGCGGAGGCGAGCGCCAGCGACGCGGCCGCGGTGGTCGCGCTGTGGCGCGCGTGCGGGCTGACGCGGCCGTGGAACGACCCCGATGCCGATTTCGCGCTCGCGCTCGCCACCGCGACCTCGACGGTGCTGGTGGCGCGCGACGGCACTGACGCCATCGGCAGCGTGATGGTCGGGTTCGACGGGCATCGCGGCTGGATCTATTATCTCGCCGTCGCGCCCGAGCGGCGGCGGAGCGGACTGGGGCGCGCACTGATGGCGGCGGCGCAGGCGTGGCTCGCCGCGCGCGGTGTGCCGAAGGTGCAGTTGATGGTGCGCGAGGGCAATGCGACCGCGCTCGGTTTCTATGAGGCGCTGGGGCTGGAGCGGCAGCCGATCGTGGTGTTCGGGCGCTTTCTCGGGGGTGATGAGGTACGATGACGACGCTCTACGGTATCCGCAATTGCGACACGATGAAGAAGGCGTGGAGCTGGCTCGACGCGCATGGCGTGGCGTATGCGTTCCATGATTACAAGAAGGCGGGGATCGACCGGGCGACGCTGGAGCGGTGGAGCGACACGCTCGGCTGGGAGGCGCTGCTCAATCGCGCTGGCACGACGTTCCGCAAACTGCCCGAGGCGGACAAGGCCGATCTCACCCGCGACAAGGCGATCGACCTGATGATCGCGCAGCCGTCGATGATCAAACGGCCGGTCCTGGAAAGCGGCGACATGCTGCTGGCGGGGTTCAAGCCCGAGGTTTACGCGGCGGCCGCGCTGGGGTGATCCCTGCCGGGACGGGGAGGATCAAGCTGCTGGCAGGGTCAGGACGAATCGGGCGCCGTGCCCGGGGGCGCTGTCGAGCGTGATCTCGCCGTCCATCGCGCGCGCCAGCCGCCGCGCGATATACAGGCCGAGGCCGCTGCCGCCGGGTTCGCGCGGATCGACGCGTTCGAACTTCTCGAAGATCCGCGCCTGATCCGCCTCGGCGATGCCCTTGCCCTGATCGGCGACGATGATCGCCGCCGCCGCGCCGTCGCGCTCGGCCCGCACCCAGATGACGCCGCCTTCGGGCGAATAGCGCACGGCATTGCCGATCAGGTTGACGAGGATCTGCAACACGCGGCGGAACTCGCCGCGCGCGGGCAGGGCCTCGCCGAGTGCGGGCTTGTCGATCCGCACCTTCGCATCGGCGGCGCGCACCGCGAGCAGCCCGGCGGCGCGGCGCGCGAGATCGGCGAGGTCGATCGTCTCGATCGCGACCTGGAAGTCGGGCCGCTCGATCGCCTGCAAATCGACCAGATCGTCGACCAGCCCGATCAGATGCCGCGCGGCGCTGGCGATATCGGCGGCGTAATCGACATAATCCTGCCGCAGCGGCCCGTCCGAGCGGGCGTTGATGCTGTCGGCGTTGGCGATGATCCGTCCGAGCGGCGCGCGCAACGCGGTGTCGAGCCTCGCGGCGAACGCGCCGCCGGCATCGTCGATCGTCCGCGCGGCCTGCGGGCGATCGACCGCCGCCGCGCCGATGAAACCGACGAACTCGCCGCGCATGTTGCTGCGCGGGGCGGCGGCGAGGCGCAGCGGCTCGCCCGTCGCGCGCAGCCGCGCGGGTTGATCCTCGAACCGCTCGCGCATCGCCAGCCCGCCGAGGATCGGGAAGCCACCGCTCTCGTCCTCGCCGAGCACGAACAGGGCGGTAAGCGGCTGCCCCAACAGCGAATCGGCATCGAAGCCGTGGCGCGTGCCGACATCGGGGGTGAGGAAGGTCAGCCGCAACGCCGCATCGGTCTCCCAGCGCCAGTCCGCGTCGGTGGCGAGCGATGCGTGGTCGGCCTCGATGCTGGCATCGGGCGCGGTCCAGGCGGGGCGGCCGCGCCAGCCGGTGATGGCGAGCGACACGCCCGCCGCGCCCGGCTCGGCGCGCACCCACAAATCGAGATCGTCCGCGCCGTCCGCCGCGACGACGCCGCGCGAGACGAGAATGCCGAGCCGCTGCGCGAGCCGCGCGAGCCGCGCCAGTTGCGGCACCGCCATGGGTTCGCCGATCGCGCCGCCCGCGCGCGCGTTGAGATCCTCGAGCCGCTGGTCGGCCTCGACCAATCGCCCATCGGGATCGACGAGGCCGCGCACCAGCGGCGGCACCGGATCGTGCGCGTTCATGCCCATGTCCCCCGCGCGACCGCGACCATCGCGGCGCGATATTCGGGCGGGAGCGTGAGGGGGGCGACGGCCGCGCGCGCGCGCTCGGGCTCGATCGCGGCGATCGTGTCGAGCGTCTCGGCGAAACGTTCGATGTCGCGGCGCGGATCGGCCTCGCACAGCGCCACCCCGATCGCCGCGATCGCCGCGCGGTCCAGCTCCAGCGCGCGCAGCACCAGCCACAGCCGCTCGCCATCGGGCTCGAGCACCAGATCGCGCACATCGGCATAAGCGAGGCCCAGCGCATGGCCGAGCAGGGCGATGAACAGCGACAGCCGCTGGTCGGCCAGCGCATCGCCAAGCAGCGCGGCGAGCTCTTCCGCGCCCGCGTCGAGCGCGGCGGCGAGGCGAGTCGCGACCGCTTCGAGGCGATCGTTCTCGTCATAGGCGGCGATGCTGTGCCGAGCCGCTTCGGCGAGCGCGCGGTCGAGCGCGTCGATGTCGCCCGAGGCGGGGCGCGCGCGCAGCGCGGCGGCGATCCACCATGCCAGCCGGCGGTGGATCGGCGCCGGCAGATCGCCCCGCGGCGCCGCGCCGACGAGGATCGGCGCCTTGCGATGCCCCTCCGCGGCGAGCAGCGCGACGGCGGCGCGCGCGACGCGCTGATCGGCATGGCGCGACAGGCGGGCGAGCAGGCTCGGCTGGTCGGCACGGCCCGGCGGTTCGATCGGCAGCGCGTCGGCGATCAGGCCCTGGCGCACGCGGCCGATCAGCTCGTGCATCAGCTCCGGGTCACGCAGCAGCCCGGCCGCGCGCAGCCGATCGAGCGCGGACACGCCATCGGCGATCAGTTCGGCGAGCCGCGGCTGTGCGAGCGCGGTGAGCAGGCGCGCGGCATGCATGCGAATCGCGGCCTCTATCGCGCCGAGCACCGATTCGAGCGTGGTGGCGAGCGCGGCGCGCGCGCGATCGTCGAGTCGGCCGTCGTCGCCGAGGAAAATATCGTCGATCGCGGTGGTGAGCCGCCGGTCGGCGCGCAAATCCGCCGCCGCCGCGCGCGCCAGCAGCGTGGGGGCGGCGGCCCTTCCGCCGGGATTCGGATCGCGATCGCTGATCGACATGCCAGCACGCTTAACCGGGCATCGTTAAGACGGACTTAAGGCTTTTCGATCAGCGTCTCAATCGCGGCGGCAAGCGTCGCTGTGGCATATAGGCCGGCGGCGCCGAGCGCGACCAGCGGATAGCCGAACAGCGCGAACGGCAGCATCACGATCGGCGCGGCGGTGAGGCTCGACCACCAACGGTGCGGCCAGGCGGCGAGCGCGATCCGCTCGACCAGTCCGCCGGCGATGACCGCGCCGAGCGCCAGCGCCCAGCCGAGCGCCAAATGCGTGGCGCCGCCGACCGCGAGCAGGCTCGCCGCCGCCATGCCGGGCGCGGCGACCGCGAGCAGGCGCGCGGGCAACGCCTCGTCGCGCAACCAGGCGAGCGTGTGGCCGATCGTCGCGAGCAGCATCGCCGCGAGCAGCACGACGAGGCCGATCGCGAGCCAGCCCGACAGGATCGCGGCCAATCCGCCCAGCCCGGCGACAGCGGCGCCCAGGCTGAACGCCCAGCTCGGCGCGCCGCGCGCGAGCAGCGGCGGCAGCGACAGGCGCGCGGGCAGGGCGGTGGCATAGCGATCGGCCCACCGCTCGGGCCGTGCCATCAGCGTCGCGACGATCGCGTTGCCCCAGCGTGCCAGCGCCTGCGAATCGCGCTCGATGCCGTGGGTCGATTCCGCGCTCTTCGGCAGGCGGATCTGGCGCGCGCCCGATTGCGCGACGATGCGCAGCAAGGTCGACTGGAAATCATAATCGTGCGGCATCGCCGCGACATCCTTGATCCGCGCGACCTCGATCAGCGCGAGGCCGGCCCATGCGGTCGAAACGCCGATCCGCTCGAACCGGTCGTCGCCGTCGTCGGCGACGAGCAAGGTGTCGCCCCGTTCGGCGGCGAGCAGCGCCACCGTGTCCCCGGTCGTGACCACGCCGTCCGCGACCACCGCGACGCGCGCGAGCGGATGGAGCGTCTCGACCGCCTCGGCCGCGGTGCGCACCGCATCGACGGTGACCCCGCGCCGCCCGATCCGGCTGATCGCGCCGAGCAGCCCCGGCGTCATGCGCGCGACCGCGAGCACGATCTGGGTCGCGCCGGCCGCGATCAGCAGCCGCGCCTGGAATTCGATGAGTGTCAGTCCACCGAACGGAAGCGTCTCCGCCAGCGTCCCCGCACGATCCTCGGCATCTTCCGTCGCAAAAATCAGGCCCGCCAGCATCGGGGGGCCATTAGGCGGTGTTGCCGGCAAAGGCAAAGGTGATGCGGAAACATGGGCGCGCCGCCCATGTCGAGCGGGGCCGAATGCACCTGCGCCCGGGACAAACGGAGGGGGTTAGAGCCGCTCCACCGCGCGGCGCAGCCGGCGCACGATCGCCATGTCGAGCGGCTGAGCCTCGGCGGCTTCGTTCGCCACCGCCATCAGCCGGACCGCGCCGAAGCTGGCGGCGAGACCCTTGAGCCGGCTTGCCGCCAGCCGCCATTCCTGCGCCCGGTGTGCCGCTTCGAGCTGGTCGAGCGCGCGGTTGGCGCTGTCGAGGAAGGCGCCGCGCAGCTCCGCGATCAGCTCGGGCTCGTCGCCCACCGCCGCCGCCAGGGTCGCATCGATTGCTCCGGGATCATAAGCCATAATGGAGCGAATATCACGACGAACGTTAAGGCAAGGTTTCGCAATTCGCTTCCCCGGTGCGTGAATCATGGTAAACACGGGCAAATGAACGGGGGTTCTCGCATCATTGATCTTCGCCCGAGCGCGGGCGATTTTTCGGCCGGCGACCGCGCCGGAGGCGGAGAGCATATCAAAGAGCCGCTGACGGACACGCCGCAAGACTTGCTCGATTTCGACGAGGCGCCGGAACCACGATCGGGCCGGGTGCTGCCGGTGCTCGGCGCGGTGGTGTCGGTCGGTTGGATCGGCGCGATGCTCGCGCTGAGCTGGAACCGCCTCGCGGAGACGCCGCCGATGGAGCTGGCGGTCTTCATCGCCGCCCTGTGCGTGCCGCCCGCGCTGATCGGCATCGGGTTGTTGCTCGCGTTGCGCACCAGCCGCGCCGAGGCGAATCGCTTCGCCGGCACCGCGCGCGCGATGCGTGCCGAGGCGGCGTCGCTCGAAACCACGGTGGCGGCGCTGTCGCGCACGATCGAGGACAATCGCGAACGGCTCGCCGAGCAGGCCGCGACCCTGACCATGCTGGGCGAGACCGCGACCGCGCGGCTCGGCGGCATCGGCAGCGGCATCGCCGCCGAGATCGCGCGGGCCGATGCCAACGCCAAGTCGCTCGCCGCGCTCTCGGCGGATGCCTGCGCCAAGCTCGAGACGCTGATCGCGATGCTGCCGCGCGCGGGCGAGGAGACGGCGTCGCTGACCGAGCAGCTCAAGCACACCGCGATCGTGGCGAGCGAGAGCGCGACCGCGCTCGACGCGCAGCTCGCCGCGCTCGCCGCGCGCGGGCGCGAGGCGGATCAGGTCGCGGGCGGTGCCGCGCAGAAGCTCGCCGCGAATCTGATGCGGATGAAGGCGACCAGCGAATCGGCGGCGGCGCGGCTCGAACAGGTGAGCGCGGAGATGTCGGCATCGGTCGACGGCCTGCTCGATCGCACCGCCGGCGCGGTCGACGAGGCGCGCAAGGGGATCAGCGCGCAGGGCGAGGCGATGCTGGCGATGCTCGGCACGCATCAGGCTGCGCTCGACCATGCCGCCAAGCATAGCGCGGAGGCGCTCGCCGCACGCATCGCCGACATCGAGACCGTGATCGACCGGATCGCCGCGCGGCTGGCGGCGCAGCGCGACGCCACCACCGACATGGTCGAGACGCTCGGCGCCGGTGCCGATCATCTCTCCGCCGAGTTCGACGGCTTCCATGACCGTCAGGCCGCGCGCGCGCGCGAACTCGCCGTGTCGATCGAGGCGTTGCGCGCCTCGGCCCAGGGCATGTCCGAAACGATCCGCGCCGGCGACGAGATCGCCACGACGACGATCGGAACGACCGAGCGGCTGCTGGTCGCGCTCGATTCGGCGACGCGCGAGATCGACGAGACGGTTCCCGCCGCGCTCGCGCGGCTCGACGAGCGGATCGGCGCGAGCCGCCGTCTGGTCGGCGACGCCCGGCCCGAGTTGGCCGCGCTCGTCACCGCCGCCGAAGACACGCATGACGCGATCGAATCGGTCGCCTTCGTCATCTCGGGCCAGCGCGACCAGGCGGAGACGCTCGCGGGCACGCTGCGCGCGACGCTCGCCGAGAGTACCGGCAAGGCGGCGGAGCTTGGCGCCTCGGTCGAGGCGACGATCGGACAGGCCAACCGGTTCGCGGAGGATGCCGCGCCGCGCCTCGTCGATGCGTTGCTGCGCGTGCGCGATACCGCCAGCGCGGCCGCCGCGAGCGCGCGCGAGACGCTCGCCAGCGTGATCCCGGAGGCCGCCGCCGCGCTGGAAGCCGCGAGCGCGGACGCGATGCAGCGCGCGGCGACCTCCTCGCTCGACCTCAACCTCACCGCGATCGGCGAGGCGGCGGAAGAGGCGGCGCGTGTCGCCGAAGGCGTCGCCGCGCGGATCGCCGAGCAGATCGCCACGATAAGCGCGGCGAGCGCGATCGTCGAGACGCGCGTCGAACAGGCGCGCAACGAGCGCGAGAAGGCCGAGGAGGAAAGTTTCGCGCGCCGTGTCTCGCTGTTGATCGAAGCGCTCAATTCGGCCTCGATCGACATCGCCAAGACCTTTTCGACCGAAGTCGCCGACAGCGCCTGGGCCGCCTATCTGCGCGGCGATCGCGGCGTGTTCACGCGCCGCGCGGTGCGGCTGCTCGACGGCGGCGAGGCGCGTGAAATCGCCCGGCTGTACGACGATGACGATCGCTTCCGCGACCACGTCAACCGCTACATCCACGATTTCGAAGCTATGCTGCGCGCGATTCTCGCGCAACGCGATGGCTCGCCGCTGGGCGTGACATTGCTGTCGTCGGACATGGGCAAGCTCTATGTGGCGCTGGCGCAGGCGATCGAGCGGCTGCGAAGCTGAGGCGCCACGCGTCGCCTCAGCCGCCCGCCCGGCGCGATATCCACGATGCCGTCGCCCCGACGCAGGTCCAGGCCGGTGCGTGCCGGGCACCCGGGTCGCGCAACACCCAGCGGCCCCGGCCCGCGCCGGAGCGACGGTTTCCTAACGATCGAACGGGTTCTTCGGCGCGCGTAACGTCAACCGCACCGGCACCGCGCCGAAGCCCAGATCGCGCCGTATGCCGTTGATGAGATAGCGCTGGTAGCTCATCGGCAGTTGATCGACGCGCGTACCGAACAGTACGAAGCCGGGCGGACGCGTCTTGGCCTGGGTGAGATAGCGCAATTTGATCCGCTTGCCGCCGGGGGCGGGCGGGGGATTGGCGTCGACCGCCTTTTCGAACCAGCGGTTGAGTTCGCCCGTGCCGACACGGCGCGACCACGCCTCACGCGTTTCGAACGCAACCTTGATGAGCGTGTCGATGCCCTTGCCGGTCGCCGCCGAGACGGTGAGCACCGGCAGGCCCTTGACCTGGCTGAGCCCCTCTTCGAGCGCGCTGCGGATGCCGTTGAACAGGCTGCTGGCGTTTTCCGCGACGTCCCATTTGTTGATCGCGACGATCAGCGCGCGGCCTTCCTGCAACGCCACATCGGCGATCCGCAGATCCTGCGCCTCCAGCCCACGCGTGGCGTCGAGCAGCAGTACGACCACTTCGGCGAAGTCGATCGCGTGGAGCGCGTCGGCGACCGAGAGCTTCTCGAGCTTGTCCTGAACCAGCGCCTTCTTGCGCATGCCGGCGGTGTCGATCAGGCGGACCGGGCGGCCTTCCCACGTCCAGTCGATCGCGATCGAATCGCGCGTGATGCCCGCTTCCGGGCCGGTGATGAGCCGGTCCTCGCCGAGCATCTTGTTGATGAGCGTCGACTTGCCCGCGTTGGGCCGGCCGATGATGGCGAGCTTGAGCGGGCCTTGTTCGTAAAATTCCTCATCCTCGGGCTCTTCGAGGGGCGCTTCCTCGTCGCGTTCGAGGTGCGGCAGCAACGCCTCGAACAATTCGCCCATGCCTTCGCCGTGCTCGGCGGAAAGCTGCACCGGGTCGCCGAAGCCGAGCGCGAGCGCCTCGATGATGCCCGCTTCGCCCGCGCGGCCCTCGGCCTTGTTGGCGACGAGCACGATCGGCGTGGTCGATCCGCGCAGCCATCGCGCGATTTCCTCGTCGAGCGGGACGATGCCGGCGCGTGCGTCGATCAGGAACAACGCGACATCGGCCTGGGCGACCGCCGCCTCGGTCTGCTGGCGCATCCGGCCGGGCAGCGAGGCGGCGTCCTGATCCTCATAGCCGGCGGTGTCGATGACGCGGAAATCGAGCCCGATCAGCGTCGCATCGCCCTCGCGGCGATCACGCGTGACGCCGGGGCGATCGTCGACGAGCGCGAGCTTCTTGCCGACGAGGCGGTTGAACAGAGTCGATTTGCCGACATTGGGCCGGCCGATGATCGCGACCACGGGGAGATTGGGCATCCCGCTCCCTTACGGCACGCGCGCGGTTTCGTCACCCCCGTGCCGGTATGCTTGTCCGCTACCCCGTTCGTCCCGATCGTAGTCGGGGGATCAGCCCAAAGCAGGTGTCTCGACTTCGCTCGACACGAACGGCTTGTGGGAGGCGCTCGCGTGTCCCGCGACTTCGCTCGGCACGAACGGTGTGTTGGGGCCGCTCACTTGTACGCGGTCACATGCCCCTTTTGATCGAGCACGTAGAGCGTCGATTTCGCGACGATCGGCGGCAGGGTGAAGCCCTGCTTGGCGTTGATCGTCGCGAGCACCTTGCCGGTCTCGGGCGCGGCCGAGACGATCTGGCCGAGCGAATTGGTGAGCACCAGACGCCCGCCGGCCAGCACGGGGCCGTACCAGGTGATCGGGTTCTTGTGCTTTTCCTTCTTCTTCTTTTTCTTCTTGGGCGCATCGTCGGGGACGATCTTGTCGCTCTTGTAATGCTGGAGCTGCGCGATCCAGCGCACCTTGCCGGTGCCGCGCGCGAGGCAGACCAGCCGCGCGTCGTCGGTGACCAGGAACAGCCACTCGCCCGCGACCCACGGCGTCGAAATGCCCGCGAAATTCTGCTCCCACTGGCGCTGGCCGGAGGCGATCTCGATCGCGACGGTGCGGCCGCCCTGGCCGACCGCGAACACGGTGCCGCGATCGATCACGGGATCGGCGTCGATATCGGCGAGCGAGGACACCGAGGTCGAGATGCTCGAGCGCGACAGCGCATCCTGCCAGAGCGTGCGGCCGTTTTCATAGCGGTAGGCGGTCAATTCGCCCGAGGAGAAGCCCGCGACCACGGTACCCTGCGCGACCGCCGGTGCGGCCACGCCGAACACGCCCTGCGTCTCCAGCGAGCCCGAACCCGACCAGACGATCGAGCCGTCCGCCTGCGAAAGCGCGAAAAGCTGGTTG
This sequence comes from Sphingomonas sp. NFR15, assembly GCF_900103265.1. GTDB lineage: Bacteria > Pseudomonadota > Alphaproteobacteria > Sphingomonadales > Sphingomonadaceae > Sphingomonas > Sphingomonas pollutisoli. The sequence goes on along the minus strand of NZ_FMWX01000002.1, from coordinate 174,375 downwards.
TCCTGGCTCAGCACATAGACCTGCCCGAGCGCGACGGTCGGCGCGTTGCGCAAGGGGCCGCCGGGCTTGACGCGCCACAGTTCCTTGCCGTCCTTCGCATCGAACGCGACGACATCGCCGAGGCCGTCGGTCGCGAAGATCTTGCCGTCGTCGAAGCTCGCGCCGCCGCCGAAGCGGGCGGAGCGGTTCTTCTTTTCCGATCCCTTGGCGATGTCTGCGGTCCAGATCTTGGCGCCGCTCGCCGCGTCGAAGGCGTGGATCGTCGCATCGACATCGACCGCGAACAGCTTGCCGTCGGCGACGATCGGCGCCGAGCCGAGCCGCTGGCGGTTCGAGCCGCCGTCGATCTGCGCGGTCCATTGCCGCGCCAGCGACGTGCCGAGCGCGAGCTGGCCGAGCGACTTGGCGGCGCTGCCGCCGGGCTGTGCCCAGGTGTCGTTTGCGGTCGCCTCGGGCAGCAGCACCTGGACGTCGGCGATGGTCTTGTCGGCGTCGGCGGCGCTTTCGGAGGCGAGGATCGGAATCCGCTCGCCGAGCGTCGGCGTCTTGTGGCGGCCGGAGCCCTTCAGCGCGGCGCAGCCGCTGAGCGCGAGTGCAGCCGATGCCGTCGCGGCCAGGAATATCCTCGTCTTCATTTCGCCTTCTTGTCCTCAGCCTGATCGACGGCATCCACACCGAGCGCGCCCGTCATCTGCACGGCGCGCTGGCGGATCGTGCCGGGTACATCCTCATTGCGCGCGATCTGCGCGAAGAGCGGCCCGGCCAGATCGGGCTTGTTCATGCGCAGATAGGCGATCGCGACCAGCTCCGCCGCGCTGCCGAACCACGGGTTGGTCGGCTTGGCGAGATCGCGCAGCCGCGAGACGACCACGTCGGGCTTGAGCGTGTCGAACTCGGCGCTGGTCTGGCGGATCAGCGCGAGATCGCGGAACGGCTGGCCGACGCCGCTGTCTGCGGCGATGGCCGCGAACAGCTTGGCGGCGCCGGGCAGATCGTTCTTCTGAAGCAGCAGATCGGCCTGGGTGAACTGCGCGAGCGCGCGGTAGCCGGGCTCGCTCGCCTTGGCGAGATCGGGCAGCGGCTTGGCGGCGGCGGCATCCTTGGCGGCGATGCCGTCATACACCTTCTGCAATGTCTCGGCCTTGGCGCCCGCTTCGGACTGCTGGTGGCTGCGCCACAGCAGATAGCCGCCGAACGCGACCAGCGCGGCGACGATCGCGACGATCGCGATCCGCCCGTAACGTTGCCACGCGCCAGCGAGCTGGTCGCGGCGCAGCTCCTCATCGACTTCGCGCAGGAAAGCGGCATCGGTATTCGGCGGGACAGCCAACGCATAACTCCAATCGGGCGGGGAAGGCGCGGACCTTAGCGGTCCGCGATAGCAAGGGGAAGTGGCTCAGTCCTTCGGCAGATACGTCTGGTCCACGCCCGGGAACGTGCGCGACCGGACATCGCGCGCATAGGTCTCAACCGCGGCGGAAATGCGGCCAGCCATGTCGTCGAACGTCTTGACGAAGCGCGGCGTGCGCTCGAATAGCCCGAGCATATCCTCGGTGACGAGCACCTGCCCGTCGCACTGCGCCGAGGCGCCGATGCCGATCACCGGGCATGCCACCTCGGCGGTTATCGTGCGGGCGAGCGGCTCGAGGATACCCTCGGCGACGATCGCGAACGCGCCGGCATCGGCGATCGCGCGCGCGTCGGCGAGGATCTTGGCGTGCTCGGCCTCGCTGCGGCCGCGCGCGCCGTAACCGCCGAGCGCGTTGACCGCCTGTGGCGTCAGGCCGACATGCCCCATCACCGGGATGCCGCGTTCGGACAGAAAGGCGACGGTCGGCGCCATCGCGACGCCGCCCTCGAGCTTGACCGCCGCCGCGCCGGTCTCGCTCATGATCCGCGCCGCCGAGGCGAAGGCGGCTTCAGGGCTCGCCTCGTAGCTGCCGAACGGCATGTCGATGACGACGACCGAATGGTAGCTGCCGCGCACCACCGCGGCGCCATGCGCGCACATCATGTCGAGCGTGACCGGCAGCGTCGAAGGCAGGCCGTAGATCACCTGGCCGAGACTGTCGCCGACCAGCAGGATGTCGCAATGCGGATCGAGCAGTTGCGCCATCCGCACCGTATAGGCGGTGAGCATCACCAGCGGCTCGCCACTCCCATTCGCACCCTTGCGCTTGCGGATCGCGGGCACGGTGAGCCGCTTCATCGGCGCCGGCGTGGGATTGGCGCGGCTGGTCGCGGTGTCGATCGTGAAGGTCGTGGACATGCGCGCTCCATACCCGCGCTCGCGTGTGCGCGCCAGCGGGTGTCAGGCGACCGTCACGCCCTTCCAGAACGCGAACCGCCCCTTGATCTCGGCGGCGGCCGCCTTGGGATCGGGATAATACCAGGCCGCATCGGGATTGCGCGCGCCGCCGACGACGATCGTCTTGTAGCTGGCGGTGCCTTTCCACGGGCAGATCGTGTGGGTGGCGCTGTCTTCCAGCAGGGCGGGATCGACCGAGTCGGCGGGGAAATAATGATTGCCCTCGACGACGACGGTATCGTCCGATTGCGCGATGATCGCGCCGTTCCAGCGTGCGGTCGGCATGAGATATCCTTTCCTTATCCTCCCGGCACGGGAGGTGGCGCGCGGAGCGCGACGGAGGGGGCTTCCACAAGCGTACCCTATGTGGAAGCCCGCCTCCACCATTTTGCCGAAGAGGCAAAATGGTCCCCCCTCGCCGCGAAGCGGGGAGGATTACGTGTTGAGCAGCTTGAGCACCATTTCGGCATGCGCGGGACGCGCGATCAGCAGATCGGGCATATACACGTCGGCGTTGTTGTAGCGCAGCGGCGAACCGTCGATCCGAGAGCAGTGCAGCCCGTAGGCGGTCGCGACCGCGACCGGGGCGGCGCTGTCCCACTCGTATTGCCCGCCCGAATGGAGGTAGATGTCGGCCTGCCCGAGCACCACCGCCATCGCCTTGGCGCCCGCCGATCCCATCGGCACCAGCTCGGCGCCGAGCTTGCCCGCGACCGCGATCGCCTCGGGCGCGGGACGGGTACGGCTGACGACCATGCGCAACTGCGCGGGCGGGGGCGGCACCGGAGCGGGGCGATCACTGCGCAGCACCAGCCCGGCGTCGGGCAGCGCGACCGCGCCGATGCTGGCGACGCCGTCGATCGCGAGCGCGACATGCACCGCCCAGTCGGCGCGTGCCTCGCCATATTCGCGCGTGCCATCGACCGGATCGACGATCCACACGCGGCGCATGCCGAGCCGGGTGCCGTCGCACTTCATCTCTTCGGAGAGCAGCCCGTCCTCGGGCCGCGCGTCGCGCAGCGCGTGGACGAGGAACTGGTTGGCGGTCTGGTCACCGGCGAGCCCGAGCGCCTTGGGCGACAACACGCCCGAGCCCCGCACCGCGCGCAGCAGCGTGCCGGCGGTCTCGGCGAGGTGCGCGGCGAGGTCGGCGTCGGTCAGGCTCACAGGTCATGGCTCCAGATGCCGACGATCGCCTCGACGATCACGTCCGCCGCCTGATCGGCGCTGAGCTTGGTCGTGTCGATGCGGATTTCGGGGTTGAGCGGCGGCTCATAGGGGCTGTCGATGCCGGTGAAATTCTTGAGCTGACCGGCGCGTGCCTTCTTGTAGAGGCCCTTGACGTCGCGCGCCTCCGCCTCGGCGAGCGGGGTGTCGATATGCACCTCGATGAACTCGCCGGCGGGCAGCATCTGCCGCACCATGTCGCGCTCGGCGCGGAACGGCGAGATGAACGCGGTAATGACGATCAGCCCGGCGTCGGTCATCAGCTTGGCGACTTCGCCGACGCGGCGGATGTTCTCGACGCGGTCGGCATCGGTGAAGCCGAGATCCTTGTTGAGCCCGTGGCGGACATTGTCGCCGTCGAGCAGGAAGCTGTGCTTGCCGCGCGCGTACAGCTTCTTCTCGACGATATTGGCGATCGTCGACTTGCCCGACCCCGACAGCCCGGTCAGCCACACCACGCGCGGCTCCTGCCACTTCTGGCTGGCGTGCGCGGCGCGGCTGACGTCGACCGCCTGCCAGTGGATATTGTCGGCGCGGCGCAGGCTGAAGTGGATCATCCCCGCCGCGACGGTGGCGTTGGTCATCTTGTCGATCAGGATGAAGCCGCCGAGGTCGCGGTTCTGCGCATAGGGTTCGAACGCGATCGGCCGGTCGGTGGCGAGGTTGGCGACGCCGATCGCGTTGAGATCGAGCGTCTTCGCGGCGAGATGCTCCATCGTGTTGACGTTGACCTGATATTTCGGCTGCTGGAGTGTAGCCGAGACGGTCTGCGTGCCGATCTTGAGCCAATAGGGGCGGCCCGGCAGCATCTCGGCCTCGTCCATCCACACGATCGTCGCCTCGAACTGGTCGGCGACCTGCGGCGGGGCGTCGGCGGCGGCGATCACGTCGCCGCGCGAGCAATCGACCTCGTCGGCGAGCGTGAGCGTGACCGACTGGCCGGCGATCGCCTCGTCAAGATCGCCGTCCAGCGTGACGATGGCCTTGACGGTCGACGTCTTGCCCGAGGGCAGCACGCGGACCGCGTCACCCGGTCGGATCGCGCCGCTCGCGATCAGCCCGGCGAAGCCGCGGAAATCGAGGTTGGGGCGGTTGACCCATTGCACCGGCATGCGGAACGGCTTCTGCGCGTCGAGCGTGGCATCGACCGCGACGGTTTCGAGATGTTCCATCAGCGTTGGCCCGGTGTACCAGGGCGTATTGGCGCTGCGCGTGGTGATGTTGTCGCCCTTGAAGCCCGAGATCGGCATCGCGACGAAGCTTTCGATGCCGATCGAGGTGGCGAAGGCGGTGTAGTCGGCGACGATTCCGTCGAACACGCTCTGGTCGTAGCCGACCAGATCCATCTTGTTCACCGCGAGCACGATATTGCGGATGCCGATCAGGTGGGCGAGGTACGAATGCCGCCGCGTCTGGACGAGCACGCCTTTGCGCGCGTCGATCAGGATCACCGCGAGGTCGGCGGTCGAGGCGCCGGTCACCATGTTGCGGGTATATTGTTCGTGGCCCGGCGTGTCGGCGACGATGAACTTGCGCTTGTCGGTCGCGAAGAAGCGGTACGCGACGTCGATGGTGATGCCCTGCTCGCGCTCGGCGGCGAGGCCGTCGACCAGCAGCGCGAAGTCGATCTCGCCGCCCTGCGTGCCGACGCGCTTGCTGTCCGCCTCGAGCGCGGCGAGCTGATCCTCGAAGATCATCTTCGAATCGTAGAGCAGCCGCCCGATCAGCGTCGATTTGCCGTCATCGACCGAGCCGCAGGTGATGAAACGCAGCATCGTCTTATGCTGATGCGCATCGAGATACGCGTCGATATCCTCGGCGATCAGGGTGTCGGTCTGGTAGATCGGGTCTTGGGTGTCGGTCATTTCGTCTGCCCGTGAGAAGCGGGAACATCACCAGCCCGTTCGTCCTGAGCGAAGTCGAAGGACGTGCCACGGGCAGCGGCGTTTGGGGCACGTGCTTCGACTTCGGCCTCTTGGGCCGAAGCCTGTCCTGAGCGGCTGGCTTGCCAGCCAGCCGAAGGGCTCAGCACGAACGGGGATGGGGCGGGGTCGCGTATCAAAAATACCCCTCCTGCTTCTTCTTCTCCATGCTCGCGTCGCCGCCGTCCTTGTCGATCGCGCGGCCCTGGCGTTCGCTGGTGGTGGTGAGGAGCATTTCCTGGATCACCTCCGGCAGCGTCTTGGCCTCGCTCTCGACCGCGCCGGTCAGCGGATAGCAGCCGAGCGTGCGAAAGCGGATCGAGCGCTCCACCGGCACCTCGCCGGGGTTCAGCCGGAAACGATCATCGTCGACCATCAGCAGCATGCCGTCGCGCTCGACGGTCGGGCGCGGCGCGGCGAAATAGAGCGGCACGATCTCGATGTTTTCGAACTGGATGTACTGCCAGATGTCGAGCTCGGTCCAGTTCGAGATCGGGAACACGCGCATGCTTTCGCCCTTGGCCTTGCGCGCGTTGTAGAGGTGCCAGAGCTCGGGGCGCTGCGCCTTGGGGTCCCAGCGGTGCGAGGCGGTGCGGAACGAGAAGATGCGTTCCTTGGCGCGGCTCTTCTCCTCGTCGCGCCGCGCGCCACCGAACGCCGCATCGAACCCGTAGAGGTCGAGCGCCTGCTTCAGCCCCTCGGTCTTCCACATATCGGTGTGCAAGGGGCCGTGGTCGAACGGGTTAATGCCCTTCTCGCGCGCCTCGGGGTTCTGATAGACGAGCAGTTCCATGCCGGCATCGGCGGCCGCCTTGTCGCGCAGCGCGTACATGTCGCGGAACTTCCAGGTCGTATCGACGTGAAGCAGCGGGAAGGGCGGCGGCGCGGGGTAAAAAGCCTTCTTGGCGAGATGCAGCATCACCGCCGAGTCCTTGCCGACCGAATAGAGCATCACCGGCTTGTCGGCTTCCGCGACCACTTCGCGCAGGATGTGGATCGCTTCGGATTCGAGGCGTTGCAGATGGGTCAGCGATTGCACGGGCATGTCCGGATGATCGAGGGTGAGTGCCCCCAAGACGGCGCGCGGCGCCGCGCGGCAAGCGAATGATTCTAGGCCGGCCCCAATCGCAGCTAGGCGGGGTTGATTGCCGCGCGCGGAATCCGCATGCGTTGCGCCGGGATTATGCGGGGAGTCGCCGGTGAGCACGAGTTTCGATAACGCGACGTTCCGCCGCGTGCTGGGCCATTACCCCACCGGTGTCTGCGTCGTCACCGCCGCCGAGGCGGATGGCACGCCGACCGGCATGGTGGTCGGCTCGTTCACCTCGGTGTCGCTCGATCCGCCGCTGGTGGCGTTCTTCCCCGACCGCCGCTCGTCGAGCTGGCCGCGGATCGAGAAGGTCGGCAAATTCTGCGTCAACGTGCTCGCCGCCGATCAGGAGGCGCTGTGCCGACAATTCTCGACGCGCGGTGCGGACAAGTTCGCCGGCATCTCGCACCGCGCCTCCGCCAACGGCTCGCCGATCCTCGACGGGGTGGTGGCGTGGATCGACTGCAATCTCGACGCGGTTCATGAGGCGGGCGACCATTATATCGTGCTCGGCCGCGTCATCGCGCTGGAGGTGGAGGCGCCGAGCGCGCCGCTGTTGTTCTTCCAGGGGAATTACGGCGCGTTTTCGGTGTTGGAGCCGTCGTCAACGTCTTGAAGCGTCATGCCCCGTTCGTCCCGAGCGAAGTCGAGGGACATGCCCCGGGCGGACGTGCATTGTGTCTCGACTTCGCTCGACACGAACGGTTGGAGGGGGCGGCGACACTCCGCTCAGCACGAACGGGAGGGTAGGCGCTTACGATCGCGGCAATTGCCCGATCGGGTCGATCGGCGTGCGGCCCTTGCGCATTTCGAAGTGAAGCTCGGGCCGGTCGGCCAGCCCGGTATCACCCGACAGTGCGATCGTCTGGCCGCGCTTGACCGCCTGGCCGCGCTGGACGAGCAGGCGGCTGGCGTGGCCGTACACCGTGGTCCAACCGTCGCCGTGCTTGATGATGACGAGGCCGCCCAGCGTCGGCACCTCGCTGCCGGCATAAGCGACCACGCCATCGGCGGCGGCGAGGATCGGCGTGCCGATCGGCAGCGCGATCTTGATGCCGTTGAAGCGCTCGCCGCTCGCGCCGCTCGGGCCGAAGCGCGCCACGATGCGGCCCTGCGCGGGCCAGCCGAACACGCCGCGCAGCCGCGTCGGCTCGCTGATCGCCTCGGTCGGCGCGAGCACGCGGCGGGGTGACCGTGTGGGCGGGGCGGGGCGCTGGTTGCCGGCGAGCGCGGGCGCGCTGCCGGTGACGAGATCATCGACGTCGAGCCGGAACGCGGCGGCGCGCTCGGCCGCGCTGCTGAGGCCGGGGGTGGCATCGGGGATCAGCACGCGCATCCCGGCGCGCAGCGTATAGGGCTCGCTGAGGCCGTTGGCGGTGACGATCCGTGACCAGTCGATGCCGTAAGCGCGCGCGATCGCGATGCCGGTCTCGCCCGAACGGACGAGGTGGTAGCGGCCGCCGGGGATCGCCAGCCGCTGGCCGGCGCGGATCATGAACGGCGCGCTAAGCCCGTTGGCGCGCGCGATCGCCTCCGAGCCGGCGCCCGTCCGGTCCGCGACCGCGCGGAGCGTGTCGCCGGAGCGCACGACGTAGATCGTCGGGTCGATCGCCTTCGCATCGGCGCGGACCGGGCGCGCCTGCCACGCGGGCGGCGGCGCCGGGAGCGCGGCGACGCTCGCGTCGGCGCGGGGCGGTGCATCATCCTGGCCATAGGCGGGAGGCGTATCGACGGGCCGGTCAGGCGGGGTCTGGCGGGGGCGATAGCGCGTCGCGTCCGGATCGGGGGCGGCGCCTTGTGGAATGCAGGCGGCCAGCGCGGGCAGCAGAACGGCCAACGACGCCGCGTTGCGCGACCGACCCGGAAACCACCCCATCACGCGTCCTTATGGAACCTCTCGCCAAGCGTGGCGAGCGACGCGCGGTGGGTCAGGTCGAGATGCAGCGGGGTGACGGTGATGTGGCCCTGCTCGATCGCCTCGAGATCGGTGGCTTCGGCGGGCGTGTGGGGAATGCGCCCGAGCCGCAGCCAGTAATAGTCGAAACCGCGCGGATCGGTACGGCGATCGAGCTGGAGCCGCCCGTAATCGCGCAAGCCCTGCGCGACGACCCGAATGCCCTGCACCGCCTCGGCCGCGATCGGCGGGAAGTTGACGTTGACGAGCGTGCGCGGCGCGAACGGCGTGTCGATCAGCGTGCGCAACACGCGCTCGCCCCAGGCTTCCGCCGCCGCGAAGGTGACGGCGTCGCTCATACCGCTGCCCGCATAGCGCTGACTGAGCGCGATCGAGCGGATGCCGGCATGCGCGCCCTCCATCGCGGCGGCGACGGTGCCTGAATAGCTGACGTCCTCGCCGAGATTGGCGCCGCGGTTGACGCCGGACAGGATCAGGTCGGGCTTGGCGTCCTTCATGATCTCGGCGAGCGCGATCATCACCGCGTCCGTGGGCGTTCCGGTGACCGCCCAGCGCTTCTCGCCGAACGCGCGCAGCCGCACCGGCTGGGTGAGGGAGAGCGAGCGGCCCTTGCCCGATTGCTCCTCGATCGGCGCGACCACGGTGACGTCGTCGGACAAGGTGCGCGCGAGCCGTTCGAGCACGGCGAGGCCGGGTGCGTGGATGCCGTCGTCGTTGGACAGGAGGATGCGCATCAGATCCTTCCCGCGCCGGGGCGGGTCATTTGGGTTCCAAGCGGTTGAGGCCCTTGAGGTACGGCTTGAGCACCTCCGGCACCGCGACCGAGCCATCCTCCTGCTGGTAATTCTCCAGCACCGCCACCAACGTCCGCCCGACCGCGAGGCCGGAACCGTTGAGCGTATGGACGAAGCGGGTGCCCTTTTCCTCGGCGGGGCGGTAGCGCGCGTTCATGCGGCGTGCCTGGAAATCGGTGCAGGTCGAGCAGCTCGAAATCTCGCGGTAGCGACCCTGGCCGGGCAGCCAGACTTCGAGATCATAGGTGCGCGCCGCGGTGAAGCCCATGTCGCCGGTGCAAAGCTTCATGCGGCGGAAGGGCAGGCCGAGCGCAGTGAGGATGCCCTCGGCGCAGGCGGTCATCCGCTCATGCTCGGCCTCGGAGGCGTCGGGCGTGACGATCGAGACCATCTCGACCTTCTCGAACTGGTGCTGGCGGATGAAGCCGCGCGTGTCGCGCCCGGCCGCGCCCGCCTCGGAGCGGAAGCAGGCGGTGAGCGCGGCGAAGCGGAGCGGCAGTTCGGCTTCGCTGAGGATCTTGCCCGCCACGATGTTGGTCAGCGGCACCTCGGCGGTGGGGATCAGCCAGCGGCCGTCGGTGGTGCGGAACTGGTCCTCGGCGAACTTGGGAAGCTGCCCGGTGCCGAACAGCGCCTCGTCGCGCACCAGCAGCGGCGGGATGGCTTCCTCATAGCCATGTTCGCCGGTGAGCGTGTCGAGCATGAACTGGCCGAGCGCGCGGTGCAGCTTGGCGGCGTGGCCGCGCACCAGCGTGAAGCGCGCGCCCGACAGCGCCGCGCCGGCTTCGAAATCGAGCCCGAGCGCGGGGCCGATCGCGTCATGCTCCTTGGGCGCGAAGGCGAAGGCGGGCTGCGTGCCGTGGGTCGCGACCAGGAGATTGTCGTCCTCGTCGGCGCCCTGCGGCACGTCGGCGAGCGGCAGATTGGGGATGGCGGCGAGCGCGGCGGTGAGCGCTTCGCCGACCGCTTTCTCTTCCGCCTCGATCGCGGGCAAACGTTCCTTGAGCGCGGCGACCTCGGCGAGCAGGTCGGTGGGGTCGTCGCGGCGCGCCTTGGCGGCGCCGATCGCCTTCGATGCCTCGTTGCGGCGCGCCTGCGCGGCCTGCGCCTCGGTGATGAGGGCGCGGCGGGTCTCGTCGAGCGCGAGCAGATCGGCCGACACGGGGGCGACACCGCGTTTGGCGAGGGCGGCATCGAAGGCGGCGGGATCGTCACGGATCAGGCGGATGTCGTGCATAATGCGCGTGGCTATGGCCGCGCGCCCGCGCCCGCGCAACCCACTCCGGCGGGCGAGCGTTATTACCGTTCCACTGACGGAGAGCGACCATGCACATTCCGCACGATGCCGCCGTGCTCGTCCTCGACGGGCGCAAGCTGCTATGGCTGCGCAACGCGGGCAGCGACGCCGATCCCAACCTCGTCGTCGAACAGGCGCGGGAACAGTCCGACCCCCCCGACCACGAACTGAAGACGGACCTTGCCGGCGGCGCGCCGAGCGGCCCGGTGATCGGGCAGGCGACGATGGGCGAGCCAGATTACCACGAACAGCGCGAGGCGCGCTTCGCCGCTGACGCGGCCGTGCTGCTGCGCGACCGGGCGCTGGCGAACGCGTTCGAATCGCTCATCATCGTCGCGCCGCCGCGCACGCTCGGCAGCCTGCGTCAGCACTATCATCCCGAGGTGAAAGCGCGGCTGAAGGCGGAGATCCACAAGGATCTCACCGATCATCCGATTCCCGATATCGAGGCGGCGATCAGGGCCGCGTGATGCGGTGAGAATCCCGGCCTGACACGCGCCGCGCCGAGGGTGCCCGACCGAAACGGCTCATGCCTCGGCGGCGGGCTTCCTAGCGAAGCGCTTGCGCGCGACCAGCGCAGCGGCGGCGGCGCCGAACAGAAGCACCATTGGCGGCGCGGGCACCGGCGCCGGGTGGCCACCGCTGCTGCCGCCATGCCCGCCGCTGCTCCCGCCATGCCAACCGCTGCTGCCATGCCAGCCGCTGCTGCCCGGGAAGCCGTGGCTGCTCGACGCGTAGCTGCTCGATCCGCTCGACGCGCTCGACGTGGAGGTGGACCCGGAGGTGGAGGAACTGGTCGAGGTGGAGGTGGACGATCCGCCCGTCGAGGTCGAGGTGGACGAGCCACCCGTCGAGGTCGAGGTCGAGGAGCCGCCGGTCGACGTCGACGATCCGCCCGTCGAGGTGGACGAGCCGCCGGTCGACGTCGACGATCCGCCGGTCGAAGTGGAGCCGCCGCTGGTCGAGGTCGAGCCGCCGCTCGATGTCGAGGAGATGACGATCCCGCCCGAACCGCCGCTGCCGCCACCCCCGAAGAACCCGCCGCCCGCGAAGCCGCCGCCAAATCCGCCGAAGCCGCCACCGCCGCCGATCACGGTCAGACCGCCGCCGCCACCGCCGCCGCCCATCGCCGGCACGTCGGCGGGGGGCAGCGGGATCGGCGCGCCCTGGCTCGTCATGGTGACGACCGCGGGCGGGCACACCGCACGGGTCTGCGTCACGACTCGGCGAACCCGCCCGGCGGGGCGGCTCACCGTGCGGCGTACGACGCGCTTGGTCTTGTGGACATAGGCGTGGCGGACCTTCGATGTCTCGGCGACATGTACCGCGCCGCCGCCGACGATAGCGCCGCCGCATGCGCAAGCGCACAGTTTAGCCAAGGCCATCCGCACCGACATGATTTCGCTCTTTCGTTGCCGATAGGATCGTCTACCGGATATGCTTTACCCCAGCGGTTCGCCGCTCTTTGCCCAAAGTGCCGAACAAAGTGTTAAGTTCAAGGCTGTTAACCGAGTTATCGCGGTCTCAATACGGGATTCCGGGCGCGGGATGGCCGCGGATCGTGGTTAACGTACCGTCACGGTACAGATCGGGCATGAAAACGAGGGTGCCCGTGCGCTTTCATCCACCGTGGAGCCGGGTTGCTTGTGGAGCGGGAACGGCATGGCTATAGGCGCGCTCATCATGGGACAGCCGGGCGTGAAAAAAGAACGCTTTGAGCGTCATACGTCTGGCAGCGATGGGATGGCGACTGGTCTTGAATCACCTAGATGACACCACGAAATTCGACACGCCGCCGGCGATGTCGAACGACGACGACGGATATCGGCCGAGCGCGGACGAACCGTTCATGAACCCGCGCCAGCAGGCGTATTTCCGGGACAAGCTGCAGGCGTGGAAGGACGCGATCCTGCGCGAATCGGCGGGCACGCTATCGCAGCTCCAGCTCGATTCGCTGCGCGAGGCGGACCTGACCGATCGCGCGTCGAGCGAGACCGACTGGTCGATCGAGCTGCGCACGCGCGATCGGCAGCGCAAGCTGATCTCCAAGATCGACGCTGCGCTGCGCCGCATCGAGGACGGCGAATATGGCTATTGCGAAGTCACCGGCGAGCCGATTTCGCTCGGCCGGCTGGAGGCGCGGCCGATCGCGACGATGACGGTCGAGGCGCAGGAGCGCCACGAACGCAACGAGAAGGTCTCGCGCGAGGATTGAGGCGGGCCGGCGGATCGTCGGCGCGCGCGGTTAAGACGTTGGATACCGAAACCCGCTATCTCGCGGGTCCGAGTATCTTCAATCCGGCGATGGTGATGGACGAGTCCTCCAAAGATCCCCTGCGCGGCCCGGCCGGCGAGCGCGCGCGTGACGAAGGCGCGGGCGACCGTAGCGGCGCGCGTGACAGCCTGTTGGTGATGGCCGACCTGCGCGTCGGCGACATCAAGACGACGGTACGCGTGCGCAACCTGTCGGCGGGCGGATTGATGGCGGAATATCAGCAGGGTCTGGAGGTCGGCACCGAGGTAGAAGTCGACCTGCGCGGGGTCGGCGCGGTGCGCGGGCGGGTCGCCTGGTCGGCGGCGGGGCGGATCGGAATCGCGTTCGACCGGCAGATCGATCCGATGCTGGCGCGCAAGCCGGTCGGCACGGGGAGCAAGCCGAAGACGGTGGTCGCGCCCAAATACACACCGCGCGCGTGAATGCGGTTTCAAGCCCGGGCAGCGGGGCTGCCCGGGCGCGCTGATCGTTAAAGGATCGTCATTTCTTCTTTAACGCGAAGCTTTTGCTTCTTGAGCGCGGCCAACATTGCGCTATCAGGCTGCGGTCGATGCGACTCGGCGCTGATCTTCTCTTCGAGGACGGCGTGCTTGGCCTCCAAGGCCATATGGTGCGCGTTCCGCATTGAGTCTTCCTCCTTCCGAAAGGGTGGCGGGGGAGTCAATCAAGCACGCTTCCGATCAAATGTCTGCCCCCTGTGTGGCATGATTCGACGTACCGAGTAAGGAAGTGCGACGATCGGTTTTTTGGCGCTCGCGTCCGCCCGCGGTTTTGCTAGAGTTCCCGTCGCCGGCCCGTTCCCCCGCCCCAAGCCTCGGTAGATCCGTGATCGGCGGTCGGGCGGTGCGCGGGCGGGCGCGACTCAGCCGATCACCGGCGCAGGGGGACGAATGGACGGAGCGCAGATCGCCAAACGGCTCGAGGTGCTGAGGGTCGAGCATCGTGACCTCGACGCGGCGCTGGCCGCGCTGGCCGCGGGCGGTGCGGGCGATCAGATGCAGCTCGCGCGGCTCAAGAAGCGCAAGCTGCGGTTGCGCGACGAGATCGTCGCGCTCGAGGACCAGTTGATCCCCGACATCATCGCGTGACCGTGACGACCCGAAATGGGACGACCGGCGACGCGGCCGGCGCCCGCCGCGCTAACGCCGCGCGCGGGACTTGTGCCACAACGCTGAGATGAGGGGTGCCGAGATGAGGGGGGCGCTGCCGGACTCGCGGATCCATCGCCATCTGATCGACGTGCTGTACGTCGATGCGATGGTGCTGGCCGATGAGGCGCGCAGCTATTTCGACGATGGCGGGCGGGTGGACCGTGAAGCGCTGCCGCCGCTCGCGCGCGTGGCGTTCAGTTGTGAATCGCTCAAGGTGACGACACGGCTGATGCACGCGATCGCCTGGCTGCTGACCCAGCGCGCGGTCGCCGCCGGCGAGATGGCGCCGCGCGACGCGCTCGATCCCTCGCGGCGGCTCGGCCCGGCGCCGATCAGCGACGCGGCGGCGGTGGCGGACCTGCCGGCGCGGGCGCGCGCGCTGATCCAGGCGAGCGCGGACCTGTACCGGCGGGTCGGTCTGCTCGACGCGGCGCAGGCGGGCGTGGCGATGGGCGCGAGCCCGGCGCGCTCGATGCAGGAACGGCTGGCGATGGCGTTCTGACGGCGGTCTGCTGATCGCGGCTGACCGGGGGACGGATCAGGCGGTCAGCTCAGCCGGTCGATCGCCTCGGCGTCGAGTGATCCGGGAATGATCATCAGCGGGATCGGCAGCGCACCCGAATCGCCGGCGAAATGCGCGATCAGCGGGCCGGGCGAGCCGACCGGCGCCGCGCCGAGCACGAGCGCGGCGATATCGGGATTGGCGGCGATCATCTCGCGGATGATCTTCGGACCGTCTCCTTGGCGCACCGTGATCGACGGGCGCAACCCCGATTCCTCGATCAGCGCGCCCGCCGCGCCCGCGACCAGGCCCTCGGCATGGAGCCGCGCTTCCTCCTCGATCGTCGCCTGCACGCCGCCGAACGGGATGAATTCCTGCGGCTCGATCAGCGCGAGGATCTCGACGCCGCCGCCGGTCTTCACCGCGCGCCGCGCGGCGAAGCGCAAGGCGATCGCGCTTTCGGGATTGTTGTCGATCACGACGAGATAGATGCGCATGTGAAGGCCCCTCAACGCGTTAGGTGGCGCGTGCGCGCGTCGCGTGCAAGCCTGACTGCACGGATCATGGTCTTGACCGGGCCGGTTCGGGGCGCGAGAGACGCGGACGCCCCAGGATTCGATTTCAAGGACGACTTCATGCCGATCGAGATCAAGATGCCCGCGCTTTCCCCGACGATGGAGGAGGGCACGCTCGCGAAATGGCTCGTGAAGGAGGGCGACACCGTCCGGTCGGGCGATCTGCTGGCGGAGATCGAGACCGACAAGGCGACGATGGAGTTCGAAGCGGTTGACGAGGGCGTCATCGGCAAGCTGCTGGTCGCCGAGGGTTCCGAGGGCGTGAAGGTCGGCACCGTGATCGCGGTGATGGCCGGCGACGGCGAGGATGCGGCGGCAACGCCCGCACCCAAGGCCGAAGCCGCCGCGCCGAAGGAGGCCGCCAAGGCCGAGGCGGCGCCGGCACCGGCCCCCGCGCCCGCGGCGGCATCGACCCCGGCGCCCAAGGCCGCCGAGGGCGAGCGCCTGCGCGCCAGCCCGCTCGCGCGCCGCCTCGCCGCCGAGAAGAATATCGACCTCGCCGCGCTGACCGGCAGCGGCCCGAACGGTCGCATCGTCAAGGCCGATCTCGAAGGCGCCAAGCCCGCCGCGGCACCCGCCAAGGCTGAAGCCGCGGCCGCCGCCGCATCGGCTCCGGCACCCGCGCCGACCGTCGCCAACGTGCCCGACATTCCGCACACCGCCGAGAAGCTGTCGAACGTGCGCAAGGTGATCGCCCGCCGCCTGACCGAATCGAAGCAGCAGGTGCCGCACATCTACCTGACCGTCGACATCCGGCTCGATGCGCTGCTCAAGCTGCGTGGTGAGTTGAACGCCGGCCTCGCCGCGCGCGGGGTGAAGCTGTCGGTCAACGATCTGCTCATCAAGGCGCTCGGCGTCAGCCTGATGCAGGTGCCCAAGTGCAACGTGATGTACACGCCCGATCAGCTCATCAGCTTCACCCGCGCCGACGTGTCGGTCGCGGTGAGCGTGCCGGCCGGGCTCATCACGCCGATCATCAAGGGCGCCGACACCAAGGGCGTCGCGGCGATCTCGACCGAGATGAAGGATCTCGCCACCCGCGCCAAGGATGGCAAGCTCAAGCCCGAGGAGTTCCAGGGCGGCACCGCCTCGCTGTCGAACATGGGCATGATGGGCATCAAGCAGTTCGAGGCGGTCATCAACCCGCCGCAGGGCATGATCATGGCGATCGGCGCGGGCGAGCAGCGCCCGTATGTGATCGACGGTCAACTCGGCATCGCCACGGTGATGTCGGCGACCGGCAGCTTCGATCACCGCGCGATCGACGGCGCCGATGGTGCCGAGTTGATGGCGGCGTTCAAGGCGCTGGTCGAATCGCCGCTGGCGATGCTCGCGTAAGACGGTCGTGCGGCGCACGCTCGTCGAACTGATGTTCCTCGCGCTCGGGCTGGGCGTGGCGGTGGGCATCGCGTCGCTGGCGGTGTGGGCGGTGCCGGGCACCGGCCGCGCGGTCTGGACCGTCGCCTATGGGGTGATGGTGATCGACGTGCTCCTCCAGCTCCGCCCGATCCGTCGTGCGTGGCTGCTCGATCGCGCGACGGCGCAGGCCGGGGCGCGGGCCGATGGTTGAGCCCGTGCCGCCCGCCGGCGAGCCCGCGATCCGCGCGACGGCGATGTCCGCCGACAACAATCCCTATGGCACGATCTTCGTCGGCTGGTTGATGGGGCAGATGGCGCTTGCCGCCGGATCGGTCGCGTCGCGCCATAGCGGCGCGCGCGCGCCGGTGGTCGCCGCCGACGGCTTCGCCTTCACCGCGCCGGTGATGGCGGGCGATGAAGTCTCGTTCCACGCCGCGATCGTCGGCACCGGGCGCAGCTCGATGACGGTCGCGGTCGAGGTGTGGCGGCGTGATCGCCACGGCGAGGGCACCACGCGCGCCGCGCGGGGCACCTTCGTGCTCGTCGCGATGGGCGAGGACGGCGCGCCGAAGGCCCTTAACACCACGCCGACCACTTCCGATATCAAGCCGCTGCTGGAAGGAAACCTTTAGTGTCCGAATCATTCGATCTCGTAATCCTCGGCTCCGGCCCTGGCGGCTATGTCGCGGCGATCCGCGCGGCGCAGCTTGGCCTCAAGACCGCCATCGTCGAGCGTGAGCGGCTGGGCGGCATCTGCCTCAACTGGGGCTGTATCCCGACCAAGGCGCTGCTGCGCACCTCCGAAATCTATCACTATATGACGCACGCCAAGGATTATGGCCTTAGCGCGGAGAAGATCGGCTTCGATCTGGAGGCGGTGACGCAGCGCAGCCGCAAGGTGGCGGGGCAGCTCAACGCCGGCGTCAAAGGGCTGATGAAGAAGAACAAGGTGACGGTGTTCGAGGGCACCGGCACGCTGACCGCCAAGGATACGCTCGTCGTCAAGCAGGGCGACAAGGACGTCGAACTGAAGGCCAAGCACATCATCGTCGCGACCGGCGCGCGCGCGCGCGACCTGCCGTTCGCCAAGGCCGACGGCAAGCGCATCTGGACCTATCGCCACGCGATGGTGCCGCCCGAGATGCCGACCAAGCTGCTGGTGATCGGCTCGGGCGCGATCGGCGTCGAGTTCGCGAGCTTCTACAACGACATGGGCGCCGACGTGACGATCGTCGAGATGCTGCCGCGCATCCTGCCGGTGGAGGACGAGGAAGTCTCCGCGTTCATGGACAAGGCGCTGACGAAGCAGGGCATCAAGCTGCTCACCGGCACCGGCGTCGATGGGCTGGACGTCGGCGCGAACGGCGTGACCGCCAAGATCAAGGGCAAGGACGGACAGGTCACATCGACCGAGTTCAGCCATGTCATCGTCGCGATCGGCATCGTTCCCAACACCGAGAATATCGGGCTGGAGGCGCTCGGCATCGAGACCGATCGCGGCCACATCAAGGTCGATGGCTATGCGCGCACCAACGTGCCCGGCATCTATGCGATCGGCGACGTCACCGGGCCGCCGTGGCTCGCGCACAAGGCGAGCCACGAGGGCATCGTCTGCGTCGAGGCGATCGCCGGACTCAAGCCGCACAAGTTCGAAACGTGGAACATTCCGGGCTGCACCTATTCGCGCCCGCAGGTCGCGAGCGTCGGCTTGACCGAGGCCAAGGCCAAGGACGCCGGCCATGAGGTGAAGGTCGGCAAGTTCCCCTTCATCGGCAACGGCAAGGCGATCGCGCTCGGCGAGGCCGAAGGCTTCATCAAGACGGTGTTCGACGCGAAGACCGGCGAACTGCTCGGCGCGCACATGGTCGGCGCCGAGGTGACCGAGCTGATCCAGGGCTATGTCATCGCCCGCCAGCTCGAAACCACCGAGGCCGAGCTGATGGAGACGGTGTTCGCGCACCCGACGCTGAGCGAGATGATGCACGAAAGCGTGCTCGGCGCCTACGGTCGCGCGCTGCACATCTGATGCGCCCCGGCGCGGCGGCCTTGTGTGTGCTCGCCGCGCCGGTCACTCTCGGCGCGGCGACGCCGGATTTCGCTGGCGATGCGAGGGCGCTCGATGCGCTCGTCGCCGCCAATTACGCTTATCTCGATCGTTTCCCCGGTGGGAAACCGCCGATGACCCCGCAAGTCGCCGCCGCGCGCGACGCGGTCCACGATCGCGACAGCCTGCTCCATTATGCCGAGGATGTGCTGACCGCGCTCGCCGATCATCACGCGATCACCGGCGCGTCGTTCAAGGACGATTGGGCGGTGGTGCCGACCTATGCCGATCTGTGGATCGAGCGCGCCGGTGACGGCTATGTCGTCGATGCGGTGCGTCCTGACACGCCGGCCGCGCGTGCGGGTGTCATGGCGGGCGATCGGCTGGTCGCGGTCGGCGGGGTGCCGATCGCGCGGGCGCTCGCGGCATTCTGGGCGCCACTCGGCCTGGACTCGCGCGGAGAGCGCGGCGCCTATGGCGCGCGGGTGCTCGCGGCGGGGCGGCGCGACCGGCCACGGGTGCTAACCGTCGCGGGCGCGCGCGGGACGCGCACGCTGACGCTCGCCAGCCTGTACGCCACGCACACGGATCGACCGCCGCTGACCGTCACCGGCACGACGATCCGCTTCAACAATTCGCTTGGCGACCAGACCACGATCGCGGCGTTCGACGCGGCGATGGCCGCGATTCCCGGCGGCGCGCCGGTGACGATCGACCTCACCGACACGCCGAGCGGCGGCAACACCAGCGTCGCGCGTGCGGTGATGGGCTGGTTCGTGCGCGGACCCAGCGCCTATCAGGTCCACACCCTGCCCGCCGAGGAACGCGAGACCGGCGTGCCGCGCCAGTGGATCGAACAGGTACTGCCGCGCGCGGGCAAATATCATTCGGGGCCGGTTCGGGTGCGGGTCGGACGGTGGACGGGCAGCATGGGCGAGGGGATCGCGATCGGCTTCGCCGCGTTCGGCACGCCGGTGTGCGGCACGCGGATGGCGGGGCTGCGCGGTGCGGTCTATGATTTTCCGCTGCCCGCGAGCGGGCTGGTGGTGAAGCTGCCGGCCGAGCGCCTCTACACCGTCAGCGGCACGCCGCGCGAGGACTTCCAGCCGAGCCCTGACGCGCGATGTCGGTGACGGTTGCCCGGCCCGTCGCGCTCGCGGCGGCGCTGCTGTTTCTGCTCCAGATCGTGCTGTGGTGGCCGGGTGTCGCGATGTTCGACACGGTCGGCCAATATACGCAGGCGCTGAGCGGCGCATATGACGACTGGCATCCGCCGATCATGGCGCGGCTATGGGCGGCGCTCCGTCCATTCGGGCCGGGCGCGGCGCCGATGTTGCTGGTGCAGGCGGCGGCCTATTGGCTCGGCCTCGGGCTGATCGCGGCGGCTCTGGCGCGGGCGGGGCGGGCATGGGCGGGCTGGGCGGTGATCGTGCTCGGCGCGCTGCCGCTGTTCGTCGCGTGGCAATCGGTGGTGCTCAAGGACGCGCAGATGCTCGGCGCGATGCTGTCGGCGGTCGGTATCGTCGCGCGGGCGCGGTTCGCCGGGCGGGCATTGTCGATGCCCGCTCTGATCGCGGTCGTGGCGTTGCTCGGCTATGCGGCGCTGGTGCGGACCAATGCGGTGTTCGCGGTGGTGCCGCTCGGGGTAATGCTGGTGCCAGGACGGCGGCGGTGGGGGTACCGCGCCGCGACGATCGCCGGGCTGACGCTGGCGGTGCTGGCGGTGTCGCCGATCATCAACCACCGGCTGCTCGACGCCGAGCCGACCACCGTCGGCCACACGCTGCCGCTGTTCGATCTCGCCGGGATCGCGCATTTCGCCGGAGATGACGGCGTGCTGCGCCGCGACGAGCGCGCGATGATCGTCGAGAAGCATTGCTACCAGCCGTTCTTCTGGGATCCGATCGGCAGCGCGTCGCGCTGCGGCGCGATTGCCGACCGCTTCGAGGCGGTGCCCGCGAGCACGCTCGACATCGCCTGGGCGGGCGCGATCGTGCGGCATCCGATCGCCTATGCGCGGCATCGGCTGGCGCATCTCAACGCGACGACGCGCTGGCTGGTGCCTACGGTGTGGGTGAGCGCGGCGCCGCCCTCGGCATCCGAACGGAACACGGTCGGTCTCGGGTCGCCATCGAAAGCGGCGTGGCCGATCGTGGCGGCGGCGGGCTGGCTGGTGGCGTCGCCGCTCGGCTGGCCGGTTGCGTGGATCGTGGTCGCGGCGTCGGTGGTGGCGATCGTCATCGCCGGCGCACGCACGCCGGTGCGCGATTTCGCACTGGCGCTCGCCGTCTCCGCGCTCGCTTTGGAGGCGAGTTTCGCGGTGGTGAGCATCGCTTCGGACCTGCGCTATCACCTGTGGCCGATGATGGCGGCGGCGTTGGCGGCGATCCTGCTGGCGAGCGAGGGCGGGGCGCCGCGCCGGATCGCTCGTGGTTGCGGCATCGCGCTCGCGCTGGTGATCGCCGCCGGCCTGGTCGCGCGCGCCGTGCTGCCCTCGCCGCCACCGGGCTATGCGGCGATGCTCGAATGGGATGGACAGGCGGCGGCACCGGCGCGACAACCCGTTCACAGGGTTGAAAGATAGGGGGATTTGATGGTTCGCAAGATTCTTGCCGCGGCGCTGCTCGCGTCCGTGGCGACACCGGCGCTCGCCGACAGCGTCGTCATCACCGCGTCGCATCTGCTCGATGTCGCGTCGGGCAAGACGCTCGACGACCCGGTCGTGGTCATCACCGATGGGCGGATCGCCTCGGTGGTGACCGGCGCCAATGCGCGCCCGGTGATCCCCGCCGGTGCGACGCGGATCGACCTTCCCGGCAAGACGATCCTGCCCGGGCTGATCGACATGCACGTTCACCTGACGTCGCTTGCCGAGATCGGCGGCTATACTGGCCTCAAATATACCGACAGCTTCTGGCAGGCGGTCGGCGTCGCGAACGCGAAGAAGACGTTGCGGGCGGGCTTCACCTCGGTGCGCAATGTCGGATCGGCCGATTTCGATGACGTCGGCCTGCGCCAGGCGATCGACGGCGGCTGGATCGATGGCCCGCGCATGACCACCGCGACCTATGCGATCGGCGCGACCGGCGGGCATTGCGACGACAACACCTTGCCACCCTCGCTCGACCGGCAGCAGCCTTCGGTCGTCAACTCGCCCGAAGAAGCGCGCGCGAAGGTGCGCTGGCTGCACAAATATGGCGCGACCGTCATCAAGATCTGCGCGACCGGCGGCGTGTTCTCGCTCGGCGACAGCGTCGGTGGCCAGCAGCTCTCGTTCGAGGAGATGAAGGCGATCGCCGACGAGGCGCACATGCTCCACCTCAAGGTCGCCGCGCACGCGCATGGCGACGAGGGGATCAAGGCCGCGATCCTCGCCGGCATCGACACGATCGAACATTGCAGCCTCGCCTCCGACGAGGCGATCAAGCTCGCGATCCAGCATCACACGTGGTTCGACATGGATATCTACAACGACGATTATATCCTCGCCACCGGCACCAAGAACGGCACCGAGCAGCAGAGCCTCGACAAGGAGCGGATGATCGGCCTCAAGCAGCGCCAGACGTTCCAGCGGGCGGTGAAAGCCGGCGTGCCGATGCTGTTCGGCACCGACGCCGGCGTCTATCCGCACGGCGACAACGCGAAGCAGTTCGCGGTGATGGTGAAATGGGGGATGACCCCGCTTCAGGCGATCCGCGCCGCGACGCTCAGCGCCGCCGAGGCGCTCGGCACGCCGGAGGATGTCGGGCAGATCGCGGTCGGGCGCTACGGCGACATCGTCGCGGTGCAGGGCGATCCGCTCGCCGATGTGCGGGTGCTCGAACATCCTGTGGCGGTCATCAAGGGCGGCGAACGCGCGCTATAGGCGCGCCGGCGAATGCGCCGCTTTGATGAGCGCGGCGTAAAATTCCGTTGCTGTGCGGCACGGGCGTTGCCTGCGCAGGGGCGGCTCCCTATTCTCCAGGGACTTGAGCGACGCGGGGCCAAGCCCGCGCGTTCGTGGCCGCAGAGCCGACCCCGGCCGGACCGATCCGGCTGCCCGCGAGAGAAGGAGCCATTCGATGGTCGACATCAACGAATTCGCCAACAAGGCCAAGGAAGCGTTCGACGAGAAGATCGCCGATCCGGCGCGCAAGGCGCACCTCAAGTTCGTCGAGGGCGGGTCGAACCTCGGCCTGCGCATGCTCGACCAGGCCGAGTCCAACACCCGCGAGGCGTTCGCGGCGATGCGCCAGGTCGCCTCGGCGCAGGATCTGTCGCAGGTCATGAAGATCCAGGGCGACTTCATCCGTGAGCAGAGCAACCGATCGGTCAATCAGGCGCGCGAGATCGGCGAGTTGATCATGAAGTTCGGACGCGAGGTGGTGACGCCGACCAAGGAGGAGTGAGTCCTCGCTGAGCGTTACCCGGAACCACACCCGTTCGTGCTGAGCTTGTCGAAGCACGTGCCCCGCTCGCTGCGTTTCGGTTGGGGCACGCCCTTCGGCAAGCTCAGGGCGAACGGGCTTACTTTGCCGCTGGAGCCGGCCGTTTGTCGTCCGGCGCCACATCCAGCGTCGAGTCCCCGCCCAGCGTGCGGTACAAGGTCACCAGATTGGTCGCAGCGGTGAGTTGCGTGTTCACCAACGAGCGCTGCGACGAATAGAAGGACTGCTGCGCGGTGAGGCTCGCGAGATAGGTGTCGATGCCGCCGCGATAGCGCGCTTCGGACAGCCGGAAATTGTCCCGCGACGCCGCGGTCAACGCTTGCTGCGCGCGTTCCTGATCCGCGATCGTGCCGCGCCGCGCGAGCGCGTCCGAGACTTCGCGAAACGCGGTCTGGATCGATTTCTCATAGCTGGCGAGCGCGGAATCGCGCTGTGCCTGCGATTGCGCGAGACCCGCGCGGCCGGCGCCGGCGCGGAAGATCGGGTAGCTCACGCCCGGCGAGACCGAGTAATTGAACGCGCCGCCCGTGAACAGGTTCGAGAGCGCGCTCGATGCGAATCCGGCCAGCGAGGTGAGCGATACGGTCGGGAACAGCGCCGCGCGCGCCGCGCCGATCTCGGCATTGGCCGCGCGGAGTTCATATTCCGCCTGGACCACATCGGGGCGGCGCAGCAGCACGCGTGAATCGAGGCCGGCGGGGAGTTCTGCGACGGTCGTGCCGGCCTGTTCTATGCCGTCGGGCAGCAAGGCGGGATCGACCGGTGCGCCGACCAGCAGTTGCAGCGCGTTGACATCCTGCGCGAGCGCGGTGCGCTGTTCGGCGAGATCCGACAAAGCGGTTTCGAGCGTGATCTGCGCCTGCGCGAGATCGGTGCGCGGGGCGATACCGCCGCTCAGCCGCTGGCGGGTGAGCGTCACGCTCTTCCGCGCGACCTCGGCGGTCTGCTCGGCGATTCTGAGCAGGCTCTTGTCGGCCGCGTAGGTGAGCCAGCCGGTGGCGAGATCGCCGATCAGCGTGAGACGGGTCGCGCGCGCGGCGGCCTCGGTCCCGAAATAGCGGTTCTGCGCGGCTTCGCTCAGCGAGCGGATGCGGCCGAACAGATCGACCTCGAACGCGGTGATGCCGACGCTCGCGGAGAAATTGTTCGAGGTGCCGCCCGACCCGCCGAAACCGCCGTTGCCGGTGTTGCCATTGCCGATGCCGCCGTTGCCCGTGCCGCCGGTGTTGACCCCGCCCGCCGAGCTGTTCTGACGGAAGGTGTAGCCGCTGTTGGCGCCGATCGTCGGCAGCAGTTCGGCGCGCTGGATGCGGTAGGTTGCGCGGGCGATGGCGATGTTGGCGGCGGCGACGCGCAGATCGCGGTTGTTGACGAGCGCCCGGTCGATGATCGTCCGCAAGCGCGGATCGCGGAAAATGTCGCGGTAGCCGACGCTCGGCAGCGCCGCCTCGGTCTGGCGCAGATAGGCGTCCCCGGTTGGCCAGGACGCGGGCACGGGCGCTGCCGGGCGGACGTATTTGGGCGCCATCGTGCAGCCGCCGAGCGCGGCGAGCGCGAGCGCGGTGGCGATCGTGCGGGTCATGCCGCGGTCTCCGGCGGGGTGTCGTGGTGGAGGCGGTGCTGCACCGCCTTGAGCCCGTCGCGCACGCCGCGCCGCACCAGCACGAAGAACAACGGGATGTAGAAGATCGCGAGGATCGTCGCGGTCAGCATGCCGCCGATCACGGCGGTGCCGATCGCGACGCGGCTGTTCGCGCCCGCCCCGGTCGAGATCGCCAGCGGCAGCACGCCGAAGATGAACGCGAAGCTCGTCATCAGGATCGGGCGGAGCCGCAGCCGCGCGGCCTCCAGCGCGGCGTCGATGACGCGGGCGCCCTTCTTCTCGGCCTGTTCGGCGAATTCGATCATCAGGATCGCGTTCTTGGACGCGAGGCCCATCGTCGTCAGCAGCCCGATTTGCAGATAGACGTCGTTCTGCAGCCCGCGCAGCGTGACCGCGAAGATCGCGCCGACCAGCCCGAGCGGGATGACGAGCAGCACCGCCACCGGGATCGTCCAGCTTTCGTACAAAGCGGCGAGGCACAGGAACACGACGAGCAGCGAGATGCCGTAGAGGAACGGCGCCTGTCCGGTCGACAGTCGTTCCTGATAGGACAGCCCGCTCCACGCGACGCTGGTGCCGGGAAGCTGCGCGGCGAGTTCGGTCATCACGTTCATCGCGTCGCCCGAGCTTTGGCCCGGCGCGGGCTGACCCGAAATCTCGTAGGACGACAGCCCCTGGAAACGCGACAGCGAGTTTGGCGCGGTGTTCCAGCTCGTCGTGGCGAAGGATGAGAACGGCGCCATCGAGCCGGTCGCGCCGCGCACATACCAGCGCGCCATGTCTTCGGGACGCGAGCGGTACAGCGCATCGCCCTGCACATAGACACGCTTGACGCGGCCGCGATCGTTGAAGTCGTTGACGTAGGAGCCGCCCCAGGCGGTCGACAGCGTCGCGTTGACGCTCGCCTGGCTGAGCCCGAGCGCGCTCAGCTTGAGCGGATCGACATCGACCTTGAGCGTCGGCTGGTCGTCGAGCTCGGTCGGGCGCACGGCCGCGAGCCGGCCGTCGGCGCGCGCGGCGGCGAGCAATTTGTCACGCGCCGCCTTGAAATCGACGCGGCTGAGACCGCCGGTGTTCTGCAATTCGAGCGTGAAGCCGTTCGACTGGCCGAGGCCGCGCACCGCGCCGGGCTGGATCGCGTAAAATTCGACGTTGCGCAGCGCGCCGAGCGCGGCGGTGGCGCGCTGGGTGATCGCGGCGGCGCCGTTCGCGCTGCCCTTGCGTTCGGACCAATCCTTGAACGCGACGAAGCCGCGCCCCGCGTTCTGGCCGCCGCCGCCGCTGCCGCCGACACCCGCCACGGTCAGCACGCCGTCGATATTGGCCTTTTCCTGGGTGAGGAAATATTTCTCGATCTCGCGCTGGGCGAGCTTGGTGCTGTTGATCGTCGAACCCGGTGCGAGATTATATTGGAGCTGTGCGATGCCCTGGTCCTCGGTCGGCAGGAAGCCGGTGGGCAGGCGAACGAACATGATCGCCAGCAGCGCGACCACGAGCGCGTAGATCAACAGGAACAGCCATTTGCGATCGACCACGCGGATCACGGCGTTGCCGTAGCGATCGACCATCCGGTCGAAATTGCCGTTGAACCAGTCCTTCGCGCCTTGCGACCGCCTCGCGAACCAGGTGTCGTTCTTCGTTTCGGCGCGGTGTTTGAGCAAGGTCGCGGTCAGCGCCGGGGTGAGCACCAGCGCGACGATCACCGACAGCACCATCGCCGAGACGATCGTGACCGAGAATTGCTTGTAGATCACGCCCGTCGAGCCGCCGAAGAACGCCATCGGCAGGAACACCGCGGACAGCACCAGCGCGATCGCGATCAGCGCGACGGTGATCTCGTCCATCGACCGGATCGTGGCGTCGCGTGGCGAGAGCGAGGGATCTTCATCCATAAGACGCTCGACGTTCTCGACGACGACGATCGCATCGTCGACGAGCAGGCCGATCGCCAGCACGAGGCCGAACAGGGTGAGCGTGTTGATCGAGAAGCCCGCCACCGCGAAGATGCCGAACGTGCCGAGCAGCACGACCGGCACCGCGATCGTCGGGATCAACGTCGCGCGCCAGCTTTGCAGGAACACGAACATGACGACGATGACGAGGATGATCGCCTCGATCAGCGTCCAGACCACTTCCTCGACCGAAAGCTTGATGAACTTGGTCGAATCCTGCGGGAAGGCGTAGGCGAAGCCGTGCGGGAAGCCCTTCGACCGGCGTTGGATCTCGGCCTTGACCAGTTCGGCGGTGGACATCGCATCGGCGCCGGGCGCCAGGCTGATCGCCATGCCCGCGCCGGGATGGCCGTTGTAGCGGCTGACGATGCCGTAGCTTTCCGCGCCGAGTTGCACCGTACCGACATCGCGGATGCGCACCGCCGAGCCGTCGGTCTGGGTCTTGATGACGATATCGCGGAACTGCTCGGGGGTTTGCAGGCGGGTCTGCGCGGTGACGGTGGCGTCGAGCACCTGAGTCGGCGGATTGGGCGCGCCGCCGATCTCGCCCGCCGCGACCTCGGCATTCTGCGCCTGGATCGCGGAGGTGACGTCGCTCGGCATCAGGCTGTAGCTGGCGAGCTTGTCGGGGTTGAGCCAGATCCGCATCGCATATTGCGAGCCGAACACGTTGGTGTCGCCGACGCCCTTCAGACGGCCGAGCGCCTCCTGCATGTTCGAGACGAGATAGTCGGACACGTCCTCGTTGGTAACGCGGTCCGACGTGTCGTAGATCGCGATGACCATCAGGAAGTCGGGGTTGGACTTGGTGACGGTGAGGCCCTGCTGCTGCACCTGTTGCGGCAGCCGCGAGATCGCCTGCTGGACCTTGTTCTGGACCTGCACCTGCGCGATGTCCGGATCGGTGCCCTTCTGGAAGGTGGCGGTGATCGTCACCGAGCCGCGCGAGCTGGAACTCGACTGGAAATAGAGCAGGCCGTCGAGCCCGGTGAGCTGCTGCTCGATCACCTGCGTGACGCTGTTTTCCAGCGTGGCGGACGAGGCGCCGGGATAGGTTGCGCGGATGTTGACGGTCGGCGGGGCGACGTCTGGATATTGTTCGATGGGCAGCGTGTAGATCGCGCCAACGCCCGCCAGCATGATGATGATGGCGATGACCCAGGCGAAGATCGGCCGGTCGATGAAGATGCGCGAGATCACTGGCCGATCAGCCCTTCTGGCCGGGCTTCTGCGGGGCCTGGATCTTCTGCGGCGAGCCGGCGGGGACCGGCCTCACCGTGATGCCCGGCTTGGTCTTGCCGACGCCTTCGGTGATGACCTTCTCGCCCGGCTTGAGGCCGGCGGTGACGACCCAGTTGGTGCCGACGGTGCGCGTCGCGGTGATGGTGCGCAGCACGGCTTTGTCGCCGTTCAGTACGAACACGGTCGCATCGCCCTTGGCGGTGCGCGACACCGCCTGTTGCGGGATCAGGATCGCGGTGTTGTCGATCGATTGCGCGAAGCTCGCGCGCACGAACATGCCGGGCAGCAGCAGCCCCTTGGGATTGGGGAAGACCGCCCGCAGCGTCACCGTGCCGGTGGTCTGATCGACCACGACTTCGGAGAATTGCACCTTGCCGGTCATGCCGTAATCGCTGCCGTCTTCCAGCTTGAGCGTGACGGCGGCGCTGGCGGGGACTTCGCCGCCCGAGGCGAGCGCGCGGCGCAGGCGAAGCAGATCGGCGCTCGATTGCTGGATATCGACGAAGATCGGGTCGAGCCGCTGGATCGTCGCGAGCGCGTCCGCCTGCCCCGAGGTGACGAGCGTGCCGACCGTGTAGAGCGAGCGGCCGATCCGCCCGGTGATCGGCGCGGGAACGGTGGTGAAGCGCAGGTTGATGTTCGCCGTCTCGAGCGCGGCGCGTTGCTGCGCGACCGCCGCCGAGGCCTGTTTCGCGGCGGCATCGGCGTCGGTATAATCCTGTTTGGCGACGGCTTCGATCTCGGCGAGCGGCTTGTAGCGGTCGGCCTTGATCCGCGTCGAGGCGGCGGTCGCCTGCGCGCTCAGCAGATTGGCGCGCGCCTGGTTGGCGGAGGCGCGGTAGAGGCTCGGGTCGATCTGGTAGAGCGGCTGGCCCTTACGGACGAGCGCGCCTTCGGTGAAGAAGCGGCGGTAGATCACGCCCGACACCTGCGGGCGCACGTCCGAACTTTCGAAGGCCGAGGTGCGGCCGGCCAGTTCGGTGATAAGGGGCACGCTGCTGACCTTGGCGACGACATAGCCGACCTGCGGCGGACCGGCGTTGCCCCGCTTGCCGCCGGCGGCTCCGGCTCCGCCCGACCCCGAACACCCGGTGAGCGCCGCCGTGCAGAGCAGGGCGATCACGGGGGCGAGGGTGAAAGACGAAGAGAAGGCGCGGCAGGGGTGGGGAGGCGTCATCGTTTCTCCATCGCGCATTCGCCCGGAGCGCATGCGGGGGATGATCCCCCCGCACGAGACGCCGAATCCGAATACCGGGTATGACGCCTTGTGTAACCGACTTCTTTTGCGGCGCAACACGCCCGATTCGGGCTTACCGCAACTTGGCGATCGAAAGCCCGTCGGCCTTGGCGCGATCCTTGGTGGATTCCTCGCTGCGCTTGAGCGCCTTGGCGATGGCCTTTAGCGCCATGCCTTTTTTCGCGAGCGTGTGAAGCTTCTGGATCTCGTCGGTGGTCCAGGGTTGGCGGTGGCGCTCGAATCGGTCTTCACTCATGATGCCGCGATACAGGATGCGCGCGGTGCTGACCATCTCGACAACGCCGCCTCCGCTGGGCACAGGGTTGGAAAACGAGAATGGAGGATCACGTGACCAGCTATGATGTTCTGATCGTCGGGGCGGGGCACGGCGGCGCGCAGGCGGCGGTGGTGCTGCGCCAGCAGAAGTTCGCGGGCACGATCGCGGTGATCGGCGACGAACCCGAACTTCCCTATGAACGTCCGCCGCTCTCCAAGGACTATCTCGCCGGCGAGAAGGGCTTCGAGCGCATCCTGATCCGCCAGCCCGCCTTCTGGGAAGAGCGCGACGTGACGATGCTGCTCGGATCGGCGGTGACGCGCGTCGATCCCGAGGCGCGGATCGTCGAGACGGCGGCGGGGGAGGTGATCGGCTATGGCAAGCTGATCTGGGCGACCGGCGGGCGCCCGCGCAAACTGACGTGCGACGGGCACAGCCTGCGCGGCGTCCATGCGGTGCGCACGCGTGCGGATGTCGATCAATTGATCCGCGAGCTTCCGCAGGTCGAGCGCGTGGTCGTGGTCGGCGGCGGCTATATCGGGCTGGAGGCGGCGGCGGTGCTGACCAAGTTCGGCAAGCATGTCACCGTGCTGGAGGCGCAGGGCCGCGTGCTGGCGCGGGTCGCGGGCGAACCGCTGTCGCGTTTCTACGAGGCCGAGCATCGCGCGCACGGGGTCGATCTGCGCCTGTCGGTCGGCGTCGCGTGCATCGAGGAGCGCGACGGCGCGGCGTGCGGGGTGCGGCTGGCGAGCGGCGCGATCCTGCCGTGCGAGATGGTGATCGTCGGCATCGGCATCGTACCCGCGGTCGAACCGCTGATCGCGGCGGGCGCGGAGGGCGGAAACGGCGTAGTCGTCGATGCGCAGTGCCGCACCAGCCTCGCCGATATCTTCGCGATCGGCGACTGCGCGGCGCACGTCAATCGCTTCGCGGGCGGTGCGACGATCCGGCTCGAATCGGTGCAGAACGCCAACGACCAGGCCACGATCGCGGCGAAGACGATCCTCGGCGACGCCGTCTCGTACGATGCGGTGCCGTGGTTCTGGTCGAACCAATATGACCTGCGCCTGCAAACGGTCGGCCTCTCGACCGGTCATGACGCGGTGGTGGTGCGCGGGGCGCCGGAGACGCGCAGCTTCTCGGTGATTTACCTGAAGGCGGGCCGTGTGATCGCGCTCGATTGCGTCAATTCCACCAGGGACTATGTGCAGGGCCGTGCGCTGGTGCTGGCGGGTGCGGCGGTCGATCCCGCGCTGCTCGCCGATGCCGACGTACCGCTCAAGACGATGTTGCCCGCCTGATTTCCGGAGACGCTGATGAGCCTGCTACTTGCCGCCGCCTTGCTTGTCGGCCAGACGACGCCGATCCCCAAGCTGCCGCCCGCCAACCCGATCCCGCTCGCGGATGCCGACACCAGCGCGGTGATGGCGCCGATCAACGCCTTCCTCGCCGGCGTCGCCGCGCGCGACCCGCAGGCGATCCTCGCGGTGGTGCGTCCCGACGGCGGCGCGACCTATGCGACCGAGGCGGCCGACGGTGGGCGGAGCATCACGCGGCGGACATGGGCCGAGGTGGCGGCGCGCTTCGCGCCCGGCGCCGACCGTTGGGACGAGCGGATCAGCGATCCCGCGATTGAGAGCGACGGTGACATCGCGATGGTGTGGGCACCCTACACCTTCCGCGTTAACGGCAAGGTGCACCATTGCGGCACCGACCATTTCGACCTGATCCGCGAAGGCGGTACCTGGAAGATCGCCAATGCGAGCTGGTCGTCGCGCAGCACGGGGTGCGACGCACAATAATCGATTTCGGGCCGATCTGGCATAATCCTGCGACAAAATGCGGGCATCCCGGCTTCGTAACGAAACGAGGACGATCGATGCGCCGAAGCTCCGCCATAGTGTTCTTCGCATGTGCGAGCACCGCGACGATCGCCGCCGCGCAGGATCGGCCATCCGAGCGGCCCCATGCTCCCGCGCCGTCCGAGGAGAATGAAGAGGCCGGCGATATCGTCGTGCAGGGCGTCAAGCCGCCCGGCTCGGTGGTTGGCGACATTCCGCCCGAGCAGACGCTGAGCCCGGCCGACATCCGTTCCTACGGGGTCAGTTCGGTCGCGGACCTGCTCACCGAATTGTCGCCCCAGACCCGCAGCGACCGTGGCAGCGGGGGAGCGCCGGTGGTGCTCCTCAACGGCAAGCGTATCTCCAGCTTCGCCGAAATCCGCGACATTCCGACCGAGGCGATCCTGCGCGCAGAAATTCTGCCCGAAGAGGTCGCGCTCAAATACGGCTACCGCGCCGATCAGCGGGTGGTGAACATCGTGCTGCGCCGCCGCTTCCGCGCGCTCACCACCGAACTGGCGGACACGGTGCCCACCGCCGGCGGCAACAACAGCCCCGGCGTCGAGGCCGATCTGCTCAAGATCCAGAGCGGTACGCGCGCCAACGTCCATCTCTCCTACAAGTCCAGCTCGGCGCTGACCGAGGACGAGCGTGGCATCCTGCCCGTCGCCAGCCCGTTCGCTGTGGGCGGCAACATCACCGGCGTCGGCGGCGGCGCGATCGACCCGGCGCTCGGCACCGCGACGATCGTCGGCGTGCCGCGCACCGCCGGGGCGACGACACCGTCGCTCGGCGATTTCGCGGGCACGGCGGCCAACGTGGCCGACCCCGGCGCCTATCGCACGCTCGTTCCCTCGAGCCGCGACTTCGCGGTCAACACGAATTACGCGACCTCGATCCTCGGCACGGTGAGCGCATCGTTCAACGGCCGGCTGGAGGTGACCGACAGCCACGCGCTGAACGGCCCGGCCAACGTCGCGCTCACGCTGCCGGCGGGCAATCCCTTCTCGCCCTTCTCGCAGGCGGTGGTGGTGGATCGCGCGCTCGGTACGGGATATCTGCCGCTGCGGCAGGATTCCTCCAGCGTGATCGCGCATCTCGGCACCACGCTCAACGGCAATGTCGGTAGCTGGCAATGGTCGGTGACGGGCACGTACGACCGCACCGAAAGCGAGACCTTCACCGATGTCGGCGTCGATGCCTCCGCCTTCCAGGCGCGGCTGAACGCGGGCGACCGCACCGCCAACCCGTACGGCCCGCTCAGCGGCCAGTTGGGCGTGCTGCCGGTCAATCGCGGCTATTCGACCGCGCAGACCGGCGGTGCGGACGCGCTGTTCAGCGGCACGCTGTTCAAGCTGCCAGCCGGCGCGATCTCGACCTCGATCCGCATCGGCGCGCAGGCCAACAGCTTCGACAGCCGCTCGTTCCGCTCGAACATCGAGCAGGCGGGCACCGTCCGCCGCGACATCGTCAACGGCCAGATCAATGTCGACGTGCCGCTCACCAGCCGATCCAAGCAGGTGCTCGGCGCGATCGGGACGCTGTCGGCCAATTTCAACCTCGCGGTCGATCACCTCTCCGATTTCGGGACGCTGACGACGGTCGGCTACGGCGTGAACTGGGCGCCGATCCCGGCTTTGCGGATCATCGCCTCGGCGACCGACCAGGATGACGCGCCGACCGCGCAGCAACTCGGCAATCCGAGCATCATCACCCCCAACGTCCGCGTTTTCGATTATGTGCGCGGCACCACCGCGATCGTCACCGCGATCAGCGGCGGCAACCGCGGGCTCCTCGCCGACACCACGCACACCAAGAAGATCGGCGCGACGCTCAAGCCATGGGCGGCGAAGGACATCAATCTCACCGCGAATTACGTGCAGGTCCGCACCGAGAATTCGGCGGTGTCCTTCCCGGGCGCGACCGCCGCGATCGAGAGCGTGTTCCCCAGCCGCTTCGTGCGCGATGCGGATGGCGATCTGACCCAGATCGACCAGCGGCCGATCAACTTCGCCGAATCGCGTCGATCGGAATTGCGCTGGGGCGTCAATTTCTCCGTGCCGCTCAAGTCGAAGATCCAGAAGGCGTTCGAGGCTTATCGCGCGGGTAAGGGGCCGAACCCGTTGCAAGGTCTGCTGCCGCCGGGCGGACGCCGGGGCGATGGCGCGCCGCCGGGTGGCCCGAATGGCGGCGGCCCGCGTAACGGCGGCTTCGGCGGGCCGGGTGGCGGGCCGGGCGGGCCAGGTGGCGGCGGTGGCGGACCCCGCGGTGGCGGGTTTCGCGGCGGTGGCGGCGGCTTCGGCGGGCGCGGGCAGGGCGGCGGACGGCTCCAGTTCGCGGTCTATCACACCTGGCACTTCACCGATCGCGTGCTGGTCGCGCAAGGCGGCCCCGCGCTCGATCTGCTCCGCGGCGACACGGTCGGTTCGGGCGGGGGCCAGCCGCGCCACGAGATCGAGGCGCAGGCGGGCTATAGCAACAACGGCCTCGGTGCGCGGCTCTCCGCCGACTGGCAGAGCGCCACCGACGTGACCGGCGGCACCGTCGGCAACCCCGATCCGCTGCACTTCTCCGCGCTCGGCACGATCAACCTGCGGCTGTTCGCCGATCTGGGCCAGCGGCTCGATCTGGTGAAGGCGCATCCCTGGGTGCGGGGCATG
This sequence comes from Sphingomonas sp. NFR15, assembly GCF_900103265.1. Taxonomy (GTDB): domain Bacteria; phylum Pseudomonadota; class Alphaproteobacteria; order Sphingomonadales; family Sphingomonadaceae; genus Sphingomonas; species Sphingomonas pollutisoli. The sequence continues at coordinate 140,677 of NZ_FMWX01000002.1, read as the reverse complement.
CGGATCGCGGTCGGCATCACCAACCTGTTCGACACGCGCCAGACGGTGCGCGACGCGCAGGGGGTGACGCCGGTCAGCTATCAGCCGGGCTATATCAACCCGCTCGGGCGGACGATCCGCGTCTCGGTGCGCAAGCTGCTGTTCTGACGGCGATCCTGCCCCGCCGGGGGCGGTGGTACGTGTAGCGTGGCGGAGGGGGCGGACCACGAGACGGCCGCAAGCGCGCCGCGACCTTCCCCGCCGGCGCTTCGCGCCACCTCCCCTTGGCGGAGGAGGATTTGTGCCGCACGAGCCTTGCAATCGCCGCACCGTCCGCGACATGAGGGCGCGCAACCTTGAGGAGAGTTTCCGATGCCGACCGCCTTCATCACCGGCGCCACCTCCGGCATCGGCGCCGCGACCGTGCGGGAACTCGCCGGATCGGGCTGGCATGTCGTCGCGACCGGCCGCCGTGCCGACCGGCTCGACGCGCTGGCGGCGGAGATCGGTGATCTCGTCCATGTCGCCGCGTTCGACGTGCGCGACGAAGCCGGGTTCGAGGCCGCGCTGGCAGCGTTGCCCGCGCCGTTCAGCGACATCGATCTGCTCGTCAACAACGCCGGCCTCGCGCTCGGCACCGCGCCCGCGCAATCCGCCGATCTCGAGCAGTGGCGCACGATGATCGACACCAACGTCACCGCGCTCGCCACCGTCACGCACCGGCTGCTGCCGGGGCTGATCGCGCGCAAGGGGGCGATCATCAACCTGTCCTCCGTGGCGGCGACCTATCCCTATACCGGCGGCAACGTCTATGGCGGCACCAAGGCGTTCGTGCATCAGTTCAGCCTTGGGCTTCGTTCCGATCTGGCGGGGACGGGCGTGCGCGTCACCTCGATCGAACCGGGCATGGTGGAAACCGAGTTCACGCTGGTGCGCACCGGCGGCGATCAGGCCGCGTCGGATACGCTCTACGGCGGCGCCGAGCCGATGACCGCCGAGGATATCGCCGCGACGATCGCGTGGGTGGCGACGCTGCCGCCGCATCTCAACATCAACACGCTGGAACTGATGCCGGTGCGGCAGAGCTTCGCCGGGTTCCAGGTCGCGCGAGCCTGATCGCGTTACCCTTCGCTCTCCTCCAGGGAGGGCGAAGGGGAGCGGTTACCCCTGAATCCAATTCCCCTCGCGAAACCATTTGGTGACGATGTACTTCGTCCCCTTCATCACCGCGACGCCTTCGTGGAGCGTCCTGTTGTTGGGGCTGCCATCGGGGTTCATGTTGTTCCACGCGAGCAGCAGGCCCCGCTTCGGGGTGACGCGCACACCGGCGAGCGGGAACCAGGTCGCGCCGCCTTCCTCGACATCGTTCAGATAGATCATCGTCGTCCAGGTGCGCTGCCCGCCGCATTGCTGCATCGCCGGCCAATAGGGCTGATCCTCGCTGAACCAGTCGCAATGCGCGCGGAATTGCTGGCCGGGCGCGTAGCGCTGGCCCTGCATCGTCTCGCCGTGAACCGGATCGAGCCCGAGCAGTTCGGCGATCGCCTCGTCGGTCGGCCGGACCTCGGGCGACCAGCGATCCATGTCGCAACTGTCGCTGGTGCGGTAATCGGGATCGGCGGTGCTCAGCACGGTCGATGGGCGGCGGTTGGCGTCGATCATCGCGCGCAGCCGCGTGCAGACCGCCGCGTTCAGAAAGTCCGGGTAGTAGAAGAGCTGGATCGCATCGCTCTTGGCGCGCGTCGTCGCGGGATTGGCGGCGAGCCGCGCCGAGACCGACTCGCCGTAATATTGGCGCACCGGCGAGCTTCTGGCGGGTTTCTTGCGGAAGAACATCGCGCCGTTTCAGCCCAGCCGCTGCCGAAAGACAAGGGCCGCGGTGTTCCGGGCAGCGGGCGCCCCCCGGATCAAACCGGCGTGAGCAGGTCGCCGCTCGCCTGCATGCGTTCGATATCGCGTTTGGGCGGAGCGCCGAACAGCCGGGCATATTCGCGGCTGAACTGAGATGGACTTTCATAGCCGACCGCGAAGCCGGCCGAGCCCGCGCTCGCGCCCTCCGACAGCATCAGGCGCCGCGCCTCCTGCAAGCGCAATTGCTTCTGATACTCCAGTGGCGTCATCCGCGTGACCGCCTTGAAATGCTCGTGCAGCGACGATGGGCTCATGTTCGCGGCGGCGGCGATGTCGTCGATCCGCAGGTGCCGATCGAAGCCGCGCCGAATGGTGGCGATCGCCCGTCCGACCTGGTTGAGCCGGCTGTCCGCCACCGTCATGTAGCGCAGCGCCGGGCCATGCGGGCCGGTAAGCAAACGATAGAGGATCTCACGTTCGATCAGCGGGGCGAGCGCGGGAATGCTCTCCGGCCGATCGAGCAACCGCACCAGCCGGCACGCGGCGTCGATCAGGTCGTCGTCGCTCCGGTACACGGCGAGCGCCGGCAGGTCGGCTTTCGGCGCGCGACCGCCTTCGGCGAGGATCAGGTCCGCCAGCGCGGCATGGTCGATATCGATCTTGCAGCAAAGATAGGGCGCGGCGGGGCTCGCCTGCGTGACATGGCCGACCAGCGGAAGGTCCACCGACACCAGCAGGTAGTGCGCGGGATCGTAGACCAGGTTCCGCTCGCCCAGCGACACATGCTTGGACCCTTGCGCGATCAGGCAAAGGCATGCGTCGTACACCGCCGGTAGCGGCACGGTGGGCCGATCGGCGCGGAACAGCGAAAGGCGCGGAACCGCCGTGACCGTCATGCCGGTGCGGGGGATTTGAAGCGCGATCGAGGCGGCGAGATCGGCGATGCGGTCCATGCGGCCTTCTGCGCGCCTTCTGCCGCGCCATGCAAGCGCCGGGCGCCATATCCGGAGAATCGGGCAAGGAGTTCGGACGATCGCGCTCACGCCCGCCACCGTTCGCCGCCATTTGAGGCAAGCCGCCCCGGCGAGAGAAAGGGGCGTCAGGAAGGGACGATCATGACCACCACCATCGACAAGACGATCCTCATCAGCGGCGCCTCCAGCGGCATCGGCGAGGCCACCGTGCGCGAACTGGCCGCCAGCGGCGCGCGCCTGTTCATCGGCGCACGGCGGAGCGATCGGCTGGAAGCGCTGGCCGCCGAACTCGGCGCCACCGTCGCCTGGCAGAAGCTGGACGTGACCAGCGCGGAGAACTTCGCCGCATTCGCCGAGGCGGCGGAGGCACGGTTCGGGCGGATCGACGTGCTCATCAACAATGCCGGCGTGATGCCGCTCTCGCCGCTCGCCGCGCTCAAGCAGGACGAATGGACGCGGATGATCGACGTCAATATCCGCGGCGTGCTGAACGGCATCGCGGCGGTGCTGCCGCGGTTCGTCGCGCAGCGGTCCGGCCATGTCGTGAACGTCGCTTCGATCGCGGCGCATCTCGTGCTGCCGAGTGCCGCCGTCTATTGCGCGACCAAATATGCGGTGTGGGCGATCAGCGAGGGGCTGCGGCAGGAGCATGACGACATCCGCAGCACCGTCATCTCGCCGGGTGTCGTCGCGACCGAACTCGGCAACGACATCACCGATCCGGCGATCGCCTCCGCTCTTCAGGACTGGCGCCAGAAATCGCTGACGCCCGACGCGATCGCACGTGCGATCCGCTATGCGCTCGAGCAGCCCGAAGGCGTGGACATCAACGAAGTGATCATCCGGCCCACCGCCGCGAACATGTGATCGCTCGCAGGCCGCGGCGCGGGCGGTAGGCTCGCCCGCGCCGCGTGCGGCCTAATCCGGGTTCCGCGAGAACCGGCTGTTCGATCCTGCCGGCCTGTGTTCGCCTGAGACGGGCTTGCCCGGTCGGGCGAACACAGGGTCGGCGGAGCGGATCAGAGGCGTGCGCGCACGCCGAAGAAGAACGCGCGGCCGGTATATTCGTAGAAGGCCGGCACGTTGCTGTATGTCGAGTAACGCTGCGTGGCGGAGTCGAGCAGGTTCGAACCCTGCACATACACCGTCAGTTGCGGCAGGATGTCGTAGGAAATGCTGCCCGCCAGCTCATGATAGGGGCGCTGCTTGATCGCGAGCGTGTTGATGTAGCTATACTGCGACGAGGTGAAGCTCGACTGATACTGGTACGACACCGACGCGTTGATGCCGTGCTTCTCGTAGAAGATCTTGGCGTTGGCCGAGAACGGCACCGCATCCTGCAGATCGGTGGTGGGCAGCCCCTCACGCTTGGCGCGCGAGCGGTTGTAGGTGGCGTTCGCCTGGAAGCCGAGCCCGTTGTCGAGGAAATACTGGCCGCCCGCCTCGATGCCGTACACGGTCGCGCTGTCGCCGTTGACGTAGGTCAGTTCGGTGAACGGGAAGCTCGCCGGCGCGCCCGGCACCTGGTTGGTCGGCACGAGGTTGAACGCGACGGCCTTGGTCGTCACGAAGTTGGTCAGGTGCTTGTAGAAGCCCGCGAGCGTCAGCGCGATGCGGCGGTTCGGATAATATTCGAGCGAGATGTCCGCCTGATCGGCGGAGACGGGCTTCAGGTTCGGGTTGCCGGCATCGGTGACCACCGGGGTGTTGGACTGTGCCGCCGAATAATCCTTGGCCGAGGACAATTCTCCGAACGTCGGCCGCGAGATCGCCTGCGACGCGGCGAGGCGCACGCGGAACCCCCGGGCGATGTCGTAGGAGAAGTTCGCCGAAGGCAGCAGCCGCTGATAACTGCCGCCGCCGGAGATCGGCGCGATCGGGTTGAACACCACGTTGGCGGTGCCGACGCCGACCACGACATAGCTGCGCACGCTCGCGCCGTAGCCAAGTGAATTGACGGTGGTGTTGACGTAGCGAAGGCCGAAATCGCCCTTCCAATTGTCGCCGCCGACGTTGAGCTGGGCATAGGCGTTCCAGGTCTTCTCGGTGATCGCGTAGGATGCGAGCTGGTCCGGCACGATCTGCTGCGTGGCATAGCCGGTCGGGTAGGGCTGGCCGGTATTGGGGTTGATGACGTTTGGATTGTTCTCCGCCTTGGACAGCGACGAGAGATAGGTATTGATGTCGAACGCCGGAATCGCACGCGGGAAATTACCGGAAACGTTGGGCAGGATGTGGGTGAACTCGGGCGCCTGCACCACGTTCGCGCCGATCGCGGAGAACGGGAAGGGATAACCGCCGAAATTGTTGGCGGTGGTGTATTGGTTGTCGATCACGTCGACCGTCTTCTTGCGGTCGGTATAGGCGCCGCCGAACGCGATCGAGCGCAGCAGGCCGTTATCCGCCTCATACACCAGATCGAGCTTGGCGCTGGTGCTGCGGTCGGAAATGTTCTGGCCCTGGATGCCGATATAGTGAACGCGCAGATCCTGGTTGCCCGCCTGATCGAGCGTACGGTTGGTGACGCTGCCGTCGGCATTGGGGATGGTCAGGATGAGATCGGGCAAGCCGCCATCACGCGTCGCCACTTGCGCGCGTGAGCCGGGGATGCCCGCCACGACGAAGCGGTTCTGCCCGCCGGTGTTGTCGGACGCCTTGCCGTAGGACACGTCGGCAGCGACCTTGAGCTTGTCGGTCGCCTTCCAGTCGATGTGACCGCCAACCTGATAGGTCACGGAGTTGCGCGGCTCGTCGGTCGACAACACGTCGATCGTGGCGTCGTTGACGGTATAGTTGGTGAGAACCTTGTTCTTGTCGATCTGCACGTTGTTGAGATCGTAGCGAACGTTGCCGTCGTTATCGAACGGGGTCAGCCCGACCGAGACGCGGTGGTTGTGCTCGGTATCGGTGTAATTGCTGTAGATGCCGTCGATGCGCAGTTCGAAGCTGTCCGAAGGCTTCCACTGGTAGGCGGTGGACCCGCCCCAGCGCTGACGCTCGCCCTTCACATAGCCGACGCTGTAGAAATACGGTTCGATCACGCCGCCGCCGTCGGGCGCGTTGACGACGCTGCGCTGGCCGTTCGGGGCGGTGACGATGTCGTAGATGTCGTTGCTCGAATATTCGCCGAGATTGTCGGTGCGGAACTTGTACTTGTTGTACGTGCCCGAGATCAGAAAGCCCATCGTGTCGTTGGCGAAGGTGGTGCTGACCACGCCCGACGCCTTGATGCCGCCCTTCTCCGCGAACTGGTTGTACTGGCCTTCGAGCGAGCCGGCGGCGTGGAAGCCGCGGTGATCGAACGGGCGCGCGGTGCGCAGATCGATGTTGCCGCCGATGCTGCCTTCGAGCTGCGACGCCTGCGCGGCCTTCTGGATTTCGGCGCCGGAGATGACTTCGGAGGGCAGCACGTCGAACGCGAACGATCGGTCGGGGCCGTCGGTCGGCAGCACGCGGCCGTTGAGCGTGGTGAGCGCGAAATTCTCGCCGAGCCCGCGCACCGTGACGCTGCGGCCCTCGCCGCGACCGTCGCGGCCGACGGTGACGCCCGGAATGTTGGACAAGGCTTCCGCCACGTTGCGGTTCGGAAATTTGCCGAGTTCTTCCGCCGAGATCGCATCGACGATCGTGGAGGCGTCACGCTTCGTGTCGATCGAGCGCAGCAGGCTGCCGCGCACGCCGCGCACGACGATATCGGTGCCGGTGTCACCCGTCGTCGCGGTCGCGTCCCCGCTGGCGCCGGGGCCGGACTGGATGGTCGAGCCGAGGTTGGTCTGGTCGGTCGGCGCGCCGGCGACCGGGCCTTGTTGCTCGGTCTGCGCGACTGCCTGTGATCCCGCGATCAGCGCGGTCGCGCTGATGCCCGTGCAAACGACGTTCCGCCACGATTTAGCGTTGACCATGTTCCGTCCTCCCATTTCGCGATATCATCGTAAGCGACGCGACGTTCGGCGGTCGCTTTGTTGCGCTTTGCTACCTCGCACGAAACAAAGTTGTCAAACGCTTTAAAACGAAACTTGCGGGATGTTGCTGAAAGGTGACAACGCCGCGCTGCGAGCACGGGGACGTCAGGGGAGGCGCCTTGCACGGCAAAAGGCTTCGTTTTGTAGCGTTCGCCCCGTTTCGCTGATAGCGTGCGCGTCCCCCGATTCGCGAATGGCCGGCGTGCGGCGGATCGGTAGCGCCTCGTAGCTGACAGGAATTCCGCTAAAATGACGCAGAGATTGTCGACCATACGGCGCTTGCGCACCGTCTTCGCCGCCACGTCGGCGTTGATCGCGTCGGTCGCGGCGCAGCAGGCCGCCGCACAGGTGGCGCCGCTCGAACCCTCCGGCCAATTCTCCGCGTATCCGAGCGCGGCGGCGCAGACCCCGCCGATGGGATGGAACCCGTGGAACGCCTTCCGCACCGATGTGGACGAGGCCAAGGTCCGCGCCTCCGCGCAGGCGCTGGTCGATACGGGGCTCGCGGCCAAGGGCTATCGCTATGTGAATATCGACGATGGCTGGGCGTTGAAGCGCCTCCCCGACGGGCGCCTGCGCATCCGCGACAGCATGTTCCCGTCCAGCAAGGTGGCGGATAGCGATACGGGTTCGTTCCTGCCCTTCACCGCCTTCCTGCACGGGCTCGGCCTCAAAGCGGGCCTCTACACCGATATCGGCCGCAACACCTGTGCGCAGCGCTGGGACGCCGACAGCCGCAACTTGCCCGAAGGCACCGTGGCCGAACGCGAGGTCGGTAGTTTCGGTCATGCCGAGCAGGACATGCGCATCATGTTCGCCGACTGGAAGTTCGATTACGTCAAGATCGACGCGTGCGGCGTGGCCGATTACACGCGGGCCGATCCGCCGGTGACATCCGGCCAATATCAGGCGTTCGCGCCGCTGATCGTGCGTGGCGACATCCCAAAGTCCGATCCCCGTGCGGTCGAGAAACTCTATGCCGCGCTGGGCGCGGCGGCGCGCCGGTTCGGAGGCGACGCCGCCACCCTGTCGATCTGCGCATGGGGCGAGGCGCTCTCGCCGATCTGGGGGCATGTCCACGGCAATCTGTGGCGCACGAGCCCCGACGTCGAGTTCACCTGGAAGAGCATGCTCGGCAATTTCGACAGCGTGGTCGACGGCGGCCTCTATGCCGGGCCGGGGCATTGGAACGACCCGGACATGCTCGCGGTCGGCCACGGCGATTTCGATGCGGATCATCTCACCGAGGCACGATCGCACCTGACGATGTGGGCGATCACCGCAGCGCCGCTGCTGCTCGGCTTCGATCTGCGGAGCGCGCCGCCGTCCTTGCTCGATCTGGTCGGCAATACCGAGATGATCGCGATCGATCAGGACGCCGCCGGCAACCAGGGGGTGCCCTATCGCGACGGCGACGCGATGGCGGTGGTCCGCACGCTCGCGGGCACCGGCCAGCGCGCGGTCGCGCTGCTCAATCGCGGCGACAAGCCGGTCACGGCGCGCGTCACATGGGCGCAACTCGGGTTCGCGCCCGGTAGCCGCGCGCGCGTCCGCGACATCTGGGCGCGCGCCGATCGCGCGCCCGCGCGTGACGCCATCACCGCGACCTTGCCCGCGCATGGTGCGCTGCTGCTGCGCGTCCAGGGCGTCGCCGCGGACCCGTCCTCGACGCTGCTCGATGAGATGCCCGCGCGGGTGAATATCGCCGCCGACGGGCTGACCGCCGAAACGGCGCTGCCGATGGGCAAGTTCCCCGCGCGCATCGCCGCCGCGCCCGACGGCACGCCGCTCACCGCGGCGGGGCGGACATTCGCGCATGGCATCGGCCTGTTCGCCAACTCGCGGATCGAAGTGCGTGCCGGCCGCGAATATCGCCGCTTCGTCGCGACGCCGCTGGTTCTCGGCGGCGAGCGGACCGTGCGCTTTCGCGTCTATGCCGATCGCAAGCTGGTTCAGGAGGTCGCCGTCGCCCCGGCCACCGCGCCCCGGCCGATCGACGCGGATGTTGCCGGCGCCGAGATCGTCGAGCTCGTCGCGCTCGACGACGGTGCGCGCGCCGGTCGCCCGCCGATGATCGGCTGGGGCGATGCGGGCTTGCGTCGCCGATAGCATTTGCATGGACAATGCTCGCTTTCCGCACGAAGGCGCGGACGACATAATGGGACGACCGGCACCGGGCCGGGCTGTGGTGGAAACAGGCACGTGAGCAAGGAAGACGGCGGCATGGTCCGCGACACCAGTGAGCGACGGCTGCGCATCAGCGCCATGGTCCGCGAGCGCGGCAGCGTGCAGGTCGCGCCGCTCGCGAAGCGGTTCGGCGTGTCGATGCAGACGATCCGCAAGGATCTGCGCTATCTCGAGACGCGTGGCGTGATGGAGCGATCGTATGGCGGGGCGATCAGCGCCGACGCGGTCAACGTCACGGCCGAGCCGGCGGTCGAGGTGAAGCGCTCCAGCCATGCCGACGAGAAGGCGCGGATCGGCAAGCTCGCCGCCTCGATGGTCCGCCCCGGCGAATCGATCGTGCTCGATTCGGGCACCACCACATTACAGATCGCGCACTTCCTGCCCGATGATGAGGATATCACCGTCCTCACCAACGATCTCGATATTCTGTCGGTGCTGGCGGCCAAGGAACGGCTCAACATCGTCATGCTCGGCGGTATGCTGCGTCGCAAGAACCGCGCGTTTTATGGTGCGCAGACGGTGGCGGCGCTGGAAAATCTCCGCGTCGACAAGCTGTTCTTGGGCGTCGACGGCTTCGACATCGAATGCGGCATCACCACCCATTACGAGCCGGAAGCACTGCTCAACCGCAAGATGGTCGAGGCGGCGCGCGAGGTGATCGCGGTGACGGACGTGTCCAAGTTCGGCCGCGTCTGCCTGCACCGCATCGTCAAGGTCGAGGATATCCAGCACCTCATCGCCGACAACCGCGTGCCCGCCGAGATCCACGCGGCCTCGCAACGCCTGGGCTTCCGCATCCACGAGGCGTGAGCGGGGGCGTCCGTAACGAGGAGCGGCTCCGGCCCGTGTCGGGGCCGAGGCCGGGCAGGGCGTCACCCCTTCAAGTGAAAGAAGCGCCGCGCGTTGGTGTAATAGATCTTGTCGATCACCGCGCGCGGCAGCGCCAGCCCCGGTGCGTCCGCCTTGATCGCGGCGATCGGCTGCGACAGCGGCGTGGCGAGATAACGCCAGTCCGAGCGCCACATATCATCGGCTTCCTTGGTGAAATTGCCCGTTGTCGGCGGGTTTTGCGCGCGTGCATTGGGATCGAGCGGGCTGTCGGTCAGGTCGGTGCCGTACATCAGCCGGTCCTGATACTTGATGAAGAAATCGCGTACCTTGGCGCGGTTCGCGTTGGACTGGACCTGCACCTGGCTCATCCGCGCGGCGAGATCGACCATCGCATTCGGGTAGGTGTCGAGGAACTTGGCGAGTTCGTCGACGCTCCACTCCAGGCTCGCCATATGCGCACCGTCGAAGGCGAGTTTGGGGTGGCGCGCAACAAAGCGGTCGCGCACCGCCATGAGCTGCTCGTAGCTCGGCTCCTCCGGGTGGCGATACATGTAATATTCGGGGTGTTCGCTGAAATAGGTGCGGTCGTTGTCGGTCGTCATCTGGTCGAGCGGCAACCAACAGTTCTTCGGCTCGCCCTGATGCGCGATCAGCGGGTGTCCGCGCGCCTGGATGTGCGCCATGACCGGATCGAACCGCGGATCGTCCAGGAAGACCCGCTTGCCGGCGGTGTCCTTGGCGATCATGCCGATGTTCTTCCACACCTTCACCGCGACCGCGCCGTGCGCGAAGCCGTCATCGACCGCGCGCGTCGCTTGCGCGGTCCAGTTCTTGCCGCCGAACCCGTCCATCGAAAAGGTGGTGGCGAAGTGGAAGCGCTTGGGATCGGCCGCGTGCATCTTGTACGCGATGCGTGCCTGGACGGCGAGTGGCGGGAAATCCGGATAATCGACGTTGATCGACAGCAGCTCGAATCCGTCTTTGCGGGCTACGGAGAGGAAATCCGGCGCGTCGCGATTGGCGTGAACATGCGCGTCGAGCTTGGCGACGCGGGTGAAATCCGCTTCGCCATAGGTGCTGGGGGCCGGGCCGGCACCGACGAGCGCCAGCGCGGCGAGGGGAAGCAGTGTCGTCGACAGGCGCATCATACTCTCCAAACGAAACGTAACGAAATGCATCCTATGTTGCGTTTTGGTTTGCGCAAGCGATAACCTTCGGGCACATCCTTGGCCAAAGCCGCGCTTCCGGTTCCGAGCGGCTGTTCACGAGAGGCTTGTCCGTGTCGCAATCGCATCTGTCCCGTCGTGGCGCGCTGGCGCGGCTTTCGGGCGCCGCCGCGCTCATCGCAACGTCCCCGGCGGCCTTCGCCCGAGTGGCACTGAAAGAGGCGCCGATCCTGCCGCTGAGCGACGGCGTGCTGACCATCGCGTTCGATACGGGGATGCACTCGCGCGTTTCCATGCGCGGCAAGCCGCTGACCGCGATGGAGCCGGGGGAGGCGATTCGTCTCGGCGACCAGCGTGTCGTCGACCGGTTCCTCCTCGTCGAACACACGCAGGACCAGATCGCTGGCGGTCGCGTCCATCACCTGCGCGGCACGGCCGAAGGGATCGAGAAGCGCATCACGGTGACCTTCCTCGCGGCTTACCCCGGACTGGCGTTGCTCGACATCCGCTATCGCAACACCGGCGCTGCGCCGCTCGCGGTGGCGGGATGGCAGGCGGCGACGCACGATCTCTTATCGCATCCAGACGGCGCGTGGAGTTTCTCCGGCGCTTCCTACCCCGATCGCCGCGACTGGGTGCAGCCGATCCGCCCCGGCACCGGCCAGCGCAACTTCATGGGGATGAACGCGACCGATTACGGCGGCGGCACGCCGGTCGCGGTGGTGTGGCGGCGCGACGCCGGGATCGCGGTCGGCCATGTCGACACCGTGCCACGTCTGGTCTCGCTGCCGGTCGCGGGCCAGCCGGGCGGCACGCGCATCGCCATCGTGGGCGATCAGGGGGCGGTGGTGCCGCCGGGGGGCACGCTCGCGCTGCCGCCGGTGTTCCTGATGGTGCATGAAGGGGACCATTTCCGCCCGCTCGACGCCTATCGCCGTCTGATGGCCGAGCGAGGCTTCGCCGCGCCCGCCATCCCCGAGCCGAGCTATGCGCCAGTGTGGTGCGCCTGGGGCTATGGCCGCGATTTCAAAATTCCCGAAGTGCTCACCGCCATGGGCAAGGCCAAGGAGATCGGCCTCGAATGGGCGGTGCTCGACGATGGCTGGCAGACCTCGGAGGGCGACTGGAAGCTCAACCCCGCCAAGTTCCCGCGCGGCGACGCCGACATGAAAGCCTTCGCCGCGCAGATCAAGGCGGGCGGGATGCGCCCGCGGCTGTGGCTCGCGCCGCTCGCCGCCGATCCCGGCACCGATCTGCTGCGCGATCACCCGGACATGCTGCTGCTCGACGCGAACGGCGCGGCGCAGAACGTCAGCTTCTGGGATGCGTTCACGCTGTGCCCGGCCTATCCGCCGGTGGTCGATTACTTTCGCGGCCAGATCCGGCGCATCCTCGGCTGGGGATTCGAAGGGCTGAAGCTCGACGGCCAGCATCTCAACGCCGTCGCGCCCTGCTACAACCCGGCGCACAAGCACGTGCGGCCCGAGGAATCGTACGAGAAGCTCCAGGATTTCTGGAAGGCGCTTTATGACGAGGCGATCTCGATCAATCCGAACGCGGTGATGGAAATCTGCCCGTGCGGCGATTCCTTCGCGTTCCACAACATTCCCGGCATGAACCACACGCCGGCGTCGGACCCGACCTCGTCATGGCAGATCCGCCTGAAGGGCAAGACGTTCAAGGCGATGATGGGGCCGTCCGCGCCGTTCGCGGGCGATCATGTCGAACTCAGCGACCGCCACGACGATTTCGCGACGCATTACGGCATCGGCGCGATCCTCTCGACCAAGTTCACCTGGCCGAACGATCCGGTCGGTACCACCGATCCGCTGCCGCCGGGCGGTATCGCGCTGCACCCCCAGAAGGAGGCGCTGTGGCGCAAGTGGATCGCCCTGTACCACGCCAACATGCTGCCCAAGGGCGAGTATCTAGGCGGGTTGTATGATATCGGCTTCGACAAGCCGGAAGGTCATGCGATCCGCAAGGACGGGCGGATGCATTATGCGTTCTACGCGGATCGCTGGTCGGGCGCGGTCGTCTTGCGCGGCCTGCCGCCGGGGCGGCACCGGGTGACCGACAGCTTCACGGGCAAGCCGCTCGGCACCGTTTCCGGCCCGCAAGCGCGCTTGCCCGCCACGTTCGAGCATTTCCTGGTGCTCGAAACCACGCCTCTCGACGGAAAGACCAACGCATGACCGCAACCTCTCCGGGCGGACGTGCCTGGCTGCTCAACGCGATGGCGACGGTGGTGCTGTGGGGCATATGGGGCGCGTTCTCCGGCCTGTCCCCGCAGCACGGTTTCCCCGAGACGTTGGTCTATTGCGTCTGGGCGCTGACGATGATCCCGCCCGCCCTGGTCGTGCTCGCGCTCGCCAAGTGGAAGCTCGATGTGAACCCGCGCGCGATCGCCTATGGCGTCGCGGTCGGCGCGCTTGGTGCGGGCGGGCAGATGGTGCTGTTCTACGCGGTGACGCGCGGGCCGGCCTATCTGATCTTCCCCGTCATCTCGCTGTCGCCGGTCGTCACGATCGCGCTGTCGTTCCTGTTCATGGGCGAGCGTACCGGGCGGCTCGGGGCGATCGGCATCCTGCTCGCGCTGCTCGCGCTGCCGACCTTCGATTTCGCGCCCGGCGGGGATGCGCAGGGCGGCGGCTGGCTGATCCTCGCGCTGATCGTGATGGTGTGCTGGGGCTTGCAGGCCTATTTCATGAAGTCCGCCAACGGCGTGATGTCGGGCGAAAGCATCTTCTTCTACATGACGGTGACGGGCCTGGCGCTGGTACCGGTCGCGCTGTCGCTCACCGATTTCAGCCGAACGATCAATTACGGGCTGGACGGCCCTGGCCTCGCGGCGGTGATCCAGGTGCTGAACGCGATCGGCGCGCTCACGCTCGTATTCGCGTTCCGCTACGGCAAGGCGATCATCGTCGCCCCGCTGACCAACGCGGGCGCGCCGCTCGCCACCGCGATCATCTCGCTCGTCGCACTCGGCGTCATGCCCGGCCCGATCAAGCTGGTTGGCATCATCCTCGCCGTCGCCGCCTCCCTGCTGCTCGCGGTGGAGCCCGACACCAAAGACGAAAGTGCCGTGCTCGCGGAAGCGTAAGTTTCGTTTAGTATCTATTTGTTGTCTTATGCATCCACGGCCACTAAGAAGCCGCCAAAGGAGTAGCCGATGGAGATGATTCGAAATCTCGTTGCCGAACATAAGAGCGGCAAGACGGTGGGCATCACCTCGATCTGCTCGGCGCATCCGCTGGTGATCGAGGCGACCTTCGCACACGCGCTTGGCCGGGACGCCGAGTTCGTGCTGATCGAGGCGACGTCCAATCAGGTCAATCAGGACGGTGGCTACACCGGCATGTTGCCGGCCGATTTCCGGGCGTTCGTGGAGGGCATCGCCGATCGGCTCGGGTATCCGCGCGACCGGCTCGTGCTGGGCGGCGACCATCTCGGCCCCAATGCCTGGACCGCGCTGCCGGCCGATCAGGCGATGGCCAAGGCCGAGGTGATGATCGCGGACTATGTGCGTGCCGGCTTCTCGAAGATCCATCTCGATTGCTCGATGTCCTGCGCGGACGATCCCACGCCGCTCCCCGAACGCACCATCGCCGAGCGCGCGGCGCGCCTGTGCCGGGTGGCGGAGGACGCCTACACCGGAGATCCCGCGCGCGCGCCGGTCTATGTGATCGGCACCGAAGTGCCGGTGCCCGGCGGCGCGGCGGAGGATCTCGACACGCTCGCCGTCACGACCCCCGAGTCGGCGCTCGCCACGCTCGACATGCACCGTGCGCTGTTCGCGGAAAGCGGCCTGCAAGCCGCGTGGGAGCGGGTGATCGCCACCGTCGTCCAGCCCGGTGTCGAATTCGATCATATGAAGGTGGTCGATTACGACCCCGACGCCGCCACGGCGCTGAGCGAGGCGATCGTCCCGGTCGACCATATCGTGTTCGAGGCGCATTCCACCGACTATCAATCCGCGCGCGCGCTCGCCGCGTTGGTGCGCGATCATTTCGCGATCCTGAAGGTCGGCCCCGGCGTCACGTTCGCGTTGCGTGAGGCGCTCTGGGCGCTCGACGCGATCGAGCGCGAGACAGTGCCGGCGGACCAGCGCGCGAACCTTCGCGGAACCGCGATCGCGCGGATGAAGGCCGAACCCGGCAATTGGCGCAAATATTATCATGAGAGCGGCGACGCGCTCGATCTCCAGCTCCAATATTCGCTGAGCGATCGCATCCGCTACTATTGGCCGGACGCGCAGATCGCGGCCGCGCAGGCCGTGCTGTTCGACAATCTGCGGGAGCATGTGCCGCCGTTGCCGCTGCTCAGCCAGTATTTGCCTGTCGCCTATGCCGCCGTGCGCGCCGGCACCGCGACGCTCGACCCCATCGATCTGATCGTCGCGCACATCGGCGCGACGCTCGATGCCTATTACGGAGCCTGTAACCCCAATGCTTGACAGCACCCTCGCGGTCGCCCAGCCCTCCACGGGCGATGAGAGCTGGACGCGACGCGAAATCCTCCAGCAACCCGCCACGTTGCGCGCGACCCAGGCGATCCTCGACGCGCGCCGGGACGAGATCGACGCGTTCATGCGCCCGCTGCTCGACCAGCGCGGCCTGCGGATCATGCTGTGCGGCGCGGGGACGTCGGCGTTCATCGGCGAATGCCTCGCGCCGTGGCTGTCGGCGACGCTGGGCCGCCCGGTCGAAGCGGTCGCGACGACCGATATCGTGAGCGCGCCGCACCTCTATCTCGATGCGGGCCGGCCGACGCTGATGGTGTCGTTCGGGCGCTCCGGCAACAGCCCGGAAAGCGTCGCCGCCGTCGATCTGGCGGATGCGCGCATCGCCTCGGTCCATCACCTCGTCATCACTTGCAACGCGCAGGGCGCGCTGTCGCGCCGGCAGCCCGGCAATACCTTCGTCGTGTTGTTGCCCGAGGAGACGCACGATCGCGCCTTCGCGATGACGTCCAGCTTCAGCGCGATGATGCTCTCTGCGCTGTCGATCTTCACCGGGGCGGGCACGATGCCGGCGCGTGTCGAGGCGATCGCCAACGCGGTCGAGGCGATGCTCGGCCGTTCGGACCATGCGGCGGAGACGCTCGCCGGCGCCGATTTCGAACGCGTCGTCTATCTCGGCAGCGGCGTGTTTCAGGGCCTCGCGCGCGAGGCCGCGCTCAAGCTGCTCGAACTCACCGACGGTGCGATTCCGACCGCGTTCGATTCGTCGCTCGGCTTCCGCCACGGCCCCAAGACGATCGTCACGCCGCGTACGCTGGTGGTCGTGTTCGTCTCGAATGATCCGCTGACGCGCCTGTACGATCTCGACATCATCGAGGAATTGCGCGCCGATGGCCGATGTGGCGCCGTGATCGTGATCGCCGCGCGTGAGGCCGCCGGCGAGACCTTGCTGGTCGAGCATGCCGCCGACCTCGTCGATGCCGACCTGCTGTTCCCCTACATCACCTTCGCCCAACTCTACGGCCTGCATTGCTCGCTGCGGCTCGGCCGCACGCCGGATCAGCCCAACGCCAACGGTACGGTCAATCGCGTCGTGCAGGGCGTTCGAATCCACACGCCGGCCGCATGACCTTGTACCTCGGCATCGATGGCGGCGGCACGAAGACCGAGTTCGTCTGCATCGATCAGACCGGCGCGGTGAGGGCGCGCGCGTTGACGGGCACGACCTATCATCTTCAGGTCGGGCTGGACGAAGCCGTCGCGCGGCTGGCCAAGGGCATCGACGCGATCTGCGCCCAACTGTCCGTCTCACGGGAACAGTTCGGATATGTGTTCTTCGGTTTGCCGGCGTTCGGCGAAGATGCGGTCGTCGATCCGCTGCT
The DNA here is from genome assembly GCF_900103265.1 of Sphingomonas sp. NFR15. Classification (GTDB taxonomy): domain Bacteria; phylum Pseudomonadota; class Alphaproteobacteria; order Sphingomonadales; family Sphingomonadaceae; genus Sphingomonas; species Sphingomonas pollutisoli. Next base: position 123,880 of record NZ_FMWX01000002.1, on the reverse strand, counting down.
TCGCGCCGCATGCGGGCAACTGCTGGGCCATGACCGCTATGCGTGCGACAACGACATGGTGTGCGGCTGGGCCGGGTCGCTGGCCTGTGCGGATGGGATCAATCTCGTCGCCGGCACCGGTTCGATCGCTTATGGCGAGCGGCAAGGCCGGAAGGCACGCGCCGGCGGCTGGGGCGAGATTTTCAGCGACGAAGGTTCGGCCTATTGGATCGCGATCCAGGGGCTCAACCTCTTCACACGCATGAGCGACGGGCGCGTGGCCGAAGGCCCGCTGCGGCGCGCGTTCGTCGAGGCGTTCGACCTCGGCGCCGATCTCGACATCTGCGCGCGGGTGATGGGTGAGCGCGGTCTGGCGCGCGATGAGATCGCCGCGCTGGCGCCGATCGTATCGCGCGCGGCGGCGGACGGGGACATCGAGGCGGCAGCGATCCTCGAGCGCGCCGCGGTCGAACTGGTCGAGATCGCGCACGCGCTGCGGGGCAAATTGGGGTTCCTGGCCGACGAGACGGTTTCGCTATCGTGGTCGGGCGGGGTGCTCACCAAATTGGCGGAGGTGCGCGAGCCGTTCCTGCGCGGTCTGGAGCAGCGCGGGCGATATGAATTGGTCACGCCCCGACACGAACCGGGCGTCGGCGCGGCGCTGTATGCGGCGTTGCTGGAGCGCAACGCGGCCTGAGCGGGACATGGCCGGCCAGCATCGTCGCGGCCGCTGTAACATTATATGTCCCGCGATAACCCTTCCTCATAACTGGCTTGCGTCCGGAAACGTTTACGGCCAAGCTCGTGGCACTGTGTTCGGAGCATTCGTGGCGCCTCAAGCGCGCGCGGCATGTGAAAAGACACGTAGACTGGCTGTTCCGCCTCGACGGGCAGCCATGTCGCGGCAACAGTATCGCGCGTATCAGCGCGAGCGCTACGCGTGGCGGCAACGGCCGACCGCGAGTCGTTTGCGGTAGGGGATCAAGATGAAGTTCAACGATATTCTCGTCGGCGCCAGCGCGCTCGTCCTCGCGTCGCCGGCGCTCGCAAAAGACGCGCCACGCGTCCAGCCGGTCCAGGTCGATCCCGCGCGGCCGGATTGGGAAAATCCGGCGGTGTTCGCGCGGGGCAAGATGCCGGCGCACGCGACCAGCTTCCCGTTCGAGACCCGCGCCGCCGCGCTTGCCGGCGACCGGACGCGCTCGGCCCGTTTCCTCAGCCTCGACGGCACGTGGAAGTTCGCATTGTCGCCCTCGTCCGACGCGACGCCGGCGGGCTTCGAGCAGCCGGGCTATGATGTCGCCTCCTGGGCCGATATCAAGGTGCCGGCGGACTGGCAGGCGCAAGGGTTCGATCAGGCGCGCTACAACAACATCAACTATCCTTTTCCGCCCGACCGCCCGTTGATCCCGCATGCGACCAATCCGGTCGGCAGCTATCGCCGCGACGTCACGCTGCCGGCGGGCTGGAGCGGGCAGGATGTCATCCTTCACATCGGCGCGGCGGGATCGGCGTACGACGTCTGGGTTAACGGCAAGAAGGTCGGCTATTCGCAGGATTCGAAACTGCCGAGCGAGTTCGACGTCACCCGCTTCGTCGCGCCGGGCCGCAACACCATCGCGATCCAAATTCATCGCTGGTCGGACGGTTCGTATCTGGAGGACCAGGATTTCTGGCGCGTCTCAGGGATCGAGCGCGAAGTCTATCTGATGGCCGCGCCGAAGACGCGTGTGAACGACATCTTCGTCCATGCCGGGCTCGACGCCGCCTATCGCGACGGCGTCCTGTCGACGGATGTGGCCGTCTCCCCGTCGGCCAAGCCGGTTACGGCGCGGATGACGCTGCTCGATGGTGAGCGCACCCTGCTCGTGCGTGCGCAGACGGTCGCCGCCGGATCGAGCGAGCGGACGGTGACGCTCGCTGCGCCGGTGCCCGGCGTGAAGCCCTGGTCGGCGGAGACGCCCAACCTCTACACGCTGCTGATCGAGCTGGTGGGCGCCGATGGCAAGGTGCTCCAGGCGACGCCGCAGCGGATCGGCTTCCGTACCGTCGAGATGAAGAACGGGCTGGTCAGCGTCAACGGCAAGCCGATCGTGATCCGCGGCGTCAACCGCCACGAGCATGATCCCGAGACCTTCCACGTCATCTCCGAAGCGTCGATGCGGCGCGACATCGAATTGATGAAGCGTAACAATATCAACGCGGTACGCACGTCGCATTATCCCAATGATCCGCGCTGGTACGCGCTTGCGGACGAATATGGCCTGTACGTGATGGACGAGGCCAATATCGAAAGCCACGCGTACATGGAGTATGGAAACAATCACCTGGGCGAGCGTGCCAAATATCAGATCGGCTTCGATCCGGCGTGGCAGGACGCGCATGTCAGCCGCGTCGCCAACATGGTCGAGCGCGACAAGAACCATCCGTCGATCATCTTCTGGTCGCTCGGCAACGAAGCCGGGATCGGCCCCAATTTCGCGGCCGCCGCCAAAGCCGCCAAGACGCGCGATCCAGGCCGGCTGATCAGCTATCTTGGCTGGGGCACGTTGGAAGAGCATCAGCCCAACGATTATGCCGACATCTACGCGCCAATGTACGACAGCGCCGAGAAATTGGCCGATTATGCCACCAACTGGAACTTCAGGCAGCCGCTGATCGAGTGCGAATATGCGCACATGATGGGCAATTCGGGCGGCGACCTTAAGGAGTATTGGGATGTGATCTACGCGCATCCCGACAAGCTGCAGGGCGGCTTCGTCTGGGACTGGGTCGATCAGTCGATGTACCGCTACACCAAGGACGGGCGGCGCTATTGGGGGGACGGCAGCGAATATGGCCCGAACCCGACCGGGGAGATCGAGTTCGGCGACGGGTTGCTCCAGTCCGACCGGACCCCCAATCCGGCGCTGTACGAAGTGCGTAAAGTGTATGCGCCGATCCAGTTCGAGGCATTCGACCCCGCGACCGGCCGCGTGACGCTGCGCAACCGGCACGACTTCCGCGATCTGTCGGGCTTCGCCTTCGACTGGGAGGTTCAAGAGGACGGCGTCGCGGTCGCCAAAGGAACGCTGCCGGCGTCGACCGCGGCGCCGCACGCGACCGATACGCTGACGATCCCGGTCGGGACGATCGCGCGCAAGCCGGGCGCGGAATATTTCGTGACGGTGCGTGCGGTCGCGCGGCCCGGTGCGGTGCCGTTGGTGCCGGCGGGTCATGTGGTGGGCTGGGAGCAGTTCGCGCTCGGCGAACGGCCGGCGGCCAGGACGGCTCACGTCGGCGGTGCGGCGGTGACGGTGCGGCAGGCGGGAGACGTCATCACGCTATCGGCAGCGGATGCGACGCTCGCGATCGACCGCAAGACCGGTCTCGTGCGCGGCTATGCGCGCGGCGGCAAACCGCTCGCGCGCGGCGGCGCGCCGCATTTCTGGCGGGCGGTGACCGACAACGACATCGGCATCGGCACCGACCGGCAACTCGCCGTCTGGAAGACGATGAGCGAGACGCGGACGGTGCGCGGCGTATCCTCGACCGACGCGCCCGACGGCGGTGCGGCGGTGCGGATCGACTATGAGCTGGGCGATGGCGCCGCGCGCTTCCAGTCGATCTACACGATGGCGCGCGACGGCGGCGTCACGGTGACGGGTGCGCTCGACCCGGTTCGCGCCGATCTGCCGCCGCCGTTCCGCGTCGGCTTCGCCTTCGCGCTGCCAAGCGACATCACCACCGCCGAATGGTACGGCCGGGGACCGCATGAAAGCTATGTCGACCGCAAGACTTCGGCGCCGATCGGGCTGTGGCGCGGGCCGATCGCCGCGCAGAACCATGACTATATCCGGCCGCAGGAGACCGGCAACAAGGTCGACGTCCGCTGGATGGAAGTGAGCGGCGGGGGCCGGGGGCTGCGTGTCGCGGGCGATACGCCGCTGATGATGAACGTGCTCGCCTTCCCCTATGCCGATCTCGACCGGCACACGCCGGGGACGTGGAAATCGACCGATGTCGTGCCGCACGATCAGGTCACGCTGCTGGTGGATGGGGCGCAATGGGGCGTCGGCGGCGACACGCAGTGGAGCGACGTCGGCAAGCCCCTGCCAAAATATCGCGTGCCCCTGGCGCCGACCCGCGTGACGTTCCGCATGGCGGGGTTCGCCGGCGAGGGGACGACCCCTGACAAGGCACGCGCCGCGACCGCGACGACCGGCGAGGAATAGAGCGCCGGGCGGGGCGCCCCGCCCGGCGCTCAGGGCAAGTTTTGAATGTGGTGACTGGTGCCGAGGCGAAGCGTCATCGGCCACCGCATTTGCAGCAGCGCCGCGTCCTTGGTGTCGTGCGCGGCCAGCGTTCCCACCAGCGCGTTGGCGAGCGCCAGTCCGAGCTCGTCGAGCGCGAGCGTGAAGCAGGTGAGGTCCGGCGACAATGCGCGGCAGGCGGGGTTGTCGCGCAGGCCGATCAGCGCGATGTCTCGGCCGGGTTCTAGGCCGAGACCGCGCAACGCGCGATATGCCCCCACCGGCGCGGTCTCGCCCATGAGCAGCAGCGCGGAGGGCCGATCCGCCAGCATCATCAGGTGGTGCGCGGTCGATTCGCCGTCATTCTCGTCCGTGTCGCCATTGTGGACCAACGCGGGATCGAACGGGATGCCGGCGACGGCAAGCGCGGTCCGGTAGCAGTCGACGATGATGTGGCTGTTGTTGATCGCGGCCGGTGGCGCGACGAGGCCGATGCGGCGATGACCGGCGGCGGCGAACAGCGCGATCGCCTCCGCGATCACGTTTTCGAAATCGAGATCTATCCAGGCGAACGGCGCCGCCATCGCCGACCGGCCCAGCGCGACGAACGGGATCTTCTGGTTCAGCAGGAAATCGATCCGGTCGTCCTGATATTGGGTGGCGGAGAGCAACCACGCATCGACAGTGCCGCGCGCGACGTGACGGCGCAGGAAAGTGAGGCCATCCTCGCCTTTGCGCGCGAGCAATATGACCAGATCCAGTCCGTGCTCGGTCAAGGCGCTTTGCACGCCTTCCCACAGCGCCATGAAGAAGGGTTCGCCGTGGACCGCGCTGTCATGTTCCAGCGTGAGCATGAAGCCGATCGTGCCGGTGCGCCCGCTGCGCAGCGTGCGCCCCGACTGATTCGGGGTGTACCCGAGTCGGGCTGCGGCTTCGAGCACGCGCTGGCGGGTGGCGGGGCTGACGTCCTTACGGTCGTTCAGCGCACGCGAAACCGTGCCGATCGAAAGCTCCAGGTGGCTGGCAAGCGCGCGAATGTCCATACGGCCTGATCCCAATCCGGGCCTGATTAGGCAAGCGGATTGACAAGATCGCGAGATCACGCGAAGAAAGCCCGGAAACGTTTACGGTCGCATATGACGACTGGCGAGAGGATGGTTGCTTGGATACGCTCGTTCTGGAAACACGCGCGATCGGCTGGTCGTACAATGGCGACTGGTTGAGGATCGAAGCCTATGGGCGCGATGGCTTGCGCGTGCGCGCCGCCGCGAGCGCCCCGCGCGACGCCGTCCCCGGTGCGCTGATCGAGGTAGCCGCGTGCGAGCCGGTGGTCAGCCGCGACGGGGCCGTCGCCCGTATCGTGAACGGCCGGATCGCCGCCGAGGTCGATCTGCAGGGGCGCGTGCGCTTTCTGGACGCGGACGGGCGGTTGCTGTTGGAGGAGAAGTGGCGGCAGCGTGACACGGCGACCAAATTCTGGACGATCGGCACCGAAGAGGTCCGCACGATCAGCGCACTCGGCATCGCGGGCCGCGAGTTCAAGCCGTTGCGCGGCGACGCCGCGCGCATCACCGTCCGTTTCGAGGCCAAGCCGGGCGAGCGCTTGTTCGGCATGGGCCAATATCAGCAACCCAACCTCGATCTCGCCGGCTGCGTGCTCGAATTGGCGCAGCGCAACTCGCAGGCCAGCGTGCCGTTCGTCGTTTCCAGCGAGGGCTATGGCTTTTTGTGGAACAACCCCGCGGTCGGCGAGGTCTGCTTCGCCGCCAACGGCGCCTGCTGGACCGCATATGCCGCGCGCGAGATCGATTACTGGATCACGGCCGGCGCAACGCCCGCCGCGATCGTGCGCAATTATGCGGGCGTTACCGGCACCGCGCCGAAGATGCCCGATTTCGCGCTTGGCCTGTGGCAGAGCAAGCTGCGCTACCGGACCCAGGAGGAATTGCTGGCGGTCGCGCGCGACTATCACCAGCGCGGTATCCCGCTGGCGGTGATCGTCGCGGATTTCTTCCACTGGCCGGTGCAGGGCGACTGGCGGTTCGCTCCGCGCGAATGGCCTGACCCCGCCGCGATGACCGCCGAGTTGAAGGCGATGGGCACCGAATTGCTCGTGTCGGTCTGGCCGACGGTCGATGCGCGTTCGGAGAATCATGCGGAAATGATCGAGAAGGGGTATCTGGTCCGCGCGAGCCGCGGGCTCGACATCCAGCAGGATTTCCTCGGCAACACGCGCTTCATCGATACGACCCACCCCGGCGCGCGTGCATTCCTGTGGGATCGGCTGAAGCGCAATTATCGCGACCAGGGCGTCAAGCTCTTCTGGCTCGACGAGGCGGAACCCGAATACGGCGCTTACGATTATGACAGCTATCGCTATCACGCCGGCGAGGTGCTCGCGGTCGGCAACGCTTATCCCTTCCATTATGCGCAGGCGGTTCACGACGGGCTGCGCGCGGAGGGTGAGACGGAGATCGTCACCCTCGTGCGCTGCGCCTGGGCGGGGAGCCAGCGCCACGGCGCGCTGGTCTGGTCCGGCGACATCCACAGCTCGTTCGAGGCCATGCGCAACCAGCTCAGCGCGGGGCTGAACATGGGCATGGCGGGTATCCCCTGGTGGACGACCGACATCGGCGGGTTCCACGGTGGCCATGTCGATGATCCGGCCTTTCACGAATTGATGGTGCGCTGGTTCCAATGGGCGGTATTTTCGCCCGTGCTGCGGATGCACGGCCACCGCGACCCGATCACCCCGCCGGCCGAGCCGTTCCGCGACGGTGTCGCGCAGTGCGACACGGGCGCGGGCAATGAGCTCTGGAGCTTCGGCGAGCCGGTGTACGCGATCCTGCGCCGCTACGCGGACGTGCGGGAGAGGCTACGTCCTTATGTCGCGTCGCTGATGACGGCGGCGCACGAGCATGGCGACCCGCTGATGCGGCCGATGTTTTACGATTTCCCCGATGACGCGCGCTGCTGGGCGATCGACGACCAATATATGTTCGGCCCCGATCTGCTCGTCGCGCCGATCCTGGCGGCCGGCGTCACCGCGCGCGACGTCTGGCTGCCGGCGGGCGCATGGGTGGACGCCTGGACTGGCGCGGCCGTCTCCGGGGGCGCGATGGTGCGCGCCACGGCGCCGATCGACCGCATTCCCGTGTTCGTGCGCCCCAGCACGGTGGCGGCGGCGGCATTCACCAACGACTGACACGATCGACAGCACGCGCAAAGCGGCGGACGGAGAGGAGGACGGCGATGACGGCGATAGCGCAACATGGCGATACGGGCGGCATCGTGCCGCGTGCCGGGGCTCCGGCGCGCGGCGTGCCGTTCTTCGAGAAGATCTGCTATGGCTTCGGCGACGCGGGCGGCACGGTCATCACCGGACTGATCGCCAATTTCCTGACCTTCTATTACACCGACGTGTTCGGGCTCGCGCCCGGCATCGTTGGCATCCTGTTCCTGTCGCTGCGCGTGTTCGACGCGGTATCCGACCCGCTGATCGGGATCATGGCCGATCGCACCCGCACCCGCTGGGGCAAGTTCCGGCCGTATCTGCTGTGGACCGCGATACCGGTCGGGCTGAGCTGTTTCCTGACCTTCCAGTCGCCCGACCTCGGGTATGACGGCAAGGTCGCCTATGCGGCGGCGACCTATTTTCTGCTGGCGCTCTCCTACTCGCTGAACAACGTACCCTATTGCGCGCTCATCACGCGCATGACCGACAGCGCGCGGGAAGGCGTGTCGTGCCAGTCGGTTCGCTTCGCGATGGTCGCGATCGCCTCGTTCACCGTCTCGGTCGGGCTGCCGATCATGGTGCGGCATCTGGGCGGAGCGGATGTCGCGCGCGGGTATTGCGACGGCGTTGCGATCCTCAGCGTGGCGGCGGTGGCGATGTTCGTGATCTGTTTCCTGTTCGTGCGCGAGCGGGTGCCGGAAACCGGCGCGGCGGAACCGCCGCTGCGGATCGCGATCGCCAACACGCTGAAGAACGACCAGCTCCGCCTGACCTTCGTCATGACGCTGCTTCTGATCGGAATCTTCAACACCAAAGGCGGCGCGGCGCTGTATTTCATCACCTATGTGCTGAACGGCGATTCCACCTATCAGGCGCTGTTCTTCGGCACGGCGACGGCGGGCGGATTCCTGGGCTCGGTCCTGGTGCAGCTTTTCACCCGACGGTTCGACGTGAGAACCGTGTACGTCTGGGTGAATCTGCTGCTGGTCGCCGGCCACTTCGCCGCCTTCTTCGTGCCCGGCGGCTATCCGATGCTGTGGCTGGTGCTGGTGGCGCTGTGCTGCATCGCGCTGGGCTGCACGCTGCCGCTGCACTTCACGCTGATCCAGCTCGCCGATCAATATGGCGAATGGAAATTGGGGACGCGCTCGTCGGGAATGAGCTTCGCGTTCAACCAGTTCTTCGTGAAGCTCGCCTGGGCGCTGGCGGGCGCGTTGATCAGCGGCGTGCTGGTGATCGTCTCGTACAAGGCGGGGGCGGGCAACCAGACGCCGCTGTCGCTCACCGGCATCCGGCTGCTCTCCACCGTGATCCCCGGCGTGATGCACCTCGCGCTGGCGCTGACCGCCAGCCGGCTGATCCTCGATCGCGCGACGATCGACCGCATGACGGCGGCGCGCGCCGCATGACCCTTCAATCCGACCAAGCGGAACCCCGTACCATGCGCCATATCACCGCCCGGCTTCTGCTCGCCGCGCTGCTCGGCTCCTGCGCGATGCCCGCGATGGCCCAGCCGGCCGAGCAGATCGAGATCGACCTGAGCAGCGACACCGGCGCCTTCCACGGCGGTGCGTCGGGCACGCTCTACGGCCTGTACGACGCGCGCCTGCCGCACCCCAATCTGATCGAGGGGATCGGCCTTCGCACCGTATCGACCAAGGCGCAGGACGGGCCGCAGCATCCCGGCGCCGACGCGCTGGAAGTGTCCACGCTGCTCACCGACGCCTCGGGCGGCGACACCTACATCTACATGACCGACATCACCCGCGAATTCCCGTATAATTGGAAGAGTGACGACTGTGCGCAGTCGGTGACGGCGTATCTCGACAAGCTGCGCTCGCAGGTCGAGCAGGTGCGCGCCCTGCCACCCCGCTATCGCGACCGCATCGTCTTCATCCCCTTCAACGAACCCGAAGGGAACATGTTCGGCGACGGGCCGAAGAGCTGCAACGGCGTCGGCTGGCAGAAAGACCCGACCGCCTTCTTCGACGCATGGGACCGGGCCGTCCGGCTGATCCGCGCGACGCTGCCCGGCGCGCGGGTCGCCGGGCCGAACACCAGCCAGTTGTTCCCGGAGGTCGAAGGATTCCTGACCCACGCGATCCGGCAGGGCACCGTGCCCGATGTCATGACCTGGCACGAACTGAGCAATCCAGCCACCGTCCGCACCAGCGTGCGCCGGTATCGCGAATGGGAGGACAGGCTGTTCGCCGGCACGCGCTGGCAGGGGCGGCACCTGCCGATCAACGTCAACGAATATGCCTATAATTACCACACGTCGGTGCCCGGCCAGATGGTCCAATGGATCGCCGCGATCGAGGATTCGAAGATCGATGCCGACATCGCCTACTGGAACATCGACGGCAATCTGAGTGACTCCGCGGTGCAGGCCAACCGCGGCAACGGCCAATGGTGGCTGCTGAACAGCTACGCGACGATGAGCGGCCACACCTTGGCCGTCACCCCGCCGCACCCCGATCAAAGCTACACGTTGCAGGGGCTGGCGACGCTCGACCCGGCGCGGCGGCAGATGCGGCTGCTTTTCGGTGGCCGCTCGGGCGAGGCTCGGGTGGTTCTGAACAAGGTGCCGGCGTGGTTCGGCTCGGCCGCGCGGGTCCGCGTGCGCGAGATCGGCTGGACCGGGCAGATCGGCGACTCCGCGCCGCCCGCGCTGGTGACCGAGCGCGACGTGCCGGTACGCGACGGCATGGTCACGCTCGCCTTCGGGGAGGGCGGCATGCCGGCGCTGCGCGAGGAAGCGGCCTATGAACTGGTGCTCACGCCCGGCGGCGCGGCCGTTGCCGAAAGCGCGCCGCTCGCGGAATGGCGGCAGGATTACGAGGCGGAGCAGGCCCGCCGAATGGGCACGGGGCTGAAAGTGCGCGGCCCCGAGGGTTCGCCCCAGGCGGTCGATCGCTTCTACACCTCTGGCGGCTATTCGGTGGAGGGGTTCGCCACTGGCGCGAATGCCGGACTCGACTTCGCGGTCGAAGTCCCGCGCGACGGCCGGTACGACGTTCGCATCCTCGCCAGCACCTTCAACAAAGATCCGAAGGCGGCGGGGCAAGGGCCGACCAATGTGTTCCTGCGTGTGGACGGGAAGGCGGCGAGCGAAACCGAAATATTGCTGCCGCTCGGATACAAGCCGTCCGTGCTCGATCATGCCGATACGGTGCTCGCGCTGACGCGTGGCCGGCACGTGCTGACGCTGGCGACGCGCAGCCTCGACGGGCGCCGCCGGACGACCGGCAACGCGCTGGTCGATCGGATCACATTGTCATCGGCGCAGCCGGCCCGCCAAGCGGCGCTGTACGAGGCGCAGGACGCGATGCTGGACGGTGCATCCGCCTCGCAAGGCGACGGCAGCATCGCGGTGGCGCCGGGTGGACGCGCGACCTTCTGGGTTTATGCTCCGCGCGACGGGCTCGCGCGGCTGGCGTTGGATGATGCGGCGGGCGCCGCCGTTCTGCACGTCAACGGACGCGACATGGCGGGCGGCATGACCGCCGACGCATTCCTTTTCGCCGGTATCAACAAGGTGGTGGTGACCGGCGCGACCCGGCTTCGGCGGCTGCGGGTGACCGAACTGCCCGGCGCGGCGGGGCGCAGCTACGAGGCGGAGGCCGGCCGGATCGGCGGCACCGCACGGATCGCCACGGCGTCGCTCGCGAGCGGCGGACGCGGCGTGTTCGACATCGGCGGCGCGCCGGGCAACGCCAACACGCTGACCTTTCCGTCGGTCGTGGTCGATCGCGCCGGCGATTATGCGCTGACGGTGCGCTTCTCCAACGACGAGCAGTCGAAGGCCACGCATTACAATCCCGATCCGCTCGCGCGCGTCGCGCGCATTTCGATCAACGAAGCGGCGCCGCTGCTGGCGACCTTCCCGAACAGCTTCCACCGCAACAATTGGTGGGAGATGACCGTGCCGGTCACGCTACGCGCGGGCGCCAACACGATCCGCTTCTCCGGCGAGGAACACCCCGATTGGGGCGGCAAGACCTATGCCTCGCGCGTGTGGCCGGACGTGCTGCTGCGCTCGAAATTCGCCCCCAACATCGACCGGATCACGGTCACGCCGCTGACGGGAAAGGCATCTCCCGCCGATCGATGAGGCGAAGCGACAAACAACCATAAACAAGAGGAGGGAAAGATGAAGATCAAGACCAAGCTGGCCGCACCGCTATATGCATCCGCCGCAGCTTCCGCGCTCGCGCTGGCCGCCGCCACGCCGGCGAGCGCGCAGCAGGCGCAGCCGGATGCCGATACCGTGACCGGCACTACGCCCCCGGCGGCTGCGGCACCGAACGACATCGTCGTCACCGGCATTCGCGGCAGCCTGAGCAACGCGCAGAACATCAAACGCAATTCGGATGCGATCATCGACGCGCTCGTCGCCGAGGACATCGGCAAGTTTCCCGACAACAACGCGTCCGAAGCGATCGCGCGCATCACCGGCGTGCAGGTGACGCGCTATCTCGACGAAGCGAACGGCGTGCTGATCCGCGGTCTGCCCAACGTGCAGACGACGGTGCAGGGCCGCGAAATCTTCACCGCCGACGGGCGGTCGGTATCGATCCAGGATTTCCCGGCGCAGGCGCTGTCGCGTGTCGAGGTCTATAAGGCGACGACCGCCGACAATCTGGAGGGCGGGATCGCCGGCCTGATCGACGTCGGGCTGCGCCGTCCCTTCGATTTCAAGGGCTTCGAGCTCGCCGGCGCGGCGCGCGGCGTCTACAACACCGAATCCCGCAAGCTCGACCCGATCGGCAGCCTGTTGGTGAGCGATCGCTGGCAGACCGGCATCGGTGAGATCGGCGCGCTGGTGAACGTGTCCTTCACGCAAACGCGCTACCTCAACTCGGTCCGCTACCAGGGGTTTCAGGACAATGTTCCGGCCGCGCAGCAGATCCTGCCCGCGTCGGTGGGGCGCGATTTCACCTTTCCGCAGGATATCGGCCTGTTTTATGGCCGCGGCACGCGGCAGCGGCCATCGGTCAACGGATCGCTCCAGTGGAAACCCGCCGACAATCTGATGATCTACGCCGATGGGCTGTGGCTGGCCTATCGCAACAAGACCGCGAATGATTTCTTCGGCGTGCCGATCCAATCGAGCACCACCGGCGGCAACCCCCCGACGATCCGCAACGCGGTGCTGACACAGGACGGCACGACGCTCGCGTCGTTCGATACCGATCTCGGCATCGTCAACGGGCCGACCAAACAGGCCGGCCGCAACAAGACCGATACGTTCCAGGGTGCGCTCGGCGCCAAGTGGGAGATCGGCAATGCCGTGTTCACCACCGATCTCGCGTACACCAAGTCGATCGTCGACAACACGTACTACGAGTTCCAGACGCAGTTGGCGAACCCGCTGTCGCTGGCGGTGCGGCTGAATGCGGAACGCGGCGTCGATTTCACCCCGAGCGGCGTCGATTTCGCGAACCCGGCGAGTTATTACATGCGCGGTCTGTACGAGAACCGCCAGCGCTCCGAGGGCGAACAGTGGCAGTGGCAGGGCAATGTCGCGCTCGACACCGGATCGCCGCTGTTTCCCAAATTCCAGTTCGGCGTGCGCTACGCCAATCGTACCGCCAGTTCGGTGTACGGCGACCGCAACGCCTCGCTCGCCAGCTTGCGTGATCCGATCTCGCGCGTGCCCGGTGTGTCGGATGGGGCGGTGATCGAACCCGGCTTTCACAACGATGACGTGCAGCAATTCCGCTCGTGGTTCGCGCCCAACTCGGACATCCTGAACGACCGCATCAACGACGTGCGCGATTACGTCCGGCAGGCGCTGGCCCGTACCAGCGCCGACCCGGCGACGCGGCAGGCATGGGCCTCGGAACGGCCGCTGCTCAACCCGCTCTCCGCCTTCAAGGCACGCGAACAGGTGTTCACCAGTTATGCGCAACTGAAATATGCGTTCGACCTCGGTGTTCCGATCGACGGCGCGATCGGCGCACGCGTCATCGTCACCCGCAACAAGCTGAACGGCACCAATTCGCTGCCGACCGCGAACGGCACGGTGTTGGTGCCGATCGACTCCTCCCAGCAATATGTGGACATTCTGCCGAACATCAGCGCGCAAGTGCACTTCACCGACCGGTTGAAACTGCGCCTGTCGCGTACCGAAGCGTTGAGCCGGCCGGGCTTCAACCAGATCAACCCGACGCTGACCGTTCAGCAGGGCACGATCGGCGGCAACATCTCCTACACCGGCAACGGCGGCAACCCCGAACTGCAACCGATCCGCTCCAACAATTATGACGCGTCGCTGGAATATTATTTCTCGCGCACCGGATCGGTATCGGTCGCCGGCTTCTACCGTGAGATCCAGGGCTTCATCAATTCCTTGCCGCAGGTGGTGAACACGCCGCCCTTCGGCGACATTCTAGTGTATCGCCCGTCGAACGCGGGATCGGGCAAGATCAAGGGCATCGAGGCGGCGGCGACGACGTTCTTCGACTTCCTGCCGGGCGCCCTGCGCGGATTCGGTGCGCAGGCCAATTTCACCTATATCGACGGCCAGCAGACGCTCCCGCCCGCGGCGAACTTCGCGGGTGGCCGCAACACCTTGCCGGGGGTGTCGAAATACAGCTTCAACATCATCGGCCTGTACGAACTCGGGCCGACGAGCGTGCGCCTGGCGTATAATTATCGCAGCGCGAACGTCGACGGCTTCGGCGCGCCGGGCGTCTTCACCACCGTCTATTCGGACGCGGTGGGCCGTCTCGACCTGTCGGCGAGCTACAATATCACCGACAAGGTGACCTTCACCGTGGACGCGACCAACCTGCTGCAAACGCCGTATCACAGCTATGTGAAATCGCCGGAATATCCGCGAGACGTGCGCTGGGAAGCGAGCCTGTTCTCGGCCGGCGTGCGGTTCCGGCTGTAACGAAGGGAGGGAGAGGCGGCGGCGGCGGCCGTCCCCGTGATCCTGGGAAAATTCCATCTTCGCCTTGCCACTACTCCGCTCAGATCGACGTGCGGATACCAACCGTGGTCGCGGGATCGTGGGCGCGCTTGTAGCCGGCGTCGATCTTGACCGACGCTCCGCCGTTCGCGACGGATCGCATGATGGCATGCAGGATCCGCATATCCTGCATGCCTTCCTCGCCGGGCGCGATGTTCGGCGATCGCCCGCGCACCACGTCCGCGAACCAGTTCATCTCGTTGCCGAATTGGTCGATCTCGGCCACGCTCGGCTGGACATCGCCCTTGCCGCCGACGATCCTGAGCGTGTTGCCGCCATAGAAACAGCCCGGATCGGCGACCAGCCGCCGGTCGCTGCCGATCGCCTGCCATGACATCGTGCCGGGCTGCGAGAAGCACGAGGAACCTTCGCCGATCGCGCCCGAGGGGAAACGCATCTGCCAGGCGATCATGTCATCGACGGTCTTGAAGCGCGGATCGTTCCGGTCGGTGCGGGCCCAGCCACGGACCTCGACAGGCTCTTCGAGCAGCAGATAGCGCGTGGCGTTGATGCCGTAGATGCCCATGTCCGCCAGCGCGCCGCCGCCCGACATCGCCATGTCGAGCCGCCATGCGTCCGACGGATCGGACAGATCGGTCTGCTTGCCCATCACCGCGCTGACGAGGCGCGGCGTGCCGATCGTGCCGTCGCGCAGGATCCGCATCGCGGTGACGTTCACCGGCTCGAACTGGCAACGATAGGCGATCATCAACTGGCGCTTCGCCGCCTTGCCCGCCGCGATCATGCGCTCGCACTCTTCCAGCGTGACCGCCATCGGCTTCTCGCACAGCACATGCTTGCCGGCCTTGAACGCGCGGATCGTGAACTCGGCGTGCATCGAATTCGGAAGGACGATGTAGACGATCTGAATGCCGGGATCGTCGGCGATGCGATCGAACGTGTCATAGGTGTAGATCGCCGTGTCGGGCAGGCCGAACTCGGCGGCGACTTTCCGCGCCTTCTCGGGTTTGCCGCTGACCAGTGCGGCGAGATGTGCATTCTTCGTCAGCTTGAGCGCGGGCAGGATCTGCCCGAGGCTCAGCTTGCCGAGGCCGACCACCGCGATGCCGACCGATCCCGGCGCCCTGGCCCGCGCCGGCGTGGCGGCGGCGAAACTCGCTGCCGCCGGTATCGTCAGCGCCGCGCCGAGGCCCAATCCCATTACACCGCGTCTCGTGACATCGCTCTCCACCGCGCTCTCCATTATGGCCGTTTCGCAGTATCATGCCCGTTTTCTCCGCCGGCGTCTCGCGTGCATTCGCGTGCGGCTGACCGAGGCGGGCCGGGCGCTATCGGCTTGTTTCCCGGGCCAGCGCCTTCTAGACACGGTCGCGGGCGGATCGGCGCCGAGAGCGAGGCAACACGATGTGGCTCCCGTGGATCATGGCCGGCCTGTTCGGCGCGGCGACACCGCTCGACGGCGCGCCCGCCGACCTTACGCCGGGCACGATAACGGTCGAGCGCGACAGCGATGCGGCGGCGCGTGATACGGACCCGGTGTTCGCCGACGCGGTCCAGGCGGCGAGCGTGCAGGCGAACTTCATCCCGCTGCCGGCGCCGAGCCACAGCCGCTACATCGCGCTCATCGCGGTGACGCGAAAGTCCGAAGGCGTCGTGACCTCCGGCACCAAAGGGACGGCGCCGGCGGCGGGGATCGCCAATTGGGGCGTCGGCGTGGGGATGCGATTGCCGACCCGGAAAGATCAACTCCGGGGCCTCGTTCTCACCGAACTCAAGGTCACGATCCTGCTGCGGAGCGAGAAGCGCGCGGTGTGGAGCGGAAGCGCCGTCACCGCCCAGGTGGAGGGGACGCGCGCGGGAACGCCCGATGCGGTGGCCGGCAAGCTCGCCGGGGCGTTGTTCGCGCAGTTCCCGGCCCGGCTGGACGCAGCGCTTTCGGTGCCCTGAGCGGAAAGCGCGCTCGGTTCTTGCCGGTCGGTCTTCCGCACATGAACCCCTAGTATGCGGTTACCGCCATTTCGCCCGAGGTTTCGGGCACGCGTAGCATCGCGAGCGCGGCCATCGCCAGCACGACCGCCGCGAACGCCATCGTCCAGATCGGCTGGGTGGGGAAAAAGGCCTTGAGCACCGATCCCATGACGGTCGCCACCAGCAATTGTGGAATGACGATGAACACGTTGAACAGCCCCATGTAGATGCCGAGCTTGGCTTGCGGCAGGCTGGCGGCGAGAATTGCATAGGGCATGGCGAGGATCGAGGCCCAGGCGACACCGATGCCGATTTCGCTGAGCAGCAGCAGGTGCGGATCGCGCACCACCAGGAAGCTCGCGAAGCCGGCCGCGCCGCACGACAGGCAGACGATATGGGTTTTCACTTTGCCGATCCGTCTGGCGAGCCCCGGCAGGATGAGCAGCGCAGCGATCGCGGCGATCGCGTTATAGGTGGCGAACAACACGCCCACCCAGTCGGCGCCGGCATTATAGGCGGCGCTGGTCGGGTCGCTCGACCCGTACATGCGCTGCGCGACAACCGGCGTGGTGAAGATCCACATGATGAACAGCGCGGACCAGCTAAAGAACTGCACGAGCGCGAGCCGCTTCATCACCTCCGGCATCTCCGAGAAGTCCCCCACGATCGTGCTGAGCGCGTTGCCGGCCGCGCCGCCGCGCGCGAGGATGATCGCCGCGATGCTCGCCGCCCCGTAGAGGATCAGAAGCGCGCCGAGCAGGTACAGCTCCTTTTGCAGCGCGAACTCGGGCACCGCGGCGGTGACCGCCGCTCCCGCGACGATCCAGGCGATGGCGCCGCCGAAGCCGCGCGCGGCGAGCGCACGGACCGGCTCGGCCCCCGACGGCGCGCGCTCGCCGAAGCCGGCCATTTGTTCGGGACTGTATTCGCGGACGTTGCCGACCGTCCACAACACCGCGAGCAGCAGCGCCGCGCCGCCGAACCAGAAGCTGTAGCGTACCGTGTCTGGGACGCCGCCGATCGCATCCTCCGACACGCCGAGCCGCGAAAGAACGAACGGGAAGATCGAACCGACCACCGCGCCCGCGCCGATGAACGCGGTCTGCAGCGCGTAGCCGGCGGTGTGCTGATCCTTGCGCAGCATATCCCCCACGAAGGCGCGGAACGGCTCCATCGACACGTTGATCGAAGCGTCCAGAACCCAGAGGGTGACCGCCGCGAACCACAGAATCCGCGCCTCGGGCATCACGAACAAGGCGAGCGCGGCGAGAACCGCGCCAGCGAAGAAATACGGACGGCGGCGGCCGAAGCGGTTCCAGGTCCGATCGCTGTAATGGCCGATGATTGGCTGGACGAGCAGCCCGGTAAGCGGCGCGGCGACCCAGAGATAAGACAGGTCATCGAGCGAGCCCCCGAGCGTCTGGAAAATGCGGCTCATGTTCGCGTTCTGGAGCGCGAAGCCGATCTGCAGCCCGAAGAAGCCGAAGCTGATGTCCCACAGGCCGGCGAAGCCCTGCACTGGTTTCTCGTTCAAGACTCGACTCCCCATCGGTCGTCGCTTGTCGGCACGACGATCCGCGTGTTCGAGCCTGCCGCCCGATGACCACCGGCACAACCCTGCATACGAATACCGCAGGTACGCGGTGCATGGCGGCGCTTGCGTGCGGGTGGCGAGATCCGGCACATGCCGCGCCATGCGCGATCCCATCCTCCACCTGCACGGCACCGAGCAGCGCCCGTTGGTGGTGATCGACGATTTCTGGCCCGACCCCGACGTGCTGCGCGACGATGCGGCGAGCCTGAAGATGGGCCAAATCGGCCCGCACTATCCCGGCATACGCGCACCCGCACCGGCGCGGCTCGCCGAGACGATGCGGCGGCGTGTCGCGCCGTTGCTGGCGCAGCATTTCGGGCTCGACCCGGCGCCGGCGGTCTCGGAGGCTTATTATTCCCTGGTGACCACCCGGCCGGCCGATCTCGCGCCGATTCAACGGCTGCCGCATTTCGACGGTGTCGAGCCGGGCCGGATCGCCGTGCTGCTGTTCCTTGGTGAGGGGCAGCAGGGCGGCACCGCCTTCTATCGCCAGCGCGCCACCGGCTATGAAAGCGTCGATTCCGCGCGGCTCGGTTCTTTCAAGGCGGCGCTGGAGGAGGGGGTGGGAACGCACGGCATACCCGCGCCTGCGTATATCGCGGGAGACACGCCGCTCTATGAGCAGATCGCGCTACATGCGGGGCGGCGCAATCGGGCACTGATCTATTCGGGGAACATGCTGCACTGCGCGTACCTGCCGCCCAAGGTGACGTTGAGCGCCGACCCGCTGATCGGGCGGCTCACGCTGAACCTGTTCCTGTTCGACGACTGAGCCTGTGCAATTTCGCCCTCTTGATGAGAGGGCGCGCTATCCTCCGCTGCTGGCGCGAACGACGAGCCGCGTCGGCAGCGGCGCGGTGTCGACCGGTTCGCCGCGTAAGCGCGCGAGCAGCGTGCCGACCAGGGCTTCGCCCGCGTTGCGCGTGTCCTGCGTGACGCTCGACAGCGGCGGGCTGGTGAGCTGCGCGGAGGGCAGGTCGTCGAAGCCGACGATCGCGACGTCTCCCGGCACGGTGCGCCCCTGCATGGACAGCGCGCGCATCGCGCCGATCGCGATGCTGTCGCTCGCCGCGAAGATCGCGTCATAGCCGATACCGCACCGCGCCAGTTCCTCGACGGCCGCCTGGCCGGCCGCTTCGGTGGTGACCGCGTCGATCTGAAGTTCCGGTTCGGCGACGAATCCCGCTGCCGCTAAGGCGTCGCGGTAGCCGTGATAGCGGTCGCTGACCTCGGGGTAGCGGGCATCCGTCGTGCCCAGGAACGCGATCCGTCGCCGTCCTCGCCCGATGAGGTGTGCGGTTGCCAGCGCGCCGCCGCCGCGATTGTCGGAGCCGACCGTGATTCCCGCCGGGCCGGTACCGATCGCACCCCAGCGCACGACATGCGTGCCCTGCTCGGCGAGATGGTCGAGCCGCGCGCGATAGGTCTCGTAATCGCCATAGCCGAGCAGGATGATGCCGTCGGCCTTGTGGCTGTCCTGATAATCGACGTGCCAGTCGCCCGACAATTGCTGGAACGAGATCAGCAGGTCGTAACCCGCGCGCGCGCAGGCGCGGGTGATCGACCCGAGCATCGAGAGGAAGAACGGGTTGATGGTGGCATCGTCATCGGCCGGCTCCTCGAAGAACAGCAGGGCGAGCGTGTTCGACGCCTGACTGCGCAAGGACGAGGCGTTCTTGTCGACGGCATAATGCAGGCTCTTCGCGATCGCCTCGATCCGCTGACGGGTCTGCACATTAACCGACTTCATCCCGCGCAGCGCGCGCGAGACGGTCGGCTGCGACACGCCGGCGAGCTGGGCGATGTCGAACGAGGTCGGGCGTTTGGTCATCGCGGACGGGCGGCGGGGACGACGCCGCACGGGGGGCAGGCAGTATGCATAATCCTTGAATACGTATGCCCGTTCCTTTTGCAACGATGCTGGCGCGCATATAGCCGCTTCAGCAATTCGACGCGCTTCAATGACGTCGAGGACACAGACTTCACCTGTCGAGGATGCGCGGGGCCGGACCCCGCCGAAGGGGACCATCATGATCAATTCCACGCCGCGCGGCGCTCCCGCGCGTAGCCGTCTTGCGCTCCGCGTCAGCGGGACCGCACTTGTCGCCGCCATGCTCTTGCCCGGCACCGTCCACGCCCAGATTGCGCCCGGCACCGCGAACGCGGACAGCACCGCGCCGGCGCAGATCGAGGCGACGCCCATCCAGGCCGAGCCGAATCCCCAGCCGGCCGGGCCGGTCGCGCCTGCGCCTGAGACGGGCGACGTCGTCGTGACGGGTATCCGCGCCGGTCTCGATTCCTCCGCCAAGATCAAGCGCCAGTCGGTATTGATCGTCGATTCCATCTCGGCAGAGGACGTGGGCAAACTGCCCGACGTGTCGATCGCGGACTCGCTGGCGCGGCTGCCCGGCGTTACCGCCCAGCGGCTCGAGGGCCGCGACCAGCGTCTTTCGATCCGTGGCCTCGGCCCCGATTTTTCGACCACGCTTCTGAACGGTCGCGAGCAGGTCACCGTCGGCGACAATCGCGGTGTCGAATACGACCAATATCCTTCCGAGTTCTTCAAGACGGTGAACGTCTACAAATCGGCCGATGCGTCGCTGATCGCCGCCGGTATCGCGGGAACGGTCGATCTGCGGATGCTGCGCCCGCTCGACCAGCCCAAGCGCGTCATCGCGGTCAGCGCCCGTGGCCAGATGAACGGGATCGACAAGCTCAATCCCGACGGTTCGCGCTACGGCTATCGCGTGTCGGCCACCTATGTCGACAAGTTCGCGAACGACACGCTCGGCATTGCGATCGGCGGCTCGGCGACCTCGGCACCGTCGCAGGACGAACGCTACAACGCCTGGGGCTATAATGGCGCGGGCACGGCGGCGAGCCCGTTCATCGTCACCGGTGCAAAGCCCTATGTCCAGTCCAACGAGTTGAAGCGCTATGGCGGCGTGGCGACGATCGAATGGCAGCCATCCGACCGGTTTCACTCGACCTTCGACGCGCTCTATTCGCATTTCGAGGAGACGCAGCATCTGCGCGGAATCGAGTTCCCGCTCGACGGCAACGTCAACAACGACCCGACCTCGGCAGGCTATGCCACGGCGGCGCATCGCGGCGCGGTCACCGCGTCGGGCGGGTTCGCCGACACGATCCAGTTCACCAACGTCCATGCCATCCAGCGCAACGACTATAATCAGCGCAAGGCCGACAATTACTCGCTCGGCTGGAACAACGACCTGAAGCTGACCGACACGATTCATCTGAACGTCGACGCCAGTTGGAGCCACGCCAAGCGGACCGACTTCCTGCTCGAGACCTATACCGGCACGGGCTATGGCGCGTCGGGGGTCGGCGACACGGTCAACCTGACGCGGCAGGGCAATGGCGCCTATCGCGTCGTCCCGACGCTCGACTATGCCAATACCAACATCTTCAAGCTGACCGATCCGCAGGGTTGGGGCTATAACGGCACGCAGCCGGTGGTTCAGGCGGGTTTCCTCAATCGCCCGAGCTTCAAGGACGATCTCAAGTCGCTCCGCGCCAGCCTGAACGGCGAGTTCGACAACAGCATCGTCAAGAGCTGGGAAGTCGGCGGCAATTACAGCCGGCGTGAAAAGACCAGTGCCTACCAATCCTATTTCCTGTGCCCCAAGGCGACTGGAACGACGTGCCTGGTGAGCAACGCCGCCGAGACCTCGGCCACGATCCCGTCAGAGGCGGTGATCGGCACGGTTCCGCTCGCCTATCTCGGGGTTCCCGCCGCGCTCGCGCTCGACCCGCTGTACCTGTACAACAACAGCTACAACAGCGCTTATGATGGCCGCCCGAGTTCGCTGGTCCGCGACAATGTCGTGATCGAGAATGTCTATACCGGCTATGCCAAGATCAACATCGACGGCGAGGTCGGGGGCAAGGCGCTCAAGGGCTCGATCGGCACACAAGTCGTCCGCAGCGAGCAGCGGTCGGATGGGCAGATCGCCAGCGTCGTCGCAGGCGTCGTGACCAACGCGCCGGCATCGCAGAAGGTCAGCTACACCAACGTGCTGCCGTCGGCGACAATGGCGGTCGAACTGGTGCCGCTGGGCTATGTGAAGATCGGCGCCTCGCAGACCATGGTCCGGCCGCGGCTGGACCAGGAGCGCGTGACGCAGGATGTCGCGATCAACACCTCGAACATCCAGCTTGGCAACACCAATCCGGGCCTCAACCCGGTGTTCAGTTCGACGGGCGGCAATGTCGCGTTGCGGCCCTACAAATCGACCAACATCGACTTGTCGTTCGAGCAATATTTCCGGGGCGGCGGCTATGTCGCGCTGTCGGGATATTACAAGCATCTCACCGATTTCGTCGATCCGAACAACGCCTATTCCTATGATTTCTCGGCGCTGCTGCCTGCGCTGACGCAAGCGCAGCAGGCGATCGTGACCGGCAACCGCCTCACCAACGGCGTGGTCTCCGCCCCGGCCAACACGGGGCGGGGCAGCGTGATCGGGCTTGAGGGCACCGTATCGGTGCCGTTCAAGATGATCGCCGAGGCGCTCGACGGGTTCGGGGTGTTCGTATCGGGGAACTATACCGACTCCGCGATCAAGTTCGCGAGCAACCCGACGCAGGCGATCACCTTGCCCGGCCTGTCGAAGTGGACCGGCAGCGGCACGGTATATTTCGAGAAGCACGGGTTCCAGGCGCGCGTGAACTATCGCTACCGCTCGTCCTTCCTGGCGGAAGTCGCGGGCCTGTCGGCGACACCGACGTATCGCACGGCGCGTGCCGAAGCGATCCTCGATGCGCAGATCGGCTATGAATTCCAGAGCGGCTTCCTCAAGAATTTCGCGATCCTGGCGCAAGCGAAGAACCTGACCGATCGTCCGTTCGTGACCTACCAGAATGACGACCCGCGTCAGGTGATCGATTACCAGCGCTATGGTCGTGATTATTACTTGGGCATCACGTACAAGTTCTGAACCGATCGGAACGGCGGACAATGTGTTTTCGTTGTCCGCCGTTGCGCTGCCTGACGTAGTTGAAGCGGGGACGCGGACATGACTGATCCTATCCGAATCGTCGTCGCCGGCGGCGGCACCGCCGGGTGGATGGCCGCGGCGACCTTCGCACGGTTCCTGGAGGTGGGGTTCGAAATCGATCTGGTCGAATCCGAGGAGATCGGCGCGGTCGGGGTCGGCGAGGCGACGATCCCGCAGATCCGGCTGTTCAACGATGCGCTCGGGCTCGACGAGGATGCATTCCTGCGCGCAACGCAAGGGACGTACAAGCTCGGGATCGAGTTCGTCGACTGGCTTCGGCCGGGGCACCGCTACATGCATGCGTTCGGCGCGGTCGGTCGCGATGTCGGCTTGTTGCCGTTCCACCAATATTGGTTGCGCGCGCGCGGGCTGGGCGCGGCGGGCGAGCTTACCGCTTATTCGCTCAACAACCAGGCGGCACTGGCCGAGCGGATGCAGCGCGGGCCTGCGAGGACAGCGCGGCTGCTGCCGGACATGCCCTCCGCCTTTCATTTCGACGCCGCACTCTATGCCCGCCATCTGCGGCGCTACAGCGAGGCGCGGGGGGTGAACCGCGTCGAGGGCAAGATCGTCCGCGTCGAGCAGGATACGACGGGCGACGTGTCGCGGCTGGTGCTCGAGGACGGCACCGCGCTCGGCGCCGACCTCTACATCGACTGCACCGGCTTTCACGGGTTGCTGATCGAGCAGACGCTCAAGACCGGCTATGATGACTGGTCTCACTGGCTGCCATGCGACCGCGCGATCGCGGTGCCCTCGGCGCGGGGCGGGGCGCTGACGCCTTACACGCGCGCCACCGCCAAGGCCGCAGGCTGGCAGTGGCGGATCCCGTTGCAGCACCGCACCGGCAACGGCATCGTCTATTCCTCCGCGCATCTGAGCGAGGACGAGGCGACCGCGACACTCCTCGCCGGGCTCGATGAGGAGGCGATCGCCGAACCGCGGCCGATCCCGTTCCGTACCGGCAAGCGCCGGAAGATGTGGAACCGCAACGTCGTCGCGATCGGGCTGGCCGCCGGCTTCATGGAACCGCTCGAATCCACGAGCATCCATCTGATCCAGTCGGCGATCTCGCGGTTGATGAAATTGCTTCCGGCCCGCTCGATCGCCGAGGCCGACCGCGCCGAATTCAATCGGCAGAGCGATTTCGAGTATGAGCGGGTCCGCGACCTCATCATCCTGCATTATCACGCCAATGATCGTAGCGAGCCGTTCTGGCGGGCGTGCCGCGAGATGGAATTGCCCGAAACGCTCGCCGCCAAGATCGCGCTGTGGCGCGGCAATGGCCATATCACGCGTGAGCATGAGGAACTGTTCACCGAGGTCGGCTGGTTGCAGGTCCTGGTGGGGCAGGGCGTGATGCCGGCGGGACATCATCCGCTCGCCGACGCGGTTCCGGCTGCGGACCTCGCCGAGTTCATGGACACGATAGACAAGCTCAACGCGCGCGAGGTGGCGCAGATGCCGAGCCACGCCGACTTCATCGCGGGCCATTGCGCCGCGCCGCTGCCGGTGGCGGCATGAGCGTCGTCGCCGCGCTGCTGATGGCGCTGGCCGGGCCGGCGGCCGTACCGATCGACGTGGTCCGCGCGCGCCCGCCCGAGGATGACGTGATCTATTTCGTGCTGCCCGACCGCTTCGAGAACGGCGACCCGTCGAACGATCGCGGCGGCCTTACCGGCGACCGGCTGGTCACCGGCTACGACCCGAGCGACGCGGGCTTCTATCATGGCGGCGATCTCAGAGGGCTGACCGAGCGGCTTGACTATATCGAGGCGCTTGGCGCGACCGCGATCTGGATCGGGCCGGTCTTGAAGAACAAGCCCGTGCAGGGGCCGCCGGGTCACGAGAGCGCGGGCTATCACGGCTATTGGATCACCGACTTCACCACGGTCGATCCGCATTTCGGGACCGAGGCCGAGTTCAAGGCGCTGGTCGATGCGGCACATGCGCGCGGGATGAAGGTCTATATGGACATCATCGCCAACCATACGGCGGACGTGATCCAGTATCGCGAATGCGTCGGCAGGCCGTGCGCCTATCGCAGCAAGGCGGATTACCCCTATTCGCGCAAGGGCGGCGTGAGCGGCAAGGCGATAAACCCCCAGTTTCAGGGGGACGCGGTGGAGACGCCCGAGAATTTCGCGGCGCTCACCGACCCGAGCTATGCCTACACGCCGTTCGTCGCCGCCGCCGAGGCCAAGGTGAAGGTGCCCGCCTGGCTCAATTACCCGCGCTATTACCACAATCGTGGTGACTCGACCTTTGCCGGGGAATCCGCGCGGTTCGGTGATTTCGCCGGTCTCGATGATCTGATGACCGAAGACCCGCGCGTGATCGACGGGTTCATCGCGATCTACGGGAGCTGGATCGACCGGTTCGGCATCGACGGCTTTCGGATCGACACGGCGCGGCACGTGAATCCGGAGTTCTGGCAGCGTTTCGTGCCCGCGATGCAGGCCCGGGCCGCCGCGCGCGGCATCCCGCACTTCCACATCTTCGGCGAAGTCTATTCCGAGGCGGTCGATCCCGGCTACACCGCTGAATATACCCGGCGCGACACGCTGCCGGCGGTGCTCGACTTTTCCTTTCAGGCGGCGGCGCGCGCACTGCTGTCGGGGAAGGCGGGAACCGATGTGTTCGCCAAGTGGGTGGATG
The DNA here is from genome assembly GCF_900103265.1 of Sphingomonas sp. NFR15. Classification (GTDB taxonomy): domain Bacteria; phylum Pseudomonadota; class Alphaproteobacteria; order Sphingomonadales; family Sphingomonadaceae; genus Sphingomonas; species Sphingomonas pollutisoli. Next base: position 98,253 of record NZ_FMWX01000002.1, on the reverse strand, counting down.
GCGATGTGCTTTACGAGGGCGGCGAGGCGGGGGCGCGGCAGTTGCCGACTTTCCTCGGCAATCACGACATGGGGCGGATCGGCTATATGCTCGACCAGGCATGGCCACACGCCAGCGAGGCGGAGCGCCTTCAGCGCCTCACGCTCGCGCACGTCCTGCTGCTCGCCGCGCGCGGTGTGCCGACGATCTACTCGGGCGACGAACAGGGCTTCACCGGCCACGGCGGGGACCGGGACTCGCGCGAGGATCTGTTCGCGAGCCAGGTCGCGCGCTACAACAGCAATCGGCTGATCGGCACGAACACAACCACGGCCACGGCGCATTTCGGACAGGACAATCCGATCTTCGCCACGATCGCCAAACTGTCGCGCCTGCGCCGCGACCATGCGCAGCTTCGCCGTGGCCGGACGGTGGTGCGCTTCACGACGGACAAGCCGGGTCTGCTCGCCTTCACGCGCGGTGATGACGACGGACGTGAGATCCTCGTCGCGGTCAACACCAGCACCGCGCCGATCGCGCAGAATGTCGCGGTCGGCACGCGGTCCGTGCGGTTCGCCGCGCTCGCCGGCGCCTGTCCGGGCGCGGCCGCCGCGCCCGGCTCGGCGCGTGTCATCCTGCCGCCCCTTGGCTATGCCATCTGCGCGGCCGTCCCCAGCGAATGAATCCGATGACCCTTGCCCGTGCACAGACCGCGACTCCCTGGTGGAAGGGGGCCGTGATCTACCAGATCTACCCGCGCAGTTTCGCCGATTCGAACGGTGACGGCATCGGTGATCTCGCCGGCATCACCGCGCATCTCGATCATGTCGCGTCACTTGGCGTCGATGCGGTGTGGCTGTCCCCCTTCTTCACGTCGCCGATGAAGGATTTCGGCTATGACGTGGCGGATTATCGCGATGTCGACCCGATCTTCGGGACGCTCGCCGATTTCGATGCGTTGATCGCCCGCGCGCACGCGCTCGACCTTCGGATCATCATCGACCAGGTCTATTCACACACCTCGGACCAGCACGCATGGTTTCAGCAGAGCCGCGCCGCGCGCTCTGGCGACAAGGCGGACTGGTATGTCTGGGCGGATGCGAAGCCCGACGGCACCCCGCCTTCCAACTGGCAATCGGTGTTCGGCGGCCCGGCCTGGACCTGGGATGCGCGGCGCCAGCAATATTATCTGCACAATTTCCTCAAGGATCAGCCGCAGCTCAACGGGCACAATCCGGCGGTGCAGGAGGCGTTGCTTGCGACCGCGCGCTTCTGGCTCGATCGCGGGGTCGACGGCTTCCGCCTGGATGCGCTCAATTTCGCGATGCATGATCCCGCACTGACCGATAACCCGCCCGCGCCCGACACCAATCGCGCCCGCACGCGGCCGTTCGATTTCCAGCTCAAGCTCTATAACCAAGGTCATCCCGACATTCTCGGGCTGCTCGAGCGTATCCGCGCCCTCCTCGACGAATATGGCGCGCGGTTCACGGTGGCGGAGGTCGGCGGCGACGACAGCGATCGCGAGATGAAAGCGTTCACCGCGGGAGATACGCGCCTCAACAGCGCCTATGGCTTCGACTTTCTCTATGCCGACCGGCTGACCCCGGAGCTGATCGCCGATGCGGTGGGCAATTGGCCCGACGCGCCGGGCGTCGGCTGGCCGAGCTGGGCCTTCGAGAATCACGACGCGCCGCGTGCGCTGTCACGCTGGACCGTGCCTGAGCATGCCACGGCGTTCGCGCGCATGAAGATGCTGTTGCTGGTCGCGCTGCGCGGCAATATTTTCCTGTATCAAGGGGAAGAACTGGGCCTCACCCAAGTCGATATTCCGTTCGCCGAGTTGCTCGATCCCGAGGCGATCGCCAACTGGCCGATGACGCTGTCGCGCGATGGGGCGCGTACGCCGATGCCATGGATCGGCGCGGCGCCCGACATGGGTTTCGGGAGCGGCGCGGCGAAGCCGTGGCTGCCGTTCGGCGACGATCATCGCGCCCTGGCGGTCGATGTGCAGCAGGCGGACGCAGGCTCGTTGCTGCACTGGACGCGGACGGTGATTGCCGCGCGCAACGCGCATCCGGCGCTTCGCCGGGGCAGCATCCGCGTCGTCCACAGCGATGATGCGGTGATCGCGTTCGAACGGGAGGAGGGCGGCGAGCGCCTGCTGTGCGTGTTCAATCTGGGCGAGACGCCGCGCGACTGGCCGGGGCCGACCGCCACGGGCGAAACGATCCTCGCGGCGAACGACGCTGACATGGTGCGCCTTCCCGCGTTTTCGGGATTGGTGGTGCGGCGATGATCGCGATCATCAGCCGAGCCGAGAACGACGACGTCCGCGTGACCCTCACCGCGCACGAGCACCATCCGTTGCACAAGGATTTGCCATGAAACGTCTCGCCTTGCTTCTCGCCGTCTCGACGTGTCTCGGCGGCATTCCGGCGGCATATGCGCAGCAGAGCACCGCTCCTGTGCTTACGCCGCATAGCGACGGCGTCGAAATCCGCACCGCTACCACCGCGACGCGGCTGACGGCGCTTACCGACGGGCTGATCCGGGTGCGCATCGCCAAGGACGGGAAATATCCCGAGGATGCGAGTTGGGCGGTGCCAGCGGCGGTGCGCAGGCAGGCGGTGAAGGTCACCGCCACCCCCGACGGTTTCACCACCGCCAGCGTTCGCGTCCGCGTTGGTACGACCGGCGGCGTGTCGTTCGAAACGCTCGACGGCAAGGTGATCTCGGCCGATGCGGCCCCGGCGAAGCTCGACGGCACGGCGTTCACCATCGCCAAGACACTGCCGGTCTCCGAACACTTCTTCGGGCTGGGCGACAAGACTCAGGGGCTGGACCGGCGCGGGCACGCTTTCGTCGACTGGAACACCGACGCGTTCGGCTTCACCAGTGCCGACGACCCGATCTACAAGTCCATCCCGTTCTTCATCGCGACCGGCGGGGCGGGGGGCAGCTACGGCTTCCTGCTCGACAACACGTACCGCACCTGGTTCGACTTCGGCCACCGCGACGCCGACACGCTTCAGTTCGGCGGCCCCGACGGCCCGATCGATTATTATTTCATCGCCGGCCCTTCGGTGGCCGAAGTCACCCGCCGCTACGCCGACCTGACCGGCCGGCCGCCGCTCGCGCCGAAATGGGCGTTCGGCTACCAACAGTCGCGCTATAGCTACATGTCGGCGGATGAGGTGCGCGGTATCGCCGCCCGGCTGCGCGCCGACCGCATCCCGACCGACGTGATCTGGCTCGATATCGACTATCAGGATCGCAACCGGCCGTTCACGAGCAACCCCAAGACCTTCCCCGACCTGCCCGGACTCGTCCGGGAGATGGGCAAGACCGGGATCAAGCTGGTCGCGATCACCGACCTGCACATCGCCAAGGTCGATGAAGGCTATGCGCCTTATCAGAGCGGGCTGGCGCAGGATGCGTTCGTCAAGAACCCGGACGGCAGCACCTATGTCGCGCCGGTGTGGCCGGGGCCATCGGTGTTTCCCGAGTTCACGCAGAAGGCGGGGCGTGACTATTGGGGCGGGTTGTTCAACGGCTTCGTCGACAGCGGCATCGCCGGCTTCTGGAACGACATGAACGAGCCGGCGATCTTCGCGACGCCGACCAAAACCATGCCGCTCGACACCCGTCACCGTATCGCCAGCGACGATTTCGCGCCGCGCGTGACCGACCACCGCGAGATCCACAACGTCTACGGCATGGAGAATACCCGCGCCACCTACGACGGGCTGCTGAAGCTGCGCCCCGACGAGCGCCCGTTCGTCATGACCCGCGCCAGCTATGCGGGCGGCCAGCGCTATGCGGTTACCTGGACCGGCGACAACAGCGCGACCTGGGATCATCTGAAGCTGTCGATCCACCAGATCCTCAACCTCGGTCTGTCGGGCTTCGCGTACAGCGCCGCCGACGTCAGCGGTTTCGCGGGTGGCCCCAGCGCCGAGCTGCTCACCCGCTGGTTCGAAATCGGTGCCTTCACCCCCGTGTTCCGCGACCATAGCGCCACCGGCACGCCGCGGGTGGAGCCGTGGGTCGATGGCCCCGATCATCTCGCGATCCGCCGCCGCTTCGTCGAGGAACGCTACCGGCTGATGCCGTATCTCTACGCGCTCGCCGATCAGAACAGCCGTCTGGGCGACCCGATCATGCGGCCGGTCTTCTATGATTACCCGTCGGCGCTCAACGCTTCGTGCAACCAGTCCATGATGTTCACGCTCGGAAAGGCGCTGCTGATCGCGCCGCCGCCGAACCCGGAATCGCCGCAGACCTATGATGTCTGCCTGCCCGCGGGCGGCTGGTTCGATTATTGGAGCGGCCAGCGGGTCGGAACCCCTGAGTTGGACGCCGAAGGGCCGATCCAGTCGGCGACGCAGGCGGTTCCGACCGCGCACACGCGCGGCGACAAGGTGATCGAGACGCCGCGGCTCGAACGGCTACCTGTCTTCGTCCGCGCGGGCACGATTCTGCCACGCCAGCCGCTGGTACAGAGCACGGCGGAAACTCCGAGCGGACCACTGCGGCTGGACGTCTATCCGGGCGATGACTGCGCAGGGACGCTCTATGAGGATGACGGTCACACCCTCGGCTATGCTCGGCACGCCTTCCTGCGTCAGACGGTGCGCTGTGCCGCGAGCCCGCACGGCCTCTCGATCGATTTCGATCCACGCGCTGGACATTTCACGCCGTGGTGGACGAAAATCGCCGTTACGGTCCACGGATGGTCCGGACGGGCCGATGTCGAGCATGATGGTAGGCAGACCGAAGCGATTGTGGACAGCGCCGCCAAGACCGTTTCCTTCACGATTCTCGCGCCGAAACACGCCAGCCGGATCGCACTGTCGGCGCGTTAGTGGCGACGACGGGTGTCTTGGCAGTCGGCGGATCGGGGCGGGTGATAGCCAGCCGCCCCGACCGCATCTCCTCAGAACTGGTAGGAGGCTTCCAGCGTGAAGGTCCGGCCCGAATCCACGATGGCGCCGATCGTGCTGCTGGAACGTCCGATCGTGGCATAATAGCTGCGCTCGTTGGCGAGGTTCGAGATTGCGCCTTCGAGCTTGGCGGGGCCGAAGGCGTAGGCGACATGCAGATCGAGCTGCGAGCGGGCATGGACCCAGCCATCGAGATCGCTGGAACCGCCGATCACCGCATATTGATACACATAATCGCTCGTGTAGCGGTACGAGAGATCGGCGCGCAGACCGCCGAAGAGATATGAAACCTGCGCGTTGGCGGTGAGATCGGGCTGGTAGAGCAGGCGCTCGTTCGGGGAGAGGCCGCCTTTCGGATCGACGCGCGACCCCTCGAACGTGGCGTTGCCCGACAGGACGACGCTTCCGGGAAGGGCGGGCGCCGCCTCGATCGTGACGCTACCCGCCAGTTCCACGCCATAGACGTTGCCGCTGCCGCCGTTCACCGGTTTGGAGATCGTCGTCGCACCGGTCTCGGTCGAGACGTTGGCGTAGTTGTTGACCTGCGAGTAGAAGAAGTTGTCGAGCGCCTTGTAGAAAGCGCTCACCGACAGCGCCGTGGTGTTGCTGGCGAATTCGACCGAGGCATCGAAATTCGTCGACTCCATCGCCTTCAGGTCCGGGTTGCCCTGCGTGATGCTGGTGGTGCCGCCCGCTTCGGCGCCGCCGCCCGACTTGGAGATCCGCTGGCCGCCGGCCAATTGGAAGAACGAGGGCGGCATATAGGTGCGCGACACCGACATGCGCAGCGCGAGCCGCTCGCTCGGCCGTAGATTGACCTGTAGGCTCGGCAAGAGCTTGTCGTACGTGGTCTTGCTCGACGCGAAAGTGCCGATGATCTCATTGCCGGCGCCGTCCGTCGGGAGCGTCCAGTAGATGTTGGTGATGTCGGTATGCTCGTAGCGCGCGCCGACGAGTACCTGACCGATCCCGACGCCGAACGTGGCCATGGCATAGCCGGACGTGACACGCTCATGCCCGCTTTGCGTGTTGCAGTTGTGGTTGTTGACATTGCCGGCGACCGAGCCGGGATCGCTGCAACTGTCGTCCGCGTCGGCGAGCCTTCCGTAGTTCTGCGCGATATCGGCGTTGAACAGCCTGTCGAGCGCGCTTCGGTTAATGAGCGGTGCCGAGAAATTGTAGAGACCGGGCACCACCTGCGACGCGCTGCCATCGAAGATATTGAGCGTCGACCAGCTTACCTCGTGCCCGGCGGCATCGAAGACGCGATTGGACGAATAATCGTTGTAGGTGTGCTTGCGATAGGCGTCGCGATATTTGGCGCCGAAGCTGATCGTCTTGAACACGCCGGCATCCACGTCGATATCGCCGTCGAGCTTCAGGCCCCATTTGGTCTGATGGCTGAATTCGGCGGAGAGTTCACCGGCGCGGCGGGCGTTGTAGGTGGCGATCCCGTCGAAGAACGCATATTGCGCGGCGGAGCCGATCAGGATCGGCTGGCCGTCGCGGTAGGTGAACATCGTCGTGCCGCTATAGGGCAGGGAGCTGCCGCTATTGGGTTTACGGGCCGAGATTTCCTGATGGTCCGGCGCATTATATTCGCCCGCGCTGAAGAAGGCGTTGGGGCGCAGCGTGAGCTTGCCGAGTTTGAGGTCGCCGCCCAGTTGCGCGGTGGCGAGCAGCGCCTGTTCGGGCGAGGTGCTGAAATAATAGCGCGGGCGAAGCTGGGTGATGTTCGTCGCATAGGTGCCGGTCGTGCCGATTTGCGTGCGGCTGGTGCTGTCGGCGTAGATCTGCTCGTAATAGGAATCCTGCTTGATATCATTCCGCGCATAGGTGCCGCGGATGTACCAGTGCTGGCTCTCGTCCGGCGCCCAATCGAGCGAGGCGCTGCCGCCGTGGCGCGTGATGAGGCCGTTGGTGAAACCCGCGTTCACGCCCAGCGACGTGAGGTTGTCCGCGCGCGAGCCTGGGGCGGCGCTGGTGCCGTCGACGTTTTGCAGCGCATAGGTCCATTGTCCGTTGGTGGCAGCGGGATACACGCCGTCGACGATGCTGTTGGTGAAGTTGGTGCGGTCATAATAGCCCGACACATAGAAGCCGAACTGTTTGGACGCACCGAAGGTCTTCGCGAATTCGGCAGTCGCGGTCTCGCCGTCGGCATCCCGCTTGTAATCGCGCGCGCGCGACGCGAGGCGCCCGGTCACCGACACGTTGAACACCGTCGGCCGGTCGAAATCGGCGGCTGTGGGGGTGCGGAAATCGATCGAGCCGCCGATCCCGGTGCCGTCGAGCGCGGGCAGGAAGGTCTTGTTGACGACGATGCGGTGCATGCCGCTGGGCGGCAGCAGGTTGAGCGGCACCTGGCGGCTGAACGGCATGCCCTGCGCGCCTTCGACACCGTTGATGAGGTTGATGTTATATTCGGCGTCCATCCCGCGCAGCGCGACGTAATTGCCCTGGCCGCGACCGGCGATGTCCGTCGCGACGCTGTTGGTGTTGCCCTGTCCACCGTTGAACACGCTGACGCCGGGCAGGCGCGCAAGCGATTCGGCGAGGTTGACGTCCGGCGCCTGCTCGATCTTCGCGGCACTCAATTCGGCGACCGCGTTGGGCGAGGCCAGTTGCTCTTGTTCGAGGCTGCCCTTCTGGCGGCTCCCCTTCACGATGATCGTCTCGCGGCCGGGTGCGTCGGCATCGGCGGTGGTGGACTCCTGCGCCTGCGCATGAGCGAGCGCTGGAATGGTTAAGGCTGAGGAAAGCAGCAGCAATCGCGCGGTCGTGCGGAATTTCATGATATGTGGGCCCCCCGTCGCGCGTGCCTTCACCAAAGCGGCGTGGCGGGCTGCGACGGAGGTGCCGCTATCAGCGCTCTGTGGCGGGACGGTTCCAGCTCATGGCTATTTTTGTGACAGTCTTCTGGACGTTTCGTTTTAACGTCAACGCGCCAGCCGGACGACGAAATTGAGCTTCAGCGGATCGTCCGCTCCGGCATAGTAATCCGTGCTGATGATCTGCGCGCCGGAGCGCGACGCCGCCTCCAGCCGCGACCGATCATGCGCGCGCGCCTCGACGGTTTCGGCATCGGCACGGGTTCGCACGATGAACCCCGCCGCGACCGCACGGCGGATCGCGGTCTCATCCCGCCTCGGATCCTGGATGTTCAGGAAGGCCGCTTCAGGTGCGTCCTCCGGGTAAAAGCCGAACATCACGCGACCGCGTAGCGATGCATGCCCATGGCGATACCGATCCAGCACGGTGCCGCCCGCATCGAGCACCAGCAGCACCTTGCCCGCCGTGGCACGCACGCTCGGCCAGCCGTCATGCGTCACCGCGTCGCGCAAGCTCGCGTGGCGGCCGCGAACCTGATCGGGCGTGACGAGGCCCTGCGGCCCGAACGCGGCGAGCGCGGCGGCATCGACGGCGGCAAGCGCGGTTTCGTCGAACGCGGGGAGGTCTGGCATGATGGGATTATCGGTATGCCCTTCACTCGGATTGATCGTGATGACGATCGGATGGTGCCCGGGATGCGCGCGGGACCATCGTGCGACTTGCGTCAGGCATTCGGCGATCGTCAGGCAAAGCGTGCGCCGGTCGACGAAGGGTACGTGGAGTATTTTGGGGCCGGGGCGGAGCATCGCGGCATAGCGATCGGGCTGGCCGACATAGGGTGCGGCGTAGAGCCCGCCATGCGGATCGGCGAGCGGATCGAATTCGAGTTGGCGCAGGCCGAGATCGAGCTGGCGCGCGATCGGCGGATGGCCATATTCCACGCCGGCCGATTGCTCGCGCAGCACGGCTCGCTGTTCGGCGAGCGAGGCGGCGGTAAAGGCGGGTCGGTAGGAGTTGTGCGATCCGAGCACCCGCATTCCATTGAGCGGCGCCTCGCTCAGCCGATCGGCATCGGGGTTGGCGGCGCCGGACGGCGGCGACGCGTTCTGCCCCGACGCGATGCCGCCGATGCCGGCCAGGGCGGCACAGGCGAGCAATGCCTTGCGCACGTCGATCATCCATCGTCTCCGAAACATCATGCCTGGGCGGGATCGCTGATCGCGGCCCACGGTCCGGCGACGCACCCGGCCAGCCGACGCCGCCATCCGCCCGGCGCGGTGAGGATGAGGTCGTACCAGCCGTGCGTCGGCGCGAGCGGCCAGGCGTGCGTGCCCGGCGCTTCGGGCGTCCAGCCGGTGTGCTCGGTATGATAAGCGCCCGGCGCGACCTGCACGCCGCCGGCTTGCTTCGCCTCGATCCGCAGCGCTTTGCCCGACGCGCCAGCGTCGACGATGCGCCACGTCACCACGGGTTCGGCGCGGCCGCTGCCCACGAACAGCCGGTGGAAGCCCGCCGGCCCGAGTACGAACAGATCGTAGCCCCGCTCACCATCCAGCGGCCAGTCGGCGTGCAGCATCTTGCCCGGTTCGACCGTGTAGCGGCGCGGGATCGCGTCCAGCCGTAACCGGTCATAGACGTGGAACACCACGCCTAGACCGCCCTCCGCCGTGAAAGTCAGGCGAAAGGCGCCGCCCTCGACCGCACCATGCACTTCGGGCCGGTAGCGCGTCGCAACCGCCGGGCGGATGCCGGCCGCCTGCCGGGGCGGCGGCTGATCCTCGGGCGCGCCCGGGCGCGGCTGATGCGCGATCGCCTGCGCCGCCGCCCGCCGCGCCGGCGCTTCGGCCATCGTGTCGATCAGCGAGCGTGTCAGCGCCGCGGGCCTGGCACCCTGCGCGAAATCGAACGCGGGCACGAGATCGCTGCACACCGCCCGCCGCCATGCGGAGATGTTGGGTTCATCGACGCCGAACCGTGCCGTCATAAAGCGTAGCACCGAGGTATGGTCGGCCACTTCCGAGAACACCCGCCCGCCGCGCGTCCACGGCGACAGCACGTACATCGGCACGCGCGGCCCCAGGCCATATGGTCGGCCGCGCAGCGCCGGTCGGTCGCTCTCGGCGCCGGGCGCGGGCAGGTGGTGGTATTCGCCGTCGGTGCTGACGGTGCTGGCGCCCGCGAAGCCGCCGGCGTCGGGCGAGGGCGGTGCCGGGGGCGGCACGTGATCGAAAAAGCCGTCATTCTCGTCGAAGTTGATGAACAGGGCGGTTCGCGCCCACACCTTGGGGTTGGCGGTCAAGGCCGCGATCACCTGTGCGGTATAGGCGGCGCCCTGCGCGGGGCTGGAGGGGCCGGGATGTTCCGATCCTTCCGCCGTGCCGACGATCCAACTGATGCTCGGCAGACGGTCGGTTAGGCAATCGGCGCGGAGCGCATCGAGCGCGCGCGTTGTCAGCCCCTTGTCGCGCAACACGCCGCGCGATCCCGGATCGCCCCGGTAGGCGGCGCGAAACTGGAGGAAATTGGCGAGCGGATTGTCGGTGAAATTGTCCGCCATGTCCTGATAGACCGCCCAGCTCACCCCGGCCGCCTCGAGCCGCTCGGGGTAAGTGGTCCAGAAGAAGCGCGGGCTGCTGGCCGCATCGGGCTTGGCGAGATCGTCGTCGGGGTTCTCGATGGTCGGGCCGCCGCCACGGCCGAATGGATCGTTGGTGCCGGTCCATTGAAACAGCCGGTTGCAATTGGTGCCGGTCTGCATCGAGCAGTGATAGGCGTCGCAAAGGGTGAAGGCGTCGGCCATCGCGAATTGGAAGGGCAGATCCTCGGCGCCGTAATGCGCCATCGCGCGCTGGGTCTTGGCCTCGGGCCAGTGGCCCATGCGACCGTGATCCCACGCGGCCTGTGCATCGGGCCAGTTGTGCGGCGTGCCGGCGACGCGCATCAGCTCGAAATGCTCGCGGGTCGCCATGCGGAACGGGCGCAGGACGCGCGGTGGCTTGGCGGTACCGTCATATTGATCCCAGACGGTGCGCGAAGGGCCGCCCGCCACACCGGCGACGGGAATGGGAAAGCGGTCGCCGAAGCCGCGCACGCCCGGCATCGTTCCGAAATAATGGTCGAAGCTGCGATTCTCCTGCATCAGCACGACGATATGGTCGATGTCGCCAAGGCCGCCACCGCGCCGGTCGGGGCCGATCGCGGCGGCGCGTGCGAGCGCCGGCGAAATCGCGGCGAGGGCCGCGCCTCGCATCGAGTGGCGGAGCAGCGAGCGACGGTCGATCATGGCGAAGACCTCACAAGAGTGGACAGGGCGGCCGCGCGCGACACGGCGACGCGCGCAGGACGGTCACGGCCTCACTTCAGGCCGAGCGCATCGCGGATCGTGTAGAACATATCGGTCTGGTCGGTGAGGCCGGCGAAATTGGCCGCGCGCGGGCCGTAGGCGGCGACGCGCAACTGCGTGCCGGTATGCCCCTGCGAGCCGACTTCCGAGGTGCCGTAATTCACCGTGAGGACGCTGCCGTCCTTGGTCAACAACGCCTCGGTCAGCCCCGGCGCCTGGCTGCCGTTGCCGATGATCTGGCTGGTATGCGCATGATCGGCGGTGACGATCACCAGCGTGTGTCCGTCTGCCTTGGCGAAGGCCAGCGCGACCTGTACCGCCTCATCGAGATCGACTGTCTCGCCGATCTGGCCGCACGGATTGGCGGCGTGATCCTCCTTGTCGATCGACGCGCCTTCCACCTGGAGCAGAAAGCCCTTGGGATTCTTGCGCAGCAGCGCGATCGCCTTGGTCGTCATCGCCGCGAGCGTCGGCACGCTGGCGCTACGCTCGGCATTGATTTCGCAGCGGACGGGCGGCTGGTCGATATTGCCGTGATGGCTGGCGCGCGGCCCCTTCCAGCGCACCGGCATGTTGCCTGGCGCGAACAGGCCGAGCAGCGGGCGCCTGGCGTCGGCGCTGATGACCGCGTCGAGCCCGGCGGCATCCTGTACCACCGCGAAGCCGCGCGCGCGCGCCTGATCGAGCAGGGTCTTGCCCTGCCAGTCGCCAGCCCGGGCGGTTTCCGCGAAGATGGCGGCGCCTCCACCGAGTGCGACGTCGGGGCGGGTGTTGAGCAGTTGCTCCGCGATCGACCCGGCGCCGCCTTTTTCAAGTGCGTTGGTGGGACAGAGCTTGCTCGTCACGACCGGGCCGAAGCAGGCGCGCATGGTGACGTGCGCGATCTGCGCGGCGGGGGTCGCATCCTCGATCTCGGCGGTGGTCACGTCACCCGTGGCAAAGCCGGCCGCTTTGGCGAGCGCGATCAGCGAGGGATGCGGCGCTTCGCGGATATCGACGCCGATCGCGCCGTTGTAGCTCTTCACCCCCGTGCTCCACGCGGTCGCCGAGGCGGCGGAATCGGTGACGTAATCCGGCTTGCCGGTCGCTTTCTCCAGCGAATAGTGCGTGTACTGGCCGGTCACGGGCAGTGCGTCGATACCTTTGAAATAGCCGCCCGCGCCTTCGGCATAATCGCGGGCGAGGGTGATTTCGGAATCGCCCATGCCGTCTCCGATCAGCAGGATGACGTTGCGCACCGCGCCATCGCGGATCAGCGCGCGGTAGGTTGCGGTCATGTCGCCCTTGATGCGCCGCGCGCCGCCGGGTTGGCTGAGGTCTCCCTGGGCGGCGCGCGCGAGATCGACAGGGGCCGACTGCCCGACGGCGGCGGTCGCGGTGGCGAGGGCGAGAACGGCGGCGAACGGCGAGCGCAGGGGAAAGGTCATCGGCGGTCCTTGATCGGCGGGATTCGCCGCCTGAAGGCGACGGTCAGGATGCGGCTAGCGGGCTATTCTTGCAGGAATGATACAATGGGCGTCGACATGCCCGGCGCCGCCCGATGGTCTGCGACGTGAATGACGTTGCCGAAACGCTGGCGAGGGTCATTCCCGGTGCGCTGATGAGCGCGCGTCGCCTCGATGTGAGATTTTTGTCGGTTTGTCACAAAAAATCCAACAACCGCGATTAGCGGCGCTCCCGGGACGCGGTTGAACCGGGTCCGCCGCTTTCGTTTCACCAAGGGGGTTTCCATGTTTCGCTCCACGCGACGTTCGTCGCGCGCCGCCTTGCGCGCGCTGTTGATGCTCGGCTCGACGGTTTCCGCCGTCGCCATCTCCACGCCGGCCGCGCAGGCACAGGATTATACCAACATCGTCGCCTCCGGCCGTGTGACCGGGCAGGACGGCGCGCCGATCGCCGGTGCCGAGGTGAAGATCACGTCGTCGGACCGGGGCGTCAGCCGCAGCGCGACGACCGATGGTGCGGGCGCCTACACGATTCCGCAATTGTCGCCGGGCAATTACGACGTCACCATCACCGCCGACGGCTTCGCGACCTACACCGAGCGCAACGTCCCGCTGACCCGCGAGACGGGCGGTGCGAACAGCTATCGGCTGGTCACGGCCTCGCAGAATGGCGATATCGTTGTTACCGGTTCGCGTCAGCGCGTCGCCGACTTCCAGGACACCACGGTCGGCAGCACGATCAACCTCGGCTCGCTGACGCAGCGCGTTCCGATCGGCCGCAGCTTGCGCGATGTGATGCTGCTGACGCCCGGCACGGTGCAGGGTTCGTCGCCGTCGAACGGCGGCTTCGCCAACCAAGTCTCGATCGCCGGTGCGGCGTTCACCGAAAACGCCTTCTACATCAACGGGCTGAACGTGACCGATTTCGTGTCGGGCGGCCAGCCGACCGAAGTACCGTTCGACTTCTACCAGACCGTCGAGGTGAAGACCGGGGGTGCGCCCGCCGAGTTCGGCCGCGCGACCGGCGGCTATGTCGTCGCCACGACCAAATCGGGTTCCAACGAATATCATGCCAGCGTCACCGGCATCACCGAACCCGACGCGCTGCGCGACAGCTCACGCTCGACCCGTACTACCGATTACGCGCATGCCCGCGCCAGCCGGCAGGAACTGATCTTCCAGGCGAGCGGTCCTATCATCAAGGATCATCTGTTCGTCTATGGTCTCTACAATTTCCGTGACATCCGCTCGTTCACGCCATCAAAGAACCAGAACAACTCGACCGGCGTGACCAACCGCAGCCCGTTCTGGGGCGGTAAGGTCGATGGCTACATCACCGGCGACCATCACTTCGAATTCACCTATTTCGACACCACCAACGACACGCTGAACCGCAGCTATGCGTGGGATCGCACCACGTACACGCGCGGCGTGCAGACCGGCGGCACCAACGCACGCGCGGGCGGCGTCAACTATGTCGGCCGTTATACGGGGACGTTCACGCCGTGGCTGACGCTGTCCGGCGCATACGGCGTCAACAAGCTGCGCTCGGGCAACCTGCCGCTCGACACCACCAATTCGCAGGTGGTCGATTACCGGAGCGATCCGGCCGGTATCCAGATCGGCGCGAACAAAGTGACCGACGCCTACAGCAAGACCGATAACGAGCGCGAATTCTACCGCATCGACGCCGACCTCCAGTTCCACCTGCTGGGCTCGCACCACGTCCGCTTCGGCTATGACCATGAGAAGGACACGCAGACGCAAACCTTCCAGACGATCGGCGCGGGCGCGTTCAAGATCTACAACGTCACAAACGAGTCCGCGGCGCGGATCGGGCTGCCGGTCGGCACCACCTATTACACCACGCGCGTCTATGCGCAGAACGGCACCGCGCATGTACGCAACGAAGCCTATTACATTCAGGATCAATGGTCGCTGCTCGACAACCGTTTGCGGCTGGATCTCGGACTTCGTAACGATCGCTTCAGCAACCAGGGCGTGAACGGCAAATCCTTCTTCGAATCGGGCGACCAATGGGCACCGCGTATTGGCGCGTCGTTCGATCCGCTCGGCGACGGACGGACCAAGGTGTTCGGATCCTACGCCAAATATTATCTGCCGATGGCGGGCGACATCAATCTGAACGTCGCGGGCAGCCTCGTCACCTATACCCGCTACAATCTGTTCAACGGCACCAGCGGGGCGGGGAACATCCCGGTCGATGGCGCGCCGATTCTGTCGGTCGTCAACACCACCGCCTGCCCGGACACCAAGATCAAGAATTGCGAGGTCTCGGCGGACGGATCCGCGTTCAACCCGGCGGGCGCGATCGCCACCAACATCAAGCCGCAGTCGGACAATGAGTTCATCGTCGGCGCCGAGCATCAGTTCGGCGACCATGTGCGGATCGGCGCGTATTTCACGCACCGGGAACTCCAGAGCGTGATCGAGGACATGTCGATCGACATCGCCGCGCGCAAATATTGCGTGGCGGCGGGCATGGCGGCGGCGGCGTGCCAATCGACCTTCTCGGGCGGTAATCAGTTCGTCATCGCCAATCCGGGCGAGGACGTCACGGTGCAGCTGAACAAGCTCCCCGACGGTTCGACGCCCACCGTGACGCTGAAGGCGGCCGATCTCGGCTATCCCAAGCCCAGCCGCAACTATAACGCGCTGACGCTCACCTTCGATCGCAGCTTCGACAAAGTGTGGAGCCTTGCCGCCTCCTACACGCTGTCGTTCAACAAGGGGAACTACGAAGGCGGCGTCCGCTCGGAGAACGGGCAGGCGGCGATCAACCGTACCGCTGACTTCGACTCGCCCGGCTTCGTCAATGGCGCCTATGGCTATCTCCCCAGCGACCGCCGCCACAGCTTCAAGGCGTATGGCAGCTATCGTCTGTTCGACTTTCTCGATCTCGGCGGCAATGCGATCGTCCAGTCCGGCGCGCATTATAGCTGCATCGGCGCGGTGCCGCTCAGCGTCGATCCCTACGCCAACACCTATCACGGTTATGGCTATTATTGTCAGGGCAAGCTGATCCCGCGTGGCACCGCGTTCAACGGCGACTGGCTTGCGCAGTTCGACGTGAGCGCGATCGTCCATCTGCCACTGCCCCACGGTGTAGATGCATCGATCCGGCTCGACGTGTTCAACCTGTTCAACAGCCAGGCGGTCACGTCGTACAACAACTTCGGCGAGCAGGGCGACGGATCGGTGAACACCGATTACCGGATGCCGGTCAATTACCAGAACCCGCGCTCCGTGCGGGTGACGGCGCGCCTCGGCTTCTGAGCCATGCGCAGATCGCCGGGTTCGCTTCCAGGAGGCGGCCCGGCGGTTGCAAATCAGCGGGCGCGGCGCATGTCTTGCCGTGCATCCGAATCGACGGCAAGCGATCAGAGGGAGGGGACGATAGAGAAGCGATCACAGCGCCAGCGCGAGATCATCACGCGGCTGCGCAGCGGACGGACGTTATCGGTGACGGCATTGGCGGGCGACCTCGCCGTGTCCGACGAAACGATCCGCCGCGAACTGCGCGCGCTCGAGGATCAGGGGGTCGTCATCCGCGAGCATGGCGGGGCGCGCATGGCGACGCCCGTGCATGAGGGGCCGCTCCATCAGCGGATGGAGGAGAATGCCGATGCCAAGCTGCGCATCGCCCGCGCGGCCGCCGAACTGGTGGATGACGGCGCGATCCTGTTCATCGATTCGGGCACGACGAGTTGCTTCATCGCGCGGCAGCTTGTCGAGCGGCGATCGCTGACGGTGGTGACCAATTCACTGCATGTCGCGAAAGATCTTGGCGGCATCAACAACAACCGCCTGTTCCTCGCCGGCGGACAGATGGATTATGACTACCGCGCCTTTTCCGACCATGTCGCGCAGGAGTATGTGCGTGGCTTCACCCCGCATCTCGCGATCCTGTCGGTGGGCGGGATCAGCATCGAACGCGGGCTGATGGATTTCCATCCGGGCGAGGCGGAGATGAGCCGGATCGCGTACGCCACCTCGAAGCGGGTGCTGCTCGCCGCCGATCGTTCGAAGATCGGCCGATACGCCCTGATCCAGACCGCGGCGCTGACCGATGTCGACATCCTCGTCACCGATGAACCGCTGAACGAGGATTACGCGCGTGCCTTCGCTCATGCCGAGGTGGTGGTCGCCTGACCCGCGCGCGCGACGCGCAACAGCGGTAATCCGATGACCAGCACGAGCAGCGCCCCCGCGCCGGCCACGCCGGCGTGGAGCAGCCAGAAGGATGGCGGCCCCATCCGCTCATAATATACGCCGCTGAAACCGACCCACAGGTTCGCGAAGAACCCGTGCAGGTAGAACAGACCCATCCAGAAGCCGACCAGCCGGCGGGGCGCGACTCCCGCGATCAGGCTGAGGCCCGACGGCCAGATCAGCACGACCGCGGCATCGATCAAGAGCAGGTAGGTGATCGCCCAGGGGAGCGGCAACGTCCCCCCGGCCGTGCTACCGATCGTCAGCACCAGATACCCGCCCGAGCAGCACAGCCCGCCGAGCAACACTTGCACGCTCGCGCCAATGACGACGCCGTGCCGTTCGAGCGCTCTCGCCGCCGCGTGCGACGCGGCGACCAAGGCCAGCGTGAAAGCGCCGTCGAGCGAGAGAAACCAGGCCACCGGCACCGTCCATCCGCCCAAGCGCAAATCCACATGCGACCGCGCCCAGACCAGAAAGATGTTGGCGAGCTGCTCGTAAGCGGCGAAGCATAGATAGACGGCGGCGAGCGCGACGATCAGCACGCCCGCCGCGGCGGCCGGCCGGCCCGGCGTGCGCGGGGGCATCGCCGCTGCCGGGCCGATGGCGACGTCCCGGCTGGTACGGGCATAGAAGAACAGGCCGATGGCGACCGCCACCGCCGCCGCGCCGATACCATAAGCCGGTCCCGCAAATGCCTCCAGCGCGCCGCACACCAATGGGCCGCAAATCACGCCCGCATTGAGGAAGCCGAGATAGACCGTATAGGCGCGCCTGCGCTGCGCTTCGTCTTGAAACAGCAAGCCGACCTGGGCGGAGAGATTGCCCTTGAGCAGCCCGGTGCCGGTGGCGAAGAAGATCAGGCCGATCAGGAAGCTGCCGTTCGCGAGCATGAGCGTGAGGCCAAGCAGCATGCCCGCGCCGCCGCTGGCCACCACCACCCGGCGGCTGCCGACGAGGTCGCCGGCCAACCCGCCGAGCGGGATGGCGAGGTAGATCAGGGCGTTCGCATAGCCATATAGCTGGGAGGCGAGGCCGGTGATCGAGACCGGACCGAACAGCGCCCCGCTGGCATCGCGCACCGCCGTCGCCCCGGCCACGCGCGTCAGATCGCCGGCCAAGACATGATCGACCAGCATCAGCACGAGCAGCGATTTCACGCCGGCCATGGCGAATCGCTCCCAGAATTCCATCATCGCCAGCGCTAGGAAGCGCCTGTCCAGCAATGTGCCGTCCTTGGTTACCGCGTCGCCCATCTCGCCCGCCCTTGCCGACGGGCGGCGCTAGGCGCGCTTCGCAACACCGTGATGACAGTCGCGGCTCAAAGCGGGTGCGGATAAGCCGCGACGGGCTCGCTGACGCCGGGTTCGCCGGTCTCGACATGCCCCGCGAGCCGCAGCCGGGTGCCATCCGACGCTACCAGCATCACATCGTACCAGCGATGATCGGGGAGCGCGAGCGGGTGCCGCGTCTCCGCCGCAACCGGTAATCGCTCCTGCCGGCCGGTGTGCGCGCAATGCATCGTCACGGTCGTCGCCGTCCCGTCGCGGTCGGCGAGGTGCAGCATGCCGCCCCGGCCATCGTCGCGCCAGGCGACCGTCGCCTCGATCCGCGCGCCGCCGCCGGGGCCGCGATATTCGCGTTGGAAGCCGTTCGGCCCCCGCACCACCAGCGCATGCGGCCGATCGCGACGCAACGGCCACGCCTCTTCGAGCCGCGAACCCGCCGCGACGGTGAAATAGCGCCAGCCGGGAAAGGCGGTCTCGTCCTGCACGCCGAACACGACCCCGACGTTCCCTTCGTTGACGAAGCGCAGCGTCAACCCGGCATCGGACCAACTCGGCTCGACGGCGAAACGATACGGCAGCGCGCGCGCGGGGCGCGTGCCCGGCTCCTGCGCTGGAACGCCCTTGCTCGTGGCGATCTGCGGCGGCGAACCGCTCTTACACAGATGCTCCGTCTCCGCGATATAGCCGGCGACGGAGGGTAGCGCCTTTGCCCAGCGCGTATCGAGACGCGCCTCCTGCGAAACGTCGAAGTCGAAGATCGAAGTCAGGTCGCCGCAGATCGCGCGCCGCCAAGGCGAGATATTGGGTTCCGCCACCCCGAAGCGCTTTTCGAGGAAGCGCAGCACCGAGGTATGATCGAACATTTGCGAGTTCACCCAACCCCCGCGCGTCCAGGGCGATATCACCATCATCGGTACGCGCGGGCCGAGCCCCACCGGCTCGCCCTGATACGTCTCGCTTCGGACATCGACGTTGCTCGCGCCGTAGCGCGGCGCGATCGCGGGCATCGGTGCCGGGATATGATCGAAGAAGCCGTCATTCTCGTCATAATTGAGGATGAAGGCGGTCTTGGCCCATACCTTGGGATTGGCGGCCAGCGCGGCGACGAGGTTGCCGATCAGCACCTCGCCAAAGGGGACCGGGGCGTCGGGATGCTCGCTCATCTGCATCATCGGCACGATCCACGACACCTGCGGCAGACGATCGGCGGCCACGTCCGCGGCGAAGGCGGCGATCAGGTGGCGCGCCTGCGTCTTCTCGGGATCGGCCGGTGCGATGCCGTCGATCCAATCGACGTAAGCGCGCCCGCGTCGATACCGCGATGAAGTCGGGTCCAGCTTGCGGAACTCCTTGAAGTACCCGAGCGGATTGTCGGAATAATTGGCGAGTTCCTGATAGACGCGCCAGGATATGCCGGCCTCCTCCAGCCGCCCGGCATAGGTCCGCCACGGCAGCCCCTCGGTAGCGTCGTCCTTCGCCATGTCCGCGCCCGGATTGGGGTCGCTGCCGCCGTTGGTGACGCAATATTCGCCCTCCTGTCCGACGCTGAGGCCGCTGGTGCCGGTGAAGTGATAAAGCCGGTTCGGACCGGTCGGCCCCTGTAGCGAACAATGGTACGCGTCGCAGATGGTGAACGCGTCGGCGAGCGCGTAATAATAGGGGATATCGGCGCGGGTCAGGTGCGCCATCGTCAGCGGTCCCTTCTGCTCCGCCCAGACATCCCAGTTGCGCCAACGCGCCTGACTGTCTTTCCAGCTATGATCGAGCCCGGTGAAGCACCGTGCGTTGCTGCTGTTGTAGTCGAGCCGGAAGGGCCACGCGATCTCGCCGCCGTCGCGATCCGCTCGGCGTTGCGCCCAGACGGGCTTGCCGCTCGGTAACGTGACGGGGCGCGGATCCGCAAAGCCGCGCACGCCGCGCAAGCTGCCGAAATAATGATCGAAGGAGCGGTTCTCCTGCATCAAAATCACGACATGCTCGATATCCCGGATCGAGCCGCGCCCGGCGGGGCGATGGAGCGCCGTCGCCGTGTGGCCCGTAACAGCGGCGGCACCCGAGGCGCCGAGAAGAAACATCCTGCGATCGATCGTCACGCGCGCCCCATCATCCGAAAACGCGCTCGCTTTGACCGTTATTTATGCAAGGCATATGACGAAGTCGGACGGAATGGCGATATTTTGTGGTTTTTCGGCAGAATATGAACGGCCTCGCAAGGGTCAGGCGTTTGGGCGTTCAGAGGACTTTCATCTAGCGAAGGGCGGCAGGACACCAGCCGCCGGGGTCGATGAGCGCATGGGCTTCTCTGCCCTCGCGGCGTGTCCTATCCGGCGGCGCCGTTCATATAGTCATGGACGACCTTACCCATGCCGAGCGTGACGTCCGTCACGAAATGAACGGCCGAAAGCACCTCGAGAACGGGGAGGCGGCTGACGTCGGCGCGGACATGATCGAACAATTGCAGGCTGGCCGGCCCGGACCAGGCGCCCTTCAACTGCAAATCTTCAAGGTAGTATTCGACAAGCTCGCAGATCCGGGGCGAGCCATCCACATGGGGGATGACCTTCACCAAGAAGTTCGGCTGCTGCAAGCTCTTGCGGATGGGATCGAGCGGAAGGATATTGTGCTTGTAGCCCATCGTCGCGTTGACGCAGCGGATCGATCCGCAGTCGAGGGTGCCGACCAGAACCTCGCCCTCCACGCGCAGGTTCGGCTTGGCGAGCTTTTTCGGGAACCCCCAGATCTCGCGACCGCCAACGATAGGTGCAGCCGCATCCAGATACATGGCAGGGGTGTAATTGCCGTCGCGCCCGTTGAACCGCACCGGAATCACCTGGCCCGTCTCGGTATAATCACCGAACCCGGTCGAGTCCGGCATGCGGATGAATTCATATTTCACGATCGGATCGATGATCTCGAGCGGTTCGGGCACCACCGCGCGTAGCGCGTCGAGATCGGTGCGATAGGTGATGATCACGAATTCGCGATCATAGAAGCGGAACGGGCCGCGCGGATAGGAGGGACTGGCAAAGGGGATGGCGAACGCCTCGTCCGGCAGGGTCTGAATGCTCATGATGGTTCTCGCTTCCGAAATTGGTATCCGACGTTCAGGCCGCGAGGTTCATCTCGGCCACTTCGCCGTCCACGATGAGGACCGCCTCGGTCGCCTCGCGGATCTGCTCGATCGAGACGCCCGGCGCCCGCTCGCGCAGGATCAGCCCGGCCTCCGTTGGCTCGATCACTGCCATCTCGGTGATGATCAGTGTCACGCGGCGATCGGCGGTAAGCGGCAGGGTGCATTTGGGGACGATCTTGAACGCGCCTCTGGCGGTATGCTGCATGGCGACGATGACGCGGTTGGCGCAGGCGACCAGATCCATCGCTCCGCCCATGCCCGGTACCATCTTTCCCGGCACGATCCAGTTGGCGAGATGTCCGGCCTCATCGACCTGAAGCCCGCCGAGCACGGTGGTATCGACATGGCCGCCGCGGATCAGGCCGAAGGACAGGTTGCTGTCGATCGACATCGCGCCCGGCACGGCTGTGGCAAAGCCGCCGCCCGCATCCGTCAGCGCGCGGTTCTCGAAGCCGGCCACCGCCCTGGGGCCAAGCCCGACCAGACCATTCTCCGACTGGAAGAAGATACCGCTTTCCGGCCTCACATAGTTGGCGACGCCGGTCGGCAGGCCGATGCCGAGATTGACCAGCGTGTTCGGCCGAAGCTCCCGTGCGGTGCGCCGGAGGATGATGTCCTTGCTCATGGTTCAGGCTTTCGCGATCAGATGGTGCACAACGATGCCGGGCGTCTTCACGGCGTCGGGCGCGATGCTGCCGACGGGCACGATCTCACGCGCCTCGGCGATCACGGTGGCCCCGGCCAGTGCCATCGCGGGATTGAAGTTATGCGCGGTGAAGCGATAGGTCAGGTTGCCGACCTGATCCGCGACATCGGCGTAGATCAGCGCGAAATCGGCCTTGAGCGGCGGTTCGTACAGCCATTG
Organism: Sphingomonas sp. NFR15; assembly: GCF_900103265.1. GTDB lineage: Bacteria > Pseudomonadota > Alphaproteobacteria > Sphingomonadales > Sphingomonadaceae > Sphingomonas > Sphingomonas pollutisoli. The sequence continues at coordinate 76,188 of NZ_FMWX01000002.1, read as the reverse complement.
CTCGCCGCCGAGCGTCACCACCTCGCCCGCTTCGGCGACCAGGGTGCCGAGTCCTGTCTTGGTCAGCACGCCGCCGAGCCCATAGCCCGCCGCACGAATTTGTTCGGCGAGCGTGCCCTGGGGCACCAGATCGACGCGCATCGTTCCGTCGAGCATTTTTTGCTGCGTCTCGGAATTGGTGCCGATATGCGAGGCGATGACGTGGCTGACGCGGTCTTCGTGGATCAGACGTCCGACGCCTTCATTGGGGCGGCCGGTGTCGTTGGTGATGATCGTCAGCTTCTTCCTGCCCGCCGCGATCAGTGCTTCGATCAGCCGGAGCGGAGTGCCGCACCCCAGGAACCCGCCGATCATGATCGAGGCTCCGTCGGGGATCAGCGCAACCGCCTCCTCCGCCGTGATAGGATTCTTCATCGCATTATCCTTTGAATTGAAGTGAGCGGCACACCGCTTCGGGAAATCGATCAGTTCAGCGCTTTTTCGATTTCCGGGACGACCTGGAACAGATCGCCGACGATGCCATAGTCGGCGACCTGGAAGATCGGGGCATCCTCGTCCTTGTTCACCGCAACGATGATCTTGGAGTTCTTCATGCCGGCGAGATGCTGAATCGCACCCGAGATGCCGAGTGCGATGTAAAGATCAGGCGCGACGATCTTGCCGGTCTGGCCGACCTGGTCATCGTTGGGCGCATATCCCGCGTCCACGGCGGCGCGGGACGCGCCGACGGCGGCGCCGAGCCTGTCGGCGAGCGGCAGGATCACCTCGTTGAACTTCGCCGCCGAGCCGAGTGCCCGACCGCCCGAGACGATGACCTTGGCCGAGGTGAGCTCCGGACGATCGCTGCTGGCGAGCGCTTCGCCGACGAAGAAGGAGCGATAGTCGCCCGCCACCGCCGCGACCGGCTCGATGGGCGCCGTTGCCGCTCCTTGGGGCGCGGGCGCGAAAGCGGAGCCGCGCACCGTCAGCACCGTCTTCCTATCCGTGCTTCGCACCTCGGCGATGGCGTTGCCGGCGTAGATCGGCCGCTCGAACGTGTCGGACGAGATCACCTTGGTGATTTCGGACACCTGGGCGACGTCCAGCAGGGCGGCGACGCGCGGCAGGATGTTCTTGCCGTTGCCGGTCGCTGGCGCGACGATCGCATCGTAATCCCCGGCGAGCGATACGACCAGCGCAGCGATTGGCTCAGCGAGCTGATGGTCGAGCGCCGGATCGTCGGCGAGCAACACCTTCTTCACGCCATCGAGCTTTGCTGCCGCGTCTGCCGCCGCCCGGTCGTTCGCGCCGGCGACCAGCACATGGACATCGCCGCCAAGCTGGAGCGCGGCGGTCAGCGCCCGTGATGTCGCATCGGCGAGCGACGTGTTGTTGTGGTCCGCGATCAGGAGGGTCGTCATTGCTGTTTCCTCGAAAAATCTTTCAGACGCGATGCGTCAGAGTGCGCCCGCCGACTTGAGCTTTTCGACCAGCTCGCCGGCGGTCTTGACCTTGATGCCGGCGGAGCGGGCGGGCGGCTCGCCGACCTTCAGCAGCTTGAGACGCGGCGTGACGTCGACGCCGTAATCGGCCGGCGCCTTGGTCTCGATCGGCTTCTTCTTGGCCTTCATGATGTTGGGCAGGGACGGATAGCGCGGCTCGTTCAGGCGAAGATCGGTGGTGACGATCGCGGGCAGGGTGAGCTTCAGCGTCTGATGGCCGCCATCGACCTCACGCGTGACCTCGACCGCCTCCGCCGACAGGTCGACCTTCGAGGCGAACGTCGCCTGCGGCCAGCCGAGCAGCGCACCCAGCATCTGGCCGGTCTGGTTGCTGTCATCGTCGATGGCCTGCTTGCCCAGGATCACCACGCCCGGCTGTTCGGCCTCGGCCACCTTGGCGAGCAGCTTCGCGATGGCGAGCGGTTCAACCATCTCGTCGGTCTGGATGAGGATGCCGCGATCGGCGCCGATCGCGAGCGCGGCGCGTAGCGCGTCCTGCGCCTTGGCCACGCCGATGGTGACCGCCACCACCTCGCTCACCTTGCCGGCTTCCTTCAGGCGGACCGCTTCCTCGACTGATATTTCATCGAACGGATTGATCGAGAGCTTGACGTTGGCGAGATCCACGCCGCTCTGGTCCGGCTTCACCCGTGCCTTTGCGTTGGAATCGATCACCAATTTGACAGGCACCAGAATTTTCATGATTTCATACCTTGCGGATGGCCGTGCCGGCGGCGGGCCGGGTAGAGGACGGCGGCGAGGCCGGCACGGGCCGGGCGATTTCAGAAGGCTTCGGACGCGATCGCCATCAATGGCGCCGAACCGCTGCAAATCTGGCTCCCCAGTGAAAGCGACTGAGGGAGGATGCGGCTTGAGAAGAAGCGCGCGATCTCGATCTTGCGCTTTTCATGCGGTGTCGCGGCGTCGCCCTTCGCTACCACGACCAGCGTCATGCGTAGCCACAGCCAGCCGAACGTGACCAACGCGAACATGCGCAGATAGTCCGTCGCGGCGGCATTCTGCTCCAGCGGGTCGGCATTCGTGCCCGTCGTCAGGCGTGTGGTGACGCTCTCCAACGCTTCCAGCGCTTCGTCGAGTGCCGCGGCCGTATCGCGAGCGGCCGCGACCTGGCGACCCTCCGCAATGGTTTCGGTGACCATCGCCAGGAACGTCCGGACCGGCGCACCGCCGTCCAGGCCGAGTTTACGCACGACGAGATCCTGGGCCTGGATGCCGTTGGTGCCTTCATAGATCATGGCGATGCGGGCATCGCGCACGAACTGCTCCTGGCCCCATTCGCGAATATAGCCATGGCCACCCAGCACCTGCTGACCAAGCACCGTGGCCTCGAACCCGAAATCGGTGAAACCCGCCTTGATGACGGGGGTGAGGAGCGCGACCAGCCCGGCGGCACGCTTGCGGACCTCCGGATCCGGGTGCGCCGTTTCCTTGTCCATTTCCAGCGCGGCGAAGACGGTCAGCGCGCGCGCCGCCTCGGTGAAGGACAGCATGGTCAGCAGCATTTTGCGCACATCGGGATGCGCGATGATCATCCCCGACTCTTTCGCGCCAGGTGCGCGGCCCTGCTTACGCTCCTTCGCGTAATTGGCGGCGGTCTGGTAGGAGGCGTCCGCGAGGCCGAGACCTTGCACCCCCACGAACAGCCGCTCCGCGTTCATCATCGTGAACATGGCGTTGAGGCCACGGTTCGCCTCGCCGACCAGCCAACCCTGGCAGTCGTCATAGTTCATGACGCAGGTGGGTTGGGCGTGAATCCCCATCTTGTGCTCCAGCGAGCCGACGTTGACCGCGTTACGCGCGCCGAGCGAACCGTCGTCGTTCACAAGATATTTCGGGCACAGGAAAAGGCTGATGCCCTTGGTGCCGGGAGGAGCGTCGGGCAGGCGAGCGAGCACCAGATGGATGACGTTCTCGGCCATGTCGTGATCGCCCGACGAGATGAAGATCTTCGATCCCGTCACGGTATAGGAGCCGTCGTCGCGCGGCTTGGCAGTCGCTTTGACCAGGCTCAGATCCGACCCGGCGGTGCCCTCGGTGAGGCCCATGGCGCCGGTCCATGCGCCGGCCACCATCTTGGGCAGATACTGGTCCTTCAACGCCTGGCTGGCATGCGCCTCGATCGCCTCCGCGGCGCCGCGGCTCAGGCCGGGGAACAGGCCGAAGGACAGGTTCGACGCGGACAGCATCTCATCGACCAGGATCTGCACCGTGCGGGGAAGGCCCTGACCGCCATATTCGGTCGGCGAGGACAGGCCCGACCAGCCGCCGTCAACGAACGCTTTATAGGCTTCCTTGAAGCCCTTGGGCGTATGGACGACGCCGTTGTCCAGCCTGCTGCCTTCCTCGTCACCGCTCTGGTTGATCGGACGCAGCACGCCCGCGCAGAAGCGGCCCGCCTCCTCCAGCACCGAGGCCGCGAGTTCGGCCGAAACCTCCTCGTAACCCGGCAACACGGCGAAAGTCTTTTCGACGTCGAACACATCCTGAAGGAGGAAGGTCATGTCGTCGAGCGGGGCAGTATAATCAGGCATGGAAGCACTCCTAGTGCTGGACAGAAGGGGATTGGGCCAATCTCGCGACAGTCGTCGTCAATTGCGTAGCGGCTTGCCGGTGCGTAGCATCTGGGTGATCCTGGCGCGGGTAGGCTCGCTGAGCGCGAGCGCCTCGAAGGCCATGACCGCACGCGCATTGAGTTCGGCGTGGGTGAGGGTGATCGGCCCCGACAGGACATCGGCGATCGCCCTGCCGATCACGATGTCGTGCGGTGCGAGCGAAGGTGCCATGTCGGCGAGAACCGCGTCGAGAACGGAAGCCTCCGGCAGTGTCACCGGTGCGCGCACGGGCGTGGTGAAGCCGGGCAGCAGCGCCAGGGCGTGCGCCTTGGCCTGCGCGATCAGGCGATCATGGTTCATCACGATCCCGTCGGTCGGCCGGAGGAAGGCCTTGGCGCGCGCGTCATGGGCGCCCGCGGACGTGGTCGCGGCCAGGACGGTTCGCAGCGCGGTCGCGGCCGCCTCGGCGGGGTCATCGAACCGCTCCTGAAGGCGGACCATCAACTCCGTGAGACCGCCCCAGCCGGGGAGCAGGCCGACGCGCGGCTCGACCAGGCCGATGCCGATTTCGGCATCGGCGACCACGGCGTGGCAGTGGAGCAGCACTTCGCAGCCACCGCCGAGTGCCGCGCCGAAGCCCGCCCCGACGATCGGGTAGGGCGCATCGTGCACCGCATCGAACGCGGCCACGCCGGCCAGAGCAAAGGCGCGGATTCCCGCCGCGTCGCCGTTGGCTGACATGGCCAGTACGGCGGAGAGATCGGCGCCAGCGCTGAAGGCTGGACCTTCGTTACCGATCACCAGCGCCTTGAAATGCTGAGGCGCCAGCTTCACCGTGCGCGTCACCGCGTTCAGCAGCGCGGGACTGAAGCTGTTCATCTTCGTATGGAATTCAAGCAGGCCGACGCCGTCACCGATGTCCCAGAGGCTCGCCGCCTCGTCGGTCGACACCGGCCTGTCGCGCAGCTTGATCGCGGCGAGCGAGATCACGCCGTCCGCGATCGGCACCGGGACATAGTCGCTCTTGTCCGCCCGTGGCGCCAGCACGTGGCGAACGCCATCGACGATCCGGTAGAAGCCGCCGCTCCGTGTCGCATCCGCGAGCAGTGGCGGCACCGCCACCCCATCGGCGGCCAGCGCATCGGCGAGCCATTGCGCGCCGATCCGGTCGATGAGTTCAAAGGGGCCGAATTTCCAGCCATAGCCGAGCCGCATCGCCTCATCGACGAGATCGGGGCGATCCGCGATCTCGGGCACCAGCGAGGCCGAATAGGCGAGCGTGGCCGACAGGACGGCGCGGGCATAACGCCCCGCCTGGCCCGGGTGGCCGATCAACGCGCGGGCATCGCCGTTCGCGGCGTCCAGGCTGTCGGAGGTTGCGGGCTGCTGCGGACGATAGGCGCCCGTCGTCAGATCGATGACTTCGATCGACTTGCGATCTGCCGAGCGGCGATAGAAGCCGCCGCCGCCCTTGCGGCCGGTTAGCCCCTTCGCGAGCATGTCGTGCAGCAGCGGAGGCTCCGCCGCGATCGCCTGAACGGCATCCGTCTTCGGCAGCGCGTCCTGAAGCGAGCGGATGAGCTGCGGCATCAGATCGTTGCCGATCAGATCGTATAGCCCCAGAATGCCGGTCTTGGGGAAGCCGAACGCCCTGCCGATCGTCGCGTCCGCCACCTCGACGGGAATGCCCGAACGGATCGCCTCATCGAGCCCGACCGCCAGCCAGTAGCAGCCGATGCGGTTGCCGATGAAGCCTGGCGTGTCCTTGCAGGGCACCACGCCCTTGCCGAGCCGCTCATCGGCGAAACGGGTGATTGTGTCAGCCACGGTGGATGCTGTGCGCGGACCCGTGACCAGCTCCAGCAGACGCATGTGGCGCGGCGGATTGAAGAAGTGGGTGATGAGGAAATGCGACGCGAAATCCTCCGAAAAGCCATCGAGGAGAATGTGCAGCGGAATGGTGGAGGTGTTGGAGGCGGCGATGGCGTCGGGCTTGCGCACCGCCGCGATCGAGGTGAACAGCGCGTGCTTGATCTCGATCCGCTCGGCGACCGCCTCGATGATCCAGTCGCAATCGGCGAGCAGACCCATGTCGGTACCGGTCGCCCCTGGCTTCACGCGAGCGGCGAATTCGGGCCGCATGAAGCCGCCAGCCTTGAGCTGGCGGTCGATGCCGCCCTGTGCGAACTCCAGCTTGATATCGAGCAGAACGACGTCCAGCCCTGCGTTGGCGAGGTGCGCCGCGATGCCGGAACCCATGGTGCCGGCGCCGATGACGGCGGCTTTTCGGATGGTAATGTCAGACATTCCTACCACTTTCTCTGGTTACATATTCGGGTAGTTGGGACCACCACCGCCCTCCGGCGGCACCCAGGTGATATTCTGCGCTGGATCCTTGATGTCGCAGGTCTTGCAGTGAACACAGTTCTGGGAATTGATGACGAAACGCGGACCGATTTTCTTGAAATCGTCCTCGTATGTCACTTCGTAGACGCCGGCCGGGCAGTAGAGCCGCGCTGGCTCGCCGTAGAGCGGCAGGTTGTTCTTGATTGGAACTGAAGGATCCCGCAGCTTCAGATGGCAGGGTTGATCCTCGGCATGGTTGGTGTTCGACAGGAACACGGAAGATAGCTTGTCGAAACTGACCACGCCGTCGGGCTTCGGATATTGGATCGGCGTCACTTCGGAGAGCAGGCGGAGGCAGGCATGGTCGGGCTTGCCGTGCGCGACGGTGCCGAACAACGAGCGACCGAGGATCTGGTGCGACCACATATCGATCCCGCCCAGCATCACCCCGAGCGGCATGCCATAGCGCGACCAAAGCGGCTTGACGTTGCGGACCGGGTGGAGGTCGCGCCCGATTGCGGAGCCCCGCCAGTTTCGCTCATAGGCGACGGGCTCGATGGCGGGTTCGTCGCGAACCAGTTCGTCGGCGATCGCATCGGCGGCGAGGCGTCCCGACAGGATCGCATTGTGCGACCCCTTGATGCGCGGCACGTTGACGAAGCCCGCCGCGCAGCCGAGCAACGCACCGCCCGGGAAGGTGAGGCGCGGCACCGACTGCCAACCGCCTTCGGTGAGGGCGCGGGCGCCATAAGCGAGGCGTTTCCCACCTTCGAACGTATCGCGAATGGCCGGATGCGTCTTGAAGCGCTGGAATTCGTCGAAGGGCGAGAGCGTGGGGTTGCTGTAGTTCAGATGCACCACGAACCCGACGGCGACGAGATTATCGTCGAAATGATAGAGGAAGGAGCCGCCGCCGGTGTGCTTGTCCAGCGGCCAGCCAAAGCTGTGCTGGACGTGGCCGGGCCGGAAATGCTCCGGCTTGACCTGCCAGAGTTCCTTCATGCCGATCCCGTATTTCTGGAAGTCCGAGCCTTTATCGAGCCAGTAGCGGGCTATCGCCTGCTTGCTCAGGGAGCCGCGCGCGCCTTCGGCAAGCAATGTATAGCGCGCCCGCAGTTCCATGCCGCGGACATGATCGGGTCGCGCCGTTCCGTCCCGCGCGACGCCCATATCCCCCGTCGCGATGCCGACGACACGGTCGCCATCGTAGAGCAGTTCGGTCGCGGCGAAGCCGGGGAAGATCTCCACGCCCAGTTCCTCCGCCCGAGCGGCGAGGAAGCGCGCGACATTGCCAAGTGAGCCGATGAAATTGCCGTGATTGCTGAGCAGTTTCGGCATCAGTTTGGCGGGCAGGGCGCGTGCGCCGGAGGCGCTGAGCTGGAGGAAATGATCCTCCGTCACCTCGGTTGTCAGCGGCCGCTCGGGATGGGTGCGCCACTCGGGCAGAAGCTGATCGAGCCCAATTGGATCGACCACGACGCCGGACAGGATGTGCGCGCCAACCTCGGAGCCCTTCTCCACGACCACGACCGAAATATCTCGACCGCGTTCCAGCGAGAGCTGACGGAGCCGGATCGCGGCGGCGAGGCCGGCTGGACCGGCGCCGACGATAACAACGTCGAATTCCATCATTTCCCGAGGTTCAGGATTCACAGATATTTCCTTGGTATTCCAACAATAAACCCGTAAATATATATGCAGGAGAAATTGAAGATCGGCGTGAGATCAGTTTCTGGTTGCCGGATTTGTTGAAAATTTGAATATGTACGACAAATCTATCTAAATAGATTCGCGAATAATGTGATTGTTATCTCGAAGTGGTATCGGGAAATCTCCCGAAGTATGTGACGTTCTGATGTGCCGCCACGTAATCCTGTTCGCAATGATCGACAATTGGCTTGCAACGTAGATCACTTATTCATTAAGTGAAGGAATGGCTCCGGTGATCGAAGGTCTGCGATGGTTCGTTCGGGTTGCCGAAAGCGGATCCTTTTCGGCCGTGGCCCGGGAAGCGATGACCAATCAGGTGACCGTCGGCCGCCGTATCAGCATGCTCGAGAACCATTTTCGGGTGACGCTATTTCGCCGTTCGACGCGCAATCTCACGCTGACGGACGATGGGCGCGTCTTCTTGGCACGGGCCAGGCGCATTCTGCGGGAGGTGGATGCGCTGGAGACGGAGATTCATGGACGTGACCGCCACCACGGCGGGCATGTCAGAATCGGAACCACGAGCATGTTCGGGCTGCATCTCGCCCGAAGCCTTGTCGATTTTCATCGCCGTTATCCCGCGATCACCGTGGAGATGATCCTGAGCGACGGCTTCGTGAACATGATCGAGGACGGACTCGATCTGGCCATGCGGACTGGCCAGATCATGGAAACCACGGTCGCCGCCCGGCATCTGGGCGATGTGGATCGCCACCTGGTCGCCGCGCCTCATTATCTCGCGGGTCGTCCGGCCCCGGAGTGCGCCGCGGACCTGCAGCACCATGATTGTGTGCTGTTCAGCTACGGTTCCACCCGCCAGATCTGGAACGTGGATGGCGAGGCCGTCAGGGTGTCCGGCACCTATCGGACGAACAGCAGCCTCGCGCAGCACGAAGCGGTACGCAGCGGGCTTGGAATCAGCCTTTTCCCCTACTTCCAAGTCGAAGCGGATCTTCGCGCGGGGGAACTCGTGCGGCTGCTTCCCGATTCAAAGATGGAGCCGATCCCTTTTTACGTCACCTATCCCGCCAACGAGACGCTCGCGCCGCGGGTGCGCGCCGTGATGAACTGGATCACATCCGAAGCGAAGGCGTTGACCGAGGCGGCGCCGGACCGGCCTTGAGCCGCCGCGTCCTTTCGTCTAGCAGGAAGGGTGGGGCGCCGCGATGGGCCGCGAGAGCCGATCCAAAGTCGGTCAACGTGGCGTGGCAAGATACCGGGTGTCCGATGGTCCGATGCCGGTGATATAGACGGTCGCGCCCTCCGGTCCCGTCCAAGCGAAGTGCGCTTTGCCCGCCGGTTCGGTATAGAAACTGCCTGGTGGCAGCCCGCGCGCGGTGCCACCCTTCGCATCCGGGCCATAGCCGAAGTGCCACAGGCCGGTGACAACGGTTGCCGTCCGGTCGTCGCGGTGGGTGTGCGCGGCGATGTGCGTGTTCGGCGGCACCGTGATCGAGATGGTGTAGAGGCCGGCGCGGGCGGGATTCCCTTTCAGGAGGCGTGTCTCGATCGTGCGCAGCCCGGATGTACCGCCCCCGGCCGCGACGACCGGCAGCGCGGCCGCTTCCTCGCGGCTCAGCCGGCGCTCGCCGCCACGCGGTGACGCGGCTGCCAGGAGGAACATCGAGATCAGCGCGAAACCGAGCGGAACGCGCCGCTTCATCGCCCCACGTCCAGAAAGTCACGGACCAACTTCACGGTCGCCTCGGGCTGCTCCTCCATCAGCCAATGGCCCGCGTCCGGCACCACGCCCTCGGTCACGTTGGTGGCGGCGAAGCGCATGACGGCCGCCATCTGCGGCCCGAACGACTTCTCGCCGCCGATCGCCAGCACCGGCATCGTCAGCTTGCCCGCAGCGAGGAAAGCCTTGTCGTCGATCGCATCCTGATCGAACGCGGCGAATTGGGAGAAGCCCGCGTGCATGGCGCCGGGCGCCGCGTACAGGCGGGCATAATGCTGCCGCGAAGCTTCGCTGAACCGGGCCGGCGTGGCCGAAAAGTCGTTCCAGAAGCGATCCAGGTAGATGCGCTCCCGCCCCGCGACGAGCCGCTCCATGTCAGGCCCCCCGAAGCGGAAGTGCCAGAGGAGCGGGTTCTTCAGGATTTCTTCCCAGGGGCCGATGCCGGGAAGCGGCGCATCCATCAGGACGAACCGCTTGACCCGATCGCGGTGTTCGGCCGCGAATGCATAGCCGACCATATTGCCGATGTCGTGCGTGACAAGATCGACCTTGTCGATCTTAAGCGCATCGAGCACGCCGGCCATGTCGAAACCCTGTGTCTTCTTGTCGTAGCCGGAGGCCGGCTTCGCCGAGAGGCCCAGCCCACGCAGGTCCGGCACGACCACAATATGGTCTCGCATCAGATTGCGTGCCAGCGGCGCCCACATGTCACCGGTTTCGCCGTAACCGTGCAGGAGCAGAACCGCCGGCCCAGCGCCGCCGACCCGAACGTGCAGGGTCGTGCCGTTGGTCGCGATGTCCCGCACGGCGAAGGACGGCGGGAAATTGAAATCCTGCGCAACCGCTGAAACCGGCATGAAGAACAACGTCATGGCCGCGACCATGGCCGGAATGCCAAATGCCCTCATCGTCCGCCCCCTTTTAAGTGTCTGTTGCTCGGTTTGCGCGACTCCTGCTTGGCAGCCGTGCTTGCGTGACTTTATGATCGGGAGTGAAACGTCCTAACAGGTCGGAAATGCCGAACCTACATTTCGGAGATCGCGAACGATGAAGCTCGACGGGATCATCGCCTTCGTCACGGTCGCGGATTGCGGATCGATCAACGAGGCCGCCCGACAGCTTCGGCTTTCGAAATCCACGGTCAGCGAACGCCTGACCGAACTGGAACATGCACTCGGCACCAGGCTCCTGAGCCGCAACAGTCGCCAGCATGCCCTGACGGACGAGGGCGTTATCCTGCTCGAGCGCGCGCGGCGCATCGTCGCCGAGACGAACGAGGCGCGGGAGGATCTCGCGCGTCGGCGCGGGGAAATCGCGGGGCCGTTGCGGATCGTCGCTCCGCGCGCGTTCGGCGACCTTCATCTGGGGCCGATCCTGTACGACTTCATGGATCGTCACCCGGACATCACGGTAACGGCGGACTTCGATGACCGGATCAGCGACCTGAGCGGCGGCTTCGACGCGATCGTGCGGATCGCCCCCGACGGACTGCCGAAGCTTGCGACCGAGCAACTCACGATCAGCCGGCGCTCCCTCGTGGCCGCTCCGGCCTATCTGGCGCGTTACGGCCGCCCCGAGACCATTGCGGACCTCGCTCATCACAAGGCGATTCATTATATGGAGCGCGGCCCCGACGACTGGACCTTCAAGGCTGAAATCGAGCGGGTCGTCGCGCGTGTCCCGCCAAGGCTTCGTGTCTCGTCCTGTCTCGCCATGCGCGATGCCGCGGTGGCGGGGCTGGGTATCGCCTGGCTCCCAACCTTCCACAGCTATCAGGCGATCAAGGCCGGAACGCTCGAGATTCTCGACCTTGGGCTAGAGCCTGACGTGACGCCGATCACGATCGCCTATCAGCACGGTTTGCCTGCGAGGCTGCGCGCGTTTGTCGACCACGTAAAACTGGCGTTCGGCGATCCGCCGTATTGGGACGAACCCGGCACACCTGCTTAGCCGGCCTTCCGATCACCGCGCATGGCCGATGTACAGTATCGGTCGCCGCGTTAATCGATGCTTGGCGTTCTACACGCGGCGTTCGAGGCATAGGCGTTGATGATGGCGGGCAAGAGGCCGGGAAACCGCTCTTCCACCTCCGCCCAGCGCGAGTGATTTCGCACCTCGACACCATGACGCTCGCTGCGGATCAGGCCCGCGTCCCGTAGCATCTTCAAGTGATTGGAGAGCGACGACTTTGGAATGATCCGATCGCCCAATGCGGCCACCGCCGAACAGGCGTCCACGCAGCCGGCCCTCATGATCTTCGCGAAGATCGCCGCGCGATCCGGATCGGAGAGCGCGTGGAGGATCGCTTCCGGTCGGACGTCGTCCATCGCAGGGTGAATCATCGGCCTCATATTTTTCTCATATAGGGTCTTGATCCGAGCAGCGTTAGTTCCAGATTCCCGAACTATGGGAGAATGGCTCCGGTCCGGTGCCTGCCCATGTCGGAGATTGGAGACTATGGCAAAGCTCAACGGCAAGGTCGCGGTGGTGACCGGAGCATCAAAGGGTATCGGAGCCGCGATCGCCAGGGCGCTGGCGGCTGACGGAGCTTCGGTCGTCGTCAACTATGCGTCCAGCAAGGCTGGGGCGGACGCCGTGGTCGAGGCGATCACCTCGAGTGGCGGCAAGGCCATCGCGGTGCAGGGCGACGTGTCCAAGCTTGCGGACGCACAGGCACTGATCCAGGCGGCAGTGGAGCGGTTTGGCCGGTTGGACGTGCTGGTCAACAATTCCGGGATTTACGAATTCGCATCGATCGAGGACGTGACGGAGGACCATTACCGGCGCCAGTTCGACGTCAACGTGCTCGGCATCCTCCTCGCCACGCAGGCCGCGTCGCCGCATCTCGGCGAGGGCGCGAGCATCATCAACATCTCGTCCGCGATCACGCATGTGAATACGCCGGGCGCGGCCGCCTATGCCGGGACGAAGGGCGCGGTGAATGCGATTTCGGGTGTGCATGCCAATGAATTGGCCCCACGCAAAATCCGGGTCAATGTGGTCAGCCCAGGGCTCGTCGTGACCGAAGGCACGCACGCCGCCGGCGTTATCGGTTCCGAGATGGAGACCGGGCTTATCGCGCAGACGCCGCTCGGCCGCGTAGGCCAGCCCGATGACATCGCCGACGTCGTCACGTTCCTCGCCTCTGACGATGCCCGCTGGCTAACCGGCGAGAACATCACCGCGAGCGGCGGCATTCGCTGATCGCAACGGCCGTGCGCATGGATCGTCCTGACGGGGCGATTCATGGGCACGGCACCCGCCGCTGATCCGCCTCGGATACGGTGCTCGGCCGGGCTCACTCCGTCAAGCGCGGGTACATCCGGCTGGCGAGGGCGATGAGGAGCGCGAGCAACATCACCGGGGCGCCATAATCGACCGTCAACGGAAAATGGGACCGGCCGACCGTCAGCATGAGCGCGCGCAGCCCGTCCACCTCATAGGTAAGCGGATTGAAGTGCGCGATCGCGCGCAGCCAGGGCGGCATCAACTCGATCGGATAGATGGCGTCGCTCGCGAAAAAGATCGGCATGGTCAGGAACTGGCCGATGCCCATGAAGCGTTCCCGCGTCTTCACGATGCAGGCGATGATCAGGGAGAAGGTCGAGAATAACGCCGAGGCGATGAAGACCATGACCAGAACGCCGAGCAGGTTGGCCGGTGCGAAGCTCAGCTTCACGCCGAGCAGCGCCGCGCAGGCATATATGACGATGCCTTGGGTGATGCCGCGGGCGCTCGAGGCGATCGCCTTGCCGATGACCAGCGCGCTGCGCGGGGCAGGACTCACCATGTAGCGGTGGAGAATGCCGAGATCGCGCTCCCAGATCGCCGAGAGGCCGTAGAAGATGGCGACGAAGAGCACGCTTTGCGCGAGCACGCCCGGGCTGAGGAAGTCGAGATACGAACCGTTCGTCAAACCGTGGACCTGCGCCATCACCTGGCCGAACAGCAGCAGCCACAATATGGGTTGCACCGCGCGGGTGACGAGATCCATCGGATCATGTGCCAGTTTCATCACTTCGGCGGCCGTGACCGCATGGACCTGCGTCAAATAGGCTCGCACCGGATTCATAGCCGAACCGCCGTCGGGGATAGCGCCGCGCCGGTCAGCTTTGTGAAGAGCGCGTCGAGCGAGGCGGCACCATGCGCGTTCTTGAGTTCGGCCACGGTGCCCACCGCGGCAAGGCGCCCGCGGCTGATCAGCGCGACCCGATCGGCGAGATCTTCCGCTTCTTCCATGTAATGCGTCGAGAAGACGATCGCGGCGCCGGTCTCCCGCCGCAGGCGCCTCACATGACTCCAGACGGCAAGCCTGCCGTTCGGGTCAAGTCCTACCGTCGGCTCGTCCAGGAACAGAACGGCGGGTCGATGGAGCGTGCTCTGTGCGATCTCCAGACGCCGCGCCATGCCGCCCGAATAGGTGCCGACCGCGCGGTCGCGCGCATCGCTCAGTTCCATCAAAGTGAGTGCCTCCGCGATCCGGGACCGCCGTTCGCGCGCCGGAAGCAGATATAGGCGCGCGGAAAGCAGCATATTCTCATAGCCGGTCAGTTCCGTGTCGGCGGACGGCAGTTGCGGGACATACCCAATGTGCCGGCGTACTTGCTGGGGCTCGCCCCTGATATCGTATCCGGCGACACGCGCATCGCCGGCCGTCGGCGGGAGCAGTGTGGTCAGCATCTTCATCAGCGAACTCTTGCCTGCCCCGTTTGGGCCGATCAGCGCGAAGGTTTCACCCGGCGCGATCGTGATGCTCAGATCTGCAACGGCGACGACGCTGCCGAAGCGACGGCCAAGCGCATGGGTTTCGACGACTGGCCCAGTCTTGCTCATCCGTGCCCGATCCGCCCGCGTCCCGAGAGCCATCGACCCAAGATGACCGGCGGCGGTTCCGAGGGACATCCGTAACATCACGTATCGAGCCAGCGTGGCATGTTTTGGAAGTCGGTATCGGGGCGAGCTTCCTTGCCGTCTGCGCCCCATATCGATCGAAAGATCCAGCCGGGTTCGCACCTATCGCGGGCTCGAACCGCTCACGAATGCGGGGGCCGGTGCCGCCCATATTGGCTTTGACACGCAGCACGCCCCCGGAGATGACTGCCCCCGCAAAGGAGAGACGAACACCTATGTTGAATCGTCGCGAAACGCTGTTGGCCGGGGTCGGTGCGGGTCTGCTGAGTTCGGGCCTTCGCGCCGCCGAGCCTGGAATGTGGCCCGCGTTTCCAGCCGAGGAGATCGATCTGTGGCCCGGCACGCCGCCCGGCGCGCCCGCCGTCCTGCCGGTCGAGCAGGTGATCGAGGCTGGCGACGCCCAACGCCACGGCCGGATGGTGAAGGGCATCGTCCGGCCGCGCATGAAGGTGTTCCGGCCATCGAAGCCGAACGGCGCCGCGCTGTTGGTGACGCCGGGCGGGGGCTATTCGGTGATCGTCATCGACGTCGAGGGGTATCAGGTTGGGCCGTGGCTCAGTGAGCGCGGCTGGACGGTGTTCGTGCTGTATTATCGTCTGCCTGGCGAGGGATGGGCGAACCGGGCGGATGTGCCGCTGGCCGACGCCCAGCGCGCCATGCGGCTCATCCGATCGCGAGCGCCGCTATATGGTTTCGATCTCAACAAGGTCGGCGCACTCGGCTTTTCCGCAGGTGGCCACGTCTGCGGTGATCTCGCCACCCGCTATGACGCGCGGGTCTATGACCCGCTCGACGCGAGCGATCGGTTGAGTGCGCGGCCCGCGATCGCGGCACCGATCTATGCCGTCCAGTCGATGAGTGCGCCGCTCGCGCATGGCGGCTCGCGCGACATGCTGCTCGGGCCAAACCCATCGCCCGAAACGCAGCGGGTGCACAGTCCGGCGCACAACGTCACCACCGCCACGCCGCCCTGCTTCATGGCCCATGCCGAGGATGATACGGTCGTTTCGGTGGAGAATACGCTCGAAATGCGGGCGGCTCTGAAGGCGGCGGGGGTGAAGGTCGAAACGCATCTTTTCACCGCCGGCGGACATGGTCTTGGCCTCCCCGGCGCGGCAGGCGAGCCGGCGCGTCACTGGAAGGAACTCTTCGCCACATGGGCACGGGCGCAGGGCTTCGGCTGAGCTATCTGGCCATCTCCTCTCAACACGCGCGCCGGCCTTCGGGCGAAAGCATAGAACCCAGCGAGCCCTGCAGACGCAGGGACGTTTGTGGCCCGTAGAAATCGGCGATGCCGGACCAGGCGCGGTGGTTGAGTTCAAGCAGGAACAGGATGCGGCGAATGACACGCGCCTGCGCGGCCGGTGGCACAGCCGCGATATGTTCGAACGCGTCGCGCGAGATGCTGTTGTGGTTCAGATCTTCGTTCAGCGCCTCGTGATCGCCCGCGAGGTCGCTGAATGCGGGATTGGTACGCGCGGCGGCGGCGAGGCGGAGTGACATGTCGGGCGGCTCGCCGAACACTCCTTCGGCCACCATGATCGACGCGCACGCCGTGAGCGGATCGAGTTGCGCGACAAGCGTCAACAAATCCACGTACGCGACGTGCAGCGGTAGCGGAATCGCCTTATCGAGCGCCGCCTGGGTGATGCCTAGCGCCTGACAGGTCGCGCTTTCGAATGCCTCGTGGCCCACCTCTTCGCCATAATAGCGGAACATCATCGCGCGGAGCGGCGCGATCAGTCGGCGGCTGAGGCTTGGGGCGACGATTTCGACGAAGCGGCATGTGACATGATATTGCTCGATGAACGGCCCCCCGACCAGCGGCGACCAGCGATCGCCAAGCGCGTCGAGCAGCGTAACGTACGCGTTCTCGCCCCATGCCGCGAGCGCGCTACGCGTCAGCACTTCCAGGCGGCGCATGAACTCGAGGCCGGGCAACATCGGCAGGTCTGGAACCGGTGGGGTCGAGAAGCGCCTCGCAGCGTCGCCAGTCGAATCCACCAGTCCGCGCGCGACAAGCCAGAGGTGCGATTCGAGGTCGCGTGGATCGTAGAGGGAAAGCGCTTCGATGACCGCGTCGGTCTCCGGCAAGGTGGCGTCGTCACCTGCGATGCGCGCGAGCATCACGCCGGCCGCAACCAGCGTTAGGGGCGCCGACTGACGGAAATAGGCGAATTCGGCGACGATCAGCGCGAGGAAGAAGTTGGGCTGGACGTCCGCGTCGAACGGATCGCCGGTGGTGCCGAGCGCGTCGGCGGGGAGCGTTGCGTTTGCCTCTGCCCTCAGCAACGCGGCGTGGGCGGCCAGGCGTTCGAGCCGATCGGAAGGCAAATTTTCACGGATGGCGGCGATGGTGCCGGCGATGCAGGTCTCGATCGCGGCGATCCTCCGAGCGAGCGCCTGCCGGGTTTCGTCATGGCCTTCGCTGATCAGGGCGCGGCTGTCGAGAAACGCACCGAGGGCGCCCCAACCGTCGGCGCCCGCTTCGCGCATCAAGTCCCATAGGGGCGCGCCGCTGTCGCGCAGCGTCGCGAGCTCCTTGGCTATACGCGC
This sequence comes from Sphingomonas sp. NFR15, assembly GCF_900103265.1. Taxonomy (GTDB): domain Bacteria; phylum Pseudomonadota; class Alphaproteobacteria; order Sphingomonadales; family Sphingomonadaceae; genus Sphingomonas; species Sphingomonas pollutisoli. The sequence continues at coordinate 58,930 of NZ_FMWX01000002.1, read as the reverse complement.
TGCGGCTGCGGGATCATCGACCGCGAGCGTGTAATGCGTATCGCCTTGGACGAGCGTGATCGCGGGCGCATCCGGCGAGACTTGGATCGCATCGACGCACAGCTTGGGTGCGCGGTAGCGATGAAAGGTCCAGAGATCCATCAGGCGTTCTCGAAGATACGCGCGATTGTCGCGCGGGGTTCGGCATAGGCGGCGAGGATTTGTTCCTCCTGCTGGATCATCGTCTCGATCATCAACGCGACGTGACGTTTCACCACGACGACGGCCTCGCGATCGATCACGCCCTCCAGCGCCAGCAATTCACGTGAGATGTCGGCATGGTCGTAGTCCGCGTTGAGATCGGCATGGTCGCGCAGCGGGAGATAGAAAGCGGCAGGTAAATCGAGTTCGCGGCACCGAGCGTCGAACGCGTCGATGAAGGCCGCCTGCGCCATTTCGAACAGGAACAGCACCGCCTTGAAGGATAACGGATGCTGGCGCGCATAGACGCCGAGCGCCGCGCATAATGCGAAAGTGGCGGGTAGCGGCTGATGCGCCTCCAACTCGGCGGAGGTAATTCCGACCGCCTCCAGCGCTCGTCCGAGAAATGCGTCGTGTCCGAGTTCCGACTTTAGAAACTCCTGAAGCAGATTCCGCTCGCGTCGGGTGAACGCGGTGGCCAGCGCGGGGGCGATCAGCCCGGGCGCGGCCTTGACGATGTAGAAATATTCGAGGGCATAGCCGATCAGGTGTTCGCGCGTCGCGTGTCGCTCGACGAGCGCGGTTTGGAAGGCGGAGCGGGCAACGCGTCTCGTGACGCGCTCGGCGATCCGGCGAACCTCGCGGTAGAGTTGCGCGCCGCTTACCATGCCCGCGGTATGCGGCCTCGCGTCAACGAGCAGGCGGACGGCGTCGAGCGCCTGGAGTAGCGGCGGCACCTTTTCGGCGATTTCGGGCACGGTGGCAATCATCGTGTCGATCGTACCGCCGCCGGTCGTGAGTTGGTCGATCAGCCGGGCCACGGCGGGAGCCTCTGCCGTTTCGAACGCGAACGCGCATTTGGTCTCGCCGACGCGGACGGTGACGCTGTTTGGCCCGACGTCCGTCGTCACACCGGGCCTGAACTTGGGGTGGCTGAGACCGGCGATAGTGGCGTCCATGCTACTATTCCTTCACAGCTCGGAGACACGCCGCAGCAGCGGTGCGTCCGCGGTATAGTGGCGCCAGACGCCGCTGTAGAATGCGTCATACAGGTCGACGAACAACGGAATTTGCGCCTTCAGCCGCCTTGCTTCCGCTTCGGTAATTGCGGGAATTTTCTGATAGATCAGCCGGCTGAGATTGCCGTGGCAAGCGCTGATGTTGATGTTCGCATGGGTGCGCAGCGGCCCGACAAAAGCCTCGTCCATTCCGACCCGGGTGCATGCCTCAATGAAGCTGTCCTCCTTCATCCCTTGGCCTTCCAGCAGGCCCAGCGTCGCGAAGAAGAACAGCGGATCGTTGTGCGCCCAATAGGCCAGGGCATTGCACAGCGCCATGGTTTCCGGGAGCGGGATGGCGTCCTGCATGTCCTCATACGTCAGGCCGACGTGCGCCAGCGACCGCAGCAGAATCTCGTCATGGCCATATTCTTCGGCGAAGAATTCATTGAGCAGCAGCCGGACTGCGGTGTTGGGGACGTAGGACAGCACCGGCGCGTCGAAATAACTCTCCCGGAACAAGAAATGCCAATTTTCGATAACCATGCCGGTGGCCAGCCGTTGCGGCAACTCGTCCGGCGCGTTGGCGGCAAGACATGTTCTCCAGAACGGGTTGCGGTAGATCGTTGTCTCGCAGCGCGCTTCGATCAGTTCTTCAAGTTCCAGGATCACCTCGGATCCCGATCGGAAAGCGGGGAGCGCGGAATCATCTATCAGCCCGAGTGCGTCGAGCGACGCGACGAGTTCGTCGGCGGCTTCGCGCGGTAGGGCGGGTTCATCCAAGACGATCCGATCGAGAGTGGTCGCGCCGTCCATCCGTCTGAGCGTACGTTCGAGCACGGTCTGCGGCAAATCACGCGCGACAAGGGTGTGTCTGTCGCCGAGCATCAGCGTGGCCTCGTTGACGCGGACCTCGGCGATGAGTCGCGGGCGACTGGCGGTATAGGTGTCTTCGGTCACGATACCGTTCCGTCACGGTGGACACGTCCGCAGGTGGTCGGCAGCGCGACATGTCTCGTGCCGCCGGCCACCAGCGGATGGGTCAGAGATGGATCGCGATCAAGGTCGGGTGGCCATCCGCCTTCTCGACCGTGAAAAGGAAATTCTTCCCGAGCTTGCCTGTATTGATGTACAGGTCGGCCTTCTTGCCGTCGAAGGTATTGTGCACGGGGTCCGCATCTTTGACTTCATGGACGGTTGGATGTGCGCTGGCTGCAGACATGATATCCTCCATTTTCGCGGCGTCGACTTCGTTTTGGTCGACTGGAGGAAATATCTGCCAGTTTTATAGTTATCTCAACAAATAGATTGTCCATTGTGGCGCAAACACATGATTGGCTTAAATAGTTCCCCTCCAGAATGGTTGAACGACCGTGTTTGACTTATGTGCGTCCGAATATCATTTTGCATTGCGGCATTTTGAATTGCTTTTCGGCCTTTGGCCCGCGCGTATTTCAGGCGATGGTGATGGCGATCTTGCCCCGGCGGGGCGGCGTTCCACGGCGGCTCGTCACGGCGTCATAGGCTGCGCCGATCTCATCGATGCCGAAGTCGCGCGGGTCGAGCCGGGGCGACAGCCGCCCGCTTTCCGCCAGCTTCGCAGCCGCGGCCAGGATCTCGCCGTATCGCTCGCGCCCTTCGTTGGCGAGCAGCGTGTGAAGCGTGAAGACGCCGGAGTAGGTGGCTTGCTTGAACGACAATGGCGCCAGTGCGTGAACGCCCCAGCCGAGCGAACTGACCACATGGCCAAGGCGCTTCACCGCCCTGAATGACGCATCGAGCATGGCGCCGCCACCCGTGTCATACACGATATCGAAACCGCGCCCATCGGTACGCTCGGCGACATAATGCTCGACCTCCTGTGCCGCGTCGATCGGCGTGGCGCCGAGGCCGCGGATATACGCGAGATCGTCGCCGAACGCGGTGGCGAACACGTGCGCCCCGTACGCCAGCGCAAGCTGCACCGCGGCATGGCCGACTCCGCCCCCGCCGCCTTGTACCAGCACGCTCTGGCCCGGGCGGATGGCGGCGCGGTCGATCAACCCTTCCCATGCGGTGAGGGTGACCAGCGGCAGGACGGCGGCTTCGCGCATGGTGAGATTGGTAGGTTTGCGAGCCAGCAGGCGTGCGTCGGCCGTGATATATTGTGCCTGTGTACCCGGCAGATCACCTACGCCGCCGACCAGGCCATAGACTTCGTCGCCGACCGCGAAGGCCGCGTCGCCGGAGCCGACCGCCTCGACCACGCCCGCCACATCCATCCCGAGCACGGCGAGCAGGGGGCGGCGCGCATGGGCGGCCTCGCCGGCGCGGATTTTCGCGTCGAGCGGGTTTGTGCCGCTGGCGTGAACGCGGACGAGCACTTCGCCGGCGCTCGGGGTGGGCCGGGGGACACGGCGAACGGTGAAGGGGCCATTCGCGCTATCGATAAAGGCGGCGAGCATAGTGGGGGATTGGGGCACGGAAACCTCTCCTGTGTGATGCCGGAAAGATGGCGCTATCATGATTGAATGAAAATCAATTATACTGCATGATAACCATGCATTTTTGTTTGAGCCTTCGATGCCACTGCAGCTTGAATGGAGCGATCTTCCAATCTTCCTCGCCATCGCGCGCGAGGGCACGCTGGGTGCGGCCTCCCGCCGCGTCGGCCAGTCGCAGCCGACCATGGGGCGCCGCCTGCGCGCGCTGGAGGGGGCTGCGGGCGTGAAGCTGTTCCAACGCACCGCTGATGGCTTCGTGCTGACCGACGAAGGCGAGATGATGCTGCGCCATGCCGAGCGGATGGAGAGCGACGCACACGCCCTTGCGCGCGAACTAGCAGGCAGCGAGCAAGGGTTGACGGGCATGCTCCGCTTGACCTGTTCGGACTGGTTTGGTCGCGTCGTGCTGGCGCCGGTGTTGGCGGCGTTCAACCAGCGGCACCCGTGCGTCGTGGTCGAAACGCTCACCGATCCGCGCGTTTACAGCCTCGCCCGGCGCGAGGCCGATCTGGCGTTCCGCATCGCCGCTTTCGACGAGCCGGAGGTGATCGCGCGCAGGCTGACAACCGTGTCCTACGCACTCTATGCGCCCGCGGGCCGCGAGGTGCCCGCACAGGATGTGGTGGTGATGGACACGGGATTTGGCGGCATGCCCGACGTCGGCTGGCTGATGCAGGCGATCCCGGCCGCGCGCATCGTGGCGCGTAGCAACAGCCGTGAGATGCAGGCGCGGCTGTGCGCGTTGGGGGTGGGGATGGCGGTCTTGCCCAAGCCTCTGGGCGCTGCCACCGTGGGACTGGTCGAGGTCGATCTCGGCGACGCCCCGCCATCGCGGGAAACGTGGATCGCCTATCATCGCGACATGAAGCGGCTGCCGCGTTTGCGTGCGCTGGTGGATATGGTGATCGACAGTCTGGCCGATTAGCGCTTCGGTCGTCTCCGACGATGTGCAGCATAGCGGGCAGCGCGACCGGAGCATGAAGAGGAACAGCGTCGCCGCCTCGCATCAAGTCGGCAGGGAGCTCGACCGTGGTCTTCTATGGATGCTCATTCGGTCCGCCCGCCGACTATCCGCGTCCGGCTTGGCCGAGCTCGCCGATCATCCAGCCGCGGAAGGACCGCATCGCGGCGCCTTCCTCGCGCGAGAACAGCCGCGTCAGCCAATATCGCCCCGCGTCGATCTCGAGCGGAAACGGCTGAACCAGCCGTTCCGCCGAAAGTTCGCGAGTGAACATCGACGGCGGCGCCAGCGCGACGCCAAGGCCCGCCATCGCGGCGCCGACCATCAACGCGGAGCTGTCGAACATGGGGCCGCGCGGCGAAGGCGCGCTGATGCCGGCGGCATGAAACCAGCGGGTCCACTCATTTGCCCGGTAGGAACGCAGCAATCGTTCCTGGGTGAGAGCGGCCGCATCTGTGAGCCGCGCTGCCACCGCCGGGGCGCACAATGGGCTTAGCGGCGCGGCGGCGAGGGGCTCGGCGTGCGTACCGTGCCATGCGCCATCCCCGAACCGGATAGCGTAATCGAGTGCCTCGCCCGCGAGATCCACCCGATTGTTGTTGATCGATACGCGGACGTCGATGTGCGGAAAGTCGTGCGCGAAGGCATCGAGCCGTTCGAGCAGCCAGCCGGTGGCGAAAGTGCCGACGACCCCGACATGCAGAACCTCCTGAAAGCGCCCCGCGGCGTAGCGATCGAGCGTCGCACCCACCCGATCGAAGGCGTCCGCCAACACCGGCACCAGCGCCTGTCCGTCATCGGTCAGCGCGATCCCGCGCGGCAGGCGATGGAACAATCGCGTGCCGAGCCGCCGTTCGAGTTGCGCCACCTGATGGCTGACCGCGCCTTGGCTGACGCAGAGTTCGATCGCGGCACGCGTGAAGTTGAGGTGGCGCGCCGCGGCTTCGAAGGCGCGCAGGGCGTTGAGCGGCAATTGAGCGCGTTCCATTCCGATCCTATGAGCGGAGCTCATGGCTAAGTCGAGGGAAGATGCTTTGTCCTCTTCATCCGTGCGCCTCATTGGTTGGCGTAAAGGAGACCATGAGATGCTTATCCGATCGACCGCCGCGCTCGCCTTCCTGCTGACCGGCGCCGCATCCGCCGAGCGTGCCGCTGATCCGCTGACCCGACCGATAGCGGTCGATCGTGCGGCGGAGTGGCTTGCGCCGCGTGCGCCCGTCCGCGTCTTCGGCAACACCTATCTCGTCGGTTTCGGGGGCCTCAGCGTGGCGTTGATCGACACCGGCAAAGGGTTGATCCTGATCGATGGCGCCTTGCCGCAAGCGGCACCGGCGATCCTGGTGAATGTCAAACGGCTGGGATTTCGTCCCCGCGACATCAGATATATTTTGAGCACCGAGCCGCATTTCGACCATGCCGGCGGCCTGGCCGCGCTCGCCCGCGATACCGGGGCGGTCGTCGTGGCCAGTTCACGAGGGGCCGCGGGGCTGCGCTCCGGCCGCCTTGCCATCGACGACCCGCAGCATGGTTACGACGGCCGCTTCCCGCCCGTAGCGCGTGTGCGCGTGATCGGGGATGGCGAGGTGCTCCGCCTCGGGACGGTCGCGGTCACCGCGCGGGCCACACCGGGTCACACGTTGGGCAGTATGACGTGGACGTGGCAGTCGTGCGCGGCCGGGCGCTGCAAAGCGGTCGTCTTCGCCTCCAGCCTCAACCCGGTGTCAGCCGACAGCTACCGGTACACCGCGCGCTCCAACCAAGCGATCGTCGCGGGATATCGCCGCAGCTACGCGACGATGCGGGACATACCATGCGATATCCTCATAACGGCACACGCCGACCAGAGCGGTTCGTCCGGCCGCTTCACTTTTGGTCCCCACGCGTGCGAAACGTACGCGGAGCGGTCGAGGCGCCGTCTCGTCGCCCGCATCCGGTCCGAGAAAGGCAGTCAGCGTTGAGGGCGAACCCGTTGCCGGGCTTTTCGAAGGCCGTTCATCCCGGCTCGGACACCGACTCTCGTTCCACGACCCTGGCGGGCAGCTTCTCGACAGACAGCTCGCCGCGCTGGCCCGATATCCGCTCCAGGAGAAGCGCGACCGATCGCGCGGCGATTTCTTCGATGGGTATTTCGACCGTGGTCAGGGCCGGGCTGACGAGGCTCGCGAGGTCGATATCGTCGAAACCGACAACAGACAGGGCGCGCGGCACGTCGATGCCGTTTACCTGCGCGTGGCGCATGATGCCGATGCCGATGATGTCGGCACCCGCGAAGATCGCGGTCGCCCGCCGTTCCAGCACGGCGGCCTTGGCGCCGGGTTCGAGATCGAGCGAGAAGGAATTCTCCACTTCGAACACCAGCTCGCCCGTTTCGATCAAGCGGTCGCGGAAACCGGCGCAACGATCCCGCATGCTGACGATGTCCATCGGGCCGGACACGATGCCGACCCTCCGGTGGCCGTGGGCGAGCAGGTGATCGGCCGCGCGCCGCCCCGCATCGTAATAATCGATCGAGACGGTGTCGTAACCGGGCACGGTCCGGTCGAGGAGGATGGTCGGCGTGTTGCTGAGGATGCCGCCCGACGTGTCCTTGTCGCGAATCGAGAACCAGATGAGCCCATCGACCCGGAGCCCCACCGCCATCGCCAGCGCGTCGGCTTCCAACTCCTCGGAGCCTTCGGTGTTGGTCATGTAGATATGGTAGCCGGCCGAGCGCGCCTCGCGGAACACCGCCTGCACCAGCGCGGCGAAAAAGGGATTGCCGAGATCAGGGATGACCAGCGCGAGCATGCCCGAGCGCCCGGATTTCATCGTCCGCGCCGTCAGGTTGAGACGGAAGCCGATCCGCTTGGCGACCTCGAGCACATGCGCGCGCGTCTTCGGCCCGACCGAGCCGGTGCCGTTGATCGCGTAAGACGCGCTGGTCAGCGACACCCCCGCCTCGCGGGCGAGATCCTTTAGCGTGGGCGCTTTGGGGCGGCTCGGATTGTCCATCGGTCCTGGAGATTTGATCTTCGGCACCTCGCGTAGATAGCGCGGCGGCGGGATCAGCCAAGGCCATCTCTGGATAGCGGCGATAGTGGGGGAAGCTCGATCACCGTCAGTATGGTGGCCTCGTCGGGCGCAAAATTGTTGTCGTTGACGAGGACGAGCCGACGGTGCCGTCCATGCGCGCCGGGCCACCACGCCATGCCTTCGAGGTTGCCCGAGCCGGTGGGCATCAGCCGGTCGAAGTCGACCAGCAGGCGCTTGGTCGCGACCCTGACGCGCGAGGGATCGAGTGGTGCGGTGAGCGATACCGGATCGGCGCCGCGCAGGTAGGCGAGGTATAGGCGGCAATGGAAGGCGAAGCGGCCATCGTCCTGCTGCTCGCCCGAGCGCTCCAGCACGAGCAGCCGATCATCGTCGACCGCGAGGATCTCGCTGACGCCATTGTCGGCGAGCCGGTTCGGGCGCTGGCGTACGATCGGATCGACGCGATAGCCGATCTGCCTGGGCGGCGCACCGGGGGCGATGCGGGTAAAGCGGACCAGCGCCGCGTGATCGATGTCCGCCGCCGGCCCGTCCCGCCGCAGAGGCGCCTCCATGGCCACCCAGAGCGCGTGATCGGGCGTGAATGCCAGACCCTCGACCGTCCTGTTCGGCCGGCCGTCGGTCTTGATCGCGGCGGGAAGCGGTATGCTGTCCCGCACGCGCCCACCAGCATCGCTGATCCGCACCGCCGGCCCGAATCCATCCTCCGCGTCCCCTTCGCTCGACCAGGCGAAGCGCTGCCCGTCCGGGGTCAGGCGGATCGCCTCGCCGTCGATGGCTTCCTTGCCCGACCCCGGCGCTGGATAGACCCCTCCCCGTTCGTCGCGCAGCAGTACGGGGGCGAGGGAAGGTCGCATCCGGGTCAGGCGCAGGCGGTAAAGCCGGGCGGGTCCGTGCTGCGACTTGTCGTCGCTGATCAACAACCACGCGCGTCGCCGGCGGTCATAGTCGATCCCCGAGATACCGCCCACCGCCTCGCCGGCCGCGCTGGGAGGCAAGACGATGCGTTCGATCACCTTCGGCGCGTCCGGTGACGACGCATCCGCACTGCCGGGCAGCCATGCCGCCAGGGCGAGTAGCGCGTCGAGACAGCATGGCCGGCGCACCGCTCAGAACCGCACGCGGAACGACGCGGTCACCGTCCGTGGCGCGCCGATGAAGTAGCGCCCCAGCGAACGCCCGGGCAGGCCGGTTTCCGTCGCGGTCGCGGTCGCGCTGGTGACCGATGCGATATAGCCAATGTCGAACAGGTTATCGACGTTGAGCTGGATCGACGCCGCCTTGAGCGGCCCGATCTGCGGCAAGGTATAGCGGGCCGAGGCGCCGACCAGCGTATAGCCGGGAATGCGATCGATCGCGACTTCCTGATAGGTGGTCGGCGCGATGATGTCCCCGCCGACCCGGCTGCTGATATATTGCACATGCCCCTCCACCCGCACGCCCGCGAACGGCTTGAGGCCAGCCTCGGCATAGACGCTATGGCGCGGGATATCGCGCACGTCGCTGCCGGCGATGATGCCGACCGAGGCGAGGTTGAGCCGGTCGCGCGAGCCCGGCGCGGCGTCGTCATAGGTCGCGCGCTGATAGGAATAGGATGCGTAAAGATCGTACCACCGGCCGGTCGCCAGCCCTGTCACCTCCACGCCGTTGGTCGTCTGGCCGAGGATTGTCGCCGCCCGCGTTGCGACGTTGCCGCGCTGGATATCGATCGGATCGGTCACGGTTGGGTCGTTGGGCACGATGCCGACGCCGTTCTTCAGATGGACGTGGAAGGCCTGCACCGAAAAGGCGTAGTTTCCATTCGTGTAGCGCACCCCGCCATCGACGTTGCTCGACTGGAGCGGCTTGAGGTCGCCCGGCTGGATCATCGCCGTCGAGCCGAGGAACGCATCCTCCGGGATGCCCGAGAAATTCTTGGCATAGCCGCCGAACAGCTCGATATGCCGCACGGGCGTTAGGCTGAAGCCGAGCTTGGGCTGGACCGGCGAGTCCTGCGTGAAATCGAGGCGCGCCGCATATTCCAGCGGCGAGCGTGCCTTGTAGCGGACATGATACCAGGTCAGCCCGGCATCGATCCGCAGCATGTCGGGAATGAGCTGCACGGAATCCTGACCATAGACCTCCAACGTCGAGATCGAGGTCGAGCGGTCATACAGCACGTAGGAGGGCCGGCCGCCCTGCCATGACAATCGTGTGGTCGAGGGCACGATCGGGAAGTAGTCGCGTTCCTCCGTCGATGTACCGCCGTCGTACCAGACGCCGACGCGGACGGTGTTGCGCGGGATCAGGTCGCTCACCTTCAGTTCGGCGGTGGCGCCATAGCGCTCGCGTGTGCGGGGTGTGACGCGCATGTCGGCCGGGCCGCCATAGACATTCGGATTGGAGGTGGTGGCGAGCGCCGGGCGGATAGCGCCGCCGGTCGCGTTATAGCCGAGCACGGCATAAGGATCGTTGCCGGCGAGCTGACGGTGGCGGTTCTGGTAGCTGAGCGAATAACCGTCGAGTGTCTGGTAATACGGATTGACGGTGACCGTCACGTGATCGCCGGCGACGAGCTTGCCGTTGACATAGGCCAGGAAGTCGCGACGCGCGCCGCCGAACGTGCCGCCATAGTTCAGATCCTGATTGGGTATGCCGGTCAGCGCGTCGCTTAGATAATCGCTCTTCGGATTGGCCCTGAACTGCGCCAGCGTGACGATGTTGAAGTCGTTGTCGAACTGGCTGTTGTACGACACCCGCGCCTTGAGGAAGGAGCCATTGTCGAAGCGCTTCACCGCCTTGAACTCGCCGTGGTCGCGGTAAGCGCGTCGCGCGTTCGGGCCGGCCCAGATGTCGTTATATTGATGCGAATAGCTGGCGTACATCGAGACATTGCCGGTCAGCTCGCCGGTATCCACCCGCAAATATTCGCGCGTGAAGGCGTTGCTGCCCACGCCGGCCTCGGCCGTGATCGCCGCCGCGCTGGCCGGGTCGTCAGTGCGGAAATCGATGAAGCCGCCTAGCGCGAAGCGGGACGGCGCGCCGATGTCACCCGCGCTCTGCGACACGACAATGCTGCCGACGTTGCTCGGCTCGATGAAGCGCTGAGGCGGCGATCCGCCGTTGAAGCGCGCGTCGCCTGTGGGGATACCGTCGAGCGTCAGGCCGATCTGCTCCTTGTTGAGTCCGCGCAGGAACAATTCGAAAGAGAAGGAACCGCCACGCGCGTCGCCGGTCGAGACCTTGACGCCGGGCACTTTGGCCAAGCTCTGGGTGATGTCTGCGCCGAGCGGCCGGTCCTCTATGTCGTTGCGGTCGAGATTGAAGGTCGCACGCGCGCTGCCGGCGCCAAGCTTGCGCCCGGTGACGACGATGTCCGGCAACTCTTGCGCTGATCGGTCGATAGCGGGCGGGGCGGGGGCCGCATCCTGCGCGCGAGCGGGCTGGGCGAGGCAAACCGCCACAACCCCGATTGCGGCCTCCCACAGCGAAGTCCGCGAACTGCTCGAAATGATCATCATGCCTCCCGTGATTCGATTCGAGAGCGCAAGTGACACCGGTCTGTTACTGCTATGTGAAACGTTTCATTTATTGTCGGCTTTGCGGGTCGCCGCTGGTTACCAAAGCGGTAACGATCAGACTGGCGCTGTCGGCTTCGGAAAAGGAAGTCGCGGCCCTGGGGGCGGGGGGCGGCATTTCACACCAACCCCCGTGCCTTGGGACGCCGACAGGAGCGAGCAAATTATCGAGCTTGCCAACCCTGCCCGACGATGGATGCGGCTGTTCGCTGGCACCACGCCGGCAAATTTGAAAGGACCCAGCATGGACTCGCCGCGCCGAGCGTTCTTCGCTGAAATGCCAGTTCGGGCATTCGGAGAACTACTCGTAAAATCGCGGCTCGACGCGTCTGATAGCGGAACGGCGACGTCGTAGTGCGTGTAATAACGGCGGTTCATTCCGTGCGTCGCACCGCCGCTTGGAACCACGCATTTCTGCGGGTTTCCGCTGGCTCCCTGAGTTGGATTCGAACCAACGGCCGCTCGATTAACAGTCGAGAGCTCTACCGCTGAGCTATCAGGGAACAGCGTGGAGGCGCTCTATAACCGGCTGAAACGGCGATGCAACCCCTCTTTTGATCATGCGACGAATTGCTCCATCGTGATGCGGTCGTCCAGCGCGTGTTCGGGGTCGAACAGTAGGGTCAGTTCGCGCGAGCGGTCGATCGCGATTTCGACCGAGGCGACGTCGCGCACCTCGCGCTGGTCGGCGACGGCGCTTACGGGGCGCTTGCCCGGATCGAGCACGCGCACGACGATCCGCGCCTTGTCGGGCAGGATCGCGCCGCGCCAGCGCCGTGGACGAAACGGGCTGATCGGGGTGAGCGCGAGCAGCGCGGAGCCGAGCGGCAGGATGGGGCCTTGCGCGGAAAGATTGTAGGCGGTCGATCCCGCCGGCGTGGCGACGAGAATCCCGTCGCACGCCAGTTCGGGCAGTACGACCCGGTCGTTGACGGTGACTTCGAGGTTCGCGGTCTGCCGTGTCTCGCGCAGCATCGATACTTCGTTGATCGCGGGGAGCGTGTGGACCGCACCGTCTATCGTGGTCGCGGTCATCGACAGCGCGGTGACCTTGAAGGGCTTGGTGCGGGCGAGCCTTCCGTCGAGATCGAAATGACGCCACTCGTTCATCAGGAACCCGACCGTGCCGAGATTCATGCCGAACACCGGGATCGGCGGCTTGCGGCGTTCCAGTATCGCGTGCAGCGTCTGGAGCATGAAACCGTCGCCGCCGAGCGCTACGATCAGGTCCGCCTCTTCCGGTGCCACCCAGTCGTATGAATCGGCAAGCGCGGCGGCGGCCTCTTGCGCGGGCGCGGTTGGCGAGGCGACGAGCGCCCGCTTCTGTGGCGCGGCACCGTGGTCCATCTCAGCCGCCGGTCACGCTCATGTGGCGCGCGACGGCGGGGGCCGCTGCGGCGATGTCGAAGTCGTGGCGTTCGGGCTTGCTCGCCATCGCCGAATCGAGCGCGGCGTCCAGCGCGCCGACGCCGTCCGTGCGCAGCACCCGCTTCAAATCGACGCAATCGTCATGGCCGAGGCAGGTGTAGAGCAACCCCTCCGTGGTCAGCCGCACGCGGTTGCAGGTAGCGCAGAAATTGCCCGTCAGCGGCGAGATTAGTCCCAGCCGGGTCTTGGTGCCGTCGACGCGCCAATAGCGGGCCGGTCCGCCGCTGCCACGCGGATCGCGTTCCAGCGCGAAGCGCGCGGCGAGATCGTCGAACACCGCCGTCAGCGGCAGGAAGCGATCGGTGCGGTCCTCGTCGATCGCGCCCATCGGCATCGTCTCGATGAGCGTGAGGTCGTGCCCCTGATCGACGCACCACTCCAGCATCGACACGATCTCGGCGGCGTTGAGACCCTTGAGCGCGACCATGTTGATCTTGACCGCCAGCCCGGCGGCGCGCGCCGCCGCGATGCCCGCGAGCACCTGCGAAACGTCGCCGTGCCGGGTGATGTGGCGGAAGGTCGTGGGATCGCGGCTGTCGAGGCTGACGTTGACGCGCCGCATCCCCGCCGCCGCCATCGCCTCGGCATGGTCGGCGAGGCGCGTGCCGTTGGTGGTCATCGTCAACTCGTCGAGACCGCGCCCGATATGCCGCCCGAGCCTGCGGACCAGTTCGATCACGTCGCGCCGTACCAGTGGTTCACCGCCGCTCAGCCGGATCTTGGTGATGCCGCGCGCGATGAAGTGCTCGGCGATCACCGCGATCTCTTCCAGTGTGAGCAGCGCCGCTTTGGGCAGGAAGGTCATCGCCTCGGCCATGCAATAGCGGCAGCGCAGGTCGCAGCGGTCCGTCACCGAAATGCGCAGATAGCTGATCGTGCGTCCGTGGCGATCGATCAGGGCTGCGGGCGCGGGCATCGCATGGAGCTAAGCCTTCCTGCGCCGCCGAACAAGGGGTTGCGATTTTTGCGCTTCTTCTTTGACGTGTGCCAAGGCAGAAGGGAATTTCACGGTCGATCGGGCAGCGTGGTGGGGCAGGGAACGGGCGTGGACGAAGATGGCTTGCGCATCGGCTCCGGCATCTCCGCCGGAGCTGCGCCGCTGTTCATCCTCTCGTTTCGGCAGCGTGACGAACTCGCCGCGTTGGCGGGCGCGGCAGGGTGGCAAGTCGTGGCGGCGCGGCGTGCGGCGGGGGTTGAGCGCCGCTTCCTCGCCAGTGGCTCCGCAGTCGTGGTGGTCGACGCGCGCGGCGCGCTCGACGACGGGCTCGCCAGCGCACGTACGCTGGGCGGCACGATCGAAGCGAATGGCGGCGCGATGCTGGCACTCGTCTCGCGGGGCGACCATGAGGCGATCGGCGCGCTCTACGAGGCTGGGGCCACGCATTTTCTGTCGAGCCCGTTCGGCGAGACCGAATTCATCCAGGCGCTGCGATATGCTGCGCGTCATGCCGAGCGCATGGCCGGCGAGTGGCGCGCGAGCGGCATCGCCGAGCCGCTCGGCTGGCGTTTCGATTTGGAGCCGCGCGCGATGCTGCTGACGCCGGCGTTGGCGCGGCTGCTCGGCGCCTCCGAGCGACCCGCCCGTGCCGCCATGTTGCGCCGCATCGACCCGGCGGAACGAAAGGCGGCTTTAGCGGCGTTGCGGCGCCTGTCGCCGGTGCGCCCGACGACCGCCTTCGCGCATGACATGCCCGGCATTGGCCGGGTCGTGCAGCATCTGCATTTCGACGCGGCCGCGCGACGCATCGACGCGATCGTAGAGGTGCTCGGCAGCGCGCCCGAGCCGACCGCCGAACTGCGCGAGGCGCTGGCCGGCGCGCGTGATGCCGGCAGCGCCCGGCGCTGGATCAGCCGGCGGCTGCGCGAAGGGGGTGCCGAGCCGCTCCACGCGATGCTGGTGGCGCTCAACCGCTTCGACATGGTCAATACGGCGTATGGGCGGACCGCCGGAGATACGTTGCTGCGCGCCGCGCTGAAACGGATCGAGGATGTGGTGCGCGACGTGCTTGGGCGCGGAGCTCTGATATCGCGGTTGAGCGGCTCGTCCTTCCTCGTCGCCGCGCGCGCGCCGCGCGCCCGCATCGAGTTGGTTGCGGAACGGATCGCCGGCGAACTGGCGCGGCCATTCGTCGCGGGCGACGCGATCGCCGTGCTTGGGTGTCGGATCGGGGTCGCGCAAGGCGAGATCGAGGACGACGCCGCCGCGCTCCTGCGCCGGGCCAGCGAAGCGCTCGCCGATGCGCGGGATTCGGACAGCGCCACGCTGCGCGTCGCCGAGGCGCGCGGCGACGCGGCACCGATCGACGCGCTCGCGGTGGCGCTCCATCGCGCGATCGAACGGGGCGAGATCGAGGTTCTGTTTCAGCCGCAGGTGTCGGTGTCGAGCGCTGCGATCGTGGGTGTCGAGGCGCTGGCGCGCTGGGAGCATGCCACGCTCGGCACGATCGGCGCCGAGACGCTGTTCGCCGCCGCCGCGCGTGCCGATCTCGAAATCGCGCTGTCCGACCATATCCAGCGCGTCGCGCTGGAGCGTGCCGTCGCCTGGCCGGCGGCGCTGCGCGCTCTGCGCCTTTCGCTTAATCTTACGGCCGCGGATATCGCCCGGCCGGGCTTTACGGACCTGTTTCTCGACCGGGTCGATTCGAGCGGATTTCCGCGTTCCCGGCTGACGCTGGAGATCACCGAGAGCGGGCTGATCGAGGATCTTGGCGTGGCGGCGGCGCTGCTTTCGGCGCTGCGCACCGCCGGCTGCCGGATCGCGATCGACGATTTCGGCACCGGCTATTCGAGCCTCGCCTATCTCAAGGCGCTGCCGCTCGATTACCTCAAGATCGACAAGAAGCTTGCGCAGGACATCACCGGTACGCCCCGCGACCGCGTGGTGGTGCGCGGCGTGATCGACATGGCGCGCTCGCTGGGGCTGACCGTGATCGCGGAAGGGGTGGAGACCGCCGAGCAGTTGGAACTGCTCGCGAAGGAAGGATGCCAATTATACCAGGGGTTCCTGTGCTCGGAGGCGCTGACGAGCCAGGCACTGGTCGAGTTGGTCGCGTAGGGATGTCGGGGGCGCTCGGCGTGCTGTGGCATCGTCGCGATCATGGAGCCACGCAGCGGCCTTGATTGTTGGCGGCAGTTGGTGGCTTATGCTCAGGTAAAATAGGGGAGGATTGTCATGACGCTGACCAAGCGGGCCGCGATCCTTTGAGCGACGGCGTAGATGCTCCTGTGGTGGCGTCCGCCGCACCCGTTGGTGGTCGCATCCGCGACACGGTGCTCACCACGGTGGATCTCGCCGCCACGTTCGTGCTCGCGGCCGAATGCGCGTTGGTCGGGGTGCAGGCGGATTTCGATCTGTTCGGTATTCTGGTGCTGGCCTTTGTCGGCTCGGTCGGCGGAGGCGTCATCCGCAACCTTCTGCTCGGCGAGCATCCTCCTGCGTCCTTCCGGGACTGGCGCTATGCGGCGCTGGCGCTCGCGGCGACGGTGACGATCGTCGCGGCCTCGCTTGCGCTGGGCCGGGTGGGCGATCTCACTCCACCGTTGGCGGTGGACGTGTTCGAGGGGGTCGGCCTCTCGCTCGCGGCCGTCGCGGGCGCGCGCAAGAGCCTGGATTATAAGCTCAACGGCGCCAGTGTGGTCGTGATCGCGACGGTGAATGGCTGTGGCGGCGGCATCCTGCGCGACGTGTTGAGTGCGCGGGTTCCGCGGGTGCTGGACGAGGATTTTTATGCCACCGCCGCGCTGGCGGGTGCGGCGCTGATGGTCGTGCTGATGCAGCGTTTCAAACTGCGCAAGGACGTGGCCGGCGCGATTGCCGGCCTTGCCATCTTCGCCTTGAGAACCGCCGCGCTGCTCGGAGCATGGCGGCTGCCGCATCTGCGGTGACGCGTCAGGCCCAGCCCTCAAGCACCTGATCCGGCGGACGGTGCCCGTCCGCCCAGGCGCGGATGTTGCGGATCACCTTCTCGCCCGTCGCCATTCGGCCCTCGAACGTCGCCGAACCCATGTGCGGGGTCATCACCACGTTGGGAAGCGCGAGCAGGCGCGGGTCGATCGCGGGCTCGTGCTGCCATACGTCCAGCCCGGCGCCGGCGAGCCGCCCCGCCTCCAGCGCATCGACCAGCGCCTCTTCATCGACGATGCCGCCACGCGAGGCGTTGATGAGGTACACGTGCGGGCGCAACAGCGCGATCCGCTCGGCGTCGAGCAGGTCCTTGCTGTCGGCATTGAGGGGCGTGTGGATCGTCAGAATGTCGATGCTTCCGAGCATCGCGTCGAGATTGGCGTGCCATTGCGCGCCGAGTTCGCCTTCGAGCACTTTGGGCAGACGGGATCGGTTGTGGTAATGGATCGAAAGGCCGAAGGCGCGTGCGCGCCGGGCGACCGCCTGGCCGATCCGGCCCATGCCGATGATGCCGAGCGCCTTGCCGCCGATGCGGTGTCCAAGCATCCCGCCGGGGCTCCAGCCGGTCCACTGTCCCGATCGCACCAGCTTCTCGCCCTCGGCCAGCCGGCGCGGTACGGAGACGATCAACGCCATCGTCAGGTCGGCGGTGTCCTCGGTCAGAACGCCGGGGGTGTTGGTGACGATGATGCCGCGCGCCCGCGCGGCCTTGAGGTCGATGTGGTTCACGCCCGCACCGAAATTGGCGATCAGCTTGAGCCGCTCGCCCGCGCCCGCGATCAGCCCGGCGTCGATCGTGTCGGTAACGGAGGGAACCAGCACATCGCAGGTGGCCATCGCCTCGGCGAGTTGCGCGCGCGTCATCTTGCGGTCGAAGCGGTTGAGCGTGGTGTCGAACAATTGCTCCATCCGCGCCATCACCGCTTCGGTGAGTTCGCGCGTTACGATGACCTTCGGGTGCGCGACGCGTCTCGTTTCGGGCATATATCGCGCTTGGCGAAGCAGCGGCTCCGCGTCAACGCTGTTGAAGCCTGCTTGCTGCACGCGCTAAGCAGATCGCATCCGGAGTAGGGGCGTATATGGGTTGGTTCGGCAGACGTGCGTTGATGATCGCGGCGATCGCGGTGGCCACGCCCGCGATCGGCGCGCTGGTGCAGAAGCGCACGCCATATTACGCCTCGATCTCCGCCGCGAAGGCGCGGATGCGCACCGGGCCGGGCCGCACCTATCCGGCGATCTGGCTGTACCAGCGCGCCGATCTGCCGGTGAAGGTGCTCGACGTGTACGATCACGGCAACTGGCTGAAGGTGGAAGACCCCGGTGGCACGCAGGGCTGGATGCTCGGTGCGCTCATCAAGGAGGTGCGCACCGGCTTCGTGATGGGCGCGCAGGCCGAACTGCTCGACCAGCCCGAAGCTGGCGCGCGGGTGCGCTGGCGCGCCGCCCCAGGCGTGGTCGGGCGGCTGAGCAAATGCTCGCGTGGATGGTGCTATTTCGACGTCCACGGGCAGGGCGGGTATGTCGAGGCGATCCATCTGTGGGGCGTCGAGCCCAACGAGACGTTACCCTGAACACGCCTGCGATCCGGTTCGAACGTGACGATATCTCGCGGGCGGCCGTGGTCGATCTCGTCGAGTCGCATCTGCGCGCCGCGTTCGCGAACTCTCCGCCAGGCGCGGTGTTCGCGCTCGACCTGGCGGGCCTGCGCGATCCCGCGGTGACGCTGTGGACGGCATGGGAGGGCGATGCGCTGCTCGGCATGGGCGCGCTCAAACGGCTCGACGCGGCGCATGGCGAGCTCAAGTCGATGCGTGTCGCACCCGCGCATCTGCGTCGCGGTGTCGGTCGCACGATGCTGGCGCATCTCGTCGCGGAAGGCCGAGCCTCCGGCTATCGGCGGCTGAGCCTGGAGACGGGCGCCAACCAGGCCTTCGCCGCCGCGCGGGCGATGTATGCGCAAGCCGGGTTCATCGCATGCCCGCCGTTTGCCGACTATTCCGACACCGGCTTCAGCCGCTACTTCACGCTCGATCTCGGCGCCTGAGCCGCCGAGTGACGCGGGCGCTTGCTCCATATCAATCTGGCGCGCGACGGCGTGCGGCCCTACGGCGGCGCCATGGATACACTCACCACCGCGCTGAAATGGACCGCTTCGGGCGGCGGGATGATCGCGGCGGGCATGGTGTCGCTCGATCTCGGGCGGCGGCTGACGGGATGGGGGCAGGTGCTGTTCGCGGTCTCGGCGCTCGCGTGGATCGGCGGCGCGATCCTGACGCGGGATGCGGCGCTCGGCACGCAGAACGTGGTGCTGCTGGTGATCGATCTGTTCGGGGCCTATCGCTATCTGATCCGCAAGAAGCCGAATGGCTGAGTTGCTGATCTGGCCGCTGCTGCTCGGGCTGCTCGGCGCGGTGATCGGCAGCTTCGTCGCGACGGTAGTGATCCGCTGGCCGCAGGGACGCTCGGTGGCCAGCGGACGTTCGCGGTGCGACGGATGCGACGCGGTGCTGGGCGCGCGGGATCTGGTGCCGCTGCTCAGCGCGGCGCTGGCGCGGGGCAGGTGCCGGCGTTGCGGCACGGCGATCGACCCGCTGCACTGGCGGGTGGAAGCGGTCGCGCTCGCGATCGGCGTGGCGGCAGGACTTGCGGCACCGGGGCCGGCCGCCTTGGCGGGGGCGGTGTTCGGCTGGTTGCTGCTCGCGCTCGCCGCGCTCGATGTGACCGAATTCTGGTTGCCGGACGTGCTGACGCTGACGCTGGCGGTCGCCGGCCTGGGCGCCGGGGTGATCGGGGTCATGCCGCCGCTTGCCGATCGGCTGATCGGGGGCGCGGCGGGCTTCGGCGCACTATGGTTGATCGCGGCCGCGTATCGCGCCGCGCGAGGTCGCGAAGGGCTGGGCGGGGGCGACCCCAAGATGTTCGGCGCGATTGGCCTGTGGCTTGGCTGGCGGATGTTGCCGGTGGTGCTGTTTCTCGCCGCGCTGGCCGGGCTCGCGATCGTCGCGGCCGGCGCGGTACGCGGGCGGGCGGCGCGGCTCGACGATCGTCTGCCGTTCGGCGCGCTGCTCGCGGTCGCGGCTTATCCGGCGTGGTTGTTCCTGCTAGGTTCGGGGGCATGAACGCGTCCATGATCCTCCTGCTCGCCGCCACGCAGATCGCGGGTTTGCCGCTCGACGTGCTGCCCAAGCAGGATCTGCCCGCGACCGGTTGCGCGGCGTATCTGTGGACCGCGACCGAGCAGCGCAACCTGGTTGCGGTGGCCTCCGCCGAACCGGGGCGGCTGCGTTTGTCGCTCGACGGCGCGATCATCGACCTGCCACGGACCGCGCAGCGTGGCGCGGCCAATTTCGGGCTGAGCGAGACGACCGAATATGCCGCGGCTGGTATTCACGCGACTCTCGATCTCACCATCGAGACGCGCGGCGATCTGGTGAAGGGGGCGGCGGTTCCCGATGGCGCGCTTCGGCTTGACCGCGACGGCAAGGACGGGGTGGTGGTGCCGGTCACCGGGCTGGTCGGCTGTTCGGGCTAGGCGTCGGTAACGGCAGGTTCGAGCCGTTTTCGTTGAGGAAGCGGATCACGTCGGCGCGGTCCATGCCATCGGGTAGACCCGCGAACATCATGTTGGTGCCGGGCGCGAAATGCCGGGGATCGGTGAGCCACGCGTCGAGCCGTTCGAACGTCCATACCCCGCCGACCGCCTCGAGCGCGGCGGTATAGTTGAAACGGTCACTGCCGCGCCCGATCGGCCGTCCGACCACCCCGTAGAGCGCCGGGCCGCCCCGGTCGCCCGCGCCTTGCGTGACGGTGTGGCACGCCGCGCAGCGCGAGAAGATCGCGGCACCGGTGTTCGCATCGGCCGCGGCGAGCCGCTCGGCGAGCGGTGCGCTCGACAGGCGCGGGTCGTGCTTCACGGCGGGGGCGCAGGCCGCCACGCAGCAGGCGAGCGCGAGAGACACGGTACGGATCATGGCTGGCGGGCCTTCCCATCGTCGGTTTCGAACGGCTTGGCATTGCGGATCGAGGGGCGCAGCCGCGCCACACTGCACAGACCCGCCACCACGCCCAGCCCGGCGGCGACGAGCGGCGGCGTGCGTCCGCCGCCGACCCCGAAGGCGAGCAACGTCGCGACCAACGTCGCGCCGGTGGTCTGGCCGACCTGCCGCACGGTCGAGACGAGGCTGCCCGCTGCCGCCGCGCGGTGTGGCGGCGCGGAGCCGACGATCAGCCGCGCGTTGGGGGGCAGGAACAGCCCGAAGCCCGCGCCACACAGCATCATTCGCCAGACGATGTCGACATAGGTCGCATCGGGCGGGAGGAAGGCGAGCAGGCACAGAGCGGTGACGGTGATCGTCATGCCGATCCCGCCGAGCACGCCCGCCGGCACCCGGTCCGACAGATAGCCCGCCATTGGCGCGACGAAGATGTTGGTGAGCGGCCACGGCGCGAGCGCGGCGCCGACCTCGGCCGGGCTCATGTGGAATTCATGCTGCATGCGGAAGGGGAAGGAGATCAGCAGCGTCATCGAGGCGACGAACGCGGTGTACGAACTCAGCACCGAAAGCGCGAGCACGGGGCGGGCGAGCAGGTCGATCGGCAGGATCGGGTTGGCTTCATTCCGTTCGCGCCGCACGAAGAACACGCCGATTGCGACGCCGACCGCGACGATCGCACCCGAGACGACCGGGCTGTCACCGTGGATGCCGGTCTCGGCGCCGCCGATCACCAGGCCGAACATGGCGGCACACATCACCGCGCCGAGCACGTCGAACGGTGTCTCGCGCGGCTCGGCCTTGGGAAGCGCGCGGCCGAGCAGTAACGAGCCGATCGCGAACGGCACCGCGCTTGCGAACACCCACGGCCACGGCGCGACCGCAAGCACCAGCCCGCCCAGCGTCGGCGCGAGCGCGTTCGCGCTGGTGACGACGACGGTGTTGAGCGCGAGGCCGCGTCCGAGCTGCGCCTTGGGATAGACCGAGCGGATCAGCGCCGCCGACACGCTGAGCGCGGCCGCCGCGCCGATGCCCTGCGCGGCACGCACGATCAGCAGGAACGGCAGGCTCTTGGCGAAGAAGCACAGGATGGTCGCGACGGTGAACACCATCTGCCCGATCTGGTACATCCGTTTCAGCCCGAGCCGTTCGCCGAGCGCCGCGAAGGGGAGCAGCAGCATCACCAGGATCAACTGGTAGATCGTCACGATCGACACGATCGAGGCGCTGTCGACGCGCAGATCGCGCGCGATCGTCGGCAGCGCGACGTTGGCGACGCTGCCATCGATCATGATGAGCGCCGACCCGCATGACACCGCGCCGATCGCGAGCAGGCGCCGCGGCATCGGCAGGCCATCGCTCATCGCGGCGGCGACCAGCCGGGCGGCGCCAGTTCCCAGCCGGCGAAATCGAATCCCGGCGTCACCACGCAACTCACCAGCGCCCAGCCGTGGCGCGCCTCGGCTGATTGCCAGGCGTGCGCCGGGACGAGACCCTGAGGCTGTTCCCCGCTGAGCGAGAGTTCGTCGTGCCCGATCCGCAGCGTCAGCGGCGATCCCGCGTGCCATAGCCACAGTTCGGCGGCATCGACCCGGTGCCAGTGCGAGCGTTCGCCCGCATCCAGCAGGAACAGGATCGCGGTGGCGAGCGCGCGACCGCCGTCCGGTGCGGGCTGGCGCAGCGTCTCGCGATACCAGCCGCCCTCGGGATGTGGCGACAGGCCGAGACTGGCGACGAGCGGGTGAGTCATGCCCGGCTGATATGGGCCGATACCCCGCTTGTCGAGCCGCCGCGCACGCGCGCCGGCCGCATCCGCACTTGCTGTACCGTCACGCGCGCGGTAAGCGCGCCGCCACTCTCCCCGACCCGAAGACCATGCCGTGACAGACACCCCCGCAGGCGACGTTCCCACCGTGTTCGAAGGCATCGTGCGCCAGCGCTGCCTCGCCGCGACCTACAACCGTACCGAGGTGACGCTCGCGCCGCACATCATCTACACACGCCACGGCGACCTCTTCATCGACGGCGTGGTGCTGGAGCGCGACGGGCGGCCGCCCAAGGAACTCAAGCTCGGCACCTTCAAGCTCGCCGGCTTGACCGGGCTGCGGCTGACGCCGCGTGCCTTCAAGGCGAACCCCCTGTTCATCCCCAGCGACCCCAAATACGCCGATTCGACGCTGATGACGGTCGAACTGGGCTGACGCCGGTGAAGGCCGGCGTGCCGCTCGACGAAGCGCCGCGCGCGATCGCGTGGTTGTGGCCGCTGGTCGCGCTGCTGGCGGTATCGGCGCTGCTGCTCGGGCTCCACATCGCGGCCGAACTGATCGAAGGCGTGGGCTTCGGGTTCGACGCGCCGACGCTGCTCGCGCTGCGCGTGCCTGGGCACCTCGACGTGCCGATCGGGCCGGTGTGGCTGCGCCAGTCGGCGATCGACATTTCGGCACTCGGCGGGTTCACGCTGATGTGGCTGTTCGGTGGATCGGGCATCGCCGCCTTGTGCTTCCTGCGCCGACGCGCCGAGGCCGCGTGGATCGCCGCCTCGCTGATCGGCGCATCGCTGCTCTCCGCCGAGCTCAAGAGCGTGATCCACCGCCCGCGCCCCGACGTGGTGCCGCACCTCGTCTGGGTCGACAACGCCAGCTTCCCGAGCGGCCACGCGATGATCTCCGCCGCGACCTATCTGACGATTGCGCTGATGCTGGCGGGCGTCGAGGCGCGGCGCGCCGCCCGCGTCGCGATCGTGAGCTTCTTCAGCCTTCTCGTCGTCCTGATCGGGTGCAGCCGCGTGTACCTCGGCGTGCATTGGCCGAGCGACGTGCTCGGCGGCTGGTGCTTCGGCACGGTCTGGGCGCTGCTGGTGTTCGCCGCGAACCGGTGGTTGCGGCGGCTGCGCTAGGGAAACGTGGCTAAGGTTGTCCACTGTGCGCACGGTTGGCGGAGTGCGATTTTTGGGGGCTGAGCGCGCGGCGGGGCTGTTGGCGCGAGGCGGTCTGGTGGCGGCGATCGGGGGCAGGCGGACGGGCATGCTGCAAGTCTGGCATGGGTCGGGTGGTGTAGGACAGCGGGATTGCGCGGCGTGCTTCAAGTGGTTATGTGTATCTTTGTTCGAAGGATACACATATGCGGACCAATATCGTGATCGATGACGACCTCATCGCGGAAGCGATGGCGGCGAGCGGTGCGCGCACCAAGCGCGAGGCGGTGGAGCTCGGCCTGCGCACCTTGCTTCAGGTGCGGCGACAGGCGGGCATCCGCGCGTTTCGGGGTAAGCTCGGTTGGACGGGTGATCTCGACGAGATGCGCATCGACGGATGATCCTGGTCGATTCCAGCGTCTGGATCGACTATTTTCGTGGGGTCGCCACGCCGGAAAGTGACCGGCTCGACGATCTGCTCGGGCACGCGCCGATCATGGTCGGCGACGTGATCCTGGCGGAGGTTCTGCAAGGCTTCAACACCGAGCGCGATTTCGAGCAAGCGCTGGCGCTGATGAACACGCTGCAATCCATCGACATCGTCGGGCGCGATGTGGCGCTGGCGGCGGCTCGACACTATCGTACCTTGCGTGGGATCGGCGTCACGGTCCGCAAGACCATCGACACGCTGATCGCGACTCGGTGTATCGAGGACGGAATCGCGCTGCTGTATAGTGATCGCGATTTCGATCCTTTCGTCACGCATCTCGGGATGCGGTCGGCGATGAAGGAGGGGTGATGGCGATCAAGCTACATTCGAGCTTCGCGGTGCATCCGGGCGGCTGGCTACGCGCGGAGGTGATCGATCCGCATGGTTTGTCGATCACCGACGCGGCGGCGAAGCTGCATGTGACGCGGCAGGCAATGAGCAACCTGCTCGGCGGGCGCGCCGGGCTGTCGGCGGAAATGGCGATCCGCTTCGAAAAGGCGTTCGGGCTGAGCGCCGATACGCTGATGCGGATGCAGGCCGCGCACGACCTCGTCGAGGTGTGGGCGCGGGCCGGGGAGATCGTGGTGGAGCGGGTGGCGGCTTAGGTTTTTTCGTAAGGTGGAGATCGAATTGCTGGATTTTACCGAGTTATCAACAGATGGATCAAAGTTTGAACAACTTATCCGCGAACTTCTTTTAAAAGCGGGCTTACGGCCGAGTTGGACGGGAGTTGGTGCTGATAGTGGGAGGGATTTGATAGCAGAGGAGGAAATCATTGGTCCACTCACCAGGGCGCGCGCGTTATGGTTGGTTGATTGCAAGCACTACGCGCGATCCGGAAAATCGGTCGGCGTGGGTGATGTAGTTGATATATTCGATCGATGCGCTCGAATTAGCGCTTCCGGATTTTTGCTTGTTACGTCGACGCAGCCTTCTGCGGAATTGATGAGAAAGCTCGATGAAATAAAAAAATCAGAAAGATTGTCAGTAACTGTATGGGACGCGGTAGATATTGAGAAACGTCTTCTCACTCACGAAAACTATTATTTAGCACAACAATTTTTCTCGTCGCCCGGAACACAAGACTGGAAAATATTTTATACAGAACGTGAGCAAAGATGGACTGCGCATTACAGGGGAAATTTTTTATACGTTGAAAGCAGGTCTGGTATTGATCCGCCAAGTCTGCCGTTTCTCCAAAGGATCATACATGAACTTTCCCGGGTCAAAGTCTCTGTTGGTGAGTGTCTTCGGGTTCGGGCAATTTGGCATGATACTCCAAATGGTTGTTTTTATAACTGCTGGGCAGATTATCTAGTGCCAGCAAACACGGTACCATCTTTAAATAAATTTGAAGTCGAGCGAGCCTTACGTGATAACATAGATGGCCAGGTCATTAACTGGGAAATGAATTTACAGCTAACTCTTCCATCATCCGACTATCACGATGAGGACGATCATCAGTACTATTCTCGATTTAAAGAACCGTTGTATCACGCGGTTTACAAAGTAAATGCATCAACCGCGTCGGAGGAGAATCCGCATTGGTGGCGTGTTAATCCGCCAATTATCCGTAATTTCAATGATGCGTTGATGTGGGGAAAAGTTAAATCTATCCACGGATACCACGATGGGATGGTGACGTCGCCACCGTATCGCTAAATTTTGATCACCCTACCGTAACAAACGTATCCATCACCCGCTTCCTTCCAGCCTCGTCGAAGTCGATTTCGAGCTTATTCCCCTCGATCAACGCGATCGCGCCGTAGCCGAATTTCTGGTGGAACACGCGCATGCCCACCTCCAGATCCGAACGCCCCTTGTTCCCCAAACTCACCGCGCTCGCCCGCGCCTCCACAACCCGGGTGGGTTCGCGGGAGAACGTGCGGCTGGTGAAGCTGCCGCCGTCCTTCACCCCGGCCGCGCGTTGCCAGCCCGGGCCGCGCCCCGTGCCGCGCGCCACATCCGCGAACGGGTCGGCGCGTTCCGACCAGTTGGCGCGCCACAGGCTTTCGCCGCCGCTCATGCTGTTTTCGCTCTCGATGTGGGCCGAGGGCAGCTCGCCGACGAAGCGGCTCGGGATGCTGCTGGTCCACTGGCCGTAGATGCGGCGGTTGGCGGCGTGGAGGATGATCGCGCGGCGGCGGGCGCGGGTGATCGCGACATAGGCGAGGCGGCGTTCTTCCTCCAGCGAGGCGTTGCCGCCTTCGTCGATCGCGCGTTGCGAGGGGAACAGGCCTTCTTCCCAGCCGACCAGGAAGACGGTGTCATATTCGAGGCCCTTGGCGGCGTGGATCGTCATGATCGTCACCTTGGCTTCGTCGGCCTGCGACTCATTGTCCATGACGAGGCTGACGTGTTCGAGGAACGCGCCGAGGCTCTCATATTCCTCCATCGCGCGGACGAGTTCGGTGAGGTTTTCCAGCCGCCCCGCCGCCTCGACCGACTTCTCGGCCTGGAGCGCGCCGGTATAGCCGCTTTCGTCGAGGATCTGGCGGGCGAGTTCGGCATGGGGGAGTTCGTTCGCCATGCGCCGCCAGCGGGCGAGATCGATCACGAAATTGCCGAGCGATTTGCGCGCGGCGCCGGTCAGTTCGTCGGTGTCGAGGATTCGCGCCGCCGCGACGCTCAGCGGGATATTCTCGGCGCGCGCCAGCAAATGGAGCTTCTGCACCGCCTTGTCGCCCAGGCCCCGCTTGGGGACGTTGACGATGCGTTCGAAGGCGAGATCGTCGGCGCTCTGGTGGACGACGCGCAGATAGGCGAGCGCGTCGCGGATTTCGGCGCGCTCGTAGAAGCGGAAGCCGCCGATGATGCGATAGTTCATGCCGATCGCGATGAAGCGGTCTTCGAACTCGCGCGTCTGGTGCTGCGCGCGCACGAGGATGGCGATCTTGTCGAGCGACTGGCCGTTCCGTTGCGCCGCCTCGATCTCCTCGCCGACGCGGCGCGCTTCCTCGGGGCCGTCCCACACGCCGAGCACCTTGACCTTGTCGCCCTGGGCCTCCTCGGTCCACAAGGTTTTGCCGAGCCGGCCGCTATTGTTGGCGATCACACCGCTCGCGGCGGCGAGGATGTGCGGGGTCGAGCGGTAATTCTGTTCGAGCCGGATCACCTTGGCGCCGGGGAAATCCTTTTCGAACTTGAGGATGTTCTCGACCTGCGCGCCGCGCCACGAATAGATCGATTGATCGTCGTCGCCGACGCAGCAGATGTTCTTGCGCTCCTGCGCGAGCAGGCGCAGCCACAGAT
The DNA here is from genome assembly GCF_900103265.1 of Sphingomonas sp. NFR15. Taxonomy (GTDB): domain Bacteria; phylum Pseudomonadota; class Alphaproteobacteria; order Sphingomonadales; family Sphingomonadaceae; genus Sphingomonas; species Sphingomonas pollutisoli. Next base: position 31,741 of record NZ_FMWX01000002.1, on the reverse strand, counting down.
ATTGGACGCTGTTAGTGTCCTGATATTCGTCGACCATGATATATTTGAAGCGGCGCTGATAATCGGCGAGCACCTCGCGCTCGCGTTTGAGGATGGTCAGCATGTGGAGCAGCAGGTCGCCGAAATCGCAGGCGTTGAGCGCGGCGAGCCGCTCCTGATAGCGCTGGTAGAGCTCGCCGCCGCGCCCGTTGGCATAGCGCTCGCTCTCGCCCGCGTCGATCTCGCGCGGGGTGAGGCCCTTGTTCTTCCACTCGTCTATCAGCCCGGCGAGGCTGCGCGCGGGGAAGCGCTTCTCGTCGATGTCGGCGGCGAGGATCAGTTGCTTGAGCAGCCGGAGCTGGTCGTCGGTATCGAGGATGGTGAAGTTCGACTGTAGCCCGACCAGCTCGGCATGGCGGCGCAGCATCTTCGCGCCGATCGCGTGGAAGGTGCCGAGCCACGGCATCCCCTCGACGAGATCGCCGACCAGCCGGCCGACGCGCTCGCGCATCTCGCGCGCGGCCTTGTTGGTGAAGGTGACGCTGAGGATCTCGCTCGGATAGGCCCGCCGGGTCGCGAGCAGATGGCCGAGCCGCGCGGTGAGCGCGGCGGTCTTGCCGGTGCCCGCGCCGGCGAGCACCAGCACCGGTCCCTCGGTGGTGAGCACGGCATCGCGCTGCGGCGCGTTGAGACCTTTGAGATAGGCGGGTTCGGCGGTGGACGCTGGGATACTCATCGGCGAACAGGTAGGGAACGGCGGCGCCGAGGGCAATCGTTGATCGTGGCGCCTCGGCGCGGGCGATGCGACGAAACGCGGCCGAGACCGCCCGCACCGGTTGCCGCCGGGGCAAATCGAGATTAAGGGGCGCCGCAACATCGGCGCGATCGACGCGCTGGTTTCGACAGAGCTTCGTGAAGAACGCTTCTGTCATCATATGGTAACAGAAGCGGGCCACGCCGACTTTATGGATATATCCACTACAGCGTCACTCGATCCGAGTGAACGTTCCGTCGGCGCGCCGCATCTCGACCGGCCCTTGCACCCGGCGGGGCGCTGGATATTCCTCGCGATTATTGTCGGCGCGGTGGGTTATGCGGGTGCGAGCATCCTGTTCGACACAGCGCAGGCGGGCGAGGGGCTGGCGACCGCGACCTTCGCGTTTCTCGCGCTCGCCCTGCTGATCGCGCTGGGGTTCGAGTTCGTCAACGGCTTCCATGATACCGCTAACGCCGTCGCGACGGTGATCTACACCCACTCGCTGCCCGCCCCGGTGGCGGTGGTGTGGTCGGGGTTCTGGAACTTCCTCGGCGTGATGCTGTCGAGCGGCGCGGTCGCCTATGCGATCGTGACGCTGCTGCCGGTCGATCTGATCCTGCACGTCGGATCGAGCGCGGGCTTCGCGATGATCTTCGCGCTGCTGTTGGCGGCGGTGATCTGGAACCTGGCGACCTGGTATGTCGGGCTGCCCAATTCATCGAGCCACGCGCTGATCGGTTCGGTGCTCGGCGTCGGCTTCGCCAATCAGATCGTGTCGCATGGCGGCAACGGCACCTCGGGCGTCGATTGGAGCCAGGCGCAGAAGGTGCTGTCGGCTTTGCTGTTCAGCCCGCTGATCGGCTTTATCGGATCGCTGGTGCTGCTGCTGGTGATGAAGCAGGTGCTGCGCAATCCCAAGCTCTATGCCGCGCCCAAGACCGATTCGCCGCCGCCCAAGGGCATCCGCGCGACGCTGATCGCGACCTGTACCGCGGTCTCCTTCTTCCACGGCAGCAATGACGGGCAGAAGGGCATGGGGCTCATCATGCTCATCCTGATCGGCTGCGCGCCGACTGCTTATGCGCTCAACCGCACGATGCCGGCGAGCGAGATGCCCGGCTTCGTCGCCTCCGCCAATGCCGCCGCCACCGCGTTTCGCGCGCATGGCGGCACCATCGGCACCGATGTCGATGCGGCGCGCGCGGTGCTGACGCACGCGCTGGAGGCCAAGACGGCTACCGGCGCCGCGACCTATGGCGCGATCGACACGCTCTCGCACGATGTCAGCGCGCGCATCTCGGGCTATGGTTCGCTCGACAAGGTGCCCGCCGCCGCCACGCCCAATCTGCGCAACGACATGTATCTGCTGCAGGGCGTCGCGCAGTTCGTCACCAAGGACAAGGGTTCCGAGAAGATCTTCTCGACGGACGAACTGAAGGCGATCGGCGCGTATCAGAAGCATCTCGAGAAGGGCACGCGCTTCATTCCGCTGTGGGTGAAGGTGATCGTCGCGATCGCGCTCGGGCTTGGCACGATGGTCGGGTGGAAGCGGATCGTCGTCACCGTCGGCGAGAAGATCGGCAAGACGCACCTGACCTATGGCATGGGCGCCTCGGCCGAGATCGTCGCGGCGTTCACGATCATGACCGCCGATCTGTTCGCGGCGCCGGTTTCGACCACGCACATCCTGTCGAGCGGCGTCGCCGGCGCTTCGGTGGCGAGCGGGAGCGGACTCCAGGCGCGCACCATCCTCAACATGGTGCTGGCCTGGGTGATGACGCTGCCGGCGGCGATGCTGCTGTCGGGCGGGCTGTACTGGCTGCTGCTCGGCCTGGTGCGCGCCTCGGCGGGCTGAGCCGCTAAGCGCGCGCTGCGGGCAGCGTTTTCAGACTTTGACCTCTTCGTGCCGGGCGTGTCGAAGCGCGCGTCCTTCGACTTCGCCCGGCACGACCGGGTAGGTGTTGGAATTTACGCCGCTTACGGCGCGACGGGAACGCAGCTCGTCCGCGCGGCGCCGCACGCGCGGGTGGCGGCCGCGCCGGAGGCGAGCGGGCCTGCCTGGAGGCGGGTCACCGCGCCACTCTTGACGTAATAGGGTTGCAGGCCGGGGAGGCGGCCTTGCACCGATTGCCACAGGCCACGCGCGTTGCCCTCGTCCCGGAACGCGCCGAGCTGGATGCGCCAGCGGCCGTTGCCGGCCAACGTCGGCGCGGGTTGCGGGCGCGGCGGCGGCGTGGGGCGCCCGCGCGGCGCATCGGGTACGGCAGCATGCGGCGGAGCCTTGGGTCCGTCCTGGCGTGGCGTGACCGCGAGCGGCGCGGGGCGGGCTCCGGGATCATAGGCGGAGGGTGGCAGATCGGTGCCGCGGATCGCGGTCTGCGTACCGGCGCCGGCGATCTCCGGCGGAAGCTGCGGGCGCTTCTCGTCCGCCTCATACTGGCGCGACAGCACCATGCCCTTCTGGCGATCCTCGGGCGAGAGATATTGGTCCATCTGCGCCTGCACCTGCGGCGCGCGCGGCTGGCCCTGCGCGGCCGAGCGCAGGATGAAGGCATAGGCGCGGGGCCAATCCTTGCTGACGTTGTCGCCGTTGAACAGCATCGTGCCGAACACGAGCTGCGCGCGCGGCTCGCCGCGCGTCGCCGAACGTTCGAGCCAGCGGACCGCATCGGTGCGCTTGCCTTCATCGAACAGGATCAGCCCGTAATTGTCCTCGGCCTGAAGATGCCCCTGCATCGCCGCCTTGCGATACCAGCTTTCCGCGATCGGCAGATCGACGGGGACGCCGCGGCCGAGCTTGTACGCCTGGCCGAGATTGAACTGCGCGTCGGGATCACCCTTGATCGCGGCGGGGCGCCATTCGTCGATCGCCTTGCGATAATCGCCGCGGCTCCATGCATCGACCCCGGCCTTGACATCGGCGCGCGCCGGCATGGCGAGCGCCATGCCACCCGTCGCAAGGGCGGCGACCAAAATCAGTGTCTTCATTCGCGGACCCGCATTTCATGCCCCAAACCACTTCCGGTTAGGCCGACATAGACAGGATTGGCAAAGATTTCGTTAGGCACCGCGTGCCGAAAAGGTGCGGATCGCGGGCCGTTAACCCGTTCTTGACCAATATTGGGGCAGTGGCGGCCTTCTACTGGCGGGGGTTCACGGGGCACATGCGCGTCGTCGCAATGGCATCACAGAAGGGCGGATCGGGCAAGACCACGCTGTCCGGGCATCTCGCCGTCCAGGCCGAGCGCGCCGGGGCGGGGCCGGTGGTGCTGATCGACCTCGATCCGCAAGCCTCACTGGCGGATTGGTGGAACGACCGCGCCGCCCCCTATCCCGCGCTCGCGCGGAGCACGATGGCGCGGCTGGCCGCCGATCTGGAGGGGCTGCGCCGGCAAGGCTTCCGGCTGGCGGTGATCGACGCGCCATCCGCCACGAGCGCGGCGACGCAAAGCGTGGTAGAGCTCGCCGAGCTGATCGTCATCCCGACGCGACCCAGCCCGCACGATCTGCGCGCGGTCGGTGCGACCGCGGATTTGTGCGCGCGCGCGGGCAAGCCGTTGCTGTTCGTCGTCAACGGCGCGGCACCCGATGCGCGCATCACCGGCGAGACGATGCTGGCGCTTTCGCGGCATGGGACGGTGTCGCCGGTCGTCATCCATCACCGCGCCGATTTCGCGACCGCGATGATCGACGGAGGCACCGTGACCGAACACGACGCCGACGGCCGATCCGCCGCCGAGATCGAGGCCTTGTGGCGCTTCGTTTCGGACCGGCTGGAAACCAATTTCCGCCGCACCGTGTTCGCGCCACCGTCGCCGACCGGCGCGGCCGCGCAGCGCCCGGTAAGCGGCGTGTTCGGCCGTCGCGGGGCGCGCCTGCCGCCGTGTGCCGGGCGCTCGAATGGAGAAATATGATGAAGACGCGTGCGATCGTTTCCCTGGGCGCTTCGGTGCTGCTGCTCGGCGGCGCTCTGGCGGTGGGCGTGCAGGGTGTCGCGGTGGCGGGCAGCCATTCGCAGAGTGGCGACGCGCGCAAGGCGGCGGCGGAAGCCGCCAAGGCGCGCGCGCTATTGGCGCGCGGCAAGGGTGCCGATGCCGTCAAACATGCCGAGCGTGCCGCCCTGGCCGCGCCGGATTCGGCCGAGTTCCGCATGCTGCTCGGCCAATCCTATCTGAAGGCGGGGCGGTTCGGCTCGGCGCGCGACGCCTTCGGCGACACGCTCACGCTCGACGCCGGCAATGGCAAGGCCGCGCTCAATCTCGCGCTGGCGCAGATCGCGACCGGTGATTGGGCGGCGGCGCGTGGGACGCTCTCGGCGCATGCCGACTCGATCCCGGTCAGCGACCGCGGCCTCGCGATCGCGCTGGCGGGTGATCCGGCGGCGGCGGTCGATCTGCTCGCCAGCGCGGCGCGGGCTGATACGGCGGGCACCAAGACGCGCCAGAACCTCGCGCTGAGCCTCGCGCTCGCCGGGCGCTGGACCGAGGCGCGGGCGGTGGCGGGGCTCGATCTCTCCCCCGCCGATGCCGACAAGCGCATCGTCGCATGGGGCGCGTTCGCGCGGCCCAAGACGGCCTCGGACCAGGTCGCGGCGCTGCTCGGCGTGACGGCGGTGGCGGACAAGGGGCGCCCGGCCGCGCTCGCGCTCAAGGCCGCGGCACCGGTCGACGTGGCGCGCGCCGAGCCCGCTGCGGCCGCGGTGGCGGCGGCACCCGACGCGGCGCCGTCGCTCGACACCGGCGTGCCGACGGTGCGGTTCGCCGCGCGGCAGGAGGTCGTCCAGCCGCTCGCGGCCAAGCCTGAGGCGGCGCTCGCGTCCAAGACGCCCGTCAGGGCGGCGCCGGTCGAGGATGCGCCGCGCGCGTTCGCGAGCGGGAAATTCTACGTCCAACTCGGTGCGTTCGATACCGTGGCGGTCGCGCGCGACGCGTGGCAGCGCGCCGCGCGGCGCTTTCCGACCTTCTCGGGGCAGAGGCCGCAGGGCGTGACCGTCAAGACCGGGACGGGGAGCTTCTATCGGCTTTCGCTCGGCGGCTATGCGCGCGGCGATGCGGTGAATCTGTGCGCGTCATATCGCGCCGCCGGCGGGCGGTGCTTCGTGCGCCCCGGCGCGGGCGATCAGCTTGCGACCTGGGTGAAGCCGGGGGCGGAACTGGCGTCGCGGTAAGCCGATCCTCGCCGCGAGCGGCGAGGCGTTCAGCGCGGCCGCTCTGCCTTCCAGAGCGAATCGAGGCGAGCGACCGAGGCGGTGCGTTCGCGCAGCATCAGCCCCTTGAGCCTGAGCTTGTGGCCCCAGATCAGCCCGCCCTCGGTCTGCCAGACGATATCGTAGATCGCGGTATCGGTGCGTTGCTGGTCGCCATCCCAGTAGCTCGCGGCGATCAACACCGGCAGCCGGCCTTCGCGCTTGTCGGGGCCGTCCTTGGTCGCCTCCAGCAGCGGCTTGGCGACCCAGTCGGCGTCGATATGCGGGCTGAGGATGCTGTTCTGCGCGGGAACGCCGAGCGCCTTGGGGAAGCGGATGTCGACGCTCTGCACGTCATGCTCGGCATCCTTGAGGGCGAGGGTTGCACCGCCGTGCTCGGGCGTCGCGGTGAGGCGGACGAGCGCGCGGGCATGCGCCTCGGTGATCTTCTCGACGTGTTTTTCCTGCTCGTCGCTGCGCCGCTCGGACCAGCTCAGCCACGCCGTCGTGCCCGAGATGACCAGGCCGGCCACCGCGACGATCTCCGCCAGCGTGACCCAGCGTTTGCGGATCGCGCGCGATTCGGCGCGTTCGGAGGCGTTGGGTTCGCTCATCGGCCGCCCGCCTCCAGCAGCCGCTCGGGCGCGGCGAGTTCCCAGCTCGCCGCGATCCGGTCACCGACCCGGTCCCAGTCGAGATCGGCGCCGTCGAGCCGCATCGCCACCCAGCCGAAGGGGGCGAGATAGGGCGGGGCGTAATAGAAGGCCGGGCCGCTTTCGATCAGCATCTGTTGCTCGTCATGGCCGGTGGTGCGGACGATCGCGACCGTTTCGCCGTCATTGTGGTGGTTGTGCCAGAAATAGGCGAAGAACTTGCCGCCCGCGATGAGGAAGCCGGGCGCGCCGTGCGATATCTTTTCCTCCGCTTCCGGCAAGGCGAGGCAATAGGCGCGGACGCGGGCGAGGGCGGCTTCGGGATCGGGGCTCATGGGCGACTCACCTTGGCTACGAAGTCTGGGCGACGAACTCTGCCAGAACGCGCGGATACAGGCGATGCTCCGCGACCAGCACGCGCGCGGCGAGCGTTTCGGCGGTGTCGCCCGGCTCGATCGGCACTTCGGTCTGGCCGAGCACGGCGCCGCCATCGAGCTCCTCGGTGACGACGTGGACCGAGCAGCCGCCGTGGCTGTCGCCCGCCGCGATCGCGCGGGCGTGGGTGTCGAGCCCCTTGTACTTGGGCAGGAGCGAGGGGTGGATGTTGATGATGCGGCCGCGCCAGCGCGCGACGAAATCGTCCGAGAGCAGCCGCATATAGCCGGCAAGCGCGATCGTGCCGACGCCGGCCTCGCGCAACGCGGCGTCGAGCGCGGCCTCGAACGCGGGTTTGCCGATGCCCTTGGGCGAGAGCGCCCAAGTGGGCAGGCCCCGCGCCTTCGCCCAGGCGAGCCCGGCGGCATCGGGTTTGTCGGAGGCGACCAGCGCGACCTGGTAGGCGTCGCCCGCGGCGGCGACGATGCTCATCATGTTCGAGCCGCGCCCGGAGATGAGGATGGCGACGCGATGTTTCATTGCGGAGATTCCGGGCAAAAGTTGCGCGGACCGGAGCTTTGTGTTCCCACGGAGGCGGGAACCCAGCGGCAAGGGGAACGCCGATGCGTAGCGCGCGCGACTCTGGGCTCCGGCCTGCGCGGGAGCATCGCGAGGGCTCTCGCCAAGGGTCGACCCGCGCCGATGATGCGGTCAGGCATGCAGGTGCGTCGCCGACCAGGCATCGCGGCCGCCCCAGGTCTCGATGCGCCCGTTGACGGTGCAGCCGCGCTCGCCCGCGACGATCTCGCCGATGCGCAGCACGGTTTCGCCCGCGCCTGCGAGCATCGCCGTCACGTCGTCGGCGTCGTTGGCGGCGACCACCACCGCCATGCCGATCCCGCAGTTGAAGGTGCGCGCCATCTCGCCCGGCTCGATGCCGCCCTGCGCCTGGAGGAACGCCATCAGCCGCGGTTGCTCCCAGGCGTCGGCGTGGATCATCGCGTGGGTGCCTTCGGGCAGCACGCGCGGGATGTTTTCGAGCAAGCCGCCGCCGGTGATGTGCGCGAGGCCCTTGATGCGGCCGACGCGCAGCGCCGGCAGCAGGCTCTTCACATAAATGCGGGTCGGCGCCATCAGCGCGTCGATCAGCAGCGTGTCGATATCGAAGGGGGCGGGGCGGTCGAGCTTCCAGCCCTTGTCGGCGGCGAGCCGGCGAACCAGCGAGAAGCCGTTCGAGTGGACACCGCTCGAGGCGAGGCCGAGCACGACATCGCCCGCCGCGATATGCTTGCCGGTCAGCACGCGGTCGCGCTCGACCGCGCCGACGCAGAAGCCGGCGAGATCATAGTCGCCGGGCGCGTACATGCCCGGCATCTCGGCGGTCTCGCCGCCGATCAGCGCGCAGCCGGCTTGCAGACAGCCTTGCGCGATCGAGGCGACGACCCGCTCGGCGACGCCGGGCTCCAATTTTCCGGTCGCGTAATAATCGAGGAAGAACAAGGGCTCGGCGCCCTGGACGATGAGATCGTTGGCGCACATCGCGACGAGATCGATCCCGACACCATCATGGTGACCGGAGTCGATCGCGAGCTTGAGCTTAGTGCCGACGCCGTCGTTCGCGGCAACGAGCAGCGGATCGGTGAAGCCCGCCGCCTTCAGATCGAAGAAGCCGCCGAAGCCGCCGAGATCGGCGTCTGCGCCCGCGCGGCGCGTCGCCTTGGCCAGCGGGGCGATCGCGCGGACGAGCGCATTTCCGGCCGCGATCGAGACGCCGGCCTGCGCATAGGTGTAGGGTTTGTCGCTCATACTGCGTCGCCTAGCCATATCCCGCTTGGATTTCCACGCCTGCTTCGCCAAAAGGGCGCCGACATGCCGCCGCGCCTTTCCCGCCCGTTCCAGTTTCTCGTCGCATCGGCGCTCGTCGCCAGCGGTGGCTTGCTGCTTGCCCAGGATGCCGCGCCGCCGGCGCCGACCTCGCCATCAGGGGCGATCGGCGACGGATCGGGCAGCTATGAGGTCAGCGGAATCCGCGTCGACGTGAGCGCGGGCAATGCCGACGCCGCGCGCTACGCCGGCTGGCGGCTCGCGCAGCGCAAGGGCTGGCAGATGCTCGCCCAGCGGCTCGGCGCGAGCGTGGGCGGCGTTTCCGACGGAGCGCTCGATTCGATGGTGTCGGGCATCATCGTCGAGAACGAGCAGATCGGCCCCAACCGTTATATCGCGCGCCTCGGCGTGCTGTTCAGCCGCGCCCGGGCGGGCGCGCTGCTCGGCGTCGCCGATCAGGAACAGCGCTCGACATCGATGCTGACGATTCCGATCGCCTATTCGGGCGGAGCGGGAATCGCGTTCGAGCAGGACAATCCGTGGGTGCAGGCGTGGGGGCGCTTCCGCACCAGCACCAGTTTGATCGATTATGTGCGGCCGAGCGGCACCGGCAATGATTCGCTGCTGCTCAACCTCGGCCAGACGACGCGGCCGGGGCGCGCGTGGTGGCGCACCGTGCTCGACCAATATGGATCGAACGACATCCTCGTGCCGATCGTGCGGCTGTCCCGGCAATGGCCGGGCGGCCCGATCATCGGCGCGTTCGAGGCGCGGCATGGGCCGGACAACAAGATCGTTACGCGCTTCACGCTGCGCGTCGGCAATGCCGATGCGCTGCCGTTGCTGCTCGACGAAGGCGTGAAGCGGATCGACGCGGCGTATCAGGCGGAGTTGCGCGGCGGTGCACTCCAGCCCGATTCCAGTCTCGCCTATGTGCCGCCGGTCGCGCCGACACCGACGCCCACCCCCACGCCGAGCGAAACCCCGACCGACGCGGTCTCGCCGAGCGGCGCGATCGCGCTTTCGCCGGGAGATACCGCGACGGTGGCGATCACCGTGCAGGTCGATACGCCTGGTGCCGCCGCCGTCACAGCGACCGAGGCGGCGCTCCGTGGCCTGGCCGGCGTGCGCAGCGCCGTCACCACCAGCCTCGCGCTGGGTGGCGTGTCGGTGATGCGCGTCACCTATGACGCCGATCCGGCGCTGTTCCGCGCGCAACTGGAGGCGCGGGGCTGGGTGGTGAACGGCACCGGCACCACGATTCGCATCCGGCGCGCGCAGACGACGGAGGGCAATCCGGGGTGAGCGCGCAACTCGCTTTGCCCCTGGAGTGGCCGGCGGACCCGCGTGACGATGAGTTTCTGGTGACCCAATCGAACGAACGCGCCGTCCAGCAGCTCGAACATTGGAGCACCTGGCCGGTCGCGGCGGTGGTGGTGACCGGCCCGCGCAAATCCGGGCGCAGCCTGCTCGCGCGGATCTTCGCCGCCAAGGCGGGCGGGCAGTTGATCGACGATGCCGAGCAGCAGAGGGAAGCCGACATCTTCCACGCGTGGAACCGCGCGCAGGAAACCCGCAAGCCGGTGGTGATCGTCGCCTATGCGCCCCCGCCCGAATGGGCGATCCGGTTGCCCGATCTGCGCTCGCGGCTGGTCGCCAGCCCGACGCTGCGGCTCGGCGACCCCGACGAGGCGCTGATGCGCGCGCTGTTCGAGCGGCAATTCTACCGGCGCGGCCTCGACGCGCGGGCTGACCTGATCGAATGGCTGGTACGGCGGATCGAGCGCACGCATGTCGCGTTGCTGCGCGCGGTCGACGTGCTCGACGAGGCGGTGCTGGGCAGCCGCAAGCGGCTGTCGATCACGCTTGCGCGCGCGACCTTGGCCGAGGCAGGGCTGATCGACGGCACCCAAAGCGAATCGGCAGGCTCCTGATGACTCGACCCGCGCATATCGTCCGCATCGACAATGACGAAGATCCGTTCGCCGCGACCGAGGGCAGCGACCGCTATTTCAACCGCGAGCTGTCGTGGATAGCGTTCAACCGCCGCGTGCTGGAGGAGGCGCGCAACCAGGCGCACCCGCTGCTCGAGCGGCTGCGCTTCCTGTCGATCTCGGGATCGAACCTCGACGAATTCTTCATGGTGCGCGTTGCCGGGCTGAAGGGCCAGCAATTGCAGGATGTCGAGCGGCGCTCGCCCGACGGACTGAACAGCAGCCAGCAGCTCGCCGCGATCGTCGGCGAGGCGGACGAGCTGATCGAACAGCAGCGCACCGTGTGGCGTGAACTGCGCGGGCTGCTCGCCGGGACCGGGATCGTCGTGCTGAGTTCGCGCACGATAGACGAATCGGTCACGCCCGACGAACTGCGCTGGCTGGAGACGCAGTTCCGCGAGCAGATCTTCCCGATCCTGACGCCGCAGGCGCTCGACCCCGCGCACCCGTTCCCGTTCATGCCCAACAAGGGGCTGGCGGTGATGTTCGACATGGTCCGCGAATCGGACGAGCAGCCGATCCGCGAACTGGTGATGCTGCCGGCGCCGATGCCGCGCTTCCTGCGCATACCGGGCGAGACGGTGCGCTACGTCGCGGTGGAATCGCTGGTGAAGCGGTTCGCGCCGCTGATCTTCCCCGGCTACCGCGTGCTTGGCGGCGCCGAGTTCCGCGTGCTGCGCGACAGCGATATCGAGATCGAGGAAGAGGCCGAGGATCTCGTCCGCTACTTCGCCAACGCGATCAAGCGGCGGCGGCGCGGGCGCGTGATCCGGCTGGAGCTGGAAAGCGGCATGCCCGAGGAACTGGGCGCGGTGCTGCGCGACGAGCTCGGGTCCGACGCGTTCGTGACCGAAAGCGGGGCGTTCCTCGGCGTCGGCGATCTCGAGGCGCTGGTCGACGAGGATCGGCCGGACCTGAAATTCACGCCGTTTTCGCCGCGGTTCCCCGAGCGAATCCGTGAATTCGGCGGCGATTGCTTCGCGGCGATCCGGGCGAAGGATATCGTCGTCCACCACCCGTATGAGACGTTCGACGTGGTGCTCGCGTTTCTCAAACAGGCGGCGGCGGACCCGGACGTGGTCGCGATCAAGCAGACCTTGTACCGCGCGGGCAAGCAGTCCGCCGTCATCAACGCGCTGATCGCGGCGGCGGAAGCGGGCAAATCGGTGACCGCGGTGGTCGAGCTGAAGGCGCGCTTCGACGAGGAGCAGAACCTCCTGTGGGCGACCGCGCTGGAGCGCGCGGGCGTGCAGGTCGTCTACGGCTTCATCGACTGGAAGACGCACGCCAAGGTCTCGATGGTGGTGCGTCGCGAGGCCGGCCAGTATCGCACCTATTGCCACTTCGGCACCGGCAATTACCATCCGATCACCGCGCGCATCTATACCGACCTCAGCTTCTTCACCGCCGATCCGGTGATCGGGCGCGATGCCGCGCAGATGTTCAACTATGTCACCGGTTATATCGAGCCGACCGGCATGACCAAGGTGAGCCTGTCGCCACGCGACCTGCGCCCGCGATTGATGGGGCTGATCGATTCGGAGATCGCCAACGCGCTGGCCGGCAAGCCCGCGGCGATCTGGGCGAAGATGAATTCGGTGGTCGATCCCGCCGTGATCGAGAAACTGTACGAGGCGAGCAACGCCGGGGTCGAGATCGACCTGATCGTGCGCGGCGTCTGCTGCCTGCGGCCCGGCGTGCCGGGCATGTCCGAGAACATCCGCGTCAAATCGGTGATCGGCCGGTTCCTCGAACACAGCCGGATCTGGTGCTTCGGCAACGGCAAGGCGCTGCCCAACGACGGCGCCAAGATCTTCATCTCCTCGGCCGACTGGATGCAGCGCAATTTCGACCGGCGCGTCGAATATATGCTGCCGATCGAGAATCCGACCGTCCATGACCAGATTCTCGATCAGGTGATGGTCGCCAATCTGATCGACAACGAGCAGAGCTGGGAATTGCAGCCCGATGGCAGCTACGTCCGCGACGATCCGGGCGACCGGCCGTTCAACCTGCACCGCTATTTCATGACCAACCCGTCGCTGTCCGGGCGCGGCGCCGCATTGGCCGCGAGCGATGCCGTGCCCAAGCTGTCGCTGCGGCGCACGCGCTGAGCGTGGTTTTGTTCGGCAAGGGCACGGACGGTGCGGGCGAACCGCGCACCGCGATCATCGACATCGGCTCGAACTCGATCCGGCTGGTCGTCTATCAGGGGCCAGCGCGGCTGCCGGCGATCCTGTTCAACGAGAAGGTGATGGCGGGGCTGGGGCGTGGCCTCGCTGAGACGGGCGCGATCAACCGGGACTCGCTGCGGATGGCGGAGGACGCGCTGCACCGCTTCGCCGCGGTCGCGCGCGAGATGGAGGTCGACCGGCTGCGCACCGTCGCGACCGCCGCCGTGCGCGACGCCAGCAACGGGGGCAAGCTGCTCGCGATCGCCGAGGCGGCGGGTCTCGAGGTCGAGCTCTTGTCGGGCGAAGAGGAGGCGATCGGCGCGGGCTATGGCGTGCTCTCGGCGATTCCCGAAGCGAACGGCATCGTCGGCGATCTCGGCGGGGGCAGCCTGGAACTGATCCGGGTCGCGGGGGGCGGCGTGCAGGACCGGGTTTCCTTCCCGCTCGGCGTGCTACGCGTGGCGGCGATCCGCGCCAAGGGGCCGGGCGCGCTCCAGCGGCGGGTGGCGCGGCTGATCGCGGACGCCGGCTGGAGCGGGCGCGGCGAGGGGCTGCCGCTGTATCTGGTCGGCGGATCGTGGCGGTCGCTGGCGCGGCTCGACATGCATCTTCGCGAATATCCGCTGCCGGTGATCCACCAATATGCGATGCCACGCGGCGCGATCACGCGGATGAGCCGCACGATCGCGCAGGTCAACAAGAGCTGGCTGCGCGCGGTGCCGGGGCTGCAATCCGGGCGCGCGGGGACGCTGAGCGATGCGACCGCGGTGCTGGCGGTGCTGCTCAAGCAGCTCAAGTGCGAGCGCACGATCGTCTCGGCTTACGGCCTGCGCGAAGGGTTGCTCTATCAGGCGCTCGATCCGGCGACGCGCGCGCTCGATCCGCTGATCGTGGCGGCGCGCGACGAGGGGCGGTTGCACGGCCGCTTCGCCGAACATGGCGATCTGCTTGACGGCTGGATCGCGCCGCTGTTCGCGCAGGATGCGCCGGCGATGGCGCGGTTGCGGCTGGCGGCCTGTCTCCTCGCCGACGTCGGCTGGCGCGCCAACCCCGATTTCCGCGCCGAACGCGGGGTCGAGATCGCGCTGCATGGCAATTGGGTGGGGATCGACGGACGCGGGCGCGCGCTGGTGGCGCAGGCGCTGTTCACGAGCCTTGGCGGCGGGACTGATGCGCCCGCGCCCGTGGCGGCGCTGGCGCCGCCGGCGGATCTCAAGCGCGCGGTCGGCTGGGGGCTGGCGATGCGGCTCGGCCAGCGGCTGAGCGGTGGGCTGGAGGGACCGTTACGCCGCACCCGGCTTAGCGACGAGGGCGGCGCGGTGGTGCTGAGCGCGCCAAGCACGGACCGCGCGCTCTATAGCGAGGCGGTGGAGCGACGGCATACCGCGCTGGCGGCGACGTTGGGGCGGACGGCGATCTTCACGGCGTAGGGCGATTGCTCCGGGCGCTGTGACTCTACCGCACTTGGGACAATCGGCTTCCCCCTCGGTTCGTCCCGAGCGAAGTCAAGGGACCACCGAAGCGCACGTGTCTCGACTGCGTTCTACACGAACGATTGGCTTACAGGCGTCCTCGCCTTCGCTCAGCGCGAACGGGCTTCCGCGTTCAGCAATCGAAAGGTCACCCCACCCGTACCGGTATTCCGGGCAGCGCCTTGGCGGTGCGGATCGTGAGCGAGGTCTTGACGCTGGCCACGTTGGGGGCGGGGGTGAGATGGGTCATCAGGATTTCCTGGAAGCCCTTGAGATCGCTGGCGACGATCTTGAGGATGAAGTCGATCTCGCCGTTGAGCATGTGGCATTCGCGCACTTCGGGGATGGTCGCGACATGCGCCTCGAACGCGGCGAGATCCTGCTCGGCCTGGCTGCGCAGCGAAACCATCGCGAACACGGTGATCGGATAGCCGAGCGTTGCGGCATCGAGATCGGCGTGGTAGCCGCGGATCGCACCGGCTTCCTCCAGCGCGCGCACGCGACGCAGGCAGGGCGGCGCGGTGAGGCCGACGCGTTCGGCGAGTTCGACATTGGTCATGCGTCCGTCGCGCTGTAGCAATTCGAGAATCCGCCGGTCGATCTGGTCGAACGCCATTACGAGCCGCTCCGCTTAAACATAGCTTTTCCAATGCCTGAAGGTGCTTTATCATAAGATAATTACCAGAGAACGCAATTGTCCCACATTGCGACGGGGTAAAATCAGCTATTCCAGTGCGCGCAGGCGCACGTTAAGGTTTCATGACGGCGCGCGGACCCGCGCAAGCCGAGATCAAAGGATGTTTGCCGCTTGCGGTTCGACGACAGTCTCGAAACGGTGCTTTCGGCCGACATGTCGACGCCGTTCGGCGCGCAATCGGCATGGCGGCAGCTCGTCGATCTGATCGGGCGGGGCCGCGCCGGGGCCGGGCCGGAGACGATGGCGCGGCTGCGCGCGCTGCGCGACGCGGTGCCCGTGACGGTGCGTGCCGCCAGCGCGCGGGCGCTCGCCGCCGCCGAACCGCCGGCCGCACTGGTGCGCCTGTTCGTCGAGGACGACGCCGCTGTCGCCGCGCCGGTGCTGCGCGCGGCGCGGCTTGACGAGCATGAGTGGATCGCGCTGCTGCCGGGCTTGTCCTCGGTCGCGCGCTCGGTGCTGCGTCATCGCCGCGATCTGCCCGTCGGCGTGACGCGCGCGCTCGAAGCGTTCGGCAGCGTCGACTTCGTGCTCGACGCCTCGCCCGAGGCGCTCGCGACGGTCGAGACGCCGCGCAAGCCGGTGCTGGTCGCGCGCGCGCCCGACCCCGAGGCGGTGGCCGAGCCTGAGCCGGCGCGCGAAACCTCGTTCGCGTCGATCGCCAGCATCGCGCACGGCCTGCCGGTCGTCGCCGAGGCGCTGCGCCAGCACAATGCGCCGCCCGCGCCCACCGCCGACGGCACCTTCGAGATCGCCGATCTGGTCGCGCGGCTCGACGCCTTCCACCGCGAGCGCGATGAGAATGGCGCGCCGGCCCAGGCCGAAATGTTCGATCTGCCGACGATCGACGCGCGCGCCTTCCAGTTCGAGACCGACGCGAGCGGCACGATCCGCTGGGTCGAGGGCGTCTCGCGCGCGCCGCTGATCGGGCTGTCGCTCGACCAGATCGGCGAGGGCGCGGCGATCGACGGGGTCGCATCGGGCGCGTTCCGGCGGCGGTCGGGATTCGCCAACGCGCGGCTCGTGGTCGCAGGCACGTCGGACGCGGCTGGTCAATGGCGGATCAGCGCGATGCCGGTGTTCGACCGGGCGAGCGGGCGTTTCACCGGCTATCGCGGCTCGGCGCGGCGGCCGCGCGTGGAGGAAAGCGCCGAACTGTCGCGGGACCGTGGCCGCGCCGGGCCGGACGCGCTGCGCCAGCTCGTCCACGAACTGCGCACGCCCGCGAACGCGATCGCCGGTTTCGCCGAGATGATCGAATCCGAGATGCTCGGGCCGGTGCCGCCGGTCTATCGCGGGCGCGCCGGTGCGATCCGCGATCAGGTGCATGCGCTGCTCGGCGCGATCGACGATATCGACATGGCCGCGCGGATCGACACGCGCGCGCTCGATCTGCGGCAGGATGCGGTGCCGCTCGCGCCGCTGCTGGCGCGGATCGTCGGCGATCTCGCGCCGCTCGCCGATCTGCGCTCGGCGACGATCGATTGCCGCGCCGCGCCCGACCTCGTCATCGCCGGGGACGACCGCGCGGTCGAGCGGCTGATCGGACGGCTGTTCGCCACGCTGCTCGCCTCGGCGCAGGCGGGCGAGCGGATCGGCGTAACCGCACGGATCGAGGATGCGCAGGCGGTGATCGTGTTCGATCGCCCCCGCGCGCTCGTGGCCTATCCGGCCGACGGGCTGTTGCGGATCGACGCCGAGACCGAAGCCGAACAGGCGGGCGCGCCGTTGCTCGGCACCGGCTTCGCGCTGCGGCTGGCGCGCAATCTGGCGGGCGAACTCGGTGGATCGCTGACGCTTGGCGACGCGGTCTTGACTTTGCGGTTGCCCGCCGTCGTAAGCGCCGGAATGGAACAGGCTTTTTCCAGCTAGATCGTGGCGCGCGCGCACCCGCCCGGATTCCGGCCGGAACCGCCGACCCCCGCCGATCTGGTCGCGTGGCCGGACGGTTTCGGCACGCGCTTCACCGTGTTCGTCGATACCGAGGAGGGGTTCGACTGGACCGCGCCGCTCGCGCGCGCCGGCCATTCGCTGGAAGCGGTGACGGCGCTGCCCGAGGCGCACCGCCGCTTCGCCGATCAGGGCGTGCCGCTCACCTATATGGTCGATCATCCGATCGCGACCGATGCGCGGGCGGGGGACATCCTGCGGGGCCTGCTGGCGGACGGCGTCTCGGCGGTGGGCACGCAATTGCACGCCTGGGTCAACCCGCCGTTCGACGAGGCGTTGACCCCGGCGAACAGCTATGCCGGCAATCTGCGCGAGGCGACCGAGGCGGCGAAGCTCGATACGCTGAGCGCCGCGATCGAAGCCGCGTTCGGGCGGCGGCCGGTGGCGTATCGCGCCGGGCGCTATGGCATCGGCCCGGCGACGCTGCGGCTGCTCGCGGCGCGCGGCTACCGGCTCGATAGCTCGATGCGCGCGCGGTATCGCTATGACGCCGACGGCGGCCCGGATTTCGGCGCGATCGGCAATGCCGCGTTCCGCTCCGGGCCGGACAAGGCGATCGTTGAATTGCCGCTGACGACGGTGTTCACGGGCCGGCTGCGGCGGGGCGGCGCGCGGCTGTACGACGCGCTCGGCCGGGTACCCAAAGCGCGCGGACTGGCGGCGCGGCTGGGCCTTCTCGCTCGCGTCGCGCTCACGCCCGAGGACATGCCGCTCGCCGACGCGCTGGAGGCGATCGCGGTAGCAGTGGGCGAGGGCGTGCGCGTGCTCAACTTCGCGTTCCACTCGCCCTCGCTCGCGCCCGGCCACACGCCTTATGTGCGCGACGCCGCCGATCTCGCGCGCTTTCATCGCTGGTGGCGGGCGGTGCTCTCCGATCTCGACCGGCGTGGCATCCGCGCCGCGTCGCTCGACACGCTGATCGCGGCCGCCGGCTGAGCCACGCCTTGCCACCGCGCGCCCCTATCCGCTAACGGGGGCGAGCGGTGGGGCCTGTAGCTCAATGGTTAGAGCTGGCCGCTCATAACGGCTAGGTTGCGGGTTCGAGTCCTGCCGGGCCCACCATTTCTCCCGATCGTGGCGTCCGTGAGATATAGGAAAAGCTTGTTTTCGCGGGCTTTTCTATGATTTTCTTCTCATGGGTGGCCCTGATGCGTCAGGGCTTTTCTTGAAACTTCGTAGGTTCGGGGTTGCGGCAGCTCGATGATGGGCACGCCAAGCTCAAGGAGTTGGTCGAAATAAGGTAGGTAATCTGCATTGACATGAAAGTTTCTTCTAAAGAAAACGTGTGGGCTGAAGCGCGGTAATACGGGGTCGTCGATGGAACATGTTCGCGTGAAGCTCGACTGGTTCAAAACCACCATCCTGCCGCATCAGGCGGCGCTGAGCGCCCGGGTACGGCGGCTGACTCAGGGCGACCATGAGCATCAGGATCTGGTCGCGGAGGTTCTCGCCCGCGCTTACGCAAACCCCAATTGGCGTGAGGTGACGCACGGGCGCGCGTATCTTTTCACCGTCGCGCGCAATCTCGTGATCGACCAGGCGCGCCGTGACAAGGTCGTCTCCTTCGACACGATCAGCGAGGTCGAACTGCTGCGTTCCGGCCTGGACAGCGAGGCGCAGCTTTGCGCGCGCGATGAACTACGCCGCGTGCAACACATCCTCGACAGTCTGCCTGACCAATGCCGCCGTGTATTCGTCGCGCGCCGCATCCACGAAAAATCTATGGCCGAAATAGCGGGTCAGATGGGCCTATCCGTTTCTACGGTTGAAAAACATTTGGGCAGGGCGATCCGCTTGTTTATGGCGGCATTGGCACAGCAAGGGAATGGCCCGGTTGAACAGGAGCGAAGGGCAGACGCGGGACGCGATCGAGACACAGGCCGCGGCCTATCTCGCCGCGTCCTTAGGTGACCTCGACCCTGCCGCGCGCCAGGCCATCGCCGACTGGATCGAGTGCGACCCGCGACATGCCGTCGCCTATGCGCAGGCGGAAGTGGCGTGGGACGCGGGCGAACGGCTGAAGGGACAGGACTTTTCGACACAGGCTTCGCTCCGGCCACCATCCATCCAACTGGCACGTGGCGTTACACGGCGGCGTCTTGTTGCCGGCGCGTCCGTAGCAGCGGCGGCTGCGGTCTTCGGCGCTCCGGTGTTCGTGTGGCTGGCACGAGCGACACGCTACAGCACCGCGATCGGCGAGGCGCGGGACGTGGCGCTGGCGGACGGATCGCGCGTTCACCTCAACACCGATAGTCAGGTCGAGGTCGCCTTGTCGGCGGCTCGCCGGCAGCTTTCGCTGGTCCGCGGCGAGGCGTATTTCGACGTCGCCCATGACGCCAAAAGGCCATTCGATGTGGCAGTGCCGGGCGGTGTCGTGCGGGCGATCGGCACCGCGTTCAACATCCGCCTGCGCGGTGCGATCGTCGAGCTGACCGTGACTCACGGCATCGTCGGCGTCCGGACGGCGGAGGGGGTGATGCGGCGGATACCGGCCGGGGAATCCGCCGTGATCCAGCCCCGGACGGTCGCGGTCGGCAAAATGGACGAAAGCGCCATCGCCAAGCGCGTCGCGTGGCGGGAGCGCATGATCCTGTTGAACGGCGAGACGGTCGGCGAGGCGGTCGCCGAGTTCAACCGCTACCGCGCCGCGCCGATCCTGATCGGCGATTCGCGGATTGCCGGGCTGCGCATTGGCGGCCGCTTCCGCACCGACGAATCGTCGGACTTCCTGCAGGCGTTGGAGCAGACTTTGCCGGTGCATTCGGCAGAAGAAGACAGCGGCTCCGTGCTGCTGATGTATGCGGACCAGACGACCTAACAGCCGTCCCCGCTCGCTGCGCGCCGCGCGTGGAATCTGAATTTTCTGTTACATTCGCATGGCGGGTTTCGCCTGCCAGTTCCGTTGTACCGCGTGAGACGAAGATCGTCCGCTGTGGCTAAGGGGGAACTGCCAATGCGTTTGATGCTGCCCATGCTCTATGCGTCCGCCGCGCTGGTCGCGACGCCGGCTTTCGCGCTGGATCCGTCCGAGGCGCTTTCCGAAAAACATCATTTCGACATACCGGCGCAGGGCCTCAACGCCGCGCTGCTGTCGCTGTCCAGGCAATCGTCGATGCGCATCCTGTTCCCCTATGATGAGGCGAGCCGGTACGAGGCGCGATCGGTGCGCGGCTGGTTCTCCACCAGCGAGGCGCTGTCTCGGTTGATCGAGGGTACGCCCCTGCAACTCGCCTATGCGAAGGATCGTACATTCACCATTGCGGCGCACGGTAAGGCCGGGCTGCGGCCGGCGGGCTTCACGCGCGATGCGGTAGCGATACCCGCCGCTGCGCCTCCCCCGAGCGAGCCCACGCCGGAGGAAGCCTCGCCAACCGACGTCATTGTCACGGGCACGCGCCAGACCAACCGCACCGTCGCGCAGAGCCTCGCGCCGATCGACGTGGTGAGCAAGGCCGATCTCCAAACTTCGGGAAAGCAATCGGTTCGCGACCTACTCGGCACGCTTGTCCCGTCGATCAGCGTTTCGAGCAGCGGTTCGGGCGCGAGTTTCGCGGTGAAGACACTGTCACTGCGCGGGCTGGCGGGCGATCAGGTACTGGTCCTCGTCAACGGCAAGCGGCGACACAACACCGCGACCTTGTTCATCAACGGTACCACCCAGAATGGACAGTCGCCGCCAGATTTGGATCTCATCCCCGCAAATGCGATCGACCATATCGAGGTGCTGCGCGACGGTGCATCGGCGCAATATGGATCGGACGCGATCGCGGGCGTCGTCAACATCATCCTGAAGAAGGACGCCTCGGGTGCCGCGACGGTGATCGGCGGCGCGAATGGCGATGGCGGTGGTGAAACCGGGCGATTCCAGGTGGACAAGGGTATCACCACGTCGGGCGGCCATATCCACCTCTCCGTCGATGGCTATATGCAGGGTCGGACGATCCGGGGTGGGCCGAACCTGTCGCAACTCTATTTCGCGGGCGATCCCCGCGAGGCGACCGCCGACCGCCGCGTCAACAAGCCGGGGCAGCCACAGGTCGTCGGCATCAACGGTTCGGCCGATCTCGCCCAGACAATCGGCGGCGGTGCCGTGGAGGCGTATGTATTCGCCACCGGCTCCAAGCGCGAGGCCGACGCCTTCCTCACCTTCCGCAATCCCAATGCGACCAACAACATCCCCGAGATTTACCCCAATGGCTATATCCCGCACCTCCACATCCGCGACGAGGATTATCAGGTCTCCGGCGGCGTGCGCGGCGAGGGGCCGCTTGGTGTTCATTTCGACCTGGGCACCAGCTACGGATATGACAAGGTGCGCTACGTCGAAACGACCGCGCTCAACGCCTCGCTCGGGCCGGCGAGTCCGAGCACCTTCTATATCGGCAAGGTGATCGGCACCGAATGGACGACCAATCTCGACCTTACCAAGCGCGTGGACCTTGGCTTCGTCGAACCGCTGCAGATCGCGGCGGGTGCCGAATATCGCGAGGATACCTATGAGATCGGCGCGGGTGACGTGCCGTCCTATATCGACGGCGGCTATCGCACCCCTGCGGGCCAGCCCAATGCCGGCGTCATCCGTCAGGCCGGATCGCAGGGTGTCACCGGCTTCCCGCCATCGGCGGCAGGTTCGTTCGGACGCAACAACAAGAGCATCTATCTCGATCTCAGCCAGAAGATCGCGCGCTGGCTGGAGGTATCGGCGTCGGGCCGGCACGAAGCCTATTCGGATTTCGGCACCACCAACAATTACAAGGTCTCCGCGCGGATCGAGCCGGTGCGCGGCATCGCCGTGCGCGGCACGATCAGCACGGGTTTCCGCGCGCCCACGCTGCAACAGCAACATTATTCCTCGTCATCGACGATCGGCGTGCTGCTGCCCGGTGCGACCACGACGGTGCTGGCGCCCGTGCGAGCGCTGCCCGTCGACGATCCCGTCGCGCGCGCGCTCGGCGCTCAGCCGCTCAAGCCCGAGAAATCGACCAATTATTCGGCGGGTCTGGTGCTGACACCCGTCAACGCCCTCAACTTCACGATAGACGCCTATCAGATCGAGATCGACAATCGTATTTTGCTGTCGGGCACGCTGACCGGCGCGATCGCCGCCAACGGGACGTTGAACCCGGTCGCGACGATCCTCAACGCCGCCGGGCTCAATCCCGTGCAGAGCGGTTTCTTCTTTTCCAACGCGGCAAGCACGCGCACGCGCGGGCTGGATGTCGTCGCCACCTACCGCAAAGATCTGGGCGATTTCGGCAAGGTGGTGCTGACCGTGTCGGGCAACGTCAACAAGACCAAATTCACCCGGCTGGACGTGCCGCCCGTGCTGGCCGCGAAGGGGCTGTCACTGATCGACCGCGCGCGCCAGGGCGATTTCACCAAGGGTACCCCGCGCAACAAGGAGATCGTCAATCTCTATTGGACGCTCGGCGCAGTGTCGGCCAACGTGCGCGCGACGCGCTACGGCGAGGTGACGCAGGTCGCGGCGGCGCGGGCGGCGGACGGCATTTACCACGACGATACGGTCAAGCCGAAGACGCTGTTCGACCTCGAACTCGGCTACCAGCTGACCACGGGCATCAAGCTGTCGGCGGGAGCGAACAATCTGTTCAATATCTACCCGAGCAAGCTGTCGGCGGTGAACCAGGGCAATACCGGCTTCGCGCTCTACAATGCCTATTCGCCCTACGGGTTCAGCGGCGGCTTCTACTACGGCAAGATCAACCTCAGCTTCTGACGCGCGGAGTAAGCACATGACGGACAGGCATTCGCGCGGCGGGCTGACGCGCCGCGAAACCTTGGCGGCCGGCAGCGCGGGGGCGTTGATCGCCGGCGCTGCTGCCAGCGCGGCCGGCGGCGCTGGCGGGGCGGCCCCGGCCGCGATCAAGACGGTGGTGGTCGAAGACGCGACCAACGTCGCGCTCGCCCTCTCGCCCGATGGCAGCCATCTCGCCTTCGACCTGCTCGGAATATTGTGGACGGTGCCGATTACCGGCGGCGTACCGACCAAGCTGACCGGCGCCTATGACGATCTCGGCCAGCCCGACTGGTCGCCCGATGGCGGGCGCATCGCCTTCCAGTCCTATCGGACCGGCAACTTCCACATCTGGACCGTGCCGGCCGCCGGCGGCGCGCTCGTCCAGCATACCGATGGCAGTTGCGATGACCGCGAGCCGCGCTGGTCGCCCGATGGCAAGACCATCGCCTTTTCCAGTGACCGCGCCGGCGGCCGCTATGCGATCTACCTGCTCGATGTGGCAAGCGGGGCCGTGACGCCGTTCTCGACCGGAACATCGCAGGATTCGGAACCGTGCTGGTCGCCCGATGGCCAGCGCCTCGCCTATATCGCGGACGGCACTCGGCTGATGGTGGCGGACATCGGCGGCGGCGCGGCGCAGATGGTTGCGTCGGTTCCGGTTTCGACCGACCGATTTCACGCGTCCGAACTGCACGCGCCGAGCTTCGCGCCCGACGGGCGGATCGCCTTCACCCGGATAGACAGCAAGGGGGTCACGCTCGTCGTGGATGGCAAGGACGTGATCGTCGGCGAAGATCTTTACCCGTTCCGCCCGGCGTGGATCGGCAAGGACTTCCTGTACGGATCGGGCGGCAAGATCCGGCGCTGGTCGGCGGGCGGCAGGAGCGTCGTCGCGATCAAATGCGCGGTGCCGGTCGCGACCCCCGCCTACAAGAAGAAGACGCGCGATTTCGACAGTACCACGCCCAAGCCGGTCGTCGGCATCGTCGGTCCGCAACTCTCCCCGGACGGGCGGCAGATCGTTTTCGGCGCGCTCAACGATCTGTATGTGCTGACCATCGGCGGCGTGCCCAAACCGCTGGTCGCGGACCCCTGGTACAAGGTGGACCCCGCCTGGTCGCCCGATGGCAAATGGCTGGCCTATGCCTGCGATCGCGGCGGTACGCTCGACATCTGGTTGCGCGATATGGCGAGCGGTGCGGAGCGGCAACTCACCAACCTGCCCAATCAAGGCGCGGTATCGCCAAGCTGGTCGCAAGACGGCAAGACGATCGCTTTCCTCGATCAGGACGGCGCGCTGCACACCGTCGATGTGGCGAGCGGCGCGGTGCGCAAGGTTTTCAACGCGCTGTGGGAACCCGGCCGGCCGAGCTTCGGTCCCGATGGGTTGACCATCGCTTATGCCGCCTTCAAACCCGTTAGCGCGCGCTACCGCGAGGGCCATTCGGAAATGCTGACCGTCGATGTCGCGACCGGCAAAGGCCGCTACACCCCGGTTGCGCCGGGCAAGTCGTTGGGCGTGCGTGGCCTCGACGGGCCGGTATGGTCGCCGGACGGCAAGACGATGGCCTATGTCTTCGCCAGCAACCTGTGGACGGTCGCGGTGAATCCCGACGGCAGCTCTGCGGGGGCACCGCAGAGGATTACCAGCGACGTGACCGACGCGCCGAGCTGGAGCGGTGACTCGCGCCGTCTGCTGTACCTCAGCAACGGCGCGTTGAAGATCGTGCCCGTGACCGGCGGCGCGGCCGTCACGGTCCCGTGCCGGTTGACCTGGGCAAATGCCAAGCCGAAGGATCGAACGATCCTGCGCGTTGCTCGGTATTGGGATGGCACCAGCGCCGGCTATTCCGGGCCTGCCGACATCATCCTCGACGGCAATCGCATCGCCGCCGTCGCCGCTGCAGGCAGCGCAAGCGACGTCAACGCAAAGGTCGAAGATGGGGCTGGGTTCACGCTGATGCCGGGGCTCGTCGACATGCACACGCACCGCCAGATGCAGGGCTATAATTACGGCGACCGCATGGGCAGGATCTGGCTCGCGATGGGCGTCACCGCGACGCGCAGCCCGGGCGCGCCCGCCTATCACATGGTCGAGGATCGCGAGGCGATTCAGAGCGGCAAGCGCGTCGCCGCGCGCCATTTCGCGACGGGCGAGGCGGTCGACGGATCGCGCATCTACTATAACTTCATGCGGCCCGTCACCGAGCCGGGGCAGATGGCGCTCGAGCTGTCGCGCGCGAAGGCGCTCGATTATGACATGGTCAAGACCTATGTGCGGCTGCGTCACGATGTCCAGAAGGAGGTCGTCGCGCAAGCGCATGCGATGGGCATGCACCTCAGCTCGCATTACCATTATCCGGCCCTGCTCAGCGGCATGGACGGCATGGAGCATCTCGGCGCGACCAACCGTTATGGCTATTCGCGCACCATCACCACCGGCGGCGGCGGCTATCAGGACGTCAACGGGCTGTTTGCCGCTGCGCACGCCGGCCGCACACCGACGCTGTTCGTGGCGAGCGTGCTGCTGCGCGAGGATGACGGGCTGGCGCGCGACGCCCGCATCAAGACGCTGTTTCCACCATGGGAATATGCCAAATTGATGCAGCGCGTCGCAGCCATGCGCGATGGCGATCCGAACACGTTCCTCACCTCGCTGCGCCGCCAGGTGGCGCAGATTCAGCAGACCATGGCACTCGGCGGAAGCGTGATCTCGGGCACCGACGCGCCGATCGACTTGGTCGCGATCAGCCTTCACCTCAATCTGCGCGGCATGGTCAAGTTCGGCATCGCTCCGGTCGATGCGTTGAAGACCGCGACCAGCAACGCCGGCGCGTTCCTTGCCGAGCCGATCGGCCGGATCGCGCCCGGCATGCTCGCCGATCTCGTGCTGGTCGAAGGCGACCCCCTGACGCGGATCGAGGATGCCGCGGCGGTTCGCAAGGTGATCGCCAACGGTTATGTCCACACGCCCGAAGACTTGATGGCGCCTTTCGCCGCGCCCGCGCATAGCGCCGTTCGCAACCGCGAACTCCCCGCGCGGGACGGGCATGCTCATCATTTCTGGGAAACCGCCGCCTATGTTGAAAGCGGAAGAACGTCATGCTGCGCAGACCACTGGCATCCGCATCGGCAGGTTTAACGGCAAGGCACCGCGCACATCGCTTCAACTTGGCGCGGCGCCTCATACCCGAACGCTCTCACTTTCTTCCAATCATGTCCGGCAGAAAAGAGCTCAACCTTCAGTCAATTCCCCGAACGTCGGGTTGCCACGCATACGCGCCACCCTGCCGCTTGATCCTTCCGATGCCTGGAAAGGGGAAGTGCGGGGCGAATACGCGTTCGCCGCTGGCGGCAAGTCGCGCGAGCCAAGCTTCGCGACTTTTCCGCCCCGCGAGTCCGTCCGTATCGTAGCCGATGATCCACGCGGGATGACCGAGCGATAGGATCGCGCTGTGCGCCAAGTCGCCGATGTCCAAGAGACGGCTGCCACCGGTGCCGATCTGGAAAGCGACATGACCCGGTGTGTGCCCGGCTATCCCGACCGCGACGATGCCCGGCAACACCGTGGCACCTATCTGGAAGGTCTTCATCCGCGCCGAGATCGCGGCCACGAGCGCCGGATCTCCCTTCTGTTGCATCCACACCCATTCCGCCGCGGACATGTGGATGGCCGCTTTTGGAAACGCGCGGGCTCCCGTAGCGGTCACTAGGCCGCCGACATGATCGCCGTGCGAATGGGTGATGAGTATATCGCTGATCGCGTCTGGTTTTACTCCGGCTTTGGCGAGGCTCGCCATCAAGGCCCCGCCGGCCTTCGGGCCCAGGCCCGTGTCGATCAGCACGTTTCGTCCGGACTGTCGGACGAAGAGGGCATCGACGCCGAGCGTGATCCTGTCCGTCGGCGCCCCGGCTTCCGAGAGCGCAGCGGCCACCTGCTTCGAACCGACGTCCTTCCCGAACACCGAGCCGTCATTCGGGACGATGTTCAGCATGTCCCGTAACGCGATGACGGTGGAGTTGCCCACACGTAACGACGTTGCCGCCGGCCCGATCTGCGCCGGTGCCGACACAGCCGGCGACGAGAAAACAGTCGCCATCATTGCAAGCGGCATCAGCACGAAGCGGTTCATCTTTTCCCTCCCTTGATCGAACGCCTACGAGTTGGCCTTTGGAGACAGTCGCTTCGTGTCAGGCCGATTGACGTGGAATCCGTGTCGGCATGATCACTTTACTTCGCGTTCAATCCCGACAGGACTGCTGCGGGCGAAATCGGGATATGGCGCAACCTCACTCCGATCGCGGCGTAGATCGCATTTCCGATCGCAGGGGCGACGACCGTGGTGGCGGGTTCGCCCAACCCGACCGGAACGTTCTCACTCTCGACAAAACTTACGTCGATGTCTGGCGTGTCGGCGATGCGCAGCGGGTTGTAGGTGTTGAGATTGGTGTCCTTCACCTGGCCCGCGACGAATTCGGTGCCTTCGTGCAGCGCCATGCTGAGGCCCCACAGCGCACCGCCCTGAACCTGCGCCAGCGCGCCGTCCGGATCCACGATCGTGCCCGCGTCCACCACCAGCGTCAGCTTCTCGACGCGAACGATGCCCGTGGCGCGGTCGACATGGACCTGCGCAGCGCACGCTACCCAGGTCGGCATGTCGCGCTCCTGTCCGAAGCTGGTGGCGATGCCGAGCCCGGTGTCGGCCGGACGTTTGCTCCCCCAGCCGGCTTTTTCGGCGACGCGGCGCACCACCTCGGCCTGGCGGAGCGCGCCGCCGACCGCGTTCGGCGCGGAGCCAGCGTTACGCCCCTTGCCGGTGAGCAGCTTCAGGCGAAACGCCACCGGATCGGACTTGGTGTGGTGCGCCGCCTCGTCGATGAAACTCTCCAGCGCCCAGTTTGTCCAGCCCGGCCCAACCGAGCGCAGCCAGCCGGGACGGAAGGTGGTGTTGGCGAGATCGTTGGCGACCGCGCGCACCTTCTGGTGGCCGACGTCGTACCAATGGTCCGCACCTGAGATCGCGAACGGATCATACTGGCCGCCCTTCTTGGTCTTGGCGAGCAGCGTGGGACCGCCGATCACCTGCGTCGGCCAGCCCGCGCAGGCGTGATGCTCCATCGCCTGGATCTGGCCGCCGTCGTCGAAACGCATGCGCAGGCGTTGCACCGAGGGCGAGCGCACCGAATCGAAACGCACGTCATCTTCACGGGTGAGGATCATCTTCACCGGACGGCCGAGCGCCTTGGTGGCAAGCGCGGCGGGGATCGTATAATCGCCGTTGAGTCGCCGGCCGAAGCCGCCGCCGAGCAGATAGCTTCGTAACACCACCTTGGTCTCGGGCACGGCCAGCGCCTTGGCGAGCGTCGGCAGAATCAGGCTCTGCCACTGATTGCCCGTATGAATCTCGAACACGCCGTCCTTCTCGAAGGCGAGCGCGTTGAGCGGCTCGAGCTGGAAATGGAGAACGGTCGCGGTGGTGTAGATCTGCTCGATCGTGGTCGCAGCGGCGGCGCCGAAATCGGGCGTGCTGTCATCGTCGGCGATGTCGAGCTGGATGCCGCCATCGGCCCTGGCGACCAGCGCGCGGGCATGGTCCTGAAGCGTCTGTTCGGTCACGTCCGCGCCGGGGCCGGGGGTCCAGACGACTTGGAGCAGGTCGGTCGCCTTGAGCGCGGCGTAGTAGGAGCTGGCGATCACCATCACCCACCCGGGTACGGTGTCCGATGGATCATCGAGTACCAGATAGCGCAGATATCCCTTCACTTTTTTGGCGGCGGCGTCATCGACCGACACGACCTTGGACCCGTTGCGGGTCGGCGGCAGCTTGGGGCGGGCATAGACCATGCCCGGCAGCGTCGCGTCGATGCCGTAGATCGCGGTGCCATTGGTCTTGGCGTCGATGTCGAGGCTGTGCGTTTCGCGCCCGATCAGCCGGCGGTCCTTGACCGGCTTGATCGGCAGCGCCTTGAGCTCGTCGGGGGTGAACTGCCGCGCCACCGCGCCGGTTCTAGCGATGTCGCCATAGGTCACCGAGCGCCCGCCGAAATGAACCGCGCCGCCCTTCGCGGTGCACTTGGCCGGATTGGCGCCCATCAATTTGGCGCCGGCTTCGATCAGCGCGATCCGCCCCGCGGCGCCCGCCTGGCTGAACACCGGGAAGGTCTGCCACACCGACCAGCTTCCCCCGGTAACCATCAGGCCCCATTTGGGATCGCTATCGACGTGAACGATGCGGACCTTGTCCCAGTCCGCCTCGAGCTCGTCGGCGAGGATGCGCGCGAGCGCGGTGCCGACATGCTGGCCCATCTCGGCGCGGATGATGTTGACGGTGACGATCCCGGCTGCATCGATGCCGAACCACATCGTCGGCTCGAACAACGGGCCGGTCGGGGGCGCCGGCACGCTGCCCGGCACCGCCGGGTCGATCGCCGCGATCACACGCGAGAAGCCGAACGCGACCCCCGCCGCGCCGCTCGCCACCAGGAAGCTGCGACGGCTGAAAGGTGACGCTCCGTCGCTGCGGGTGGGGAGGCGGCTCATGCCTTCGATCCCATCTCGGCGGCTGCCTGCTTGATCGCCGCACGGATGCGAACGTAGGTCATGCAGCGGCACAGGCTGCCGGTCATCACCGCGTCGATTTCCGCGTCGCTGGGCGCGGGGAAATCCTGTAGCATCGCTGCGGCCTGCATGATCTGGCCCGATTGGCAGTAGCCGCATTGCGGCACCTGCAGTTCGCGCCACGCCCGCTGAAGCGGATGGTTCGAGGCTGGGTCGAGGCCCTCGATGGTGGTTACGGCGGCGCCCTCGACCGCCGCGAGCGGGGTGATGCACGATCGCGTAGCGCGACCGCCGACATGGACGGTGCAAGCGCCACACATGCCGATCCCGCAGCCGAATTTGGTGCCGGTCAGGCCGATCGCGTCCCGGATCACCCAAAGTAGCGGGGTGTCATCCTCCACGTCGGTGGTCACCGCGCGGCCGTTGATGGTGAAACTGGTCATTGGCCCTGGCCCTGCGCGCGGATGGTGGCAACTTTGGTCTCGAGATCGGACCACGCCGGCTTGCCGGTCCGCGTGGCGCGCAGATAGGCGGCGATTCGGGCGACGTCCGCGTCTGTGAAGCCGCGCGCGAACCCTGGCATGACCACGCCCGGCGCACCGTCCCGTGCGCTCACCCCGTACAGAATGACGCGGATCAGGTTGGTCGGATCATCCAAATTCACGGCACTGTTGAGCGCCAGATCAGGGCGTAACGGGTTCAACTGCCGACCGTTATAGTGGCACGACGCGCACGCGCTCGTATAGAGGCGCGCGGCGGGATCGTAGGTCAGGCCAGTGCCGACCTTGTCCGCCGCCATCGCCTTGGCGATCGCGGCCTCACCCCGCCTGTCATGGCCTGCCGATCCGTTGCGGCTGGCGAAATAGGTGGCGATCGCGCCGACATCAGCCGCCGGCAGATGCGAAAGACCGCGCGGCACGGCGCCCATCGGTCCGGCCGCAGTACCGTGGTATCGGCTAATGCCGGTGCTCAGATACGCAACGAGTTCGGCCTGCGTCCACGGCACCGGCGAGGGGTTGGTGTTGTCGAGCGGCGGTGCGATCCAGCCGTCGATCGGGGCGCCGGCGAAAGCGCGGCTCTTGATCTCGGCGCCGAGCATGCCGCGCGGCGTGTGGCAAGCACCACAGTGGCTGAGCCCCTCGGCCAAATACGCGCCGCGGTTCCACGCCGCGCTTTGCGCCGGTTCGGCGCGGAAGCGGCCGGGGGTGAAGAACAGGAATTTCCACCCCGCCTGCAACAAGCGGATGTTCAAGGGAAAGGGGACGGTGTTGTCGCTGGCGTCCTGGCGCACAGGCGTCCGCGTCATGAAATAGGCATAGAGCGCCGCGACATCGGCGTCGGTCAGCTTGGTGAAATGGTCGTACGGAAACGCCGGGAACAGGTGGGCGCCGTTGCGCGAGACGCCCTCGTGCATCGCCCGCCGGAACGCCGGCTCGGACCATTTGCCGATCCCGGTCTCGGGATCGGGCGTGATGTTGGTCGAATAGATCGTGCCGAACTGCGTTGCCATCGGATAGCCGCCCGCGAAGGGCTTGCCGCCTTTGGCGGTGTGGCAAGACGCGCAATATCCCGCGCTCGCCAGCACTTCGCCTCGGGCGACGAGCGCGGGGGCAAAGCTGTCGCGGGCGGGCTGAGGGATCTCCGCGATCGCCGGCCGCCATGCGAAAACGCAAAACGCGCTTATGCCGACGACGATCGCGACGACGGCGCCCAGAAGCAGGCGCTTCAGCACGGCGAATGTGTCTTCATGCGCAGACCTTCGATGAAAGTAGTAGCTGCCGCCGGATTATCACCTTCTAAGTACGCCTCGTCCAGTGGTCGTTTTGCACGGCCGCTCGCCAATATGCCTTTGGATTTTCGTTAACGTTTGGGGACGTTGCCGCCGGTAGAATTTCGGCGGATACAGCTTGCGGCTCGATTGTCCGTTTCTCACAGTTTCGATCTTGCGGCACGCGAAACTGACCGATCCGGAAATGACCTCACCCCCCTCTCTGGTCCGGTCTTTACGAGAAAACCGGCTTTCTTGAGCCGCTACCCGTTCTTGGACCACCCAGCCGGGTGTCATCCAGCTTCTACCGGCAGCGGCGGGCCATGTGCCGCTGACCGGTTCACCAGCGATATCGGCACCTTGTTGCCGATCGCGCTGTGTGGCCGCACCTCGTTATAGTCTCTACGCCAAGCCTCGCATTTTCGGACCGCGTCGTCGAGGCTCATGAACCAGTGCTGGTTCAGGCACTCCGCCCGGAACTTGCCGTTGAACGATTCGATGAACGCATTGTCGGTCGGCTTCCCCGGCCTACTGAAGTCGAGCACGACACCGCGGGTGTACGCCCACAGGTCCAGGTCGCGTGAGATGAACTCGCTGCC
>NZ_FMWX01000013.1 GCF_900103265.1 Sphingomonas sp. NFR15 | reverse complement strand
AGACCCGATTACAGTTCTTACGCACCGGCTCCATTGCCTGGTGGCTATAGCGTCTGTGCCCCACCCGATCCCATCCCGAACTCGGCCGTGAAACCAGTCCGCGCCAATGGTACTATCGCTTAAGCGATGGAAGAGTAGGTCGTCGCCAGGCATTGAAGCCGGTGCGCAGGAACATATACTCGGATCTCACAGAACCCATTCACATGTCTTCCCCCGCACACCCACGCGGGGATCCTTGGCGCGGGGTGGAGCAGCCCGGTAGCTCGTCAGGCTCATAACCTGAAGGTCACAGGTTCAAATCCTGTCCCCGCAACCAATCACCACACGCCCGCAACCGCCCGAGATACCTCAGGGCGGCTTTTTTGTGCGTTTTTTCCCTGCCTTCTGCCTCTGAGCAACCTCCCAAGCGTCCGGCGAAATGTGGCTGGATGCCACCATGTCTATCCGCTGTCGCCGACCGGATGCCGTTTGCAGCCAGCGTTTCGGCCTCGATACGGGTTCGCCCGGCCGCGCAGCGCCCGATCCCAAGCCGATCGATCTGAACTGTCCCAGCCCTGCCACGCTCGACGGGTTCAATTCCGCTCTTGCGGTCCCACGGCCTGGATGGATGGCACCGCGATCTCGACGCGCATCCACTCCGGGCTGGGGCTTCAAACGGTTCGGACGGTGCCGCCATCAATGATGAACTCGGCACCATGGATCGCTGCGGCGCGATCCGAGGCCAGATACGCGATGAGATCGGCGACCTCGTGAGGCTCGGCCGCACGTCCGATCGGGATGCCGCCGAGACCATCGAGCACCCGTTGCCGCGCTTCCTCGATCGTGCCGCCATTGGCGGCCCGCAGGCGCTCGAGAAACTCGGCGGTGGACTCGGTCATGATCCAGCCGGGCGAGACGGCGTTCACCCGCACGCCCTTCGGCCCGAGCTCCTTGGAGATGGACTTGCTGTAGGTTCTCAGCGCGGCCTTGGCGGCGGCGTAGGCGGTGGTCGACTCCGGCAGCGGCAGGATCGACTGGATCGAGGTGACGTGCACCACCGCACCGGCGCCCCGATCGATCATGTGCGGCACGAGCAGGCGATCGAGGCGGACCGCGGCCAGCAGGTTCAGGTTCAATTCGGCGAGCCAATGCTCGTCGGTCAGCGCCACGAAGCCGCCACCGGGCGACGCCGAGCCGCCGACCACATGCGCCAGAATGTCGATCCCGCCCATCCTGTCGCGTGCCGCATTGGCGAGTGACTCACTGCCCTCGGCGGTCGTCAAATCGGCCCGGACGAAGATGGCGCCGGCGATCGGATCGGCATCGCCCCGGGCGGCGGTAATGACCTGCGCTCCTCCTTGGAGGAAGCGCATGACTGTTGCCCGGCCCAATCCCTTGGTACCCCCGCTGACGAGCACCCGCTTGCCGGCGAATTCCTTCGTATCGACCGCGGCGCTCACAGCGTGATCTCCAACGCCTTGATCGCATCGTTCTGGAGCGTGAAGCTGTAGGTGAACCGGATGGGGCTACCCTTGAAGTCGCCATGCGCCGGCCCCTCGATCACCACCTTGCCGTCTTCATGGCGAGCCGTTTCCGGCGTGAAGATCGCCTTCACCGGAACAACCTCGTCCTCGAACAGCGTGCGCAGTTCACGTTGCCCCTCGAATCGCTTGCCCAGGCCGGCGTCGATGACAACAGCGTCGGGAGCGAAGGGCTGGATCATTCCGTCCACATCCAGACGGGCGTTCGCCGCGACATAATCGGCGATAGGTTTGGGAAGTTCGATCGTCATTGCTCGGCTCCTTGACGGGACGAGATCAATCTAGCGATATGATTGTCGATGATAATCGACACAGAACGGCATTTGACGTTGCGGAAAGCGGGATAATGGCCGGGGACGGTCTGAGCGAGTTCGACGCGGTTCTCGCGATCGCCCGGCGGGGATCGTTCCGCGCGGCCGCGCTGGAACTCGGAATATCGGCAACGGCCCTGAGCAACCTGATCGGCAAGCTCGAGCGGCGGGTCGGTGTCCGGCTGTTCAATCGCACGACCCGCAGCGTCTCGCTCACGGATGCAGGACAAACCTTCGTCGAACAGATCAGGCCCGCGGTAAGGACGCTGCACGATGCGATGAGCGTCGCCCGTTCGCAGGTGGAGACGCCGTTGGGCACGCTTCGCATCAACGCGTTCGCGGCGGGGGCGCGCGAGGTTCTGCGTCCGCTTCTGCTCAAATTCCTGCGACGCTATCCTCAGGTGCATATCGATCTGGTCACGGAGGGGCGGATCGTGGATATCGTCGACGCGGGATTCGATCTTGGTCTCAGAAGCGCGGACCTCGTGCCGAGCGACATGATCGCCATCCCGGTCGGCCCGCCACGCAGCTTCGCCGTGGTCGGATCGCCGACCTATTTCGAAGCCAATGGCGAGCCCCGCGTGCCCCCCGACCTGATGCGGCATGCTTGCCTGCGCATTCGGCTGCCGAACGGCGCGCTTCACCGATGGCAGTTCCAAAAAGGCGGAGAGCCGCTCCATATCGATGTCGATGGACCGATCACGCTCGACGAAGCGAGCCTCGCTCGGATTGCGGCGCTGGATCACCTTGGCATCGGATATTTCATGGCATCCGATGTGCGCGAAGACATCGAAGCAGGACGACTTGTCCGCGTTCTTCAGGACTGGACGCCGCCACTGGCGCCGCTGAGCCTCTACTATCCGAGCAGGCGCAATCCTTCCGCCGCGTTCAAGGCATTGATCGGCATGGCTCGCGATTTCAACGCGTGACTGCGGCGAAAGTCCTGAGTCTGACCGGCGCCGTTGACCTCCGCCGTTTTTTGACGCCGCTTTGGACCCCGAACGCCTGTCCCGTCTGCGGGCCGCCGGGACGGCGCTAGCGGCCGGCAATGCGTCTTGGTCGCTTCCTAAGGGGCATTGTCGCCTGACCGCTTGTAGCGTTCATCGTTCTTATTTCGCTCCCCACGCGCAGTCATTCGTCCGAACGGACCACCTTGATATCACGATCCACAATCCAGCCATGCACGTCCTCGCGGCGAAGTGCGGTCGCCATCAATTCGGGGAATTGATCGGGCGTGCAGGCGGAAAGGGGTATGCCG
Source organism: Sphingomonas sp. NFR15 (assembly GCF_900103265.1). Taxonomy (GTDB): domain Bacteria; phylum Pseudomonadota; class Alphaproteobacteria; order Sphingomonadales; family Sphingomonadaceae; genus Sphingomonas; species Sphingomonas pollutisoli. The sequence goes on along the minus strand of NZ_FMWX01000013.1, from coordinate 37,643 downwards.
AACGTTGCGAGCTGCGCCGAGAGATTGGGATCGTAGGAGGACCGGCCGGTGTCGGTGAGCGCGAGCAGCACGATCACGTTGACGCCCGACAGCGCCAACCGCGCAAGCCGGTCGCTGTGGCTTATTTGTGCGTCGGTACGCCGGCGAACGAGGCGTCGTACCCGCCCGACACCTCGGGTACGGAGGGGATGATGCCGGCGGCGCGGTAGCGTTCGAAGATCGCGCGTTGTTCGGCGACGAGGGCCGGGGTGATCGGCACGCCGTGGCCGAGATTGGCCTCCAGCGCGACCAGCGCGACCGGCACCGAAATGCCGGTGTCCTTGGCGAGCGCTTCGGCATAGTCGCGCTGATGGCTGTGCGTCCACCGTCTCGCGCGTTCCAGCCGTGTCAGGAAATCGGCGATCTGCGCGCGCTTGCCCGTGATCGCCGTGTCGCTCGCGGCGTAGAAGCCGGTGCCGGGCGTGATGCCGCGCCCATCGGCGAGCACGCGGTCGTGATCTTCGAGCGTCGCGATGCCGACATAGCTGCCCCAGGTCGACCAGGCGTCGATGACGCCCGAGGCCAGCGCTGCCTTGGCCTGGCCGTTGTCGAGATAGACCCACTGCACGTCCTTGGCACTCAGACCGGCGCGCTCGATCAGCCGGAGCGCGAGGTCTTGCCCGGCCGAACCGCGCACCGTGGCGATCTTCCGGCCCTTCAAATCCGCGATGCCGCGCAACGGCGAGCCCGCCCGCACGATGATTGCGGAGGCGCTCCCGGCTTTTTCCGCATCGACCTGATAGGCATAGACCGCCTTGATCGGCTGGCCGCTCGCATAGGCGAAGGCGAACGGCGCGCCACCGACGCCGCCGATGTCGATCGCATTCGCGCCCAGCGCCTGCAGCAGCGGCGAGGCGGCCGGAAACAGCGCAAATTCGATCCGGTAGGGAACATGGTTCAGCTCGCCCGCCGCTTGGAGCAGTGCCTGGGCGTTGCCTTTCTGGTCACCCACCTTGAGGACGAGGGCATCGGCCGGCGCGGCGCCGTGTGGGCGTGGCGGCCATAGGATCGCGGCGAGTGCGATCACCAGCAGCGCGACGGCACCCGCCGTCCACAGCTTGCGGGAGGATGCCATCGACTGTCTCCTCAAAGCTTGAAAGCGAGCGAGCCGCCGAAGAAGCGCGGTTCGCCGAGCGACCCGGCATAGCTGTAGGTGGTGGCGCTATCGACCGAGGTGTTGACGTAATACAGCGTGTCGAACAGGTTGCGTGCCCAGACTTTCAGATCCCATTTGCCGCCTTCGTCGCGGATGCCGAGATGCAGTCCGGCGAGGCCGTAGCCCGGGATGCGGCCGTACGGATCGTCGTTGAGCGTCCCATAGGCGCCGCTGCGATGGCTGTAATCGCCGCCGATATAGGCGACCGTGCTGCCGCCGAACAGCGTGCCGACCGGCCGCGCATATTCGGCCGAGACGTTGAACACGAACTTGGAGACTCCAGTCAGCGGTCGGCCCGACAGATCGCACACGCCGCCGCTCGCGGCCGTCACCTCGAGATAGGGGCATTGGCCATTGACGTAGCGGACGAATGTCGCGTCGTCATAGGTTGCGCCGCCGCTCACCGTCAGCCCGTCGATCGGGGTGGCGCGCAGGTCCGCCTCGATGCCCTGCGTCCGCACCTGCCCGGCATTGGTGATGTAGCTGCGCAGGATCGGCCCGGTCGCGGTGGCGACCAGCACCGACTGGTTGGCCTGATAATCGTAATCGTCGGAGCGGAACAGCGCGAGGTTGAGCGTCAGCCGGTTGTGGATCAACTCGCTCTTGAGGCCGATCTCATAGGCGTCGACCGTCTCGGGCCGGAAGGTCTGCGGGGCGGGGCCGTTGGCGAGTTGCACCGGCGTGACGAGGTTGATGCCCGCCGATTTGAAGCCGCGCGAATAGCCGGCATAGACGTTCACCCCGTCGGCCAACTTGTAGAGCGCGTTGACGGTTCCGGAGACGCGGCCGGCCTTGGCGGACACGTCATAGGATGCGGTCGGCGCGAAGCTGGCGCGGCGCGCGGCAATGGTGGAAAGCTGCGTCGCCGTCAGCCGTGCGAACACCGGATCGGTGAGCGGTGTGCCGCCAATCTGGTAGCTCGAATAGGAGCCGGTCCGCTTCTCGTAGGTGTAGCGCGCGCCCGCCGTGATTGCGAGCCGGTCGGTCACGTGCCAGGTCGCGTTGGCGAAGCCGGAATAGCTGGCCGTGTGGGCGAGTTGCAGCCCGGTCTGGCTGACGTTGTTCAGCGCCTCTGAGGGATAGGCGGCGCCGAGCAGATATTTCGCGGCGTCCGCGCCATAGGTGTTGAACGGGATTTCGCGGTTGCTCTGCCAGAAATAATAGAGGCCGGCGGTATATTCGACTGCCCCTCCGCTCGGCGAGGCGATGCGCAGTTCCTCGCTCCACTGGCGCTGGTAGGTTGGCAGATTGCTCGCGGTGTTGACCGCGGCACCGATCCGGTCGCCGTCAAGCGACGGGTTCCAGTTCCAGAACCGCCAGCCGGTGATCGACGTCAGCGTGTGCCCGCCGAGCACTTTCTTGTCGAGTTCGAGCGAGACGCCGCCGGTGTTCATGACCACGGTGAAGGGTGTGTTGAGATCGGTCCGGTGCGCGGATGGATCGATCGGCAGCGGCGTGTAGCCGGCATCGGCGGCGCGCGCGTAGAAATCGCGCGCGGTGGCGACGCTGCCGTCGGCGCGGGTCTTGGGCAGCACGCCGCGTGTGAGCGCGAAGCCGGAATATTCGTGCTGATCGTTATAATCGCCGATCAGCCGGGCGGTGAAGCTTTCGTCGCTGTTGCGATAGTCGAGTTCGCCGCGCACCGCCTGGTTGTGATAATCCTGCCAACCCTGTTTGAAGCGGGTGTTGTAGATCCAGCCGTCGCGGTCACTCTTCATCCCGGCGACCCGTACCGCGAAGCCGCTGTCGCCGAGCGGGGCGGAGGCGGCGATTTTGAACTGCGAGAAATTGTAATTGCCGTAGCTCGCCTCGCCGCTGATCTCGGGCGTGTAGGAGGCGGGGTTGGTGTGGACGTCGATCACGCCCGCCACGCTGTTCTTGCCGAACAACGTGCCCTGCGGCCCGCGCAGCACGTCGATGCTGGCGACATCGAACACGTCGAACACCGCGATCGATGGACGGGCGTTATAGACCCCGTTCACATAGACGCCGACGCCCGGCTCGATGCCGCTGTTGACCGTGCCCGCCGTCGTGCCGAGTCCACGGATCTGGATCGTGATGTTGCGCGGATTGAAGCCGAGGATCTGGAGGCTCGGCACCTGCTGCTGGATCGCGCGGATCGAGAAATTGCCGGTCGCGGCGAGATCGCGGGCGGACAGCGCGGTGATCGCGATCGGTACGTCCTGCGCCTTCTCGACGCGGTGGCGTGCGGTGACGGTGATTTCTTCCGGTTCCGCCGCCGGGGACTCGACGGCGGCCGCGGCAGGCGCATCGGCAGCGTGCGCAGCCGTGGCCAGGCCGCTGACACCCGCAAGGAACAGGAAGGTGAAACGCCGTGACCGCATTGAAAACCCCTTTGTGAACTCGGCGCAACGTTCACGACAAATGCGGTGCGCACAAAGCGGGTTTTCTCAACTCACGCATAGAGTTGTTATAATGAGCGACGGAAAACTACATATGACATTTGCAAATACGTCCGTTCCGCACAAAGAAGAAGCCCGCGGGGCGCCGCGGGCTGAGAGTTTTTGGGTCGGAAGACTTCAGAGATCGGCGTAGAGCGGCTCGTCGGCGATCAGGATGCGTTCGAGCACGCGTGGAAAGTCGCCGTAATTCTTGACCGCATAATGAACGGCGCCGCGATTGTCCCAGAAGGCGACCGAGCCGGGCCGCCACGAAAAGCGTACCTGGAATTCGGGCCGCTTGTACTGGCGCAGCACCTCGTCGAGCAGCGCGCGGCTCTCGGCCAGCTCCAGCCCGAGGATCTGGGGTTTCTGCGTGAAGTTGACCCACAGGATTTTCTGCCCGGTCTCGCGGTGGGTGCGCACCACCGGATGCGAGACGATCGGATAGTCATGCCCCGATCCGTTGAGCGCGCCGAGGAAATCGTGCGTGACATAGCGCCCTTCGAGCCGGGCCTTCACCTCGTCCGAGAGCCCTTCATAGGCGAGGTTGGCATCCACCCAGATCGTGTCCCCGCCGACCGGCGGCAGGTTCACCGCGCGCAACACCGCGCCCCAGGTCGGCACCAGCCGCCAGCTCGTATCGGTATGATATTCATCGCCCGGCGCGACATATTTGCGCACCCGATCCTCGTAGCGCGCCGCGTCTTCGGCGGAAATCTTGTGGAGCGGCGCGATCTTGTCGTCATGCTTGTTGGACGGATGGACGTAGAGCGGGCCGAATTCGCGCGCGAAAGCGGCGTGCTGGGCATTGTCGATCGTCTGGTCGCGGAAGAAGACGACCTTGTATTTGAGCACGGCGGCGCGGATCGCATCGCGATCGGCAGGCGAGAGCGGCTGGCCGAGATCGATATTACCGATTTCCGCGCCGATGGTGGGTTGAAGCGGGCGAATCTCGATCTTGCTGTCTGAGCCGAGCACTTGCGCAAATGCGGTGGACATGAGGCACCTCTTTCTATCGTTCCCGAAATCGGGTGCATTCTGATAGAAGGCACGTAGGCGTGATGGCGAATGAGAAGCCTCGGGATTCCTATTGTTTATCGCAATATGATCCTATCAATATTCGTCATGCATCTTTGATTATTCTTCATGAACTAGACCTGCGATTATCCGTATCTGCGGCGCTGTCGAACACGGGAAGGGCGGTGCGATGGATCTGAGACTCATCAGCAAGCGCGCGCTCGTCGCCGGCGGCGAGGTCCATGCCGAGGCCGCCGATACGCGCGACGTTGCAGCGGTCGATCGCCTCGTCGCGGCGACGGCGCCGCCGCATCTGGTCGCGAACGGCTGGAGCGGATCATCAACGTCGGCGGTCTGGCTGCGCGCGGGGCGAATGGTTGTCAGGCCATCCTTCAACGATAATGTCCCATCGTCACTTTAAGAACGTTTGGTTGGTTCACAAAGTTTAAGCCATAATCCGTCTGGTCGCCGTTCCAGATTCGGCTCATCAGCCATCGACCGTTTTCAAAACGGCCTTCTTCGACCCGCACCACTATGCCGTTAGCCGGTGAGCCTGGCGCGGGTGCAAAGGAGACCCGAACATGGTCGCCCATCACGAGAAACTCGTCGGCTGAAAGCTGCGCGACGGCAACGCCGCCGACAGGTTCGCTAGCCCAGGGGGGCGCGTCGCCCTTCAACCACGCCCAGTCTCGCATGCCGAATTGCCACTCGCCCCAGGCGGCGGTGATCGTCCAATCCCCCATGCGCGTCGACTGGGCGGCGCCGTCGTCGGGCTTGGCCACGCCCCAGGTAGGCTTCTCGTAGGCAATCCGAGCCCAGTCGCGCATCATCGAGCCGACTGCCGCATAGGGGAGCGCGAACGCGTCGAGTGTTGTTGGCGAAAGATCCTTCGCGCCCAGCGGATAATTGGCGTAGCCGGTCGCGTCCATGCCGAACGGCGAGAAGCCAATTGCACCGCGCCCGACCACCGGCCAGAAAAAGCGCGCGAAGTCGCGTGTATTGCCCATTTCCGGCACCATCAGCGCGTTATCGGGCCGCGCATATTTGTCGAGATATTGCACGACGTTCGCGCTGGTCTTGTCATAGATGTCCGGTGCCTGGAGATCGACTGCGGGCGCGGCTGCCTTCCAGATATCGAGGACGTCCTGCTGGGGTCCGCCGCTTGAGACCCCATAAGGATCGGGCACGTTGGAAGGGCCGGCGAGAGCGGCGTTGACGTACATCGGCAGCGGCTTGATCGCCTTGCCCGCTGCGGCGATGGCGTTGACATAGGCGGCGACATACCATGTGTTGAAGGCGCGATCGGCCTGTGCCCCGAACGCCTCGCTCCACGTGCCGCGCTTCTTCACGACCTTGGCGAGCGTGTCGGGGATCGGCCTGGCGAACAGGCCGTTCGCTACGGCCGAGAAATCGCGCGGATTCTTGTAGCTGCCCGTCTCGTTTTCAACCTGCACCATGATGACGGTATTCTGCGGGTCATGGTCGCGCAGGTACGTCATCATCTGCACGAACGCGCGCTTGTCCGCCGCGAGCGTCGCGTCCCCGTGCGCGCTCAGCACGCCATGATCGCGGCCGTCCTTGGTCCGCATGCGCGGGAAGCGGCGATTGTCGAGCTTCACCCAGGCCGGCGTGTACGAATAAGAGGTGTTCTTCCATGTGCCGAACCACAGCAGCACGACCCTTTTATGATGCACACGCGCCTGATCGAGCAAGGTTTGCAGGAACGTGAAATCGAACTGTCCCTCTTGCGGTTCGATCTGCTCCCAGGCGATCGGCACCTCGACGGTGTTCGCGCCGATCCGATCGAGCACCGGCCAGGCGGTCGCGAGCGGGGCCGGGTAGTTGCTCGAATTGTTCACCTGCGCGCCGAGCATGAAGAACGGCGCGCCGTCGACGATCAGCGCATGGTGGCCGTCGTGGCTCTCGATCCGCGGCACCGGCGTGGCGGATTGCGCCGACGCGCTTGAGGCCGCGCTTAATAGGCAAAGCGCCGCCGATCCCGACGCCGCCCGCGCGAAGCCGCACCTCCATCGTGAGTGCTCGTTCATGCGTATCTCCGCTGTCCTGGTGTGCGCGATCACTTCACGATCTCCGCTCCGTAGGCTTCGAGCGCGAGCGTACCGTCATAGCGCTTGTGTGTCAGCACGCCGGTCCGGGCGCCGTTGAAGGAAACGGTGGCGGGCGTCTGCCCGGGATCCTTTCCGTAGAAGGCGCGGAACATCGGTGCGCGGGCGATCACTCGCGCCGTGCGACGGTCTCTAGCGCCTCGGTGACGGCGGTCGCCGGCGGTGCGCGCATCGCCTCGCCGATCAGGATCAGCGCGGGCGCCGCCCCCGGCGTCCGGTCGATCGCCAGCGCGAGCAGGTCGAGGCGGGTATGGACGAGGCATTCCGATGCGAGGCTGACGTCGCTCGCGATCAGCGCCGGCGTGGTAGGGGCGAGGCCATGCGCGATCAACCGCTGGCATATGTCGGGCGCGGCGGCGCGCCCCATGTAGAATGCCAGTGTCGCGCCCGGATCGGCGAGCGCGGCCCAATCGAGGTCGAGCGTTTCGCCGGCGCGCGCGTGCGCGGTGACGAAGCGCAACTGGCGCGCCGTGCCGCGCAACGTCAGCGAGACGCCGGCGTGGGCCGCCGCCGCGCTGGCGGCGGTGATTCCGGGGCAGATCCGCACGCGGATGCCGTGGTCGCTCAGCGCGGCGATCTCCTCGGTCGAGCGGCCGAAGATCGAGGGATCGCCGCCTTTGAGGCGCACCACGCGCTTACCCGCCCGTGCCGCCTGGACGAGCAACGCATCGATCGCCGCCTGCGTCCGGGAATGCCGGCCCGAGCGCTTGCCGACCGAAACCCGCTCGGCATGCGGGGGGATCAGCGCGAGCACGCCCGGCCCGACCAGCGCATCATGGAAGACGATGTCGGCGGCGCGGATCAGGCGCTCGGCCTTGCGGGTGAGCAGGTCGGGGTCGCCGGGGCCGGCACCGACCAGCCAGACCTCGCCCGGTGCGATCGGTTCAGACATAAGCGGCCTCCTGTTTGGGGAGCAATTTGGCGATGGCGGGACGGCACGACCCGCAGTTGGTGCCGGCGTTGATCGCGGCGCCGACCGCTTCGACGCTGACCAGCCGGCGGTCGGTGATCGCCGCGAGCAGGGTGTTGAGCCCGACATCGAAACACGCGCAGACGATCGCGCCGCGATCGGGCGCGGGCGCCACCGGCCGGCCGGCGAGGATTTCGAACGCGGTCGCGTCGGCGGCGCCGAGCCGCGCGAGCAGCCACTCGCGGGCCGGCAGGCCGGTGCCGCGCGCGATGAACAAGGCGGCCTGCAAACACCCCTCCGCGACCACCGTGGCGCGGATCACGCCGCGGCGCGCGTCGATCATCTCGGCGCGTTCGCCCGGCGGCAGCAGGCCGGTGAGCGCGGCGGGATCGCCGTCGCCGGCCAGTTCGGTCAGCCAGCCATGCGCGGCGCGCACCCGCGTCCAATAGGCGCAGTCGGGCGGCGCGGTGCGTTCGCGCGCGATCAGGAAGCCGGTCCAGCCCGGCCGATAGGCGCGCGCCCGCGCGGGCGTGTTCTTGAAGCCGGGCTGGCCGGAATGCGGATCGCGGTTCGCGCCGGGCAGCAGCCCGGCGCGCCCGCCCGCGCTGGTCTGGTCGCTCCAGTGGATCGGCACGAACAGCTCGTGGCGGCGCTGGTCGGTGGTGGCGGCGACACGGAAGATGCTCGCGCCATGCGGCGTCTCGACCCGCGCCAGCCCGCCGTCGCCGAGGCCGAGCCGCCGCGCGGTGTCGGGATGGACCTCGACCAGCGGCTCGCGGCGGTGCTGCGACAGCCTGGTCGAGAGCCCGGTGCGCGTCATCGTGTGCCACTGGTCGCGGTAGCGGCCGGTGTTGAGCCGTAGCGGATAGCCGCGCGTGGCATCGTCGCGTGGCTCATGCGCGACCGGCACGAGCCGCGCCCGCCCGTCCGGCGTCGTGAAGGCGCGCGTGGCGAACGGTGAGGCGCCGCCCCATTGGAAGGGCGCCATTTCGGCATAGGCCGCGTCGGTGATCGCCGCGCGATCGGAAATGTCGAGAAGGCGCGTGCCGCCATTCTCGAACCCGGTCTGCGCGGCGAATTCACGGAAGATGCTCGCCGCGTTCGCATAATCGAAGCCGGCGAAGCCCATCCGGCGCGCGACCGCCGCCACCGCCCACCAGTCGGCGCGCGCCTCGCCGGGCGCGGCGAGGAACGCGCGCTGGCGCGACACGCGGCGTTCGGAATTGGTGACCGTGCCGTCCTTCTCACCCCAGCCGAGGGCGGGCAGCTTGACCTGCGCGTACCGCAGCGTGTCGGTGTCCGCGATGCAATCGGACACGACCACGAACGGACAATTGGCGAGTGCGACCCGCGCCATGCGCGCATCGGGCATCGATACCGCCGGATTGGTGGCCATGATCCACACCGCCTTGATCCGGCCCTTCGCCATTGCGTCGAACATGTCGACCGCCTTGAGCCCGGGGCCGGCGCAGATCGTCGGCGCGCGCCAGAAGCGCCGCGCGCGGTCGCGTTCGGCCGCCGAGAATCCCATGTGCGCGGCGAGTGTCGAGGCGAGGCCGCCGACTTCGCGGCCGCCCATCGCATTGGGCTGTCCGGTGATGCTGAACGGCCCCGCGCCCGACTTGCCGATCCGGCCGGTGGCGAGGTGGAGGTTGATGATCGCGTTCGCCTTGTCGGTGCCGCTGGTCGATTGATTCACCCCCTGGCTGAACAGGGTGATCGTGCGCGGACGCTCGGCGAACAGATCGTAGAACGCGTCGAGATCGGCGGGCGAGATGTCGCAGGTGCGCGCGACGTCGGCGGTGGGGAGACTCTTCCAGAAGCCCTCGGGCACGGCGACCCGCTCCGCCAACGCGCGCCCGTCGAGCCGCCAGGTCGTGCGCATGTGCCCGAGCAGGCCGGTGAACAGCGCGACGTCGCTGTCGGGCGCGATCGCGAGATGGAGATCGGCGCGTTCGGCGGTTTCGGTGCGGCGCGGGTCGATCACCACCAGCTTGGTGCCACGGCGCGCGCGCGCGGCCTCGATTCGCTGCCAGACCACCGGATGGCACCAGGCGGTGTTCGATCCGACCAGCACGATCAGGTCGGCGGCATCGAGATCGTCATAGCCGCACGGCACGACATCCTCGCCGAACGCGCGGACGTGCGCGGCCACCGCGCTCGCCATGCACAGCCGCGAATTGGTGTCGATGTTGGCGGTGCCGACGAAGCCCTTCATCCATTTGTTGGCGACGTAATAATCCTCGGTCAGCATCTGGCCCGAGGCGTAGAAGGCGACGCTGTCGGGGCCGTGCTCGGCGATCGTCGCGGCGAAGCGGCTGGCGACGAGATCGAGCGCCACGTCCCAGTCCACCCGCCGCGACCCGATCATCGGGTGCAGCAACCGGCCTTCGAGCCCGATCGTCTCGCCGAGGTGCGTGCCCTTCGAACAGAGTCTGCCGGCATTGGCGGGGTGATCGGGATCGCCGGCGATCGTCGCCGTGCGCGCCCCCGTCGGCGTCGCCAGCACGCCGCACCCGACGCCGCAATAGGCGCAGGTGGTCCTGACCGTCCCCGCTCCCGCAGGCGGGAGGGGCGATGTCACGCCGCCACCCCGGCCAGCGCGGCGGCGCGCCCGATCAGGATGCGCCCGCCGTCGATCTTGACCGGGATGACCGGCACGCAGCCCTTGTCCTCGCCGAGCGCCTCGCCCGTCACAAGCGAGATGCGCCAATTGTGCAGCGGGCATGTCACCGTCGTATCGTGGACGATGCCCTGGCTGAGCGGGCCCGCCTTGTGCGGGCATTGGTTGGCGAGCGCATAGACTTCGCCCTTGGCGGTGTGGAAGATCGCGATCTCACGCCCGCCGCGCACGGGCAGGGTACGCGCGCCGAGCGCGGGAAGCTGATCGACCGGGCCGATATCGAGCCATTCGGGGAGCATCATGCCATCTCCAGCGTGCGCGGCGCGGGGCGGATTTCGGCGAGGTGCTGGTGGAGCTTATGGTCCTCGCCCGCTGCACGTCTCGCCCAGGGATCGTCTTGCAGGAACGCCTGCGACTGATGGAAGCGCGCGGTGAGCGCCGCGCGGCCTTGCGCATCCTCGACGATGCGCCGCTTGATGTAATCGAGCCCGACCCGTTCGACCCACGGCGCGGTGCGGTCGAGATAGCGCGCTTCCTCGCGGTAGAGCTGGATGAAGGCGGCGCAATAGTCGAGCGCCTCCCGCTCGGTGGCGACCTTGCACAGGAAATCGGTGCCGCGCAGCTTGATCCCGCCGTTGCCGCCGATCGACAGTTCGTAACCGCTCTCGACGCAGATCACGCCGAAATCCTTGATCGTCGCCTCGGCGCAATTGCGCGGGCAGCCCGACACCGCGATCTTGAACTTGTGCGGCATGAAGCTGCCCCAGGTCATCTGTTCGATCCTGATGCCGAGGCCGGTCGAATCCTGCGTGCCGAAGCGGCACCATTCGGAACCGACGCAGGTCTTCACCGTGCGCAGCGCCTTGGCATAGGCGTGGCCGCTGACCATGCCCGCCGCGCCCAGATCGGCCCAGACGGCGGGCAGATCCTCCTTCCTGATCCCGAAGATGTCGAGCCGCTGCCCGCCCGTCACCTTCACCATCCGCGCCGCGTATTTCTCGGCGACATCGGCGATCGCGCGCAATTCGGCCGGCGTGGTCACGCCGCCCCACATCCGCGGTACGACCGAATAGGTGCCGTCCTTCTGGATGTTGGCGTGCAGCCGTTCGTTGACGAAGCGCGACTGGTTATCGTCGACGAACTCGCCCGGCCACGCGCACAGCAGATAATAATTGAGCGCGGGGCGGCACGACGAGCAGCCGTCGGGGGTGCTCCAGTGCAGTTCCTGCATCACCTGCGGGATCGCCTTCAGCCGCTTTTCGACGATCAGCCGGCGGACATCCTCATGGGTGAAGCTCGTGCATTTGCACACCGTCGGCGCGGTGCGCTCGCCGTCGAACGCGTCGCCCAGCGTGACCGCGAGCAGCCCCTCGACGAGGCCAGTACACGATCCGCACGACGCCGATGCCTTTGTGCAGCTCCGCACCGCATCGAGCGTCACCGCGCCACCGGCGATCGCGGCGATCACCTTGCCCTTGCTGACACCGTTGCAGCCGCAGATCTCGACGTCGTCCGCCAGCGCCGCGACCGCCGCGTTAGGGTTTGCCGATGCCGCTCCTCCGTTCGCGAAGGCTTGACCGAAGATCAGCGCATCGCGGATTTCGGCCACGTCGGCCTCGCGCCTGAGCAGGTCGAAATACCAAGCGCCGTCCTGCGTATCGCCGTAGAGCACCGCGCCGACCACGCGATCGTCCTTCACCACCACGCGTTTGTAGACGCCGCGCGACGCGTCGCGCAGCACGATGTCCTCACAGCCCGCGCCGCCCGAGAAGTCCCCGGCCGAGAACACGTCGATGCCCGACACCTTGAGCTTGGTCGAGGTGACCGAGCCGCGATAGCCCGAGGGCGTGCCGACCAGCGCGTCGGCGAGGCTGCGGCACATCTCCCAGAGCGGTGCGACGAGGCCGTAGACGAGGCCGTCATGCTCGACGCATTCGCCGACCGCGAGGATGTTCGCGTCCGAGGTGACGAGATGATCGTCGACATGCACGCCGCGCCCGACCGCCAAGCCGGCGGCGCGCGCGAGCCTGACGTTGGGGCGGATGCCGACCGCCATCACCACCAGCGCGGCGCGAATCTCGCGCCCGTCCTTCAGGCGCACGCCCTCGACCTTGCCCTGGCCGTAGATCTCGGCGGTTTCGGCGCCGGTCAGGATCGTCTGCCCGCGCGCTTCGAGCGCGGCCTTGAGCAGCCAGCCGGCGGCTTCGTCGAGCTGGCGCTCCATCAGCGTGGGCATGATGTGCAGCACCGTCACCTTCATGCCGCGCAGCGATAGCCCGTGCGCGGCCTCCAGCCCGAGCAGCCCGCCGCCGATCACCACCGCGTCGCCGCCGGCGTGGGCCGCGCGCAGCATCGCGCCGACATCGTCCATGTCGCGGAAGCTGACAACGCCTTCCAGATCGTGCCCCGGCACCGGAAGGATGAACGGGTCCGAGCCGGTCGCCAGGATCAGCGTGTCGTAGCGCTCGACGCGGCCGGAACGCGCGGTGACGGTCTGGATATCGCGGTCGATGGCGACGACGGGATCGCTCGTGACGAGGTCGATGGCGTTGTCGGCATACCAGGCGAGATCGTTGATGACGATGTCGTCGAACGCCTTTTCGCCCGCCAGCAGCGGCGAGAGCATGATGCGGTTGTAGTTCACGTGCGGCTCGGCGCCGAAGATCGTGATGCGGTAACGCGCGGGGTCGCGCGCGAGGATTTCCTCGACCGCGCGGCATCCGGCCATGCCGTTGCCGATGACGATGAGATGTGGCTTGGTCATGTCGATGGTCCTTGTGATCGCCTTCATCAGATCCGCACCCCGGCAAGGGCGGCGCCCCAGGTCGCGCGCCAGCGCGCCTTGACCGACAGCAGCCCGACCAGCGCGGCCGCCGCGAGCCCCGCGAAGATCAGGAAACCGGGGGATGTGCTGCCGGTCAGTTGCCGGGCGAAGCCCAGCGAGGAGGCGAGATAGAAGCCGCCCACCCCGCCGCCGAAGCCGACGAGCCCGGTCATCACACCGATCTCGGCGCGGAAGCGCTGTGGCACGAGCTGGAACACCGCGCCGTTGCCGAAGCCGAGCGTCGCCATCACCAGCAGGAACACCGCGAGCGCGAGGCCCAGCGAGGCGGGATTGGTGCTGATCGCCACGAGCAGGGCGGTGGCCACCGCATACACCAGCGTCAGCGTCGCGATGCCGCCGATCCGGTCCGCCACGGCGCCGCCGAGCGGGCGGACCAGCGAGCCGATGAACACGCAGGCGGCGGTGCAATAGCCCGCGCTCACCGGGCTGAGCGCGAAGCGATCGGTGAAATAGATCGGCAGGCTGGCGGCGAGACCGACGAATCCGCCGAACGTCACCCCGTAAAACAGCATGAACCACCATGCGTCGGCCTGTTTGAGCACCGCGAGATACGCCGGCAGGCGCTTGGGCGCGGGCGGGTTCGGGGCATCCTTGGCAAGCGCGGTGTAGAGGACGAACACGATCGCCAGCGGGATCACCGCCAGCCCGAGCACCGCGTTCCAGCCGAACGCCTTGGCGAGCAGCGGCGCGAACAGCGCGGCGAACACCGTGCCCGAATTGCCCATGCCCGCGATCCCCATCGCCTTGCCCTGATGTTCGGGCGGATACCAGCGCGAGGCGAGCGGCAACGCGACCGCGAAGCTCGCGCCCGCGAAGCCGAGCACCACGCCCAAGGCCAGCGTCGCGCCGAAACTGTGGACGCCGAATGCCCAGGCGCTCGCCAGCCCGGACATGACGATGATCTGCCCGATCGCACCCGTGGTCTTTGGGCCGATCCGATCGACCAGCACGCCGTTGACGAGGCGCAGCACCGCGCCCGCCAGCGTCGGCACCGCGACCATCAGGCCTTTTTGCGCGGGGCTGAGCGCGAGATCGCCGGCGATGATCGGCGCGAGCGGGCCGAGCAGCACCCAGACCATGAAGGCGAGATCGAAATACAGGAACGCGGCGATCAGCGTGGGGCGGTGCCCGCTGTGCCAGAAACCATGCCCCGTCGCCGCCACTTGCGTCGCCGCCGCCGGGGCCGGGCTGTTTTCGAGATAGCGGGCGTCGAACCGCACCTGTGCTTGCGTCATCGTCTCGATCCCCTTCGAGCAAACGCAAAAAAGCCGCCGCGGCGCCCGTTATGCTCACGGGACGCGACGGCAGCTTTGCCAGAATGTTGGTGGTGCCGAATCGTCTGCCTCGTTGCGGCCGATCGGCGATGCGGGGAAATTGCCTGCGATCAGCGCGCCGCGCAAGCGCTTTTTGCGGCGCAGCGTGATCGAGGCGAAAGAAAGCTGCTTCGTACCGGTTACGGCACGGGTGTCTCCGCCAGATATTCGTCCAGCGCGGCGGGGTCGAAGCTGCGCGCATCGAAGAAGCGGTCCGCGCCGAGGATCAGCCGCCCCTGCGTGGTGCCGACCCCGAGCGCATCGACGATCCCGCCCTCGAGCTTCGAACTCGCGCCGGGCAGCGGCACGCCGAGCGGGCGCAGCGCCGCGCGGTACACATCGGGGCGGAACACGCGCTGCGCGGTCAGATAGTCGTCCGCGTCCGCGCGCGCATGCCCGGCCACGCGCATCTGCGCATAGAGCCACGCCGCCTGGCTGACCCAGGGGAAGTTCGCCGCCTCGCGGTGCTGGAACATGAAATCGGGCACGTCGACCGGTTCGGCGCCGCGCGCGAACACGATCCGGTCCGAAATGGCGTGGCCGATCAACGTCGCCGATCCGTCGAGATAGTCGGGCCGGGCGAGGATCGCCGCGATCTCCTCGCGGCGCGCGCGATCGACGAAGGCGACCCCGGCGCGGTACAGGGCGCGGAGCAGCCGGTGGGTGAGATCGGGGTCTTCCTCCATCCGCGCGGTGCGCATCGCCAGCACCTTCTCGACGCCGCGCAGCCAGATTTGCGAGGTGACGGCGGCGATCACGCCGACGCCGCGATCGACCGCGACACTGTTCCACGGCTCGCCCACGCAGATGCCGTCGATCTCGCCCGCCGCCAGCGCATCGGCCGCGAACGGCGGTGCGACCGTGACGATCTCGACATCGCGGTCCGGGTCGATGCCGCAGCCGATCAGCCAGTAGCGCAGCATGTAATTATGGCTCGAATAGCGATGGACCACGCCGAAGCGCAGCCGCCGCCCGCCAGCGCGCGCGACCGCCGCCAGCCGCGCGCCGATCGCGGTGACGTCGCCCGGCGCGCCCACCCGCGTCACCTGCGCGGCGAGATCGGGGCGCAGCGTGATCGCGTTGCCGTTGAGCCCGAGCACGAACGGCACCGACAGCGGCGTCGCCGGCCGGCCGAGCCCGAGCGTGGTCGCGATCGCCAGCGGCGCGAGCAGGTGCGCCGCGTCGCTATGGCCATAGAGCAGCCGGTCGTTGACCGTGGCCCAGCTCAGGTCGCGGACCAGCGACAGATCGATGCCCTCGTCCTCGGCGAAGCCGAGTTCGCGCGCGAGGATCGGCAGCGCGGCATCGACCAGCGGCAGGAAACCGATGCGGAACGGCGTGCGCGTCATAAATCCCCCATCAGCCGGTCGGCGGTGACGATCGCGTCGGCGACATCGCCGATCCGCCGCCCGCTATCCATCGCCGCCTTGCGCAGCGCGGCGTACGCGGCGGGTTCGTCGATACCGCGCTTGCGCATCAGCAACGCCTTCGCCTGGTCGATCGCCTTGCGCTCGGCGAGCGCGCTGCGCGCTTCGTCCAGTTCGGTGCGCAGCCGCGAATAGGCGCGGAAGCGGCGGATCGCGAGTTCGAGGATCGGGCGGATGCGCTCCTTCTTGAGACCATCGACGACATAGGCCGAGACGCCCGCATCGACCGCCGCCTCGATCCCCGCCGTATCGCTCTGATCGACGAACATCGCGACCGGGCGTGCCATCGCGCGCGACAGCGCGAACAGCTCCTCCAGCTCGTCGCGGTGCGGATTGGCGAGGTTGATGAGCACGACATCGGGGGACAGCGCTTCCAGCCGGGCGGCGATGCCGCGACGCTCGACGAAGATCGTGACGTCGCTGAGGCCCGCGTCGCGCAGCCCTTCCTCGATCACCGCCGCGCGGCCCGCGCTTTCATCGACTATCGCAATCCGCAACGATCGGCCTCCCGCCCGGGCCGCATAGACCGGGCGGGTGCGATCGCACAACGGATAGTCGCATCACGCGGCCAGGAGGGGCAAACGCGTCATGTCGCGACATGATGCGCCGGCGAGTGCTGGCGGTCACACGAACGTGTCGAGCAGCGTCTTGAGCAGCGGGCGCAGCCGGACGATCTCCTCACGGTGAACCTCCGACAGATGTTCGAGCAGGGCGCGGGCCTTGGGCGTCAACGCGATCACCGTCTGCCTGCGGTCGATCGGGGAGGGCGTCCTCACCACCAGCCCCATCGCCTCCAGCCGCATGACGAGGCCGGAGGCGCTGTGCGGCTTGAGGATCAGCCGATCCGCGATGAAGCCGACGTTCACCACGGCTGCGGGCGCCGCGCCGCGGATCGCCAGCAGCGCCTGATGCTGTTGCGGCGTCAGCCCGTGTTCGGCGACCCGGCTTTCGCTGAACGCCTGAAACACCCGCAGCGCGTGGCGAAAATCCGCCAGCGCGCGATAATCGGCATCGCTCAACGTCTCCGAGCCGGGCATCGCATCGTCCTGTCCTTGTTTTATATCGCAATGCGATATAATCCGCCGCCTTACCCGTCGGCGAGTCCTCATGATGCTTTCCCCTAATCCGGTTCTCCCGGCGCGCCAATTGCGGGACCACAGCGCCGATCGCCGCATGATCGTGCTGGCCGGCGCCGCGTCGCTGATCGGGCTCGCGGCGGCGGGCGGCGCGTGGCTCCTGCTCACGCTGATCGGGCTCGCCACCAACCTGTTCTGGTTCGGCCGGATGTCCGTGGCGAGCGCAGATCCCGCCGCCGCGCATGTCGGCATCGCGGTCGTCGCCATTCCGGTCGCGGGCAGCCTGATCGTCGGGCTGATGGCGCGGTTCGGCTCGGACAAGATCCGCGGGCACGGCATTCCCGAGGCGATCGAGGCGATCCTGTACGGCGAAAGCCGCCTGTCGCTGAAGGTCGCGATCCTCAAGCCGCTGTCCTCGGCGATCTCGATCGGCAGCGGCGGGCCGTTCGGCGCCGAAGGCCCGATCATCATGACCGGCGGCGCGATCGGCTCGCTGTTCGCGCAATGCTTCAGCCTGAGCGCGGCGGAGCGCAAAACCCTGCTGGTCGCGGGCGCCGCCGCCGGCATGACCGGGATTTTCGGCACGCCGCTCGCCGCCATCCTGCTCGCGCTCGAAGTGCTGCTGTTCGAATGGAAGCCGCGCAGCCTGGTGCCGGTGGTGATCGCCGTGCTGGTGTCGTTCGGCGCGCGGCCCTTCCTGCTCGGTGCCGGGCCGTTGTTCCCGTTCGCCGCCGCGCCGATCGGTGTGATGTGGCAGGCCGCCGGCCTGTCGCTCGGGCTGGGGATGGTGCTGGGTGTCGAAGCGGCGGTGCTGTCATCGCTGCTGTACCGGGTCGAAGACCTTTTCCATCGCTTGCCCGTACATTGGATGTGGTGGCCCGCGATCGGCGGACTGGTGGTTGGCCTCGGCGGGTTGATCGACGCGCATGTGCTCGGCGCCGGCTATGCGAATATCCAGGCGCTGCTCGACGGCGCGCTGACGCTGCGGGTCGTGCTCGCCCTGCTGGTGGTGAAGGCGATCGTCTGGCTGGTCGCGCTCGGCTCCGGCACGTCGGGCGGCGTGCTCGCGCCCTTGCTGATCCTGGGCGGGGCGCTTGGCGCGCTCGCCGGCCAGGTGCTGCCCGGCCCGGCCGGCTTCTGGGCGTTGATCGGCATGGCCGGCATCCTGAGCGGGGCGATGCGCGCGCCGCTGACGGGGGCGGTCTTCGTCGTCGAACTGACGGGCCATTTCGACGCGCTGCCCTGTACCATCGCCGCGGCGGCGGGCGCATATGCGGTCAGCGTGCTCGTCATGCGGCGTTCGATCCTGACCGAGAAGATCGCGCGGCGGGGGCGGCACATCCTGCAGGAATATAGCGTCGATCCGCTCGAATTCCTCCAGGCGGAAACGGTGATGACCGCCGATCCGGTCACGCTGGCCGGAGACATGCCGATCGGCGCGGCGATCGATTTCTTCACGCGCGCCGACCACCGCAGCTATCCCGTGGTCGATCGCGACGGCCGGCTGCTCGCGCTGGCGTCCCGCTCCGACGCATTGCGCTGGCAGGTCTCGGGCGCGCTCCCCGAAACGACGCTCGCCGAGGCGCTTTCCGATGCGTCGCAACCACTCGCCCATCCGGCCACCCCGATCGGGAGGGTCGCCGATCTCATGGTCGAATCGGGGACGGGGCGCATTCCGATCGTCGATCCCGCCACGCGGCGGGTGGTTGGCATCCTCTCCCGGCACGACCTGCTCAAAGTCCGTGTCGTCGGCCACCGCGCCGAACGGGACCGGCGGCGCGGGCGCGCGCCCGTGCCGGGCGGCTGAGGCGGACCCCGCCGGTCACTGCGGGAGCAGGCGCGGGAATTCGGCGGCGAGTTCGCGGGCGAGAAAGCCGATCGGTCCGCGTGTCGTGGCCACGCGGCGGCCGGCCTGGCCGTGCAGCCACACGCCCCAGCCGGCGGCGACCGGCGGGGCGGCGCCGCGCGACAGCAATCCGGCGATCGCGCCGGCCAGCACGTCCCCCGAGCCGCCGGTCGCCAGCCCGCTGCCGCCGCCGCCGTGGTGGAGCAGCGCGCCGTCGGGCGCGGCGATATGGGTATCGGTTCCTTTGAGCACGATGACAGCGCCATGCTCCGCCGCGGCGTCACGCGCGATGCCGGCGCCGTGCGCGGCGATGTCGGCTTCGTCGCGCCCGGTCAGCAGCGCCATCTCGCCGTGATGCGGGGTGAAGATCAGCCGGTCACGGAAGCGCGCGAGCGCACCTTTCAGGTCGCGCGCGCAGCCGATCGCCATCGCGTCGATCACCAGGACGGTGTCTTCGCAACGCAGCTCCAGCACCGCGCGCAGGAGCCGGGCGGCGGCGTCCGCGGTGCCGATGCCGGGGCCGACCACGAGCGCGTCGCACGCCTTGAGCGACCGTTCGAGGCATTCCGCCGCGCCTGCGCCGATCTCGCCGTCGCCGTCCTCGGGCAGCGCGACCGATGCCGCTTCCGGTACCATCAGCCCGAGCCCGAGCGCCGCCGCCGCCACGGTAGCCATCCGCACCTTGCCCGCGCCG
Organism: Sphingomonas sp. NFR15; assembly: GCF_900103265.1. Lineage (GTDB taxonomy): Bacteria > Pseudomonadota > Alphaproteobacteria > Sphingomonadales > Sphingomonadaceae > Sphingomonas > Sphingomonas pollutisoli. The sequence continues at coordinate 18,169 of NZ_FMWX01000013.1, read as the reverse complement.
ACCCGCAGCGCGGCTTCCGCCGTCAGGCGCGGCGCACCGGGCACCAGCCGCGAGCCGCCCACGACGACGACGCGGCCACGGCTGTTCTTGGTGGTGCCGGCGCCATGCACCGGCAGCGGATTGGCCGCGATCCAGCCGCTGTCGAGCGCGATCGCCTCTCCTTCATCCGCGCACCCCCGCCGTCCGTTCGGGTTCGGCGGTGACCTCCGCCGCCGGACTTTCCTCGAGATGATCGGCGATGTTGTAGCGTAGCGGCGCCAACCCGCCCGCGCGGCCGATATCGGGATCGAACCGATATTCGGTGACCGAGCAATTGAGGACGTCGCCAGCGCGGTCGATCGCCAGGATTTCGGCCTCGGACAGCGTCTCGATCACGTAGCGCAGGCACAGCACCACGACCTGATGCGCGACGATCATCACGCGCCGCCCGGCGTGATGGAGCGCGATCGTGTCCATCACCGAGCGCAGCCGCGCGACCACGTCGCACCAGCTCTCACCGCCTGGCGGGCGGTGATAGAATTTGCCGAGCAGCCGCCGGAACTCGGCCTGATCGGGATAGACCGACGCCACGCCCCGCGTCGTCAGCCCGTCAAGAATGCCGAACTCCTTCTCGCGCAGCCGTTCGTCGATGCAGATCGGTTCGTCGCCCTCGGCACCCCCGGCGGCGCGGAACAGACGGGCGGTGTCCTGCGCGCGGACATAGGGCGAGGCCAGCAGCACATCGGGCCGGTCGCCCGCATCCGCCTTCGCGAACCGCGCGCCCAGAGCGCGCGCCTGCGCCTCGCCACGGGCTGAGAGCGGAATGTTCACGTCGCGTGCCGACAGGGTGATCCGGTCGGCGCCGCTGGCATGCGCCGCGTCGCGCGCGACGTTGCCGGCGCTTTCGCCGTGGCGGACGATCCACAGCCGGCTCGGCAACCGGGCGCTGGTCACGATGCACATCCCGCGTGGATCAAACGCACTCTCCCGTTTGCCCGGTTTCAGCGTACGGGGGACGATGCCGTTCCGGGCGCGGCGTGTCCGTCTCCGCGCGGCAGGGCGCGCTGGCGGTCTGCGGGGCCGCGTCCGCCTGCACGAAATGCTCCGGGGTGCGGCCACGCTCGGCCATCGTCGGTTCGACCAGGAACGTGATGAAGTTGCGCAGCTCCAGCCGCCGGCATGCGAGGTCGATCACCTGCGCGTCGAGACCGAGCCGCCACGCCAGATCCACGCGGCATGGCGCGTCGCCGAGGGCGTCGACCAGCGCGGCGATCTGCTCGACGTCGTCGGTCGAGCGCGCCAGATCGTGCGCGATGAGGTCGTCGGATTGCCGCCGCAACGCCGCGGCGACCTCGGCCAGCGACAGTTCCGGGTGGTATTGCACGCCCCAGAACACCCCGCGCGCGAAGCGGATTTCCGCCGCCTGAACACGGGTTACCCCATTCGAGGCGAGCAGCAGCGCACCCGGCGGCAAGTCCGCGACCTCGTCGGTGTGGATCGCCGGTGCGTCGAACGCCGCCGGGCGGCCGCGGAGCAGCGGGTGCGTGCGCCCGGCCTCGGTCGGCGTGATGCGCCGCGCGAACCCGGCCTCGCGCCGCGGCCCCATCGCGCGCACCGTCCCGCCAGCGGCCGCCGCCGCGACTTGCAGACCGGCGCAAGACCCGAACGCCGGCGTGCCGGACGCGAACACCTCTCGCATGAAGGCGAGCTGCCGCGCGACCTCGGGCGTGTCCTCATAGACATGGAGCGGCGAGCCGGTGAGGAACACCGCGTCATAGCGTTCGATCGCAGCCGCATCGGGCGGCGACGCATCGGCGTCGGCGGGCGTCACGCGGTCGCATCGCGCGCCGGGCACGAGCTCGGCGAGCATATCGACGAACGTCTCGCCGGAACTCTTGCCGACACTCTTGCGCCGCCGCTCGCGGGCGTTTGGCGGTTCACTCTCCGCGACAAGAAAATGCATATATCTCCGATCTTTAGGCGATCGGCTCAACGGGAAAGGGGGCTTTTTCGTTCCACGCCGCGCACCAGCGTGTCGCGCCGGGTGGCGTGTCAGGGCGCCGCGAGGCGGCGTCCGATCTCCGCCTCGCTCAGGATCGCCAGCGACGACCCCGCGCGGCGCAATTCCTCCGCACGTCGATAGGCGGGGGCGGCGTGATAAAACCGGCCATAGGGCTGCTCGTCGCTCACCACGAGCATGGTCGTGGTAAGCCCGACCGAAGACAATACCCGCGCGCCGGCCTCCGCGAGTTGGCGGCCGAGCGGCCCGTCGCGCGGGGCGCCGAGGATGGCGACGCGTTCGCCGTGGAGCGGGCCGTCTTTCGCCGCTTTCGGCGCCGCCCCGCCGCGCGTGCCGTAAGGCGCCAGCCAGCCGGCGAGATCGATGCCGGTATGTTCGATCGCGCGCACCACCACCAGCCCGGCCGCGCGCGCGTCGCTCAGCGCGTCATGGTGTTTGTGCCGGATGCCGAGATATTTGGTCAGGACGTTGAGGCGATGGCTGGGCAGATCGGGCCACGCCCGCTTGGCGACGCGCACGCTGTCGAGCCACGTCGCCTTGATCGGGCTGCGATCATGGACGCGGCACGCGGCGGCGAGCGCGCCCTTGTCGAAATTGGAATGCGCGACCGTGATCCGCCCCGAGAGATGCGCCGCGACCGTCGAATGAATGTGCCCGAAGCACGGCTTGCCCGCGACGTGATCGGCGCTGATGCCGTGGATGCGGGTGTTGAAAGGGGAGAAGTCGTCGCGCGGATCGACCATGCTTTCGTAGTTCAGCACCTCCTCGCCGCCGCTGAACCCGACGATGCCGATCTGGCAGATGCTGCTGACGCGGGCACAGGCGGTCTCGACATCGACGACGACGAAATCGAGTGGCGGATCGCCGAACGTCGGCCCGGCCGAACGCGCACTTTCAATCTCTCTCATGACCATGGCGGTCCGCCTACCATAAGCGCCGGGCCACCACGATACTGATGATATTTGTCGATCATCACGCGCCAGCGGAGCGGGATCGCGTGCTGCGTGTTACTGATCCACGTGAGCGAAATTCCTCTTGGAGTGACAGCGAAATGAGCGACGTGACGACATCGACCGGTAACGGCGGCGAGACCCACCAGCAGGCATCGGGCGATGCGCCGGTGCTCACCACCAACCACGGCGTTCCGGTCGGCGACAACCAGAACAGCCTGCGCTCGGGCGAGCGCGGGCCGACGCTGCTCGAAGACTTCGTGCTGCGCGAGAAGATCTTCCACTTCGACCACGAACGCATCCCCGAGCGCATCGTCCACGCGCGCGGATCGGGCGCGCACGGCGTGTTCGAGGCGACCGACGACATCTCCGATCTCTCCAAGGCGGCGGTGTTCACCAAGGGCGAAAAGACCGAGGTGTTCGTGCGCTTCTCGACCGTCGCCGGCGGCGCCGGATCGGTCGATACCCCGCGCGACGTGCGCGGCTTCGCGGTGAAATTCTACACGCGCGAGGGCAATTGGGATCTGGTCGGCAACAACATCCCGGTGTTCTTCATCCAGGACGCGATCAAATTCCCCGATCTCGTCCATGCCGTGAAGATGGAGGCCGACCGCGCCTATCCGCAGGCGGGCAGCGCGCACGACACCTTTTGGGACTGGGCCTCGCTGATGCCCGAGACCACGCACATGCTGATGTGGGCGATGTCCGACCGCACGCTGCCGCGCTCGCTGCGGATGATGGAGGGGTTCGGCGTCCACACCTTCAAGCTGGTCAATGCCGAGGGCAAGGCGAGCTTCGTCAAATTCCACTGGAAGCCCCGGCTCGGCATCCAATCGACGATCTGGGACGAGGCGCTCAAGCTCCAGGCCGCCGACAACGACTATCACCGCCGCGATCTGTGGGAAGCGATCGACACCGGCGCATTCCCGCAGTGGGATCTCGGCATCCAGGTGTTCGATCAGGACTTTGCCGAGGCGCAGCCCTATGACGTGCTCGACGCGACCAAGCTGATCCCCGAGGAGGACGTGCCCGTCCGCCTCATCGGCACGCTGACGCTCAACCGCAACCCGGACAATTTCTTCGCCGAGACCGAGCAGGTCGCGTTCCTGCCGACCAACATCGTGCCGGGGATCGATTTTTCGAACGATCCGCTGCTGCAGGGGCGGCTGTTCAGCTATATGGACACGCAGAAGTCACGGCTCGGCACGACCAACTTCCACCAGATCCCGATCAACGCGCCGCGCTGCCCGATGCACAATTTCCAGCGCGACGGGCTGATGCAGACGCACGTGCCCAAGGGCCGCGCCAATTACGAGCCGAACAGCCTCGCCGCGCATGGCGAGGACGGCGGCCCGCGCGAGACGCCCGCCGGCTTCGCCACCGCCAATGCTGCGACCGGGCCGGGTGAGCAAGGTGACAAGCTGCGCATCCGCGCCGAGACGTTCGCCGATCACTATAGCCAGGCGCGGCTGTTCTACCGTTCGCAGGACGAACACGAGCAGGCGCATATCGCCTCGTCGTTTGTGTTCGAACTGTCCAAGGTCGGAGTTTTGGAGCAGGTGCCGCCGCGCATGGTGGCGAACCTGCGCAACGTCGATGAGAATCTCGCCAAGCGGGTCGCCGATGGTCTTGGCATCGAGCTGCCGGAGAAGTCGAAGGCGGCGAAGGCGCCGGTCGATATGGCCCCTTCCGATGCGCTGTCGATCCACAAGAACATGAAGCCGACGCTCGAAGGCCGCGCGGTCGGCATCCTCATCGCCGACGGCACCGATGCCGCGGAGCTCGACGCGGTTATCAAGGCGGTCGAGGCGGAGAAGGCGCGCGCGGTTGTCGTCGCTCCGAAGGTCGGCGGCGCCAAGCTGTCCGACGGGACGGTGCGCAAGGCCGATGGCCAGCTCGCCGGCTCGCCGAGCCAGATCTTCGACGCGGTCGCGATCGTGCTGTCGGACGCAGGCTGCGCGGCGCTGGTGAAAGAAGCGGCGGCGGTCCAGTTCGCGATGGACGCGTTCGGGCACCTCAAGGCGATCGGCGCGAGCGCGGCGGCCAAGCCGTTGCTCGACAAGGCCGGGGTCGAACCGGACGCGGGCGTGACCGATCTCGGCGCGGCCTTCATCACGGCGGCCAAGCACCGCTTCTACGATCGCGAGCCGAACGTGCGGACGCTGGCCTGATGTTTATGAACCCGGCTGGCGGTGGCTGGCCGGGTTCATCGCAAAGGTTGTCCATCGGAGGCGCCGTTGGGGAGTGTCACTTTTGGCGCGTACCCGGCGGGCGGGCACACCCCTCGCACGGTGCGAAGCGGCGACGATTATGGTTGGTGCTGACACTGTCAAAGAGCGGGGCCGGAGTATGCCATCGGCCGTGCGTGTAGGACAGGTTCAAAGGCGGTGGTTGGCGAATGGTGGAAGGTGGTGGTGTGCCAGCAGATCAAATTACTGTGACCTTCTCCCAGCTATAGCCCCCGCCAATTGCCGAATCTCGTTTTCGAGGCTCAGGACGCGCTCGGCCAGACCCCTTATTTCTGATTCTTTGATCTCTTCGCGGCCGGCGCGTGTGTATTTGGACAACGAAGCCACGGGCGGACCCGCTCGCCTAGCGATCCCGGTTGGAACACCGTCCTCATCCACTTCGACAATAAGTCCGCCGCCATAGATGGAGAGGCCAGCATGGGCTACCTTGCCTCGCATCCCGGCTGACGAACGCACTCGAGATGCGAGTTCTTGCCATCTTCCCAGAAACTCTGCTGCTCCCTCCCGGACCGCAGCCTCAGTCAGTTTTAGATGAACTTCGAGCCCTCGTGTCGCATCGAAGATTTCCCGCTGAAAGTCGAGGCTGACGTTCAAGGCGGCGCGAAAAACGCCGGGTATCGCGCGCTCCATCTCATCACAACGTATGATCGCCAAGCCAACCACCTCTAATAGGCTTGGATATGATGTCGCCCTGAGATCGATGCGCATTCAGTTGTCTTCCCGAAAGCGCCATCATAGCAGCTTAATGAACGGCGGCTATTGCGCGATTCCGGTCGATCGTCCCGATACCCGCCGCCGGGGATTGACTGCGCGGGCCTCCGTCGGTCGTCGCGATGCGGATGGCTCCTCGCATCACCGCCGCTGGCGCGACAGCACGACACCGCCGACCAGCAGCGCTACGCCCAGCCCGATCAACCCCATCGCTAGCGCGTTTCCCGCGATCTCGCTCGTATTGGCGGCGCTGATCGCGCGGGCGGCGGACCCCGCGTCGGTTGCGGTCGTTTGGGCGGCGAAGGCGGCTTGATCGCAGCGCGCGATCATATCCGCGCCAGTGTCCTTCATCTTGTCGCGGCAGAGCTGCGCCTGCGCGGCGCTGGCCTCGGGCGGCCCGCCGGAAAGCCGCAACACCGCCCCCGCCGCGAGCAGCGCCAAGCCCAGAGCGATGAGGATCATCGACCTTTTGTGCATCGCGGCCCCTCGCGGCTGGTTCGGCCTCAGAACTTGACCTGGCTTTCCAGTTCATCGGCGCGCGCCGCCGTCTTCATCACCACGCAACTGTTGTCGACGGTGTTGTCGTTGACCTTGCAGCTATAGTCGCGCTCGGCGATCCAGCGACGCTCCTGATCGCGCAGCGCCAGCTTCTTGGCCGGGTCGCTGGCCAGTTGCCGCATCACGCGTTGATAGGCCTTGTTGAGGCGATCGTCCTGCGAACCGACCTCGCGCTGCGCGCAGATGTTGCGTTGGACGGTGTTGCCGCCGGCACGGGCGAGACAGCCGGTGAACGTCGCCGAGAGATTGGGCGAGGTCTGCGCGGCGGCGGGGGTGGCGAAGGCGGCGGTGGCGGCCAGGGCCAGAACGAAGATCGATTTCATGCAAGGCTCCTCGTGGTTTCCGATACGCTGCCGTTACGGAACGCACGAAACGACGACGGGCTGCATGGGCCCGATCAATCCAGCGCCCCGATCACTCCAGTGCGACGCCGTAGAGCGCATGATGCGTCAGCACGAACAGCGTCTTGCCCTGCGCGCCGCCGACGAGGAGTTGCAACGGCCGTTCGGGGATGTCGATCCGGCCGATCTCGGTGCCTGCCCGATCGTACACGAACACCTGCCCGTTGGCGACGTACACGCGGCCCTGCGCGTCGGTCGTCACGCTTTCGCCGCCGCGATCGGCGAATGCGGTGAGATCGCGCAGCGCGCCGCCGGGGGCAAGGCGGCCGCGATAGGTCTTGTTCTCCGATCCGTTGGTTACGAACACGTCCGCGCCCGCGCGCGCGGTGGTGAAGCCGTAGCTGTCGAGCGCGTCCGAGAAGCGCCAGCCGAGGAAGTTCGATGGCCCCTGCTGGAACGTCCGGTAGGCGGGCAGCACCAGGCTGCCGTCGGGCGAGACATATTCGCGCGGCTTCGCCGTGCCGATATCGCGCGCGAACATATCGGCGAGCGTCGGATAGGTGAAGGTCTTGGTGTCGAGTTGGTCCTTGAACTCGCCGTTGACCCAGTAGTTGACCGGCAGCGCGGTCACCGCGCCCGGATGATTGGCGGCCGGGGTCGGCGGGATCACCGTGATCGTGCCGTCACGGTCGGCGGGATCGAGGCTATAGACGGTGCCATTGCGCCCGTCGGATGAAAGCACCAGCAGCTTGTCCGAGCGATCGACCGCGAGGTTGACCGGATCGAGCGGCGTATCCCGCACCACCGCCAGCCCGTCCGCCCGCGACCAGGCGTAGATGCGTTGTTTCCAGTGATCGACGAAATAGAGCTTGCCCTGCGCATCGACCGCGCCGCCCGCTGCGGAAAAGAAGCCGTCCGCCAGCCGTTCGACCTTGCCATTCGCGAACGCGCCGCTCGGCGCCGGCGCCACCGGATCGGCGGGAACATCGAGCGCGGCGAACTCGCGTTCGCGCACTTCCAGCCCGTGGGTGACGTCCTGAAGCGCGGTGTCGTAGGGGAATTTGCTCGCGCGCAAATAGGTCGCGCAGCCATTCTCGTCGCAGGTGCCAAGCCCGCTCTCGGCGTTGACGTGCATGTTGCGGAAGCGGATGCCCGCGGAGTCGGTCAGCCGCACCGCGGTCGGCGCTGGCTTGAGCGAGCGGGTGACGCGGTAGGCGTGGAGATTGGCGATCAGCAGATCGCGGCTGTGGCGGATGTCGAACGAGACCGCGTCCTGGCTTTCGCCGGCCTCCTCCTCGGTCTGCGGCGCGAGGAACTCCCAATTGGCGACATGATCGAGCACGAATTCGGCGCGGGCGTGATGCTCGATCGACATCTGATAGACATGACCCGGCACGTCGGTGTCGGACACGAGCATCCCCGCCTGCGCATAGGTGTTGGGGCTCCACAGGTTTGCGAAGGTGCCGCCGCCGCCGCGCACCCACAGGCTCGGATATTGCGCGTCCCAGCGTTTGGCCGGATCGGGATCGCCGGTGTGGTTGGCATTATAGGGATCGAAGCGGCTGCCGTCGGCGAGATCGGTGCCGTGGCCGCCCTGGAACTTGACGTCCTCGACCAGGGACCGCGCGCCGGCTTGCCATAGCAAAGCCGTGGCGCGCGGGTTGATCCCGCCGGTGAACAGCCCCAGGCCCGAGACGATGGCGTCGCCGCCCCGCGCGCTCTCGATCAGCGGCTTGGCATTGCCGACGCCCTGGAAGGCGGGGGTGCGATCGGGCAGAATGATCTGGGTGAGGCTGGGGTGGAGCGCGACCAGCACGCTGTCCGGCCGCAATCGCAGCGTATCGGTGACGACATAGCGCCCGGCGGGGAAATAGACGGTGCGGTGCGTGTCGATCGCGCGCTGGATCGCGGCGGTGTCGTCGGTGCGGTCGTCGCCCTTGGCGCCGAGCGCGCGGACGTTCGCCCAGCCGGTGGTCGCCGGCAGCGCGCGGATCGCCGGCGGCGGCGGTGCGGGCAGACGGGCGATCGGCGCGGCCTGCATCACCGTTTCGTACTGCCCGGTCGTGCCGAGGCCGGGCAGCATCAGGCCATAGCCGAACCGGCTGACGCGGTAGCTGCCGCCGGCGCCCGCGACCGTCTTGCCGCTGTCGCGGAAGCGCGCGAAGATCGGCGTCGCGCTGGCGAGCGCGTTGTCGAAGCCGATCTGGGTATAGACGTTGGTCTCGTTGCTGATGACGACGGCGGCGTTCGACACGTTCTCGAAGCGGACATCCTTGCCCCACAGCCAGTCGCCATAGCCGCGGTCGATGTCGATCGCGGTCGGCACGTCGCGGAAGGCGACGTTGACCAGGGTCAGGCTCGCCTCATGTTCGCGGATCGCCGCCTCGCGCTGCCCGTCGAAGCTCGAATCTAGCAAGGTGAACTGCCATGCCGGCGACGGTTTTTCGGTGAGGATGCCGTAGCGGCCGCCGTGGAAGTGCAGATCCTCGGCCTGATTGGCGACCTGGTACAGCCCGGCCAGCCCCGAGCCGAGCTCGAAGTCGATATGCGCGAGATAGGCGTGTTGCGCGGCGTGGAAGCGGATCGCGGTCGCCGCCGGATTGCCCGCGCCGATCCGGAAATCCACGTTCGAGAGGGCGGGATAGAAGGTGCCGGGATTCGCATCGGCGATGTCGGGATTGAACGGCACGCTGCCGGGCGGCGGGAAGGGCACGCGCGCCGGCTTGAGCCGCTCGCCGCCCCGAATCCCGGCCTCGCCGGGCCGCGCGCCCGCGAAGATCACCATGTTGGCGACGCCCTGCTGGAAGCCCGGCGTGGCATCGCCGAGCACGATGACGGGGCGGGTCTTGCCGACGCCGAACACGCGCACGCCGGGCCAGATGTAGAGCGTGCGGCTGATCCGGTAGTGCCCCGAAGGCACGAACACGATCCCGCCGCCGCCCTTGTCCGCCGCCGCGTCGATCGCACTTTGCAGCGCTTGCGTGTCGTCCTCGCGCCCGTCGCGCGCGCCCGCGACGGTGACGGCGCGCGGATCGTCGGGCGCGGTCAGATAGGCCGAGGGTGAGGCGGCGGCCGGCGCGGTCGCCAGCGCGAGCGTGGCGAGGAGCGTGGCGCGGAACGGGGTAAGCCAGCCGGACATGGCATATCCTTGATAAAGATGTCCCGGCCAATCGGCCGGGACGAGGGGGCGCCCGGCCACCGGCCGGGGCTGGGGGAGTCTGTTCCTAGAAATTGTAGCGCGCGCCAACCCGGAACAGGCGCCCGAGCGTATCATATAGCGCCTGGTTGACGTCGATGCCGGTGTTGGTCTGCGGCGAGGGTTCGGGATCATGATCGAGCAGATTGTCGATCTTGAAATAGACGTTGAGCTTCTTGGTCACGTTGAACGAGCCGCCGAGATCGAGATAGAAGGCGCCGGGCATGCTGTTGTTGTCGATGGTCGGATGCTGCGTGGTCGAGACCGGGCAGGTGCCGGGGCTGCACACGATATATTCGTTGCTATAGACGCCGTCGCTGAACCAGCGCTGCTGCACCGACAGGCTGAACCGGTCGGTGCTCCAGCTTTCGGTGGCGAGCAGCTTCCAATGCGGCGTGTTGCCGGCGTTGACCCCGGCGCCCTGCGTCGGGATGGTGCCCGGCACGCCCGGATCGGTGATGAAGTTCTTCACGTTGGTGGCGAGCCCACGCAGCGCGAACTGGCCGGGCACGCCGAACCGGCTGGCGTCGAACTGATAGCTCGCCTCGATATCGAAGCCGTCGGTGAAGATCGAGGCGAGGTTGAACGCCTGCAGGTTGACATAGGGCGCGACGCCGCCGCCGGGGTTGAGGTTGAACGCGCCGCACAGCGTGGTGATGTTGTTGAGATAGCAGAGGTCCACCTCCTGCTGCGCGTTGAGCGTCGAGATGACGCCGTTGACCTTGATCCGATAGTAATCGAACGACGCGCTGAACCCGCGCAACCACTGCGGGCGTGACAGCACGATGCCGGCGGTGGTGTTGCGCGCGATCTCGGGCTTCAGCGCGGTGTTGCCGATCGCGTTTTGCAGGATGGTGAGCGTCGCGGGAACGCCCGCCGGGCGGTTCGGATCGGAGTTGGTGAAATTGGGCACGGTGGTGGTGATCGGCGCGGCGAACAGTTCGGACAAATTTGGCGCGCGCACGTCGCGCGAGGTGACCGCGCGCAGCCGCACCCCGTCGATCGGCGTGTCCCACGTGCCGCCGATCTTCCACGCCCAGACCGTGCCCGAGGTGCTGTAATCGGTCACCCGGCCCGCGACGTTGAGGTTCGCGCTGCCGAGCACGTCCGACTTGAGGAACGGCAGGTTCACTTCGACGAAGCCTTCGGCGACGTGATAGCTGCCGCGCCCGGCGTGGTAATTGCCGGCGTACCAGTTGGAGCCGGCGGTGTTGAGCAGGGGATCGGCCGGATAGGCGCTGGTGTAAGGCGTTTCGGCCGAGACACCGTTGCCATAGGGATCGCCGACGACATGGTAGAATTCGTTGCGATATTCGGCGCCCGCCGCGACCGACACCGGGCCCGCCCACAGGCTGAGCGGTGACCCGCTGAAGCTGAAGTTGAACGCGTCCTGCGTCTGGCGGGTATGCTGGAACGGGCCGTTGCTCGGCTCGATATATTCGAGCGCGGCGGCGCTGGGCGCCGCGCCGCCGATGATGTTGATCGGCACGCAGCCGTTCGCGCGCGCGACCGGATCGGCGCAGACGATCTGCCCGCCGAGGCTGATCGCCTGGATCGCGGCATTGTAGCGGTTGGTGAGCGTGATGTTCTTGACGTGAATGTCGGTGATGTTCTCGCCATGCTCATAGGACAGGTCGTAGTTCCAGCGCGTGCCGAACACCTGCACCTTGCCGGCCGCGCCGCCGACGAAGCGATATTGCTTGCGCGTCGGATAGACGGTGATGTTCTTGGGCAACTGGCCGTTGCTGGTGCCGAACTGGAAGCTGGTGATGCCGGCGTTCGCGCAGGCGGTCTGGATCACGGCGGGCACGAACGGGTTCGAGCATTGCAGCGTCAGCCCCGATTTGGTCGCACCGGGGTTGGGCTGGTTCATCGTATCGACCTGCGCGATGTTGACGGTCGCGTAGATCTCATTGTCGGGATCGATGTCGAAGCCGATCCGGCCATAGCCGTTGTAGCGATCGAGCCGCGATTGCAGCGTCGTGCCGATGCCGACGTTGCCTGACAGATCGCCGCCCTCGCAGAAGCCGCCTTGCGTGTAGCAGCCCGACACCGTGCCCGCCGCCGTCTTGGAGGGAACGCCGCCCGAGCCATATTGGAACTGGAACGGATTGCCGGCGGCGTCGAAGGCGATACCCTGAAGCGGGCCGGCCGAAATCAGCCCGTATTTGGTATATTGATACGCCTGCGCGTGATCGCGCACGAGATATTGCGGCGATCCGTCGTTCTTGATGTTGCGATTGAGGAAGGTGGTGGTGCGATACCAGCTCCGCCCGTTGGCGAGTTGCTCGCCAAAGCCGCCGGCGGGAACGCCGTCCTCATGGTCGTATTCGCCGCTCACCTCGACATGCAGCCGGTTGTCGAAGAACGCGCGGCCGGCGGCGGCCTGGAACAGCACCTGCTTGTTGTCGCCGTAGGTGGTGATGCCGCCCTGGAGATTGGCCTTGAACCCCTCGAAGCGCTTGTCGGTGATGAAGTTGACCACACCGCCGACCGCGTCCGAGCCGTAGGACGCCGAGGCGCCGCCCGTCACCACGTCGACGCGCTTGATGAGCAATTGCGGGAACAGGCTGATGTCGGGCACGCCGGTGACGTTCGCGCCGACGACGCGCTGGCCGTCGAGCAGCGTCAGCGTGCGGATCGTGCCGAGGCCGCGCAGCGAGAACGAGCTGAGACCCTGCTGCCCGCTCGACGTGCTGTTGGTGCCGGTGGTTACGCCGCTCGACCCTTGCAGCGAGGGCAATTGCGCGATCGTGGTGAACACGTTGGGTTCGGCGTTGCGCGCGATGTCGGCGGCGCCGATCGTCTGCGTTGGCGTGGGGGCGTTGAAGCCGCCGGTGGTGATGCGCGAACCGGTGACGACGATGTCCTGCGTCGCCGCTTGCGCCGCCTCGGCGGGCGGAGCGGATGGTTCGGGCGGTGGCGCCGTCTGCGCGGCCAGCGGACTGGCGATCGTCACCGCGATCAGCGAGACGAGGCTCGCTGTCAGCAGGGTACGCGCGCGGTGCGAGAAGGGGCTGTGGGTGTCCTCGGGTACGATCTCGGTCATGATATCCTCACCTGTTTTTGTGTTTTTCGTGGCGTTCAGCCCGGGCGCACGGGGGCGGCATAGAGCGCGTGGTGCGTCAGGATGAAAAGCGTGGCGCCGTCCGCGCCGCCGAACACCAGTTGCAGCGGGCGTTCGGGGACGTCGACCCGGCCGATCTCGCGGCCGTCGGGCGCGTAAACGAACACCTGTCCGTTCGCGACGAACACGCGGCCGTCAGGCGCCACCGCGACGCTTTCGCCGCCGCGTTCGGCGAAGGGCTTGAGATCGGTGAGCGTGCCGCCCGCGCCGACCAGCCCGCTATAGGTGCGGCCTTCGGATTCGTTGGTCACGAACGCACGCTCGCCGATCGCCGCGCGCGCGAAGCCGTGCGCGTCGAGCGTGTCGGAGAAGCGCCAGCCGATATGATCGCGCGGCCCCTGTTCGAACACGCGGAACGCGGGCAGCACAAGGCTGCCATCGGGCGAGACATATTCGCGGGGCTTGGGCGCGGCGGCGTCGCGCGCGAACATCTCGCCGAGCGTGGTGAAATGGTCGGCCGCCGCGTCATATTGGTCGCGGAACTCGCCGTTGTTCCACCAATTGCCCGGCAGCAGGACATCGGCCCGGTCGTGCCGCGCGACCGGGGTCGGTGCGATCACCGTCACCGCGTCCTTCGGCCCGGCGGGATCGAAGGCGTACACGCTGCCCTCCGCTCCAAGCGAGGACAGCACGATGAGCTTGCCCGACCGCTCGACCGCGAGGTTGACGGGATCGAGCGGGGCGTCGCGGACGATCTCGAGTCCGCCCGCCGCGCTCCAGCGGTAGATGCGCTGGAAGCGATGCTCGACGAAATAGAGCGCGCCCTTGGCGTCGGTCGCCGCGCCCGAGATCGAGAAGAAGCCACTTTCCAATTTGGCGACCGGCCCGACGCCGGGCACCGGCGCGGCTGCGGGCGCGGGCGGCGGCGTCGCGGGGATGTCGAGCTGCGCGAACTCGCGCTCGCGCACCTCCAGATGGCGCGTCTTGTCCTGGATCGCGTTCTCGAACGGGAATTTGCTCGCGCGCAAATAGGTGCCGCAGCCGTTCGCGTCGCAGGTGGCGAAGCCGCTCTCGGCGTTGATATGGACGTTGCGGAAGCGGATGTCGGACGCGTTTGTCAGTTTGACCGCCGACACCGCCGGGTGGAACGTCCGCGTCACGCGGTAGCTGTGGTAATTGGCGAACAGCAGATCGCGCGAATTGCGGATGTCGAGCGAGGTCGCGTCCACGCCCTCGCCGACTTCCTGCTCGGTCTGCGGCGCGAGGAACTCCCAGTTGCGCACGCCGTCGAGCACGATCTCGTTGCGGACGTGATGCTCGGCCGACAGTTCATAGACGTGCCCCGGCGTGCTGGTGTCCGACACGTAGAAACCGGCCTGCGCGAAGGTGTTGGGCGTCCAAACGTCGGCGAAAGTGCCGCCGCCGCCGTCCGTTACCCAGATGCTCGGATATTGCGCGTCCCAGCGATTGTCGGCGACCGGATCACCGCTGTGCCCGTTGAGCGCGCCGAGTGGCAGGCCGTCGGCGGTGGGTGTGCCGCCGCCGCCCATGATCTTGACGTCGTCGACCAGCGAGCCGGCGCCCGATCTCCACAGCAGCGCGCTCGCGCGGGGGTTGGCGCGGCCGGTGAACAGCCCGATCCCCGAGAGGATGTTGTCGCCGCCCTTCGGCGTCGCGAGGATCGGCACGACGCTGCCGACCCCGGCGTGCGCGGGATTGTTGTCGGGCAGCACGATCTGGGTGAGCGCCGGGTGCAGCCCGAGCAGCACCGTGTCGGGGCGCAGCCTGAGCGTCGCGGTGACGCGGTAGAAGCCGGTCGGGAAATACAGCACGCGGTGCGTGTCGATCGCGCGTTGCAGCGCGTGCGTGTCGTCGGTCTTGCCGTCGCCGGTGGCCCCCAGATCGCGTACGTTGCTCCACTGCGCCACCGCCGGCAGCGCGCGGATCGCGGGTGCGCGCAGCGGTGGAAGTGTGCGGAGCGGCGTGATCTGCGCCTCGGTCGCGATCGTGCCCGTGGCGCCGAGCGTCGGCACGGTCAGCCCGTGCGAGAAGGCCGCCACGCGGTAGGTGCGGCCTTGCCCGGTGACGGTCTTGCCGCTCTCGCGGAGCCGCGCGAACACCGGCGTGTCGCTCGCTATCGCATTGTCGAAGCCGATTTGCGTGAACGCGCTGTTCTCGCGGCTGATGACGACGCCCGCGCGCGACACGCGTTCGAACCGCACGTGCTTGCCCCATAGCGAATCGCTATAGCCGGGGTCGATGTCGATCCCGACCGGCGTGTCGCTGATCGCCACATTGACGAGCGTCAGGTCCGCCTCATGCTCGCGGATCGCGGCGTCGCGTTGATGGTCGAAGCTCGAATCGATCAGCGTGAATTGCCAGGCGGGCGAAGTCTTCTCGCTGACGATGCCGTAGCGGCCGCCGTGGAAATGCACGTCCTCCATGACGTTGCCGGCCTGATAGACGCCCGCGAACGCCGAGCCGAGCCGGAAGTCCATGTGGCTGAGGAAGCCGTGCTGCGCGACGCGGAACCGCACCGCCGCCGCCGCAGGATTGCCCGCGCCGATCTCGACGTCGATGTTGCTCATCGCCGAATAGAAGGTCGCCGAATTGGCATCGCGCACGTCGTCGCGGGGCGGCACGACCGTTGGCACCGGCACGGGCACCTTGCCGACCGCATATTGATCGCCGCCGGTGAACACGACCATCGTCGCCACGCCGCTCTGGAAGCCGGGCGTCGCGTCGGCGAGCACCAGCACCGGGCGGGTCGGCCCGACCCCGAAGATCCGCACGCCCGGCGGCACGAAGATGCTGCGCGTCAGCCGGTAGCGGCCCGAGGGCAGGAAGACGATGCCGTTGCCGCCGGTCCCGCGCGCGGCGTCGATCGCCTGCTGGATCGCGGCGGTCGCGTCGGTACGACCGTCGTTGGCGGTGGTAACGTTAACAGCTTTGGTGTCGACCGGGCTGGTGGAGAGGTTCGACGGCGCGGCGGCACGCGCGCCAGGAGCGACCAATCCGATCGCCGCCGTCGCCAACAGAGCCGCTGTTTTCCGCACGTGGACTCCTCCCGACCAGCGCTTGTGCGCCTGGTCGATCGCTTGATACGCCGCTTGCTGGCGTGCGGCATCCGCGACCAAGGTCGTAGTTCCGGCGCCGCGGACGCGGCGATACCTAGCGACTCGAAACCGCCCGGCCTGGCGCCGTCCGGATCGGGAAACGCATGTGGAACGGCCAGTCAGTCACAGCGGGATCGCACCGATGGCGATCATCGTCATGGGGGTCAGCGGGAGCGGCAAGTCGACGCTGGGGGCTTCGCTCGCCGAGGCGCTCGGCGCCGCGTTCATCGAGGGCGACGCGTTCCACGACGCGGCGGCGGTCGCCAAGATGCGCGCCGGCCACCCGCTCACCGATGCGGATCGCTGGCCGTGGCTCGACCGGCTCGGCGCCGCGATCGGCGCGGAGCTGCGCGCGAACGATCTGGTGGTCGCCGCCTGCTCGGCGTTGCGGCGCTGCTACCGCGACCGGCTGGTGCGCGCGATAGACGGTCCGACCCGGTTCATCTTGCTCGCCGGTGGGGCCGATGATCTGCGCGAGCGGGTCGCGCGGCGTGCGGGGCATTATATGCCGAGCAGTCTGCTCGACAGCCAGTTGGCGACGCTCGAGCCGCCGTTGCCCGACGAGGCGGCGACGACGCTGGACGCCGCCGCGCCACCGGACGCGCTGCGCGATGCCGCGCTTGCATGGCTCGAAGCCGAGGGCGCCGCTGAGGCCGCGCGCTACACCGGCGGCGCGGGCGGATGATGCGGCGGCGCCTGATCGCGCTCGCGCTGGCGCTTGGCCTCGCCGGGCGGGCGGCGGCCGCTGCCGAACCGGTGGCCGTGTCGCTGTGGCCGAACGGCCCGCCCGGCGCCGATCCGCGCCGCGATGCGCCCGAGATCGTCGAGAACAGCTATATTCGCGGCGTCCACCGCCCGTCGCTGACGGTGTTCCGCGCCGATCCCGCGCACGCCAACGGCGCGGCGATGATCGTCATCCCCGGCGGCGGCCACCGCATGCTGGTGTGGGTCAACGAAGGCGTGATGCCCGCGCGCACGCTCAACCGCTTCGGCATCACCGTGTTCGTGCTCAAATACCGGCTCGCGCGCGAGGCGGGATCAATCTTCCAGATCGAGCGCGACGCGGTGGCCGACGCGCGGCGCGCGGTGCGCTTCGTCCGCGCGCATGCCGCCGAATATGGGGTCGATCCGCACCGGATCGGGCTGATGGGGTTTTCGGCGGGGGGCGAACTCGTCTCGCGCGTGGCGGACGCGCCCGCGCCGCCGCTCGCCGCCGATGCGGACGCGATCGACCATGCCGACGCGCGGCCCGATTTCCAGGTGCTGATCTATCCGGGGCCGCTGGGCATCCCGGCGCCCGCCGCGACCGGCGCGCCGCCCGCCTTCCTCGCCGCTGGCACGCTCGACGCGTGCTGCGCCGACCCGAGCATCACGCTGTACCAGCAGTTGCGCGCGGCGCATGTCTCCGCAGAGCTGCACCTGTTCGCGGACACCGGCCACGGCTTCAACGTCGCGATGCATTCGGAGCGCGTCGCGCTGCAACACTGGCCCGACCGGCTCGCCGACTGGCTGGGCGACGGCGGCTGGCTGGTGCCCGGCGGCGGCGCGCGCGCGACGCCGGACAGCACCACGAAATAGTTCGGGGGCGGCTTTACATAGCTCCGTTCGTGCTGAGTAACGGCCGAGTAGCCCGAAGGCGTATCGAGGTCGTTACTCAGCACGAACGCTTAGGGTATGTGGGGATTCACCGTGAGTTGATGACGGCTGCGGCGAGATAAATCATGGCCGCGAAGCTGTGGTCGGTTTTGCAGGCGCGCATGGCGATGCGCTTGAACTCCTTGAGCTTGCAGAAGAAGTTCTCGATCAGGTGACGCCATGTATAGATCGCGGCATCGATCTTGAGCTTTTGCGCCCGGCCGGGGTGCTGCGAGATGACGACCTTGGCGCCGCGCTCGTTCAGTTCGGCAACGAGTGCGTTGCTGTCGAACGCCTTGTCGGCGATCAGCCCGTCAAAGGCGATGCCGTCGATCAGCGGCGGCACC
>NZ_FMWX01000011.1 GCF_900103265.1 Sphingomonas sp. NFR15 | reverse complement strand
CAGCGAGCGGAATAACCCGTCAGGAAAGTGCATCTCAAGGAGCATGGTCTGCACAAATTCTTACGTATGGATACGTGAAGGACTTGTGAGCCAGCATAGCTTTAAACGAGTACCGAACGCCTTGAAAACGCCCGAACCCGCAAGCCGCCGCCCACATGTCCCTTCATCTAAACCAACAATGTCAAAGAGCGCAAAATACCGACGCCCAACCTAACCCCCTTTTACCGGGGCGGTCTGGCGCCGAACATTTGGTGACCACCGCGCCGGCCGTGTCGGCCACCGCTGCGGTGACACCCCTCTAGGACCACACCCCAATACCGTCAAACACTTTTTGCAGTTTTTTGACGATACGCCCCAAAACACACGGATTTCCGCCATTTTCAACGTGACACTACCGAGTCATGGTAGCCCGAATCGGGTCATGCGGCGATTCGGACGCCCTTCAGGCCGACTGGATGTAGCTGCGCATCGCTTCCGCATCGGCTTCGATCCGATCGATGCGATATTTGACGAGATCGCCGATCGAGATGAAGCCGATCATCCGTCCGCCCTCGACCACCGGCAGATGCCGGATGCGCCGGCGCGTCATCAGCGAGAGCGCGCCGAGCACCGCCTCGTCGCGTGACACGGTGATCGCCGGCGCGGTCATCACATCGCCGACCGGGTTATCGAGCGCCGCCGCACCCTGCGCGGCGAGCGCGTGGATCACATCGCGTTCCGAGAAGATCCCCGCCACGGCATCGCCGTCGAGCACGGGCACCGCGCCGATACGCTTTTCGGCGAGCAGCCGCGCCGCCTCGGCGACGGTGGTGGTTCGCGGAACCGCGGTGACGTCGGCGCTCTTGGTTTGCAGAATCGCTTCGATGGTCATGGCATCTCTCCTCGGCATACGCGCTTTGCGGGTTTGGCCGTGCTTGAGAAATCCTCCTTTCGGGCGCAAAGCGCAAGCATGGACGAGCACCCGCATGGCCTCGACGATCCGGCGGCGGCCGCCTTCGCCTGGGCGCGCTTCCGACGCATCCTGCTGTGGATGGGCGTGGTCGCAGTCGTGTTCATCGCGGCGGCGGTCTGGGCGCTACAGGCGACCTACGGCCCGCTGTCGTTCATCGCCATCCTCGCGGTGGTCGGCGGCGCGGGCGGATCGATCATGCTGGCGGCGGCGCTGATGGGGCTGGTGTTCCTCAGCTCGGGTACCGGCCATGACGAATCGGTCGATCGCCGCGAGACGTGAGGCTCACGCTTCGTCGATCTGCCGGTAGCGCAGGGTGACGCTCCCGTTCGCGGGTACGGTGACGGGCATGCGCAGCGTGCCGTCGCGGCGGAGCAAAGGCACCGAGGGTTTGCGGATCCGCGCGGGCACCGCATCGATCTCGGCCTCGAAGCGGATCGGTCGCGGCGTGGCATTGCGCACGACCAGCCCGTAATCCTCCCAATGCTTGCCCGTGGCGAGGTGCGTCGACTCGACGCGCACCTCGGTCGCGGTGGCGAAATCGATCTCGACATCCTCGCCGATCGCCTTGTCGGTGACCGCCCCCTCGCCGATCAGCAGCCGCGTACGCCCGTGCGGCGCGAACACCGCGACCGGGCCGGCGGGAAGCGGCACGCCGAGCCCACGGTCCGCGCGGTTGGTCGCGCGCAGCACCATCCGCACCGCGCCGGGATCACCGTCGCTCAGCCGGACGCGGTAGAGCAGATCGACCGGCACACCGCCGCGATCGAGCAACGCGACCTGCTTCTGCGCCATCGCCGCGACATTGGTGCGATCCGGCACGCGGTACAGCTTGAGGTCGCCGAGATCCTCCTGCTTCACCATGCGCTTGGCGCCGGTCACAACGATGTCCATGGCACGCTCCATAGCCATCGGCGCGGGCGGTGGAGGCGGGGGTGGTGGTGGTGGGACACTCTGCTGTACCGGCTCTTCCGGTTCGGACAGGCATTGCAGTACGAGCGATGGCACACCAAGCCCGCCCGGATACGGCGCGCTGTCCTCGCGCTTGACCTTCCCCGCCACCACCATCGTCTCGGCATCGGGGAAGCTCGTCACGTCGCCGCTCGCCAGCGTCACCCACGCCAGCAGATCGGCGCTCGCGCCATCGGGCCGCAGCGTCGCGACGTAATTGGCCTGCCAGTCGAACCCCCAGGCGAGATAGGACAGCGTCAGCGTCACCGTGCGCGCGGCAGGCGAATCGACCTGAACCGACAGCGTCGGCGTGTCGGGCAGCGCCGGCGGCACGCCGTGGTAGCCGATCGCATCCGCGCCGCCGTGGCAATCGACCGCCTCGAACCCCGCCGCCGTCTGGACGATCGCGGCGCCATCGGGGCCGGAGCGGAGGATGCCCGCCTCCTCGACCAGGCGCTTGCCGGTGCGGCGGCGGATCGTCACCGGGCGGCCGAAGCTCGCGCCGTACAAGCTGCGCGGCGACAGCAGGTCGGCGTCGAGGTTCTTCTCGCGCACGCCTTCGGGCAAGCCGCTGACGATCGCGCTTTCGGGGAGGATGCCCGCTGACACGCCCTTGAAGCGGATCACCGCGAGTCCGGCCGGCAACGTCACGGTGCGCTGCTCGGTGATGAGCGCGTAACCACGCAACCACCCGCGATCGATCGCGGTGTCCGGGGCACGCTCGGGCGCGCGGTAGATCGTCACCGCGAGCTTCTGCGGCGCGGCCGAGTCGATCGTCGGTGCGTCCTGCGCCACCGATGGCGCGGCGAACGCGACCAGCACCGCCGCCGCCAGCGCGCACACGCGCATCAGTAGCGCGTGTCGAAGGTCGCGGTCAGGCTCGCCGATCCGTTGGCGGGCACGGCGACATGCCACACCGCCTCGTCGGCATCGGCGCGCTCGCTCTTCTGGCTTTCGTCCACGATCCGCGTGTCATGCCACCAACTGTCGAGCCCGGCCTGCGCCAGCTCCACCGTCACACCCCCGGCGCGCGCATTGGTGAGCGTGTAGCGCATTGTCGTGCGCCAGCGCGTGTCGCCGACCTTCTCGCGCTTCTCGACGACGGGCAGGATCTTGACGTCGAACGCCTCGCCTGTCTTGAGCGCGAGCGCGGAGCCCATCGGCGTGTGCGGGATCGCGCTTTCGCCGATGAACTGCGGGCTGCCGCGCACGTCGCGCATATAGACGCGCACCGTGCCGGCGGGCAGCGCATCGCCGAGCCCGCCGTTCTTCGACGACGAGAATTTCAGCACGGTATCGACGCTCGCCGCCTCGTCACGCTTGCCGAGCCAGGGGTTGCGGTAGAAATAGACCTTGGCGGCGGGCACGCCGGCGGCGTTGAGGAAGCTCACCTGCTTGGTCTGCGCGCTGGCGATCGTCGTGCGTCCGCTGAGCGGATAGACGTAGAAATCGCCGAGTTGCTCGCGTCCGCTCGTCTCGGTGCCGGGCTGGCTGCCGCGCGGGGGCCGAGGCACGCCGAAGCGGTTGGGGCGATAGCCGTCATCCTGGCCGTCACCGACCGTCCCGGCGACCAGCAGCGTGCGCGCGTTGGTGAAGGTGGTGCCGCTGGTGTTCGACAGCGTCACCCAGCCCTGCACGTCGAGCTTGCCGGCGCGCTCATCGAACAGCGCGACGTAATCCGCCTTCCAGCCGAGCCCGCGCGACAGATAGCTGAGCGTCACCGGTCGCGCGCCCGCCGCCTCGGCATCGAGCGTGATCGACAGCGTCGGCCGCGCGCGCAGCCCCGCCGGCAGCGACGGGAACACGACATGCGCATTCTCGCCCAGCACCTCGATACGGTTGCCGATCTGGACGATCGTGCCGCCATTGTTGGCGAGCACGCGCGCGCTCTCGCGGGTTTCGGCGCCGGTGGCGGGGTTGGTGCGCACCACCGTCACGGTTTGGCCGACCGCTTTGTCCATCAGCTTGCCGGGCGAGAGCAGGTCGTAATCGAAATTCTGCTCGACGATCGCCGCGCCGGGCGCGGCAAGCGTCACCGTCTCGGGGCGGATTCGCGCCGAGACGTCGGGGAACTCCTGCCGGCTCGTCCCGCGCGGCAGCGTGATCCGCCGCGTGTCCTGCACGAGCGCGAGATCGTTGGCGTAGATCGTGACCGAAACGTCGCCCTGCGCGCTGGGGCTGGAAGCGGCGGCGGGGCCGGGCGCGTCCGGGGCGGTCTGCGCGATCGCGGGTGCGGCGACCAGTGCCAGCACCGCCGTCGAAACTCCAAGCCGCATCGCTTTCTCCCCCGTTCGCGCCGCCAGCGCTACGCTAGGGCCGCGACCGGACGATGACAATGCGCGCCAAACGGCCCGAAGCGCCCCCATGACGCCGTTCGCACCGAGCGCAGTCGAAGTGCGTGCCCCAGCCGCACCGACCCGCCCCCACGCCGATATGCTCAGCATCAAGGCGCGACGGGCGGGTTCGTCGTTATGCCTGGACCGGCTCGGTCGCGGGCGGACGGCCGCGGCGGCGGCGCGGCTTCTCGGCCGGCTCGGCGTCGGCATCCGCGACCGGCGCGGCGTCCTGAACCGGCGCCGCCTCCGCCGGAGCGGCGCTGGCGGTGAGCGAGGGCGGCAGCAACCCGGCGTCGAAGATCGGCGCGGGCTCCGCCTCGACCGGGGCCGTGCGGCGCGGGCGCCCGCGACGGCGCGGCTCGGCGGCGGGCGGCTCGGCGGCCGGGGTCTCGGGCGCGGGCGTCACCGCCGCGACCGCGACCTCGGGCTGATCGGCGGGAGCGTGTTCCGCGGCTTGCTCGACCAGATCAGGTTGCTGCCCGGCGCGCGGCGTGTCCTCGCGCGCTTCCCGGCGGCCGTCCTGACGCCCATCCTGACGGTTCCCGTCACGCTGCGGGCGGCGATCATCGGCGAAGCGTTCCTGGCGCGGCTGGCGCTCGGGGCGGTCGTCGCGGCGCGGGCGGTCGTCGTCGGACTGGCCGTTGCCGTTCCGCTGGCCGCCGTTCGCCCCGTTCTGGGCGTGGCCGTTGCCATTCTGGTTGCCGTTGGGCTGCTGACGCGGCGGCTGCGATTGCTCGCCGCGGATCGGCTCGCCCTCGTCCTCGTAATCCTGCTCGTCCTCATCGAACGTGTTGGCACCGCCCAGGCGGCGCCCCTGCCCCTGCGACGACGGGTTGGTCTCCTCGAAACGCGCGCGCGTCTCGGCGAGCACGCGGAAATAATGGTCCGCGAACTGGAGATAATATTCGGTGTTGACGCGGTCGCCCTGCATCTGCGCGTCGCGCGCGAGCGCCTTGTATTTCTCAAGGAGCTGCGCCGCGTTGCCGCGCGCCCGATTGTCGATACGGTTGCCATTGTCCTGGCCGCGGCCCGGATTGCCACCCTGCGAGCGCTGCTGCTGCCCGCCACGACCGCGACGACGGCCGGCTTGACGATTGTTAATCAACTGCTTTTTGTCCTGTCCTTCGAAACCAAACCGGCGTGTGCTCCACGAGTATGTGAATGCATGCCCCTGGCCATTCCGACACAGACCAAGTCTGGCGGAGAGAGCCTGCCACGATCGCCGGACCACAGCGATTTCATGACGAAGGAGGCGGGCAACATCCCGATATCGACCCGACTACGGCGAAATCGTATGCCCCAATAGCCGTGCAATAGCGGCTGACGCACGATAATCCAAGCGGAATATTGTTTCCGTTCGGAGACGTTTCAAGACGCGATCAGCGCGCGCGCGTGCCCGGCGAGGTCGCGCCGCAGCGCCACCGCGAACCCGGCGGCGGCGAGCAGTTCGGAAACGGCGTCGGCCTGCGTCGCGCCGATTTCGAGGATCGCCGCCCCGCCGGGCGCGAGCAACGGCGCGAGCTGCGGGACGATCGCGCGATAGTCGTCGAGGCCATCCTCGCCCGCGAACAGCGCCGTGCCCGGCTCATGGTCACGCACCTCGCGCGGCAGCGGCTCGCGCGTGCCGATATAGGGCGGGTTGGCGAGGATCAGGTCGAATGTGCCACCGATGCCCGCCGCCCAGTCGCCCAGCCGGAAGTCGGCGCGGTCGGCCATGCCGAGACCCTGCGCATTGCGCCGCGCATAGTCGAGCGCGGCGGCCGAAGCATCGACGCCCAGCCCGGTCGCCTGCGGCCACTGATCGAGCGCGGCGAGCAGCAACGTCCCCGGCCCCGTGCCGAGATCGAGGATGCGCACCGGCGCGCGCCCAGCGAAATGGTCGATCGCCGCCTCGATCAGCGTCTCGCTGTCGGCGCGCGGGATCAGCACGCCGGGGCCGACCGTGAGGTCGATCGTCCAGAACGCGCGGCGGCCGGTGATATAGGCGACGGGTTCGTGAGTGAGGCGACGCGCGAGAAGGGCGGCGAAGGCGTCGGGCACGGCGTCATCGAGACGGCCGAGCAACAGCGCCTCGCGGGACACCCCAAGCGCATGCGCCATCAGCACCTCGGCATCGAGGCGCGGCGTCGGCGAAACACCGGCGAGCTCCCGCGCGGCAGCCGCCAGCGCAACCCTAACTCCCCTCCCGCTTGCGGGAGGGGTCGGGGGAGGGCCTGTCAAACCGAGAACGGCGCATGTGCGGACACGCCTTCCCCTAACCGCTCCCGTGAACGGGCGGGGAACTCACCCATCGAGCGACGCCAGCCGATCAGCCTCGTCCTCGGCGATCAGCGCGCCGATCAGCTCGTCCATCTCGCCCTGGAGGATTTCGGGCAGCCGGTGCAGCGTCAGGTTGATGCGGTGATCGGTCACGCGCCCCTGCGGGAAATTGTAGGTGCGGATTCGCTCGGAGCGGTCGCCCGATCCGACCATCGATTTGCGCGCCCCCGCGCGCTCCGAATGGAGCCGCTCGCGCTCCATTTCGTACAGCCGCGTGCGCAGCACCTTCAAAGCCTTGGCCTTGTTCTTGTGCTGCGATTTCTCGTCCTGCTGGATCACGGTCAGCCCGGTCGGGATGTGGACGATCCGAACCGCCGAATCGGTGGTGTTGACCGACTGGCCGCCCGGCCCGGAGGATCGATATACGTCGATCCGCAGATCCTTGTCGTCGATCTTGATGTCGACATCCTCCGCCTCGGGCAGCACCGCCACTGTCGCCGCCGAGGTGTGGATTCGCCCGCCCGCCTCGGTGGTCGGCACGCGCTGGACGCGGTGGACGCCGCTTTCGAACTTCAATCGCGCGAACACGCCCTTGCCCTCGACCGAGGCGATCGCTTCCTTGAAGCCGCCGCTTTCCGAGGACGAGGCCGAGATCAGCTCGACCCGCCAGCCCTGCCGCTCGGCATAGCGCTGGTACATGCGGAACAGGTCGCCCGCGAACAAAGCCGCCTCGTCGCCGCCGGTGCCGGCGCGGATTTCGAGCATCGCCGCGCGCTCGTCGGCGGCGTCGCGCGGCAGCAGCGCGAGCGCGAGCGCACGTTCCGCCTGCGGCAGCGCGGTGCGGATCGCTTCGCTCTCGTCGCGCGCCATCTGCTTCAATTCGGCGTCGCCCTCCGCCTCCATGCCCGAGAGTTCATCGAGTTCGGCGCGCAGCCGCCGCACTTCCCCCGCCGCGCGCGCGACGGGTTCGAGTTCGGCATATTCCTTCGACACCGCGACGAACCGTTCGGACGAGAGATCACCAATCGCCATCTGCGCCTGCAACTCATCCCGCCGCGCCTCGATCTGCGCGATCCGCTCGGGGGAGATGGTGGTCATCAAATATAGAACGCGAAGTCAGCCAAAGCGCGCTCCTCTGGCAGAACCTCAGAAACTGTGCCCGCGCTATCCAGATACTGTCGCCCGAGCGCTTCGGCTTCGTCGCCGCTCAATCGGCCACCGCCCTTACCTGCCTTGACATCGATGTAGATCGTCGGGGCTCGACGTGTCTCGATCGGCATTTCAGTGACGACAAATACCAGCAACGGTAACTTGGTTTGTGCCTTATCGTAGCGCTTCTTTGCGGAGCCGCCGAGTACAAATTCCGCGGAGATCCCCGCCCGTCTCAGCGCGCTGGTGACGGCGATAACTTTGTCAGAGAGCACATCAAGATGGGTTGTTACGACGACTTGGCTCGCCTCCACCGCCGGCGCCTCGATCAGCATCGCCAGCCGCTCGACCCCCGCCGCCCAGCCGACACCCGGCGTCGGCGGCCCACCAAGGCTCTCGATCAGCCCGTCGTAGCGACCACCGGCCAGCACCGTACCCTGCGCGCCGAGCCGATCGGTGACGAACTCGAAGGCGGTGTGGCGGTAATAATCGAGCCCGCGCACCAGCCGCCCGTTGCGCGTCCACGCCACGCCAGCCGCATCGAGTCCCTTGGTCACGCTCTCGAAGAACGCGCCCGCATCGGCGGTAAGATAATCGTCGATCCCCGGCGCGGCATCGGCGATCGGCCGGTCGCGCGGGTCTTTCGAATCGAGGATGCGCAGCGGGTTCTTCTCAAGCCGCGCGAGGCTGTCCTCTGACAACTCCCTACGATGCGCCTCGAAATGCGCCACCAGCGCCGCGCGCCACGCATCGCGCGTCGCCGCGTCGCCGAGCGTGTTGAGCTGGAGCGTCACGCCGTCGGCGATCCCCAGTTCGTGCAACAACTGGTCGGCCAGCACGAGCAGTTCGACATCCGCTGCCGGCTCGGCCGCGCCGATCACCTCGGCGTCGATCTGGTGGAACTGGCGGAAGCGTCCCTTCTGCGGGCGTTCGTAGCGGAACACCGGGCCGTGCGTGGCGAGCTTGAGCGGCGCGTACTGCTGCCACCCCTCGGTCAGATAAGCACGCGCGATGCCCGCGGTGAACTCGGGCCGCAGCGTCAGCGAATCGCCGCCGCGATCCTCGAACGTGTACATCTCCTTGGAGACCACGTCGGTCGTCTCGCCGAGCGAGCGCGCGAACACCGCGGTGCTCTCGAACACCGGAATTTCGAGCCGCTGGAAGCAATACAGTTTCCGAACGCGCTCGAACGTCTCGACGACGTGCGCGAAGCGGCGCTGCTCCTCGCCGAAGATATCCTGCGTGCCGCGGATGCGTTTTGGGGTTTCGATGCGTGCCATAAAGCCGCGTCCTCTAGGCCCAAGCCGCGCGCTTGAAAAGCGGTGGCGGAAGCGGCTACCGCTTGGCCGTCATGAAGCGCCTCAACCTCGGCCACACCGTCGCCCCGCCGCGCTTCATCGCGTTCGGAATCGTGTTCGTAATCGGCCTCGCCACGGCGATCCCCGCGCTCGGCTGGAGCCGTGGCGCGATGGCGGCGTTCGACGCGGCGAGCCTGGTGTTCCTGGTCCTCGTCGCGTCGCTGCTGCGCAATATCGAGATCGATGATATTCGGCGCTCCGCGCGCAACAACGATGCCAATCGCGCCGGCCTGCTCGTGCTGACCGGCGTGACGATGCTCGTCATCCTCGTCGCGGTCGCCAAGGAATTGCAGGGCAAGAATGATCTCAAGATCATCGCGCTGGTGATCGCGACACTGGTGCTGGCGTGGCTGTTCTCGAACACCGTCTACGCGCTGCACTATGCGCATCTCTATTACAGCGAGGCGGCGGGCAAGGATTCGGGCGGGCTCGACATCCCCGAATGCGACGAACCCGATTATTGGGACTTCCTCTATTTCAGCTTCACGCTCGGCATGACCTTCCAGACCTCGGACGTTCAGATCACCTCGCGCCAGCTCCGCCGCGTGGCGCTCGGCCACAGCCTCGCCGCCTTCGTGTTCAACCTCGGCGTTCTGGCCTTTACCATCAATACGTTAGGAAACGCCGGGAACTGACTGGACTAGGGTAAGGAAGCCGCGCTACGCTCGTAACGCAATTCCCTTTTCCGCTGGATTTCATGCACCGCACACTTGCCCCGCTCGCCCTCGGCGCCCTCGCCGTCCTCCCCGCTCACGCCGAAAACTCCAAGCCGCAGCCGGTGCCGTTCACGGACACCATTCCGGCCGCGCGCGACGTCGCCTTCCCCGGCACGGTGACGCTCGACATCGACGCGACCGACACGCGGCGCGGCATCTTCACCACCCATGAGACGATCAGCGGCGTATCGGCGGGGCATATGGTGCTGCTGTTCCCGAAATGGCTCCCCGGCAGCCACTCGCCGACCGGCCAGATCGACAAGCTCGCCGGGCTGCACATCAGCGCGAACGGGCAGGAGATCGCCTGGACGCGCGATCCGGTCGATGTTTACGCCTTCCATATCGACGTGCCGCAGGGCGCCAGCGCGCTCGACATCAAGCTGCAATTCCTGTCCGCGACCAAGTCGGATCAGGGTTCGATCGTGATGTCGCAGAACCTGCTGCGGCTCCAATGGAATTCGATGAGCCTCTATCCCGCCGGCTATTTCACCCGGCAGATCCCGGTGCAGGCGACGGTGAAATACCCCGACGGCTGGACCGCCGCCTCGGGCCTGCCCTCGACCGCGACCGGATCGACCTATCGCTACCAGCCGACCAATTACGAGGTGCTGGTCGATTCGCCGGTGCTCGCCGGACGCTATTACAAGAAATGGGCGCTGTCGCCGCGCGTCAACCTCGACGTGTTCGCCGACAATGCCGCCGAGCTCGCCGCCACCCCCGAGCAGATCGCCGCGCACGAACGCCTCGTCACCCAGGCGGTCAAGCTGTTCGGCGCGCAGCATTACGACACCTATGAATTCCTGCTCGCGATCTCCGACCAGATCGGCGGCATTGGCCTCGAACATCACCGCTCGTCGGAAGACGGGGTCAAGCTCGGCTATTTCCTCAACTGGAAGGACGGCCCCGGCCCGCGCAACCTGCTGCCGCACGAATATACCCATAGCTGGGACGGCAAGTTCCGCCGCGGCGCCGAGCTGTGGACCCCCGATTTCCGCGCGCCGATGATCGACAACTCGCTGTGGGTGTACGAAGGCCAGACGCAATTCTGGGGCTATGTGCTCCAGGCGCGCTCGGGCATCGTATCGAAGCAGGACACGCTCGACATGTATGCGTCGATCCTCGCCTCGCTCGACAACCGGCCGGGGCGGAACTGGAAGCCGCTGATCGACACCACCAACGATCCCACGATGTCGCAGCGCCGCCCGCGCGGCTGGGTGAGCTACCAGCGCTCCGAGGATTATTACAACGAGGGCCTGCTGGTGTGGATGGAGGTCGATTCGATCCTCCGCCGCGAATCGAAGGGCAAGAAATCGATCGACGATTTCGCGCGCGCGTTCTTCGGGCTGACCGACGGCGATTACGGCGAAGTCACCTACACGTTCGACGATGTCGCCAAGACGCTCGACCAGATCGTGCCATATGATTGGGCCGGGCTGCTCCACAAGCGCCTGACCGAGACCGGCGCGCCCGCGCCGATCTCCGGTTTCGCCGCCAACGGCTATAAGCTCGTCTATACCGAGGAGCCCTCACCCGCTTCGAAGGACAGCGAGAAGACCCGCAAGATCACCGATCTCAGCTATTCGCTTGGGGTGACGATCGGCAAGGACGCCGAGATCACCGCCGTCGGCTGGAACACGCCCGCGTTCAAGGCGGCGCTGACGCCGGGCGACACGATCGTCGCGGTCAACGGCGCGGCCTATACCGATGCCGGGATCAAGGCCGCGATCACCGCGGCGAAGACCGCTTCGGCGCCGATCGCGCTGATGGTCAAGCACGGCACCGCGATCGACACCGTGACCATCGACTATCATGGTGGCCTCCGCTATCCGCATCTTGAAAAGATCGGCTCTGGAGAGGGTGGTCTGGATCGCTTGCTGCAGCCGCGCTAACGCACGGCCATCGACCAACAGGGACAGGATATACGAATGCGGATCGACATGATTCCCACCGGCAAGAACCCGCCGGAAGACCTCAACGTCATCATCGAAGTTCCCGTCGGCGGCGAGCCGGTGAAATATGAATTCGACAAGGCCAGCGGCGCGCTGTTCGTCGATCGCATCCTGCACACGCCGATGCGCTATCCGGCCAACTACGGCTTCATCCCGCACACGCTCTCGCCCGATGGCGATCCGCTCGATGCGCTGGTGGTCGCGCGCTCGCCGTTCATCCCCGGCTGCGTGGTGCGCGTCCGCCCGATCGCCGTGCTCAACCTCGAGGACGAAGCCGGCGGCGACGAGAAGCTGCTGACCGTCCCGGTCGATGCGACCTTCCCCTATTACAGCAAGATCGGCGAAGGCAGCGACCTGCCCGAGATCGTGATGCAGCAGATCGAGCATTTCTTCACCCACTATAAGGATCTCGAGGCGAAGAAGTGGGTGCGCGTCGGCCAGTGGCTGGGCGCGGAAGATGCCCGCCGCATCGTGATCGAATCGATCGAGCGCTACAAGCAGGCGAACCAGAAAGAGCCGTCGGCCGTCTAATCGACTCCTCGTCGCCCCGGCGCAGGCCGGGGCCGCTGCATAATTTGGCGGGCCGCGTGCCCCAAACACAGCGGCCCTGGCCCGCGCCGGGGCGACGGTTATGTCTTCCGCGTCTTCACCGGCGCACGCCGGCTCGCGGCGATCGCCAGGCCGGCCCAGTCGCGCATCGCATCGGCATCGTCATACACGTCGTCCGGCGCGCGCCGGTAATTGATCGACTGCACCTTGCCGCCGTCGCGCGTCACCGCGAACCGCTCGGCGCCGATCGCATCCCACGCGGCATCGCTCTCGGCGTCGGCCTTGAACCACAGCGCATCGAACGCGAGGATCGCGAACGCGAACCCGTCACAATAGAGCGCGGCGCCGCCGAACATCCGTTTTCGGCTGATCGCGCCCAGCGGCGCGCAGGCCTCCGTCACCCAGTCGGCCAGCCCCTCGTCGACCGCCATCAGCGCCCCGCCAGTTTCGTCAGCGCCTCCCCCGAGACGCGCTGCACCGTCCACGCGTCCATCGCCTCGGCGCCGATCCGGCGATAGAGTTCGACGGCGGGCGTGTTCCAGTCGAGCACCCACCATTCGAACCGCGCGCAGCCGCGATCCACCGCCACCCGCGCGAGTTCGCGCAGCAGCGCCGATCCCGCCCCCGCCCCGCGCGCGTCCGGCGTAACGTAGAGATCGTCGAGCCAGATCCCGCGCACCCCGGTCCAGGTCGAAAAATTGTGATAGAACACCGCCACGCCCACGCGCGCGCCATCGATCTCGGCGATCAGCGTCTCGGCGGCCGGACGCGCGCCGAACAAGGCTTCGTGCATCAGCGCCTCGGTCGCGACCACCGCCTCGGGTTCCTTCTCGAACGCGGCGAGCTCACGCACGAACCCCAGGATCGTCGGTACGTCGTCCGGGCGGGCGAAGCGGATCGTCACGGTCACAGGCTGGTCTCCAATGCGGGTGGGCGCAGGCGGGCACGCAGGCCGCCCACACAGCCGGCGATGATGAGCGCCGCGCCGGCCAGCGTATAGGACGACAGCCGCTCCGAAAACACCAGCCAGCCGAGCAGCGACGCCCAGACGAACGCGGTATATTCGCTCGGCGCGAGGTCGCTCGCGCGGCCGCGGGCATAGGCCCAGGAGAGCAGCATCAGCGAGGTCGTCGCCAGCGCCGCCGCGCCGACCAGCGCCGGCCAGTGCCGCGCCGCCGGCGCGGCGGCGAACAGCGGCGCGGCGGCGAGGAGGATCACCGCGACGATCGCGGTCTGGAAGAAGGCGATCTCGACCGGGCGGGCGACCTGCGCCTGTTGCCGCATCAGGATGATATTCCACGCATAGCACAGCGCCGAGCCGAGCACCGCAAGCGATCCCGGCACCGCCTCCGGCCCGATCTCGGCGCGCGCCTGCCCTGAGACGATGATCGCTATCCCGGCGAGCGCGACGCCCGAGCCGATCAGCGCGCTACGCCCGATCCGCTCGTGCAGCAGCAGCGCGGCGAGCAGCAAGGCGACCAGCGGCGCGACGAAGGTCAGCGCCACCGCCTGCGCCATCGGCACGCGCGCGAGGCCCCAGAAGAACAGGATCGTCATCGCCGCCGAGATGCCGCCGCGCAACAGATGCACGCGCAGCACCGCGCGCGCCGGCCAGGGGGTGCGCGCGCCCACGAAGATCGCGCCGGTGATGACCGTCCCGGCGAGGCTGCGCCACAGGATCGCGTTATACGCCCCGATCGCGAGCGAGAGCCCCTTCATCACCGCGTCCATCACCGAGAACACCGCGATCCCGAGCGTGGCGACGGCAAAAACAAGGGCGGGCGGCGGCTTCATCACGCCGCCGTGTAGCGGTGTGGCGGGGGAAGGTCAGCGAGAAATGGCGACGGGAATCATCAGCACGGCTTATCAGCTTTACGCCGTTCGTGCTGAGCGAAGTCGAAGCGCGCGCCCAAAGCACAACGCCCGCGGCACGTGCTTCGACTACGCTCGGCACGAACGGGTGTGGAAGCCCGCGGCCGGCCGCGAACCCGAACCCTTACTCCGCCGCCACCGCCACCGGAGCGCTCGCCGCCTCGATCTCAGCGGCCTTGGCCTCGACCAGCTTGACGATATGGTCGAGCATGTCGGCGTCGCCGACGGTATGGTCGGTGATGCCCGACAGATACACCATATGCTTGCCGTTGCCGCCGCCGGTCAGGCCGATGTCGGTCTCGCGCGCTTCGCCGGGGCCGTTGACGACGCAGCCGAGCACCGACAGCGACAGCGGGGTGCGGATATGCTGAAGCCGCGATTCGAGCGCCTCGACCGTACGGATCACATCGAACCCCTGCCGCGCGCACGACGGACACGACACCACGCGCACGCCGCGGTTGCGGATGCCGAGCGCCTTGAGGATTTCGAAGCCGACGCGCACCTCTTCCTCGGGCTCGGCCGAGAGCGAGACGCGAAGCGTATCGCCGATCCCGTACCACAGCAGCGAGCCGATCCCGATCGCCGACTTGACCGTGCCGCCGACGAACCCGCCCGCCTCGGTGATGCCGAGGTGCAGCGGGCAATCCACCGCGTCGGCGAGCTGCTGATAGGCGGCGACCGCGAGGAACAGGTCGGACGCCTTCACCGCCACCTTATATTCGTGGAAATCGTGATCCTGGAGCAGCTTGATATGGTCGAGCGCGCTTTCGACCAGCGCGTCCGGGCACGGCTCGCCGTACTTTTCGAGCAGATCCTTCTCGAGGCTCCCGGCGTTGACGCCGATGCGGATCGCGCAGCCATTGGCCTTGGCGGCGTTGACGACTTCGCGCACGCGGTCCGACGAGCCGATATTGCCGGGGTTGATGCGCAGGCAGGCCGCGCCCGCATCGGCGGCTTCGAGCGCGCGCTTGTAGTGGAAATGGATATCCGCGACGATCGGCACACGGCTCGCGCGGACGATCTGCTTCAGCGCGGTGGTGCTCTCGACGTCGGGGCAAGAGACGCGGATGATATCCACGCCGGCATCCTCGCAGCGGCGAATCTGGTCGATCGTCGCCTTCACGTCGCTGGTCGGCGTGTTGGTCATGGTCTGCACGGTCACGGGCGCGTCGCCGCCGACGGGAACGGTGCCGACCATGATCTGGCGGCTCTGACGACGGGTGATATCGCGCCACGGGCGGAGGGACATGGGAGAGATTCCTCGGAGGTTCGGACGCGCATATAGCGGTTTGTGGGGCGAAGGTGAACCTCCCCCGCACCTGGCGTGATCCGGCGTCGCCGCGTTTTCGTAATCTACTCCGTTCGTGCTGAGCGCAGTCGAAGCACGTGCCACAAACGCTGCGCTGCTTGGCACGCCCTTCGACTGCGCTCAGGGCGAACGGACTGGAGAGCGCTCAAGAAGATCGAAACGGAACCTCGGGGCGGATCGACGGGATAGCGGGCTTGGACTTCGGCACCCGCCGCAGAAACGCCGCCGCGCGCACTCCCGCATTTTCGCGCAGGTTCATATACGCCACGTTGTAATCGACCTTATGATAATTGCCGATCGGGATCACCATGTCCGCGAACGGCTTGCCCGGCGGCGAGATGTACAGCGCGCCATCGTCGCAGCGCGCCGAGACCAGCCCCGGTTCGATCGGGCGCGCCAGCGGCCCCGGCCCGTGCAGCCATGCGCCCTTGTTGAACCGCGCCGGCACCGTCTCGCTGCCAGGCGACCAATCGAGCGGGTTGATGCAGACGTGCGGCCCGCTCATCACCTCGACCGAAAAGCCCGACTGGCGCGCGACGAGGATGCGCTGCGCGGTCGCGTTGCGACCCTGCGCATAGGTCGACCACGCGATCACGCAGCCGGTATCGTCAGCGCGCGTACACGGGCGCGTGGTACGCAGCGCGCGGAACCAATCGCGCTCGATCCAGGTGCCGATCAGATAGGCGGCGATCATCTGCCGCGCCGCCGGCCGCCCGTCGATCTCGCGCTCGATCAGCAGCCGGCCTTGCCGCGAACCCTGGCTGTGCCCGGCGAGGATGAACGGCCGCCCGCGATTCCACACCAGGAACTGGCGGAACGCGCGCGCCACGTCCGAATAGGCGACTTCGGTGGCGCGCACGCTGTTCTCGCTCCACTTCACATAGCCGCCGAGCGTCATCTGGCGGTAGCGCGGCGCGTAGATCGCGCAGCAGCCGTTGAACACGCTCGCCTGGTCGCGGATCGAGGTGCCGGCGACCCGTGCATTGAGATCGGCGTCGCGCGTATCGGCGTTCCACTGCTCGCCGCTGGTGAACGAGGTCGGATAGAGGAAGAACACCGCGACCTTCGCCTGCCGCTGGTCGATCGCGCGCACGCCGGGCGGAGCATCGTCGGCGGGGTCGCGCATGTCGGGCAGCGACACCCACTCCGACCGCTCGGCATAGTTCGGCGCGGGCGGGGTGCGCGTGGGGTCGAACGGCGTGACCGGCGGCTGGCTGTCGTTGGACGCGCCGAACGCGCCGAAGAACTGCGGATGCGCCTCGCCGCCCGCCACCAGCATGGCCGCCGCCACACTTATCGTCCCGATCACCCGCCTGTAGTGCATGTGCGCCCCGATTTGCCCCGACCGCTTCCCCCTCCGTTCGGGCTGAGCGAAGTCGAAGCCCGTGCGCCAGGGGCACGCCCTTCGACTTCGCTCAGGGCGAACGGACCCGGAGATCGTCTGACCAAGCCCTAGCAGCCTAACCTTGCCTGTAAAACCACGCACCCGAAGGGGTGGTGTTGCGGCGCACACAGCCATACAGAGCGGCGATGGAACGGCATTACGGCATGGATTGGTTGCGGGTCGGCGCGTTCGCGCTGCTGATCCTCTACCATATCGGCATGGTGTTCGTGCCCTGGGATTTCCATGTTAAGACCGCGCACCCGATCCCCTGGGTGGCGATCCCGATGATGGCGGCGAACAGTTGGCGGCTGATGCTGCTGTTCGTGATCTCGGGCTATGCCAGCCGCGCGTTGCTCTCCAAGGGCGCGCACCTCGGCAGCTTCATCACCGCGCGCAGCAAGCGGCTGCTGATCCCCCTGCTGTTCGGGGTGATCTTCATCGTGCCGGTCCAGCCATGGATCGAACTCGCGGTCAAATATCACTATCCACACGATTTCGCCTGGTTCTGGCTGCACGACTATTTCGGCTTCCACCGGCTCCACGGCATCGCGCTGCCGACGTGGCAGCACCTGTGGTTCGTCGGCTATCTGTGGTGTTACACGCTCGCGCTGACGCTGCTGATCGCGGCGGGCGCCTGGCTGCGTGCGCAACGCGGCTTCGATTGGCTGTTCGGGTCGCTGTTCGGGGGCGCGCTGATCGTGGTCGTGCCGATCGTATGGCTGCTCGGGGTGGACATATTGCTGCCGGGCGCGCGCGAGACGCATGATCCACTGCACGACGGCGTCGCCCACCTCCATTATTTCCCCGGCTTCCTGTTCGGCTTCGCGCTGGCACGATCGGCACCCGCGATGGCGGCGATCGGGCGGTGGTGGAAGCCCGCCGGCGTGGTCGCATTGGTCGCGTACGGCGTGGTCGCCGCGATCGAGTGGCGCTGGCCCGGCAACACCATGCCCGCGAATCCGTGGGGGGTCACCTTCGCCACCGCGCGCGTGGTGCAGGGCTGGTGCGCGGTGATCGCGCTGGCGGGCTTCGCCGACAGCCACTGGAATTATGACACGCCGTGGCGCCGCACGCTCACCGAGGCGGTGTTCCCCTTTTACATCGTCCACCAGACGATCATCGTCCTGGTCGAATTTTGGCTGCTGCCGCTGCACGCGCCGCCGCTCGCCGAATTCGCGGTGCTGTTGCCGGCCACCGTCGCGGGCTGCTGGGCCTTTTATCTGGTCGGCCGCGAGATCGGCTGGCTGCGCCCGCTGATCGGGCTGCGGCTGCGCCCAAGGGAGAATGCGGCATGACATGGGCCTTGGCGATCCACGGCGGCGCGGGCAGCATGACCCGCGACAATCCCGGCCCCGCCGGTGCGCGCGACGCGCTCGGCCAGGCGCTCGCCGCCGGCGCGGCGGTGTTGAGCGAGGGCGGCGCGGCGCTCGACGCGGTCGAAGCGGCGGTGCGCGTGCTCGAGGACGCGCCCGAATTCAACGCCGGACGCGGCGCCGCGCTCAGCTATGACGGTGTCGCCGAACTCGACGCCGCGATCATGCACGGCGCGACGCGCGCGGCCGGCGCGGTCGCCGGAGTCACCGCGACGCGGCATCCGGTCAGCCTCGCGCGCGCGGTGATGGAGCGGAGCCCCCACGTCCTGCTCGCCGGCGCTGGCGCGGACGCCTTCGCGCGCGCGCGCGATCTCGAACCGGCGACGCAGGATTGGCTGATCCTTCCCGAACGCCGCGCGCAGCTCGAGATCATGCGCGCCAAGCCGGACGGCGCCTTCGATGTCGAGATGAAGTTTGGCACGGTCGGCGCGGTCGCGCGCGATGCGAGCGGAGGACTCGCCGCCGCCACCTCGACCGGCGGCGTCACCGGCAAGCGCTGGGGCCGGATCGGCGATTCACCGCTGATCGGCGCGGGCACCTATGCCGACGACCGCGCCTGCGCCGTCTCGGCGACGGGATCGGGCGAGTTCTTCATCCGCACCGTCTGCGCACACGAGATCGCCGCACGCATCCGCCTCGCCCGCGAGGACGCACAGACCGCGACCGAAGCCGCGCTCGCCGAGATCACCACGATGGGCGGCACCGGCGGCGTGATCGTTATGCCACGCGCGGGCACGCCGTTCTGGCGCTTCTCGACCAGGGGCATGTACCGGGGCCGCGTCGCCGCCGGCCACGCGGCAGACGTGGCGGTCTTCGACGACGAGTGACGTTTTCAAGCCACCTCGGCGCCCCATTCGACACCCCAGCGTTCTATTGTCTCCCCAGACCTCCATTCGTCACCCCAGCACTCTATTTGTCACCCCAGCGTAAGCTGGGGTCTCCCCGCGAGGATGCGGCACTCCCGCCCCGGCAAGACCCCAGCGTGCGCTGGGGTGACGGACAGGGCGCAACCGTTCCCCCGCGCAAGCGAGGGCCCAGAGCCACGCACGACAGCGCCCGCCGCTCTGGACTCCCGCTTTCGCGGGAGAACAGTTCTCCCTATGAAACCCGCATGATTCGTACCGTCGCGTATCTCGCCGCCGCCGCGCTCGCCAGCGCCGCCGCCCCCGCCAGCGCCTATTGGGAGTTCGGGCACGAGACGATCGCGAAGATCGGCTATGCCAATGCCTCACCCCGCGCGCGCGCCGAAGTGCGCCACCTGCTCGCGCACAGCGATCTGCTCGGCACCCCCGAATGCAAGGCCACCACGATCGAAGGCGCGAGCACCTGGGCCGATTGCGTCAAGCCGCTCAAGGACGCCGACGGCAAGCCGCGCTTCGGCTATGCCTACACTTGGCACTTCCAGGACGTGAACATCTGCGCGCCGTTCAGCCTCACCGAAGCCTGCAAGGACGGCAATTGCGTCTCCGCGCAGATCGAGCGCGACGTCAAGACGCTGCGCGACCGCCACGCGCCGATGAAGGACCGCGTACAGGCGCTCGTCTTCCTGATCCACTTCACCGGCGATCTCCACCAGCCGCTCCACGCCGGCGAGAAGGGCGACAAGGGCGGCAACGACGTCAAGGCGACCTACGGGCGCTACGGCCCGCCCCGGCTCAACCTCCATTCGATCTGGGACGGCTATCTCGCCGAGCGCGCGATCACGACCGGGCCGTCGCTGGTGCGGCGCTATCCCGCCGCGGTGCGGGCGAAGATCGCCGCCGGCAGCGTGACCGACTGGAGCCGCGAAAGCTGGCAGGTCGCGCACGACCAGACCTATGCGAGCGCGCTGGGCGGCAACCCGTGCGCGCCGACCCCGCCGCGCGTCACGCTCGACGATGCGACGATCGGGAAGCTCGTGCCGGTGGCGCGGCTGGAGGTCGAGCGCGGCGGGCTCAGGCTCGCCAAGCTGCTCGATCAGGCGCTCGGATAACGCGGGAGAGCGGCGTCGGGCGCTATTCGACGCGAAACGTGTCGATCAGCGTCGGGCTGCCGCCCTGGGTGAGATTGGGCACCGCCTCGATCACGAGCTTCTGAATCGGACAGTCGCTCGCAGGCACGAAGAAGCCGAAGCCGGCGGTCGTCCAGCTTGGCCCCGCCGGCACGCTCGCGCGGCCGAGTTCCTGATCGGTTCCGGCGCAGCGCACCACCACCGACGCGACCGACTGGCCGCCGCCGCCGACGCCGCGCCCCTCGAACGTGATCCTGTGCCCGCCGCGATCGAGCAGCATCGCCTGCTGGGCGACCGGCACCGGCCGCTTGCCGGTGCGCGAGGGCTGAACCTCGAGCGCGTGGCCGCTCGTGCCGCCCGTGGAGCCGCCGCGCGCGACGATCTGCGCGCCGCCGCGCACGCCGAACGTCCAGCCGAAATCGCCATACTGGACCATCGATTCGAAATTGGGCGAGAGCAGCGGCGGCAGCGGCGATCCGAACCCCGTACGCCACACCGCCCGCGCTTTGGCGGTGCTGCCGGCGGCGATCTGCTGGCTCGCCATCGCCGCCACCTCGACGGGGGCGGTGCGGTCGCCGGCCTGTCTGAGCGCCCCGATCAGCGCGAGTCCGTCGCCTTCCTTCGATCGCGCGAGCCGTTGGAAGAAATCGGTGCGCCACGGCGGCATCGTCGCCAGCTTGCGCGCGAGCGCGGGGAGCGCGCCGGGCGTGGCGGTGATGCGGATCATCACCGGCATCACGTCGGTATCCGCGACCGTGTGGCGGCGCAGCGCGGCATCGGCATGGTCGATCGCGCCGGCATAATCGCCGCGGTCGGCCGAGAGATCGAACATCCACGTCTCGGCGAGCGGCTGGCGGCGGGTCAGTTGGGTGACGAGGCCGAACAGCCGGTCGGCGCGCGCGATCTCGTTGGTCGAGGTCCGCGCGAGCGCGGCGATGACCAGCGCGCGATCGTCGAGCGGGTTGCTGGCGATCGCGCGCAGCGCATAGGCGTGGGCGGCATCGAGATCGTCGCGCGCGCTATTCTCGGCGAGCGTGGTCAGCACGTCGCTGTTGCGCGGATCGACCTGGACCGCGACTTCGGGAACGACCGAGGCGTCGGCCGCGAAATCGACCGCCGCGATGCCGGCGCCGGCGAGCAGCGCCGCGCCGATCAGCACGCCCGCCCGCACCCGCTCGGCCCGCGTCGCTACGCGGCGGGTTCGGGTGCGCACGCGCGGCATCAGGCGGCCCGGCTGTCCCCGTAGCTGTAGTAATAGCTCGAATAGGCGTAGGTGTACGCATAGTCGGCCGAGCGGTGGTCGAACTTGGTGAGGATCACCCCGACGATCAGGCTGCGGCTCGACCGCAGGCGGCGCAGCGCGGACATCACCACGCGGCGGCGGCTCTTGCGCGCCTGGATCACCAGCACGGTCTCCTCGATCGCCGCCGACAGGATCGGCACGTCGGCCAGGCCCACGATCGGCGGGCCGTCGAAGATCACCATGTCGTAGCGCGTCTCGAGATCGGCGATCAGCCCGCGCAAGCCGCCGCTCAACAGCCGCGCCGGATTGGGCGAGATCGGCCCGCTCGGCAGCACGTCGAAGCCGTGGCTGTCATGCACGATCACGTCGAGCGCGCGCCGCTCGCCGCTGAGCGCGTTGGCGAGTCCCTCGGCATTGTTGAAGCCGAGCATCTTGTGGAGCGAGGGGCGCCGCATGTCGGCATCGACCAGCAGCACGCGCTTGCCCTGCTCGGCGAAACTCTGCGCGAGCGAGATCGCGGTCGTGGTCTTGCCCTCGTTCGGGTTCGAACTGGTGATGAGGAGCGACTTGGGCGCGCCGTTCGGCCCGGCGAGCTGCAACGCGGTGCGCGCCGCGAAATACGCCTCGACGAAGCTCGACCGCGCCTTGGCGAGTTCGCCGAGCGGAGTTTCGTCCTCCTCGAGCTTCGGGATCATGCCGAGCAGCGGCAGGCCGAGGTTGGTCTCGACATCCTCCGGCATCTTGAAGGTGTCGTCGAGGAAATCGAGCAGGAAGGCGACGCCGAGACCGATGGCGAGACCGCCGACCAGCGCGATCAGCAGGTTGAGCCACAGGATCGGCCACGCCGGCGAACCCGGCGCGCGCGCGCGGTCGATGATCGACACGTTGTTCGAATTCGCCCCGCCGGCGACGCCGATCTCCTTGTAGCGCGAGAGCAGCGCGTCATACAGCGCGCGGTTGGTATCCACCTCGCGCTGCAGGATCATATATTGGATGCTGCGCGACTGGACATCGAGCACCTGGCTGGTCGCCTTGGTGAGCTGGTCGTTGAGCGCCTTTTCCTTGTCGAGCGCGAGCTGGTAATTGCCCTTCACGACCTGGAGCAGCTTGCCGCGTTGCGCGTCCATCTGCTTCTGGATCGTGGCGATCTGTGCGCGCAGCTCGACCATCGCCGGGAAGTTCGGCCTGAAGGTCTGCGCCTTCTGCTGATAATCGGCCTGGAGCGCGGAGAGCTTGCCCGCCAGTTCGTTGAGCTGCGGATCGTTGGTCGATTGCGCGAGCGCGCCCGCGCTCGACGTCTGCGCGAGCTGCCACGCCGCCTCGGCGTCGAGCCGCTG
Organism: Sphingomonas sp. NFR15; assembly: GCF_900103265.1. Taxonomy (GTDB): domain Bacteria; phylum Pseudomonadota; class Alphaproteobacteria; order Sphingomonadales; family Sphingomonadaceae; genus Sphingomonas; species Sphingomonas pollutisoli. The sequence goes on along the minus strand of NZ_FMWX01000011.1, from coordinate 68,320 downwards.
CGCCTTGGCGGTGACGGCGGCGGTGTTGATGACGTTGAGCGATGCCGAATCGAGCGATTGCGCCTGCGCGCCGGGCTTGCCCGCGTCGGTGACGCTGATGATCTTTTCGTGCGACGCGTAATCGACCAGGTCGCGCTCGGACTTTTCGAGCTTGGCCTTGAGTTCGAGCAGACGGCGGCCGACGAAGTCGCCCGCATATTTCGACGACAGGAACTGGCGCTCGATCGAATCCTGGATGAACTCGTCGATCGCGGCGTTGGCGATCGCCGCCGCCATCTGCGGGTTGCGGTCCTGATACTGAACCTGGATCAGCAGCGACGTGCCATATTGCGTCGCGGTCAGGTTCTGCATCACCTTCGCCGTCGCCGCGTCGAACGCCTGTTGCAGCTCCGCCGGGCTCGGCGTGCCGCTGTTCTGGAAGATCCCGCCGAGCGTCCCGCTGCCGATGAAATCGCGATTGGTGGCGAGGTTGAGGCGGCGGACGATGCCCTGCGCGGTCACGCGGCTGGTCATCAGCGCGAACTGGGTGTTGAGGAACGCCTGATCGGTCTCGGTGGTGGAGGTCTGCGTGGCGCCCTGCGTATCGACCACGCGCGGCGCATCGCGCTGCACCTGGAAGGTCGCGCGCGCGACATAGACGGGCGGCGTGAACACGGTGAACAGCAGCGCGATCACCAGCGCGGCGAGCGTGATGCCAAGAATCAGCCAGCGCCGCTTGAGCACCACCGCGATGAAATTCTGCAAGCCGTTGCTCGCGTGCGCGCCCGCCGCGCCGATCGCCTGCCACGACCGGGAATGCGCGCCGTGCGCGCCGTCATCCTGCCAGACGTCGCCCGGCGCCGGTTCGATCGCGGAGGTGCGTTCATTCATGAATCGTTCGCCAAAGCTCGAGCCGAAGGGAAGTCCGCGGTGCCATCAGAACCGGTTGATCGCATCCGCCACGCGGAACACGCCGACGACCGGCACCGCGGCGGAGATCACGTTTTGCAGCAGCACCTTGCCCGAGGACCGTTCGACGACGACGGTGTCGTTGCCGTACAGGACCGGATCGGCCATCTGCCCGTCGCGGATCATCGTCACGTCGAAGATCGCGGCGTTGCGCTGGTTGTTGATCGTGCGGAAGACCGCGACGATATGTTCGTTGGCGTACTTGTTGTCGGTGCCGCGCGCCAGCGCGATCGCCTGCAACAGGCTGCTCTTGCCCTGCACCGGATAGACGCCCGGCTGGTTGACCGCCCCTTCGACGGTGATGCGCTGCCCGACCGATTCGGACACCGCCACCGTCACGTCGGGGTGGCGCATGATCGACTGGCCGAGCCGCGAGGCGATCTCGGCACGGACCTCCGCCGGCGTGTGGCCGCCCGCCATCACCTGGCCGACGAACGGCAGCGCGATTTGCCCGGCCTGATCGACCGTCACGACCTTGGTCAGCTCGGGAAGCTGATAGACGACGATGTCGATCTTGTCCTGCGGGCCGAAATAATAGGCCGGCGAGATATCGCCGATCGCATTGCGCGGATCGGGTTCGGGCAGGGTCGTGACCGGCACGACCGCCGTCGCCGTCCCGTCCCGGATCGAGCTGTGGTTGGCGCAACCACCCGACAGAAGGGCCAGACCCAAAGCCAACACGCCAAACACGGCTTTATTGGTCGGCAAAAACACACTGCCCGATCGCATCACCAATAGCCCCGCTTTTCAACTGGCGAGGTCAGAGTTCCCCGCCATGTTGCCCTTGCACAAAATATCGGTAGCACTCGCCCGTCCCGATCAGCAATAGGAAACAACGCGCCGAAGCATGTCCTCGTGGCGAAGATCGGATAAACCAGGCGCCGTTCAAGTTGCGCGGGCCGTGGACTTTCGGCTTGCGGTGCCGTGTTTCCAAGGAGTTTGGCGCGTTGCAGACACTCGCGATCATCCCGGCGCGCGGCGGCTCGAAGGGCATTCCGCGCAAGAACGTCCTGCCGCTCGGCGGCGTGCCGCTGATCGCACACAGCATACATGCTGCACGTGCGGCATCGCGGGTCGACCGCGTCGTGGTGAGCACCGACGATGACGAGATCGCGTCCGTTGCGCGGCGCTACGGCGCGGAGGTCGTGCGGCGCCCGGCCGAACTCGCGAGCGACACCGCCTCGTCCGAAGCCGCGCTGCTCCACACGCTGGACGCGCTGCGCGAGGGCGAGGGTTACGAACCGGATCTGCTCGTCTTCCTGCAATGCACCTCGCCGCTCACCGCGCCCGAGGATATCGACGGCACGATCGCCGCGCTGATCGACCGCCGCGCCGACAGCGCGCTCGCGGTGACCCCATTCCACTATTTCCTCTGGGGCGAGGACGCCGACGGCGCGCACGGCGTCAACCACGACAAGAGCGTCCGGCTGATGCGCCAGCAGCGCACCCCCGAATATCTCGAGACCGGCGCGGTGTATGTGATGAAGACCGAGGGCTTCCGCGCCGCGCGCCACCGGTTCTTCGGCAAGACCGTGCTGTTCGACACCCCGATCGAACGCCGGCTCGAAATCGACGAGCCCGCCGATTTCCGCATCGCCGAGGAACGCATCGCACGGCTGACGGCGCGCGCGCCCGGCCTGCCGCCGCGCGTCTCGGCGCTGGTGATGGATTTCGACGGCGTGCTCACCGACGATCGCGTCTTCGTCAGCGAAACCGGCGAGGAGAGCGTGGTGTGCTCGCGCCGCGACGGCATGGGGATCGAGCGGCTGCGCGCCGCCGGGCTGCCGATGCTGGTGATCTCGAAGGAGACCAACCCGGTCGTCGCCGCGCGCTGCCGCAAGCTGCGCCTCCCCTATCAGCACGGCATCGAGGGCAAGCTCGCGGTGCTGCAAGCCTGGCTCGCCGAGCATGCGATCGACCCGGCCGAGACGCTGTATGTCGGCAACGACGTCAACGATCTCGAATGTATGGCGGCGGTCGGCTGCGCGGTCGCGCCACAGGATGCGCATCCGCGCGCGCTGGCGGCGGCGGCGCTGGTGCTCGATGCCGATGGCGGCCGCGGCGCGATCCGGCTGCTCGCCGATCTGCTCGAAGCCGGCGGGCACCTCGCGCGTGGCTGACCGCGAAGGCCCGGTCGCGGCGCTGCCACGCTCGCGCCTCCACCTCCAGTTCCTGCTCGACAACGCCGCGAACCCCGATGTCGTGCTGTTCCGCGACGAAACGATGCGCGCGCCGCTCGAACGCCATTTCGCCGGCCGCCTGCTGTATCTCGGCCGCGAGACGCTGCCGGGGCGCGGGCTCGCGTCGTTCGCCGCCGCGCGCCGCGCCAACCGGGCCTATTATCCGGCAGTCGCCGCGCTGCTCGCCCCCCACCGCTTCGCGCGGACCATCCTGTTCCTCGAAGGCGAGCCGCTCGAACGTTTCCTGCAAACGCTGCCGGGCCTCGGCGCGATCGAATTGTGGGAGGATGGCCTGTCGCATTACGTCGATCTCACCTCGAACCGCTGGTACGCCGCGCGCGGGCTCGTTCAGGCGGCGGCGGGCTTCTATCCGCGCGACATCACCCGCCGGCGGATCGACCGCGGCCGCGTGACCGTGCGCGACCGGTTCGAGCGCCGCAACCTCGTGCTGCACACCCCCGCCGAACCCGCCACCGCGCGTGACGAACTGCTGCTGATCGGCTCGCCGCTGGTCGAGGATCGCATCGTCGGCGAGACCCGCTTCCGCGCCGCGCTGGCCGCGATCGCGGCGGCAAGCCCCCGCCCGGTCCGCTACCTGCCCCACCCGCGCGAGGATGTCGCCGGGCTGGCGCGGCGGCTCGCCGCCACCGCGATCACGCTCGAACCCAATCCCGAGGGGCTGATCGCGCACGCCGGCCGCTACCGCTACACCGCTTATGCGGCGGCGGTCTCGACCGGGCTGATCGACCTCGGCCGCTACGAGCGCAGCCTGTTCGTGCCGGGCCTGTTCGGGCTGCGGCGGATGGCGCGCGTGCTGCGCGGCTGGCCCGCGAACCCGGTGGCGGTGGTCGATGACGGCGCCGGGTTGCGGCGGGTGATGGCGGCGCTGCCGGCAGGCGCCTAACGCGCCCGCCTTCTGACGACCTCCGCGATCAATTCCGCGCACCGCGCCGCCGCATGGCCGTCGACCGTGCCGACCTCCTCGCCGATCCGGCCCCAGTCGACCGTCGCCGGCATCGCGCCCGCCTGCGCCAGCACGGCGGCGATTTCCCCGGCGTTGGTGGCGACCGGAATGCCGATTCGCGTCAGCCAGATCTGCTTGTCCGCCTCCGCCGCCTCGGCGAAGGCGGCGGCGGGCACCGGCACGCACGCCACCGGGCGCTGCGCCAGCAACGCCTCGAGCATGCCGCTCGAATAATGGCCGATCACCAGATCGGTCTCGGGCAGCACCGCTTCGAGCGGCGCCGCGCCGCGATCCTCGGCCGCCGCGAAGGCGAGGGCCCCGCGCAACACCCCGGCATCGTCGCCCGACGAGCGCGGGTGCGAGCGGATCGTCAGCGCGATCGGCCGCCGGGCGGCGGCGGCGTTCAGCCCTTCTGCCAGCGCGCGCTGCGCGGCATGCGCCGCCGCCGTATCGACCTTGCCATGCGCCGCGAACGGCTGGACGAGGTACAGCACCCGCAGCGGCGCGACAGCGGGACGCGCCGCCCCGCGCAGCGTGGCAAGCGGATCGAAGCGCGGGATGCCGCCCACGACGACCGTCTCGGGCGCGAGCCCCGCCGCGATCCAGCGCGCGCGGTACGAATCGGAGGCGGCGATCACCCGGTCGTGCCCGGCCATGCCGTACTCCGGGATCGGCGGCAGCACGCGCAGGAGCCGCGTCGCCAGCGGCGCCGCCAGCGCCTTGGCGCGCAGCAGCCGCGATCGTGGCGCGCCGTGGCCGATCGCGCAGAACGGCCCCTCCTGGAGCAGCACCGTGGCCGCGCCCTGGCGCCGCGCCGCGTGCAGCATCGCCGTCTCGATATAGATCCGGTCGTGGCAGGTGACGATCACGTCGGCGTCCGCGCCGATCAGGCCGGCGGCATAGGCGATCATCCGGCGATACATCGCCTGCCCGCCGTTGAGCAGCATGTTCGCCGACCAGCTCGACGTGTGCCGCTTCAGCCCGCATGCGTCGGGATCCGCGCGGCGGACTTCGCCCGGGCCGTCGTAGGCGGTGGTGCCGCCGGTGCGCAGGTTGAACGGCTGGGTATCGACGAAGCGGATCGGCTGGCCGGCCAAGTCCTCCGGCAGCGCCGCCGCCGCCGCCGCCAGTGTGCGTCCCGAAGAACCGCCCGTTCCCATGAAGATCACCGCCAATGAACGCGCCCCTGCGATAGCAATTCAAGGCGCGCCGTACCCGATGTCGGGCTCGATACTGGCATGAGACGCCGGCGCGTCTGGATGTCGGCATCCATGCGCGAGCGTCTTGAACAAAAAAAGCGAACGTGAGAAGTGGCCACATGCCCGATATCGCGACCCGCTGAATGGACGAACTCCGCGACCGCGTACGCGCCGCCGGGTTGTTCGCGCCCGAATGCGTGGCGGCGCTGCTGTTGCTCGCCGCCGGCATCATCCTGGGCGGGTCGTCGCGGCCGTCGATCGGCAATCTGCTGGTTCAGCTCCTGGCGCTCGCCATCCTCACCTGGCTCGTCATCCGCAGGCGCATCGCCCTGCCGCCTGGACGCGCGGCGCGAATCGCCGTCTGGCTGATGCTCGCCATCGCCGCGCTGCCCTTGCTCTATTCGCTGCCGCTGCCGCCCGCCGTGTGGTCGCGCGTGCCGGGCCGCGATCTCGCGCTGCGCACCTATGCGATCGCCGGCATCACCCCGCCGTGGCACGGCCTCGGCCTGCGCGACGGCGTCGGCGTGCTCAGCGCGCTCCACCTGCTCGCGCCGCTCGTGATGTTCCTGGTCGCGGTGCGGCTGACCGTCGTTCAGCGCTGGGCGCTTCTCTACGGCTTCCTGGCGGTGACGCTGCTCGCGATCCTGGTCGGCTTCGCGCAGGTGCCCGGCGGCGCCAGCCACGCGCTGCATTTCTACGACATCTCCAGCATCAACGGCGCGCTCGGTTTCTTCCCCAACCGCAACCATATGGCGACGCTGATGCTGTGCACGCTGCCGCTCGCCGCCGCCGGCGCGCTGGCGTGGTTTCGTGAGCGCGGCGACGAGGCGCGCGGGCTGGCGCTCGCCGGCGCGACGCTGTTCGGGCTGGCGATCGTCGGGCTGGCGGCGACCAGCGCGCGTGCCGGGCTGGTGCTGGCGGTGCCGGTGCTGATCGGCTGCGCGCTGCTCGCGCGCGTCATGCCGCGCGGCAGCCGCGCCGCCGGCGGCATCTCGCCGCTGGTGCTGTGGGGCGCGATCTGCCTCGCCATGATCGCGGTGGTCGGCGGGCTCGCCTATAGCTCGATCGGCGACGCGCTGGTCACGCGCGTGCAGACGCAGGGCGTGGTCGATGCGGACCGCATCGCGTTCGCGCGGCTGACGATATCGGCGATCCCGCGCTTCCTGCCGTTCGGCAGCGGGCCCGCGACCTTCCCGGCGATCTATGCGATGGTCGAGCCGCTCGCGGACATGCGCCCCTATTTCATCAACCACGCGCATGACGATTATCTCGAGATCCTGCTCGAATATGGCGTCCCCGGCGCGGTGCTGCTGCTCGCGGCGCTGGCGTGGCTGGGCTGGGCGGGCATCGCCGCCTGGTTCGCCGCCGACGCGCCCGACCGCCCGATCCGCTGCGCCGCGAGCGTGGGCGTGGCGGCGATCCTGCTCCATTCGACCTTCGATTATCCCGTCCGCACGACGACGATCGCGATCCTGCTGGCGCTGCTCGCCGCGCTGATGATGGCGGCCGCGCCCTCGGCGGAGGCGCCCCGTCCGAAACGGGTGAAGCGGCGCACGCGTATTCGAATTGCCTGATCGGGCCGCTTTGGCTATGAAGCGGGCGGGCTTGGATACCGCGTGCGGGGCGCTTATCGGGCGTGACGTTTAAGGATCAGGCGTTTTTGCCTGCGTGGAGGAACCGCCCTTCATGCCGCGCGATGGTGAGCGTCAGTCGCAGGAGTGCTTGATGAGCGTTAAGGTCATTGCCGAGGTCGGCTGCAACCACAAGGGCGAGATGTCGATCGCCAAGGATCTCATCAAGTCCGCGGCGGACTATGCCAAGGCGGACGTGGTCAAGTTCCAGAAGCGCAACAACCGCGAACTGCTGACCGAACAGCAATATAACGCGCCGCACCCGAACCCGGCCAACGCTTATGGCGACACCTACGGCGCGCACCGCGAATATCTCGAATTCGACGTCGATCAGCACCGCGAGTTGAAGGACTATTGCGAGGCGCTCGGCATCGAATATTCCACCTCGGTGTGGGACACGACCTCGGCGCGTGAGATGGCGACGCTCGCGCCCAAGCTGCTCAAGGTGCCCTCGGCGTGCAACCTGCACTTCGAGATGCTCGGCGTGCTCGCCAACGATTTCGGCGGCGAGATCCACCTCTCGCTCGGCATGACGACGCAGGCCGAGGAAGAGCAGATCGTCGAGTTCTTCGTCCAGAGCGGCCGCGCCAAGGACGTCGTCCTCTATGCCTGCACCTCGGGCTATCCGGTCGCGTTCGACGATCTGTGCCTGCTCGAAATCACCCGGCTCAGGGAAAAGTTCGGCGACAGCGTCAAGTCGATCGCCTTCTCGGGCCATCACCTCGGCATCGCCGCGGACATGGCGGCGGTCGCGCTCGGCGTGTCGTGGATCGAGCGGCACTTCACGCTCGATCGCACCTGGAAGGGGACCGATCACGCCGCCTCGCTCGAACCCGATGGCCTGCGCCGCCTCACCCGCGACGCGCGCGCGGTCAGCGCGGCGCTGCGCTACAAATCGACCGAAATCCTGCCCGTCGAGCAGGTCCAGCGCGACAAGCTCAAGTGGCGGCCCAAGCCCAACGCCGTGAAGGCCGCCTGATCGCGCCCGTGCGGCGGCGCGGCGCCCCTGCGGAATCGTCCTGAATGAAGCTCCTGTTCGTCGCGGACAACAGCACTGAACAGAATTGGGGATGCCGCGCGACGAGCTTCGCGCTGCGCCGCATGGTCGCCGAGCGGCATGAGATCACAGGCACGATCACGCGCGCGCTGCTCAAGAGCCCGCTGACCGAACCGCGCGCGCACGCCAAACGCGCGCATGCGCTGCTCGTCCGCCGCCTGCGCCGCCCCAAGGTGCGGCGCACGCCGGTGGTGGGCGATCTGGTGTTCGGCGCGATCGAGGCGCTCGGCGCCGTCCACGAGCCGAGCCACGACATCGAGGGCGACGCCGCCCTGCTCTGGGATCTGCGCGACCGCTCGCCCAAGGCGCGCGCGATCGTCGAGCGGATCGAGGCGTGCGACGGCATCGTCGTCAACGGCGAGGGCGAGATGATCTTCCCGAACCCACCGCGTCCGACCTTGCTTCAGACGCTCGCGATCTGCGCGCTCGCCAGGCGGCGCGGCAAGCGCGTGTTCTACATCAACGGCATGGTCTCGCGCGCGCCGGACGGCACCGCGCTCGCCGAAACGGTCGCGGCGACCGTGCGCGCGCTCGACGGCGCGGTGCTGTCGGTGCGCGATTATCTCTCGCGTGAAACGGCAGCGGAATTGCTGCCCGCCTTCACCCCCGCCTTTCACGCCGACGCCCTGTTTAGCTGGTACCCGCATTTCGCCGATAGCGCCGCCGCGCGCTACGATCCCGCCGCGCTGATCCCCTTTTTCGATCGGACCGGCGCTGCCCGGCCGCCCGTTACCGATCGGCCCTATGTGGCGATCTCGGGCAGTTCGCTCGCCGCCAAGAATCAGCGCGGCGCGGCGGATGGCTACACGCATCTCGCCGAGCGGCTGAAGGCGCTCGGCCTGCCGCTGCTGCTGGTCGCGACCTGCCGTGGCGACGATTTCCTCGAAGTGGTGGCGAAGCGTACCGGCCTGCCCTTCCTGCCGGTCTCCACGCCGATCTTCGCCGGCGCGGCGGTGATGGCGAACGCGCGCCTGCTGGTGAGCGGGCGCTGGCATCCCTCGATCATGGCCGCGCTCGGCGGCGCCCCGTGCGTGTTCCTCGGTTCGAACTCGCACAAGACGTTCAGCCTGCAACAGTTGCTCGATTACCCCGCCCCGCGCGAATTTCCGGCGATACCGGGCGCCGGGGACGTCGAGGCGATCGCCGCCGCCGCGCGGGATGCCCTCGCCGGCGGCATCGACCGCCGCCGCACGATCGCCGCCGCCGCCGCGCGGATGAACGAGAGCGCGCGCGCGATGATCGACTGCGTGGCGTGACCGCCGTCCGGCACCGCCGCCGCGATATCGATGGGCTTCGCGCGTTCGCGATCGTGCCGGTGCTGCTGTTCCATGCCGGGCTCGGCCTGCCCGGCGGGTTTGTCGGGGTCGATATCTTCTTCGTGATCTCGGGCTATCTGATCTCGTCGGTGCTGTTCCGCGCCGCCGCCGCCGGACGCTTCTCGATCCTCGATTTCTACGATCGCCGCATCCGTCGCATCTTTCCCGCGCTGTTCGTGGTGCTCGCCGCGACGACGCTCGCCGCGCTGGTCATCCTGCTACCGTCGGAACTCTACGCTTATGGCTGGTCATTGCTGTGGGCGGTGCTGTTCTCGTCGAACATCTGGTTCTGGAAGACCACCAACTATTTCGGCGATCCAGACATCTATATCCCGCTGCTGCACACCTGGTCGCTCGCGGTCGAGGAGCAATTCTACATCTTCTGGCCGCTGGTGGTGCTGGTGCTCACCAAGCTGCGGCGGCGGGCGGCGTTCGCGATCGTGCTCGTCGCGCTGGTGGCGTCGCTGCTGCTCTCGCAGTGGCTGACGGTGAAGTCGCCGACCAGCGCTTTCTACATGCTGCCGTCGCGAAGCTGGGAATTGCTGGTCGGCGCGATCCTGGTGCTGCTGCCGCCTCCCGCGCCGCGCCATCACCACATGCTCGCGGCGGCGGGTGTCGTCGGACTCGCGTTGATCGCCTATGCGGTGGTGTTCTTTCACGAAACCATGTTGTTCCCCGGTTTCGCGGCGCTCGTGCCCTGCCTCGGCGCGGCCCTGCTGCTCTATGCCGGACAGGCGGACGGCCCGGCCACCCGGCTGCTGACATGGTCGCCGCTGGTCGGGATCGGGCTGGTCTCCTACTCGCTCTATCTGTGGCACTGGCCGGTCCTGTCGCTGTCGCAACTCGCGCTCGGCCACACGCTTTCGGCGGCGGAGGCGGTGGTCGCGCTCGCCGCGTCGCTGCTGCTGGCCATCCTGTCCTGGCGCTACGTCGAGCAGCCGTTCCGGAGCGTCCACGACCGCGACGCCGCCGAGCAACGCCGCACCGCCGCCGCCGGCATCGCCGCGATCGCGGTTTTCGCGGGCGCCGCCGGCATATTGCTCGCCGCCCAGGGTCTGCCCCAGCGCCTGTCGCCACTCGCGCGCCAGTATGACATGGCCGCCAAGTCGCTGGCGCATCGTGATCTGCCCGGCTGCGGGTTGGCTGGGCCGAGCGTGCCCGCCGATCTGCTGAAGCGCTGCTTCGCCGCCGCGCGCTCCGAGCCGAGCGTCGTCTTATGGGGCGATTCGCACGCGCTCCACATCAAGGACGCACTCGCCGACCGGCTCCAGGCGCGCGGCCTCGCGCTGCGCAGCATCACCAAGAACGGCTGCGCGCCCTTCCCCGGTGCCACCCAGCTCGATCAGGTCGGCGACCCCAATCCCGCGTGCGCGGAATTCAACGATGCCATTCTCGCCGCCATCGTCGCCGATCCGGCAATCCGCCACGTCTATATCTCCGGGCGCTGGGGCAAGTTCCTCGCCCCCGGCGGCGGTGGCGGCACCACCAACGGCTATCTCCGGCTCCGCCCCGGCGAGCCGATCGGCCGCGCGACCAGCCGCCACGCCTTCATCGCCTCGGTGCGCGGCACGGTCCTGCGGCTGCGCAGCGCCGGCAAGGCGGTGACGCTGATCGGCCCGACGCCCGAGTTCGCCGTCTCGGTCCCCAAATGTATGGCGCGTACCGTGTGGCTCGGCAGCGATCCACGGCGGTGCGACGCCGATCTCGCCACGCGCGCCGAAATCCCCGAGGCGAACACCCTTCTGCACGCGCTCGCGGGGCAAACAGGCGCCGGCTATATCGATGCGCTCCAACGGCTCTGCGCCGGGCCGCGCTGCGCGGCCGGCATCGGCACGACGCTGTTCTTCCGCGACGAGAACCATCTCAGCGCGGCGGGCGCGCGCCATGTGCTCGCCGGGCCGGCGCGGTAAGCGGGAGACGATCGTGCGCTTGGCCAAGGACATCTGGCACCCGCTGATCGTGCCCTTGCCGCTGGCGGAGATCATCGCGCGCGGCACGCTCGAAGGGCTGCCGCTGCACTGGGCGCCGGGGCTCGAGAGGCTGCGGTTCCGCGCCGATCCGTTCGGCTATTGGCGGGGCGGGCTGCTGTACGTGTTCGTCGAGACGTTTGACTATCGCCACCCGGTCGGCACGATCGACGTGCTGGTGTTCGACGATCAGTATCGCTTCGTCGAGGAACGGTCGGTGCTGCGCGAGCCGTGGCACCTCTCCTACCCGGTCGTGTTCGATGCCGAGGGCGAGACCTGGCTGATGCCCGAGGCGAACCAGTCGGGCCGGCTCACGCTTTACCGCGCGGTCGCCTTCCCCGATCGCTGGGAGCCGGCGCTGACAATAACCGTCGATCCCGCCCCCGTCGATGCGACGCCGCTGTGGCACGACGGCCGCTGGTGGCTGTTCTACAGCTCGACCGCACACGGGCAGGACGGCGTGAGCGCGCTTAACATCGCCTTCGCCGATCGGCTGGCGGGGCCATGGACGCCGCATCCCGGCAATCCGGTGCGGACCGGCCGGGCGAGTTCACGCCCCGGCGGCACGCCGCTCGTCGCCGCCGACGGACGCATCCTGCTGCCGGTGCAGGATTGTTCGCGCACCTATGGCGGCGCGATCACGATGCTGGAGATCGACACGCTCGACGAGACCCGCTTCGCGGCCCGCCCCGGCCGCCGCTTCACCGCCCCCGCCGCCGCCGCGCCGTTCCGCGCCGGGCTCCACACGCTGTCGGCGGCGGGTCCGGCGACGCTGATCGACGTCAAGCGCATGACCGTCTCCGCCGAAGGGCTGATGCTGCGCCCCCGGCGCGCGTTGAACCGGCTGCTCGGCCGAGCTTGAGCAAGGCTGGTGAACCCCCTAAGGGACGACCATGGTTCTGCGCGCTGCGTCCCCGGTCCCGCCGATCATGACCCGACGCCCGTGAACCCCACCCGCACCAGAAGATTGTGCATCGTCGGCGGCTCGACGCGCGATCCCGGCGGCGTCGAGAGCTTCTGCGCGCGCGCGCTGGAGGCGCTGAACACGCACTGGACCGGCGGCGAGGCGTTCTGGGTGCCCGCCGACAGCGCCCACCTGTCGGCCGCGCGCCTGCCCCGCTTCCTGCGCGCGCTGCACGCGTTCCGCCGCGCCAACCGCGTGCCGATCGACGTGCTCTGGCTCAATGTCGCCAATCTGCCCGATCTGCTGTTCGTCCCGCTCGCCAAGGCGCTCGGCATCCGCGTGCTGGTGACGTTGCACCTCGGCGCGAACAGCCGCCTGCAGCGCAGCGGCGTGTTGCGGTGGCTGTCGCGCACGCTGGCGGCGCGCGCCGACCGGATCGCCCTGCTGTTCGACGGGCAGGACGCCGAGATCGAGCTGCCCGCCAACGTGCCGCGCTCGACGATTCGCACCTTCCTGCCTCCCGAAAGCTTCGCCCCGCCGCGGGAGGCCGCCACCGGCCCGGAGCTGCGGCTGATCCACGCCGGCCGGCTCTCCGAGGGCAAGGGCAGTCTGGCGATCGTCGATCTGTGCGCGGCGCTCGATCGTGCCGGCATCCCCTTCACCGCGCGCATCATCGGGCGCGGCGACGAGGCGCTGATGGAGGCGCTGTGCGCGCGCATCGAGACGCACGGGCTGGAATCGCGCGTCGCTTTGTCCGACTGGCTCGACGGCCCGGCGCTGATCGCCGCGCTCGGCGGCGCCGACATCCTCGTCCATCTCTCGCGGCTCGACAGTTTCCCGCTGATCGTGCTCGAGGCGATGGCCGCCGGCACGATCCCGATCGCGATCGACATGGCCGGCGTGCGCGCGATGACGACCGCGTATGACGGCCAGCTCGTCGCCCCCGATGCCGCCGTCTCCGGCGCGGAAGCGTGGCTCGAATCGAACGATCTCGCCGATCTGCGCCGGCGCGGCGCCGCGATGGGCGCGCGCGTGCGCGAGGATTATAGCTGGGCGGCGTGCGTCGCCACGCTCGCCGCCGCGATCGACGCTACCCAGCCGGCGGCAGGCGCGTGAACGCGACCGAGGCGAGCGGCCGCGTCGGCGGCACGCGCCGCCGGAACAGCCCGCCGATCAGCCCGATCGCGAGCGCGTTCCACATCGCGAACGAATAAAGGCCGAGCGCGAGCGAGCCGCGCCGCCAGCCGAGCCACGCGACCGGCACGATCACCAGCGCCGCCGCGGCGAGCGGCGCACGCCAGAGCGCGAGGATCAGCGCCAGCCACCACGCCGCGATCGCCACCGCCTTGCGCAAATGCCCGAGCCGCCGCACGACCAGCGGGAAATGCGGCTTGCCCAGGCTCGCGCGCAGCACCTCGCCCGCGCCGCCCATCTGCCCCGAGGTCAGCCGGTACAGCAGCAGCCGGTAGCCGTTACCCGAATGGCCGCGATGTTCGACCGCGGGCACGTCGATCCGCACCAGCGTCCAGCCCCGGCTGATCAGCCGCGCGGCGAGATCGAACTCCTCGAACGAATGCAGGTTGCGGTCCGAGAAATAGCCGACCTCGCGGATCGCGCGCATCCGGTATACGCCGCCGCCGTCGAGCCGGTCGACCGGCCCCGCGCGGCGATGCGCCTCATTGGCCATGGCGGCGGCGCGGATCTGGAACTCCTCGGCTTCGAGATTGCGCTCGATCACCTGCCCGCCCACGCCGGCGACCTGCGGGTGCGCGTCGAGATAGGCGAGGCTCGCCTCGATGAAGCCCGGCACCAGTTCCATGTCGCCGTCGATCAGGCAGAAATATTCGGCGTCGAGATGCTGGAACGCGAGCTGCGCGCCCGCCCCGCACGATCGTTCGGCGCGATTGGCGAGCTGGACGACATCGACCGGGAGCCTGCGCGCGATCTCGACGGTGGCGTCGGTCGAACCGCTGTCGGCGAGCAGCACCGTGCCGCCATAGGGTGCGACGGCGGCGAGCGCGCTGCGCAGCGCCGCCTCGATCTTGCCCGCCTCGTTGAGCGCCTTGATGCCGATCGCGATCTTCATGACGCGGGTGATAGCGCGGGCGCGGCGGCACGCCCATACCAGAGGCGCGCGGCACGCAAGATCAGCGCCGCGCACACCGCATCACCGAGCGCCACGCCGAGGATCGACCACAAGGGCGCCGCGACCAGCAACAGCCCCGCGACCGCCGCGACCGAGACGAACGCGGACCACAGGCTGGCGAGCGCGAGCGGCCGGAACGCGCCGCCGGCCTGGAGCAACGTGCCTTCGGGAACGCGCATCACCCGGAACAGGGCGGTGACCATCCACAGGGCCGCGCCGATCGCGAGCGTGCGCCGGTGATATTGCGGCGGATAGATCAGCCGCGGGTCGAACCACAGCAGGGCGATCGTGGCGATGCCGGTGGCGAGCCAGCTCAGCAGCAGGATCGTGCGGAACAGCCGCACCGCGCGGCGCGCTTCGGCGAAGTCGTCGGCGCCGAGCGCGCGCGCGATCCGCGCGCGCTCGAACTCGGTGAGCGCGTTGAACACGACCGTGATCGGGCGGATCAGGATCGCCGCCGCCGCGAGCGGCGCGAACGCTCCCGCGCCGAGAAAGCCGGTGACGAGATAAGCATGCGCGTTGACGGTCGCCTCGGACGTCACCACCCCGAGCAGCGACCAGCGGCCGTGCGCGCGCCACACGCGACGATAATCGGCGAGATGCGCGACGCTGAACGCGGTGATCTGTTCGGCGAGCACGCCGGGGCCGAAGGCGAGCAGCCCCGCCACGGTCGCGACGAGGAACACGCCATAGGCGCCGGCGGTACCGCGCACGACCCCGCCGAACAGCAGCGCCGTGCCGATCAGCAAGGCGACGCTGTACAGCAGATCCGATCCGCTCACCCGGCGTTGCCGCGCGCGCGCATAGCCGAGCGCCCGCGCAAAGCCGCGCAGCAGCGCGAGCGCCGCGAAGGCGGCGAACAGCGCCACCGCGCTCCAGCTTTCGCCCACACCGCGCGCGATCAGCGCGAAGGGGGCGAGCGCAAGGACAACGCCACACAGATTGGCGGAGAGCATGGTGCGGGCCGGATCGAGCGTGCCCGCGCCGCGCGGCGCGCTCAGCACCAGCGGCAGCGGCGCCCAGAACAATGCCGACCAGATCGCCGAGCCGAGCTGCGACGCGATCAGCAGGAAGGAGAAACGGCCAAAGCCCGCCGGATCGACCTGGCGCAGCAAGACCAGCGACAGCAGGAACTGTGCGCCGGCCGAACCGATCGGCCCGGCCAGCGCCAATCCATATCGCAGCAGATCGCCGGTGAGCGCCCGGCGGCTATCGCGTGCCATGGTCCGGCGCCCGTGTCCGCCGCCCGGCGCGCGACAGTGTCACGCGCTCCGGTAATATTCGGCGTATTTGCGCGAGTAATAATATAGGCCGCCGACCGATTCGGCGCCCTGACCGACCATCGAATAGACCATGCCGACCGGGTTGCTCCCGTCGGCGCGCAGCCAGTTGACCGCCGAGGACGCGGCGGAGGCGGGCGTCTCGTCCCACTTCACCACCATGATCGTCGCATCGGCGAGCACCGCGAGGAAGCGGCCGTCGGCGAGGCCCATCAGCGGCGGCAGATCGAGCACGATATGATCGTAGCGCCCGCGCAGCGTGTTCAGCAGGTTCTCCATCGCACCGCCGCCGAACAGATCCTCCGAGCTGAAATAGCGCGACACGACGAGCAACTGGTCGAGCCCCGGCACGTCGCCCGGCAGGATCGCCTCATCGAGCGGCGCGTCGCCGTGGATCACCTCGACGAGACCGACGCGCGGCGGCGCGCCCTTGACCATGCGCTGCATGACGGCGCGGCGCACGTCGCATTCGATCAGCAGGGTCTTGGCGTTGGCGATCGCGAGCGTGCGCGCGAACGCAAGCGCGGTGGTGCTCTTGCCCTCCGCCGGCAGCGCCGAGGTGAGCGCGATCACCTTGGGCGCGGCCTGGCCGCGTACCCCCAGCACCGCGGCGCGGACGATGCGCAGCGATTCCGAGAAGAACGAGGTCGGCTCGGTGATGAGCAGATCGGCCGGGTTGACGCCCTTGGCGACCTTGGGGATCGCCGCGAGCATCGTCAGGCCGAGCGTCCGGTCGGCGTCCTCCGCCGAGCGTAGCGTGCCCGACATCAGCTCCTGCACCGCGATCGTCGCACCGCCCGCGATCAGGCCGAGCACCAGCGCGGCGACGTAGAAGAGCGGTTTGTTCGGGCTGGTCGGCCGCGACGGCGCCTGCGCGACCTCGACGATCTGCGCCTGCGCGAGCGACACGCGCGCCGCCTGCATGCTGTCGAGCGCCATCTGCGACATGCGGTCATACAGCGCGCGCTTGGCGGTCGCCTCGCGCTCGAGACCCTCGGCGATCACCGCGTTGCGGGTATCGCCCGCGCGCCGCGATTCGAGCTGCGCCATCGACTGGCGCAGGCTTTCGACGCGGGCCTGCGTCGAGGCGGCGGTCGCGGTCAGCGCCGAGATCACGCGCCGCGTCTCGCTCTGGATCTGCGCATCGACGGCGGCGAGCTGGTCGCGCACGCGCAGCGTCTCGGGATGCTTCTCGCCGTAGCGGACCTGGATCTCGCCGAGGTTGCGGACGATGTCGGCGCGCTGGCTGCGCAGCGCCTGCACCGTCGCCGAATTGAGCACGACGCCGACCGAATCGCGGCTGCCATGCGCCATCTGCGTGCGCGCCGCCTCGAGATCGGACCGCGCCGCCGCCGCATCCGCCTGCGCCTGCGCGAGCGAGCCCGCGAGCGGGGTGATCTGCTGGTCGACGATCGTGCTGCCATTGGCGTTGCCGCCATCGCTTTCGACGATACCGGCCTTGGCGCGATAATCGGCGACCTGCGCATCGGCGTTGCGCGCGTCGTCGGCGAGTTCCTTCAGCCGGCGCTCGAACCATTGCGACTGGCGTTCGGCGGTGCCCGCCTTGTTGCCGGTCTTGGCGTCGATATAGCCCTGCGCGAAGGCGTTGGCGAATTTCGCGGATTTGACGGGATCGGCCGAGGTGAAGCTGATGTCGAGGATGTAGGTGAGCTTCTCGCGGGAGACATTCAGCTTCTTGAGGAGCGCATTGGCGAGGACGCTCTCGCGATCGGACGCCGTCGCGAGGCCCGGCCCGCCACCTTGCAGCGCCTTGGCGAATTCGGGATCGCGCTCGAGGTGGAACTGCCGAACGATCGCGCGCGCGATCGTCGGCGA
The DNA here is from genome assembly GCF_900103265.1 of Sphingomonas sp. NFR15. Taxonomy (GTDB): domain Bacteria; phylum Pseudomonadota; class Alphaproteobacteria; order Sphingomonadales; family Sphingomonadaceae; genus Sphingomonas; species Sphingomonas pollutisoli. The sequence goes on along the minus strand of NZ_FMWX01000011.1, from coordinate 50,892 downwards.
CTGGACCGATGCGACTTCGGTATCGATCGCCTCGGGCGTCAGCTCGGCCTTGCCGTCCGCCGACTTGGTGGCGAGCGGGTTGAGCGACGGATCGATCCGGACCTTGGCCGTCGACGTGTAGGACACCGGCAGGAACTGCACCGCGACGATCCCCAATACCGCCACCGCCGCGAACACGACGAGCAGCAGCAGCCACCGGCGCATGACGGTGTCGCGGACCATCTGGATGATATCCGCGAGCTGCGCTTCGGACTCACCGGCTTCCTGTCTGACTTCCATAAGCGTCCTGTTATCCTGCTAGAAGCGTTCTGTCCCCGGAAAGTATTAGATCCGGAACGTCAACCCCACCTCGCCCCGTACTTCGTCGTAAGCATTGCCGAGCGTCCCGGATGTCGGGCTGCGATGGCTGTAATTGAGCGAGCCATCGAGCACCACCTTACGCGACGACAGATATCGGGCACCGGTCCCGAACCGATAGCCATTCGCGGTCTGGCCGGTGCGCGCGTAACTTTGCCGGGTGTATTCCCCGGTCGCATTGACGAGGATGCCGCGCCAGATTTCGCGATCGACACGCGCGTTGACCCGATTGTCCCAAAAGGCACCGCTGGTACCCAAGCTGGTGATCTCGATCGAACGGCGCGCACCCAATGTGACGGTCGTCAGTCGCGACGGGAAGACTTCGAGCCTGCCTTCGACCGACACGCCGCCGACCGGCTTGTAAAACCCGGCGTCGAACACCTGGCGCGTATAGCCGACACCGAGCGACCCACGAACCTTGCCCGGCAGATCGAAGTTGATCCCGCCCAACGCGCGCAAGCCGTTCGAATCGAGATTAGGTACGCCGGGGCTCAACTCGGTCCTGAACGCCTGGTTGGCGAAGGAGCCTTGCACGAAGAAAGCGAGGCTCGGCGATTGGGCATATTCGAACTGGCCGGTCACCCGCGCGACATTGCGGTCGCGGTTCGACTGGTCACGTGTTTCACCATCGAACAACGGCAGCGGCCGGAAGCGGAACGATGCGTAGTCGGCCGCCAACGTGGTCCGAGTCCGCCCGACCTGATTGACCCCGCGCACGCTGACGAAGTCACGACGATACCGGGAGATCGCCGCGACCGTCGGCGTGACTTCTCCCGAAAACTGGCTCTCGTTCACTTGCGACGAAATCTCCTCGATCGTCACCGAACTGAACCGCCCGAGATCCACCCGCCCGCGCACGTCGCTTTGCCAGGTCGCCTCGTTGCGGCGCGATTCGCCGAGATATTCGCGGAAGGTGCCGGTGCCGGAAACCATCAGTTCGTGGCGGCTCCACCGCGAAATCAGCGTCGCGCTCGGCACCGTCGTGATGAAGGCCGAGGCGGTCGGCTGCGCGGTGTAATAGGTGTTGCTGGTCGCGCCCCCGCCCGACTGGATCGAGGGCAGCAGGTTGAACGACCCGACGCGGATGCCGACCGGATCGAACGCGCGGCGCGGCAATTCGGTCACGCTCTGATTGCGTCCGCGGTTGAAGCCCGGCGGGATCACCGGCGGCAGCAGCAGCGATTCGCCCACCTGCGCGCGCGCCGGCGCGATCGCGCAGGCCGGCACCGCCGCGCACAACAAGAGGCGCCACCCCCGGTTCACCGATCTGGCGGACACGGTCATGATTCGCCGGACGCTCCCGCCTTGCGGCAGGACGGGACGCGCACCGAAGCGCCACGCGCCCGGCCGGCGCGATGGTATCTTCCTTCGGGAGCCAAACGCCATCCCATCAACCCGCGTCCCCCTGAACGATCGTCACCGCGCATGCGGCCAGACCAGCATTCCCGATCTCGAACGCAAGTCAGAAGAAGCGCTCTCCGACGCGGATCGTATCACCCGGATAGACCCGCAGATCCGGCGTGAGCTGGTAATTTTCCTCGACCGTCGCCCCCTCGCGCCGGATGTGGACGATGTAGCGGTCGGCGCGCGGGGTGAAGCCCTGCGCGGTCGCGATCGCGTTGAACGCGGTCAGCCCGATCGCATAGGGGAACTGGCCCGGCGCGGTGACTTCGCCCAGAATGAAGAACGGTCGGAAGCCGGTGACCTCCATGTTGACCTGCGGGCTGCGCAGATAGCCGTCGCCGTAGCGCGCCTGTGCCTCGGCGGCGACTTCCTCGACCCGGCGCCCCACCGCCGGCGTCTCGCCGATCAGCGGCAGCGCGACGGTGCCGTTCGGGCCGACCGTGAAGTCACCCGACATGTCGGGTTCGCGGAACACCGTGAGGCGCACCTTGTCGCCGATCCCCAACCGGTAATCGGTGACGACGGCGCGATTGGAGACGTAGCGATCGCCGGTCGATATGACCTCCGCGCCCTTGCCTCCGCACGCCGCCAACATGGCGCAGGCGCACAACAACATCGCTGATCGGATACCCACTTAAGCTCCCTTCACACGGCTCTGCGGCGCGGCTTGTGCTGTGCAACATCTGGCACAGGCGCGCCGGTCAGGCAATATGCCCGGCCGGTTCGCCACGCCGTTCGTCGCGCGACGCCGCCCGTGTCCGCCGAATTTCGATGATATGCCGCGGCGCATCTTTGAACACCGCCGACGAGACGCGCGAACATCTTCCGACGATATTCGGCGCCGTCGCGTTTCATTTGCAACGCTTCCGGGCACCGCAGGCGCCATCAGTCGGCCATGCCGCGCTGCCGCATGATCATCGCGGTGCCGAGCCGATCGTTGAGCGGCCAGGCGAAAAGCCCGCGCGCGGCGAAGAACCGGTCGACCGCCTCCGCCGCCATCGGATAGCGTTTCGAGCGATAATCATGCACCAGGATGATGCCGCCCTCCACCATGCGCGGCCAGAACGTCTCGAGCGCGGCGGTGATCGGATCGGCGAGATCCATGTCGATGTGCACCAGCCGGAAGCGCTTGTCCTCAAGGCCCGCGAACGTGTCGGGGAAGAACCCGACGCGAAACGCCAGCCCCTCGTCGCTGCCGCCCGAGATGCGCTGGCGCACCAGATCGAGGCTGGTGTCGCGGAACGCGGCCTTCTCCATGTCCTGCGACAGCCGGCCGTCGGCGAGATCGCGTTCGTCGAACCCTTCGAACGTGTCGAAGCAGTAGAGCGTCGTGCCGGCCGCGCGGCGCGCCCAAAGGATCGAGGCGGTGAGCCCGCGATAGGTGCCGAGTTCGGCATAATCCCCGGCGGGCAGCTTGGCGACGTGATCGAGCGCGATGTGGAAGTTCAGCACGCGGTTGCCGTCGCGAATCGACTTGCCCGCTTCGGCCGAACGCAAGGCGTTATAGAATTTCAGCGCAGGGAGGCTCGCGCGCAGCGGATGTCCGGGCGCGAGATCGGTGTCGACCGCCCCGCCGGGCGAGACCGCGCTGACGATGTCGGATCGCAGCCGGCCGAGCCGCCGCCGCGCCGCCCCCAGGGTCGAGCGTCCAATCACCTATCGCACCTCCGCAGCCGAGCCATCGCCGCCTTAAAGCGCAAAGTGATGACCGGCCAGCCGATTCCGCAATGCAGCGCATTTCTTCGAAGATGATGAAAATGCCATTTACCCATTTGACGTGCGCAGAACCGGCAAGCATAAATGCGCCCGCCGATGAGCGTCCGTGTGCGGCGTGTAGAATCCGCGTCTCAGTTCCTCTCGGTATCCACACATCGCAGTGCGCGAATTCTGCGCGGAGGTGATCGTTTTGGAGCACGTGTCTTTTGCGCGCGCCGCCGCGCCGTGTCTTTTGCAAGCCGCGTCCTCGCACGGTGCGCGGGCATGACCGGGCTGGTCCGCCGGATCGGGCGCGCGGGCGCGCACGCCTTCGACGAAGAGGATCATGCCGCGCTGGCATGGCAATCGCGCCGGGTTTCGGCGTCCCCGCGCCGCGCGGCGCGCTCGCTCATCATTCTCGGCATTCGCGGCGTGCCGGCGACGCACGGCGGGTTCGAGACCTTCGCGGACCGGCTCGCGCGGCATCTGCGCGGGCGCGGGTGGGACGTCACCGTCTATTGCCAGGGCTCGCCGACCGGCCGCCGCGAGGAGGATCTGTGGGAGGGCGTGCGCCGCATCCACATCCCCGTCCGCGCGCGCGGGCGGTGGGGCACGGTCGAGTTCGACATGCGCGCCGCGCAGGACGCGCTGAAACGGCCCGGCACGATCCTGACCTTGGGCTACAACACCGGCTTCCTGAGCGCCTACCTGCGCCTGCGCGGGCGCGTGAACCTCGTCAACATGGACGGGCTGGAGTGGAAACGCGCCAAATATCGCGCGATCACCCGCGCCTTGCTGTGGGTCAACGAGCGGCTCGCCGCCTATTCGGGCAATATGCTCATCGCCGATCATCCCGCGATCGCGGCGCATCTCGCCACCCGCGTGTCGCCCGTGAAGACGACCGTAATCCCGTATGGCAGCGATCGGCTGCTCGATATGTCCGCCGCGCCGCTCGCCGGATTCGGGGTGGAACCCGGCGGCTTCTTCACATTGATCGCGCGGCCCGAACCCGAGAATTCGGTGCTGGAGATCGTGCGTGCCTTCTCGCGCCGGCGCCGCGGCCTGAAGTTGCTGGTGCTCGGCGCATACGATCCGGCCATCCCCTATCATGCGGCGGTGCTGGACGCGGCGGGGCCGGATGTCGTCATGCCCGGCGCGGTCTATGATCGGCGGATCGTCGATGCGCTGCGCGTCCACAGCATCGCCTATCTGCACGGGCATCAGGTCGGCGGGACCAACCCGTCGCTGGTCGAGGCGCTCGGCGCGGGCAATGCGATCATCGCGCATGACAATCGCTTCAATCGGTGGGTGGCGGGCCGGGCGGCGCTCTATTTCGCCTCGGAGGAACAGATTTTCGATCACCTCGACCGGCTCGTCAGTTGCGAGGCGTTGCGCGCGGAATTGCGCGCGGCGGCGGTGACGCGCTGGCGCGCGGCCTTCACCTGGGACAAGGTGCTGTCGGGGTATGAGGAATTGATCGAGGCGTGGTCGCCGCGCCGGTCAGATGCCCGCGACGCGCGCGATCAGCGCGGTCTGTTCGGCGATACCATCTTCGCCGAACAGCCGGCGTACGGCTGATCGCCCGGCGGGCGGATAGGGGTCGGCGAGCGCGGCGATCACCGCCTCGGCGAAACGCGCGGGGTCGTCGTGGACGCGGAACTGCCCCGCCACCTCCGGCCCGAAGCCTCGCGCGCCGATCGCGGTCGTCACGATCGGCGCGTCATAGCGCAGCATGTCGATCGATTTCACGTTGACGCCGCTGCCCGACAGGATCGGATTAACCAGCACGCGCCCGTTGGCGAGGATGGCGTCCGCGCTCGGCGCGTTCGCGATCAGCGTGATATCGGGCGCGCCGGCGAACAGCGCCCGCGCCGCCGGGCTCGGATCGGCACCGGCGAAGACGCAGCGGATGCCGGGGCGCAGCGCGCGCAGTCGCGGCATCACCGCGCCGACGAACCACGCGATCCCGCGCAGATTGTTGGGCAGGCGCAGATTGCCGATATAGGCGACGTCCCAGCGCTTGTCGGCGGGCGGCAGGATCGTGACCGCGCGATCGTCGGAAAACACCGTCGGCGCCCAGGACACGCGCGCGATGCCGCGCCGCTGCCAGTACGCGACATCGTCGGCCGAGATGTCGAACGTCCACGCCGCGCGCCCGATCAGGCCCGCCTCATAGCGCTCGAGCCCGAGCCGCGCGATCGTCCACGCGCCGCGAGATCGCAGGTCGCGCGCCGCGCCGGCCTGCTGCGCGAAATAGCGATGCTCGATATTGTGGCCGCGCACGATCACCGGCACGCCGCAGGCGCGCGCGAGCGCCTCCCCCGCCACGCCACCATAAATCCCGTCGAGCACGATCGCGGCGGGATCGAACGCCCGCGCCTCGGCGATCAGTCGCGCGTGCGTGGCCGCATCGGGCACGCGCGCGGCGACATGGCTGGGGTAGCGCCACAGCCGCGCCAGCCGCCGTGCGAACGCGGCCGCGCTGTGCGCGATCGGCAGGACGTCCACCGCCTCGAACACGTCGCGCAAAGCATCGACATCGGCGGCGCTGGCGGGCGGGTCCAGCGGCGAGCGCCAGCAGACCAGCCGCAATCGCCAGCCGCGCGCGGCGAAGCCCCGCCAGCGGTGATATTGGTCGACCTTGTGCCCATAGGTCGGCGGGTACGGCAGATCGCTGGTCAGCACGATCAGACGCTTGCCGCTCATCGCGCGTCGATCGCGGCGAGGAAGGCGTCGGCGGCGCGCGTCCAGCAGAAGCGTTCGGCCTGCGCGCGCCGCTGCGCCGCATCGGGCGCGGGGATCGGCGACGCGCCGAAATGCCCGGCGATCTGCGCGGCCAGCGTCGTCACCGCATCCGCCGCCTCGGGATCGAAATAGCGGACCAGATCGCCACTGACCTCGGGCAGCGCGGTGCGGTTCGAGGCGATCGTCGGGATGCCGAACAGCGTCGCGTCGAGCAGCGGCAGGCCGAACCCCTCGGCGGCGCTCGGATAGACGAACAGGCTCGCGCCCCGGTACAAGCCGATCAGCTCGGCCTCGGCCACGCGGCTGCGCAGGTCGATCCGCGGGTCGCACGGCGGCGCGAAGGCGAACCCCGCATCGACCGCGCCGACGATCACCAGCCGCACATCGGCGAGATCGGCCTTGCGAAACGCCGCGATCAGCAGCCCGACATTCTTGCGCCGCTCGATCCGCCCGACGTTCAGGATATAGCGCGGCGTGGCGGGCCGCGCGCCGGCATAGGCCGGCGGCGCGAACGATGGTCCGTTCAGCACCGCTCGCACCCGTTCGGGCGGCAGCCGATAGCGCGCCAGCACCGCCGCGCGCGTATGCTCGCTGACCGCGAGCACGACGCGCGCGCGCCGGATCGCCAGCGCGCCGAACACCCGCATCCGCACCCGCATCGCCAGCGGGAAATAGCGCGGGTGCGTCAGCGGCAGGATATCGTGGACGAACACGGCATGCCGCCCGGCGAGCGGGGCGATATATTGGAACACGCCGATGGTGACCCCGTCGCGCCGGAACAGCCGGGGAAAGTCCAGCAGCCGGCGCACCGCCCCCAGCGCCGGCAACGCGACATAGTCGAACGCCGCGACCCCGATCGCGGCGCGCGCCGTCGCCGGATCTTCCGTATAGACCAGCAGGCGCGGCGGGTCCGGCCGGCCCCCCAGCGCGCGCAGCAAATTGGTCAGCGTCGAGCGCGTGCCCTGATATTTTCCGGTCAACACATGCGCATCGACGCCGATCGTCACGCGCGTGCTCATGCGCGCGCCGCCAGCGCGGCGATGATCCGTTCGCGCGCGTCAGGGCTCAGCCGCTCGGTCGATTGCAGCAGCACGCCGATATGATGCGGCTGCCAGTCCGCCACGAAGCGCGCCGCCTCCCCGGCCTGCGACAACGCGTAATTCCACGAATTGAGCGTCAGGCTCTCGGGCGTGCGGGCATGGCCGGCATCGGGTTCGACATGATCGATGAACACGCCATACGCCAGATATTCCGAGAACAGCGGCTCGCGCGCGATGGCCACTTGCCAGGCCAGCCCGGTCACCTGCGCGATCCGCGCTTGCAGCCGCAGCATGGTGTCGCGCCGCCAGGAGACGATGTTGCCGACGTAGTCAGCGCCATAATAGTCGCGCGGCGCGATCCCGAGCAGCCGTCCGACCACCCGGCCCCACGCGGCCTGGGCCGGCTGGTCCGCCCCCAGCCCCGGTTTGTGGACGAAGCGGATCACGTCGCCGTGGCGGAACAGCGCGGTGTCCAGCGGGCGCAGCAGCCGCACGTCGCTGTCGATGAACAGCAGCAGGTCGGCGTCGCAGACCCGGTCGGCGCTCAGCTTGACGATCTGCTGGATGATCCAGCCGCTCACCCGCCATCGTCCCGGCGCCATCCACCATTCGCGCACCGCCCGGCCGCTGAGCGGAAGCCGCGCCGGCAGCGGCAGCTTGACGAAGCCGCGCGGCAACACCGCCTCGATCGGCGTCACCGTCCGGCGCGGTCCGTTCAGGTCCGCGAACAGCCGGTACTGGCCACGCGGCACGACCAGATGATGGTGGATGTCCGCCGCGACGAACCGGTCGACCGACGCGCACAGCGCACGCACGATCGCCAGATCGTTGCGATAGGTCGGCGTGATGATCGCCGCGCTCATCGGTCGAGCACGCCGAGGAAGCCCGGCACCAGCAGCCGGTTGCCCGCCGCGCTGAGATGATGCGTGTCGTAATAGAGCGGCGCGCCGTCCCGGTAGCCGTCGCAGGCGCGCGCGTCGCACAGCAGCGGCAGCGGGTCCCACAGCCGCGCGCCGGGCAGCGCGCGCGTGATCGCGACGAGCGCGGCGCGCGCGCGGGCGCGGCGGCGCTCGGCCTCGGCGCGCGGAACGTGCCAGCCGGGCCGGCAATAGCCGCTCCCCCGGTTGAACCCATCGGCGCAGCGGAACAACGCGCTCGGCATCACCGGCTTGGGCGCCTCGACGATGATCGTCACCCCGCGCGCGATCAGCGCGCGCAGCCGCGCTTCGGACGCCGCGATCCGCGCGCGATCGAGCGGCCGCTGCGCGCCAAGGCCCGCGTCGCGCGGCACGTCGGCATCCCACAGCTTGCGGTAGAGCGGCGTGTAGAGCCCCGGCAGGAACACCACGTCGCCCGGCCGCGCGGCGGCGCGCACCTCGGCCAGCGCGCGCGCGCGGAATGCGGCGCAGCCCGGCGGCAGCGCGCTGTCGTCGATGTCGATCACCCGGCACCCGCCCGCCGTATAGAGATCGACCGGCATCGCCCGTGCGTGCGCGACGGTGTGGAGCAGCAGCGCATAGGCGCCCGCGTGCGAATCGCCGACCACGAACAGCCGCCGCGCGTCCGCCGCCGCGCAGGCCGGCCGATCGGCGATCCGCCAGCCGATCCCAACATCTGTGGTGCGCCGCGCGACGGGGCAGGTGCCCTCCACCGGCACGAACGCCGGGTCCCACACCGCTGCGGCGTTCGACGCGGCGAGGCCGATCCGAGGCTTGGCATAGGCCAGCCCCAGGCACACCGCAGCGACCGCCCCCGCCACCCCTGCCACGCCAGCGAAGAACACCGGCGCGGGCAGCGCCAGCAGCCGGCGGTGATGCCGCAGCGGCCGCTCCACCCAGCGATGGCTCGCCACCGCGAGCGCGGCCATCAGCGCCACCGCCAGCGCCTTGAGCGCAAGCGTGTCGAGCCCGAGCGTCCAGCGCATCAGCACCACCACGCCCCAATGCCACAGATACAGCGAATAGCTGATCGCGCCGATCGCCTCGGGCGCGCGCGCGCCGAGCATCCGCGCCGGCCAGCCGCCGCCGCCGCGCCACAGCACCGCGAGCAGCACCAGCGTGGCGAGACACGGCAGCAGCGCCCCCGGCCACGGGAACGCATCCTCGCGCGTCACCACGAAACTCGCCGCCAGCGCCGCCAGCGCGCCCGCCGCCCACAGCGCGCCGCCGCGCACCGCCAGCCCCGCCCCCAGCCAGCGCAGCAGCGCGCCGATGCCAAGCTCCCACAGGCGCGCCGGCAGCAGGAAGAACGCGCCCGCGCGCCACGCCTGCGTCAGCCACCCCGCCGCCGCCAGCGACAGCAGGCACGCCAGCGCGACCACACCGACCGGCGCCCACCGCGCCCGCCCCCGCAGCCACCACGCCGCCGCCGGGAACAGCAGATAATATTGCTCCTCCACCCCCAGCGACCAGGTCTGGGTGAAGCCGTTATAGGCGCTCGCGGTCGCGAAATAGTCGCCCGCCTTCCACAGCAGCGCGAGGTTGCTCAGCCCGAACACCGCCGCCGCGCCGGTCAGCGCGACAGGGCGCGTGCCCTCGCCGCCCGGCATCAGCAGCCCCCCAACGAGCGCCACCACCAGCACATACACATAGAGCGCGGGCAGGATGCGCAGGCAACGCCGCCGGTAGAACCCCGCGCAATAGGCCCCGAACCGCTCGGCCCGTACCCCCGCCACCGAATGCGCGACGACGAACCCCGAAATCACGAAGAACACATCGACCCCGACGAACCCGCCCGGCAGCCAGCGCGGATCGAGGTGGAACGCCACCACCGCCAGCACCGCAATCGCGCGCAGCCCGCCGATCCCGGCGATATGCACGCCCCGCGCGCCCGCGCCGGCCGCCACGCCGCCCGCCCCGCCCTCGGCCACCAGGATTCCGTCGCGCAAAGATCAGCCCCCCAATCTTCACGGGCGAGCCTAAGCCATTCGCCCCAGGGCTGGCGAGCGAAGATTACGCCCGTGCAACGGAAATGTGGAGGCTGGCCTGGCCTCCGCCGTGACCCAACAATCGACCGGTCACGCCAGTCGGACGCTGCCTAGAACCCGTATAGGTTCATAAATGCCGACAAAGTCCCGCTCGGCTATGCCGCCGGTCCGATTGCAGACAGAAGCACCTTCAACAGAGGGATTGTCGCCAAGTGCGGATTGAAGCAACGACGATGTGATTTGTTGCGCGTCGAGGACGGCCGCGCGGCCTGGCCCACGTGGACGCGGAGAAGAGTTCATGGCGCGTATTCTCGTCATCGAGGACGATCCCGATACCGCGGGGCATATCACCGCGACGCTTCACGCGCACGGACACGATACCATCCGGGTTGCGGACGGCCGACGCGCGCTTGAAAAGCTGCTGTGCGAGCCCTTCGATCTGGTTACGCTCGACCGCATGTTGCCCGGGCTCGACGGTCTTGCCTTGGTCGCATCGCTGCGCGAGCGCAGGGTGATGATCCCGGTGTTGATGATCAGCGCGCTAAGCGATGTCGATGAGCGGATCGCGGGGCTGCGTGCGGGCGGGGACGATTATCTGGTCAAGCCGTTCGTGCCCGACGAAATGGCGATGCGGGTCGAAGTTCTGCTCCGCCGACGGCAGGGCGCGGCAGACACGGTGTTGCAATCGGGGGGCGTCGCGCTCGATCTCGTCCGTCGCGAGGTGACGGTGGACGGCGCGCCGGTGCGGTTGCTCCACATGGAATTCCGCTTGCTCGAGCTGTTCCTGCGCCACCCGGGCGACACACTGAGCCGCCGCATCATCTTCGAGCAGGTGTGGGGTTACCATTTCGATCCCGGCCCCAATCTCATCAACGTCCACATCGCGCGGCTCCGCAAGAAGCTGGACCGGCCGGAGCGCCCGTCGGTAATCACCACGATCAAAGGCGAAGGCTATCGGTTCGATGCCGCTTGAACGCTTGCGTCTAAGCGAAATCCGCAAGACCAGCACGTTCCGGCTGACCGCCTTGCTCGGCCTGGTGTTCGCGCTCGGCTTGGTCGTCCTGCTCGGCCTGATCTACGGCCTGTCCGCACACGAGCTCACCGCGCGGAGCGACCGCATCCTCCGCCTGGAAGCGGATCGCCTCAAGGAGGTGTCGGCGGAGGCGCTGCCCGATCGCATCAACGCCGAGATCCGCCACAACGCCAGCGGCTTGACCCTGTTCGGCTTGCAGTCCCACGCTGGCGAGCATGTCGCCGGCAACTTGCGCGTTTCGCTCGACTTGCCGTTCAACAGCCCGGTCAACATCAGCGAGAAGCCGGGCGCGCACGGCCCGCTGCGCGTACTGGCGATCCGCGCGACGACGGGCGAGACCATCCTGATCGGCCGCGACATCGCGCCGATCGTCGATCTGCGCCACCGCATGCTCGTCATGCTGATCGTCAGCGGCGCGGCGATGACGCTGCTGGTGCTCGGCACGGGCTTTCTGCTGAGCCTGGCGCCGCTTCGCCGGGTCCGCGATCTGCAAGCGGCCAGCCGCGAGATAGCAGCGGGTCGCTTGGACCGGCGCATGCCGATCAGCAAGCGCGGGGACGAGCTCGATCTGTTCGCCGGGACGGTCAACGCGATGATCGAGGAGGTCGAACGCGTGGTCGCACAGGTGAAGGGCGTCACCGATGCCATCGCGCACGATCTGCGCACGCCGCTGACGCACGTGCGCGGGCACTTGCAACATGCGATCGTGCTTGCGGACGCCGACCTGCGGCTGGTGGAGCTTGCCCAGGCGGCAACGGCCGACCTAGATCTGGTGCTGGAGCGATTCGCGGCGTTGCTGCGCATCTCCGAGCTTGAAGCGAGGGGACGCCATGCCGGTTTCGCCACAGTCTCGGTCGCGTCGATGCTCGCGGCAGCCTATGACTTGTACGAGCCGCTCGCCGAGGATGTCGGCGTGCGGCTGCATCACGTCGCAACACAGGACGCGACGATCACCTGCGATCCCAAACTGCTGTTCGAAGCGATCAGCAATCTGCTCGACAATGCCATCAAGTTTACCGGCGCGGGCGGCGAGGTCTGGCTCTCCAGCGAGATGACAGGCCAAGCCCTTGCCATCGCGGTGCGCGATAACGGTCCGGGGCTGGCAGCGGACGAGCGCCAGGCGGCGCTGCGCCGCTTCTACCGGGGCACCGATGCCGCCGGCATTCCCGGTACCGGGCTTGGCCTCAGCGTGGTCGCGGCGATCGCCCATCTGCACGGCTTCGACCTTGAACTCGGCGATGCACGGCCGGGCCTCATCGTGCGGATTCGTTGCCCGATCGCCGCGCCGGCGGACTGACCGGACGCAACCGCGTACGCCCGGCGAGGTGAAATTCATTTAAGATGCGCTGCAGCGCAGCGGCTTTAGATGGAGCGCCTCGTTTCCTGGAAAAGAGGCCGGCGCTCCGTGCTGCAACTCGTCAAGCTCGCGCTCAGCAAGCCCTACACGTTCGTCGTCCTCGCCATCCTGATCGTGCTGGGCGGCTCGATCGCGTGGGTGCGCACCCCGACCGATATCTTCCCCGACATCAAAATCCCGGTGATCGCGGTGGTATGGACCTATCGCGGCCTGCCGCCCGAGGACATGGCCGGTCGTGTCGTTTATTATTACGAGCGCCAGCTTTCGAGCACGGTCAACGACATCGACCATATCGAAAGCCAGTCACTGAACGGCGTCGGCATCGTGAAGATTTTCTTCCAACCCGGCGTCGATATCCGCACCGCCTCGGCGCAGGTGACCGCCGCCTCGCAGACCGTGCTCAAGCAGATGCCGCCGGGCATCACCCCGCCGCAGATCCTCAACTACAACGCCTCGACCGTGCCGATCCTCCAGCTCGCGCTGTCGGCGAAGGATCTGTCCGAACAGAAGATCTACGATCTCGGCCAGAACTTCATCCGCCCCGCGCTCGCCTCGGTGCAGGGTGCGGCGATCCCCTCGCCCTATGGCGGCAAGGAACGCCAGATACAGATCGATCTCGATCCCGATGCGCTTCAGGCGCGACACCTGTCGGCAAGCGACGTCGGCGCTGCGCTGGCGGCGCAGAACCAGATCGTGCCGGCGGGCACCACCAAGATCGGCCAGTACGAATATAACGTCCGCCTCAACAACTCGCCCGAGGTGGTCGCGCAGCTCAACGACCTGCCGATCAAGACCGTCGATGGCGCGACCGTGCTGATGCGCGACGTGGCCCACGTCCGCGACGGATCGCCGCCGCAGCGCAACGTGGTGCGCGTCGATGGCGGGCGCGCGGTGCTGATGACGGTCCTCAAGTCGGGCGCTGCCTCGACCATCGCGATCGTCGATCAGGCCAAGGCGCTGCTTCCGAAAATACGCGAGACGCTGCCGCCCTCGCTCAAGGTGCAGCCGCTGTCAGACCAGTCGCTGTTCGTGAAGGCGGCGGTGTCGGGGGTCATCAAGGAAGGGGTGATCGCCGCCGCGCTCACCTCGCTGATGATCCTGCTGTTCCTCGGTTCCTGGCGATCGACCGTCATCATCGCCGCGTCGATCCCGCTCGCGATCCTCGCGGCGGTGGCGGGGCTGGCGATGGCCGGGCAGACGCTCAACATCATGACATTGGGCGGGCTCGCGCTCGCGGTCGGCATCCTCGTCGATGATGCCACCGTTACGATCGAGAACATCAACTGGCATCTCGAACAGGGCAAGTCGGTGCGCGCCGCGATCCTCGACGGCGCCGAGCAGATCGTCGGCCCGGCGTTCGTGTCGCTGCTGTGCATCTGCATCGCCTTCCTGCCGATGTTCTTCCTGCCCGGCGTCGCCGGCTTCCTCTTCGCCCCGATGGCGATGGCGGTGGTGTTCGCGATGATCGCCTCGTTCGTGCTGTCGCGCACGCTCGTCCCGACGATGGGCAATTATCTGCTGCGCACGCACGCAACCGAGCACACCGCCGAGGTGATGGTCAGCCACGATGCCAAGGCCGGCCGCCCCGGCAGCCGCAACGTGTTCCGCCGCTTCCAGAGCGGGTTCGAGCATCGTTTCGAGAAGGTGCGCGGCTATTATGTCTCGCTGCTCGACTTCGCGCTCGCGCGGCGGCGCGTGTTCGTGCCCGTGTTCATGGCGGTCGTGCTGCTCTCGTTCGCGCTGGTGCCGATGCTGGGGCGCAACTTCTTCCCGACGATCGACGCGGGCCAGATCAACCTCCACGTCCGCGCGCCGATCGGCACGCGCATCGAGGAGACAGCGGCGCTGTTCGACCATGTCGAGGATCGTATTCGTTCGGTGATCCCGCCCGACGAGTTGGTGTCGATCGTCGACAACATCGGCATGCCGGTCTCGGGCATCAACCGCGCCTATTCGAACACCGGCGGGGTCGGTCCGCAGGACGGCGACATCCTCGTGACTTTGTCGGAAGGTCACAAACCGACCGCCGGCTATGTCCGCGCGCTTCGCAAGACGTTGCCCGATGCGTTCCCCGGCTCGGTCTTCTCGTTCCTGCCCGCAGATATCATCAGCCAGATCCTCAACTTCGGCGCCCCCGCCCCGATCGACGTGATGGTGACCGGGAGCGACATCAAAGGCGGCAAGGCCTATGCGCAGGCGCTCGCCGAGAAGATGCAGCACATCCCCGGCATCGCCGACGTGCGCGTCCAGCAGACCGAGGCCTATCCCGAACTCGGCTTCGATGTCGATCGCGCCCAGGCCAACCGGCTCGGCATCACCGAGAACGACGTGACGCGCAGCATGGCGGTCAATCTCGCCGGCAGCTTCCAGGTCGCGCCCGCCTTCTGGCTCAACCCGAAGAACGGCGTCTCCTATCCGATCGTGGTGCAGACGCCGCAATATCGTACCGATAGTCTGTCGGCGCTGCAGAACCTGCCGATCACCGGGTCGAGCGGCACCTATCAGTTGCTCGGCGCACTGGGCACGCTCCACCGCGAACCCTCGCCGGCGGTGGTGACGCATTACGCCGTCCAGCCCTCCTACGATGTCTATGCGACCACTCAGGGCCGCGATCTCGGCGCGGTGGCGGCGGACATCCGGGCGGTGCTCGATGGTGCGAAGGCCACGCTGCCCAAGGGATCGAGCGTGAAGCTGCGCGGCCAGGTCGAGACGATGAACACCGCCTTTTCAGGGCTCATCTTCGGCCTGATCGGCGCGATCGTGCTCATCTACCTGCTGATCGTCGTCAACTTCCAGAGCTGGGTCGATCCCACCGTCATCATCTCCGCTCTGCCCGCCGCGCTCGCCGGGATCGTGTGGATGCTGTTCGCGACGCACACGCCGCTATCGGTGCCGGCGCTCACCGGCGCGATCATGTGCATGGGCGTCGCCACCGCCAATTCGGTGCTGGTGGTCAGCTTCGCGCGCGAGCGGCTCGCCGCAACGGGAGATGCTTTGCGCGCCGCCGCCGAGGCGGGCGCGACCCGTTTCCGCCCCGTGCTGATGACCGCGCTCGCGATGATCATCGGCATGGCGCCGATGGCGCTCGGCTTGGGCGAAGGCGGCGA
The DNA here is from genome assembly GCF_900103265.1 of Sphingomonas sp. NFR15. Taxonomy (GTDB): domain Bacteria; phylum Pseudomonadota; class Alphaproteobacteria; order Sphingomonadales; family Sphingomonadaceae; genus Sphingomonas; species Sphingomonas pollutisoli. Next base: position 35,228 of record NZ_FMWX01000011.1, on the reverse strand, counting down.
GCAGAACGCCCCGCTCGGGCGCGCCGTGATCGGCGGGCTGATCTGCGCGACGCTCGCCACGCTCGTCTTCGTCCCCGTCGTCTTCTCGATCGCGCACCGCAAGCACCGGCGCGCGGCTTCCGACCCTCTCGCAACCGGATCTCTCGCTCATGCAGGCTGAACCCGTTCAGGCACCCGCCCCCAAGGGCCTCAAGACCGCCGGCGTCGTCGCCGTCGTCGCCGCGATCGGCGTGGTCGCGGCGGGCGCGATGGTGCGCCGGGGCGACACGCAGACCGCGCAGGCCTGGTCGGACGCGCGCTCGGTGCCGACCGTCCATCTCGTCGCCGCCAAGGGCGCGTCGGCGAGCGACGCGCTGACGCTGCCCGGCACGATGCAGGCGTGGAACGCCGCCAAGCTCTACGCCCGCGTCGGCGGCTACGTCAGCGCGTGGTACAAGGACATCGGTGCGAGCGTCGGCGCGGGCACCCCGCTCGGCAGGATCGACACGCCCGAACTCGACCAGCAGATCGCCTCGGCGCGCGCCGCCTTGGTCAGCGCGCAGGCGCACGCCAGCCTCGCGCGCAGCACGGCGGCGCGCTGGAACGATCTGCTCACCGACAATTCGGTTTCGAAGCAGGAAGCCGACGAGAAGAACGGAGACCTCGCGGTGCGCACCGCGGCGGTGCAAGCGGCGCGCGCCGATCTCGGCCGGCTGCTCGCGCAGAAGGCGTTCTCGACCGTACGCGCGCCGTTCGCGGGCACCGTGACGTCGCGTAACGCCGATATCGGCGATCTCGTCGGCCCCGGCGCATCGGTGCAGCAGCCGATGTTCTCGGTCGCCGACACGCGCAAGATCCGCATCTACGTCAACGTGCCGCAAAATTATTCGGCGGGCATGACTCCGGGGCTGACCGCGACGCTCACCACCCCCGATTATCCGGCGCGCACCTTCAACGCGCATGTCATCGGCAATTCGGGCGCGATCAACCAGCAGACCGGCACTTTCCAGGTCCAGCTCATCGCCGACAATGCCGACGGCGCGCTCAAGCCCGGCGGCTATGCGCAGGTCAAATTCGACGTGCGCGGCCAGACCGGTACGGTCCAGATCCCGTCGAGCGCGCTGATCTTCCGCGCGCAGGGCACGCAGGTCGCGACGGTCGGCGCGGATCGCCACATCCATCTGCGCCCCGTCACGATCGGTCGTGATCTCGGGCCGAGCGTCGAGATCACCTCGGGCCTGTCGGCGGCGCAGAAGATCGTCGACAATCCCCCGGATTCGCTTGCCGACGGCGAGCTGGTGCGCGTCGAGGACAAGACGCATGGCTAAGCGCGCCTGGTCCGCGCTGGCGCTGCTGGTCACGACCGCCGGCTGCTCGTTCGCCCCGGCCTATCACCCGCCGGTCACGCCCACGGTCACGGCGTTCAAGGAAGCCGGGCCGTGGCAACCCGCCGCCCCCGCCGACACGGCGCCGCGCGGCGACTGGTGGGCGGTGTTCAGCGATCCGACGCTCGACGCGCTCGAGCGCAAGGTCGCCACCGACAACCCGACCTATGCCGGCGCGCTCGCCCGCTACGACGCGGCGCGCGGCTATCTCGGCCAGAGCCGGGCCGCGCTGCTGCCGCAATTGGGCGTGGATGCCGACATCACCCGCAACCGCCAGTCGGACAACCGCCCGCTGCGCGGCGCCAACCAGCCGGATATCTACAGCGCCGACACCGTCCAAGCGAGCTTCGGCTATGAACTCGATCTGTGGGGCCGGGTCCGCAACAGCGTCGCGGCGGGCAAGGCGGAGGTGCAGGCGTCCGGCGACGACCTCGCCGCGATCCGGCTGAGCCTGCAAGCCGAACTCGCCACCGACTTCATGGCGCTGCGCGGCTATGACCGGCAAGCGGTGCTGCTGACGCAGACCGTGGACGCCTTCGCCAAGGCCGATCACCTGATCGCGCGGCGGTTCCAGGCCGGCATCGTCAGCGGTATCGAGACGAGCCGCTCCGCCGCGCAACTCGCCGAGGCGCGCGCGCAGCTCGCCGAGGTCGCGGCGGCCCGCGCGCTCACCGAACATGCCATCGCGAGCCTGGTCGGCACCCCTGCCTCCGATTTCACCATCGCCCCGGTCGCGACCGACTTCGACGTGCCCGCCGTCCCGCTCGGGCTGCCCGCCACATTGATCGAGCGCCGGCCCGACATCGCCGCCGCCGAACGCCGCGTCGCCGCCGCCAATGCCGCGATCGGCGTGGCCAAGGCCGCCTTCTTCCCCGCGATCCGATTGGGCGCGAGCGGCGGCTTCCAGAACACCGGCCTGCCCGGCCTGTTCTCCGCGCCCAACCAAATCTGGTCGATCGGGCCGAGCGCGGTGCTCAACCTGTTCGATGGCGGTCGCCGTCGCGCCGAACTCGCCGTCGCGCGTGCGCGCTGGGCGAGTGCGAGCGCGGACTATCGCGCCACGGTGCTGACCGCGTTCCAGCAGGTCGAGGACAATCTCGCGCTGCTCCACCACCTCGGTGACGAAGCCGCCGCCGAGAACGAAGCGGTACGGCAGGCCGCCGCGACCGAGCGCCTGTCGCTCAACCGCTACAGCAAGGGTGCCGTGACCTATCTGGAGGTGTTCACCGCGCAGACCACAGCGCTGCGGGTGCGCCGCGCCGCGCTCGATCTCGACACCCGGCGCTTGCAGGCCAGCATCCGCCTGATCCGCGCGCTCGGCGGCGGATGGACGGAAGAAGAGGGTGCGGCGCAGGTAGATTCAAAATGATGCCTCGTCTGGCTGTGGCAAATAATCCGGAAAAACCCTGAGCATACGGCCGGGATCAGGGCCCGTTGCCCACGGGCGGCTCCGTCGCACCAAGGCATCGATCATCTACCAGGCGGCTGGCAGCCTCCGCGCCGTTCAGATCCTGCGCGATCATGCTGAAAATCGACAGCACACCGCGCTTTTTGGACGTTGACGGTGAGGACGCTCTCGACCCGGCTGAGCGTGGTCTGAGCCGACCCGCTATGCGACATTCCGCACCACGCTGGCGCCTGACCAAAACCGGCCCTTCAGTCATCAATGCTTGCAGGCAAGCCGGAAGCATCGGACGACCCATCCATGCTCGTGATCCCGACGGCGCCTTGGGCGCATACCCTGTTCGACGTCCTCGCATGGGCGGCATCGGCCGTGACGGGCACGATGCTGCATCGATGGCGGCTGCGTGATGCTACCGAGCGACTGGCCCAGACCACAGGCTCCGGCTATTTCGCCGCGCTCGCCATCGGCGCGCTGGCGGGCGCATGGGCATTGGGCTCCGCCAACACGCTTCGCATGGCGACTCCCATCCTGTCGCACAGCATCGCCGGCGCCCTTGCCGGGGCGATCATCGGCGTCGAGATCTACAAACGTGCGATCGGGCTGCGGGGATCGACGGGGACGCCGTTCGTCGGGCCGATCGCCGCGGGGATCGTTGTCGGGCGCTGGGGCTGCCTGTTCGCAGGACTTCCTGACGGAACCTACGGCATACCGACATCACTGCCTTGGGCGGTTGATTTGGGAGACGGCGTAGGACGCCAGCCGGTCGAGGTATACGAGTCGCTCGCGATGCTGATGTTCTTGATCGTCTACGGTGCCGCGCAACAGCGACAGCAGAGTTGGGCGTTGCGCCGCAGCTTCTACGTGCTCGCGGGCTGGTACGGGGCGCAGCGTTTCGTCTGGGAGTTCTTGAAGCCCTATCCAACGTTGATTGGACCGCTAAACATCTTCCATCTGCTATGCTTGGGGTTGGTTGCTTATGGATGCGCTTTCTACAGAGCCGACCTCTACCACGAGCGCGCCGCTGCGGGGAGCGGCCCCCTACCTCTTCTTCGGTGAGACGACGAGCCTGTGTGAAACGTGCCTGCTGCCCGTGCCGACCAAGATCATCGTCGAAGGTGATCTGGTCTTTTACCGCAAGCGCTGCCGCGTGCACGGCGTGACCAAGACCGTGATTTCCGACGACGTCGGATACTGGCGAGCCGCAAAGGACTGGCTGAAGCCCGGTGATCGCCCCCTCGCCATCCACTCTCGCACGGACCACGGTTGCCCATTCGACTGTGGTCTGTGCGCCGACCACGAGCAACATAGCTGCCTGGCGCTGATCGAGATCAACGAGGCCTGTAATTTGAGCTGCCCGGTGTGTTTTGCCGGCTCCTCGATCCATCACCTCGGCCACCGCCCGCTCGCCGAGGTGGAGGCGATGCTCGACGTGATCGTCGCTGCGGAGGGGGAGCCCGATCTCGTCCAGATTTCCGGCGGCGAGCCGACCATCCACCCACAGTTTTTCGAAATCCTCCAAGCCGCTCGAAGGCGGCCGATCCGTCACCTCATGGTCAACACCAATGGGCTGCGCATCGCCCGGGAGCCCGACTTCGTTGCCCGTCTCGCCGCGTTCCGGCCGCGCTTCGAGATCTACCTCCAGTTCGACGCGCTGGACGACGAGGCGTTGATGGTGCTCCGCGGTGCGCGTCTCAGTTCCATGCGCCGTCGCGCGCTGGAGGCGCTGGAGGCCGCCGGCATTTCGACCACGCTCGTGGTGACGGTGAAGAAAGGCGTGAACGACCAACAGATCCCCGACATCGTGCGCCACGCGCTGGAGTGGCGGTGCGTGCGGGGGGTCACCTTTCAACCGGTGCAGGATACCGGCCGCAACGATGGCTTCGATGCCAAGCAGCATCGCATCACACTTACCGAAATCCGTCGGCGCATCGCCGAGGCGGGTGTTTTTGCGCTTGGGGATCTGATCCCGCTGCCCTGCAATCCCGACCAGATCTGTATCGGCTATGGTCTGCGAAACGGACGCGATGTCGCACCCGTGACGGCAATGCTGCCGCGAGAGCTGTTCGTCGCGGCTGCTCCCAACACGGTGAGCTTCGAGGCCTATCCCGAACTCAAAGACCGCATCTTCCAGCTTCTCTCGCTCTCCACCGCGCAGGCGGATACTTCGGAAAAACTGGCAAGCCTGCTCTGCTGCCTGCCTGAAGCGGCCGTGCCCGAGGAAATCGGATATGCGCAGACCTTCCGTGTCGTCATCTCGCAATTCTTGGATCGCTTCAACTTCGACCTTGGAACGGTGAAACGGAGTTGCGTCCACTTCGTCCAACCCGATGGCGCGATCATCCCGTTCGACACCTTCAACCTGTTCTACCGTCCGGGCGCGGCCGGAGAGGCCGTGCTGGCCGACGCGAAGGTGAACCATCGCCGAGTCAGGAGCATCGCATGATCAAATTCCTGGGCGGCGTTCTCGTCGCGATGGGCATATTGCTGGCTGGTACGACGGGCCTTTGTACCGGCGCGGTGATACTGTTCTCGCTTCCGGGTATAATCGAGCAGCCCGGCCCCATGCTTTCTGCCTCCCCGGTGCTGCTCGTTGGCATCATCCCGTGTGTGCTCGGTGTTTTCATCGCACGAGCTGGCCTTCGCATGATGCGGTCTTCGGGCGAGGAGTGATGCGCGGTCAAATGGCGCCGCTTCTCCCGCTCACGATTGAAAGCGGAAGGCGTCTAGAAAATCAGGGCTACTCAAGTCGAAAACAGCATCGCGAAAGCTGCGGCGGCTCGCCGATTTCGGCCATTCCATTCATCGACATCGGCCCCGCCAGAGGCGAAGATCACGCACCTCCACTCCCCCCGTTCGCACTGAGCGCAGTCGAAGTGCGTGTCCCAGGGCGGTGTCGCCCGCGGCCCGTCCTTCGACTGCGCTCAGGACGAACGGCGGGCAGAGGCGCGCGGCACGCGCAGCAAAGCCCCCGCGCTTCCCAGCGCCTACAGCGTCAGCGCCGCCTTCAACCCGAGCACGCCGACATCGCTCAGCGTCTTCACGCCGCCGGGGTGGTGGATCACCTGCACGTTGGGCTGCAATTCCAGCCACGGCACCGGCGTGATGCTGTAATAGACTTCGGCTGCATATTCGGCGTCGCGCACCGGCGTGCCCGGCACCAGCAGGTCCGCCCGCGCCGCGCGCCCGTTGACGTTGGTGCGGCCCACCGCGACGCCCAGCACATCGCCGCCCACACCGGGCAGCAGCCCCTTATAGAATAGCCCAAGCGCGACCTGGTTGTCGGTCACGCTGGTCGCGCGATCGGCTTGCGTCACGTTGGCGAACACGCCGAGCCCGGTCAGCGCCTTGCCGTCCTTCGACGTGCCGCTGATCTGCTGCTGCACGCTCGCATAGACGCCGTAGCGCCCCGAATGTTTGAGCGGCGCCAGCCCGGTGATGACGCTCGGCTGATGATTCACGTCGAGCAACACGTCGTCGCCGGCGGTGGTCGAATACCAGCCGCCGATCTTGTACGATCCGACGTGCCCGCCCTCCAGCCCGCGCGTCCAGCCCGCCTCGAACGGGATCAGCACGCCGGTCGCGCCGCCGAAGCGCGCGACGAAGAAGTTGTTCTTCAGATCATTGGGGTTTTCGACATAGCCGCCGACCTGCAGATACACCCCCTTGGCGACATCGGCGTGGACGATGCCCGCCCATTCGGCGATCGGCCAGTTGTACCAATAATCGCCAACCAAATTGCCCGGCTGCGCGCCGCAGAAGCTGAGGTTCTCGAAATGGCAGGAGAACACCGCGAAGTCCGATCCCGGATTGGTCCGCCCGAGCTTCACCTCGATCCGGTCGCCGAGCTTCTGCTGATACCATAGCTCAGTGACGCGCACGGTCTGGCCGCGGCCATAGACTTCCTGCACCTGTTGCAGCGTGTTGAGCCCCGCGTCGTCCGAAAGGTTGCGCCCGCGCCGCCAGGTCAGCGTCGCCTGGAAGGTACCGCCGTCGATCCCGGCGAGTTTATCCAGATCGAACTTCGCGCCGAGATCGGCCTGCCCGGTCTCGGTGGCGAGCCGCTTCTTGCCGCCGGTGAAATTATAGCCGCTCTCCGAAACATAGCGTGCCGAAAGCTCGATGCCGCGCTTGCCGAACGCGGTGCGGGTGTCGCGCCAGTCGGCGAACAGGCCGGGCGGCGCCTGATAGCGCGTGTCGCCGATCCCGTTGCCCGGCGACATGTCGCGCGGGTGGAGCGCATGGGTGAAGCGCCGCCGCTGCGGCGGGGCCGCGTCGTTGGCGGGCTTCTGCGTGTTGGTCGCCGAACTGTCGGCCGCGGCGGCGGGGGCGGGCGCGCCGATATCGACCTGCGCGGGCGCGGGCGCGGCGGGCGCGGGCTTCGCCGGCGGAGCGGGGGCGTCGTCGCGCTGCTGCGCCGCCGCGCCGCCGGCGGTCAACAGGCAGGCGGCACCGAGCAGCGGCGCGAGCCGGCGGGTCGTCGTCACGATCATCATCCAACCAATTCTGTGAAAAGTGGGGGAAAGACCCCCTTAATGGGTGACGCCGCGGCTCGTTCCAACCCCGAAAGGATCGCGCCCGCGCGCTTTGTCGCCCCCGCCCCCTCGCACGCCCGCGATCGGCGCCCTATCTTGCGCACTGGAATCCCGTTCAGAACAAAGCTAGAACCACCGGCATGGCCCTTACCACCATTTCCGTGCGCGGCGCGCGTGAGCACAATCTCAAGAACGTCTCGGTCGATATCCCGCGCGATACGCTGACGGTCATCACCGGCCTCAGCGGCTCGGGCAAGTCGAGCCTCGCGTTCGACACGATCTATGCCGAGGGCCAGCGCCGCTACGTCGAATCCTTGAGCGCCTATGCGCGCCAATTCCTCGAGATGATGCAGAAGCCCGATGTCGATCATATCGAGGGCCTGTCACCCGCGATCAGCATCGAGCAGAAGACCACCAGCCGCAACCCGCGCTCGACCGTGGCGACCGTCACCGAGATCTACGATTACATGCGCCTGCTGTGGGCGCGCGTCGGCATCCCCTATTCCCCCGCCACCGGCCTGCCGATCGCCGCGCAGACCGTCAGCCAGATGGTCGACCGGGTGATGGCGCTGCCCGAGGGCACGCGGCTGTACCTGCTCGCGCCGGTCGTGCGCGGCCGCAAGGGCGAGTATAAGAAGGAGATGCTCGAGTGGCAGAAAGCGGGCTTCACCCGAGTCCGCATTGACGGCGAACTCGTCGAGATCGACGAGGCGCCCGCGCTCGACAAGAAGCTCAAGCATGACATCGAGGTGGTGGTCGATCGCCTGGTGGTGAACCCCGACAGCGCGACGCGCCTGGCCGACAGCTTCGAGACCGCGCTGAAGCTGGCCGAAGGGCTGGCCTATGTCGATCTGGTCGATGTGACCGTCGCGGACGTGGGGGGCACCCAACCTCCGTTCGTCCCGAGCGAAGTCGAGGGACAAGCCTCGGGCGCGGCGCAGGGTGTCTCGACTGCGCTCGACACGAACGGGACGGGAAAGCCCGCCTCTGCAAAGAAGATGAAAGGCACCGGCATCCCGGACAACCGCATCGTCTTCTCGGAAAAATTCGCCTGCCCGGTCTCCGGCTTCACCATCGCCGAGATCGAGCCGCGCCTGTTCTCGTTCAACGCCCCGCAAGGCGCCTGCCCGACCTGCGACGGGCTCGGCGAGAAGCTGCTGTTCGACGAAGACCTCGTCGTCCCCAACCACGCGCTCAGCATCAAGAAGGGCGCGGTCGTGCCCTGGGCCAAGTCCAACCCGCCGTCGCCCTATTATATGCAGGTGCTCGGCAGCCTCGCGCGTGAGTTCGGCTTCAGCCTCGATACGCCGTGGGAAGACCTGCCCGGCGAGGTGAAACTCATCATCCTCCACGGCACGGGCGGCAAGCCGGTCACGCTCACCTTCATCGACGGCAAGAAGTCGTACGACGTCAAGAAGCCGTTCGAGGGCGTGATCGGCAACCTCAACCGCCGCATGCTCTCCACCGAAAGCGCGTGGATGCGCGAGGAACTGAGCAAATACCAAAGCGCCGCCCCTTGCGAGGTCTGCCACGGCGCGCGGCTCAAGCCCGAGGCGCTCGCGGTCAAGATCGGCATGCGCGACATCTCGAGCGTAACCCGCCTGTCGGTGGTCGATGCGCTCGCCTGGTTCACCGCGATCCCGCAGGATCTCACCCCGCAGCAGAGCGCGATCGCCGAACGCATCCTCAAGGAAATCCTCGAACGCCTCGGCTTCCTCAACAACGTCGGGCTCGATTACCTCAACCTCGATCGCACCTCGGGCACGCTGTCGGGCGGCGAGAGCCAGCGCATCCGGCTCGCCTCGCAGATCGGCTCCGGCCTGTCGGGCGTGCTCTACGTGCTCGACGAACCTTCGATCGGGCTTCACCAGCGCGACAACGACATGCTGCTCGCCACGCTCAGGCGGCTGCGCGATCTCGGCAACACCGTGCTCGTCGTCGAGCATGACGAGGATGCGATCCGCACCGCCGATTATGTGATCGACATGGGGCCGGGCGCGGGCGTCCACGGCGGCACCGTGATCGCGCAGGGCACGTTCGAGGAGGTGCTCGCCACCGAAGGCAGCATCACCGCCGATTATCTCGCCGGGCGCCGCGTCGTGCCGGTGCCCGCCAAGCGCCGCAAGGGCAACGGCAAGAAGCTCACCGTCCACAACGCCACCGCCAACAATCTGCGCGGGGTGACCGCGAGCATCCCGCTCGGCACCTTCACCTGCATCACCGGCGTCTCCGGCTCGGGCAAGTCGAGCTTCACGATCGACACGCTCTACGCCGCCGCCGCGCGCGCGCTCAACGGCGCGCGCATCGTCCAGGGCAAGCACGACAAGATCACGGGCTTGCAATATCTCGACAAGGTGATCGACATCGATCAGTCGCCGATCGGCCGCACCCCGCGCTCGAACCCGGCGACCTATACCGGCGCCTTCACCCAGATCCGCGACTGGTTCGCCGGCCTGCCGGAGTCCCTCGCGCGCGGCTACAAGGCCGGCCGGTTCAGCTTCAACGTCAAGGGCGGGCGCTGCGAGGCGTGCCAGGGCGACGGGCTGCTCAAGATCGAGATGCACTTCCTCCCCGACGTCTATGTGACCTGCGACGTCTGTCACGGCGCGCGCTACAACCGCGAGACGCTGGAGGTGAAGTTCAAGGGGCTGAGCATCGCCGACGTGCTCGACATGACCGTCGAGGATGCGGTCGAATTCTTCAAGGCGGTGCCGCCGATCCGCGACAAGATGGCGATGTTGCAGGAAGTCGGGCTTGGCTACGTCAAGGTCGGCCAGCAGGCGACGACGCTGTCAGGCGGCGAGGCGCAGCGCGTCAAGCTGGCGAAGGAACTGTCACGCCGGGCGACCGGGCAGACTTTGTATATTCTCGATGAGCCGACGACCGGGCTGCACTTCGAGGACGTGCGCAAATTGCTCGAAGTGCTCCACGCGCTCGTCGAGCAGGGCAATACCGTGGTGGTGATCGAGCACAATCTCGACGTCATCAAGACGGCGGATTGGGTGATCGACCTTGGGCCTGAGGGCGGCGTCAAAGGTGGAGAGATCGTGGCCGAGGGCACGCCTGAGCAGGTGGTGAAGGTGCCGGCGAGCTTTACGGGGCGGTATTTGAAGCCGTTGTTGGATGGTCTTGGAACTAGTGGTGTGTGATAAAAGCGAGAAAATATCTGCTTGCGGGTTGTTATCATGGCAGAATTTACGGTGCTATTTTATAAAGGCCGCTGAAATTTGATCAAATAACTTTTTGAAATCTACCAAATCTCTAGTGGAAAGTGTCTGAGATTTAAAGACCTCAAGAAATTCCGCTTTAAGTCGATTCTTTGCTGATTTTCTAGCAGAGGTGTCCTGTGACGAGAGCGCCGTGACAAGATCGTATTTTTCAGAATACACCTTCTGCTTTATTTGTGTAGGAAGGAGTCCTTCGATACATTCTGAACCCGGAGCGTCTTTGCCGATTGCGCAAAAGTCAACGATTGGAAGAAGCCCTATTCTTTCCAGTGCCCTTTTCACTTCTGCTTCGGCATCTAAGTCAAACGTTATGTAAACGCGACCAAATTTATTTATCATGAACTGAAGAATTGAGGTGTTTTTTAAAGCGTCTTTACCGCCGTAAGGAACTATCTCAACATCTCCGGGGATGGAATATATAGATGAATAATTTCCCTTGATGTGATCAAAATATTCTTTGTCAATATCTCCTTCTACCAACACAACGCTTGACGTATGAGTTCCAAACAATTTCTTCCAGTTTGTAAATTCGTTTGGCACAATCCCAAGATTTTCAGCAAATGGCGCCATCCATTCATCGCCAGAAGTATCGCGAAGTACAGTATTTTTAGGTGAGCCTCTAACCGATTTTCGCTCTAGTAGAAAGTTAGCAGCCGGCTGACTCTGATTAAGCATATATGGGCTGTGTGTAGTCGCAACAATTTGAATTTTTAGTTCATCGGCGAGGGCGTTCAGTACCTGACCGAACTCAGCTTGGGCCGATGGATGCAAAAAACTTTCCGGTTCCTCGACAATAAATACCGGCGTAGTCCTATTTTCACTATTTGCTGAATCTCGCAGTCGAATAGTTTCGAGGACAGACATCAATATCCGTGTTCGATTTTGTGTTCCGGCTCCCCAATCTTTAAGTGAAATATCGACTCTTTTGTCGGTTAATTTGACTTCCAGTGGAAATTTTGCAGATCTAACACCCGATACGGAACTTAATTCGACTTGATATTTATCACTGAGTCGCCCTAAAAGCTTATCCAAATCTTCTTTGTGCTGCTTCGCTGCGCGCTTCACACTATTTTGAAGCCTTGTTTGCGCTTCAGAAATCTTCTTGCGATCGTCTGAGGAGAAATTTGTTTCCAAAACCTCGGTATATGATTCACCGACGAAAAATATGTTACGATTGTTTGCGGTAGAGTTATGTACAATCAGGTTCTGGGAAGATCGAAATTTTTTCAATACTTCGTTCGCAGCTTGATATTTTAATCTCTGTGAATTGACCTCGCACTCCAAATTAATCTCGCCGTCTAATTGATATTTATTGCGCATAACTACTCTGGCATGATCGCCATTTAGAGGCGAATCACTAAACCGCTCCAAGAAGAAAAACATTTCTGAGTCTTCAAGACGATCAATTGATATATCAATCTCTATAGTCATAATAGTATCGTCGGACCACTGCGTGTGATCTTTTGAAAATGAAATTGAAGAATTAAACGGACTATACCGAAATTCATCTTCGTCATTCAGAAAGAACTGTACTATGGAAACTACGACAGATTTACCCGCATTATTTCTTCCCGATATCGCGCAAATAATGTGGTTGAAATTCTATGTGAAAATCTTCGAGAGTACGAAAGCCTTTCGCGGATATCGCTCTAATCTTCACAGCTATACCAGTCTGATTGATGCAGTTAAAACGGAGTATTAATAAGTCGAAAGCGTTACGCAAGTGATTTAACTGGTTTGTATCGAGGACGAGACGCTTTCGCCCGTTTGGAGTGAAAGTCTGCCCTCCAGTGTCTTGGGTACATGCGCAGCAGCGCCTCTCGCTCAGTAGACGCGCACGCGGTCCCGATAGATTTCGGCCCGCATCCGCGCCGGCTCGACTACCATATAGACCTGCGCGCCGAGCATCCGCGATCCGTCCTCGGAAGCGCGGCAAAGCGGAACAGGTCAATCCCCGCCGCCGCGTCGAGCATCACCGCCAGATCGACATCCGACGAGTCCGAGGCCTCGCCGCGCGCGGTCGAGCCGAAGAGCAAGACATGCTGCAGACCCAAGGCGTTCAACCTTGCCTCGCTGAGCTTGACCGGCTAACGATCGTCTGCGGTTCGCCTGCGGTCTTTCGCGTCAGCCGACGCGGCGCGGTGATGGGCTAACAAGCCATTGAACCGCTCGGCCTTCTGGGGGATTTCGGCGTTGAGGATGGCGTCGAGCGTCTTGCCCTCCAAATCCCCGGTCCTGATCGCCTGCCGGTCGCGCCGCACCAGCCGCGCATAGTCCTTGAGCGAGAGCATCACGACGCGCATCGTCCCGTCGCGCGTGATCCCGACCGGACGCCGCATCGCCACGTCGATATAGGCATCCAAACGGGCTGCGACATCCTCAGCGGGGGCGGCGAGGGGGTCTGACATGGCGGACGGCTCCGGGCAGGTGGCATCGTCATGATACCGGCTTCGGCGCGGTCGATCGACTCAAACCGGCGGTTCCGGTGCGCGAACAGCGCGCCACGGGCAAAGCCCGTGTCGTCGGACGGCGCTGGCGCGCCGCCGGCCGGGCGCGGCTCCGGCTGCGCCGGGCGTGTGCTTGGCGCGCGCCAAGCGCTTGCGCGCCGCGCTGTCCTACACGCCCGCCTCCGGCTATCCTCGCACGGCATTTCCTCCAACCCGCGAAGGCCGCCTCATGCCATCGTCCCGCCACCCGCAGCCGGCCCCGCATCCCCGCGCGCGCCTGCGAATGCGCGCGAAACGATGCACCCGCCGCCACTTTCGCGATCTTCCCCGTACCGTGGCTCGGGTGGACGATGATCGCGATGTTTGCCGTCGCGGGCCGCGCGCGGCGGAGACGATTTGCGGAACACACCACGCCCCGGCCCGTTGATCTCGGCACACATAAGGAAACCCGCATGGCAACCCCTTCCGAGACTCGCGCCAAGCCCCGCAAGGCCGCCAAGCGCGGCGCCACCGCCCGCGCCAAGCCCGGCGCCAAGAACGGCACCCCAGGCCGCTCCACCGCGATCGGCGTCGTCGCCGGCCTTGGCGCGATCGCCGCCGGCGTCGCGGCGGCGCTGCGCTTCGGCCTGTTCGATCGCCTCCGCCCCGTCGGCACCGCCGAGCACGCCGCGCCCGATCTCGCCCCCGGGCGTCCGCATCCCGGCCCCGACGCGCGCGCGCCGGAAGCCTTCCGCCCGGATCCCACCGCGCCGGTCACCGCCGCCGAGCGCGACGCCTTCCGCCCCGCGCTGGTCCCGACCGGCTTCACCGAGGAGAAGCACGCCGAGGCGCTGTAATCCGCGCGGTCGTTCTGGGGGCGGATTGCGCAGCCGCGCGACCGCTCCCATATCGCGCGCCATGAACGACAGCTCCAATGCAGTGGTGTGGCACGGCACCACGATCCTCTCCGTGCGCAAGAATGGCCGTGTCGTCGTCGCCGGCGACGGCCAGGTAACCCAGGGCCAGACCGTGATGAAGCCCAACGCGCGCAAGGTGCGCCGGCTGGGCGACGGTTCGGTGATCGGCGGGTTCGCCGGCGCCACCGCCGATGCCTTCACGCTGTTCGAGCGGCTGGAGCGCAAGCTCGAACAGCATCACGGCCAGTTGCTCCGCGCCGCGGTCGAACTCGCCAAGGATTGGCGGACCGACAAATATCTCCGCAACCTCGAAGCGATGATGATCGTCGCCGACAAGGACGTGACGCTGATCCTCACCGGCAACGGCGACGTGCTCGAGCCGGAAGCCGGCATCGCCGCGATCGGCTCGGGCGGCAATTACGCGCTCGCCGCCGCCCGCGCGCTGGTCGAGTATGAAGCCGACGCCGAGACGATCTGCCGCAAGGCGATGAAGATCGCCGCCGATGTCTGCGTCTACACCAACGAACGCCTCACCATCGAGACGATCGAAGGCGCGGCCGACGCGTAATCCTCGTCGCCCCGGCGCAGGCCGGGGCCGCTGCGTTGTCGCAGAGCAACCAGCGTTCCGAACTTCACCTAACGGCCCCGGTCTCCGCCGGGGCGACGGATAAAACCATGAACGACTCCCTCACCCCCAAAGCCATCGTCCGCGCGCTCGACGCGCATATCATCGGCCAGGCCGACGCCAAGAAAGCGGTCGCGGTCGCGCTGCGCAACCGCTGGCGGCGCCAGCGGCTCGGCGCCGATCTGCGCGACGAGGTCACGCCCAAGAACATCCTGATGATCGGGCCGACCGGCTGCGGCAAGACCGAGATCAGCCGCCGCCTCGCCAAGCTCGCCGACGCCCCGTTCGTCAAGGTCGAGGCGACCAAGTTCACCGAGGTCGGCTATGTCGGCCGCGACGTCGAACAGATCGCGCGCGATCTCGTCGAGGAGGCGATCCGGCTCGAAAAGGAACGCCGCCGCGTCGCGGTGAAGGACAAGGCCGAGGAAGCCGCGATGGCGCGGCTGCTCGACGCGCTCACCGGCAAGGGCGCGAGCGAGGCGACGCGCGAGGCGTTCCGCCAGCGCTTCCGCGACGGCCATCTCGACACCACCGAAATCGAGATCGAACTCGAACAGGCGCCGCAGATGCCGTTCGAGGTGCCCGGCGGCGCGCCGCAGATGATCAACCTCACCGAGATGATGGGCAAGGCGTTCGGCGGCCAGCAATTGAAGCGCCGCAAGCTCACCGTGCCTGCCGCGTGGGAGAAGCTCGTCGAGGAGGAGGCCGACAAGCGTCTCGACCAGGATGAGGTCAGCCGCATCGCGCTCACCAACGCCGAGGAGAACGGCATCGTCTTCCTCGACGAGATCGACAAGATCGCGGTGAGCGACGTGCGCGGCGGTTCGGTCAGCCGCGAAGGCGTCCAGCGCGACCTGCTGCCGCTGATCGAGGGCACGACGGTCGCGACCAAATACGGGCCGATGAAGACCGACCACGTGCTGTTCATCGCGAGCGGCGCGTTCCACGTCGCCAAGCCGAGCGACCTGCTGCCCGAACTTCAGGGCCGCCTGCCGATCCGCGTCGAGCTGAAGGCGCTGACCGAGGATGACTTCGTCGCGATCCTGTCCGACACCAAGGCGTCGCTCACCCAGCAATATGTCGCTCTGATCGGCACCGAGGGGGTGGGGATCGAGTTCACCGAGGATGGTATCCGCGCGATCGCCCGGATCGCCGCCGAAGTGAATGGCGAGATCGAGAACATCGGCGCACGCCGCCTGCAGACGGTGATGGAGAAGCTGCTCGAGGAAGTCAGCTTCGATGCCGAGGATCGCCAAGGCGAGACCGCGGTGGTCGATGCCGCTTACGTCGAGAAGCAACTGTCGAGCATCGCGCGCAACACCGATCTGTCGCGGTTCGTGCTATAAAGAGCACCGTGACCGTGTGCCGCGCCTCATTTGGGCGCGGTATACGGTACGAACTGACGGATCGTGCAGAACCCGCTTGGGATGTGGCTCGTCAGATCGACCGTGCGGATCGGGTCGCCCGCGCAGAGCTGCGAGCCGAACTGCTGCGACACGATCGCGTCGCCGCGATCGAGACCGAAGCAGCCGCCGTTGGTGTCGGCGCGGTAGATTTTCCGGCGGGAGACTTTGTAGAGGATCGTGTCGCCGATCCGCTGCGTCTCATATTGATCGCGGCTGTCGAGGCATTGCTGCGGCTTGCCCGGAACAAGCCCGGCGAGCGCCTTGTCCAGCTCCGCCTTGTTCTTGGCCGCCTCACGCGCGGCATACCCTTGATCCGAGGAAAGCGCGGCGGTGCCGGCGCATAACAGCATGACGGGAAGGATGAAGCGGTACATCAGCTTGGCCTTTCGAAAGCTCAGGCGCCGGTAACGCGGCTACCCTCGGAAACTATCCTTGGCCGCCCGCCGCGCGGCGAGTTGCCCCGCGGAGTCCGCGCGCAAGAAGGGATTGGTCGCGCGTTCGAGCGCGATCGTCGTCGGCACCGTGGCCGCGCCCGCCGCGCGGAGCGTATCGACGTCGCGCGTCCGTGCCACGATCCCGGCATTGTCCGGCTCGGTGACCAGCGCGAAGCGGGCGTTGCTCTGGGTGTATTCGTGCGCGCAGTAGACCGACGTCTCGCCAGGCATGGCCGCCAACCGCTTCATGTTGGCGAACATCTGTTCGGGCGTCCCTTCGAACAGCCGGCCACACCCCATCGCGAACAGGGTGTCGCCTACGAAGATCGTCGCGTCGTCGGAGAGATGGAATAGGATGTGCCCGGCGGTGTGCCCTGGGGCGGCGATCACATGCGCGACATGCGCGCCTATGCGGACGGTGTCGCCATCCTCGAGGGGAACATCGAGCGTCGGAATCTTCGCGCTCTCGGCCGCCGGCCCGCTGATGGTCGCGCCGGTTGCGGCCTTGATCGCGGCGTTTCCGCCGGTGTGGTCGGCATGCCAATGCGTGTTCCAGACCTGACCGATCGTCCAGCCGCGCCGCTCTGCCTCCGCAAGCACCGGCGTGGCGTCGCCGGGATCGATCACGACCGTCTCGGCGGAGACAGGATCGTGGACCAGCCAGATGTAATTGTCGGTAAACGCGGGAATCCGAACGATGTCGAGATCGGTCATGCGAAATCCTCCATGGCGAGCGCGGCGAGGCCGAGCCGGCGGGTGAGCGCGGCCGCCGGCTCCGCGTGCGCGAGCGCGACGCCTTGCCCGGCCCAGAGCGGTGAATAGTCGCCGCGCCCCTCGCTCTCGGCATGCGCCCGAAGCGGCGCCACCGCCGCGCTGGCATAAGGGAAGGGCGGCGCGGCGGCGCTGACGGGACCGATCGCCTCGATCAATCGGTTGCGCAAGCCACGCGCCAGCCCGCCCGAGAACAGGTTGGTGAAGACGCTGTCATCAGCGCTGGCGGCACCCAGTGCGGCGCGGTGGGGAGCACTCGGGCGCGCTTCCGGCGTGCGCAGGAAGGCCGTGCCGACTTGCACCGCTGCGGCACCCAATGCGATGGCGGCGCGCACGCCGCGCTCATCAGCAATGCCGCCGGCCGCGATCACGGGTACGGTGACCGCATCGACAATCGCCGGCACCAGCGCGATCAATCCGACCGGCCTGTGCTCGTTCAGGAAATGACCGGCATGGCCGCCGGCTTCGAAGCCCTGTGCAATGATCGCGTCGCAGCCACGCGACGCGAGAAACCGCGCCTCGGCAACGGTGGTCGCGTTGCCGATCAATCGCGCGCCGGTCGCGCGCACGCGTTCCAGCAGCACGGGTTCGGGCAGCCCGAAGTGGAAACTGACGATCTCGGGCCGTACCGCGTCGATCGCGTCGGCCATCGCAGCGTCGAACGGGCGGCGCAGCGGTGGTGCGGCGGTGGGTCGCGATAGATTCTCGGCGACGTAGCAGGGCGCGAGTTGCGTTTCCCATGCGGCCGTATCGGGCACCGGCCCGAGCCGGTGGCAAAAGACGTTGAGGTTGAGCGGCCCCCTCACCGCCGCGCGGATCCGCGCCACGGTCCCGATGACGTCGTCGGGCGACAATGTCGCGCAGGCGAGCGAGCCGACGGCGCCGGCGCCAATCGCGGCGATGGCCAACTCCGCGCCGGCGAAGCCCGCCATCGGCGCCTGAAGAAGCGGGAAGTGCGCGCCCGAAAGGTCGAGAAACGCGCGCACCCCTGTCATGTCACCAGACTCCGGTGTTGGGCATCGATGCCCACGGCTCCGCCGGGGGCAGTCGACCATCCTGCAACAGCTCGATCGAGATGTTGTCGGGCGTGCGCACGAACGCCATGTGCCCGTCGCGGGGCGGACGGTTGATCGTGATGCCCGCGTCCATCAGCCGCTGGCACGTCTCGTAAATGTCATCGACCTGATAGGCGAGGTGGCCGAAATTGCGGCCGCCCGTATAGGCTTCAGGATCCCAATTGTGAGTCAGCTCGACCTCTGCCACGCCCTCCTGGCCGGGCGCTGCCAGAAAGATCAGCGTGAAGCGGCCCTGCTCGCTTTCGATACGGCGCACTTCGCTAAGCCCGATCAGTTCGAAGAATGCGATCGTCGCCGCCGGATCGGTGACGCGGATCATGGTGTGGAGGAATTTCACCGGGACAGGCTCCTGTTGTGACATGGCGCAGATAGGCGCGCAGGCCCGTGAGTGCCAGCTACGGCTTTGCCGGCGTGTCGAATTGCGCCAGTGCCGCGATGGCGGCCTTGTTGGCGTCGCTGCCGGGCTGGAGCTGCGCGGCACGGCCCCATGCCGTTTTCGCGCCGGCCTCGTCGCCCAATTTCGCGGCGATGTTGCCCGCTTCGAGCTGGACCGAGGCGTCGTCGGACGAGCGCTTGAGCGCTTCGGCGATGTCGGTCTGCGCGCGCGGCATGTCGCCCACGCGCCGCGCCAGCGTCGCCGACAGCAGCCAGGCGAGCGGATCGCTGCTCGCCGCGAGCAGCGCCTGATCGAGATCGGCGCGCGCGGCTTTCATGTCGCCGGCGGCGACGAAGGCGCGCGCGCGATCGAGATAGGCTTCGCCGCTTTGCAAGCCGACGAGGATGTGCGGTGCGAGCGCCGCGTCCAGATCGGCGCGCGCCTTGCTGGCGTCCTTGGCGCCGAGCCAGGCATTGCCCGCCTGCGCCCAATAATAGGCGCTGCGATCATCGCGGGCGACATCGGCCGCGCGCGCCGCCAGCTCGAACTCGGCGGCGGCGGCGGACCAACGTCCTTCGTTGGTATAGGCGATGCCAAGACACTGGTGGGCAAGAAATCCGCCGCCATCGAGCATCCAGCGGCTCGCTTCACCCTCAGCCGCGGCGGGATCGCGCCCGGCGAGATCGACGCAGCGTTCATAGCGGTTCTGCGTCGGATTGGTGGGGGGCGGCGCCTTCTGCGCGGCGGCGAGGAGCAGAAGGGGCAGGATCATGAGCGCGGTGCAACCTGTTCGATCAGGCCGATGATCCGCGCGATATCCGCATCGCGCGACAATCGGTGATCGCCGTCCTTGACGAGCGTAAGCTGGACATCGGGTGAACGGATCAGTTCGGCGAGGCGAACGCTTCGGTTCCACGGCACGTCGCGATCGAACATGCCGTGGATCAGGCGCACGGACACGTCGATGGCGATCGGGCCGAACATCAGCCGGTTGGCCTCGCCCGATTGCCAGAAGGTGCGGGTATAGACGGTCGGGGTGTCGGCATAGGGCGATGGGCGCTCGAGCCGGCCGCCGGAGAGGATCGCCAGCTTTTCCTCGACGGTGAAGCCCCAGTCGGTGAAGTCGGGCGCTGGCGCGATGCCGACCAGCGCGGCGACCTTTGCGGGGTAATCGCGCGCGATCAACAGCATCAGCCAGCCGCCCATCGACGAGCCGACCAGCACCGCCGGCCCCTCGACGCACTGATCGAGCAGCGCGAGCACATCGTCGCGCCAGTTGGCGAGCGTCTGGTCTTCAAATGCGCCCTCGCTCGCGCCGCAGCCGCCGTAATCGAAGCGCAGGAACGCGCGGCCGGTCGCCTTCGCCCAGGCTTCGATCGCGAGCGCCTTGGCGCCGGTCATGTCCGAGGCGTAGCCGGGCAGGAAGACGATCGTCGGGCCTGCGCCCGGCGTGAGATGATAGGCGAGCGCTGGGCGGGGATCGGTCATGCGCGCCACCTTACGCGCGGCCGGAACGCCGGGCAAACCTAGAAGCGGAGACCCGGCGCGCGTGCGTTGGGATCGGTTGAGCAGATGTCGCGCAGCGCGCCCCATTGATCGGCATTCAGCACCGGACGATCGTCGTGGTGCTGCTTCGCCGCAGCGATGAAGCGGGCGGCGCGGTCCTGCGACATCGGATGCGTCGAGAGATACGCGGTGAGGCGGCCGATCCCGCCGCCGTCCTCACCCGCGGCGAGCCGCTTGAAGAAGCGCGCGGTCGGCAGCGGCGAGATGTGCGCCTGCGCGAGCGCGTCGATCGCATAACCGTCGGCGCGCGCCTCGGCGTCGCGCGAATATGCCGAGGCGAGCAGCGCGTTGGTGTAGCCGCCGACATGACCGTCGAGCCCGCCGAGCAGCACGCTCAAGCCGAGCTGGCGGAGCAACGATTCGAGCACGTCACGGTGGCGGACATGGCCGAGCTCGTGCGCGATCACGCCGGCGACTTCATCGGGCGAGGCGGCGGCTTTGATGAGGCCGTCGAACAGCACGATGCGGCCGCCCGGCAATGTCACGGCGTTGACGATCGGCAGGTTGACGACGCTGACGCGCGCGTCTGGATCGCCCGGATCGATGCGCGCGACGAGCGCGGCGAGCGCTTGCGGGCCGTTCGGGCCGGCGCAGGCGCGGTCGCCGAAATCGCCGGCCATCATGTCGCCGAGCTTGCGTTCGACCGAGCGCGGGACGGCGCGGGCGACGAGCGCGGGCGTCATCAGGAACGCGGCGACGGCAATCGTCGCTAACATCGCGCACAGCGCGGCCGCGGGCCAGAGGCCGATCCGGTCGATGAAACCGCCGTAGCGTGTTGGAGAGGGGAGCAACGCCGAAAGATCGGCCGGGACGCCGCCGGGGAATCCTATTCTCCAGCCGCTCGAACCCTTTAGGCCGTAGATCGCATCGCCGTCGACGGTATCGCGGGCGACGAGATCGGCGAAGCGATAGGGGCCTTCCGAGCGGTCGCGTTCGACCAGAACGAACGCATCGCCCTCCGCCACCAACTCCGGCGCACGGCGCAGCGCGCTCACGCCGTCGTAATGCCACACGCGCATCAGATCGCGCCGATGTCGAACGCGTCGAGCAGCCCCTCGCCCTGGCCCGGCCGGCGCGTGGTGGACTGGGTGAGGCTGGCGAGATCGATCTCGCCATAGGCGTGCATGTGGCGGATGAAGAAGCTCCAGTTGCGGTAGCCCACGAAGATCTGGCCGATGCCGAGCGTACCCACCACCAGCGCGATGTTGCCCGCGAACAGCGCGATCCAATCCCGCGTGGTCGCGGTGAAGGCGAAGTCGAGGTCGCCGAGCCGCAGCGCCCCCACCGCCTCGCGGAAATAGGCCGCATAATAGACCAAGGCGATCAGCCCGAGCACGACGAAGAACAGCACGTAGAACCCCGCCACAACCGCGAACAGCACGAAGGGCGCGGCGCCGCCGGCGGGCAGGCTCCGCCACGAGCCCAGCCCGCCCGCGACCACGCCCAGCACCGCCAGCGCGATCACCGCGAAGACGAAGACCACCGGCGCCAGATAGAAGAGCAGGAACCGCACGAAGACCGGCGCGGCGCGCGCGTTCGCCTCAAACCGATAGGGGCCGAAGCTCATCTCGCCCCAGCGCTCGTTCCACAGGCTCGTCATCGTCCAGGGGACGAGCAGCCCGAGCGAGAACGACCCCAGCACGCTCTTCCACAAATAGCTCCAGCCGAACGCCAGCCCGAACGTGTCGCTGCCGCCGCGAATGCCGTGCCAGAGCGTGCGGCTGAGCCGGTAGCGCAGCGCACGGAAGATCGCGACGCCGGTGAGGAAGAAGAAGGCGAGGTACAGCGCGAGGCCGATCAGCCCGGCCAGCCCCTCATGCCCGCGCATCACCGCGCTGTTGAGCACGACGAGGTTGATGAAGCCGAATGGGATCACGAAGATCAGCATCGCGAGGCCATAGCCGACCATCAGCTCGCGCCCGGTGCCGGTCCATTCGAGCCGATCGTCGATGAAGCGCGTGCGGCTCCACAGATAGCGCCGTTCGCGCGTGCGCGCCCAGAACAGATAGACGCCGAGCGTGACGATGCTCAGCAGCAGATTGGTGAAGGCGATCGGCGCGAACTCGCGCCAGTCGCCCGTGAAGGCGAAGGCCTTGGTGCCGGATGAGTCGCGCATGGTTGATCCCCCTGGTGGCGGTTGGAGCGCAGGGCGGGGGCGGGGTCAATGATTGTGTTGGGCATTGGGAGTGGACGCGACGGCGTAGGAACAACTCCCTTGCCAAGCCATTTCACTTTCTGGTAAACAAGTTGGCAAGAGAGTATTGGGGGGCAGACATGGGTACGACTCGCAAGGGCAGCAGGGGGCTTTGTGAATATGAAGGATCAATGCAATGACCCCGTTCGGGAAGGCAGTTCGCCATCTCCGGATCGAACGCGAAATGCTGTTGGGCAGCATGGCCGACGCACTCGGCGTCAGTTCGAGCTACCTGAGCCAGATCGAATCCGGCAAAAAGTCTATTCCTCATGGGTTTGCGGACCGCGTGGCCCAATTGATGGGCTTAAACATGATCGCCACCAGCGAGCTACGCCAGCAGGCGGCGCTCTCCATGGCTGAGTTCAAGATTCAGGTCGCGGACAGCGCGCCAGCATCGGACCGAATTTTGGCGGGTGAGCTCGCGCATGAGTTCGCTCGCCTGACCCCTGAAGCAAAGGACGGCATCGCGAAGCTATTGCGTGGGGGTGGAAAATGAACTCCCGCGTGGTCGTTGCTCCACTCAGCCGGGCGAATATCGAGAAATTTGCGAATGCTGTTCGGGCAGCTCTTGGAATCAGCCTTTTCGATCGCGTGGATATGCTTCGCCTGATCGAATTGGTGCTCCCGGTACACCTGGAGGGTTTTAGGTATGAGATCGTGCCAGATCGTGATCTCGGTGACGCTGAAGCGACGACATCCACGACTGAGCGCCTGATCCGGATCAGCCAGTCGTGCTACGACTCTGCGCGAGGTGGTCACGCGCGATACCCCTTCACCTTAGCTCATGAATTTGGCCACCTCATGCTTCATACGGGCAAATCTGCATCGCTGGCTCGCGGTGAGGTAAAGGCCTTCGTAGATCCGGAATGGCAGGCCGACAACTTTGCTGGCGCTTTTCTCGCGCCCGCGGAAATGGTCCAAGTCTGTACGAGCATCAGCGAGCTGATGCGTCGATCGGGGTTGTCGCGGGACGCGGCAGATGTACGACTTCGGGTGCTGAAGACGGCATTGCCGTTTCTTCCAGCATCCCTCACGAATAAGGGGTGCTGACCTAATGGCCCGCACCCCTTAGACCTTGCTCAGAACCGCGGCCCCTGTGCAGGTTCGCGATCCGAAGCTTCGCTTGGCGGCACGTGCGTTAGCACGACAAGATTCGGGACGCAAAGATCATCGGGCCGCCAACGTACGGAGGCGTCCATGTCGCCACCTCCCCGCGGTAAGCGGTGGGTGTGTCGCCCGTGGAAGACGCTGCCGGACGGGACGCGCATTTTCGCTCGCCAGTATGGCAAGCGTGCGTTCTGCTGGCTCGTCGACGACGAGTGACACTCTCGCCCCCGGCCGCAGCTTCGGCTGCGGCCGGTACTTTTTCGGGATGGCGCGTGTGAGTCTCATCAATCTTGGAGCAAGCAGATGAAGATTGGACGTGATGCCGGAACAGGCAGATTTAAGACGGTTAAGAAAGCCCAAGCTGATAAAAAGGGGTCAATCGTTGATACGATCAAGCGGGTTGTGCGTAAAAAGCCACCAAAGAAATGAATGCAGTGGGCTGGCGGCATAGCTGCCAGCCCATCATCCGTCCCGATGGAGTAATCTCAATGACGCCAAGTTATGAAGATGTTCCAGCTCGCAGGGTGGCTGAATATTTGGTTACCTTGATTCCGCCTGGTCACGGGCGATTGACACAAAGCCGCGCAAGCGCAATGATCCGTAAGAAGTTTGGCCTTTCGTACGTCCAGAAAAATAAAAACGGGAACTGGGGTATACGAGCAGATGTGCTTAAAGCGTTTAATGCGCTGACAAGCGCCGAACCGAACGACTTAGTCTGGATGATGTCTTCGCAGATCTGGCGCCGCCGCCAGCCCACAGATGCTCCGGGTCGGTTGGCCAAAAGAATGAAGTCAGTCACGTAGATGATGCCGCAAAATCAATTACGATAATGCGACTTAAATAAATAGAATGTGAAGGCACGGGCCGCCCTTACTCTGCATTCCTGTTGCGCCTCACCGTTTCGATTCGCCGGGGCGGGTGAGGTGCATCCGCCGCCCCACCACGGTACGTACCCGGCATGCCCCGCCTTCTCCTCGCCCTTCTCCTCACCCTCCCGCTCTGGAGCGCCCCCGCCACCGCGCAAATCATTCCGCCGCCGCTCGCCGCGCCGGTGGTCGCCGTGTCCAACCTGCCGCCCGCCGCGCCGCCGCTGCCCGGCGCGCAGACCGAAAGCCAGGCGCTGCTCCAGGACGGCGCCGCATACGCCCGCCAGTATGACGTGCCGATCGAAGAGGCGATCCGGCGGCTGCGCGCGCAAGCCGAAAGCGTGGCCGCGACCGATGCACTCGCCGTGCGGTTTCGCGACCGGCTCGCGGGGATCGCGATCGAGCATCGCCCGGCCTATCGCATCGTCGTGACGCTGACCGGCGGCGCGGCGGTGCCGCCTGAGCGGATCGTCGCGGGCGGGATGGTGGTGCCGGTGGTATTCCGCACCGGCGCTCGCGCGACGCGCGAGCAGGTGGTGTGGGCGATGACCAACCATCAGGCGGCGATCCGCGCCGCTTTGCCGTCGCCGCCGAGCATGGGGCTCGACCAGCGCACCGGCGAACTGGTGGTGACGATCGGCAGCGCCGCGCCGGCCGAGCGCGCGGCGATCCGCCAGCGGATCGAGGGGCTGGCCGGGGTGCCGGTGCGGCTGCGGATGATCGAGCGCGACGCGGATTTCGCGCCCGAGGGCGGATCGCGCGTCGATGGCCTCAACCCCGACGATAGCCGCCGCTATCTCTGCACGACCGGGTTCAACGTCACCGACGGCGCGCGCTTCGGCGTCACCACCGCCGCGCATTGCCCCGACGTGTTGCGCTACCGCGAGCCGGGCGGCGGGATCGTGCCGCTCGACTTTCTCGGCCAATGGGGCTGGGGCTATCAGGACGTGCAGATCAACCTCAGCGTGGCGCCGCTCCCGGCGTTGTTCTACGTCGATGCCGCGCGCACGATCGACCGGCCCGTCACCGCCGCGCGCGCCCGCGCCGCCACCCGCGCGGGCGATTTCGTCTGCCACCGCGGCGAGCGCACCGGCTATAGCTGCGCCGAGGTCGAGCTGACCGATTTCGCGCCGGCGGGCGATCTGTGCGGCGGCGCGTGCCTGCCCAATTGGGTGACGGTCGCCGGGCCGACCTGCATGGGCGGCGACAGCGGCGCGCCGGTGTTCAGCGGGACGGCGGCTTTCGGGATTCTCAAGGGCGGCAGCTACCGGCGCGACGGGAGCTGTGCGTTCTATTTCTATATGTCGGTGGACTATCTGCCGGCGGGCTGGTCGCTGGTGGGGGTGGCGGCGGCCGGGCGGGACGACGGCGCCGGGTGGGTGGGGTAGCCGGTCCTTCCCGTTCGTTGGTGCTGAGCCCCGCCCCCCCCCAATCCGTTCGTCCTGAGCGCAGTCGAAGGACGTGTCGCGCGCGCGCCGCCTGGGGCACGCACTTCGACTGCGCTCAGTGCGAACGGCGTTGGGGAAGCGCGTGGACGGTTGCGTCATTTATAACCGCAACGGTTAAATCCCTGTCCTACAGCGTGCCGATTGCGGTAGCGACTGCGGCGTCACAAGCCAGCAGGGATTCGCTCCATGAGACTTCTCTTCCTCGCCGCCGCGCTGCTGTCCGCGCCGGCGCATGCGCAGAGCGCCGCGTCGGTGCAGGCGCCGGGCGGCTATGCGCCGATCCAGGCGCCGTGCGTGCGCCAGAGCGACAGCAGTTGCATGGCCGTCAGCCCGACGGCGCCGCTGCCGACCACGCAGGGTCCGCTCGGCGCGGCGATCTCGACGCCGCTCGCGGGCAGCGTCACGGCGAGCGCGGTGGCGCCGACCTCGGGCGCGGCGCGCTTCGCGGACGGTACCGCGACGATCGGGCCGATGGTGCCGCAGCTCGGGCGCGAGATCGGCCTGAAATTGTGGAGCGCCGACGACGCGGTGTTCTCCTGCGAGATGCGCGACAGCATCGACGGCGGCACGACCAAATTGCCGCTGACGATCTTCGACGTGGCGATCGGCGGGCCATATACCGCGCCGGTGAACAGCGCGATCACCGCCGAGACCATCGCCGGCACGCAGGTGTATCTGCTGTGCGGGGTGTGCGCGGGCACGCTCAACTATGTGGTGGCGCAATGAGCGCGCGGTTCGCCTTCGCGCTTGCCGCGCTGCTGGTCGCCCCACCTGCGACCGCCGGGAGCGATCCCGCCGCGCGCGGCCTCGCGGTGCGCGCCAACGCCGCCGCCGCGACGCGCCAGCCGCGCCTTTCGGTCATCTCGGGCGCCGAGCAATGGTATGGCCTCGCCGCCACGCTGGGCGCGGGCACGTCCAACACGGTGCGCGTGTTGCATCGCAATCTCGCCGGTTGCACCGCGACGGGCCTGCGGCTGCTCGCGGGCAATTACGGCTGGGCGAACACCAGTTCGGCGGGCAGCCCGTCCGCGCCCAAGGAGCGGCAGAACCCCTACCCCATTACCGTCCACAGCGCGTTCGAATTCGCCGGCACCAGGACCGACCAGCAGCAGCCGCGCGCACCCGTGCGCTGGGGCGGGCAGCCGACCGCGACGCTGACGCCGGCGACCGCCGCTTACGCCTTCCCCAATCTGATGCTGTCCGATCCCGTTTCGGCGTCGCTCGCGCCGGGGGCGGCTTTCTACGAACGCTCCGCCGTCACCCAGGCGGCGGCGGGGCAGCAGTATTTCAGCACGGTGTCGCTGCGCGGCGGCACCAGCGGCTTCGGCACCGACAGCGGCGAGGGCTATGCGGTCAATTCCACCGCCGAGCGCGTGTTCGACAATGCCGCCGGCGACGTGACCGTCGGCGCGCCGCAATTCGCCGCCGGCTGGTCCGCGCTGGCGGTGCTCGGCACGTGCTCGGACGGCACGGTCGCGCCGTCGATCGCGATCGCGGGGGACAGTATCGTCGCCAAGGTGGATGACGCGGGCTACGGCTATTTCACCGGCGGCTGGGCGCTGCGCGCGTTCGCGGCCTATCCGCACATGCTGCTCGCGCTGCCGGGCGAGCGTGAGATGGACGCGGTGCAGGTGTGGAACTTCGCGTCGCGCTTCGAGGCGTCGGGCTATGCGACGCATGTGCTGTGGGCCTATGGCCGCAACGACCTGAGCTACGACATCGGCGTGCTCGGGCTTTCGCCCGCGCAGGCGGTCGCGGCGATGAAGGCGGTGCGCTTGCAGGCGGCCAAGGCGTTCATGATGCCGCGCGGGGGTGGCGCGCCGGGGCAGGTGTTCATCGCCGCGACGATCCTGCCCGCGCCGACCTCGACCGACGGGTTCCTGACGATGGCCGGGCAGAGCAAGGACGCCTATGAGGCCGCGCGCGTGCTGTTCAACCAGTGGCTGCGCGAGTCCGGGCCGGACGGGTTCGTCGCGCAGGCGAACGCGCAGGTGGCGGGGATCGTCAATGCCGGCGTGGCGCGCGTCGCCGACCCTTGCGCGGGCCTGGAGGTGGATGCGGACGGCGTGCCGACGCGCGACGGCGGCTTCTCGCCGCCCGCCACAACGATCTACGCGAGCGGCACGTCGACCGGCGGCAACACCGGCAACAGCTTCAACGATACGAGCAAGGCATGGGCACCGGGAGCGCTGCGCGGCGCCGAACTTGAAATCGTGTCGGGCACCGGCGCGGGGCAGTTTCGCGGCATCGGCGGCAATGGCGCGACGCAGGTGCTGATCGCCGATCCGTGGACGACGCTGCCCGATGCGACCAGCGCCTATCGGATCACCGACGCGCCGGGCTGGAACGGCGTCCACCCCGGCACGCGCGGCGCGATCCTGTCGGCGGCCGGGATCGACGCCGCCGCGCTGATGCGGCCGTTGGCCGGGCAATAGCGGCAAGGAGGAGGATATGATGAACCAGCGTGACCATCTGATCGCCTATCTCGCGACGCTCGCCGCGCTCGCGGTGATCTTCACCGTCGCGATTGTCGCCGGCGTGGCGAGCGAGCATGTGATCGGCAAGATCGAGGCGTTCGGGCTTGGGACGATCACCGGCGGGCTGATCGGGGTGCTGCGGCTGCCGCCGGGGCGGCCGATCGAGCCGGAGTGAGGGGGGGCTCCAGCTATAGCCCAGTACTATCTCCCAAACCGTTCGTGCCGAGCGAAGTCGAGGCACCTGCGCCCGTGGGCCGGCCCTCGACTTCGCTCGGGCCGAACGGGGATAGTTTGCGCCGGTCGGGCCCGAGTGAGGGGTGCGATGGCGTTTTCCAGCCGTTCGTGCTGAGTAGAGCTCGAGTAGGGCCGAAGGCCCGTATCGAGAGCTCGTATCGAAGCACAGGTTGCGCGCGCGGCGTGTGCTTCGATACGCCACCTCGATATGCCTGCTGCGCAGGCTACTCGGCGGCTACTCAGCACGAACGGTGTTTTGAGGGGACGGCCAGACCGCCCCGCACCGCCCAACCACGACCTCAATCCGCCACCGGGCCGTGATTGGCGGGGGCCGGGCGCTTCGCCATCCACACCACGCCGACCAGCACGATCGAGATCCAGCCGCACAGCCAGAAGATCTCGAGCGACGACAGCAGATACGCCTGGCCGACGATCTGCCGCATCACCACGCCGACCGCCTGGCCGGGGCTGGCGCCGAACGCCTGGAGCTGTTCGAGCGCCTGGCGATAGACCGGCGACCAGTCGCTGCCCGCCTCGGTCAGCCGCGCCTGGTGGAGCGCCTCGCGCCGATCCCAGAAGGTGGTGGTGAGCGAGGCGGCGAAACTGCCCGCGGTGATGCGCGCGAAGTTGGAGATGCCCGACGCCGAGGGCACCTTCTCCGGCGGCACGCCATCGAGCAGGATGGTGATGAGCGGCACGAAGAACGCCGCCATCGCCACGCCCTGCAACAACAGCGGCGCCGCGAGCACGAGGAAGCTCGCATCGGGGGTGTAGCGCGAGCGCATGAAGAACGAGATCGCGTAACAGACGAACGCGAACGACGCGATCCAGCGCACGTCGATCCTGAGCCGGCTGATGATCGGCGTCATGATGACCGCCATGATCCCGGCGGGCGCGGCGACCAGCCCCGCCCAGGTGGCGGTATAGCCCATCTGTTCCTGCAGCCAGAGCGGCAGCAGCAGGTTGTTGGCGAACAGCACCGCATAGCCGAGGCAGATCGCGAGCGTGCCGAGCGCGAAGTTGCGCCGCGCGAACAAGGTGAGATCGACCGCGGGCTGGCCTTCGGTCAGCTCCCAGATCACCCAGGCGACGAAGCCGACCACCGCGCAGATCGTCAGCACGACGATGAGCGGGTTGTTGAACCAGTCGCGATCCTTGCCGAGATCGAGCATCGTCTGGAGGCTGAACACCCAGAAGGCGAGCAGGATCAGGCCGACCGTGTCGATCCGCACCTTCCGCGTCGGCGTCTCGCGCGATTTGAGCGACTGCCAGCTCACGAACCCCGCCGCCACGCCGATCGGCACGTTGATGAGGAAGATCCAGCTCCAATGATAGTTGTCGGAGATGTAGCCGCCGAGCACCGGCCCCATCACCGGCGCGGCGAGCGTCGTCATCGACCAGATGCTGAGCGCGGTGCCGCGCTTGTGGGGCGGGAAGATCGCGATCAGCAGCGCCTGGCTGCCCGGAATCATCGGGCCGGAGACGCCGCCCTGGAGGATGCGGAAGAAGATCAGCGAGGGCAGATCCCAGGCGATGCCGCACAGGAACGAGGCGACCGAGAAGGCGAACACCGAGACGGTGAAGGTCTTGACCACCCCGAAGCGCTGCATGAACCAGCCGGTCAGCGGCACCGTCACGCCGTTCGCGACCGCGAACGAGGTGATGACCCAGGTGCCGTTGTCCGAACTCACGCCGAGACTGCCCGCGATCGTCGGCAGCGAGACGTTGGCGATGGTGCCGTCGAGCACCTGCATGAAGGTGCCGAGCGCGAGCGCGACCGCGGTGACCGCGAGCGCGAGGCCCGCGAGCGGCGGCGGCCCGGCGGCCGCTCCGGGCTGGGTGCTCACCGGCCGCGTCCGAGGTTTTGCGCGATGATCTGGCGGATACGCGCCTCGACCTGCGCACCCCCGTCGAGGCTTTGCTGCGTGCCACCTGCTGGGGGCGAGCTCATCGCGACGAGCGGCTTGGACTGATCGCTGGTATCGACCGTGACGTTCGCCGAGAGGCCGACGCGCAAGGGGTGCGCGCGCAGCTCGCGCGGATCGAGCGCGATGCGGACCGGCACGCGCTGGACGATCTTGATCCAGTTGCCCGAGGCGTTCTGCGCGGGCAGCAGCGAGAAGGCGCTGCCGCTACCGGCGCCAAGGCCGAGCACATGGCCGTGGAAGGCGAGCTTGCTGCCGTACACGTCGGCGGTGATCGTCGCGGGCTGGCCGACGCGGATCTTCGCGAGTTGCGTCTCGCGGAAATTGGCGTCCAACCACAGACTGTCCAGCGGGACCACCGCCATCAGCGGCGTGCCGGGCGCGATCCGCTGGCCGAGCTGAACGGTGCGCTGTGCGACCACGCCGTCCATCGGCGCGACGATCCGCATGTGGCTCGAATTGATCGCGGCCTGGCGCACGTTGGCGATCGCGGCGAGCACGCGCGGGTTGGTATAGACGCTGGTGCCGGCGACCGCGCTCGCCGCCTGCGCGCGCTTGGCGAGCGCGAGGTTGAGCGCGGCGCTGGCGGTGGCGACGGCATCGGCGGCGTGGCTGACCTCCTCGCCCGAGACCGCGCCGTCGACCGCCGCGCCCTTGCGGCGGGCGAGATCGCTGCGCGCCTTGGCGAGATCGGCGCGGGCCTGCGCGATCTCGGCGCCGGCCTCGTCGACCGAGGCGGTGTCCGAGCGCACGCCGCGCACCGCCTGGCCGAGCGCGGCCTCGGCGGCTTGCAGCGCGACATCGGTGGTGGCGGGATCGAGATCGATCAGCGGCTGGCCGCGCTTGACCGCCTGGGTGTTGTCGGCATGGATCGCGAGCACGGTACCGCCGTCGCGCGCCGTCACGCTCACCACGTTGCCGCCGACATAGGCGTCGTCGGTCTCCTCGCTCGGCGGCGCGGTGAGGACGTGGATCGCATAGACGATCGCGGCGATCAGCAGCACCGCGCCGAAGATCATGAACGCGATCCGGCGCGTGCGCGGCTTGCCGGGGGGCGGCGCGGGCGGCGGCGGCGGCGGGGCCGCCGGTGCGGCGGCGACCGGCGCGTCGCCGGCGTCGTCGCGCGAAAGTTCGCGGTCAAAGCGCATCGATTCTTCGGTCATAGTCCCGACCCCTTGGTGTTGGCGGCAACCGCGACTTGAGGGTCGAAGCCCCCGCCCAGCGCGGCGATGAGTTTAATACGTTGGGTGATGGCGTTGGCCTGCGCGTCGATCCGCTGCTGCTCGGCTTCGAGCAGGCGGAAGCCCGAATCGACGGCGTCGAGCCGCGAGCCGAGCCCGGTCGAGGTGCGCACCGCATCGAGCCGCACCGTATCGCGCAGGCCCGCGACGACCTTGTCCTGCTGGGCGAGATCGGCATCGGCGGCGCGGACGTTGGTGATCGCGTCGGCCGAATCGCGCACCGCGGTGATGACGCTGGCGTTGTAATCGGCGACGGCGCGGTCGAGCTCGGCGCCGGCGTTGCGATATTGCGCGCGCAGCCGCCCGCCCTCGAAGATCGGCAGATGGACCGCCGCGCCGCCCGACACCTGCGCCGAACCGGCGGTGAAGAACTGGCTGAGCCCGAGCGCGGCCAGGCTGGCGAGCGCCGAGATGTTGACGTTGGGCATGAAATCCGCGCGCGTGACCGCCTGACCCGAGACCGCCGCGTCGATCCGCGCCTGCCCGGCGAGCAGATCGGGACGGCGGCCGAGCAGATCGGCCGGCAGCACCGCCGGCACCGGCGGCGGGCGATCGAGCGCGAGCGTCGGCGCGGCGATCTGGGGATAGAAATCCGCGCCGCGCCCGACCAGCGCGGCGAGCGCGTGGACCGCGAGATCATGCTGCTGGAGGCTGCGCACCTTGGCCTGCCGCGCCTCGGCGAGCAGGGTCTCGGCGGTGCGCGCCTCGAATTCGCTCGCGAGCTTGTGCTTGATGCGCGACTGGACATAGCCGAGCGCCTGTTCGCGCGTGGCGACGAAGCGGTCGGCGATCTCGGTCTGGCGATCGGCCTGGACGAGACTGGCGTAGGCTTGCGCGACGGAGGTCGCGATCGTCAGCCGCGCGGCGGCGGCATCGAGCCGGGCGGCGCGTTCGCTCGAGCGCGCCTGCGCGACCAGCGCGCGCTGGCGGCCGAACAGATCGAGATCCCACGACAGGTTCGCCGCGAGCGACGGCACCGCATAGGTGCGCCCGCCATAGGGCGGCGGGATGATGTAATGTTCGCTGAACCGCTCGGCCTGAAGCCCGGCGTCACCGGTGATCTGCGGCGCCTGCCCGGCACGCTGCACGTCGATCGCCGCCTGCGCGGCGCGGACGCGGGCGAGCGCGCCGGCGAGATTGGGATTGTCGGCGAGCGCGAGATCGACCAGCCGGCCGAGCTGCGGATCGCCGAACGACTCCCACCAGCGATCGGACAGCGTGGGCGTGGCGTCGCTCAGTCCGAGCGCGGCCGGCTTGAGCTGCGCCACCTGCGGCGCGTCATGCGGCACGCTCGCGCAGCCGGCGAGCAGCATTGCCGTCGCCACCGCGACGCCCCGTTTCATCATCGGCCGGATCACTCCCCCGTCTCCCCTGCGAAACCCGTGTTTTCCTTGCCGAGCATCCGCTCGGCGACCATCAGCAGCCGCGACAGCATCGACGCGAATTGGGTGACCTCATCCTCTTCGAAGTCGGCGATCAGCTCGTTCCAGCCCGCCACCACGATCTGCCCGATCTTGGCCACCATCGCCTCGCCCGCGGGCGTGACCTTGAGGCCGACGACGCGCCGGTCCTCGGCGTTGCGATCGCGCAGGATCAGCCCGCGCTCCTCGAGCGTGTCGATCAGGCGGGTGGTGGCGCCGGTGGTGATGTTGAGCTCGCGCGCCAGCTCGCCGGGGTTCGAGATCGCGCCATCGCGCACGACCTTGAGCGCGATCCACTGGGTGAAGGTGATGTCCTCCACCGCGAAGCGCCGCTCGAGCAGCGTCTTGATGTCCTGTTCGAGCCGCCGGAGCATCCGCCCCGGCGCGCGCTGCGTCGCGCAATCCTCGATGGTGAGCCGTGCCAAAGCCTGTCTCCGAAATATCTGCACGGGCAGATAGTGCGGGCGCATTGGCTGACAAGTGCGAAAGATGCAACCGTGACGATATCGCGCGCACCCGCGGCACCGACGGCGGCGACGCTCTTGCGAGTCCGGCGATTTGCGCTAAAGACGCTCGCTCCCGAGAGGGGCGATTAGCTCAGTTGGTAGAGCGTCTCGTTTACACCGAGAATGTCGGCGGTTCGAGCCCGTCATCGCCCACCATCGCAACCGTCTATCTCTGCGGGCTATTCAGCCGCAGCGGCGAGCAGTCCATATTGACGACGTAAATCCATGGTCTCGCCATTCGCGATAGCCGCGTGGATTGCGCATATCTCATCATTCCCTGCCGTCGGATCAAGGAATCTGAACGCGGATGCCGCCAGATATTCCCGGCTTACTTCGAACCCCTTCCAACGGCGGCCAAGTGATTCAGCGACTTGGCCCGTCGTGTTCGACCCGGCGAATATGTCCACGACCAGATCGCCCGGCTCGGTAAGCATCTTGATGAAAAATTCCGGCAGTTTTGCCGGGAAGCGTGCCGGATGTCCTTTGCTGCCAGCAACTTTGCAGCCTCGCAGATATCCGCCGTTGCTGTCGGTATCGGTATTTGCAACAGGTTTGATGGGATTGCCCCACCGTTATCCTTCCCGAAGCTCATCCCGATATCGTGGCCGCTTGGGCGATCTTTCGCTCTGTAAAATGCCACCGGGTCGGCGAGCAGCTTTTTCATTCGGTCGCTATAGGGTGACAGAACCTTGGTGACATCGGCTTTAGGCCATTCAGTCTTGCTAAACCACCAGACAGGGTTCACCGCGTCCTTCACCCTGATCTTAC
The DNA here is from genome assembly GCF_900103265.1 of Sphingomonas sp. NFR15. Lineage (GTDB taxonomy): Bacteria > Pseudomonadota > Alphaproteobacteria > Sphingomonadales > Sphingomonadaceae > Sphingomonas > Sphingomonas pollutisoli. The sequence goes on along the minus strand of NZ_FMWX01000011.1, from coordinate 916 downwards.
GCTTGTTGACCCACTCGATCGGGCTGGGCAGCTTTGCCGGATTATGCCAGTAGAAGTCCTCGGCAAGGAAGAACCCCAAATCGTCGCAGAAGCGGATCGGGACGCGGAAATTATAAAGGCTGCGCGTCGGCGTTCCCTTTTGATAGGCGCCACCGAGGTCTAGCACAAAGCTGCCGTCAGCCTTGAGTTTGCGATGCACCAGCGCAGCGAACTGCGTCAACCAATCTATGTAATCGCGCTGTTCTTCGTTTCCGTATTCCTTCTTTCGTAACAGGGCGAAGGGCGGGCTGGTCATCACGAGATTGACGCTGTTGTCGTCCAACGTCGGGAGCAGATCGAGTGCGTCACCACACCACGCTTCGCCATGAACCGTTCGATATGCGAGAGATGGTGACACCAAAAACCCTTCGATTTGCTACGTATATGCTGTAGACGCATTTGCATCATTTCCTGTCCGCTACAAGCATGGAAACTGATGATTCGCGCCATCGCGTCACGCTTGCCGATAATCTGCGCAGGTTGCGAAAGGAGCAAGGCTTAAGCCAAGAAGCTCTTGCCTGACCTGCTGCCCGTTTCTTGGGCCGTTTTGAGCTGGAAAATTCCAGTTATGGAGAAGGGCCAGGGAAGCGGAGTGAGCGATGAAGAGGTCGAAGTTTTCGGAGGCGCAGATCGCCTTCGTGTTGAAGCAGGCGGAGGATGGGACGAGCGTCGGCGAGGTGTGCCGCAAAACGGGGATCAGCGAGGCGACGTTCTATGCGTGGCGCAAGAAGTACGCGGGTCTGATGCCGTCGGAGATGCGCCGGCTGCGTCAGCTTGAGGAGGAGAACGCCAAGCTCAAGCGGCTGGTGGCTGATCTGAGCCTCGACAAGGCGATGCTGCAGGATGTCGTCTCGCGAAAGCTCTGAGGCCTGACCGG
>NZ_FMWX01000012.1 GCF_900103265.1 Sphingomonas sp. NFR15 | reverse complement strand
TAGGGCGTGAACTCATAAAATTGGTTGAGCTGCTGGCATTCGCGTGATTCAGGCGCCCTTCGAAAACGGAGGGGCGTATGACGCGGCGTCGCTATGAACTGACGGACAAAGAATGGCAGATCATCGGGCCATTGCTGCCAAATAAGCCACGCGGAGTGCCTCGCGTTGATGATCGTCGCGTGCTGAACGGCATTTTGTGGCGGTTCCGTTCCGGCGCACCCTGGGCGGAGATTCCAGAACGCTACGGGCCGTCAACAACCTGTTACAATCGGTTCGTTCGCTGGCGCAAAGCTGGCGTTTGGGACCGGCTCCTGGCGGCAGTCTCTGCCGGGTTTAACGGCGAGTTGGTGATGATCGATTCCACCTGCATGCGCGTCCACCAACACGGTGCGACGGGCAAAAAAAGGGGGCCGGAGATCATGGCGTGGGACGTTCCCGGGGCGGCCTTACAACCAAGCTCCATGCTCTTGTCGACGCTGATGGACGTCCTGTCGACCTCCGGGTGACCGGTGGGCAGGTCCACGACGCTCGGGAAGCCGAGGCGTTGATCGAAGCCGCTCCCAAGGGAGCCACTCTGCTCGGCGATAAGGGTTACGATAGCGCCGCCATCCGCAAGGCTGCGCAGGCAAAAGACATCTGGGCCAATATTCCCAACCGTTCCAACCGCAAGCGGCGCTTCGCCTTCTCCTCCTACCTCTACCGCCAACGCAATCTCGTCGAGCGGTTCTTCAATAGGATCAAGCAGTTCCGTGGCATCGCCACCCGCTATGATAAGGATGCAGCCAACTTCCTAGCGGCCATCAAGCTCGTCTGCGTACGCCTCTGGTGCAACGCATAATGAGTCTGTGCCCTAGTCTCCAATTCCCAGGTGCAAATCACGCTTCCTTGCGGAACTTCCCTTCGATCACGGCACCGCCCGCGCGAAGCTGATCGAGATAATCCGACCACCACTGCGCCATCTTTACGCGCTCCGCCCAATGCGCTCCACGGTGATAAGCCGCTCTCACCTTGTTGCTATCTCCGTGAGCGAGGGCGCGCTCAATTGCGTCAGGATGCCAAAGCCCCGATTCGTTAAGCAGCGTGCTGGCGGTGGCACGGAAACCGTGACTGGTCATCTCGTCATGCTCATAGCCCAATCTGCGCAGCGCGACGTTGAGCGTGTTCTCGCAGATTGGACGCTTCGTCGTGTGCAACGCGGGGAACAAGAATTCACTTGGCCGGCCGAGCGAGCGGAGCTCCTGCAGGAGGTAAAGCGATTGACGTGATAGTGGGACGGTGTGGGCCTGCTTCATCTTCATGCGTTCGGCGGGGATGCGCCAGATTTTATCGGCGAAGTCGATCTCGCTCCATTTGCCTTGGCGCAGTTCTCCGGGGCGCAGGAAGACATGGGGCGCGAGACGCAAAGCAAACGTCGTTTCAGGCCGGCCGTTATAATCATCGATCGCGCGCAGCAACTCGCCAACCTTCAACGGGTCGATGATTGCCGCGTGATGTCTGACGCGCGGCACGGTCAGGGCGCCTCGCAGTATGTCGGCGGGGTTACGATCGACGCGGAGCGTGGCGAAGCCGTAGCGGAACACCCGCCCGGCGAACGATCGCAGCCGGAGCGCGGTTTCGTGATGACCCCGACGCTCGACGCGCTTGAGCACGTCGAGCAGATCGTGGGGTGTGATCGCAGCGATCGGTCGCCGAGCAATTCCGTCGAGCAGTTCGAGGAACCAGCGGGCCTTTTTTATCGTGGCCGGGGATTTGCCTTCCCGCTCCATTTTCTGAATGAACTCCTCGGCGACCACCGCGAACGTCGTTGCGGCGGCGAGCTCGTCCTTCAGCCGACGCTGTCGCTTCTCCTCGACTGGATCGCCACCGTCGACGATCTCGCTGCGCAATTCGTCGCGCTTCTTGCGTGCATCCTTGAGGGAAACGTTCGGGAAAGTGCCGAGCGACATTTTGCGTTCGACGCCGAACACCTTGTATCGAAAGCGCCAGAGCAGGGCACCGGTTGGCTGGACCAAAAGAAACAGCCCGCCCGAGTCGGGAACCTTGAAGGGACGCGCTGCGGGTTTGAGCGCACGGATCTGAACGGTTGTCAGCACGGTGGACCACGCCTCCTCAAAATCTCGTGGTCCACCGATTCGTGGTCCACTTTGAGTGATCCTTAGCGGAACAAAGTGAGATTTCGCGGGATCAACAGGAGGCAATATACCGCAGATTTCTGCGGTTTTCTACAATGTTCTCAATATGTACTGGTGCCGCTTACAGGACTCGAACCTGTGACCCCCGCATTACGAATGCGATGCTCTACCAACTGAGCTAAAGCGGCATCTTCTTGAGCGACGATGTGGATCGTCGCTCGTGAGGGCGGGCGCTTATCAGGCGGAAGCGGGTGTGGCAAGCGCAGGATTGCGCGGAGCCGTCGGCGGCGCCGATTTACGCGGCGTTTACCAAGGCGGGGGCATGATCGCCCGGGAAACGGGATTCGCAGCCGAATCGCGCAAAGGGTCGGGTGGCGCATGGATGATGTTCGCGGGATCGGGGACGACCGGGATGCGGCGGGCGATACGGACGCTCGCGCGGGCGATGTCGATGGGCCCCGGCTCGACATCGGTGCCGACGAGCGGCGTTTACATGTGCGCGCGTACAACCATTGGGTCTCGCTGTTGCGCGGGCGCGCCTACCCGTCGATCGACGATCTCGATCCCGCCGAGACCACGGATTTCGCGCCGAACGGTGTGCTGCTCGACTTCTCGGCAGGGGTGGAGAACCCCGCGATATCGTTCGTCGGCGGTGCCCTGCGCGAGGAATGCGCGATCGACTGCTCGATCACGCATATATCGCACGTCCCGAGCCGATCGCTGCTGTCGCGGCTGACCGACCATTACCTCCAGATCATCGCGAACGCCGCGCCGATCGGCTTCGAAGCCGAGTTCGTCAACGCGCGCGGGCACAACACGCTGTACCGCGGCATCCTTATGCCATTCTCCTCGCACGGGGACTCGATCGACTTCATCTACGGCGTCATCAACTGGAAGGAACTGGTCGACGACGCGACGCAGACCGCGCTCGACCGCGAACTCTCGGCGGCGGTGCGGAGCGGACCGGCCGCCGGCGCGGCGCTCGGATGGGCCGACGGGCCGAGCGGCGTGCTCGACGACGACCCGCTCCTGCCGGTCGCCGCGACCGGCGCGACGATATTCGATCACCTCGCGCTTGCACGCGACAGCGCCGAAGCGGTGCGCATCGCCGAGGCCGAGGCGCGCGACGCGCTCTTTCGTACGCTGCATCGCGCCTATGCGTTGGCTGCCGCGACGAATGCCGATCCGCGCGGCTATGAGGCGTTGCTGGAAGATGCCGGGGTGCGCCTTCATCTACGCGCGCCGATGGTGCCGGTCCTCGAACTTGTCTTCGGCCGCGACTACGACCAGGCCCGACTGGCCGAATATGCCGCGGTCCTCGCCTATTCGCACCGCATCGGTATCGCGGCCGACGGGCTGCGGGCCTTTCTCGAACAGGCCGAGGGTGGCCTTGAAGGCATCGCCTGTGCCGAGCGCGATGCGCGCATCGACCCGGCGTGAGTTGCTATCGTCCTGACGCGCGGCAACGATTCCGTGCTGCTTAATCAGGCAGTCCGCCGGATGTCTGCCTGATTTTTTCGCATCAGGTTACCCGCTACAGGGTGCCCCAACCAAATCCACACCCTATAGAGTTCGCACACGAACACGCATGGGACGAGGCATGGCAAAGACGACGCAGAAACCGCTGGCGGAGGCGCTCGCCGCCCGGTTGACCAAGAATGCGCTGCCGGGCGAGCTGCAGGGATTCGACAAAGCGGCGTGCAGGGAGGCGGCCGCGTTCGTCGCGGCGACGGGCGCGAAGCGGCGTCCCGGTACGCCGGTGCTCGCACTGGAACCGCTCGCGGTCACCGATCCGCGCCGCCGCATGCGCCTCGCCATCATCAACGACGACATGCCGTTCCTCGTCGATTCGATCGCCGCCGTGATCGGCGCGCATGACGTCGCGATCGACCGCATCATCCACCCCGTGATCGGCGCGACCCGCGACGCCGAGGGCAATCTCACCGCGATCGGCGATGCCGGGGCGGGCGGCACACCCGAATCGATGATCTATCTCGAACTGGAACGGGCCGACGCGCGCGACCGGCGCGAGCTGATCGCCGCGCTCGAACACAGCCTCGCCGACGTGCGCGCGGCGGTGCAGGATTGGGACGCATTGCAGGCCGCGATGGCCGCCGATGCGGACGCCCTCGGCGACAGCGAGGGCGCGGCGCTGCTGCGCTGGTTCCTCGATCGCAACTTCACCCTGCTCGCGCACGAATTGTGGCACGATGGGCTGGTCTCCGCGCTGGGCATCGCGCGCAACGGCCATGCCGTGCCGATCCTCGCGGAAACGTCGCGCGAACTGGCGATGGCGTGGTTCGCCAAGGGGGGCGAGGCGCCGCTGCTGCTCAAGTCCAACCAGATTTCGTCGGTGCATCGCCAGGTGCCGCTCGATCTCGCGCTGGTGCCGGTGCTGAGCGATGGCGAGGTCGTGGGCCTGTCGATCCACGCCGGCCTGTGGACGAGCGGGGCGGTCGCGTCGCCGCCGCAGGAGGTGCCGGTGCTGCGCACGCGGCTGGCGGCGCTCGAGAAGAAGTTCGGCTTCGATCCCAACGGCCATGCCGGCAAGGCGCTGACGCATGCGCTCGCCTCGCTGCCGCACGATCTCGCGACGGGTTTCGCGCCCGATGCGCTCGAGGAACTGGCGCTCACCGCCATGTCGCTCGCCGACCGGCCACGCCCCAAGCTGGTGCTGGTGCGCAGCATCCTTGGGAGGCATCTGTTCGCGTTCGTCTGGCTGCCGCGTGACGACCTTACCACCGGGCGGCGCGTCGCGATCGGCGAGTTGCTGGTCGAGGCCGCGAACGGCAGCCTGCTCAATTGGGCGATCGCGATGGACGGCGTGACCGCGCTGATGCGCTACACGCTCGATCTGCGCGGGGCGGGGGTGATGCCTGATGCCGCCGCGCTCGACGCGCGGATCGCGCGGATGGTGCGCGGTTGGGTTCCTGCGGTCGAGGCGGCGCTGGGCGAACAGGTCGAGCCGGCGCGCGCGACGCGGCTGGCGCTCCGCTATGCCGCGAGCTTCCCGCAGGGCTATCGCAACGCCAAGTCGCCGGAGGAAGCGGCGAGCGACATCGTCCGCCTCGCGCGGTTGGAGACGCCCGATGCGCGTTCGGTGCGGCTCTACCGCGACGCGGCCGGGGCGCTTCGGCTCAACATCTACCGGCAGGGCGGTGCCTTGGCCTTGTCGGACGCGGTGCCCGTGCTGGAGAATTTCGGCTTCCGCGTGATCGAGGAGCAGCCGACCGCACTCAGCGACGAGGGCAGGAGCTTCGTCCATGAATTCCTCGTCGAGACGGCGGGCGATCCGCTGGCCGGTGATGTCGCCGTGCTAGAGGAGGCGATTCGCGCCGTGTTGGAGGGCGCGGCCGAGAATGACGCGTTCAACCGGCTGATCATCGACGCCGGCGTGGCCCCGCGTTCGGTGGTGCTGCTGCGCGCCTGGTTCCGCTATCTGCGCCAGGCGGGGCTGACCTATGGCCTCGCCACCGTCTCGGATGCGTTGCGGCGTGCGCCCAAGGTCGCGGCGGCGTTGATCGAGCGCTTCGATGCCGCGCATGATCCCGCGCGCAAGCGTCGCGATGTCGCCGCAGCCGATGCCGCGATCGAACACGGGCTGGACGGAGTCTCGGCGATCGACGACGATCGCATCCTGCGCGCGCTGCGCAGCGTGATCGCCGCGACCCTGCGCACCAACGCCTTCGCGCCCGCCGGGCAGGCGGCGCTCGCGTTCAAGCTCGACAGCCACGCGATTCCCGGGCTGCCGGCGCCGCTGCCGTGGCGCGAAATCTGGGTGTACAGCCCGCGTGTCGAAGGCATCCATCTCCGCGCCGGCCCCGTCGCGCGGGGCGGTCTGCGCTGGTCCGACCGGCGTGACGATTTCCGCACCGAAATCCTCGGGCTGATGAAGGCGCAGCGCGTCAAGAACGCGGTGATCGTACCGACCGGTGCCAAGGGCGGTTTCTATCCCAAGCAACTGCCTTCGCCTTCGAACCGCGACGCGTGGTTGGCGGAGGGCACCGAAAGCTACCGCGTGTTCATCCGCGCGCTCCTCTCGGTCACCGACAATATCGTCGAGGGCGCGGTGACGCATCCCGCCGATGTCGTCGTGCATGACGGTGACGATCCCTATTTCGTTGTCGCCGCCGATAAGGGCACGGCGACCTTCTCCGATGTCGCCAACGCGATCGCGATCGAGCACGGCTTCTGGCTGGGCGACGCGTTCGCGAGCGGCGGCTCGGTCGGCTACGATCACAAGGCGATGGCGATCACCGCGCGCGGCGCGTGGGTATCGGTTCAGCGCCATTTCGCCGAGCGGGGCATCGACGTGCAGACCCAGCCGATCCGGGTGGTCGGCTGCGGCGACATGTCGGGCGACGTGTTCGGCAACGGCATGCTGCTCTCGAAGACGCTCAAGATCGTCGCGGCGTTCGATCACCGCCACATCTTCCTTGATCCCGATCCCGATCCGGCGGCGAGTTGGAACGAGCGCGCACGCATGTTCGCGCTGCCGCGCTCGTCGTGGGCCGATTACGACGCGAGCCTGATCTCCAAGGGCGGCGGCGTGTTTCCGCGCACCGACAAGGTCATCAAGCTCTCCAAACAGATCCGCGCCGTGCTCGGCATCGAGGCGGCGGAGCTCGAACCGGGTGCGCTGATCTCGGCGATCCTGAAAGCCCCGGTCGATCTGCTGTGGTTCGGCGGCATCGGCACCTATGTGAAGGCGGCGGCCGAGAACAACATCCAGGTCGGCGATCCCGCCAACGATCGGCTGCGCGTCGATGCCGAGCAGGTCCGCGCGACGGCGATCGGCGAGGGCGCGAACCTTGGCGTGACGCAGGCCGGGCGCATCGCCTTCGCGCTCAAGGGCGGGCGGATCAACACCGACTTCATCGACAATTCGGCGGGCGTCGATTGCTCGGACAATGAGGTGAATATCAAGATCGCGCTCAACCGCGAGATGATCGAGGGGCGGCTCGCCTATGAGAAGCGCAACGCGCTGCTCGCCACGATGACGGACGACGTCGCGCATATCGTGCTGGAGGATAACCGCCTCCAGACGCTGGCCCTGTCGATCGCCGAGGGCGCGGGCGCGCGTGACGTCCCCAGTTACGTACGGCTTATCGAGGTCTTCGAGGCGGCTGGCAGCCTCGACCGGGCGGTTGAGGGGCTCGCGGCGAACGACATCCTCTTGCGCCGCGCGCAGGAGGGTTTCGGCTTGGCCCGTCCCGAGCTGGCGGTGCTGCTGGCGACCGCCAAGCTCGCGTTGCAAGCGGCGATCGAGCATGGCGGTCTGGGTGAGGATGCCGATCTCGCGCCGGATCTGCACGCCGCCTTCCCGCCGGCGATGCGCAAGAAATACAAGACGGCGATCGACCGGCATCGGCTGCGCGGCGAAATCGTCGCGACCAAGCTCGCCAACCGGATCATCAACCGGCTTGGCATGCTCCATCCGTTCGAACTGGCCGAGGAGGAGGGCGCGGCGCTCTCCGACATCGCGGCGATGTTCGTCGTCGCGGAACGGCTGTTCGACCTGCCGACGCTGTGGGCGGAGATCGAGACGGCGGCGATGCCCGAGGCCGCACGCATCGCCCTGTTCGATGAGGTCGCGGTGGCGACACGATCGCACATCGCCGATCTGCTCCGCGTCACGAAGAGCGGCACGGGGCCGGGCGTGGTGATGGCGCGGATCGGCGCCGGTATCGGGCAGCTCGATCGGCAGACCAAGGCGCTGTTGCTGGAGGAAGCGAGCAGCCAGAGCGCGCGCATCGCCACCAGTCTGGAAGCGGTCGGCGCGCCGCGCGCGCTCGCGCAGAAGGTGGTGCGTTTGTTCGAACTGGACGGCGCCGTCGGGCTGGCCGATCTGGGCCAGCGCGTCGGCCTCGACGAGATCGTGCTGACGCGCGCGTTCACGCGGCTGGGGCAGGCGCTGGGGCTCGATTGGGCGCAGGCGAATGCCGCGCGCATCGCGTCGAGCGATCCTTGGGAGCGCCTGCTGATCGCGGGCCTCGCGCGTGATTTCCAGCAATTGCGGCTGGAATTCCTCGCGCGCGGCGCCGACGGCGCCAAGACCGGCGATCCGCAGGCGCGCGTCGAGAGCTGGCTCGCCGACAACGCCAGCCGCGTCGCGCAATTCCGCGCCGGCATCGACCGCGCGCGCAGCACGCCGGCGCCGAGCGCGGCAATGCTCGCACAGATCGCGGGGCAGGCTCGCGTGTTGCTGGGGCGGTAAGGGCGGGGGCGGGGCTCGCCCCCGCCGGCCGTTCGGGTTGGCTCTGCGGGCCCGTTCGGGTCGGCTACGTCAGCCTGTCTGTGTCAATTCCGCCAACCCGCTCGTGTCGAGCGCAGTCGAGACACGGGCGCGGTGCGCTGGTTCCTGGGCTATGCTCGGAACGAACGGAGCTGCCCGCTGATTGAACGAAAAAAGGCGCCCGGATCGCTCCGGACGCCTTTTCCAAATCCGCCGCAGGCAAAGCCCGCGTCGTCGGCCGCCGCGTGGGCGGCGCCGGCCGACAGCGCCTCAGGCGCTGTAGTACATATCGAACTCGACCGGGCTCGGCTGCATTTCCCAGCGATACACTTCGGCCCACTTGAGCTCGATATACGCATCGATCTGGTCCTGCGTGAACACGCCGCCCTTGAGCAGGAACTCGTGGTCGGCGATCAGGCTCTCCAGCGCTTCGCGCAGCGAGCCGCACACCGTCGGGACGAGCGACAGCTCGGCCGGCGGCAGATCGTACAGGTTCTTGTCCATCGCCTCGCCGGGATGGATCTTGTTCTGGATGCCGTCGATGCCCGCCATCAGCAGCGCCGAGGTGCCGAGATAGGCGTTGGCGAGCGGATCGGGGAAGCGGAACTCGACGCGCTTGGCCTTGGTGCCGGCGCCATACGGAATGCGGCACGATGCCGAGCGGTTGCGCGCCGAATAGGCGAGCAGCACCGGCGCCTCGAAGCCCGGCACCAAACGCTTGTAGCTGTTGGTGGTCGGGTTGGTGAAGGCGTTGATCGCCTTGGCGTGCTTGATGACGCCGCCGATGAAGTACAGGCAAGTGTCCGACAGGCCCGCATAGCCGTTGCCGGCGAAGGTGTTCTCGCCCTTGTTCCAGATCGACATGTGGGTGTGCATGCCCGAGCCATTGTCCATCTTGATGGGCTTGGGCATGAAGGTCGCGGTCTTGCCATAGGCCTGCGCGACCATCTTCACGACATACTTGTAGATCTGGATGCGGTCGCAGGTCTCGACCAGCTTGCCGAAGGTGAGGCCGAGCTCGTGCTGCGAACCGGCGACCTCGTGATGGTGCTTGTCCATCGGCAGGCCCATCTCGATCAGCGTCGAGACCATCTCCGCGCGGATGTCGGTGGTGACATCGACCGGGCCGACCGGGAAATAGCCGCCCTTGGCGCGCGGACGGTGGCCGAGGTTGCCGCTCTCATACTTCGTGCCGGTGTTGGTCGGCAGTTCGACGTCATCGACCTTGAAGAAGCTGCCGTTGTAGGTCGTGTCGAATTCGACGCTGTCGAACATGAAGAATTCGGGTTCGGGGCCGACATAGACGGTGTCGCCGAGGCCGGTTTCCTTGAGGTACGCCTCGGCGCGCTTCGCGGTCGAGCGCGGATCGCGCGTGTAGAGCGAGCCGTCCGACGGCTCGACGATGTCGCAGACGATGATGAGCATCGGCGTCGCGCTGAACGGATCGACATACACGGCGTCCAGATCCGGCTTCAGGATCATGTCCGATTCGTTGATCTCCTTCCAGCCCTCGATCGAGGAGCCGTCGAACATCAGGCCGTCGGTCAGTTCGTTCTCGCCGATCACCGCCGAGCACATCGTCAGGTGGTGCCAGGCGCCCTTGGGGTCGGTGAAGCGGACATCGACCCATTCGATCTCCTGGTCCTTGATCATCTTCAGGACGTCGTTCGCGGAATTAGCCATATGTCCCAACCCTTTCTGGTTCGCTCGTCCGGCCCGGCCGGAGAATCAATGTTGCTCCCGGAGGAGCGTTGCCTGTCACATTATGCTGCGGCGCGTCAAACGTTCGTCAGACCGCGTCCTCATTGCGCTCGCCGGTGCGGATGCGCAGCACCGTTTCGACGGGGATCACGAAGATCTTGCCGTCACCGATCCGGCCGGTCTGCGCCGCCGCGGCGATCGCCTCGACCACGCGGTCGGCGATGCCTTCCTCCACCACCACTTCGAGTTTCACTTTCGGGAGGAAGTCCACGACATATTCGGCGCCACGATAGAGTTCGGTATGGCCCTTCTGGCGCCCGAACCCCTTGGCCTCGGTCACGGTGATGCCCGACACACCGACTTCGTGGAGCGCTTCCTTCACCTCATCGAGTTTGAACGGCTTGATGATCGCCTCGATCTTCTTCACGCAACAGCCCCCGGTCGTTAACGGCACAACACCCGCGCCGCACCTTACAACAAACGTGCCACTCGCGCGCGCGGCCTGCAACCTCGCAAAGCGGCGACCGCCGTGCGGCGGGAATGCCTAACACACGCGCATGCGGGCGAAAGGTGCCGTATTTTGTGGCACGTGGTTTGCGCTCGCCCACGTCGTTCCATCGTCCGCATCAACCCCAGCGCACGCTGGGGTGACGATGAGGCGGGGCGATGCGCGGTGTTCGTCACCCGCCTCAATAGGGCGGGCGGTCGAACCCCTTGGGACTGCCGGTGAAGATCTCGCAGCCGTCTTCGGTGATGCCGATCGAATGTTCGAACTGCGCGGAAAGCGAGCGGTCTCGCGTCACCGCGGTCCAGCCATCGTCGAGCAGCTTCACGTCCGGGCGGCCGATGTTGATCATCGGCTCGATCGTGAAGATCATGCCGGGTTTCAGCTCCGGCCCGGTGCCGGGACGCCCGACATGGACCACCTCGGGCGCATCATGGAACATTCTGCCGACACCGTGCCCGCAGAAATCGCGCACCACGCCGTAGCGGTGGCCCTCGGCATGGCGCTGAATGACATGGCCGATATCGCCGAGATGGTTGCCGGGCTTGGCCTGTTCGATGCCGAGCATCAGGCATTCATAGGTCACATCGACGAGCCGCTTGGCTTTGATCGGCACGTCGCCGATCAGATACATGCGGCTGGTATCGCCGTGCCAGCCATCGAGCAGCGGCGTGACATCGACGTTGACGATGTCGCCCGACTTGAGCGTCTTCTCGCCCGGAATGCCGTGGCACACGACATGGTTGATCGAAATGCAGCACGAATGCGCGTAGCCACGATAGCCGAGCGTCGCGGGAACCGCGCCGTGATCGAGCGTGAAGGTGCGCACGAGATCGTCGATCTCGCCCGTCGTGACGCCCGGAACCATATGCGGCACGATCATGTCGAGCGTCTCGGCGGCGAGCCGACCCGCGCGCCGCATCCCTTCGAACGCCTCGGGGCCGTGCAGCTTGATCGCGCCGGTACGGCCCGTGTCCGAGTCGGCGGTGACGGTGATATAATCGGTCATCACCGGCATATAGCGACAACAGCCGGCCTTTGCGAGATCGGCCGCGCGGGCTATGCGGGTGCGCATGAACGAGCGCATCTGGACGGCCGCATTGGCGGTGATCGGCGACGAAATCCTGTCCGGCCGGACGCAGGACAAGAACGTCGCGCAACTGGCGAGCTGGCTCAACGTACAGGGTATCAGGCTCGTCGAGGTGCGGATCGTGCCCGACCGGACCGAGGCGATCGTCGAGGCGGTCAACGCCTTGCGCGCGCGCAACGATTATCTGTTCACCACCGGCGGCATCGGCCCCACGCACGACGACATCACGGTCGACGCGATCGCCGCCGCCCTGGGGGTGGGGGTGGTGTATCATCCCGAGGCGCTCGCCACGCTCGACGCATATTACGCCACGCGCGGCGGGTTGACCGAGCCGCGCAAACGCATGGCGCGCGTGCCCGAAGGCGCCGGGCTGATCGAGAACCGCATGTCGGGCGCGCCCGGCATCCATATCGAGAATATCTATGTGATGGCCGGCGTGCCGCACATCACCGCCGGCATGCTCGACGCGCTGACCGGAACGCTGGAAGGCGGGTGCCCGGTCGTCGCGGGGACGATCGGCTGCTGGGTGGCCGAGAGCGAGGTCGCGGACCTGCTTGGGGCAACCGAGCGTGCGTTCGCGGGGGTGTCGATCGGCAGCTATCCGTTCTTCCGCGATGGCCGCACCGGCGCGAATTTCGTCGTCCGCGCGACCGATGCCGCGCTGGTCGATGCCTGTCTCGCCGAACTGACGATGCGGCTGGAAGCGCTTGGGCATGCGGTGGTGGCGGGCGGAATCTAGCGAACCGCGCGGGGAACAGCGCCCCGTTCGGCGCGCAAACACATTGACCTGCGCACGAAGACGGTGCAACTGACGGCGCGACGCGGGTGTAGCTCAATGGTAGAGCAGAAGCTTCCCAAGCTTACGACGAGGGTTCGATTCCCTTCACCCGCTCCAAGCTCTTCCCCCGCTGACAACCACGGATCGCCTCTCGTCCGCTCGCCGGTGCTCGCGTCGCGCAGTCAGCCGCCGCGGCGTTGGTAATAGGTTGCGAGCACGTCGAACGCCTGTTTGCGCTGGCCCGTCTCGGAGATCAGGCCCTTGCGGTTCCAGCCCTGCTGGAAATCGGGATTCTGCCGCCGGGGCGAGCGAAAGTCCTTCAAAATCCAGGGTGACATGCCGCGCAGCGTCGGCACCCTGTCGGCCATCCGCAGCGTATAGCGGTAGTAATCGGCCTGGAAATCCTCGGAAAACTTCTGTTCCTTGACCGGATCGTGGAAGCCCGCGCGTGCGTCCGCGCCGAATTCGGAGAAGATCAGCGGCTTGTTCGCCGGTACCCGCCATTCGCTCGCGGGAAGGTCGGTCAGCCGATCCTGCGTGTACCAGCCGTTATAGGTGTTGATCGCCATGACATCGAGCGCGTCGGCCAGCGGATCGGCGAGCGTCATCACCGGGTGATTCTCCGCCTTCGATCGCTCGACGAGCAGCGCGGCGCTCACGAGGCGCGTATCGTCGAGCCGGTGGACATCGGCGATCAGCGTGCGCAGGAACGTATTGCGCGCGTCGGTGACGGGGGTTTCGTTGGCCACGCTCCAGATCGCGACCGATGCCCGGTTGCGGTCGCGCCGGATGTTTTCGGCCAGCATGGTTCGTGCGCGCGCCAGCGTATCGGGGTTGGACCACGCCACGCGCCAGTAGACGGGGATCTCGCTCCAGACCAGCAGACCCATTTCGTCGGCGAGCCGCAGCGTCACCTCCGAATGCGGGTAATGCGCCAGCCGGACGAAGTTGCCGTGAAGGCCATCCTTGATCTCGCCCAGCAGGGCGCGCGCGGCGGCGGTCGTCATCGCCCGGGTCGGATCGACGCCGAGTTCCTCCTCATGCATCGAAATGCCGCGCAGGAAGATCGGCCGGCCGTTGAGCAGGATGTCGGCCCCGCGCACCGCGATCGTGCGGAACCCGATGCGGTCACGCCAGCCATCCTCGCCCGTATCGACGGCGACGTCATACATTTTCGGCCGATCGGGCGACCAGCGAACGAGGGCGCGCGGCGCCGACAGGATCGCGCGCCAATTGCCCTGCGCGTCGGTGACGCCGGCACGGTCCAGTTTCAACTCGGCGATGCGCAGGTGTACGGGCCGGTTCGCGGCCTGGGGGCCATCGAGATGAACATCGACCACCAACTGCCCGTCACGCGACAGCCGCACCCACGCATCATCCACATAGGTCGCGGGGGTCTCGATCAGGCGGACCGGCCGGGTGATGCCGCCGTAATTCTCCCAGTCGGTGACGGCGGGGGGCACGGTCGTGTCGCTCGCCTGCGAATCGACGCCCACCGTGATCTGGTTGTCGCCGTCGCGCAGCAGCTTCGTCACCTCGAACGCGAAGGGCGTGAAGCCGCCTTCGTGCCGGCCGACTTCCTGGCCGTTGAGGTACACGATTGTCGCATAGTTCGCCGCCCCGAAGCGGAGGAAGGCGCGGCCCTGCCGCCCGCCTGGCGCCGCGAAGGTGCGCTGATACCACATCAGCCCCTGATAATGGCGCAACTCCGGCGCCTCCGTCAGCCATGAGGAGGGGAGGGTCGTGATCGGCGAATGGCCCAGATCGAATTCGTAGAGAATGCGGTTGTCGGACGCCATCGCCGCGCGCGGATCGACGTCCCGCCAGCGTTGCTGGCCGGCATCGGGCGCCTCGCCATGAAAGCCGGCGATGCCCGAGCGGAACGGATCGATCGAATAATGCCACGGCCCGGACAGATCGGTGCCCGGCCGCAGATCCCCGGCGGCGAGCGTCGGCGTCGGCATCGACGCGGGAGGAGCATCCTGGGCGCCGAGCGGCGCGGCGGCGATCGCTATCGGCATCAGCACACCGATCATGCGGAACAGCGTTTTCATGCTTCCCTCCCGGCCCGTCATGACGCGGGCTTGTGTTCGAACATCATGCCAGTCGCCTTGCTCGGCTGAAAGCCCTTCCAGACGGTCGCGGACGGCGCGCCGGGGCTGAAACCGGCGAAGCGGCCGCGCGGCAGACCCGGCCACACACCGGCGTCCGAATCGGGCACGAGTCCGTCGAGGTAGCTCGCCTTGGCCGCGTCGCCTTTCACGTACCGGTCGAGAAACGCGGTGATGAAATGCGTCTGCACCGCGAGCAACCGGTCCTTGCGCCAGACGGCGTCTTCCAGCCAGTCGATATCCCAGAAGGTGCGGCGCATTTCGGCCGGCGCGCCACTCAGCGCGATGCTGTGGCCGGCTTCCTTGAAGGTCAGCAGGTAGCGCGGGGCGTGGACCTGCTGGTCGAACGCGGTGCGGACGCCGGGATCATAGCCGACGACATGATCCTGGCTGCCGACGATGAACAGCGTGGGAGCGGTGACCGCCGCCACGCCCGCCCCGGCCCAGAGCCCCTTGTCCTGCAGCCGCACCGCCGGCGCGATCGCCACTACCGCCTTGAGGTGCGCGACCTCGAGCGAATCCGCGTTCGCGCCACCCGCCGCATAGGGCGCGAGCACGCCGCGCGTCGTGCCGCCAAGCCAGGGATCGAGCGGCGCGCCTGCGGCGGTGAGGACGCCGTAGCCGCCCATTGAATAGCCGATCAGCGCGGTGCTGTCGGGGTCGGCCGCCGCGAACGGAGCCTGCCCCGCCCGCGCGCGCCGCTGTACCTCCGCCGCGACGAAGGCGATGTCGAGCGGCCGCCGGCTGAGCGGCCCGGCGAACGCGAATGCGCTGCGATCGCTGATCGGCGGGTCGCGAAACGCGGGGGCGACGACGACATAGCCCTTGCTTGCCAGATTCTCGCCGAGCCACGCCAGAAGTTCGGGCGTGTTTCCATAGCCATGCGCGAGGATGACGAGCGGGAAGCGCCCGCTGCGTGGCGGCGCATCCGGCGTCGCCACGCCGGGGATCGTGAACGGCACGTCGACCCCCGTTTCGCCAGAAAGCGCCGTGCGATAGATCGTGCCGGGGCCGGAGCGGGTCGCCGGATACCAGACCTTGAGCGGCAGATGGCGGTCTTCCACGATAGGCCGGTCCTGCCCCTTGAGTACGTTCGGCTGGGCGAGCTGAACCAATTCGAGATCGGCGACGCCGACCGGATCGGCGCCGAGGCGCGCGAGTTCCGGCGCATCCACACCCGGCCGCGACGGGGGTTCGGCGGGGGGCGCGGCGCCGATCAGCGCCGCCGCGGCCGCCGCCGCAGTCAGCGCCCGTGTCCATTTCCGCATGTCGTCCCCCCTGGTTTAGAAGTTCAGCGCCAGCCGCACGCCGCCATAGCGGCGGAAGTCGCGCGGCAGCAGCGCCTGGGTTGCGATCTGGTTGCCGAAATTGCCGGCGGTGTTGACCAGGGAGCTGTAATATTGCTGGTCGAACACGTTGTTGACGAACCCGACGACCTCCCAGCGGCGATCCTCATCGCGAATGCCGATGCCGAGGTTGACGATGTGGAAGGCGGGCTGGAACGTCTCGGGGTCGCGCGCGGCATAATAGAGGCTGCTTTGATACTGCCAGTTCACCTGCGCGACGCCGCGAAGCGTATCGGTCAGCCGTGGCGAGTAATCCGCGTTGACGTTGAACTTCCATTCGGGCGCCTGGGGCACGCGCGTGCCGGTGAGATTCTGTCGCGCGGGCGTGCCGGTGCAGCCGAGCGCCGCCGTCTGAAGCGGGTAACATTGCGCGACCGGGAATGACGTATATTTGGCATCGAGGTACGTCACCGAACCGCCGAGCGTGAGATCGCTCGCGAGGGTCGCCGAGCCTTCGAACTCGATACCCTTGGTGTTCAGGCCGCCGACGTTGGTGAGACGGTAGTTCGAGGTTCCGTCCGCGAGCGTTTCGATCGTCTGCGCCTGAAGATTGTCGTAATCGGTGTCGAACAGCGTGACGTTGAGCGTGAGCCGACGCCCGAAGAATTGCGTGCGCAGGCCCAGTTCCTTGTCGCGCGAGCGTTCGGGGCGGATCGGTCCGGCCAGCGCGCGGTTCTGGTTGAAGCCGGTCGTCAGGTCGTAGGTCTGGCCCTTGTACCCGGTCGAATAGGTGAAGAACCCGCTGACGGTCGGCGTGAATTCGTAGCGGATGCTGCCGCGATACGTTCCGGCGGTGTCATACGCCTTGCCGCTATACGCCGCGTTGCCCGCCGCGTGATCGACGAAGGAGTAAGACACGCGCTCGTTCTGCACGCGTCCGCCACCCGTCAGCGTCAGGCCCGGATATACCGTCCAATCCGCCTGCACGAAGCCGGCGACTTGCCGCGATTTGGAGGTGGCGTCCCAATTCGCGATGGAGAAATACGGCCCGCGAACGAAGGCGCGTGCGAACGCGTTGGTCGCGGCATAGGCGCCGATCGTATAGCGGAAGGGCTTGTCGCCGGGCGATTGGAGGCGGAGTTCCTGCGTGAACTGCTCCGAATCGAAAGAGCCGATCTGATTGTTGTTGCCGAACGTCGTCGTCGAGGATGTGTCGTCCTGGTCGAGATAGTCGTCGAGATGATAGCGATCGTACGACGAGATCGAGATGAGGTTCATGTCGCCGAACACGCCGAACTCGCCGCGCAGATAGCCGCCGCCGCCCTGATATTTCGTGCGCGAATCGAAGTTGTTGCTGATGTCCTGATTGTCGGGGCCGATCGTCACGCCGGGGAACACCGTCGCCGGATCGAGCGCGGCGACCCCGCGCAGCCGCGCGCCCGGTGCGACGTGGATGAACGGTCGGCCGACGTCGGTATTGCCGTTGACGTAATTGAGCGACAGCGTGATCGAGGCGTCGTCCATCGGCTTCCAGCGCAGCTTGCCCCGGAGGTTCACCGCCTCGCGGCCATTGACCTGCTTGTCATCGAAGACGTTGTGGACGTTGCCGTCCCAGAAATTATACGCCGCCGAGAAGACGTAGCCGAGATCGGGCGACAACGGACCGGAGACGCTTACGTTCGCGCCGCGTTCCTGATCGCTCGTCACGACGGCATTGGCGCGCACGCGTAGGGTATCGGTCGGGTCGCGCGTAATGAGATTGACCAGCCCGGCCGAAGCCGACTTGCCGTACAGCGTACTCTGCGGCCCGCGCAGAACCTCGATGCGTTCGATGTCGGGCAGGTCGTTGAACGCGCGCGCGGTGAGCGGCACCGGCACCTCGTCGACCAGCACCGCGACGCTCGATTCGACACCGATGCCGAACGCGAGCGTGCCCACGCCGCGCAGCGAGATGTTGGAGTTCTGCGGCTGCTCGGCGGGACGCACGACCAGCGACGGGGCGATCTTGCCGAGATCGGCGAAGTTGCGCACCCCCGCGACCGCGAGCTGCGCCGGCGCGATGACCGATACGGCGAGCGGGACGCTCTGGATGTTCTCCGCGCGCTTGTTGGCGGTGACGATGATGTCGCCGATCGTCGCCGCATCGACAGGGGCGGCGGGCGGATTCGCGGTCTCCCGTGGCGGCGCGGCGTCCGGTGCGGTTTGCGCCAAGGCAGGTGACGCGCTCAGCGTCAGGATCGCGGCCAGGGCGGCGCTCGAAACGGTGGTACGATAGTTCAACATTATCCCCTCCTCATGATGCCGCGCGATTCACTGTCGGCGGCGTGGTTGTGAAAGATCGACGGATTGTGGTCAGTCGGGGTGTTCTCCCGACGATATCGTCACGACCACGCCGTCGCGGCCGTCGATGGTCACGCGCTCACCCGCGCCGCCGTTGACCAGCAGCGTGCGCGGGTCGCCCTGCGGCAGTAGGAGCGTCACGCGGTCATCGCCGATCGTGCCTGGACCTTCGCGGCTGAGCGTCACGTCGATGCGCGTGGCATCGGCACTGCCGCGCAGATGCCATCGATCGACCGGGCCGTCCCCGTCGCCGGCATCCTCGATCGCGTCGCAGGCGAACACCCCCGCCCGTGGTGGAAACAGCCACAGGCCACGCGTGTAGGGCTGGGGCCGCCAGCCGCCGACCGCGAGATCGACGAGCATCGCCGAGCCCACCCGGGCGAGGAGCGGGGGCGGCCCGTCCAGCGGCGCGTCCAGCGTGATCGTGTGGCCGCCGGTGACCATCGCGCCGGTCCAGACGTCGATCCAGTCCGCGCCCGCGGGCGTCCGCACGCTCCGCATCGTCACCCCCGGCTCGCACACCAACGGAACCAGCAGCGCCGGGCCGAGCAGATGATCGTCGCTTTCCGCCCAACAGGCCGTATCGGCGGGGAAGTCGAGCCAGGTTGGCCGCACCATCGGCTCGTACTGAGCGTGATAGCGGTGAAGCAGATCATAGAGGAACGGCAGCAGCGTCTGCCGCAGCGCCATCAAGCGCCGGATCGCGGGCAGCACCTCGGGGTACATCCACGGCTCGTTCACGGTGCGGTCGTCATTCCAACTGTGGATGCTGAAGCGCGGCATCAGCACGCCAGCCTGCACCCACCGCACCAGCAGTTCGGGGGAGGGCGCCGGTCCCGAAAACCCGCCGACATCGTGCCCGCTGTTCGAAATCCCGGACAAGGCGAGGCCGATCGACTGCCGAGCGTTATAGCGAATGGTCTTCCATTCGGTGCGATTGTCGCCGCTCCATGTCTGGGCGTAGCGGTGCAGCCCCGCCATACCGGATCGCGTCACCACATAGGGGCGCCGATCGGGCCGCGCGTCCCGCTGCGCCCGGCGCGAGGCGCGCATCATCAGCATCGGCTGCACGGGCCGCATTGCCGCGGCGGCGCATGCCGCGCCGAAGCCGGCGAAGCGCGCGCGGGCATCCCATAGCTCATATTCGTTGTTGTCGTTCCAGCTCGCCTCGATCCCGGTGTCGAGCAGGGCGGTGGTGACCTGTTCGCGCCACCAGCGCGCCGCCTCCGGTTTGGTGAAATCGATATAGCTGCCGACTTCGTCCCAGAATTGCGCCTCGACCGGGACGCCTTCCGCATCCGCCACGAACAGGCCGGCGGCGGCGACCTCGTCATAGCGTGGGTGGCTGCGCAGCAGCGCGGGCTTGATGTTGGGAACGAGGCGAACCCCCGCTTCGGCATAGGATGCGACGAACGCCGCCGGATCGGGGAATTTGTCGCGGTTCCAGTGGAACACGTACCGCTTGTCGCCGATCGACGTATAGCCCGACGACAGATGGAAGGACGTGCAGCCGAGATCATGCTCGGCGCATTTCTCGAGAAAACCCGCCATCTGCGTCGACGCGTCGGGCGCGTCGGTATAGGTCATCGTCGAACCCGAATAGCCGAGCGACCAGCGCGGCATCAGCGCCGGGCGGCCGGTCAGCCATGTGAACCGCCGCGTTACCGCCAGTGGATCGGGGCCGGCGATCATCCACAGGTCGAGGTCGCCCGCGTCGGCGACGACGTGGCGGTAGAGGCCATGATAATTGTCGAGTTCGCGCCCGAGATCGACCGTCACGTCGGCGACGCTGTCATAGAAGGCGCCGTGGCAGCGGCCCGCCGCATCGGCGATCAAGAGATAGGGAATCGCTTTGTAGAGCGGGTCGCTATGCTCCGCGTCGAAGCCCATCGGATCGAGATTGGTCAGCCGAAAGCGTCGGCCGGCGCGGTCGACATCGCCAGTACGGTCACCCAGCCCGAAGAATCGGTCGCCGGGTTTGCGGGCGACGTAATGATGCGCGCGGCCGTCCCACCAGCCGAAGTCGTAAGCCTGGGTGGGGCGGTCGGCGGCGGCCGAGATCCAGGCGTCACCGTCGCGCTGCTCCCAGGTGCAATGCAGGCCGTGCAAGCCGATCGTAAGCCGCAGCCGCGCCGTCTCGATCCGCAGCATGCCGCCGTCTTCTTCGACGCGGGGGGGCGGGCAGGAGAAGCCCTCGGTGCTCATCCGGTCGCGTCCGGGCTCGGCGATGTCATCTGCGCCCGGTGCTATCGCCCAGCTCGGCGTACTCGTGACGGCGCCGGTGGGCAGCAGGAGAAGACGCATCACGTCCTCTTCGAGAACGAACACATGGGCGATCGCGCCCGTATCGGCGGCGAGGGTGATGCGGCCAGGCGCGCGCTCGCTGAGCTTGAAGCGCGGCCGATCGGACAGGGTGGCGCGTTTCATCGCACGGTCTCCGGCAAACGAAGCTGCTTCATGCCGAGCAGCAGGACGGCGGCGCCGATCAGATCGAACACCGACAAGGCCGCGAAAAGCGGGGCGTAGCCGATCGTGTCGGCGAGTTGCCCGATCAGCAGCGAGAACAGCAGGCCGCCCAGCCAGCCGGCTTGGCCGATGAAGCCGTTGGCGGTGCCGACCTCTTCCGGGGTGAAGACGTCGGCGGACAGCGTGTTGATGAGGACGGACAGCATCTGGTGCGCGAAGCCGCCGATGCAGAACAGCGCGATGGCGAGATACGGGCTGACCGCGAGACCGATGCATCCAGGCGCGATCATCAGCAGCGCGGCGAGCACGACGCCGGCGACACGCGACGGCACCAGCCGCAGCCCGGCACGACGCATCAGGAAAGGCGACAGATAGCCGCCGAGCACGCCCCCCAGATCGGCCGCGAGGAACGGCAGCCACGCGAACAGGGCGATCTGTTTCAGGTCCATGCCGCGCTCGGTCGCGAGGTAGAGCGGGATCCAGAAGCTGAACGTCTGCCACGCCGGCTCGGCGAGGAAGCGCGGCACGGCGATGATCCAGAAGCGCGCGGTGCGGACGATCTCGCCGGCGCTGGCCGGGCGCGACGGCTTCACCGGTCGATCGGCGGCGATCAGCGCGCGCTCGCCTTCGGTGATCGCGGGATGTTCGCCCGGTGATCGGTAGAAGATCCACCACGCACCCGCCCAGAGCAATCCGACCGCGCCCGTAACCGCGAAGGCGACACGCCAGTTGGCCCACAGCGAGACCGCGACGACGAGCGGGGGCGCGATCAGCGCGCCCAGCGACGTACCGGCGTTGAACCATCCCACCGCGACCGACCGTTCGCGCGCCGGAAACCACTCGGCGATGGCCTTGATACCCGACGGAACCGCGGCGGATTCGGCCAGGCCGAGCAGTCCGCGAAAGAGCGCGAGGCTGATCCAGCCGGCGGCCAGGGCGTGCAGCATGTTGGCCAGCGACCAGGCGACCCCAAACAGAGCGAAGCCCGCGCGCAGCCCGAAACGATCGACGATGAAGCCCGCGACCGGCTGCATCACCGTATAGGCGAGCTGGAACGCGCCGACGACGTAGCTGTATTGCTGCGTCGTCATCGCCAGGTGGAGCTTGAGCTCGGGCGCGAGCACGCCCAGCGAGTTGCGGGCGAGGTAGTTCGCGACCGTGCCCGCGCAGATCAATGCCACGATCCACCAGCGAAGATGCCGCACCCGCCTCAATTCCGTCTTCCTCTCCTGTATCCGACCGCCGGTTCTGATGACCGGTCGCTCGCGCTTATGGTGTTCGGTTCAACCGGCCTCTGTTTCGATCACATGCACGTCGGCGGCCGCGCAGGCGGCGGCGAGATCCGCGTCGTCGAGCCGGTCGGTGACGAAATGGTCGATCGCGTCGAGCCCAACGATCCGCACCGGCGCCGCGCGGCCGAACTTGGTCCGATCGACTCCGAGGATCGTGCTGCGCGCATGTGCGATGATCGTTTGGGCGACGCGCACCTCATCGACGTCGAAATCGAACAAGGTGCCGTCGGGATCGACCGCGGACGCGCCGATCAGCGCGATATCGACCTTGAACGCGCGCACGAAATCCATCGCCAGCGCGCCGACGATCGCGCGGTCGCCCGGCCGCACCCGCCCACCGGCCGCGATCACCTCGATCGAGGGCTGATCGACGAGGATATCGACGACGTTGAAATTGTTGGTGACGACGAGCAGGTCGCGATGGTTGACGAGCGCGCGCGCCATCGCCTCGGTGGTGGTGCCGATGTTGATGAACAGGCTCGCGCCGTTGGGCACGATCCGGGCGACTGCGGCGCCGATGGCCGCCTTGGCCTCCGCCGCCACTTGCCCTCGCGCGTCGTGATCGAGATTGTCGACCCCCGAAGTGATGACCGCGCCGCCATGCACGCGCGACAGCATCGAGCGACTGGCGAGAATGTTGAGGTCACGCCGCACCGTCTGCGGGGTCACCCCGAGCTGTGATGCGAGCGCCTCGACCGACACGCTGCCGGTCTGGCGTGCGAGCTCCAGGATGCGGCGGTGCCGCCGAACGACAATATCATCGGCATCGGTGACACTCATGCCGCCGCGCTCCGCGACAGATCGGTGCGCGCCGCGAGCAGTGCGTCGATGCGGGATGCGGTTTCGGCCGGTACGTGCAGGCCGAGCTTCGAGCGGCGGAACAGAATGTCCTCCGCCGTGCGAGCCCATTCGGCACGCACGAGATAGTCGATCTCGGCTTCGTGCAGCCCGCCGCCGAGATCGGCGCCGAGCGCGTCCGGGCTGGCCGCCGGACCGAGGATTTCCGTGACCCGCGTGCCATAAGCGCGCGCCAGCCGCCGCAGCAGCGCGGGCGGGAAGTTCGGCCGCTCCGCCTCGATTCCGGCCAGGAAGCGCGCGAAATCGCCGCCCGGCATCGCCCCGCCGGGGAGCGGCGCGCCCGCCGTCCAGGCCGGGCCGACGTTCGGCAGGAACCGCGCGAGCTCACCCAGCGCGTGCTCAGCGAGCTTGCGGTAGGTCGTGATCTTGCCGCCGAAGATGCTCAGCATCGGCGCCTTTCCATGTCCGCCGTCGAGATCAAGGACATAATCGCGGGTCACCGCCGAGGCGCTTCCCTTCCGATCGTCGTAGAGCGGGCGGATGCCGGCATAGCTCCACACGACATCCTCCGGGCGGAGGCGGCGGGTGAAATAGCGATTGGCGGTTTCCAGGATGTAGGCGGTCTCATCCGCGTCGATCGCAGCTTTCGCGGGCGCGCCGTCCCACGGTTGGTCGGTCGTGCCCAGCAGCGTGAAGCGCCCCTCGTAAGGAATGGCGAATACGATCCGCCGGTCGGCGTTCTGGAGCATGAACGCATGATCGCCTTCGTAAAGCCTGGGAACGACGACGTGGCTGCCTTTGATCAGGCGCACACCGCGCTCGCTTTTCGCCCCCGCCACCTGGCCGATCACCTCCGCCACCCACGGGCCGGCGGCATTGACCAGCGCGCGGGCTCGTACCTGGCGCTCGCCTGCCGCGTCGGCGATCGTCGCGGCCCATCCTTGCGCCTCGCGCGCAGCCGCGACGAGGCGGGTACGCGTCAGGATCGTCGCTCCACGCTCGGCCGCGTCCAGTGCGTTCAGCACCACGAGCCGGCTGTCTTCCACCCAGCAATCCGAATAGACGAACCCGCGCCCGCCGGCCGACAATCCGGCGCCATAGGGCGTCCGGTCGAGGCGCACCGTCTTCGTGCCTGGCAGTTCGTCGCGGCCGCCGAGATGATCGTACAGAAACAGCCCGGCGCGGACCAGCCAGGCGGGCCGGGGCGAATGGGTTTGCGGCAGCACGAAACGCAGCGGCCAGATGATGTGCGGCGCCATCTTCCAAAGCCGCTCGCGCTCGATCAGGGCCTCGCGCACCAGCCGGAACTCGCCATATTCCAGGTAGCGCAAACCGCCGTGGATCAGCTTGGTCGATGCGGAGGAGGTATGTCCGGCGAGATCGTCCTGCTCGACCAGCAGCACCGACAATCCCCGGCCAGCGGCGTCGCGCGCGATGCCGGCACCGTTGATGCCGCCGCCGACGACCAGAAGGTCGATCATCTCCCCTTGCGCTGTGCCCGATGTCATCGGTTCGCTTACTCCCGTTGCGACTCGCTATACCGCAAGGAACGCCAATATGAAAGCGTTGACGCGCGAACGAAAATGAGAAATCGTCCAAACGAAAACAAACGAACAGGAGAGCGAGGTTGGCCGGCACCCATATTCTGGCGATCGACCAAGGGACGACGTCGACGCGCAGCCTGATCTTCGATTCGCAGGCGAAGCGCGTCGCCGCGGCGCAGCGCGAGTTCGCCCAGCTTTATCCCGAGCCGGGGTGGGTCGAGCATGATCCCGAGGTGATCTGGCGTGACGCGCTCGCGACCGCGCGCGAGGCGATCGCCACGAGCGGCGTGCGCGCCGCGGACATCGCCGCGATCGGCATAACCAACCAGCGCGAAACCACATTGGTGTGGGATCGACGCACCGGCGCGGCGATCCACCATGCGATCGTCTGGCAAGACCGGCGCACCGCCGAGCGCTGCCAACACCTGAAGGCGTCGGGCGCCGAGCCGATGGTGCGCGAGCGGACCGGATTGCTGCTCGATCCGTACTTCTCGGGCACCAAACTCGCCTGGATACTCGATCATGTGCCGGGCGCTCGCGCACGCGCCGAACGTGGGGAACTCGCGTTCGGAACCATCGACAGCTTCCTGCTGTGGCGTCTGACCGGGGGGCAAGTGCATGCGACGGACGTCACCAACGCCGCGCGCACGCTGCTGTTCGATATCCGCCGGGGCTGCTGGGATGCGGATTTGTGCCGGTTGCTCGACGTGCCGATGGCATTGTTGCCGGAGGTCCATGACAACGCGCATCTGTACGGCACGACCGCGCCGGGGCTGTTCGATTCCGCCATCCCGATCGCGGGCATGGCGGGCGATCAGCAAGCGGCCCTGTTCGGACAGGCGTGTTTCACGCGCGGCAGCGCCAAATCGACCTATGGTACCGGTTGCTTCATGCTGCTCAACACTGGCGAGGAGGCGCTGCGTTCGGCCAATCGGCTGCTGACCACGCCCGCATATCGCCTCGCCGGGCGCACCACCTATGCGCTGGAAGGCTCGATCTTCGCGGCCGGCGCGGCGGTGAAGTGGCTGCGCGACGGACTCGGCGTCATCACCCATGCCAGCCAGACTCACGATATGGCGACACAGGTGCCCGACAGCCACGGCGTCTACATGGTGCCGGCCTTCGTCGGCCTCGGCGCGCCGCATTGGGATCCGGAAGCGCGCGCCTCGATCCACGGCCTCACGTTCGGCGCGGGCGCCGCCCACCTCGCTCGCGCGGCGCTCGAGTCGGTCGGATACCAGACGCTGGATCTGATCGAGGCGATGGTCGCCGACGGTGGCGTGCGACCGGCGATGATGCGTATCGATGGCGGCATGGCCGCGAACGACTGGCTCGGGCAGTTCCTGGCCGATCTGCTTGAAATGCCGGTCGAGCGTCCGGGCGATCTCGAGACGACGGCGCGTGGCGCCGCCTTCCTCGCCGGTCTCGCCGTCGGATTATGGTCGGGCCTGCCCGAACTCGCCGCGCTTTGGTCCCGCGCCCGATGCTTCGAGCCCGCGATGGCTGCGGACAAACGCGCCTTCCTCGTCGCCGGCTGGCGTGACGCGCTTCGCCGTACCCTGAGCGGTTCGCGTTTCGAGAGCGACTGACCAGGCGGGCGTTCCTGGGAAGCCAACTCGTATCGGTCCGCGACGCGTGGCAGATTTCGGAGGCGCGCCGGGATCCTCTGGATATCCGTACATTCTACATTATGTATGGATAAACATGCAAACAAACGGTGCGCGCGTGACCCAGGATACCCAAAGCGATACACTCCGTTGGATCTTGAAAGCCGGCTGGAAAGGCCTGTGCCCGCGATGCGGCAAGGGGCGCATGTTCCGGTCGTGGCTGAAGGTCGCGGATCGGTGCGAGGTATGCGGCCTCGACTATCGCTTCGCGGCGCCGGATGATGGGCCCGCCTTCTTCTCGCTGTGCATCGTGGCGTTCCCGCTGACCTTCTTCATCGTGTGGTTTCAGGTCGTTTTCGATCCAGTCTGGTGGGTGCATCTGTTCACCTCGCTGCCGATCATGTTGGTCGGCTGCCTTTTGCCGCTGCGTCCCATCAAGGGCTGGCTGGTCGCGTCGCAATATGTGAACCGCGCGCAGGAGGCGGGCACCGACAAGATCTGGGATCAGCTTCATGGACGCGAAAGCACCAAAAGCAGCAGCAATTTCGACGATTAAGGGGGGAGGCGTGTGCGGCGCCGCGATGCTGGGGTAGTCCATGCGACGGTTGATTGACGATGCCCGCCGGATCGCCGCGGCGTATCTCGCCGGCGCCGATCGAATGGGCGATGCCCGCATCGTCCGAGAAGGCGGCGGCGATGACTATGTCGAGGTTCGTGTGGCGCTCGAAGCGCTCGCCGAAACGACGGAGCGGGTCGGGCGCCTCGAACGGGCGCTCGCCTGCTATGCCGATGCGAGCTTCTGGGAAACGGATTGTTTGGATACGTCGCTGGCGCATCACGATCAGGGCGAAATCGCCCGGTCCGCGCTTGACGGCAAGGAGTTGTACGGACTTCATCGCGACTGATCCTGCCTCGGCATCTTACGGATGGTTGCATGGGCTTTATGTATGGAGATGATAGCCGGGATGATGTCGTGACGGCCATGCAAAGTTGGATGCCTGATATCGCGGCGGTGCCGGGGCCGAAATATCTCGCGATCGCCGAGGCGCTCGCGCGCGATATCCAGGCCGGCAGCTTGACGGGCGGCATGCGCCTGCCGCCCCAGCGCAGCCTGGCCGAAGCGCTCGGCGTCGATCTGACCACGGTCACGCGTGCCTATGGCGAGGTGCGGCGGCTCGGGTTGATCGAGGGGGACGGTCGCCGCGGCAGCTTCGTTCGCCAGACGGCGGCGGACGCCGCGAAAACCGGCCACGGCGAACCCGGGGATACCGGCATGAACGCACCGCCGGAGATTGCGGGCGGGCGCATGGCGGCCGCGTTCCGGCACTCCGTGGAAACTCTGTCGGGCCGCCCGGACGGTGCCGCCCTCTTCCAATATCAGCCGAGCGGCGGGATGGTCGCGGCGCGCAAGGCCGGGGCCGATCTGCTGAACGCGCGCGGCATCCCCTGTCATGAAGATACCGTTGTCGTCACGGCTGGCGGGCAGCACGCGCTCCACGCCATCGTCAGTGCGGCATTGCAACCGGCCGACGCTGTGGCGGTCGGCAGTTTCGTATATCCGGGCTTTCAGGCGGTCGCGCGCCGTTACGGCTTGCGGCTCGCCATCATCGCCTCGGACGCCGAAGGCTTGATCCCGGAGGCGCTCGACGTCGCCTGCGCACAAGGGGACGTACGCGCCATCTATGTGGTGCCCACCAACGACAATCCGACGACGGCAACGATGCGCGTCGAGCGTCGCCAGGCGCTCGCGGCGATCGCCGAGCGGCACGGCCTGACGATCATCGAGGACGATGCCTACGGGCTCTTGCGCGAACGCCCCTTGCCGCCGATCGCATCCTTCGCGCCGGACCGGACCTGGCATATCGCCAGCGTTTCGAAAATCCTGTCGCCCGGTTTGCGGGTCGCGTGGCTGCGTGCGCCGGCGGTCGCGCAGGCTTGGCGGCTGGCGGGGGAACTCCACGAAACCGCGATCATGGCACCGCCGCTCAACGCGGCGGTCGTTGTGGACTGGATCGGTACCGGCGTGTTCGAGCAACTGATCGGCGCGGTTCGCGGCGAGGCGCGGACGCGTTTGTCCCTCGCGGCGGAGTTTCTCGATCCCGATAGCTTTCACTGTCAGCCCGAGGGTTATCACATATGGATGCGGCTGCACGCCGACGCCAACCCCGGCGAGATCGTCAACGCGCTGCGTCCGCACGGCCTGTCGGTGGTGGGCGGCGAGGCCTTCGCTGTCGATCGCGCGACCGCGCCCCCCGCGTTGCGCGTGTCGATCGGCGGGACGATCTCGCGAGACCGCCTCGAACGCGGCCTGCGCTTGCTCGGGGCGCTGACCGCGCCGGGCGCCACGGGAAAGATATCGCTGGTCTGACTGACGTCTCCGCGCCACGCGCTTGGGGGAGGGGGCTGGCGCGTGGCGCGGAGCGGCACGTTCGCGACGTGCCTCGGCAAAGGGGGAGGCGCGGCGATCAGCGTTGCAGGCTGGTCCGGGCGAGATCGATCAGTTCGCCGGCGCGTCCATCGAGCACCGCCTTCAGTGTAAAGAGCCCGAACTTGTGGATCTCGTCCAGCGTCACGGTCGGCGGCATCACCAATTCCTGCCGCGCGCTGACGACATCGAGCAGCACCGGTCCATCATGCGCGAGCATCGCCCGAACCGCGTCCGGCAAGTCCTGCGGCGTCTCGACACGAATGCCCTTGATGCCCATGGCTTCCGCCATCGCGGCGAAATCGGGGTTCTTGAGATCGACGTTGGTGTCGAGGAAACCCGACGCCTTCATCTCCAGCTCGACGAAGCCGAGCGTGCCATTGTTGAGCACTACGATCTTCACCGGCAGTCCGGTCTGGAGGAGCGTGACGAACTCGCCCATCATCATCGTGAACCCGCCGTCGCCCGAGAAGGAGATGACCTGCCGGCCCGGATGGGCGGCCTGCGCGCCGATCGCGTGCGGCATGGCGTTGGCCATCGAACCGTGGTTGAACGAGCCGATCAGCCGACGCTTACCGTTCATCTTCAGGTAGCGGGCGGCCCACGCCACCGGCGTGCCGACGTCGCAGGTGAAGATCGCATCGTCCGACGCGAGTTCGCTGACCACGCGGGACAGATATTGCGGATGGATCTGCCGGCTATGCGGGCCGCTTTCCGCCAGCGCGTCGAGTGCGGCGCGCGCCTTATGATAGGCGTTCACCGCGTGGTCGAGATGCGCGGAATCCTTTTTCTCGGCGATGAGCGGCAGTAGCGCATCGAGCGTGTCCTTGACCGTGCCGAGCACGCCCACATCGACCGGCGCCCGATTGCCGAGCGCCTCGGGGCGAAGATCGATCTGGAGGATGCGCGCATCCTCCGGGTAGAATTGCCGGTACGGGAAGTCGGTGCCGAGCAGCAGCAGCGTGTCGCACGCCTTCATCGCGTGATAGCCCGAGGCGAAGCCGATCAGGCCGGTCATCCCGACATCATAAGGATTGTCGTACTCGACGAATTCCTTGCCGCGCAGCGTATGGACGATCGGCGCCTGCAGCTTGCGGGCGAGCGCGACGACCTGATCGTGCGCGCCCGCGCAGCCGGCGCCGCAGAACAGCGTCACGCGCTCGCCGGCGTTGAGCTTCGCGGCGAGCGCCCGAACGTCCGCCTCGGCGGGGCGAACGACGGGCAGATTGGGGACGACCAGCCCGGGGACCGGCTTGTCGAGCTTCTGGAGCGCGACATCGCCCGGAAGCACCACGACCGCCACGCCGCGCTTGGCCACCGCGACGCGCATCGCGCGCAACAGCACTTGCGGCAGTTGGTCCGCACGGCTCACCAGCTCGACGTAGTGGCTGCATTCCCGGAACAGGATTTGCGGATGCGTCTCCTGGAAATAGTCGATGCCGATCTCGGTGCTCGGAATGTGCGCGGCGATCGCCAGCACCGGCGCGCCGCTGCGATGCGCGTCGAACAGCCCGTTGATGAGGTGAAGGTTACCCGGCCCGCAACTGCCGGCGCACACGGCGAGCTCGCCGGTGAGTTGCGCTTCCGCCGCCGCCGCGAAAGCGGCGCCCTCCTCGTTGCGGACATGCACCCAGTCGATCGTCCGCAGGCGGCGCAACGAATCCGTGAAGCCGTTGAGCGAATCCCCTACCACGCCGTAGATCCGCTTGACGCCTGCCGCGGAGAGCGTCTCCGCCATGTAATCCGCTGCCGTCCTGCCCATTGTCGTTCCTTTCGAAACCGGCGCGGGCTCACGCGGAGCGCCCCGGGGATGATGATGCCAACGGTCGTACCGGACCCGCCGAGGTCGAACTCGTGCCCGACCGGATCGGCATACCGACCGACACGGGTCATTTACCGGCCGCCGCTGCCGGACTGAATCACCCTTTGGTTTAGTCGCTCGCTTGGTCGTCCGGGACGGCGGGGATCATTCGGCCCCGCTACTTTCAAGCGACGCTCAATGGTGCGGCCGGTCGCTTCCGGTAATGCTCTCGATCGCGTCAAGCAGGTGATCCGGGTCGATCGGTTTGGTGAGAAACGCGATCGCGCCGGCGCGCATCGCTTGCTCGCGCGCTTCGGGCGTGGGGAAGGCGGTCATCAGGATCATCGGGTGCGGCCATCCGCGTCGCTTCATCTCGCGCTGAAGGTCGAGACCGGAAAGACCGGGCATGTGGATGTCGGTGACGATGCACGCGAGTTCGCCCTCCATGCCCGAGGTGAGCAGGCCTTCGGCGCTTTCGAACGCCATCGTCGCCATGCCGATGGAGCGGATGAAGCTGTCGATGCTCCCGCGTATCGCGGGATCGTCGTCGACCACGCCGATGGTGGATGGAGGCGGCATAAGGAGTCTTTCAGCGAGGGATACGGATGTCGAGCCTGTTTCCCCAAGCTCTTCGCCGATCGAAACCCCGCTGGCTATCATACGGAGGTTTCTAGCCGCCCCGCGCTTCGCATCTTCGATGTAACAAAGCGAAGGCTCCTTCGTTCAGCCACTTTAAGCAATATCAAGAACCGGGGGACGCGATCATGGTACGAGAACGGCCCAGCCGATCGCGCGCGGCGACAGCGATGCCGCTCTGTATCTTGCTGATGCTGCCCGGCTGTGCGGGCGGTGTGCTCGATCCGCGGGGCCCGGTGAGTGCCGCCGAGAAGCTGATCCTGCTCAACTCGCTCGCGATCATGCTCGCGATCGTGATCCCGACGATCATCGGGACGCTGGCGGTGGCATGGTGGTTCCGCGCCTCCAACACGCGCGCGCGCTACCGTCCGAGCTGGTCCTACTCGGGTCGGATCGAACTGGTGACATGGTCGATCCCGGCGATGGTCGTGCTGTTGCTCGGCGGTATCGGCTGGGTCGGCAGCCACGATCTCGATCCGCCCAAGCCGCTGGTTTCCAAGACCGAGCCGATCACCGTTCAGGTCGTTTCGCTCGACTGGAAATGGCTGTTCATCTACCCCGATCTCGGCATCGCCAGCGTCAACCGCCTCGTCGTGCCGAGCGGTACGCCGATCAGTTTCCAACTGACCTCGGCCACGGTGATGAACAGCTTCTTCGTGCCGCAGCTTGGCGGCCAGATCTATACGATGGCGGGGATGACCACCCGGCTGCATCTTCAGGCCGATCGTCCCGGCAGCTATCAGGGCCTGTCGGCGCAGTTCAGCGGCGATGGCTTTTCGCGCATGCGCTTCACCGTCGATGCCGTTCCGGACGCGCAGTTCGCGCGTTGGGCGGCGCAGGCGAAAGGCGGGGCTCCGGTACTCGACGCGGCCTCCTATGCGGCGCTGCGCGAACCGAGCCAGGGGCTGGCGCCGTTCACCTACGGCGCGGTCGCCCCCGGCCTGTTCGACGCCATCGTCGGGCAGAAGCCGGCTCCGCCCAGCGCCGATGCAACCGCGTCCATTCCCGGCAAGAAGGTCTGACCGATGCTCGGCAAGCTAAACTGGAGCGCGATACCGTTCGGCGAGCCGATCCCGCTGGTCACGGGCTGCGTCGTCGTGCTCGTCCTCGCGGCGGTGCTCGGGCTCATCACGCTCAAGGGCTGGTGGCCGTATCTGTGGCGCGAGTGGATCACCTCGGTCGATCACAAGCGGATCGGCGTGATGTACTGCATGCTCGCGCTGGTCATGCTGCTGCGGGGCTTTTCCGATGCGATCATGATGCGCTCGCACCTCGCGATCGCGGCGGGCACATCACAAGGCTATCTGCCGCCCGGCCATTACGACCAGATATTCTCCGCCCACGGCACGATCATGATCTTCTTCACGGCGATGCCCTTCGTCGTCGGGCTGATGAACTTCGTCGTGCCGCTGCAACTCGGCGTGCGCGATGTCGCCTTCCCGACGCTCAATTCGGTCAGTTTCTGGCTGACCGCGAGCGGGGTGCTGCTCACCAACATGAGCCTCGTGATCGGTGAGTTCGCGCGCACCGGCTGGCTGGCGTATCCACCGCTGTCCGAACTGCGATTCTCCCCCGGCGTGGGCGTCGATTATTATCTCTGGTCGCTCCAGATCGCCGGGGTCGGCACCTTGCTGTCCGGCATCAATCTGGTGACGACCATCCTCAAGATGCGCGCGCCGGGGATGACCTACACGCGCATGCCGATGTTCTGCTGGACCGCGCTTGCTTCGAACCTGCTGATCGTCGCGGCCTTTCCGATCCTGACCGCCACGCTCGCGATGCTCACGCTCGACCGGTATCTCGGCTTCCATTTCTTCACCAACGATGGCGGCGGTAACGCCATGATGTACATCAACCTGATCTGG
Organism: Sphingomonas sp. NFR15; assembly: GCF_900103265.1. GTDB lineage: Bacteria > Pseudomonadota > Alphaproteobacteria > Sphingomonadales > Sphingomonadaceae > Sphingomonas > Sphingomonas pollutisoli. The sequence continues at coordinate 36,080 of NZ_FMWX01000012.1, read as the reverse complement.
GCGTGGGGCCACCCCGAGGTGTATATTCTGGTGCTGCCGGTGTTCGGCGTCTTCTCGGAGGTGATTTCGACCTTCTCCGGCAAGGCGCTGTTCGGCTATCGCTCGATGGTGCTGGCGACGATGTGCATCTGCGTGCTGTCGTTCCTGGTCTGGCTGCACCATTTCTTCACGATGGGCGCCGGCGCCGACGTCAACGGCTTTTTCGGCGTGATGACGATGATTATCGCGGTCCCGACCGGCGTGAAGATCTTCAACTGGCTGTTCACCATGTACGGCGGGCGCGTGCGCTTCGAAGTGCCGATGCTATGGTCGGTGGGCTTCATGGTGACGTTCGTGATCGGCGGGATGACCGGCGTGCTGCTGGCGGTGCCGCCGGCCGATTTCATGCTGCACAATTCGCTGTTCCTGGTCGCGCATTTCCACAACGTCATCATCGGCGGTGTGCTGTTCGGGGCGTTCGCCGGCTATACCTATTGGTTCCCCAAGGCGTTCGGCTTCAAGCTCCATGACGGGCTCGGCCGCGCGGCGTTCTGGTGCTGGCTGACCGGCTTCTACATCGCCTTCATGCCGCTCTACGCGCTGGGTCTGATGGGGGCGACCCGGCGGATGCAGCATTATGACGACATGAACTGGCAGCCATTGATGATCGCCGCCTTCGTCGGCGCGCTCATCATCCTCGCCGGGATCGGCTGTCAGGCGCTCCAGCTCGTCGTCTCGATCCGTCAGCGCGATCGGAACCGCGACCTTTCCGGCGATCCATGGGACGGCCGCAGCCTAGAATGGTCGACCACCTCGCCGCCGCCGCCGTTCAATTTCGCGGTTCTGCCCGACGTTCAGGGGGAGGAGGCGTATTGGGGCGTCAAGCAGAGCGCGATCGAGGACCAGCGGCTCGCCGACGAACCCGAATATGAACCGATCGAGATGCCCCGAAACACCGCAACCGGCTTCGTCACCGCGTTCTTCGCGACCGTCACCGGGTTCGCGCTGATCTGGCATATCTGGTGGCTGGTTATCCTCGGGTTGGTCGGCGCCTACGCGGTATTCGTCATCTTCGCCTGGCGGGAGGAGGAGGAATATGTGATCCCGGCGGATAAGGTCGCCGCGATCGACCGCGAACGCCGCCGCTCGCGTGAACAACTGCTCGCCGCCCGGAGGCCCGCATGACCGCGACGACCGAATGGCGAGACACGCGACCGCCCACCAGCGACCCCCATCGGATCGGTCGCGGCGCCGGCGGAGGGGGCGGCGACCGCGTCACCGGCCATGGCGCCGGCGGGCCGGCCGACAAGCGCACCGTGGTCGGCTTCGGCTTCTGGATCTTCCTGCTGTCCGACATCGTCATGTTCTCGGCGATCTTCGCGACCTATGCGGTGATCGAAGGTGCGACCGACGGCGGACCCACCGCGCGGCAGTTGTTCGATATCGACAATGCGTGGGTCGAGACGGTGTGCCTGTTGTTCTCCAGCTTCACCTGCGGGCTGGCGACGATCGCGGCGGAGCGGCGGAGCGCTGTATGGACGCAGGTCTTCCTGCTCGCGACGGGCCTCCTGGGCGCCGTGTTCCTCGCGCTCGAACTGCGCGAGTTCATCGATCTCATCGGTCGCGGCGCCGGGCCGCAGCGCTCCGCGTTCCTGTCCGGTTTCTTCACTTTGGTCGGCTGCCACGGGCTTCACGTCACCGCCGGGCTGCTGTGGCTCGGTACGATGATGGCGCAGGTCTGGACACGCGGTTTCAAGCCCAACATCGCGCGCCGGCTGATGTGCTTCAGCCTGTTCTGGCATGCGCTCGATATCATCTGGGTCGCGCTGTTCACGATCGTCTATCTGTTTGGAGTTCGGTGATGAGCGATCGAGATCATCAGCGTGAGGACGATCGGACGCCCGGCAGCCATCAAGCCTCGGTGCTCGTCCAGGTCGCCACCTATACCCTCGGGCTCGTGCTCGCGCTCGGGCTGACGGCGATCTCATTCTGGGCGGTAAGGACGCATATGCTGTGGGGGCCGGGCGTGCCGATCGGGCTGTGCGTGCTCGCGATCGCGCAGATGGGCATTCATCTGGTGTTCTTCCTGCATATCACCAGCGGCCCCGACAACACCAACAACCTGCTGGCGCTCGCGTTCGGCGTGCTGATCGTCTTCCTCGTGGTCGCCGGCTCGCTGTGGATCATGTCGAACCTCAACGCCAACATGATGCCGATGCCGGCGATGATGTCACCACAGGCCCAGCCGTGACGGGCGACGGCTCTCCGCCAATCGGTCGATCGCGCCGGAACGGGAGCGGATCTCGCAGGGGGTGACGCGGGCGCGGCCAAGCGCTATCGGCGCGCACCATGATAAAGCACGCCCTTTCCGTCTCGCGCGAAGCCGATTTCGCCGCCTGGTATCAGACCGTCATCACCGAGGCCGACATGGCGGAGGAATCGGGGGTGCGCGGCTGCATGGTGATCCGGCCGTGGGGTTACGGCATCTGGGAGCGGATGCAGCGGCTGCTCGATGACCGCATCAAGGCGACCGGCCACGAGAATTGCTATTTCCCGCTGTTCATCCCGCTCTCCTACTTCGAGAAGGAGGCCGAGCATGTCGATGGCTTCGCCAAGGAAATGGCGGTCGTCACGCACCACCGGCTGATCGCGGACGGCAAGGGCGGACTCGTGCCCGATCCCGCCGCCAGGCTGGAGGAGCCGCTGGTCGTGCGGCCGACCTCGGAAACGGTGATCGGCACCGCCTTCGCGCGCTGGGTGCAATCGTGGCGTGATCTGCCGGTGCTCATCAACCAATGGGCGAACGTCGTTCGGTGGGAGATGCGCACGCGTATGTTCCTGCGCACCGCCGAGTTCCTCTGGCAGGAAGGCCATACCGCGCACGCCAGCGAAGCCGAGGCGCGCGAGGAAACCTTGCGGATGCTCGAAGTGTACCGTGAGTTCGCCGAGGACTGCGTCGCGCTGCCGGTGATCGCCGGCGAGAAGCCCGAGAACGAGCGCTTCCCCGGCGCGGTCGCGACCTATTCGATCGAGGCGATGATGCAGGACGGCAAGGCGCTCCAGGCGGGCACCTCGCATTTCCTCGGCACCAATTTCTCCAAGGCGCAGAACATCACCTTCCAGAATGCGGAAGGTCAGGTCGAGCTGGCGCACACGACGAGCTGGGGCGTTTCGACCCGGATGATCGGCGGGCTCATCATGGTCCACGGCGACGATGACGGACTGCGCGTGCCGCCGCGCGTGGCACCGTGGCAGATCGTGATCGTGCCGATGCTGCGCGACCAGCCCGAGGACGCCGCGATCGTGGAGTATTGCAAGGCTTTGCGTGCCGAACTGGGCGCGCTGACCGCGCTCGGCGAGCCGGTCCGCGCTTTGCTCGACTTGAAGGCGGTCAAGGCCGCGACCAAGCGCTGGGGCTGGGTCAAGAAGGGCGCGCCGATCGTGATCGAGGTCGGCGGGCGCGACGTGGCCGGCGGCAACGTCTCGGTGATCCGTCGCGACCGGCTGTACCGCGAGGATGGCAAGCTCGACAGCGCGGTGGTGGCGAAGGGCGATTTCGTGCGCGACGCGGCGGCGATGCTGGCCGAGATCCAGCAGGTGCTCTACGCCGACGCCAAGGCGCGGCTCGACGCCAATATCGTCCGCGACGTGACCGACTTTGCCGGCGTCGAGGCGTTCTTCGCCGAAGGCGTCAAGAACCCGGGCTTCCTCGAAGTGCAATGGTCTAAGCCGACCGGCGCGGCGCTGGAAAAGGTGGTCGAGCGTCTGAAGGCGCTCAAGCTGACGCTGCGCAACGTCCCCGCCGATGCCGCGCCCGCCGACGGGGTATGCGTGTTCACCGGGGATGCGGCGGTCGAGCGGGTGATCGTCGGCCGGGCGTACTGATCGTCGCCCCGGCGCAGGCCGGGGCGCTGGATAGCTTGGCGCGCAGGACGCCTTACGCATAGCGGCCCTGGCCTGCGCCGGGGCGACGGCTATGGCTCTACCGATGCCTTAAGAACGCGGGTCGAACTTTGGGGCAGCGCCGACATGGGCCTCGCCGCGCGACTCGGCGAGCTTCACCTGGCGGTGCCGTTCGGCAAGCCGCGCGCGCTTTTCCGCGTCACGCGTGCCGTGGCAGGCGGGGCAACTCACCCCTTCCTCGTAGAGCGGTGAGGCGAGATCTTCCGGGCTGACCGGCATCCGGCACGCGCGGCACAGCGCATGGCTGCCGGGCGAAAGACCGTGGCCGACCGCGACTCGCTCGTCGAACACGAAGCATTCGCCCTGCCAGCGGCTTTCCTCAGCGGGCACCTCTTCGAGATATTTGAGAATGCCGCCATGCAGGTGGAACACCGAATCGAACCCCTGCGCCTTCACGAACGCGGTCGCCTTTTCGCAGCGGATGCCGCCGGTGCAGAACATCGCGATCGTCTTGCCGGCGAGGTCGCTTTGGTGTTCGCGGAACCAGCGGGGGAAGTCGCTGAACGTGTCGGTACCGGGGTCGATCGCGCCTTCGAAGCTGCCGACGCGCACCTCGTAAGCGTTGCGCGTGTCGATCACCACCGTGTCGGGACGCGCGATCAGCGCGTTCCAGTCGGCGGGCGCGACATAGGTACCGACATCCTCAAGCGGATCGATCTCGGGTTCGCCCATCGTCACGATCTCGCGCTTGAGGCGCACCTTGAGCCGGTGGAACGGCATCTCGGCGGCATGCGCATATTTGATCTCGGCTCCCGCGCAGCCGGGCAACGCGCGGATCGCGGTGACGACCGTCTCGATCGCGGCGTCGCCGCCGGCGATCGTACCGTTGATCCCTTCGCGCGCGAGCAGCAAGGTGCCCTTGATGCCGAGCCCGGCGCAGAGATCGTGCAGGCGCGCGCGCAGCGTGGCGGGATCGTCGAAGCGGGCGAATCGGTAGAGCGCGGCGATGCGGATGAGCAGGGGGGCATTCATCGCGCGCTCGCTAGAGGAGTTTGTCGGGTGCCGTCAAAGCCACCGTCGCCCCGGCGCACGCCGGCCCGCTGTGTTTAGGAGGAAATCGGCCTGCCAAGCCATCCAGCGGCCCCGGCCTGCGCCGGGGCGACGCGCCGGCATTGACGGTTTTCGACTCCCCCTGTATAGGCGCCGCTGCTCGCATGAGGACTGACGTTTTCATGTGGGTGCTTGAACATTGCTGGATGCATTCAGGGCCAGGGGGAATCGCACGATTCCCGAAGGCCCTTTTGTATTCCCCAAATTGTTCCGGGGGGGCGTCATGGCTCCAGCAAAGTAACCAACTCTCAAGGTGAAGAGATTCATGCCGACGATCAATCAGTTGGTCCGCAAGGGCCGCGATCCGCAGAAGGCCAAGTCCAAGGTTCCTGCGATGGAAGCCAATCCGCAGAAGCGTGGCGTTTGCACCCGCGTCTACACGACGACCCCGAAGAAGCCGAACTCGGCGCTGCGCAAGGTGGCCAAGGTCCGCCTGACCAACAGCCGCGAAGTCATCAGCTACATCCCGGGCGAGGGCCACAACCTGCAGGAGCACTCGGTGGTGCTGATCCGCGGCGGCCGCGTTCGCGATCTTCCCGGCGTGCGCTACCACGTTCTGCGTGGCGTGCTCGATACGCAGGGCGTCAAGGACCGCAAGCAGTCGCGTTCGAAGTACGGCGCCAAGCGTCCGAAGTAATCCGCCAGAGTAAGCCCCGGACAGGTTCCGGACCGGCTGAAGCACAGATAAGGAATTTGAAATGGCACGTCGTCGTCGGCCCGAAAAGCGGGTCATCCTGCCCGATCCCCAGTATGGGGACGAGGTTCTCTCCAAGTTCATGAACAGCGTGATGCTCGACGGCAAGAAGTCCGTCGCGGAAGGCATCGTCTATACCGCGCTCGCCACCGTTGAGCAGCGTGCGAAGAAGGATCCGATCGGCGTGTTCCACGACGCGCTGGCGAACGTGAAGCCGGGTATCGAGGTCCGCAGCCGCCGCGTCGGCGGTGCGACCTACCAGGTGCCGGTCGAGGTTCGTCCCGAGCGTGCGCAGGCGTTGGCGATCCGCTGGCTGATCTCGGCGGCGCGCTCGCGCAGCGAGAACACCATGTCGGCGCGTCTCTCGGGCGAGCTGCTCGACGCGTCGAACAATCGCGGCAACGCGGTGAAGAAGCGCGAAGACACGCACCGCATGGCCGAGGCCAACCGCGCCTTCTCGCATTATCGCTGGTAATGACTATATGAGGTGAGGGGATTCGTTCCCCTCACCCCAACATCCGTTCGCCCTGAGCGTAGTCGAAGGGCACGAGGCGCGGTTCGAGGCTTGGGCTTCGACTTCGCTCAGCCCGAACGGGGGTTGCGCAAAGAACGCCTACCAATTCATCGCCGCCCAGGCACCCAGGAGTGACGCATCATGGCCCGCAGCCATCCGCTCGAACGCTATCGCAACATCGGCATCATGGCGCATATCGACGCCGGCAAGACGACGACGACCGAGCGCATCCTTTACTACACCGGCAAGTCCTACAAGATCGGCGAAGTGCACGAAGGCACTGCGACGATGGACTGGATGGTTCAGGAGCAGGAGCGCGGCATCACGATCACGTCCGCTGCGACCACCTGCAAGTGGCGCGCCGAGGACGGCAAGGGCGACGAGCACCTCATCAACATCATCGACACGCCGGGCCACGTTGACTTCACGATCGAGGTTGAGCGTTCGCTGCGCGTGCTCGACGGCGCGGTCGCGTGCTTCGACGGCGTTGCCGGTGTCGAGCCGCAGTCCGAGACGGTGTGGCGCCAGGCCGACAAGTACGGCGTGCCGCGGATGTGCTTCATCAACAAGCTCGACCGCACCGGCGCGAACTTCGACTTCTGCGTCAACTCGATCATCGAGCGCCTCGGCGCCAAGCCGGCCGTCCTCTATTTGCCGATCGGCATGGAAGGCGATTTCAAGGGCCTGGTCGATCTGGTGAACAACCGCGCGATCATCTGGCTCGAAGAGAGCCTCGGCGCGAAGTTCGAATATCAGGACATCCCCGCCGAGCTAGCCGACAAGGCCGCTGCGGCGCGTGAGGCGTTGATCGAACTGGTCGTCGAGCAGGACGACGCGGCGATGGAGGCGTATCTCGAAGGCGAAATGCCCGACGTCGCGACGCTCAAGAAGCTGATCCGCAAGGGCACGCTCAACATGACGTTCGTTCCGGTCGTCTGCGGCTCGGCGTTCAAGAACAAGGGCGTGCAGCCGCTGCTCGACGCGGTCGTCGATTACCTGCCGAGCCCGCTCGACGTTCCGGCGATCAAGGGCGTCAAGCTCGACGGCGAGACGCCGGACGAGCGCGCTTCGGACGACAACGTGCCGTTCGCGGCGCTCGCGTTCAAGGTGATGAACGATCCGTTCGTCGGCACGCTGACCTTCGCGCGCATCTACTCGGGCAAGCTCGAAACCTCCTCGCAGGTCACCAACACGGTGAAGGACAAGAAGGAGAAGGTCGGTCGTATGCTGCTGATGCATGCGAACGAGCGTGAGGACATCCAGGTGGCCTATGCGGGCGACATCGTCGCGCTGGCCGGCCTCAAGGACACGACCACCGGCGACACGCTCTGCGCGCCGTCGGCGCCGATCATCCTCGAGCGGATGGAATTCCCCGAGCCGGTCATCGAGCTGTCGGTCGAGCCCAAGACCAAGGCCGACCAGGAGAAGATGGGCGTCGCGCTCAACCGTCTCGCGCGCGAAGACCCCTCGTTCCGCGTCTCGTCGGACGCCGAGAGCGGCCAGACGATCATCAAGGGCATGGGCGAACTCCATCTCGAGATCATCGTCGATCGCATGAAGCGCGAGTTCAAGGTCGAGGCCAATGTCGGCGCGCCGCAGGTGGCGTATCGCGAGTATCTCGCGAAGCCGGTCGACATCGACTACACGCACAAGAAGCAGTCGGGCGGCACCGGTCAGTTCGGTCGCGTCAAGGTGAAGCTGACGCCGGGCGAGCGCGGTTCGGGCATCATCTTCAAGGACGAGATCAAGGGCGGTAACATTCCCAAGGAATATATCCCCGCGATCGAGAAGGGCTTCCGCGAGACGGCGGCCACGGGCTCGCTGGTCGGCTTCCCGATCATCGACTTCGAGATCCTGCTGTATGACGGTGCGTACCATGACGTCGACTCGTCGGCGCTGGCGTTCGAAATCACCGGCCGCGCCGCGATGCGCGAAGCGGCACAGAAGGCGGGCATCAAGCTGCTCGAGCCGATCATGAAGGTCGAGGTCGTCACCCCCGAGGATTATCTCGGCGACGTCATCGGCGACATGAACAGCCGCCGCGGCCAGATCCAGGGCACCGACACGCGCGGCAACGCGCAGTCGGTCGAGGCGATGGTGCCGCTGGCCAACATGTTCGGCTACGTCAACTCGCTGCGCTCGTTCACGCAGGGCCGCGCGCAGTACAGCATGCAGTTCTCGCATTATGACGAAGTTCCGCAGAACGTGGCGGACGAAGTCAAGGCGAAGCTGGCCTGATCGGAGCCGACACGCGGCGCCCGGCGCCGCGTGTCGATCCACAACGCGCTTGACGTTGCGTATTAAGACACGCAGGGCTGGCGCAATTCTTTTTGAGCCGCTATGGGGCCGCTTTCGCGCGGCAATCCCGGCACGGAAACGATCAATTAAGGTAGGGAATCATGGCTAAAGCAAAGTTCGAGCGGACTAAGCCGCATCTCAACATCGGCACCATCGGTCACGTCGATCATGGCAAGACCTCGCTGACCGCAGCGATCACGAAGGTTCTGGCCGAGACCGGCGGCGCGACGTTCGTCGACTATGCCAACATCGACAAGGCCCCGGAAGAGCGCGAGCGCGGCATCACGATCTCGACCGCGCACGTCGAGTATGAGACGACCGCGCGCCACTATGCGCACGTCGATTGCCCGGGCCACGCCGACTATGTGAAGAACATGATCACCGGCGCCGCGCAGATGGACGGCGCGATCCTCGTCGTTTCGGCGACCGACGGCCCGATGCCGCAGACCCGCGAGCACATCCTGCTCGCCCGCCAGGTCGGCGTGCCGACGATGGTCGTCTTCATGAACAAGGTCGATCTGGTCGATGACGCCGAGATCCTCGAGCTCGTCGAGCTGGAAATCCGCGAGCTGCTGTCGTCGTATGATTTCGACGGCGACAACATCCCCGTCATCGCCGGTTCGGCGGTCAAGGCGCTCGACGGTTCGGACGACAAGATCGGCAAGGAAGCCGTTCTGAAGCTGATGGAAGCGGTCGACACCTATCTGCCGCAGCCCGAGCGTCCGCTCGACAAGCCGTTCATGATGCCGATCGAAGACGTGTTCTCGATCTCGGGTCGCGGCACGGTCGTCACCGGCCGAGTCGAGACCGGCGTCGTCAAGGTCGGCGAGGAAGTCGAGATCGTCGGCATCCATCCGTCGGTCCGCAAGACCACGGTCACCGGCGTCGAAATGTTCCGCAAGCTGCTCGATCAGGGCCAGGCCGGCGACAACATCGGCGCGCTGATCCGCGGCGTCGGCCGTGAAGAGGTCGAGCGTGGCCAGGTGCTCTGCAAGCCCGGCTCAATCAAGCCGCACACCGACTTCTCGTCGGAAGTGTACGTGCTGTCGAAGGACGAAGGCGGCCGCCACACGCCGTTCTTTGCCAACTATCGTCCGCAGTTCTACTTCCGCACGACGGACGTGACCGGCACCGTCGAGCTGCCCGAGGGCACCGAGATGGTCATGCCTGGCGACAACATCGCGCTCGGCGTGAAGCTGATCGCCCCGATCGCTATGGACGTGGGCCAGCGCTTCACGATCCGCGAGGGTGGTCGTACGGTTGGTTCGGGTATCGTCAGCGGTATCTCGAAGTAATCCGACGCTTCTAAAAAAAGTTTGCCGCCCGCGTCTCACAAGAGGCGCGGGCGGTTGCTTTTTATAGGAGGCGCCTGTAATGGCGCGCCTCCGGTTTTGAACTGAACAATCAGCGGTGGCCCCAGTCCACTTCGTCACCCCAGCGCAAGCTGGGGTCTCTCGCCTCCGGCCTCGCGGCTGTGGCACAAGATCCCAGCTTTCGCTGGGATGACGGAGCAGGAGGAAAGTCACCCCGCTCTTTCGCATTGGTAGGGTACATGGACAGCAACATCCGCATTCGCCTTAAGGCGTTCGATCATCGCGTGCTCGATCAGGCTGCCGGCGACATCGCCGACACCGCCCGCCGCACCGGCGCACTCATCCGTGGCCCGATTCCTCTGCCGACTCACATCGACAAGTTCACGGTCAACCGTGGCCCGCACATCGACAAGAAGTCGCGCGAGCAGTTCGAGACGCGCACCTACAAGCGCCTGCTCGACATCGTGCAGCCGACCCCGCAGACCGTCGATGCGCTGATGAAGCTCGACCTCGCGGCCGGTGTTGACGTCGAGATCAAGCTCGCGTAAACGCGCCGCTTCAAGAGATTCGGCCCTGTAACCGGGGCAGATAGGGATACCGCCGGGCTTGCTCGGGTCTGCGTCCCCCGACAGGCTTCCTGCCTTCAAGGAAGCTCCAGCCCGGGTCGGGGCCGACGCAGTATAAATGTTTTCGGGTTGAGCACGCACGCTGCGGAATCGTCCGTGGCGTGCCTCTGTTATGGAAAGGGATCAGATCATGCGCACTGGCGTGATCGCGAAGAAGATGGGGATGACGCGTCTGTTCCAGGACGATGGCCGGCACGTGCCGGTCACGGTTCTGCAGCTCGACAATCTCCAGGTCGTGGCCGTTCGCGAGGCCGATCGTGATGGATATGTCGCCGTCCAGTTGGGCGCTGGCGTTGCCAAAGCAAAGAACGTTTCGAAGCCCCAGCGCGGCCACTTCGGCAAGTCCGAAGTCGAGCCCAAGGCGATCGTCCGTGAATTCCGTGTCGCCGAGGACGCCGTCCTCGAAGTCGGCGCCGAAATTTCGGCCGATCACTATGTCGCTGGCCAGATCGTCGACGTTCAGGGCTACACGCAGGGCAAGGGCTTCCAGGGCGGTATGAAGCGCTGGGGCTTCGGCGGTCTGCGCGCGACGCACGGTGTCTCGGTCTCGCACCGCTCGCTCGGTTCGACCGGTCAGCGCCAGGATCCGGGCAAGGTCTTCAAGAACAAGAAGATGGCCGGCCACATGGGTGACGCGCAGCGCACCCAGCAGAACCTCGAGATCGTCTCGACCGACGTCGAGCGCGGCCTGATCTTCGTCAAGGGCTCGGTGCCCGGCTCGAAGGGCGGCTGGCTGCTCGTCAAGGACGCGGTCAAGGTCGCTCGTCCGGCTGCCGCTCCGTACCCCGCCGGCCTCAAGGCCGCTCAGAACAACAACGATGCGCCCGCAGAGACGCCCGCCGAGACGGTGGACGATGCAGCGGCCACCGACGGCCAGGAGGGCTGATCGTGAAGGTTAAGCTTCAATCCTTCGCCGGTACCGCGGACAGCGATATCGAGCTCAACGACGAGGTCTTCGGCCTCGACCCGCGTGGTGACATTCTTCACCGCGTCGTCACCTGGCAGCTCGAGAAGCGCCGTGCGACGGCCAGCGGCACGCGTGAGCGCGCCGACGTGGCGCGCTCGGGCAAGAAGTTCGGTCGCCAGAAGGGTGGCGGTACCGCCCGTCACGGCGATCGCCGGGCTCCGGTGTTCATCGGCGGTGGTAAGGCGCACGGTCAGCGGACCCGCGACTTCAATCCGTCGCTGAACAAGAAGATCCGCGCGCTCGGTCTCAAGATGGCGCTCAGCAGCCACGCCAAGGCCGGCTCGCTGGTCGTTCTGGACAGCCTCGCGGTTGCCGAGGGCAAGACCAAGACGCTGATCGCCGACTGGGCGAAGCTCGGCACCGGCAAGACGGCGCTGGTCATCGACGGTGACACGGTCGAGACGACGTTCGCGCTCGCCGCGGGCAACCTGTCGACGATCAACGTGCTGCCGGCCGCCGGCGCCAACGTCTACGACATTCTGAAGCACGACACGCTGGTTCTCACCCGCGCTGCCGTTGAAAAGCTGGAGGCGCGCTTCAATGGCTAAGAAGCAGAAGGGCGATATTGCGATCCGTCACTATGACGTGATCGTTGCGCCGCACATCACCGAAAAGGCGACCCTGCTCTCCGAGCACAACGCCGTCGTGTTCAAGGTCGCGAACGATGCCACCAAGCCTGAGATCAAGGCTGCGGTCGAGGCGCTGTTCGGGGTGAACGTCACTGGCGTGAACACCATTGTCCAGAAGGGCAAGACCAAGAAGTGGAAGGGCGCGGACTATACGCGCTCGGACGTCAAGAAAGCGATCGTGACGTTGAAGGACGGCCAGTCCATCGACGTGACGACGGGGATCTGATCCGATGGCATTGAAGCATTATAACCCGACGAGCCCGGCGCGCCGTGGTCTCATCCTGGTCGACCGTTCCGGCCTGCACAAGGGCGGCCCCGTCAAGGCGCTGACCGAAGGCAAGCGCAAGACCGGTGGTCGCAACAACAAGGGCCATGTCACGTCGCGCGGCATCGCCGGCGGCCACAAGCAGCGCTATCGTATCATCGATTTCAAGCGCCGCCTGTGGGATGTCGAAGGCACGGTCGAGCGGATCGAATATGATCCCAACCGCACCGCGTTCATCGCGCTCATCAACTATGGCGCCGATGCCGCGGGCAAGGTCAATCAGGCTTACATCATCGCGCCGCAGCGTCTCGCGGTCGGCGACAAGGTGATCGCCGGCAAGAAGACTGACGTGAAGCCCGGCAATGCGATGGAGCTCGGCCAGATCCCGGTCGGCACGATCGTTCACAATGTCGAGATGAAGCCCGGTAAGGGTGGTCAGCTCGCGCGCTCGGCCGGCACCTATGTGCAGGTCGTCGGCCGCGACAAGGGCATGGTGATGATCCGCCTCAACTCGGGCGAGCAGCGCTATATCCACGCAGGCTGCATGGCCACGATCGGTGCGGTGTCGAACCCCGACAACGGCAACACCAATCTCGCCAAGGCCGGCCGTAACCGCTGGCTGGGCATCCGCCCGCTGACGCGCGGCGTCGCGAAGAACCCGGTCGACCATCCGCACGGCGGTGGTGAAGGCCGGACCTCGGGTGGCCGTCATCCGGTCACGCCGTGGGGCAAGCCGACCAAGGGTGCGCGCACCCGTCACAACAAGTCGACCGACAAGATGATCATCCGGTCGCGTCACGCGAAGAAGAAGGGCTAAACGATGGCTCGTTCCGTCTGGAAGGGTCCGTTCGTGGACCTTCATCTGCTGAAGAAGGCAGAAACCGCGCAGGAAACCAATGCGCGTGGTGCGATCAAGACCTGGTCGCGCCGCTCGACGATTCTGCCGCAGTTCGTCGGCCTCACGTTCAGCGTCTATAACGGCCGCAAGTTCGTGCCGGTCTCCGTCAACGAGGACATGGTGGGCATGAAGCTCGGCGAGTTCGCGCCGACGCGCTATTTCCCCGGCCATGCCGCGGACAAGAAGGGCAAGCGCTGATGTCTAAGCCGAAATCCCCCCGCAAGGTCGGTGAGAAGGAAGCTCTCTCGGTCGGCACGCAGATCCGTGGTTCCGCGCAGAAGCTCGGCCTCGTCGCCGCGCTCATTCGCGGCAAGAAGGTCGGCGATGCGATGAACATCCTGCAGTTCTCGACCAAGGGCATGGCCATCGACGCGCGCAAGGTGCTGGCCTCGGCCATCGCCAACGCCGAGAACAACCACAACCTCGATGTCGACGCGCTCGTCGTCGCCGAGGCTTCGGTTGGCAAGTCGATCGTGATGAAGCGGTTCGCCACGCGCGGTCGCGGCAAGTCGACCCGCATCCTAAAGCCGTTCAGCCGTCTGCGCATCGTCGTGCGCGAGCAGGAAGAAGCATAATGGGTCAGAAATCGAACCCGATCGGTCTGCGCCTGCAGATCAACCGCACCTGGGACAGCCGCTGGTACGCGGAGGGCGCCGACTACGGCCGTCTTCTCCTCGAAGACCTCAAGATGCGCCAGTACATCATGAAGACGCTGCCGCAGGCGGCGATCTCCAAGGTGGTGATCGAGCGTCCGGCCAAGCTGTGCCGCGTGTCGATCTATGCCGCGCGTCCGGGCGTCATCATCGGCAAGAAGGGCGCGGACATCGAGAAGCTTCGCAAGAAGCTCGGCGCGATGACCTCGTCGGACGTGTCGCTGAACATCGTCGAGATCCGCAAGCCGGAAGTCGATTCGAAGCTCGTGGCGCAGGGCATCGCCGATCAGCTCGAGCGTCGTATCGCGTTCCGTCGCGCCATGAAGCGCGCGGTGCAGTCGGCGATGCGGCTCGGTGCCGAGGGTATCCGGATCAACTGCGGCGGCCGCCTCGGCGGCGCCGAGATCGCGCGGACCGAATGGTATCGCGAGGGCCGGGTGCCGCTCCACACGCTGCGCGCGAACGTCGATTATGCCGAAGCGCAGGCGCACACCGCCTATGGCGTCTGCGGCGTCAAGGTCTGGATCTTCAAGGGTGAGATCCTCGGCCATGACCCGCTCGCGCAGGAGCGCATCATGATGGAGGCTCAGACCTCCGGCGTGCGCCCCGCGCGCGACGACCGCCGCTAAGGACTGACTCATGCTGCAACCGAAAAAGACCAAGTTCCGTAAGGCCTTCAAGGGCCGCATTCACGGCGACGCCAAGGGCGGCACCACGCTCAACTTCGGGTCTTACGGCCTGAAGGCGATGGAGCCGGACCGGCTCACCGCCCGCCAGATCGAAGCGGCTCGCCGCGCGATCACGCGCCACATCAAGCGCCAGGGGCGTTTGTGGATCCGCGTGTTCCCCGACGTGCCGGTCTCGGGCAAGCCCGCCGAAGTCCGCATGGGCTCGGGCAAGGGTTCGCCGGAATTCTGGGCGGCGCGCGTCAAGCCCGGCCGCATCCTGTTCGAACTGGACGGTGTGCCCGGCGAGATCGCCGCGGTCGCGTTCAGCCGCGCGGCGATGAAGCTGCCGATCAAGGTTAAGGTCGTTGCCCGTCTCGGCGACACCTCGCATCTGGGAGTCGTGTAATATGGCACGGATCGACGATTTGAAGGCGAAGTCCGAAGACCAGTTGGTCGAGGAACTCGGCAACCTGAAGCGCGAGGCGTTCAACCTCCGCTTCCAGGCCGCGACCAACCAGCTCGAAAAGCCGAGCCGGGTTCGCGAAGTCCGCCGTGACATCGCCCGTATCAAGACGCTGCAGACCGCTCGCTCGCGCGACGCGGCCGCCAAGTAAGGATTTAGACATGCCGAAGCGCGTGCTCACGGGACTGATCGTCTCGGACAAGGGCGACAAGACGGTGGTCGTGAACGTGGAGCGCAAGGTCAAGCACGCGCTCTACGGCAAGATCATCCGCCGCTCGAAGAAGTACCACGCCCATGACGAGGCGAACGAGTACAAGCAGGGTGAAACGGTGCGCATCGAAGAGACCGCGCCGATCTCCAAGCTGAAGACCTGGAAGGTGATCGATCGGGTGAACACCCATGCGACGCCGGAACGGGTCGACGTCGACGCGTAAGCGTCACTTTTAGGCGGGGTCCGGTCGGTATCGGCCCCATATGAGAAGGAAGCGGATCTATGATCCAGATGCAGTCCAATCTCGACGTCGCTGACAACAGCGGCGCGAAGCGGGTCATGTGCATCAAGGTGCTTGGGGGTTCCAAGCGCCGTACTGCCAGCGTCGGCGACATCATCGTCGTCAGCGTCAAGGAAGCTGCCCCCCGTGGCCGCGTGAAGAAGGGCGACGTGCATCGTGCCGTGATCGTGCGTACGGCGAAGGACATTCGCCGCGCCGACGGTTCGGTGATCCGCTTCGACGGCAACGCCGCGGTGCTGGTCAACAAGAACGAGGAGCCGATCGGCACCCGTATCTTTGGCCCGGTCGTGCGCGAACTGCGCGGCAAGAAGCACATGAAGATCATCTCGCTCGCGCCGGAGGTGCTGTAATGGCCGCCGCAAAGATCAAGAAGGGTGACCGCGTGATCGTCCTGTCCGGCAAGGACAAGGGCCGCACCGGCGAAGTGACGCAGGCATTCCCGAAGGACGGCAAGGTCGTCGTCTCGGGCATCAACGTCCACGTCCGTCACACCAAGCCGACCCAGGGCGACCCGCAGGGTGGCCTGAAGCGCGCCGAAGCGCCGCTGCACGTCTCCAAGGTCGCGCACGTGACCGCCGACGGCAAGCCGACGCGCGTCCGTTTCGAGACCCAGGACGGCAAGAAGGTCCGCGTCGCCGTCAAGACCGGGGAGAAGATCAGTGGCTGATGCCTATAAGCCCCGGCTGAAGGGCCTGTATGACGACAAGATCGTCAAGGCGATGACCGACAAGTTCGGTTACAAGAACGCGATGGAAGTTCCGCGCATCGATAAGATCGTCCTGAACATGGGCGTTGGCGAGGCGACGCAGGACAAGAAGAAGGTCGACAAGGCGGCGTCCGAGATGGAGCTGATCGCCGGCCAGAAGCCCGTCGTCACCAAGGCGAAGAAGTCGATCGCGCAGTTCAAGCTGCGTGAAGGCATGCCGATCGGCGTGAAGGTCACGCTGCGTCGCGAGCGCATGTACGAGTTCCTCGATCGCTTCATCACGATCGCGCTGCCGCGCGTCCGCGATTTCCGTGGGCTGAGCGACAAGAGCTTCGACGGGCGCGGCAACTATGCCTGCGGCCTCAAGGAGCAGTTGATTTTCCCGGAAATCAGCTACGACCAGGTCGATCAGATCCGCGGCATGGACGTGATCGTCGCGACGACGGCGAAGACCGACGACGAAGCGCGCGAGCTGCTCCGTCTGTTCGGTTTCCCGTTCCCGATTGAAGCCGACGCAGAAAAGAAGGCGGCATAAGATGGCAAAGCTGAGTTCGATCAACAAGAACGAGCGTCGCAAGCTGCTCGTCAAGAAGTACGCCGGCCGCTACGCGAAGCTCAAGGCGATCGCCGCCGACGCGACGCTCGACGATGGCGAGCGTATGATCGCGCGCCTCAAAATGGCTGAGATTCCGCGCAACGGCAATCCGACGCGCATTCGCAACCGGTGCGAGCTGACGGGTCGTCCCCGCGCTTACTACCGCAAGTTCCGCCTCTGCCGCGTGCAGCTTCGTGATCTGGCCAACAAGGGCATGATCCCGGGCGTCACGAAGTCGAGCTGGTAAGGATCACGAGATGGCATTGACCGATCCCCTGGGTGATATGCTCACCCGCATCCGCAACGGCCAGCGCGCGCGCAAGGACTCGGTCCTGACGCCGGGCTCCAAGCTGCGTGTCCGCGTGCTCGACGTGCTCCAGCGCGAGGGCTACATCCGTGGCTACAGCGAAGAGCAGATGGGCCCGGCTGCGGGCATCCGCATCGAGCTGAAGTATTTCGAGGGCCAGCCCGCGATCAAGCACGTCGCGCGCGTCTCGAAGCCCGGCCGCCGCGTCTATTCGGGGTCTACCGAACTGCCGCGCGTCATGAACGGCCTCGGCATCACGATCGTTTCGACGCCGAAGGGCGTTCTCTCCGACGCGGAAGCGCGCGAGCAGAACGTCGGCGGCGAAGTGCTGGCGGAGGTATTCTGATGAGCCGCATCGGTAAAAAGCCGGTCGCGATCCCGAGCGGTGTCACCGCGACGATCGACGGCGGCAAGCTGAACGTGAAGGGGCCGAAGGGCACCCTCAGTCTCTCGCTTCGTGAAGAGATCACCTACACGCTGGAGGATGGCGGCATTTCGGTGCAACCGGCCAATGACAGCAAGGCTGCGCGTGCCTTCTGGGGCATGCAGCGCACGATGGTGCAGAACCTCATCACCGGCGTGACGACGGGCTTCACCAAGAAGCTGCTGATCAACGGCGTGGGCTACCGCGCCGCCGCGCAGGGCAAGGTGCTCAACCTGAAGCTCGGCTACAGCCACGACGTCAACATCGACGTGCCGGAAGGTCTTGAGGTCAAGACCCCGGACAACACGACGGTCGAGATTTCGGGCGCCGACAAGCAGAAGGTCGGTCAGCTCGCCGCAGAAGTCCGTCGCTGGCGTAAGCCCGAGCCGTACAAGGGCAAGGGCATCAAGTACGACGGCGAGTTCATCTTCCGCAAGGAAGGGAAAAAGAAGTAATGTCGACCAAGGGTATGTCTCTCTTCGAGAAGCGGCGTCGCCGCAACCGTTCCGCGCTGCGTGCGCGCAGCGGAGGCCGGCCGCGCCTTTCGGTGCATCGCTCGGGCAAGCACATCTATGCGCAGGTGATCGACGATGCGGAAGGCCGCACCATCGCTTCGGCCTCGACGCTGGAGAAGGACGTGCGCGGCACGTCCGGCGCCAACATCGACGCGGCGACGGCGGTCGGCACGCGCGTCGCCGAGGCGGCGAAGGCCGCTGGCGTGACGCAGGTCGTGTTCGATCGCGGCGGCTTCCTGTTCCACGGTCGCGTCAAGGCGCTGGCGACTGCCGCGCGTGAAGCCGGATTGGAGTTTTAAGAATGGCCGACACCAACGAAATCCAGTCGCAGGAAGGCGCTCCGGCCGAGGCCGGCACCGCCGAAGCGCCGCAGAACCGTGGTCCGCGTGGCGGCCGTGGTCGTGGCGGCCCGGGCGGCGGCAACAACCGTGGCGGTCGCGACAATCGCGGCGGTCGTGACAACCGTGGCCGTGGTGGTCCGGGTGCCGACGACGGTGGCGAAGAGCTGATCGAGAAGCTGGTCCACATCAACCGCGTCTCGAAGACGGTGAAGGGCGGCAAGCGCTTCGGCTTCGCGGCGCTGGTCGTTGTCGGCGACGGCAAGGGCCGGGTCGGCTTCGGTCATGGCAAGGCGCGCGAAGTGCCGGAAGCCATTTCCAAGGCGACGGCTGCCGCCAAGAAGGCGATGGTCCGCGTTCCGCTCAAGGAAGGCCGCACGCTGCATCATGACGGCAACGGCCATTTCGGTGCCGGTCTCGTCACGCTGCGCTCGGCGCCGCAGGGCACCGGCATCATTGCGGGCGGCCCGATGCGCGCCGTGTTCGAATCGCTCGGCGTCGCCGACGTGGTGACGAAGTCGGTCGGCACGTCGAACCCGTACAACATGATCCGCGCAACCTTCGAGGCGCTGACCTCGCAGACCAGCCCCAAGGCGGTCGCGCAGCGTCGTGGCAAGAAGATCGCCGATCTGCTGGGCCGTGGCGGCTCGCAGACCGCCGAGGCTGACGCCGCGGCCGTGGTGGAGTAAGACACATGGCAACCATCAAGATCACGCAGACCGGTTCGCCGATCCGCCGCGAGAAGGACCAGCGCGCGACGCTGATCGGTCTCGGCCTCAACAAGATGCACCGCACGCGCGAGCTGGAGGACACCCCCGAGGTTCGGGGCATGATCCGCAAGGTCGCGCACATGGTGAAGATCGAAGCGTAAGCTTCGCTCGGCATCGATAACAGGGAAGGGCCGTCACTGCGTGGCGGCCCTTTCTATGTGAGGCCGCGGCGTTCTTCGTGGCCTAGAATCAGCGTGACAAGGGTGGAACGTCTCGTTAAACGCTCCGCCTTCCAATCCATCAGCGCGACAAAAGCGAAAGCGAGTGCATCCTATGAAGTTGAACGAAATCCGCGACAACGCGGGCGCCCGTAAGTCCAAAATGCGTGTCGGCCGTGGTATCGGTTCCGGCAAGGGCAAGACCGCCGGGCGCGGCCAGAAGGGTCAGAAGAGCCGCGAGGGCGTCAGCATCGCCGGCTTCGAGGGCGGCCAGATGCCGCTCCACATGCGCCTGCCGAAGCGTGGCTTCAACAACATCTTCGCCAAGGATTATGCCGAGGTGAACCTGGGCGCGATCCAGAAGGCGGTGGATGCCGGCAAGATCGCCGCTGGCGCAGCGCTCGATCACGAGTCGCTCAAGGCCGCTGGCCTCGCACGCGGCGGCAAGGACGGCGTCCGTCTGCTGGGTAAGGGCGAACTGACCGCGAAGCTGACCTTCACCGTCGCCGGCGCCTCGAAGGGCGCGATCGAGGCGGTCGAGAAGGCGGGCGGCTCGGTTTCGGTGATCGCGGTCGTCCCCGCCGCCGAAAAGGCTGCCGCGAAGAAGGGCGTCAAGTACGCCGAGCGCAAGGCGCACAAGGCGTCGTTCAAGGCGTGATCCGCCGGCCCGCTCCAGCGAAATCTGGAGCGGGCTGCGGCGTCCCCGCCGGGCGCGGCGGCACAATGGCGCTAGGCAACCCCAAACGCATGACTATATGAGCGGCGGGGCGGTTAAACGCTTTCCGCCGCTTTTGTTTCCTAGACCGTAGTTCGGGACGATTTCCAGCATGGCATCCGCAGCCGACCAGATGGCATCCAGCATCAGCCTGTCGAAATTCGCACAGGCGACCGATCTCAAGAAGCGCCTGTGGTTCACGATCGGCGCGCTGATCGTGTTCCGGCTGCTCAGCTATGTGCCGCTGCCCGGCATCGACCCGACCGCGCTCAGCCAGCTCTCGCAATCGACGAGCGGGGGCGTGCTCGATTTCTTCAACGCCTTCTCGGGCGGCTCGCTCAAGCGGATGAGCCTGACCGCGCTCGGCGTGATGCCCTACATCACCGCCTCGATCGTGATCCAGCTCGCCACCTCGCTGTCGCCGACGCTGGCCGCGATTAAGAAGGAAGGCGAGAGCGGGCGCAAGCGCCTCAACCAATATACCCGCTACGGCACGGTCGCGCTCACGGCGGTGCAGGGCTATTTCATCGCGGTCGGCCTCGAGACGCTCGGCGCCAACCAGGGCGTCCAGGCGGTGGTCGATCCCGGCATGATGTTCCGCATCGCCGCCGTCATCTCGCTGATCGGCGGCACGATGTTCCTGATGTGGATCGGTGAGCAGATCACCAGCCGCGGCATCGGCAACGGCATGTCGCTCATCATCATGGCCGGCATCGTCGCGAACCTCCCGACGACGCTCTACAATCTGTTCGAGGGCGGCCGTTCGGGCAATCTCGACGGTTTCCGGATCGTGGGCATCATCGTCGCCGTCGTCGGCCTCGTCCTGTTCATCTGCTTCATGGAGCGCGCCCAGCGCCGCATCCTGATCCAATATCCCAAGCGCCAGACCCAGCGCGGCATGCAGGCCGATCGCAGCCATCTGCCGCTCAAGATCAACACCGCCGGCGTGATCCCGCCGATCTTCGCCTCGTCGCTGCTGCTGATGCCGCTGACGATCATGCAGTTCGCGGGCAAGCGGGTGGAGGGCAATAGCTGGTGGAGCGACGTCATCCTGACGCTCAACCAGTATCTCCAACACGGTTCGCCGGTGTACATGCTCCTCTACGGGGCGGGCATCATCTTCTTCTCGTTCTTCTACACCGCGGTCGTGTTCAATCCGGAGGAGACGGCGGACAATCTGAAGCGCTACGGCGGCTTCATCCCCGGCATTCGCCCCGGCAAGAACACCGAGATGTATTTCGATTACGTGCTGACGCGCATCACCGTGATCGGCGCGGGCTATCTGGCGATCATCTGCCTGCTGCCCGAAGAGCTGGTTTCGATGCTGCAGATCCCCTTCTACCTGGGCGGCACGAGCCTGCTGATCGTCGTCAACGTGACGATGGACACGGTGACCCAGATCCAGAGCCACTTGCTCGCGCATCAATATGGCGATCTAATCAAGAAATCGAAGCTGAAGGGCGGCCGCCTGCGTTAAGCGGGGCGGAGAGAGAATAGGGGACGGAGACTCGTGAACATCATTCTGCTTGGGCCGCCGGGAGCGGGCAAGGGCACGCAGGCGAGCCGGCTCGAAGCCGAGCGCGGGATGGTGCAGCTCTCGACCGGCGACATGCTGCGCGCCGCGCGCAAGGCGGACACGCCCCTGGGTCATCAGGTCGCGGCGGTGATGGATTCGGGTGCGCTCGTCTCCGACGAGATCGTCTCGGCGCTGATCGACGAGAAGCTCGGCACGCTTTCGGCCGAGCAGGGCACGATCTTCGACGGCTATCCGCGCACCGCGGCGCAGGCCGAGTCGCTTGATGTGATTCTCGCGCGGCATGGCCGCAAGCTCGACGTCGTGGTCGAACTCGAGGTGAACGAGGATGCGCTCGTCGAGCGCATCGTCGGGCGGTACACCTGCGCCAAATGCGGCGCAGGCTATCACGATCATTTCAAGCAGCCCCTCGTCGCGGGCGTCTGCGACGTGTGCGGCTCGACCGAGTTCAAGCGCCGCCCGGACGATAATGAGGAAACCGTGCGCACGCGGATGGCCGAATATCGCGCCAAGACGCTGCCGATCCTGCCGCTGTACGAGGCGCGCGGCATCGTGGCGAAGGTCGACGGCATGGCCGATATCGACGAGGTGAGCGCGCAGATCGCGAGTGTGCTCGACCGGTAGCGCGGCTGGGTCGGCGCGCGCGCGCGTTCAGAACGCGCATGTGCCGGCCGCGCCCTTGGTGGTGAGCAGGGACGCCGGATCGCATGAGCGGATGGGCGGCGCGGGGAAATGGGCGTTCCATTTGCCGTGCTGTCGCGACGCGATCGCGAAGATGTAGACCGCGGCGTTCGGGGTCTGCGTCCATGAGAGATACAGCGGCTCGAAGCCTTCTTCCTCGAACAATCGCGTGGTCGCTTGCGGCGAGAACCGCCAATAGTCCCCGTAATCGGCATGCTGAGGCTGTAGCCACGGCAGGACGATGATGACGACGTCCGATGACATGGCGCACAGATTGTGGAACGCCAGTCGGAAGTTCCAGATGTGCTCCAGCGTCGTGTGGTTGAACACGGTCGCGAACTTGCGCGAGAGAGATGGCGGCAATTCCGCTTCCAGATCGAGGAAGATTTCGTTGTCCGCGCCCTGGAGCGCGCCCTGGTCGGTGCCGAAGTTCGTGATGCTCCACGACGACGCCGAAACGAAATAGCTGCGATAGAATCGGCCTTCCTTGTCGCGGTCCTCCCAGGCGCTCACGTTGACGGCGGCGCCTTCGAACAAAGGTGCGAAGCGGCGCAGTTCCGCGTTGGACCAGCGCCTCGGCACCCCGAAGGCGGCCGAGGCGTAATCGCGCGGCAACAGCCCGGCACGGCGCGCGACCTGACGAACGAGTGACGTGGCGCTTGTCATCGCAAGCTTTCCTCTCCTGATCCTCCGTGCGCGGTACACCGCGCCGGCCGCCGTGTCGGTCAGCCGTTGATCCGATTCGGTGCGAATTGGAATATGACGGCTTCGTCATGCTCGCTTCACCGAATCGCTTCCGCGCCTCCGCTAGGAAGGCGGCATGGCCGATGCGCTTGGCCCAAGAGATTTTCGAGATCGGCGTCCGCACTCCCGGGGGCGCCGTTGGCCGGCGGAAGGTTGTCTTTCCGCCGGCCTCAATCCGTTCTAGGCTAAAGGGCCCGTCCGGAATGTCGCAGCCCATGACCCGCAAGATCCTGATCGTCGAAGATGACGCCGGTACCGCCGCCTATCTGGCCAAGGGGCTGGGTGAGGCGGGGTTTTCCATCGAGACCGCCAGCGACGGACGCGACGGGCTGTTCCTTGCCAGCGAAGGCATTTTCGATCTCGTCATCGCCGACCGCATGCTGCCGGGGCTCGACGGCCTCGCGATGATCGGGGCGATCCGCGCGGCGGGGATTCGCACGCCGGTGCTGATGCTCTCCGCGCTCGCCACCGTCGATGATCGTATCGACGGGCTGAAGGCGGGTGCCGACGATTATCTGTGCAAACCCTTCTCCTTCGCCGAACTGTTCGCGCGGATCGAGGCGCTGCTGCGCCGGGTCGATCTCGCGGTATCCAAGAACCAGGTGACCAAGCTCAGCGTCGGCGATCTGGAAATCGATCTGCTCGCGCGGACGGTCACACGCGAGGGGCGCGCAATCCCGCTCGGCGCGCGCGAGTTCAACCTGCTCGAATATCTGGCGCGGCACGCGGGGCAGGTGGTGACGCGCACGATGATGCTCGAGAAGATCTGGAACTACCATTTCGATCCGGGTTCGAACGTCGTCGATGTTCACATCGGGCGGCTGCGGCGCAAGATCGAGGATGGCTTCCGCGCGCCGATCCTCCATACCGTGCGCGGTGCCGGATACCGACTCTCTGCCGACGGCTAAGCGCCCGTTTCGCCTCACCGTCACGGCGCGCATCGCGCTGCTGGCGATCGGGCTGGCGCTGATCTCGAACCTCGTGCTGGTCGCGTTCGTGTGGCGGCAGATCCATGACGATTCGATCGACGCGCTCCGGCGCGACACGATCGAGCAATCCGACGCGCTGGTCTCGGTGTGGCGTTCCGGTGGCCTGCCCGCGCTGTCGCGGGCGATCGCGGAAGCGCGGGCGCCCGGGGATATCTCGTTGATCCTCGCGGTGGTGGATGGTGGCGGCCAGCGGCGGATCGGCGTCGGCCCACGCGACATCACGCTGGTCGGCGCGCCCGAATCGGTCACCTTCCGGATCGGGACGCTCGGCGGTGATCGGCCTTGGTCCGAACGTGAGGCAGGCTATTCGGTGCGGCGGCTCGGCCCGGATTTCCTCATCAGCGGCCGGCTGCTCGACGATTGGGAGCAGGAACAGCGCGGCATCGAACAGGCGATGGTGGCGGCGACGTTGCTCTCGCTCGCGCTGGGCATTCTCGTCGGATTGGCCGTGACCCGCTACGTCGGCCACCGTCTCAACGAAGTGTCCGACGTGGTCGAAGGAGTCGCCGCCGGCGATCTGACGCGGCGGGTGCAGGGGCTGGCCGGCGGGCAGGACGCGTTCGACCGGCTGGCGTCACGGCTCAACGCGATGCTCGACAAGCTCGAGCGGCTGATGGCGGAGCTGCGCGTCGTCACCGACGGCTTCGCGCACGATCTGCGCTCGCCGCTCGCGCGGTTGCGCAGCAAGGCCGAGGCCGCCGTCCTTCACGCCGAGCCCGAACAGCGCGAGGCGGCGATGAGCGGGCTGCTGGTGGAGACCGATCTGGTGATGCGGATGCTGACGACGCTGATCGAGATCAGCCGCGCGGAATCGGTGTCGCGCGACCGCTTCACCAGCGTCGATCCCGTCGCGCTGGTCGAGGAGATCGCCGAACTGTACGCGCCGGTCGTCGAGGATGCCGGGATGGTGTTCACGACCGCGATTGAGGGTGAGGCCGCGCGCGTGGTCCTGCACCGCGAGTTGATGACGCAGGCCATCACCAATCTGATCGACAATGCCTTGCGGCACGCCGGCGCGGGCGGGGCGGTGACGTTGCGGCTGATCCCGGAGGGAGGCTGGTTGCGTTTCCAGGTCGAGGATCGCGGCCCCGGCATCGCCGAGGCCGACCGCGCCCAGGCGCTACGCCGTTTCGGCCGGCTCGACCGCGCGCGCACCACGCCGGGTGCGGGGCTGGGGATGGCGCTGGTCGAAGCGGTCGCGCGGCTGCATGGTGGCCGGCTCGAATTGGGTGACAATGCGCCGGGGCTGATCGTCACCATTGTCGTACCATTATAGCGCCGATGCGCCGCTTCGACTCGCTTGACAGCGTAGAGCCGAACCCTTACGTGCGCTTCCCTCCGACACACCGGCTACGGCGGCGCTCATGGCGCGCGCCGCAATCGTGCGTGTTGGAACAGGCAACGCGTTGAGATGGGGTGTGCAGCCATGCAGACCCTGTGGAGCAGGAGAAAGAGTTTCATGGCACGTATCGCGGGCGTCAACATCCCGACCAACAAGCGCGTGGTGATCGCGCTGACCTATATCCACGGTATCGGCGATACCAAGGCGAAGGAAATCACCGCCAAGCTGGGCATCGCGCCGGAGCGCCGCGTTCAGGATCTCACCGATTCGGAAGTGCTGCAGATCCGCGAGACGATCGACGCCGATCACACGGTCGAGGGCGATCTGCGCCGCCAGACCGCGATGAACATCAAGCGTCTGATGGACCTCGCCTGCTATCGCGGCCTGCGTCACCGCAAGGGCCTGCCGGTCCGCGGCCAGCGCACGCATACCAACGCGCGCACCCGCAAGGGCAAGGCCAAGCCGATCGCGGGTAAGAAGAAGTAAGAGGTCGCTCTAGGCGATCTTTACCTCTTTTACGTCGGAGGCGGTCACGCTCAGCGCTGCCGCCTTCCGCTCAGGATATAGGAACAGGACGAAAAAATGGCACGCGAACCACAGCGCATCAAGCGCCGCGAGCGGAAGAACATCACCTCGGGCGTCGCCCATGTGAACGCCAGCTTCAACAACACCATGATCACCATCACCGATGCCCAGGGCAATGCGATCTCGTGGTCGTCGGCGGGCATGATGGGCTTCAAGGGCAGCCGCAAGTCGACCCCTTATGCGGCCCAGGTCGCCGCCGAGGACGCTGGCAAGAAGGCGGCCGAGCACGGCGTCCGCACGCTTGAAGTCGAAGTCAAGGGTCCGGGTTCGGGCCGTGAGTCGGCGCTGCGCGCGCTTCAGGCGGTCGGCTTCCAGATCACCTCGATCCGGGATGTCACCTCGATCCCGCACAACGGCGTTCGCCCCTCGAAGCGCCGCCGCGTCTGAATTCGTCTCGTCCGCGCGCGATTGATCACGCGGCGCGGACGAGTCGCCCTAGGCCGGAGTTGCCCTCCTGCTCCCGCCCAAAACCAAGGGGAAGCCCGTGTCCGTCAATGCTAAGAACTGGCAGGAATTGAAGAAGCCCAACGGCCTCGAAGTGAAGCCGGGCGGCGACGCCAAGCGCAAGGCGACCTTCGTCGCCGAGCCGCTCGAGCGCGGCTTCGGCCTCACGCTCGGCAATGCGCTGCGCCGCGTGCTGCTGTCGTCGCTTCAGGGTGCCGCCGTCACCTCGATCAAGATCGAGAACGTCCTGCACGAATTCTCGTCGCTCGCTGGCGTGCGCGAGGACGTGACCGACATCGTGCTCAACGTAAAGCAGATCGCGCTGCGCATGCAGGGCGAGGGGCCGAAGCGCCTCCAGCTCTCGGCGACCGGGCCGGCCACGGTCACGGCGGGCGACATCGCGGTGACGGGCGACATCGAAGTGATGAACCCCAAGCTGGTGCTGTGCCATCTCGACGATGGCGCGACACTCAACATGGAACTCACCGCCGATGTCGGTAAGGGCTATGTCGCGGCGGTCGCCAACCGTCCGGCCGATGCGCCGATCGGCCTCATCCCGGTCGATGCCCTGTACTCGCCGGTGCGGCAGGTCTCGTACAAGGTCGAGAACACCCGCGTCGGGCAGGAACTCGATTACGACAAGCTGACGCTGACGGTCGAGACCGACGGCACCGTCACCCCCGAGGACGCGGTCGGCTATGCCGGTCGCATCCTGCAGGACCAGTTGGCGCTGTTCGTCCACTTCGACGATTCGGCGATGACGCGGTCTGCACCGATCGGCGTCGCGGCGCCGGCGGCGGCGAGTGAGGTGTCGGGTGATACCCAGCAGATCAACCGCTACCTGCTCAAGAAGGTCGACGAGCTCGAACTCTCGGTTCGTTCGGCCAACTGCCTCAAGAACGACAACATCATCTACATCGGCGATCTGGTCCAGAAGACCGAAGCCGAGATGCTGCGCACGCCGAACTTCGGCCGCAAGTCGCTCAACGAGATCAAGGAAGTGCTGTCTTCGATGGGTCTCCGCCTGGGCATGGAAATCCCCGGCTGGCCGCCCGAGAACATCGAAGAGATGGCGAAGAAGCTCGAGCAGGAGATTATGGGCTGAGCCTGCCGTCCGGGATTAAGCTCGCTTAATCCCGGATCAATCGGCAGGCTCGGCCGGCGGGCGCCAGCCCGTCCGACGACGCGGCTTTGCCGCGGCGTTGTTTGGCAGGACTGGACCCCCGCCTTCGCGGGGGAACATGGCAGTGGTGGCGGCCTTACGGCCACCAGGTCTGGGGTACCTCACACGGCCCCTTAACGAACGAAAAGGATATACCCATGCGTCACCGTGTAGGCGGCCGTAAGCTTCAGCGGACCTCGGCCCACCGCATCGCGCTGTTCCGCAACATGTCGGCCGCGCTCATCAAGCACGAGCAGATCACCACCACCGTCGCCAAGGCGAAGGAACTGCGCCCCTACGTCGAGAAGCTCATCACGCTCGCCAAGAAGGGTGGCCTGTCGAACCGCCGTCTCGCGCATGCCCGTCTGCTCGACGATGCGATGCTGGTGAAGCTGTTCGACGTGCTCGCCGATCGCTACTCGGATCGCAACGGCGGCTACACCCGCATCATCAAGGCCGGCATCCGCGCTTCGGACGCGTCGCCGATGGCGATCATCGAATTCGTTGACCGCGACGTCTCGGCCAAGGGGCTGGATTCGGGCCCGGTGATGACGGACGAGGATTACGAGGCCGCGTAAACCGAACGGTTTGAGACCGAGTTGAGAAAGGAGTCGCACCTGCTAGGGTGCGGCTCCTTTTTCGTATCTGGAGTGCCCGATGCGCATCGTTATGCCGTTGATCGCGCTTGTTCTTTCCACCCCCGTTCTCGCCCAGACCAGCAAGGCTCCGACCATGACCTATCCCGCCAGCCCCCGTGTCGATCAGGTCGATGAGCAGTTCGGGGTCAAGGTCGCCGATCCGTATCGCTGGCTCGAGAACGACGTGCGCACCGACGCGAAGGTGAAGGCATGGGTCGATGCGCAGACCGCGGCGACCAACGCCTATCTCGCGACGCTGCCCGGCCGCGACATCCTCGCAGAGCGGCTCAAGACCTTGCTCGATTACGAACGGTTCGGCGTCCCCGTGAAGAAAGGCGGCCATTATTTCTACACGCGCAATGCCGGCCTTCAGAATCAAGCGGTACTCTATGTCCGCGACAGCCTGACCGGCGCGGGCCGCGTCCTGATCGATCCGAACACATGGTCGAAGGACGGCGCGACCGCGCTTTCCGAATGGGTGCCATCGGAGGATGGCGGCAAGCTGCTCTACGGCGTGCAGGATGGCGGGACCGACTGGCGGACGCTCAAGATCCTCGACGTCGCCAGCGGCTCGGTGCTGCCGGATACGGTCGAGTGGGTTAAGTTCTCCGGCCTCGCATGGGCGAAGGACGGTTCCGGGTTTTATTATTCGCGTTTCCCGGCCCCGCCGTCGGGCGAGAAGTTCCAGGCGCTCAACGAGAACCAGAAGGTCTATTTCCACGCTCTCGGCACATCGCAGGAGCGTGACCGGCTGATCTACGAGACGCCCGATCACCCCAAGCGCGGCCACGGCGCGCAACTGACCGAAGACGGGAAATGGCTGGTCATCACCACCACCGAGGGCACCGACAATCGCTACGAGATCACCGTCATCGATCTCACCGCGCCCAAGCCTGTTCCGCGCACGATCTTCAAGGGGTTGGAGAAAGAGTGGACGCTCGTCGGCAATGATGGCCCGAACCTCTATTGGGCGACCAACAAGGATGCGCCGCGGCTGCGGATCGTCTCGACCAACCTGTTCGCGCGCTCGGCCGAAGTGCCGATCCATGAAGTCGTGCCGGAGGACAAGAACGGCGCGGTGCTGGAGAGCGCTTCGATCCTCGGCGGCAAGATCGTCGCCGACTATCTGGTCGATGTGAAATCCGAGGTGCGCCGTTACGGCCTCGACGGTACGCCCGAAGGCAAGGTCACGCTGCCGGGGATCGGCGCGGTGGTGGGCGGCAGCGGCACCCAGGCCGACAGCGAGGCCTTCTATGCGTTCACCAGCTTCG
Organism: Sphingomonas sp. NFR15; assembly: GCF_900103265.1. Classification (GTDB taxonomy): domain Bacteria; phylum Pseudomonadota; class Alphaproteobacteria; order Sphingomonadales; family Sphingomonadaceae; genus Sphingomonas; species Sphingomonas pollutisoli. The sequence continues at coordinate 6,670 of NZ_FMWX01000012.1, read as the reverse complement.
CCACGCCGACCACGATCTACCGCTACGACGTCAAGACCGACACATCGACCGTGTGGGCGCAACCCAAGGTCGCTTTCGATCCCACCGCCTATGCTGTGGAACAGCGCTTCTACGCCTCGAAGGATGGCACCAGGGTGCCGATGTTCATCGTGCGCCGCAAGGATGTGCGCGGGCCGGCGCCGACGCTGCTGTATGCGTATGGCGGGTTCAACATCTCGGTGACGCCGGCCTTTTCGGCGACGCGGATCGCGTGGCTGGAGCAGGGCGGGGTGCTCGCGGTGGCGAACATTCGCGGCGGCGGCGAATATGGCAAGGCGTGGCACGACGGCGGCCGGCTCGCCAACAAGCAGAACGTGTTCGACGATTTCATCGCGGCGGGGGAGGATCTCAAGGCGCAGGGGATCACGTCCAAGGACGGTCTCGCCATTCAGGGCGGATCGAACGGCGGCCTGCTGGTCGGTGCGGTCACCAACCAGCGGCCCGATCTGTTCGCGGCGGCGCTGCCGGCGGTCGGGGTGATGGACATGCTGCGCTTCGACCGGTTCACGGCTGGGCGTTATTGGGTCGATGACTACGGCTATCCCGCGAAGGAAGCCGATTTCCGTACGCTCTACGCCTATTCGCCATACCACAATATCAAGGGCGGCCGGGACTATCCCGCGATCCTGGCGGAAACCGCCGACACGGACGATCGTGTCGTGCCGGGGCACAGCTTCAAATATGTGGCGGCGTTGCAGGCGGCGGACATCGGGCCCAAGCCGCACCTGATCCGCATCGAGACGCGCGCCGGCCACGGCAGCGGCAAGCCCACCGACAAGGTGATCGCCGAGACGGCGGATGCATGGGCGTTTGCGGCGAAATGGACCGGGCTGGCGATCAGACCGGTGAACTGACCGGTTGCGCGATAATGGCCGGTGTCGCCGCGTGTTCCGCCGTCGCCTACAGGGTGGCGGTTCGCGCCGGCGGGCCCGCGGCGAGCATCGCCTCCCATTGGGCGATCGTCATCGTGGCGAGATATTCCCGCTGCATCTCGGGCGCCAGCACTTCGATCATCTGGCACCCTTCGATCCACATTTCGATCACGCCAAACGCGCCGCCGCGCTTGCGGTACTTCGCCGGCCATCCCTCGCGCGCGGCGATAGCCAGGATCGCATCGGCGTCGAGCGGGCTGGCGATCGCCGCGTGGGTCGGCGTGTAGGCACGAACTTCGCCGGCTTCGCCATAGGCGTCGGCGTCGCCCGGCCGTTCGCGCAGCACCGTGCCGGCGGGGTAGACCTCGATCGCGGTGCCGCGATCATCGCCGGCCAGCACGATCCAGCCGTCATCCGAGACAGGCGGGAAGGGCAACGCCTTGCCGTTCCAAAGTTCGGCGATGACGGCAGCGACCTTGCGATGGTCGTTCGCGCTCATGGACATGTGGAACAGCATCGTGAACCTCCCCTCTCGTCACGCACCTGCTAAAATATGGCACAAAAAGTGTCAACATAAATTTGACACCAATCGTGCCAGTTTGTAGCGCGTGCGGGATGGCCGATATCGATCCGCGGGTGCCTGGACGGCGTGAAGTCGCGAAAATCCGTGTGCGAGACCGCATTGTCGATGCGGTGATCGACCTGCTTGCCGAGGGCGGCACCGACATTTCGCATGACCGCGTCGCCGAAAGAACCGCGATCAGCCGGCGGACGGTCTATCGGTATTTCCCGGACCGCGAATCGCTGATGCAATCGGCGAACGAGGCGGTGCGGACCCGCGCCGGTCCGCGCGTCGCTTTCCCGGAGAGCGAGGCGGACCTGACCGAGGCGCTCCACGCGATCCATACCGGGTTCGACGCGATCGCCCCGCTCGCCACGGTTGTGCGCAGCACGCCGCAAGGGCGGGCGATGCGATTGTCGCAACGCGCGCTGCGTGTGGAGAAATATCGCGCCGCCGCCGCCGACGCGGTGCGCGAGTTGCCCGCGGAGGATCGGCTGCTCGCGACGGCGATGCTCCAGGCGCTGCATACGACGCTGTGGTTGGAAATGCGCGATCAATGGGGGCTTGATGGTGCGCAGATCGCGCGCGCCACGGGTTGGGCGATGCGGACCCTGTTGGCCGATCTCAAGGCGCGGGGCGCTCGGCCGCTCGACGTGATCGCGGAGCCAAACGAGTCGTGAGGACGAGCAGGGGCGCCACGGCGCCCCTGCCGATCATGTCACCGCGCGGAGAGCGCCGTCTCGTGCTTGAGCGCCTGGCGCGCGACCGTGTGCGACCATACGGCATCGCCGAAGCGCGTTTCGAGCATCACATTGTCGAGCGTGAGCGCGCGGCGGTACGCCGTCATCGCCTCGCCGGGGCGGTCGGCGCGCAGATAGGCCTGCGCGAGTTCGATCGCGGTACCGCCATCGTTCGGGTTCACGAGGGTAACGGCTTCCAGCGTCGAGACGGAGCCGGAACCGGCGGGGGCGGCCACTGCCGGAGCCGACAGCGGCGCGGCGACAAGCAATGCCAGAGCAATCATCTTAGCCATGAGATCATCCTTCCATATCACCGCGTTTTTGCGATGTTACAGAATGATGACACAAATGCGTCAGATATGTGAAATGGTTTTTTGTTACAGTCCCTCCGGGAACGGCACAGGCTGGCGCGATCGGGCCCGAGCCGGTATCGGCTCGCCATGACACATCCCACTGATTCGATCCTGATCGTCGATTTCGGCAGCCAGGTGACGCAACTCATCGCGCGGCGCGTGCGCGAGGCGGGCGTCTATAGCGAGATCGCGCCGTTCACGACCGCCGCCGAGGCGTTCGCCCGCCTTCGGCCGCGCGGCGTGATCCTGTCGGGAAGCCCCGCCTCGGTGCTCGACGATGGCAGCCCGCGCGTGCCGCCGGTGGTGTTCGAGAGCGGGGTTCCGGTGCTCGGCATCTGTTATGGGCAGCAGGTGATGATGCAGCAGCTCGGCGGGCAGGTCGTGCTGGGCGAGTCGGGCGAGTTCGGGCAGGCCTTCATCGAGATTCAAGACGAATGCGTGCTGTTCGATGGCTTGTGGGCTCCGCAAGAGCGTCATCAGGTGTGGATGAGCCACGGCGATAAGGTGATCGAGCTTGCGCCGGGGTTCCGCCCCGTCGCGGTCAGCCCCGGCTCGCCCTATGCGGTCGTCGCCGACGATGCGCGGCGGTATTATGCCACGCAGTTCCACCCCGAGGTGGTCCACACGCCCGACGGCGCCAAGTTCCTCGCCAATTTCGTCCGCCACGTCTGCGGTCTCGCGGGTGAATGGACGATGGCCGAATTCCGCGCCGCCAAGATCGCCGAAATTCGCAAGCAGGTCGGCAAGGGCCGGGTGATCTGCGGCCTGTCGGGCGGTGTCGATTCGGCGGTGGCGGCGGTGCTGATCCACGAGGCGATCGGCGACCAGCTCACCTGCGTGTTCGTCGATCACGGGCTGATGCGCAGCGGCGAGGCCGATCAGGTTGTCAGCCTGTTCCGCAACTCCTACAACATCCCGCTCGTCCATGTGAACGCCGAGGCGACCTTCCTTGAAGGACTCGCGGGCGTCACCGACCCCGAGAAGAAGCGCAAGTTCATCGGCGCGGCGTTCATCGATCTGTTCGAGGCCGAGGCGAAGAAGGTTGGCGGCGCCGATTTTCTCGCCCAGGGCACGCTTTATCCGGACGTGATCGAGAGCGTGAGCTTCACCGGCGGCCCGTCGGTGACGATCAAGAGCCACCACAATGTCGGCGGCCTTCCCGAGCGGATGAACATGCAGCTCGTCGAGCCGCTGCGCGAACTGTTCAAGGACGAGGTGCGCGTGCTGGGCCGCGAGCTGGGTCTGCCCGAGGCGTTCGTCGGTCGCCATCCGTTCCCCGGTCCCGGCCTCGCCATCCGGATCCCCGGCGAGGTCACCAAGGAGCGTTGCGACATTCTGCGCAAGGCCGATGCGATCTATCTCGAAGAGATTCGCACCGCAGGTCTGTACGACGCGATCTGGCAGGCGTTCGCGGTGCTGCTGCCGGTCCGCAGCGTGGGCGTGATGGGCGACGGCCGCACCTATGACAACGTCCTGGCGCTCCGCGCGGTCACGTCGACCGACGGCATGACCGCGCAGGCGTTCGAATTCCCCGGCGGCTTCCTCGCGCGCGTCTCCACCCGCATCGTCAACGAGGTGCGCGGGGTTAACCGCGTGACCTACGACTATACGAGCAAGCCGCCCGGTACGATCGAGTGGGAGTGATTTGGCCCCGCCAAACCCTTCTATCTCTACGATCTAGTACGATCCTAAGTATCTGAATAAACAACACAATTGCCGATTGATCGTCGCAGTCTATCAGTGGCCAACGCTTTTACGTGATGGCCTGATTGACGGTACGTGGTGCAATTGCCGTTAGGCCGAAACGTAAATACCGTCAGGGGCATCGGGCTCGTGACGGTATTTTTTTCGGGATAAGTTCCTGAAGAATAAGCAAAATATGGTCACTGAACCCGTCAAAACCACGTGACGGTATTTTGGTAGCGGAATTTTGCGATGCTGACGGATGTTGCTCTTAAGTCTCTGAAACCGAAAGAAAAACCATACAAGGTCACCGACGGTTACGGCCTCTACGTCCACATGTCCGTCGGCGGCGTTCTGACCTTCCGTCTGGACTACCGGCTTAACGGCCGCCGGGAGACCATCCAGTTCGGCCGCTACGGACACGGCCACCTCTCGCTCGCTGTCGCCCGGGAAATGTGCATCGATGCGAAGCGCAAAATCCGGGAAGGCGTGTCGCCGGCGATCGAGAAGCAGCGCGAGAAGATCCGTCTGAAGCAGGCCAAGACCTTCGACGAATTCGCTCAGCAATGGTTCGAGAAGACGCCGATGGCCGAGAGCACGAGAGCGATGCGCAAAGGGGTCTACGATCGCGACCTGGTCGTTTGGCGGAACCGGCTCCTGACGGAGATCACGCCTGGCGACCTCCGGGCACACTGCGCCAAGATCGTCGCGCGCGGCGCGCCCGCCACGGCCGTGCATGTCCGCGACATCCTGAAACTGATCTACGCTTTCGCTATCGTCCATGGCGAGAAGGTCGCCAACCCCGCGGCGGAGGTCGGCCCGAGTTCGATTGCGCACTTCGTCCCGAGGGACAGGGCGCTTTCGCCGAAGGAGATTCGGATCATGCTCAATCAACTAGAGCATGTCGCCACGACACCGACGCTTCGGCTCGGTATCCGTCTGTACCTTCTCACCCTCGTCCGCAAATCCGAACTGCTGGAAGCGACCTGGGATGAAGTCGATTTCGAGAATGCGGTCTGGACGATCCCGAAGGAGCGCATGAAGCGCTCCAAGGCGCATAACGTCTACCTGTCCCGCCAGGTGTATGACATCTTCATCGCGTTGAAGACCTGCGCCGGGAACTCCCGATACGTGTTCCCGTCCCGGTACGACGCGGACGCCCACATGTCGAAAGCGACCTTCAACCGGATCACCTACGCGGTGACAGAGCGTGCGATGCGTGAAGGGCTTCCACTGGAGCCGTTCACTGTTCACGATCTGCGGCGGACCGGATCGACCTTGCTGAACGAGATGGGCTTTAACAGCGACTGGGTCGAAAAGTGCCTTGCGCACGAGGATGGCCGTTCGTCTCGGGGCGTCTACAACAAGGCCGAGTACGAGACGCAGCGTCGCCACATGATGCAGGAATGGTCGGACACCGTCGATGCATGGGTCATCGGCGAAACCCGAAGCCCCAACGTCGCCGCTGTAGCGACGCTGCCGGTTACCCTCGATCCCGCACTCTGAACGCTGCAAGGGTGGTTGCACGACAATCGACGATCCTGTCCAATGCCCCTCTTGGTCACCCGGGAGGGGAAGACATGACATCTGAGATCAACGACGCCGGCGAAGACACTGGAAGTGAGCGCGCTGAGGTGCATTTTCTGGCCGCTATGGTCGATGAACTGATGCGCCCGCTCGCTCACGCCGGCGCGCTGTCGCGCGATGATCTCATGAGATTGAACTGGCTGTCGCGACGAAAATGGGGACTGCTCCGCGAGCGTGGTAAGCGCGCCTCGCGAAGCCATCAGGGATGTCCAGTGTATCGGGAACTCGGACGCCCACCTTTCGCATGGCAAGCTATGACGCTCGACGGGAGCTGCAAACCGGACGGGTCTTCCGCAACCGCACGTTCGGATTGGGTGCGCGGCTATGAGTCTCGTTGCGACGAACAGCGAGCCACGCTTCGACCTCATCAAGATCCCACACCACTACACGGCTCGTAAGCGCGAAGCGCCGCGGGAATTCGCCCCGCTGCTCCATCTCGTAGATCGTCGAGTCCGCAAGCGGCACGATCTGACGTGACCCCCGTCTTTCATCCAGCGGCAACCAGAGACCGACCGTTGTTTGAGCCGCTACCCGTTCTTGGACCACCCAGCCGGGTGTCATCCAGCTTCTACCGGCAGCGGCGGGCCATGTGCCGCTGACCGGTTCACCAGCGATATCGGCACCTTGTTGCCGATCGCGCTGTGTGGCCGCACCTCGTTATAGTCTCTACGCCAAGCCTCGCATTTTCGGACCGCGTCGTCGAGGCTCATGAACCAGTGCTGGTTCAGGCACTCCGCCCGGAACTTGCCGTTGAACGATTCGATGAACGCATTGTCGGTCGGCTTCCCCGGCCTACTGAAGTCGAGCACGACACCGCGGGTGTACGCCCACAGG
>NZ_FMWX01000016.1 GCF_900103265.1 Sphingomonas sp. NFR15 | reverse complement strand
CCGGTCAGGCCTCAGAGCTTTCGCGAGACGACATCCTGCAGCATCGCCTTGTCGAGGCTCAGATCAGCCACCAGCCGCTTGAGCTTGGCGTTCTCCTCCTCAAGCTGACGCAGCCGGCGCATCTCCGACGGCATCAGACCCGCGTACTTCTTGCGCCACGCATAGAACGTCGCCTCGCTGATCCCCGTTTTGCGGCACACCTCGCCGACGCTCGTCCCATCCTCCGCCTGCTTCAACACGAAGGCGATCTGCGCCTCCGAAAACTTCGACCTCTTCATCGCTCACTCCGCTTCCCTGGCCCTTCTCCATAACTGGAATTTTCCAGCTCAAAACGGCCCAAGAAACGGGCAGCAGGTCAGGATCATGCGCCGTAGCCATCCGGTGAAGGCCGCTGTCCTGCGCGGCAGCCGTCATCGCCACCGACCAGAAGATCGGATGCACGACCGCCGGCAGCACGCGAAAGGCGAGCAGCCACCCGAAGTTCGGCGCCAACGCCGAGCCGATGTTCGAGACCACGAACACCGCCAGCACCAAACACAGGCTGGTCTTGCGGTCGAGCCGTCCCACCAGCAGCACCATCGAGGGCCCTGCCAACGCGACGGTGAGCGCAAAGCCGCTCAACAGCCAGCCAGTTTGCTGGATCGACACGCCGAGCGACGCACTGATCTCCGGCAGGATGCCGATGATGCCGAGTTCGGTGGTGATGAGGGCAAAGGCCCCCAAGGCCAGGACATAGAGGATTGCGGGCATCGGGAATGTCTCTGAATGACGGAACGAGCCGTATCGGGTATCGTGCGACCGTCTCCGGTCAGGTGGCGGCGCCGAGCCCGTTCATCACCAGCACGGCGATCTTGGCCACAGCGCGTTCGTCGATCGGGCCGTCGCTCGCCAGCAGGCGGTAGTAGATCGGGCTGTACAGCGCGTCGATCGCCGCATCGGCATCGACATCCGATCGGAACTCCCCGGCTGCCTGACCGCGCCGGAACACGGCGCGTGCCGCTTCCCGTCGCGGTGCCAGGAACAGATCGTGGAACGCGCTGCGCATCGCGGGATCGCTCTGGCTGGAACCAATCATCTCCCGAACGAAGCGGCCGGTCGGCCCACGGTAGAGTTCCGCGAGCGCCTGCATCTGGGCGATCATGTCCTCTTTCGCCGAGCCGGTTTCACGAAAGGCGATCGCCGGCTCCACCATCGTTAGGAACGCCTCGACCGCGAGCACGCCGCGGCTTTCCCACCACCGATAGATGGTGGTCTTGCCGACCCCGGCCCGCGCCGCCACACCCTCGATCGACATGCGGTCGAAGCCGACTTCCTCCATCAGCGCGAACGCCGCCTGGAGGATCGCCAGCCGCGAGCTCTCGCTGCGTTTCCGCCCGGCCTTGAGCTCGGTCATGGCAGGCCACGCTGCGGTGCGATCAGATACTTCTCCCCGGTGGCGCGTCGAGAATAGGCGCGGATCACATCGAGCGACAGCGCCTCGGCCAACCCGATCTCCGCCGTATAGCGGCTCGCGAAGATCGTGCCGAGATTGTCCGCGACGCGCTGCCTGAGCCGTGCCACGTCGGTCGCGGGCAGGGTGTCGTAGAACCAACTCATCAGCCAGCCGCCGACACCCCACGACATGCCGATCGGTCCGCCCAAGACCTTGGGACCGGGATCCAGGACACCGTAGATATAAACCTGCTTGCGGGTCGGCGAGCCGTAGCGGCTGTATTGCGTGAGCTTGCGCCCGGCGACCGTCTCCATCGCGATCAGGATGTCGGACGCCATCCTGCCCCCGCCGATCGCATCGAAGGCGAGCGTCGCGCCGGTCTTCTCGAGCGCATCGACGAGCTTGTCGGCGAAGCCCGGCGCGGTGCTGTCGAGCACGTGGCGCGCACCCTGGTCGCGCAGCAGCGTCTCCTGCGTGGACGATCGGACGATGTTGACGAGCGGAATGCCGTCGGCGAGGCACAGCCGGTTGAGCATCTGCCCGAGGTTGGACGCGGCCGCCGTATGGACGAGGCCGACATGCCCCTCGCGCCGCATCGTCTCGGTCATGCCGAGCGCGGTCAGCGGATTGATGAACGCGGCGGCACCCGCGCGCGCGGTCAGGCCGTCCGGCAGGACGAGGCACCCGCCTGCCTTGACCCGCTGATATTGGGAACAAGTGCCGGTGGACGCGCGCAGCGCCACGAGGCGGCCGACCAGATGCTCGACATCGCGCCCCGCGCGAACCACCGTTCCGGCGCCTTCGTTGCCGACGGGCAGGGACCGATCCACGCGTCCGGCGATCGCGGGCAGGACCGCCCGAGGGACGGTCCCGTCCACGACGGCGTCGAAGCCCGACCCCGACGCCCGCAAAGTGGCGGGATCGGCCGGACCGAGCAGGAGCAGGACGTCGGACGGATTGATCGGCGCCGCCTCGATCCGCACGATCACCTCGTCGGCAGCGGGTTCACCGACGGTGGTACGCTCGAACGACAGCCGAAGCGCACCTGCCGCATCGATGCGCGAACGCATCTCCAGGCTTGTTAGATCGGACACGGCCACATGCCTCCAGCGATGCTGCTTCAAACGACACGGTGAATATATTACGATACGCATCGTTTCACAATAGACGTCGGCGATCTTGCTGGTCTCATACTGAGCCGGCGCAATCAGACGAACGGCGCCGCTGGCGAGCGAATTTCTCGCCACGTTCGTCACGTCGGGCGGCACGGGCTCTCCGCGTCAACCGCATCAAGTGCATACACTGGATCACCCCCCCCGTTGCGTTGTTGAACAACCAGCGAGGCTACCAGCTCCATCGTGTGGATTCGGGGCATTGGTTGGCGGACATCAAGGTGCTGGACCAAGTCGACCGGCCCGGCGGGCGATTGAAGAGCCTCGCGACCTATGTGGTGGAGCATGGTAAGCCCGGCCCGACACTATCCTGACGCGCGTTTGACGAGCGTCGCCGGTACGGATGCACAGGCCCTGGGACGTCGACAACGCTTCTTACGCGGCACGTGGCTGCGAACGGCCGTCCGGGAAGCGGACGCCGGTAAGCTCCTCGGAGACCTGCCAGAGGCGCGCCGCGACCGTCCTGTCCGTCGCCTGCGCAGGCACCTTCGCCGTCGTTGGATATCCACGCACCTCCGCGATGCCGTCCGGGCCGTAATAGGCGCCGCCCTCCGCGTCGTGCGCTGTCGCCGCGTAGAGCGTGGGCAGTGCCCCCCGATCGGCCGGCTGGAACAGGAACGGCAGAAGCGTTCTCGCAAGCCCATGAGCGCTGTGGCGCCCCGGACCGTTGTGGAGGAGGTCTGTCCGCGCGATCCCGGGATGCGTCGTGATGCTGCGGACGCCCCAGCCCATGGCGTCGCTCCGCCGCTGGAGCTCCAGCCCGAACATCAGGCAGGCGAGCTTCGACTGGCTGTAGGCTTTCATCGCAGCGTAGCCTTGGGTCGCGTTCAGGTTGTCGAAGTCGATGGCGCCTGCCCGTGCGGCGACGCTGGAGAGCGAAACGACACGTCCGCCCGCCCGCAGCAGCGGCAGCAGGTGTGCGGTCAGAGTGAAGTGGCCGAGGTGGTTGGTCCCGAACTGGAGTTCAAAACCGTCGGTGGTGACTTCACGGCGAGGCGGCACCATCACGCCGGCGTTGTTGATCAGCACGTCGACGCCCGCGTGACGTTCGGCGATCCGGGATGCGAACGCCGCTACTGAGGCGAGGTTAGCGAGGTCCAGTTCCTCGAAGGAAACGTTGGCGGGAGGAACGGCCGCACGAATCCTGCTCAAGGCTTCGGCGCCTTTGGATCCGCTCCGTCCCGCAACGACGACGGACGCACCTGCACGCGCCAGGGCGAGTGCGTCCTCGAAGCCGAGCCCGCCAGTACCGGTGACGATCACCGTTCGGCCATGCTGCGAGGGTATGTCGGCTTGTGTCCACCTTGTCATCAGCGGTCCTTCTCGGTAAATCTGCACCCGGTGTAAAACTAATAATGCACTGGGTGCAACTACATATTTGAAGGCTCTTGGTGATCGACTCTCCCAGCACCCCTCCGTTGCCGGGCACTCGCGAGCGCAAGCGTCGGGAGACGCACCGGCGGATCGCAGATGCCGGGGTATCCCTGTTCATCGAGAAGGGCTTCGACGGAACTACGGTTGAGGAGATCGCCACCGCTGCGGGCATCTCGCGCCGAACCTTCTTCCACTACTTCGATTCGAAGGATGACATCCTGCTGTCGCTGCAAAGCGACATCGGCGGGCTGTTTGCCGCCGAAATCCGCAAGGCGCCCGCGGGTGGTTCGCCCTTCATGCTTGTACGCGACGCCGCGCTGAGCGTCTGTGCATCAATTTCGCACGACGACATGCTGGCCCTGGACCGCCTGATGCGCGGCAGCGCCTCGGTGCGAGCGCGCAAGCAGGCGAGCTATCGATTGCAGGAGGAGGCACTGTTCGCAGCACTGTGCGAACGATGGCCCGAGCCCGAGCGCGAGACGAGGCTTCGGGTTCTTGCGATGATCGCTGTCGGCACGACGCGCCTCGCGTCCGAGACGTTCAACCAAGAGGGCGGAACTCGGCCGTTCGACGTAGTGCTCCGCGATGCGTTCGACGCAGTAGCCACTGAGTTCAGCGCCTTCCCGCCATCATCAGGCGCCTAGTGCGCGCTCGCGGCACGTATCTGGCGTGGCTTTCGTTAGATCATTCCATGACCGAGAATGCTGACCCAGACGCGGCCGTTCTGGACTCCTCAACGGCTTCTTGAAACTTGGCCCCTGTTCACATCCGGGGCGGCGATGACACGCCGCATGATGGATGAGGCCAGCGTTAGTGAGGCCACCGAGACGCGATCTCGTAAAGACCAATGGCCACTTCGAAAGCGATGAGTCCGATTACGGACAATTCGAGGCGCAACGAGCGTTTGTCCTGCACCAAGTCCAGCAGCCACTCGGCCGAGTCGCCGAGTATCTCGAGCTTGCGCTCGATGGTGCGCGTGCGATCGCCCAGCTCGTATTCGGCCTCGAGGCGTCCGTAAAGACGGTCGAGCTCCGGATGCTCCCAGAGCAGATCCGGCTTTTCGCCGATCCGCGCTCGTCCGACGACGCGGTGCTGGGCGGAGAGGACGCTGCCGATCTGGCGCATGATCTGGCGAATGGGCAGATGAGCGCGACCATGCTCCCGCATATCGGCAAGAAGCGGCTCGATCCGGTCGAAAGCGTCCGCGATGCGAAGCTCGTCGCGCGCGAGGACCACGGAGCGCGCTAGAACCGTGGCGGCGAGCAGCAGCCGCTCGGCAGTCGCCTCTCGCAGCCGGATGCGTCCGTCGGCGAATACCGTCTCCTCGCCGTCGTCACGGAGTTCGATACGAGCGGTCTCGATCTCAGGCGTGGCCGGCGGATCAGAGGCGTGCGGCGCGACCTGCGCCAGGATGCCCGCCTCTTCCGCAGATGTTGCGCCGACGATGACAACGGCGCCGTAGCGGAAGACGAAGGCGCCCGCGCCTTGCAGCTCAACTGTCTCGGGATCACCGAATCCGGTGAGCGCGCGCATGTCGATCCGCGTGCCCAGAAGGTGCGCGCGCATCTCGACCTGGTCACCTCTTCCGGGCAGCGGTGCAACAAGCGCCTCCGGCGCGGCCGTCGGACGCAGGGTCGGTATGTCGGTCACGAGCATATCCCCTATATCGGGCGGCTCTCGAAAGCATGGATGTTCCCTGCGATTCGCCGCAGCCACACCGCAGTCGTTCCGCCATATACCTGGAACGCGTGACCGTGACAGAGGCGACGGACGTAGGCCTTTCCGTCCGATGGCGCGAACCCGTCGTCGCGCGCTAGATGAACGAACATCCGCTTACGCCTCGTTGCCGCCGAAAGCGAACACGCGGCTCTCCACCGGAATGACCTCAAAAACAGCCGGCCAGGTATTTCGCGTCCGACAATTACTACACCGTAGAGCGATCCTCCGAATATTCGGCATGGCGCGGGGAGGGGGTCGCCGGGCTTGGCCTGGGCGGCCGGTCAATAATCTCGCGGCCGTCAAGGACACGATGGCCTGGGCGGAAAAGACCATCGCCGAAGGTCGCTGCTACGCGCGGATCAAGAACGGCAAGGCGGTCCGCACCGGCAACCTCGTCTATGCGCTGTTCCAGCACGACACCAGCCGCAAGTTGGACCCCAACGGCCACATCCACGCCGTCGTCGCGCCGGTCACACAGCGCGCCGATGGTACGTGGGTCGCGTTGGGGAACAACCAGCTCTTCACGAAGAACACCACGCTTGGCTTGATCCACGCGGCTGCGTTTCGGGGAAGGATCCAGGCGCTCGGCTACGAGACCGTCTCGACCGGCAAGCACGGCCGGTTCGAGATCGCCGGCGTCTCGCGCGAGGTGATCGAGCATTACAGCCAGCGCCGCGTCGAGATCATCGAGAAGGCCAACGAGCTGCGCATTTCGACGCCGCAGGGCATGGATAGGCTAGCCTTTCGTTTGAATGCTGCTGAACCAGTGGCTGATTGCGAGAACCCTGGTTCAATTGGAGGTTAGATGAACGGAAGGCGTTATCGCTGTCTTCGGCTGAGAATTGGGGGTGCCATGTTAGATGAACTTGATGGGGTAATGCTCGCACGAGCCCAGTTCGCGTTCACGATCACCATCCACTTTCTGTTTCCCGGGTTCACGATCGGGCTGGCGAGCTATCTGGCGGTGTTGAATTGGCTTTGGCTGCGAACCCGGCAGGCCCGGTATCTGAACCTGTTCAACTACTGGGTTAAGATCTTCGCGCTCGCCTTTGCCATGGGCGTCGTCTCCGGCATTGTCATGTCCTACGAGATCGGTACGAACTGGGCGACCTTCGCCGACAAGGCCGGTCCGGTGATCGGTCCGCCAATGGCCTACGAGGTGCTCTCGGCTTTCTTTCTGGAGGCAGGCTTCCTCGGAATCATGCTGTTCGGCCGCGATCGCGTGGGCCCCGGGCTGCACATGTTCGCCTGCGCCGCCGTTGCTGTGGGGACCTGTACGTCAGCATTCTGGATCCTTTCCGTGAATAGCTGGATGCAGACGCCGACCGGCTACACGATAGACCCGGCGACGGGCCGGTTCCTGCCGGTCAGCTTCTGGCTGACAGTGTTCAACCCATCCTTTCCCTATCGTCTGCTTCATACGGTTTGCGCTGCCTACCTTGGAACGGCGTTCGTAATTGGGGGCGTCGGGGCCTGGCACCTTCTCAAGGGCAGGGCCGATGCCGGCGCTGCCGTCCGCACGATGTTCTCGATGGCAATGTGGATGGCGGCCATCGTAGTTCCGATTCAGATCGTCATCGGCGACCAGCACGGACTGAACACCCTCGGACATCAGCCACAGAAGGTGATGGCGATGGAGGGACACTTCGAGAGCCACCCGTCGGGCGCTCCGTTGTACCTGTTCGGGGTGCCAAACGAACGTGAGCGCCGAGTGGACTATGCCGTCGCGATTCCGAAGCTGGGAAGCCTGATCCTCAAACACGATATCAACGCGCCGCTTGCCGGCCTCGACACCATACCGCGAGATCAGCAGCCGCCTGTTGCGATTGTTTTCTGGTCCTTCCGCGTGATGGTTGGCCTAGGGTTACTGATGCTGGCGTTGGGCGTCTGGGGTTTGTGGTGCCGCTGGCATCGCACGCTCTATTCGAACCGCGCGCTGCTATGGACCGCGGTGGTGATGAGTCCGGCGGGCTTGGCCGCGATCACTGCCGGCTGGATCACCACAGAGGTTGGACGCCAGCCCTATACCGTCTTCGGTCTCCTACGCACACGAGAGAGCGTCGCGCCTGTGTCTGCTGGGGCGGTCGGCGCAACCCTCATCGCCTTCATCCTGGTCTACTTCGCGGTATTCGGCGCCGGGACGCTTTACATGCTTCGCCTCATGGCGAAGTCACCACATACCGGTGAGCCAGGGCTTGAGGCGGCAACGCGCAAGCCGCTGCGGGCGGCCGGAATCACGCCGGCGCCGGCGATGGACCCGCGAACGCTCCCCAAGCCTGAGGATCTGTGATGCACCTCGATCTCACAATTGTTTGGGCGGCGATCATCGCTTCGGCAATCGCCGCCTATGTCGTCCTTGACGGGTTCGATCTCGGGCTCGGCATCCTGTTCCCACTCTATCCTGGAAAGCCAGACCGAGACGTCATCATGAACAGTGTTGCTCCCGTTTGGGACGGCAACGAAACCTGGCTGGTGCTGGGGGGCGGGGGGCTTTTCGCAGCCTTCCCGCTGGCGTTCGCGATCCTCATGCCTGCCGTCTACCTGCCTGTGTACATCATGTTGCTTGCGCTGATCTTCCGCGGCGTAGCCTTCGAATTTCGCTGGCGCTCCGAACGTCGGCGAGGTTGGTGGGACGCCTCCTTCATCTGCGGCTCGACGATCGCCGCCTTCTTTCAGGGCGTGACGCTCGGCGCGGTTCTGCAGGGCGTGAAGGTCAATGGGCGGATGTTTGGCGGTGGGCCGTTCGACTGGTGCACGGCCTTCTCGGTTCTGACCGGTCTCGCGGTTGTCGTTGGCTATGCTCTACTCGGTGCCACATGGCTCGTCATGAAGACCGACGGACCCCTTCAGGACCGCGCACGCCGGATGGCGTGGCCCTTAGCCGTTGGCACCGTGTTTTTCATCGCTGCAATCAGCCTTGCCACCCCGGCGCTTGAGCCAAGTTACCACACGCGATGGCTCTCGATGCCGAACCTCGTGTTCACGGCTCCGGTCCCGGTCGCTGTCGCGGTCGTCACTGGGCTCCTGTTCCGGTCGCTTCAGGTCCACCGGCACGAGTACCGGCCCTTTCTCTTGGCCCTCGCCCTTTTTGGGCTGACGTTTTTCGGCCTTGGTATCAGCGTCTTCCCCTACGTGGTTCCGGCCAGGATAACGATCTGGGAGGCCGCTGCCCCGCTGATGAGTCAAGCCTTCCTGCTGGCCGGCACCGCCATCTTACTTCCGATGATCCTCGCCTACACCGCCTATGCTTATTGGGTGTTCCGCGGCAAGGTCGGCGCCGACCATGGGTATCACTGATGGCGAGCTGCCCTACGTCCAAGCGGTTCGGATGGCTCGCTCGTCTCGGCTGGTTCGCCGGGCTCTGGCTGGCAAGCGTGTCCGCACTTGGTATCGTCGGTTTGCTGATCCGCATGGTGCTCCGGACGTGATGATCGCCACCACCGGGATGTCTGAGACGGTGACAAATTTGGTATCCCGTCACTCCGAGCGCTCGACGGATGCAGACAACCTCGCCGGGGGCTTACCGCGTCAATTGGATCGCGTCCCACAGCCCGTGGGCGACATAGCCGGCAGGGATGATCCAAGGGTTACCAGAGTCCGGCAAGCGCTACCGTCACGAAGCCGGTCGCGACGAGCGCTTCGGCAACGGTCTGGACGACGGAGCCGCGCTGGAGCGCGAAGCCTACGTAGATGGCGCCGATCACCGCGACCACAATTGCTGAAAGGTCCACGGATTGGCGTGCGTCGAGCACAAGGTGGAGCGGCAATGTCGCAAGGCTGAGGACGATGCCGACCACTGCGCCGCCGATATGGACATGCCCCGCATGGGCGTAGCGTGAAGCGGTTGCGTCAGGTATCGGTGGAGGTTCTTTCCGCATCGGCGACGTCGGGTTCCGCCTTCTCGGCCACCCGCTTGATCGTCTTCGCCAGGGGCTGGAAGCCGCCGAACAGCCCGCGCAGGTCGGCGCGCCGGCTGAGGACATCGGCAAGCGTGTAGCGGTCGAGCACGGCCAGGAACGCCTGGGTCGCCTCGTTGAGGATGTTGGGTAGCCCGCAGGCCGGCGCGATGATGCAGGAGCTACAATCGACGAGGTCGAAACCCTGTTCGGCGTGCCGGACGATCTCGCCGATGGTGATCGCCCTGGCGTCCCGGCCCAGCTTCAGCCCGCCATTCCGGCCGCGCACCGTCGTGAGGAATCCCGCCTGGCCGAGGTCCTGGACGACCTTCATCAGGTGGCTCTTCGATATGCCGTAGATGCTGGCGATCTCGGAGATGGACGAGAGGCTACCCTCGTCGCGCGCTCCGACATGCAGCAGCACGCGGATGGCATAGTCGGTATAGCGGGTTAGCTGCATCGGATGCTCCTAGCAGAAAGCCCGCGCCGTTTGTCGCATTTCATGCACGCGGGATGGCCCGGCGCCTGCAAGGCCATCCACGGTAGGGTGCTGGACGGGATCAAGCCGCCATGTCGAGCTGTGCGGCGTGCTCGGGGTACGGAGCGATGCCCTGCACCTGCCGGCCGCCCAGTTCGTCCGCAAAGCCGTGGTTCACGTCGCGATGGTGCGCTTCGTCCGCGCGGACCTTCAGGACGACGTCCCGCAGCGTCGCGCTCTGCGGCATTTTCCAATAGTGGCACGCGATCGCCGGGGCGGGACCGTCCGGCATCCTGCCTTCGTCGATGGCATGGAGGAAGTGGGTGTAGCTGATCACCGCTTCTTCCTCGAAATAGCCCACCACGCGGTGCGCGATACGGGGTGCGACCAGGTAGAGGCCGAAAAAGGCGCAATAGAAGCCCCACTGCACGAGCAGGATGAGCAGGCGCTCGAGGATGTTGGGCTGCGCCACCTTGATGAAGGTCATCAGGTGCATGCGTTCGTTCTCGGCTTCCTCCATCAGCGTGCGGATCCAGCCGTTGTCGTCGCACATCCGGCGCAGGCAGCGCAGATGGGTCAGGGTAGCACCGACCATGCCGGGTACCGCCGCGACGGTCTCGATCACGATCGCGCGGTGGCCATGCCGCTCGCGGAAAAAGGTGTCGGCGAAAAAACGCATCGTCTTGGTAAAGCCCAACGCCACGCGGTCGCCGAGATTCTCCGGCCGGCGGTGTTCGATGCGTACGG
The DNA here is from genome assembly GCF_900103265.1 of Sphingomonas sp. NFR15. Lineage (GTDB taxonomy): Bacteria > Pseudomonadota > Alphaproteobacteria > Sphingomonadales > Sphingomonadaceae > Sphingomonas > Sphingomonas pollutisoli. The sequence continues at coordinate 11,270 of NZ_FMWX01000016.1, read as the reverse complement.
GAACGTGGTCGATCATCTTGTCCTCCCTTGATGCGCGGCGCGTCACCATGGCGAGTCGCATAAGGTGCATGCAAGATGATCCTTTTCTCCGGGCCGCGCAACCAAAAGATTCACTTGCGGTAGATCCTTTACTCGGAATAGATGTATTCAAGATGAATGATTGATTCGGAGCATAGCCATGGGCGGCGCCAAGCTTGAAGAATCCGAGATTCGGCCGGTGGTCGAACGCTTCTACGATCGCGTGCGCGCCGACGAGGCGCTCGGGCCGGTGTTTGGGGCAGCGGTCCATGACTGGGACGACCACCATGCGCGGCTGGCCGATTTCTGGTCGTCCGTGATGCTCACGAGCGGGCGGTACAAGGGCAACCCAGTCGCGCTGCATCTTCGCCATGCCGACGCGCTCACACCCGCCGCTTTCGCGCGGTGGCTGACCCTATGGGCCCAGACGACCGACGAGATGCTGCCGCACGCGGTCGCCCAGGCGATGCAGGCGAAGGCCGCGCGCATCGCCGAGAGCCTGCAGCTCGCCATCCAGTACCGGCGCACCGCCGCCTGACGCCATTCCCAAGGAGAAAATGATGACCCAACCCCTCAGCCCCGCAACGATCGCGGTCGTCAAGGCGACCGTGCCCGCACTTTCGGAGCATGGCACCGCCATCACGACGGCCATGTATGCGCGCCTGTTCGAGACCGACCATATCCGCGCGCTGTTCAACCAGGCCAACCAGGGCGAGAGTGGCGCGCAGGTCCACGCGCTGGCGGCGGCGATCCTGGCCTATGCGCGCAACATCGAGAATCTCGGCGCGCTGGCGCCCGCCGTCGAGCGGATCGCCTACAAGCATGTCGGCTACCACATCCTGCCCGAGCACTATCCCTATGTGGCGACGGCGCTGCTCGCCGCGATCAAGGAGGTTCTGGGCGAGTTGGCCACCGACGAGGTCATCGCCGCCTGGGGCGAGGCATATTGGTTCCTCGCGGATATCCTCAAGGCGCGCGAGGTGGTGCTGCGCGACGACATCCTGCACGCCGAGGGCGGCTGGAACGGCTGGCGCAAGTTCGTCGTTGCCGAGAAGATCCGCGAGAGCAGCGTGATCACCTCCTTCGTCCTGCGCCCTGCGGACGGCGGCCCGGTGCTGCGGCATCGCGCAGGGCAATATCTGACGTTCAAGCTGAACCCGGCGGGGCAGCCCGAGCTGAAGCGCAACTACTCGATTTCGTGCGCGCCCAACGGTGAATTCTATCGCATTTCGGTTAAGCGGGAGGAGCATGGTCAGGGCGGCTCGCGCTTCCTGCACGACGTCGTGCAGGTCGGCGACGTGCTGGAGAGCACCCCGCCGGCAGGGGACTTCTTCCTCGCGGAGACGCCGCAGCGTCCCGTTATCCTGCTGTCGGGCGGCGTCGGCCTGACGCCGATGGTGAGCATGGTGGAGGCGATCGCCGCCGATCACGATACTCTCGAGGCCCACTTCATCCACGGAACGGTCAACAGCGACACGCACGCGATGGACGCGCATGTGCGTGCGCTGGCCAAGGGGCACGGGAACATCTCCGTAGCGACATTCTACAGCGAGCCGCAGGAGAAGGACCGTCTGGGCGAGACGCACGAAGAAGAGGGCTTTATCTCGATCGACTGGCTCGCGCAGCGCACGCCGCTCCACGATGCCGACGTCTATCTGTGCGGGCCCAAGCCCTTCCTGCGGGCTTTCGTGAGCGGTTTGGCGCTCGCTGGCGTGCCGACCGAGCGGATCCACTACGAGTTCTTCGGCCCGGCCGACGAACTGATGGCAGCGTGACGGCATGATCCTCGAGGAGGAGCTCGATCGCGTACGCGTCGTCGGGGACGATGGCAGCTGGCTGATCGCGATCGAGTTTCGCCTCGTGACGGTGAAGAGCTCGCCGCGTGGCGACCGGCGGGAGATCGGCAGGCGCGCCTGGCGCCTGAGTACGGGCGAACCCCTGACGATCGTGGATCGAGACAACTTCGAGATGCCGGAGACGGGCGAACTTCTTCGGCGAGCAGACACGGAATGAAGGAGGTTGGCGATGCGTGACAGCGGCGGCACACTATCGGAACAGGAAACACGTCGGCACATCCGCAGCGCGGCTTCACGCCCGCCATCGCTGCCGTACCGGTCCTCGCCCGTGTTCACGCAGGATAGCTTGCCCAAGGCGCTACAGCAGGAGCACCGGACCAAGCGCGGCGTCTGGGCGGTCATCAACATCCTGGAGGGCCAGTTGCGATACTGCCGGATGGACGGCGGTCCGGCGGTCCTGCTGAGTCCGGCTTGCCCTGGCCTCGTGCGCCCCGATCAACCGCATTTCGTCGAACTGATCGGTCCCGTGTCGGTCCGCATCGACTTCTTCGATCATCCGCCGGTGGGAGAGGGACCATGGACTTGCTGAGCATTGCCGCCGAAACGGGATCGATCGAGGGTTGGGTCGATCTGGGCTCCACGCGCGACGCGACCCTCCTGCACGCGGCATACGAGATCGGCGCTGCGGACGCGCGCAACGGCGTCCGGGTGCGAACGAGGTCGGGCTCCAGGATCGTCGAAGCGTTGCGCCTGGTGTCCGCTCAAGGCATAGCGACGCGTCCACGGCCACCTTGGTGACCGTGTTGCTGTGGGCGAGCTGTTCGATCTGAAAGCAGGCGATCACGCGAGCGGCGGATCGATATCCCGGCCATGTGCGACCAGCTTGTCCCACGTCGCCGATGGCGGCGCCGCCGGCGGATTGTGGGGAGTGGACGACGCATAAGGCCGTCCTGTGCCATGACGGCAGTGGACATCAGGGTGGCGCCGAGAAGCATCAAGCAGATCGCGCGCATCGGGCCGGACTATGCTTCTGACCGGGCGCGGGTGAGAGAAAGCCATCCCGCGTAAGCGTCGACGATCTTCGACAGGAGTTCCCTCAGCGGCTCGTCAGTCACGACACCATCCGCACCGAACTTCTCGGGCGTGACCCTGCCCAGATAGGCCTCCGGCTGCTGGAGCATCGGCATGTCAAGAAATGCGCAGAGCTGTCGCACCTGGTGGTTGGCGCCGAAGCCGCCGATCGGGTAGGGCGAAACGCTGATGACGGCGGTCGGCTTCTCGGCCCAGACGATCTCGCCAGGGGGACGCGAGCCCACGTCGATGGCGTTCTTCAACGCTCCGGGCACCCCGCGATTGTATTCGGGAGTGCAGAAGACGACGCCGTCCATCCGGGCGATCTGCTCGCGGAAGCGGCCCCATTCGGCGGGTGGGGTGGGATCGAGATCCTCATTGTAGAGCGGCAGGTCGGCGATGTTCGCGATCTCGAAATCGATGCGGTCGCGCGCGAGCGCCGCGATGCTCTTTCCGACCTTAAGGTTGAGGCTTTCTGCACGCAGGCTGCCCACGACGATGGCGGCCGTGAGACGACGGAACTGTTGGGCCATAGAGCTTCTTCTCCTGAAAGGATGAGGGAAGGCGATCCGTCGGGAGATTGCCAAAGCCAGTGCCGACTGCAATCATGCGAAGGTCGAGGATGCCGTCGTCCGCCGCCGCTCGAACGTGCGGATCCGGAAGCCCTCCGCAGACGGATCGCCCGTTACCCGTTCGGGGATTGCGTTGTTGCTGAGGTGTAAGCAAAGCGCGGATCCGGCCACCTGACGACCGAATTTGGCCGCGGCCGGACCTAGGGAAGGCCGTGCAATTCGGATCGCGTGGAACGAGATCGTCAGGGGACGCCATCGCCTGCAGGCCGGGAGTCGAGGAGTGAGTAGTCTGTTGCCAGAGGCGCACGCCGCCGTTCTCGCGCTCGCCGACGTCTTCGAGCCCAATATCGACGACGCAAGCATCAACCTAACCTTCTCCCGGCTGCTGCGGCACATGCCGATCGCGCTGTGGGTCGTCGATTCCCGCAGCGCGGCTGCGGCCTTCGATCGGCTGAGGGCGGAAGGCGTCGAGGACATCGAGGCGTATCTGCTAGAGCATCCCGAACTGGTCGAACTCGCCTGCGACACGGTCATGGTGTCCCGTGCCAACGATGCTGCGCTGCGTCTGATCGGTCAGGACGACGAGTCCTACTATCCGCGGTCCGTCCGCCACATGTTCGAGGCGACGCCTCAGGCGGCAGTTCGTGTGATGACGGCCCACTTCAACGGTCTTCGCACCCACGTCGAGGAGCTCCGCATCAACGCGTCCGGCGGACGCGTGGTGGATGTGCTCTTCCTGGTCACCTACCCGAGGCCGCCCGAGCGGCTGGACGTCACATTCATCATCATGGTGGAGATCACCGAGAGGTTGGTGGCGGAGACGCAGCTGCGCCAGCTGCAGGCGGACCTCGCCCATGCGTCCCGGGTGTCGACCCTCGGGGAACTGGCGAGTTCTATCGCGCACGAGGTCAGGCAGCCGCTGGGAGCGATCATCCTCAACGGCAACACCAGTATCCGCTGGCTCGACAAGCCGGAGCCCAATCTCGACAAGGTGCGGCATCTGCTCGAGCGCATGGTGGAGAATGCGACCGAGGCAACGGAGATCATCGACCGCATCCAGGGTATGGCGTCGAAGCGTATTCCCATCCGGAGCCGGCTCTCTCTGAACGAGATCGTCGACGTCGCCCTCCGCTTCATCCACCAAGAGAGCATCCAGCGCAACGTCGCGATCAGACCGTCGCTAGGCGTGGACCTTCCTCAGGTCATCGGTGATCGAATCCAGCTTCAGCAGGTCGTCGTCAACCTCCTGGTCAATGCAATGCATGCCATTGATCATCGGGAAGGGGTCGGTCCGCGCCAGATCGTCGTGACGACGGAGCACGAGGTCGATGGGCTGATCACCCTTACGGTGGCGGACACCGGGCCGGGAATCGCCGAAACGCACCTCGACAACCTGTTCGATGGCTTCTTCTCGACCAAAGACGACGGGATGGGGATGGGGCTGACTATTTGCGCCAGCATCATGCGGGCACACGAAGGCGAAATCACCGCGGCCAACAGGGCGGACGGCGGGGCCGTGTTCAGCTGCAGGCTCCCGGCCGCCGGGGACGAGGCGACGGTCTGACGCGCGTTGGTCGCAGGCTTCAGCCTGCGCCGTTAACCGGACAGTCTCCGTCGGAACCCGGCGCGACGTGGAGGGCGGCCGTCAGGTCATGTGAGCCATGCCGACCACATCTCGCAGGACGTGCAGGTGCTGGTGACAGAGCAGGGGTTCGCCGATCTGCGCGGCCTGGGGCCCGCGAGCCCGCGAAGGTCATCATCTCCAACCGCGCGCACCCCGCCTCCCGGCCGGCGCTCTTCGACTACTCCAATCGGGGGCTGAAAGGATTGCTCGGCCTCCAGTCCCCCCTCGCTCCCGTCCGAGGCGTTGTCTTGGCATCAGCGGTTTATCGAGACCAGGACGATGCGCACCTGAGCCGGATAGCGTGGCGACCGGTCCGCCTGCGGGCAGACTTCAATTCGCCGCGTGCCTGCCCACCCAGCATAGATCGCAACCTTCGGGCAACCGGACGCTCCACTACTTGCAGGTTCGTCATCTGCCTCATGCCTCCGCCCCTTGCGGGCGGACCAACTCGACGAGCCGGCCCGCCCGTGACCGTGCCTGCCGGGGAGGGCGATGGCAGCACGGCGTGCTCGGAGTGGAGGGAGGTTCCAAGCGATCTAAAGATGCTCGGGTGGCGAGGTTCGCGATATCAGACCAGCCGCCAGCGCCCGTCATCCAAGGGTATAGTGCTCCCGGCGAAGATTTGGGAAAACTCGCTCGCGGGCGCACCGGTTCCGAAAACTGCATCCTGTTCGATCGTTCGGGCGCAGTCCGCCGCCACCTGCTCGGCCCGCACCGGACTGGTGATGCCTCGAGGCAGACGAACCTGAGGTCGTGGATGCCAACGGTCGACAGAACGTCGCCGAGGTATCCGGTGAGATAGTCGGGCTGGATTCTGCCGTCACCGCTCACGATCCCGCCCGCTGTCACGACCACGAGGGTCGGACGGTCCTTGAGGGGGCCGGTCTTGGCGCCGTCGATCGGGGCGGAGCTGCGTCCGTAGCGCAGTACGAAGTCGATCCACATCTTGAGCGATGCAGGCACGGTGTAATCGTGCATCGGGGTCGCGATCACGACGACCGCGGCGCCCTCGAGTTCTCGGATCAGCTCCTCGGACAGGACAAGGGCCTCCGCATCATGGGCCAAGCCGCCGACGACGGCCTCCGCGTAGCTCGAAGGGATCGTCGCGGTCGCGAGCGCCGACAGGTCCCGCACGACGAAGTCGAGCGACGGATGGTTCCGCTGCAGGTTCTCTACTGCCCGCGACGATGGATGCCATGTGCGGTGTTCCACTTCGTAGTCGGGGTCTCCTTGGTCGCCGACCGCTTACCAGGGATGGGCGCGCGGGCGGGCGGGCCGCTCACGCGGTGGGTGCGATTAGGACAGGTTTGCCTTGTCGAGGCCGAACGCCTTGTCCTGCGAGCCCGGGACGGACCGGAAGGCAATCGACCCGCGATTCCAGGCGTTGATGACCATGACCATGTAGGTCAGGTAGACGGTCTCCTCCTCGGAGAAATGGGCGCGGACGGCGTCGTAGATCTCGTCCGGGACGCCGTGGGGCGACAGCTTGGTCAGAGCTTCCGTCCACTCGAGTGCGGCGCGCTCGCGGGCGCTGAACAGGTTGGACTCGCGCCAGATCGCCAGGTGATGGAGGCGTAATTCGCGCTCCCCGTGGATCTTCGCCTGCTTGATGTGCATGTCGAGGCAGAACGCGCATCCGTTGAGCTGCGAGGCGCGGATCTCGATGAGGCTGAGCACGCTGTGCTCGACGGTGCCCTTCTGCACGGCGAATGTCAGTTCGCTTAGCTTCTGGGTCAGCGTCGGCACGAGCTTGAGGTGGTCGATTCGCTGGGTCATTCTCCGGTCTCCTTCACGTTGTTCGATAGCGCGGAGATACGGTGAGGTAATTCATACGATCAGGTAGGTGAATGTCATCCGATCGATGCCTGGAAGCGCCACATAGAGATTGACGATCTTTGCCAAGCAACCGTGGCCAAATTTGCCTGAACTGCCGCAAATATGAATGCCGACCACTTCAGCTCTGCGGACGAACTGATGGCGGTATGGCGTTGCAGGCGAGGAGGAGCTCGAGTCCGGGCGCGCGCGTCGTCAGCGACGATCGCAGCTGGTCGTCGCGATCGAGTTCCGTCCGATCGAGCATCGCTCGACCGGACGGTTTGAGGAAAATTCTCTTCGCCAGTGGCGGCTTTCGACGCGCGAGCGGCTGGAGCGTCGTCGGCGCGGACGCGTTACTGGTCAGCGCGACCGGGAAGATACTTCGCTCGGTCGTGCCGTGACTTCGGCGAGGCGGACAGCGCTAGCTGTCGAAGCTTTGCCGTTCGACTTCGGGCGCGGGCGCTCTAGCGGGGTCGAAGAACGCCCGCAGGCGGGGAAGGAAGTCGGTGAGTCCGTGTGGATTCGCCGTCCGCCGGGTGATCCTGCCGCGCTCCAGCAAGACGTCGCCGCGCTTCACCGCCGCTTCGAAGGCCTGCGCTAGGGCTGGCGAGGATTTCAGCAGCGGCTCCAGCGTATCCTTGGTGAGGATCTGCACGACTGTCCGCGTCTTCGCGACGGCGGAGACCTCCTTGCTCGCGCCGGTCACCAGCCCGATCTCGCCGATGTAATCGCCGGGTCCGATTCTGCCGCCGATCTCAAGCGCGCCGTCGCTTCCTCTCCGACTGACCTCGAGGACGCCGTCGGCCACGATGTAGAGGTTGGTATCGAAGTCGCCCTGCCGGAAAAGAGCGTCACCCGGCGCCATCTCCCGGACGGTGAACGTCCTGCTGAGACAATCGAGCTGCTCGGCGGTCAAGCTCTCGAAGAGCCGCATCGAGGATAGGGGGGGGCCCGATCCATGTGATGCGGGTCGCCGGGTCGTTCCAGCAACCCGGCCCGCAGGAGCAGCGACCTGACGTGGCACAGCGCTACGCTCTTGGCCTGTCCAAGCTGCTTCGGGCTTTCCACGAAGAAGTGCACCTTGTGTGTGCTGGTCTTCATGCCGAGGCGCACGAGATTTATCGATGGCGCGGGCTTCTCGAGGACCGCCGGCGTCAGCAGAAGCGCCTGTGCGATCAGCTCCTGGACCCGTTCGGGATCGGCCGCCGTGCTTGTGGTGATCCCGAAGGCGGCACCCCGCCGCGATGTCGGGAAGCTGCGGTTGACGATCCTGGCCTTTGCCACCGTGCTGTTCGGCACGATCGCGACATCGTCGTCGTCTGTGGAGATGCGGATCGAGCGCCAGTTGATCTGCGATACGCTGCCCTCGATGCCGTCGCCCAGACTGATGCTGTCTCCGAGGCGGAATGGCTGTTCGATACCCACCGCGATGCCCGAGAAGAGATCCGCCAGCGTGCTCTGCAGGGCGAGGCCCAGGACGACGGCGACGATGCCCGAGGTGGCGACCAGCCCGGAGAGCGGCAGCTTCAGGACGAAGTCCATCACGGCGAGCAGCGCCCCGAGATAGACGCCGGCCGACAGCAGGTCCGACATCAGGCGGCTCTGCCGGGATCTGCCGTCGTGACCCAGCGTGTATTGGACTACGAACGACAGTCCGCTCGCCGCCAGCACCCACCATAGACCGGCGATCAGTTGATCCACCGCTCCATGGCTCGTGGTAGGGTCGCCCGGGGACAGGAGCGGTGTCCGCCCTTCCAGCAGGAACGCTACGCTGAGCGCGGTGAGGAGCGCTCCGACCGCTCCTGTGCGCCACCTCGAACCGCCGCGACGGACCCACGCGGCGAGCATCGCGGCGATGCCGATGGCGACGCCGATGAGCAGGAGCATGTGCGATGGGCTCACCTCCTATACGGCCCTTGCATCGCCGTTGAGCGGGACCGACAGTGGTCGCGAGCCGGAGGATTGTGGCTCCTGACCGTTAGGGCGCTCAGGGTCGGGCGATCTGCGCGGATCTCGTCTTCGCGGCGCGTCAGGAGATGATCCGCGCCCGCGAGGCAGGCGAAGCTCTTCGGGGGGCGGGCTGCCGCATAGATGCGAGATGCGTGTCCGACCCCGACGACCCTGTCGCGCGGCGGCCCGGCGGGCAGTTCGATCCGACCCACGAGATCGTTCGCGTCTGACCCACGGAATTTGTAGGTGTTCGGCATCTTCCCGCCCATTGTTTCTGGTCCCGGAACGATACCGCATCCGCGGCGCGGCTCCTTCCCAGGAGAGGGTCGCAGCCTACTCATACGAAAGGCTATGTGCGGGCCTTCCTCCTTGGTGGCACCTGGACGCTCTGCTAGGACTAAGGCTGGAGGTCCAAGGCTTTGATCGAGGATAGTTCGCCCGCTACAGGCGTCGCGCCGAGTTTTTCGGCCGTCGATGCCGACGAACCTCTGATCGTAATCGCCGACGACAACGTCGATCAGCGCGAGGCGATGGAGGAGCTCTTCGATTCCGTGGCGATTGAGACGCTGACCTTCGCCAATGCCCGAGTTCTTCTGGACAGCCCGCTTCCCGACAGACCGGGGTGCTTCATCCTCGACGTCCGCATGCCAGGGCCTAGCGGCCTCGATCTTCAGGCGCAACTCGTCGAGAAGGGGCAGTTGATGCCTATCATCTTCGTCACCGGCCACGGCGACGTGCCGATGAGCATCCGTGCGATCAAAGCTGGGGCGTTCGACTTCAAGACGAAGCCCGTGCGCGACCAGGACCTGCTCGATGCCGCGACCACGGCCATCGAAGCTGACCGCTCTCGCCGCGCGATTCACCGCGTCGCGCAGGACAGCCTCGCGAGGTTCAGCAGCCTGTCGGCGCGGGAGCGCCAAGTACTCGAACTGATCGTCGGCGGATCCCTGAACAAGCAGATCGCTTATGAGCTCGGTGTTACCGAGGTCACGATCAAGCTGCACCGTGGGAACGTCATGAAGAAGATGGGCGTGAGGTCAATCGCGGAACTTGTCAGGATGTGGGATCACATCCCTTCGCCGTTCCGTCGGGGCGATGCCGGATAGACGTCCGTATGGCTTCACATGCGCCGGACGATCGCCGATTTGACGGTGTCCCGGTTCCCGGCTTTTGAGGAACACCGTTTGCAGCGAAGTCATCTGATTGCGGTCGTCGACGACGATGCCGGCATGTGCGATGCGATCGCCGAGTTGTTGGAGGTGCTCGAGTTCGACAGCGACCAGTTCTCCTCTGCCGAGGCCTTCCTGTCGGCGCTCGCGGAGCGCTCGTTCGACTGCCTGATCTCCGACATCCGCATGCCCGGCATGGACGGCCTCGAGCTCGGATGGCGGACCGCGATCCTGGTCCCGGAGATGCCGGTGATCTTTGTCAGTTCGATGGACAACGAACAGGTTCGCAGAAAGGCGTCTCGCCTCGGCGCGGTGGCGTTCCTGCGGAAGCCGATTGATGTCGACCAGTTGCAGCTCCAGGTGGAGCGGGCGCTTCGACGGACCCACCCGTCCACTGGTTGCTAGGGCACAGACTCATTATGCGTTGCACCAGAGGCGTACGCAGACGAGCTTGATGGCCGCTAGGAAGTTGGCTGCATCCTTATCATAGCGGGTGGCGATGCCACGGAACTGCTTGATCCTATTGAAGAACCGCTCGACGAGATTGCGTTGGCGGTAGAGGTAGGAGGAGAAGGCGAAGCGCCGCTTGCGGTTGGAACGGTTGGGAATATTGGCCCAGATGTCTTTTGCCTGCGCAGCCTTGCGGATGGCGGCGCTATCGTAACCCTTATCGCCGAGCAGAGTGGCTCCCTTGGGAGCGGCTTCGATCAACGCCTCGGCTTCCCGAGCGTCGTGGACCTGCCCACCGGTCACCCGGAGGTCGACAGGACGTCCATCAGCGTCGACAAGAGCATGGAGCTTGGTTGTAAGGCCGCCCCGGGAACGTCCCACGCCATGATCTCCGGCCCCCTTTTTTTGCCCGTCGCACCGTGTTGGTGGACGCGCATGCAGGTGGAATCGATCATCACCAACTCGCCGTTAAACCCGGCAGAGACTGCCGCCAGGAGCCGGTCCCAAACGCCAGCTTTGCGCCAGCGAACGAACCGATTGTAACAGGTTGTTGACGGCCCGTAGCGTTCTGGAATCTCCGCCCAGGGTGCGCCGGAACGGAACCGCCACAAAATGCCGTTCAGCACGCGACGATCATCAACGCGAGGCACTCCGCGTGGCTTATTTGGCAGCAATGGCCCGATGATCTGCCATTCTTTGTCCGTCAGTTCATAGCGACGCCGCGTCATACGCCCCTCCGTTTTCGAAGGGCGCCTGAATCACGCGAATGCCAGCAGCTCAACCAATTTTATGAGTTCACGCCCTA
>NZ_FMWX01000017.1 GCF_900103265.1 Sphingomonas sp. NFR15 | reverse complement strand
GCGCCCGACGGTGTCGTCGTGCTCGAGTTCCCGAGCGTGGAGGAGGCGCGGGCCTGGTATCAAAGCCCCGGCTATCAGGCGGCGTTGCAGCACCGCCTCAAAGCCACCACCTACCGGGTGATCATCACCGAAGGAGTGTCAAGGTTCGGTCCAAGCCGGCACGGTGTTGAAGCGCATACAGCGCGGACTCGCGCGCGTTATGATACGCGCGAAATGGCTTCCATCAGCAACCTCGTCGTCGTTGGGCTGCAGGCCGCTATCCGCGGTCCTTCATAGCTAGAATTAGCAAGCCCGAACTTGCCTCTATTCGGATGGAGAGGAACTTCCTATACGCCCCTTGTGCAGATGCAGCATAAACGCATTGACCTGGTCGGCAGCGATGTTGGATGGCTGCTCGCCAACTTTTGGGACGCGCGTTATTGTGTGTGGAGGCGAGCAAGTGCTTGAGGAAGCATCACAGTGGCGCGCGACGAGCGCACGCGGAAGGTGATATAAGCATGAAAATCGCGGTCTTTGGTCTTGGCTACGTCGGTCTTTCCAACGCGGTGCTGCTCGCGCAGCACAACGCTGTAGCAGCGGTCGACATCTCAGCCGATCGTGTCGAGATGCTCAATGCTTGCAAGTCGCCGATCGTAGATGCGGAGCTGGAGGCTTTCCTCGCTACAAAGCCGCTAGACCTTACTGCCACGCTCGACGCGAACGAAGCGCTTGCCGGCGCCGATTATGTCATCGTCGCTACGCCGACCAATTATGATGTCGAAACAAACAAGTTCGACACCTCCTCGGTCGAGGCGGTGATCGGCGGCGCGATCGCTGTGAATCCCGGTGCGACGATCGTGATCAAATCGACAATCCCCGTCGGCTTCGTCAATGATGTGCGGGCGCGCTTCAACACCTCACAGGTCATCTTTAGCCCAGAATTTCTGCGCGAGGGCAGCGCGCTTTATGACAATCTCCATCCTTCTCGTATCATCGTCGGAGAGCGTTCCGAGCGGGCGCGAATTTTCGCCGATCTGCTGCTTCAAGGTGCTGAGAAAAAGGACGTCGAAGTCCTCTTCACCGACGCGAACGAGGCCGAGGCGATCAAGCTGTTTGCCAACACCTACCTTGCTATGCGAGTCGCCTTCTTCAATGAACTTGATAGCTACGCCATCGCGGGCGGCATGGATACGCGCCAGATTATCGATGGTATCGGCCTCGATCCGCGCATCGGTCGGCATTACAATAATCCCAGCTTTGGTTATGGCGGTTATTGCCTGCCCAAAGACACCAAGCAACTTCTAGCCAATTATTCGGAAGTGCCGCAAAACCTCATCCGCGCGATCGTTGATGCCAACCGCACGCGTAAAGATTTCCTTGCTGATCAGATTCTTGCGAGGAAGCCCGCCAAGGTTGGCGTGTTTCGTCTTGTCATGAAAGCGGGATCGGACAATTTTCGCCAATCTTCGATTCAAGGCATTATGAAGCGTATCAAGGCGAAGGGGATTGACTTGGTCATTTATGAGCCCGCGATGCATGAAGCGGAGTTTTTCGGATCGGCGGTCATGAGTGATCTCGATGCTTTCAAGCGGGAATGTGACGTTATCATCGCCAACCGTATGACGGCAGATATCTTGGATGTGCGGGAAAAGATCTTTACTCGAGATTTGTTTGGCTCGGATTGAGGCGGGAGGCAGGCGGCCCAAGCGTTCTGTGAGAGTGTTTGCGCGGGATGTGGTGCGCTGCATGGTGTCTGACAGCGCCAGCAACGACGGGCGCGATTTACGCGTTTGTGGCGTTAATCACCCCCCCCAAAAAAAACTGACGCTGATAGCTGCGCGCTAGGCTGAGGCGCCCACGTGCGACCGGACTTGGCAGCGGCGGGCTGGCGGAAGTACCGCCTTTGGCGCTAGGTTGAGTGACGAAAATTATCTTTCCCTGCCGATCCGATTGTGGGACGGGCGAGAGGGTCCTTGTTTAAGTAAGCGCAGCGAGCCGCCAGATGCCAAGAAAATTGCGTAGCTTTAGTGATTTTTCACAGCCCGTATCGCTTCCGCTGGCTATGGCAGCAATGGCACTTCTGCTCACGTTAACACTGCTCGGTCCTGCGATGACGACACTCGGCGATGCCGAAAGTGGTGCCGGCAACGTTGTGCGCCAGCTTGGCTATGCCGTCGTGTTCGGGCTGGCCTTGATCGCCATGCGCCCGCTGAAGCATCCCGAGCGGCTAGCGGTGGTGCCTTGGTTCTTTTGGGTGGCGCTTGCTTGGTGCTGGTTGAGTCTCGCATGGGCGCTCGACCCCAGCGTAGCGATTCGGCGACTGGTGTTGACCACAATAGTTATATGGTCCGTCTTTGCGGCCGTTAAGCAACTGGGTATTGAACGGACTTTGCTGTTCGTGCGGATTGCGCTTGTTGCAATCTTAGTTGTAAACTACAGCGTCGTTCTGGCGTTGCCGAAATTTGGCTTGCATAATCTCGACTCAGAGGATCCGCTTCTTGTCGGTAAGTGGCGAGGTTTGATGGGTGACAAGAATCAAGCCGGATTGATTTGCGCAATAACCATAATTTTTTTTAGTTTCGACCGTAGGGGCTTACCATATGCTCTGTTGGCTGGTATTATTCTCTTCTCGGTCATATTTCTTTGGTTTAGCGCGTCAAAAACATCGTTAGGCCTCGTTTTCGTCGCGATCGCCGTAAGCGTTGGATACATTAGGCTGAGGCCTCTGATGAAAGTGCATCGTCAGATGTCGCCGGTGCGCCGCAATATGATCTTAGCGGGTGTGGCCGTGGCTTTTGTGCCGCTGATACACTTTGGCGTGCAGAGCGATCTTTTTCTGAACTATATTGCAGATTCCTCAGGGTTGACGGGGCGTACTGAGATTTGGAGAGCGATGATGCGCTACTATCTCGAGAATCCCGTTTTTTCAGCGGGGTATGGTTCGTTCTGGAATATCGGAAACGCCAGCCCCATATTCAGGTACGGCGAAGGATGGGTGCAAACTGTATCAGAAGGACATAATGGCTACCTCGACCTTTTGATAACGATAGGGCTACCTGGCCTAGTCTTGGTTATCGTGGCCACGTTAATCATACCAGCCTATCGTCTGATTACCACATCTCATTTGAGCAATGCGACCTGTGCGCTGGTGGTGAGTCTCCTATTCTTTTGCTTCAGTCACAATTTCACTGAGTCTAGCTTGTTTGATCGCGACACAATCGGAGAGGTGTTTCTCCTATTGGCCTTGGCCATGCTATGGACCGGCGAAGCGAAGAGGCGCAACGCTGAGGTTGGTGCTGAAGGGGATAAAGCGGGGCGGCCAAATTCTCCGGACAATCCGGCCGTGGCAATGAACAGGCGCGCACGTATACGTACTGGTGCGAGGCCGAGTGGTCGAGAAAATTCTAGATCAGGTCGGCGACGCGGCTGAGAAATAGCAGCAGCGCCGAAGTGCTTGACGCAAATCTGCTTCGATTGCGGCAGAGGCATTGCTGTAAGTGCTGTTACTCAGGCATCGATGGCGCGTCCACGGAACCTAAGAATCATGTTGACCCGGGGGACGGTATGGCGGCATGCTGCACCGCAACATTCTCACAATTGCACTTGCGGCACTTAACCTAGATCGCCGCAGGGCGAAGCAGTTCAGGGCGGGTTTCAACGCCCGCGCGCAATAATGTATCGATTCTCGGTCCGGCTTTGAATAAAAGTGGGCGCGGTGCAGAGGAATGGCCGCAGTGCGCTGGTTGGTGTTGCCGAGCCAAGCGCGTTGCAGTGCGATGTAATTTCAGGCAAGGCTGGTTCATCTCGTTACGTAGTTCGCGTATTGGTGCAGCCAAGATGTTGAGGGAGTGAGCGGTGACGTCACGCAAGAAGGCGCTAATTACAGGCGTTACGGGTCAGGATGGGTCCTACCTAGCTGAGTTCCTGATTGAGAAGGGCTATGAAGTCCACGGCATCAAGCGCCGGGCGTCCTTGTTCAACACGCAGCGCATTGATCACATCTATCAGGACCCGCATGCGTCGCAGCCCAGCCTGAGGCTGCATTACGGTGACCTATCGGACACGTCCAACCTCACGCGCATTTTGCGCGAGGTAGAGCCCGACGAAGTTTATAATCTCGGCGCGCAGAGCCACGTTGCGGTCAGCTTCGAGGCGCCCGAGTACACTGCGGACGTCGATGGCATCGGCACGTTGCGCCTGCTTGAGGCCATCCGATTTCTGGGTCTTGAGAAAAAAACGCGTTTCTATCAAGCTTCAACATCCGAGTTGTATGGCCTCGTACAGGAAATCCCCCAGCGCGAGACCACGCCATTCTATCCGCGCTCGCCATATGCGGTCGCCAAGCTCTATGCATATTGGATTACGGTCAATTACCGCGAGGCTTACGGCATGTATGCCTGCAACGGTGTCCTGTTCAACCACGAAAGTCCGCGGCGCGGCGAGACATTCGTGACGCGCAAGATCACCCGAGGGCTCGCCAATATCGCTCAAGGCCTTGAAGGCTGCCTATTCATGGGCAACATAGATTCGCTGCGCGACTGGGGGCACGCTAAGGACTACGTTCGCATGCAGTGGATGATGCTTCAACAGGAGCAGGCGGAGGACTTCGTCATCGCCACCGGAGTGCAATATTCAGTGCGCGAGTTCATAGCTTGGTCGGCGGCGCATCTTGGGATTACGCTGCGCTTCCAGGGTGAGGGCGTGGACGAAGTCGGCGTTGTCGACAAGGTCGAGGGCGACGATGCGCCCGCTGTAAAGACCGGCGACGTTCTCGTGCGGATTGATCCTCGCTATTTTCGGCCATCCGAGGTGGAGACGCTGCTGGGTGATCCTGCTCGAGCAAAGGAGCGGCTCGGCTGGGTGCCCGAGATCAGCGTCCAGACGATGTGCGAGGAAATGGTGGCGGCGGACCTTCACACCGCCAAGCGTCACGCGCTGCTCAAGGCACATGGTTACGAGCTTCCAGTCTCAATCGAAGGTTGATGGAGGAACATCCCATGCGGATCTACGTGGCGGGCCATCGCGGCATGGTCGGCGGTGCGATCGCGCGCAAACTGTGCGAGCGAGGGGTTGAGGTCATCACCCGCACCCATGCCGAGCTTGATCTTACCGATCAAACTGCGGTGCGGGCCTTCTTCGCGAGTGAGAAGCCGGACGGGGTCGTCTTAGCAGCAGCCAAGGTGGGAGGCATTTATGCCAACAACACCTACCCGGCCGACTTCATTTATGAGAATTTGATGATCGAGGCCAACGTTGTTCATCAGGCTTATGCTGCCGGTGTGCAGCGTCTGCTGTTTCTCGGTTCCTCGTGCATCTACCCGCGTGCGGTGGAGCAGCCGATGCGCGAGGACGCGCTGCTGACCGGGGTCCTTGAATCGACCAACGAACCTTACGCCGTCGCAAAAATTGCGGGGATTAAGTTGTGCGAGAGCTACAATCGGCAATACGGCACTGACTATCGCAGCGTGATGCCTACCAACCTTTACGGCCCTGGCGACAATTTTCATCCGCAGAACAGCCATGTAATGCCAGCATTGATTCGTCGTTTTCATGAGGCCGCCCGGGCTGAAGCTGACGAGGTGTTAATATGGGGGACTGGGACGCCTAGGCGCGAATTCCTGCATGTCGATGATATGGCGGAGGCCTCGCTGTTCGTGTTCGATCTCGATAAGCAACGCTACGAAGCGAATACGGAGCCGATGCTGAGCCATATCAATGTTGGCTTCGGTGAGGACGTGACGATCGCGGAGTTGGCGCACATGATTGGCGAGGTTACTGGTTTCGAAGGCCGCATAGCTTTTGATACCGAGAAGCCCGACGGCACCATGCGGAAACTGATGGATTCTAGTCGTCTCAACGCCATGGGTTGGAAACCGCGGGTCGCGCTTGCCGAAGGTATCCACGAGACATATCAGTGGTTTCTCGATCATCACGAGGCGGCTCGGACCGCATCATGAACGTCTTGATTCTTGGGTTGAATTACGCGCCCGAGCCGGTGGGCATCGGGCCATACACGGCCGGGACCGCCGAGTTCCTAGCGGCGGCGGGGCACGATGTGACCGTCGTCTGCGGCAAGCCCTATTATCCGGATTGGAGAGTGCAGGAGTCGTACCGACGGTCGGGGGTGCTGTCGTCAATCGAAAGCGGTGTAGATGTCCGACGCGTCCCGATCTACGTGCCATCGAAGCCGAGCGGTGGGCGCCGGCTCATTCATCATGCCTCATTTGCACTTCGGGCTTATCCGGAAATGCTGCGCGCCGCCCGTAAGAAGAGGCCTGACGTGGTGATGTGCATTGCACCGTCTCTGATTTCTATGGTCGCGGCTCGGGCGATAGCCTGGATGTTTGGCGCCAAGGTCTGGGTGCATATCCAGGATTTTGAGGTCGAGGCTGCGTTCGCCACTGGCTTGCTCAAGGATCATGGCCTCATTGCCAAGGCAGCGCGGAGTTTCGAGACGTGGTGCCTGAAAGCGGGGATGGTTAGCACGATCTCTCCCCAAATGTGCGCGAAGTTACGTGATTTAGGCGTGCCGGCCGCTCGTATATATGAATTCCGTAACTGGGCTAACATCGACAATATCAAACCCCTCGCCCGACCCTCCATATACCGCGAACGTTGGAATATTACGACCCCTTACGTGGCGCTGTATTCGGGTAACCTCGGTAACAAGCAGGGAATTGAGATCATCCCCGAAGTTGCGCGGCTGCTGGCGGAGCGGCGCGATATCACTTTCGTGATCTGCGGTAATGGTGCTTCGCGTGAGCGACTGATGGCTGCGGCTGAAGGGCTGTCGAATGTCCAATTTCAGGATCTGCAGCCCGTCGAGATGATGTCTGATCTGCTTGGCCTCGCAACAGTGCATTTGTTGCCCCAGATTGCGGGCGCGGCCGATCTTGTCCTGCCGTCAAAGCTTGCCAATATGCTTGCTTCTGGTCGAGTTGTGTTGGCCACCGCGATCCCAGGCACTGGACTCGCCCGTGAAGTGGAAGGCTGCGGCCAGGCGGTTGCTCCCGAGGACGCTGCGGCGATGGCGCGAGCGTTGGTGTCTTTGCTCGACGACGAAGCCTCTCGACTCGCTTATGGACTGGCGGCCCGGAACCGCGCGGAGGATCGCTGGCGACGACAAAGTATATTAAGCGATTTCGCGATCGCGTTCAGCGCGCATGCCTGAGTATTGCGGGAAATGATGATGGGCAGCACGAGTGAGTGGGGGGTAGATATGGTCGACGAACGTCTTCATCAGGCGCCACGAGATCGGACCGAACAGTCCTTCGAATTTCCGGAAACAGTGGTGCAGCCGCTGGACGCCCGCACTTCCGGGTCGATGCATACCGGAGCTGCAAGCTTCTCGCTGCGCAACAAGTTGGAGCGGGTTGTGTGGCAACTCACTTGGCTAACGCTCGCGCGTTGGACGCCGCCGCCCCTCCATAAATGGCGATGTATGTTGCTCCGAATGTTTGGTGCGCGCATTGGTGGGAACGTTCGCGTGTATGGTAGCGTCGAGATATGGCATCCTGCTAACCTTGTGATGGAGGATCAGGCTTGGCTCGGTCCCCATGTGCGGTGCTACAATCAAGGCAAAATCACGATTGGCTCGCGGGCTGTGGTCTCGCAATATGCTTATCTCTGCGCCAGCAGCCACGATGTGTCCGATCCTTTATTCCAACTCATCCTGAAGCCGATTGTTATTGGCGAGCATGCATGGATTGCGGCGGACGCATTTGTCGGACCAGGTGTAACGGTTGGAACAGGGGCGGTGCTTGGTGCGCGTGGCGTCGCCGTCCGCAATCTGGACGCGTGGACGATCTACGGCGGCAATCCGGCCAAGGCGATCAAGCGGCGCACATTTTCCGAAGCGTAAGTTTTAATCCTAATAGTTCTGGTCGACAATCGCGTATGTAGTGGCGGCAGCAATAGTATCTCTATCAAAGGCATGGAAGGTCCGAAGGTAGCCAAGTGGAACAACTTACATAATGTTGATTGCAAGAACTGTGATTATCAACACATTTCATAACTAATCGCGGGATGCACTTTCCATTGTGAACAGAGAGATGCCCATGACGAAGCCCATGACGAAACTGCGGCCAAAGTTTATCATTGCGATCGGGTCTCTGGGCGACTATCGTCTCGGCGTCGTGAAGGAGCTTCGCAAGCGGCTTGGTAAGGATCTTGGTATATTGGCCGGATCTCCCGCCTATGATGCCACGATACGTCTCCTGGACTATGAAGCGCACGGTGTCGAGCGGCTCTCTAACACCTATGTTGGACGCGACATTCTTTTTCAGCGGTTGCCGCTGCTGACGTTACTTCGCGCCGAGGGATTGGTCATGGATCTCAATCCGCGCGTGCCGCATGTCTGGCTGATTGTGCTGGTTCGGCGCCTCATCGGGCGACGGACGGCCCTTTGGGGGCATGCCTGGCCGCGTCAGGGGCAAGGTTCGCGATCCGACTACTTGCGGGGTTTGTTGCGCAGTTTGGCGACTGGGCTAGTCACATATACGGAGACCCAAGCTGACGAGTTGCGCAGGTTGTACCCTTCGAAGCGCATCAACGCTGCGCCAAACGCCCTACAGAACGTCGCTCAGATGCATTTCGAGCATGGCGCTCAGCGGTTTCGGATTCTATACGTCGGGCGTCTTGTTGTCGACAAGAAGCCGATGATTCTACTTGATGCTTTTTTGCGAATCGCGGCCGAGGTGCCTTCGCTAACGTTAACAATAATTGGCGACGGGCCAGAACGCGCTGGGATCGCAGAGAGGGCAAGCGGATCGCCGTTCTCGGATAGGATTGAGATGCCCGGGCACGTTTCCGACTACGAGCGATTGCGCGCCTACTATGCGGAGTCAATCGTTAGTGTATCGCCGGGCTATATTGGGCTTTCCGTCACCCAAAGCTTCTCCTTCGGCGTCCCAATGCTCGTGTCGAAGAGTGAGCGTCACTCCCCGGAAATTGAGGCGGTACGAGCTGGCTTCAATGGCGAATTTTTTGAAACTGACAACGTCGCTTCGCTGTCGAAAGGGCTGCTCAGTTTCACGCGGAATTCAGCTACTTGGGCCGGCCGGGGAGATGCTATCGTTGCGGATTGTGCTGAAAGATATTCGGTCGAGCGGATGGCTGCCGGCCTGATCAACGCGCTGCAAGAAGCGCAGTAACGTGCGCATCGCCTTTGTCGTATCTGATCTCAGCTATCCGCCGCGCGAGGGGCTGCATCAGCAATCGCTCGTCACAGCTAATCTGATTGCCGGCCCGGGTCGGGAAGTCGATATTTTCGGTTTCGTTCGTGATCCGGCTCGCCTTGACAGAGATGCGTTGCTCGCAGATCTGGGTATCTCCTTCGCTGAGGAGCCAATTTCAACGCGTTTGCCGCAACTGGTTCGCGCATTGTTGAATCTGTTCCTGCCTGACGCGATGCTCGGCCGGCGTATCGCCACTCTGCGCGTCCAGTTGGCTAAGTATGACGTCGTTCACCTCGAGAATGTCTCGGCCTGCGCTCTGGCGCGGGGCGATATCGCAGAAAAGACGATTATCGGGCTGATTGATCCTGGAACTTTGCGTTGGAGGCGGTTGGCGACGGGTTCGGATAGGCTAATCGAGAGATCGAAGGCCCGCGTCTTCCTCTCCCTCCACAATCTAATTGAAGGTCGGTTGCTCTCACGCAAGACGTACGCGCATGTAGTATCTGCCGAGGATGCCGCATATCTCCGGCGCCGTCGACCGCAGGCGGTGGTGACGGCGATCCCCGTTTCTTTGCCACCTGATATTGTTGATGAGGCAACCCGGGAGCTTCCGGAGAAAGAGTCTCGCTCTGCTGTGGTTTTCCTTGATCTGCGGCAGCCGCACTTACGGGCATCGCTGGAATGGTTCGTCGAGACTGTGTTGCGTCCTCGTGCCGATGAGTTCGCGAAATTCACGTTCACGGTCATGGGACGCGTCGAGCCCGATAGCGGCCTACTTGATCTGTGTCGCGAACTGCCGATCAGGTTTGTCTCGTGGGTAAACGATTATAAGGTAATGCTGAAATCAGCGAACGTCGTCATTACCCCAGATCGCGCGGGCACCGGGCTGAAAAACCGCGTGATCCAGTCTATGGGCCTAGGATGTGCGGTCATAGGTACGAGCGTCGCGTTCGAAGGCATAGCGGCGTCAAATTATGTGAACGCGGTCATCGCGGACGACCCGGGAGCGATGTCGGACGCGCTACTGCGGCTGATGGTTGACGACGATGCACGCGAGCGGATGGGTACCAAGGCAATGACTTTCGCGATGCAGGAATTCCATCCGGGAAAAGTCCAGGCTCGGTGGCATGCGCTGCAGGATGAAATACGAGCCCACCGAGAATGAAATTGGCAGGAGTGCCAGAATACTTGGCGGCCGCGTCGGTGAGGCCACACTGCAAAAGGCGCCTTTCCGATCACGAAATACCGTTTCGACTTTTTGCTGGGAATTTGTCGCTCGTGGAGGGGCAGTCGGCGCGGTTCTGCGCGAAACGTGGGAAGTGAAACGCTATGTCATCGATGATCGTTCAGAGGACCCTGATGGATCTGGCACCTAGTATGGCTGGACCGACGTGCCTACTTCAGCCCCGAAAGGCTATATGATGATTCGCCGATTGCTAGGCGGAGTTGGCGCCAACATTTTCGACAAGATCATCGTAAGTGGCTCCCAGTTAACTCTGGTTCCTGTTCTCGCGGGAGCATGGGGACTGAAGCAATATGGTCTGTGGGTTCTCTTGACTACGATACCTTCCTTCCTCGCTATGGGTGACTTTGGCTTCGCGACTGCGGCGGGGACGAAGATGACGATGGCAGAATCGCGAGGAGAACGCGACGCAACCATACATATCTTTCAAAGCGCTTGGTTTGCGATCCTAGCGTCTTCAGCGGCGCTAGCATTACTGGCGGCAATAATCGTTTTTCTATTGCCCGGTTATCTAATCTCAGGCGGGTCTGCCATGTCGCCGCTGGACGCCAAGATTACATTGCTAATTATGATCTTTTACGGCATCGCTGCGATACAGGGGACGATTTTCTTTGCAGGCTTTCGTTGCGCAGGTTTGTTCGCGGTCGGCGCATTCTGGAATGCGATCATCATCCTGATCGAAAGCGTAATCGTGATTACCGTTGTGCTTCTCGGTGGAGGTGTGATGGCGGCGGCGATCGGGCTGCTGAGCGGGCGCGTCCTTGGTTTAGCGGGGCAAAACGCTCTATTGCGCCGGCGCGTGCCTTGGCTGACACTAGGCGTCGACCGCGCAACTCGCGCGGAAATCAAAAGTCTTTTGGGTCCGGCGGTGGCCGTGATGCTCGTTCCGATCGGCCAAGCTTGCTCAATACAGGGCAGTGCGGTGGCGCTTGGCCTGGCGGCTGGGCAGGCAGCGGTGCCGACATTCACGGCGGCGCGGACCCTCTCCCGGGTTGGCCTGCAGATGTGTTGGTTGCTTAACACCGCCCTGATGCCGGAATACTCGGCCGCTACTGCCCGGGGTGACCGACGAGCGCAAGCGGCTATGGTTCTGGCGACAATTTTGGTATCGGCAATGCTGGTCATGCCGTACGCGATTGGGTTCGCGTTGCTCGGGCATTGGTTTGTTAAAATTTGGACGCACGGTGTCATCAATTCGCCGCCGACCTTGATGGCGGTGATGGGACTCAGCATCATCTTCGGCGGATTTTGGTATCCTATATCTAACCTCATCTTGGCAAAGAATCGACACGGCTCCTATTCTGTTCTTTTTATGATCTTCTCTGTACTGTCGGTCCCGATTGGATACCTGCTATCGTTACGTTTCGGTGCAACAGGAGCGGGAATGAGCATGGCATTGCTCGATCTGATGATGTTCGTCACGATCGTGATACAGAGTCGGAAGATCTTGGTTACACCGCGGGAGCTCTTTGCCTCCGCCGGGCAGATGAAATCGCTTCTGTCCGAAAAAATGCTCTCACGGGGAATTTAGGTCTCATGATCGTCGAATTCAATGATCCGTCTGTGATTCTGCCGCGACCCGACGTCGTGGTCCTTGGTGCCGGCGCGGTAGGCTTGGTGATGAGCGTGAAGCTTGCGCGTCAAGGAGTAAAGGTTCTGCTGTGCGAGTCCGGCGGGCGTTCGGCTGAGACGGGATCGCAGGCGTTGAATGACTCGGTCGTTATTGGTCGCCCGCATGCTGGCATTTCAGAGGGGCGTGCACGCGTACTCGGAGGCACAACAACATTATGGGGCGGCCAACTCATTTCGTTCCGCGAAATCGACTTTCAGCCGCGTAGCTGGCTTGGGCTGAAAGGCTGGCCGATTAATCGAGATGTCTTGTCTCCGTATTACGAAGAGGTCGCCAAGATGCTCGGCCTACCCGTTCTCGAAGACGATGACGCGGCGATCTGGTCCGCGCTCAAGCTGCGATCGCCCGATTTTGGACCTGAGTTAGAGGTGATTTTAACGCGCTGGCTCAAGGAGCCAAATTTGGCTCGAGTGTTCGCGCGGGAGCTCGCGGGCAATCCTAATCTGACCGTCGCGCTGCATGCCACAGGTACAGGCTTCGATTCGTATTCGGACCACGCGACAATCAAGTCGGTGACTTTGTGCGCGCCGTCGGGGCGAAGCGTGGATGTCGAAGCAAATCACTTCGTTGTCGCTTGCGGTACCATCGAGGCAAACCGCCTCATGCTCGCGGCGGCCCAAGCGCGGCCCGACCT
The DNA here is from genome assembly GCF_900103265.1 of Sphingomonas sp. NFR15. Lineage (GTDB taxonomy): Bacteria > Pseudomonadota > Alphaproteobacteria > Sphingomonadales > Sphingomonadaceae > Sphingomonas > Sphingomonas pollutisoli. Next base: position 8,048 of record NZ_FMWX01000017.1, on the reverse strand, counting down.
ACCCTGGGCGAACAATAAATGGGTGGGGTGTGCTTTCCAAGACCATCTGGACATCCGCGTCGCTGATGTCACTTTGCTCGATAAGAAGGCATTCGGAAACATCTTCGATAACATATTTCTGAATGGTTACAAGTACAACCCGAAGGTCGTGCTAGCCCGCTCTGTTCAGGAGGAGATCGGTACTACAAATATTGCTGGTACTTTTGTGTTCGAATCATCGCTCTCCGCCCATCTCGCAAATTTCAAAATATTCGCCAAGGCCCTCCGCAACGGTGCAATGCCCCCCAATCTGCGCTCAATGCCGTCGCATTTCGCGGCGCTCATGAAAATCTGGTTGCCATTAGTTACGCGCTATCTCAAGGATAACCGGGCTTTAAATCCGGCCGATTTGGGCATCGGTTTGCGGCTGCATTGCGAGCAGCGGCCACTTGCCACGAGTCGTATACGGCTTGATTCGTCTCGCGTTGACATCAATCATATGCCTTTGGTAGTTTTGGATTGGCGTATTGACGGCTCGGAGATTGAAGCCATGGCGGCGCTCTGTGCTCGTATTGGCGGCGCGTTGGAGCGCAACGGCTTAGCTACCCTCAGAGTTGACCCGCGGATTCTCGCCAAGGACACCAGAATTCTCGACGAAGCTCGCGACACGAACCATCATTGTGGTGGTCTGCAGATGTCTCGAACTGAAGAGGAGGGGGTCGTGGACTCAGACCTGAAAGTGCATGGCGTCGCTAATCTTTTTATCGCAGGTGCGGCGGTCTACCCGAGTTCCAGTTTCGCTAATCCGACATTCACGGCCATGGCGCTCGGTTTGCGGCTTGCTAGCAAGATCACCGGCACTACGGCTCAATCTCCGGAACTCGCCCAATGATGGATGTCGTCACATTTGCAGGCGGCAAGACCAGCCGCATAGCTTTTGGTTGTGGGCGGTTGGTTGGCGGAGCAGGATTGCGGGCCAGTGCGCGTCTGGTTGAGGCGGCCCGCGATCTTGGCATCACTCATTTCGATGTAGCGCCATCTTATGGCCTGGGATTAGCGGAAGACGTTTTAGGGGAAGTGTTGGCCGGGGACGTTGCGGCGACGGTAGCCACAAAAGTGGGTATTGGTCGCCCGAAGAATCCAGGTTTTCTGTCCGTCGTTCGGCAGATCGCGCGGCCACTCCTCGCCTCTACGCCCGCCATAAAGGCGTGGCTCGCCAAGGGCGCTTCAGCTGGCGCGGAGCGGAAGGCATTCAACGTGGCGCAGATGGAAGCTTCAATCGCGGAGAGTCTGCGGCGGTTGAGGCGGGGTAGTGTGGATGCGCTGCTGTTACACGAACCGGACCCCGAAGGCGTTGGCCCGGAGGCGCAGGCGTTCCTTGAGGGATTGCTGGCGCGGGGAACTGCGAAGACGATTGGCAGCGGTACTGGCGGACGGCTACATGGATTGCCCGATTTCGGCACTGTTAGGCAGTACCGGTGGGATCTAGCAGGCACTCCAGTTGATGAGAAGGGAACGCATATCCTGCACGGGGTAATGCGAAGTCTCGCCGCTCCATCCGACGCAGAGCGTGCCGCGCTGGCGAACGCTATGCGGAAGATGGGTTGCGTCTCATCAAATTCGGAAGCCGCGCCCGCGGCGCTGCTTAGCTTGGCGCTTGGGAGCGCACCTGGGGCCATTATACTCATTTCTACCAATGATCCAGTTCGCTTGCGGTCGACCATCGCCCGGATTGACTGGGAGGTTGCCAGTGGAGGACGGCGTGAGATCCTGTCGGCGTTTAGAGATGCTAGCGGCCATAATGCACGCGGTTCTAAATGAAATATTGTATGCTTAAAAGGATCGACCACCGATGGCCGTCTTGATCGTTCTGTTTTTCATATTGGCACTTAGTGTTAATATTCTTGCGCTGCGGAAGATCAGGCTGGCGAGTTTGACGTTTCTCGATGGTATCGTCATCGGTATGGTTTATTATCTAACCGTGCCAATGATATTCATTTTGCTTGCTGGGCGGATCAGTCCAGATTTCATGCCCATTCCAGAGTATAAGCCTTATGAAGACGTTCAGACATCTTTCGTGATTGAAGCGGCAATCGCTTTCATAAGTGCGGCGAGAATATTGACGGCTCGTTCGAAACTGCCGAATGTGCGACATAACGTATATCCGATTACTTACGTCGTTTTTGCGATAGCCGTCCTATACTTCGGGAGTACGCTAATCAGCGCCCGTATGTTGGGTACTGCGAGCGGAACTCATTGGTTCAAGGCATCAAATGATCTTGCAAATAGCAACGGAAGCTATTTGATACTTAAGGTGATTGCGAACTTCTCGCGTACTGCAATATTTGGCTGTATAGCTGGTATTCTGTCCAAGACATCTCGTAACAGATTCCTGTTAGTCTGTGTCGGGCTTTTTGTGTGCGTCTTCGATCTAGCGATAACGTTTAATAGGATCAGTGTAGCATACTTTCTGATCGTGATACTAGTCGCATATAGGCGTCACGTATTTTCTGCGAGCCTGTTGATGGCGGTCGCTTTGCTTAGTGCGACATTCGTGTCTTCGTTGTGGACAGAGGTTCGCGGTCTGGTGAGCGTGTATGGATCTTCGGTCGCCGGTTTCACGAATGCGGTCACCGTGGCGCTGACGCATGCTGACGAAGGGAAGCCTTTCGTAGATGAAATGAATGGTGTCTTTGAATCTATTAATATTGTTGCTTTTAATTACGTTGTTGAGAATACCGATCGACTAGATGTGTCTTCGTCGGCCTATTTTGTGCGACCGTTGACACTATTCATACCGAAAGCGGTATTTTCGGAGCGGCCGCCCTCGTTTGCATCGGTTCTCGGACTCGCAATTTCTGGGAGTAAAGATGCAGCTCTTAATTCCACGTTGCTAGGGGAGCCCTACGCAAGCTCTCCTTGGTTATGGCCGTTCATGTTGCTCGCCGTAATTCTGTTCTATAACCTCTGTTATGAATACCTTGCTCGCGCGAATTCATCTTTCGGACCGATTGGTGCCGTCATCGCATTCGCTCTGTGGCGCTTCGATTCATCATTTGCTGCTTACTCACTCATCTTTTGCGTCCTGATTCATATCGGTTTGCGCTTGGTGCGACTTGTCGTTGTTCAGTTCCGGGCTAAGTCTCGGCCATCGAACAGATTTCTTGCGCCTACAGCCGGCGATGTCGTTCGCCCTACTCTCCAGGGCGAGCGGGTCTCGGGAGGCGGCCTTGAAGAAGGAGCTGACGTATGATGGGATGGGCGCCAATGGGAGCCTGCATCGCTTTGTTCGCAAGCGGGGCGATGATTGTGGGGGGGGGCATCACTGTCTCTCCCGGAACACGGGTGAGTGCGCCTTTTTCGATCGTGGCTGCGCCAGCCCATGTCGTAGGCCCGCTCGACCGCGGCAGTCCCGGGTTTGACAAATCCGGTAATGCTTATTTACGCGATGGAACCGATTTCGTGGTAATAAAGAAGGGCTCTAAGCCCCGAGTTATGGATCTGACGTCGGCGGCAGGCGCCGCGATCGATCGCGACATTTTTGGGGGTAAGGGCTTGTGGGATAGGCGCTGGGACACCGGCCGGATGATTGATACGGCCGTCGTCGTCGATGACTCGGACAGGGTGTATACCGTTCTTACCCCGAAATTGTCTAATCTCAAGACTGCTATTTTGCTGATGTCAGACGATGGCGGAACTACTTGGAGGGCGACTCCGCTGCGTGCCCGTACAGCAACAATAGAGCGCTATGACTCCTTCAATGACCATGGCGGGCCGCCCACGATCCTAAGTTTCGAGAATTTCGGACCATATACCGGCCCGCAACTCTGGCTAGAGACGTTCAAAATTTCGGACAATGGGCTGCAGAGAAGGGCTCCAGCCGCTCTAGTCTCTAATAACAGCTTTGTTGTGCCAAATCATTCCGGTGGCGGCAATTTGACCTTCACATTGAAGGACAAGATTTTCGTTGTCTTTGACACTTTGGATAAGTCTGCTCCCGGCACCGAAGCGCTTGGCCGCACGTTCGATCGGACTACGGGTGAGTGGACCGGCGGCATGGTTTCTTTGGGCAGGAGTACGACCGTCGCGAGCCCGGACGATCATGATCTTCCCGCCATAACAATGGATAGAAGTGGCACTTTGACAGTAGTTTTGGGGGCGCATCATGCGCACTTCAAAGTGCTCCAGTCGTTGCTTCCGCAGTCAATGTCGAGCGGGTGGTCGCCGCCGGTAACGATCGGTCAGAGCGGTCGTGATAATGGCGACCGAGCTGAAGCATCCTTTAGCTACACTAGTCTCAACACTGCGCTCGATGGAACAGTGAACATCGTGGCGCGCGCCGAGGGAACTTCATTCTATAATCTTGTGCAATTTCGGAAGCCGCCTGGTCAATCGTGGGCTAAGAGCTCGGGCGGGATCGTTCCGCGCTTGATTTCAAGTTCAGGACGTCACGGCTATGCGGCTTGGCGTCAACAGGTTACAGCTGATCGAGCCGGGCGCCTTTATCTCAATTTCGTATATTACGCGAATAACTTGTCAGTGGCGGAGGCGGCTGCGGGTGGGGTCGCCGACAGCCCAAGGAAGGATTGTGTCAATGCGCGATGTTGGTATATAAACGCTCCATCTGCCAGGCCGATCACGCTAGTATCTGATGATAACGGTGAAACTTGGAAATAGGTGAGTGCTCTGGCAGGCTGTTGGAGAAGTCCACTTTTGGCGATGGAGGGGGCTCGTCGCCGTCTGCGGCATCGGATTTCACCGAAGAGGGAGCTGTTGAAAGTGGGGTCGGCGTTTTCGTCGCAAACCCCGTCCATTTATACCAAAGCGCATTGATCAGAACCCATGGGCCCATTGGCGCAGCCCGAGGGACATGGTGCGCCAGGGCTGCTCGACGAGCTTGTTCCAGGCGAAGCAGCGGTGGTCGACGATGTCGTCGTAGGATTGGAAGATGCGGTTCGACAGCCGGTTGTCGCGCATGAACTGCCAGACGGTCTCGACCGGGTTGAGATCCCATGAGGGGGTGAATAGCGACCGACGCTCTGGCAGAGGCGAGTCGCAAAACATCAACTTCCAGGAGGCCCGCAATGCCAGTTGCAGTCAACCGTTCCGAAGCGCCGGCCGCTATTCGTGTAGATCTTGCCGCAATCTTCGTCTCGTTGGAACTGTCTCGTTCGAAATGGCTGGTCACGTCGCTTTCGCCGGGTGCGGGCGAGAAGATGTCCAAACACGTCGTGGCGGGCAGCGACGTTCCGGCCTTGCTGGCGCATTTCGCTGAGCTGCAGCGCAAGACAAAGGCGCGCACCGGGCAGAGTTTTCCGATCGTGTCGATTCAGGAGGCCGGTCTCGATGGATTCTGGATCCACCGGATTCTCGAACAGGATGGAGTCGAGAGCTACGTCGTCGATCCGGCGTCCATCGCCACATCACGCCGCCGGCGCCGCGCGAAGACCGACAGGATCGACGGCGAGGCGTTGGTGCGGGCGTTGTTGGCCTACAAGCGCGGCGAGCCCCGGGTTTGCGCTATGCTGCGGGTGCCGACGCCGGAAGAAGAAGACCGCCGCCGGCTCGTCCGTGAGCGCAAGGCGCTGACCAACGAGCGGGTAGCACATGTCAACCGGGTGAAGGGGCTGCTGTTCGGTCAGGGTATCTCCGGCTTCCAGCCGCTCAACCGCGACCGGCGGAAGCGCCTTGACGAGCTGGTGACAGGCGATGGCAGACCGTTGCCGTCAGCGCTAAAGGCGCAGATCAGCCGTGAGCTCGACCGGATCGAACTACTGCTCGAGCAGATCAAGGATGTCGAAAAAGCCCGTGACACCATGATGCTGGCCGCACAGACGTCATCGCCAGGTATTCATCCGCCGAAGGCCGCGGGGCGATCAGGCGGCGATAGCGTCGGGTTGGTTCCGCCAGTTCCAGGGCAGCAACTCATCAAGGCTCCGGATTGGGTGGCTAGCGATGCGGGCGAGGACGTCGGCGAGCCATGCCTGCGGGTCGACGTCGTTGAGGCGGGCGGTTTGGATGAGCGTGTAGAGGACGGCGGCGCGCTGACCGCCGCAGTCCGAGCCGCAGAACAGCCATGCCTTCCGCCCGAGCGGCACGCAGCGGAGCGCCCGCTCGGCGGCGTTGTTCGAGATGCAGACCCGGCGATCGTCGAGGAAGCGGGTGAACGCATCCCAGCGGCGCAGCATGTAGTTGATGGCTTTGGCGAGATCATGGTTGCGCGACAACTTCGCGTGCTGCTCGACGAGCCAGGACTGCAGCTCGGTCATGAGCGGCGCGCTCAACTCCCGGCGCGTGGCAAGGCGCTCGGCGGCGGTCTTGTTGTTGATGGCGCGCTCAATGTCGAACAGGGCATCGAGCCGCTGCACGGCCTCGAGCGCGATCGGATAGATCATGCCGACGCGCTCACCGCGGCTCTTCTTGCAAGCCGCGCCTTCGACATCGGCGAGTTCGAAGAACTTGCGCCGCGCGTGGGCGAAGCAGCCGGCTTCAAGCACCGGGCGAGGCTGACGGCCGGGCGCATAGAGCTCGCCATATCCGCCATAGGCGTCGGCCTGCAGGATGCTGGACCACGACGCGAGATGCGCCTGCGGATGCTCGCCGCGCCGGTCGCGTGAATAATGGAACAGTGCCGCAGGCGGATCGGTGCCGGCGAACGGCCGATCGTCGCGTACATAGACCCAGAGCCGGGCGACATCGGTCTTGCTCTTCGCCATGACCGGCACGGTGGTGTCATCGCCGTGCAGCCGTTCGGCGGCCAGCACGTGAGCTTCGATCAACCGGTAAAGCGGCATCAGCGCGAAGGCAGCGGCACCGACCTGGTCGGCGAGCGTCGATATGCTGAGCGGCACGCCTTCGCGGGCGAAACGCTCGGCCTGGCGGTTGAGCGGCTGATGCTGGCCGTACTTCTCGAACAGCAGCATGGCGAGGAAGCTTGGGCCTGCCCATCCGCGTGGCACGACGTGGAACGGCGCCGGCGGCTGGGAGATCGTCTCGCAATCCCGGCAGGAGACCTTCTCCCGCACGGTCTGGATGACCTTCCACGAGCGCGGGATCACCTCCAGCGTCTCGGTGACATCCTCGCCGAGCCTCGACAGCCGCGTGCCGCCGCAGGCCGGGCAGGTGCATGGCGCGGAAATAATGACCCGCTCGCGCGGCAGATGCTCGGTAACCCTTCGAGGGCGGCCGCTTGATGGGGTGTGAGCGGCTGTCGGGATAGCGCCGGTGCAAGCGACGGTGTTTGCACCGGTGTTAGCGACGGTGCGATGGGTCAGGTGACGGTAATTTCGGGAGCGGAGCGTCGCCGGCAATGGTCGGACGAGCAAAAGCTGGCGCTCATCGAGGCGGCGTTTGCGCCAGGTGCGAAAGTGGCGCGGGTCGCGGCGCAGGCGGATATCCGGCCGAGCCAGATCTACCGCTGGCGCCGTGACCTGCTGGGGCCGCAGAGCATGGTTCCGGTTGTGGTGACCGGCCAATCGAGCGAGACGGTTGCTGAGCCGGTTATTGTCATCGAGGTTCAGGGCGCGACGGTTCGCATCATGCCGGATGCGTCCGCCCTTGAATCAGGTGAATCGGTTATGATTCATTCACGAACACCTTGCTGTGTTCGTGAGGTTCGCGATGTCGGCAAAAACGAGAAAGCTCTGCCTCATGGTGACCGCTGGCCGCGTAATGAGGTCGATGAGACGGCGTTCAGAGATGCTCGACTCGGGCGCCGGTTCGGCGAGTTGCTCTGCCGCTTGAGTGACGGGATGGGACGAACAATCCCTTTGGCCTGTCAGGACTGGGCGAGCACCAAGGCCGCATGTCGGTTCTTTTCGGATTGTACGGGCCCCCATCGACTTGACGTCATCGGCAATCATCCCTGTTCAGCGCGCTTGAGCCTTCGTCTTTCGCGCGGCAAATGGTGCTAGAGCAGATTCCGTTCAGTACGCATCGTAGCCTGCGGCTGCGAAGTAGTTGGCGCACTCTGCCGGCGTGAAGGTATCGATGGCGGCGCCGATAGCGCTGGTGAGGTCGCCGACGGTGCGAGCGGCGGCTTTGCGCAGGAGCGCCTTGAGTTTGGCAAA
>NZ_FMWX01000020.1 GCF_900103265.1 Sphingomonas sp. NFR15 | reverse complement strand
GAGTAGGGCGGGACACGTGTAATCCTGTCTGAACATAGGGGGACCACCCTCTAAGCCTAAATACTCGTATGCGACCGATAGTGAACTAGTACCGTGAGGGAAAGGTGAAAAGCACCCCGATGAGGGGAGTGAAACAGTACCTGAAACGGATTGCCTACAAGCAGTTGGAGGGGTCTTGAGCCCTGACAGCGTACCTCTTGCATAATGGGTCTGTGACTTAATGTACCAAGCAAGCTTAAGCCGATAGGTGTAGGCGCAGCGAAAGCGAGTCTGAATAGGGCGAATGAGTTTGGTGTATTAGACCCGAAACCCGGCGATCTAGGCATGACCAGGATGAAGGTGCGGTAACACGCACTGGAGGTCCGAACCGATTAACGTTGAAAAGTTACCGGATGAGTTGTGTTTAGGGGTGAAAGGCCAATCAAGCCGGGAAATAGCTGGTTCTCCGCGAAAACTATTGAGGTAGTGCCTCGGATGGACACCTCAGGGGGTAGAGCACTGGATGGTTGCGGGGGTCGCGAGACCTACCAATACTAACCAAACTCCGAATACCTGAGAGTGATATCCGGGAGACAGACGGCGGGTGCTAAGGTCCGTCGTCAAAAGGGAAACAGCCCTGACCTACAGCTAAGGTCCCCAAGTCATCACTAAGTGGGAAAGCATGTGGAACTTCCAAAACAACCAGGAGGTTGGCTTAGAAGCAGCCATCCTTTAAAGAAAGCGTAACAGCTCACTGGTCTAAACAAGAGGTTCTGCGGCGAAGATGTAACGGGGCTAAAGTGATGCACCGAAGCTTAGGATGTGATCTTAGGATCACGTGGTAGCGGAGCGTTCCGTACGCCTGTGAAGCGGTCTGGTAATGGGCCGTGGAGGTATCGGAAGTGCGAATGCAGACATGAGTAGCGATAAAGAGGGTGAGATGCCCTCTCGCCGAAAGACCAAGGGTTCCTGCGCAAGGCTAATCCGCGCAGGGTGAGCCGGCCCCTAAGACGAGCCCGAAGGGGGTAGTCGATGGGAACCACGTTAATATTCGTGGGCCTGGTGGTGTGTGACGGATCTCGTGTGTTGTTCACCCTTATTGGATTGGGTGGGCTTCGAAGAGGTTCCAGGAAATAGCCCCACCGTATAGACCGTACCCGAAACCGACACAGGTGGTCAGGTAGAGTATACCAAGGCGCTTGAGAGAAGTGTCCTGAAGGAACTCGGCAAATTGCCTCCGTACCTTCGGAAGAAGGAGGCCCCCACAGTGCGCAAGCATTATGGGGGGGCACAGGCCAGGGGGTAGCGACTGTTTAGCAAAAACACAGGGCTCTGCTAAGTCGGCTTCAAGACGACGTATAGGGCCTGACGCCTGCCCGGTGCCTGAAGGTTAAGTGGAGGAGTGCAAGCTCTGAAATGAAGCCCAGGTAAACGGCGGCCGTAACTATAACGGTCCTAAGGTAGCGAAATTCCTTGTCGGGTAAGTTCCGACCTGCACGAATGGCGTAACGACTTCCCCACTGTCTCCAGGACATGCTCAGCGAAATTGAATTCCCCGTGAAGATGCGGGGTTCCCGCGGTTAGACGGAAAGACCCCGTGCACCTTTACTGCAGCTTCAGAGTGGCATTAGGAAAGAACTGTGTAGCATAGGTGGGAGGCTTTGAAGCATTGGCGCCAGCCGGTGTGGAGCCATAGGTG